>NZ_AP018335.1:3347500-3488104 GCF_002370195.2 Ureibacillus thermosphaericus | reverse complement strand
CGTGCATGTATTAATATGGCTTTTTGTTATAGAAGCTTAGGAAACATAGAAAAAGAAATCGAGACGTTAATCCGTTCGATACAATACGATGTACCAAGACCAGAAGTATCTTGTCGAATGGGTGATTTGTATCTAGAAAGAAAACTCTACGATAAAGCGATTATGTGGTATCAGTTTGCTTTAATGGTAGACACATCAAACATACAAGGTATTGTACAAAAACCATATTCTACTTGGTATCCATACTTACAGCTTTGCGTTTGTCATTGGCATAAAGGGGATAAAGAATTGGCAGTCGAATATAATAAAAAAGCAAAAGAATATCGTCCGAATGATCCATCAGTGCTTTATAATGAAGAATTTTTCAAGAAGTATTTCGAAGAACAAAACAATGAAAAATAAAACAGGCTGTATCAAATCGATACAGCCTAAATTTTTTATTTATTGTTTTTGAGACTGTCTTAATTTTTCTAAACAAAGTTGTTTATAATGTTCTGCTTTAAAGCTTCCATTTTAATATTAAATATTTAGTTATTCCCCAAGCTCGAGACATTTTTCAAAACATGCTAAAGCCTCTTCATAATTGTTGGTTTGATAAAATATAATCCTCTTAAAAAATGTAAATCTACATAATCAGGATATAAAGCAATGGCTTTTTCTATTCCTTCTAATGCATTATCCAAACTATTTATCAACGAGAATCCCATATTTTAAACGGTAGAGAATAGATGGAGGCTTAATTTAAAAAAACGAATTCATTTAAATAATCAAAAGCTTTATTATAATCTCCTCTACGATAATATTCATTTGCTAAATGGTATTCAATCCAGGGACTATGGTTTGGATTTTTATACTCCTCTTGAATAAGTTGTAGATTCCGTTCTGCTTTATTACGCTTGGTGGTTAATTTGTCAATATATCCATAATGATGAATTGGAATCTCTAAATAATCGGTTGTGTAACTGGAATCATGAGGATTAGGAAAAATAGGGGTTTCATGAATCCGATTATAGAATTGGATGCCTTTATGGTTTTGAAATAAACGTGGTTGATAATATATAAAAGCTTTTTCCCGATCAACTGGAAACGATTCACCGTAATAATTCATTACTGGCATTAAATACATTGTAGTAGTGGAATTCTTTAAAACTTCCATTAGCAATTGTTCATGGCCAGTTTCCAATTCCTCATCTGCATCGAGCCATAAAATCCAATTCCCTGTTGCCTTGGATAGGGCGAAGTTTCGCGCTTCTGCAAATCATCCATGCATATGAAATATCGCATTATATTTTTTACATATATCTTGTCTTATCGGTTGAACCAGTATCAACAATAATTATTTCTTGCACAATCTTTTAAACATTGTTCAATAAAATCCGCTTCATCTTTAACAATCATACAAAGGGAAATTGAAGGGGAAGACAATAAACCTACACTTCCTTTTTCCGAGGTATTTGCATATTGTTTGCCAACCAAGGTGGAGGTAAGGGTGACAAAATGATTGTTACGAGATTTGATTCGTCATCATTTGATTCTTCATAGGTTTCTTCATGAATACGAATGTAATAATAGTTCAAAATCTGAGCAACCGTTTTTCTGAAATCATTTGATGTTCTTCAAGAAAAGGATATTGTTGTAATAACATTTGCATTTTTTCAAATAGTTCTCTATTTGAGTCCGTAAACGAAGGTGTTATTACTTCGTAAGAAAAGTATGTTCGATAAATATAAAAGTGAAGAAAGCAGCATGTGTAATTTTTCAATTAATACTAATGATTGGATTACTTGTGTTTCACTTTGAAGTAGTTCTTCTTTAGTTTTTGATTGCGACGTTCAAAATAGTTTATTAGGAATTGGGCAAAAATAATGTTGAAAAGTTTAGTGAAGATTGTAACAACTCAACTTTGATTTTCTTGCATTGTTCACCCCTCGTAAAATGCATATCGATTAATGATCGTATTTTTTTTCGGATTTACACTTTGGACAATGACAATCCCTCTTCTTCTTGTTTAGGGCAATAGCATAATGAAGAATCGAACGGGTCTTTACAATGATGATGTTTACATTTACAATCTTTCTCTTCCTTGCATTCTTTACATTTAATGTTTACGAGGATGACAGCAAGATTTTTGATTCAGTGTCACCACATCTTCAAGCTTGAATTGGAGCAAGATTTGCGATTTCACTACGGTGCGCAACGTTTGATTGACGCTCTCATTGATTTTTAAGTAGCCAAAATCGCAAGGAGACTTTTTTATAAACATTTGAAGTTTTTCGGCTTCAGCATTCAAAATATGGGAAAGACCAATTTCCTCCATTGCAATGGAAGAAAGCAATAAATTGATGGTCTTACATCGATCTAATGTAATCTCAGGAGTAATATCGGGAATGGTAGGCAAAGACATTCAAAGTGACCTCCTTAAATAGATAACCATCCATGTGGCTCAATGTACTCTCATACACCCTCTAGTTTATTGAAACGAAGCTGGATTTGTGCCTAATTTCAATGATTTCGTTCATTTTTGAATCATTAATTTCAGAGTGCCTGTCACTAGTTTCCAAATTAAAACTGAGTAAAATTGATGTTGTAATGAGTGATTTCAAAAAAAACTGCAGACCACTTGAATCATTCAAGTGAGTCTGCAGTTTAAATGGATTGGCTTAAGCAATTCGATGGATGGACCAAACGATTGGAGCGTCAGCACCGCCAAGGGTTATGCTAATTGTTAATCCATCATTTTTACATAGAATAGACCTATATTATCATTTGCAGTAAGTTCTACTTCTCCTGCTATTGTGACTGTTCCATTACCAAGAATAGCTCTTAAACCAACACCTAATGCAAGTTCAATGTTTAAAATTGGGAATAGTCCTACGATTAAATCATCGCCGGTAGTAATATTGCGTACTACAAATGCTGGGTCGCCACCAAAGATTCCTGTTAAAGTTGCAGTTGTAAGCTGATAGTTGCTGCGATTGAGTATCTTCCAGTAGCTGGAACTGTAAAGACACCAGTAGTAGGATCAAAGCTAGTTGTATTAAAGTATGGTGGAGCTACACTCAGTTGCCAAGCTGAGTACCTGTGGATACACTAGCTGCTGTTCTAACTGCCGAGAATCCTTTCATCTGCAAAGTTTGGTCCAGTCGGTCCCGTAGGTCCAGTCGGTCCAGTTGGTCCCGTAGGTCCAGTTGGTCCGTAGGTCCAGTCGGTCCAGTTGGTCCAGTTGGTCCAGTTGGTCCAGTTGGTCCAGTCGGAGTCGGTCCAAGTCCCGTAGGTCCAGTTGGTCCCAGTCCGGTCCAGTCGGTCCAGTTGATCCAATTGGTCCAGTCGGTCCAGTCGGCCCAGTAGGTCCAATCGGTCCAATCGGTCCAGTTGGTCCTTGAGGTCCCGTAGGTCCAGTTGGTCCAAGGCCCGGTCCCGGTTGAGGTCCCGTAGGCCCAGTAGGTCCAGTAGCGCCCTGAGGTCCATAGGTCCAGTTGGTCCAGTATCACCTTGAGGTCCCGTAGGTCCAGTAGCGCCTTGAGGTCCCGTAGGCCCAGTAGGTCCAGTAGCGCCCTGAGGTCCTTGAGGTCCAGTAGGTCCAGTAGCGCCCTGAGGTCCCAGGTGAGGTCCAGTCCCAGTAGGTCCCAGTAGCACCTTGAGGTCCGTAGGTCCAGTAGCGCCCTGAGGTCCAGTCGGTCCAGTCGGTCCCGTCGGTCCTTGAGGTCCAGTAGGTCCAGTAGCGCCCTGAGGTCCTGTAGGTCCAGTCGGTCCAGTCGGTCCTTGAGGTCCAGTAGGTCCAGTAGCGCCTTGAGGTCCCGTAGGCCCAGTAGGTCCAGTCGGTCCTTGAGGTCCCGTAGGTCCTGTTGGCCCTGTCGGAATTGAAGGTAAATTAATATCTACAATTGCAGAACCTTCAGTAACTTCAATATCCAATGTATCAGATCTAATAGTTAAGGTTTCACCTAAACGGATTGTGGCAATACCTGAATTACCTTGCACATAGAATAAGAACTGATTTGGATCAAATACTCCCGTAGGTCCAGTAGGTCCAGTAGCACCTTGAGGCCCAGTAGGTCCAGTAGCACCCTGAGGTCCCCAGTCGGTCCTTGAGGTCCAGTAGGTCCAGTCAGTAGGTCCAGGCGGTCCTGTAGGTCCCTCAGTTGAAATTAACTTTGTAACTTGCTTTAGTTTATTGTCCAATAATAATTCTTTCTTAATTGACATTGCGATTGTATCATGAACACTGCTATTAACTTGTAACAGATCATCAAGCGTTGCTGCTGGTGATAGCCCAGAAATACCCGGAATTGTTCCTAACGCATATTGGATTTTTTCACCCTCAGCATTAAGAATATGAGCTAAACTTAATTCTTCCATTGCAATGGAAGCAAGCAATAAGTTTATGACATCAGCTCTGCTAATGGTTATATTGGGGGTAATGTTTGGTAGATTGGGCTGAGACATTCCATAACTCCTTTCCTTTAAAATGTAAATGTCTCACCATGGCATTAACTAAGAACCTTAAATAGTTAATGACCATTGGTAATACAGTCGTTAATAATCTATTCTTTCTTGAAAAGGAGATAAGGAATAAAAGCCTATTTGCGTTGAAAAACCCAATTCTTAATTCAATAAACAAATTCATAGATTTTATTACAATAAAGTTGAAAAAATTAATAACACCTATGCTTATTCTTCAGTAATTCGATTACTTGTTTTAATTTATTATCTAATAAAAGTTCCTTCTTGATTGCCAGTAATTAAAGTATGATTAACACTGTCGTTAATTTTCAGGATTAATTCAGCAGTAGTTGGAAGATGAGAACATGATTCGTTCATCTTTTCAATTGCAAATTGAATTTTTTCACCTTCTGCATTAATTGATGTGAGCTAAACCGATTTCTTCTAAAGCAATAGAAGCTAAATAAAAGGTTGATGACATCTTCACGATCTATACGAATCTTAGGTGAGATGTCTGGAATGTTAGGCATTGACATAGAATACGCTCCCTCCACATAAACTCTAAACGTACGTAAGATTAGGCATACATACAATAGTAATATATTCATGAATTGATTAGGGGTTCATTTGTCGATATTGATGGAGTAATCGATTTATACTCACGAATAAAGGGGAAGTGGTGAGGCGAAAAAGGCGAGGACTGGGACATCTCTGCTTAATCAATATAGTAATCTAAGTAACAGAATAAAATTGTAGAAAAAAGTAAACTGATTTATCTTGACCTCAAATATCAGAAGATTCAAAATAAAGATATCAATGAAAAGGGGTGGAGAAATGAGGTATCTACAATACCGCCAAACAGAGGAGATTGGCTATATTACCATCGATAATATGCAGGAGTTTAACACCTTAACGATGGCATTATTAGAAGAATTGGACAATCTTTTGAAGCAAATTGCCAAAGCTCGTGAGGTGAAAGTGGTAGTTTTTGAAGGTTCAGACAAAGTTTTTTGTGCGGGTCATAGCTTGCGAGAGATTGAATCGATGACAGAGAATGAAGTACTCAAACTTTTCCAAACTTGTCAAACAGTTATGCGAACAATACGAGAGTTGCCGCAACTTGTTATTTCAAAGGTAAAAAAAGCAGCGGTTGCGGCTGGTTGTCAATTAGTTGCTGCAAGTGATATGGCTATCGCTAGTGAAGATGCTAAGTTTGCAACACCCGGAATAAATAGTGGACTATTTTGTAGTACCCCGGCAGTATTTTAAGCCGCAATATTGGAAGGAAAAAAGCAGTGGAAATGTTGTTTACAGGAAACTCAATTTCTGCTGAAGAAGCGCTTCAACATGGGTTGGTTAATAAAGTGGTTCCCCCTGAATTACTAGATATCGAAACAGAAAAATAGCAAAAGAAGTAACGAAGCAAAGCTTAAATATCATTGAACTTGGGAAACGACAATTTTATCAGCAAATTAATATGGAAGATTTCCAAGCACTTAATTATGCTACAGAGGTAATTGCTCTAAATAGTAAGCATCCAGATGCTCAAGAAGGAATTCGCGCTTTCTTTGAAAAGCGTCAACCAGTATGGACGGATTCCAAAACGGTTATATAGTAAAAATAAGTTTACATTTTTAAAAAGGAGAATTTGAACAAAAAACAAATTCTCCTTTTTTAGTGCGCCTGGCATGGGTGTAATCTATAGGGTGTAAGTCCCGAACTGTGAAGGCAGAAGTAACAGTTAACTTAACGCAAGGGTGTCCGTGGTGACGCGGAATCTGAAGGAAGCGAGCGGCAAACTTCCGGTCTGAGGAACACGAACTTCATATAAGGCTAGGTATCATTGGATGAGTTTGCTAAACAAAACAAAGTCCTTTCTGCCAAAGGTGGTACAGAGTAAATGAAGCAGATAGATGGAAGGAAAGATTACATTCTTACCCGGGGAGGTCTGGCGGATAGGTGAAGTACGCTTCATAACCTACTTAGTGATAAGTAGCTGAACCGTCAGAAGTCAGCAGAGGTCATAGTATTAGTTGGTTTAGAACTACTAAGAAGGACCGAACAATTAAGAGAGAATAGCCCTTGGCATTCAGTGAGTCATGATGAACACAGAAAACGTAGTACCTCACTTGAGGAAGGAAGCGGTGAATCCCGTGGGAGACCTCTTGGAGGGTGGAGTGACCACTGGCATAAAGAGAACAGCTATTCACGGAAGTTATAAAGACTTGCGTCAATCATCTTAATTGAACCGCCGTATACGGAACCGTACGTACGGTGGTGTGAGAGGACGGGAGTTAATCGCTCCCTCCTACTCGATTATCTTCATTAATTTGTTAAAAAACAGATGCTTATTATACTGATTATTCCAATCATGTTTGTTAAATCAATTTGAATTTGCTAAATATCCAATGAAGGTTCCGGTAAATTGAAAAGTTTACGTGTATTCTCTGTTGCATGTTTCGCAACCACTTCCGGTTTGACGCCCATAAATTTAGCGATTTCATTTACGATATGAGGCAAGAAGGAAGGTTCATTTCGCCGATTTTTTGGTCTATTTTCCATATTCCTAGGAAGAAGGTAAGGTGCGTCTGTTTCGATTAATAATCGGTCAAGTGGTATGTATTTTACTGCATCTTGCAAGGCTTGCCCTCTGCGCTCATCACAAATCCAGCCGGTGATTCCTATATAGAATCCCATCGATACGTATTTTTTCACTTGCTCTTTATTCCCTGTAAAACAATGGACCACCGATTTTTCGGTCATATCCATAAAGTTTGCAAAAATTTCGCAAAAACGATTGTGAGCATCACGTTCGTGCAAAAAGAGAGGCATCGAAAGTTTTCTTGCTAAATGTAGATGGGCTTCAAAACACTCTTCTTGAATATCTTGGGGAGAAAACATTCGATTGAAATCTAGACCGCATTCACCAATGGCAACGACTTCATCATACTGTGCTAATTGTTCCAACTCATCGATTGTGTTATTAGTAAAATTTTTGGCATCGTGGGGGTGAATACCGGCAGTTGAAAACAACACATTTGGATATTCTTTTGCAATTTCTAAACCCTGTTTACTGTTCCTTAAACTAGTGCCAGTAACAATCATTTGAACTACTCCATTTTGAAGTGCACGTTCAATAACTTCACTTCGATCATTTTGGAATTGTTTATCTAATAGATTAACTCCAATATCGATTAAATGCTGCATTAAATTTCCTCCACTATGTATTCAAAATTAATGTGAAAAGCATTATAAAAACAATATACTGACAAAAAGGTGATTTCAAGAATAATGAGTTAAATCTATGGATATTGTATGGAGTAAATAAAAGGAGAACTTGAGTAAACCCAAATTCCCCTGTCTCATTTTTTGTATTAGAATGCCCAATCGCCTTTGCGGAAAATAGGAACGATGGAGCCATCTCGTGTTATTCCATCAATATCCATTTCTGCAGAACCAATCATAAAGTCCACATGAACGTTTGAAATATTTAAACCTTGGGCACGCAATTCTTCTTCGCTCATTTTTGTACCACCTTCTATTGTAGAGGGGTAGGCGGAACCAATCGCGATGTGATTTGAAGCATTTTCATCAAATAATGTATTGAAGAATGTTACGCCCGATTGGGAAATTGGAGAAGGATCAGGTACAAGTGCAACTTCTCCCAAGCCGGTAGCTCCTTCATTTTCAAATACAAGTTTTTTAATAACTTCATCGCCTTTTTCTGCGGAAATATCCACAATCTTTCCGTCTTTAAAATAAGCTACAATGCCTTCAATTAATTGTCCTGCATAACTTAAAGGTTTCGTGCTGCGAACGACTCCGTCCATGCGGCGAGTATCGGGTGCTGTGAAAAGTTCTTCCGTTGGCATGTTGGCAATAAATTGCTCACCTTTTGGATTATAACTTTCTGCACTTGTCCAGATGTGATTTTTTGGCAACCCTAATTTAAAATCAGTTCCTGGCGCCTTGAAATGCAGGGCTTCAAATTGGTATTCATTTAATTTTGTTGCTTTTTCATTTAATAAACTTATATGTTTGTCCCATGCAGCAATTGGATCGTCCTCATATACCCGGCAAGTTTTAAAAATTTGATTCCATAAAGCATCGACTTGTGCTTCAGTAGTTTCTAAGTGAGGGAACATTTTATTTGCCCAAGCGCTGCCAGCTGCTGCTGCAACGGTCCATTTCAAATCGTTATTTTGTGTTGCTTTTCGTTGAACTTGGAAGGCTTGACTAGCAGCTTTTTGGAATGCAGCCACTTTGGCAGGATCTGCTGCGTCAAGCAAGCTTGGGTCACTGGAAAGAATGGAAAGTCTTGAAACGCGCTTATTTAACACATGGTCTTCGGATTCCTCAATTTCATATGGAGGAATATCCGTTAAAACATTTGTTGGTTGATGAATATAATGTAATTTTGTGATTTCATCATCGGTCCATTTAACAATCACTTTTTCTGCACCTAGTGCGTATGCTTCTTCGGTGATGAGACGTGCAAGTTGTGCTTGGTCAACGGAAATGGACATTTTAACCCAATCGCCCGGTTGTACATTGATTCCTTTTGCCACTAAAAGTTTGGCATATTTTTTTAATAACTCATGGAAATTTTGTAGCATATCTATTCCTCCACATGTGTTTTTTCCAATTTTATCATATTCATAATAGAATGATTCAAGGAATACATTGTATGGTTATTTCTTTGTAAAACGATTCGCATAGGTGCTTGCAACAAAGGAGTCTGGTTTAATCTTTGCTTCAATTCCAAGGGAGTTCATTCTCGCAATCATTTCATTGACAAAGACGCTTGTTTTGTTTCGATTTCCGCTTCCAATATCGATATGTCCTTCAATGGTGAAGCTAGCTCCTTTATATACATAAGGTAATACGATATTTATCAACTGCTCTATTTTTTCTTCTGTAAATAAAGAAACGACTTCTTCGGTTAAAGAGGTTTCGTAAGAAATACGTTCATGTAAGTTTGTCATTCTCCTTGGGACAATGACTTTTCGAAAACATGCCCAAACGCCCTTTCCTTTTTGCTGAATGACAATTCCGGTAATAAATTTTGTTTCTTTACTAAATACTTGTGAATCTGTTCCAAACATTAAAACAAAATTACCGGTTGGTTCTTTTCTCATAAACTGTACAATTGCGTCGAAAACTTGCTCGAAAGTCATGTTCTTTTGACTCAAATTTTGAAAGGTTCCGTCTGTTATTCGATCGCTCTCCATAGAGATCTTACCTTTCTTAAGTTGTTATTGAATTAGTACAGTTTATTCACTATTAGGACATAAATGTGCTTTTCCAATAGTACAAAAAAGACCCAATCATTTGGGTCTCTTATTTTATGCACGGTTCAATTTCATTACCTGTTTTGATATCGATAACTTTTTCATTATGAAGAGGAGCAGGAATCGTCTTGCTTTCTGGTGGTTGGATATTTTGTTCTACCCAATCCACCAACAAATTAAATGCTTGATGTGCATACGGCAACAATGGTTGAAGTTCTTTGTCTGGATCTGTTGCTGGATTCCAAACGAGTCCATCTACATGATTACCATTTTCTATAATATATAATCGATGTAAATGTTCTCTTTTCGCTCGTTTCACTAATTTTTCATATCCTTTTGCATGAATTTCTCGGAATATAAGCGTATCTAATGATCCTGTAATACTGATTAACGGGACTTCAATCTTACCTGTATTTTCGATTTCTTTTATATTATCTTTGATTAATTTTCGTCTTTGATTGTACTGATAGTTTTTGAAAATATGGTCAAAGGATCGATCACGTAAGCCGTTTTCGTCAAATCTTAAGTAATTTGGCCATTCTATCCGATTAGGTGCAGTTGGATCAAAATGGTCACGATAAATGTTTAAGGTGACAAACCAATATATTTGGTCATGATAAACCCATAATTTTTCAGATCCTTTTGGAACGCCTGCTTTATATAATTCTTTTATTGCTTGTTCCTTTGCTTTTCCGCTACCATAAAGGGCTTCTTCTGCATGGTTGACAACAGAAACTAACGAACTTATGAGATTAGGGGCTTTTTCTGTCCAAAGAACACCTTCCCAGTCTACACCGCCATCGAAAAGTCGCGGTTCTCCGGTTTTTTCAGGGTTATCATTTTCCAATGCGAAACGAACAACATAACCTCCATTTGAGATTCCAATGGCATATGTCGGCACTTTATGATCTGGCTGAATTAATTTGCTTGCAGGATTTGAAGCATCATTCGGGTTAATAAGTCGGTCGCTAAAATTGTTTATCAAATATTGATGTGAAGCTTTAGTAATTTGTCTAAAACGAAGATGCCATTCTCGAACAGAATCATCTTCATCAACTAAAGCATTTTTCACTTTTGCCAATGGATCACCTTCGACTTCAGTGCCTTGAGTTCCTTTATCAATCGCTGCAAAAGCATACCCTTTTTCAAGAACAAAATCGCTAAATAAAAGATCTGTTGAGGTTTCATTTCTTGTGGCTGGAATGCCTGAAACGACTAATTTGCCATTCCACTGGTCAGGTACTCGAATGACAAATTGTGCATCATCAAATGCACCGGTTACTTGAGTGCCTGTTATTTTTGCAGGTTTATACATTTGGAACCAACCTGTTTCCTTTTCTGGGTCACCCCAATAAATGGGAGCTATCATATTGTTGCCATAAAGGTTAGCTTTTTCAAGTTGTTCAGGATTCAATGTTGTGAGCCAACGATCATCTTGTCCATCAAAATAAGTAACTTTTACAGAATGTGCTCCAGGGATAATTTCTTCATTTGCATGGGCTGCTGCACCTCCACCAATTGAGTGAGCACCAAAGAAGAGCAATGGGGTTAATGTAATTCCAATTAGTTTTCGATACAAAGTAAGGACACCCCTTTATTAAACGAGTTTACTCTATTTCTATATTCAATTTTCTTGCAATTTATGAGATGTATTCAGATTTTCTGTAACTATTTAGGAAAATGGAGTTAAATGGTTATAACAAATTTGATATAATTTATTCATATTAAAGAAAATTCTTTTAATTACAGGTGAAAAAAATAAAAAAACATCATAAAATATAATTAAAAGGAAAATAGGAGGAATGCTGATGATAACCGGTCAGTTAGAGCGGGCATTTCAGTTAGCTGAAAAGCATCGTCTCGAAGTTAGTACCATTTTAGAATTAAACAAAATCATAAGGAAGGAAATTAATTCGACCCCTATGGTAGAAGAAAAAATCCTTCAACAAGTCATTAAGATATTGGAAAATAATAAAAGATTACTTAGGGAGGCAACTTAGGAATTGGAAAAACATGTTGAATTATATGGTGATATAGACGAATTTGATTAAAGGCACTGCTCTGTAATAAGAAATGAGAGCAGTGCCTTAATAATTTATACATATTCTATTATTAATTTGATTTACGCTCTTTTGCCCATTCAGCTGTTGCTGTAAATAATACGTCGGATGATGAATTTAATGCAGTTTCACAAGAATCTTGTAATACGCCAATAATGAATCCAACAGCTACAACTTGCATAGCAATATCATTGGAAATTCCAAAAAGACTACAAGCGACAGGAATTAAAAGCAATGATCCTCCAGCGACACCAGAAGCTCCTGCAGCAGAAAGTGCAGAAAGTACTACTAATATGATAGCGGTCATTACATCTACTTCAATTCCTAGTGTATGGCTTGCTGCAAGCGTTAATACAGAGATTGTAATTGCAGCTCCCGCCATATTAATTGTGGCACCTAATGGAATAGATACAGAATAAGTATCTTTATTTAAACCTAATTTTTCACATAATGCCAAATTGACCGGAATGTTTGCAGCAGAACTACGTGTAAAGAACGCAAAAATTGCACTTTCTTTTAATGTCATCCATACAAGCGGATATGGATTTTGCTTTGTAAAAATAAATGTGATGAGCGGGTTTATAACTAATGCAACAAAGAACATACAGCCAAGAAGAACAATTAGCAATTTTCCGTATTCAACTAATGTGGAAAGACCATTTGTTGCTATCGCATCAAAGACAAGCCCCATAATACCAATAGGTGCAAATTCAATTACCCATTTCACAATTGTTGAAATTGCTTCTGAAAGATTGTCAATCATGGTTTTTGTTGAATCTGCTGCTTTCTTAAGCGCAATTCCTAGAAGAACGGCCCAAGCCAATATGCCAATGTAATTTGCATTCATAAGAGCATTTACCGGATTACTAACAACATTAAAAAGCAACGTTTCAAAAACTTCTGCAATACCTTCTGGAGGAGACACATCTTCAGCACTCATTTTTAATGTCAGTGTCGTTGGGAAAATGAAGCTGGCAATGACACCGATTGCACCAGCGGAAAAAGTACCGATAGCATAAAGAATTAAAATCAATTTCATATTGGTTTTTGTTCCGCTTCGATGGTTTGCAATCGCTTGAATAACCAATACCAATACAAGTACTGGTGCCACGGCTTTTAATGCACCGACAAACAAGTTTCCGAAAATGGATACCCAACTGAAAGTATCAGGTATTGTAATAGCTAGAAGAATACCTAAAATTAAACCGATTAAAATTCGTTTGACTAAGCTAATTTGACTCCATGTATGAAATAGTTTTTTCATAAAAACCTCCAAAGATTAAAATCTTGCTTACAAATACAAATGTTTACACGAAAAGGACATTTAAGATAGATATAGTTTAGCACGAATTTTTAAAATCCAAAGAAATTTGTTATTTCGGAAAAATGTAAATAGTATTTATATTTAGATAAAATAAAAAATCTCCTCACCAGGAGATTTTTATAAATGGTTATTTATTTACTTCCCATAAACCTTCGCCATTTAAGATTCTTTGGATGCCTGCTTTACATACACCATAGGAACGCCATGTACAACTTTCACAAAGAATATCTATATCTTCAGGAGTTGCGAATTTTTGAATGCGAGACTCAATTTCTTCCCAAGTGAGAGTTTGACCAATCTGTATCCCTAACTTTTCCAAAATTTGTTTATCTCTTATGTAGATGTTTTCATCTTGACAATGATATTTTCCGCAGTTTGGGTATTTTTCACAAATTTGATCGATGCCCTCGATGATGTGAATTAAAGTCTTGGGGTTTTTCCTAAGTTCTTGGTGGATGCGCTTCATATTTTCCGCAAATTCTTTAGAATATCCCATACCTCTAAAACCAACAAGGCAAAATAGATGATGCCCTCGTATTTTATACATGAATTGCTCCTCCTAAAGTTAACGTTAACTAACTAACATATTAACATACTGATTAGGAGGAAAAAATTAGAATATATGACGCTATTGTAATATTGTTACAACTTAAATAATCTGTTTTTTCCAGTGAATCTCAATGTTCCCTACATTTCTAAAGTATTAAAAGCTATAGCTTGAGCATTCTAATGGCACAAGGAGGTGAACAACATGACAAATCGTAGTTCTAACAAACTAGTATTCCCAGGGGCAGAAGCTGCATTGAATCAAATGAAATATGAGATTGCACAAGAGTTTGGCGTAAACCTTTCACCAGATACTTCTTCCCGAGCTAATGGTTCAGTTGGTGGAGAAATTACGAAACGTCTTGTGCAAATGGCTCAACAACAATTGAAAGGAAACTCAGAATAATTGGCAATAATAAACACACCTAAGTTCAAATGTTCTTAGGTGTGTTATTATTGTAACCATTATAATTAAATTTTACTCATATAAAAATAAAGAATCAAAATAATAATAACGTCAAATATAAACCAACTAATGTGAAGAATAGTATTGGAAGTGTCAGGATAATCCCCATTTTAAAATAAGCTCCCCAAGAAATTTTAATCCCCTTGTTTGAGAGTACATGTAGCCACACAAGCGTAGCAAGTGAACCAATTGGTGTAATTTTGGGACCTAAATCTGAGCCGATTACATTGGCATAAATTAAAGAATCGCGAATTACACCTGACGTGGAAGTTTCCGCTATTGCTAATGAGTCAATCATAATTGTAGGTAAGTTATTCATAACTGAAGATAAGAAGGCTGCAATATACCCCATTCCAATCGTAGTAGTGAATAATCCTCCTTGCACTGTCCATTCAATAACATAGGCTAGTCCTTTCGTGAAACCTGCATTTCCTAATCCATAAACGACTAAATACATACCGATGGAGAAAAATACAATATTCCATGGCGCTCCTTTTATTACGGCTTTTGTATTGACTGCTGAACTTTTTCGAGCCATCGCCAATAAGAATATCGCCATAATCCAACCAATAATACTAACGGGTACATGAATCCATTCAGCTGAAAAATAACCGGTTAATAAAATTGCCATTACCGGCCACGCTAATTTAAACATCTTTTCATCCCGTATGACTTCCCGTGGATTTTTTAGCATCATTACATCATACTTTGATGGAATAGATTTCTGGAAGTATAAAAATAGAACGATAATGGTTGCTATTAATGAAAAGAAATTAGGAATAATCATTCGTAAAGAGTATTCCATAAAGCTGATTCCAAAAAAATCTGCTGCGATTACGTTTACTAAGTTACTTATTAAAAAAGGGAGGGAAGTAGTGTCAGCTATAAAACCACTAGCCATAATAAAAGGGAAAATCATTTTCTCATTAAAATTTAAATTTCGAACCATTGCAAGAACAATAGGGGTCAAAATTAATGCTGCACCATCATTTGAAAAGAAGGCTGAAACAAAAGCTCCAAGAACTGTAACGTAAATGAACATTCTAATACCGTTCCCTTTTGCTATGCGAGCCATGTGCAGTGCAGACCATTCAAATAAACCAATTTGATCCAATATTAAGGAAATGATTATAATCGCAATAAATAATAATGTCGCATTCCAAGTAATGTTAACAACTTCAAAGACGTCATTAATATCCACTACTCCAACAATCAATGCAACTATTGCGCCACAGCAGGCTGACCAACCGATATTGATATTTTTTGGTTGGCGAATTACGAGTATGAGCGTGATGATAAATATTAAAATGGCTAATAGTAAATTGAGCAAAATCATATCCTCCAACAAAGTTGAATTGTGACATATTGAAGATAAAAAAATAAGCACTTATGAATTTAGTTAAATGCCTAAAATTCACAAATGCTATTATATCACTATTCATTTTCCTATCGAATATTTTATTTACTTTTCCACCAAGTATTATTTATCAAAATAAAAACCTGCCATTTTCATGGCAGGAGAATATTTATGAAATCAATTGTAATTGTGTATTTCTTAATAAATAATCTAGCATTTTTTGTTGCTCTTCGTTTAATGGCACTAGTGGAAGACGAACACCACCAACTGTTATGCCTTTCATATTTAATGCTGCCTTAACAGGAGCAGGATTTGGTGCAATGAACATCGCTTTCATAATTGGTAACAGGTTTCGATGTTCTTTTGCAGCTTCTTGAATATTTCCAATGAAGAAATTTTTAATCATAGATTGCATTTCATTGCCGATAATATGAGAAGCAACGGAAATTACTCCTGTACCACCAATTGCTAATGTTGGTAATGTTAAGCTATCATCCCCGCTATATAGTGAGAAATGATTTGGCGTGTTTTCGATAATTTGTGCCATTGCATCTAAATTTCCACTTGCCTCTTTAATTGCAACAATATTCGGTATTTTCGCAAGACGAACTACCGTATCAACGGATAAATTGACGACACTACGGCCAGGAATGTTATAGAGTACAATTGGCAGTTTTGTATTTTGTGCAATTGCTTTAAAGTGTTCATACATTCCTTCTTGGTTTGGTTTATTGTAGTATGGAGTTACAAGCATGATGCCATCCACCCCGGCATCTTCTGCTTTTTTAGTAAGTTCAATGGAAGCTCTCGTATTATAAGAGCCCGTACCTGCAATTACAGGAACTCTACCATTTACAGTCTTCACAGTAAATTTAAACAGTTCTACTTTTTCTTCATCTGTTAAAGTAGGAGATTCTCCAGTTGTACCACATACCACTAATCCGTCTGTGCCGTTTTCAATTAAATGTTGAATTAGAATTTCCGTAGCCTCAAAATCTACGTCACCATTTTTGTCAAATGGCGTTACCATTGCTGTTAATACTCTTCCGAAATTCATTCTTCTCCACATCCTTTTCAATGTTATTTAATGGAGAAGGGCAATTTCTTTATAAACGCAAAAAGCAACAACGAAGAGCCTCGTTGTTGCAAAAAGGAAGATTTTTTGCGTAAGATAGCCCTCCATATAGTTTCCTATATGACAGTCCTACACTTATTCAATGCAGAACCAGCCCCTAGAAAAATGAGTTTCTAGGGACTTCGGCAAATCCCCCTTTCCACAATTATCATTGGACCTCATTATCCTCAAACTGTGTACTCTTGGTTTTTGCACCTCTATCCTTACTTCAAAGCAATATTGAAATAAGTCGATGGATAATTGTATATAATTGTAGCTCCTTTTATTTGGAAAAGCAATAACAATTAAGTATTTAAATATCATTTATGATTGAATTTTGTACAATATGCAGAAAAATTTTAAATTTTCAATCGAAAATTTTGTTAAATTGAAAATTTAAAAGGAATTCTAACTTCTTTGCAATAATATTGCTGTTGTTTTTATAAAAAGCATCCATACTACTGGTGAAATAGAATATATAAATTGCTGTCCCACAATGATTTAGATGGGGTTGGATGTGGCATTTCAGCGAAACTTGCCTTTGGACAAGATGTAAAAGTAGGATATAATTCAATTGCTTCACTTGAACGGGAAATTGAATACTTTTTAGAAAATGATTTGCCTGATACTTTTTTATTTATTACAGATTTATCACCTAGTGAAGAAAATGACACAAGATTAAATGCACATTTTAAACAATATAAAAATATTCAACTTATTGATCATCATAAAACAGCGTTGCATTTTAATGAATATGATTGGGGAACGGTATTAGTCGAAAATGAGGAAGGGAAGCTAGAAAGTGCAACTTCATTATTTTATCAGTTTTTAGTTGCAAACGAGTTATTAAAGCCAACAGAGGCAATTGATGAATTTGTGGAGCACGTAAGACAATATGATACTTGGGAGTGGGAAAAACGATAATGATAAAGCCCATTTCTTAAATTCATTGTTTTTCTTAGTGTCCATCGATGAATTTGAAGAAACGATGATTGACAGACTAACTTCTTCTGAACACTTCGATTTTGATGAATTAAGAAGATCGGATAGAACGATATATTCGTCGCAAAAAAAGAGAGGTAGTGCAAATAAAAAATGATGAGTATTTTGCTGGAGTTGTATATGCAGAATCTTATCATTCAGAATTAGGAAACGAATTAAGTAAAGAACATCCTCATCTTGACTATATCGCTATATTGAATATGGGAAGTAAAAAAATTTCTTTCCGCACTATTCATGACCATGTGGATGTTTCGGAAATCGCAGCAGTGTATGGCGGAGGAGGACATCAAAAGGCAGCGGTTTGTAACTTAACAGAGGAAACATATCAAATATTTGTACAAAATACTTTTCAGCTTGATCCAATGCCTCAAGATGCGAAATATAATCGGTATAATGTAAAGGAATCTTCTTTTGGTACGATGTATGCTGATGCCGATGATAACAATTATTTTATATTACAAAAAGATGGCGTTTGGATGATTGAAAAATCCAGAACAATTAATAGAAACAACTTTTGCAAGTTTTGAAGAAGCAGAAAAATATTTAAAGAGGATGTATGAAGCCTATCTAGTACGTGATGAAGTGTTTGTTGAGTATTTAATGAATCGAGTAAAAAAAGAACATTAGAAGTAGATGATTGAAATATTTTTTATGAATGCAAAATTCGCTAGCTCCTTTCAATTTAGCTAGCGAATTCTTATTATTATTTATGTTGTGATAAATATAATGCGGTTTGGAAAACGAACTTTTTATTTTCATCCTGCATCATATTTATTAATTCATCGTGATCAATTAAAAGTATATGGTTTAAGGAAGAAAACTTTTTGGCAGATGGTGTAAAAGATTGATTTGTAATAATCATTGCGCCATCTGCACTGTATGTTTTTATATTGACAGCAACTTGTTGAACCTTTCGGATGTCAACTGCATTTGCCCCTTTTATAATCTGTATTATATATTTTCTCGTACCTTTCCATAAAATAAGATCCACATTGAAAGTTTCAATGTCCTTTGTAATAAGTGCTACGTAACGATGTTTTTCAAAAAGTTTTTTTAATAGATGGATGTACTCCGTTTCTAGCAAATTATTCAATTGTATAAGTTCTTTCTGTAAAAGATCGTTGTCAGTGTGAACGGTTTTTATTAAATGCAATGTACGATTAATTAAATAAAAAATAAAACGAAAACTTGAAGTTCTAAAAGGCTTGTAGAATATCACCAAAGTAATGAAAATCATGAAATACAATTTAATATCATATACATTTAGTTCAATAGAAATCAAACTGAATAATGTGATAACAATACCAAAACTGAACATCAAAATCATTAAAAATTCAATTACTTTGCTTTCAAATTTTCTTTCTTTCATCTACATTCATTCCTTGTTTTTTATATTATTTTTAACTTTTGGAGCTGAATATATTCTAAAAAAGGATGAGAATTAAAAACAGAATATTTGATAATCATCCTAATATTTGTGTATGATTACAAAGAAAAATATTTCAATTTCGAGATAATATGTTTTGTATGTGGAGGGAATGAGGATGGAAATAGGGTTAACGACATTTGTAGAAACGACGCCAGATGTAAGAACGGGAAAAGTGATAAGTCATGCGGAGCGACTTCGAGAAGTTGTAGAAGAAATTCAACTAGCTGATGAAGTGGGATTAGATGTTTATGGAGTAGGTGAGCATCATCGAAAAGATTATGCTTGTTCATCACCTGCTGTATTGCTTGCTGCGGCCACAACGAAAACAAAAAATATTAAATTAACGAGCGCAGTAACTGTATTATCTTCAGATGATCCAGTGAGAGTGTATCAGCAATTTGCTACATTGGATGCAATTTCGAACGGGCGTGCAGAAATTATGGCAGGCCGGGGTTCTTTCATAGAATCTTTTCCGTTATTTGGTTATGACTTACAGGATTATGATGAATTATTCGAGGAAAAGTTAGATTTATTACTACAAATACAGAAACAAGAAATCATTCATTGGAACGGTAAACATCGTCCAAGTATTAATGGTCGAGGAGTATACCCAAGACCAGAAAATGAAGTTCCGATTTGGATTGCTAGTGGTGGAACGCCTCAATCGGTAGCTCGAGCAGGTGCGTTAGGCTTACCTTTATGTTTAGCGATTATCGGCGGCAGTCCATTACAATTTGCTCCTTTAGTGAAGTTATATTATCGTGCAGCAAAAGAAGCAGGACATGATATTTCCAAACTAAAAGTAGCATCTCACTCCCATGGATTTGTTGCGGAAACGACAGAAGAGGCGGTTGAAAAGTTCTTCCCTCCAACCCAATACGCAATGAATGTTTTAGGTAGAGAACGAGGATGGGGACCATATACGCAAGCGACATTTGATTATGCTAGAAGTTTAGAAGGAGCATTGTACTGTGGCGATGTAAAAACGGTAGCAGATAAAATTATTTTCTTGCGTAAAAATGTTGGAGTTACTCGCTTTATGCTCCACTGCCCAGTTGGTTCAATGGCTCATGAAGATGTGATGAGATGCATCGAATTGTTAGGGAAAGAAGTTGCACCAATTGTACGTGAAGAAGTAGCGAAATGGGAAGCGGAAGGTAATGGGCAAATCATAGTCTAGTAATAACTATCGATATTGGCTATTATTTTGCAAACTTTGACTATTATCTTTTTAGCTTGACTATAAAGTGATCGATTTTGGCTATTATCGGTCTTTCCCGAATCGAAATTGAAACGATTGGCAATTAAGTTCGCACATTTGACTATTATCCATTTTAGTTTGACTATTAAGTGATCGATTTTGGCTATTATCGGTCTTTCCCGAATCGAAATTTAATCGATTGGCAATTAAGTTCGCACATTTGACTATAATCCAATTTAGTTTGACTATTAAGTGATCGATTTTGGCTATTATCGGTCTTTCCCGAATCGAAATTTAATCGATTGGCAATTAAGGTCGCACATTTGACTATTATCCATTTTAGTTTGACTATTAAGTGATCGATTTTGGCTATTATCGGTTTTCCCTAAATCGAAATTAAAACGATTGGCAATTAAGTTCGCACATTTGACTATTATCCATTTTAGTTTGACTATTAAGTGATCGATTTTGGCTATTATCGGTCTTTCCCTAAATCGAAATTAAAACGATTGGCAATTAAGTTCGCACATTTGACTATTATCCATTTTAGTTTGACTATTAAGTGATTGATTTTGGCTATTATCAGTTTCCATGAATCGAAAATGTTATAGCTAAGCCTTATTTCAAATGAGAAATGATAAAGAGAGGACTGTCATCAACTTTTGCACAGTCCTCTCTCTTATAACACGAATATTTCTAATCAATAAACGTATTCAGATTCAATTTCTTTAATCTTTTCATACAGCATTTTATTTACCGGTGTATCAATTCCGTACTTTTTGCCAAGTTTTAATACAGTTCCAGCAAACAATTCAACTTCGCTTAGTCGTTTTGCATCGACATCTTGTGCCATTGATGGTTTTCCTTCTGGACTGAGAGTATCTAATACATCAAGCCAGTAATTTAAATCATCTTCTGTCAATGGAACACCAGCTTTATCTGAAATAGCAATAACTTCTCGCATAGCAGCAATCATCGTATTTCTTGCTTCACCTTCATTTTGTACTTCCCCATAATTGCTATTGTAAACGGCAACCGTTTGATTGACTCCAACGTTTAGCATGAATTTGCCCCAAATTCGATGGGGCATGTTTGTATCCACTTGATGTGGAAGTTCAACAGATTTGAAAAATTCGCTTAATCTTTTTGTTTTTTCACTAAGGATTCCTGGTTTTCTATCACCAAAGACGAGCATTCCTTTATGTTCAAATGTTAATTTGTTATCAATTTTTACTGCATCCATTCCTTGAGCGACACAATAAAGTACCTTTTCAAAGCCGTAAACTTGTCCAATCATTTCTTCGCTGATGATGCCATTTAATGCCGAAATGATTATCGTATGTTCACCTACATGGTGCTTAACAGATTGAATGGCTTCTTCTAAACCGTTAAACTTAACAGTAAAAATAAGTAAATCTGCAGGTTCTACATGCTCATCAGGTGTTACAAAGTGGAATTCACATCGTTCTCCGTTGCAAAATACCCCTTCAGTTTGATATTTTTCAATACGTTTTTTATCGGCTATGATTCGTACATTTTCTTTCGGAAGTTTTTGAGAAAAATGTTGACCATACATAATGCCTAATGCACCTAAACCGATAATTGATACCTTCTTTATACTCACAACCATCCCTCTTTCATTAACTTCTTACAAACGAAATCATTTCATTTAGTTTATCAAATTATTTGGCAAAAGGAATTCTTATTAAGGGTTATAAAAGCTAGAAAAAAAGAGATGCGAGGGTTATTCTCGCACCTTATAGATAAGAAAGGGGTTGTGAATATTTTGAACATGTTTAAAAACATGAGCAACTAAGCGGGATAGTTGAGTCATTCATCAGCTAAAGCTTTAATTCATTTCTTTATTAAGATTGTACTTCCAAAAAACATAAAATAAAAGGCATTAGAAAGTAGTTCAAAGATATTTCAAAACTTTTTGAACAGATAAAGAACAAATAAGAGTTCAGTGGAATGTCGATGATCATTTCTCAATGATTATTTTTCTAATATAGAATTATGTTATAATTGAAGAAATTTTGTTGGGATTATGAAAATAGAGGTGAGCCGTATGATTAAAATAACAGCCGATAGCACTTGCGATTTATCTCCTGAAATTATTGAGCAGTTAGATATTTCATTAATGCCATTACATGTGTTAATTAACGAGGAAGATTTTCGCGATGGAATTGATATTACGCCAAAAGATATCTTTCGTTATGTAAGTGAAGAAGGAAAAACTTGTAAAACGGCTGCGGTAAATGTATTTGAATATGAAAATTTATTCAAGGAGCTATCACCGCATTACGATGCTGTGATACATATTAGTTTAGGTTCTGGTTTTTCCTCTTGCTATCAAAATGCCAAAATTGCATCGGAACAATTTGATAATGTGTTCGTTGTAGATTCAAGCAACCTTTCTACTGGAAGTGGGCATGTTGTCTACGAAGCGGCACTTTTGGCAAAAAAGGGAGCACAACCAGAAGAAATCATAAAACATTTAGAAGAGATTATTCCTAAGGTAGATGCAAGTTTTGTGATTGATACGATGGAATACTTACGAAAAGGCGGACGCTGTTCCGGAATTGAAGCTTTCGGTGCTACATTGTTAAGAATTAAACCTTCCATTGAAGTTGTAGATGGTAAAATGATTGTTGGAAAAAAATATCGTGGGAACTTCGATCGCTGTATCGTTAATTATGTAAAAGACCGTTTTGAAAATAATGATGACATCGATTATTCAAGAGTGTTTATTACTCATTCCTATTGTTCATCCGAAACGGTTCTAAAAGTAAGAGAGGCAATTGAACAATATGCATCATTTGAAGAGATTATTGAGACAACGGCCGGATGTACCATTTCGACTCACTGCGGACCAAACACATTAGGAATCTTATATATAAGAAAAAGTAAAAAGTAGTTTTGTGGGGCTGTCTAGAAAAGTTAAAAACTAGACGGCTTTTTTCTTATTTATTTCCTTTTATTGTTTTAAAAAATTGAAGTTAGTTTCATTAGTATTCTGAACAAATATGTTCTGAAATGTGGAAAAAATATTGCTAATGTTTGTATAATTTGAATTAGAAAAAAGAATCATAGGAGGGGTTGGAATGGATCCAAAAGCAAAAAGAACTGCGCTAAGAGGCATCACATATGGACTGTATATTATTGGAACGAAAGATGACTCAGGAGTTAACGGCTTCGCAGGAAACTTTTTAACACAAACTTCTTTTGAACCTCCTCTCGTTGCCATCGCTGCCAAAGAAGGTACACGCTCTCAAAAACAAATTGCTGAAAGTGGGGTATTTAGTGTAAATATTTTAGAAACTGGTCAGAAAGATATGGTAACGGCTTTCTTTAAATCATTACAACCTGAAGGCAATAAACTAGCGGGTTACGAATTTTACACTGAAGAAACAGGGTGTCCAATCTTTAAAGATGCATTAAGCTTTTTTGAATGTAAAGTGGTGGACAAGATTGAAAAAGGTGACCACTATATTTACGTTGGTGAAGTGATTAATGCTGGTGTACACCGTGAAGGAGATCCGCTAACAATGAAAGAAACAGGTTTCTATTATGGCGGATAATAAAATTTATTCATATTTATAATGCAACAACATAACATGATTATTGAACAATCTTCAAAAGCTTTCCTAAAGCAGTAGTGCTCTTAGGAGAGCTTTTTTCTATCTCATTATGTTCGTTTCCAAAACTAGCTAATTAAAAATCAGTGGTATCATAAACAAAACGTAATCATACTATGTTATAAATTAGCCCTGAATGGAGGGAAGGCGCTATCGACATTTTAAAGAAAGTGAAAGAGTACAGAGAAGAAGAAGAAAAGCTGAAGTGGGAAGGTACCTTTGCTGAGTATTTAGAAATAGTGAAAAAACGCCCAGAAGTTGCACAAACTGCTCATTCCAGAGTTTACAATATGATAAAAAGTGCAGGGATTGAGGAAAAAAATGGACAAAAAATCTATAAGTTTTTTAGCAATGAAATCTTTGGATTAGAATCAGCAATTGAACGTTTAGTGGAAGAATATTTCCATCCGGCAGCCAAAAGACTTGACGTGCGAAAACGGATTTTGCTTTTAATGGGCCCTGTCAGCGGTGGTAAATCAACAATTGTTACTTTGTTAAAACGCGGATTGGAAAAATATTCCCGCACCGATGAAGGAGCGGTATATGCAATTAAGGGTTGTCCTATGCATGAAGATCCACTGCATTTAATCCCTCATCACTTGCGAGAAGATTTTTATAAAGAATACGGTATACGTATTGAAGGAAGTTTATCGCCATTAAATCAATTACGTTTGGAACAAGAATATGGTGGCCGCATTGAAGATGTAATGGTGGAGCGAATCTTCTTCTCAGAAGATAAACGTGTAGGAATTGGAACGTTTACTCCATCCGATCCAAAGTCACAAGACATCGCTGATCTAACAGGTAGCATCGATTTTTCAACAATTGCTGAATACGGTTCGGAATCCGATCCACGTGCATATCGATTTGACGGAGAACTAAACAAAGCAAACCGAGGAATTATGGAGTTTCAAGAAATGTTGAAACTCGATGAGAAGTTTCTATGGCACTTATTATCATTATCTCAAGAAGGAAACTTCAAAGCTGGCCGGTTTGCGTTAATCAGCGCAGATGAATTGATTGTTGCTCACACGAACGAAACGGAATATCGTTCATTCATTGCAAATAAAAAGAATGAAGCTCTTCATTCAAGAATTATTGTGATGCCAATTCCGTATAACTTAAAAGTGAGTGAAGAAGAGCGAATCTATGAAAAAATGATTAAGGAAAGCGACATGGCTCATGTACACATAGCACCACATGCGTTAAGAGCTGCTGCTATCTTCTCGGTTTTAACGAGACTTGAAGTGCCGAAAAAACAAGGCATCGATATTGTAAAGAAAATGCGGTTGTATGATGGAGAAACTGTTGAAGGGTTTAATTCAGTTGATGTAGAGGAATTAAAAAAAGAATATCCTAATGAGGGAATGAAAGGCATAGATCCTCGTTATGTCATTAACCGTATATCATCAGCTATTATTCGCAAGGAAGTACCATCCATTAATGCATTAGACGTTTTAAGATCATTAAAAGATGGACTAGATCAACATCCTTCTATTACGCCAGAAGATAAGGAAAAATACATGAACTATATTGCTATCGCAAGACGGGAGTATGATGAAATCGCGAAAAACGAGGTACAAAAAGCCTTTGTTTATTCTTATGAAGAATCAGCAAAAACATTATTAAACAACTATTTAGATAATGTGGAAGCCTATTGCAATAAAAATAAAATTAAAGATCCGTTAACAGGAGAAGAAATGCCGCCAGATGAAAAATTAATGCGTTCTATTGAAGAACAGATCGGTATTTCAGAAAATGCGAAAAAAGCATTCCGAGAAGAGATTCTCATTCGACTTTCTGCTTATGCACGAAAAGGAAAAAAATTCGATTACAATTCTCATGAGAGATTAAGGGAAGCAATTCAAAAGAAACTATTTGCTGATTTGAAAGATGTAGTAAAAATTACAACATCTACAAAAACTCCTGATGAGGCACAATTGAAAAAAATCAATGAAGTGATTGCTAGGTTAATTGATGAATATGGTTATAATTCCACTTCAGCCAATGAATTATTGCGTTATGTTGGAAGCTTGTTGAACAGATGAATAATGAAGAAAGAAACTATTAATTTATGTGCTAAGATTTTTTCTTAGCACTTTTTTATTTTCAAAATGAAGTGGTAATTCCATAAAACTCCCGCATATGATAAAAAAAGTGATTTTCCAGATAGATTAAGGAAAGTCATGAAAGATGGGTGATGATGAGATGGGTAAAAACGATAATAAAAGCTATATTGTTTCTCGAGAAGATTGGTCATTACATCGTAAAGGTTATCAAGATCAACAACGTCATATGGAAAAGGTTAGAGAAGCTATTAAAAATAATTTACCAGATTTAATTAGTGAAGAAAGCATCATCATGTCAAACGGTCGTGAAGTGATTAAAATTCCAATCCGCTCTCTCGATGAATATAAAATCCGGTATAACTATGGGAAGTCTAAACATGTTGGTCAAGGGCAAGGGAATAGCAAAATTGGTGATATTGTTGCAAGGGATTCCCAAGGTGCTCTAGGGCCTGGAAAGGGGAAAGAAGCAGGGAACCTTCCAGGGCAGGATTACTATGAAGCAGAAGTTAGTCTTGATGAGGTACAAAACATCCTATTTAGCGAATTAGAATTACCAAATTTGCAACAAAAGGAAATATCGAATATTACAACAGAAAAAATTGAATTTAACGATATTCGTAAAAAAGGATTAATGGGAAATATTGATAAAAAACGCACCATTCTTTCAGCATTTAAACGAAATGCCCTAAAAGGGAAACCAGCAATCGCACCGATTACAGATGAAGATTTGCGATTTAAAACATGGAACGAAGTAGTGAAACCAGAATCGAACGCAATTGTGTTAGCGATGATGGATACGAGTGGTTCAATGGGGAATTTTGAAAAATATTGTGCTCGCACGTTCTTCTTTTGGATGACTCGCTTTTTACGTTCAAAATACGAAAAAGTTGAAATAGAGTTTATTGCCCACAGTACAGAAGCAAAAGTAGTGACAGAAGAGGAATTTTTCACAAAAGGTGAAAGTGGTGGAACAATTTGTTCATCTGCCTATTCAAAAGCCATTGAACTTATAAAAATGAAGTATAGTCCAAGTCGATATAATATTTACCCAGTTCACTTCTCAGATGGTGAAAACATGTCCAGTGACAATGAAAAATGTTTAAAGCTCGTAAACGAACTAATGGATGTTTCCCAAATGTTTGGATATGGGGAAGTAAACGCTTTAAATCGTTATTCCACTTTAATGAATACGTATAAAAAAATCGATAACCCGAAATTTCGCCACTATATTATTCGTCAAAAAAGCGATGTATATGAGGCGTTAAAAAGCATGTTCCGTAAACAAGAAGCAAATGCTTGATTTTCCAAAGAGAGGTGAGTTTTCTTGGATAAAGAGCTTCAAAAAGCAATTGATGAAATTACGGAAATAGCTATTGGATTCGGGTTAGATTTTTACCCTATGCGCTATGAAATCTGCCCTGCGGATATCATCTATACAATTGGTGCATACGGAATGCCGACAAGATTTTCCCACTGGAGTTTCGGAAAGCAATTTTACAAAATGAAATTGCAGTATGATTTAGGTCTCAGTCAAATATATGAACTTGTCATCAATTCGGATCCTTGTTACGCCTTTTTGTTAGAGTCCAATACACTAACGCAAAACAAATTAATTGTAGCCCACGTATTAGCCCACTGTGATTTCTTTAAAAATAATATTCGCTTTTCTAATACAAGAAGAGATATGGTTGAAAGCATGACAGCAACAGCTGAACGCATTGCTAGCTATGAGAGGGAGTACGGAAAATATGAAGTGGAACAATTTTTAGATGCGGTCCTGTCCATTCAAGAACATATTGATCCCTCTTTAGTTCGTCCACATTTAATATACGAAGAGGAAGAAGATGAAGTTGAGAGCAGCATCCTTATTCAAACCCCATATGATGATTTATGGAATTTAGATGAAAAATTAGAAGGGAAAAAAGAAGAAAATCGAAAGAAAATAAAAAAGAAGAAATTCCCACCGAAGCCGGAAAAGGATTTGTTGTTGTTCATTGAACAATACAGCCGAGAGTTAGATGAGTGGCAACGGGATATTCTTACAATGATGCGAGAAGAAATGTTATACTTCTGGCCACAGCTTGAAACAAAAATTATGAATGAAGGATGGGCATCCTACTGGCACCAACGAATTATGAGAGAATTAGATTTAACGACGGCAGAAACCATTGAATATGCAAAACTCAATGCTGGTGTACTTCAACCATCAAGATCGTCAATCAATCCATACTATTTAGGATTGAAAATCTTTGAAGATATTGAAAGACGTTATGACAATCCGACAGAAGAAATGAAAAAGATGGGCGTAAAACCTGGATCAGGTCGGGAAAAAATCTTTGAAGTGCGAGAAATTGAATCGGATATTTCCTTCATTCGAAATTATTTAACAAAGGAACTTGTGGATCAAGAAGATATGTATTTATTTGAGAAAAAAGGGAATACGTATCAAATTACCGATAAGGATTATGAAAATATTCGAGATCAACTAGTTTCAATGAGGGTGAATGGAGGATTCCCGTACATCGTTGTAGAAGATGGTGATTATTTAAGAAATGGAGAATTGTATTTAAAACATTGTTACGAAGGAATGGAATTAGACCCTCATTATTTAGAAAATGTGTTGCCATATATTTATCAACTTTGGGGCCGTTCTGTTCACTTAGAAACAGTTGTTGAAAATAAACCTATTCTCTATTCATATGATGGAAAACGAAATACAAGGAAGACATTATAATGGTTTCTAAAAAATGCTCATGAAAAACTAGATTCATGGGCTTAATTTTTTTAGTATTCAGCAAACTTTCTTTTAGATCATAGGCTATCTGAAATGAAAGCGGCGATTCTCTGTAGCGCACGCTTAGTCGCAATTTATCTGCGATGAAAAATAAGTGACAGTCACAAAGATTTCCTGTGTGAAAAGCGTCAAACAATACAAAGCTCCGAGGAGTGTGAAGATGGGCTCCTCGGAAAACGTCTGACGAAACGAAAAACGGAAAAAATAATCACCTATACAATTGAAAGATGATTATTTTTTGGAAATGTCCTAATAAGATTTTGTATCTTTTCCTTTCTGAATGGCTTGTTCTACCGCTTTTTTCGCGTTGTAAGCGCCAAGTGGATGAAACTCTTCTGCAATTTCTTCATGATGTTTTTCTTTATTTTTGGCTTCTAAACCTTCTCTTAAACGTCTACCATATTCTTCATCGGCAGCTTCAGCATAAGAAATCATTTTTTCTTGAATATCTTTTGGACAGATGGATAGGTCATTAACGAGATTGTTAATAAGCTCATCTTTTTCCCATTGTTCAAAATTACGATATGTTTCTCCAGCCTGTTTAAAATCGTTTGTTCGATCAATCGATTCTCGCACGAGATTCCCTTCAATCATAGGCGTATATTCTTTTCCAACTTGCTCTGCTTCTTTTAAGCCTCCCATGCTTGAAGGTTCATAGTTTACATGCAAGTTTTGATTTGGGCCTTTATCATTATGATAACGCATGAATCCGCCTTCTTGATTCGTTGCAACCCGCTTCTTTGGAGCGTTTATTGGTAATTGCAAATAGTTAGCTCCCAGGCGATATCGCTGCGTATCAGAATAAGAGAATGTTCTTCCTTGGAGCATTTTATCATCTGAAAAATCTAATCCGTCTACGAGTACTCCTGTTCCAAAGGCGGCTTGTTCAACTTCTAAAAAATAGTTTTCTGGGTTTTTATTTAATACTAATCGACCAACCGGTAACCAAGGAAACTGATCTTTTGGCCAAAGCTTAGTACAATCTAGTGGGTCAAAATCAAGCTCAGGATGCGGCCCGTCCTCCATAATTTGGACGAACAGTTCCCACTCAGGGTAATCTCCCTTTTCGATTGCTTCGTATAAGTCTTGTGTTGCGTGGTTAAAATTTTTCGCTTGAATTTCTTGCGCTTCTTTTGTCGTTAAATTTTTAATGCCTTGTTTTGGTTCCCAATGGTATTTGACAAGAACTGCTTTTCCTTCGCTGTTGACCCACTTATATGTGTTTACTCCGGAACCTTGCATCATGCGATAGTTAGCAGGAATTCCCCACGGAGAATAGACAAGAGTTACCATATGAAACGTTTCAGGAGAATTTGCACAAAAGTCAAAGAATCGTTTTGCATCTTGTATGTTTGTCACTGGGTCTGGGCGAAAGGCGTGAATCATATCAGGGAATTTCATTGCATCCCGAATAAAGAAGATTTTTAAATTGTTTCCAACTAAATCCCAGTTGCCATCCTCAGTATAAAACTTTACTGCAAAACCTCGAGGGTCGCGAACGGTTTCAGGAGAATGTGTACCATGAACAACAGTTGAAAAACGAACAAACACTGGTGTTCTTTTTCCTTTTTCTTGGAATAACTTCGCTCTTGTATATTTAGAAGCTGGTTCATCACCTACTGTACCATAAGCTTCAAAATAACCATGTGCACCGGCACCACGAGCGTGAACGATGCGTTCTGGTATCTTTTCCCGGTCAAAATGGCTAATTTTTTCAATAAAATCGTAGTTCTCTAACGTAGCTGGACCACGATTCCCGACCGTACGAATGTTTTGATTGTTTGTGATTGGATGACCTTGTCGGTTTGTTAATGTATCATCATTTTCAATATTGGTAAGTTGTTTTTCTTGGTTGTTAGTCATGATGGTTAACACTCCTTATATTGGTATAATGATTGGTAAGATCATCGGTTTTTTCTTCGTTTTATCATACAAATATTGACCAACTTCCTTTTTGATGGCTTTCTTCATCGCAAAAATGTTCGGGTCTTTAAATGGATCGACAGCCCCTTTTGCGATTTCGTTAATATTACGAATAAGTTGTTCCGATTCTTTCGCATAAACGAACCCTCTAGAAATTGAATCAGGTTCAGAAATTCGGCTACCGTCCGACTTATTAATGGTGATGACAATGACAAGCATGCCTTCTTCTGAAAGTTGTTTTCTATCCCTCAAAACAATATCTTCAATTCCTTCTTCACCAAAGCTATCAACATATGCGTCTCCTGCTGGTATTTTTCGTGTCTGGCGAGCTTCCTGAAATTGAATATCCACCACATCGCCATTATTCAATATGAAAATATTTTTACGATCTACCCCAACATCTTCGGCTAATTTAGCGTGCAGATGTAACATGCGATATTCTCCATGAATCGGAATGAAGTATTTCGGTTTCATTAATGTCAACATTAGTTTTAAATCTTCTTGATAGCCGTGTCCGGATACATGCATCCCTGTTTTGCTAGCAGCACCGTAAACAACATTGGCACCTAGTTGGAATAAGTTATCAACGATTTTGGTGACGTCTTTTTCGTTGCCAGGGATTGGTGATGCTGCAAAGATGACCGTATCTCCAGGATCTATTCGAACATCTCGATTGCTATTCGTCGATAAACGTGAAAGAGCAGCAAGGGGTTCTCCTTGGCTGCCGGTACATAATACAACCACCCTTTCAGATGGCCATTGTTTAACGTCACGTGCATCAATAAGCAGCCAATCAGGAATATCGATATAACCTAATCTTTTGGCAACGCTGACGACGTTTACCATACTTCTGCCAAGAAGTGCAAGTTTTCGGTTTGTTTTGATTGTTGCCTCTACAATTTGTTGAATTCGATTTACATTGGAAGCAAAAGTAGAGATAATAATTTTTCCTGATGCATTAAAGAATGTTTCTTCGATATGTTTGCCTACTTCTTTTTCAGAAGGAGTTGATCCAGGTCGTTCTGCATTTGTACTTTCAGAGATGAGTAATAATACCCCTTCATCTCCAATTTTCGCCATTTTATGAATTTGTGAATATTGCTTATTCACTGGTGTGAGATCAAATTTAAAGTCGCCAGTATGGACAATTTTTCCTTCTGGCGTATTGAATACAATTCCTAGACAATCAGGAATGCTGTGGCTCACTTTAAAAAAAGTTGCTTGGATTTGTCCAAAATTCAATTCAGATTCTGAATGAATTTCAATCAATGTTGATTCCCGTAAAATTTTATGTTCCTTCAGCTTTAATTCAATTAATCCTAATGTAAAGCGTGTAGCATATACAGGAACATTGATTTTTTTCAATAAATAAGGGATGCCACCAATATGATCTTCATGTCCGTGGGTAACAATGATTCCTCGAATTTTATGTTCATTTTCTAACAGATAGGTAAAGTCAGGAATGATTAAATCAACACCTAAAAATGTTCGATCAGCGAATTTCCCCCCACAATCGACAATAACCAAATCATCTCCATATTCAATTACATACATATTTTTTCCAATCTCATTGATACCACCTAATGCAAATATAGAGAGCATATGTTTAGATGACAAAATCATCCCCTCAATCCATTAAAATTCTTTTAACAGTATTGGTTTTTCTTTTATTTCATATACAGTAGAAAAAAGAAAAAGCCTGCATCCTCTTTTAGTGAAGGATACAGGAGGCTGGGACAAAACCCCCTCTAAAATGGAAACAGCCCATGAAATTTTGGAATGAAATTTCATGGGCTGTTTTTCATTTTTTCAATAAAAAATAAGGACCTCTTCTGTTAAAATTAAGTTAGCACACAAAACCTAACAGAAAGAAGGGTCCTTATGTTCAAATATTATAACATGAATCAATTAGTTTTGCCTCTAGATTTAGAAATAAAATTACAAGAAAATGATATTGCCTTCCACATTCACCATTTAGTTGAAAGTATTCCAGATGAAGCCTTCCAGCCGTTTCTTCGAAATACAGGTTGTCCTGCTTATCATCCACGCATGATGCTAAAAATTATTTTGTGTGCCTATTCGCAGTCTGTCTTTTCAGGTCGAAAAATTGAAGCGCTATTAAAGGACAGTATACGAATGATGTGGTTGGCACAAGGATATGAACCAAGTTATCGGACGATCAATCGTTTTCGTGTGCATCCGGAAGTAAAAGAATTAATTCGTCAATGTTTTGTCCAATTCCGTTGCCAACTGGTGGAAGAAAAGTTAATCGATCAAGAAGCCATTTTTATCGATGGTACGAAGATTGAAGCGAATGCCAATAAATTTACTTTCGTATGGAAGAAATCCATTGAAAAATACAACCAAAACTTAATTGAAAAGTCCAATCAGTTATACAACGAACTATTAGAAAAAGAAATCATCCCTGAAATGGAGCGGGAAAATGAGGGAGAACTGTCCGTTGAAGAACTCGCTCAAATGGTGCAACAAGTCGATGAAGTCATTAAGGAATATGACCAAAAGATAGAAACATCGCCCGATGCCACAGAACGAAAAGCATTAAGAAGCGAACGGAAATATCCGAAGCGAGTGTACAAACAGTTGATTGACTTGATTTTACGTAAACAAAAGTATCAAAAAGACTTCGAAATCTTGGGTGAACGGAATAGTTATTCCAAAACAGACTTAGATGCGACGTTCATGCGAATGAAAGACGACTATATGAAAAACGGTCAATTGAAGGCTGGATACAACGTACAAATCGCAACAGAAGGTCAATACGCACTAGCTTATAGCATCTTTCCAAATCCTACTGATACACGTACATTAATTCCGTTCTTGAATAAGATAGAAAAGGATTATTTTCCGTTGCCAAAGTATATTGTCGCAGATGCTGGTTATGGTAGTGAACAAAACTATGAAGACATCCTTTCGAATCGAAAATGTGAGGCACTCATTCCATATACCATGTATGAGAAAGAACAAAAGAAGAAATATAAACAAAATCCATTTCATCCAGACAATTGGATGTACGACGAAGAAAGTGATACCTACATTTGTCCAAATCAGCAGCGAGTAACCTTCCGATATCGTTCTGTACGTACCGATAAGACCGGTTTCAAACGAGAATTGAAAATCTATGAATGTGAAAACTGTTCAGGATGTCCATTTCGTTCATCATGTACAAAAGCAAAGGAAGGCAATCACCGAAAGGTCATGGTGAATGAAAAATGGGAACAACAAAAAGAATATGTAAGAGCGAAGCTTTCAGAAGAAAAAGCTGGTTCTATTTTCCGTCAACGTAAAATAGACGTAGAACCAGTTTTTGGATTCTTGAAGGCTAATTTGCGTTTCACTCGATTTTCCGTTCGAGGAAAATCGAAAGTGGAAAATGAAATGGGCATTGCCTTAATGGCCGTGAATTTACGAAAATACACGGCCAACAAAGATCAACTAACCAAAAATAATGGGTATAAATGGAAAAAGGAGAATTTGAGTTGGCTCAAATTCTCCTTTTTCCTATCTAGAAGCTAGTTTTGTCCCAGCCTCATTCATAATGGCATTAGGATTAAATCCAACAATCCATTGACCATCAATTTCTATTTGAGGAACCCCCATTTGTCCTGTTTTATTTACTAGCTCTAACATTAGCTCAGGCTTCGCTTCCACATTGATTTCTTCGAAAGGAATACGTTGTTGATTCAAAAAGTTTTTCACCATCACACAATAAGGACAACTATTTGTCGTATAAACTATGACATTCTTCAATATATTCTCCCCCTTTTTAATTTTTAAATACCCCTATGAGTATATTATATTTAATCGAGAAATATGTCTAATGAAAATGGAGGATTCAAAATAAATTTCGTTTACCGAATGGGGTATTTAGATAAAAATTCTAATTAACAATCATAAATAAGAATTCAGCGAATAGTATGTTTAATAACTAATAGAAAGATTGAAGTTTTGGTTAATGACTTTAATAGAGGTGATATTGAATGTCTCTCATAATATGCGTGTTGGAAATAGTTTATTTGTTTTTATGGATGGAATCTGGAAACAATATTTTTTTCTTTGTTGCATTAGGAATTTTCCTTTGGTGGATTATTGAAAGGCGAGAGGAAGAAAAACGCTATCAAGAAAAAATCGAAAAGGATACGATTGAAAAGTTGGAACGAATTCCCCATAACCGAAGAGCTGTATCAGAAGATTGTTTATCAGCTATTTTGTTAGACGATTATTCAAAAACGTTTTACTATGTGAAAAGAAAAGATGTTGAGTCTAACTTTAAAAAGAAAAGTTATGCATTTGATGAAATTTATGAGTGTGCCATTAGTGTTAACGATAATATCTATTCTTTAATATCAAAGGGTGGTATTCATGGATGGTCAATATTAAATGATGATGAAGAATTATATAGTGATGATGATGTTGACGAAGAAGATGTTATAAATAAATTAAGTTTAAAATTAATTGTTGATGATTTGTCCAATCCGCTTATTGAATTTGTGTTTTATGAGGACGAGCGAGGCATTGATACTGAATCAGAAGAATTTGAGGAAATTTGGGAAGAATGTAAAAATTGGCATAAGAAATTTAGTATTATTATTAAACGAGATCAGCGAGAAAAGGTAGCGGTAAATAGTTGGGTTCATCATTAATCTTCTCGTCTTTTCCAACAAAAATTACGAGAATGTAAACATGCGTAATCTTGATAATTATGCGTGAATAACAAAGCAATGAGAAACAAAGTAGCTAGAGATTGAAAAACTATAATATGTTTATACAAGTATTGATAAGCGGGCCACATAATTGGTACAAAATAAGGGGACATCTCATCGGTTTTTTAGACGCCCCCAATGAATTAATAATGAATATATACAGCTGTTCCATTTGGTACAATGCTTGCCAATTCTTCCACGTCTGCATTTAACATCCGGACACAACCCCTTGAAACAGCATAGCCTATTGAACTCGGATCATCCGTTCCGTGAATTCCATAACTTTCTTTGGAAAGAGTTAGCCACATTGTACCAAAAGGGCCGCCTGGATTAGGTGCTCTATTAACAATGACAAAATTTCCTGTTGGTGTTTCAAAAAGCATTCGTCCTACAGCAATTGGATAAGTTTTTACTAAGATGCCATTATTATATAAGGATAATGTACGATTATTTATTGAAATATCGATTTCATATGGAATTGTACTTGGATCTGGCAAACCTGGTATATTAATAGGTTGACCGATGTATAACAAATCCGGATTTGTGATTTGAGGATTGTTTTCCAAAAGTACTAGATACTCGATTCGATAATCTCTTGCTATTTGTACAAGGGTCTCACCAGGTCTCACATAATGAATCACAATAACACCTCCAGCCCTTAATAACTAAACACATATTATTCGTACCAGGTATAATCGGTGCTAAAAAATCAAAAAAGGAAAAAGTACAATAGGAATTGTCGCTAACTCAACAATTGTTGAAGAATAAAAACGACCTGGTATGCAATGTCTACCAGGTCATTATGTTGAGTAAACGAGGCGATCTCTTCCATTTCTTTTCGCATTGTATAAGTTTTGGTCCGCATGATAAATTGTTTCTATTAAATTCATTTCGCCCTTAAATTGTGATAAGCCAATCGAAACTGTGATGTTAACTTTCTCAACGGTGCTATAAGGGAAGGAAGTATATTTAATATCTTTTCGTATCTCTTCCAGTATATTTTTAGCAGTTATCAAATCCGATTCTCCTATATATACAATAAATTCCTCTCCACCAAAGCGACCAACGACTAAATTTTTGCACTCATATTTTCTTAATATTTTAGCCACTTCTACTAATACTTTATCTCCAAATAAATGACCATAAGTATCGTTTACTTTTTTAAAATGATCAATGTCGATCATCGCTATGTAATGATTTGGCTTTAAAGTATTTACCTTCTCTTCTACTAATTCATAGAACTTTCTTTTATTTACTAGTTTTGTGAGCGGATCTTCATCAGCCATTTTTTCTAGATGACTATTCAAAAATCTGCGTTGTCGATCTTGCATAATGAATGTATATAGAATGATTGAGGTAACAACAATGGAGGATACTCGTAATATTGCTGTGTCTTTAAAAATCTCCCATCCATTCGGTACGATAAATATAATAGGGAAATCTGAAACGAACCAGCATAAAAGAACAATAAATATTTTTTCTATATAGTGTTTTTTGATGTTTGAGCGATGGTGGAAGATAAGGGCGATGAACGTCGGCAATATCATGCCATACAAAATTCCTGGAACCATTCCATCTCCCCCCATGAAGAAGCGCCATGTAGAAGCAATTAATAATGCTGGTATTGCAATCCATCCTTGTAAATATGCTAAAAAGGCTAAAGGAACTAATCGCATATCGACGAAATAGTTTTCATTTAAATGGATTGGTAAATAAAAAAGTACAATTACACAAGTAGAATTTAAAAAGATTGAAATGACTTTCCTATAGAAAGGCGGGATTTTTTTTTGATAATCCCATATGAAGGTCATGGTTAAATGCATTAATAAAATTACAGCTATATTGGAGAGGACAGACTGAATCAAAAGGGGTACATCCTTTCATAATGAACTCAACTTTATAAACCATCCATAATTTTACCACAATGATTATTTAATAAATGCATGTTCTGAAATTTTTCATTATTCTTCAAAAATATAAATATTTAGAAATTAGTACATTTTACATGCTAAAATGGATAAATAATGTTTGATTTTATAAATGTCTTTATGGAGGCGGCTATGAGTAAATATATTGGAGAAATAATGCTTTTTACTACAGCGATTATTTGGGGGAGCGGATTTGTGTTCAGCGCAATTTCGTTAGACTATTTAACCCCTTACCAAATACTAGCTGTTCGATTTTCCGTTGGTGTATTAATTTTAAGTTTTATATTTTATAAGAGGCTGAGAAACATTAAGAAATCGACTCTATTGAGAGGTTTTATATTAGGATTTCTATTATACTTGGCATTTCTATTACAAACGGTTGGTTTACAATATACAACACCGTCAAAAAATGCTTTCATTACTGCTATTAACGTTGTGATAGTCCCCTTTATTGCATTAATTATGGATAAAAGAAAAATCGATAAATTTGAAATGTCCGGAGCGTTCTTAGCCATTATCGGAATTGCTTTTTTATCGTTGCAATTATCAGTGGGGAAAATTAATATAGGTGATTTGTTAACATTGGGATGTGCTTTTGGCTTTGCTTATCAAATTTATTACACTTCCAAATATGTAAAAGATGAAGATCCAATCTTGCTTACCGTTGTGCAAATGGGAGTAGCAGCACTCTTTGCATGGATTTTTGTCATTGGAAAAGGAGAAATCTATTTCTCACTGGAATGGGAAGGTATTTTATCCACATTATATTTAGGAGTATTCTCGACGACACTCGCGTATTGTTTTCAAACGACGGCGCAAAAATATACGAGCGAAACAAAAACTGCAATTATTTTATCAACAGAGGCGTTATGGGGAATGGTTTTCTCTGTTTTGATTTTAAGTGAAGTATTAACTGGAAGAATGATTATTGGAGCAATTTTAATATTATTGGCCATCATTTTAGCAGAAACAAAGCCTGACTTTTTCAAAAGAAAGGCGATGGAGGACATATAAAGAATTTAAGGTAAACCTTTTATCTTTTGCTGGTTACAGCACTAGTTGTGATTCCAACAGTAACAATGGCCATAATTGATAACAGCAAGGTGCTTGCAGATAGTAAAAGCCCTCCGATCAAGACAATAATGGAGTCAATAAATAAAATAATTAATCCAACATTGATTTTTGTTTTGTCGCTGATGAATTTAGCTAGTAAGTCAGTTCCACCAGTGCTTGTGTCATATCTAAGCATTATGCCTATACCAAGCCCCACAAATATCCCACCAATGATTGCAGCAAAAGAGGCTTCTATGTCTAAGAGATAACGAAGGGGCTTGAAAATATCGATAATTACAGAAGAAGTTGGTAAACCGTGAACACTATTGTAAAAATATCGTCTATATTTGAACCATGCCAAAATAAAAATTGGCGTGCTTAACACAATGACCATCAATCCGATTTTGAGGTTAAAAAGATAATGCAAAATAAGGGATAGCCCGATAATCCCACCGTCCAATATTTCATAAGGTGCAAGAAAAAGGTTAATGCCAATTGCCAATAAAATGCTGCCAATCATAATAGCTAGTCCCTTTTGTAAATAGTACATGAACATTCCTCCACATTAGGACATGCACTATTGTATGAAAGGGAAAAAAAGAAAATGATAAATCATGTTGAAAGCAAAAAGACCCTCTATTGCTATGCCTTTAATAACGATATTTATTCGAACAAAGATTTTTTTCAATATAAAGTGCTCCATTTGGAAAAAAATATACGGAACATTACACGAATAATTAACTGCAAATTTAGCATGATAAAGGCATAACAATCTTGGAGGTGTTTTTATGGCTAATAACAATAAACGATTTACTCAAACTGGAACAGATATTGAAGAAGTAAAACGTCAAAATGCACAAGGAAAAAGTAGTTCAACTTTCGGTACTAATCCTCAAAAAGTACGAGAGGAAATAGCTCAAGAAGGTGGTTTTGGAAACCAAACTTTTGCTCAACCAAGTCAACCAGGTAAAACACCAGCTGGAACAAATATTCAACAAGTGAGAGATGAAATTGCAGAAGAAAGTGGTTTTGCAACTCCAAATAAACCGCAACCAAATCCGACGCCAGCGAAATCACCAGCTGGAACAAATATTCAACAAGTGAGAGAAGAAATTGCAGAGGAAAGCGGTTTTGCAACTCCAAATTCGCAACCAAATCCGACGCCAGTGAAATCACCAGCTGGAACAAATATTCAGCAAGTGAGAGAAGAAATTGCAGAGGAAAGCGGTTTTGCAACTCCAAATTCGCAACCAAATCCGACGCCTGCTAAAACACCGGATGGAACAAATATTCAACAAGTAAGAGAAGAAATTGCAGAGGAAAGTGGATTCCAACCGCAACAACGTAACAAAAAGAATCAGTCTAATCAATAAAATAAAAAACGCCTCTTCATTTGAGGCGTTTTTCATCATTTTGTACCATATAAAATAATTTATCTAAAACAAAATTTGTTAGTATGGGAATAGTAGGAAAAATTAGTAAGGTGATTTTTATGGAAAAACGAAAAATTATTGGTTTACAAAAATTAGGAACGCAATGGACTACAGAAAGCCCTTTTATTTTAACCGTATATCACAAAGATCATTATCCACCAGGCAACGATGAACAAGGGGTAGACAAAGAGAGGTTAGCAGGAAGAAACTTAGGGGAAGATTTTGAATTAAAAGATGGATTTCGTATGTATCATGGAAAATCAGTTCCGGGATTTCCCGCTCATCCCCATAAAGGATTTGAAACAGTAACGATTGTTCTTCAAGGTGTTGTTGATCATTTTGATTCTAAAGGTTGTTTTGGTCGCTATGCTAGCGGCGATGTTCAATGGCTAACGACGGGCAAGGGGTGCCAACATTCAGAAATGTTTCCGCTTGTGAATAGAGAACAGTCGAATCCACTTGAATTGTTTCAAATTTGGTTAAACCTAGACCGAAATGGAAAAAAGGCAGAGCCGGAATATCGAATGTTTTGGAAAGAAGATATACCTGTAATTGAGAAGCTTAACAATGGCAACAAAACAACAGTAAAAATTATTGCGGGTGAAATGTACGGCATCAAAGCATTAGAGCCAAATTTAGCTTCATGGGCAAGAGAAGAGTCGCATCATGTAGGAATTTATTTGATACATATGGCACCAGGAGCAACATTTACACTGCCTAAAGTATCAAGTACTATTAACAGGAACTTATATTTTTACGAAGGCAATACAATTCAAATTGAAGGGGCAACAATTCAAGCTTCTTACCGTTGTAAACTTGTTGGAGATGAAGAAATTGTTATCCACAACGGTAATACAAACAGCTCCTTACTCCTTTTAGAAGGAGAACCTATAAATGAACCGATTGCCCAATATGGCCCGTTTGTAATGAATAAAAAAGAAGAGATTTATGCCACTTTTGCCGAATATAATAAGACAAAATTTGGAGGCTGGAAATGGGATAGACCGGATCCCGTTAACGAAAGGAATGCGGGCAGGTTTGCCCAATTCGCTGATGGCACTATAGAAAAGCCTAAAGAGGAATAGAGAAAGGGTTTCCTGTTGGCGTTATAGCCTTTACAGGAAACCCTCTATCTATACATCAAGTTTTGCGGAAGTACCAATATGGTTGAGTATCGTTGGCTAATATATGGATGAAGTTGACTAATATCGTGCTCCGAATGGCTAATAAATTCCCGAGAATGACTAATATCCGCAAACTGGAAGCCCAAAATTTTTTCGTTGGCTAATATATGGCTGAACTTGACTAATATCATGTTCCGAATGGCTAATAAATTCCCGAGAATGACTAATATCCGCAAACTGGAAGCCCAAAATTTTTTCGTTGGCTAATATATGGATGAACTTGACTAATATCATGTTCCGAATGACTAATAAGTTTCCGAGAATGACTAATATCCGCAAACTGGAAGCCCAAAATTTTCCCGTTGGCTAATATATGGCTGAACTTGACTAATATCGAGCTCCGAATGGCTAATAAATTCCCTAGAATGACTAATATCCGCAGACAGGAAGATTAATAAAATTTCATATAAACTAGTAGAAAAAAGAGGAGCCTAGAAAACTTTCCAGACTCCTCCACCTCTACATCATCATAATATTATCTTTGCTTAAGTGTATAAACCAGTTTCCACAATTCTTATTGCAAGGGGACTGTCTAAACATCACTTTTTAGACAGCCTCTTTAACTTAAAGGGTTCTTTCAACTTATTTCAAAACATCATGATCAACATAACGTTCGCTGTTTAATTCGCTAATGACGTTGATTGCCACTTTTGCACCGTCGCCAGCAGTGATGATTGTATGGACACTCACACCTGCACAAGTACCTGCAGCCCAAATCCCTTCTACATTTGTTCTGCCTTCATTGTCCACATCAAAAATTGTTTTAACTCTTGGCTCAGTGCCAGGTTTTGTTGCTAATCCAACACTTTCAGCTAAGTCTGTTAAAAATCCAGTTGCAAGGATGATATGTTTCGCTTCCACTTCACCATTCTCATATTGCAATTTAAATCCTTTGTCTGTTTTGGAAATACCAGTTACTTTTGCTTCGATTAGTTCAGCACCATAGTTTTTCGCTTGTTCAATTCCCGTTTTCACTAATTCTGGACCTGTTATTTCTTTAACGCCGTAGTGATTGTAAAGCATTGCGCGTTTTGTAACACCTTGGTCGCTATCTAAAATAACTGTTTTTTTACCTGCCTTTGCAGTAAAAATTGCAGCACTTCCTCCAGCTGGTCCTGCACCGATAATGGCTACATCATACATTACAAGATACCTCCTTTTCTATATTTATCATTCTATCAAAATACAAGCATACTCTCTAAAAATTTGTCTATTTTTTCAAAAAATAGAGGGATTGTTTGAAATTTAATTTTTTGAGTATTACGATTTTATTGTCAACACTTATATGGTTTTTGGAGGGGATAGTAGTGGCAAGTTTGTTGTCAATTGATTGGGACTATTTTATTTCCGCTGAAAATCAAGAAATTACTTCAAGTGTTGAAAATAAAAGAACCATTCATGACTTATGGTACAAAAAATACTTCCAATACAAATCTTTTGGGAAAGATTTTGAAAAGTCTTTTTTTCTTTCAAAAGATGTCGATCAATTCTGGAATAAAATTAAACAAATTTTCCGATGGGATCAGCAAGTGAGAATATATGTGTCAGATTCTCATGCGTTATCTTACAAAATTGCAGAAAAATTTGAAGTCGATGAAGTATATCTATTTGATGCTCATTCTGACTTAGGCTATGGAGGACTTGCTTCCTTACAATTTAACGTTAACTGTGCAAATTGGCTTGGAAAACTTTTGCAAAATCGAATAATTCAAAAAGCATATATTATTTACAGTCCTTTTACAAAAGAAAAACCAGAATTTTTTAATGAAATTAATAAAGCTTTTAATATTCAATATTTGAAGTTTGAAGATTTATATGAAGGAATTAAAACGAATGTTATTCATATTTGTCGTTCGGGAGCATGGACTCCACCTTGGTTAGATGGGAAATTTGTAGAATTCGTAAGAGCAATTGGCTTGCCTTATAAAGTGTATCAATGTCCAATTAGAAAATGGAATCCAAATAATGTGACATTTGCTGAAAAATTGGATTATTTAATGGCGTGACGTTGATTTTGAATAAAGAAGCACAATCAACACATACTACAAAAAAGGAGTGTGTTGTTGATATGAAAAAAGAATCGCTTCCAGAATCAAAAAAGAGATTTGCTGAAATGCCTTATGAAGAAAAACCCGACCGCGTACCATCAGATAATATCAGCCTTTTTGATTTGCATGAAGACATGCAAACGGTGGACGCGATAGCGGTGGACGAATTAAATAAACGGGTAAAAGCTGAAGGAGATGAACTTTTAGAAGAAGTGTTTCGAAAAGAATCTCCTGATGAGAAAGAACATTTTGATAATGCATAGATGCAGTGGCAAACTGCATCTTTTTTATTTACTTTAAAATCTCCATGGTAAAGATTACTACCTTTTAACTTTGTATAAAAATTTACAGAAATCACAATCTTTTAATCTTATAATAGAGTCAGACGGGGACTTTGAAAGGGGAAAAGATATTAATGAAACATTTTATCATTCTACTTCATACATTGGTTCTGTGTGGATTATTAATTTTAAGTCCTATTAATGTCCATGCAGAGAAAGTATTTATAGATACAGATGTGTTTAATGATCATTATGAAAGCACGAATTATTTAAATCAGTTAAACGTTTATGATTATATAGAAGGGAATCAATTTTATCCTAATCAAAGTATATCCAGAAGCGATGTTGCAAAAGTAATACATACATTATTCAAAGACCAGTTAAAGAAAATTAGGGATTATGAGGAGCAACCATTTATTGATGTGTTATCAACGAATCCTTACTATGAATCTATTATTTGGTCTTATGAAGTAGGGATTTTTGATGGAGATCATGGTCGTTTTAAAGGAGAGGAATCATTAAATCGAGCTCAATTAGCAAAAATACTAGTCAATACATTTAATTTACAATCTTCTAGTAAGACTCCATCATTTATTGACGTTCCTGAAGGACATTGGGCATATGACTATATTTATACATTATACGGACTAGGAATTACGAAAGGAAGCAACGGCTACTTTATGCCAAATCAACCTGTAACAAATGGCCAATTTGCTAGTTTCATTTATCGAACAATGCAAGTTACAGGATTAGATGAAATTTTAGCCTCCAAAGAACCTAAATTTAAAGAAAAAAAGCAACTAGCAAGTAAAAATGTATTAGCAACTTTCCCGTCAGAGTACGATTTTGTTTGGAATCAGATCGGAAAAAACGAACAGTTAGAGCTGGAGGGAGTCAATGAAAAAAATGAAGTTGTTGGTTTCTACAGCACAATTATAGGAAAGGAGTTATTTGACATTACAATTGGAGAAAGTGATAAAGAGGACGTCTTACGGCTTTATGGGAAAGGGATTGAAGCAATATTAAAAAATAATACGCCTTATATTTTAGCAAAAGATGATGGACATGCAATCTACTTAATTGAAGGTAAATATGTTACTTTCTTTTTTGATCAATTCCAAAGTGATGTAGTGAGATCAATACTTTGGATAGAAGAAGAATACGAGATGAAAAAAGAAGGTTTTTATGGTAATTATCGCGTGGAAGCTCGTCAAGAAGGCTTTGAAAATTTAATGGTTGAGCTAATGAATCAAGCGCGGGTCATTTTTGGAGTACCACCGCTAAAAAGCGCACAACAATATAGGGAAACGGCGAGAAAACATAGTATGGATATGGTCAAAAATCATTTCTTTTCTCATACAGGTAGCGACGGAAAAAATGCTCTAGAGCGAATGCTTGCTGACGGTATGAATTTTATCCATGGTGGAGGAGAAAACTTAGCAGCAGGTGCATATAACACGATTTATGCTCATGAAGCGTTAATGAATAGTAAAGGGCATCGGGAAAACATTTTATTTAAGCAATATACACACGCTTTTACGGGGGTAGCCTTTGATGGCACAAGGCCGTATTGGACAATCAACTTCTTTATTGCAAACGAATGATATTAGTTAGGTTTTACCTATCCAAATAATTGATTTTGATACCATTTCGTGCTACTTTCATTTTAGTCAAGAAATTTGTCTGTAAAAATAAAAAGTAAAGATGAAGAGAGATGAAGAAGCAATGAATCAACCGTTTTTACCTGTATTATGTGGTTCAGATATGAATGCCTATGGAATGGCACGCGCCTTCCATGAAGCATATGGAATAAAATCAATCGTAGTGGGACGCTCTCACTTAACAGCAACACAGGACAGCAAAATCATTATCTTTGAACAAGTGGACAATTTTAATAAGCAAGAAGCCTTTTTACCAGCATTAGAGAACATTGCAGAAAAATATAAAGATATAAAACTATTGCTTCTTGCTTGCGGAGACGATTATGCAAAATTAATCATTAAAAATAAGCCTGAATTGCAAAAGCACTTTATTGTTCCATATATTGATGAATCTTTAATGGATCAAATCTTATTAAAAGAAAACTTTTATAAAATGTGCGATAAATATGGCTTTAAATATCCAAAAACAACGATTATTAGCTATGAAAATTATAAAGAGTTTGAAATTCCATTCGATTATCCAATTATCATCAAAGCATCTAATTCTGTAGCCTATTGGGCATGTTCTTTCCCGGGAAAGAAAAAGGTATTTGTTGCCCACGATGAAAAAGAAAAAAATGCTATATTAGATGCTATTTACAGCTCTACTTATAAAGATCATTTAATTATTCAAGAGTTCATTCCTGGCGACGACTCTTATATGCGCGTTTTAAATGCTTATGTAGGAAAAGACGGGAAAGTCAAATTAATGTGTTTAGGCAATCCGATTTTAGAGGAGCATTCACCTGAAGGGATTGGCAGTTACGCAGCAATCATTACTACATACGATAAGGAATTAATGGATCGTGTACGTCATTTCCTTGAAGATATCGGATATACGGGCTTTGCCAATTTCGATATGAAATTTGATCCGAGAACTGGAGAATACAATTTATTTGAAATTAATTTGCGAAATGGACGTTCAAGTTATTTTGTAACAGCTGCTGGATATAATCTTATGAAATATGTTGCGGATGATCATGTGTTTAATATTAAACAAGAGTTAACATATGCCGATAACAAACATTTATGGCTTGTTATTCCTAAAGGCGTATTATTTAAATATACTACAAATGAAAAATTAAAAATTGAAGCGAAAAAATTAATTCGAGAAGGCAAATGGACAAACTCCCTATATTATTCATATGATATGAATGCAAAACGTTGGATGAAACTAACATTAAATAAATTAAATTATTACCGAAAATATAAAAAATACTTTAATAAAAAAGGTTTGGCAGAATAATGAAAAAAACTTTAGGAATTATTGGCGGCGTTGGCCCACTTGCAACGATGTTTCTTGGGGAAACAATCGTCCGCCTAACAAAGGCAACATCAGATCAAGAACACATTCATACGATTATTGACAATGATACATCAATTCCGGATCGTACAGCCTTTATTTTAGGTAAATCCAATCAAAATCCAGTACCGATTATTATTCAAGATGCGAAAAAGTTAGCAGAATATGGTGCTGATTTAGTATGTATACCATGCAACACAGCGCATACATTTTATGATGAAATACAACAAGGTTCGCCTATACCTGTTATTCATATGATTAAGGAAACAGCGAAACAGGCAAGAAAACTTGAAGCGAAGAAAGTAGCAATATTAGCAACGGATGGCACCATTCAATCAAATGTTTATCAAGAGGCGCTGATTGAAGAGGGGATAGAGCCAGTCATTCCAGATGAAAATACCCAAAAACTCGTCATGTCCATTATTTATGATGATGTAAAATCGGGTAAAGAAGTTACGAGAGAACGGTGGAATGAAGTGGAAGATGCAGTTGTTGCGCTCAATTGTGACCACATTATTTTAGGATGTACAGAGTTGTCCGTTGTAAATAAAAACTTGCAATTAGGAAGTCGTTACATAGACTCATTAATCGTACTTGCAGAAACAGCAATTCGTAGCTGTGGATATGAAGTAAAAAAATAAAATGAACAGAAAGAATTCGCTTATATGAAGACAGCCTCAATTGGGGAGGCTATAACTAGTACTTAAGCGAATTCTTTTTTCGTGAACGCTAATAAGGTTGCTATTTATTTATAAATAACTTGAACACTTTAGGAAAGAATGGATGTAACAACGGTTGATATTTTCCGATATGTGGTAAAATAAATTTGGGAAGGTGGGAATGCTGATGTCAGCTATCAATTTATTGGATGAATCATTGCAAAAAAAGTGGAAATTTGAAACAACAATGAAAGTACAAGAGCAAATGATTCCAGCGATGTTGGAGGGAAAAGATATTGTTGCCGAATCTCCAACGGGTTCAGGGAAAACATTAGCTTATGTATTACCTATATTAAATAAAGTGGACGGTTCAAAAAAAAGCACGCAAGCTTTAATCGTCGCACCTTCTCAAGAATTGGCTATGCAAATTGTAGAAGTGATTCGAGAATGGATTGTTGGAACAGATATTACCGTCCAACAGCTCATTGGTGGAGCAAATATGGCTCGTCAAATTGAGAAACTAAAGAAAAAACCGACCATCGTTGTAGGGACACCGGGTCGATTAAATGAATTAGTAAGAGCGAATAAATTAAAATTGAGAGAAATCGAAATCGTTGTATTAGATGAATGTGATCAATTATTGAGCAGAGATTATCGGGTCATCGTGAAATCCTTTATTGAAGGAGCATCTCCAAACCGACAAGTCGTTCTTGTTTCAGCGACGATAACTGATGAGATTCGGTTAGTTGCTAGCAGAATGATGAAAGATCCTATCAACATTCAAATTAAACCGGAAGATATGGTAAAAGTGGGGAAAGTCGTTCACTCCTTTGTGAAAGTGGATGAGCGAGAAAAAACGGATGTGTTAAGAAGACTCGCAAATATGGAAGGGGTACGAGGCCTTGCTTTTATCAATAATTTGGATCAATTATTATTAAAAGAAGTGAAATTAAAATATAAAGATGCAAAAGTAGTATCCCTTCATGCAGATATGAATAAAGAAGAGCGCAAAAAATCTTTGGATAATTTCCGTAAAGGTGAAGCCCGCATTTTGCTCGCAACAGATTTAGCCGCAAGAGGATTAGATATTGAAGGGCTTACTCATGTGATTCATGTTGATTTGCCTCATACAGTTGAACAATATTTGCACCGTTCTGGACGTACTGGCCGAGCGGGTGCTGATGGAGAAGTGATAACGCTTCTTTCATATAAGGATGAAAAAAATTATAAAAAATTATTAAGAGAAGTAGGACAAAAACCTGTGCAAAAGATAATTTATAAAGGTCAATTAATTGAAGGGAATTCAAAAACCATCGCTAAAAAGTGAGGGAAAGTTTATGACATTTGAAGAAAAATTAGAACAATATGCGGAATTGGCTGTCAAAGTCGGTGTAAACATTCAAAAAGGGCAATATTTATTAATTAATACAACGACAGATACATTAGATTTTACTAAAATCGTTGTGAAAAAAGCGTACGAAGCGGGAGCAGGAAGAGTACATGTCAATTTGTCTGACCAAGAAATTACCCGTGCTTTTTATGAATATGGAGCGGAAGATGAATTTAGCAAGTTTCCAAAATGGATTGTTGCACAGCGGGATGAATGTATTGAACGGAAAGGGGCTATTCTTTGGATTGACGCAGAAGATCCTGATTTGTTAAGCGGGATTCCAGCGCGTCGCATTACTGCTCAGCAAAAAGCTAGTGGAGAGGCGCTCGTGAATTATCGAAAAGCAATTATGAACGATGATATTGCTTGGTCAATTATAGCTGTGCCTTCAAAAAAATGGGCTGCAAAAGTATTTCCAGACTTACCGGAAGACGAACAAATGAAGGCGCTCTGGGAAGCAATTTTTAAAACCGTTCGCATCGGTGAAGGAGATGCAGTTGAAAATTGGCGCAAACATCTTGCCGAGTTGGAACATCGAGCAAAACAATTAAACAGTAAAAAATATGCGAAGTTACACTATAAAGCACCTGGTACGGATTTAACAATTGAACTTCCTGAAAAGCATGTATGGTGCACTGGTTCAAGCAAAACGCCAGAAGGAGTTACATTTATTGCGAATATGCCGACTGAAGAAGTGTATACTCTCCCATCAAAATTTGGGGTTAACGGTTATGTAAGCAATACGAAGCCTCTCGTTTATCAAGGAAATATTATCGATAAATTTACACTCACATTCGAAAACGGAAAAATTGTAAAGGCAGACGCTAAGCATGGCAATGAATTGTTGCAGGAGTTAATTCAAACAGATGAAGGTGCTGCATATTTAGGGGAAGTGGCATTAGTCCCACATGAATCTCCAATTTCAAAGTCAGGCATTTTATATTACAATACGCTTTTTGATGAAAATGCCTCCAATCATTTAGCGATTGGGGAAGCCTATCCAACTTGTTACGAAGGTGGACGGGAATTAGAAGAAGGGCAATTAGAATCGCTCGGAATTAATGTTTCAGTTACCCATGAGGATTTCATGATTGGCAGTGCTGAGATGGATATTGATGGCATTTTGCCAGATGGAACTAGAGAACCGATATTTAGAAAAGGGAATTGGGCGTTTTAATTTCGGTTTGACCACATCTTTTCTCTATGAGAGATGTGGTTTTTTTATTTGGAATAAAGTTTTTCAGGTTGAGGATGAAAATTTTTGTTTAACGAAGTTGCAAGTATTAATACGAAAATTTTAAGTTGATGAAGAATTTTCCAAAATCGATAAGAACATATATTCGTAAATTTGGTAGTCACTCAATTGAACTCGTGTTAAAATAGATGCATAGCAAAAAGCGGAGGTCGATTGAATTTGAAAATTTTCCATACGGCAGATTGGCATTTAGGAAAGCTTGTGCAAGGGGTGTACATGACAGAAGACCAGCGTTATGTACTCAATCAATTTATAACAGCAATTGATGAAGAAAAACCGGACGTTGTTATCATTGCTGGAGACTTATATGATCGAGCTCTTCCCCCGGTGGAAGCGGTAGATTTACTTGATGAAATTTTTGCCGAAATCGTGCTGAAACGAAACGTGCCTGTACTTAGCATAGCAGGAAATCATGATAGCCCTACACGTCTTGAATTTGGGAGCAAATTGATGAAAGAGAGCGGATTGTACATTGTCGGCGAACTCGATCACCAATTAAAACCGATTATTTTACAGGATGAATTTGGAGAAGTGCATTTTCATCTTGTACCATTTGCAGAACCTTCCACTGTGAAAAATGTATTTCAATGCGAATCAATTAACACATACGATGATGCCATGAAAACTATCATTGAAAAAATAGAAGAAAATATGGATAGAACGAAGCGTCATGTGTTCGTTGGACATGCCTTTGTAACGCATTCTGGAGAAAAGGGAGAAAATACAAGCGATTCTGAACGTCCGCTCTCAATTGGAGGATCTGAATGTGTCAATGCTCATTATTTCCAGGCATTTCATTACACAGCCCTTGGGCATTTACACAAAGCTCATTACGTATTAAATGAAACGATACGATATCCGGGATCTCCATTAAAATATTCGGCATCTGAAGCGAATCATCAAAAAGGATTTTTAATAGTCAATTTAGATGAAAATGGACAAGTTTCTATTGAAAAACGAAATTTCACACCGAGACGAGATTTGCGCATCATTGAAGGCACCATTCAAGAAATTTTAAAACATGATTACTGTGAAGATTATGTATTCGTACGATTGACTGATTTAACACCAGTTGTAGGAGCGATGGAACAAATTCGCACTGTTTACCCGAATGCCATGCATGTGGAACGAAAAACGATTCAAAGAATTGAAAGTGCTGAAGAGAATATTAAAATTCAGCGAGAACAATTGGATGATATGACGTTATTTAAAGCTTTCCATAAAGAAATTTTAGGCTTTGAGCCGACAGAAGAAGCTCTTCAATTATTTGAAGAAGTATTGAATGAAATGTTGCGTGATGAAAGAGAAATGAAAGAGGAGGCGGTGACGAAATGAAGCCAATTTTATTAAAAATGACCGCCTTTGGACCATACAAAAATGAAGAAGTGATCGATTTTACAAAACTTCAGGAAAGAAAGCTTTTCGTGATTTCCGGACAAACTGGCGCCGGAAAAACGACGATATTTGATGCCATCTGTTTTGCGTTGTATGGTTTTGGTAGCGGTCAAGACAGGAAAGATACAAAAATGCTGCGCAGTGATTTTGCAGAAGATGATGTGCATACTTCTGTTGAATTTGTTTTTGAAATACGTGGCAAAAAATATCGTGTTTTGCGCAGGTTGTCCCATGTGAAAAAAGGAAGAAAAACACCAACTGGTGAAAAATATGAGTTGTTTGAAATACTGCCAAATAACGAAGAAATTCCAGCGGTGGAACGGCAACGAGTGACGGATATTAATGAAAAGCTTGAAGAATTGATTGGATTAACTTACGAACAATTTAGCCAAATCGTGATGCTGCCACAAGGAGAGTTTCGTAAATTATTAACTTCTAAATCGGACGAGAAAGAAGAGATATTAAGAAAAATCTTTAAGACAGATCGCTTTGTAAAAATGGCTGATAAACTGGAAGAAAAGAAACGATTAGCGGATCAACAACTAAATGAAGCAAAGGCATTAAAAAATAGCTATATTAATCAAATTGAAGGAACATTACCAAAACGAGAATCATTGTTGTTTACAATGCTTAGTCAACATTCCAATATTTATCAGATTCTAGAAGGATTGGCAGAAGAACAGCAATATTATCAGAAAAAAATTAAAGATGATGAACGAATGTATCGAGAAGCTTTCAAAAAACATCAAGAGGCATATGAAGTTTATGTTGCGAATAAAAAGTTAAATGATCAAATTGATGAATATGAAAGGAAAAAAGAAAAGCTATCCTTTTTACAATCTCAAAAAGACCATTATGAACAAATAAAACAAACAATCGATGCAGCAAATCGTGCAAGCCGAATTTTCCCACTCTATTCTTATCTGATGGAACTGGATAAGGAAAAACAATCCATCGAAAAGAGAATGGAACTCGTTACAAAACTGTTAGAAGCAGCAAAATGGACATTTGCTAAAGCAGAAGAAATGTTCAAGATGGAAGCAATGAAAGAGGAAGAACGGGAACAAGCGAATGAACGAGTAAATGAATTAGAAAAACTTGTCCCTATTTATGAGCAAATGAACGAACAAATAAAGCTCGTGGACAAACTGTTGAATGAAAAAAATCAATTGCAAACTCGCCTACAAAACATAGTAAAACAGATCGAAGAAAAGGAATGGGCTATTCAACAGTTGAGCGAGATGATTGAAAAGCTGGAAGAAGACACAGAATCATTGAATGAACTATTAGAACAGCAACGACTATTAAGAGAAATTGTAGATACCTACACAAAATACTTTGAGGTAAACGCTGAAGTCCATAAACTAGAAAACGAATGGCTTAAAGCGACATCTACCTATGAAGAAGTTCAAAATATATATGCTCAGGAAGAGGAAAAATGGTTGAATAATCAAGCGGCCATTCTTGCGAAGAGTCTCCTGCCTGGAATGCCTTGCCCTGTTTGCGGTAGTACGGTACACCGAATCGAACATACAGCATCAACTGAAACCGTTAATCAAACGGAATTGAAAAAACTGAAAGCAACATTAGATGAAGCTCAGCAAAAGAAATTTGCTGTTCAAGGGAAATTAGAATCGAAACGACATCAATTACAAGAAATAGAACAAAAATTAATGCAATATCACGCGCCATTAAAAGAATATCAAAAATATGTTCATCAATTACAAGATATAAATATTGCTATAAAAGAAAAAGAACGTCAAAAAGAAGTACTTACATTAAATAAAAAACAAATAAAAATTCTGCAAGATGAAAATGCACAATTAGTTCATTTTCGTAAGGAAATCGAACGTCAGTATCATGAAAAACATGAACAATACACGCAGAATAGTACGATTTTAGAACAACAAAAAAAATTAATACCAGAAGAGATTAAAGACCTTTCCCAATTACAAGTTGCACTTCAACAAGCAATCAGCAATAAGCAACAATTAAAACAATCTTGGGAAACAGCCCAAAAGCAGTATCAGGAAGCTAACAAACAAGTTGTAATGAATGAAGAGGCATTTAAACAAATAACTGAACAAGTGAAACATATTCAAGTAAAATGTCAACAATCAAAGGAAAATTTCCATTCAGCTCTTCTACAAGCAAGGTTTACATCGACGGAAGATTTTCTACTTGCTAGACGTCCAGAACAGGAAATTGAAGCTTTACAAATGCAATATGATAATTATTCAAAGGAGCTTCATTCTTTACAAGTGCAAGTGAAAGAGGAAGCAGAAAAATTAAAAGATAAAGAAAAGGTCGATTTAACAGAAGCTGAAAAAGAATTGGAAGCGTTGCAGTTTAATTATGAAAAAGCGTTAGATGAATTAAACTATTCGAAAGCCTGTGAAAAACATTGCATCGACTTTGCAGAGAAGCTTGAAAGACTTGCCAATAATATATTTCAAATGGAAGAAAAATCGAATCAAATCATAGATTTATATAATTTACTTCGTGGACACAACAGCAAAAAAATTTCCTTTGAACGCTATGTACAAATGGGGTATTTAGAGCTCATTACAGAAGCAAGCAATCTTCGCTTGAAAAATTTATCGAACGGTCAATATTATTTGCAAGTTTCTGACCGATTGGAGTCCTACGGTAGGCAAAGTGGATTAGGATTAGATGTATATGATGCATACACTGGACAAGCAAGAGATGTAAAAACTTTATCTGGCGGAGAGAAATTTAATGCTTCGTTAAGTTTAGCACTAGGAATGGCGGATGTGATTCAAAGCTTCCAAGGAAATGTTCAAATCGAAACAATGTTTATTGATGAAGGTTTTGGCTCCCTTGATGAAGAATCGTTGATGAAAGCAATTGATACGCTCATTGAACTACAAAAATCCGGCCGAATGATAGGGGTTATTTCTCATGTGGAGGAATTAAAATCGGCAATGCCTGCTATATTACAAGTAGAAAAATTAAAAGAGGGCTATAGTAAAACATCCATTATATTAAAGTAAATAATGAGGTTGCAATCTTCATATAATTTGATAAAATGACATTATTCCCAATAGAATATAAGATTTGTACCACAAGGGGTGCTGATGAAGTCAGCTGAGAGTGTGCCGGATGCACTAACCCTTAGAACCTGTAAGTTAGTACTTGCGTAGGGATGTGGATAGAAACCGAAACAAAGACGTCTCGGCTCTGTCCGGACGTTTTTTATTTTGTAGTTTTCTATCCTTCTCTCAAGTTCTATAAACGAAGAGAAAGGAGATAATTGAATGAGAAACCAAAAATTATTATGGATGGTTGAAATTGCGATTTTTGCTGCAATTGGTTATGTGTTAGACCAATTGAAATTTTCTATTTGGGCGCAGGGTGGATCCGTTAGTTTAGTTATGCTGCCTATTATTTTAATCGCTATTCGTTGGGGACTATCTGCAGGACTTATGACTGGATTGATTGTAGGATTATTGAACATGACAATTAATCCTTATATTGTCCATTGGGCTCAAGCATTGCTTGATTATGTTTTTGCATTTACTTTCGTAGGATTTGCGGCAATTGTTCGTAAACAAGTGTTAGATGGAGTATCAGAAAATCGTAAAAATAAAATTGCATTATTTGTTATCATCGGAACAATTATTGGCGGTTTGTTGCGCTTTATTTGTCATACACTTGCAGGAGCTATTTTCTTCAAAGAATATGCAGGCGATCAAAATGCCTGGATTTATTCTATCGGGTATAATGGTTCATATATGGTTCCGGCTATTATTTTAACTGCAGTTGCAGCGGTGCTCATCTTTACTGCAAGCCCAAGATTGATAAAAAAAGAAAATTGATTACAATTCTGAATTAAAATAAAAAGCGAATTGGGAGACAATATTGTTTTCCTAATTCGCTTTTTTATGGATAAATTTTTATACGTTTATCTAATTTTACCTACAATCCATTTCCCAAAAGGTAAATACGAAATGCATTTTGAAATGGTAATGGCAACGATTACCGTTGATATCATCATTGCTAAAATTGCTAGATAACCATTGTTGAAAAATGATACAAAGTACTTTGCGGTTAATGATAGTATGTTCCAATGAATTAAATAAATTATAAATGCATACTTACTAATAATTCGAATAATTTTAAAAGATGGAATCAGTTGTCCATAGGCTAAGATCATGCTTGTTATTCCAACGACAAAAGGAATCAAATCCATCCTTCTAGAATGTATTTCAACCATACCGAATTTATAGCCATACCAAATATAAAGAGCTGATAGTGCCGTGAAAATTACAGTGAAAATGCGATATTTTTTCAATAGTGGCTGAATTTTTTCATAATTTGCACCGATTATGAATGCGATTACAAAATAAACGAACCAAGCTGTTCCATACAATTTTTCATACTTCATATTTTCTTGAAAGAATGGATATGGTAAATCAAAAATTCGATGCTGCAGAAAATACAACAATGCACATAAAGGTAACACGACAAAAGATGGCCATTGAAATTTAATCATTAGCCAAAAAAATAGATACAATTGAAGAATAACTAAAACAAACCAACCTACAAATTCACCTAGAACGATATTGTTATAAAAGGTTTGCCAAATTAGACCATTTTGGTAGTTATATTCAATGACAAGGGCATCAATAAAAGCCCAAAATATATATGGAAGTAAAATGAATTGAAGCCGTTTTGACCAAAACGATTGTGGGATTCCATCTTTATATTTTGCTGCAAGAATGATGATGGATAGTAAAATAAATGTCGGTGTAGCATAACATAGAAGTATTCGGATATAATGAACCACTACTGAATTTTCAGAAAGACCTGATTCTAGGTTATAAAAAGTAGTTGAATGTAATAGTAAAATTGATAAACATGCAATAACTCTTAATAAATCCCACTCTTTAATTCGCAATGATAAAACTCCTAATGTTTATAATGTTTGATTATAACATGATTAAAATACCTTTGGAGGTCTAAATAAAATTTTCATTATATATTCTATCATTTCTTGAGTAAAATCATATATCATATTGTGTAGTACATTCCTAAATTTAAATTTGGATTTCCGAAAAACTTTATAGAGTATGTTATATTATAAAAAGAAATTGTATAGAAGAAAGGAACTTTTACATGATTGTAAAAACACAAGAAGAATTTGAAGCGTTAAAAAAAATTGGGCGCATTTGCGCGGAAATTCGGGATGCGATGAAAGCGGCGACTAAACCAGGCATCACAACGAAAGAGTTGGATGAGATTGCCGGCCGCATGTTTGCTGAAGCAGGAGCAATTTCTGGCCCAAAAGGTGAATATGATTTCCCGGGATATACATGTATTAGCGTCAATCACGAAGTTGCACACGGTATTCCAGGCAATAAAGTCATTCGAGAAGGTGACTTAGTCAATATTGATGTTTCAGGATCATTAGATGGTTATTTTGCCGATACAGGCATTTCTTTTGTTGTAGGAGAAGGGTATGAAGACAAAGAAAAACTTTGCCGTGTTGCTAAGTCTGCCTTCGAACGAGCAATGACAAAAGTGAAAGCAGGCTCTAAATTAAATCAAATTGGGAAAGCCGTTGAACGAGAAGCAAAAGATCATGGATTAAAAGTCATTATGAATTTAACGGGGCATGGAGTAGGGCGTTCTTTGCATGAAGACCCACAACACATATTAAATTACTATGATGCATGGGATGGAACTATTTTGAAAGAAGGGATGGTTCTTGCGGTTGAGCCATTCATTTCTGAAAAGGCAGATCATATAATTGAAGCTGGGGATGGATGGACATTTATTACACCTGACAAATCACTCGTTGCACAAGTTGAACATACAATTGTTGTGACAAAAGATAAGCCAATAATTATCACGCAAATTAATGAATAATCATTCGCTTTTATTTCATAAAAAACAATCATGAATTTTCATTCACAACCCTGGCATGAAAATGGATATTTCTTTCCCATAATGTAGATAACACAAACAGTTAACAATACGTAGGCTTTTATGGTGGATGATACCCTGAATAAAAAACTGTTTGAGTGGATTTGGTGAACAACCCATTGTTAGCTCATTCATTTGGAATGATGACTACGTACAGAAAAATGCTTATATTTCAAATTCACTCGCTGTTTGTGAATCTACTTTATGGGAGGGATTATATTGGATGTACTGATGACACGTTGTGCAGGATTAGATGTACATGCTGAAACAATTGTTGCTTGTGTCATGATTGGCGAACAGGACGATGAATTATTCATTGAAACAGAAACTTTCCCCACTTTAACAAAGGATCTCTTTCGTTTACTAAAGTGGTTGGAAAACCATGGCATTACGCACATTGCGATGGAGAGTACTGGAGTTTATTGGAAACCTGTTTATAACATTTTGGAGGATTACTTTGATATTACATTAGCGAATGCTCAAAGAATCAAGAATGTCCCTGGAAGAAAAACAGATGTTTCGGATGCAGAGTGGATTGCGAAGTTATTGCGTTATGGACTGATTGAAAAAAGTTTTGTTCCACCAGAAGATATACGAAGCCTTCGTGATTTAACTCGGCTTCGTAAAAAATGGATTGGCCATTTGACTTCAGAAAAAAATAGGATTCTGAAAGTATTAGAATGCTCAAATGTTAAACTAAATTCAGTTATTTCAGATGTGTTTGGTGTTTCTGGAAGAAAACTTCTATCCAAATTAATTCAAAATGGATATGTTGATTCCATTGATGTAGAAAATAGTATTCACGGAAGAATGAAGCACAAAAAACAAATGATTACAGACTCTTTATTCGGTACTTTAAACGATCATCAAATCTTTCTAATCAAACAATCTTGGCAACACATCGTTTATTTAGAATCATTAATCAGCCAAATCGAGGAAAGAATAGATGAAATTCTGAAGAATTATAAAGAAGAAGTGGAGTTATTACTAACGATTCCGGGTATTAAAAAGGATTCCGCAGCAATTATTATTGCAGAGATTGGGGTGAACATGGAACAATTTCCTACCTCTCAACACTTAGCGTCTTGGGCCGGAGTTGCTCCAGGAAATCATGAAAGTGCAGGAAAACGAAAGTCAACTAAAACGACTAAAGGGAATCCTCATATCAAAACTGTACTGTGCGAAGTAGCATGGGCAATCTCTAGAAGTAGGAATCGTTGGTTAGCTGCTAAATATTGGTCGATTGCTGCAAGAAGAGGAAAGAAAAAAGCACTCGTTGCCATATCGCATCGAATGCTTCGAATCATTTACTCCATGCTAATTAATAAGGAGCCTTATAAAGAACCTTTAATTAATTAGTATAACCAAAGAAGAATAAGTTTAAACAAAGTTACCTTCCATTAGGTAGCTCTGCTTTCTTATTGTCTTTTTTAGGTTATTTATATATTACCCTCAATAGATTGAAGCTATTCATGGGCTAAGTGGAATTAAATTATTTTCACAGAAAAATCCTGAACGTTTAATGACGTACAGGATTTTTTTTCATAAATAATACTCCAACAATTAATACACCACTTAAAAATAGGGATGAAGTTGTAACTAACAGTTCATCAAATCCGTTTGAAATTGCAATTCCTATAAAAGACCAAACAAACACAAGTGGATATGCGGTGTCATAATGATGATAACGTAAATGCAATGCAACTAATGTGGCAAATGTTAATATAATTACCACCCATAAAGCATTACTCAAGCCGAACCCGTGCCATTCTTTATACAATAGTAAATAACAGGTATTGATAATAAAAATAAAAGTAATCCAGCCGAAATAAATAGCAATAGGAATTCTTTTTTTCAAATGTTCTCCTTGCATCGGATATGTAAGATATAGTGCGAATAAGGACAGTAGTTGGATTCCAACGCATATAAAGGAGTAGAATAATGCTTCCTTATTCCATAAGTATATCGAAAGTATTTGGAAGATCATCACGAGCAAAAAGAAAATTGTCTGAATAGGCGAAATAAAGGTTTCAGAGTTACGCTCCTTTGAATAATTAATTGCCCAAATAAATAAAAGAATAAAAAGAAAGAACCAAAATATATATACATAGGTAGAAGGCGATATTAGAAGTGGTAGGCGATTGATAATTGCTATAGTGGATTTTCCTTCGATTGGTAGCCAAAAAGAATATAAGGTATAGATGGTCGCTGCTATAAGGCTACAAAAAATGACGATCATTCGACCCATGTTTCGCACTCCTTTCCATAAAATTATAAACGTTTATTTCAACAACTTAAAGTGAGGAATTAAATTTTTCACTTTTATATATGACAAATATAGCAAGAGGAAAATATTCGAATAGTACTTTGGAAAACAATAGATTAAATGAATAGAGAGAACGAAATGCGGATGAAAACTAAACAAGCACAGCTTTTAACGTGCATATAATATTGTACAATCGAGTAGGTAAATAATGGAGTTTACGGTTCTGCAAGAACAAAAACAATCTAGTAAAGTTTGGGTTTCTTTAGCATGTTTATAACCTACTAACTAAATGCTAGTAGAATTATAAAATATGGAAGAAAGGCATTAGGTAAGTACAATGGTGAAGAAGCTATTACAAATATTTAAAAAGAAGGGTGATCATGTGATTCGAATCGAAAGCGACAGGTTGCATTTACGTACCTTTGTAGAAACAGATGCAAAAAAATTAGCGGAATTGTTACAGCGAAATAAATATTTTTGGGCAACTTATGAGCCATTACATGATGCGGAATATTATACAGAAGAGGCACAGTTTCGAAAAATTTTAGAAGGATTGCATCTTCAGCGTACAAATCGCGAATATTCCTTTGGGATATTTACAAAAGATGAGGAACAATTAATTGGCCATATTTCCTTATATGCGATTAAAAGGTTGCCATATAGCAGTGCATTTATTGGTTACTCCATCGACGAACGATTTACGGGACAAGGTATTGCAACAGAAGCAGTGAATGAAGTTGTGCAATTTGCTTTTAATGTAGTGAATTTACATAGAATCGAAGCATATGTATCACCCAAAAATATAGCTTCTGTGAAGGTTTTAGAAAAGGCAAATTTTAAACGAGAAGGTCTATTAAGGGAATTATTGTATATTAACGGATCTTGGGAAGATCATTATATGTATGCCCTTTTACAAAGCGATTATTTTCGTAATCAACGTTAACCGTTCGCTTCTTAACTAAAATCCTAAAATTAGCGATTTTAGTTAGGAGCGAATTTTTTATATTGCATGTGTGGGAAATCGTGTATCTTGTGTGAGGGAAGTCAAGCTCGAGCGGGAAATGTTCGAACATGTGCGGGAAATCGTCTGTCTTGTGCGGATGGAACCATGCTCGAGCGGGAAATGTTCGAGCATGTGCGGGAAATCGTGTGTCTTGTGCGGATGGAAAGATGCTCGTGCGGGAAATGTTCGAACATGTGCGGGAAATCGTGTGTCTTGTGTGGATGAAACGATGCTCGTGCGGGAAATGTTCGAGCATGTGTGGGAAATGGTTTAACTTGAGCGGATGGAACGATGCTCGTGCGGGAAATGTTCGAACATGTGCGGGAAATGGTTTAACTTGAGCGGATGAAACGATGCTCGTGCGGGAAATGTTCGAACATGTGCGGGAAATGGTTTAACTTGAGCGGATGAAACGATGCTCGTGCGGGAAATGTTCGAGCATGTGTGGGAAATGGTTTAACTTGAGCGGATGGAACCATGCTCGTGCGGGAAATGTTCGAACATGTGCGGGAAATCGTGTGTCTTGTGTGGATGGAACGATGCTCGAGCGGGAAATGTTCGAACATGTGTGGGAAATCCTTCAACTTGTGCAGAACTTTCTTAAAGTTGAAAAAGATAAACTTGCACAAAAAGTCCACCCGCTCGCCAGTTTAATTCCTGACCTATGCAGATGGACTCAATGTTCAATCGTTGTATCATTTGTTACCTAAATATTCATGTCCATTTGTTAATAAATCAAGTTTGCCTGTTTCAGGATTCATAACTAAGCCATGCACTGGCGTATTTTTTGGAAACAGTGGATGGTTGCGAATGATATCAACACTATTCAATACGTTTTTTTCAACATCTCCGAATCCACGTAACCATTCAATCAAATCGATTCCTGAATACTTAATAGATTTGATTATCTCCTTACTTATCCCTTTTTCAATCATATGATCAACCATCAAATAAGGATCAACAGTGCTCATGCCACAATCATAATGACCGATTACATACACTTCATCTGCTTGTAGTTCATAAACAGCCACTAAAATGCTTCTCATAATTCCCCCAAAGGGATGGGCTACCATTGCACCGGCACTTTTAATTATTTTTGCATCGCCATTTCGCAAATTCATCGCCTTTGGTAATAATTCGATTAAACGTGTATCCATACACGTTAATATAACAATTTTTTTATCTGGAAATTTTGATGTTTTATATGGTTCATATTGCTTTTTTTCAACGAATTCTTTGTTAAAACGCAAAATCTCATTTAATGATGCCATTTATTAATCCCCTTTCTGATGTTAAGGACGATTATAGCAATAAGAAATAGGTTGATACAAATGAATGAATTGAATATGAATAAATATAGCAAAAAGTGATAAAAAAAATCGACAAATACAGCTTAACCTGTTTTGTCGATTTTTCATTCAAGTGCTATGGCATTAAAATTTTTCAGATGGTTTTGCGTCAACTTTTACTGAAGAAGTGGAATCTAAACCTTTACGTAAATAGTGAATGAACATCATAACTGCAACTAAAAGAATGCCAATATATCCAGTTACAGTTGCTAAAAATAAGCCCATTGCTAGACTCCTTTCTAAAAAACAATAATGATTTAAATTAATTATACTATAACTATACGACAATTATAAAGGTTTTAGGAGAAAAATAGGATTAGTAATTCCAAGGAACGTTACGCAATTTTGCTATTTTTGTAGAAATTGTGACTTACGTAGTGGAACCGATTTACATGAAAAATCTGTGGTTACGCTATTTTGCTATTTTTGTAGAAATTGTGACAGACAATAATGGGAAGTATGCAAAATTTGATGTGAAAGTATCATTTTTTATTTCCTTACATAAATATTTATTAATTACTCAACTTTCGCACACAGATATTGTCAGACATCTCTTGATGTAATTGGGTAAAGACGCAATCCATTCTTGTACTTTACTTTTAAATAATTCCATGTTCAAACAAACATTAGCTTCTGCTAATGTTTGGAAGATCGCTAATAATTGATTCAATGCACTCTCTAGATTCATATCTTTTACATCTTCACATAATAGAAAAAAGAGATTTCCAATCGTTTTAGGATCGTTGTTTTGTCTACGCTCCCACTCTAAGAGTATAAAGCGAGTAAACACAATCGTTGTATGACTAATCAACAGATCATACGAACGACCTTGAAATTCTTTTGCTAGGTTAAGCAATGATTTGGTACACTTGAAAAATGTTTCGATGTCCCAGCGCATCCCGTAAATACGCACAATTTCTTCATCTGAAAGTGTGGTATCTGTACTCAAAATGGCTAACCATTCACTCTTTTTATTGCGGTTACGCACGAATACAATCTTGACTTGTCGTCCTTTTGCAAGATGAACATGGATCGAACCGAGTAGGTCTTTCTTTTCCATGGTACGCTTTGCTTTTTTAAAGAGTTCATCCAGAGTATGGGCTTCACCATCTATGAAATAACGTTGTTTTAGCTGCTTGACCATACCAATGACAAATAAACCTTTATCCGTGATTTTTTCAATCAAAGGCTCATGCGTAAACCAAGTATCCATTAACACATAATCAGCTGTAATTCCTGCATTTAAGGCATGATCCAATAAAGCAGAGACAACGCTTGGCTTATCTTGTTGTGCTTCAAGACGACGCTTGTAGCCGGAAGTGCGTTTATCAATGGATTCATCGACCCCGTTAAGTTGATTTTCCTTTTTCGCTGAACTCAATAAAGCAAAGTCTACAGGTAGAAAAGAATATCCATCAGACCAACCAAGAGTAAGCAACTGAAACCCCTTATAGAATCGTTTCTCTGTATGATCAAATACTCGTGAAAGAAGTTCAACAGACTTGCTTCGGTTGCGTGAAAAGAGTGAATCATCAACAATAAACACCTTCACTCTGTTGTTTGATGTAAGCTTTTTTATACGTCCAGTAAGATCTTGACATAAGGAAAGTAAAAAAGTTCGCCAAGCATAAGTAGATGAATTTAGAAAACGGTAGATCGTATCTTTTTTAGGTAAGTCCACGGCTTTCTTACTTTGAAGTGCTTGAAACCAATTTTTATATTGGAAAACAAGCAAAAAAATAAGACGGAAAATAGATAAGCATGAATAACCAAATCCCTTAGTAATTCTCGCTTTTCTCAAATGTTTGCCTATATTTAATTCAGAAAATCTTCGTTCAAGTTCTTTTGGTAGTTGTGCAAAAGTATCTTTTTTCGTTATCATAATGGTGACACCTTCTTTGGTATTTGGTTTGTTCACCATAATTTTACCAAAAGATAGGTGTCTTTTTCTTTTAAAAAAATAAAATCAATAAAAAACAAGAGAAATAATGAAAGACGATATAAAACAGTCATATCAAGAGTTGCAATAAGATATTACTCTGCGAAAGTTGAGTTAATTATAAAAAATAATATTTGAATGAAAATAGAAAATTATTATATGAACCATTTATTTTCTATAAAAATTACTCATTATTATAGTTATCTAGTAAAAAGATACTTAAAAAAATATTGGAAAATGTCGAAATATAAAGTAGTGGAAGATTTGGAGGTACAGTTATGGATTTAGCTACAGTTATAGGTATTTTTCTCGGCATTATTGCGGTATTTGTCGGGATGATAGTAAAAGGGGCGTCCTTGAGTATTTTAATCAACCCAGCGGCATTTTTAATCATTATCGTTGGTACAATATCATCTGTTGTGATTGGATTCCCAGGAAAAGAACTAAAAAGAATCCCTAAATTATTAAAAGTAATTTTTACTGAACAAAAAACAGTAAGCGATGTAGAAATCATTCAAATGTTTTCAAAGTGGGCAGACCTAGCTCGCCGTGAAGGTCTCCTTGCATTGGAAAGTGAAGCCCAAGAAATTAAAGATCCATTTTTACGAAATGGTTTAATTCTTGCAATCGATGGTCAAAGTGCAGATTACATACGGGATGTATTAAATGAAGAAGTTGAAGCGATGGTAGAGCGCCATGAAAGTGGTGCCCAAATTTTTTCGCAAGCAGGTACATATGCTCCAACACTCGGAGTACTTGGGGCGGTTGTCGGTCTAATTGCCGCTTTAGGAGATATGGAAAATATCGATAAATTAGGTTATGCAGTTTCTTCGGCTTTCGTTGCAACATTATTGGGGATTTTCACTGGTTATGTATTATGGCATCCATTTGCTAATAAATTAAGACGTAAATCCGCTTTTGAGGCTAGACAAAAACGATTAATGATTGAAGGTGTTTTATCTGTATTAGAAGGTGAGGCTCCGCGTATTATTGAACAGAAATTAGCTTCGTATTTGACAAATGAAGAGCGTAAACTATTCTACGAAAGCGGGGCTGGCGGTCTTGGCAAAGAGAACTAAAAAGCGTGGAAAAGAAACAGAAATCAATGAATCATGGCTTTTACCGTATTCGGACTTAATGACGTTGCTATTAGCGTTATTCATTGTATTATTTGCTTCCAGTAGTATTGACCAAGTAAAGTTCCAAAAAATGTCGCAAGTGTTCAATGAAATTTTTAATGGCGGCGTTGGGTTTATGGAAAATACCTCAGTCATTGATAATCCAACGGCTAGAACAGATGGAATGACAGTAGAGCAAAAAGCTTATTTAAGAGACCAAGCTCAACTTAAACAAATTCAAAGTGAAATTGAAAATTTTATCGCTGTCAATGAATTGGAAGATACATTTTCAGCAAAAATGACAGATGAGGGATTGCTGCTTACAATTCGTGATAGTATTTTATTCGATTCAGGGAAAGCAGATATAAAACTTGAAAACATCCCAATTGCTCAGGAGTTATCGGCTATTTTAGAATTTGACCCACCACGTTATATTGTTATTACTGGACATACGGATAATGTGCCTCAAAATACTCCGGAATTTCGATCAAATTGGGAATTATCTGTGATGCGGGCAGTGAATTTCTTAAAATTAATTATCGATTCAAATCCGAATTTAGATCCTAAATATTTCAGTGCAAAAGGGTATGGAGAATACAATCCAATTGCAACGAACGAAACAGCAGAAGGTAGAGCGAAAAATCGTCGGGTTGAAGTGTTAATTCAACAACTCGTGAAAAAAGATGAAACTACAACTTCAGAAACGAATTAAAACAATATGATGTAAAGGAGCGTTTCATAGTGGAACGCTCCTTTTTAAATCGTTTTATTTAAAGTGTATGATTTACTTTAAAAGAACATAATGAATGCTTTTACAAGATATTTGAATAATGATTAATTAAATAGGAAAAAGTATGCGGTAGTTAATAAAATGAAAATGGTTTATTTTCGAAGCGAACCTAATTCAGAGACGATTGCCTCTATTTCGCTAGGGCTAAAGGAATCACGCTTCATGACCATTTCGTATAAGTCATACAAATCTTCGTAATTAGCTTCTGTAAAATCTTCTGAACGCAATGCGCTCGAATTGACCATTTTCAATTTTTCTTTAATTTTTTCTACAATATACGCCACATTATCTTTAGAAGGCGTTGATAAATTCATCTCTTTTTAGCCACCTTTCAATTAAGCTTTGTATCATCATTTCATTTCATATTATTGTTGTCAAGTTGTATCCATGTATTCGCCCTTACTTTTAAAAGATTAAAAGTTCTTATAGAATATTATTAGTAAAACTTTACATGAATCGACAGGAGGAGAAGGTAATGAGCCAAAGCAAATTATGCAAAGGTGTTGTGATTGGTGCAATAGTAGGTGCCGCAGTGAGCATGTTTGATCGTAAAACAAGAGAACATACCGTTGAAACAATGAAAAATATAAAGGATTCTGTTATTTACTATGCTAAAAATCGTGATGAATTCCAACAACTCGTTTATGAAAAGATAGAAAAAATGCAAAAATTATATGAAGATACGACGGAAAATGTAAATTTTATTATGGAAAAAATCGATGAAATGAAAGAAATTCCAAGTACCGTTCAAGCGATTGTCGAAGATACAAAAGCAGCTTTTTCATCGAAAGAAGAAAAATAATGTGATGTGGGATGAAGGGAAGTGAGCTAGCGCTTGAATGATTCAAAAGTTTCGCAAACAAAATGGGTTTTAATGTTTCAATCAATTTTTAATCCAGATGAATCAAAAATTGATATTACGACTTTTAAAGGATTTGTCCAGGAAATCATTATCAGAATGAAGAAAGTGGACATTTCCGGAATGGGGGCGCAACTAGCTTACTTCTTCTTACTATCATTTTTCCCGTTGTTATTAGTCGTCGTTTCCACATTACCTTTTTTGGATATTAATCAAGAACATGTTTTTCGTTTTATTCAAACCATTGTACCAGCTGAAGTTTTCATGTTGACCCAAGGAACGATTGTAGAAGTATTGACAACGTATAATGGGGGCGGTGTTTTATCAATCGGGATATTAGGTACATTGTGGTCTGCTTCAAGAGGAATGAATGCGATAATTAAAACGTTAAATGAAGCTTATGAAACAGAGCCAAAGATGGGAATTATAAACCGAGCTTGGTCATTAGTCTTTACAGTATTATTAATTTTAATATTGCTGCTTGCTTTAATAGTGCCGATTTTTGGTCAACGATATGTATACTTGCTATTCGATTTTTTAGGAGTCGAGACATCATTTGTTGACTTTTGGAATTATGTACAATGGATTTTACCACCACTACTCATTTTTATTGTGTTACTTTTATTGTACTGGGTTATACCTTATACAGAATCACGAGTTCATATTGTGGCTGTATTACCTGGAACAGTATTTTCAACTATTTCATGGGTAGTGTTAATTTACGGGTTTTCTTTTTATGTGAATCATTTTGGTAATTTTACTTTTACTTATGGAAGTATTGCCAGTGTCATTATTTTTATGCTTTGGTTGTATTTTACGGGAATGATTTTAATATTCGGTGGAATATTAAATGCAGCAATGCGTAAAAGACATTTTGCGAAAATAAGAAAGGCAACATCTCCTAATTAAAAAATTTCCCAAAGCAGACACTCCACTCATAGCAATTTTGTACTTCATACAATTATACAGAAAAGCGGTTTAAGTTATCCGCTTTTCTGTTTACATATAAACCAATGCATCAACTAAATATTCTATGATTGTGTTTTAAGCATTCTTAATCCATTTAATATCACTAAAATAGTGCTACCTTCGTGCCCAACTACCCCAAGTGGGAGATCGACGATTTGAAGAAAATTAGAAATGATGAGTAAAGCAATGACTGCTGTTGAAAAAATAACATTTTGTTTCACAATTTTTTGCATTTTTCTTCCTAGTTTAATAGCGTAGGCAATTTTCGATAAATCGTTTTTCATTAATACGACGTCTGCCGTTTCCAATGCTACATCAGTACCTCCGCCCATAGCAATTCCTACAGTTGATTTTGCAAGGGCAGGTGCATCATTGATACCATCGCCTACCATTCCAACGTATTGATGTTGTTTTAAAGCTTTATTAATAAATTCTGTTTTTGTAACAGGAGAACATTCAGCAATATATTCCGTTACCCCTGCTTCTTTCGCAATCGTTTTGGCTGTTTTTTCATTATCTCCTGTAATCATGGTAATATTGATTCCAAGTTCTTTCAATGTTTGAACAGCTTCTTTCGCTTCATCACGAATTATGTCTTTTAAAGCAATCAATGCGGCAATACCTTGCTCATCTTTCATAAAGACAACGGTTTTTCCCTCTTCTGCCAGTTGAGCTGCAACACCATTCGCAAATGTCTTTGCTTCATTGCTTCCTACAAAATCTCCCTTACCAATCGTGTAAGATTGACCGCGAATATTCCCTTTTAACCCAAATCCAGGAACATCAGCAATATCAATGCCGGAGATAATTTCCACTTGTTGTTCTTTCGCATACTGAACAATGGATTGAGCAAGAGGGTGATTGGATTGAGCTTCAATAGATGCAATAATTTGAAGCGTTTCATTAGTATCCAAATCTTCTCGGACAATCACATCGGTTACTGACGGCTTTCCTTCCGTTAGTGTTCCAGTCTTATCAACTGCAAGTAATTTAATGACGCTCAAATTTTCTAAATGGACGCCACCTTTTAGTAAAATGCCGTGTCGTGCACCATTTGAGATTGCTGCGAGTGTAGCGGGCATAATGGATGCAACAAGGGCACAAGGTGAAGCGACAACTAGCAACACAATTGCTCTATAGAAAGTTGTATTCCAGTCCCAACCAAATAGGTAGTGAGGAAGAACCATCATAATTAAAACGGCAATTAAAACACACTTTACATAGAGATTTTCAAATCTTTCTATAAATAGTTGGGAAGGGGATTTTTCACTTTGAGCTGATTGCACGAGCGTAATAATTTTTTGGAAAAGCGTTTCAGAATTTGGTTTTGTCATGTTAATTGTAATGGTGCCATTTAAATTGATGGTACCTGCGAAAACTTCATCACCTACATTTTTGGAAACGGGAATAGATTCACCTGTTATGGCTGATTCATCAACAGATGAAGAGCCTTTTATGATTTCACCATCTGCAGGAATTCTTTCTCCCGGTTTAATTAACAGATGGTCGCCTACTTTTAAAGTAGATACGGGTACTTTCATCGGCTCAAAATTTCCTCGTACGAGCCATGCTTCTTCTGGTTGCAAATTCATTAAGGATGAGATTTCACGATGACTACGATTCATTGCATAAGTTTCAAGGGCGCCGCTTAAGGAAAAAATGAAGATCAATATGGCACCCTCTGTCCAGTAGCCGATTGTCATTGAACCGATGGCTGCCAAAATCATCAATAACTCCACATTTAATGTTCTATTTTCTATAGTGTCAAGGATTCCTTCCTTTGCTTTCGCATAACCACCAATAATAAAAGCGATTATATATGAAAATACCGAAGCTGTTGATAAGCCTTCTTTTTCTAATTTCCACGCCATTAATATAATGACTCCGCTTATAATAGCTGCGATTAGTTCCTGATGTTGTTTTATATTCTCAATTAGTGAGAAATTTTCTCGATTACTGTTATCCATAAAATCCTCCTTGTGATAATGAATTTCAGTTTCAAACCTCCATTTTTATAGTAATTGATAATCAATATCAATTATTTGAAATAAGTTTTATTTTAAAATTATTCTAATCTAAAACAGTTCTTTTGTAAACAATTAAACACTAAAAATTATAGAAAATTTAAATTATATTAATCTTACTTGACTTATCGGAATAAAGATGTATTATAAAGTTTGTTCATATAAAAGGAGGCTAAGTGATGGGAATTATAGTAAATATTGCTATTTTAATAGGCTTGTTGGTCTTTTTATATTTTTTAAAGAAAAAAAATGTAAAATTTTCAAACAGAGTGTTTATAGCGTTAGCTATTGGGGTAGTATTTGGAGCTGTTCTGCAATGGATTTATGGATTTGGTTCAGAAACGATAACGAAAACGATGCCATGGTTTAATATCATCGGAAATGGTTATGTAAAATTATTGCAAATGGTTGCAATGCCTTTAGTATTTATTTCAATTTTGGCGGCATTTACGAAAGTGACAATAGGAAAAAATTTAGGGAAAATTGCAAGCATCATTTTGGCTGTGCTAATTGGTACAACTGCCATTGCTGCATCCTTAGGTATTTTATCAACAGCCATTTTTGATTTGGATGCTTCACAAATCATGCAAGGGGACTCTGAAGTTGCACGTGGAGAGGAAATTGTGCAAAAAGCTGAAAATGTAAAAACATAGCCAGAGCATATTTTGGAAATGTTCCCTGCCAACCCATTTCTTGATATGACAGGTGCCCGTTCCACTTCAACGATTGCGGTTGTAATTTTTGCAGCCTTATTAGGGTTTGCTTATTTACAACTTCAACGAAAAGATGAGGAAACAGCAAACACAGTGAAAAAAGGCGTCGATGCCATTTATGGTCTTATAATGGGAGTTGTACGCATCGTTCTGCAATTAACACCATATGGGGTATTGGCGATTATGGCACGTACGGTTGCTACAAGCAACTTCGGTGCAATTGCCGATTTAGGCAAATTTGTCATTGCTTCTTATGCAGCGTTGATTGCAATGTTTATTGTACATTTAATAATTGTTTCGTTGACAGGTTTAAATCCAGTATTATACGTGAAAAAAGTTGCTGAAACTTTATTATTTGCATTTTCATCACGTTCAAGTGCAGCTACATTACCGTTAAATCTTCAAACGCAAACAAAACGTTTAGGCGTTCCAGAAGGAATTGCCAACTTTGCAGGTTCTTTTGGCTTATCCATTGGTCAAAATGGTTGTGCTGGTGTATATCCGGCAATGTTGGCTGTTATGATTGCGCCGACTGTTGGAATTGATCCGTTTACACCAGGGTTTATTGCAATGCTTATTTTAATCGTTGCGATCAGTTCATTTGGTGTAGCCGGTGTTGGCGGTGGTGCAACATTTGCAGCAATCATTGTATTATCTGCTATGGATTTGCCGTTAGCGCTTGCGGGTATTTTGATTTCAGTGGAACCGTTGATTGATATGGGACGTACTGCGCTGAATGTAAGTGGTTCTATGGTGTCCGGTATTGTATCAAGCCGTATCACAAAAGAACTAGATACAGAAATTTATAATGACACTTCAGAAAAGACATCTTTGGTTTAACCATTAAATAATACTCCAATTCGCCAAAGGAAAATGGGCATTCATCACAAGTGAATGCCCATTTTTATGGTGCGCCCGGCATGTACATGAACTATAGGGTGTAAGTCCCGAACCCCGAAGACAGAAGTAGAGGTTAGCCAAGAGCAAGGGTGTCCGTGGTGACGCGGAATCTGAAGGAAGCGAACGGCAAACTTCCGGTCTGAGGAACACGAACTTCATATAAGGCTAGGTATCATTGGATGAGTTTGCTAAACAAAACAAAGTCCTTTCTGCCAAAGGTGGTACAGAGTAAATGAAGCAGATAGATGGAAGGAAAGATTACATTCTTACCCGGGGAGGTCTGGCGGATATGTGAAGTACGCTTCATAACCTACTTAGTGATAAGTAGCTGAACCGTCAGAAGTCAGCAGAGGTCATAGTATTAGTTGGTTTAGAACTACTAAGAAGGACCGAACAATTAAGAGAGAATAGCCCTTGGCATTCAGTGAGTCATGATGAACACAGAAAACGTAGTACCTCACTTGAGGAAGGAAGCGGTGAATCCCGTGGGAGACCTCTTGGAGGGTGGAGTGACCACTGGCATAAAGAGAACAGCTATTCACGGAAGTTATAAAGACTTGCGTCAATCATCTTAATTGAACCGCCGTATACGGAACCGTACGTACGGTGGTGTGAGAGGACGGGAGTTAATCGCTCCCTCCTACTCGATTGTTTTTATAATAGTTGCAAAAAGTTCATAAAAAAGCTGCTCAAAAAATCAAATGTTCATCTGATTTTTTGAACAGCAAAACCTATATCATTCTGATTTAATTAGAATACTCTTTCTGCGAATTGAGCTAATTTTTCTAATGAAGATTTTTCGATATCTGCGTGTAAAGAGTTTCCGTGAGAGTCCATTGTAACAACTGCAGTGAAGTCTTCAACTGTTAAGTGCCACATTGCTTCAGGAATACCGAATTCAAGAAAGTCCACACCGTCTACGCTCTTAATGCAGTCAGCATAGTATTGTGCTGCACCACCAATTGCATTTAAGTACACGCCACCGTGTTCTTGTAATGCTTTTAATGTTTTTGCACCCATACCGCCTTTTCCAATTACTGCGCGGATTCCGAATTTTTTCATGATATCGCCTTGATAAGGTTCCTCACGGATGGAAGTTGTAGGACCAGCCGCTTTTACAGTCCAATTTCCATTTTCGTCTTTTGCCATAACAGGACCGCAGTGGTAAATAATTTGACCATTTAAATCTACTGGTGCATCGTGTGTCATTAAGTGGTGGTGAATTGCATCGCGACCTGTGTACATGCGACCGCTAATTTTTACAACGTCACCCACTTTTAGTTCACGAATTTGCTCTTCAGTGATTGGTGCTTTTAATTCAACTACGCGGCTTTCAGATTTTGTTTCAGCTTTTTCTTCTTCGTTTCGGAATGTAATTTTTTCACCATCTTGATAGTGCCATTTTTTGATTTCGCCAGTGTTAGCATCAATATCAACCGCCATGCGACGGAATGCCCAACAGTTATAAGCAATTGATACGAAGAAAGAAGCTGGAATACGGTGCATTACGCCAATTTTACAACCTAATAATGTTGCTTCACCGCCGAAGCCCATTGTTCCTACACCAAGTGTATTTGCTTTTTCAACGATGTACTCTTCTAATTTAGCAAGTTCAGGAATAGGATTTGTATCTTCTAAGTGGCGGAATAATTGTTCTTTTGCAAGATCGTAGCTGCTAGAGCGGTCTCCACCGATACCTACTCCGATAAAACCAGCAGAACAACCTTGTCCTTGAGCTTTCCATACAGCATGAAGAATACATTTACGAATTCCATCAAGATCACGTCCAGCGCGACCAAGACCTTCTAATTCGCAAGGTAAGCTGTATTGAGCATTTTTGTTCTCACAACCGCCACCTTTTAGAATTAATTTTACTTCAATGTAATCGTTTTCCCATTGCTCAAATTTAATAACCGGAACGCCTTCACCTAAGTTATTTCCACTATTTTTACCAGTAAGTGAGTCAACGGCATTCGGACGTAATTTTGCGTCTTCTGTTGCTTTTTCAATTGCATTGCGGATAGCTGCTTTAATTTCTAATTGGTTTACGCCTACAGGAGTTTTTACTTTAAATGTAGGAAGTCCTGTATCTTGACAAATAGGTGATACATTATCTTCTGCCATGACAATATTGTTTGTAATAGTTGATAAACTCATTGCAGCACGAGTACCAGCGTTTTCTGCTTCTTTTGCTTTTTTGATTGCACGGCGAACATCTTTTGGTAAGTTAGTTGATGTTTCACTAATTAAATCGTAAAGGCTCTTTTCTAAAGTTTGTAAATAAGAAGTTGCCACTGACATTAAAATACCCCCCAGAATATTTTGAATTAAACTCCATATTCAATTATACCTTTTAATTTTTTTAAAAAAAAGAGTGATAGAAATTTAATACGGATATTCATAAGAATTAGCTTTTTTCTTATGACAATCTATTGGAAATACTAAGAGTGAACAAAATATTGTGGAATTCTCATTAAGGTAGAAATAGTGTGCAACAGATAATGGGAAATCACTAATTTAAGCAGTCATATAGGCGAAAGCGTCAATTGTAGGATTAATCCGCTATTCGGAAAAATAGGGTTTCTCTGAAGTAGAATATCCGACAAATACTTTAAAAATTATTTTTGAATGAAGGCAATAGATTTTCGGAAAAGTTGAGAACCTAGATGGAATTATTATTCTACTATACATTTCAGATAATTCCTAAAAAAAATAGATGTAAATTTCAGAAAAATATTGAATATTAAAAAATTTTTTAGTATCATTTTTCTATAAATTTAAAAAATGGAATTCGATTTCATTTTTTGGAATGGTTTTACATAACTGGAGGGGGAAAATGTGCAAAAAGTTATGCTCCGAACTACAAATTTAAAAGTTGGTTATACAATTGAAAAACAACAAGTATCTATCGTAAATGGCGTTTCCTTTGAGCTGGAAAAGGGAAAGACATTAGGTATTGTCGGAGAATCTGGATGTGGAAAAAGTATGACGTCCTATTCATTATTAGGTCTTTTACCAAAAGGGATTGAAATACAGAGCGGTTCTATTGAGATAGATAATAAACAAGTAAATATAAAATCTGAAAAAGAATGGCGAAGTCTTCGGGGAAAGAAAATTGCTTTGATTTTTCAGGAGCCGATGAGTTCACTAAATCCAGTATATAAAATTGGTGATCAAATCATTGAAATGATAAGAAGTCATCATAAAAAAACTACTAAAAAAGAAGCAAGAGAAAAAGCGTTAGAGATGCTTAACTTAGTTGGTATTCCAAGGCCTGACAAAGTGATAGATGAATACCCTCATCAATTATCTGGTGGAATGCGTCAGAGAGTAATGATTGCAATTGCTCTATCATGTAATCCAGAGATTTTAATAGCCGATGAGCCTACAACAGCATTAGACGTTACGATTCAAGCTCAAATTTTAGAATTAATGAAAGAACTACAACAGAAACTTGAGATGTCAATTATATTAATCACCCATGATTTAGGTGTTGTTGCAGAAATGTGTGAAAAAGTCATTGTGATGTATGCAGGAGAGGTTGTTGAAGAGGCAACTGTTACGGATTTATTTGATAATCCTAAACATCCATATACAAAAGGATTATTAGCATCATTACCAAGTATTCATGATAGTAAAGATCGTTTATCGACAATTGATGGTGTGGTTCCAGCGCCAGATGAAATGCCTTTAGGCTGTCGTTTTAAAGATCGATGTAGTTTTGCTCATAGTAAATGTTCACAAAAACCTGATTTATTTTTTTCAGATAATCAAAAAGTAAGATGTTGGTTGTATGAAAATGTGTAGAAGGGAGTGGATAGCGTGTCTACACCGATTTTAGAAATAAGAAATCTGAAAAAATATTATAAAGTTGGACCCAATAAAAAAAACGATTTAAAAGCGGTAGATGATGTTTCTTTTACTGTACATAAAGGAGAAATATTTGGAATTGTTGGTGAATCTGGATGCGGAAAGTCAACAATGGGAAAATCAATTTTACGTTTAATTGAACCTACTGAGGGAGAAGTTATTTTAAATGGTGAAGACTTAGTTAAACTTGATTCGGCTGAAATGCGAGAAAAGCGGAAAGATATTCAAATTATTTTCCAAGATCCTTTTGCATCATTAAATCCTAGAATGAAAGTTTTTAAAATCATAGAGGAGCCGTTAATAAATTTCAAAATTGGTACGAAAGAAGAGAGAAGAAAAAGAGTAATCGAAGTTGCAAAGCAAGTCGGTTTAACTGAAAACCATTTACAAAGATTCCCGCATGAATTTTCGGGTGGTCAACGTCAACGAATTGGTATAGCAAGGGCAATTGTAACAAATCCGAAAGTTATCATTGCAGATGAACCAGTTTCAGCTTTAGATGTATCAATTCAATCTCAAGTTTTAAATATAATGAAAGATTTGAATGAAAATTTAGGTATCACTTTTATTTTCATATCACATGATTTAAATGTTGTGCACCATTTCTGTGACAAAATCGGTGTAATGTATTTAGGAAAACTAGTAGAGATAGCAGAAAAAAATGAGTTATTTAATAATGCAAAACATCCATATACAAAAGCCTTATTATCTGCATTACCAAAATCTCATCCTAAAGAAGTAAAACAACGTACAGTACTTAAAGGTGATGTGCCTAGTCCAAGTAATCCACCAACTGGTTGTACATTTCATCCACGTTGTCCTAATGCTATGGAATCATGTAAAACGAGTGTACCAAAGCTATCAAACTATAATACTGAACATAAAGTTTCATGTTTACTCTATGAAACTGTGGAAGTGGTTAAGTGAGTAAAACATTTGAAAAAGCAGTAAAAATTTTATCGCTATTTAACTATGAAAAACCAGTTTGGACATTAGATGAAATGGCACAAGAGACGAATATTCCAAAGCCAACATTAATTCGGTTTTTAAAATCATTTACAGAAGTTGGATTTTTAAGACGACCTAGCCATTATGTTGGTTCAAAATTGGTACTGTCAGATAATTATTATTTAGGATATAAACTTATTGAACTTGGGGTAATAGCTTCAAGTTCATTAGAGGTTAAAAACATTGCATTACCAGAAATGATAAGCCTTCGAGATGAATTTGACGTTGCAGTACAGTTGATTTGTATGGATCAACTAGATGGATTGTATTTAGAAAAAGTAGAGAGTACTAATCCGGCTCTATTATATACAAAAGTAGGTAGGCGAGCACCGTTATATGCAGGTGCATGTTCAAGAATTATTTTAGCTTATCAATCTAACAAATTAATTAATGAAATATTATTAGGTAATTTAGTGAAATTTGCTAGTGGTACATTGACGACAAAAAATGAATTATTAAATGCTATTGAATCTAGTAAAAAATTAGGCTATGCCTATAGTTTATCAGAATTAGCTGAAGGAACAGTTTCACTAGCTGTCCCAATATTTAATGCTGAAGGAAAAGTACTTTATTCAATTTCAATCGCGGGAATAGAAGCAAATATTCCAAAATCAAAAATTAAAGAATACTTACCTCGTATGTGGAAAGCAGCAGCTAAAATTTCCAAAGAATTAGGTTATTCTGCTTCATATCCATATGGGCAATAACAATAATTAACAAAGGAGATGTTGGTATGAAAAGAAATTGGTTGCTTATGTTGTTAGCTAGTATCGTACTCATATTAGCAGCATGTAGTAATTCCGATTCTGGTAATAACGATACTCAAGCTGATACTTCAAACAATGAACCTAAAATTGATAGAGGAAATGAAATTGTGTTTGCTGTTTCAAGTGAACCTCAAAACTGGGACCCAATCGATACATTCTTATTAGATTGGAGTACTATAGCTACATCTGTTTTTGAGGGCTTAGTTATCCGTAATAATGACTTAGAAATTGAACCAGGTTTAGCAGAATCATGGGAATACATAGATGAAAAAACTATCGTATTCCAATTACGTCAAGGGGTTACTTTCCATAATGGTGAGCCATTTAATGCAGAGGCGGTAAAATTCACATTTGATCGTTTATTAGGCGAGGAAGGTCAAGCGGGTCCACAATATTCTAACTATTCTTCAATCGAAAGTGTAGAAGTTACTGGAGAATATGAAGTTACGTTTAAATTAAATAGCCCAGACCCTGTATTAATTACAAAACTTTCTGGTTATGGTGCTTCCATAGTTCCACCAAAATATATTGCTGAAATGGGAGATGAACACTTTAACAACAACCCAGTTGGTACTGGTCCGTATAAAATGGTTTCTTACAAACGAGATCAAGAAATTGTATTAGAAAGATATGAGGATTATTGGGAAAGTGATCAATATCATGTTGATAAAATTACATTTAAAGTAATTCCTGAAGCATCAACACGATTAGCTGAGTTACAAGCGGGCACTATTGATGCAATGAAACGCTTAGAAGTTTCACAAGTTGAAACAGTTAAATCTCAAAGTTATTTACAATTGTTAGAAGTTGGTACACCAACAGCTTACGCTATCCGATTTGATACAGGGAAAAAACCGATGGATGATGTTCGTGTACGTAAAGCAATTAACTATGCAATTGATAAGGAAGCAATTATTGCGCAAATATTAAGTGGTTATGGTAAACCAATTGCAACATTCCAAAGTGAACTTTCATTTGGACATAACCCAGATTTAGAACCTTATCCATATGACCCAGAAAAAGCGAAACAATTATTAGCAGAAGCAAATGTTCCGGAAAATACGACATTAGAATTTTATGTACCTGGTAATGATGGAACATTTAAAGAAATTGCACAAGTAGTAGCAAATTATTTACAAGAAGTAGGACTAAAAGTAGAAATTAAAACAGCAGAAATTACAACGATGAACTCCGATTTAATTCCAAATGGAAAAGCTGGTCATATGTACAGAAATGGCTGGGGTGGATGGACATTAGACTTTGATAATACAGCATATCAAATGTATTATGAAGGTCAATTCTGGAACCCATCATATAAAAATGAAAAAGTTGAAGAACTTTTAGATGCACAACGTCAAAGTATTGATAATGGGGAACGTGCAAAAATCTTTAAAGAATTAACACAAATTTTATATGATGATGTACCAGAAGTTAATCTATATTCAGGTGTAGACTTATATGCAATTAACAAGCGTATTAAAGGTTTCCAACCTCCACATGATGATCGTTTAAGCTTTAAAGGTGTTACAGTGGAGTAAAAATCTAGAGGAGATAGAGAGTTCTTTCTATCTCCTTATCTAATATAAAGGGGAAGATGAAATGGCTAAATATATCGTTAAGCGATTGTTTCATACTATATTCGTAATACTTTCTATTTCAATTATTATTTTCTCAGCAATTCGTTTAACAGGTGACCCAGTAACTGTAATGTTTGGTGCAGGAGAACCAACTGAAGAAGCGATTGAAAGAATTACTATAGAACTAGGACTTGATAAATCATTACCCGAACAATATTTTATTTTTTTAAAAGGATTAATAATGTTTGATTTAGGAGTTTCTTATCGTTCTGGAGAACAAGTAATTGATTTAATTTTGGAACGTGCATGGCCAACATTCGCATTAGCGCTTGGTGGAATGTTTTTCGCAATATTAATTGCATTTCCTGTCGGGATTTTATCTGCAATAAAAAAAGATAAGCCTATTGATTTTTTGGGAAGAGTTTTTTCGTTAATTGGTATTTCCTTTCCTAATTTTTGGCTTGGTATCATGTTGATTTTAATTTTTTCGGTTAATTTAAAGTGGTTTCCAGCTTCTGGTTTTGATGGATTTAAATCAATTATTTTGCCCTCATTTACTCTTGGTTTAATTCTATCTGGAATATTAGCACGACTTATACGTTCGTCAATGCTGGAAGTAATGAAAATGCAATATATTACAACTGCCCGCTCTAAAGGAATTAAAGAATGGAAAGTAATTATTAAACATGGTTTTCGCAATGCATTATTACCAACTGTTACATTAATCGGATTACAATTTGGTGCATTGTTAGGTGGTACGGTAATTATTGAACAAGTTTTTGCATGGCCAGGAATTGGTAGATTAATAGTTGACGCAATAAATCAGAGAGATTATCCAGTAGTTCAAGGTGGGGTAATTGTTTTAGCAATAGTAATGGTTTTAGTAAATTTACTTGTTGACTTAAGTTATTCTTTAATCAATCCCAAGATTCGCACAGGTAAGGGGGATTAACTTTGACACAAATTATTGAACAAAATTCAAAAACTATTGCAAAGAAAAAAAGTTTTATCAAACTACTTATCAATTTTATAATAAAAAATCCAACTGGTTTCATTGGAATGATATTAGTTTCCGTATCTGTTTTTACAGCTCTATTTGCTAATATTATTATGCCTTTTGATCCTTTTAAGGCAGATTTAGTTTCTCGTTTAGTGCCACCAAGCTGGGCTGATGAAGCAGGGAAATCTGTTTATTTTCTTGGTGGAGATCAATTAGGAAGAGATTTATTGAGCCGTATAATGTATGGAGCAAGAATCTCTTTAATTGTAAGTATTGGTGGCGTTTGTATTGCGCTAACTTTAGGAACGATTTTAGGGATATTAGCTGGTTACTTCGGTAAATGGTTTGACGATATTATAATGCGTCTTGGTGATATTCAATTAGCTTTCCCATTTATGTTATTAGCAATTGTTATTATGAGTGTTCTTGGTACTGGTATAGAAAAAATCATTATCATTTTAGGACTAACTTATTGGGTGAATTTTGCACGCTTAATTCGAGGCGAAATATTATCTTTAAAGGAACAAGAGTACATTCAAGCTGCAAAAGCAATTGGCGGTACCCATTTTGTAATTATTTTTAAACATGTATTACCAAATATTGCAGGGCCAATTATAGTGTTAGCAACGATGTGTATTGCTGAATTTATTTTACTCGAAGCATCATTAACATTTTTAGGGTTAGGGGTTGACCCTACTATTCCTTCGTGGGGAGGAATGCTTTCAGATAGTAGAAACTACATTACAACCGCTTGGTGGACAGCGGTATTTCCAGGTCTAGCAATTATGTTAACTGTATTAGGTTTTAATTTATTAGGAGATTGGATACGCGACCGATTAGATCCAAATTCTAAATAGGGTGATAAATTATGATGATAAAACAGCTTATACACAATGGGATACCATCTGTTTATATTGAATTGCCGGATGACGAATCTTTTTTTTCTGAAGGACTAGTGGATTTTATTGCATATTTAGGTGTTTTAAGTAGTGAAATAAAGCTAGATATATTTGAAGATAAAGGACAAAAAAATAAAATAAAAATTGTTCCAACGACTAAAACATCTATTTTATATGAAGAAAATAGTATAACTATTTACTATAATTCCATTTTTGAATTAGACCAACTGTTAAGAGATTTTATTAAAGATTATCCAACAAATAATCTAGAAGAAGAGACACAAGTGACTTATAGCGAGTTGGAGCACTTATGGACATTCTATGGAACAGGTGATAAGCAAGAGGCTCATCCTAAACAACATTTAGATTTTAGTTTTCAAATTAAAGTAACAAAAACGAAAGAACTATTGAAATCAATCTGTTATATGGTATTAAGACTTGGATTATATTCAACAAGTGCGCGATTACCAATTATCAATAATTCAAATGCAACTGCACAATTTAAAATTGTTAAAGGTTCAAATGAAACATTCACTTTAGAATCAAAAAATACGTTTTTATTAGAAAGTAATCATGCGGAAAAAACATTAAATAGTATTGCTCAAGTTGTACATACCAGTGAAGGGGGGATATGGGGCGCATGGAAAAATCATTTGTTTGTGCAACCTGAAATAAAAAGAGTTTTACACAAAACGTGGACTTCTCAATCCGAAGCTACTAGGTTATTAGACAAGCTTAAAGGCATGGAAGGAGATGTTGAAGTATTTGTAACTGCTAATGCAGAAAATCGAAAGAGTTTCCAACAACGTATAAAAAGTGAATGTAATAAGTTGGGTGAAGTGAAAGTTTATAGTGCTTTTAAATCAGGTTTTTATTGGTTATTAGAAGAGGTAGCTCCACTATACGATAAAGTGGAGAAAATCGATATTTACTGTAAAAATGGAGCACAAACTGGAAATTTAGAACTAGCAAATCGATGGATTATGGAATTATATCCAATCGATGAGTTATTGGCACAACGTTTTCAGATTGATAAAGATGCTATCCAATTTCACTTAGTTGAAGAACAAGAAGAAATTTACAAAGTCGTAATAGGGAACAATTATCATACGTTTTCCCCATTAATCGATACTTTCCATTATGTAGATGGACAACATTATGTTTCTCCCACAACAGCTGGAGTTCGTAGTAAAGATGGTCAATGGATTATAAATACGGATAGAAAAAGTTTTTACGAGTATTTGTTAAATGACATTATGCCAGAAATTGAATATTACATTGAACAATCAAAAGGGGATGGCATTACAAGTCCACTTTTTGAAAAACTTGAAATAGTTTATAAAGGTGCGGGCATTGAAGAAGAATTGCCAGTTAAAAATGAGCTTAACTCCTCTTTAGAGGCATTATATGAAGATTTGTATTTTAATTTATTAGAGTACTTTAAAATTCTTGGTTCAAAGAAATTCGGTAAACCTTATACTTCACCTGGTGGAATTATTCCGAAAATGTATTTGTCAGAAGAAATATATGAAGATGTTTCAGGTGAATTTTCACTGTATGTAACTACCGATGAACAACAGGAGGATTGTTTAGAGTTAATTAAATTCAATGAACATGGTGAAATGGAGCAATTCCACTTTTTAAATAACAAGCCCTTAAACTTAAGTGATCTTCAACCTGTACCAATTTCAGAAGATTTAAAATCTCTAGAAAGTAACGTTTCAAAAATTGTTTATGTTAATCATTCATACTTACGTAGACCTATTTTTGCGGTGGAATGCACAATTAGAAGTGAGCAAAGTTTTATATCCGGAATAAAAAAGTCAAATGAGAAACATACAGTCATAATTGAAACCGGTCACCATGCAAATGAAGTTTCTAGCATTCCAGCAGCAAAAAAGTTAATAAAAAAATTGCAGAGTGAGTATGTAGATTATTTAAATAAATTGAATGTAATAGTCATTTTAAATGCAAATCCTGATGGTGAAGCGTTATTAAGAGAATTAACAAAAGAACATCCAAAATGGAAGCATCATGCAGCACGATTTAATGCAGTAGGTTTAGAATTCGCACATCTAAAATTTCAAAAAACTGAGTTTGGTGAAGCAGATGTTCTGCCTAACTTATTAAAAAAATGGGCACCGGATATTGTTATCGACAATCATGGAATTCCAGCACATGAATGGGTACAGCCGTTTGCCGGTTATAATACACCGCCACTATTTCCAGTTTCGTATAACTTACCAAGTGCTAAAGTATATGGTATTGGCCGTTATATAAAAACAGACTATGCGGATGTGCATAAAGAAAATTTACAAATAATAGAAGAACAATTAGATGAATTATTCCGTGATACTGTCTTTGCAGAAGAAAATAAATATTGGAGAAATCGTTATATCAAATACGGAACGCAGTTTGCTCCAGAGAAGTATCCGATAGAAGGTAGTGATAATATTAATTTTTATTCAGAACTAACAGTAACACCCGAATATCCAGCGGTTACTATTTTTAGATATCCATCTTGGGTTGCTGCAGATATCACATCTGAAGTAGCAGATGAAGTTTTATATGGCGAAGAATTAGAAAGTTGTATAGAAGCACAATATTTATTTAACAAATCCATTTTGGAATCAGTATATCAATCCCCTATCATCTTATTGAATAAATACGAAAAAGTCAGACCAATTAGTTTAAGGAGGAAAAACAGATGAAAAAGCTTTTCCTAACAGGGTTTGAACCATTTTTAGATTATCATGTAAATCCAACTTGGGACATTGTAGAAAAATTAAATGGTACGGTTATTGGAGATTATAAAATCGTAAGTAAAGGGTTAAAGGTAGATTTCAAAGATGGTATCGAAGAATTTAAACAAGCGTTAGAAGATATTAAGCCTGACATGATTATTTCGTTAGGAATTGCAGCAGGTCGTCACAAAGTAACACCTGAACGAATCGCGATAAATATTAAAGATGGAGATGCGGACAATCAAGGCTATCAACCCATTGATGAATTAATAGATGAAGAAGGTCCTGACGCGTACTTAACAAACTTACCAATTAGAGCAATGGTAAATCGTTTGTTGAATGAGGGTTATCCAGCTGAAATTTCTAATAGTGCTGGTACGTATCTTTGTAATAACGTAATGTATGAAGGTTTGAAATATGCTACGAAACATAATATATTGGCCGGATTTATTCATATACCGATGAATTTTGAATTAGCTTGTAAACATGGAAAATATCCAGGTTGGAGTAATCATGATTTGCTTTCAGCTGTGAAAATATGTCTAGAGGAAGCGATCAATGCAACTTAATATATTTATGCCAAAGTTTTTTTGGATCACACCAAATATTATAAGATTTTCATTTGAAGAAGAAATTTCTTATGAGAACTTATCTTTATTACAATCATTTGAGTCGATGTTAAATATTCACTTTCGAAAGCATCTCATAGAGATAGTTCCTGGATATCATACGGTTACAGTATATTTAAAAACAAAACATCAATTTAATGTAACCGAAGTTTTGAATTATTGGAGAAAGCACTCAATTCAAAAACAAAACAGATCATCAAAGATTATTACTATTCCAGTATGTTATGACGAAGAGTTTGCTATTGATATGGAGAGAATCATAGAATATACGGGTCTTAGTTATGAAGAAATCGTTAATATTCATAGTTCTAAGACGTATGAAGTATTTCTTATGGGGTTTTTGCCGGGTTTTCCATACTTAGGGATATTAGATGCACGTTTAAGGGTACCAAGATTACCAAAAGCTAGAAAAAATGTTGAAGCTGGTTCTGTCGGCATTGGTGGGATACAGACAGGGATTTATTCATTGTCATCTCCAGGTGGTTGGAATATTCTGGGCAGAACTCCAGTTCAATTATTTAATTTTCAGTATAAACCTTATTTTTTCTTTAGCCCTCAAGTGAAAGTTCGAATTGATCGAATTTCAAAAACAGAGTTTAAAAAAATAGAAGAAAGAGGGTTGGAGCTATGGAAGGACTACTTAAAATTATAAAAATGGGGGTTTATGCCTCTATACAAGATCAAGGGAGATTTAGTTATCGAAGATTTGGTGTTCCACAATCAGGTCCAATGGACAGAGTATCCCATTATTATGGCAATTATATTTTGGGGAATATAGTAAATAGTCCTTCTCTTGAAATATTTGTTGGTGGATTTAAGTTTCAAGCACTCCAAGACAACACGTATGTTATTACTGGTCCAAACGCTGAATGTTATGTAAATGGTGAATTAATTCCTTTGTGGAAAGCATTTGAATTAAAAAAAGACGACTGTTTAGAAATTAAAAGAATTATAGACGGAAATATTATTTATTTAAGTGCGCTAGGCGGATTCGCAAATGAATTAATTTTAGGAAGTCGTTCTACATATGATTTAGCGAATATGGGACTGGAATGTAGAGAAGGTACAATATTAAATAGATTAAACAATGTGGAAAAATGTGAAATAAGAGGATTGTATCCAAAATATATCCCTAATTATTCAAAAAATAAAATTAGAGTCTATAAAGGACCTCACTTTGATTTATTTGATGAAGAAAGTAAAGAGTTGTTTATGAAAAAGTTTCAATATATTGGTGGCAACAGAATGGGATATTATTTGAAAGGTGCTAGTTTAAAACGTACTTGTGAGCAGGATATTTTGTCAGAAGCAACTCAATTCGGAAGTATTCAAGTTATGTCAAATGGACAACCAGTTGTTTTGATGGCAGATAGTCAAACAATTGGCGGTTATCCAATTATTGCAACAATCGTTGAAGAGGACTTACCGATCTTTGTACAGACGAAAATGTTTGATGAAGTTCAATTTGAAATAGTGGGTGAGTTAAATGGATATTAATTGTGATCTAGGAGAAGGTTTTGGTAATTATAAAATGCCAAACGACGAAAAAATTTTACCTTACGTAACTTCAATTAATGTAGCGTGCGGCTTCCATGCAGGGGATCCAATTATTATGGAAGATACAGTTAATTTAGCGATAAAATATAATGTGAAGATTGGCGCACATCCAGGCTATCCTGATTTACAAGGGTTTGGTAGAAGGGAATTGAATATGTCACCGAGGGAGATTTATACAATGCTGTTATATCAGTTAGGCGCATTAAATGCAATTGTAAATGCTAATGGTGCAGAATTGCATCATGTAAAGCCCCACGGTGCATTATACAATCAAAGTGCCAATGACGAAATAATTGCAGATGCAGTGATTTCAGCTGTAAAGGATTTTAATTCGAATTTAATTTTATACTGTTTGTCGGGGAGTTTAATGGCAGAAATGGCTGAGCGGCAAGGTATAGAAGTGTATCATGAAGTATTTGCAGATCGAAATTATAATGACGATGGAACGCTTGTTCATCGAAAGCATCCAAATGCATTAATAAAAGACAATAGTCAAATGTTAAAACATGTGGAAAGAATAATGCGTTCAAAAAAAATATTAACGATTAATAATAAATTTATAGACATTCAGGCAGATACAATTTGCATTCACGGTGATGGGGAGAACGCTTTACAATTCGCACAAAATATTGCAAATATAAAATAATATTTGAAAATGATGCTATCTTTAAGCTGAAAAAAGAATACTTTAATAGGATTAGAGGGGAAATGTTTAGGACTAGGCTTAATTTATAAGGAAGACCTGTTTTCTAGTATTGATTGTAGAGACTGATTCAGGTCTTCCTTTTTTTGTTGATTTACAATTAATATCTTTTAATCGGTGTTGCCATTTTGATTATTATCACGAATTTTAAATTGCTCCAGCTTATCTTCAATATCGTCAATCATTTGAATGAGTCGATCAATATCTTCTACATCAGCTGTTTCTGCGTCAATAGCGTCTAATACTTCAAGGAATATTTCTAAACGTTCTTTTAAATATGTGACTTGTCTGTTTTTGTCATTAATGGGTTTCACGTTTCCACCTCTTTCACCTAGAACATCATAAAGGATAATGGATGTCCATGCAATAATGTGTTTACAGTATGTGTGCGCCTGGCATGGATGTAATCTATAGGGTGCAAGTCCCGAGCCGTGAAGGCAGAAGTAACGGTTAGCTTAACGCAAGGGTGTCTGTGGTGACGCGGAATCTGAAGGAAGCGAGCGGCAAACTTCCGGTCTGAGGAACACGAACTTCATACAAGGCTAGGTATCATTGGATGAGTTTGCACAACAAAACAAAGTCCTTTCTGCCGAAGGTGATACAGAGTAAATGAAGCAGATAGATGGAAGGAAAGATTACATTCTTACCCAGGGAGGTCTGATGGATACGTGAAATACACTTCATAACCTACTTAGTGATAAGTAGCTGAACCATCAGAAGTCAGCAGAGGTCATAGTATTAGTTGGTCTAGAACAACTGAGAAGGACCGAACAATTAAGAGAGAATAGCCCTTGGCATTCAGTGAGTCATGATGAACACAGAAAACGTAGTACCTCACTTGAGGGAGGAAGCGGTGAATCCCGTGGGGGACCTCTTGGAGGGTGGAGTGACCACTGGCATAAAGAGAACAGCTATTCACGGAAGGAGAATAACGATGCTTTTGAATCAAATCCTGTCACGGGAGAACATGCTTCAAGCACTAAAACGTGTAGAACAGAATAAAGGAAGCCACGGAGTAGATATGATGCCCGTACAAAATCTACGACAGCACATAGTTGAAAACTGGCTATCGATTAAAGAAGCAATTCTCAAGGGAACTTATGAACCGATGCCAGTCCGCAGAGTCGAAATCCCGAAACCTGATGGCGGTGTTCGTTTACTAGGAATCCCTACCGTAACAGACCGTTTGATTCAACAAGCAATCGCCCAAGTACTTTCAAAAGTGTATGACCCTACATTCTCTGAAAACAGCTACGGATTTAGACCAAACCGAAGTGCCCATGATGCGGTGAGGAAAGCGAAAGAATATATAAGAGATGGACATCGATGGGTTGTAGATATGGACTTGGAGAAATTCTTTGATAAGGTCAACCATGACAGATTAATGGGTACACTCGCGAAGAGAATCCAAGATAAACCATTACTGAAATTGATTCGTAAGTATTTACAATCGGGCGTCATGATTAATGGTGTGGTGTCAAACACATTTGAGGGAACTCCACAAGGAGGACCATTAAGTCCGCTACTATCTAACATTGTACTAGATGAACTAGATAAAGAATTGGAAAGAAGAGGACACAAATTCGTTCGATATGCGGATGACTGTAACATTTACGTGAAAAGTAAACGAGCAGGACTTCGCACAATGGCAAGTATCCAGCGATTTATTGAAGGAAAACTACGACTGAAAGTAAATGAAAAGAAATCAGCGGTCGACCGTCCATGGAAACGTAAGTTTCTAGGATTTAGCTTTACCTATCATAAAGAGCCAAAGGTTCGTATCGCAAAAGAAAGCCTTAAACGAATGAAGAATAAAGTTCGTGAAATCACATCACGCAAGATGCCCTACCCGATGGAATACCGCATTCAGAAACTGAATCAATATCTAATGGGATGGTGTGGATATTTTGCGTTAGCAGACACCAAATCTATATTCCCTGAATTAGATAAATGGATTCGTAGAAGACTTCGAATGTGTCTATGGAAGAACTGGAAGAAACCGAAAACAAAGTTACGCAACCTTATTCAACTTGGCGTACCACAATGGCAAGCGTATGAATGGGGAAATACTCGGAAGAGTTATTGGCGTATTTCAAAAAGTCCAATATTACACAGAACCCTTGGTAACTCCTATTGGAGAAACCAAGGGCTGAAAAGTCTTGAAGCTCGTTATGAAAACTTGCGTCAATTATCTTAATTGAACCGCCGTATACGGAACCGTACGTACGGTGGTGTGAGAGGACGGGAGTTAATCGCTCCCTCCTACTCGATTTGGATTTGTTTGTTAAATTTGGAAATAAACAGTTTTGTTAAGATCTTTGTTTAAACTGCTCGATTTTTTCTTCAATATCGTCAATCATTTTAATTAAGCGATCAATGTCTTCGATACCCGCAGTTTCTTCATCAATTGCTTCCAATACTTCGAGGAAGATTTCTAAACGCTCTTTTAAGTATTTAACTTGTGTGTTTTTGTCTTGAATTGGTTTCACGTTTCCACCTCTTTCGTCTAGGTCATCATAACGAAAAACAGCGATAATTGCAATAAAAGAATAAAGTTTTAAATTGAAAATAATAGGTATTTAGAATTAATTTTATTTTTATTATTCAGAATATTTACAAAAATGAAGTGTTGTGTTAAATTATAATTAACAATTCGTAAAGGGGATGGTCGAAAAGAACACGCTCACTCTAATTGCAAAGGAGGGAGTTTAAACAATCTTTCGGCCTGACTAATTGCCGAAAACTGTTTATACAACAATAATGGTGGTAAGTAAACGATAAACCCTAGTTGATGTGCATCAATAACGATGCACAATCCTAGGGTTTTAATTTTTGTGTTTTTTTAATACCGGTTCCAATTAAACGATTAAAAAAATTTAGGAGTTGTTTTTGTCCTTTATTTTCTTATTGTTGCCGATTTTTTACAGCATAATTAATGGGTACAGGGGTTTTCTGAAAATAAGGGCAGTATAAAAAAACACCAATTGGTGGCTAGTCCAATTGGTGTTGAATAATTACGATAAACGATTACGGTAATCTTCGTACTTAAACTGTCTAATTACTTTGATGCCTTCTTCTTCATTATATAAGCAAATGCTCGGTAAGTTTACACCGTTAAACATATGGTTTTTCACCATTGTGTAATGAGCCATATCAGTAAATACAATTTTGTCTCCAGGTTTTAGCGGTTCATCGAATGAATAGTCACCAATAACATCTCCTGCAAGGCATGTCATACCACCAAGTCGGTATGTGTATGGTTTATCGTTTGGTGTACTTGCACCGATAATTTGAGGACGGTAAGGCATTTCCAATACGTCAGGCATATGACAAGTTGCCGATGTATCGAGAATTGCGATTTCCATTCCATTTTTTACGATATCAAGCACAGTTGTAACAAGGTAGCCCGTATTTAATGCAATCGCTTCACCTGGTTCAAGAATAACTTGAACATCATATTTGTCTTTTACATAGTTAATCAGATCAACTAGTTTATCGATATCATAATCTTCTCGTGTAATATGATGTCCGCCACCAAAGTTTACCCATTTCATCTGGTGTAAGTATTTCCCGTACTTTTCTTCAAAGTGTGGAAGTATACGTTCAAGCACGTCTGAATTTTGTTCACACATTGCATGGAAGTGGATTCCTTCAACACCATCTAATTCATCTGGACGGAATTGGTCAAATGGAATTCCTAATCTTGAATTGATTGCACATGGATCATAAAGTGCCGTTTCCACTTCGGAATAACCAGGGTTCACTCTCAAACCGATGGAAACGTGCTTGTCCAGTTGTTGAATCTTTTGTTTATATTTATTTAATTGATTGAAAGAGTTGAATACGATATGGTCGATATATTTCAAATATTCATCGATTTCATGTTCAGCGTAGGCTGGTGAGTAGGCATGCACTTCTTTTCCAAATTCCTCGTATCCTAAGCGGGCTTCAAAAAGGGAACTTGCCGTAACCCCCTTCAAATATTTGCTCACTAAAGGAAATGTGGAAAACATGGAAAAACCTTTTAGCGCAAGCAATATATCGCAGCCTGTACGCTGTTGGACGGAATCCAATATCTCCAGATTCCGTTTTAGTAAGCGTTCATCGACAATATAACTTGGGGATGGTGCACTTTTCCAGTTAATCGCTTTCATTATTTTACCTCACGTTTTTCTAGATCTAATTCAAGCAATTCTGGATCGAAGCTTTCTTTCCATGGAAGTCCCCATTTATTTAATTCTTCCATGAATGGATCTGGATCGAATTCCTCTACGTTCCAAACACCAGGTTTTTTCCATAGACCTTTAATAACAAGACTTGCACCAATCATCGCTGGAACGCCAGTTGTATAAGAGATTGCTTGGCTTCCCACTTCACGATAGCATTCTTCGTGGTCACATACATTGTATAAATAGTAAGTTTTTTCTTTGCCGTCTTTTACGCCGCGGAAAATACACCCGATATTTGTTTTTCCTTTTGTACGAGGTCCTAATGACGCTGGATCAGGTAGAACTGCTTTTAAGAATTGAAGAGGTTGAATCATTTTTCCTTCAAATTCAATCGGTTCAATTGATGTCATTCCAACATTTTCAAGTACTCGTAAGTGCGTTAAATATTTTTCTGAGAATGTCATCCAGAAGCGAATTTGTTTAAGGCCTTTAACATTTTTTGCTAAAGATTCTAATTCTTCATGGTAAAGAAGGTAAATATCTTTTGGACCTACTTCAGGGAAGTTATATACTTCTTTAAATTCTAATGGTTCAGTTTCAACCCATTCTCCATCTTTCCAGTAGCGGCCATTAGAAGTAATTTCGCGAATGTTAATTTCAGGGTTGAAGTTAGTCGCGAATGGTAAGCCGTGGTCACCTGCATTACAATCTAAAATGTCGATGTAATGAATTTCATCAAAATGATGTTTTAATGCGTAAGCTGTGAAAACACCTGTTACACCTGGGTCAAATCCACAACCTAATACAGCAGTGATTCCAGCTTTTTCAAATTTTTCTTTATAAGCCCATTGCCATTTATATTCAAATTTAGCTGTTTCAGGTGGTTCGTAGTTAGCAGTATCTAAGTAGTGAACACCTGTAGCTAAACAAGCTTCCATAATAGTTAAGTCTTGATATGGTAATGCTACGTTAATTACCACATCTGGTTTAAAACCATTGATTAATTCAACGAGTTCGTCAACATTATCCGCATCTACTTGAGCAGTGTGGATAATTGTTTTGCCACCGTCGAGTTTCTCCTTTAATGCGTCACATTTTGACTTTGTTCGACTGGCAATCATAATTTCCTCGAACACGTCTGAATTTTGCACACATTTGTGTACCACAACACTAGCTACACCGCCAGCACCAATAATCAATGCTTTACCCAATTCTTTATAACCCCCTTAATGGAAAAATAGTATTAAGCAATGAATTAGATTATACATAATAATTTTTTTCGTATCAATTCTTTTTTAAATGAAAATAAAAAAAATTTTAGTCAATTAAAAAACTAGATAAGATTTGAGTTTCTTCTTATTTTATTTGTTAATTGGCTGAAGTATATGTTGTCTACTTTTTAAATGGGAATGAGTGAGATTTTACGATACAAAATATTCAACATTTATGAGTTTGTAATTGGTCAATTAAGCAGGGAAATTCGTCAAATGGGTTCAAGTATTCGCAACTTTCGGCAAAAATATTGTCTAGGAAAAATATATCTATAAGTCCGAGAAGTCATGCTTTTTAGCAATTAGTCAATTTTTAATTACTAAGAAATAAAAATTTGTTATACACAAAGTAGAACAATTTTGTTATAATAAATGTAGAACAGATTGGGGTGAGGATATGATCATTAGAATTGAACCAGATTCAGATATACCAATTTATATTCAATTAACGAATCAAATTATTGAAGGGATTGCGAAAGGTGATTTAAAACCAGGGGAATTTCTTCCGTCTGTTCGTGCTTTTGCAGCGGATTTGGGGGTGAATATGCATACAGTCAATAAAAGTTATCACGAATTAGAAAAAAAAGGGATTATCGAAATTGTGCCAAAATCAGGTGCGGTCATAAAGAGACATTCCCATATAGATCAAGAAGCATATGAAAGGCTTTATCAGATGCTTAAGCCTCAAATTGCTGAAGGGCTTGTATTAGGGATAGAGAAAGAAGAATTGGTGGATTTAATTGAGAAAATTATAAATGAAATGAAAAAAAATCCTTAAAGGAGGATTGCAATGGCATTATTAATTTCATTGACTATTTTACTGTTTTTAGGGGTTATTCAAGCGATTGTGCCATATTTAGTTAAAAGAACAGTTGTTTTTGGAGTAATGATTCCTGAACAACATATAAAAGATGATTATGTCGTATCTTATAAAAAACAATATTCTATATTGGCCTTAATTTTTTCTTTATTAATGATATTAATGTTTTGCTCATGGATAAGTCTAAAAAATCCTTCTGATGAATTATTGATTTTAGTATGCACTGTCATTGAATTTGGAATTATTTTTGTAAATTTAGCATTATTCTATTACTTCCGAGAAAAAATGAAACAATATAAAGAAGAAATGCAGTGGACGAAACAAATGAAACAAGTGTCAGTAGTTGATGTATCTGTTCGTTCAGAAGATCATTTGCCACCATGGTTTATTTATTTATTCCCAATGGTTATTACTATTGGATTAATAGTTTATACGCTTTATCAATATGATTTATTGCCAAATCAAATTCCAACTCATTGGGGACTGAATGGAGAGCCAGATGCCTTTACTGAAAAAACACCTTTGACTGCTATTCAAATGTTGCTATTTTTACTGTTGCTTCAATTGATGTTTTTGGGAATACAAATAGGAATGAAATTTTCTGGAATTAAGCTGAGTGCCACAAACTTGACTGCTTCGAAAAATCGTCAATTAACATTAAGAAAATCAACTAGCTGGTTTTCGTTTTACACTGTATTGTTATTAACAATGTTGTTTTCATTCTTCCAATTGACGACCATTCATCCGGAATTGTTCGGCGATTCAATATTGAAAACGATTTTGCCTTTTGGATTTTTATTTTTGATTTTAGCTGGAACAATTGTCCTTGTAGTAAAGGTAGGTCGTTCGGATAAAACGCCACCAGCATCGTTAGAAAAGGGAATTATGGATGTGAATGATGATCAATATTGGAAAGCAGGTTTGTTTTATTTTAATAAAAATGACCCATCGATTTTCGTCGAGAAACGATTTGGTGTAGGGTGGACGATTAATTTAGCTAACCCAATTGGTTTCCTTATTCTTATTGTCCCAATAGTGATTATTCTTATTATTACATTGTTGATCAATTAATTAAGATATCAAGTCATACTCGTTAATAGGGTATGACTTTTTTTAATCGTTAGATGATATTCACTTTAACGTCAAACCTACATAAAATACTGTGGAACGAACTATGTGATGAAGGTGAAAACGTTGATACAAAAACTTAGATCCCTGGAGTTCCAACATCGATTAGCACGTGTTTCTCATGCGTTTGAGCAAAACGTAACAAAGCATGATGAAAAAAAAGAAATGCTTCATATTGTTTACGTTATGACCCATACAGGTGTCTCAGGCGGTGCAAAAATTATATTTGAACATGCAAACAGACTTACACGGCTTGGAGCAAAAGTTACAATCGTTGCTCATTATGAAAAGCCGGCTTGGTTTCCGATTGAAGCAGATTATATTAAAGTTCCTTTTGATTTAGAATTAGCGAAAGGCATTCCAGACTGCGACTTGATTGTAGCGACTTACTGGGATCATATTCAACCATGTATTGAAACAGGTATTGCCCCAGTTGTTTATTTTGAACAAGGTGATTTTCATTTATTTGATTACGACAACATGAATCAAACATTAAAGAATTTTATTCAGAAACAATTTCAATTACCTTCTTTTATTTATACTGTTTCTCAACAAGCTGCTGATTTAATTGAAGCTATTTATGGCAGAGAAGCGAAAGTATATCCCAATGCAGTTGATGAACATATTTTTACTCGTGAAGGCCATCGGGAGGAAGGAGAGCATCCATATTTATTAATGGTAGGAGGAGAAAGAACTGCGTTTAAAGGAATCTCCTATATTATGGATGCTTATGAAAAGCTCAAAAATGAAATTGCACTTGATTTATATTGGATTACACCTGAAACACCGTCAGAAAAAATGAAACAAAGAGTAACGAAGTATTTTGTTAGTCCAACACAAGAAAAGATTGCTTCTTTATATCGAGGTGCTGCTTTATATGTATCTGGCTCTACTTATGAAAGCTTTTCCTTGCCTCCACTAGAGGCGATGGCATGTGGATGTCCAGTTGTAACGACGGATAACAAAGGGGCATTAGAATATGCAGTACATCAAAAAAATGCATTAATTTGCCGTATGAAGGATTCAGAAGATATGGCGGAAAAAATTAAAGAATTGCTTACAAACCAAGAATTGAAGGAAAAGTTAATTCATAACGGATTAGAGACGGCAAAACAATATAACTGGAATAAAATTATTGAAAATATTTTGCATTATTATCAAGAAATTGCATCCTTTAAAGTTCAACCACGAAATAAATTAAGCGATTGGAATATCATGATTCATCAAGAAAATTGTTTCAACCATGATGATTATAAGAGATTAGAAAAATTCCTCCTTGTTACAAATGCTGATATTGTGAAAGTACCTGTCATTTATCAAATCGATAAAATTCCTACAATTGCACGATGGGAAGTAGCAGCAGTTCGAAAAGAGGTTGAAGATGGCTTGGTAGAAACATGTTTTTGTCCTGTACGTCCAGATAATAAGTTTCAACTCTATAATCTGAAGGGTTATCAGTCTTTTCTTTTAAAACTATTTGAGCAAGCGTTAGAAGAATTTTTGGCGTTACAGAAAAACGGAGATGAGAAGGAGCAAGCCGTAGCTGAAAAATGGGTTATATTGACGTTAATGAGATTGCAAAGAAAAGAAGAAGCAAAGAGAAGATTAAAAGAATTAATGACAAAACATCCATATAATGCAGATTTATATAAATTATCTCTTCTATTGGAAGGAAAGGATAAGGACAATTTAAAACCGATTTACAACCTTAAAATATTAGGTGATGCCACATCCTATCCCGAATTTTTCTTTAACATTGTTTCAACAGTATAGGGGGATAAATTAGGAAAGAGGTGGACAGATGATCAGTGTCATTTTACCAGTCTATAATGCTGGTCATTATGTAAAAGATTCGATTGCTAGTATATTGCAGCAAACTGAAAGGAATATTGAGTTAATCGTAGTGAATGATGGTTCGACGGACAATAGTGAAGAGATTATATTGTCATTTAATGATGAACGGATACGTTATGTAAAGCACGAGACCAACAAAGGAGTTGCCGCTGCCTTTAATGAAGGATTAAAAATTGCTAAGGGTGATTATATTACTTTTCATGGCGCAGATGATTTGTCTTTGCCCAATCGATTTGAGCGATTATTAGCTGAATTTTGCTGTGAGCAAATTGGGTATGTTCATTCCGATATGTTGCTTATTACGGAACATAATTCTCCTTTTAGTTATTGGCAAGCTGCAAATATTTCTCCGAATGATATTTATTCATTTTTCCTTAATGTTGGTACCCCATTTAATAATGGAACCATCCTATTTAGAAGGGAAGCTGTAGAGCATATTTATTTTGATGAAAGCATCAAAGTTGGTTCCGATACAGATTTTATCTTAAAAGTGGCGAAAGAAAAATGGCGTTCTTCCCATGTTCCTGAACCGTTGTATATCTATAGAAGACATCAAGCAAATATTACGAAGAATAGAAGTTATGAAGAATTAGCGAGGCATATCCGTTTAAATATTCAAGATGAAGATTTGATGAGTCTTAACGAAGTCAATGAAAAAGGAGAGGAAAACAATTTATTAACAGCAAAATTGATTGCAGGGCTTGCCTTATCACGAAGATGGATGAAACAAGAGGGATTTTCTCTCTTTCATGAGGCAATACCATTAGTTAAAACAGAAAGGGATCGTCACTTTTTTGAAGGAATGAAGGGGTTAGTTGAAAATAATTATAGGCATGCTGTCCATCATTTTCAGCAAATTACGGATCGCAATCATATTGAGGAGAATTATCTTGGGGAAGCGTTTCTCCATATGAAGAATTATAATACGGCCTATGAGCACTTTATAAAAGCACTGCAACTATCACCAAACTATCATACGCCTGTGAAAAATTTAAAAATCATTGGCATATTGAAAGGGTATAATATTATTGATAAACATGTGGATCATTTCAGATAAAAAAGTTTTTAATAAAAAAGGTCGTCAAAAAAGAGCGAATGGAAGGAAACGATGAAAAATTTCCCCTTCGCTCTTTTTTTTAAAGGTTAGACAGATCTAACATCTACTCGTGCAGATAGAGTATCCACAAGTGCAGATAAAGATTCAACTTGTGCGGATAATGTTTTGCTATTATACCTGTAAAGTTTACACATTAAAGCGCCCATAAGATGAGCATAATAAATATAAAATGTGGGAATTTATTGGGTTTATTAAAAAGCCACAGCGTAGCTGCAATGCCATTGACACCTACCACGATTCTTAGTACTTGGTGGATGGGGTCGGGGCCCCGCCAACAAGTACTTAGAATCGATCTGTCCGTAGTACAATGACAAACGGAGTGAGCGCAAGGAGCTATTTTTTGAGATCATCTGCAATCTACAATCACTACGGACAATCAGGTAGGTGTCAATGGTGGCGTACTTCGTACATGAATGGAGGATATGGAAATGGCGAAAAAATATCGATATTACACATTTGAATTCAAAAAACAAGTCATTGAAAAATATTTCGAAGGGTATTCTTCCACAGAGGTAGCTAAAATATATAACATTCATCGGAGAAGAGTCTCTGAATGGGTGAAAATTGTGAAAGAAGGAGGCTATGAAGCTCTCTTAACCAAAAGAGAAAAAGTAGCTAAACAGAAACAGTCGCCTGTTGAAAAATCTTTGGAAGAAAAATATCTTCTATTACAGTTGGAGAACGAATACTTAAAAAAGTTGTTAGATCTAAGAAAGGGGTGAATGATAAAGAACAACAATTTGCCTTTATTCACGCTTACGCAGAACAATATCCGATTTCTATTTTAGCGGAAATCGCCAATGTATCCCGTGCGGGTTATTATAAATGGTTAAAGAGAAATGGAGAAAAACATCGTGATCAAATTGATGAACGGTTAATCCCTTATATCCTAAAGGTGTTTAACGATCACCGTGGTACTGTGGGGAGAAAACGAATCAAAATTGAATTGGAAAGACAATATGGGTTAGTCATCAATGAAAAACGGATTGCCCGTTTAATGAGGAAATATGGATTGGTATGCAAAATTCGCCAAAAGAAATTTAGATATCGTCCAAGTGTTCATGGAAAAATTCCCAATCTTCTTAGCCGTAACTTCAAAGCCATTCGAGAAGGAGTAAAGTTTTCCATTGATATTACGTATATTCGCGTGAAAAGAGGACGTCAAAAATGGGTATATCTCTGTGCCATTAAAGACTTATTTAATGAGGAAATCGTGGCTTATTCAATGGGGACAAGTTTGGAAATGAAATTAGTGTATCGCGCCTTAGAAATGCTTAAAAAAAGGGGATATAGTAAAGGAGCGATTCTCCATAGTGACCAAGGCACTCACTTTACTAATCCCGATTATCAAGAGTATCTCCGTGAGATGGAGATAACTCAATCCATGTCCCGCAGAGGCAACTGCTGGGACAATGCCTGCATTGAAAATTTCTTTAGTCATCTGAAGGTTGAACTTGGATGTTTTAGTCAACCCGAAACTGTACGAGAAATTTACGAAGCAGTAGAAAACTATATTAATTATTATAACACCAAACGTATCGTAACTAAACTAAAAATGAGCCCGATGGAATATAGAACAAAAGCAGCATAAATTTGGATTAATACGGGGCGGATAAAAATGTCTACTTGACAGGAGCATGAGCATTTCTACTTGTGCGGATAATGTTTCTACTTGTGCGAATTGCGTTTTGCTATTATACCTGTAAAGTTTACACATTAAAGCGCCCATAAGATGAGCATAATAAATATAAAATGTGGGAATTTATTGGGTTTATTAAAAAGCCACAGCGTAGCTGCAATGCCATTGACACCTACCACGATTCTTAGTACTTGGTGGATGGGGTCGGGGCCCCGCCAACAAGTACTTAGAAGCGATTTGTCCGTAGTACAATGACAAACGGAGTGAGCGCAAGGAGCTATTTTTTGAGATCATCTGCAATCTACAATCACTACGGACAATCAGGTAGGTGTCAATGGTGGCGTACTTCGTACATGAATGGAGGATATGGAAATGGCGAAAAAATATCGATATTACACATTTGAATTCAAAAAACAAGTCATTGAAAAATATTTCGAAGGGTATTCTTCCACAGAGGTAGCTAAAATATATAACATTCATCGGAGAAGAGTCTCTGAATGGGTGAAAATTGTGAAAGAAGGAGGCTATGAAGCTCTCTTAACCAAAAGAGAAAAAGTAGCTAAACAGAAACAGTCGCCTGTTGAAAAATCTTTGGAAGAAAAATATCTTCTATTACAGTTGGAGAACGAATACTTAAAAAAGTTGTTAGATCTAAGAAAGGGGTGAATGATAAAGAACAACAATTTGCCTTTATTCACGCTTACGCAGAACAATATCCGATTTCTATTTTAGCGGAAATCGCCAATGTATCCCGTGCGGGTTATTATAAATGGTTAAAGAGAAATGGAGAAAAACATCGTGATCAAATTGATGAACGGTTAATCCCTTATATCCTAAAGGTGTTTAACGATCACCGTGGTACTGTGGGGAGAAAACGAATCAAAATTGAATTGGAAAGACAATATGGGTTAGTCATCAATGAAAAACGGATTGCCCGTTTAATGAGGAAATATGGATTGGTATGCAAAATTCGCCAAAAGAAATTTAGATATCGTCCAAGTGTTCATGGAAAAATTCCCAATCTTCTTAGCCGTAACTTCAAAGCCATTCGAGAAGGAGTAAAGTTTTCCATTGATATTACGTATATTCGCGTGAAAAGAGGACGTCAAAAATGGGTATATCTCTGTGCCATTAAAGACTTATTTAATGAGGAAATCGTGGCTTATTCAATGGGGACAAGTTTGGAAATGAAATTAGTGTATCGCGCCTTAGAAATGCTTAAAAAAAGGGGATATAGTAAAGGAGCGATTCTCCATAGTGACCAAGGCACTCACTTTACTAATCCCGATTATCAAGAGTATCTCCGTGAGATGGAGATAACTCAATCCATGTCCCGCAGAGGCAACTGCTGGGACAATGCCTGCATTGAAAATTTCTTTAGTCATCTGAAGGTTGAACTTGGATGTTTTAGTCAACCCGAAACTGTACGAGAAATTTACGAAGCAGTAGAAAACTATATTAATTACTCAACTTTCGCAGAGTAATATCTTATTGCAACTCTTGATATGACTGTTTTATATCGTCTTTCATTATTTCTCTTGTTTTTTATTGATTTTATTTTTTTAAAAGAAAAAGACACCTATCTTTTGGTAAAATTATGGTGATCAAACCAAATACCAAAGAAGGTGTCATCATTATGATAACGAAAAAAGATACTTTTGCACAACTACCAAAAGAACTTGAACGAAGATTTTCTGAATTAAATATAGGCAAACATTTGAGAAAAGCGAGAATTACTAAGGGATTTGGTTATTCATGCTTATCTATTTTCCGTCTTATTTTTTTGCTTGTTTTCCAATATAAAAATTGGTTTCAAGCACTTCAAAGTAAGAAAGCCGTGGACTTACCTAAAAAAGATACGATCTACCGTTTTCTAAATTCATCTACTTATGCTTGGCGAACTTTTTTACTTTCCTTATGTCAAGATCTTACTGGACGTATAAAAAAGCTTACATCAAACAACAGAGTGAAGGTGTTTATTGTTGATGATTCACTCTTTTCACGCAACCGAAGCAAGTCTGTTGAACTTCTTTCACGAGTATTTGATCATACAGAGAAACGATTCTATAAGGGGTTTCAGTTGCTTACTCTTGGTTGGTCTGATGGATATTCTTTTCTACCTGTAGACTTTGCTTTATTGAGTTCAGCGAAAAAGGAAAATCAACTTAACGGGGTCGATGAATCCATTGATAAACGCACTTCCGGCTACAAGCGTCGTCTTGAAGCACAACAAGATAAGCCAAGCGTTGTCTCTGCTTTATTGGATCATGCCTTAAATGCAGGAATTACAGCTGATTATGTGTTAATGGATACTTGGTTTACGCATGAGCCTTTGATTGAAAAAATCACGGATAAAGGTTTATTTGTCATTGGTATGGTCAAGCAGCTAAAACAACGTTATTTCATAGATGGTGAAGCCCATACTCTGGATGAACTCTTTAAAAAAGCAAAGCGTACCATGGAAAAGAAAGACCTACTCGGTTCGATCCATGTTCATCTTGCAAAAGGACGACAAGTCAAGATTGTATTCGTGCGTAACCGCAATAAAAAGAGTGAATGGTTAGCCATTTTGAGTACAGATACCACACTTTCAGATGAAGAAATTGTGCGTATTTACGGGATGCGCTGGGACATCGAAACATTTTTCAAGTGTACCAAATCATTGCTTAACCTAGCAAAAGAATTTCAAGGTCGTTCGTATGATCTGTTGATTAGTCATACAACGATTGTGTTTACTCGCTTTATACTCTTAGAGTGGGAGCGTAGACAAAACAACGATCCTAAAACGATTGGAAATCTCTTTTTTCTATTATGTGAAGATGTAAAAGATATGAATCTAGAGAGTGCATTGAATCAATTATTAGCGATCTTCCAAACATTAGCAGAAGCTAATGTTTGTTTGAACATGGAATTATTTAAAAGTAAAGTACAAGAATGGATTGCGTCTTTACCCAATTACATCAAGGGATGTCTGACAATATCTGTGTGCGAAAGTTGAGTTAATTATTATAACACCAAACGTATCGTAACTAAACTAAAAATGAGCCCGATGGAATATAGAACAAAAGCAGCATAAATTTGGATTAATACGGGGCGGATAAAAATGTCTACTTGACAGGAGCATGAGCATTCCCACTTGTGCAGATGTTACTTCTACTTGTGCAGATAGTGCATCTACTCGTGCGGATAGAGTATCACATAAGCGGATAATTCTGCTACTAGTGCGGATAGTACTCCTCCTCGTACGGAAAGAGTTCGTACTGTACAGAAACGTTTTCGTTAGTGCAGGATCCTCCTTCTACAGAAGCAGCTTATGTCGTTTTACTGTACACCAATTCCTCGATATTTCATTCCTAAACTCTCAATCTTTTTCTGATTGAGAGCATTTCTTCCATCTAAAACGAATTGACAGTTTGGGAAGAGTTCAAATTTAAAATCTCTATATTGATCATGAAAAGCTTGAAGAATGATAGAATCAATCTTTTCACGATTTTCTATAGAAAAAGGCTTTACTTGAAAAGCAGCAATTTCTTCTGCAGTGTAAAGAGGATCGTCAACATATACTGTAGAACCTCTTTTTTTCAATTCATTTGCAAGCAGAAGAGTAGAAGATTTTGTAGTTTCTTTCACATTTTCTCGGAATGAAAGTCCTAAAATGAGAATGTTTTTATTTTCAAGAGTTGAGAAATATTCTTCCACTTGATCAACAGCATATTTAGCCATTTTGTCATTTATTTCCCTTGAAAGAGGTACCAGTCCATCACTTAAACCATTGTTAATAAAAAAGTAAGGATAAACCGGAATACAATGGCCGCCTACTCCGACACCAGGAAAGTGAAGATGGGAAAAAGGCTGGCTATTTGCTGCTTGAATTACTTCCTTAATGTTAACTCCTAATGAGTCAGCATATACAGCCAGTTCGTTCGCTAATGCAATATTAACATCACGGTAAACGGATTCAACTACTTTTGTAAATTCAGCGGTCTCTAAATTGCTGACAGGCATGATGTCACAGTTTAAAGCTTTTTTATAAAAGGATATGACTAATTCTAGACTTTTTTCGTTATCACCGCTGACCACTTTTGGATAGTTAGAAAGGTCTTGAATAATACGATTTGAGTAAACTCTTTCAGGACTATAGCCTAAATGGAAATCCGTTCCTAATGTTAATCCTGAAAGCTCGGCGATTCTTTTGCCAAAACGGTTTCTAGTATCTCCAGCAGGTAATGTTGTTTCAAAAATAACTAGCGTTCCTTTACGAATCCCTTTTCCGATATCTTCTACAGCTGAGTCAATGAATTCATAGTTGATTGTTCCTTGTTCATTTACTAATACGGGTACAATGACAATAACCACATCAGATTGTTTCACTGCTTTAGTCGTATCAACTGTGGCTCGAAATGTCCCCGCTTTCCATGCTTCATATAATAGCTGATCTAATCCTGGTTCATTTTGAATATGTGAAATTCCTCTATTCACAGTTTCAATGACTTTTTCGTTTTTATCGGCGCCAATGACATTGAAATGCCCAGAGTTTGCAACAACTGCTGCAAGTGGTAATCCAATTTTACCTAACCCAACAACAGTAACAGTTTTCATACATTCAACTCCTTTTTACCTTAACAACTTTGCAGAGTTCAATCCTAAAAAAACTCTATTTTCTTTCCATCACATAAATCATATGTATAAAAGTTGTCGATGGTGTAAGAGTTTCTCATCTTTTCTCTTTTTTCAGCAAATTTAGTGAGAACGTTTAAACACTTGGTATGAATGAAACATATATTGAATGTTGTGTAGGGTAGGAGGGGGTAAAATGCAAAAAAAACTTAAAATATTAATTCTGATTCGACAATTTACAAAAAATTTTCCGAAGCATAAACATAAATTTGAAACGATCAAAGCGATTGAAAAATTTGCTGATGTTCGATATTGGTACAGGGATGGAAATATTCACGATATTCTAAAACAACTTGATTTTAAACCTGACTTTATTTTCCATTATGATATAGGTTGGGGATACGTATTAGCCCCAAGGATTACAGGACTTCATGAAATAAACATTCCAAAAGGTTGTTATGTAATTGATACACATTATTCACCTGCAGAAAGACGAAAATATTTCGAACAAAATAAAATCGATTTGATTTTTTCTGCAACGAAATCTTCTTTTTTGAAAACTCATGCAAAATATAAAGATAAATTCAGATGGTTGCCTTTTTCTATTGATCCAACTATTTTTAAAGATTGGCAATTAGAAAAAGACATCGACTTCTTATTAATTGGACAATTGTATGACAGAACAAAAAAAACAGGGTATCAATCAATGACGCCAAAAGGGAAATATCCATTTAGAGAAGCGGTATTGGAGAAATTGAGGGGAGAGAAAGGATTTGTCTTTCATCCTCACCCAGGCCATAATGCTTCTTCCAATGCTTTAGTAAATGAGAAATATGCAAAAGAATTGAATCGTGCGAAAATCTTCTTTACTTGCGGCTCGAGATTACAATATCCTGTCTTGAAATATTTTGAGGCTCCAGCTTGTAAAACCCTTCTCCTTGCAGAACCTGTACCTGATATCTTGGAATTGGGATTTAAAGATGGAGAGAATTTTGTTGCATGTAATCAATCTAATTTCTATGAAAAGGCTATGTATTATTTAAAAAATGAAAAAGAGCGCAAAAGAATCACGGAAAACGGCTATCAATTTATTCATACAAAACATACAAATGATGTTAGGGCAAAAGAATTTGTCCAAGAGGTGCAAAAATTTTTAGACAAATTGTAAAAGTACAATCAGTTTCAAAGGATTTTGCATAGTATAACGATTAACATCCTTTAAAAACATTTCTAACTTTTAAGAGTTGGAGGAATCAAATTGAATATTCCCTTGATTGACTTAAAAAAAGAGTATGAGATGTATGGAAAAAATATTGAAAAAGCTGTTATCGAAGTAATGCAAAGTGGTTCTTATATTCTAGGAAATAAAGTAATGCAATTTGAAAATGAGATTGCAAATTACTTAGGAGTTCAATTTGCTGTAGGTGTAGCAAATGGTACGGATGCACTGCTTCTAGCTCTCGAAGCACTGGATATAGGTGAAGGAGATGAAGTGATTACTTCGCCGTTTACTTTTTTTGCTACTGCAGAAGTTATTGCAAAAGTTGGTGCAAAGCCTGTATTTGTTGATATAGAACCGAATACCTATAACATCGATGTGAATAAAATCGAAAAAGCGATTACGGAAAATACAAAAGCGATTATCGTTGTTCACCTGTTCGGTATGGCAGCAGAGATGGATGAGATTATGAAGATTGCTTCGAAATATAAGTTAAAAGTGATTGAAGATGCTTGTCAGGCAATAGGAACGGAATATAAAGGTAAACGAGTTGGTGGTATTGGTGATATTGGCTGCTTTTCCTTTTTCCCAACGAAAAATTTAGGTGCATTTGGGGATGGAGGATTAGTTGTAACAAACAATCCAGATATTTTTGAGAAAATTTGTTTTTTACGCAATCACGGCAGCAAAGAAAGATATGTTCATACATCAATAGGGATGAACAGTAGATTAGATGAAATACAAGCTGCAATTTTAATAGAAAAACTTAAATATTTAGATATGTTTATATTTAAGAGAATGACTGTTGCTAACAAGTATACCCAAGAACTTAATCATTTGAAACGAAAGCCGCCGCAATATACAGATAGGAGCCATACGTATCATCAATATTGTATTGAAGTAGATGAAAGGGACCAACTTATAAACTTTTTAAAACAAAAGGGAATTGCCACTGGAATCTATTATCCTATTCCGTTGCATTTACAAAAAGCCCTTCAGTACCTTCAATATCAACAAGGGGATTTCCCTGTTTCAGAGAAGGTGGCAAAACATATTTTAGCACTTCCAATTAATCCTACGATTACTGTAACAGAACAGGAATATATTATTAAAGCTATGAAAGAGTTTGCAGGTGTTTCATCATGAGTTTAGTAAGAGTTGGTGTCGTAGGTACTGGAAAGATGGGTTTTTTTCACTGTTCAAAATTAAAGCAAATGAAAAATGTGAACTTTATCGGAATTTATGATCCAGATATGAATAGGGCAAAAAAGATTAGTAAAGCCTTTCAAGTTAAAGCGTTCAATACTTATACTGAACTATTGAAAAATATTGATGCGGTCATTATCGCGACACCTACACCATTTCACTTTTCATTAGCAGCAGAAGCGATTGTTCACAATAAACATGTATTTGTTGAAAAACCAATTACAATGACGGTAGAAGAAGCAGATAAAATTAAAGCGCTTCTGAAAAATAAAAATCTTAAATTTCAAGTAGGGCATATTGAACGGTTTAATCCAGCTATAAGGCGAATTCATGACTATATTCGCCCTGAACAAATTATGAATATTGAAGCAAGAAGACTTGCTTATTCAGATAGAATAAAAGATACAGATGTTGTATTGGATGTTATGATTCATGATATTGATATTATTTTGAGCATAATTAAAAGTCCGATTAAACGAATCTCAGCAGAGGGGATTCGTTTACGTGATGCTCTGAAGTATGACACCGTTTCAGCAATACTTCTGTTTGAAAATGGAATTGTCGCAAATTTATTAGCAAGTAATATATCTCATGAAAAGGTGAGAGAACTTATTATTTATGAGAAAGAAAAAGTGATTAAAACGGATTATTTAATGAGACAGCAACAACTTGTCATGAATGAATTAAATAATCATTCTACAGTTCCAGTCGGAACAGAGACCGTTATTGCTAATATTGCCCTACCTTATTCCGATCCATTACTGGAAGAGCTTCTACATTTTATTGACTGTATCTATTCAGATACAAAGCCGCTTATCGGCGTTGAGGAAGGAAGAGCGGCGGTAGAGGTTGCATTGAAAATTAAACAAAGTTTAATAGATTCACAATAAAAAAGAAATGTATAACTCTTTATGATGATGGTAAAAGAGTTATACATTATTTTAGTTGTTATAAATATATGAATTTCTCTTTACTTTTCTGCATCGTTAGAATTTATTTTTGAAATTTTTTTAGCAGGCACGCCGACAACTGTTTCATTTGGCTGAACGTCTTTTGTTACTACGGAACCAGCACCGACTATAGCGTTTTCGCCAATAGTTACATTTGGTAGAAGGGTAGCGTTATTTCCAATTTTCGCTCCTTTTTTAATATGCGCTCCTTTTAATTCATACGGTTTTAACCCCATGTATTTATCATTTGACATAGACACACATGGACCGATAAAAACATCATCCTCTAAAATGGTATCACCAGTTATATAGGCCAAGGTTTGTATTGTACATCTTTTCCCAATTGACGTATTTAGCTCAACAATAGCACCTCTGCCAATAACTGTTTGGCTGCCGATTGTTGAATTCTCTCGAATGCTAGCATGGTCAGCAACAAAAACGTGGTCTGCAATCTCTGAGCCAGCGTAAATCGTTACATTATTTCCGATTTTTGTATTTTCTCCGATGATTAGATGAGGCTGTTTCACATTGGATGCCCTCATTTTTTGATTTCCGCTTTTTTTGACCCCTAAAACACAATTGGATCCAATGATTACATTGTCACCAATAATCGTGTTTTTTAGGATTACTGTATGATGTCCAATCGTAACATTTTCTCCGATTGTGACCCCTTCTTCAATTACCACATGTTGCCCAAGTTTAATGCTTTCAGGTAGTTGAGGTTGCCCCAGTTTGCTCATCCTTTCATTTTTGTTTTTGGAAATAGGGCTTTTCGTTTTCTAACTTCGAATTAATCGAAAATAAGGAAATTCACCTTCAATATTTTAGACTTACTATTTAACGCTATCTTTCCTATTTTGATTTTTTAAGTAGCTTTGAAAAAATTCTTCATTATATAAAACTTTCGGATCATTTGGGATATATTGTTTCGTCAATTCGTGGTGTTTAATTGATTCTCCAACATTTCCTAATTGCCAATAGCAAACGCATAGAGCGAGATGCGGATACCAGGTTGTGTAAGAAGTATGGTGAAAGCCGCCTGTTTTTTTATGTTTCATTTTCACAGCCAACTGATACCAAAACAAAGCTGTTTTGAAGTCTTTTCTTGCTTGGAAGATGTCTCCGATGCGGCAGCAGGCCTCAGATCTCGGTTCATCATAGTTAAACGTTTTAAAGAGAGCCATCAATTCATTCTCTTTTTCTCCGAGACGAGCATAACAGTCGGCCATATATATGCAAGCCCGAATATTATCTTCTATCCAACCTTTTTTTCCATCTAAAAATTCTTGATAATAAATAATCGCTTTATTGTATTGTTTATGATCTTTAAGCTCATTGGCATAATAAAACAAATCTCTTGGTGAAAACTCTTCTCCATTTTTGATGCGATTTTCATAAATTCTTAGGTTTCTGCCGATTGATTGAGTATCCACTTTTTTCTCTCTCTTTTTATGATGGATGGAAATGTCCGCTTCCAATATATTTCCGTGAACAGCAAGATATTCATGTACAGGTCCAATCCATTTAAATCCTTTGCTTCGTTTCACAAGGCGGTTTCTTCGGTAATGGAAGGTTGGATTTCCATTTCCGTCTGTAGCGGCAATATAGTTCATGGAGACAGCATCAATATTGCTATTAAGGTTTTTTTTCAGCTTTTTAAACTTTTTTTGCTCTTCTGGAAGAATAACATCATCAGCATCTAACCAGAGAATATAATCTTTTGTTGCAAGACTGAATGAATAGTTTCTCGCTGCTGAAAAGTCATCAATCCAAGTAAAGTCATATATTTTATCTGTAAATTTACTTGCGATTTCTTTTGTTCTATCTGTCGAACCCGTATCGACAATGATGATTTCATCACAAATATCTTCTACACTTGATAAACAATTTGCCAAAACCTCTTCTTCATTTTTGACAATCATGCAAAGACTGATTGTCGGCATTTATACACCCCTCTACTAATCGAAATAACTATTCATATATATATGTAGCTTTAAATAATTCGGAACTTACGAATGAAAGGTGTAATAAATAAAAAAGGGAAAATGATGATTGCAGCCCATCGAAATTTTCCTTATTGGGTAAGTAAAATTGCAATAGCTAATAAATGTAAAGCATAATGAGTGGAAGTTATCGAGGGAAAGTATAAGGAGAATTTTTATGGGGAAAGTGGAAGAAGAGCGATGAAGAATTATAATCTTTTTAAATTTAGGTGCTGTCGAATGTATAAGAGTACATTTTTAGTGAGGCCAAATCCAAAAATTCGCATCAGCAGAGATGGGATAATAGTCAAATTCAAAGAGATAATAGCCAACTCGGCCAAGATAATAGTCAATCCAGATAAAATAATAGCCAAATCCAAAAATTCGCATCAGCAAAGATAGGATAATAGTCAAACCCAAAAAGATAATAGCCAACTCGCCGAAGATAATAGTCAACCTAGGTAAAATAATAGCCAAAGCCGAAAATTCGCTCCAGCAAAGATGAGATAATAGTCAAATTCAAAGGGATAATAGCCAATTCGCCTGAGATAATAGTCAACCTAGATAAAATAATAGCCAAAGCCAAAAATTTGCTCCAGCAAATAAAAGATAATAGTCAAAACCCAAGCGATAATAGCCAACTCGGCCGAGATAATAGTCAACCTAGGTAAAATAATAGCCAAATCCAAAAATTCGCATCAGCAGAGATGAGATAATAGTCAAATTCAAAGGGATAATAGCCAACTCGTCCGAGATAATAGTCAACCTAGATAAAATAATAGCCAAAGCCAAAAATTCGCTCCAGCAGAGATGAGATAATAGTCAAATCCAATAAGATAATAGCCAACTCGGACAAGATAATAGTCAATCTAGGTAAAATAATAGCCAAAGCCAAAAATTTGCTCCAGCAGAGATGAAATAATAGTCAAATTCAAAGGGATAATAGCCAACTCGGCCGAGATAATAGTCAATCTAGGTAAAATAATAGCCAAATCCAAAAATTCGCATCAGCAGAGATGAGATAATAGTCAAATTCAAAGGGATAATAGCCAACTCGTCCGAGATAATAGTCAACCTAGATAAAATAATAGCCAAAGCCAAAAATTCGCTCCAGCAGAGATGAGATAATAGTCAAATCCAATAAGATAATAGCCAACTCGGACAAGATAATAGTCAATCTAGGTAAAATAATAGCCAAAGCCAAAAATTTGCTCCAGCAGAGATGAAATAATAGTCAAATTCAAAGGGATAATAGCCAACTCGGCCGAGATAATAGTCAATCTAGGTAAAATAATAGCCAAAGCCAAAAATTTGCTTTAGCAGAGATGGGATAATAGTCAAAATCAAAGGGATAATAGCCAACTCGGCCGAGATAATAGTCAATCTAGGTAAAATAATAGCCAAAGCCAAAAATTCGCATCAGCAGAGATGAGATAATAGTCAAATTCAAAGGGATAATAGCCAACTCGTCCGAGATAATAGTCAACCTAGATAAAATAATAGCCAAAGCCAAAAATTCGCTCCAGCAGAGATGAAATAATAGTCAAATTCAAAGGGATAATAGCCAACTCGGCCGAGATAATAGTCAATCTAGGTAAAATAATAGCCAAAGCCGAAAATTCGCTCCAGCAAATAAAAGATAATAGTCAAAACCCAAGCGATAATAGCCAACTCGTCCGAGATAATAGTCAACCTAGATAAAATAATAGCCAAAGCCAAAAATTCGCATCAGCAGAGATGGGATAATAGTCAAAAGCAGTGAGATAATAGCCAATTCGCCAGAGATAATAGTCAATCCAGATAAAATAATAGCCAAAGCCAAAAATTCGCATCATCAGAGATGGGATAATAGTCAAATCCAAAGAGATAATAGCCAACTCGTCCGAGATAATAGTCAACCTAGATAAAATAATAGCCAAAGCCAAAAATTCGCTCCAGCAGAGATGAAATAATAGTCAAATTCAAAGGGATAATAGCCAATTCGCCTGAGATAATAGTCAACCTAGATAAAATAATAGCCAAAGCCAAAAATTCTCTCCAGTAGAGATGGGATAATAGTCAAATCAAAAGAGATAATAGCCAACTCGTCCGAGATAATAGTCAATCCAAATAAAATAATAGCCAAAATTTTTATGATCTACATATTTCTTTTTCTATGGGGGTCACATTAAACGCGCCGCTTCGTCGCAATTTATTTGTAACGAAAGTGTTAACGTCAGTTAAAAAAGGAGGTGGCTTAAAATTATTTTTCAGCCGTCCTCCCTTTTTCTAGCACTTATTTTTTTAAAGTTAATTTCGATACTATTTCAACCCGAGCTGTCTGAGGGAACATATCAACTGGTTGGATGTATTCAACGGTGTATAGCCTAGATAATTCTTTTAAATCCCTTGCGAAAGTGGATGGGTTGCAAGAAGTATAGACGAATCGTTTTGGTTTAATTTTTAATACGGTTTTAATAAAATTTGGTGCAAGACCAGTACGAGGTGGATCGACCGTTACAACGTCTGGTACAAATCCTTCTTTCGCCCATTTCTTAAGCCACTCTTCTGCTGGACCGTTATAGTATTTGGCATGAGTAAATCCGTGGTTTTGTGCATTTTTTTTAGCATCTTCAATGGACTCAGGAACGATATCCATTCCACGTACTTCTTTTGCATCTTTTGCAAGCCATAAACCGATAGTTCCGACACCACAATAGGCATCTACAACTGTTTCTTTGCCAGTTAACCCCGCGGCTTTTTTGATTTCATCATATAAAACAACAGTTTGTTTTGGATTGAGTTGGAAAAATGCGCGGGAAGATAAATCAAAAGCAAGTTCTCCTAATTTTTCGTGTATCGTCTCTTTGCCATCAAGTACAATGGTATCATCCCCAAAAATCAAGGAAGTTTTTGAAGGGTTGATATTTTGAGTGATGGAAACAATGCTTGAATCCAAATTTTTTATGCCTTGTATTAATTCCGCTTTTTTAGGAATTTCTTTTTTCGTCGTAACAAGGCATACTTGTGTTTCTCCTGTTTGAATACCTGTACGAACGACAATGGTGCGAACAATTCCTTTTGATTTTCCATCATAGATTGGAATGTTCAGTTTTTGTAAAAGCTTTCGAATGCCGACAGTAATTTTTGTTGTTATAGGATGTTGTACGATGCAATCATTGATATTTAAGAGTTTATTCGTGCCTTCGACGAACAATCCGGCAGAAACATAGCTACCATTTTTTCGTACCTGGAAAGAGCTTTTATTTCGATAATGCCATGGATTGTCCATTCCAATAGTAATACGTATTTCTGCATTTTCAGCAATCTGTGGTACATATTTTTCTAAAGCTTGAATAACGATATCACGCTTTTCTTTTAATTGTCCTTCGTATGATAAGTGTTGTAATTGGCATCCCCCACATTGCTCATAAATTTTGCATGGAGGGGTTATGCGATTTTTTGAAGTTTCTCTAATTCGCACAATTTCCGCCTCCGCAAAATTTTTATGGATTTTTGAAACTTTTGCTGTGACGACTTCACCAGGAAGTGCTCCTTTTACGAATACAACATTCCGCTTGAAAAAGCCGACACCTTCACCATTGATTCCAAGTCGTTTAATTGTTAATGGAAATTTTTGACCGATTTCGATTTGCACTTTTTCAGACATCATTTCACGTCCTTTATTCAATCTTCAAATATTATAGCAATCGAATAAGGATAGGTAAAATTGCATATGTATGATTAGTGCAAGATAATAAATCAAGTTGATTATGTGGATTTTCTCCGAAATAAGTGTTATTGTTATAGATAATTAAATATTTTTATATCCTTCGGGGTCGGGTGAAATTCCCAATCGGCGGTGATGAAGCAATGCTTCTAAGCCCGCGAGCTCTTTTGGAGCAGGATTTGGTGAGAATCCAAAGCCGACAGTGAAAGTCTGGATGGGAGAAGGATGGTTTGTAAAAAATACCCATTAATCGTTAGTTAATGGGCTAGTTTAGTATACCCTTTTTTACATTCTATCTCCCGCATATAAGCGGGAGTTTTTATTTAGGTATACGTGAAAAATTTGCCTGTACACAGGCTTTTTTGTCATGCCTAAAAATTCATCATTCTCCCAACCCCGTTAAGTTTTCGCTTAATGGGGTTTTTGCTTTTATTAAAAGAATGAGGGGGATTTACATGTTTACTGGCTTAATTGAAGACAAAGGAATTGTCACTGCTATTCAAAAAGACGAAAAAAGTATGAAAATCGTTATTCATTCTCCAAAAATTGTGTCAGATGCGTCTTTAGGAGACAGTATTGCTGTCAATGGCGTTTGTCTAACAGTTACTCATTTAACAAAAGATGAAATGACGGTAGATGTCATGCCGGAAACTGTAAAAGCCACAACGATTCATCAGTTAAAAAAAGGAGACTATGTCAATTTAGAAAGGGCAATGGCAGCTGGTGGACGTTTTGGTGGCCATATGGTGTCGGGTCATGTGGATGGAGTAGGAACGATTCGCAGCAAAAAGCCGGTATCCAATGCAGTGTATTACGAAATTGAGATGCCGAAAGAACTGTTAGAACAATGTATTCCTAAAGGATCCATTACGATTGACGGGACAAGTTTGACGATTTTTGGAGTTAGTGATACAAGCGTCACAATTTCTCTCATTCCTCATACGTATTCAGAAACGATTTTAGGAATGAAAGGGATTGGCGATCAAGTGAATATTGAGACGGATATGTTGGGAAAATACGTGTTACATCATTTAAAGAAAATCAATCAAAAAGAAGAATCAAAAATTACGTTAGAATTTTTAACTCAAAATGGATTTTAAGGATGGTGGTTTTAATGTTGAACACAATCGAGGAAGCAATTGAAGATTTGAAAAAGGGGAAAACCATCATCGTTGTGGATGATGAAAATCGGGAAAACGAAGGGGATTTAGTGGCTTTAGCAGAGCATGCAACACCAGAGACCATCAATTTTATGGCGACATACGGCCGAGGTTTAATTTGTACGCCCATCACAGAAGAATTGGCAAAAAAATTGGATTTACATACAATGGTTGCAAATAATACAGACAATCATCAAACAGCATTTACCGTTAGTATCGACCATATTAGCACGACAACAGGCATTAGTGCATATGAGCGTTCAACAACGATTTTAAAAATGATAGATGATGATGCGAAAAAAGAAGATTTTCGCAGACCAGGACATGTTTTTCCGCTTATCGCCAAGAAAAATGGAGTATTGGAAAGACAAGGGCATACAGAGGCTGCAGTTGATCTAGCTAGGATTGCAGGATCATTTCCTGCGGGTGTGATTTGCGAAATTATGGGGGATGACGGAAAAATGTCTCGCCTCGATGATTTATTGAAATTCGCAAAAGTACATGATTTAAAAATTATTTCAATTGAGGAATTAGTTCGTTATCGTTTCCGAAATGAAGTGGTTGTAAGTCGGGCAGCATCAGTAAATATGCCGACAACATTCGGAAATTTTCGAATGATTGGTTATGAAAATGATGTTGATGGATTGGAACATGTGGCTTTAGTAAAAGGGGATATCCATGAAGGAGAAACACCGCTTGTACGAATTCATTCAGCTTGTTTAACGGGAGATGTTTTTCATTCAAAACGTTGCGATTGTGGTCCACAGTTAGAAAAGTCATTAGAGATGATAGAGAAGGAAGGAAAAGGCGTTCTATTATATATGCAACAAGAAGGACGCGGCATCGGATTAATTAATAAGCTCAAAGCATATGCATTACAGGAACAAGGTTTTGATACGGTTGAAGCCAATCTGAAACTTGGGTTTCCTGCAGAGTTGAGAGATTATGCATTAAGTGCACAAATGTTAAAAGACTTAGGCATTACAAAAATTCGATTAATGACGAACAATCCAGAAAAAATTGAAGGTATCGAGAAATATGGCATCCAAGTTGTGGAACGTGTGCCAATTAAAATCGAACCGAATAATGCTAATGCTTTTTATTTAAAAACAAAAAGAGAAAAAATGCATCATTTTATTTAAACAAAGATATTGTATTTACATTTTAGAAGAGGGAGTAGTTGGAAATGGGAAAAATATTTGAAGCAAATTTAGTTGGAACAGGGCTGAAAATTGGCATTGTAGTAGGAAGATTTAACGAATTTATTACAAGTAAATTGCTAGATAGCGCAATGGATGGATTGAAGCGCCATGGAGTGGATGAAGAAAATATTGATGTGGCATGGGTACCGGGTGCTTTTGAAATACCGTTTATTGCAAAACAAATGGCTGAAACTGGCGAGTATGATGCGGTAATCGGTTTAGGAACGGTTATTCGTGGTTCTACAACTCATTACGATTATGTATGTAATGAAGCAGCAAAAGGCATTGCACAAGTTTCTCTGCAAACAAATGTGCCAGTCATTTTCGGAATTGTTACAACGGAAAATCTTGAACAAGCGATTGAACGCGCTGGAACAAAAGCTGGAAATAAAGGTTATGATGCAGCTGTTTCTGCGATTGAAATGGCGAATTTGAAAAAGATGTTTAAATAATAGATGAAAAGCTGTTTGGAGAGGAAAACTTTCTAGGCAGCTTTTTTAAATAGGTATAAGTTGAAGGATTTTATTGCTAAAGTTGAGGGTATTTGCACGAGCAGAAGTTGCATTTGCACAAGTGGAAGAGTTATCTGCAAGAGAAGGGGTTGTATACGCATTAGCGGTGGAGGTAACTGCACAAGCAAGGTTTATTTACACAAGCAGGAGTTGTATCCTCACAAGAAAGGAATTTAAGTGCACGAGTACTATGTTTATCCGCACAAGTAGAAGAGTTATCCACACAAACAGGGGAGCTTAGTGCACAAGTGTGATGTTTATCTGCTCATGCAGAAGTTGTATCCGCACAAGTAAAGAAATTATCTGCACAAGCAAGCATTGTAAAAGGAACCCATTTTAAAATGGGTTCCACAAATTATATTAAGAAGCTTTCCCCCATAAATAATCATCAACTAAATGATCAAATACAAGATCGTCCAAAGTTCCAAAAGTATAACCCTGTTTTTTCGCTTCTTTTATAAAATCCGGCAATGCATCAGCATTATGTTCAGCAACCGTATGCATTAATATAATAGCTCCGGGATGCAGCTGACTGATTAACTCGTTGTATGCGTAATCTGCACCTTTCTTTTGATCGGTATCCCAATCTCTGAAAGCAATGGACCAAAAGATGTGGGTATAGCCATTTTCATTGCCTATTTCTAACAATTCAGTACTAAAAATTCCTTCAGGTGGTCGAACATAATAAGTACGATTAATACCCGTAATCTCTTTTAATTTCTTATCAAAATTTTGCCATTCTCTTAGCATTCCTTCGCGAGATAATCTAGCCATGTTCGGATGCTTATCTGAATGGTTCCCGATAGTATGCCCATCTTTAACCATTCTCTTCACTAATTCCGATGCACTTGTTAAATAATGTCCCGTTAAGAAAAAGGTTGCTTTCACATTTTCTTTCTTTAATGTATCGAGTATTTTTTCCGTATAACCTGCTTCAAATCCGTTATCGAAAGTTAAATAAATTACTTTTTTCTCTGGATTTCCTCTATATAACGCACCGTAGTTTTTTAATAAACCTTCAAACTCTGCACCAACATCTGGGGGATTTCCATTTTTCGATTTTGTAAAACCCCAATGGTATTCTTTTGCGAATGCTTGAGGTGCTGGGATACTAAATAACAAAACAATGGCCAGGGCAATATTGATCCATTTCAACTTGCTACCTCATCTCCTTTTTGCCTTAGATTGTGCAAAAAGAAAGTGTTTATGCGACTTATATCGAATGGCAAATATCCCAAATCATATGAACGTTTCGGGATTTTGTGTATACTAAAAACGAGGAGTGTTTCAATGCAAGTAATTACAAAAATCACCCGTCAAAAAAATAATAAAGAGCGATACAATATATATTTAAATGAAGAATTTGCCTTTTCAGTAGATGAATCCACTTTAATTAAGTTTGGCTTAACAAAAGGGAAATTACTCGATTCATTTGAAATTGATGAAATTGCATATGAGGATGAAATTGCGAAAGCCTTTAATCGAGCAGTATCATATTTAAGCTATCAAATGCGAAGTGAATATGAGGTGAAAAAAAAGTTGCTTAATGCGGGCTTTGGCGAATCAGTTGTACTCGAAGCAATTCGGAAACTTGAAAAATTAGGTTTCCTCAATGATGAAACGTATTCAAAAGCATTGCTTGAAACAAGGAAAAAAACTGCAAAAAAAGGTCCAATGGCTATAAAGCAAGACTTAATAAAAAAAGGAATTGATAAAAAAACGCTCGAAAAAACATTAAAATCATTTACATATGAAGAACAAATGCAATTAGCGATGCAGTTAGCTGAAAAAACAGTGAAGATGAATAGCAATAAAACACCTACCCAAATAAAGCAAAAAATACAGGACGTATTAATTCGAAAAGGATATTCTTTTGAAATTGTGAATGAAATACTTGACCAAATTCAATTAGAGCGAGAAGATGATGAATGGTACGAATTAATTACCATACAAGGTGAGAAAATTTGGAATAAATATGTTCGGAAATATGAAGACAAGCAACTTGAATTAAAAGTAAAACAAGCCCTGTATCAAAAAGGATTTCCATTAGAGATAATCGATCGATTTATCGATGAAAAGAGGGAGAAGGAATGAAAAAAACTTATGCTCAAATGACTCCAGAAGAATTGAGACAGGAAATAGCAAACTTTAAGGAAAAAGCAAGAAAAGCAGAACAATTAGGAATCGTCAATGAGTTTGCGGTTTACGAAAGAAAAACGCTTATGGCTCAAGCCTATTTAATGGATCCGTCACTTATTAAGCCTGGTGAGATTTACAGAATTGATGGTGCTCCTGGGGAATATTTCAAAGTAGAATATTTAAAAGGACGCTTTGCATGGGGTTTCCGATTAAACGGTGAAAATTTTGAAGAAGCGTTACCTATTTCCATGCTCTCACCATTGAAAGCGGGGGAATAATATGGACGCATACACACTTATGGATAAATTGACGAAAGAATTATTAGAAAAAAATCCGTTTTTATCTGAAAACAAAGCTCGTACTTGGATTGAATTATTATGGTCTGATTTTGAAGCAACATATGCAAAAGCTGGTTATGTCTATCGTGGGGCAGAATATACAGAAAGAATTATTCGCCAATGGATTGAAAGTTATGGCGATAAAATCCATGAATTTGCAGGACGTAACCCGAAATATGCACATTTATTGGAAGAACAGTAATGAAAAGGGGTGTCTTGAAAGTCGAAAGCTTTCTAGACACCCTCAAATCATGATTTTTATAAATATTAGTCGAAGCAAGTTTCTTTGTCGCAGGTGAGCCGTCTCATAATGATTTTTCAAAAGACCACTTCAATTTCAATCACTTGCACCAATCTGCAATTTTCGTTGTAGTTTGTCTTCACTGTAAATCCAACCGGTATAAGAAGTAATAATGTTTAAATCTTCATCCAAATGAGCTACCGCAACAAAAGGGTAATGTTCATTACTTCGATATCTTAAATCGACTAATCGAACTTCTGTAAGACCATTTTCTAGTTCAGAAATGTCCCAATGATAAATTGGCGAGAACGATAAAAAAGCAGATAAATTTGGATCATTCAATGCTTTTTCCACCAATGGCGTTTGTGGTAGAGGACGAATTTTAAATTTATCGTATATATTAATCGTTCTTCCAAATGCTCGTCCTACATAGTAATGCGTTTCAGATTTTGCAGCAACCCGCCAAGTGAAAAAACGCATCGTTGGGGCAACAATGATGATTTTTGCATCTGGAATCGTTTTACGAACGGCATTTTTTACCGATTGTTGAAGTAAAAATCTTAAAATATAATAACCGATGATGATGAAATACATAATGGAGAAGATTATTATCGGGTTTGAACCTAAAGCCCATAAAATTATTCCAATACAGTGGATACCAAAAATATATGGATCAAAGGTATTGATGACACCTAGGGCGACCCACTTTCTTGAAAAGGGGCGTAAAGCTTGAGTTCCGTAAGCATTAAATATATCGACAAATACATGCAAAAAGACGGCAAGAAATGTCCATAGCCAAAGATGTAGTACATTGGCGTCTTGGAAAATGAGTGATACAATTGCGGTAATTCCAATAGGCCAAAGAATGACTGCAGGAGTGGAGTGGGTAATGCCACGATGATGTCTTATATAAACCGCATTATTGCGAAGTTTCAACACAGTATCTACATCGGGTGCTTGGGAACCAACAATCGTCCCAGTTAAAACGGCTGCAAATGTAACGCTATGATTTGCAACAACTGGATCCATTAAAGATAAGCCTCCGAGCGCAATGCCCATGACAAGATGTGTACCTGTATCCATCCAAATCAACTCCTTATAATCGGAGGACTACGCTTTTTAAAAATAAATGCAAAATTTATATAACTATATTATACCCTTTTAAATAAAATTAAAATCGAAAACTGGTAGGAGGTACTAGTGAAATATCCATATTCGCAACAATTTCGACAAAGTCTTGTCGAATGGTTTCACCGTGAAAAAAGAGACTTACCTTGGAGACGTACGAAAGATCCATATAAAATTTGGGTATCAGAAGTGATGCTTCAACAAACAAGAGTTGATACGGTTATTCCTTATTATCATCGTTTTATAGAGAAATATCCTTCGATTGAAGCTTTAGCATATGCCGATGAAGAAGAATTATTAAAAATGTGGGAAGGCTTAGGATATTATTCAAGAGCACGTAATTTACAAAGCGGCGTTAAAGAAGTTGTAGAAAAATACGGGGGTATTGTTCCGAACAATCGCCATGATTTACAACAATTAAAAGGTATAGGTTCCTATACTGCTGGAGCGATATTAAGCATTGCGTATAATCTTCCAGAACACGCAGTCGACGGAAATGTCATGCGTGTGTTGAGCCGAGTTTTACATATAACAGAAGATATTGCCCTTCCAAAAACTCGCAAAACATTTGAAAAAGCTGTCGAACAACTTATTCATCCTGAATACCCAGGCGATTTTAATCAAGCATTAATGGATTTGGGAGCGATGATTTGTACTCCGACTTCTCCAAAATGTTTACTTTGTCCTGTTAGAGAATATTGTGTCAGTTTTATGGAAGGTGACGCAGACCAGTTGCCAATAAAGTCGAAGAAAACAAAAGTAAAAAACGAATATTACGATGTTTACATCGCAGTGAATGATGGGAAAGTCTTATTTGAAAGACGACATAGTGATGGCTTGCTTGCAAATATGTGGCAATTTCCGATGATTTTTGTGGAAAAATCACCTGAAGAAACAGGGAAATCTTTTGAAAAAACATACAATGTTAAAATTACAAAAGTATTGGAAGAAGATTTTTTTGAACAAAAACATGTATTTTCACATCTCATTTGGAATTTACGATGTCATTTAGTAGAAGTAAAAGAAATTGGACCATTAGGAGACATGGTTCAGTTCGTAACATTAAAAGAAATTGAGGAATTACCCCTTCCTGTGCCAATGATAAAAATTAAGAATTTTCTGAAACAATATATTTTTAAACCTTTGGAATAATAACCTGTTCATCTGTGCACAATATCTAGCGTGGAGGTGAACATTCATGGCAAAAAATCGCAACAAAAATAACCAAGAGGAGTTTGCTCAAGAACAAGATTTTCAACAAACTCGTCAAGATCAACAAAATAAACAACAACAAAATCAACAAAACCAACAAAACAACAACCGCAATAACAACAAATAAGGTATTATTCAATGAGTGAATAAATTTCACTTCCAGGTATAGACGTCTGTCTATACCTTATTTTTGGTGCGCCCGGCATGTACATGAACTATAGGGTGTAAGTCCCGAACCCCGAAGACAGAAGTAGAGGTTAGCCAAGAGCAAGGGTGTCCGTGGTGACGCGGAATCTGAAGGAAGCTGGAGGCAAAACACCGGTCCGAGGAACACGAACCTCATATAAGGCTAGGTATGATTGAGTGAGTTTGCCAAACAAAACAAAGCTCTTTCTGTCGAAGGTCATATCGAGTAAATGAGGCGGATAGATGGTGTGAAAGTGCATGTACTTACCCGGGGAGGTCTGGCGGATAGGTGAAGTACGCTTCATAACCTACTTAGTGATAAGTAGCTGAACCGTCAGAAGTCAGCAGAGGTCATAGTATTAGTTGGTCTAGAACAACTGAGAAGGACCGAACAATTAAGAGAGAATAGCCCTTGGCATTCAGTGAGTCATGATGAACACAGAAAACGTAGTACCTCACTTGAGGAAGGAAGCGGTGAATCCCGTGGGAGACCTCTTGGAGGGTGGAGTGACCACTGGCATAAGAAGACAAGCTATTCACGGAAGTTATGAAAACTTGCGTCAATTATCTTAATTGAACCGCCGTATACGGAACCGTACGTACGGTGGTGTGAGAGGACGGGAGTTAATCGCTCCCTCCTACTCGATTATTTGTAGCTTATTGTCACACAGCTTTTATGTAATTTTATGACATTTTAAATAGAAAAAAAGGAAATTTCTAAATATAATAAATAAAGAATGTGTAATTTTCTACAAGTTTTTATAAACATTGATATAATAAACGTGAGTATATAGAGAAAGAGTAAAGGTGGGGCTAAAATGACGGTACCGAAAGAAGGAGAAACCATACAAATACATAGTTATAAACATAATGGAAGCATCCACCGAGTTTGGCATGAAACGATGGTTTTAAAAGGAACGAAAAATATTATTATTGGAGCGAATGACAGAACGCTCGTAACGGAAGCGGATGGTCGAACTTGGCTTACAAGGGAACCTTCCATATGTTATTTTCATGCAGAACATTGGTTTAATATTATTTGCATGTTGCGTGAAGATGGAGTTTATTATTACTGCAACATGAGTTCTCCTTTCGTATTTGACAATAACGCAATTAAATACATTGATTATGACTTGGATATAAAAGTATTTCCAGATAAATCTTACACATTATTAGACGAAGATGAATATGAACAACATAAAAATGAAATGGGATATCCAGAAGTAATTGATAAAATTTTAAAGCGAAATGTAACGAAATTGTTGAGCTGGGTAAAGCAAAAAAAAGGGCCTTTTGCCCAAGACTTTATTGAAGTTTGGACAAACCGTTATTTATTTTATAAAGACATGCGGTCTAACGATAAATAACGAACAATGGCGTCTCACATGAAGAGACGTCTTTTTATTGTGGTAAAATATAAACGTTATATTTATGAAATATCAATTAGTAAAATTTGAACTCAACTAACTTTGGGTGGCATTAAGGATGTGACGATATTTGGATAGTATTAGAAGATATATGCAATTTGTAAAACCCTATTATTGGGAAATCATTTTAACCCTCATTATAGGAGTTGTTAAGTTTGCTATTCCTTTATTTATTCCGTTTTTAACTAAAATTGTAATCGATGATATTATATTAAATACGGAATTAACGAATGCCGAGCGTATTGAGCAATTGGTTTATTGGCTAGGTGGAGCGATTATTATTTTCTTTATTATTCGTCCACCTGTTGAATATTACCGACAATATTTTGCCCAACACGTCAGCAATAAAGTGTTGTTTGATATTCGAAAAAAACTGTTTGTACATTTGCAAAAATTAAGCTTGAAATATTATTCCAATCATCGTGCAGGAGATATTATATCCCGTGTAATCAATGATGTCGAATCAACGAAAAACTTCGTGATGATTGGTCTTATGAACTTGTGGCTTGATATGACGACGATTCTTATTGTAATAGGAATCATGTTAACAATGAATTGGAAGTTAACAATTGTTTCTATTATTTCTCTTCCTTTATTTGCAATTAGCGTAAAATATTTTTTTGGAAGACTAAGGGCATTAACAAGAATACGTTCGCAAGCGTTAGCAAATGTACAAAGCTATTTACATGAAAGAGTAAGCGGCATCAGCATCATAAAAAGTTTTGCTCTTGAGGAACATGAGCAAAAGATTTTTGATAAAGAAAATGGAGAGTTTTTAGAAAAATCGTTGGATCATACAAGATGGAATGCAAAATCTTTTGCGGTTGTTAACACTATAACGGATATTGCGCCATTATTAGTGATTGGTTTTGCATCATATTTAATCATTAATGGACAACTTTCTGTCGGAGAAATGGCAGCCTTCATGGGTTATATCGAACGGTTGTATGCACCGCTAAGAAGATTGGTGAACTCATCGACAACGCTTACTCAATCCATTGCTTCCATGGACCGAATGTTTAGTTTGATGGATGAAGAATATGATGTTCAAAATAAATCGAATGCATTGCCTTTACCACCTGTATCGGGGAAAGTAGAGTTTAAAAATGTTGAATTTAAGTATGAAGAAGAAGGAAACCCAGTCTTGAAAAATGTAAACTTTACAATTCAACCAGGAGAAACAGCAGCGTTTGTAGGAATGAGCGGTGGAGGAAAATCGACGATTGTTAGCCTCATCCCACGTTTTTATGATGTAACGGGTGGTTCGGTAAAAATTGACAATCGAGATGTGCGGGATGTAGATATTAAATCATTGCGCTCGCAAATTGGGATTGTATTGCAAGACAATATTTTATTCAGCGATTCAGTAAAACAAAATATTTTAATGGGAAAACCGGATGCAACTGATGAAGAAGTCGTTGCTGCAGCAAAAGCAGCAAACGCTCATGATTTTATTATGTCCTTGCCAAATGGCTATGACACAAAAGTGGGAGAACGAGGTGTGAAGCTTTCTGGAGGTCAAAAACAACGCATCGCGATTGCAAGGGTGTTCTTAAAAAATCCTCCGATATTAGTGTTAGATGAAGCAACTTCCGCTTTGGATTTAGAAAGTGAAGCGTTAATTCAGGAATCTTTGGAACGTTTGGCAAGTGATAGAACGACAATCATTATTGCCCACCGTCTTTCAACAATTACCCATGCAGATAAAATATTTGTTATCGATCATGGTGAACTAATTGAAGAAGGAACTCATGAGTCGTTAATGTCGAAAAAGGGAGTTTACCATGATTTATTCCAAATACAACAATTAGAATAATTGATTTTGCACTCAACCAATTGAGGTTGGGTGTTTTTTTATGTTGAAAATAATGTTATGCTCTAAAAATATTTAATTTCTTCATCACCTTATATAGATAAAAAAACAAAATAAAACTTTTGTCGGATTGAATAAATTGAATAATTCTAAATTTTCTGTAATAAAAACAAATATTGCTAGGTTAGATATCATTAGCATTGCATAAATATAGTTAGAATTTTCTGTTAATTAATTTTTGTGAATTTGTGCCAAAAAGACAAAACCTAAAGAAAGGTGGCACTGCCCATTTGGTAAATATATACAGTTAAACCAGAGCGACAACGACAAAAGGGAGATTATGGACTGGCTCGCCCATCAAATTTTCGCAACCAAACATAAGCTGGTTTCCACAGAGCTCTCTTTAACCAACGAGTAATTCGAAGTAGAGATTTCTTACTTTTCATCTCCAATTGAATGAGAACATGTAAGCAATACGTGATAAGGGCTAAGAAAATTTGATTTTGAATAGCTGTTTCACTCATTCCATAAAAGTGCTTAATTTCTACGTGTTGCTTGAGCCATTTGAAAAAGAGTTCAATAGCCCAGCGAGATCGGTAAATATCACTTATCTCTTCTGGTTTTAAATCAAATCGGTTGGTGATGAAACGAAGTAAGTTCCCTTTTGTGTCCATAACTTCTAGTAGACGAAAGACATTTTCAGTACGATTTTGTGTGGTACCAATGTAGACCATTTTATCGGATAGAACGTGACAATCATCAGGAAGTGAAAATGTATAGACTTCACGAATGACTGCGTTTTTCTTCAGTCTTGAAACGAAGAAATAGCCATCATCTGTCATCCGATCAAAACGTTCATAGTCCACATAACCGCGGTCAAACACATACATGGCTTCTTTATCATCCACTAGGACTTCGAGTTGATTTCGGTCATGTTCTTTTGCTGTCGTAATCACTGCTTTTTCAGGATAGACGGTGTCTTTATCCATGAAAACGAGCCGTAAGTGTAGCTTTACACCAGCTTTTGTTTTACGGAATTTTGCCCATTTATAATTGGTCAAATTCAACGGGAGTGTACTTGAATCAATGATTTTCAGTGGCATATTCTTTCCGGTTTTATAATGGTACCGTTGAATTTTCCAAACAAGATCCAAGAACAAATTTGCAAGAATTAGTGGGTTGATCTGATTGTTTTTTCGGGATAGCTGAGAGGCACTTATCGATTCAAATCCGAGTGCTTTTTGAAGATCTTCGTCTACAAGTGCATCACTCATTTCCTCTAAGCTCTTAAATTCGAGCAGCTGGGCTACCAATAAAAGTTTAATATAGGCTTCTGTTGTCAGCTTTTTTGTGTAATAGTCCTGTTTCAATTCTTTGACTTGTTCGCTAAGTTTTTGAATATTTATGGGTGAAACCCATTTACCAAATGATGAAATTAGTGTATTCTTGTCCATAACGTTTATCCTTTACGATTGGATTTGGACAGGAACCACCTGTACTTCCATTGTAAAGGATTTTTTTGTTTCGAAATCAATAAAAAATTGAACATTCTTAGTATTTTGAATCATCAGATTTAATTAGTGCAATGCTAGTGGTTAGATATAAAAGTATAAAATGTTTAGTAAAATGGAAAAATTTTTAGTTTAGGGAATTTTTTTTCTTATCTGGCATTTGTTAAAATTAAATCATTATATTATGATATTCTACTTTTTTACTAGTAGTATTTTTGATTTAAGGTAGAAGGATGATTAACTAAGCCATTCATTCAAGCGAATTTTTTTTGCAATATTATTTCAGAAAATTCTAAGTAAGAAGTAAAATGAGTCAATTTTTCAACACGAAGCTACAAAAAAACAAATGGGGTGAATACATGGAAAGAAAAGTGTTGTTAGAGGTAAAAGGATTAGAAACGACGTTTTTTACTAACGACGGAAAAATTCCTGCAGTAGATCATATAGATTTTAAAGTTTATGAGGGAGAGATATTAGGAATTGTTGGAGAATCTGGTTGCGGGAAAAGTGTTACCTCGTTATCCATAATGGGACTAGTTCCAAACCCTCCAGGAAAAATTACATCAGGTGAAATATTACTTGAAGGCAAAGACTTAACGAAGCTTTCTGAAAAAGAAATGAGAAAGATTCGTGGAAAAGATATTGCCATGATATTTCAAGAACCAATGACGTCTCTAAATCCTCTCTATACAATTGGTAACCAATTGATTGAGGCTATTCGAATACATAATAAGTGGGATAAAAAGAAGGCTGCCAATCATGCCATTGAAATGATGAAACTTGTTGGGCTACGTCGGGCGGAAGAATTAATGAAAGAATATCCCCATCAATTATCAGGGGGGATGAGACAACGTGTAATGATCGCGATGGCTTTGGCATGTAATCCGAAACTAGTTATTGCTGATGAACCGACAACCGCTTTGGATGTAACAATCCAAGCGCAAATTATGAAACTAATGCAAGACTTGAATAAAAAATTCAATTCAGCTGTTCTACTCATTACCCACGATTTAGGGGTAGTGGCGGAAATATGTGAACGAGTAATTGTTATGTATAGTGGACAAATTGTGGAAGAAGCACCAGTGATGGAAATATTTAAAAATCCGAGCCATCCATATACAAGAGGATTAATTCAATCAGTTCCAGATATGCGAGAGAAAAAAGAAACGCTCTATTCTATTCCTGGTGCAGTGCCGAAACCTGGGTCAATAAAAGTAGGATGTCGATTTGCACCAAGATGTGAATTTGCGAGAGAACGTTGCTTTAATGAAAATCCTCCAATATATGATGTTTCAGCCAATCATAAGGCAAGATGTTTCTTATTGGAAAAAGGGGAGGGGACAGTTTATGACAAACGTGCTGTTGAAAGTTGAACAATTAAAAAAACATTTTCCCAAGAAAAAAAAGGGATTTTCAAAAACAACTGATGTAGTGAAAGCGGTTGATGGTGTTTCGTTTGAAGTATATGAAGGTGAGACACTGGGCATTGTGGGGGAATCGGGCTGTGGAAAGTCCACAACAGGAAGAATGATTATGCGGCTTTTGGAGCCGACGGATGGAAAAATCTATTTTAATGGCATTGAACTAACATCTCTCTCAAAAAGTGAGATGCGGAAAGCAAGAAGAGATTTACAAATGGTGTTCCAAGACCCTTATGCTTCATTAAATCCAAGACATACTGTTGAACAAATATTAGAAGAACCGTTAATTGTTCATGGTATTGGAAATAAAAGTGTTCGAAAAGAAATGGTAAAAGAATTTCTCCAAATCGTTGGTTTAAATTCGTACCATGCAAAAAGATATCCCCACCAATTTAGCGGTGGGCAAAGACAGCGAATTGGTATTGCAAGAGCTCTAATGACAAATCCAAAACTCATCATTGCTGATGAACCAGTGTCAGCATTAGACGTTTCGATACAGGCTCAAGTTCTAAATCTAATGAAGCGCTTACAAGAAGATTTGAAACTAACATATATATTTATTGCACATGATTTAGGTGTTGTACGACACATTAGTGATCGTGTAGGGGTCATGTATTTAGGAAGATTAGTAGAATTAGCAGAATGCGAATCTCTTTACGAGGAACCGTTACATCCATATACAAAAGTGTTGCTTTCTTCAGTTCCAATACCGGACCCTACTTATCAAAAGGAACAAATCTTGATTCAAGGAGATGTTGCAGAATCTCTACCAAAGAATGGTTGTTTATTCCAACAAAGATGTCCATTTGCAACAGAAGCATGTAAGACAATAGTTCCAGAATTAAAAGAAGTTAAACCTGGTCATTCTGTTGCGTGTCATCTTTATGATGAACCGCAGCAATGACATAAATTTAAGATTTGAAATTAGGAGGGGTTTTATGTTAAAAAAACTTTGGTCAGTAGGACTGCTTCTACTGATATTCGTTTTGGCTGCTTGTAGCGGTAATGATAAAGCGAATGAACCAGCTGAAACGGACGGAGACAAAAAATCAAATGTACCGCAAGTATTAGTATTTGGACGCGGTGGAGATTCAGTATCTCTAGACCCAGCGATTGTTACAGATGGTGAATCAGCAAAAGTAACAATCAACATATATGAAACATTAGTAAATTTCGGTGAGCAAGATACAACGATTCACCCAGGACTTGCTGAGAGCTGGGAAGTAAGTGAAGATGGTTTAACGTATACGTTTAAACTACGTGAAGGTGTCAAGTTCCATGATGGTACAGATTTCAATGCTGAAGCGGTAGTGAAAAACTTCGAACGCTGGAAAGCTGGAGCTTCAGAAAAATTCTATTACTATCACTCCATGTTTAAAGCTGATGGAGAAGATATTATTAGTGAAGTAATTGCTGATGGCGATTATACGGTTATCTTTAAATTATCAAGACCACAAGCACCATTCTTGAAAAACTTAGCGATGTTCCCATTCGGTATTGCTTCACCTACAGCTTTAGATCAATATGGTGAAAGCTTTGGAGATAATCCAGTTGGTACTGGACCATTTAAGTTTGTTGAATGGAAACGAAATGATTCTATTACACTTGAAAAATTTGAAGATTACTGGCAAGAAGGTTTACCAAAGTTAGACAAAGTTATTTTCCGCTCTATTCCTGATAACTCAGCGCGCTTAAATGCATTAGTTGCTGGGGAAATCGATTTAGCAGACGGAATTAATCCATCAGATGCACAATCAGTTGAAGCAAACGCGAATTTACAACTAATTGAACGACCATCTATGAATATTGGTTATTTAGGTTTAACTAACACTCGTCCACCATTTGATAATAAACTAGTGCGTCAAGCAGTGAACCATGCAATTGATAAACAAGCGATTGTAGACGCATTCTATTTAGGAAGAGCTGAAGTGGCAGTAAACCCAATGCCACCATCTATTAGCGGTTATAATGATGCGATAAAAGATTATGAATATGATCCAGAAAAAGCAAAAGCTCTTCTTGCTGAAGCTGGATATGATGGTACACCAATTGAACTTTGGGCGATGCCTGTACCACGTCCATATATGCCAGATGGAAGAAAAATTGCTGAAGCTATTCAGAAAAACTTACAAGACGTTGGAATTCCATCTGAAATTAAAACAGCAGAATGGGCAACATATTTAGATATGGCGAAAAATGGTGAATTCGATGCATTCTTATTAGGTTGGACTGGTGACAATGGGGATGCAGATAACTTCATTTATACATTACTAGATAAAGATACAATCGGAAGTAATAACTATGCGTACTATGCGAACGAAGAAGTTCACAACTTACTAATCCAAGCTCAATCTGAAGTAGACGAAGAAAAGAGAAATGAGCTATATAAGAAAGCTCAAGAGATTATAAAAGAAGACGCTCCTTGGGTACCATTAGCTCACTCTATACCACTTCTTGCTGCTAAGAAAGGTGTAACGAACTACAAACCACATCCAACGGGTTCAGAAGTATTATCGAATGTAGAAATTCAGTAATTTCATGCAAGGCACTCATGCAAGTTGTATGAGTGCCAAGCATTTATACCATTTGTAGAGGGGTGAAGAATATGCTTCACTACATAGGGCGTAGATTTTTGCAACTAATCCCTGTGCTTCTTGGAATGACTTTTATTGTATTTTTAATTATTCGTGCAATTCCTGGGGATCCAGCCCAAATGATTTTAGGACAACAAGCAACAAAAGAATCTGTGGAAGCATTAAGAGAAAATTTAGGACTAAATAATCCGTGGTATATTCAATATTTTGATTACTTAAAAGGGTTGCTTACAGGAGACTTAGGGGTATCTATCCGAACAAATCAACCAATATCTACTGAAATTTGGCCATATCTTGCCGCAACCTTTGAATTAGCGTTTTTTGCGATGTTTATTGCAGTTGTAATCGGAATGAATGCTGGTATTATATCGGCTTGGTTCCAAAATACTTGGTTTGATTATTTAGCAATGGTAATTGCTTTAATTGGCGTATCGGTGCCAGTGTTTTGGCTTGGTTTGTTAGAACAATGGTTGTTCAGCATTAATTTAGGATGGTTTCCTACTTCTGGACGTGAGGAAGTACGAGATCCAATTATGGCCATAACGCATTTCTATTTAATCGATACATTAATTCAAGGTAGATATGATCAATTTGGAACAGTCGTAAAACACCTAATTTTGCCTGGAATGGCTCTTGCAACTATCCCGATGGCGATTATTGCCAGAATGACTCGTTCATCTATGCTTGAAGTAATGCGATCTGATTACATTCGCACAGCTCGTGCAAAAGGACAAAAAATGTTTATTGTCGTGTATAAACATGCTTTAAAAAATGCAATTATTCCAATTTTAACGGTAATTGGTTTACAAACTGGATTGCTGTTAGGTGGAGCTATTTTAACAGAAACAATTTTTAGTTGGCCAGGAATTGGTCGCTACATATATGAAGCAATTGGATTTAGGGATTATCCGGTGATTCAATCTGGCATTTTAGTTGTGGCATTTCTCTTCGTCATTATCAACTTTATTGTCGATATTTTATATTCATTCATTGACAAGCGAATTAAGTACAACTAGAAGGAGGGGGAGACTATGGCAGAAACAGCAACAAAAGACATGAATGTGCAAGTAGTGGAAGATAAAGTGACGTCTCCTTGGAAAGAAGCGTTACGCACTTTTCTAAGAAGTAAATCGGCTGTAGCGGGAACAGTCATTGTATTGTTTTTCATCCTTGTTGCACTTTTTGCTCCAATTATTGCTCCTGAAGGGATTAACGAGCAAAAGTTAGGAGATCCAAGCACTCATTTAGTACCTCCTTCAAGTGAATTTTGGTTTGGAACAGATGAATTTGGAAGAGATATTTTTTCTCGTGTTGTATGGGGGGCACAAATTTCTTTAACAGTCGGCTTTGGTGCGGTTGTATTGTCTGCTGTTCTTGGTAGTTTTTTAGGAATCATTGCAGGCTATTATGGTCGATGGGTTGATACGATCATTTCAAGGTTCTTTGATATTTTACTAGCCTTTCCAAGTATATTATTGGCTATTGCAATTGTTTCAATTTTAGGTAGTTCCTTACAAAATGCTCTCATTGCGATTGCTATCGTAAACGTGCCGAATTTTGGAAGGTTAATTCGTTCAAAAGTATTAAGTGTTAAAGAAGAAGAATATATAACAGCAGCAAAGGCAATTGGAATGAAAGATTCCAGAATATTATTAAGACACATATTGCCAAACTCTTTTGCACCAGTCATCGTTCAAGGTACATTAGCAATTGCGACTGCTATCATTGAAGCGGCAGCTCTCAGCTTCTTAGGGTTAGGAGCGGAACCGCCACAACCAGAATGGGGTAAAATGTTAGCGGATGCGCGCATTTATTTAATGAATGCACCTTGGACAATGATTTTCCCTGGACTTGCAATTATGTTAACTGTTCTTGGATTTAACTTAATGGGGGACGGATTAAGAGATGCACTTGATCCAAAAATGAAAAACTAAAGTCTTTCCAATTTGATAAATAAGAGCTTGCTGGAATTTTTGTCATTCTAGCAAGCTCTTTTTAGCATTATTGACTTTGGATCTTTATTTATACTTCAAATAAATCTGTCGATAAGTATCGTTCTCCAGTATCAGGTGCAAGGCACAGCACATTTGCTTGTTTAGGAAGGTCTTTCGCAAATTGAATTGCAAAATAGGCAGAAGCTGCGCCAGATGCACCGACTAAAATTCCTTCTTCACTAGCTAGACGTCTTGCTGTCTCTTGGGCAGCTCCATCTTCTATATGAAGAATTTTATCATAAATGTTTGTATTTAAAATTTTAGGGATGAATCCTGGTCCTGTGCCTGGGATTTTGTGTGGCCCTGGGCTTCCACCAGCGAGTACTGGAGATCCAGCTGGTTCAACAACGTAAATTTTCAAGTTTGGCAAAGCTTTCTTCAATTCTTCTCCTGTACCTGTAATAGTGCCGCCAGTACCTGCTGTTAAAACAAAAGCATCTAGTTGATTTCCGAAAGCATTTAATATTTCAACCGCTGTTGTATTTCGATGAGCATCCGAATTGGCTTCGTTCTCGAATTGGAGTGGAATGAAGTGATCTGGAATGTTTGCTGCAATTCGATATGCTTCATCAATGGCACCTTGCATTCTCAAATGACTTGGAGTTAAGTACACTTCTGCTCCATATGCCCGCATTAATTGAATGCGTTCTTTCGTTGCATTATCAGGCATCGTAATAATACAACGATAACCTCTAACTGCACAAACCATTGCAAGCCCGATTCCTGTATTTCCTGACGTTGGTTCAATGACGGTACTTTTCCCAGGGATTAATTTTCCTTCTTTTTCTGCACGTACAATCATATTATAGGCAGCGCGGTCTTTTACGCTCCCACCAGGGTTAAAAGATTCCAATTTTATATAAACGTTTGCTCCTTCAGGAGAAGGTAGTTTATTTAATTTCACAATGGGCGTGTTGCCAATAAGTTCTACGATCGAATTATATCTTTTCATAATGGACGTCCTTTCAAAGAGTGTTACTAAAAATTAACAGTACTTTCATTAAACGAAGACGGGCAACTTCTCCAAGTTGCTCATACCCATAGGATAAGGACAAGACTTGGTTAAGTGCCCGCATTTTACAATAAAATTTTGTTATTATTGTTCATTTAATACTTCATTTAAATAAGAAAGGTTTACAAGTCCTTCGATGTTGTCAGAATTAATGTATCCGGCTTCTTTTGAAATTACTGCCATTTCTTTAATGACATCTTCATTTACATCTGTTGTCGCTTTTAATCGAGCAAATGCTTTCGTTACTTCATCAGATGAAAGCTCTTTACCTGTAATTTCTTTAATATGATCTAAGAATAGTTGAATCGCTTCATCTGGATTTTCATTAATAAATTGAATCGCTTGAATATGCGTTTTTAAATATTTTTTTGTAAGTTCTGGGTTAGCTTCTGTAAATTTTGTTTGTGCTACTACAACAGTGTTTGTTGATTCACTGCCCCAAGCAAATTCATTTTCATCTAATAATAATTTAGCACCTGCAGTTGTTTCGATATTTACTCCCCAAGGTTCTTGAGTTGCAGCACCATCTAATTCTCCTTTTAATATTAATGCTGCTGTATCAGCTGGTGCTTGTTTAACTGTAATGACATCTTTCACATTTACCCCAGCGTCAATTAGAGATTTTCTTAAACCAACATCTTGCGTACTACCGAATGTTGGGATAGCGATTTTTTTACCAACTAAATCTTGCACAGAGTTTATATTTGAATCGCCAGCAACAACTAAAACCGCTCCACCGTTAACTGCACCTGAAATAATTTCGTGTTTTGGATTTTTAATAAATGTGTTTAAAGCTGGAGTAGGTCCTACTGTACCGATATCAATGGCGTTAGTTGACATAGCTTCCATGAAGGAAGAACCATCACTAAAAGTATTTGTAGAAATCTTTACATCGCCAAATTGTTCTTCAAAATATCCTTTTTTCAATGCCACAATTGTTGCGATATGTGTCATATTTGGGAAATAGCCGATACGAATTTCAGTTGCTTCAGAACTACCTCCAGATTCTCCACTATTTTCTGAACCGCTGTTTCCACATGCAGCGAGTACAAATACGATAAGTGATAAAATCGCTAAGTATAAAATCTTTTTCATTTTTACATCTCCTTTTAAGTTGATGAAATGCCCCATTTACGGAATACAAATTTTTCGAGGCGAACGAAGACAATATTGTCTATTAGAGAGCCAATGATTCCGATGATGATCATGATGCTGAAAATTAAATCCATCGCTTGAATAGAGCGGCCTAAGTCAAGCAATGTTCCAAGACCGCCACCACCGCCGCCAAGTAATTCTCCAGCAAGAACTGCTCGCCAAGCAAGAGCCCAAGCAATGCGAAGTCCTGCAATTAGCTGCGGGATGGAAGCTTTAAAAATAACAGTTCGGAATAAATGCCAGCCAGAAGATCCCATCGTTTGTGCTACACGTATCAATAGGGGATTTACTCCTTTAAATGCAGCGCTCGATGTAATGGTCACAGAGATGGCGGCACCTAATATGACAATAAATAGAACAGATCCTACCCCCAGTCCGAACCATAAAATGGCTAACGGCAACCAAACGATATTTGGAATCGCCTGTAAGCTTGTTACAAAAAATCCAAGCGTATCATCTACAACTTTATATTTATAAATTAATAATCCTAGTAGCAGCCCAATTACGATAGCAATAATAAATCCGATAATCAGCCTTAGTAGGGAAGCACCTGTAGCTTCTAGCAATTGACCAGAGGCAATTCCACTAATGAAAGTTTTAAATACAGTTACTCCCCCAGGTTCATTTGGAAAAAGTAGGGGTGGCCACATAAATGCAGGAAATAGTTGGAGTTTAGATATCGCTTCCCAAATTATTATGAGGATCAATATGAAGGCGATCCTTCTTAAGTGCGTAATCACTGCCTAATTCCTCCTTCAGCACTTTTTCCATCTCTTGCTCAAGCTCAGATAAAATGCGAGTTTCTAAATAATTTAAAATGCTGTCGGATGAATTGCGTGGACGTGCTGCCTGCACTGAAAATATATTTTTTATTCCACCTGGCCGTGTTTTCATTAATACAATTCGATCTGAAAGAACGACAGCTTCACGAATGTTGTGGGTAACAAAAATAACTGTTTTACCCGTTTCTCTCCATAAGGTCTCCAGTTCTTGATGAAGTACCATTCGCGTTTGTTCATCTAATGCAGCGAAAGGTTCATCCATTAATAATATTTCTGGGTCCATTACTAAAGCTCGAGCAATAGCAACTCGCTGCTTCATCCCTCCAGATAATTCATGAGGGCTTCTGTCAGCAAACTTGCCAAGGTGCACTTTTTGAATCCAATTCATTGCCCGCATCTTTGCTTCTTCTTTTGGCACTTTTTTTATAAGCAATCCATACATGACATTTTCTAAAACAGTCATCCAAGGAAATAAGCCGGATTCTTGAAAAACAACAATACGATCATTTCCAGGCCCTGTAATCGGTGAGCCATTAATTAGCACTTGTCCAGAAGTTTCTTTTTCAAGTCCAGCAATGATATTTAATAATGTAGATTTCCCACATCCAGAAGGTCCAAGTAAGGAGATGAATTCACCACGTTTTATTGATAGTGAAACATCTTCTAATGCAACTGTCTCGGAATGATTTTTCTTAGAAAACGTTTTGTATACGTTCTGTAATACAATATGTTCGGTCATTTTCATTCACCTAATTTCTTATAAAACAAACTAAATTAATGGGTTTTGTTGTTAAAAGAAATTTTAATCATTAATAAAAATAATTTCTGTCACTTTTGTTACAAAATTAAAAGATTTTAGTATAATCAAAGTATATAAGGAGGAATTATGGGAAAAATCGCAGATAAATTAATGCAATTCGGTGAGTTAGTTACAGTAAAAAGGGGAAAACCGATTTATCAAACAGGAGAGAAAATAAATTCATTTTATTATATTGAAAAGGGAATAGTGAAACTGGCTGCGGATTCTTTAGATGGTAAAACAACGACCATTTCTTTAAACGAGTCAAATGAGTTTTTTGGATATTTAGAATATTTAAAGGGATGTCAGGAATATACAAGATACGCTGTGGCGCTGACAGATTGTATACTTTATTCAATGCCGATTGATTTATTACATAATCCTTATATAAGAGAAAGTTTTATTTTTGATTCTTTGATACAACAATTAGAAAAAGCGGAACAGTTAAACTTCGTGCTTTCTACGATGACAGTTCCTGAACGGTTACGATGGTTGCTTTTAAAAATGGCAAAAGATAAAGAAGGAGTACTATTAATTGAATCTCCTCTGACCCATGAAGAAATGGCGAATTATCTTGGTTGCAGCCGTCAAAAAATCAGTAACTATTTAAGTAAATGGAAAAAAGATGGAGCCCTTTCTTATGATAGTGGAATCATTATGATAGTTGATGTTGAAAAACTACAATAAAATATTTTTCAGCATCGAGTAGGAGGGAGCGATTAACTCCCGTCCTCTCACACCACCGTACGTACGGTTCCGTATACGGCGGTTCAATTAAGATAATTGACGCAAGTTTTCATAACTTCCGTGAATAGCTTGTCTTCTTATGCCAGTGGTCACTCCACCCTCCAAGAGGTCTCCCACGGGATTCACCGCTTCCTTCCTCAAGTGAGGTACTACGTTTTCTGTGTTCATCATGACTCACTGAATGCCAAGGGCTATTCTCTCTTAATTGTTCGGTCCTTCTCAGTTGTTCTAGACCAACTAATACTATGACCTCTGCTGACTTCTGACGGTTCAGCTACTTATCACTAAGTAGGTTATGAAGCGTACTTCACCTATCCGCCAGACCTCCCCGGGTAAGTACATGCACTTTCACACCATCTATCCGCCTCATTTACTCGATATGACCTTCGACAGAAAGAGCTTTGTTTTGTTTGGCAAACTCACTCAATCATACCTAGCCTTATATGAGGTTCGTGTTCCTCGGACCGGTGTTTTGCCTCCAGCTTCCTTCAGATTCCGCGTCACCACGGACACCCTTGCTCTTGGCTAACCTCTACTTCTGTCTTCGGGGTTCGGGACTTACACCCTATAGTTCATGTACATGCCGGGCGCACCAACAAAAAAAGAGCGAATCGATTCGCTCTTTTTATCTTTAGAAAACCCTCCATTAATAAAATTGCTCTTCTAAATCTTCATTGCGGTCTTGGCTATGGAAGTTGCGGAAGGAAACGATTAAAGTATCAAGATGTTCCAAGTTTTCCTCATAATCAAGAATTCGTGAAAAAATGTAGAATAAATGATAGCTAGAAAACTCTTCTTCACCTTCACGTTGTTTTTCAATCTCGATTTGTTTAATTAATTGTTCCATTACTTCCGAACGATTTAAATGATGTTTACTAACAGACCATTTTGAATGCTCAGATCGAAGTTTTCCAGTATATTTCAATAACAGTTGTTCATGATACGTTAGCAAAAAGTCTAATCGCTCTTGAAGCATTGTTTGGAATGCGATTGGTAAATGGACGATTTCATTTTCGTGCTTATGAAGTCTCACGAGCAACTCAAAACTTTTCTTTGTTGTCAAAATCATTTGACGATACACAACAAGCCTGCGAAGTTGCGTATTTCGTTTCTTTTTGCTATATTGCCTCTCTTCCTTATATAAATCATAAATTGATTCAATTTCAGAGAGTCTTTTTTCAAATTTACTTAAAGCTTTTTTTGTTGAGACATGCTCTGAAGCACCTCGAATCGCTAATCTCGACCATCGAATGATATCATCCTGCAGTGTTTGAATAAGTCTGAATAACTTTACTTCATAACGAGGTGGCAGGAAGATCATATTGACGATAAAAGAAGCAAATACTCCAATCATTACCGTTGCAAAACGAATGATACTAAATTCCAAAAAATCATTGCCTTCATATACCATAATAACTACTACTGTAACGAGAGCTAATGAAAGGGATGAATTTAATTTCAATTTTAGCATAATGCCAATGACAATAATTGCTGCGATACCAATTGCCACAATATGATGGCCGAAAAATAGCCCGAATAAAACTGCGACAACTGCTCCAATCAAGTTTCCTTGAATTTGTTCCACAATCGTCAAATATGAACGATAAATGGAAGGTTGAATTGCAAAGATTGCAGCAATACCAGCAAAAACAGGCGATGGAAGACTTAAAAGTTCTGCTAAAAATAAAGAAAAGACGATTGCTACTCCTGTTTTTAATACTCGGGCGCCTAATTGCATAATGTAGCCCCCACTTTATAAAGTTTTAAGAAATTAAAATGAAGTAAATAATTCAATAACAATCTGATTCTCATTTATATTAATAAATCCCCCAAGGAAATATGCTAGTCAAAAAATAAGTATTGAAAATATGGTTGGAGCATGGAATCCTATTGTATCCCATTTAGCTTGCAGAAGGCAACATATCCCAAAATTATTAGGAGTGAAGCATAGTATTCCATACTTGCATTTTTTATTTTAATTTTGAAAATGCATAATTTACAGCATCAATCGTTTCAAGAATATCCTCTTCTTTATGTTCAGTTGTTAAGAACCACGCCTCGTATTTGGATGGAGCCAAGTTGATTCCTTTTGAAAGCATTAATTTAAAGAATTTGGCAAACATTTCGCCATCCGATTGTTCTGCTTGTTTATAATTTTCAACTTTTTCGCTTGTAAAGTATACCGTAAGCGCTCCTTTTATTCGGTTGACTGTTATTGTGATGCCATGTTTCTCCGCAGCATCTAAAATTCCTTTTTCAAGCATTGCACCTAGACGATCCATTTCTTCATATACTCCCGGTGTTTGCAATACTTCAAGACAAGCGATTCCAGCTAACATAGACGCAGGATTTCCTGCCATTGTTCCAGCTTGATAGGCTGGTCCTAGTGGGGCTACTGTATCCATGATTTCCTTGCGGCCGCCATACGCACCAATTGGTAGGCCTCCTCCGATAATTTTACCCATTGCCGTTAAATCTGGCGTTAGTCCTAGCAAGTCTTGAGCAGCTCCATAATGGAACCGGAAAGCTGTTATAACTTCATCATATATCGTAAGAGCACCAAATTCTTTTGCAACTTTATGAACATATTCTAAAAAACCTGGTTTTGGCATAACCATACCGAAGTTTCCAACGATTGGCTCAATTAAAATAGCAGCAACGTCTTCTCCCCATTTATCCATTGCCATTTGGAATTGTTCAGTATCATTATAAGGAACCGTAATGACTTCTGTAGCAACTGTTACAGGAACGCCAGCAGAGTCTGGTGAACCTAGAGTTGCTGGTCCAGAACCTGCAGCTACTAATACTTGGTCGAAATGCCCATGATAACAGCCTTCAAATTTGATGATTTTTGTCCGTCCAGTATAGGCGCGAGCTACACGAACAGTCGTCATTACAGCTTCTGTACCGGAATTAGTAAAACGCACTTTATCTAAAGATGGAATAGCTTCTTTTAACATTTTTGCAAATTTTACTTCGTGAACCGTTGGAGTTCCAAAAAGCACCCCTGTATCAGCAGCTAATTTTATGGCTTTTGCAATGTGTGGGTGTCCAAAGCCAGTAATAATTGGACCATATCCAGCTAAATAGTCAATGTAGCGGTTACCATCTACATCCCAAAAATATGGTCCTTCTCCTTTTGCCATTACAACGGGTGCCCCTCCTCCGACCGCTTTATAGGAACGTGAAGGGCTATTTACTCCTCCTACGATATGTTGTAAAGCTTCTTGATATACTTCTTCAGATTTTGTGTGAATCATCGTATTGCCTCCATTTTATAATTTCAACTTTAACTTTATTTTAGCCTTCTTTGGTATAATACGCCAAAGAAATTGAAACATTTTACGCGGTTCGGTAGGATATTCAAAAGGGAGGAATTTTTATGAATGAATCTTTAGTAAATAAAGAAGCACCAGATTTCACGCTGTTAAATGAAAATGGTGAACCAGTGAGCTTAAGTGATTTTCGAGGAAAGAAAGTAATTCTGTATTTTTATCCGAAAGATATGACGCCTGGTTGTACTACGGAAGCTTGTGATTTCCGTGACCATCATGAATCCTTTGCCGATTTGAATGCGGTGATATTAGGTGTTAGTGGAGATTCGGCAGAACGACACAAAAAGTTTATTGAAAAATATAATTTACCATTTACTTTGCTAGTAGATGAAAATCATGAAGTATGTAAAAAATACGGCGTTTGGGTTTTAAAGAAAAATTTTGGAAAAGAATATATGGGAATTGAACGTTCTACATTTCTAATAGATGAAAATGGAATCATTATGAAGGAATGGAGAAAAGTTCGCGTAAAAGATCATATTAAAGAAGTTTTGCAATATTTGCGTGATTTTAAAGGGGAGTAACGATATGAGGGTTTATTTCACATTTGATCCAAGACCAGATTTAAAAGAATCTTTACTAAAAGATTTTCCTGAAGTTGATTTTGTTTTCCATAAAAAAATCGATGAAGAAGAATTAGCGAAAGCGGAAGTGTTAGTTACTTACGGGGAAGATTTAGATAATGAAAAAATTAAAATTGCTGAAAAAGTAGAGTGGATTTTTGTAGCTTCTGCTGGAATTGAAAAAATGCCTGCACAAGCAATTGCTGATAGAGGTATTATTGTTTCAAATGTGCGAGGCATACATAAAAAACCAATGGCAGAATCCATATTAGCTCATCTGTTGTCGATTAAAAGAGCATTGCCATTTATTTATAAACAGCAGTCAGAAAAAATTTGGAATCAACAAACAAAATTGTATGAATTAAATGGTTCAACTGCTCTTATTTTAGGCCCAGGAGCTATTGGCAGTGAAGTTGGGCGTATGTTACAAGCATTTGAAGTATACACAATTGGACTCAACCGCAGCGGAGAAAGTGCTCCATACATGAATGAAACGCATTCAATGGATAAATTAAAACAATTGTTACCTAAAGCGGATATTGTCATCTCTATTTTGCCAAGCACAAAAGAAACAAAATACTTGTTGACTTATGAAGATTTTACTTTAATGAAAAATAATTGCATTTTTATGAATTTTGGACGAGGAGATTTAGTGCGAACAGAAGATTTAATAAAAGCACTTGAAGAAAAGCAAATTTTCCATGCAGTGTTAGATGTTTATGAAACGGAACCATTACCGAGTGATAGCAAGCTTTGGGAAATGGATAATGTAACGCTCTCACCTCATATTTCAAGCCGGTCTTCAAGATATTTAGAACGTAGCTTTGAAATATTTAAACCAAGCTTAAGAAAGTGGATGAGCGGTGATAGAGATTTAGAAAATGTTATGGATATTTTGCGTGGATATTAATTTTAAATTAGAATAAATATTATTTAAAAATTAGATTGTTATCATGATGAAAACTTCCAATAAATAATATATTGAACATAATAAAAGAATTTGAGAAAATCAATATACCGAGAGTTTAAATATGTCGAATTGTTGACGAATTTCAATTATTTAGGTACACTATTTATAACGATTATCAATTAATAATGAGTGGAAAGAGGTGCATGACGATGTCTGAATTGCATCTAAAAAATGCTCTAGACACGTTAAAGGCAACGGGCGTAAGAATTACTCCACAACGTCATGCTATTTTGGAATATTTAATTAATTCTATGTCTCATCCAACTGCTGATGAAATATATAAATCATTGGAAGGTAAATTTCCAAACATGAGTGTTGCGACAGTATACAACAATTTACGTGTATTTCGTGAAGCAGGTTTAGTTAAAGAATTAACTTATGGTGATGCAGCGAGTCGTTTTGATTTTGTAACAAACGACCATTATCATATGATTTGCGAAGGATGTGGGAAAATTACTGATTTCCACTACCCAGCATTAAAAGAAGTTGAACACTTCGCATCTCATGTTACTGGTTACAAAGTTAATTCTCACCGCCTCGAAGTTTATGGAACATGCCCTGACTGTCTAGAACAAAAGAATAAGCAAGTGCTATAAAAATCCTAGTAACCTTCGTTGCTAGGTTTTTTTATGTCTTCATAAAGATAGCTTGTATGCGATTAATGTTTATCTTTTTTATAAAGAGTTGGATGATAACGGTTGCGTTACTTGAAAGGTGAAAAATAAGAACAAATCCATTCGTCGCAGATAAATAGTTGCGAAAATGATAAAAAATATTGGTCATAAGAATTTGAGCCTGCCCAAAAGTTCTGTACTATTTGGACAGGCTCATTCGTTTTATTGATTATTTTTCGATTTTTTATTGTAATCTTCACTGAATTCTTTTCCTTCTAGTAACGGATCTAAAGTCAATGGTTCGTTGCAATACATGCAAATATCTACACGTCCTAACATTTTTGTATGCTTACCACAATTTGGACAAACTACTTTCACTGCCCGGGTGGACAACATCCCGATCCAAAGATAAACAACAGTGCTGGCAA
>NZ_AP018335.1:580000-3342500 GCF_002370195.2 Ureibacillus thermosphaericus | reverse complement strand
TGATATTCCTGTACCACCTCCCCGCCGTTTGAGTGATGGGGGGACGCAGGAGGATAGGGAATGCACGCCGTTGGTCGAGCGTGTCCAAGCAGTAAGGCGTGGAAGTAGGCAAATCCGCTTCCTAATACGCTGAGCTGTGATGGGGAGCGCGTTACGCGCGAAGTTCCTGATTTCACACTGCCAAGAAAAGCCTCTAGCGAGGCGGGAGGTGCCCGTACCGCAAACCGACACAGGTAGTCGAGGAGAGAATCCTAAGGTGAGCGAGAGAACTCTCGTTAAGGAACTCGGCAAAATGACCCCGTAACTTCGGGAGAAGGGGTGCTCATTGGGGTGCAAGCCCTGATGAGCCGCAGTGAATAGGCCCAGGCGACTGTTTAGCAAAAACACAGGTCTCTGCAAAACCGTAAGGTGAAGTATAGGGGCTGACGCCTGCCCGGTGCTGGAAGGTTAAGAGGAGGAGTTAGCGCAAGCGAAGCTCCGAATTGAAGCCCCAGTAAACGGCGGCCGTAACTATAACGGTCCTAAGGTAGCGAAATTCCTTGTCGGGTAAGTTCCGACCCGCACGAAAGGCGTAACGATCTGGGCACTGTCTCAACGAGAGACTCGGTGAAATTATAGTACCTGTGAAGATGCAGGTTACCCGCGACAGGACGGAAAGACCCCGTGGAGCTTTACTGTAACCTGATATTGAATTTCGGTGCAACTTGTACAGGATAGGTAGGAGCCGTAGAAGGGGGAGCGCCAGCTTCCCTGGAGGCGCCCTTGGGATACTACCCTGGTTGTACTGAAATTCTAACCCGCAAGCCTGATCGGCTTGGGAGACAGTGTCAGGTGGACAGTTTGACTGGGGCGGTCGCCTCCTAAAAGGTAACGGAGGCGCCCAAAGGTTCCCTCAGAATGGTTGGAAATCATTCGCAGAGTGTAAAGGCATAAGGGAGCTTGACTGCGAGACCTACAAGTCGAGCAGGGTCGAAAGACGGGCTTAGTGATCCGGTGGTTCCGCATGGAAGGGCCATCGCTCAACGGATAAAAGCTACCCCGGGGATAACAGGCTTATCTCCCCCAAGAGTCCACATCGACGGGGAGGTTTGGCACCTCGATGTCGGCTCATCGCATCCTGGGGCTGTAGTCGGTCCCAAGGGTTGGGCTGTTCGCCCATTAAAGCGGTACGCGAGCTGGGTTCAGAACGTCGTGAGACAGTTCGGTCCCTATCCGTCGTGGGCGTAGGAAATTTGAGAGGAGCTGTCCTTAGTACGAGAGGACCGGGATGGACACACCGCTGGTGTACCAGTTGTCTTGCCAAAGGCACCGCTGGGTAGCTATGTGTGGACGGGATAAGTGCTGAAAGCATCTAAGCATGAAGCCCCCCTCAAGATGAGATTTCCCATTGCATAAGCAAGTAAGATCCCTCAAAGACGATGAGGTAGATAGGTCCGAGGTGGAAGCACGGTGACGTGTGGAGCTGACGGATACTAATCGATCGAGGACTTAACCAATCATTTCAATGTCGTTATCCAGTTTTGAGAGAACAACCTCTCGTTATTAAAAAATATAAAAAATACTTGAAAAAAGTATAGAATATGATATAATAATACTTGTCTTTCGGTAAGGAATAAAGCCTAGTGGCGATAGCAAAGAGGTCACACCCGTTCCCATACCGAACACGGAAGTTAAGCTCTTTAGCGCCGATGGTAGTAGGGGGCTTCCCCCTGTGAGAGTAGGACGTTGCTAGGCTTATATAAAATCATTCCGAAGTAGCTCAGTGGTAGAGCAACCGGCTGTTAACCGGTTGGTCGTAGGTTCGAATCCTACCTTCGGAGCCATTCTTCTTGGAGAGTTGTCCGAGAGGCTGAAGGAGCACGATTGGAAATCGTGTAGACGGGGATAACCTGTCTCAAGGGTTCAAATCCCTTACTCTCCGCCATAATTAAGAGATTGGCCCCTTGGTCAAGTGGTTAAGACACCGCCCTTTCACGGCGGTAACACGGGTTCGAATCCCGTAGGGGTCACCAATTCGGAGGATTAGCTCAGCTGGGAGAGCACCTGCCTTACAAGCAGGGGGTCGGCGGTTCGATCCCGTCATCCTCCACCATAAAAAAACAATTAACATTATCGCGGGGTAGAGCAGTCTGGTAGCTCGTCGGGCTCATAACCCGGAGGTCGCAGGTTCAAATCCTGTCCCCGCAACCAAAGTGGTCCCGTGGTGTAGCGGTTAACATGCCTGCCTGTCACGCAGGAGATCGCGGGTTCGAGTCCCGTCGGGACCGCCATAAAAAGTGGGTCGGTAGCTCAGTTGGTAGAGCATTTGACTGAAGATCAAAGTGTCGGCGGTTCGATTCCGTCCCGACCCACCATAAATATGCCGGTGTAGCTCAATTGGCAGAGCAACTGACTTGTAATCAGTAGGTTGAGGGTTCGATTCCTTTCGCCGGCACCATACTTTCCGGAGGGGTAGCGAAGTGGCTAAACGCGACGGACTGTAAATCCGTTCCCTTTGGGTTCGGCGGTTCGAATCCGCCCCCCTCCACCATTACAGGGGCATAGTTTAACGGTAGAATAGAGGTCTCCAAAACCTTTGGTGTGGGTTCGATTCCTACTGCCCCTGCCATTTTTAATTTTCACCAAGATATTTTGGCGACTGTGGCGAAGTGGTTAACGCATCGGATTGTGGATCCGACATACGTGGGTTCGATTCCCATCAGTCGCCCCATACATATTTTAATATACCTGCTTTTGGCGGCTGTGGCGAAGTGGTTAACGCATCGGATTGTGGATCCGACATACGTGGGTTCGATTCCCATCAGCCGCCCCATAAAATAGAATAAAAGTTGTTTATATAATATTATTGGGGTATAGCCAAGTGGTAAGGCAACGGATTTTGATTCCGTCATGCCCAGGTTCGAATCCTGGTACCCCAGCCATTCAAGCGGAAGTAGTTCAGTGGTAGAACACCACCTTGCCAAGGTGGGGGTCGCGGGTTCGAACCCCGTCTTCCGCTCCAGTAATTTGGCGGCTTAGCCAAGCGGTAAGGCACGGGTCTGCAACACCCTTATCACCGGTTCGAATCCGGTAGCCGCCTCCAAATAAATAAATATCGGTTTAACCGATTTATTTTTTTCTCTTTTTTATTATGCCGATGTGGCGGAATTGGCAGACGCGCACGACTCAAAATCGTGTTCCCAAAAGGAGTGTGGGTTCGACTCCCACCATCGGCATTAGGATTCAAGGAAACCTTATATCATCAAACCCTTCAGTAATAATGGGTTCTTTGTCAAATGGTGTTGGTGAATAAATGTTAGTGACATTATTTGGTAATATGTAATCGGATGGCTTAGGGGAAATTCGAGGTTCCCCTAAGCTGTTTTTATTTTCGCTAAGTTTTGGGTAATGAATATTCGGTTTCTAAAGTGATAGAAGGATCGATAACCGAAAGAAATGCGTTTAATCACCTTGATTTTGCTATTAATCCTTTTGTTATAATCATATTTCAACGTATTCTCCACGTAATTGATGTATTTGTTTATTGTCTTGATGGCGGTTTTCATATAGCTGGAAACGCTGTTCTGTTTATTTGCCAAGGTTTTCTTCAAGAGCTCAAAGTCTTTGGTTTTGATGCAATGTCGAACGTATTGGTATAACTCATAGGACGCTTTTAATTCAGAATCTAAATCAATGAGATAGTGGAGAATCTCCACCTCACACATATGCTTTTTAAAGCAACGATGATATGTATAGTTCTTATAATCAAGTTTTGTTTGATCTTTCAGAAGGAGCTTCCAGTATGTTTTCAATTTATTGTAATTCTTTTTATCCCGATTCATGACGTTGATGCGCGTTTTGTTTAAAGCTCTGCTAAATAGTTGGAGGATATGGAATTTGTCGAGTACGATTTCCGCTTTAGGGAAAACTTCTTGGATTAAGGAAATATAAGGGCTGTACATATCGATGACAATCGTTTTTACCGCATCTCTCGCCTTCTTGGAATACCGTAAGAAATACTCTTTGAGGACATGTAATCTCCGGTCCTCCACGATATCCACAATCTTCCCCGTTTCAGAGTCGCAGAAAATAAAGGACATCGCTCCAGCTGCGGATTTCACTGATTTAAACTCATCAAAACACAAATGCTTTGGAAGGTAGTGAACATTTGGTTGATAGTAGCTATAAAAGCTGTCAATGACACGACTGACAGTGGCATGAGAAACATGATGTTTCATCGCAATATCTTTTTCGGATATTTTATCTTTGGCGTTTAAAGCAATCGATACTTTGGTATTGTTGGAAATACAACAGTTTTTAGCCACGACGCTCGTTTTTCAAGTAAACGTGGAATGACAATGTTTACAGAAATGACGCTGTTTACGCAATTTTAAGTAAGTATGAAAACCTGAAATGCTAGGCATTTTAATGAGAGACGTTTTAAAACCGTGTATAATGATTTGATCATCAAAGACATATCCACAAGCATAACAAGCTTTTGGTTGATACGTTAACGTCCCATGAAAGACTTTCGCTTTTACTTTTTTGATCGTTTCGGTAGAACAAAAATTTTCATCGAAGGTGATATTTTTGTCTTTTATATTCAGTAGATTTCGTATAGAATGTTGGTGAGACATGTGACACAACTCCTTTGGGAAATGTGGTTTTGGTCGATTACATTTTACCAGAGTTTGTCACGTGTCTCATTTTTTTGTGTAAAAAATGGTGCTGGTTGTATCCACCAACACCAAATATTGTAGAGCCGTTTTAAATTGGCTTCACATAGTAGATTGTAAGTTGCGTAAAATAAACCTAATTTCTCGTTTTCCCATTTAGAGAAATTAGGTTTTTTATTATTTATAAAAATAGTCAAACTATTTTATAGTCAATTACGGATATATTAATAGAATTTCATGATGGAAAATAAGTGGTGAAATTATGAATGTTGAAGAGATATGGATACGGAAAATAAAGAGAAATGGGAATGAAGCGGCGGCAAATAAACTCATTTCCAAATATTATAAAGAGATGTACGCCTTTGTATACAAACAAACGCTCAATAAAGAATTAGCTTTAGATTTGACGCAGGAAATTTTTATTGTCGTATTAAAATCTATCAAAAACTATGACAACAAGAGGGCTTCCTTTCGTACTTGGCTTTATCATGTAGCTTCGAATCGCTTGATTGATTATTATAGGTCGAAAAACTACAAAATACAATTGCTGGAAGATCCCATAGAGGACTATCAATTTCAAGATGAAGAAAATATCCAAATTTCACTGGAGTATAAAGAAGATTATGAAAAAGTTACTCAACTGATTAATCATCTTGAAACTTCATCTCAGCAAATACTTCGGCTTCGTTTATTTGCGGAATATACATTCCGGGAAATCGCAACAATGGTGATGCTGCCTGAAAGCACGGTCAAAACAAAATATTATGCGGCATTGAAACAACTTCGAAAAAGATTGGAGGGTTATCATGAATAAAGAAAAATTCACTATACCATTCCCTGATGAATCTGAAATTCAAAAAGAAATCCATCAAATTGTAAGGACTGGCTTGAAGCCTAAACAGTCATTTTTTTCTTACATAAAGTCAATGTATCAATGTCTTGGTATAAGGCAATTGTTATCAGACCGTTCAGAGCTGGCTTTTACTATTATTATTGCAGCTTTTGTAGTATTCTTTTACATCCTAAAACCGGACCCGGAATTTATGAAAGCGGAGGATCTATATATTTCCCTTTTTTGCTTGTCACCGGTCTTATTCATTGTACTTACTGTATACACCTACTCGAACAAACTGATCAATGCAACTTATGAAGTTGAAATGGCATGCAAATATAATGTTTTCCAAATCATTGCCTTTCGGATGTTACTTTTCAGCTTCATGACGGTTTTAGCGAATACATGGACTATTCTTGTGATGGTCAAAACATATGACGCTTTTCAATTTATAAGGGCATTTATGATTTCAAATTCGGGGCTGTTCATTTTCTCTATTCTTTTTTTATACGTGATGATGAAACGCCGTACAAAAATGGCAGCGGGCATGATGATTTTCGGATGGTTAATTGGGCATCTGCTCCTTGGATTTTTGGCGAATGAACTGTATAGTGCGTTATTAATGAGCATTCCACTCTTTGTATATGGATTGATTTTAGTTGCAAGTATCGTGATATACTTCAACTTTATTCAGAAATTATTTCACTATAAAACTGAAGGAGGAGCTTTTGTAGGGTGATTATCGTAAACAATGTGAGCAAATATTATGGAGATTTTTGTGCTTTAAAAAATATTAACTTGGAACTGGTGCCAGGGGTGTATGGGCTACTTGCACCAAATGGAGCGGGGAAAACTACATTAATAAAAATGCTTGCCACTTTAATTTTTCCGACTGAAGGGGAAATTCTGTATGAAGGAAAAAACATTCTTGATATGGATGAAGATTATCGGAAACTTATCGGTTATTTGCCACAGCAATTCGGCTTTTATAAAAATTATACGCCAAAACAATATTTAACCTATTTGGCGGCATTAAAAGGAATAAAGAAAAAAGAAGCAAATCAAATAATTCCTGAACTTCTAGAAAAAGTATCATTGCAAGATGTGATGAACAAAAAAATGAAGAAGTTCTCAGGTGGAATGATCCAACGTGTAGGCATTGCCCAAGCGCTTTTAAATGATCCTAAAATTTTAATATTGGATGAGCCCACTGCCGGACTAGATCCTAAGGAACGGGCAAGATTTCGCCACATCATTTCGGAATTATCCCGAAACCGCATCGTGTTAATTTCCACCCATATCGTATCAGATGTGGAATCCATTGCGAATGAAATTGTGATGATTAAAAATCAGGAAATTTTTATGAAAGACTCTGTTGAACGAATTTGTAAAAACTATGAAGGATTTGTATATGAAACAAAAATAAAAATAGAAGAATTCAACAGATTTAGTGAGCAACATTTTATTATTGCTGAAAGACAAGAGCAAGATGGAATAAAAGTCAGATTTGTGGAGAAAAATCAAAAGGCTGAAGATTGGGTGGCAGTTGATCCAAATTTGGAAGATGTATTTCTTTATGAGTACCGTGATCGAGAGAAAGCAGGGATTGAATGAACATTCTTTTTCATGAATGCAAAAAAGCTTTTTTATCCCCTGTATTAATATTTCTGCTTCTTTTATTTACGGCGTTCAACTTGTATTTCATTTTCAGCCATTCCTATCTGAAAGATGAATTATCAGTTGCCAATGAAATCGCCAAAAACTATGGTTTGAATATTACTGATGAATCCTTGAAAAAATTTGAACAAGATTATTTAAAAAATTTAAATCGACTCAATGAAATGGTAGAAAGATATACAGAGGAAAAGTTTACGAGTGTTCAGCAGTTTTTGGATACGAAGAGTATTGAAATGTACGATTTATTGAGCGAAGAAGAGTGGAAGTTTATCAACAAATGGTATTTGGAAGAGCAATATTTGAATATGGCCAATATATTGATAAGAGATTACGAACAGTTAAATTGGAACGAAATTAGGGAAACCGTTGCAAGGAAATATCAATTAAGTGGCCAAGCTGAAAAGATATTGGAAAATGAATATAAACAACTTGCTGAACGATTTGAGGAAATCAAAGAAAATGGGGAGCATAAAACATGGTTCTTTGCAGGAAATCCTTATCGGATGCACAGTTTTTTATTCAGAAAATTATTTAAATATATATTTTTTGAATCGCTCATTCTCATTGTTTTGGCAACAGCATTAATTACAAATTATGAATTCGAAAATAAAACTCATTTGGTTGCCTATTCTACTAAAAGAGGAAGAAACTTGGCAAAAGATAAATTTTGGGCAAATCTAATCGTGGCAGGAAGTCTCGCTACCTTTCTATTCATTGTCACTTTAACTTTCTATTTTTCGGTTTTCGATTATTCGCATTTATGGAGAAGTTCCGTAAGCAGTGCATTGAATTGGGAATACAATGAGCCTTATGTTTCTTGGTGGGATTTGAATTTTTTACAATATTTTTTATTAAGTGAATCACTACCGTCGCATAAATGATGTCTGAATTTTCAGTTTTATTTTTTTCTGGACTTTAGAGAAAAAACGAAAACACCTAAGCGAGGGTAGTAAACATCCATTTTTTTACTATAACCTATGACTTGTGCAACAACGACTGGCAAACCTTTATGGGACGCCGTTTCCTTCGATTTTTCGTAACCAAATGTGAGCGGATTTCCACAAAGAAGCCTTTAAATAGCGACTAATTTGTAAGTAACTGCGTTCGCTATTCGTGTTCAACTGAGCTAAAACATTCAGACAGTACACTATCATGGCTACGTACACTTGATTATGCACAGCTTGTTCACTGTGACCGTAGAATTTTTTAATGTTCAGGTGCTGCTTCATCCATTTGAAGAACAGTTCAATCGCCCAGCGTGACTTGTAGATTTCAGCGATTTCAACTGCACTTAAATCAAAACGATTTGTCAGTAAATGAAGCTCATTTCCTTTTGTATCCTGCAATTTGAGTAAGCGAAACACGTTTTCAGAACGATTTTGTGGTGTCCCAATGACAACCATTTCATCAGAGAATACGGGTGAATCTTCTGGTAACGAAAAGGATTCTAACACTCGGACAACAGCGTTTTTACGCAAACGGGTCACAAAGAAATAGCCATCTTCCGTCATTTGATCAAAGCGCCCATAATCCAAGTAACCACGATCAAACACGTACATGCATTCTTTGTCATCCACGAATACTTCTAGTTGACCACGATCATGTTCGTTGGCATTCGTGAGTACGGCTTGATCTGGATAGGAGAGTCCTTTTTCCATAAAAACAAGTCGTAAGTGAAGCTTTACTCCTGATTTTGTTTTTCGAAACTCTGCCCACTTATGATGGGTCAAATCAAGCGGTAATGTACTCGAATCAATGATTTTTAGTGGCGTTGTCAGCTTTCTTCGCTTTTGAAAATGTGTTTTCTCATGAATTTGAGTCACTAAATCAAGAAAAATCGATTGAAAGAAAACCGTTGGAATGGCGTTGATTCGTCTCCCTAACTGTGAAAAACTAATCGATTCCAATCCCGTTGCTCGTTGTAATTCTTCTAAAAAGACAGCGTCACTCAACGCCCGTAAACTCTCGGTTTCATGGAGTTGGGCATACAAAAGCAGTTTCATAAATGAAGCCATATAAAGCTTCTTGGTATAGTGATTTAATTGATGAGTTTTCACTAGGTCGTCAAATAATGGACGATTAATCGGTGAAAACCATTGTTCAAATGATGTTTTTCGTGTAAACTTATCCATTATCGAAATTCCTTTATATTGGATTTGGATAGGTTTACTACCACCAAACCATTATAAAGGATTTTTTTGTGTTTGGATTATATTTCAGAAAATTCGGTTTGTTTGAAGGTGTTAAATTTTTTTAATGCGACACTAGTGTAAGTGAATCAATTTCATAAATCATAGTATTTCTGAAGTATAGAGTACCCCTATACTAAAAACTTTGTTTTTTTTTAAAATTATGCAACTTGGTTTTGTTGCTGTAATAAAGCATTGATTCGATCAACTGCTAGTTTGCAGGTATTATAAATTAACGTCACCAGATTGAAATGCATTTTTGCTTTCTTTCCTGTACGATGACGGACATTGTTTAATTGAAAGTATTCCTTTAAATAAGCGTTAACGCGTTCGACTGCTGTACGTTCTTGATAAAGCTGTTTCCATCGTTCTGTCCCACGTGCTGGATAGGTAAATTTACGGATATCTATATCACATTTGATTTTGAAAACTTTTTGGCAAAGGGTGTCTTCTCGTAATGGGCAAGTTGCACATTCCTTTGGACGTGTGAATTTTAATGTATTGTACTTAGCGTCAAAGCTGTCATATTGGTAACTATGTTCACGCACACAGGTTGGACGAAAATGTTCATCGAATCCTATATATTCTCCTTCTCGGCGAACGTTGTAAGGAATCACGACTCGCATGGACTGTGATACGGCTTGACGGTAAATAGGTTCAACATCATAACCAGCATCAAATATAGCTATTGTAAATTGACCGTTTCCTAAGTGATGAAGTTTTTTCAATAATGGAATCGCAGCTTTACAATCACTTAAATTACCTGAGGACATCAAACGAGTGATGATATATTGACTTTTCGTCGAAACAGCTAAATGTGCTTTATAACCAAACCAGAATGTATTTTTTCCTTTACTATTCTTTTTCACACCCCATTTTGGCTCAATCGGTACATCCTTCCAAAGGGTTTCTAATGGGATATCCAGCTGTTCTTTCAGTTCTTTTTCATAGGTTGATTGATTTCCTTTTTTCTCTACTTGTTCGGCTAACCAAACAGCTCGTTCAGCTTTCGTTTTACGACCACGTTTTTTAGGAGTTTTAGGTGCTTTCTTTTCTGATGGTGTGAACGCATCACGAGCTTCAAAGTGACTCGCATCGATGGCGACATGTTCATCATTTAGAAAGCCTTCCAACATCGCTGTTTTGATGAGTGTATCGTTCATTTTATCTAGCACATCTGATTCACTAATGACTTGAATCATGCGTGAATAAGAGCTTTCAGATGGTACGACATCAGACACAAGGAATCCACAGTCGAAACGAAATAAAGGATCATGGACCAAACGTTTGACTAAATCCTTGATAGTTGGAATACGTTCGACAATACGTATAATCAGCGATTGAATCATTGCACCATAATTCAATTCACGTGGTGCACCTTTCAATGTCTTTTTAGAAAACAATTGAAATATAGGCTGAATGTCGATAGCACTAAAAATGGCATCATAACGATGGGAACTTTCCATTTCTAATAATTGATGGATGTCAAAAAGAGAAATTTGTTTTACAATAGTCATAGGGTACTCACCTCTTTCGTATGGTTTGTTTAGTTACCTACCATTATAACGAAATTTGGGGAGGTACCCATTTTTTATTGTCTTGAATCCCTTGAAAATCAAGGGGTGAGAATTATGAAATTAACTCAAGTGTATTTGTGATATGCATTTGCTTACTCATTTTTTCAATTATTACATTTGAGATTTCACTATTCTTGAAAAATAGCTATTTTACATTTTTTGTGGTTGCCATCTTTTTTGGAATGTCCATATTAATGCCAAGTTTTATGTCTAAGTCGTCCATTTTATTATTTGTTTTTCATTTTAACCCAGCTGTACTTGCGATAAATCCGCATATGTTTTTCATGGGCAACAGTGAATTGACCATGTTCAAATATTATGAAGTGTGGATATTAAGTGCATGGAGCATCCTAGTTAGCTTTTTCTATGTTTATAGTATGAAAAAATTTAGGAGACAAGATTTTCATTAAGGAGAATGGATATGCACGTATTATTACATGAAATAAGGAAGCTATTCTCTTGGAGAATGCTACTGATAGTGTTTCTGGCAAATCTCATTTTATACTTTCTTCTCATTGAGTTTCATATTACAAATTTTCCAAATGGAAGACCATCTCGTGATTTATATAATATTGGAGTAGAGATGATAGATAAATATGGAACTTATATGGATGAAAAAGAAATTGAAGACTTTATCAATGTTTATAAGGCGAAGGTAAAGGAAGCGGATGCATTTTTGCAATCCAGAAAGGAATTTGTGGATGCCCATTTGGATTCCTATGAAAAGTTGCGCCATCTAGAATTTGGCGATGAAAGAATGGAACTTAGCAATCAAATCATGTTCGACGAAAATGTAGATTTGTTTTGGAAATTGCAGGCAAGAGAGTATATAATGGAAGAAATTCAAACAAGAGAAACTTATTTGGCATCTTATTTAAATGAAGCGAAAGGAGCTCAAAAGGAACGCTATCAGGAATTGCTGTAAAGAGGCAGACATGGCTTGTATCCATCGGAGGCGATGAGCAATTATCAGGATTTCATATCCAATGTGGCGATTGCCATCATCATTAGCGTCATAATCATCATATCTCCAATTTTTATAAAGGATCGGACAAGTCAAATGCTTGAATTGCAGTATACGACGAAAAAGGGCCGTGCACTGTTTAAAACGAAAGTTGCTGCCGGAGTGATGGCTGCAATCATTGTCATGACGGTCTTATTCGCAATTTATTTCAGTCTGTATTCTCTCAATCATACATCCATGTTTTTTAATCTGCCAATTTATCTGTTTACTTGGTTTGAATTTTGGTATGATGTAACATTTTTCCAATATATTGTGATAACGGTTTTAGCAATTTATATTCTTGGAATGGTTTTTGCCCTTTTCTCCATGTTCTTTTCAAATAGAATGGCAAATTACGTTTCTTTAATCGGTATTCAAATTCCATTCATCATTGCTTTAATTGCAGTTCTCATTCCTTATTTGGTGAGACGGCTTATGGATTTAGACATACCGAAATGGATTGCGCCAACGTCTTATACAGTGATGGCATTAAGTAGCGTAATATTGGTTGTTTTATTATGGGGTAGGGAGAAAAGAAAGGATATTGTGATGTGAAGTATATATAATCAATCACTACCGTCGCATAAATGATGTCTGAATTTTCAGTTTTATTTTTTCTGGACTTTAGAGAAAAAACGAAAACACCTAAGCGAGGGTAGTAAACATCCATTTTTTTACTATAACCTATGACTTGTGCAACAACGACTGGCAAACCTTTATGGGACGCCGTTTCCTTCGATTTTTCGTAACCAAATGTGAGCGGATTTCCACAAAGAAGCCTTCAAATAGCGACTAATTTGTAAGTAACTGCGTTCGCTATTCGTGTTCAGCTGAGCTAAAACATTCAGACAGTACACTATCATGGCTACGTACACTTGATTATGTACAGCTTGTTCACTGTGACCAAAAAACTTTTTAATGTTCAGATGTTGTTTCATCCATTTGAAAAAAAGTTCGATTGCCCAACGTGATTGGTAGGTTTCTGCAATTTCATCTGCGTCAATGTCAAACCGATTTGTCAGTAAATGAAGCTCATTTCCTTTTGTATCATGCAATTTGAGTAAGCGAAACACGTTTTCAGAACGATTTTGTGGTGTTCCAATGACAACCATTTCATCAGAGAATACGGGTGAATCTTCTGGTAACGAAAAGGATTCTAACACTCGGACAACAGCGTTTTTACGCAAACGGGTCACAAAGAAATAGCCATCTTCCGTCATTTGATCAAAGCGCCTATAATCCAAGTAACCACGATCAAACACGTACATGCATTCTTTGTCATCCACGAATACTTCTAGTTGACCACGATCATGTTCGTTGGCATTCGTGAGTACGGCTTTATCTGGATAGGAGAGTCCTTTTTCCATAAAAACAAGTCGTAAGTGAAGCTTTACTCCTGATTCTGTTTTTCGAAACTCTGCCCACTTATGATTGGTCAAATTAAGCGGTAATGTACTCGAATCAATGATTTTCAAAGGCGTTGTCACTTTTCTTCTTGTTTGGAAATTGGTTTTCCGATGAATTTGTGCCACTAAATCGAGAAAAATCGTTTGAAAGAACTCAGTTGGGATGGTATTGATTCGTCTCCCTAACTGTGAAAAACTAATCGATTCCAATCCCGTTGCTCGTTGTAATTCTTCTAAAAAGACAGCGTCACTCAACGCCCGTAAACTCTCGGTTTCATGGAGTTGGGCATACAAAAGCAGTTTCATAAATGAAGCCATATAAAGTTTCTTGGTATAGTGATTTAATTGATGTGTTTTCACTAGGTCGTCAAATAATGGACGATTAATCGGTGAAAACCATTGTTCAAATGATGTTTTTCGTGTAAACTTATTCATGGTTTTGTCCTTTGTATTGGATTTGGATGGTTTACTACCACCCAACCATTATAAAGGATTTTTTTGTGTTTGGATTATATTTCAGAAAATTCGGTTTATTTAAAGGTGTTAAATTATTTTAATGCGACGCTAGTGATAATCAATATATTTCTGAACAATAAGGTTCCGGGAAAGGAGAAATTCAATATGCCAATCATTACGGTAAAGCTAGCGAAGGGGAGAACGGCTGAGCAAAAACAGCAGTTTGTGGAAGCCATTACGAAAGAAGCCGCCAAAACATTACAGGTAAACGAGGAATGGGTGACGGTTATTTTTGATGAATATAATCGGGAAAACTGGGCATCGGGCGGTCAGTTGCATTCAATCAAGTTTGGAGAAGGATTTGGAAGAGCCGGTACGGAATGAAATACAAGCTGATAATAAAAAACTGTGGGTTCATTCCCACAGTTTATTTATCCATTCTCCAAAAATCTTCTTCCCGCACATTTTTCACCGCATGTAAAAAGTTTTGTCGCACATTTGGGTATTTTTCGCTTAATCCTTTGACGAGTTCTTTCATTTCTTCCCGTTTTGTGTTTTTATCCGCAGGGCAAGGGTTATGTATAATAGGAATGTCTTTCGTTTTGACGAATTGAATGATGGATTGTTCTTCAATGGCAATCATTGGGCGAATTAACGTGATGTCCAAACGACTCATATAGGATACCGGTTTAAATACGCCCAATTTTCCACCAAACAGCAAATTCATGAAGAACGTTTCGATGCCGTCATCCAAATGGTGGCCGTAAGCGACTTTATTGCAGCCAAGGGATTTTGCGTAATCATATAAAATCCCTCTTCGCAAGTTGGCACATAAGGAACAAGGATTTTTTTCCTGGCGGATGTCAAACACGATTTTGCTGATGTTGGTTTCTTTTATGTGCAGCTCGTGGCCAAGACTTTCCACATAATTTTGCAGCGGCGCAAGATTCATTCCTTCAAAGCCGAGAGTCAAGGTAACAGGAACAATATCAAATTGGAAAGGAGCCTGTTGCTTGAGCAGTGTGAGAAGATAAAGCAAAGTGGAGCTGTCCTTTCCCCCAGATAAGCCAACAGCAACCCGATCTCCTTCTTCAATCATATTGTATTCCATAATCGTTTTCCGAAAGGGTTTGTAAAGGCGTTTGTTTTCGGAGTTTGAAATTTTTAATACCATTGCAGACACCTTCTGTTTAGGATATGTTTTCTAACAAATTATAAAATATGGTTCGAAAAATTTGAAGGACTCGAGAAGGTTTGTATTGCTAATTTAAAGAACGCTTTGTCACGGTTAACGATTTTCACTTCCGCCGCCCCATAAAAATCGCCCGCCGGTATGAGCCGTATGGTTATGTATGTCTTCATCCACTAGCTGCAAAACACCGGGTTCTTCGTTATGATGCCAGACATAACCATCTGGAGTTTCACCATTAGCAAGCATTTCAATATCGGACTGGGAAAGGTGCAAGTCATTGGCTAAGCTCGGATTGTCCAAAATGGCTTGATACAATGTGTGATTGGCGATGCTAAAATGCACATCATCGCTTTCCAGATAGTAATCTTCCGGAAGTTCCACACTAAATTTGGATTCAAAAATCGGGAAGACCCCTTCCTTCACTTCACCATCAGGCAGTTCCACCGTTTTATCTTCAAAAGGCACCCCAGTTTCTGGATGCTCCGTGCCATTTAAATGATCGTTGATGGTATCGATTTCTTGCGCCTCTGCTAGATCAGCCCCATCCAATAAATCAACGACTCCAATGGCAAGGGTAGAAACCGCTGCGACTTTTCCTATATTTTTTAAACCTTGTATTGTTTGAGTCTTATCTCCACTCACAATTCCCTGATAAGTAGTAGAAGCATTATGGACAGTGTATTTTACCGAATTGACAACGCCTTTTACAGTTTTGCCAGTGGATTCTTTTAAGTCGTTGAATCCCTTTTCTTTATAATAGTCATCTTTTTTGATAGCTCCATATGAAGTTTCCATTGCTCCGTCAATAAATTGTCCTGCATTTTCTAAGGCAATTTTTGAAGCGGATTGGATGCCCTCTCCCACTTCTTCCATCCATTCGCCTAGACCTTTCCACTTTTGGCCAACCGCTCTGCCAGTCACCTTGACAGTACCACCAATGAGGCCGCCACCAACTGTTCCGATTCCTTTTCCAACTTTGCGGAATAGAGCCATATGATCTCCCCTCCTGAATCAAAATACATGAACTGTAAAAGATATAGTATTATTTTATTAGGGAGAATTTTCCTAGTCAATTATCTTTTGGAAACTACTTATTACCTTAAAGAACTGACACAATCCTGTTTAGAAGGGAATGGATAATGTTGTTCAGAGAATTTGAGAACCACTCTATTGAAGATTTACTTGATATTGAACAAGTGCTATTGGAGAAAAGAGCAGAGGATGAACCAGGGGCGAATAACCGGTTGCATCATTTATATAAAATACTGCTGAAAAAAATAAGAAGAAATAAAGAATATCGATATTTGGAACAGTACATAACTAAACGGTTTATTAAGCATTTAATTTGGTTTGGAACTTATATGAAAAGCTCTGTGGAAAAATCAGAAAAGGAAGCAGAACGTTACTTTCATTTAGCTCTAAAGGAAGAGCCACATATTCCTATGGCTCGTTACCGTTTAGGATTTTTAGCGTATAAAAGAAAGGATTATGTGCAAGCCTTACAGCATTTTGAAAAGGCTATTCAATTAAATGAAGGGGAAGTTGAGCCAGATTATCAGTTAAATGAGATTCAACATTACTATGCCCATTTGTATTTGACGAACAGTGCGCTATTCATCGCGAAAAATGCCCAATATTCCATCATGAACATAAAAAATAAATCCTTCCATCAACTTCCAAATTATGAAATTTCACCATTCTATGAAATGATTGCTTCTAATAATGAAGAATATTTAACGCAAAATGCTTATACCGTTGTTTCAAAAGAAGGAAAACGCTATTGCACAAAGGAAGAGGCAGAAAACTTGCAAGATACTGAGGGCATGTTAATTTGCTATTTTGGTGACCGGGAAATTGCAGCAATTTTCAATGGCGAATACGTGAAATTGACCAATCAACAAGCAGAGCTGCTTCGATATCTTTTGATATATGGAACAGAAAAGCATCCAATCACTAAAATTGATGTGGCAGATATATTTACTAGAAAAAATCCAAATTTCGAATTGAAAAATAATCACTAGCATTGCACTAATTAAATCTGATGATTCAAAATACTAAGAATGTTCAATTTTTTATTGATTTCGAAACAAAAAAATCCTTTACAATGGAAGTACAGGTGGTTCCTGTCCAAATCCAATCGTAAAGGATAAACGTTATGGACAAGAATACACTAATTTCATCATTTGGTAAATGGGTTTCACCCATAAATATTCAAAAACTTAGCGAACAAGTCAAAGAATTGAAACAGGACTATTACACAAAAAAGCTGACAACAGAAGCCTATATTAAACTTTTATTGGTAGCCCAGCTGCTCGAATTTAAGAGCTTAGAGGAAATGAGTGATGCACTTGTAGACGAAGATCTTCAAAAAGCACTCGGATTTGAATCGATAAGTGCCTCTCAGCTATCCCGAAAAAACAATCAGATCAACCCACTAATTCTTGCAAATTTGTTCTTGGATCTTGTTTGGAAAATTCAACGGTACCATTATAAAACCGGAAAGAATATGCCACTGAAAATCATTGATTCAAGTACACTCCCGTTGAATTTGACCAATTATAAATGGGCAAAATTCCGTAAAACAAAAGCTGGTGTAAAGCTACACTTACGGCTCGTTTTCATGGATAAAGACACCGTCTATCCTGAAAAAGCAGTGATTACGACAGCAAAAGAACATGACCGAAATCAACTCGAAGTCCTAGTGGATGATAAAGAAGCCATGTATGTGTTTGACCGCGGTTATGTGGACTATGAACGTTTTGATCGGATGACAGATGATGGCTATTTCTTCGTTTCAAGACTGAAGAAAAACGCAGTCATTCGTGAAGTCTATACATTTTCACTTCCTGATGATTGTCACGTTCTATCCGATAAAATGGTCTACATTGGTACCACACAAAATCGTACTGAAAATGTCTTTCGTCTACTAGAAGTTATGGACACAAAAGGGAACTTACTTCGTTTCATCACCAACCGATTTGATTTAAAACCAGAAGAGATAAGTGATATTTACCGATCTCGCTGGGCTATTGAACTCTTTTTCAAATGGCTCAAGCAACACGTAGAAATTAAGCACTTTTATGGAATGAGTGAAACAGCTATTCAAAATCAAATTTTCTTAGCCCTTATCACGTATTGCTTACATGTTCTCATTCAATTGGAGATGAAAAGTAAGAAATCTCTACTTCGAATTACTCGTTGGTTAAAGAGAGCTCTGTGGAAACCAGCTTATGTTTGGTTGCGAAAATTTGATGGGCGAGCCAGTCCATAATCTCCCTTTTGTCGTTGTCGCTCTGGTTTAACTGTATATATTTACCAAATGGGCAGTGCCACCTTTCTTTAGGTTTTGTCTTTTTGGCACAAATTCACAAAAATTAATTAACAGAAAATTCTAACTATATTTATGCAATGCTAATGAAAAATAATACATTTACAAAAGCGATTCAAAGACTGAAAGAAAGATTGGAAAACATTCATTTCCCAATTAGGATGATTCAGAATAAACAGGCGGGATATTACTTTGCTGATGAAATAGACTATCTTATCATCCACCGTACAGATGAGGATTTCTTTTTGAAAAAATGACAGGTCTGTCACCCTCCTTTTATATCATAAATACATCAAAGCAAAGGAGTGGTGATGATGTTGAAAACTTGGAATCAATTATTCACAAGAAGCGGCTGGATTTTAGAGGAACAAGGGAAAAATACATTTGATTGCAAAAAGGAAACGGAAGAAAATCTTCAATTTTTGCAAGCCTGTTTAGAAAAAGCGGATGTACAGTATGTTTTAAAAAATAGGGAATTAATGATTGTTCAAGAATTGATGGATGAATCCAATTGGATAAGAGCAGTTGAAAAGGCGGCAAAAGAACGAAGAGACACAGCCTATTACTTCAACCCGGAATACGACGAACTGGAAATTTGTCATTTGGATTTATATATGATGGGAACTGTCCGTCAATTAAACCGTTTGGGGTTTTCTACAACCTTGTCATGTGACGGCCATGACAGAAGATTTCCTATTATTTATTTGATGAAAGATATTGACATCGACCTGCTAACAAGCATATTGCGGCTATTTGGCATTCCTCGCGTGTCTTTTTATGAAATGCGAAACCATTATAAATTATCCCTGCGCATCAAACGCTCTCAACTTTTAGACTTGGCTGAACAGTTAAGCAATCTACATTCAGAATGGTTGGAGCAAGGAATTGAATATATTGAGCGACAATTATTAAATCAAGAAATTGAACAATGCCTTTCAATTCCGGGCTCAAGCGGGGAAGAGGATGTTATTCGCAAAGTGGTGCGAGAAAAAATGAAACCGTATGTGGATTACATCACGGTTGACCACTACGGCAATTTGTTGGCAGAAAAGACATACGGAAACGGCAATGGACCAACCATTCTTTTAAATGCTCATTTAGATACGGTTTATGAAATAGAACCTGGTAGAACGATTCAAAAGAACGGAACGATTTGGACTTCCAGCGAGGGAATTTTAGGAGCGGATGACCGGGCAGGCGTAGCGATAATAGTAATGATTGCAAAACATCTGAATCAATCTGATTTTTGTGGAAAAGTAAAATTTATTTTTACCGTGGAAGAAGAAATCGGATTGGTTGGGGCTCAGCATGTCGATGAATATTTCTTGTGGGGTGTTGATGCAGCGATAGTTTTAGATCGGCGTGGAAATTCTGATATTGTAACTTCTTGCGGAGGAATCATCCCATTCTGTAGTTCGCAATATGGATTATTTTTTGAACAAGTGGCGAAAGAAATCGGCTTAGTCGGCTGGGCTTGCAGGGAAGGCGGAAGCAGTGACACGGGCGTTTGGGCAAGCCATGGCATTGAAAGTGTGAATCTTTCAGTAGGATATGGCAATGAGCATACAGCTCAAGAATTTTTAGATGTTCAGGCTACTTACCAAACTTATACTTTATTAAAAGGGATTTTCCAAAAAGGAAGAGAATTGCGTAGAACTTTGCGGAATATTTCAACGATGCGTTGCGCACAATAAGGATATTGAAAAGAAGAGACTTTGTTCTGCTTGGCAGAATGAAGTCTTTTTTATGGAGGAATTGTTACCTATACTTTATGTTTAAAATTTTTTCAGAAAGCATTTTTTGTGAAAAACCTTGAAGTTTATACATTTTATGAACCTTATCTACTAACCATATTTTTCAAAAAATTATAGGTGTAAAATAATAGTAGATTTCTTAAGAAACGGAGGCATACTTATGAACATTAAACAAGTGACAGTAGCTGGCGGAGGAGTATTAGGAAGCCAAATTGCATTTCAGACAGCGTTTTCGGGATTTCCAGTCAATCTTTATGACATTAGTGACGAAGCTTTAGAGAAAGCAAAAGAAAAAATTCGTGCATGGCAAGAAGCATATAAGAGAGATTTAGGGGCTACTCAGGAAGATGTGGAAAAAGCCTACAATAACTTAACTTTCTATACAGATTTAGAAAAAGCGGTGAAAGGTGCAGACCTTGTCATTGAAGCGGTGCCGGAAGTGTACGATATTAAAGCAGACTTTTATAAAAAACTTTCTGAAGTGGCGGATGAAAAGACCATCTTCGCTTCCAATTCTTCTACGATGTTGCCAAGCCAATTTGCTGACATTTCCGGAAGACCTGAAAAATTTTTGAATTTGCATTTTGCCAATGAAATTTGGAAGCACAATACAGCCGAAATTATGAAACATGAAGGCACAGACGAAAAAGTATTTGAAGAAATCATTGAATTTGCCAAAGCCATTGGCATGGTTCCACTGCCATTATATAAAGAACAACCTGGATATATTTTAAATTCTTTGCTCGTTCCATTTTTAGATGCGGCCCAAAAATTAGTGGTCAATGGCATTGCCGATCCTTATACAGTGGATAAAACATGGATGATTGCAACAGGAGCCCCACAAGGTCCATTCGCTATTTTGGATGTGGTTGGCATTAACACTCCTTATAATTTATGCCTTGCCAGAGCAAAAGCAGGAGACAAAGAAGCAGAGAAAGTTGCCGAGTACTTGAAAAAAGAATTTCTTGATAAAGGCCGCTTAGGTGTACAAAACGGCAAAGGTTTCTATGACTATCCAAATCCGAAATACCTTGATCCGGACTTCTTAAAATAAAATAGATTTATTGGAAAAAGGGGAAATTCAGTTCTCCTTTTTCTTTGAGAATAGAAACAAAATCATTTAAAGGAAAAGGGTCTGTTTTATAAATATTTGTAACAGACCCTTCTTTTTTATGTTGATAGAAAGCGTCCATAATCAAATGTTGAGAGGTTTTGGGGATGAAATTTCCTCCATATGATGGCAGGCTGCTAAATGGCCCTCATTGGAATGCTTAGGCTTTCTTAGTTCTGGATTCGTTGTTCTACAAACATCAGTAGCGAACGGACAGCGACTGTGAAAACGGCAACCCGTCGGCGGATTAATTGGGGAAGGCACATCGCCTTTCAAAATGATTCGCTCTTTTTTTCGGTCAATATCTGTGCTTGGAATAGCTGATAATAAAGCTTTTGTATATGGATGTTGAGGGTTTTCAAACAATGTTTTTTTATCAGCCATTTCGACAATTTTGCCTAAATACATTACAATAATGCGATCAGAAATATAACGGACAACCCCCATATCATGGGAAATAAATAAATAGGTCAATCCCAATTCCCTCTGAAGTTTTTTCAACAAATTAAGAACTTGTGCTTGAATAGAAACATCAAGGGCGGATACTGCTTCGTCTGCAATGATTAATTTAGGATTAACTGAAAGTGCGCGGGCAATCCCAATCCGTTGACGTTGACCGCCGCTGAATTCATGCGGGTAGCGATCAGCCTGTTGTGCAGAAAGTCCGACAAGTTCTAATAATTCCAATACTCGTTTATCCCGTTCATTTTTTGGTAAGACATTTTGAATTTCCATGGCTTCCAACAAAATTTGTCTTACCGTTTGTCTAGGATTTAACGAAGCATACGGATCTTGAAATATGATTTGCAAATTTTTCCTCATTTTATTCATTTCTTTTTTGCTTAATGCTAATAAGTCGACTCCGTCAAATTCCACACTGCCTGAAGTTGGTTCATCAAGGCGAAGTATGGCTCGTCCCGTTGTAGATTTTCCGCAGCCTGATTCTCCGACGATGCTTAGCGTTTCCCCTTCATAAATAGTAAAGGAGATGTCATCAACCGCTTTTACATAATTAAGCGTTCTTCCCAAAATGCCACCTTTAATTGGAAAGTATTGTTTTAAATGTTCAACTTTGAGCAATATTTTCTTTTCTTGCACGGACATCGATCCCTTTCTCACCGTCCCACTCATTGGTATAAATCCAACAGCGGACTTGATTGTTATTTTTGTCTGTGATTAGCTCAGGCATTTTTTGTTTGCAAAGTTCTGTTGCAAAAGGACAACGAGGTGCAAATCGACAACCAATTGGGATTTCAGCTGGACTTGGCACCATTCCTTCAATAATATCTAAATCCCCTTCCACATCATAATCGTGAGGAGGAATTGATTTCATTAATCCGACGGTATATGGATGTTTCGGCTGTTTAAATAATGTTTTTACATCGGCATATTCAACCACTTGGCCACAATACATCACTGCGACATAATCGCATATTTCCGCCACTACACCAAGGTCATGGGTAATGAATAGCACACCCATTCCGAGTTTTTGTTGAAGATCTTTGATGAGGTTAAGAATTTGCGCTTGAATCGTTACATCTAGCGCAGTTGTTGGTTCATCTGCAATAAGCAAGTCAGGATTGCAAGCTAATGCCATGGCAATCATGACACGTTGCCGCATTCCCCCTGAAAGTTCATAAGGATATTGTTTGATTCGTTTTTCCGGGGAAGGGATGCCGACAAGTTTTAACATTTCAATGGAACGTTTCGTTGCCTCTTTTTTGCTGAGTCCTTGGTGAATGAGATAGGCTTCATTTATTTGTTGGCCAATTGTAAGGGTTGGGTTTAAGGATGTCATCGGTTCTTGGAAAATCATAGAAATTTCATTTCCCCGTATTTTTCGCATTTCAGCTTCTGATTTTTCGAGTAAATTTTCCCCTTTAAAAAGAATTTCCCCTCCGACGATTTTTCCCGGTTTTTCTATTAGGCGAAGAATGGAGAGTGAGGTAATGCTTTTTCCAGAACCGGATTCTCCAACGACGCCGAGCGTTTTTTGTTTTGGAATAGTAAATGTGACGCCATCTACCGCTTTTACTTCTATTTCTTTTGTAAAAAAGGAAGTTTGCAAGTTTCTTACTTCCAATATATTTTCATAGGAATTTGAAGAAGCCATATGTATTTTCCTTTCTAGTAAAAATGTTCGTCTATTCGAAGTCAATGCGTTTATTTAATAATTTGTAAGCAATGTCGACGAGTAAATTTACCAGTACAAACAATAAGGCGATGATTAAAACGGAGCCTTGAACAACAGGAAAATCCCGTGTAGCGATGGAATCTACAATCAGTCTTCCAAGCCCGTTGATAGCAAAAACCGTTTCCGTTAATACTGCTCCGCCAAGCAATGTACCGAATTGCAAACCAACTACTGTGACGACAGGAATTAATGCATTTTTTAAAGCATGCCGATAAATCACAATACTTTCTTTTACACCTTTTGCACGTGCTGTTCGAATATAATCTTGTCCAATTACATCTAGCATGCTGGAGCGGGTCATTCTGGCAATAATCGCTGCACTTCCAGTACCAAGTGTGAGGACAGGCAACACCATTTGTTCAAAACTTCCCCATCCGGATGGTTTAAACCAACTTGTATCTTCCAAAAATGGAATCCAGCTTGGCAAATCAATGCCGATTGCAAACCATTGGATAAGCATTAATCCTAACCAGAAATTAGGCATAGACAATCCAAATAAGGCAAGAACCATAATTCCTGTATCGATAAATGAATTTTTTCTTGTAGCAGAAATAACTCCTGCAATGATTCCTATAAAAATAGCTAATACCGTACTATAAAAGGCTAATTCTATTGTGATTCCAATGCGCGATTCGATTTCTTCCGTCACATCACGACCACTTCGAATGGATGTACCTAAATCGCCTTGAACGGCATGTCCAATATATTTGAAGTATTGAACAGGCAATGGATCGTTCAAGCCGAGTTGTTCTCGGATATTTTCAACTTGTTCTTTTGTCGCGCTTTCACCAGCCATAATTTGTGCCGGATCTCCCGGTATCAGATGTAGCATGCTAAAAACTAATATGGAAATCCCAATTAACACAGGAATTGTTTGCAAAATCCGGCGCACGATAAATTGAAACACGTTTGGTCACCTCGTTTTAGTCTTTATTTTTTGGATCAAGAGCATCCCTCAATCCGTCCCCGAGCAAGTTAAAGGCAAGTACAACAATGACGATGGATAAACCAGGAAATAATGCCACATGGGGTGCGTTAAATAAGTAATTTCGCCCGTCACTAAGCATTGCTCCCCACTCTGGAGTAGGAGGTTGTGCCCCTAAACCAAGAAATGAAAGACCGCTTGCAGATAAAATCGCTGTAGCAATATTTAATGTTGCCTGAACAATTAATGGTGAAGTGATATTAGGAAAAATATGTTTAAAAATAATTCTTCGATCGCTTGCACCGAGAGCACGTATCGCATCAATATATTCCAATTTTTTTACTGATAAAGTGGATGCGCGGACAATGCGTGCAAAAATAGGAATTGATGAAAAGGAAACGGCTATTATCACGTTAATTAAACTTCCGCCTAATATAGTGACAATGGCAAGGGCTAAAAGAATTCCAGGAAATGCAAGGAAAATATCCATGATTCGCATGATGACTGAATCGATTTTTCCCCCGTAGTAACCGGAAATGATGCCCAATAAAACGCCAATTGTTGCACCTAATGCGACAGAAAAAAATCCAACAATCATTGTAAGCCTTGTGCCGTAAAGGATTCGGCTAAAAATATCCCTTCCAAAGTTGTCGGTTCCAAACCAATGTTCACTGGAAGGGGTCTGAAGCTTATTTAACATATCCTGTTGGATGGGATCGTAGGGTGCCAACAATGGGGCAAAAAATACAATAATCATAAATAACAGAATAAAGCTTCCCCCTATAACGGCTGATTTATTTCTAACCAATCGGCTAAATACTTTTTTCCAATTGTTGAGTCGAGCGGTGCGCTGTACAGGCAAGTAGGTATTGGAACTATTTTTCATCCCAACCATCTTTTTACTTCCTTTCTATTTATCTAAAATTTTCCTTAGCTGTTTTTTGATTTTAACATAGTTTAAAAATTATTAGAATAATAAATTCTCTAATTAGCATCTTCATTCTGAATTTTCTAAATGATGATAAAATATCCCTTTATTTTCGGTAAGTACAGAGAATTCTATCGTTGAGTATAGAAAGAATATATTATTAAAATCTATTATACCTTCATAATTTTCTAATTATTTTATAAAAAAGAATTGATTTTCCTACTTGTTTTAGTATAATTCTAAGGTATAAATTGTCATAATGGCTAGTACTTAACTAGGCATTTTTATGAAAGGAGTCCATGATGGAACAACTTTTAAAACAACTGAGTGAATTGCATGGTCCTTGTGGGTATGAACATGAAGTAACATATTTCATTCGAGACTATGTAAAAAACAAGGTTGACGAATTTTATGTTGATTCTTTAGGAAATGTCGTCGCCAGAAAAAAAGGTAGCAGGTCAGGTCCGGTTATATTGTTGACTGCTCATATGGATGAAGTAGGATTTATTGTTAGAAAAATTGAGGACAATGGCTTGTTACGCTTTGAAAAGCTGGGAGGACATGATGATCGGATTTTATTGGCGCAACAAGTGAAGGTTCTAGGTGACAAACAAGTGTTAAATGGTGTCATTGGAACAATGTCTGCCCATTATATGAAATTCGATGATCCGAAAAAAGTTCGCACCCATAAACAATTGTATATTGATATTGGTGCCACTTCGAAGCAAGAAGCTCTGGAAATGGGAGTGGATGTAGGAACTCCTGTTACATGGGCAACCGAATTTAAAACAATGGGGAAAAAGGAAAATGCTTTTTTTGTCGGCAAAGCATTTGATAACAGAGCAGGTTGTGCCGTCCTATTATCAGTTTTAAACGAATTGGATGGCAAAGACTTTTGCGGTGAAGTCATTTTTCTTTTTACCGTTCAGGAAGAGGTTGGTTTACGGGGAGCTAAAACAGCCATTAAACAATTAGAAGATGTGGATGTGGCAATTGCCATCGACACAACTGCTGTCAGTGATACGCCGGAAGAAACAATGGATAGAAGCTTGGCACTTGGGGCAGGAACAGGTATTAAAGTGATGGACTTTAGCTTAATTGTACATAAAAAAGTGAAAGACACTTTAAAAAATATTGCCAAAGTGAATCAAATTCCATATCAATTAGAAGTATTTCCGGGTATCGGTACTGATGGGGGTGGAATTGCTTATGAAACGAAGGGAATTCCAACAGGGGTTTTATCTATCCCTTCCCGTAATGCCCATTCTCCAGTCGAAGTGATTAGCCGTTCTGATTTAATGGCGACAAGAGATTTGGCGCTCGCTTTTATTTTGAGTTTAGAAGAAACGTCAACATTTGAATTTTAAGAAAGGAAGGAAAAAGAATGCAGAAGTTTAAGAAATCCTATATTTTCACATTGCTACTGATTCTAACTTTAGTGTTAGCTGCATGTAGCGATGATAAGAAAGAGGAAAGTTCGGATAATCCAAAATCAAATAATGAAGGAGGCAATTTAGTTATTGCCACTCAATCTGATGCGGTATCTTTAGACCCGCATTTAACAAATGATACGGCATCTGCCAATGTTCGCATCAATATTTATGACACATTAGTTGTGCAAGATGAAAATATGCAAAATCAACCAGGTCTTGCAGAAAGCTGGGAACAAGTAGATGATACAACTTGGGAGTTTAAACTTCGTCAAGGTGTTACTTTCCATGATGGAACACCGTTTAATGCGGAAGTTGTAAAAGCGAATATTGAACGTATTTTGGATCCAAAAATAGCGTCACCAGTACAATTTATGTACAACATGATTGATAGTGTAGAAGTTGTCGATGATTATACAGTTCGCATTAAAACAAAATATCCTTTCTCTCCACTTCCTGCACACTTTGCTCATCCAGGTGGACAAATGATTTCTAAAAAACAAATTGAAGAAGATTATGCAGCAATGGAAAAAGGTGAAAAACCAGGAAGTGTAATCAATGCCAACCCTATCGGTACAGGTCAATTCAAATTTAAAGAATGGAAAAATGGACAGTCCATTACTTTAGTGAAAAATGAAGATTACTGGGGAGAACCATCAAAACTAGATTCTGTTACATTTAAAGTTGTTCCTGAAGATTTAACTCGAATTTCTGAATTGCAAACAGGAGATTCTCATATCTCAACACCGTTAAGTCCATCCGATTTGGAACAAGTGGATAATACAGACGGATTACATTCTCAAAAAACAAAAAGTTCAGCAGTTACTTATATCGGTATGAATATGTCGAAAAAACCATTTGATGATGTTCGAGTTCGTCAAGCAATCGCAATGGCTATTGATAAAAAAGAAATCATTGATGGTATTTATAATGGTGTAGCTATTGAGGCAAAAGGACCTTTAGCACCTGGCCTATTTGGTTATGATGATAGTATTAAAGGAATTGAATATAATCCAGAAAAAGCGAAAGAGTTATTGGCAGAAGCGGGTTATCCAAATGGATTCTCCACAACAATTTGGACAAACGATGACCGCCAACGTTCAGATATTGCAACAAATGTTCAATCTCAATTAGCAAAAATCGGTATCAAAGTGGAAGTAAAAACTCTTGAATGGGCATCAATGCTTGAACAAACAGCTAAAGGCGAACACGAAATGATGGTATTTGGCTGGACAACTGTTACAGGAGATGCCGATAATGGCTTATATGCGTTGTATCATTCTTCTAATGTAGGTGTTCAAGGTAACCGTACATTTACGAAAGATGCAGAATTAGACAAAGCCTTAGATGAAGCTCGTAAAACAGCAGATCCTGAAAAACGTCAAGAATTCTATAGTCAAGCTCAACAACGAATCACTGAACTTGCGCCATGTGTATTCTTGCTTCATCAAGAAAATCTAGTAGCTGTTCGCGATGAAGTAAAAGGATTAAAACAACTTCCTATTGGATTGTTAGACCTTAAAAAAGTTTCTATTGAAAAATAAAAATGATGGAAAGCATCCGAAGTCAATGCACTTTCGGATGCTTTTTTTAGTGCGCCTGGCATGGGTGTAATCTATAGGGTGTAAGTCCCGAACTGTGAAGGCAGAAGTAACAGTTAGCTTAACGCAAGGGTGTCCGTGGTGACGCGGAATCTGAAGGAAGCGAGCGGCAAACTTCCGGTCTGAGGAACACGAACTTCATATAAGGCTAGGTATCATTGGATGAGTTTGCTAAACAAAACAAAGTCCTTTCTGCCAAAGGTGGTACAGAGTAAATGAAGCAGATAGATGGAAGGAAAGATTACATTCTTACCCGGGGAGGTCTGGCGGATATGTGAAGTACGCTTCATAACCTACTTAGTGATAAGTAGCTGAACCGTCAGAAGTCAGCAGAGGTCATAGTATTAGTTGGTTTAGAACTACTAAGAAGGACCGAACAATTAAGAGAGAATAGCCCTTGGCATTCAGTGAGTCATGATGAACACAGAAAACGTAGTACCTCACTTGAGGAAGGAAGCGGTGAATCCCGTGGGAGACCTCTTGGAGGGTGGAGTGACCACTGGCATAAAGAGAACAGCTATTCACGGAAGTTATAAAGACTTGCGTCAATCATCTTAATTGAACCGCCGTATACGGAACCGTACGTACGGTGGTGTGAGAGGACGGGAGTTAATCGCTCCCTCCTACTCGATTATCTTATAGCTTGATAAAATCTTTAACTTCTTTAGCTATTCGATATGCTTTAGCCCATTTACTGTTTTCATCCAAATATTTAAGTCCTGACAATGTTATCTTTGCCATCTCATAATGTGGGATATTGTCCGCCCAATATATATTTTGAATGAACCCTTCTTGTTTTGCTATACCTATGATATCATGCAGTTCTTCTTCACTAACGTCAAAGCTGTTTGCAGTGAATGAACAATTCCCTTTATCAATTTCTTTTAGAACAACATAAAGTAATCGTTGTTTATCCATAGTATCTTCCTCTAATTCAGAATCAATTTGTAGTAAGAGATGCATGTAAATTAACCCTTTGGAGGGTAAGAATCGTTTCCGTAACTATTTCTTTCTCTGATTTGTCCTCTTCTGTTATGAATAAATAGTTCTGATTTTTGATTCTGAGCAATGGTCTTAGCGAACGAAATAGCTTCACGTTGAGTATCAAAAATTTTAGTGGCTCTTGAATTACCCGCACCTTTAACCTGATAACCACCGCCAGGATGTGGAGTAACATGTTGGTTCTTTCCCATATAGTATCACCTCTGAGTTTTGAAATAGGAGGGGGGCGAACATATTGTCCTCTATACTTAAAAAGAAATTTTCGTTAATATATATAACTGCAAATACATTATTCTGTTGCTCTTATTTGTTCGGCAAAACAAATAAGGGCTTTTTTATTTCAATTTTCTCTTCAGTTCACGTTCAAGCTTCTGCAATTCTTTCTTCACTTGTTTTTCGATTTCTCTATTCAAATCTCTAATAGCTCTATTAAGTTGATTGATATTTACTTTTAACATATTAGTCACCTTCACTTTCAGAATATTATAATCATTCCCCCCTGCACTTTAGCATTATATCATTAGTTATCTGTATAAACAATATATATTGTGGTTGTTTTGGTATCAAAATACTATATATTGTGTTTTGTGGTATTTTTAATTTAATTTGTCAAATGATAAAACATATGAATAGTAGAGGAAAAAAGAGTATTTATAAGAAAATACGGGGGATCCATCCGAATTTAAACAAATTTTATTTTTGCATTTTGTTAAAACATTTTGTCAAGGAAGACAAGGTGTTTTTTATGTGAAAATAATAGCTTAATCGCACTATATAACCAATCTATTAACGAATAAATCAAATTCTAAAATCTATAATATAAAGTTCTTTATTACAAACACGGATTTCTATTTAAGAAAACTGCCAAAACAGGATGCTCTAATCGAAATGATTAGACAAATTTAACGGGAGGAGAAATGAATATGAGTAAAAATGATAGGGCAGTAAGTAACAATTTTGGGTCGACTTTGAGGTACTGGCGTGAAAAACGGGGCTACTCTTTACAACAGCTTTATGAAAAAACGGGGGTTAGCACTGGCTACCTTAATCGACTTGAGAAGGGAGAAAGAAAAGCACCATCTGTCCCAATTGCTTCTAAAATTTCCAAGGCCCTTGGAATCCCACTATCTTTATTGTTGGATATTTCAACAACAGAAACTTCGGTACAAGAAGCTCCTATGATATCAGAGTTAATCTTGTACAATGACTGTAAGATTGATGAACACAATCTGATTAGTAAAGATGCGAAAGAAGCTCTTGTACAGATAATTGAGTTCATAATCGAAATGTCTTGGGATGAGAATAGTAAAATTAAGCAGTTATTTGACCTTTCGGAACTGATTGATGACTTTAAACAGGTAAGTAAATAGTTTAAAAATAGGGGGCTTTTTTAAAAAAGTCTCCTTTTTATTACAGGGAGGAAAAAAGAGATGAGTTTTAAGGGAAGCGAAAAAGAGTTTATATTTTCTTTATCCCTGCAACAAAATAAAGGAATTCTTGAGAAGGAGCTTGGTTTTAGCTTAGAAAACGTACAATTGGAAAAACATTATCCAGGTATGAAAATTGATATGTATGGATTTGACAACACAGGGAATGAAGTATTTGTAGAAAATGTTTTGCTTAAGAGCAATACAACGCATCAAAAAAAGGTGTTAAAAATAATCAACATGATTGAAAAAGGAAGCGTTGTCTATCTTGCTTACGATTTTCAAGAGCACCACATAAAGGAACTACAACAAACAATTTTGAAATCTGGAAAATCAATCAATTTGTACTTGATAAAACTGAATCCTAATATTTTAAATCCTCTTGAAATGTTAAATAGGATGCATAAGTTAAAAATCTATGAAAACTTGCACTTGTTAGATATAACTAATCCTATTCAATTCTTAGAAAAGGATAGCATTGTAAAGCCGATACAAGGAACGAAGATAGAGAGAAAAGAAAAGAGGTATAATTTTGAATTAAGAAAAGATGCCAATGAATATCTCTTAGAAACACTAAGGAAGAGAATTCCATATTTCCTTCCATTTCATCGGCAAAAAGCTAACTTAGATAGTATTCGTGTGATTAGCTTTGGTGCTGGTCGAAGTGACTGCAATTACTTTGTCTCTTTGAGCGACAGACGGAACATGGCGTTCGTAGAATTGCGGTTTAGCGAGAATACCAGGAAAATATACAACGCTATTAAAGAAAAAGAGGTCCTTGTTAAAGAAAGAATAGGGGAAAAGGTTGTATTTAAGGATAACTCAATTTTGGTAGAGTTCAAGCCTTTAAAAAGCGTGAAGGATACAGTAGAAGAACTGGTAGATATTTTTGAAAAAATGATTATTGCTTTCTCGAATTACACTTATTATTTCTATGAGGAGCACATGTGGCAGTACCATAGTCAAGGAATATAAGAGGGAGAAAAGGCATTGGAAAAACCAGTGCCTTTTTTAAGGCGTTTTTGTTTTAGTAAGGATAGAAAGGAATACTAAAAAGGCGTTTGTTACATAAATATGTTGCAACAATGCTGAAAGAAGTAATAAACAGTTCATAATATGTTCATACGATTTTAGTAACTATTTAGAGCAATTGCATAAGAAGTACGAAATAGTTCATACCTCTAAATCATTTTAGTGGTCTATTTGTTTTTGAGGAAACCATCAGTATAGTGACGTTTTGTTTTATTCCTTCCGCAAAATGTCTTCAACAGAGTTATTGTTTTATAAGGATAAATAATTGTTGTTGTATAATATTTTGTAAAGAAAAAAGGGGGAGTCACTCATGAAAGAGGAAATCTTGTTATTGAAAATCCATAAAGCATTAAAAGAAGGTAAAGATTACTATGAAGCTACTCGTGGAAATTGGAAGATAAATAAAGGCAGAATTCCGTATATTCAATATGTCGCTGGAGTTAGTGGTGGAAAAGTTGTTTGTGCATTTCAACCTTCAAAATGGGAAATTATCGAAGAAGGTTCTGAGAAGGGAAGAAAACGTTTTGAAGGCACTGAAGCTCCTTTGGAAATATTGAAAAAGTTACAAAATGCAGAAGAAAAAGTGCTGAAAAAATTTGGACGTGGAAGTGCAGTTGCTTATATCTCTTTGTCCGAATTGAATAGTATCTTATAAAATAGTGAGCTATTTTCTAATTTAAGAAATTACGTGAACTGTCAAGACAAGATGAATTAACTGACTTTGAAATAGAGACTTATTAGAACCGTTCGAGTATTGGATTAAATAGTGTTGCAAATGAAACAAGAAGGTTAGTCAATCTTGAAAGTGGTGAATTGTAATGGATGCTTTTGAGCATTTAAGAAAATGGCAGAATATGATAAATCAAATAAACAGTAGTCAAAGAATGATAAATCAAATGACAAGAGCCAGTGAATTAGCCAGTAAACTAATAGTCAGTTATCCTATGGGGCAAGAAAGAGCTGTAATAAAAGCCAGTAAGTTAGCCAGTGAAATGAGAAATAGTGGTCTAATAGCCAGTTATCATGCGGAAAAAGTAAATTCTATAGAAAAAGTAAGTGCATTAGCTCATGAAATGGCAAAAAGCAGTGCAATGGCCCGTTATTCTACGGAGCGACAAAGAGCCATAATCAAAGCAAGTAGATTAGCAAGTGAATTAGCTAAAACTAAAAGTGGTCTAATAGCCAATTTTTCTAATGATTCAGTAAGAGCAATGTCAAACATTCCACGCCATGACTTTTCTAAAATGGCAAAAGCAATAACTCTTTTAAACACTCATAAGATTGTTTTTTCAAACACCCATAAGTTTTCTTCTTTTTTCAATCATCTATCTTCTAATATAAATGATTCTTTTATTGAGAAATTAAATGACTACGTTCAGGATAAGAAAGAGGATGAGTTTGAGGAAATTGAAGAATTGCAAGAGGATTTGCAAGTGGAAATTAAAAAACCAGAATTTTTCAATTTAGCTCTTAAAATCAACATTATCCTTGATTTAACAGATGCTGATGTTCAGGAAGGCAAGTTAGACGAAGAAGACGTGAGCACTTGGAAAAAGGTTTTAACCCCAATTTTAACGGTTCTCAGTCAGCTATTTCTTGCTTGGGCATTTAGCGATACACCAATTCAAGAAACAAATATCTATAAAAGCATTGAAAGTATTATTCAATATGTCGAAAAGATGAATATAGATATAGATGACCAGGAACAGCAACAGAAACTCCCAGAGAAAGAGTCACAGTAAATCTAAGTATTGCAAGAAATTTTGAAGAAAAGCTTGGGGCTTAACTCATAATCTTCCTAAAAGTCATAAGCCAGAACCAAAGCTATTATTGATAAAGCCCCATGCTCTTTGGATTTCATTCAATTCTACTTTGAGTTCCTCGCTTTGAGATTTGTAATCACTATAGAGTTCAGGTTTTTTGGAAATTAGAAGCAATAAGTCGAAAACCAAGACATAGGGAGTATCTCTTAAGTCGCCACTTAATAACTGATATTGTCCATTTTTAATCTTGCGTATTGCACTGTATTTAAGCAGTCTATTAATTCGTTTTGATATGTTTGAAGGGGAAATACCTAACCTGTTTGAAAGCTCTTTTTGTGAGATGTTAGCTACTCCATTTTCATCTTTTAATTCATTAAGTATATTAATCAAAGACAAGTCTGTTTCCATCATTTTTTTGAAAGCCTTTATAAAATCATCCACTATAAAGCACCATCCTACTTAATAGTAAGTCATTTCTTATAAAATCTCTTGCCTTAATTATATCACTGAACTGCTTGTTACAAGGGAATATATTTGTTCTATAAGGTTTGAGTAAGCACAAATGAAAAGAGCCATTTATAATGATGGCTCTAAAATAATTGATTAATTAAATCTATATCCTCTTCAGAAAGTTTTTCCACCACGTCGTTAGTTTTCAAAGAGACATTTGCTAATAAGTTCTTGTTTTGAAGAAGCTTGTACACGATTTCCTCCACTTTAGCTTCTAAATCTGGAGCATTCTGTTGATTGTACATGTCAGCTTCAATTAACTTGCACAGATAACTGCTGATATTATCTTTCGTTTTAAGATATTCGTAGAGGTGTAGAGCGTTTTGTTTGAAACTTATCGACACTTTATATTTAGACAAGTTTCTTCACTTCCAAAACTCTATAGAAGCTAAGAACATTGGAAAACTGGCTGTCTTGTTCGATTATTGCTGAAGGATATTGCTTTAAAATTTCCTCTTTTAGTAACAGAGCACCACCTCCGCAACACACGACAGTAGTATTGTTAAACGTAATCCCTCTTGATTTGGCATAGTTGAACAGTTCAGCTACATGAGTACTGATTAGGTTCTCTATAATTTCCTTGCTGTCTTCCTGTTTAGTACCGTTGGCATATAGATAACAACCATCTTTTAAAATCTGTTCCACATCCTCATCTGAAACAGATATACCGTATCGGGATGTCAACTTCTCTGCAATTTTTGAGCGTAGGATATTGATTCCATTGTTACTAATGACCATTGTATCCAGTAATGGAACAAGTCCGTTGAACGAGCAATAGTTTACGTTCAGGCCACCAATATCGACAATTAAGCTACGCTTTGTTTTAAAATCTCCTATTCTTGAATAAATCGGACCAGTTCCTTCTGGCAATAAAATCACTTTTTCAATTCTGAAAATGAATGCTTTACCGTTCACTCGAAGTGTGATAGCTCTTTGTTGATTTTGGATGAAATTACCAAATCTCTCTTTTAAGACTGCATTTTTATAAATGTTTATCGGAACATTAACTGCAACACGAATATTGGGTATACCATGATTCTTGGCATCGTTTTTTTCGATAAACTTTGTAATTGCCAGGTAGATACATAGCAAATGTTCCATTGAATGTTTAGTAATATCATAACTTGTTTTATTTTCAGCTACCATATCACCTATCAGATAGGTTTTTCCTTCAAATTCAATGATATGGTTATTCGCTGTGATGTCTATCCCTAAATTCTGAATCTCCTGTATCTTTGTTCTAAACTGTATTTTGTGTAGAGTTCCGTTAATTGAGCAAACACTTTTTGTTGTGTGTTTTCCACTATCAACTGCAATGGCTAAATAATTAATCATATATTTCGATTCCTCCTTTAAAATTTTTGTTTTTATATGATAAGCAGATTAAAGGTAAGCGTCAAATACTCAGCACCTTCTAGTTGTGAATGTTCCGTGAGATAATCTCCTTAGAAAAAATGCTGGAGGTTATGCTATGAATGATGCTGACAAAAGAATAGAATGGAAATCTAGGTACGATGCTTGGAAAACAAGTGGGTTGAGTGCTGCTGAGTGGTCTCGCATCAACGATGTAAAAAAGCATCAAATGTACTACTGGATACGAAAGTTTAGAGAGGAAGAAATTTCTACGAATGAGCATCAAACAAAATGGTTGACGGTGGATGTCCAAGATATCTCCTCCCATCATACGGGTCAGGAATCTGTGCTTATTCATTACGGTGCTCTGTCCATCGAAGTACGTCCGGGCACCGATTTGAATCTACTTTCTGATGTAGTGCGTGTGATCCAAAAACGATGATATCCAACGCAAATTTTGAACGAGTGTACCTTGCGCGTGGAAGCACAGATCTCCGGAAATCGATAGATGGTCTCGCAGTCATCGTCAAAGAATGCTTCGATTTGGATCCTTTTTCCCCTTGTTTATTCGTTTTCTGTAATCGGAAAAGGGATAAACTTAAAATCCTACAATGGGATAATAATGGGTTTTGGCTCCATTATCGAAGATTAGAGCGAGGAACATTCGACTGGCCATCCGATCAGGATGGGACACCAATGAATATTAGTCCACGCCAACTTCGTTGGTTATTGGACGGATTATCTATTGAGCAAAAACAAGCGCATCCCGCAGTGAAAGCTCGTACCATTCTTTAAAATTAAAAAATTTGAGAATCCGACTGGTCAAGCCGGATTCTTTTGCGTATACTGGAACTATGAAAAACATGGACATGAAAACTCAAGAAACAATTGAATACTATAAAGCGCGTACCGAAAAGCTTGAAATAGAAAAGGAAGCTTTGGAAGCAAAGCTAAAATGGTATGAGGAGCAATTTCGGTTAAGTCAACAACGTCGTTTTGGTTCTTCCAGTGAGAAGATCAATTCAGACCAACTGTCTCTTTTCAATGAAGCTGAAGCTACCGCAAATCCTGATGAAGAAGAGCCGACGATTGAAACCATTACATATACACGCAAGAAGAAGCGAAATCGTCGAGATGAAAAACTAGACAACCTGCCTACTGAAACGGTGGAATACCGTTTGCCAGCTGAGGAACAGGTTTGTTCGTGTTGCGCTGGACCGCTACACGAAATGAGTACGCAGGTACGCAGAGAAATAGAAGTTATTCCAGCACAAGTAAAAGTGAAAAAGCATGTCCAATATGTTTATAGTTGCCGTCATTGTGAACGCCATGAACTCGAGACGCCTATTGTCACGGCGAAAATGCCGGCTCCTGTTTTTCCGGGAAGTCTGGCATCTCCATCGTCAATGGCTTATACGATGACGCAGAAATACGTTGAAAGTATGCCTTTGTATCGCCAGGAAAAACATCTGGAGCGATTTGGCATATTCATTTCCAGGCAAACCTTATCCAATTGGATTTTGTATGGAGCCGACACCTGGTTGAGTCCTGTTTACGACCGAATGCGTAACCATCTATTGAATCAGGATATCCTCCATGCGGATGAGACCACCTTACAGGTTCTTTCAGAACCTGACCGACGAGCGACTTCCAAATCATTTATGTGGCTTTATCGGACAGGACGAATGGGGCCTCCAATTGTATTGTATGACTACCAGCGAACCCGTGCATCCAAACATCCTTTACGATTTTTGGAAGGTTTCCGTGGATATTTACATGTGGACGGGTATGCCGGTTATAACGGAATCCCCGATGTCAGTCTGGTCGGTTGTTGGGCTCATGCCAGACGTAAATTCACAGAAGCTTTGCAGGCTCTTCCTGAATCGGCTAAAACTACTCACGTTAAAGCCAAAGAAGGTCTTGCATTCTGTAACCAACTTTTCTCGATAGAACGGGATCTAAAGGACGTTAGTCCTGAAGAACGTTATAAGAAACGTTTAGAACGCAGCCAACCGGTATTGGAGGCTTTTTTGGCATGGCTTCGTGAACAAGCCACAAGAGTGTTGCCAAAAAGTGCACTTGGGCAAGCCATTAAATATTGTCGTAATCAATGGGACCGTTTAGTAGCTTTTTTAGAGGATGGTCGTTTAGAAATTGATAACAACCGCGCAGAACGATCCATTAAACCGTTTGTAATCGGGAGGAAAAACTGGCTGTTTAGCAATACCATAAAGGGAGCTAAATCCAGCGCAATCATTTATAGCATTGTGGAGACTGCGAAGGAAAACGGATTAAACCCATTCAATTACCTTAAATATTTATTTGAACAGCTTCCAAATATTAATCTGACTGACAAAGAAAAATTAGATCAACTCCTTCCTTGGTCCACAACAATTCCAGAAGAATGTCGTGTTCCTAATAAAGCTAAATAAATCATAACAATAGTCCACATCTAAAGGTAGGTGTGGACTATTTTACGCTTACGATTAAAGGAGAAAATTCCGAAATGTAGGACTAACCATGTCGTATAAGGTGCGAAGAAGGCAGATATAGTCGAGGATATGAATGATTTAGTAATAGTTCATAACTGTTAAGAATTTTGGAATAAGAAGTGATGAATTCTTTGGAAACAATTTAATGTTTGTAATTGCGATGACTAATGGGAACAAAACTTTTAAGAGTCCATACAAGGTTTTAGAGTAGTTCCCAGTAATTAGGAGGGCTCAAGTGGTAAGGAGCAAAGTATGAAATCCGTTGACTTAGAGGATACTGTTTGATTTGGATAATAAATTCGTTTTTTAAATAGTGTTTGAATCATGTCAACTTTTTGATGAGTTTTATATGTGATAGTTACAAAATTGAAAAGTGATTTTTATTGTGAAAAGAGGGGTTAAACCCAGATTTATCAAGGCTTTACGCCTTGTTGCAACTTTCGGAAAACATAAACCTATATATTAGGCAGTAAAAAAATCTAAAATTGACTAAGAAGAAAGTTGTATTATTTATCAAACGTCAAAAATTTTAAGGAAATTCATCCTTTCAAGTTGTCGATAGTAAATATGAAAAATCCAATCCACTATAATCAATCGCCAGTATGCGATTAAATTTAAAAACATCTAAGAAACGCAAAATTATCTAATAGTGTAACCGTCAAGTAGAATTAAACAATTTTCCACAAATAATTTTAAACAGTTTTCTACAATTAAGATTCAACAGTTTGCTAAATTAAAATAATACCTTTCTGTATTTCATACGAATGCTATCCGTTTCGTTATCGAAAGTGATAATTTCACTCCTATGTAATAAACGGTCAAGTATAGCTGTTGTTAAAGTAGGATCACCAAGAAATTTTCCCCATTCATTTGGCCCTTTATTAGAGGTTAGAATGAATGCTGCTTTATCATATAAATCATAGATAAACTGGAAAAATAGATTGGCTTCCTGAGTCTCGTAAGTCATGTACATGACATCATCAATAATAATTAAATCCGAAGCTATAATACGTTTGTAGCGTATTTTAGATTTATTGATATATTCTTTTGTTTTTAAAATATACATAAGCTGATTCATGGAGACAAAGGATACTTTGTATCCTCTCTCCACAGCGTGTATTCCTAATGCAACGGATAAATGTGTTTTTCCTGCTCCTGTTGGTCCCATCAAAATTAAAGTAAAAAATTCTTCAATCCAATTCAGTTCTTTTAATACATTTAGTTGTTTTTCACCAAGAGCTGTTTGTTCCTTCAAATCATAGGTATCAAACGTCAATATTTCTGGGAACTCTGCACATTTCATTAATCTCTCATTATTTTTCTGCTCTCTACATCGCATCTCATAGCTTAAGATTTCATAAACCAGTTCATGATATGTCCAATTCTTTGCTTCAGCTTCACGGAGTAAATTCGGTAATTCTTTAGCCGTCTCAGCGAGGCGCAAGGTACGACATTTATCTTGTAAAATTTCATAGGGATGATGATTCATTCATTTTCACCTCCAGATAAGACTTTTAAATAAATGTCTTCGGATCGTTCTGGTGCTGATAAATCTTTATACTTCTCATTCAATTCAACGATTTTAGGTGAACTTTTTTGATATTGTACAGATAATGCATGTGCAATATCCCGAAAATCATTTGCACTGGTCATTCCAAGTTTCTTCATTTCAGATAAAGCTTCCTCACAATGATTTGGGTAAATTCTGATGGCTTGTTGTAGTACTTTGAGTTGATCCACTAAATGACGTGGATATCGTTCTTTCAATTTGTGTATTAACCATTGAATATTCTCTTTATCTATGAATGTTTCTTGAATTTGATGAATTAAAAGATCTCGTTTACTTGTGCTATGTTCCCGATGGGAGGGATCTGTAATAATCAATCCTTTTCCTTCGGATATTCGGTGCTTTGCTAACTCCATCCCAGTTTCTTTCAGTCGAATAATTAACCAACCATCCTCTTCTTGTAAATAAGCAAGATTTGGGGCATCTGCTCTATATGTTCCTTTAGGAACGCTATATCGATTTCCTTCATAACGAATAACATTGTCCTTATGGATATTTCTTGTTATACTTGGAGTTGAAACATTTGCGAAAATGTAAGTACCAGAGACTTTCTTTAAGTGTTGCTTTTCCAGGGCGTGCACTTCAGAAGGTCTCTTTTTCGTATTATGATGAACTTTATAGTTTCCTGTTCTTTTCAACCAAGCGTGGCACGATTGATTCCAATCTGAAAGATGATCGAATACTCGATTTTTGCTAAAATTATTTTTTACAAATTTCACAACCTGTTCAATTTTACCTTTTGATTCCGGATCACTCTTTCTACATAAATAAACATTAAATTTACGGGTATGATGATATTTAGTAAATTCAGCTGTAAGAATTAAATCACCTGCATTTTCACTAACTGCTAATAACGCATCTTGGTCATAGACCATTTCTTCTGGCATTCCTCCAAAGTATTCAAATGCATTTTCATGCATTCGAATCATATCGGAAGTACGAAAAGGTCGATCGAGCCATTCTACATATTTATATCTTGAATGTGATAAAACAAATGCGATAAAATACAACTTTTTATTCTCACCTTGTCTGTTTTTGACGGTAGTTTGTCCAAAATCCACTTGAGCCTGTTTTCCCATTGGTAATTCTGGAACTACACTATATGTCCTCTGAACCTTTACCTTTGGAATCCGATAGTAATCCCTCATTTCGTTTAAATAATTTCGTACAGTGTTCTCAGCGACTTCCCTGAAACCTAACTTTTCTTCCAACCAATCATAAACTTGTGCAGCAGTTAAATCAGGATGTTCCTTCAACCACCCTAGAATTTGATCATGATAAGGGTCTAGTTTCTTTTCTCTTGTACGTAATGTACTTAAAAATTCTTCAAACTCATCAGTACTCATATTCAAATAATCTATCACTCTATTTCTTGAAATATTTAGTTTTCTTGCAATAGCACTCTTGGAGAATCCCTCTTTGTATAAACGATGAATCTCGATGTAAAGCATAAATCTGTTCACTCCTAATTCCTCACTTTCAATAGACTAGTAACAGTATATTTGAAAGTGATTGATGGTGGGGAAACTGTTTAATCTTATTTGGGGAATTCTGTTGAGTTCTATTTGTGGAAAACTGTTGATTCTAGTTTAGCGTTTACAAATAGCCAAAGAACGTATTAAATAGTTAAAAACATAATATTTATTCTAAAAATACTATGATAAAAAATGTTTTTGCGGATAAACACAAAAGTAAATAGCAAATGTCGTATTACTTTTTAAGAACTCTATACGCAAAAATTGTCGTGATAAATTTCAAAATTCCACGGGAATATAACATAATCAAGGAATGATAATGCTATATATGAAATATCTAAAATAAACTTGAAAAGAAAATATAACTATAACATAAACGTGGAATGGTACTGCCACTTTTAAATACGACATTTGCGGAAGTACTATTCAAAAAGATACATTTGAGCAAAAACATCATTTCCAATAAACAATAGAATCGCTATTCCTGTAGTGTACTAAGTAAAACTAAATTGAAGCCGAAAACTACAAAATACCAAAAAATTCAAGTTGTTAAAAGTAATCCTTTTTTCTTAAAAATTCATAGAAATTTATGTAATAGTTTATAAAAAGGTATGAACTTTTTTACATAATCTATGAAAAAGTTATAAAAAGTAAATATACCAACTGCTAATTGTAAAATATTAGGGTAAGACGTTGTTCCACAGATAATCTATAGGTAAAATTATCAATCCAATTTATACTCTTCTACATAGACGATACTTAGTAAAGGAGGAAGTATAAATTGGAGATATTTGAGGAGTTGCGATTACAAGTTTTTGACAAAAACAGATGGAACGACAAGGTATTTTTTGTTTTTGGTTATGAGGCTGGATTGGGAAAAAGCAGGAAAGTACAGCAATTCTTAGCTGAAGTAGAAGATAAGTCATTATACGTACAAAAGTTTGAAAAAGACGGGGAATTGGATACCACTGTTGAGAGAATGAATTCATTGGCGGGGAAGAGAGTAGCAGAAAGGTTTGCAGGGGATGATACTAAATCTAAAAAGGCAAGAAAAAAGGCAATTGAGGCGAAGGTTCTTTGTATTACTCACAAAATGTACTCGCAAATTTGTAAGGGACTGCACAAGGACTTGATAGAGGGGGCGTAAAATTTTGTGTATCGACGAATACCCAGACCTATTAGTTCCGATAGCAGTTACGAATCAAGAAATTGGTCAATTGTGGACAGACATCTATGAATATGGTTTTCCTGAAACTGATGAATTCGCCAGTCGGTTGAGAACTATGTTAAATCAATACTCAAATGATTATAAGGTCTTGGAAGATAAAGAAATGGTATTTATCGACTTTAGGGCAGAGAAATTCGACAAGTATAAAGAAACAGTAGGAAATTTATTAAAAAAGGTAAAGAAGAAAGAACATAAAGAATTATTATTTAAGTTTCAGCAGATTCTTAATAATGGCTGTTACTACTATGAAAATGCTTTCCACACATTCGATTCATCAGCTAAGTTTGTTATGCTTGAGTGCAATATCATATTGGATGCGAATGCAGATTATGATTATAGATACTCTTTATCCAATAAATTTTTAGTAAAGAAACAGCCCAAATTCTATGATTACTCTCAAACAGAATTTTTCCATTATGAGCTGGATACGAGTAAAAAAGCATTAACAAAATATATTAATCTTACAGAAAATGTTTTAAAAGAGATATCACTGGAAGGAAGAAGTGGTGTATTGTTCATAACAGATAAAGAAAATAAGGAGCAAGTAGAACAAGCAATTGAGGATTATTTTAATAATAAGTTGGAAGGGGTTAAAGAGACGCCTGTGTTTTCGGTTTCAACGGATTATTTTGGGAATTTAGTCGGGAAAAATTGTTATAGAACGCTGGATACAGTTATTGTGCTGAAGACCCCCAATTTTAATTATTTAACTTATGCCCTCACTAATTTCTTCTACAAATTCCACGATAACCTTGCAGTTGGTACTATCTCCATTTTTAAAGATGAAGATGTGGAAAGAATAAGAATCTCCACAATTGCAGGAGAATTTTATCAAGGAATCAGAAGAATTTCACGTGACAATCCTGCAGACGCAAAGATATATGTATTTACAAATAACCAAAAAGCAATCGACACCGTTTTAGAGCAATTACCAAACATTAAATATAACAAATATCAAATTAATGTTGAGAAGAGAGGAAAGGAACAGTCAAATAAAATTCAAAAAGAACTAACTGAATTTGAAAAGAAGATTGCAGAGGTTAAATCTATTCTTATTAAAGCTAAGCAGTCGGGAACAACAAGTATAAAGAAAAAAGAACTTAGAAGTCAAGTTGATATTTCCGATAAGTCAAATTTCTCAAAGATATTAAAAGCACTTCAGCCATTTCTAAGAATAAATAAAATTGAAAGCAATGGACAAAAACTCATTTTTAAATAAATATCCAAAGCTATTGCGAAGGATGTCTTTATAGGCATCCTTTTTTCTATATCAATGTGAATAGTTGTAAAGCACGTTCGTTGGTTATCAATCAGGTCATTCGAACTGTAGTCATCTGTTTTCTCTCAAGGATAGATGTTATCAAAAACATAGTAAGGATCACTACCGTCGCATAAATGATGTCTGAATTTTCAGTTTTATTTTTTCTGGACTTTAGAGAAAAAACGAAAACACCTAAGCGAGGGTAGTAAACATCCATTTTTTTACTATAACCTATGACTTGTGCAACAACGACTGGCAAACCTTTATGGGACGCCGTTTCCTTCGATTTTTCGTAACCAAATGTGAGCGGATTTCCACAAAGAAGCCTTCAAATAGCGACTAATTTGTAAGTAACTGCGTTCGCTATTCGTGTTCAGCTGAGCTAAAACATTCAGACAGTACACTATCATGGCTACGTACACTTGATTATGTACAGCTTGTTCACTGTGACCAAAAAACTTTTTAATGTTCAGATGTTGTTTCATCCATTTGAAAAAAAGTTCGATTGCCCAACGTGATTGGTAGGTTTCTGCAATTTCATCTGCGTCAATGTCAAACCGATTTGTCAGTAAATGAAGCTCATTTCCTTTTGTATCATGCAATTTGAGTAAGCGAAACACGTTTTCAGAACGATTTTGTGGTGTTCCAATGACAACCATTTCATCAGAGAATACGGGTGAATCTTCTGGTAACGAAAAGGATTCTAACACTCGGACAACAGCGTTTTTACGCAAACGGGTCACAAAGAAATAGCCATCTTCCGTCATTTGATCAAAGCGCCCATAATCCAAGTAACCACGATCAAACACATACATGCATTCTTTGTCATCCACGAATACTTCTAGTTGACCACGATCATGTTCGTTGGCATTCGTGAGTACGGCTTTATCTGGATAGGAGAGTCCTTTTTCCATAAAAACAAGTCGTAAGTGAAGCTTGACTCCTGATTTTGTTTTTCGAAACTCTGCCCACTTATGATTGGTCAAATTAAGCGGTAATGTACTCGAATCAATGATTTTCAAAGGCGTTGTCACTTTTCTTCTTGTTTGGAAATTGGTTTTCCGATGAATTTGTGCCACTAAATCGAGAAAAATCGTTTGAAAGAACTCAGTTGGGATGGTATTGATTCGTCTCCCTAACTGTGAAAAACTAATCGATTCCAATCCCGTTGCTCGTTGTAATTCTTCTAAAAAGACAGCGTCACTCAACGCCCGTAAACTCTCGGTTTCATGGAGTTGGGCATACAAAAGCAGTTTCATAAATGAAGCCATATAAAGCTTCTTGGTATAGTGATTTAATTGATGTGTTTTCACTAGGTCGTCAAATAATGGACGATGAATCGGTGAAAACCATTGTTCAAATGATGTTTTTCGTGTAAACTTATCCATGGTTTTGTCCTTTGTATTGGATTTGGATGGTTTACTACCACCCAACCATTATAAAGGATTTTTTTGTGTTTAGATTATATTTCAGAAAATTCGGTTTATTTGAAGGTGTTAAATTATTTTAATGCGACGCTAGTGAGATTTCATTACAAAAAATTTACTATAGAAAAATAATTATAAAAAATGTAATGCTCTATAGAGAAGTGGTGACAAAGCTGTTCCGAAATTTAAGAACTGAATTGAAAGGATTCGAGAATTTTGCTTACCAGGTTTGTTTTACTAAGAAAGCAGAGATGTAATCTGAAAAGTGTATAAAACTCAATTCTTTGTTTCCACGCCACTCATAATATTTAATGTTGCTTAGAATTTCTTTAAACTCTGGATTTTTTAAAAGTTCGATTGTAAGTCTAACTTTTGCTTGTTCAATCTTACTTGTTTTATCATTAACAGTTGGATTTCTAATTATAGTTCTTATTAATCCTAATAGTACATCTGTCAATTCTAATCCAATCTCGGAGTTTTTAGGAAACATATAGCATTCTTTAGCATAGAATTTTTCACCACGGTATAAAGAATGACTATTCAGAGTGGAAATGAGAGTTTTATCTAATTCTAATGTTTCATACTCCGTTGATTTGTCAATATAAATATTAGCAGAGACTCTCATATCTCCACCATATCCTCTAATAAGACCATATATTAGTCGCTCAGGGAATTTTGAGTAAATAGTTGCATCTCTGTCTTTTTTGGAAAATAACTCCTGTCCTTTTAAGAAACCATAATGATAGTTTATTACATTGAGTTTAATAAATTCTTTATACATTATGAAAATGTCAATCAGATTTAAAATGTTTTCTTTCGCAAACTCGTTACCATTATAGTTTTTCCAGTGTATTTTAAAAATTTTCTTCTTTAAAAAATAATTCATATATTGGATATCGTCTTGCTCATATATTTTTTTAGGAATTGAAAGAGAGCCCAAAAGATTTGGTCGGTCATCACCTTTTCCTGATTCGTCAAAAAATACATTTATTTCTCGAGTGTGAAAGGCGTTAAATAAGTGACTCATGTTTCAATTTCCCCCCATTAGAAAAATATTGACTTTTTTATTGAAATGTAATAAAATTTCCTTACCAATGATGAATAAAGTTTTTATTTTCAATTAAGATAGTTAATATCCCTCTCATTCAATATGAGTGCGAGGTCGGATAAAGGCAACTCATTCAATCTGAATGCGTTGCCTTTTTGATTTGGTGAAAGTTATGTTCCATAAAGCGGAAGAAATCGTCAATTTTTTACTCTAATTTTATTTTCATTGTACCTTTAACTGGTGTATATAGGAAGTCTTTTTTGAAGGAGTTTTATTAATTGCTGGTCAGGGGGATATAATGCCTTAGTTTAAATAAAACAGGGATTTTTCTGTTAAATGTTCAGCACATTGGTGTTTGTTTTGTTATTTAAGATTTTTGTGGTTTAAAGTTTAAAGTCGAATTTCATTTTTAGTTAATTACCTCAGTGTAGAAAAATTTATGAATCTTAATAATGCAGAAAAAAGGCAAGAAAAAAGTATTGACCAAAAATGAGATAATTTATACAATATCTGTAAACAACACGAAAGCTCGAATCGTATTCGGTAATAATGAACAAAAAATGAGGAAATGAAAGAACCCCTTGTTGCATATGGATTTGCTTTAATTGAGAGGAATGCACGGTTTCATAATCGACTCAAAATCGTGTTCCCAAAAGGAGTGTGGGTTCGACTCCCACCATCGGCATTAGGATTCAAGGAAACCTTATATCATCAAACCCTTCAGTAATAATGCTGAAGGGTTTTTTTTCGTTCAAAACATATGGTGTTTTAACCACTTTGAAAATAGAGTGGTTTTTATTTAGGGAAATTGCAGGAATTAAAATACTTTAGGTGCGATTTAACGTGAATGGTTGCAAAAAAGGACATATCTAAACGGTGCCATTACATACCGTGAAACATCAAAATGTACAAGCAATAAATTCTTGAAGGATTTTTTTAGTAAAATGGATGGATTACGATTTTGTGGCGGTGGCTATATGCTACCGCCAATTTATTTAGTTTAACGTGTTGAAAGGCGAATCAATTCCGATAAGGAGAAACAGTCTATCAATTTTCAACTCGATTGTTGCCAATCTAGTAGCTATAATAGATTATAAAATATTCAAAAAATTCATATATCTAATTGAAGTTTACGTTAACGTCAATGTTATAATAAGACAAATTCGAAGAGGTGAGTGGAATGAAAACAATACGAGAAGTTGCAAAGCTATTCAATGTTACGCCTAGGACACTCAGATATTATGAAGAAATTGGATTGCTTTCGCCGACCCGTTCTCATTCAAAATTGCGCACCTTTTCGAAAAAAGAAATTGCAAAATTAAAATTGATCATGAGGGGCAAAAGATATGGCTTTTCACTTGACGAAATAAAGGAGATGATCATGCTCTTTGATTGCGACCGTACCGGTATTCAGCAGCTAGAAAGAACTGTAGAGTATGGTGAACAGAAAATCAAAGAAATTGAAGAAAAGATTCAAGAGTTGACCCAATTGAAAAGAGAGTTAGTGGAGTTGCATGCGACATTTAGCGAAAAATTAGCGAAATTAAAGGGGGAAAATGCTAAAAATGAACAGTTCCATGTTATTAGCAAGAAATGCCCGTAAATATCCAATGAACGAAGCGGTGATTTGTCAAGGGCGACGGGTGATTTATAAAGAATTGGACGAACTCGTTACTCGTTTTAGCCATGCTTTGCTCAATCTTGGTATTAAACCAGAAGATAAAGTCATTATCTATATGCCAAATGTATTGGAATTTGTCGTTAGTTATTTTGCTATCCAACGAATTGGAGCAATTGTTGTTCCAGTCAATGCAAGATTCACTTTATCGGAAGTAGAATACGTAGCGGAACATGCTCAAGCAAAAGCCATTATTGCCCATGAAGCGATCTTTGCAGCAGTTGAAAACATAGAAAATATCAATCTAAAAATTAAAACAGGGACCAAAAAAGAAGGCTGGCATGATTTTGACGAATTAATTGAAAACGCTACCAATACCCCAATACAATGTCTTTTAAGTGAAGATGATTATTCAACTATCCTCTATACATCAGGAACAACTGGAAACCCTAAAGGAGTTTTATTTATCTATCGAAATATTTTAGCGGTTGCCCACATGATTGCAATAGAAATGGAAGTCAAACCAGAAAGTCGTATGTTGTTAATGATGCCACTAACCCATTCAGCACCACTTCATTTATTCCTAATGTCAGCAGTACTAGTCGGAGCAACAAATGTACTCACTCCAACTTTCACGCCAGATTTATTCATCGACATAATTGAAAAAGAAAAAACAACTCACTTTTTTGGTGCACCTGTTGCCTATTTAGTTACTGCTTCTCATCCGAGATTACAAACGGCAGACTTATCATCAATGAAATGGTGGGTTTATGGTGGTGCACCATTATCTGAAAAAGAGGTGCGTTATTTACAAAAAGCATTTAGAACAGACAATTTAACTTGCGTATATGGTCTAACAGAGGCGGGGCCAAGCGGGACGTTGTTATTCGGCCATGAACATAAAGAAAAAGCAGGTAGTATTGGAAAGCGAGCAGCATTTGGAACAGAAATTCGAATAGTGAATGACATGGGAGAAGACGTCCTTGTTAATGAAATTGGAGAAATCGTATTGTTTGGAGAAGGAAATATGGTCGGTTACTATTGCGATGAAGAAGCAACAAAACAAGCCTTTATCGGTGAATGGTTAAGATCTGGCGATTTAGCACGTGTAGATGAAGATGGCTATATTTGGATTGTTGACCGGAAAAAAGATGTGATTATTTCAGGTGGCGTTAATATTTATCCAAAAGAAATTGAAGATCGAATTTTACAATTTGAGGGAATTCATGAAGTGGCTGTCATCGGTGTGCCACACCCAGAGTGGGGAGAAACGGTGAAAGCTGTGTTTGCGGCGAAAAAATCAATTGATATCGAAGAATTAAAGGCGTATTTATCTAGTCATTTGGCGAAATACAAAGTACCACGTATTTATGAACAAGTAGAAGCTCTCCCTCGAAATGCCTCAGGAAAAATCTTGAAACAACAATTGAAAGTGCAGGCGATTACAGAATGAAAGTATTACAAAACTTGGTTACTGAGAAGGAGACAAATTTTTTTACAAGTGATGAAACTCTACAAAAAATACTAAAGCAAATGCTTGATAAAGACTTCTATGATTATGCAATGCGTGAACTAACAGATTTTGGGTCACTTGTATGCGGTGAAATTGATAAGCGTGCTAAACATACGGATCGAGAAGGAGAACCTCGTCTCATCCGTTACGATAAATATGGAGAAGAAGTATCTGAAATTTGGGTCAATGAAGGATATAGAAAAACAGTTGAACAAACTTACAATACAGGAGTTGTAGGTTACGTGCATAAAGAGATCCCACAACTCGGAAGAAAAGGGAACTATGTTTATAGTTTTGCACAAGGGTATCTTTTATCCCATGCGGAGCCAGGATTTTATTGTCCTGTGACGTTGACATTAGCGACTGCTTATTTGTTAGACCATTATGCAGATGAAGAGTTGAAGGCAAAATTTTTACCACACGTTTGTTCAACTGGGGAAGTAGAGTTATTTGAAGGGGCAACTTTTTTAACGGAGCGACAAGGTGGATCAGATGTTGGAGCAAATATGGTTGAAGCAAGATTTGACGGTACTCATTATCGATTATATGGAGAGAAATATTTTGCATCCAATGCGGGGATGTGTGGAGTGGCAATGGTATTGGCTCGCATGCCAGGTGCTCCAAAAGGTACAAAAGGTCTAACTTTATTTGCTGTTCCTTGGAGGAATGAAGACGGTTCAATCAATAATCTGCGCATCCGTAGGTTGAAAGATAAATTGGGAGTGCGCGCTGTGCCTTCAGGTGAAGTAGAATTTGACGGATCCATAGCTTATGTGGTCGGGGATCCGAAAAAAGGGATCTATTATATGCTTGAGGCATTAAATTTATCAAGAATTTGTAATGCGGTCGCTTCTGTCGGAATCATGAGAAGAGCGTTTCTAGAATCAAAATATTATCTATCAAATCGCGAAGCTTTTGGTCAAAGATTAATAAATTATCCAATGATTCAAGATTCTTTATCAAAAATGGCTGCAAAACTTCATGTTGAAGTAGCAACGACCTTTGACTTGATTCAATTATATGATTTGGTAACGAACGGTAAAGGAACTGAGCGAGATACTATTTTAAATCGATTGAACATTGCAATAATGAAGAAAGAAACTGCTGAACAAGCTGTTCGTTTCGCCCAAGAAGCGATTGAACTTCATGGCGGAAATGGTTATATTGAAGATTTTGTCACGCCAAGATTATTACGTGATGCTCAAGTGTTAACTGTTTGGGAAGGAACGGCAAATATATTAGCCCTAGAAGTAATACGATTATTTAAGAAATATAACGCACATGAGTTATTTATAGAAGAAATAAACAATCGTTTGAAGAAAGTGAAAGAATCCAACTTAAAACAAATTGTTATGGAAAAACTAGAAGAATTAGCGGAAGAATTAGAAACGTTTGTTGCTTTAGATGATGCACTGCAAACATTTGAAGCGAAAGGCATCACACAGAAATTGGCATGGATGTATGAAAGTATAGTAGCTGTTGAATGGGGAAGCCAGTACGGTGAAAAATATGAAAAACTAGCTGAAATCTATTTAGAAGATACGTGGAAGCTTCGAAAATTAGGAGATTCAATGAAAACAGTTTTATATTTTGATGAAGTGGTATAAGTGTATGACATCTATTGGTTTTGACAATCTTGGATGGTTAAAAATACGGTGATTGTAAATTAGAAAAATCCTTATTGGGTCACTCCGATAAGGATTTTTTGATCATCATTCATCGTGATTCTAAGAAAGTAGGTGTTAAAAATTAAATGTCAAAACGCATTTAAAAGTAGATTTTTATCTCTTACAACTTTATATTTACTCCTTCAATCCTACTTTTTACACAATATATAAAAGAAAGAAATCTTACATCTCAAGTGGTGGATATTTCTCTATTTCTTCTTATTTGATAGAAGCATCGAAATATTGTATAATACAATTATTGTTTGGAGGTGATATTTAATGGCAGATAAAATAAATTATCAGCCAGAAATTGGAACTTCCCATGCGAAGTCTGTTGTTGAAATGGCGATACTTTGCATGGGTGGATTGTAATTAAATCGCCTATGGTCTATCCCATTTCTGAAACAGCTTTGCATATAACGTTAATTTCTTTATTAAATTAATTAAGGAGCTGTCAGGAATGGAAAATTATAATGTAACAAAATTTGAACCTTTTATTAGAAATGACCAATATAATTTTATTAAATACGAACTAAAGAATATTATTTCAGCATATTCGTCTATTAAAGATAAGGAAACGCTTAATGCTTTAAAATTGAATTCCCTAGATAAGATTCTAAACTTGTTTCCTGAGTTAAGTAATGAACAAATAGAATACTTTAATTATATTATTGAAATAGAAGAGGAAGCTCAAGCTAAGCATTTTCTTGAGGTATTAAAACAATTTGTTATTCCGTTTACGAATTTAACAGATAAAACTATAAGAAAACTCTTTCCTAAAATTAAAAAATTAAGAGTTCCTTCCCTTGAGGAATTAGATCTTAAGCAAATTTCATATTTTGGTTGGAACGATATTGGGTTAGGAAGAAAGTTTCTTATTGTAGAATATAAAGGCAAATTAATGGGTATTGAAGGAACATTTAAGGTAACAAACAAAGGGATATGTTCTTTATGTAACAGGTATGAAGAAATTGGTTTGTTTATGGCGAATGTAAAAAGTGGAAAAGAATCGTATACGAATAGAGGAAATTATATTTGTAAAGATAGTCAGAAATGTAATGAAAATATCACTTCAATAGACAAACTAAATTATTTCATTGAAATATTAAAAAATTAACTGTGGGTTCAATCCCACAGTTTTTTTACTTTCTAAAATTCAAATTCCCATAATAATTATCAAAGAATGGAATAAAATTTTTATCTTTACAGAATTACAAGAAATCAATAAGTTAAGCAAGCTTGTTATAAAAGACAAAAATGAAATGAGTTAATCAAAAAACAACATATCAAAATCTCCCGACAAATTCTTGATTAAAAAACTAACCACCATTAAACAAAACAGTATATAGAGTAACGTGAAAAGTAAATACGGTTCCTTTTTAAGATAGCTAAGGGCGTACTTTTCAACGTTTATTACGTACTCGTAATGACTTAGAATATTGTTTAGAGCAATCATTGAAAGAGATTCAAATTGGTAATATTGAAGATTTACGATAGTGACAAATTAATACAAAGAGGAGATCAATATGATTCAATATCAAGACAAACACCTCACCGTATTCGAAAGCCAACTTTATAAAACTACGTCCACTGTTATTCAAACTGAAGATTGTGTGATTGTCGTCGATCCATGTCTGCTTCCTTCTGAAGTGGATGAAATTCGTGAGCATGTAGTAAGCATGAAAGGAAACCGACCTGTTTATTTGATTATCACTCATTCCGATTAGGACCACATCGTGGGGGCTGGAGCATTTCCAGAAGCAATTGTTATTGCTAGCGAAGCCTTTCAGTTGAAAAATCCAAATGAGATTCTGGAACAAGTAAAGGCGTTTGATGATGAGTATTATATCGATCGAAAAACTCCGGTAGTTTATCCCAATGTGGATATTGTTGTGAAGAAAGACGGCGAGCAACTGAAAATCGGCAATACCACGCTCACTTTTTATGAAGCGAAGGGACATACGGATGATGGCATCTTTGCAATTGTTGAGCCTCTCGGGATTTGGATTGCAGGCGATTATTTATCCGATATAGAATTCCCATTTATTTATTCAAGTTCAACCGACTATATGAAAACATTAGAAAAAACGGAAGCGATTTTATCGGTTCACCGAATTAAATTCTTAATTACAGGGCATGGCCATGTTGCTCGCAGCACAGAAGAAATTCTAATAAGAAAACAGGATAGCCTTAAATATATTAATAATCTTAAACAAGTGATTCAGTCCAATGCAGAACATGAACATTTAGTTGATTCATATCGTTACAAAAGAAGTTTAAAGAAGTGCCATGAGGAAAATGTACGGTTCTTGTTGAATGAATAGGTGCTAGGTACAAAAAGTGCCTGGCACCTAATACAATTGATTTTCAATTTCTTTTGCGGCTTGTTGCATTTTTTGTATGAGTTCTGTTTCATTGTAATCCGTATATCGAATTACTGGAATGACTATGCTGATTGATGCAATGGATTCCTGTGCTGCATTTAAAATGGGAACAGATATGGACCATGCTCCGCGAACTCTTTCACCGTTGCTGATGCAATAGCCTTGCTCACGAATTTGTTCCAATTGTTTCAGGAGCTGTTCCTTTGTTTTTACGGTATGTTCAGTAATCTTATCTAATTGAACATTATTTACATAATCCTTATAATTAGGCATAAATGCAAGCAGCGTTTTTGATGATGCTCCTGCGTAAAGTGGGGAAGTGTCACCTACTAGCATTTTTGTTGAAAGTGGATATGATGAATCAAAATTTAAAATGCATCTTCGTTCATAACCATCGATGATATTAAGTGAAAGACTTTCTTTTGTTTCTTCGTTTAAACGTTTTAAAATGGGTTCTGCTACAAGAATTAAGCTCGACTCTTGTTTCACTAAGTTTCCTAAATATAATAATGAGTGGCCGAGTTGATAACGCTTTGTTTGCTCATTTTTATGCAAAAATCCTTCAACAACGAAGGTAGAAACAATGCGTTGCAAACTGGAGATGGTTATTCCAGTTTTTTTGCTGAGTTCTGTTAAGGAAAGACTCGGTTCATCATTTGAGAATGCTTTTAATACTCGAATGGCTTTGTGCAGCGATGTAATTGTATAGTTTTTTTCATATGTTACTTTATCCAATTCTTACACCTACTTCACGCAGTTTTTTAGTTTAACACTTGTCCGGGAAACCTACTTCATTAAAGAGAAAATGCAAAATGAGTTCTTTTGCTATTCCATTATTATATAAGAATATTTAAGTTGTTTCATATTAACGAAAGTGTTTTATGACTGTTTAAAATTTATTGGTTGTTCCAAATACTTATCGGAATGTTCGCCAAGCAATGGAGGTGCAAGTTTATATTGGATATTTAAGCCCGAAAATTGCAATGGATTTTTAATGAATTTGACTTTGCCATATTGAGGATGTTCGAGTTCTCCAATTAAGTTGCGAGCTTTTACTTGAGGCTGCTCAAGAGCTTCAGCAATGGTATGCACTTTTCCACAAGGGATTTTATATTGATGTAATAAGAGAATCCATTCATCCCGTGTTTTAGTAAGTGTAATTTCAGATATCATTTGGCTAAGAATCGATTCATGTTTTTTGCGCAGGGAATTCGTTAAGAAACGTTCATCTTCCACCCATTCTTCGTGGCCAAGCATTTTACAGAGTTTACGGAACTGGTCATTTGTACCTGCACAAATCATCAATGGACCATCTGCACAATTGAAAACTTGATATGGAGCGACATTATTATGAAGGTTGCCTAAACGTTTAGAAATGAAGCCGGCATTAATATAGGCACTTGCAACATTTGCAAGGCTGCTAATTTGCACATCAAGCAGGGAAAGATCGATAAATTGTCCTTCTCCAGTCATGTCACGCATGCGCAATGCTGATAATACGCCAATGACAACATATAGAGAAGTTAAAATATCGGCAATAGGCACCCCGACTTTTGTCGGCTCGCCATCCGGTTGCCCTGTAACGTCCATTAAACCGCTCATTGCTTGAATGACTGGATCGAATCCAGGCATATGTGCGAGAGGACCAGTTTGGCCGAATCCTGTTACTGCACAATGGATGAGGCGGGGATTGATTTTTTTTAGTTCTTCGTAATGAAGCCCCATCCGCTGCATATCGCCAGTTTTGAAGTTTTCTAATAAAACATCTGCATCTTTAATTAAGTTTTTTAATTGTTCTTTCCCTTCATCCGTTTTTAAATCAAGCGTGATGGAGAGTTTATTGCGGTTGGCACAAAGGTAGTAGGTGCTTTGTCCATTTATGAATGGACCCCAATCACGCATGCTGTCCATGCCTTTTGGATGCTCGATGCGGATGACTTCTGCACCTAAATCGCCTAAAATCATAGAGCCTGCTGGTGCAGCATAAACTCGGGATAAATCTATGACTTTTATATTTTGTAGAGGCTGTTGCATATTCAATTCTCCTCTCTAAATTTACTTTCCAGAGAATTTACGTACTGCATGTTTCCCTATACTTGATGAAGTTATATATCATTCGGCTTTTTTTTCATTACTACATCTATATTGCATCCGAATAGTTGTCTTATTTATAAAAAGGTTTACGCTTATTGACTACTGCATCTACGCCTTCTTTAAAGTCATCAAGTTCTGTCACAATGGCCATTTGAGATGAAATGTAGTCAAGCGCTGAGCGTAAATCCATTTTTTGGCTTTGATAAACTGCCCGTTTAATAAAACGAATGGCTGTTTGCGGTCCATTTGCAAGCTTTTCTGCATACGAGCGGGTAAATTGTTCAAGTTCATTATCATCTACAACAAAGGTTACGAATCCCAATTGTTTTGCTTCCTCAGCTGTAAAAATCCTTGCGGTCCAAAACATATCCAATGCTTTGTCGATGCCAACAAGTTTCGGTAAATAATATGCACCACCATCTCCTGGCACAATGGCAACGTTTATATAGCTTTCCGATAACTTTGTTGAGACTGCAGCAATTCGAATGTCACACATTAATGCCATATCCAGTCCAGCTCCCATTGCAAAGCCGTGTATTTGTGCAATCACAGGTTTATCGATTTCTTCCAAAAGCAAAGGAATTCGTTGAATTTTCTTCCATAGTGAATTTTTACGTGCCAATCCGGTGGAAGAGATGTCCTCCTTGCTTTTGAAAAAACCTTCTCCAGCTTGCATGGCTTTCACATCGCCCCCAGCACAAAACGCTTTTCCGTTTCCTTTTACAATGACCACTCGTATCGAATCATCATCTCTTACTGTTTCCAGTGCTTTTATCCAATTGGCAATCATTTCTTCGCTAAAAGCGTTATAGCTTTCAGGACGATTTAATGTAATCGTAGCAATATGATTTTCTACTTCAAAAATTAAATCAGCCATAAAAAATCTCTCCTTTAAAATTCTTGTTCTATCTTTCTGCTAAGTTTCGTTATTAAAAAAATATCTGAGTCAAAAAATTTCAAAAGGTGAAAGGGGAAGGTGATACGGGATGTTTACTGATATCTTTCCAGTGAAACACTGGAGGAAAGTGCAGTAAAACGTCCCGAAAGCACGGCTTTTCTTAAATTTACTCAATTGAGAAATATTATTTTTTTACAACTGTTTGAGCTGTTTTTGTGAGATAAGCCCACAATTCAGCATCATGATTCAATAAATAGTCGGCAATATGTTCACTCCAAAAATCCGCATTTGTTCCTTCATCCCGCCAAGCCCATAAACGTCGAGTGTATTGGTGTAATGCATGTTCATGTGTCGTACCAATTGCAGCATGCAATTGATGGGAAACGGAAGCAACTGTTGAAATTGCGTCTTCAAAACGGATGCGCGCAAATGCAACTTCATGCAATAATTTTTGTGATTGAATAGCGGCACAAACGTTATTGAATGCAGCAATTGCAATGGCGGTTTCCCCAGCTAATTGTGCGATTTGGTATTGCACCAACTGGAAGCGGTGAATTGGGCGTCCAAATTGTTCCCGTTCTTTTGAATATTGGACAGATAACTCATTGATTTTTTCAATGGCCCCCGTCATTAAAGCGATTTTAAATGCAGTTTCGATTGTTTTGAAATAGAAAATTTGTTCATCCGATAAAACGGCTGAAGAGTGTGCTTGCGCATTATTCAATATGACTGTATCCCGTGGCTCGCTTGCCAAGTTAGTGCTTGGCTGTATCGTAGCATTAGCCAAATCGATTAGTGCAACATGCACCCCTTGATTGCTTTGTACAAGGGCTACTAGATATTTGGCATGTCTTGCCCAAGGAACGTTGTGCAATACACCATTAATTTGATTATTCTGAGAAATAAATCCATCTTGAAGGGAGTAAGTCGCAATTTTATCAACTACTGCCAGATTGCTGGTTTCAAGTATGAAGTTGGCAAATGTTGTTTCTGCAAAAGGAATGGGTGCAGCATATTTACCTGTTAAACGTACAAGATTTAGAAGGTCCTCTAAGTCTCCTCCAGCACCGCCATGTTCTTCTGAAAGGGCAACGGAGACCATACCGTTTTCTACAAATAATGTCCAAGTATCTTTTGACCAATCACCTTTTTCAAGCACATCCACTACGTCTTTTGTAACACGATCTTCCAACATGCGTTCCGCAACATCTAAAATCATCTCTTTCATTTCGCTCATTTCGCCACAACCCCTTTCGCCAACATACCGTAGAGAATTTCTGTTGTACCACCGCGGATTGTAAAACCGGGTGAATGTAAAATGGACTGAGCCATATAGCGGTCAAATTTTCTCTCTGCATCCAGTTTTGGATAGGTTTCAACGAGCAGTCGTGCAACCTCAGGAACGCTTTGTTCAAACTTAGTACCGATTGCCTTTACTAAAGATGCAGGTATGGCAACGTTTTTTCCATCGCCGGATTCCAATAATTTTGCAACTCCAATGGATAAATTCCTCAGGCTCCATAAACGGGAAAGAAGTTTTGTTGCTTGTTTTAATCCTTCTTTATTGTCCTGAAGCTTTAATTCTTGAATCAATTCGTCTATTAGGAGATACGTACTTAAAATACGTTCCGGACCACTTCGCTCAAATGCAAGTTCTGCCAAGCCTTGCTCCCATCCATTTCCAATCTGGCCTACAACCATATTGTCTGGAACAAACACATTATCGAAAAATACTTCGTTGAAATGATGTTCACCTGTTAAAAATTTAATCGGAACTATTGATACTCCTTCTGCATGTAAATCGATAATCAGTTGGCTCAATCCCGCATGTTTGTTTTTTCCATCAAATGGACTTGTGCGTACAAGAGTCACCATGTAATGACATACGTGGGCGTTGCTTGTCCAAATTTTCTGACCGTTCACAATCCAACCACCCTCTACCTTTTCTGCCCGTGTACGAACCGAAGCCAAATCCGAACCACTGTTTGGTTCACTTAAACCAATGGCAAAGTAGCATTCCCCTCGGGCGATTTTTGGCAGGAAAAATTGCCTTTGTTCTTCTGTACCGTAACGAAGTAGCAATGGCCCCGTTTGACGATCCGCAAACCAATGGGCTGCAACAGGTGCTCCACTTGCTAAAAACTCTTCCGTTAAAATATAGCGATCAATAGTGCTCCTCTCCTGACCTCCATATTTTTTTGGCCACGTCATGCCAATCCAGCCTTGTTCACCGATGAGTTTTGAGAATGAAGGATCGACACCGCTCAACCAGGAATCGCATTTTGGGGTAAAGGTTCCTTTTTTAACATGCTCTTGCAGGAATTTGCGGACTTCTAAACGAAACGTTTCTTGTTCCTGCGTAAATTGTACTGTTGGCAATCGAAACATGACATCATCCTCCTTATTTTACCGTATTACGGTAATCATTATCGTATTACAAATATAATCATAGTTTTTTAAGGTGTCAATAAAAATATAAAAAATTCTAACAATTTTGTTATTTTTTCTCTTTCATGTAGATAAATAATTTTATAGGGAAAAATTAAATGGGGATTAAAAAATGGGGGGAACACAATGCAAATGCAAGTAAAATTGGAAAATAGATTAATGAAAACTCTGCGATTAGATCAAATTCAAAGTTTGGAAATCTTGCAAATGTCCAGTTTGGAGTTGGAACAATATTTAATTGAAAAAGCAAATGAGAACCCATTGCTTACTTTAGATAGTGAAAATAATAGTTTTCAGAAGCTCTTGGAAACCTCTTATATCAAAGAAAAAATGTCTCCATCCTTTTCGAGCGAAGAAAATCATTGGGATTTTATTGAGCGCAGCGCAAGAGTTCAAGAGAATTTTGAACAATTTTTTATTGAGCAAATTCCACTAGCGGTTCCTCTAAGTGATTTGGATGTAAAAATATTAAAATTTTTAATTTGTTCTTTAGATGACCGTTTATTTTTAGATGTTGAAATAGCTGAAGTAGCTGAAAAATTTCATACGACTTCAGCTCATGTTGAAGAGATCATCCAATTGCTTCAGACGCTTGAGCCTGTCGGAGTTGGAGCACGTAATTACATTGAGTATTTATTGATTCAAACGAACCGATTTCCCAATGTGCCCCCATTCATAAAAGAGATTATAAAAAATGATTTGCACTTAGTTGCGGAAAATAAACTTAAACAGGTAGCGAAAAAATACAGCGAATCTTTATCAGAAATTCAGCAAGCTGTTGCATTTATAAAAAATCTAAAACCAATTCCTGCTGGTTTTAAAGAAACAGCCATTCATTATATTGTTCCGGATATTGAAGTATACCGTGCAGGTGGAGAATGGGCTATTCAAGTGATTCAAAAGAATTTGCCTGCGGTTCAAATCAATGAAGAATATGTGGAATTGTTAAAACAACAAACAGAAAACAAGCAATTTTTAAAACGTTATTTGAAAGATGCAAAAGCAATTTTATTAGGAATCGAAAAGCGTAATAAAACAATCTATGAATTTGTTCGGTTGCTATTAGAGATTCAACCTGACTTCTTTGAACAAGGAATAGCAGGATTAAAACCTATGAGATTAAAAGATATAGCAGATCATCTAAAAGTCCATATTTCTACGATTAGTCGAATGGTTAAAGGAAAATATCTGCAGACTCCCCATGGCATTTATAGTTTTCAGTCATTATTTTCAAAAGGAATTATAAGTTCATCAGGAAAATCAGATTCAATTATATTTATTAAAAAACGGATAAAGGAATTAATAGAACAAGAGAATAAAAGAAAACCTTTAACCGATGAACAATTAGCAATCCAACTCAATAATGAGGGAATAAGTATTTCCAGACGAACAGTGGCAAAGTATCGAATAGAAATGAATATTGCTAGCTCATTTAACAGGGCATTATAAATAATTTCAAATTACAATAACCGATGCAATAATGCATAACAATTGAATTTCTGCATACAAAGATGGTTTTTTGGTTAAATCAAAACCATTGAAAGAATTATCAGGTTAAAGACCTATTAATTTTGTTAAATAATTCTTGAATTAACATTCATTTATCGGAATATAAAAAAATACTAGCCATAAATAAATTATGAAACAGTTAACAAGTTCTATTCATACTAATTTTAATTACTTGCTGAATATGGCTTTTTTTGAAGTCAATTTTAAAAAAATAGTTTATTTATGCATTTTAATGCATTTTTAATATTTTATGAAAAAAATGATTGAGGATATGACGGGAAAGTTGGCATATTTTTTGCTTTAAATTTTGTAACTGCATTGTGATTAGTTCACGCATTTAAGAACAGCGGTCATACCAGAAGCTATTGTGTTCTAGTAATTTACAGATAATTTTATAGAAAGAAGGGGATGTCATGATTACTGCCAAAAAACGTTTAGCTATTGATGTCGGGGGTACTTTTACTGATGTTTTTGTATTCAACGAGGAAACCGGTGAAATTTTTGTTACGAAAACATCGTCAACACCATCCAATCCTGAGAAAGGAATATTAGAGGGAATTGCAAAGGCGAAAATTAATGGAGAGGATATTAAAGTCTTTTCCCATGGAACGACAGTAGGTACGAATGCACTCATTGAAAGAAAACTGCCCAAAACAGCACTGATTACAACAAAAGGCTTCAGGGATGTAATTGAAATAGGACGAGGTACAAAAGAAGATATTTGGGATACTTATAAGGATAAAGCAAGACCATATATTAAAAGGCGCGATCGATTTGAAGTGACAGAGCGGACAGACTATAAAGGAAATGTTTTGATCCCTGTAGATGAAAATGAGGTTCGTGAATTAGCAAGAAAACTGAAAAAACGTGGAACAGAATCGGTAGCAGTATGTTTCATTAATTCATATGTGAATGGAGAAAATGAAGCAAGGGTGAAGGAAATTCTTCAAGAGGAATTACCAGGGGTATATGTGTGTATCTCCAGTGAAGTATTACCTGAAATCTTTGAACATGAACGAATGAGTACGACGATTATTAACGCTGTATTAGGACCGATTATGACTTCGTACATTAATAAGTTGGAAGAAGAAATGCATGAGCGCGGTTATAAAGACGATATTTTGGTTTTACATTCCGGCGGCGGTGTGATGACATCCAGTACAGTCCCTCGTTATGCTGCCAGACTTGCAAGCTCAGGAATTGCAGCAGGTGCCATTGCAAGCAAACATATTGCAAAATTATGCGGTTATAGTAATGCGATTGGTTTAGATATGGGTGGAACAAGTACGGATATTTCATTAATGTATGACGGTAACATTCGGATTACAAAAGATTGGGCAATTGAATATGGTTATCCGATTGGTTTCCCAAGTATCGAAATTTTAACTATTGGTGCAGGCGGTGGAAGTTTAGCCTGGATTGATGAGGGCGGTTCATTGCGAAATGGTCCGCAAAGTGCAGGCGCTTCACCAGGTCCAGCATGTTATAGCCACGGTGGTACTGAACCGACGAATTCGGATGCAAATCTGGTGTTGGGACGTTTAAATGAAGAATTATTAGGCGGTACGATGAAATTGAATTTAGAGAAAGCGAGAGAAGCTGTACAAAAAATTGCAGATGAATTCGGCTATTCAATCGAAGAAGCGGCAAATGCAATCATCGAAGTGGCCAATGCTAATATGAGCGATGCAGTAAGACTCATTTCTGTTCGCAGAGGGTATGACCCAAGAGACTTTGCTTTAGTAGCCTTTGGCGGAGCAGGTCCATTGCATGGTGCTCATTTAGCGAAAGAATTAAATATCCCTACAGTCATCATTCCGCCTTATCCAGGTGTAGCAGCAGCGATGGGATGTTTATTAGTAGATGTACGGCACGATATTTCAAAAACATATTTAAAGCAAGCTTCGGAAATAACACTAGATGATTTACAGCTGGAATTCGAAAACATGAAAGCTGAGGCAAAAGCGTTGCTTGTTGAGGAAGGAATTCCTGAAGAACAATCCACTTTAATGAATTTCATTGACTTAAGATATCAAGGTCAATGGCGTTCGTTATCGGTACCAGTAAGCGAAAGTAATTCATCAATCGAAGAGATTTTAGAATTATTCCATAAAGAACATGAGCGTGAGTTTGCATATTCTGACAGGGAACAAAAAGTTGAAATTTATGGGCTTCGCGTTACAGCAATCGGTACTGTGCCAAAACCTGAATTTCCAAAGTATAACCCGGCAGGAAAAATTGAAGACGCCCTTAAAGGGACAAGAAAAGTTTACTTCGATGGCAAATTTGTAACGACAAAAATTTATGATAGGGACAAAATTCCAGTGCAAGCTGAAATTGTAGGGCCAGCAATTATTGAACAATTGGATACAACAACTGTAATCCCACCGGAATTTACAGCAAAGGTTGATCAGTACAAAAACATTATTATTTCTGTAAATCAAGAATAATTTTGGAAAGGTGGAATGATTTATGAGTTCTTCACAAAAAACGATTCCTAAACAGGAGTCAACTTTAGATCCGGTTACTTTTGAAGTGTTAAAAAATGGTTTTGTGAATTTGGTTGACCAAATGGCAGAACAGATGTTAAGAACATGTTACTCATTTGTCATTTACAACCGTGATTTCAGCTGTGCCTTGTGTGACGCAGATGGAAATACAGTGATGCAAGGAACACATGATATTTCGGTTCATGTAGGGACATTGCATTTAACGGCAAAAGCAGTTTTGGAAGATTTTAAAGATGATATTCATCCAGGTGATGTGTTTTTAGTGAACGATCCTTATAGGGGTGGCACTCACTTCTGTGATACAAGGGTAATTTTACCGGTGTTTTATGAAGACAAATTAATTGCTTTCATGCAAACAAATGGGCATTGGGCAGACGTTGGTGGTTCTAACCCAGGATCTTTTGATGTGAAGTCCAGATACCATTTTGGAGAGGGGATCCGTATTCCACCAGTCCGTATTTACAGAAAAGGCGAATACTTATCAGATGTCGTCAATCTTTTGATTTCGAATATGCGAGTGTCTAAAGAGCGCTTAGGCGATTTGCGTTCACAAGTGGAAGCGGCAAAAGTTGGGCAAAAGCAACTGTTAGAGTTGATTGATAAATATGGAATTGATACGGTGTTAACTGCATTTAAGGAAGTGCAGGATTACGTTGAACGCTTAACGAGAAAAAAAATCGAGTCATTACCTGAAGGCACGTGGGAAGCGGTTGACTATATTGATATGGACCCTGAAGTTGGAGACGGGTTAATTCCTATTCGAGTGAAAATGACGATTCAAAATAATGAAATCCATTATGATTTAAGTGGAACTCATCCATATATCAGCTGCTTTTTAAATGCAGGTTTTGGTTCAGCATTATCAGGATTATATGCAGGTACAAAAACATTTTTCCCGGAAGTACCGCTAAACTCCGGATTTTACCGGGTTGTAAAAGCATACTTGCCTGAAAATTCAGTAGTGAATGCTCCTGAACCTGTTGCTGTTTCTGGTTTCTGTTCAGGTGCTTTTGAAAAAATTATGAATGCTTGTTTCGAGATTTGGTCTGAAATAATGCCAAAACGTGCAATTGCGTGTTCATTCAATCTGGAATATTTATTAATTGGAGGATATGATCGCCGCAATGCAGCCAACAATTACTTTATGTGGTATGACTGGATGGCGGGAGGTCATGGCGGACGCATAGACCGCGACGGAGCGAATGCAACCTCACCTGTTTTTGGAGTAGGGCTCAGCGTACAGCCTTGTGAAGGGCAAGAGCGTTTGTCACCTGTTATTACGACAAAACATGAAATTATCACCGATTCAGGAGGACCTGGAAAGTATCGGGGTGGATGTGGAGTTGAAAAAGGGGGCATTTTAACAGACGTATTCGGCGGGGTGATGTCTTATTGTTGTGACCGTTCCCGTTCGATTACTTGGGGAATTATGGGAGGTCTGCCATCGATTCCACAAGGAGCCATTTTATATCCTGATACGGAGAGAGAACAATTTTTAGGTACCATTTTCTCAAATGTTCCTTTGAAAAAGGGGGATTCGTTTACTAGGCCATCCGCTGGTGGAGGCGGCTTAGGTGATCCATTGGAACGAGATGTAAACGCTGTCTTGGAAGATGTCATTGATGGGTACGTATCAATCGAAAGAGCCAAAAAGGATTATGGTGTAGTCATTACAGAAATCAATCGAGATTTGGATCTATTTGAAATTGACTTTGAGGCTACTAAAAAAGAAAGAGAATACATTCGAAAAAATAGAAAAGTATGGCTCAGTGTAAATCCATTTGAAGTAGAAAAGATGTATAAAAATGGAGAAATCAATCAATTAGATGTAATTCGCCGTTACGGTGTAATTATAGATTATACAACGAATCAAGTATTGATTAAATCGACAGAGCAATATAGGGAAACGATGATCAAGCGTTCAATGGCGTATTGGGATTAATGATGCATTTGGTATAATGGTAGTTTTTTAAAATTTTCCATTCATCAATTTCTGAAAATATAAAAAATTGATTTGATTGTTAACTATGGATTTTACTTTAAATTTCATAAAAAGGGGGAATCAAATGGGAAAACTGCAAAATTCATTGAAGACTAGGCATATTACAATGATTTCTATTGGTGGGGTAATAGGTACAGGCCTATTCGTTGGAACAGGTAAAAATATTTTAAGCACCGGTCCAGCTGTCATTTTTTCTTATCTAATTGCATGTTTGATTATTGTATTCATTATGCAAATGGTTGGTGAAATGGCTTCTGGTGAACTGGCTTTAGGAATGAATCGAAACGGCGATCCGGAAATGGGTTCGTTTGCTTCCTATGCTTCGAAATATATTGGTGATTGGGCAGGTTTTACAGTTGGTTGGCTTTATTGGGCAAGCTGGGTATTCATTGTTGGACTGGAAGCAGCGTTAATTGGTGGAATGATTAATGCTTGGTTTCCTGTCATCCCTATTTGGGCGGGTTCTATTGGCATTACATTGCTTATGACCATTATTAATGTGTATTCTGTAAAAACGTTTGGTGAATTTGAGTACTGGATTTCTTTCTTAAAAGTAACGGCAATTGTTGTGTTCTTAATTGTAGGTACGTTAATGGTGCTCGGTGTATGGCCGACATTTAATCCACAGGGATTCGGTATTTTATTTAATCATGGAGGTTTTGCTCCACAAGGTTTAGTTCCGATTTTGACGGCAATTGTATTTGTTATTTTCTCCATTTGTGGAGCAGAAGTAGCGGCAATCGCAGCTGCTGAATCGGAAAATCCGGCGAAAAATATTGTCCAGTCAATCCGGAATGTTGTTTTTCGGCTGGCATTGTTTTTTGTAGGGTCAGTTACTTTGATGGTTTTAATATTGCCATGGAATGATGCTGACAATTTAGCAGCACCATATGCAAACATTTTGAGGATGGCAGGCTTACCAATCGCAGCTGAATTAATGCAAATCGTTATTTTCGTGTCACTGGTTTCAGTATTAAACTCCGCACTATACACAAGCTCACGTATGTTATTGTCCATGTCTCAACAAGGAGATGCCCCAAAATTTTTCTCCAAAATCAATAGCAAACGGGGCGCACCAGTTCCTTCCATTATTGGCAGTACAATCGTTGCGTATATTTGTGCTATGTTATATTTTATTTCGCCGGATGTGATTTTCTACTTTTTAGGAAACTGTGTAGGCGGTTTAATGATTATTGTATATATTTTCATTGCGATATCACAACTCCGCTTCCGCAAAGAATTCTTGAAGTGGAATGAAAAAAAATTGCCGATTCGTATGTGGTTATTCCCTTATTTAACCTATGGGACGATATTCTTGCTTGTGGCAGTATACATTTCTCAACTATTCATTGAAAGTTTACAATCGCAGTTTTATTTAAGTACTGCGGTGTTTGTTTCTTCAATTGCATTATTTTTTGTCATGAGAAAGATTAATCCCGCTCCATCGGAATCCAAAAAAGAAGTAGAAACATTAGTGAAAGAAACTGTGTCTGAAACGAATTAATGTGATAAAAGCCCTGCTCCTTTAAATGTAATCCTAAGGTTGCATTTTGGAGCAGATTATTTTTTGTATTTGCTAAGAGAAATAAGCATATAAAAATTAAGAGAAAATAGTTTTGGAAGGGAGATTATCTATGGCGGTTCAAAAAATGCAAAAAACAGAGCACTTTTTTTATGTACAAGACAATCAGATTAAGTTTTCCAGTAATCTTCCTATGGAGAAAATAGAAAAAATTTTTGTACATTATGAGAAAGGCAAGCAGTTTTACACGGCGGAAGATTTTCATGTGCATGTGCTTCCTTCTCAAAATGGAATGCTTTTTTGCCTCATGCCAATTCAACAGTACACCGATTTGGATATTTTGAATCCCTTATCTATAAAATTATTAAATTCAATTTCGGATGGTATTACAATCAGCGACAAACATGGCAAGATTATATTTCAAAATGACATTGATATTGAAATTGTTGGCATCAATTGTGTCAACCGATACGCTAAGGATTTGATTGCTGAGGGAGCAATGAGTGACTCGCTGACATTGAAAGTGTTGAAGTCAAAAGAAGATGTCACTATTTTCCAATCTTTTTTGAATAATAAATGCTTTTTGGTGACAGGGAAACCGATTTTTGATGAAGCGGGAGAACTGCAGTATGTATTGATTATTACCCGGGATATGTCGCGATTGAAAAGTTTGGAAGAAGAAGTAAAAAAACTCGAGATTCAAAATGAAAAGTTTAAGCAAAAAATTAGAGAATTGAATGAACTCGAACGAAAAAAAGTGAATATCATTGCAACATCCCCGGTGATGCAAAATGTATTAAAACGCATGTTGCGGGTTGCTGAGGTGGACTCCACCGTTTTAATTGAGGGTGAATCAGGTGTCGGAAAAGAGGAAGCAGCAAAGCTAATTCATTTAAACAGCCGAAGAAGTACAAAACAAATGGTCACAATCAACTGCAGTGCAATTCCGGAATCTTTGTTGGAATCGGAGCTTTTTGGTTATGAAGCAGGTGCTTTTACAGGTGCCATTAAAGGTGGGAAAGCGGGATTATTTGAAACTGCATCGGGCGGTACAATTTTTTTGGACGAAATTGGAGAAATGCCTCTTCAATTGCAGGCAAAACTTTTGCGGGTATTGCAGGAATCGGAAGTGCAGCGGATTGGAAGTGCGAAGCCAATTCCAATTGATGTGCGAATCATAGCAGCAACCAACCGCAATTTGGCTGAAATGGTGCAACAAGGAATGTTTCGTGAGGATTTATATTATCGTTTAAATATCATTCCGATTGACATTCCTCCATTAAGAGAGCGGCGGGAAGATATTGTTTCACTTGCCTATCATTTTTTAACTCAAATTGAACAAAAATATGATATTCATCGAACGTTTGATAAGGAAGCATTAAAGGTATTGGAAGAGTACGATTGGCCGGGGAATATCCGCCAATTGAAAAATATTATCGAAAGGGTATCTTTATTGGCGAATCAGCCGGAAATTAATGTAAGCATGATTCGTGAGGAACTAAAAGAAGCATCGAAAAAGAGCAGCAAAACGAAAAAGCAACCTAAGGAATCTATCGATCTAGCAAAAAATATAGATATATCCCAATATAACGGAACGCTAAAGGAGCAAGTGGCAGCTTTTGAAAAGGAAGTCATAAAAAACAATCATGAATTTTCATTCACAACCCTGGCATGAAAATGGATATTTCTTTCCCATAATGTAGATAACACAAACAGTTAACAATACGTAGGCTTTTATGGTGGATGATACCCTGAATAAAAAACTGTTTGAGTGGATTTGGTGAACAACCCATTGTTAGCTCATTCATTTGGAATGATGACTACGTACAGAAAAATGCTTATATTTCAAATTCACTCGCTGTTTGTGAATCTACTTTATGGGAGGGATTATATTGGATGTACTGATGACACGTTGTGCAGGATTAGATGTACATGCTGAAACAATTGTTGCTTGTGTCATGATTGGCGAACAGGACGATGAATTATTCATTGAAACAGAAACTTTCCCCACTTTAACAAAGGATCTCTTTCGTTTACTAAAGTGGTTGGAAAACCATGGCATTACGCACATTGCGATGGAGAGTACTGGAGTTTATTGGAAACCTGTTTATAACATTTTGGAGGATTACTTTGATATTACATTAGCGAATGCTCAAAGAATCAAGAATGTCCCTGGAAGAAAAACAGATGTTTCGGATGCAGAGTGGATTGCGAAGTTATTGCGTTATGGACTGATTGAAAAAAGTTTTGTTCCACCAGAAGATATACGAAGCCTTCGTGATTTAACTCGGCTTCGTAAAAAATGGATTGGCCATTTGACTTCAGAAAAAAATAGGATTCTGAAAGTATTAGAATGCTCAAATGTTAAACTAAATTCAGTTATTTCAGATGTGTTTGGTGTTTCTGGAAGAAAACTTCTATCCAAATTAATTCAAAATGGATATGTTGATTCCATTGATGTAGAAAATAGTATTCACGGAAGAATGAAGCACAAAAAACAAATGATTACAGACTCTTTATTCGGTACTTTAAACGATCATCAAATCTTTCTAATCAAACAATCTTGGCAACACATCGTTTATTTAGAATCATTAATCAGCCAAATCGAGGAAAGAATAGATGAAATTCTGAAGAATTATAAAGAAGAAGTGGAGTTATTACTAACGATTCCGGGTATTAAAAAGGATTCCGCAGCAATTATTATTGCAGAGATTGGGGTGAACATGGAACAATTTCCTACCTCTCAACACTTAGCGTCTTGGGCCGGAGTTGCTCCAGGAAATCATGAAAGTGCAGGAAAACGAAAGTCAACTAAAACGACTAAAGGGAATCCTCATATCAAAACTGTACTGTGCGAAGTAGCATGGGCAATCTCTAGAAGTAGGAATCGTTGGTTAGCTGCTAAATATTGGTCGATTGCTGCAAGAAGAGGAAAGAAAAAAGCACTCGTTGCCATATCGCATCGAATGCTTCGAATCATTTACTCCATGCTAATTAATAAGGAGCCTTATAAAGAACCTTTAATTAATTAGTATAACCAAAGAAGAATAAGTTTAAACAAAGTTACCTTCCATTAGGTAGCTCTGCTTTCTTATTGTCTTTTTTAGGTTATTTATATATTACCCTCAATAGATTGAAGCTATTCATGGGCTAAGTGGAATTAAATTATTTTCACAGAAAAAGCATTATCTGAGCATGATAGCATCAGAAAGGCAGCAACAGCATTAGGCTGCGATCAATCTACATTGGTCAGGAAAATTCAGCGTTATAAACTGACAAAAAACGTAACATATAATTAATTATGCAAAATTTATACTTTAATGCATTAAGTGATGCAAAATTTCATCAATCTGTTAATTTTTGCATTAAATTATGTAAAGAAACCTAACAAGTTTTAAATATACACAACAAAATGAAAAAATTTATTTTAAGTTTTTAGTAATGAGTGATAGGCATTCCAGAAAGCAAGAGAGCTTCTGGAATGCCTATTTTTCGTTATTCCTGTAATAGGATTGAAGATTCATAGGATGTTTGCCTCAAAAAAATTTCTTCCGACTCAAATAAAATAAACGATTTTTTTTTATTTTTGGCTACTTGGCACAAGATTTGCTCATTTATTTATAAATGGGGCTGGGACAAAACTAGCTTCTAGATAGGAAAAAGGAGAATTTGAGTTGGCTCAAATTCTCCTTTTTCCATTTATCCCCATTATTTTTGGTTAGTTGATCTTTGTTGGCCGTGTATTTTCGTAAATTCACGGCCATTAAGGCAATGCCCATTTCATTTTCCACTTTCGATTTTCCTCGAACGGAAAATCGAGTGAAACGCAAATTAGCCTTCAAGAATCCAAAAACTGGTTCTACGTCTATTTTACGTTGACGGAAAATAGAACCAGCTTTTTCTTCTGAAAGCTTCGCTCTTACATATTCTTTTTGTTGTTCCCATTTTTCATTCACCATGACCTTTCGGTGATTGCCTTCCTTTGCTTTTGTACATGATGAACGAAATGGACATCCTGAACAGTTTTCACATTCATAGATTTTCAATTCTCGTTTGAAACCGGTCTTATCGGTACGTACAGAACGATATCGGAAGGTTACTCGCTGCTGATTTGGACAAATGTAGGTATCACTTTCTTCGTCGTACATCCAATTGTCTGGATGAAATGGATTTTGTTTATATTTCTTCTTTTGTTCTTTCTCATACATGGTATATGGAATGAGTGCCTCACATTTTCGATTCGAAAGGATGTCTTCATAGTTTTGTTCACTACCATAACCAGCATCTGCGACAATATACTTTGGCAACGGAAAATAATCCTTTTCTATCTTATTCAAGAACGGAATTAATGTACGTGTATCAGTAGGATTTGGAAAGATGCTATAAGCTAGTGCGTATTGACCTTCTGTTGCGATTTGTACGTTGTATCCAGCCTTCAATTGACCGTTTTTCATATAGTCGTCTTTCATTCGCATGAACGTCGCATCTAAGTCTGTTTTGGAATAACTATTCCGTTCACCCAAGATTTCGAAGTCTTTTTGATACTTTTGTTTACGTAAAATCAAGTCAATCAACTGTTTGTACACTCGCTTCGGATATTTCCGTTCGCTTCTTAATGCTTTTCGTTCTGTGGCATCGGGCGATGTTTCTATCTTTTGGTCATATTCCTTAATGACTTCATCGACTTGTTGCACCATTTGAGCGAGTTCTTCAACGGACAGTTCTCCCTCATTTTCCCGCTCCATTTCAGGGATGATTTCTTTTTCTAATAGTTCGTTGTATAACTGATTGGACTTTTCAATTAAGTTTTGGTTGTATTTTTCAATGGATTTCTTCCATACGAAAGTAAATTTATTGGCATTCGCTTCAATCTTCGTACCATCGATAAAAATGGCTTCTTGATCGATTAACTTTTCTTCCACCAGTTGGCAACGGAATTGGACAAAACATTGACGAATTAATTCTTTTACTTCCGGATGCACACGAAAACGATTGATCGTCCGATAACTTGGTTCATATCCTTGTGCCAACCACATCATTCGTATACTGTCCTTTAATAGCGCTTCAATTTTTCGACCTGAAAAGACAGACTGCGAATAGGCACACAAAATAATTTTTAGCATCATGCGTGGATGATAAGCAGGACAACCTGTATTTCGAAGAAACGGCTGGAAGGCTTCATCTGGAATACTTTCAACTAAATGGTGAATGTGGAAGGCAATATCATTTTCTTGTAATTTTATTTCTAAATCTAGAGGCAAAACTAATTGATTCATGTTATAATATTTGAACATAAGGACCCTTCTTTCTGTTAGGTTTTGTGTGCTAACTTAATTTTAACAGAAGAGGTCCTTATTTTTTATTGAAAAAATGAAAAACAGCCCATGAAATTTCATTCCAAAATTTCATGGGCTGTTTCCATTTTAGAGGGGGTTTTGTCCCAGCCTCATTTATTTATAAATACGCCAGTAGTGAATAAAAACTTTTTTTGTTCATTGCAATATTTCAAAAGAAAGAGGTTGATATAATGGCAATTCAATTAGTTGAGCAATTAAAATATTTGGACCAAAAGCATTTCTTGCATCCAACAACTTCAATTGAAGAGCAGCAAACTTACGGTCCGGCGGCAATCTTTTATGAAGGAAATGGAATCTATTTAAAAGATTTAGAGGGTAATACGTACATTGATGGCATGTCATCTCTTTGGAATGTAAATGTCGGACATGGGCGCAAAGAAATTGCAGAAGTGGCAAAAGAGCAAATGGAGAAGCTGGCTTTCAGCTCCTGTTTTGCAACGTTCAGCAATGAACCGGCAATCAAGCTTGCAGCGAAAATTGCTGAGTTGGCGCCTGGAGATTTAAATACTGTATTTTTCACTTCCGGTGGTTCAGAGTCGAATGATACAGCTATAAAACTTGCACGCCATTATTGGATTTTAAAAGGCCAGCCAAATCGCCAAAAAATTATTTCCCGAACATTGTCGTATCATGGGGTCGCATTCGGATCAACAAATGCAACGGGTATTGAAGGGTTCCGCAAATTTACAAATTCACCGGCCCCTGATTTCCATTATGTCAATAAAGATTCTGCGGAAGAGTTGCGCAATTTAATTCTTGAGCTTGGTCCGGAAAATGTGGCGGCATTTATTTCAGAGCCGGTGCAAGGAGCAGGCGGAGTGAATGTGCCAAAGCCGGATTATTTCAAAAAAGTGCGTGAAATTTGTGATGAGTTTGGAGTTTTATTTATTGCTGATGAAGTGATTACCGGATTTGGACGTACAGGGAAGAACTTCGCGATTGAACATTTTGATGTAGTTCCGGATTTAATAACTTTTGCCAAAGGGGTATCGAGTGGTTACGCACAGTTGGGTGGAGTGTTAATTTCTGAAAAAATTCATAAAGATTTGTGCACTTTATCCAGGGGAGTACTCATGCACGGCTACACGTACAGTGGCCATGCAACTGCTTGTGCAGTAGGATTAAAGAATATTGAGATATTAGAGCGTGAAGGGCTTGTGCAAAATGCGAAAGTCATGGGCGAGGAAATGCTAAAAGGTTTTAAAGTGTTGCAGCAAAAGTATAACTTTATTGGTGAAGTCCGAACATTCGGGTTATTGGGGGCAATTCAAATTGTAAAAAATCGAGAGACAGGTGAGCTATTCAATCCGCTATTAAGCCCGATTGCTATAAAGGAAATGACAAAGCGCGGGTTGATTTTGCGTACAGTGACGTACGATCAAGATACAATCGTTTTTGCTCCACCATTAATCATCACAAAAAATGAACTGAATGAGATGTTGCGCATTGTTGATGAGACATTTGATTATTTCAAAAAGAAATTATTATAAAGGGGTAGTATGACATGATTATCGGAGTTCCAAAGGCCAACATACCGGGTGCAGTTGCACGAACATCGACAATGGCATTATCAAACTTTACGATCACACATGCATTACAAATTGTCAATAAAGGTTACGAGCGTGCTTGTTCAGAAAATCTGGCACAGGTGAAAGGGTTAAATGTGATTGCCGAAAAATTACGTATGAGGCAGTAGCGGAGGCGCATAACATACCGTATACACCATTATTTGAAGTAGGAGGGGAATTGAAATGGTAATGGGCGTAAGAGAAATTCGTGAACAGTTTAACCCTGCGAATACATCGGAATGTATTGGAAAAATCGAGTTACACACAATTGAAGAAACGGAAGTGAAAATTAGAGCAAGTGAGCAGGCATTCCAACAGTGGAGCAAATTGTCATCTGTATCACGTGGGGAAATTTTAAATTCTATGGCCAATTTATTAATCGAACATCTGGAGCCATTAGCTGAGCTTGCTTCGAAAGAGATGGGAAAAACGGTTCCGGAAATGATGGGTGAAGTTAAACGGGGGGCTTCGATTTTACGTTATTTCTCACAGGAAGGTATGCGTGCTGCTGGTGAGGTATTACCATCTGCTTCTGAAGATAAAATGCTTTATACGAAGCGCGTTCCTTTAGGAGTTGTAGGAGTTATTACTCCTTGGAATTTCCCGATTGCGATTCCGCTTTGGAAAATAGCTCCGGCACTTGTGTATGGCAATACGGTTGTGTGGAAGCCATCAATCGAAGTATCGCTGACAAGCCAGTATATCGCCGATTTGTTTGAAAAAGCGGGTTTGCCGAAAAATGTATTGAATATTGTACAGGGACGCGGATCGAAACTTGGGGCAGTAATTATAAAGTCTCCTAAAGTCAAAGCTATTTCGTTTACTGGTTCAAACGTAGTTGGCCAACAGATTTTAAATACAGCTGGTCCAATGAATAAAAAAATTCAATTGGAGCTTGGCGGAAAAAATGCGGCAATCATTCTTGCGGATGCGGATTTAGATTTGGCAGCCCGTCTGACGATTGAAGGTGCAATGAAGCAAACAGGGCAACGTTGTACCGCTACAAGCAGGGTGTATATTGAAGCATCTGTGTATGATACGGTAGTGGAAAAATTAATCGAAAATGCAAAGAAAATTAAAGTAGGAGAAACAATGGGGCCTCTTGCCTCAAAACAGCAATTCGAAAGCGTTATTGAACATATTGCACGTGCAAAAGCACAGGGAGCGAAATGCATTTTCGGTGGAAAACCTGTCGCAGAGTTATCCCATGGATATTTTGTAGAACCGACATTGTTTACTGAAGTTACGCATGATATGGATTTGGCAAGAGAAGAAATATTCGGTCCAGTTTTAGCCATATTTAAAGTGGCAGATTATGAAGAAGCAATTCGCTTATCAAATGATTCGGAGTTTGGATTAAGTGCTTCCATCTATACGACGAACATTCATAAGGCTTTTGATTTTATTGAACGCAGCGAAGTTGGCCTTGTGCAAATTAATGATGAAACAGGTGGCGCTGAGCCGCAAGCACCGTTTGGCGGCATGAAAAATTCAAGTACAGGTTTTCGTGAGCAGGGACAAGCTGCCAAAGAATTTTTCACTGTTTTGAAAACTGTAACAATCAATAGGATTCGTGTGAAAGGTAAGTGCGAACAATAGTATAACCAATTTAAAAGAAAGGGGCTGATCAGAAAGTCGAACACTTTCTGAACAGCCTTACTTCTTATAGTAATATTCTCTTAAAAACTTTGCTCCTGCGGTGGTCACATCAAACGCGCCTCCTCGTCGCAATTTATCTGCGGCGAAAGCATGTGCGACAGCCGCAAAGTGGGCGTCTCAAAATATTTTCAGACGCCCACCTTTTTTGGCAATAGCAAGTTAACTGAAATTAAGGGTATCCACCAATTAAAGAAATGGATAAAAAAGTAATTGTGAAAACAAATTTTTTAATTAGCCCTTATATAAGCCATACTTGTATCGGTTTTTTATAAACCTCGGTAATAGTTGGTTTATTGCCTAGGACATTTAACTACGTTCTCATACTATTTAAATTAGGTATTTTCATTACAAAATGAAAGGATGGGGCAATGAATTTTTTCCATTATCACAACCCTTATGGATATCCTTATTATTTTTATGAATCTCCGTATTATATGAATAGAAATTTAGAATATGTACAACACTATCCTTATTACGATTCAAGCAATTACCAAATGCCGTACAGAAATCCAAATTATAGCGGAAATAATGTAGATTATCAGAGAATGCTACCCTTATTTCCAAATCCTCATGGTTTCTCTCAATTCCCTAGTCAAGATTTGGGTCCTGAACCAGCTACGGTAGATATTGAAAAGGAAACGAAGAATAACAATGCGTATCGTACAGCCTTATGGACAGGTCCGCATTTGCAAGTAACATTGATGAGCATACTTCCTGGAGAAGATATTGGCTTAGAAATTCATCCAGATACTGATCAATTTTTACGAATTGAACAGGGCGAAGGAATTGTGGAGATGGGAAGAACTAAAAATCATTTGAATTATCGAAGAAGAGTCAAAGAAGATTCAGCCATTATGGTACCTGCTGGAACATGGCATAATGTAATAAATACAGGAAATATCCCATTAAAGCTTTATTCGATTTACGCACCGCCACATCACCCACATGGAACGGTTCAAAGAACGAAAGCTGAAGCCATGGCACAGGAAAACCATCAATAAATAGCCAAAACTCACAACCCTTTCATAAAAGGATTGTGAGTTTTTTATCTTACCATTTATTTACTAAAACAATTTTTCCAATTGCTTTACCGGATTCTAAGTGTTCATGGGCTTTGGAGACTTCATCAAATGTGAAAATGTTTGGATCAAGAAGCGGACGAAGTTTTCCATCTTCAATGATATTTGTAATCTTCTCTAAAATTTCACCATATTCTTTTCGTGATTCTTTGTTTAAGATTTTTAATAACATAAACGTTACGTGAAGTGATAATCCTTTCGAATGTAGTGGGGAGAGGTCATGGGTAGAACGAGCAGCAATTGCTAGAACTGTTCCGTGTAAAGCAGCTGCTTCAAAAGAGCGGTCTAAGTTCTCCCCTCCAACTGTGTCAAATACGATGTCAAAACCTTTACCATTCGTATATTTTTGTACATAATCTTGGACGCTTTCTTCCAGATAGTTGATTGTTACATCAGCCCCAAGACGAGCGCCGATTTCAAGCTTTTCTTTTGAAGAGGCAGTTGAGTAGACTTTCGCACCAGCCCATTTTGCCAGTTGGATGGCAACATGTCCCACACCGCCTGTTGCTGCATGGATTAATATGTTTTGTCCAGGAGCCAGCTTTCCTCGATTGAACAATGCTTCCCAAGCGGTGATGGCAACAAGCGGTATAGCAGCAGCTTCTTCCATTGATAAATTTTTTGGTTTATGGGCAAGTAAATCAGCATCGGCCAGCATGTACTCTGCCAACGCTCCCCCTGTAGTTCCTTTAAATCCACCGGCACAGCCGTAAACTTCATCTCCTACTTGAAATTTTGAGACCCCTTCACCAACTGCACAAACGACTCCAGCTACATCTCCATGTAATACAGCTGGAAATTCAGGAGCAACAGCGGGAACGAAACCAGAGCGAACTTTTGTATCAATGGGATTGACACTCGTTGCTTTTACTTGGATGAGCACATGGCCAGGAATGACTTCAGGTGTGGGAAGATCTTGAATTTGAAAGACGGATGGATTACCAAAAGTTTGAATGACTTGAGCTTTCATTTCTTGCACTCCTTTTTTATTTAAGAACTCGATGAATAATTAATGCTATAAAATTGATTTTATTCCCAATTTTGAGAAATTACAAATTTAGGATGAATTTTAAATAGAAAAATTCTCTTAATCTAGTGGAGGTTGGATAGGGAACATAATTTACACAACCTAGTTACACTAGAATTTTTATACACGAGTTACGAAGTGAAATGCACAAGTATAAGGGGATGTGCACAAGTCAGGAAGCTATATGCACAAGCTAAATAATCATCCACACAAGTTGGGAACGTATCTGAACAAAAGGATGTATTATCTACACAAGAACTGTAGTTATCCGCACAAGAAGGAAGTTTATATGCTCGAGTAATGAAACTATTCATACGAGTTAAGGTGTTAAACGCACAAGGGAGTGGATTATGTGCACGAGCTGAGAGTATATGTACGACTATGTGCACGAGTTAAGAAGGTAACTGCACAAGCTGAGTGGTTATATGCACGAGCAAAGAAGGTAAACGCACAAGCTGAGTGGTTATATGCACGAGCAAAGAAGGTAAACGCACAAGCTGAGTGGTTATTTGCACGAGCAAAGAAGGTAAACGCACAAGCCGAGTGGTTATATGCACGAGCAAAGAAGGTAAACGCACAAGCCGAGTGATTATCCGTACAAGCGAAGAAGCTAAACGCACCAGTATGTAGATTATCCGCACGAGCTAAGGATATCTATACGCCAAAACAGAATTTATCCTATCGTACAAAATAATTGAAAAATGTATGATATCATGTTATAAGTTAATTACCAAATAAGTACAATAGGTGATGGAGTTCACCTTTAACCGCCGAAGTTGGCTGATGACTCCTGCTGGTGATATGGAATTTCCCTATCACGAGCAGGAGTTTTTTTATGGAAAGGAGGAAAATCAAATGGTTTATATGTATGTCGGCATTGCAGGTGCACTAGGTGCCATTTCTAGATATTTCATCGGAATCACCTTCATGACTAATAGCGTGTTTCCTTGGGCTACACTTATCGTCAACTTAGTTGGAAGTTATTTATTAGCTTGGTTGACTACATCATTATTCAACAGAATTTCTGTATCGCCAATCATAGCAACTGCAATTAGTACAGGGTATGTCGGTTCATTTACAACTTTTTCTACATTGAGCGTCGAAACGATTGAGTTGTTTGAGAATCAGCATTATTTGTTAGGAGTGCTTTATGTTTTAGTAAGTATTATCGGTGGATTGGTTATGAGCCGATTAGGTTTTAAAGGCAGTAAGGAGGTTGATTCGACTTGTTGATGCATTTCGTATACGTGGGAATTGGGGGGTTTCTAGGCGCTATCTCTCGATTTGCCATTGCTAAAGTTTTAAATAAACAAGAGTCACTGCCCTTTGGAACAATGACTGTAAATTTATTAGGAGCGTTTATATTAGGCATCATCACGGGTGCAAAAGCAAATGAAACCTTGCTCTTACTTTTAGGGACAGGATTTCTTGGGGCATTTACAACCTTTTCAACATTGAAATTAGAACTCATTCAATTTTATTTAAAGAATAAAAAGCATTTTCTTTTGTACATAATAATCACTTACGGTGGAGGAATTGGTTTAGCAGTTTTAGGGTATTTGATTGGAAGCATTTGTTGGAACTAACTGTATGGAAGTTGCGGCTGTTTATTCATTTTGAACTTCGATATAATGAAAAAAATATTTCGCCTGAAGAAAAGGAGTAGCATGTGATGAAAAACAATCGGATTTATAACATGAAATTTTCAAGTGTATATCCTCTTTATATTCAGAAAGCAGAGAAAAAAGGTCGTACAAAAGAAGAAGTAGATGAAATAATTCGTTGGTTAACTGGATATAGCCAAGAAGAATTAGAGGCGCAAATAGAAAAAGAGTCAGATTTTGAAACATTCTTTAATGAAGCTCCTCAATTAAATGCTAATCGTAAACTCATCAAAGGTGTTATTTGTGGAGTGCGGGTAGAAGAGATTGAAGAACCTTTGATGCAGGAAATTCGTTATTTGGATAAACTGATCGATGAATTGGCAAAAGGAAAAGCGATGGAAAAAATTTTGCGAGCATAAAATAAAATTGTTTCTTTACTTTCTAAGAGATTCACCTATATTTTCAGCCCTGAATATCCTATTCCGAGACTGAATTACGGGAGGGTATGCATGGGCTATTTTGTTACTGTTGATTCGGGTGTAAAATTATATGTGGAAGATATTAATCCTCATGGAAAGAAAACCATTGTGTTTTTACACGGTTGGCCTTTAAATCATAATCAGTTTGAATATCAGTATAACGTCTTGCCGATGTTAGGATATCGTTGTATCGGCATTGATTGGAGAGGTTTCGGAAAATCGGATAGACCTTTTGAAGGATATTGTTACAACAGGTTAGCTGATGATGTTCGTGCAGTTGTGGATGCTCTAAAATTAAACAATTTTGCATTAGTAGGCCATTCTACTGGCGGAGCTATTGCAATACGTTATATGTCTCGTCATCATGGCTTTGGTGTATCGAAATTAATTCTTGTTGCGAGTGCAGCTCCAATCGGCTTTACACAAGAGACTGCACAAAGTTTTCTTCAACTAGCATATAATGATCGACCGAAAATGATGCAAAAAGTAATCGACGGATTTTTCTTCCAATATATTACAAAAGAATTTTCTGATTGGTTTATGAAAATGGGATTGGATGCAGCAAGTTGGTCGACAATTGCAATCATTAATACTTTAAGAGATGAAAATTTATATGCGGATCTTTCAAAAATTCATGTGCCTACGTTAATCATTCATGGAATACATGATAAAGTAATCCCTTTTGCACAAGCTCAAGAACTCAATGAACTCATACCAAATTCGAAGGTCGTTCCTTTCCAATATAGCGGCCATGGAACGTTTTGGGAAGAACGGGATCGATTTAATGAGGTATTATGGCAATTTATTTAAGGCGGATTGGAGTGATTCCAATTCGCTTTTTGCCTTTTGTCTTCTTTAGTCCAACTGTAAGTTTTGTCTAGATGAAAATGAAACTTCAACGAGGATCATTCGTCCAATCTTAGAAAAATCAATCATGCTAACATAAGATTTTGTCACTATCAAGGAGATATTTGACAATAAAGTTCAAGCGTATGATATAGTAGTTTTCCAATCGAAAATCTAAGGAAGAGAGGGAAAACGATGCAAAACCAAAGAAAGATTATACTAGATTTAGCCGTGACGTTGGATGGCTTTATAGAAGGGAAGAATGGGGAAATCGATTGGTGCATTATGGAACCAGAAATGAACTTTACGGAATTTCTCCATCAAATCGATACGATTTTTTACGGAAGAAAAAGTTATGAATTGTGGGGACAATATTCACCTGGAGAAAATGCAAGCGCAGAAGAAATAGAAATGTGGGAAATAATCGAAAGTAAAGAGAAATATGTGTTTTCTAGAACACAACAAAGTGCTGATGGGAAGGCTAAGTACATCAACGACAATGTAGTAGAAGAAGTAAAGAAAATAAAAAATAAACCTGGGAAAGATATTTGGTTATATGGAGGAGCCAGTCTCATTACAACATTTGTTAATCATGATTTAGTTGACGAATATCGTTTATCAGTCCATCCAATTATTCTAGGAGCGGGGAAACCATTGTTTATTGATATTCAACATAGAGTAGCACTAAAACTTGTAGAAGCAAAGACGTTTCCATCGGGAGTTGTTCAATTGATTTATCATAAAAAATAAAAATTTAATGGAGCGGAGAATAATGAAAGAATTACTCGTATTTGGTGAACTACATAAATACTTAAATAGCTTAGGTTTTATCGAATGTACTATTGCTAATAAGAGTTTATCATTAGGATATAAACCAATTACCATTAGAGGTGCTTCTAAAAAATTTGCAACTTTGAATGGTGATAAAAGATATCGTTGTTTAATTTTGCATGTTGATCCTGGAAATCCTGAATCTGCGAAAGGAAAAATCGTCCAAAAGGAGATACAAAAGATTTTAAATTTTGATATCGGGCAAATGAGAACATTTAAATTAAAAAAGCATGAAGTATTTATTCCATTTGAAGTAATAGATACAAAAGAGAAGATGGTATTATTAAAAAATTTCATAGGTAATCAATACAAGATTTTTTTAGAGAATTATTAGTAATTCTAGTTATTATTCAAAATCAATTGTTCAAATTGAATTTATTGCAACGATTTAAATAAAATTATGGAATGGGATAATTTTTTCAAACTTTCCTCATCTCATTTCGTCAATGAATTGGAAGTATCTCGAATGAAATTTATAGAAACGAAAAGAAATAGTGGGGTAATCACTATTGTCAGATTTCATAATCCTCCTTTCATGATGTATGTATCGTTCTCCATTGACAAACACTATCCTCATCATTCTTTTTTAGGATGGTGTACAGATGATACTTCGATTTGGTTATGTTTCAATGGCGCTCCCATTGTGGGAAGCGTCTCCTTCACATACAATTACTTTTACCAACTGGAAAAAACTCGATGAAACAAGTAGAGCCGAGAAATTATTAACCATCACGGAGCGAAATTTAAAAAATACAATTCGCATTCTCCATTACAATATTGCCCACGGAATACTAGTGTACCGAATGTCTTCATCTCTCATTCCATTAGCTGCACATCCGGAAGTGGATTGGGAGTTTATCTCCCCGTTTGAACATCTTTTTAAAGAAATCGGAGAAATGGTTCGAAATTATGGAATGCGGGTCAGCTTTCACCCAGGACAGTTTACTTTATTCACAAGTAAACAAGCTCATGTAACAAACAATGCCATTGTGGATATGACCTATCATTTTAAAATGTTGCAAGCAATGGGGCTAGAAAAAGAGGCAATGTTAAATATCCATGTTGGAGGAGCTTACGGGGATAAAGATGCATCTATTTCTCGATTTTATCAAAACTTCCAAAAATTAGATTCAACAATTCGCTTGCAAACGACTCTGGAAAATGATGATAAAACCTATACAGCAGAAGAGACATTAGCCATTTGTGAAAAATTAAAAGTACCTTTTGTATTTGATTACCATCACTATATAGTAAATAAAGGAGACTGTGAATTAGAAGAGTTGTTGCCAAGGATTTTTGCGACTTGGGAACATACAGGGAAAGTTCCGAAATTTCATTTATCATCACCAAAATCTGAAAAAATGTTACGGGCACATGCGGATTATGTTGATATGGATTTTGCTTTTCCATTAATTAAAGCCTTAAAGGATTTCGGAAAATCTGCAGATATTATGATTGAAGCAAAAGCGAAAGATCTTGCATGCCTCCGTTTTGTGGAGGAGCTAGGGAAATTGCGCGGCTTTAAGCGAATCAGTGGTGGGATAATTGAGATTTGAAATGGCAATCCATTGATTATCTCATTGTTTTTTTTAATAAACTTTCTAAAAAAATTTGACCTTTTTCACTATATTCTATAATATTACTAAGTAAAGTTGAATACCCGACTAGAACGGGAGAGGTTCATAGCATAACCCTCTATAAAAAACTATGAAACAATAATATTTCATCAGTTTTAATAGAATGAATTGGGTTTACCTCTCTTGAAAATGTTGGGAAACATTTTGCAAGGAGGTTTTTTTATGTCTAGTCGCAAATTGGAAGATGGTTTAAAGGATTTGACGCTGCTCGGTAATCAAAAGACGTCATATCCAACAAAATATGCGCCAGAAGTATTGGAAGCAGTGGATAATTTACATGTCAATCGGGATTATTTTGTAAAATTCAATTGTCCTGAATTTACTAGTCTTTGTCCGCTTACACAGCAGCCGGATTTTGCAACGATTTATATTTCTTATATTCCGGATAAAAAATTGGTGGAAAGCAAATCGCTGAAATTATATTTATTCAGTTTTCGAAATCATGGAGATTTTCATGAAGACTGCGTAAATATCATTATGAATGATTTAATTGAATTATTAGATCCAAGATATATTGAAGTGTGGGGGAAATTTACTCCGCGCGGGGGAATTTCAATCGATCCATGGTGCAACTACGGAAGACCTGGAACGAAATATGAAGAAATGGCAAATTACCGTTTAATGAATCATGATTTATATCCAGAAAAAGTGGATAATCGATAAATGAATAACAGAGGTTCTTAGCTACCCTCTATAAAAAACTAAGAAGAAACAGCATTTCCTTCTTAGGATGCTGTTTTTTCTTTATGAAGGAGTGTCTTTAATGATATTAAAAGAAGAAAATGCAATCGTCGTATTCAGTGGTGGACAAGACAGCACGACATGTTTGTTTTGGGCAAAAGAACAGTTTAAAGAAGTGGAAGCTGTGACGTTTGATTATGGTCAAAGACATCGATTGGAAATTGAATGTGCAAAGGAAATCGCAAAGAAAGTAGGGGTAAAGCATCACATTCTTGATATGTCCCTTTTAAATCAGCTAGCTCCAAACGCACTAACACGGGATGATATCGAAGTTGAGGAAGGGAAAGATGGCGAGCTTCCTTCTACCTTTGTGCCGGGGCGCAATTTGCTATTCCTTTCCTTTGCAGGGGTGTTAGCAAGCCAAGTAGGAGCAAAGCATATCGTAACAGGCGTATGTGAAACGGATTTTAGTGGCTATCCTGATTGCCGTGATGTTTTTATCAAATCGTTGAATGTAACAATGAATTTAGCGATGGATGATACGTTTGTCATTCATACGCCGCTCATGTGGTTAACGAAAGCACAAACATGGGAACTGGCAGACCAATTAGGTGTGCTTGATTTTGTACGAAACAATACATTGACTTGCTATAACGGAATCATTGCAGATGGCTGTGGAGAATGTCCAGCATGTAAGTTGAGAAAAAGAGGTCTTGATGAGTATTTACGTTCTAGAAAGGGTGCTTCACATGTTAGATTTTAGAATTGTTGATAAGCTTCAAAAACTAGATGAAGATATTCAAAGAGACCAATTGAGATATCACTCGAAGCGTGTGCTCGTCAGCAAGGAATTTACATTTGATGCCGCCCATCATTTGCATGCATATGAAGGGAAATGCAAAAACCTCCATGGGCATACGTACAAAGTAGTGCTTGGAGTAAGCGGATATCCGGATGATCGAGGGTTAGTTATTGATTTTGCTGACCTTAAAGACATTTGGAAAGAAAAAATTGAAATCTATTTGGACCACCGCTATTTAAATGAAACGTTGCCGACAATGAATACAACAGCTGAGAATATGGTCGTTTGGATTTATGAAAAATTGGCGGAAGCGTTGCAGGAGAAAGGTTTTGACGGGGCGCGGGTAGAATTTATTCGACTCTATGAGACTCCTACAAGTTATGCAGAAGCTAGACGGGAGTGGATGGAAAGTGAGTAAAATTCCCGTTATGGAGATTTTTGGCCCTACCATTCAGGGAGAAGGGATGGTCATCGGGCAAAAGACGATGTTTGTTCGCACGGCAGGCTGTGACTACTCTTGTGAATGGTGCGACTCAGCCTTTACATGGGATGGCAGCGGTAAAGAGTTGATTCGGCAAATGACCGCAGAAGAAATTTGGACGGAATTGAAACGGCTTGGCGGAGACGGATTCTCTTTTGTAACGATCTCAGGCGGCAACCCGGCATTAATTCGGAATTTAGAAGGATTAGTGCGGATTTTAAAGGAGAATGGAATCCAAATTGGCGTCGAAACTCAAGGCTCTAGATGGCAAGATTGGCTGTACGATGTAAATCAAGTGACGATTTCCCCAAAACCGCCAAGTTCTGGGATGAAAACAGATTTTACTGTGCTTACTGAAATCATAGATAAGCTAAATGCCCGAAACGGCAACCAGCACATTTCATTGAAAGTCGTTGTATTTGATGAGGAAGATTATGAATATGCAAAAAAAGTACATTTAAGATATCCGACTATTCCATTTTTCTTACAGGTTGGCAATGATGACACAACTACAAAAGATCAAACGAAACTCGTTAGCCACTTACTGAAAAAATATGAAAGGCTCATTAACAAAGTAATGGCAGATGAGGAATTACAAAACGTGAAAGTACTGCCGCAACTCCATACCCTTGTGTGGGGGAATAAAAGAGGCGTGTAGGGGCCAGAAAGGACTTCTATAAAATTTGCGAAGATCCTGATAATCGCCGAATAGAGGAACATAATCGCCAAAGGAAAAAAACGTTTCTGCAGAACCCGATAATCGCCAACCAGGCAAGAATAATCGCCAAATCGCCGAACTTATTCGCCAACCAAAGAGGCAAACCGTCTTCTGACCGCCAAATTCTTCAAAATTTAAAAAGGAGCATGTCCAAAAGAGACTGCTCCTTCCTTTTATTTTTTAGTTCGTAAAATCGATTACCATTCGACCAGTGAACTTTCCTTGCTCCATTTCTTCCATGATATCATTGATTTCTTCAAGTTTTCGGAGGGTTACTCTAGGTACTACTTTTCCTTCAGCTGCAAATTGGAACGCTTCTTTCAAATCTTGGCGGGTACCGACGAGGGAACCGACCACTTGAATGCCGTCCAGCACAAGGCGAGGAATATCAAGATCCATTTTATCAACAGGCAAACCAACTGCAACAACCCGGGCGCCTGCTTTTACGACATCTACAGCCTGGTTGAATGGTGCTTTCGCCACAGCTGTCACAACGCAAGCGTCCAATCCTTTTCCATCTGTGATTTCAATGACTTTTTCTTTCGGATTTTCTTTTAACGAATTCACCGTGACATCTGCTCCCATTTCTTTTGCAAAGGCCAATTTATTGTCATTAATATCGAATGCGACTACTCTTGCGCCAAATACATTTTTCGCATATTGGACAGCCAGGCTTCCTAAACCGCCAATGCCAAATACGCCAATCCATTGCCCAGGCCGGATATCCGACACTTTTACCGCTTTATATGTTGTCACTCCGGCGCATGTAATGGAAGTGGCAGCTGCCGGATCCAAGTTGTCAGGCACTTTTACCACATAATTGGCAACCACGATTGCCTGTTCCGCCATGGCTCCGTCAACCGTATAGCCGGCATTTTTTACATTTCGGCACAACGTTTCTCTTCCTGTTGTGCAATACTCGCAATGGCCACAGCTTTCGTATAACCAAGGAATGGCTACCCGGTCGCCGATTTTTAAGGAAGTGACCCCTTCAGCCACTTCAACGACTTTTCCAACGCCTTCATGGCCAAGAACAACACCTGTGACATCCCCAAAATCCCCGTTTTTCACGTGCAAATCTGTGTGGCAAACTCCGCAATATTCCATCTGTACCAAAGCTTCACCATGTTTAAGCGGACGTAATTGTTTGTCCACCACACTCACCGTTTTTTCTTTTGAAACAACTGCAGCTTTCAATAATAATCCCCCTTTGTTTGAATTTCGTACATGGAAGCGTATCCATATACTTAAAAATAAAGATACTAGCAGAGAGTATGTTCAGCAATATAGGAAATACTACTATTTAATGTAAATAGATTTCCATTTTTCGACATAAAAAAATAGGGAGATAAGCGCGGATTATATCTCTTTGTGAATAGTAAAATATGATTATCAAAATAAGTTTTATAGAGGATGAAAATACTACTGTTGAGTTACAAATCATCGTCTTTTGAAAAATTTATCTCTTTTCTGCAAACAATAAAAGCAATGTGGCCAATGGTCCCAATAAAAGTGAAATCAAGAACCAGTTCAATCCGGAGCGGTTTTTTCCTTGGGCAAGCCCTGCATTGATCAACGCCAAAGTGCCCCAACCAACAACATATTCGTTTTCCATGATAGCCTCCTCATTGATTCCTTTATATATATTATAATCCTGGAATCTGATCATGGTTATATTATATAGGAGAAAAAATCCATATTTATAGGAAAATATTCAGTTTGAAAAATACTTAGCCAATCCATTTTTATGGCATAATGAAATGAAAAAACGTAAAAGGAGAATCTCGATGATCCAAATTGGAAAAATCACAATCTATGTTGAAGATCAGGAACAGGCAAAAGATTTTTGGATTAACAAAGTAGGGTTTGTATTGAAATTCGAACAGCCGATGGGGCCTGGGATGGCGTGGATTGAGGTGGGACCTGAAAATGATTTTGCGACATTGGTGCTATACTCAAAAGCATTGATGAAGAAACAAAAACCGGAAAATGTCGCTCATCCAACCCTCCTTTTCAGCACACCGAACATTGAAGAGGCGTATGAGCGGTTGAAAAATAATGGCGTAAAGGTGGATGAACTCCAAAAATTTCCTTATGGTTCGATGTTCACTTTCTATGACCAAGATGGAAATCAGTATTTGTTGAGAGAAGATAAATAATAATGTCAGCTAATCGTGCTATCCGGAGAGAAGGACTTTCCGGGTAGTCTTTTTATTTGATCCACGGCGGTAAAACGGTGTATGTCACAAGACAGCAGCTTTTAGATTCATCTGCCTCATCGCTATAATAATGAAGAAATTGTAAATAATAAAAGAGGCCCTCTTGTCCGATAAACTTTGTTTGATTTATTATAAAGACAGCATCAGTTCTATCGATGTAAAGGCTAAAAGAAGAAGGAGACTTGACATGAAGCACATTTACACTGGTAAAACGAAAAATGTTTACGAATTGGAAGATGGCAACTATTTATTGGAATTCAAAGATGACGTAACAGGCGTTGACGGGGTATTTGACCCAGGTGCCAATACGGTGGGATTGACAATTGAAGGTGCAGGACTTGCAGGATTGAAATTGACGAAATATTTCTTCGAATTGCTTAATGAGAAAGGCATCCCAACACATTTTATTGAAGCGGATATCGATAAAAAGACGATGAAAGTGAAACCGGCGGAAACTTTCGGCAAAGGCTTGGAAGTGATTTGCCGCTTCCGCGCAGTGGGGAGCTTCTTGCGCCGCTACGGCCTTTATGCAACAGAAGGGCAACCTCTTGATGCCTTTGTGGAAGTGACAATTAAAGACGATGAACGGGAAGACCCGCCAATCAGCGAAGATGCGTTGGACATGCTTGGCATTTTATCCAAAACGGAATACAAAGTGTTAAAAGAACTTACACAAAAAATCGCCGGCATTGTAAAAGAAGAATTGGCGAAAAAAGGCATCGAACTTTACGATATTAAATTCGAATTCGGCCGTGATAAAGAAACGAATGAAATCATGTTGATTGACGAAATTTCCGGCGGCAACATGCGCGCCTACAAAAACGGCGAATACATCGAGCCGTTGGAATTGGAAAAATTGATTTTGGAAGGATAGAGATAGGGACTGGTAGAAAAAGAGCGGGTGGAGAAGACCATGGAGTGTTGCCATTCGCTCTTTTTTGCATTTTAAACCCGGAGAAAAAATGCACTTTGATTTGAATTAACTCCCTTGGCAGCTGCCGGGGGTTTTTCTTTGGACGTGCGACAGTTGAAGTTCTTGTAACAATGGTTTATTTTGATAAATGAACGTTTATAAACTGAGAGTTTAGGAGTGCAAATAATGAAAAAGAAAGTGGTTTTGATCAGTACGGGCGGCACGATTGCTAGCGGCGTGAATCCGGAAACGGGGCTCCTCACATCCGGCATGTTGACGGGGGAAGATTTGTCCAAACAATGTGTGCTGCCATCACATATTGAATTGAAGGTAGAAACCCTATTCCATTTGCCAAGCAATGAAATGACCTTTGACCATTTAATTCAGTTAAAAGAAAAAATTGAACAAGTTTTTGAGGATCAAGAAGTGGCAGGAGTGGTCGTGACCCACGGAACGGATACGCTGGAGGAAACGGCGTATTTCTTGGATTTGACAATTGGTGACGGGCGGCCGGTGGTGGTGACAGGCGCCCAACGAAGCCCGGCCACGATTGGAACGGATGCCTTTTCCAACTTGCGTCAAGCCATCATTTTGGCTGCAAGCGATGAAGCGAGAAACTTGGGCGCGGTTGTGTTGTTCAATGAAAAGATTTTGCCCGCCCGCTATGTGAAGAAGTGCCACGCCTCCAACGTGGACGGCTTCAACGCGCCGGGGTTCGGCCATTTGGGGTATGTGGATGATGAAGAAGTCATTTTATATGGAAAAGCGGTGAAAAGGGAAACCTATGAGCTGAAATCCGAATTGCCTTATGTGGAAATCATCAAATGTTCATTGGGCTCCGATGGCCGCTTGATTAAGTATGCGGTGGAGACGGGAGCAAAAGGCATTGTCCTTGAAGCGTTCGGCCGAGGCCAAGTCCACCCGGCTGTTGCGGAACAAGTGCAATATGCCATTGAAAAAGGCGTCATCGTGGTGGTGACAACAAGCACGGCGGAAGGAAACGTCAAAGTGGTGTACGACACTCCAGGCACTGCCTACGACTTGCAAAAGAAAGGCGCCATCCTCGGCCGCGACTACGACAGCAAAAAAGCCCGCATGAAGCTGGCGGTGATGTTGGCTGCCGAGGTGGGGGAGATTAAGGAAAGATTTTAATACAAGTGGAAAATTATGTAAAAAGCATCTCTGTTCATGAACTGTGGATGCTTTTTATTTTTTGGATAAATTATGAAAATCATAATTCACTAATTTGCATTTATATAATAAATTTGTAAAATTTAAGAAAAAATATAATTGACTGCTGTAATTTTTCGCATGATTGTATATGAAACAACAAAAGTAGAATTTATGAATCATGTTTTTTTGGATGTGCTTATAAAGAACTTTGGAATGAAACTGGCGATCCAGTATGGGAATTTTTGTATCAATTTTCTAAAACTAAACAATATAAAGCTAAGTAATAAATACTGTCTTTGTTATTAAAATTATAGTAGTTTTTTGGGTGGAGTGGGTAGTATATAATTTGACTCACTCTTTCCCATATTTTTATAAAAGAGGATGTTTCAGTATGGATATTTATGTATGTATAGATTTTTTTGCCGAATATTCTTTAAAAAGTGAACTCGAAAGACTTTTTGGAAAATTTGATATTTCATTAAACTTTCCGGATAAGCCGAAAATGGGGACTGAAGTATATCTTCAGGTTCCAATCCGACTCAACGGAAAGGTAGGAATAGATACAATTTCTTATATCACTTCTCATTTAAAAAAAGAATACCAGATTTCATGTGGTGAATCATTTTCTTGCAGGTTTAATTATTTAGATTTTGAACGATCGCCTTTTTTTAGGTTGGTTTCTACAGGTAATTCATCAAAAGCGTTTTTAGAACACAAAAAGGATGGAATTAAATGGAAGACGATTTGCCCATCTTGCGGCATTCAGGAAAAAGTTCAGACTTCCCCTTTAGTCATGGATACTTCAAAAGTGGGGGATCGATATATGGTCAATGTCGGTGTCGATTACTGGGTTGTATCGGAGAAAATGGCGTATTTAATGAAAGAGTGGGAAATAACAGGGTACGAATTGAGAGAGGTGATACATAGCGGTAAAAAGCCTGCACAGCCCGTATTTCAAGTGATTCCTACAAATGTTCTTCCATCATGGAGTTCCGAAATGAAACATTATTATTTTATTACGGAACCGGAAGAACGATGTCAAACGTGTAACATTAGAGGACGGATTGATTATCCATATCACTATAATAAAAGGGATCTTGAACAATATCCTATTAAAGATATAAATATCATGAAAGAGTTGAAATCTAATGGAAGCTGGGCGTATAGACCTGTATTTCTGAGTAAAAAATTTAGAGATTTGTTAATTGAAAATGGCATCACTCGGGAAGTTATAAATAGAGACGATGATAATTACAAATCAAGAAATTGGTTGTTTGAACCGGTTGTTATCATTGAATGAACAATATTACTTGTATTTTTGGGCTGCTTAGCTTTTTACGTTAAGCAGCTCAATCTTGTGGCCCTTCTTCAATTAAAGTTTCTAAGTCAATCGCAATTGTATCGTATGGTACGCTTTTTTCTTCCTCCGAGTAACCATCGTAATATTTCACTGCTTTTCCATTTTGGTTGACTAAATAAAAGGAATAATTATTTGGTTCCTGGTATTGTTTTTTCCGGATTAGTAGTTACAGTATTTGGTTATTCAAAAGGACAGAGTTAGTAATCAAAAAATGTTCAAATTGGAGCTTTATGGCTTGAAATCCTACTAAGTTCAGAGAAAACGATTACAGTTTTGCGATTCACTGGGCTATCAAGCTGATCATAAATTCCACTAAGTTCAAAGAAATCTCGATCAGTTCTTCGTCCGTTTCCTCCACCGTGATTTTTAAATCCCACTGAGTTCAGAGAAAACTGGAATGTCAAAAGTGGAAGATTGGTTTGACAAAGATTCCTTTAAATCCCACTAAGTTCAGAGAAAACTCACTACTTTTCAAAACGATTGTTTCCTTGATTCCATTCTTTAAATCCCACTAAGTTCAGAGAAAACCTTGAAGCCATCCATTTCAAGACGTTTGACGATTAAGGCTTTAAATCCCACTAAGTTCAGAGAAAACGAAGAACGTGTTCCGGAATCAATCAAACAGAAGTTCTTTAAATCCCACTAAGTTCAGAGAAAACTGAAACCGAAGATGGAAAAACAAGAATAAAAGGAATCTTTAAATCCCACTAAGTTCAGAGAAAACCACAAATCAAACAACCGGAGACACATGGCAATACACCTTTAAATCCCACTAAGTTCAGAGAAAACTGTGTTTAACGAACATATCGGAAAAGCAATTGCATTCTTTAAATCCCACTAAGTTCAGAGAAAACTTAACCTTCATGCTATCACTCCTTCAAGAAAAAAAGCTTTAAATCCCACTAAGTTCAGAGAAAACAATAAGCACCCCGTCGATTTCAATGGGGTGCTTGATCTTTAAATCCCACTAAGTTCAGAGAAAACAAACAGGCATTGTACAAGCAAAATACAACAAATACACCTTTAAATCCCACTAAGTTCAGAGAAAACTTAAAATGTATAGATCCTTGCTTTTTTCAAGTACTTTCCTTTAAATCCCACTAAGTTCAGAGAAAACGGTCTCAAGATAGCCGTTTTAAATTTGCCGAATAACACTTTAAATCCCACTAAGTTCAGAGAAAACGAGGCTTAGTAATCGATTTAATTGTGCCAGCATTTACTTTAAATCCCACTAAGTTCAGAGAAAACGAGATTCGTCAAGAAAGCTACGATTTACTCGAAGCTCTTTAAATCCCACTAAGTTCAGAGAAAACGTTTATCATAGCTGAATAAATATGGTGTAAAATTTGCTCCTTTAAATCCCACTAAGTTCAGAGAAAACCTTGATTTAAGCAAGAATTCTAATAATACTAAGAAAATCTTTAAATCCCACTAAGTTCAGAGAAAACTAAATCATTTGATGATGAACTTTTGTTGCCGGTCATGACTTTAAATCCCACTAAGTTCAGAGAAAACTTCTTCTGTAATACTCTTACCTACATCTTCAACTTCCTTTAAATCCCACTAAGTTCAGAGAAAACTTTCTTCCAATCTTTTCCCAGTTCTTTTGAAGCAACTTTAAATCCCACTAAGTTCAGAGAAAACTTTCTTCCAATCTTTTCCCAGTTCTTTTGAAGCAACTTTAAATCCCACTAAGTTCAGAGAAAACTCCATCCGCTCGCTTGACCAATATAGGATACTAAGCTTTAAATCCCACTAAGTTCAGAGAAAACTCTGCAAAAGCTTTACGCGCTACTGCGTTATATGCCTTTAAATCCCACTAAGTTCAGAGAAAACAGTAATTTACAAGCTTTCTTTGCACAAAATGTTGAAACTTTAAATCCCACTAAGTTCAGAGAAAAGGTAAAAAGCCTGTAGTGATTGAAGTTTTTAAATGGACCTTTAAATCCCACTAAGTTCAGAGAAAACATTGTTCTCTGATATTTCGTTCATCCCGTCTTTATACTTTAAATCCCACTAAGTTCAGAGAAAACACCAAGCGTTGAATTGTTAATCGTTCCGGAATAATCCTTTAAATCCCACTAAGTTCAGAGAAAACATTGTAGAAACACATGCACAAATGGCGAGGATGCACTTTAAATCCCACTAAGTTCAGAGAAAACGTAATTTGAATTAGTGGAAATTATTAAAACGATCAATGCTTTAAATCCCACTAAGTTCAGAGAAAACATAAAAATAAAATTTCTAACGCAAATAGAAAGAGAAACTTTAAATCCCACTAAGTTCAGAGAAAACTTAATAATGGATATAGTAGATTTCATTTTTACATTCTTTAAATCCCACTAAGTTCAGAGAAAACGAATTAAAGATTGCATTTGATACGCATAAATCACACTTTAAATCCCACTAAGTTCAGAGAAAACCCCTTGCTAAAAACCTTATAAAAACAACATGTAGAAACAAACCATTGCAGCGAACGTCCAATCGTGCGAATTACTTTTACTTGCTCAACCTTTACAACCCTTGATATAACAACATTTTAACCCAATATCTCAAAATTTGGCAAAATGCATTTTAGAAAAATCAATCGAAATCTGCCTTTTCAATTACTGCATGCGAATTTTCAAAATTTCAATAGCCTTTTATTCAGTTTTAATTCTATTATAACTGACTATATTAAGATTAAGAATAATATGCTGCATGCTTCCTAAATGAAAGACGACTCATGGAATGTTAACATGAGTCGTCTTAATTATGAAATAAATATATCTTTTCTACTAAATTCAGATAAATAAATGATTAATATAATTTAAAAATAATTTTAAATCCAACAAAATTCAAATAAAATTACATTTTTTAACAAAAATATACTAAATAACAATCGATTGATATTGGTTAGATTTTCTTACTTATATTTACAATTGATTTAGTTATAAATATACTTACTAATAAATAGTATAGTTCATACTTTAATAATAAAGGAGGTACAATATTGCGCTTCAAAATTTTATTAGATGTACAAAAGGTTCCTCAAGCTTACCGAATGTATTTATTATCATTTATTAAAGAAATGTTAAAGAAAGGCGATGAGGATCTGTACAATCAATTATATGATGGTAAAAAGAAGCCCAAGCCTTTCACCTTTTCCTTTTACATGAACAATTTCAACCTTCTCGAAGAAACTGCAGAATATGAGATGAAAAACGCAACTTTGATTTTTTCAACATCTGATGTAAGAGTAGGAGTAGCATTTTTCAATGGATTAAGTATAACACAAAAATATGATCATCCCGAATACCCTCTAAAAATTATAAGCAAACAGATCGCTCACGAAAAACCAATCACCTCAAATGTAGTTACTTTTAATATTTTAAATGGATTATTAGTTGAGGACAAGATGAAAAAGACCTTACTAATTTCTAACCCTTCTTTTGAGCAAGAATTCAACATTATTACGAATAAACAATTTCAAGCGTTATATGGCCGCCCATTGTACGAACCATTAAAAATTTGCGGACATTGCTTAAAGAAACAAGTGATTAAAGAAACGAATCGCCATGCAAACGGTAAAACCCTTTTTTATACAGCACAAAAAGGCGTCATTAAGCTTCAAGGACATCCAGAAGATTTAAAACTCCTATATTTGGACGGAGCGGGACTACGGAGGGCCCAAGGCTATGGCACGCTGGAGGCGATTCAGCATGGTTAAAATATTAATTAATGACTGGCTGTTTTCAATGGGAGCAACTGCCCTTTTACGAATGGATGAAGAGCATCAAATCAAATGTGACGGAAATGTTTTAGATGTACCGATTGAATGGATTGAATCTTTACCAGAACGCTTTTTTGATTATTTAGTTCGTACGTATAGTATGGGGGCAAGACGTAAAGAGCAATTAGATCAATCCTTTCAAAAAATAAAGCTTTCCATTGAAAATGGTAAAGTAAAGAATACGGATTCTTATAAGTTTCATGGAGATATTATCAATAATACATTGAAAGAAGGATTGGATCGAGTAGCAAAGTATTTCCCTGACTATCAAGATGAAGCGACTAAACTAATACTTGAAGGAAAGGATGCTTTGAAACAGATCGATTTGCCTACCTTAGAAAAGGTGATTCATCGAGCGATCGAAATTTTAAATGAGCCGGAAATTGATCAAAAACTGACTATCAATGTGGTAAAAGGAACAATTTTATCAAGTTCGGGAGGCCAGGTATCGTTTTTAAATGTTGCGAAAAATACATTGTCGTTTAAAGAGCAAATCGCAGTATTTCGAAAAGATTTTATTGATCCACTTGTTTTGGAATTGAAACTGCAACAGTGTATTGAAAATAATGATGCGGATACGGCATGGAAACTTATTCAAGAAAGCGATATAGGTATTGCCGAACAATGGAAGAAAAAAAATAAAAAAGCAAAGTCTATTGATTTTAGTTATTTTGAGAAACTTCCTCCGTGCAGTGGAATTGAAGGACAATGGGGAACACTGGCATATCAGGAAATGATGTTTATGCCACTTGCATCAACAAGTTTTAATGATTTTTATAATGGGCAAATGACAAGCGCACCTCTCATCAGTACATTAGCGAGGTTATTATTGTTCATATCTCCTCTAGGGTGTACAAGCTATCGGAAAACGATTGGACGAGAAGAACATTTTGTTTTTAGTTTCTTACATGTTGAAGGGGATTGTGAAGAAACAAGGAAGCGTAATGATGCTTTTGCGCGGGCGTTTCGCCGTGATAATTTATTTAGTACTGCATTGATATCTAGTCATGAAAAAATGATTAAAAAAGAGAAAGAGCGGGAAACTGTTACGTTATTAATTGAATGGGTAACATTCAATAAATCGAAAAAAACTTTACTCGAATATCGAGTGGTAAATGAAAAGTTTATTAAAACATTGCTTTCGGGTTCGACTCATTTTGATATAAATAAGATTTTTCCATATGCATTTCGCGAGCAGCTTATTCACGAAGCGTTGCGAAATAACGATACAAAGACGCTAATTTTTGAAGAAATGCGCCGATTAATTACTGATAATTCGAAAAATTATTACAGTATTAAAATGGCACTCAATTTACGTGAATTGATTTTGAAGGAGGGGCAAACAGTGGAACAAAAAACGTTAACAGACCGTATGTATGGACGTGGTCAAGCTTTGCAAAAAAAATTGTTTAAACCACAAACTGTGCAAGAAAGTGAAGAGTATACTTCTCCAAATGAGAAAAAAATTGCAACGATCGCTTATCGTTTATTAAATGCCGCAAAAGGCGGAAACAGGGAAGTTTTCTTTGAAACGGTATTGCGTCTACATTTGTTAGCAAATCTTCCAATCAATAAAGAGTTTACAAGTTTATTAGATCGTAAAGTTGTTTCAGACCATGAGTTTGCCACAATGTCATTGGCGTTTATTGCCGGTCTAATGTCACAATTTGAATCAAAAGAACAAAAAGAAGTGGAGGAAGTTGAAGCATGAGTAAATCATTAACATTTACTGCTATTGTTGAGGCAGGTTCACTTAACTTTGGTGAAGGATTTTCCAATATTTCAGAATTAAAGAAATTTAATCGTGCGGATGGCAACACTTATACTTTCGCTTCCCGCCAATCATTACGTTATGATGTCGTTCGTTTAGGAAATGAATTATTTGGCTGGAATCTAAACACAGTTTCTAAACAAAAGGGAACTTTACAATTTAAAGATGAATTAACAATTGAAGATTCGGTCGAAATGGATTTATTCGGTTATTTAAAAACGGGTAAAAATTCCCTTAAACGTCCTGCAACCGTTCGTTTAAGTCATGCGATTTCCTTAGAGCCCTACAATGGGGACATGGAGTTTTTAACGAATATGGGGTTGGCTGAGCGCTTAGGAGAAAATGCAAACCTAGCAAATATTGAAAATCATATTAGTTACTACACTTATACAGTAACTGTGGATTTAAGCAAGGTTGGCATCGATGAAAATAACCAGGTGGAGTTGCCGAATGAAGAACGTTTTAATCGTGTTCATCAATTACTGGAAGTGTTGAAATTATTATCCCGTAATATTCGTGGCCGTCAGGAAAACTTAACACCACTGTTTGTGATCGGAGGGGTGTACCCTGTGGCAAATCCATTTTTCCAAGGACGTATTCAATTGGAAGGAAATTCGTTAAAAATTGAGCCTCTTGTTCAAACAAGCGAATTCACTTTTGCTGGTGAAGCAATGAAACAATTTACAAAGGTCGGCTTAACAAATGGAATATTTAGTAATGAATCAGAAATCAAAGAAGCTTTTGGACAAGTAGGAACGGTAGAGGAATTTTTCCAAGCTGTAACTCGTGAAGTAGCAGAATATTACGGGGTTGCCTATGAAGTTGCTAAGGCTTAAATTGTTTCAAGAAACAGCTTGTTTTCTAAAGCCATTTGCCTATAAAGTCGGCGAAACATATCCTCTCGTACCATTTTCTACCGTAAAGGGCATGTTACACGCGGTGCTGGGTGCGACGGAGTACATTCCGATGAATATATCCATTCAAGGACAGTCCGAAAGCTTTATGATAGATTATCAAAAAAAGTTTATGTACAAGAAAGCCGAAGTGCCTCCGATTGTAACAACAGATGGGTTACCAGAAGCTCCTTTACCTGACAGTAAATTGTATACAACCATGCCAATGTATCAGCACTTACTATTTAACGTGGAACATGTTATCCATGTTGATGCAGAAGAAACTATATTAAATGAGCTTTACAACAAGTTTCATCAATTGTCCACAACAATAAGCATGGGCCGCTGGGAAGATATTGTAAGGATTGATGAAGTGCGTTTTGTAGAGGCAACAGAAGATAGTATGGAAGAATTGGTTTACAATCAATATATTCCAGTAGATTTAGAGATAGATACTTACTTTGATGTGCCAAAAGCATATTATCGTCTTCCTCGTAAATATGAGATTCGTGATGGCCGGCGAGAGTGGGATTATATAGCGGCTGCTTATGTTCAAAAGTCTACTTTATTGGAGGACGATGTTATGACGGATGGGGAATACAGTATTTTCTTATTGAAAGGATAAGGGATATGTATTTTGCAAAATCTAAACCGGATGTTTTAACGATTGCTGAACATACTTCAGACGTTGTGGAGGCAGTGAAAGCTCTTGCTCAAGCTTATGGCAATGAGCTTTCATTTTTTACAACTAAAGATTTTGAGTTAGTTGAAGTGGCAGCTATGTATCATGATTTAGGGAAATATAGCGAGACTTTTCAAAATATGATCCGTCCCTCGATTGATAAAAATTGGCGTAAAACAAATCTAGTGAACTATCCACATAATTATTTATCGGTTTGTTTATTGCCATTTGGTGAATTACGAAAAAAATATTCGAAAGAAGAAGCTGAAATTGTGGCATTAGCAGTAGGATATCATCATGAAAGAGATTTGAATCCGAATGAGAAACTCATCCTACAAATATATGAACAACATTTAAAAGAAGCAATTCCGTCTATAAAAGAGGAAATCCCATTATCGTTTGAGTTAACAGATAAAGCCAACCGTTTCGCAATTAGAGCGATTTGTAATCGAGTAAATATTGTTAATCAATTCAATCATTATATGTGGTTAAAGTATATCTTAATAAAAGGCTTCCTCCAACGTGCAGACCATGCAGCATCTGCGAAGAGAAAAGATGAGAATGTTGCAATTTATGTGGAAGAAGCGGTGGATCAAAATGTAGGGGAGCAGACGAAAACATTTCTTGAAAAGAAATATTCATTACGTCCTTTACAGACCTTAACTTATGAAAATCAAGATAAAAATATTGTCCTTATCGCTCAGACAGGTAGTGGGAAAACGGAAGCGGCTTTATTATGGATTGGCCAAAAGAAAGGTTTTTTTACACTGCCTATGCGAGTGAGTTTAAATGCGATGTATGACCGAATTCAAAGCGAAAAGGGTATTGGTTTTAGTAGTACGGGTTTGCTTCATTCAACGGCTTTAGACCATCTAATGTCAAAATCAGATGAAACGACTTCCTTTGAGCAATCGATTATTCAAACGGAGCATACACGTTTACTTGCGAAAAAATTGACCCTTTCCACAATTGACCAATTATTCAAATTTCCACTTCTTTACCGGGGGTTTGAAACAGAACTTGCTACCCTTGCCTATTCCAAAGTGGTAATCGATGAAATTCAAGCATATGACCCACATATTGTTGCGATACTGCTAAGAGGTTTGGAACTGATTCATCAATTAGGTGGTCAGTGGATGATTATGACTGCTACATTACCACAAATATTTCTTGATGAATTGCAAAAGAAAGGCTTGTTGGATCATAAATCATTAGTTAAAACTGTACTGATTCCAGACGACCGAGATGCTAATCCGGTTATGCCGAGAAGACATCGGATACAACTGCTGGATGATAAAATAGAAGCTTTAACGAAAATCGTTCAATTTGGTGAAACTTCCAAAGTATTAGTTGTTGTGAATACGGTGAAGGAAGCACTTGCAATGTATGATCAGTTAAAGCAACTTGTTGGGGAAGAACAAATCAATTTATTACATTCACAATTTACAAGGAAAGATCGTTTGCCAAAAGAAGAGAAAATAAAAGAGTTTGGACAGTTAACGAATAATCGGCCAGGAATTTGGGTGACGACACAAATAGTAGAGGCTTCTTTGGATGTAGATTTTGATTATTTATTTACCGAGGCGGCTACACCAGATGCATTATTTCAACGGTTTGGCCGCTGTAATCGAAAAGGTCTCCGATTTAATGGTGGTACACCAGATGAACCGAATATTTTTATATTATCGAATCTAGAAGAGGTGTCTGGCCTTGAGACGATTTATGAAAAGGCGATCGTCCAAAAAGGGGTGGAAGCGTTGTCTGCTTTTGATGGCCAATTAATTGGGGAGCATGAGAAAATCGATATTGTGAAGCAAGTATTTAGTAGAGAACAACTTGCAGGGACAAAGTATTTAGCAAAATTTGAAAAGGCCAATCAAGAATTGCAAGATATGCGAGCATTTGATTTAAGTAAGGAAGAAGCTCAACAAATATTACGTGATATTCAAAGTGTAAGTTTTGTGGCTGGAAGAGAAAATTATGAAGCGGTAATGGCGTTAATTGAGCAATATGATGCAATTCCTGATTCTTTAGATCGAATCGAACGGAATAAGCAGAAGAAACAAATTCGAATGGAGATTGAGCAATACATTATTTCGGTAAGTGCTAAAAGCTTATTTTTTAAAGCAAAAGAATCAGGATTTAAAGTTTCCCCTTTCGAACATCCGGATTTTAATTATATTCAGTATTCAATAGACGTTTCATATGATTCAAATCGAGGGCTGGAGTTACGATTAGATGAAAATTTTGATGTTCTTTTCTAGAAGGGAAGGGTATTTTTGCAAAGTATTGGTGGATTACACATGCAGTATTATGTGGTTTGCACGAGAAAACTATGGTTATATAGCAAACAGATAGGTTTTGAAACGGAACATAATCGAGTAATTGAAGGAACTCTTCTTCATGAGAAATCTTATCCTAGGAAAGACAAAGAGCTTGTTATTGGAGATGCTGTAGTGGATGTCATAGATGATGAGTACATTCAAGAAACAAAGCTGTCCAGTAAAATGCAAAAAGCAGATGAGTGGCAACTTTTATATTATTTGTATTTATTGAAACAACGAGGCATTGAGAAGAAAGGGAAAATTGCGTATACAAAGGAAAAGAAAGTTGTTGAGGTTGTATTGACTGAAGACAATGAAAAAGAGTTGAAGAAAAAGATTGCTGGCATTTATCGCGTGATCGAATCAGAGTCTGCACCGAAATTCAAGAAATTACCCTATTGTAAAAATTGCGCTTATTTTGATTTTTGCTTTGCATTGGAGGGGAAGGACGATGCAACGTGATATTTATATGTTTTCAAATGGCACTGTAAAAAGGAAAGATAATACGATTTATTTAGTATCAGAAATGGACAATAAAAAGAGACCACTTCCCGTGGAGCAAATTGAAAATTTACACTTATTTGGAGAAGTAAATCTAAATTCAGCCTTTTTAAATTTTATGGGGCAAAAAGGAATTTTCGTACATTTTTATAACTATTACGGTTTTTACACTGGAAGTTTTGTACCAAGAGAGCAGAAGGTTTCAGGAATTGTGACAGTACGGCAAAGCGAGCATTATTTAAATAAAGAAAAACGTTTAGCTTTAGCACAAGCATTTGTTCAATCTGCCGCATTTCATATGATTCGATTCAATCGGAAGAAAAATAATATGGATTCGGAGCATGTTAAAGAGATTCAAGAGTTGCAGAAACAAATCGCTTCAGTTAAAGATGTACAGCAACTAATGGGACTTGAAGGATTGATTCGACAAAATTATTATCAATCGTTGAATGAATTAATATTACCGGAATTTTATTTTACGGAACGTACAAAAAGACCCCCTCGTGATCCATTTAATGCATTAATTTCATTTGGTAATACGATGATGTATACGACTATTTTGAGTGAAATCTATAAAACTCAATTAAATCCAACAATCAGCTTTTTACACGAGCCATCCCAAAAACGTTTCTCATTATGTTTGGATCTTGCGGAAATATTTAAACCCCTTTTTGTAGATCCGCTAATTGTTTCTCTAGTAAATATGAAAAAAATTCAACCGAAACATTTTGAGGATTATGAAGGAATGGTATATTTGAATGAGGAAGGAAGAAAAATTTTCATTGCATCTTTTGATAAAAAGTTATCAGATACAATCAAACATCGTCAGTTAAATCGAAATGTTTCTTATCGTTATTTTATCCGATTAGAATGTTATAAACTGATTAAGCATGTCATAGGGGATACGCCATATAAGCCTCTAAGGGCATGGTGGTGATCAAATGTTCGTAATTATAACTTATGATGTAAGTGAAAAACGAGTAAATAAAGTGTGCAAAAAATTAAAAGAATATTTAAATTGGACACAAAATTCAGTTTTTGAAGGGGAAATGACAAAGACACAATTTTTAAAGTGTCGTCGTGATTTGGAGAAAATCATTGATCATGAAACAGATAGTATTTATTACTATGTTGTGGAAAATCCAAAACATTTAAAGAAATTTCATGTAGGAGCAGAAAAGGCAGATTTAGATTTGTTTTTCTAAATTGCATTTTGTTAATTTTTTAGATATCAGGTAATAATGTTGTCATATCAAGGCTTAGAGAGATTAAACAAAAATTGTGGTTTGCACGATTAGAGGTTCACTGCACTTGTTTGTCTCTAAAGGATTGATTTTATGGGGTTTTTTAGCAGGGTTTTATCTGAACTTAGAGGGATTTAAAGTTAAAGTTAAAACACTTTGTTAAACATTTTTTCAAAGTTTTATCTGAACTTAGAGGGATTTAAAGGCCTCCCACTTTAGCATGCCGAGTTTTGATTTTGCAGTTTTATCTGAACTTAGAGGGATTTAAAGGCCGAAAAGGGAAGGGCGTTCAGAAAGCATTCAAGCGAGTTTTATCTGAACTTAGAGGGATTTAAAGATATCCCTAACAGCCAATTGAGCTATTAACCCGGAGTTTTATCTGAACTTAGAGGGATTTAAAGTTTTGTTCAACGATATTGTTTAATTGCTTATCCATTGTTTTATCTGAACTTAGAGGGATTTAAAGTCGAACGATCTCGAAGTCCTTGCACAACTTTTTGAGTTTTATCTGAACTTAGAGGGATTTAAAGATGCCAAACAAGATACGATGGCTACTGCAGGTCATGTTGTTTTATCTGAACTTAGAGGGATTTAAAGAAATCCCCCTTCTCAAAACGTGTAAAATCAATCATCGTTTTATCTGAACTTAGAGGGATTTAAAGACATTTCCCGCTGTTTCACATTCTAAAATAAATTCGCGTTTTATCTGAACTTAGAGGGATTTAAAGAATGATTTTAAACGCTCTTTTACATCATCTAACATGTTTTATCTGAACTTAGAGGGATTTAAAGTTGTCTAGATATTAGCAAATACAGGAGGCAAAGGGGTTTTATCTGAACTTAGAGGGATTTAAAGCTGGTTCACCACTTCTTGTAAATTCTTTTGTCACTCCGTTTTATCTGAACTTAGAGGGATTTAAAGTTACATTTGATGGCCAAAGTATGAAAACTGCTACCGGTTTTATCTGAACTTAGAGGGATTTAAAGGATGAACGAGGACGCAAAATTGTTAAAGCGGGTACACGTTTTATCTGAACTTAGAGGGATTTAAAGTTTACATCCACCACTTCAATGTGTCCATCGGTATAGTAAGTTTTATCTGAACTTAGAGGGATTTAAAGGTGAAAGTGAAGGTTGAGGTTGAATTCTAAGATGGCCGTTTTATCTGAACTTAGAGGGATTTAAAGTACGCTGATTACACGGCATTTTATGAAGTTTGGCCATGTTTTATCTGAACTTAGAGGGATTTAAAGACTCTTGGTCATCTACTCCACCGCCATTCAGCTGGGTTTTATCTGAACTTAGAGGGATTTAAAGTCATCTTCTTCCATTGCCTTCGCATATGCTTCACCCAAGTTTTATCTGAACTTAGAGGGATTTAAAGAAGCGGTAAATCGATAGAAGATTTCAAGAAGATCCGTTTTATCTGAACTTAGAGGGATTTAAAGAAAACTTGTAAGAGTCGATGGTTTGAGTGGGTTAGCTGCGTTTTATCTGAACTTAGAGGGATTTAAAGTTTGTCGAATTGAGAATACAAAAGGAGGAGTTTTATGTTTTATCTGAACTTAGAGGGATTTAAAGTCGTGCATGTGTGATGGGTCGAACGAATCGCAGAGCGTTTTATCTGAACTTAGAGGGATTTAAAGCACTCATTGCATAACGTGTTGCGTCGATACTGTGGTTAGTTTTATCTGAACTTAGAGGGATTTAAAGGCTTTAATCGCTGCTTGTGTAGCATTACCTAATTCGGTTTTATCTGAACTTAGAGGGATTTAAAGATTGGAGAGACAGTGTTAGTTTATTACCAATATCAAGTTTTATCTGAACTTAGAGGGATTTAAAGGCTTTATATTCATAACGGTTAGAATCTGTTTGATATAGTTTTATCTGAACTTAGAGGGATTTAAAGTGATAATAAAATCTTACTTGTATATATTCTGCTCGTGTTTTATCTGAACTTAGAGGGATTTAAAGTCAATTTTTCAATCGCTAAATCCAAAAAAGCGATTGGGGTTTTATCTGAACTTAGAGGGATTTAAAGTCAAAAAATATATGGTGCATTAGTTACGCCCCCCCACGTTTTATCTGAACTTAGAGGGATTTAAAGTTAAAACGCTGCAGCAATGATCGCTACGAACAATAAAGTTTTATCTGAACTTAGAGGGATTTAAAGCTTAGAAATTGGTAGAGATTCCAGCGGAAATTCACCATCGTTTTATCTGAACTTAGAGGGATTTAAAGACTTCATCCACAATCACAAAATAACGTTCTTTAATAGTTTTATCTGAACTTAGAGGGATTTAAAGTTTGAAACCATATCTTCCCACTCTTCGTTATCTCGTTTTATCTGAACTTAGAGGGATTTAAAGGTTTTCAAAATTACAGTTCCATTCATTCCTTACATGTTTTATCTGAACTTAGAGGGATTTAAAGTTAGAAGTGACAATATCAACAAACATTATTCCACCTTGTTTTATCTGAACTTAGAGGGATTTAAAGCAATGCCATAGAAAGCGGTTTTGGTGGAGCTGCTCAAGTTTTATCTGAACTTAGAGGGATTTAAAGCTTTCTTTTTCAATCTTAACTCCTTAAGACGTTCGGCAAGTTTTATCTGAACTTAGAGGGATTTAAAGTTTAAAGGGCGTTTTTTTATTTAGGTGGTGAAACAGTGGGTTTTATCTGAACTTAGAGGGATTTAAAGCTATTCAAAACAACTCCACCAGCTCTAATCCCGTCTGTTTTATCTGAACTTAGAGGGATTTAAAGGCTTGTACTTCTTCATTAACTGCTTGTATTTGTACCGTTTTATCTGAACTTAGAGGGATTTAAAGTTTGTTTTTGCATCTTTTATCATCATCTCATGTGTTGTTTTATCTGAACTTAGAGGGATTTAAAGTTGTTGTAAAATTGAATATTGACGTCTATACATCTCAGTTTTATCTGAACTTAGAGGGATTTAAAGCGAAAATTTTGATACAATCGGCTTTTGTTAAAGCGTCTAGTTTTATCTGAACTTAGAGGGATTTAAAGCCATTAATATGGACTTTAAATGTTTTCATATTTTAACAGTTTTATCTGAACTTAGAGGGATTTAAAGCTGCACGGTCAGCAATTCGTTTTTTATCAGCTTTTGTGTTTTATCTGAACTTAGAGGGATTTAAAGATTAAATCAGAGAAGATATGGACTGCACTGATATTTGTTTTATCTGAACTTAGAGGGATTTAAAGACAAGTTTAAGAAAAAAATATTCAACACTCATTATTGTTTTATCTGAACTTAGAGGGATTTAAAGTGCGGTTTCGCCTTTATCGAAATAAATTGTTGGTGGGTTTTATCTGAACTTAGAGGGATTTAAAGTCCATCAGCAACAAACTTAATTTCACGTAGAACTCGGTTTTATCTGAACTTAGAGGGATTTAAAGTTTGGTAATGTTGCTTCAATTCCGTATTGAGCAACGCCCGTTTTATCTGAACTTAGAGGGATTTAAAGTTCCGTCCGCTCGAATTATTTTTTGCTGTTTTCTTTGTTTTATCTGAACTTAGAGGGATTTAAAGAGATTCTTTGAATTGCCATACAATAACGGTAAGCGTCAAATCTTGCACACCTTCTTGGTGTGCTAATTTCATGAGATAATCTCCTCCAGATGAAATTGAAGGAGGTTTTTTTATGCCTAAGAATCCTGAATTACGAAAGGTTTGGGAACAACGAATCGCTGACTATCGTAAAAGCGGTCAAACTCAAGTAAACTGGTGCAAGGAAAATCAATGGAGTATTCACCAGTTTAAATACTGGTTAAGAAAAATTGAAAATCCAATAAAAAATCAAGGAAAGTCTACAAAATGGGCATCCGTTACCCTAGAAGATCATTCACAAACAGTTGAAAATTCATTACGGATTGAAATTAGTGGGATTTCAATTGAAGTAAAACCTGGTTTCGATCCGGCCTTTCTTTCAGAAGTGGTTAGGACGTTGAAATCAACATGTTAGTTGGTACAAGAGCTGAACTAGTTTACTTGGCAAAAGGAAGTACTGATTTGAGAAAATCCATTGATGGATTAGCTGCTTTGGTGAAAGAGGGATTTGATTTAGATCCCTTTTCATCAAGTTATTTTGTGTTCTGTAATCGAAAGCGAGATAAATTAAAAATTCTTCACTGGGACTATAATGGTTTTTGGCTTTATTATCGTCGATTGGAAAAAGGAAAATTTCAATGGCCAAATGAAAATGACACTGGAACGATACAAATTAGTTATCGGCAATTACGCTGGTTATTGGATGGTCTTCCAATGGAGCAAAAGAAAGCACACCCAGAAGTAAAGGCTAGAACAGTTATATGAATTTTTTACTTTTAACAAAAACCTTGGAGGAAAATAGCTAAAACCGTCGAATTATTACTACATGATGAAAAATTTAAAGAATCCTAACCAAAACCCATTTGAATTAATTGAAAAACTTCAACAGCAAATCGTTGAATTGACGGCGAAATTACGATGGTATGAAGAACAGTATCGTCTTAGTCAAAAACGAAAATTTGGCTCTTCAAGCGAAAAAACAAATCCTAATCAATTAGAACTACCTTTATTCAATGAAGCAGAGGTAGAGTCTAATGTAAAAGCCGAAGAGCCAACTGTTGAAACAATTACATATCGTCGTAAAAAGAAACGTGGTCAACGTCAAGCTACGTTTGAAAACCTGCCTATGGAAACGATTGAATATCGTTTACCCGAAGAAGAGCAGGTCTGTTCGTGTTGCGGTGAAAAAACACACGAAATGAGCACAGAAGTACGACAAGAATTAGTGATTATTCCGGCTCAAGTCAAAGTTTTAAAACACGTTCGATATGTCTATGGATGCCGTCATTGTGAGCGTAATGAAATAGAGACACCAATCGTTACAGCACCTGCCCCAAAATCTGTGTATCCAAAAAGTTTAGCTTCACCGTCAAGCATGGCATATATTATGAATCAAAAATATGTAGAGGGGCTACCTCTATATCGCCAAGAACAACAGTTCAAACGATTAGGTGTGATCTTATCCAGGCAAACCATGGCCAATTGGATGCTTTATGGTGCCGAAAAATGGCTTGCGCCAATTTATCAACGAATGAAAGAGCATCTCCTCTCTAAAGACATTCTACATGCGGATGAAACAACTGTTCAGGTTTTACATGAACCTGGAAGGTCAAGTACATCGAAATCTTACATGTGGCTTTATCGGACTGGAAGAGAGGATCCACCACTTGTCCTTTATGACTATCAGGAAACTAGAGCCGGAGAACATGCCAAAGAATTCCTAAAAGGGTTTAAAGGATACCTGCATGTCGATGGATATGCAGGATACCATAAGGTATCCGGCGTAACATTAGTTGGATGTTGGGCTCATGCCCGCAGAAAGTTCGATGAGGCTTTAAACGTACTTCCTGAATCCAAACGTCATTCAGCAGTCACAGCTCGGGAAGGACTCAATTTCTGTAATCAGCTATTTGCCATCGAGCGTGATTTGAAAGAATGTACACCAGAAGAACGATATAAAAAACGACTTAAACACAGCCAACCATTGTTGGAGGCTTTTTCAGCATGGCTAAAAACAGAGAAAAGCAATGTTTTACCAAAGAGTCTATTAGGTCAAGCCATTACATACTGCCTCAACCAATGGGAAAAACTCGTGGCATTTTTAGAGGATGGACGTTTAGAAATCGATAATAATCGAAGTGAACGATCCATTAAACCATTTGTGATCGGAAGGAAGAACTGGATTTTTAGCAATACTCCGAAAGGAGCTAAGGCCAGCTCAATCATTTACAGTATTGTGGAGACAGCAAAAGAGAATAAATTAAATCCATTTTATTATCTTCGCTACTTATTTGAAAGGCTTCCCAATATGGATATAAGCAATATGGATGAGCTTGATCAACTACTTCCTTGGTCCAAAACAATTCCTTTGAATTGTCGGGTTTTTAATAACTTATCACAATAATAGTATTTAATCCCTATCATTAAAAGGTGGGGATTATTTTACGCTTACCAATAACGGCGTATGGTTGTTTTATCTGAACTTAGAGGGATTTAAAGTCAACATCTTCTGCTAGCACCACAATAGCCCCGTGTTTTATCTGAACTTAGAGGGATTTAAAGTGATTCGCTTGTTGATGACATAAAAAACGCATTCGAAGTTTTATCTGAACTTAGAGGGATTTAAAGGCACGTTTCGCTCCGCTGGCAACTAATATTTTCGGTGTTTTATCTGAACTTAGAGGGATTTAAAGGTTTTGCTTTGCTATTTCTTCTGATAAATCGGATGTCTCGTTTTATCTGAACTTAGAGGGATTTAAAGTTATGATTGAGGGGATTTCTCCCCTCGCTTTATACGTTTTATCTGAACTTAGAGGGATTTAAAGATATTTAAACGTGGGGATACTGCTGTATTAAAATTTAGTTTTATCTGAACTTAGAGGGATTTAAAGATTCTTGCTATCTTCCTCATTAAAGCCGTTCGGATAGTTTTATCTGAACTTAGAGGGATTTAAAGAGCCATGGAGGACGTGAATTTGTAGTCATCTCATCAAGTTTTATCTGAACTTAGAGGGATTTAAAGCTCATTATAAAGGGACTTTCTCAGCATAAACGACCGTTTTATCTGAACTTAGAGGGATTTAAAGAATTCTTCCTCGACCTTATTGATATCTAACTCATGTTTTATCTGAACTTAGAGGGATTTAAAGTTCTTCATTACTTCACTGTGTAATCAAGCACTTTAAGTTTTATCTGAACTTAGAGGGATTTAAAGGATTTCTCGAAAACTATTAAACTTACAGAAGAAATGCGTTTTATCTGAACTTAGAGGGATTTAAAGTCTCTAGCCATTTCTGCTTTTAAATTTGAATAAGGTACATGTTTTATCTGAACTTAGAGGGATTTAAAGACTGATGTAACAATATTCGTTGTATCAAACGAAGTTAAGTTTTATCTGAACTTAGAGGGATTTAAAGTTGATTCCAAAAGAATTTATCTCTGTATGGACTTTAGGTTTTATCTGAACTTAGAGGGATTTAAAGCATAAATACAAAGTGTTGCAAAAGCACTTTGATTGCTGAGTTTTATCTGAACTTAGAGGGATTTAAAGGAAATTGTAGATTTAATGTATAAACGTTATCTTGTTGTTTTATCTGAACTTAGAGGGATTTAAAGTTTTAATAGTCATCATTCGTCGATTTCTACAATTTCGTTTTATCTGAACTTAGAGGGATTTAAAGTTTCCTCGGTAAAGGAGGGAGGATGATGCACCAAGGTTGTTTTATCTGAACTTAGAGGGATTTAAAGGGAACAGGACAACGAACCATAATTCCAACACCACGTGCGTTTTATCTGAACTTAGAGGGATTTAAAGTAGTTTGTTCCTGCGCATTCGGCAGGTTTGTCACCGTTTTATCTGAACTTAGAGGGATTTAAAGTTTATTTTTGCAAGCATTAGGAATTGAATTGTCTTGGTTTTATCTGAACTTAGAGGGATTTAAAGCTCGTAGCGGTGGAGTTGTCCGAATTGTCGTCATTGCAGTTTTATCTGAACTTAGAGGGATTTAAAGTCCACAACTTTATCAATTGTTTGGAGCCATTCGTGTTTTATCTGAACTTAGAGGGATTTAAAGTTTCCATATGGAATGTCGCCGATGTATTGTACGCCGTGCTCGTTTTATCTGAACTTAGAGGGATTTAAAGTTATTTTTTTTTTATAGTTTCGCCTGGCGTTGCGGTCATGTTTTATCTGAACTTAGAGGGATTTAAAGTGCATCCATTTGTCAATTGTTTCGACAGTTTCATCCGTTTTATCTGAACTTAGAGGGATTTAAAGTTTTTACTGGCGTATTCTAATGCTTGAGCAAGTTGACGTTTTATCTGAACTTAGAGGGATTTAAAGTTGAAGTTTTCGAGCTTCAATGAAACCAACTTTACGACGTTTTATCTGAACTTAGAGGGATTTAAAGGATTATTCCGGAACGATTAACAATTCAACACTTGGTAGTTTTATCTGAACTTAGAGGGATTTAAAGTTTTTACTGGCGTATTCTAATGCTTGAGCAAGTTGACGTTTTATCTGAACTTAGAGGGATTTAAAGTTGAAGTTTTCGAGCTTCAATGAAACCAACTTTACGACGTTTTATCTGAACTTAGAGGGATTTAAAGGATTATTCCGGAACGATTAACAATTCAACACTTGGTAGTTTTATCTGAACTTAGAGGGATTTAAAGGTTTTGTTATATCAATTGTTAACAGGAAAAACTCCGCATGACACATATTTTAACGTGATTCATAATGTCCCTTTTCCAAAACCAAGAGAATTAAACGATAGTATTACACCTTCGATGGAAAAGGTAATCATGAAGGCGTTAGAGAGAAATCCGGAAATACGATATCAGTCGGTTACCGATTTCCGCACTGAATTTAAAAAAGCGGTAGACGAACATTTAAAAGAGCAGCAAGTTGAAAAGTTTATTCCTCGTGCAACATTAGCAAGCAAACGAGATCCGTTAGAATTAGCAATGTTGAATTGTAAACTAAAAAAATTTACATTAGCCGAAAAAATTTTAACGACGGAAATTACAAATGGAAATACAATGCCAGAAATCTTATTACAACTGGCATATGTATATTACTCAACTTTCGCAGAGTAATATCTTATTGCAACTCTTGATATGACTGTTTTATATCGTCTTTCATTATTTCTCTTGTTTTTTATTGATTTTATTTTTTTAAAAGAAAAAGACACCTATCTTTTGGTAAAATTATGGTGAACAAACCAAATACCAAAGAAGGTGTCACCATTATGATAACGAAAAAAGATACTTTTGCACAACTACCAAAAGAACTTGAACGAAGATTTTCTGAATTAAATATAGGCAAACATTTGAGAAAAGCGAGAATTACTAAGGGATTTGGTTATTCATGCTTATCTATTTTCCGTCTTATTTTTTTGCTTGTTTTCCAATATAAAAATTGGTTTCAAGCACTTCAAAGTAAGAAAGCCGTGGACTTACCTAAAAAAGATACGATCTACCGTTTTCTAAATTCATCTACTTATGCTTGGCGAACTTTTTTACTTTCCTTATGTCAAGATCTTACTGGACGTATAAAAAAGCTTACATCAAACAACAGAGTGAAGGTGTTTATTGTTGATGATTCACTCTTTTCACGCAACCGAAGCAAGTCTGTTGAACTTCTTTCACGAGTATTTGATCATACAGAGAAACGATTCTATAAGGGGTTTCAGTTGCTTACTCTTGGTTGGTCTGATGGATATTCTTTTCTACCTGTAGACTTTGCTTTATTGAGTTCAGCGAAAAAGGAAAATCAACTTAACGGGGTCGATGAATCCATTGATAAACGCACTTCCGGCTACAAGCGTCGTCTTGAAGCACAACAAGATAAGCCAAGCGTTGTCTCTGCTTTATTGGATCATGCCTTAAATGCAGGAATTACAGCTGATTATGTGTTAATGGATACTTGGTTTACGCATGAGCCTTTGATTGAAAAAATCACGGATAAAGGTTTATTTGTCATTGGTATGGTCAAGCAGCTAAAACAACGTTATTTCATAGATGGTGAAGCCCATACTCTGGATGAACTCTTTAAAAAAGCAAAGCGTACCATGGAAAAGAAAGACCTACTCGGTTCGATCCATGTTCATCTTGCAAAAGGACGACAAGTCAAGATTGTATTCGTGCGTAACCGCAATAAAAAGAGTGAATGGTTAGCCATTTTGAGTACAGATACCACACTTTCAGATGAAGAAATTGTGCGTATTTACGGGATGCGCTGGGACATCGAAACATTTTTCAAGTGTACCAAATCATTGCTTAACCTAGCAAAAGAATTTCAAGGTCGTTCGTATGATCTGTTGATTAGTCATACAACGATTGTGTTTACTCGCTTTATACTCTTAGAGTGGGAGCGTAGACAAAACAACGATCCTAAAACGATTGGAAATCTCTTTTTTCTATTATGTGAAGATGTAAAAGATATGAATCTAGAGAGTGCATTGAATCAATTATTAGCGATCTTCCAAACATTAGCAGAAGCTAATGTTTGTTTGAACATGGAATTATTTAAAAGTAAAGTACAAGAATGGATTGCGTCTTTACCCAATTACATCAAGAGATGTCTGACAATATCTGTGTGCGAAAGTTGAGTATATTATAAAACAGACCGATTATTTGAGGCGTTACGGCAAATTGAAAATATTGAAGGAGTAGCAATTGAGGACACACGCCAAGAAAGTTTTGCTACAGCCGTAAAAAATCTAAAAGCAAGAATTTTCTTAGCAATGAAAAAGTACGAGGAAGCGCTGCGTTTATATGAAGAATTGAATCTAAAAGAACCAGGAAATTTAGATTATCGTTATAAATTAGCGTTATGTTATGGAGTGTGTGGAAAGGAAGAAAAAAGCATTCAAATTTTGGAACAAATCAATCAAGAGACTCCAGGAATTTGGGCTGTTGTGAAAAAACTTGGTCAAGCGTACGACCAAAAAAGGGATTACGAACGGGCAAGAGGCTATTTCAAATATGCCTTAAAACTAAGGCCAGATGATGAGTACGTAAAACAGAAGTTGGCTCTTTATGAGTATTATTTGTAATTGAGCATTTTGCATATTTTTTGACCCAAGAGCCATAAGGATTTCAAAGACATAAAAAAGGACTTCACCCCTAAAATGTAGAATTTTTGAAGTGACGAAACAACAAAAAATTCAAAAGGAGGAAGTCACTTTGTATATTCTACAAGAAAGCCTATTTTCCTTTGAAGAACTGCAAAAATTAGAGTCAAAAGAGAAATTACCTATCTTTTTTAGCTCGCTTGATTTACGCCCTTATGCTAAACAGTTGAGAAGTTCTTCACCCCGAGGGGCTGACGGTCATTCCAGAGAAGGGATTCTAAGGGCTCTCATCGCTGCCCCACTCGAAGGCATCGACACCTTTACCGCCCTTCATCATCGATTGGATAAAGACCTTCGTTTCCGTTATCAATGCGGTTTATCGATTGATCGCCCCGCACCGTCTATCTCCACTCTCAGCCGGGTTTTTGCAGCACTTACCAAAAAAAAGCTGGCTGAAAAGATCTTCCTTGACTTGGTACAGTTAGCTCAGGAGGAAGGAATAATTGACGGCAGCCACCAGGCCATCGACAGTGCCGCCATTGATGCCTATGAAAAGAAACAGCCCAAAAAGCGTAGTGAACAAACGGGTAATGCCAATTGGGGCGCAAAATATGATTCCTTCGGCAATAAAATTACCTGGTTTGGCTATAAGATGCATCTTTCAGTCGATACCGCAAGCGAACTGCCAATGGCCATAAAAGTAACCCCTGCCCATGTGAACGATGGAGAAGTCGCACCAGAATTAATCGAGCAAGTGGCAGAGCGTACCAAATCCAAAATTGAATTTCTGATCATGGATGGCGGATATGACCAACTAAAAAACTATGAATCAGCCAAAAACATTGGAGCGCAAGCCATTATCCCGCTCAATTTGCGCAACGAAAAAGAGCCTCCTGAAGGGATTTCTTCCAATGGAACTCCGCGTTGTTCCATGGGTTATGAAATGACTTATTGGGGAGCTGATAAGGACCAGCTCAAGTTCAGATGTCCTCACGCAACCGGCAAAGTGGATTGCCCATTAGGAATGGCAGCCTGTTCATCTTCCAACTATGGAATGGTGGTAAAAGTCGACATCAAAAAGGATGTGCGCCGATATTCCAATCCGCACCGTGATACAAAACGTTGGAAAGAGCTTTACAACGAGAGGACAAGTGTAGAACGCTGTAATTCAAGAATGAAAAGCTACCTTACGTCGAACTCCCTACATGTATGGGGAATTGAGAAAGTAAAGAGCCATATTTACCTGAACGCTATTGTATTACTTGTTTCAGCGCTAGCGATGGCAAAGGAAAATAAAGGGAAGAAAGCCGCTTAAAAAAATTCAATGTGAAAAATTCTGCAGGTATGCCCAAAAACAGGATTATTGTAATATTTTGTAAAATAACATGCTGGTAGCTATTTGTCGAGTGCTTTATTTTTTATACTTTTATCCAAAAAATCTAATTTTGCAAAATGCTCAATTCAATGATATTAAAGAGTAAGTAAACTTAACCAATTAATGAATACGCCTGAAAAGTCATTTTGATGCCCCTCATTTGGGCTGTCGCATACGCTTTTACCGTAAATAAATTGTAAGCTTGAGATCAAACGACGTATATAAATAGGTCGCACCTTTCTGTAAGATAGAGTTACTGATTACAGAGAAGGTGTTTGTATTTGTCGATTGAAAAATTGAATATCGAACCCATCAAATTGGATTCTTATTCCTGTTCAACTCCAACGAATCCACTCCTCACAGACTCGTATGAATCATTTAAGTCGCAAATTTGAAAATTTCTTTTTATCCCGGTGTAAAACTCCATATCATTCAAACAATCATCAAGGGATTAAATTTCCATGTTTCATGATCATCCATATTATCAGTGGTTATTCATATATGATAAAAGGGTTTGATGGGTTGGCAACGTTCATTCAAGACTCTTTCAAACTTGAACAATACAGTGAAGCCAATTTCTTATTTTGCGGACGGAGGAATACGCTGTAAATGTTCGTATTTTGATTGGGCTGTCGCCGACAAGCTTTACAAGAGTATTGATTTATGGAAAGCTCCAATGGCCTAGAAACGAAAATGAGGATTGAAAGCTGACTCAAAAGGAACTTAGATGGTTACTGGAGGGCTCTCGATATTACAGCTCAAAGCCATTTCAAAATCAAAAAAGGTGTTTTCTGACTATCCATTCATAATATTTAACGTGAAATTTATACGGAAATTTGGTGAATCGTGTGGGCAACACATCCTGCAGACTGAAAAAGTAACTTAACTTCTTGAAGAACAGTTAAGACTATATGAAAGAACATAATGATCAGTTAACCTGTTTATAGCAAAATAAAAATGGTTCTTAAGTTTGGTGAAAGCATATATTGTGTAGATTCCCATTTTTGTTTAAATTTTTTTAAATAACAAACTTATAAGCGATATAATACACGCTTTTCTAGTAAATCTAATTTTGCTTGACCATACATCATCGTTTCATTAGCTTCAACCGATGAATAGACCTTCTACCACTCCATTGCTTTAGGAAGTATGGAATGCCAGCATAATCGCCTGTAGCTCACTTCGAAGCCGCAGTGAACAATTAAATAAATAATTGTTTTTAGAAGACAATTGTTCCTTCAACCATTTTAAAAACGCAAGATAGTTACGTTCAACAATTGCCTTTCTAAATGTTTGAACGGTTGGGTAGAAAGAGCTTTGTGATGGGTACTGCTTAAAGGATTGTTCGAGGAGTTGAATTTCCTCTTCTGAAAGTGTGGATTTCCGTTTCCAAATACACAAAATCATCTATCGTCTTGAAATTCGAAAAGATGGTGTAGTAGACTCCTACTGTTTTCGTTCTTTTCGTATGCTTTCGACTGCAACGCGAACCTTAGAAACAAATAGGTACTTGTCTTGCATCAATTCTTATCTGTCATCATGTTTGAAAAAGAAGGAAAGAACCAACAAATTTTTCAAAATGAAACCAAAATGTAAGATTAAACAATGTAATACTGGATTATTTTACTCCAAAAAGACTGGATGGAAATTTTGAATCAAAAATATAACTAAAACTATAACTACTAATAGAGATTTTGCAAGTACTATTAACGAATCTTCAATAATTTATTATATTATTTCACTAGCGTCGCATAAATAAGTTTTGAAATTTCAGATTTTATTTTTCTGGAATATTAGCGAAAAACAAAAGCACCTAAATAAAGGTAGTAAACATCCATTTTTTACCTATAACTTAAGACGAGTGCAACAACGACAAATCAACCTTTAAGGAACGCTCTTCCCTTCGATTTTCCGTAACCCAATGTGTGCAGATTTCCATAAAGCTGCTTTCAAATATTATGTCTATTGATATTTTTTATGCGACACTAGTGTCCGATGGCGAATCCATAATAATTACAAAAGGTATTTAATTTCTTATTATAGTGAATATAAAGAGAAACACACTACGATGTATAAAAATTCATAAGTTTCGAAAATAAAGAATACATGAATGGAAAGAAACGGAAACACTTCTCAACAAAAATTTCCATTTTTTATTGTTTAGACAAATCTATTGATTGCCCGTAAAACGATTTTTATTGAAATCCCCTCCCCAAAACCAAACATTTCTTGAACTGTGCAACATTCCCCTAACTTTCTTCACAGACTTGTATTTCCAATTTCCCTTCATTTTAAGTAAAATAAGAAAAAAGAATGTTCGGAGGTAAGGATAGTGGATGAAATTTACCGCGCACTTAATGGCTATCCGAAAAGAATGATAGGATTATCCGCATTGGAAGCAATCATGGGGAATTTCTTTCATACATACGAAGAATATGCCGGCTTTATTTTGAAGCTGGAACAGGAAGGCATTTTGGAGATGGTGAAGTCTAAAGGAAGAACGACAAGAAATCCATCGCTCGCCTTTCAGTACCGGATCAATAAAAGTCTGCTTCAAACCGGTTTCCATCAAGAGATTCAACATTATCGCAACAAGTTCCATCCATCCATAAACCTTGATGAATATTACAAAAAAGATCCTTCCATTTGGCGGCACGATCTTCCTTATCTCATCAAAATCGATGAATACATAAAAACATTTGGTTTTCCGGAAGAGTCCGTTCCTGCACCGGAGCGCAGTTTTGAACTGGTCCAGGATGAAAAATGGCTCACTGAAAAAGGGGGAAAAGAGCTGCTGGAGCGTATCGGACTCTTCCATTCTTTTAACATCATCCCTGTTTCCGACCCGTTGATGTTTGCCATCCATCCCAAGCTGGTGACAAAGGAGACACAGTTTCACCTGATTGTTGAAAATAAAACGACTTATCAAGGTCTGCTTCCGGCTTTGCCATCCACTGAATTTTCCACATTGATTTACGGAAGTGGGAAGAAAATCATCCATAGCATCGATCAGTTCCGGGATCAATATCCGGTCAACGCCCAGCATCATTTTTTCTATTTCGGCGACATTGACCGGGAAGGAGTGTCCATTTGGCATTCGTTGAACCAAAAAATCAAAGCCCATTTGGCATTGCCATTCTATAAAGCTTGTCTTGAAAAACAGCCGATCGCCGGAAAAGAATATCAAAGACAATATACTGAAGCTCAAGAAAAATTCATTAGCCAATTTCCGCAAAAGGAGCAAGAACAACTGGCGATGATGTTTTCAGAAGGGAAGTATTACCCGCAGGAAATATTAAAATCAAAAGAATTGCAGGAAATTTGGAGGGGATCCGATTGGAACAGATGGATATGCAAGCGTTATTAAGCGGATACAGAGATCGGATCCGGCGCATCGCCCTTTTTGAACCATTGAATGAACTGGAACGGAAAAGGGATGTTGATTTAAATGGGACGAAGATTGATATGAAAGGGCTTGGCCTCCTCACTTTGCTTTTTTTCTTTGAACAGAAGTTGATGCGAAATCAAAGGACAGGTGTCAAAGAATTGGCTTCCTTTTTAAAAGAGGCCACGAAAGAAGTGTATATGCTGAAAGAGGAAACCTATGAAGAACTGGCCAGAACCTTGATTCAAAATTTCCGCCCGACCCACGGAAAAAAACGCAGCTACGGTTATTTTGATTGGGAGGAAAAGGCGGAGGAGACCATTGAATATTCCATTTTGAAGGCGAACGATTTTGATGCCGGAACGAATACCCAATTCTACACATTGGATGAAGATGGATTGGAATTGATTTTTGCAACGAAGGAATTTTATAGTGAGTTCCAAATATCCATCAACCAATTGATTTTACGGAAACAGCTGGAAAAGGGGGAATTTAAGGGGGCACTTCGGCAAATCAATGAAATGCGGGTGGCCGTCGAGACGTTGCAGGAACGCATTGTCAAATTGAAGCATGAAATCCAGCGAAGCATTGTGTCCGAAGAAACGTTTGAGCGGTATAAAGAGCTGCTTGATGATATTTTTCAGAGGCTGGAACGGGAAGATGAAGAATTCAAAGAATTGAGGGAGTTTGTCAAAGAAACGAGGGAACGATTGTTTGCCGAAAATATTCATCAAAAGGAGCAGAAAACGTATCAATACATTTTGCAGATCAACAGGGAATTGGAGAAAGTGCACTATGAACATTCCGAGCTTCTGAATCAGACTCTCCATTTGAAAAACACGACTTTGATTACAGCCCAGGAGTCGCTTTATTATACGGGCATGCATTCCTTTAACTTCGACCAAGATATCGTGTCTCTCATTGTGTCCACCCCTTTGCCGTTGGATGCGATGAAAGGCGTTCTCCATCCTTTCCTGAAAGTGGAAGAAAATGAATTTTGGTCGCCGCTTGCTGTTTTGGAAGAACAGAATATCGTGGAAGACCGAAAAGAGAAGGTGGAATATCACTTTTATGAAGTGGATGACGAAAACAGCTTCAATTCATATAAACAATGGATTTCAGAAAAATATAAAGAGCTGATGGAACATTTTCTGAAGGCTTATGAAGAAAATAGCGGCAATACGTTATCCGAGTTCATATCCTATCTCGAAAGAAATCAATTGGAGAATCTATTCCAAATGCGGTATTTCTACGATTTTTGGATTGTTCTCCACCAACGTTCGCCTATTCAAGCGGGAACGGATGATGAAGAAAGCAGAACGGTTTTTGATGAGGCCTTTCGATTATTGGGAAAACGCAAATTAATCGTTACGGAAGATAAAGCGATCATTCAAAAAGTAGATCGCTATTCCATCAGTGAAATGAACATAAAGTTGGAGGATGAAGATGAACTATTCTGAACAAACAGTGTTGCAAGCCTTTCGACTATATACGAAGCTGGCAAAGGACGGGGTTTTGGGCAAAGAGGCCGTTCAAATCTATAATGCCGATGAAGATGTGCGCGCCCTTCTTGAATTGTTCAGCCAGGAAGTGCATTGCGCCATAATCAAAACGAGTGAAGAACTGTTTCTCGTTCCTGAACCGAAGCTGTCTCCATTCCATGTAAGCAATGAGTGGATTAAACGGAAATATTTGCGTTCCGGTGCGACGAATGCGGATATGTATCTTCTTTATTTTTGCATACTTGTTCTTTTCGGCAGTTTTTATGATTCCTATCAAAGTCCGCATCCCACAAGGCAATTTATCGGCATGGATGATTGGATCCGGCTGATTCAGGAGCGGATTGATCATTTGAAATCCCATGATGAGGAACAATTAAAAGCATCGGAAAAAGAGTTTTCTTACAATTGGAGCGCTATCATCGAAAAATGGGATGATATGGATGATATTAAGGAAACCGCTAAGCGGCAATCAGGAAATACGATTAGCCGAATGAGCTTCCTGCATATGGTTGCAAAGTTTTTGAGCGACCAACAGTTGATCCGGGAAATCGGGAATAATGAAATCACCTTGACGGAAAAAGCGATGACCATCATCCAGCGATTTTTCATGGCAGTGGAATATAACAAAGGGATTTTTGAGTTTCTTTATAGTTTTGATAAGGAGGGACAACATGCCGGCCATCAATAAAATCAGATTGACCAATATTGTCTATGAAGAAGGCAACAAGCGTTATAATGATGAACTCTTTTTATTCAACGGATATAATGGGGCGATTCTTCTTGAAAACGGCGGAGGGAAGACCGTTTTTATCCAAACGGTATTGCAAGGGATGATTCCCCATACCGATTTGGCGGATCGAAAAATTAAAAACACTTTGGTGTTGGAAAATGCCCCGGCCCATATTGCGATCGAATGGATACTCAACGAACGTCCACGGCGATATGTTGTGACGGCGGTGACCCTTTTTATGACGGATAAAGGATTGGATTCTTACCGCTATGTTTATGAATATGATGAAGGGGATCAGAACGGAATCGAAGGCATTCCTTTTGTTCGGGAAGGACAAGGCGGCACCAGACCTGCCGACAAGGGAGAAATGCTTGATTATTACAATGGCATGAAGGAACGATATCCTTTATCGGCAAGAACGTTTTCGACAATCAAAGAATATCGGAAGTTTATTGAAGAACAATACCATATTATTGCCGATGAATGGGAAAGTATTGTGACGATCAACAGCTCGGAAGGGGGCGTCGAGGCCTTTTTCGAAACCTGCAAAAACACCACCCAGTTATTTGACCGCTTATTGATACCGACCGTTGAACAATCGATTGCGGGTCATCATCCAACCCTTTTTGCCGATATCTTTGAAAAACAGCTGGATAATTTGAAACTTTATAAAAAACTGAAAGAAACCATTGAAGAGAACAAGCGGATCCAACATCAACTGGAAAAATACGTGCAAACGTTTGAAAAACTGCATTCCTCCCAGCTTGCCTATGACAAGTCGAAGCAGAAGGCAAAGGGAATCTGGGAAGAGATTCAAATTCAAAAAATCGATGTTGCAAAAGAAATGGAAAAGAATGAAGAGCAATTCAATCTTTGGATTCAAAAGAAAAAAGAACATGAAGTGAAAGTGGCGTCTTATCAGATTGCCGTTGAGGAAGAAAAATACGAACAACTGCAGAAAGATTATGATCTGGCAAATGTTGAATATGGCACAAAAAAGGAAGAACTGGAGCAACATAGCCTTGCCTATTATTCATTGAAATTTGCGAAATGCAAGCAACTTTTGAATCATTATCAAAAGGAAATTGCGTTTGTTGAAAGCGAAATGAAGAAGTTGGAAGAAATAGAAGAGCTCTCGGATTTGCAAAACCAATTGGAAGAAACGAAGCAGGCGCTGCTCGGACATTTTATTGAACAGATGGATGACATGAAAAAGAATATGGAACAAATCCAATTCGAACTCAATCCGATTGTAAGGCAAATCGATACATTGCAGGAAGAAAAGCGGTCCATCGAAAAACATGATTTGGATAAGCAAAGGGAAATCGCCGGTGTTCAGAAAACCATCCAAATGAGGGAAGCGGATATCGAAAGGTTGAAACAAACTTTGCTTTCCAATCCACAGCACGAACAAGTGGAAGAGAAAATGGCCGAATGGCAAAACCGCCATCAATTTTTGGATGAAGAACTGATACGGCTTCACGGAGAGAAGAAGGAAAAAGAGAAGCAATCGATTGAGCTGGATGAAACCATCGAAAAATTAAAAAATGAGAAGAACGGTTTGCATGTTGCCAAAGAACAATTGAAAAACGAGAAAAGCCAAATTGAAAATGAACAAAGAAAATTGATTCGAATTTTGGGAAGATTAAGACCGCAATGGGCCATTCTGGAATCGGTCTATGAAAATGAACACTCCATTTATAACCGGCTTTATGAAACCGTCGAAAAATTGAAAAAGGAAAAAGAGGTTTTATTATACAAAGAGCGGGTGGCATTGCGTTTAGTCGATGATTATGGGGAACAGAAAACATTTTTCAGCGATCCGTTGATTGAAGCGCGGATAAAATCATGGAAAAATCAATTGGACTATTGCGTAACGGGTATTGAATATTTGCAGATGCTGAATGAAGCGGATTATGAAGAAAAAGTCTTCTATCCGTTATGGGCTGTCACTTTGATTACAACCAATAAATCGAAGGAAGAATTGCAAAAGAAAGTGGAAGACCTTGCAGATGAACTTCGATACCCGATTCAAATACTGACGACCGAAGAAGCGGCGAAGATAAAGAAAGATGCCGTCCAACCGGAGCCATCCTGGATTATTCCTGCTCATTGGGAAAAAGGGATGATGGAAGAGACCTTTGGGCAATGGAAAGAAAAAGTCCGTGTGGATGCGGAAAAAGCGACGAAGGAAAGAGAACTGAAAGAAACGGAACAAAAAGAATGGGAATATGCCCTACAAACCTTCCAACAATTTTTGAAAGACTATCCATATGAACGGCTGACCGATTTTCAAAAAAGATGGTCGGAAACAATGTTAAAAATCGAACAAATCGAAAGAGAAATTGAAAATGCGGAGCAGCAGCGAAAGAATCTGAAGCATCAAATCACAACCATCGGGGAACAAATGGAACTTTGCCAAGAAGAAATGCAAGGGCTTGAACGGAAAATCCAGGAAGGGAATCAATATTTCCATTATTGCCGTGAAGTAAAAGAGGCCAAGGAAGTTGAAAAAGAGTTGAAAGACGTATTGGCCAATATAAAAGCCAAAAAAGCACATTTAGCCGCACAATTATTGGATTATAACGAACAAAAGGCTGCACTGGAGGAACGTAAACAAAATTTAAAATGGAAATTAGATTCTCTTAAAAATGATGAAGAGTATAAAGAAGTGCAATCATTGACCCCAATTTTTACCGGGGAAAGCCGGAAAAATCTCCGCGACAAAATCCAGACGCTGAATTTGAAAATCCATCAAGCGTCAAAAAGTATAGGAGAATTGAATGAAAAGCTGGCCAATGCCAAACACAATTTGACTAAATTGCAGGAAGAGATGGATCAGATCCGCAATGAATGTGAAAATGTGCATGAACATTGGGAATTTCCATCAGATGGAGAACATTTATTGCAAAATAAGATTATCAAAATAAAAGAGTTGAAACAGGCATTAAACAAGTTGGAAAAACAGGTTACAGAAAAGCTTTCTGCAAAGGAAGAGCAAAAAGGAAAAAGAAATCATTTGAAACAGCTTTTCCGTGAAAATTTTCCGGATCATGATATTTACACATTCTCCGTTCCATTAAACCAAGCGGAAGAAGAGCTTGCTGAAGAAAAGAAGGCGCTTCAAAAAGAGAAGAATTATTTGGATGAACAGATGGAACAAGTGTCACGGGAGCAAAACAAGATTGATGAAGCGGAACGCGAGCTGATCAAATTCATTGAAAAACATCATTTTAACGCACCGCAAGTCGTGACAATCCCTTTAAGTGAAAATGAAAAAATGGATTTTATCTATAATCGGAAGAAAATGGTGAAAGCCATTATCCAAGAATTGGAGCAACATAGTGGACAAGTGGAGAAGGAAAAGGAAGCGGTGGATGCCCAAAAACAAGCTTATAAGCAGTTTTGTTCAACGATTTCTGATAATAAATTGCAAAAAATGGCGATTGAAGGTGTGGATTATAAGACGGGTTATGAAGAGTTATTGGATTTTAAAAAGAATATGATGATCCGAATCGAGCGGTCGACGAATTATGCCAATGAACATATACGGCAAAAAGATGAGGAATTGCAAGCATATATCAACCAAATCCATAACCATTTAAAAACAGTGGTAGAAGAGTTGAAACAAATTCCAAAACATACAAAAGTAAAAGAAGAGGATCAATGGAAAACGATTTATACTTTTACGATCCCTCAATGGGACGAAGAAGAAGGTAAGCAGCGGATTCGCGATTACATTGAGTGGATCATGCTTCAACTGGAGTCGGATCGTTATGTAAAAGAAAATGGCCTTCAGGATGAAACGAAAGTTCGGAATGACATTGAAATGTGGATGCAAACCAAACAGCTTCTGCAAGTGGTGATGAAAAATGAAGGCATGAAAGTAAGTTGCCGCAAAGTGACAAACGAAAATAAAGTGTCGACAAGGTCCTATTCTTGGGAGCAGAGCAATGTATGGTCAGGCGGAGAAAAATGGAGCAAAAATATGACGTTGTTTTTGGGCTTGTTAAAATACGTCGCTGAAAAGAAACAGCATCAAAAAACAAACATGAAGCACAGCCGGGTGGTGATTTTGGACAATCCATTCGGCAAAGCATCGAGCGACCATGTGCTCAGTCCGGTTTTCTTTGTTGCGGAACAATTGGGATTTCAAATCATCGCATTGACTGCCCATGCGGAAGGGAAGTTTTTGCGGGATTATTTCCCTGTAATTTATAGCTGCAAACTCCGTGAAGCCAAACAAGCCAATAAACAAATCGTCGCAACGGAAAAATGGCTCCACCACGCATACTTCCGCGACCATGAACCGGAAGCGTTGGAAAGACTGACAGAAAAGGAACAAATGTCTTTGTTCTAGAAAACGTGGGTTTATTCAAAAGAGCGAATGAGAATGATGATTGGCTTTCTCATTCGCTCTTTTCGTGCGCCCGGCATGTACATGAACTATAGGGTGTAAGTCCCGAACCCCGAAGACAGAAGTAGAGGTTAGCCAAGAGCAAGGGTGTCCGTGGTGACGCGGAATCTGAAGGAAGCTGGAGGCAAAACACCGGTCCGAGGAACACGAACCTCATATAAGGCTAGGTATGATTGAGTGAGTTTGCAAAACAAAACAAAGCTCTTTCTGTCGAAGGTCATATCGAGTAGATGAGGCGGATAGATGGTGTGAAAGTGCATGTACTTACCCGGGGAGGTCTGGCGGATAGGTGAAGTACGCTTCATAACCTACTTAGTGATAAGTAGCTGAACCGTCAGAAGTCAGCAGAGGTCATAGTATTAGTTGGTCTAGAACAACTAAGAAGGACCGAACAATTAAGAGAGAATAGCCCTTGGCATTCAGTGAGTCATGATGAAAACAGAAAACGTAGTACCTCACTTGAGGAAGGAAGCGGTGAATCCCGTGGGGGACCTCTTGGAGGGTGGAGTGACCACTGGCATAAAGAGAACAGCTATTCACGGAAGTTATAAAGACTTGCGTCAATCATCTTAATTGAACCGCCGTATACGGAACCGTACGTACGGTGGTGTGAGAGGACGGGAGTTAATCGCTCCCTCCTACTCGATTGCCAAGTTTCACCCCAACGAGAGCTTATTCCAATCTTTGATCACTAAATCCTCTTTCGTAAATTGCACCATGTTGCCGACAATCGGCATATGGATCCAGCCTTCCAGCACCGGTTTGCCGGAAGCTTCGGTCAAAGCGTGGGCATAGATCTTAGGTACGCGCTGCCAAAAGTTCTTCGCGGCCCGGGAATGTTTTATGGTAGATGATGACCCATCCGTCCGGCAGTTCAATTAAACAATCGATGACTCCTGAAGCCTTTTGATTAAGGACTGTCCGTTGACAATGATTTCTCCATCCTCTTCGCCAACCCAGACGGACATCTGTTGCCATTTGTTCATTGAGCCAAGTTGCTTTTGAAAAATCGCGGGTTATAGTCCCGGGCACGGGTCATTCCCACATAGAGCAATCGCCCCGACTTTCCAAAACGAAAGCGGGGGATTCATTTATTCCTTCAAACTTTTCCCAAAGCCTTTCAAAAAGTGAAGGGCGAAGTGGAGGCCGCGGTTGACGTCCGGGTCGTTGAGCATTTTTAATACATCGAATACGCCGAGTTTTTCATCATTGTTCAATGCATTTTTCGCTTCATCTAAGCCATTGGTGAAACTATTCGCTAATGTTTTCGTTGCTTCCGGGTCGATGGTAGATAATGCACCAGCTGCATTCATCAAATGATTCATGAGATTTGTCGCTGGTTTTCTAGTCAGTTGGCCAAGGGCGATTTCCGCCACATCTTCCCGAGCTTCAAGGAGTTTTTCCGCTGCTTCTAGTGCACCCATTTCCTGAAGTTCATTTAAAATCGAAAAGAGTTGATGAATAGTTTCCTTATTTTCCGAAACGAGCTCTTTCAAGTTCTCCAAATTTTGTTCTACGATTTCTTCTTTTGTTACTGGCTGCTTTCGAATTGTCCGAATTGGTGAGGCCATGTTTTCCCTCCTTTTGCATTGCTTGTTTGTGATTGGACAGAACTGCTCTGCCCAACGCAATTTCCGATTGTGCAGAGCTGCTCTATTACTGCTTCTCCTAATTAGTCGTGATCGGCACGTAATCAGGGCGCTTCCATTTTCGTTCCACTTCCACACCATTTTGCGGATTTCGTTTTTTCGTTCTTGGATTTGTTTTTGGAAGCGGGCGTTTTCCTTTATCTTTCAATACCTCTAGCCGCACTTTTGTTTGCTTGTAGGCAGGGGTTTTTGTGTTCACATCCGCTGCCGGACCCGTTAAGAAGTTGATGGCCGAATCTTTGCTTACAGAGTTCATTGGCAGGAAGAGTTCGTTTCCTTTCACCCGGTCTGTCACAAGGGCTTTGACTTTACATGCCCCATATGGAGATACAAGGCGCACGAACATGCCATCTTCAATGCCTCGCTCTTTTGCCAGCTCTGGCGATACTTCCACGAAGATTTCCGGCACTTTCGATTGAATGCCTGTGGATTTGTTCGTCAAATTGCCTTCGTGGAAATGTTCGAGCATCCGTCCATTATTGATGATGCAATCGAATTGTCCTTCATATTCCACTGGTTCTACCCAGTCGTCTAAAGCAAAACGGGCTTTTTTGTCCGGGAAGTTAAAGCCGTCCAAATAGAGTAAAGGCGTATCTTTACCATCGAGGCTGCCCCAGCAGAAGCTTCCCCAGCCTGCCAACACATCATAGTTGGCTTGGGAGAAGATGGGGGTGAGGCTTGCCATTTCATCAAAGATTTCACTAGGATGGCTGTAGTTCCAATCATAGCCTAAACGCTGCGCCACTAATTGAAGAATTTGCCAATCTGGTTTTGATTCCCCAAGAGGCGGCAATACTTGATACAACCGCTGCACGCGGCGTTCTGTATTCGTAAAAGTTCCTTCTTTTTCTAACGAAGGAGAAGCCGGCAAAATGACATCCGCATATTGGGCAGTACGAGAGAAGAACACATCTTGTACGACAAAGAACTCCAATTTAGAAAGGACTTCATCTACATGATTGGCATTGCAGTCCACTAAAGTCATTTCTTCCCCGACTAAATACATTGCTTTCATTTTGCCTTCCATAATGGCATCAAGCATTTCCGGATTTGTGCGACCAGGTGTAGAAGGAATTTTGGTACCATAAGCGTTTTCAAATTTTTCCCGGGCTTTTTCATCCGTTACCCTTTGATAGCCTGGCAGCATATTTGGCAATGAGCCCATATCGCAAGCCCCTTGCACATTATTGTGGCCGCGGAGAGGGAAAGCACCTGCCCCAGGACGTCGATAGTTTCCTGTTGCTAATAGAAGATTGGAAATAGCCGCAGAAGTATGGGAACCGCCTGTATTTTGGGTAACCCCCATTCCCCAAAGTACGCATGTGCCGTCTGCATTGCGAATCATTTCCGCCACTTGCATCAACGTTTCTTTCGGAATGCCTGTCACTTCTTCCGCATAGTCAAGGGTATATTTTTCAAGGAGTTGTTTATATTCCTCAAAGTTTAGGACATTTTCTTGGATAAAGGCTTCATCATGCCAACCTTGGTCAATAATGTATTTTGTGACGGCCATAATCCAAACTTGGTCTGTTCCTTGTTTCGGGCGGAGGAAAATATCTGCTCGTTCTGCCATTTCATTTTTGCGAAGATCAGCCACAATCAATTTTTGACCGTGCAATTTATGGGCGCGTTTAACTCGCGTTGCTAAAACCGGATGGCATTCTGCAGGATTAGCGCCAACGATGATGACAAGCCCTGCTTTTTCGATGTCTTTGATGGTTCCAGAGTCACCGCCGAAACCTACCGTGCGGATCAGTCCGTCAGTTGCCGGCGATTGGCAATAGCGGGAGCAGTTATCCACATCGTTTGTTTGGAAAATTTGCCGAGCCATTTTTTGCACTAAGTAATTTTCTTCGTTTGTCGTTTTGGAAGAAGAGATAAAGCCGATTGAACCCGGACCATAAGTTTTGTGAATGCGGAGAAGGTTTTCTGCCACAAAGTCTAATGCTTCATCCCATGACACTTCCACAAATTCACCATTTTTCCGGACTAAAGGTTTTGTAAGCCGTTCTTTAGAGTTGACGAAATCCCAGCCGAATTTTCCTTTGATGCAAGTGGAAATGCCGTTGACTGGACCTTCAGAAGGCTGCACTTTCAAAATTTTTCGCCCTTTTGTCCATACTTCAAAGGAACAGCCGACGCCGCAGAAAGTGCAAACCGTTTTCGTTTTCTTGATGCGTTTTTTGCGCAAGGACGCTTCCATCTCGGAAATGGCGAAAATCGTGCTGTAATCCGGTTCCACTTCTTTCACTAAATCAATCATTGGATTTAAAATTTCTTTTTTCAGCCCTGTTAGAAATCCAGCTTCCCCAAGCATGGATTTTTCCATCAACGCATTGGTTGGGCAAACAGTCACACATTGTCCGCAGCTGACGCAGGAAGATTCATTGATTTTTACGCCATCATCCCAAATTACTAAAGGTCTTTCTGCTTCCCAGTTGATGGAGATTGTTTCATTTACCTGTAAGTTTTGGCAAACCTCCACACAGCGGCCACAGGCAATGCATTGGTTTGGGTCATAACGGTAGAAAGGATGGGACATATCGACTTCATCAGGATCCACTTTTGGACGATATGGATATTTTTGCGATTTGATGCCCATCATCATCGCTGTGTTGTGGAGAATACAGTCGCCATTGTTATTGTCGCAAACGGTGCAGTACAATAAGTGATTTTCAAGAATGCGGTCCATCGCTTCTTTTCGAGCAGCTCTCGCCCTATCTGAATCCAGCTTCACATTCATGCCATCTAAGGCTTTGGTGGAACAGGATCTAACAAGCTTTCCATCCACCTCCACAATGCATGTATCGCAAGTTTGAATTGGATCAACAATCGGCGCACGGCAAATTTGCGGGTGAGGGATGCTGTTTTGATTCAAAATATCCAAAATCGTTGCCCCTTCAGAAATATCATAAAGAGTGCCATTAATATTGATTTTCTCCAAATTGAGAACCCCCTTATCGTGAGCGAAAGATTTCTAGTTTTGACACCTGAAAAAATAAAAAATCCACCATGAAACGGCATGAATGTTCATGCTGCTTAGTCATGGTGGATTAAATTTTTAGCAAACTCTTACTAAAAACCCAATCTCAAACATTATCATTTGGAAAATATATTATGATTTTCATGCATAGGTTTTGACATATACATAAAAATCAAAATATATCCAATTCATCCACAATATCCTTTTTTATATCATAACGCGGAACGTTCAATTCAACAATAGAAAAGTAATTTCTTAATTTTCGAAAATATTTTCTCTTTTATTTTTCAGAATTTGTTATTATTATAATCAAATTATAAACGAGTTTCTAGATGTTGGAGGGTTCAACTTGTCTAAAAAGATACATGAATTTAATAATCTCATCAGAAAACTGCGCAAAAATTTATTTGGAAAAGGGCCGGACCGCATTCATACGGTGTTTATTGATAATATCGTTGTATCGCTTTTATACGGCAATCTAACCCCAACAGAACGATTTATTGCCACAACGCCAGAAGGAGCCAAAATGGTGCATACCGCCCGCACAACGATGATTAAAGATTTATATGCCAAATCAACGCCGAAAGAAATGGAAGAATTGATGGGCTCTAAACTGCTCCATTTGTTTACCGACATCAAAATCGAGGAAGACTGTGCTGTTTCGGTCTTTATTTTTGAAGATCCAATTTCGGAATAAAGGAGAAAATCGATGAAAACTACGGTTACTCGGGAAATTATCCGAATTGAAAACGGCGAAAAACAGCAAGTCACGGATTTAATTGTTTCGGAATATGCACTCACTGTAAAGGTCAACCAACAGGAAATCGTGACAATGGTTTGCACGCCGGAATATGTGGAAGATATGGTCATTGGCTATCTCGTTTCAGAGCGCATTCTTCATTACAAAGATATTGAGGATATTTGGCATCAGGAAGAAGAGGGCTTTGTGCATATTAAAGCAAGGAAAGTGAACCCTTTTGTCCAACGACTGCAAAATAAACGGTATTTGACTTCTTGCTGCGGGATGAGCCGGCAAGGATTTGTCTTTGCAAGCGATGCATTGGCTTCTAAAAATTTGGAAGATGTGAAACTTAGCATCGCTCCGGAAGATTGTTTTCGATTGATGAAGGAAATGCAAGATTCTGCGCAAGTTTTTAAACAGACGGGCGGCGTCCACAATGCCGCACTTTGCGATGTAAAAGGCATTGTCATCAGCCGCATGGATATTGGGAGACACAATGCCCTTGATAAAATATATGGCTATTGTTTGCGAAATAACATCCCGGTAAAAGATAAAATCATTGTTTTCAGCGGGCGCATTTCCTCCGAGATTTTAATGAAAGTGTCTAAAATCGGCTGTGCAATGGTTTTATCGAAATCTGCTCCTACAGAATTGGCCCTTAATTTAGCAGAACAGCTGGGCATCACAACGGTCGGATTCATCCGCAATGAGTCGATGAATATTTACACCCATCCAGAAAGAATCCGGCTAACGAAAGAAGGCGATTGACTATTACAATGCTACAAGACCAATTGAAAAGACCTTTGCGGGATTTGCGAATATCGGTGACAGACCGATGCAATTTCCGCTGCCAATATTGCATGCCTGCCGAAATTTTCGGCCCGGATTATCCTTTTTTGAAATCGGAGCAGCTGCTTACTTTTGATGAAATCGAACGGCTCGTCAAGATTTTTGTGTCGCTGGGTGTGAAAAAAATTCGGTTTACAGGGGGAGAGCCTTTGTTGCGCCCCCGTTTATCGGAATTGATAGAACGTATTGCCGCTATTAGTGGAGTGGAGGATTTGGCCCTTACAACGAACGGCAGCTTGTTGAAAAAGCATGCGGAGGATTTGGCAAAGGCGGGGCTGAAAAGAGTTTCAGTCAGCCTAGATTCGCTGGATGAAGGCCGTTTTTCGGAAATAAACGGCCATCGGGGCAGTGTGAAGGCTGTTTTAGAAGGCATTGAAAAAGCCCATGAAGCAGGCTTAAAAGTGAAAGTCAATATGGTGGTAAAAAGGGGAGCCAATGAGGAAGATATTGTCGCCATGGCAAAATTTTTCAAAGAGAGAAAGCAAATTCTCCGTTTTATTGAATATATGGATGTGGGCAACACCAATGGATGGAAATTGGATGAAGTTGTCACAAAACAAGAGATTCTTGAACAATTGAACGATGTGTTTCCTTTAAAACCCATTAAGCCCAATTACCGAGGGGAAGTGGCAAAACGTTATCAGTATCTAGATGGAGATGGGGAAATCGGGGTTATTTCATCGGTTACAGAGCCTTTTTGCGCAACTTGTACCCGGGCTAGGCTGTCGGCTGAAGGAAAAATGTATACTTGTTTATTTGCTTCAAGCGGCACGGATTTGCGGAGTTTGTTAAGGAATGGCGCGGATGATGAAACCATCCAGCATTGTGTAATTAACGTGTGGGAAAACCGGAAAGACCGCTATTCCGAAGAACGCAATCAATATACAAAGAACAAGCCGAAAGTGGAAATGTCCCATATCGGAGGATAAAAGAAAAAGCGGCATTCGCCGATCTATACATGATGCACGAACGTTCCGCTTTTTCCTCCTGTTTTTTGGACAAGATAAATATCTTTAATGACCATCCTTTTATCAACAGCTTTGCACATATCATAAAAAGTGAGGGCCGCCACACTTACAGCCGTTAATGCCTCCATTTCAACGCCGGTTTTTCCGGTGCATTTTACCGTTGCTTGGATATGCAATTCGTAGCCGCTTTTCGATTTCGTATATTCAAATTCAAAATCAATGCCTTGCAACATGATTGGGTGGCACATTGGAATAAGGTCCGGCGTTTTTTTCGCCCCCATAATTCCGGCAATTTGCGCCACTTGCAATGGGTCGCCTTTTTTGATTCCTCCCTTTTGTATGGCTTCGTACAATTCATCGGATAAGGTAATTATGCCGCGTGCGATGGCTGTACGCTTTGTTGTATCTTTTTCGGAAATATCGACCATTTTCGGACGACCTTCTTCATTCCAATGGGAAAAATTACGCATCATTTTTTCTCCTTTTTTAGAATTTCCAGCAAATCTTGTTGGGTATTAATATTGGCAAAGGTTTGGCATTCCTCATCAAATTTAACATAGCAAACCTTCAGCTCCTTTAAAAAGTCTTTCATGCTTCTTTTATGTTGTTGAATGACAGAATCAAGTATCGGCAAAGTTCTACGCCGATAAATGGCAGCAAGGGGCTGGATTTTTGAATTTTGCTTTGGGACGATGGCTTCATACCGGTCATCGATTTTGTTTAGCATTTTGCGGATAAAATCTGCGTCTATAAAAGGCATATCGCTTGCCAGCACAACAAACCAATCAACATCAGGAAAATGTTGCATGACGTTTTGGAGTGCAACTAAAGGCCCTTGATGCAGTGTTGTTTCAATATGGAACACCACATTTTCTTCCGCAAAATTTGGCTGTAGTTCGGCATTGGTTGCGATGATGATAGGATGCAAAGAATTTCCTTGCAAAGCTTTTAAACTTTTTTTATACAAAGGTTCTTCTTCAAAGATTTCAAACATTTTTGGGCGGCCGAATCTCGATGATTGACCTCCTGCTAAGACAACCCCTGCCATGTTCATTGGCGGTTCAGCTCGCTCACAAAATGTTGCACCGTTGGGAGAATAAGTTTGGTCATGGCAAGCGTTACGGCATTTTGGGAGCCTGGCAATAAATAGATGGCTGTTTGATTTCTGCATCCCGCTGTGGCACGGCTAAACATCGCTTTTGCTCCGATTTCTTCATAGCTTAAGTAGCGGAACAATTCCCCGAAGCCAGTCATTTCTTTCTCCAAAAGTGGAACAATCGTTTCGTAAGTTTGGTCCCTTGGTGTAAAGCCGGTGCCCCCTGTCACGATAATGGCATTGATGCTTTCATGTTCGCACCAGTTTTGAATGTGGCTTGCGATTTCTGAAGGCTCATCTTTGACGATTTGGTAATCTGCAACGTGAAAAGAAGCCCCTTCAAGCAATGATTTGATTTTTTGTCCGCTGAGGTCATCGTCTTTTGTACGTGTGTCGCTTACCGTTAAGATAGCGGCATGGATAGGAATTTGTTTTGTAAGGTGCAATAGTAGCCCTCCTTTGGTACATTTCTATTTTTAGGAAATTATAGTTTATCATAATAGTTGAAGCAAATTTTTGTAAAGGAAAGATGGGTCATGATGAGTGATCGATATTCAAGACAACAATTATTTCGCCCCATTGGAGAAAAAGGACAGGAGATGCTGAAGCAAAAACACGTCCTGATTGTAGGCATTGGTGCATTGGGCAGCGCATCGGCAGAAGCCTTAGCAAGAGCCGGCGTCGGGAAACTTACCTTGGTGGACCGGGATTATGTGGAGTGGAGCAATTTGCAAAGGCAGCAATTGTACACGGAGCAGGATGCAGAGGAGAAACTGCCTAAAGCGATTGCAGCAAAAAACCGGCTTCAAGCAATCAACTCAAGCATTGAAGTAAAAGGGTATGTACTTGACGCTTTCTCCGAACCATTTGCGGAACTCTTAAAAGATGTGGATGTAATTTTGGATGCAACGGATAATTTTGATGTCCGCTATTTAATCAATGACCTTTCCCAAAAATATTACATTCCTTGGATTTATGGTTCCTGTGTGGGAAGCTACGGTGCCACTTACACCATCTTTCCCGGAAAAACCCCTTGCCTTCGCTGTTTGCAAAAGGTCATTACGAATACAGGGCTCACTTGCGACACGATTGGCATCATTAGCCCAGCGGTTCAAATTACCGCAGCCTATCAAGTGGCAGAGGTGTTGAAAATTTTAGTGGGTGATGAAGAGGCGCTGAGAAAGACGTATTTACTCTTTGATGTATGGAAAAATCAGCATTATGAAATCAATGTGGAAAAAATGCAGAATGAGGATTGTCCTTCATGCGGGATGCATCCGACGTTTCCGTTTTTATCTTATGAATCTCAAACGAAATTGGAAGTATTGTGCGGTCGGGATGCGGTGCAAATTCGTCCGGCAAAACCCCTTTCTTATTCTTTGGACGAACTTGCCCATCGCCTGCAAAATTACGGGAGAATCCAAAGAAATCCATTTTTAATTTCATGTCTAATGGAAAATGTTCGAGTGGTGATTTTCAAAGATGGACGCGTCATGATTCATGGCATTCAAGAAATTGAAAAAGCGAAAAGCATTTATTATCGATTATTAGGATAAAGAAGGTGTGTTAAGTTGTTGGAAAAAAGAAATCCCATACCAGTAGGGGAAGCGGTTCGTAGGGTAATGGAATTTGCCTTTGAAGCGAAGAAAGAAGTTGTGCCTTTAACGAAAGCGCATGGCCGTTTTTTAGCGGAAGATATTGCGGCAGATATAGATGTTCCAGCCTTTGACCGCTCTCCTTATGACGGTTTTGCAATCCGTTCTATCGATAGTAAGGGTGCAAGCAGGGACAATCCCGTAATTTTTAAAGTCGTGGGGGAAATTGGTGCAGGATATGTCTTTGAGGGAACGGTGGGCAAGCAAGAAGCGGTAAGAATTATGACGGGCGCTCCGATTCCTAAAGGATGCGATGCTGTGGTGATGCTAGAGTTGACCCAGGAATTTGAAGAAAATGGCCAAAGTTTTATGTCCATTAAACGTCCTTTTGAAGCAGGAACGAATATTTCTTATCGCGGCGAGGAAGTTCGAAAGGGAGAGGCACTCATCGAAAAAGGAGAGTTCATTAACCCTGGAGTGATTGCGTTGCTTGCAACCTTTGGGGTGTCGGATGTGCCTGTTTTCCGAAAACCGGTTGTTGGCGTGATTGCAACAGGCAGCGAACTGGTGGAGCCGGGGGAAGCTTTGCAGCCGGGAAAAATCCGCAACAGCAATGCTTATATGATGATGGCTCAAGTGGAGCGGGCAGGGGGTACGGCAATGTATTTAGGCAAGTTGAAAGATGACCTTGAAGAATGCATTGATGCTGTTTTGAAAGCGATGCAAGAAGTGGATTTATTAATCACTACTGGCGGCGTATCTGTGGGCGATTTTGACAATGTGCCTGCGATTTATGAAGCAATCGGCGCAAAAGTATTGTTTAATAAAGTGGCGATGCGGCCGGGAAGCGTGACAACGGTGGCTGTGAAGGATGAGAAGCTATTGTTTGGGCTTTCCGGAAATCCATCCGCCTGCTACGTTGGATTTGAACTGTTCGTTCGTCCAATTCTTCGGAAAGCATTTGGCTCTAAACGCCCGCACCTAAAAAGAGCCCAGGCCATCTTAGGGGCGGACTTTCCAAAACCAAATCCTTTTACCCGTTTTGTGAGAGGAACAGCTTTTCATGAAAATGGGACATTAAAAGCCATTCCTTCCGGGTTTGATAAATCAAGTGCTGTTTCTTCTTTAGCAAAAGCCAATGCTTTCATTGTACTCCCAAGGGGTTCCAGGGGATATGAAAAGGGAATGCAGGTGGATGTATTGTTGCTTGATGACCAAGAAGGAAGTGAGTGGCCTTGGGACGATATCGTAAAATCTTACAAATTGTAGGGTATTCTGGCAGCGGAAAAACTACGTTGATGGAAAATCTTATTTCCCAAGCAGCTGCTCAAGGTTTGCGCGTTGGTGCAATTAAACACCACGGGCATGGAGGCATCCCAGAGGAATTCTCTAAAGACAACGTTCGCCATGAACAAGCAGGAGCCTGTGTTGCAGCAGTGGAAGGGCACGGTACATTGCGTTTAAGCATTCATCAGGAGAGCTGGACATTGGATGAAATATTAATGATGTATGATTTGTTTAATCTCGATCTCATTTTGATAGAAGGCTATAAACAGGAACGATTCAGGAAAGTGATTCTTTTGCGAAGTCCAGAGGAGATGGAGCTGCTTGAAAAGTTGTCCAATATTTTATGCGTCATCCACTGGCCAACTTGTGTAATAGAGAAAAAGATGGATTATCCTGTTTTCTCCATTGACGAAGAGGAACGGTACATAAAATTTTTGATGGAAGAATGGAGGGGAAATCATGGAAACGTCATTGTTTGAAATTATTGAACATCCCATTGATGTTGAAGAGGTCAGAAAGAAAGTGGTAAACCGCAATGCCGGCGCAATCACCTTATTTGTCGGAACTGTGCGTGAAATGACCAATGGGAAAAAGACGTTATTTTTGGAATATCAAGCATATCCGGAAATGGCGGTAAAAATGTTTGAACAGATTGCAAAAGAAATTAAGGAACGCTGGCCGGAAGCGAAAATCGCCATTACCCATCGAGTGGGCCGGTTGGAAATTACAGAAATTGCTGTAGTCATTGCCGTATCTTCCCCCCACAGGAAAGCAGCATATGAAGCGAATGAATATGCCATTGAGCGACTTAAACAAATTGTGCCAATCTGGAAAAAAGAGCATTGGGAAGACGGCAGCGAATGGATTGGCGATCAATTGGAAAATGTGCCATATGCGGAAGGAAAACCACGATTCTGAGAGGTGAACAAGGATGATTAAGGTATTGTTATTTGCCCACTTGCAAGAAGCCGTTGGACAATCAAAGGTCATGGTAGAGCTAGAGGGCTGCACAGTACAAGATGTGAAGAAATGGATGGAGAAGGAATATCCTCAACTTTCTTTGGAGCAAATGATGGCTGCAGTGAATGAAGAATTTGTCACAGATGATGCAGTCGTAAAAGATGGCGATACCCTTGCCTTCATTCCGCCGATTAGCGGAGGGTGAACTTGAAGCAAATAAAAAGGAGGCCTCTTAAATTTTAGAGCCTCCTTTTATTTTTCAATTGAACCACTAAAAGTAGTGCGAAGGAAAGCAGGAAGATGGATATGCACCACATCCAAGCCCAAGCCATATTGCCTGATTCGATGGCAATATAAATGGCGGTTGGGATAGTTTGCGTTTCTCCCGGAATATTTCCAGCAAACATCAACGTTGCCCCAAATTCCCCCAACGCCCGGGCAAAGCTTAATATGCTTCCGGAGATGAGCGATTTTGAAGCAAGGGGGATAGAAATATACAAGAAAATTCTCCATTCGCTTGCCCCGTCAATTCTTGCGGCATCTTCAATATCTTTGTCGATGGCTTCAAATCCTGCTTTTGCGGATTGATACATTAAAGGGAAAGCGACGACCACCGCTGCAATTACCGCTGCATACCAAGTGAAAATGACGGGCTGCTGAAATAACCACTCTAAAAATTGTCCCACTGGGCTGTTTTTCCCAAAAATCACAATAAGGAAAAAGCCGACAACGGTTGGAGGAAGCACCATCGGAAGCAGAAGAAACGTTTCTAGCAGAACTTTCCCTCTAAAATTTTTCCGCGAGAGCAACCTTCCGGCAATCGTTCCAAAGACGATTACAATCATTCCTGCAATGGCAGCCGTTTTAATCGATAGCCAAACCGGAGTCCAAAATTCTTTATTTAACAGTAAATCCATAGGCTTCAAACACCTTTATTGCATTTTCGCTTTGCAAATATTGATAAAAGGATTTGGCTGCATCATAATTTTGTGATTCCTTGATGACCCCAACAGGATACATTATTGGCGCATGGATGCTTTCATCTGCTGTTGCTGCAATTTTGACTTTATCGGAAACTAATGCATCCGTTTTATAAACAATGCCTGCATCCACATTGCCCGTCTCCACATAGGACAACACTTGTCGGACATCTTTTGCATACACCAATTTGGATTCCACAGCTTCCCATAAATTCATCCGTTCAAGGGTTTCTTTTGCGTATAGGCCGGCTGGGACAGTTTCAGGCGTTCCAATGGACATTTTATGGATTTCTTCAGCTGCAAGGTCTTCAAAACGTTTAATGGAAGAATTGTTTTTGGGAACAATTAATGCAAGTTCATTTCCAAGCAGGTTGGTACCTTCTTCTATAATGCCTTTTTCAACAAGTTCGTTATAGGGCTCTATTGCCGCAGAGAAGAATAAATCGACAGGCGCCCCTTGAAGGATTTGCTGCTTAAGAGAACCAGAAGAGCCGTAATTGAAGGTTAAGGAAACATCCGGATGTTCCTTTTCGTAGTGCTGTTTTATTTCATCTAAAGCATCCTTTAAACTAGCTGCTGCGGATACCGTAAGTTTAACCTCTTTACTTTCCTGGTCGGAGTTCGAACATGCTGCAAGAATGAAAGAACATAACAAAATTGTCGTGAACATGCACAATTTTTTCATCAACAATTACCCCAGTCTTTAAAAAATCCGATTTTTTGTTTGGCTTTCAAAAAAATGTATTTTCTCTAAATCTATTGATAAGGTGTGAGGTTGTCCAGCTTGAACATTCGCTGTTGGTTTCAATCGGGCGGTGAAGGGCTGCTCTCCTAATTTGAAGTGGACAAGAACTTCAGCACCTAAAGATTCAACGATTTCTGCTTTTGCTTGGAAACTGATGCCTCTTTTTGGATTGAATGAAAAATCTTCCGGCCGAATTCCGATGATGATTTCTTGCTGATTGTAATCTTCTAAAAGAGTCAATTGACTTTCTAATAGAGGAATTGAAAGGGAGTCGATTTGAATTTTTCCGTTATTTATGATGCCGTTGAAAAAGTTCATGCTTGGTGAGCCGATGAACCCTGCCACAAATACATTTTTTGGCCGATTGTATATTTCCTGCGGTGTTCCGATTTGTTGGATAGTTCCTTGATTCATGACGACAAGGCGAGTAGCCATCGTCATAGCTTCAGCTTGGTCATGGGTTACATAAAGGGTTGTTGTTTTTAGGTGTTGATGGATTTGAATGAGCTCTTTTCGCATTTTTATGCGTAGTTGAGCATCTAAGTTGGAAAGGGGTTCATCCATTAACAAAAGGTTGGCATCCCGGATAATGGCCCGTCCAATGGCTATGCGCTGCAGCTGCCCTCCTGAAAGTTCATTAGGCTTTCGTTTTAATAAATCTTCAATATGCAAAAGTTTAGCAATATTTTGGATGCGAGATTCAATTTCCTCTTTTGGGGTTTTCCGGCTTTTTAATCCGAAGGCCAAATTGTGGTAAACATTCATATGGGGATAAAGGGCAAAATTTTGAAAGACAAAGGAAACATTGCGTTCCTTTGGTGAAAGATGATTGATGCATTGCCCATCCATGATAATTTGTCCGTGGGAAGGCTCCTCCAACCCTGCAATAAGTCGCAATAGAGTCGATTTACCGCAGCCGGAAGGACCAACAATCACAATAAATTCCTGATCTTGAATCTCAAAATTGACATCCTTAATAGCATCGAATTGGTGATAGGCTTTGTGCAGATGCTCTAATTTTAACTTGACCATGTTACTCATCCTTTGGAGGTTGGAATGAATAGTTACAAAGATTGTATAATAATTAATGACGAATTTAAAGGAAAAAATTGTTAATTATTTGTTTTAGTCCAAAGAAATCGGATTTATGTAATGGTTTTTTCTGAGGCAATTTTGTTAATATAACTTTAGTAAAAAGAACGCAGGAGGAAATCCATGATTATACGACCGAAGCATTTAAACAAAGGAGATACAGTTGGAGTGATTGCCCTTAGCAATCCGATGGATGTAGAAAGTTTGCAAAATCCTTTATCGATCTTTAGTGAAATGGGATTACAATACAAATTAGGACAAACCATCGGACTTTCTGGAAAGTACTTGGCAGGAACAGATGAAGAGCGGGTGCAGGATTTGCATCAAATGATTATCGATCCGGAGGTAAAGGCGATTTTTTGCGTGACAGACGGATATGGTGCTGCAAGAATAGCTGATCAAATTGACTATCCATTGCTTGCTGAACATCCTAAAATTTTTTGGGGATGTTCAGATATCACGTTTTTACATATTGCCTTTCATCAGTTTTCCAATGTGGCAACCTTCCACGGACCTGCTCTTTCAAAAATTGCAGATGAACAATCGAAAAAAATGCTTTACCAATTATTTGCACCTTACGAAATTTTTTATGATGAAAGCCTTTCGCCGCTTGTGAGCATTATTCCTGGCGCGGTTCAGGGAGAAATTATCGGCGGGAACTTGCGAAGAATTGTGGATACCCTTGGCACAAAATTTGAAATTAATACGCTTGGAAAAATTTTGCTTTTGGAAGAAGCAGATTTGCAGATTGAAGAAATCGACCGTTTGCTGAATCAGTTGAGGCTTGCAGGAAAGTTAAAAGAAGCAAGCGGCTTTGCAATTGGAAGTGTTGGTAAGGAAGACATATTAGCTTTATTCAAGGAATATTTATCCCCATATAAAAAGCCAGCAGTAGCGGGATTCAACATTGGGCATTCGAAGCCAAACATCGGTATTCCACTAGGGGTTGAAGTGATTTTGGATGCGGATGAGAAATTGCTGCGGCTCTTGCCAGGAGTGGAATAAGCGTTAGAGGTGAGTTACATGGATTGGCTAAAAATACTGTCTTTGATTTGTATCGCACTCGGATTTATTATAGGTATTTACGGTTTGAAGAAAAGATCTATATGACCATTATTTCAGGGATTTCCTTTTTACTAATTCCGATTTTCTTTTCATTTGGATGGTATGGATTTATTTTATTCTTTCCTCCGTTAGTGTTTGTTTTTTCCAATAACAAATCGAAAAAGTAGAAGGCTGGATAATCGCCGGCTTTAGCAAAATAATCGCCAAAGCGTAAAAGTTAATCGCCACCTAGGATAAGATAATCGCCAAACGAAAAAAAATAGAGCTTTAGAAGAAATCGCCAATCGAAAAAGCCTTGCCCAAAGAAAAAGGCTGTTTAGAAAGAAAAATCTTCCTAAACAGCCTATTGTTATAACGGCTGCACCAAAAAAACTAGGTATCTTGTTTGACTTCCTTTGCGTTAGTTGGTCATTGGTTAAAAGTGATCAAGTGACAGGTCAACGGTAATCGGTTTACCAACTATCGATTCAAACACCATTGCAGCCGTTACACCCCGGGGAGGACTCTCACCGCCCCTAGGCATTAGAAATATTTAGAATCATCAAATTCAATATGAATTTCATAGTTTTTCGCGTTGATTAAATTTGAAAGGCTATGAGCTTCTTTTTCAAGCTGGATGGCCCGTTCCCGGTATTCTCGAGGTTCATATGTTGCAATTTGATAAAGCACCGTTCCTTCGCCAGTCGTTGTATAAATTTTTTCTTTCTCTGTATTCCCTAAATCTTTATACAAACTTGATTCTGCTCTCAGTTGTTTCGCCAATTCAATGGCCTCTACAATTGGCATTTTTTCCCCTTTGAACTCAATCGCATGGTCAATGTTTGCCCGATAGATGAGTCTATCCAATGTCCGCACATCTTTCCGTATTTCTGCGAGTTCCGCTTCAATTTCCGATAAAGCTCTGCCGGATTGTTTTGGGGTTTCTCCTTTTTCTACAATCACATGGGCGTTGTTGTGCATCTCATACACCAATTCTTGAATTTTTTGGTTCTTTGTCAAATGGTGTTGGTGAATAAATTTTAGTGACATTATTTGGTAATATGTAATCGGATGGCTTAGGGGAAATTCGAGGTTCCCCTAAGCTGTTTTTATTTTCGCTAAGTTTTGGGTAATGAATATTCGGTTTCTAAAGTGATAGAAGGATCGATAACCGAAAGAAATGCGTTTAATCACTTTGATTTTGTTATGAATCCCCTCTAAAATGCCGTTATTATAATCGTACTTTAGCGTATTCTCGACGTAATTGATGTATTTGTTGATTGTCTTGATGGCGGTTTTCATATAGCTGGAAACGATATTTTGTTTATTCTCTAATGTTTTCTTTAGGAGCTCAAAGTCTTTGATTTTTATGCAATGTTGCACGTATTGGTATAACTCATAGGACGCTTTTAATTCAGAATCTAAATCAATGAGATAGTGGAGAATCTCCACCTCACACATATGCTTTTTAAAGCAACGATGATATGTATAGTTCTTATAATCAAGTTTTGTTTGATCTTTCAGAAGGAGCTTCCAGTATGTTTTCAATTTATTGTAATTCTTTTTATCCCGATTCATGACGTTGATGCGCGTTTTGTTTAATGCTCTGCTAAATAGTTGGAGGATATGGAATTTGTCGAGTATGATTTCCGCTTTAGGGAAAACTTCGTGAATTAAGGAAATATAAGGGCTGTACATATCGATGACAATCGTTTTTACCGCATCTCTCGCCTTCTTGGAATACCGTAAGAAATACTCTTTGAGGACATGTAATCTCCGGTCCTCCACGATATCCACAATCTCCCCCGTTTCAGAGTCGCAGAAAATAAAGGACATCGCTCCAGCTGCGGATTTCACTGATTTAAACTCATCAAAACACAAATGCTTTGGAAGGTAGTGAACATTTGGTTGATAATAGCTATAAAAGCTGTCAATGACACGACTGACAGTGGCATGAGAAACATTATGTTTCATCGCAATATCTTTTTCGGATATTTTATCTTTGGCGTTTAAAGCAATCGCTACTTTAGTATTGTTGGAAATACAACAGTTTTTAGCCACGACGCTCGTTTTTAAAGTAAACGTGGAATGACAATGTTTACAGAAATAACGCTGTTTACGCAATTTTAAGTAGGTATGAAAACCTGAAATGCTAGGCATTTTAATGAGAGACGTTTTAAAACCGTGTTTAATGATTTGAACATCAAAGACATGTCCACAAGCATAACAAGCTTTTGGTTGGTAAGTTAATTGGCCATAAAAGACTTTTGATTGGACCCCTTTAATGAGTTCTTCTGCACAAAAATTTTCATCAAATGTGATATTTTTGTCTTTTATATTGAGTAGGTTTCGTATAGAATGATGGTGAGACATGTGACACAACTCCTTTGGAAAATGTGTTTTGGCGATTACATTTTACCAGAGTTTTGTCACTGTCTCATTTTTTTGTTCAAAAAAATTGGTGCTGGTTTATACTCACCAACACCAAATATTATAGAGCCGGAAAAGGAAAAACTTTTCACCGTGGCTCTTTTTTATTACCCTTGGGCAAATAGACTATTGAAAAAATAAGGGAACAAAATCTATAATTACTAAAAGTTCACATTTCGTCTGGAAGGGATGGGGGAAAGTGAAAATCCGTGCGTTCATTTTGGCCGTTGTTGCAATGTTGCTTGTTGCTTGCAGCGATGGGGAGAAGACAACGAAAAATATGATTCAGCAAAAAGATTTTTCCGATGGGGATCACTTGTTAAAGGCGGTGGTGGGCGATAAAAGCTTTTATTATGAATACTCCGCGGAAAAAGGGAAATTTTTAAGAGTATGGGTTGAACGGTATGAATATGGGAAGTTGGCTGAGAAGGCTGGTGGCGTTGGAATTGGAATGACGGAAGATGCCAAGGGGGAAATGTTATTCTGCTTTCTGGAAGATTCCGAATGGGACAATTTTTACTTGCGCAAAGTGATCACAGATGAATCGGGCTATGCCATTTCAAACAGTCAAATTCCCAAACCGGACGAAAAGCTGGGTGCGGGAACATGGGGTCCGGTCATTAACGACAAAATGGAATTTACCGAAGACATGGTGTTGGGATATATGGCGTTTTTTGAAGCGGATGACGGAAATTCTGTGAGTTTCAGAACAAACGTGACAGACCCGAAAGAATTCATTGAAGAAAATGGGGATGTTCCTCTTCTTTACTTGATTCGGGCTTCTTTGTCGGACGAAGATGAATGGGATTGGAACAATGAAACAGGAAAGGAATGACGGAATGAAACCTTCAGAAAAGACGTTGAGAATTTGCGAAAAAGGGCACCGTTTTTATAAGAGCAGCGATTGCAACAGCTGCCCTGTTTGCGAGGCGGAACGGAAACCAAAGGAAGGCTTCCTTGCCAGTTTATCCGCCCCGGCAAGAAGAGCGTTGGAAGGGAAAGGCATCACATCGGTGGAAGAACTCTCGGACTACACGGAAAAGGAAATCATGTCCCTTCACGGCGTGGGGAAAACCGCGCTTGTGAGAATGAAAGAGGCATTGGACGAAGCGGGATTGAGGTTCAAAGAAGAATGAAACAGACTGCCTTACGGATTTTTTGAAACTTTTTGCAATGTTTGGGCGTAAATAAATGAAATAATTTCCGATTGAGGTGGATCAGAATGAAAAAATATCTTGTATTTATCATCAGTTTCATTCTTCTTTATGCCGTTTTCCAACTTTTCTCCGGTTTCATTTTGACAATCCTTAATACGCCAAACTTCTCAACCGGGGCTTCAACTCAAACGGTCACATTCGGTGAGACTTCCAAGTGGTCGTTTCTGTTAATGACGATCGCTGCATCCGTCGCCTTTTTTGTATCCACAAAATTTCAGAGAGGTTGAAGACATTTGGAACTTTTTCAATTAAAGAAATCCATTTCCACACTAAACGAACAGGAAGCAAAAAGCCTGCTGCATTTACTGTTGATACGTTCGGAATACGGAGATTTTCCGGAATTTGTGCGGTCTGTAAAAGAAGCGCTTATGAAAAGAATGGAGACACCGGCCGGGAAAAATGTGCATACCGTACATATTGTATTTGGTAGCTCCGCGGCAGGCAGCTTGAGATATGCTTTTCGGGATACACCATACGAACAAACGGAGGAAATCATCGAAGTGCCAGATAACTTGGCGGAAGGTCCAATACATCATCTTCACACTGCGGAAGGGTTTGAGCGACGGTATCAGTGGTTGAAGGAAAACTACCGGTGGGAAAAGGACCAAGCAGAGTGGTACAAAAACAACATGCAACAAGCCTTTGAAAAGATCCGTTCGATTCCTCCGGAGCAGCGGGTGGTCATTTGGACTGGTGAAAATGCCAGTGAAGGGACGGGCCTTCGATTTTCGCTCTACTTATTGAAGGAAAAAACGAATGAAATGTCTGTTTTGAATACGTATGATGCCTATCGCAAGTTTTACAATGGAATGCATGAAGATTTTCCTCGGCATACGGGAGAGTTGTCCCCTGAGCAGTTGCTCCTTTTTTATGAACTTGGGGAGCTTGAGGAATTGACGGAAGAACAGCGACAGGCTTATGCGAAAGAAGGGGAAGAATGCTTGCATTCCGATGCAGTGTTGCGGACTTACAATAAAGGCCAAATTTTCGGTGCGGAAAACCATCGGGATGATGCATTGATCATCGGAAAGATGAAGAACCTACAGGGCAATAAGAAATTCATTAAAGCAGCAAGAGTCATTGGAGAGGTGCTTGGCCACCTGGATCAATATACAAGCGATGAATGGATTGAGTATCGCTTGCGCCAGTTAATTGCACAAGGAAAAGTGGAGTATCAAGGTGAACTCCGCGAAATGAGATTTTATGAAGTGAAATTGAAGGAAGCATTCGTTCAATAGGGCATGTTAAGACATGCCTTTTTTATTTTTGATGTAACTTTTTTCCGCGTTAAACGTGGATATAGTGAAAGGAGGGCGTGAGAGTGAAGCGATGAATTTGGAGCAAATGTATGTTTTACATGTTCAAGATGTGTATCGATATATTTTTTCTCTCTGCAGAAATCAGGACTTGGCTCAAGATATCGTGCAGGAAACCTTCTATCGCGCCTTCCTGTATCTTGAAAGTTACAAAGAGGAGCAAATCCGGCCCTGGTTGTTTAAAGTGGCCTATCATACGTTTATTGATTGGATTCGGAAAGAGAAGCGGTTGACCTATGTGGGCGATATGACAACGGTTCATCCAAAAGTGACCGAAGCAACAGAGGATACGGTCATGAACCGGCAACATATCCATGAATGGCTGGCGCTTATTGATACTTTGCCGGTTCATAAGAGAAACCTCATTCTTTTAAGGGATTATTACCAATTTTCTTACCAGGAAATTGCGGAAATCCTCGGGATGCCCATTTCAAATGTAAAGGTGGCGATTTTCCGAATCAGAAAACAGCTGCGAACGAAAATGAAGGGGAGTGAGAAGGATGCGTTGCGAGGAAGTCAGAAAAAAACTTGAGGATTATCTTAACGGAACGTGCACAAATGAAGAAGAACTGGCCATAGAAGAACATTTGCAAACTTGCGAAGAATGCGAACGGGAAATGGAAGAACATATCAATCAGAAGAAGATATCGGCAAAGGATTGGAATGTTCCGGAGCTATCTTACATAGAACAGCGCAAAATTGTGCGCAAGGCGAAATGGAAAAATCGACTTTCCACTGCATTTACCGTTTTTGGCCTCTTCTTTATCATCAGCATTGGGTCGGCAATCGTTACGGGACTTTATTATAAAAATACCGGGTTGACAGCCAATCGGGTGATTCAAACGGCGATTCAAATGACGCTGCCCAATGTGTATAGTGATGGCGCAGGAACGAGTACGAATTTTTATTTTAACGCGGATATACAGGGGGATCTTCAGAAAAGTGTGGGCAGCGAAGAACGATATATCGGAAAATACCATGGAAAAATGATATTGAATTATTTGAACGGAATATCGAAGGAATGGGTGGACGGCCGATATGATTTAAGCTTAATTTTCCATTATCCACTTGGTTTCCTCAATGGCGCTTATGAAGAAAATCTTGAGGTTTATCGTCTTGGCGATGAGACTTGGGAAGCGTTGAATAAGTTGCCGGAAGGGACGGTTTCAGAGATAGCGGTCAGTTTGGATGGGGTTTATACCTTTGATGAAGTAAAAAGGCTGTTCAAGGATTATGATATCGATATTGTTTGGTATGCCATTGATACGGGTACGGCAAGGGACAATGATACGATTGATGTCAGTATAGGCGAAGATTTGTGGGGCATTCATGAATACGCTTGGTACAAACTGTTAGGTGATGATGAATCCGATAAGGCCACAAAAGAAGATGCCTTTAAAAAAGGACTGGCATTTTTGGCGGAACATGCAACTTGGGCAAAACGCGTCATTTGGGATTTTGATCAAGAATCCATTAAGGAAATGCTGGATTATGTGGACGAACATGGCGTGAAATGCTATGGGGTTGTGTTGACGGGGCCGACAAAAGAGTTGGCAAAACTCGCTGACAATGAACATATTACCTATGCCGCTTTAGGGGAAGTGGATTTTTGGAACTGGACCGGAAAACAGACCGGCGGCGCACTTTATAATTGAATGTGCCTGCCATTTCATGAATTCCGCTCCTTGCGTAAACAATAATAATGAGGGGGGAGAACATGAAAACAGCCGTTTTTTTGGATCGGGATGGCGTCATCAATGAAGTGTTAACAGAACGGGTGAAATTTGTAAACAAGCCGAAAGATCTTCATTTTTTGCCGGGTGTACCGGAAGCGATCCGCAAATTGAATGAGCATTTTGATTATATTTTTGTTGTCACGAATCAGGGGGGAGTAGGCCTTGGGTTTATGAAGGAATCCCAGCTTCAAAAGGTGCATGAGCATATGGTGAATGAATTGAAAAAACACGGAGCCATTATCCATGATATCGCTTATTGCCCCCATAAACCAAAAGCGGGATGCGCCTGCCGCAAACCGGGTTCCAAAATGATTGAAGATTTGGCTGAAAAATATCAAGTGGATGTGTCCAACTCTTACATGGTGGGCGATACGGATACGGACATTCAAGCAGGGAAAAAAGCGGGAACGAAGACGGTTTTTATCGGTGAAGAGGATCCTTTGGCCGATGCGGCATTTCCTGATTTGCAAAGTGCGGCGGATTGGATCATCAAGGATGCCCAAAAAAATGATTGTTAAGCTGCAAGGATATTGCGGAAAGCTGCAGATAATTTGCTACCCACTGCAAATACTTGGCTCAAACCGGCAAGTATTTGCAACTAGTCGTGCGCCCGGCATGTACATGAACTATAGGGTGTAAGTCCCGAACCCCGAAGACAGAAGTAGAGGTTAGCCAAGAGCAAGGGTGTCCGTGGTGACGCGGAATCTGAAGGAAGCTGGAGGCAAAACACCGGTCCGAGGAACACGAACCTCATATAAGGCTAGGTATGATTGAGTGAGTTTGCGAAACAAAACAAAGCTCTTTCTGTCGAAGGTCATATCGAGTAGATGAGGCGGATAGATGGTGTGAAAGTGCATGTACTTACCCGGGGAGGTCTGGTGGATAGGTGAAGTACGCTTCATAACCTACTTAGTGATAAGTAGCTGAACCGTCAGAAGTCAGCAGAGGTCATAGTATTAGTTGGTCTAGAACAACTAAGAAGGACCGAACAATTAAGAGAGAATAGCCCTTGGCATTCAGTGAGTCATGATGAAAACAGAAAACGTAGTACCTCACTTGAGGAAGGAAGCGGTGAATCCCGTGGGGGACCTCTTGGAGGGTGGAGTGACCACTGGCATAAAGAGAACAGCTATTCACGGAAGGAGAATAACGATGCTTTTGAATCAAATCCTGTCACGGGAGAACATGCTTCAAGCACTAAAACGTGTAGAACAGAATAAAGGAAGCCACGGAGTAGATATGATGCCCGTACAAAACCTACGACAGCACATAGTCGAAAACTGGCTATCTATTAAGGAGGCAATTCTCAAGGGAACTTATGAACCAATGCCAGTCCGCAGAGTCGAAATCCCGAAACCTGACGGCGGTGTTCGTTTACTAGGAATCCCTACCGTACGCAAGATGCCCTACCCGATGGAATACCGTATTCAGAAACTGAATCAATATCTAATGGGATGGTGTGGATATTTTGCGTTAGCAGACACCAAATCTATATTCCTTGGATTAGATAAATGGATTCGTAGAAGACTTCGAATGTGTCTATGGAAGAACTGGAAGAAACCGAAAACAAAGATACGCAACCTTATTCAACTTGGCGTACCACAAGGGCAAGCGTATGAATGGGGAAATACTCGGAAGGGTTATTGGCGTATTTCAAATAGTCCAATATTACACAGAACCCTTGGTAACTCCTATTGGAGAAACCAAGGGCTGAAAAGTCTTGAAGCTCGTTATGAAAACTTGCGTCAATGATCTTAATTGAACCGCCGTATACGGAACCGTACGTACGGTGGTGTGAGAGGACGGGAGTTAATCGCTCCCTCCTACTCGATTAATGCTTTGGCAATTATTTTGCCAAGTTTGACTATTATCCTTGGCATTTTGGCTATTATCGAATCAACTTTGACTATTATCGCCGATTTTTGAAGTTGATTTTAATTTATTGGCTATTAAATTCATAAGTTTGACTATTATCTTCTAAAGAATGACTATTATGTTCAAAGAGTTGACTATTATCGATTATTTCGTAAACTTTTTTCGATTGATTGGCTATTATGTTCACAAATTTGACTATTAACATAAGCAGAATGACTATTATTGTGCCATCTTTGGCTAATATCTCGCTTAATCTATGCAAAATCAGCCACACCTTTTCACTTTTCAAAGTTGTTGGCCTCATAGTTTAGATAGAAAAAACATTAAATTTTGCACTAACCCGTAATTTATATAATACCGAATTCAAACGACGCATATAAATCGATTGCACCTCCCTGTAAGTTAGAGTTATCGATTACAGAGGAGGTGTATTATTTGGTAATTGAAAAACTGAACATCGTACCGTCAAATTAGAAGACGATTCATCTCTCGCTTCAACAAATCGTGCTCCTCACAGGCCTATATGTGTAATTTAAACAACGAATTTGAAGTTTTGGTTAATAAGAATCCAATATAAAATGACGAAAATCAAAAAATGACTCTATCAATTTGGTGCTAGAATATGAAAACCAAATATGATAGAGCCATTTTTTTACTTATGAATTATTTAAATAGATTAATAGTTGTAATAATAATCGGTATTCCAAATACGTCGATGAGGAATGCACCTACAATTGGCACTACGAGGAAAGCTTTTTGCGATGGACCGAATCGTCCGACAATGGCATGCATATTTGCCATCGCATTTGGAGTGGCTCCCAGTCCATGGCCGAGAAAACCTGAAATCATGACTGCCGCATCGTAATTTTTGCCGAGCAATCTAAATAATACAAACATAGCAAGTAAAACAATAAATAACACTTGTACCAACACAATGATTAATAAAGGCAATGCTAAATCTGTAATTTCCCAAAGCTTAATACTCATCAACGCCATGGATAAGAATATTCCTAAGGTAATATCCCCAATAATGGATACAGTTTTCATATTGATAGCACCCGGTTTGATTTTATCAAGAATGTTGCGAACAATAACCGCTACAAACATAGCACCAACATAGCCAGGTAATACAAAATCCGTTAGCTCGGAGAACCATTTTCCTATATATGAACCAACCGTCATACAGAATGTGATGATTAATACTTGAGTAAAGAACGTTTGAGTTGTCACTTGTTCATGATCTGTATCCAATGAAGAAACTTCCATTTCCTCCTTAGATGGTTTTAAATCATATTTTGAAATTAAATGTTTCGCTGCAGGTCCACCAACTAATCCACCTGCTACAAGTCCAAGCGTTGCAGCTGCTGCACCGACTGTCATTGCTCCTTCAAATCCTAATTCTTCGAGCGTTTGACCAAAGGCAGCAGCGGCACCGTGACCACCCTCCATTGATACTGCACCAGCCATCATTCCGATTAATGGTTCAATGCCTAAAAGTGATGCTAATCCCACCCCAATGACGTTTTGCATTAACGCTAAAAAACCACAAGCGAGCCAGTAAATAATAAGCAGCTTTCCGCCGAGTTTTACTAATTTAAAACTGGCTCCTAATCCTACTGTAGTAAAGAATGTTATCATAAATAAACTTTGCAATGAAGTATCAAGAGTGATTTCAAAACCTGCAGACTTAGAAATCGTGACAATCAGCGCAAATAATAATCCCCCTACAACTGGTGCTGGTATACAGAAACGTTGAAAAATTCCTACCTTTTTAATAATGAATGTACCAATTGTTAAAAACAACACCGCTAAGAAAATAGTTGTAATTTGATCAAACGCCATCGTTTTTACCCCCTTTGTTTTATCATGAACATGATCACTTCATTGACGAAATACGCCGCTAATTTTGCAGTTTGGCCATTTAAATCGAAGGTTGGATTTACTTCACAAATATCGAATGAAGCCACCTTTGGAGATTGAAGCACATGCTGGATGATTTTTCGAACCTCAACAGCATTTAGTCCAAAAGGTGATGGGGCACTGACCCCAGGCGCTTCTGCTGCATTAATGACATCCATGCAAAGTGTTAACAAAATCACTTCATTTTGATTGATAAAAGAATCGATTTCATTTAGAGCTTGATTCATATTTTCTCGTATTTGTTGCTCTAAAATTGTAGTGACTCGAAACTCTTTTGCTCTTTCAAACAGTTCCAGTGTATTTCCGTATTGTTGTATACCGATTACACAATAAGATGCATGATTGTCATGATCTAAAATTTGTTTAAACATCGTTCCAGATGAAGTCGTTTCTTCATAACTTCGCAAGTCAAAATGAGCATCGATATTTATGATTCCTAATTTTTTATCACGACCGATGTATTGTCGAATACCTAAGTAGTGACCATATAATGTTTCGTGTCCTCCCCCGAGCACAATCACTTTCGAACCGTTTGTCCGTACTTCCGCTATTTTTTCCCCTAATAATTTTTGAGCTTTTTCTAATTCCGCATCTTCACAGCTTATATTTCCTAAGTCAGTGATACAAGCCGATTCCCCGTGCCAAGGTATATTTGCCAAAGCTTTTCGAATGGCATTAGGTCCTTCTTTGGCACCGATTCGTCCTTGATTTCGACGAACCCCTTCATCACATTGGAAGCCTACGATTGCCACGTTTGGTATTGGGTCAATATTTTTTTCTAGCTGTACGATTTCATGGTAGCGTTTGCTTTTTTCATCTCCATAATCAATTCTTCCAGACCAAATTTGTCGTAATGATGTCATCAAAAACGCATCCCCTTAATTTTGAAATATTCTGAGTAGTTAGTATCAGTATAGTTTGAATTGATTAATAAATCTAATATATAATTTGAATAATATTATAGATAATAACTATAAATAGGGTGGTTTAATGGATACGAAGCAGTTGAGATACTTTATAAAACTTGTGGAATGCATGAGTTATACGAAAGCATCAGAGGAATTACACATTGCCCAGCCTTCGTTAAGTATAGCAATGAAAAAATTAGAATCTGACGTAGGCTATCCTTTGTTTGAAGGACATACTCGAAAACTTCAATTAACAGATGTTGGGGAATTTCTATACGGTAGAGCCAAGGAGATTTTGGAGAACTTAGATATATTAAAAATTGAATTGCAAGAAATCGGTTCAGTTGGGGATGGTTGTTTGATATTAGGGTTAATTGAATCAGCAAAACATTGGATACCGCAAACATTAAAGAAATTAAAACAAGATTATCCATTCATCAACGTTAAGCTAGTCGATATTTTAGGTGCGGAAAGTGTCAAACAAGCTTTACGAACGCATCAATCGCATGTCATTATTACCAATCAAATTATTAACGAAAAAGATATTGTTTCTATACCGCTATACGAAGAAAGATTAGTAGCTGTTTTGCCAAAGAATCATCATTTAAAAGAGAAAGACACTTTGGAATTGAAAGATATATATAAGGAACCATTTATAATTAGTACTGAAGGATTCCAAACACGCTTAGATGTTTTAAAAGCATTTGAAATGAACAATTTGCCTATAAATGATAAATATGAGATTGAACGATTCGAAACAGCCATTTCCCTAGTACAGGAAGGATTGGGCGTGACGATTTTACCTGAAAATTATTTAAAGGGTTCTACAAGTGAAGCGGTTATTCAAAAAGTAATTGAACATCCAAATCTTAAACGTACTGTGCATCTCACTTACTTAAATCAACGCTACTTACCAAAATCCATTAGAAGGTATATCGAATTAGTACAAGAGCATTATTCTAGAGCATAAGTTCAATAATTCATGCTTCGTCATTTGCATGAATTCAAAAAGAGTTTTCATAACTACTTAATTTTTCTATACTACTATGTATAGAAATTTCTAAAATAGAAAAGGAAATGGAACATGAATACACAAATTTCAGAGCATACACCACGATTGTATTTTGAATTTGCGAATTCTAAAGGAAATATAGAGCCGATTACGTTTCTTCATCCTGATAAAATCATTTCGACTTACGACATCAGTGAAGTGTTAACTTGTCTTCAAGAAGTGCAGAAAGGGGTTAAGCATGGATATTACGCGGCAGGTTTCTTGTCTTATGAGAGTGCTGCGGCTTTTGACTCTGCGCTTAAAGTGAAGCCTGGTCATACAATGCCGTTGTTATGGTTTGGTCTTTTTAAAGAACCTTTACATGAATCGCCAGCAGTGATGAATTCCTATTCACTAACAGAATGGAAGCCTGATGTAAATGAAGAAGAGTATCGGGAAGCCATCCAATTTATTAAAGATTCCATTGCGAATGGAATTACATATCAAACGAATTATACGATTCGTTTACATGCGCAATTTGAAGGTGATTCATTTGCATTATTCAATAAAATGAAAAAAGCTCAATCGGCAAATTATTGCGCTTACATTCATACAGGAGAACATAGTATTCTATCGGCATCTCCTGAGTTGTTTTTCCATATTGAAGGAGAGAAAATTACAACTCGCCCAATGAAGGGGACAATAAAAAGGGGAAAAACTTTTGAAGAAGATCAAGAAAAGGCAAAGTGGCTCTATCATTCAGAAAAAAATCGTGCAGAAAATGTAATGATTGTTGATTTGCTGCGTAATGATTTAGGGGCTGTTGCCGAAACCGGAACAGTGACGGTACCCCGATTATTTGATATTGAACAGTATCCAACGGTCCATCAAATGACATCGACTGTTACTGCAACCTTGAAAAAAGAAACAGAACTAGTAGATGTGTTAAAAGCTATTTTTCCGTGTGGGTCGATTACTGGAGCACCGAAAGCTAGTACAATGGACATTATCACAAAGTTAGAAAAAACGCCTCGTGAAGTATATTGTGGTGCTATTGGCTACATTACTCCAAATAAAGAAGCTATTTTTAATGTGCCAATTCGGACGGTACTGATTGAGCATCAATCAGGAAAGGCCACTTATGGTGTAGGAGGCGGCATTACTTGGGACTCCACTGCTGAAGATGAATTTAATGAAATTCTTGCAAAATCTGATTTCCTTACTCGTGAAGTGAAAGAATTTCAATTATTAGAAAGCTTATTGTTGGAAGATGGAGAATTCTTCTTACTAGAGGAACATCTGAATCGATTAGGGAAATCAGCAGCGTATTTTCAGTATCAACTGGATATCAATGAAGTAAAACAGAAGTTGAAAGAGTTTGCAAAAGCTAATCAATCAGGACAATGGAAAGTTCGATTACTTGTCAATCCAAGTGGTACATGTACAATTGAAGGGCAATCAATCGTGAAAATGGAGTCTCCTAAAAAGGTTGCACTTGCTAAAACTCCAGTAAATTCGGAACATGTATTTTTATATCATAAAACAACGAATCGAGATCTTTATGAATCGTTCAAGCCTCAATCAGCAGATATGTTTGACGTTCTCTTATGGAATGAAAGAGAAGAGTTGACGGAGTTTATAAACGGCAATGTTGTATTAGAAATGGACGGAAAACTTTGGACTCCACCTGTTAGCAGCGGATTGCTTGCAGGTACTTTCCGTGAACATTTATTAAAAGCAGGAGAGATTAAAGAAAAGGTTTTGACATTGGAAGATTTGAAAAAGTGTTCGAAAGTATGGTTTATCAATAGTGTAAGAAAATGGATTGAAGTAGAATTTGTTTAAGGCATTTTAGGACTTCTAATTTGGAAGTCCTTTTTTTGTGGAAAAGAGACGAGTCTAGTTTTCATAAGCAAGAAATTCATATCTGAAACAATGACTAGCATAGGATAAACCAATCATTGTTTTGTTTCTGTAAGGGGGGAGACAACTAAATCATTGTTTGGGATGGGTGAATCACGGTAATACACAAAAGGGGGTTCAAAATGAGAAAGATTGGTCTGTTAACACAAATTTTAATCGCATTTGTTCTTGCGATTATTGTGGGTGTCATTGTTGGACCAAGTATTGAAGTGGTTAAACCTCTTGGGGATTTATTTTTAAGACTTATTAAATTTATTATCGTTCCATTAGTACTTGCTTCTCTTGTGATTGGAATTGCTGGTACAGGTGATATTAAGCGAATCGGCAGAATGGGTGGAATTACTTTTGCTTATTATTTAATTACGACAGCTATTGCCGTAATTATTGGATTAATTCTTGCTAATATTTTCAAGCCCGGTTCAGGCCTAAATTTAACAATATCTGAAGAAGCAGCTGAACCTAAGGAAGTGCCGGGAGCTATTGATACGTTGTTGAATATTATTCCTACAAATCCTATTCAATCATTGGTTGACGCTAATATGCTTCAAATAATTTTCTTCGCACTTTTCCTCGGAGTAGCTATTGCGTTGGTTGGAGATAGAGCAAAACCCGTTTATGATTTTTTCGATGGACTTGCAGAAATTATGTATAAAATTACCCATATTGTGATGAAAGTTGCTCCAATCGGGATTTTTGGTTTAATTGCTCCAGTTGTGGGACAATACGGTGCTTCTGTTCTCCTCCCGCTCATCAAATTAATTCTCGTTGTTTATGTTGGATGTATTCTTCATGCACTAATTGTATATTCAAGCTCAGTGAAGTTTTTAGCCAACTATAGCCCAGTAAAATTTTTCAAAGGGATTTTACCTGCAAGCTTAGTTGCTTTTAGTTCGTCCAGCAGTTCTGCCACATTGCCAATCACAATTCAAAATACAGAAGAAAATTTGGGCGTGTCAAAGAAAGTAAGCAGCTTTGTATTACCACTTGGGGCTACCATCAATATGGATGGAACGGCATTGTATCAAGGGGTATGCGTGCTGTTCATCGCACAGTTTTTAGGTGTCGATCTTTCATTTACACAGCAATTAATTATTGTATTAACTGCAACGCTTGCATCAATTGGTACTGCAGGTGTTCCAGGGGCTGGGTTAATCATGCTGACAATGGTGATTACAGCAGTTGGATTACCATTAGAAGCATTAGCATTGGTTGCAGGGGTTGACCGCGTTTTAGATATGATTCGCACATCAACCAATGTTACAGGAGATGCATCTGCAGCGGTTGTCGTTCAAGCTTTTGAGGATAAGCAAGGGACGGATTCCGCGGTATGATTCGTTAAACAATTTGTAAGCGTTATATTATCATACAAAAAAGCAATTCGGTTCAAGTTTGAACTGTAGTTGCTTTTTGTATGTTCGTTTTGATGATAATGAAGAACAAAGTTATTCCATAATTTGCATGTCTGCTTTTATTTTAGCCTAATTAAACCCTTTTGTTATAATAGTGGAGATTTGCTCAATGGGTATTGGTGAAGTAAAGAATTGAATAAGAAGGGGAATACGATGGAATTTATACGCAATTACCTTATAAGTTATGAATTGAACGACACGTGGGTTCGTTATTTATCAATTGCCATCATGATTGCGTTCATTATCATTGTTTGTATCATTGCGAACTTTATTGCCAAAAAAATCGTCATTCGTTTTATCATCAAAATCATACATAAAAATAAATTTACTTGGGATAACATCTTGCTGGAAAGTAAGATATTTCATAGGCTGTCTCATTTAGTACCTGCTATTATTATTTTTTATTCTGCTGCCATTTTTCCTACTTATCAGAGTACAATTGAGAAGTTTGCGATAACGTACATGATCATAGTTGCTTTAGGTTTGCTGAATAGCCTATTAACAGCTTTTCATGATATTTATCAAACGTATGAGATTTCGAAAATTCGACCAATCAAAAGTTATTTACAAGTAGCTAAAATTGCCAATTATATTATCGGAACGATTTTGGTAATTGCTAATCTATTAGGAGAAAATCCAATTATTCTTTTAAGTGGAATCGGTGCGTTATCAGCTGTGTTTATGTTAGTGTTCCGCGACTCTTTGCTAGGTCTTGTAGCCGGCATCCAGCTGACAGCTAATGATATGGTACGGGTTGGCGATTGGATTGAAATGCCGAAGTATGGTGCGAATGGAGATGTCATTGATATTTCCTTAAATACTGTGAAAGTGCGAAATTTCGACAGAACGATTACGTCTGTTCCGAGTTATGCGTTAATTTCTGATTCTTTTATTAACTGGAGAGGAATGCAGGCATCGGGTAATCGTCGAATTAAACGATCGTTGTTTATAGATATTACAAGTATTTCTTTCTGTTCTGAAGAATTGCTTGAAAAATGTAAAAAAATTCATTTGCTCAAAGATTACATTGTTCATCGCCAAAAGGAGATTGAAGAATATAACCAAAAGCATCAAATTGACCGATTAGCCAATTCAGTGAATGGTAGAGCTTTAACGAATATTGGATTATTTCGTGCGTACATCACTCAATACTTAATACATCATCCAGGTATCAATGAGGAAGCTACATTAATGGTTCGACAATTAGCACCGACTGAAAACGGATTACCATTGGAAATATATGCTTTTGCCAATACAGTAGTATGGACTGAATATGAATCCATTCAATCTGATATATTTGATCATTTATTTGCTGTTGCACAAGAGTTCGGTCTTCGTCTTTTCCAAATGCCAACTGGTAGCGATTTAAAAAATATACCGCATATTCTTGACAATGCGCAGACGAATAAAAGAAACGTTGAATTTGTTGCGAAAAAATAATGGTCATTATTGTAAGTTGATTATAAAATAAAAAAGGGCGCCAAATTTAAATTATAGGAGGAAAAAAATGAGCTCAATTAAATGGATTGAAGCAAAAGATTACGAGGATTTAAGTAAAAAAGCTTGTGACATCTTTGTAGAACAATTACAAAACAAACCAAATTCAGTAATTGGGTTAGCGACAGGAAGTACGCCAATTGGCTTATATAAAGAGTTAGTTCAACAATATCATTCAGGTAATGTTTCTTTTAAAGATGTGGTTTCATTTAATTTAGATGAATACGTTGGAATTGACCCAGATAATGAGGCAAGTTATCACTACTTCATGAATCATCATTTATTTAAACATGTAGATATTCAAAAGGAAAACGTACACATTCCAGAAGGTCATAGCTCTGATTTAGAAACTGCATGTCGTACATATGAACAACAAATAAAAGAAGCAGGTGGAATCGATCTTCAAGTACTTGGTATCGGAGTAAATGGACATATCGGATTCAACGAACCAGGCACACCTTTCGATTCTCTTACACATATTGTAGAATTAACCCAATCCACAATAGAAGCAAATCAAAAGTATTTTGAAAAACCAGAGGATATGCCTAGAAAAGCAATCACAATGGGTATTCAATCAATTTTAAATGCAAAGAAGATTATTTTGTTAATTTCCGGAGAAGCGAAACAAGAAGCTTATGACCGTCTTCGTACCGGTGTAATAACAGAAGATTTACCGGCAAGTGCTTTACACCAACATCCTGATGTAACGGTTATTTATACAGGAGTTAAATAAAATAAGTGAAAAGGGCCGCGTAAGGTGAGACGGCTCTTTTTTTCTGGACTAATCTCTAGAAGCATTGTTCAACGCCATTTGTTAATATAGTTGTAGTATCAATAAATTGTAGGAGGAACTCAATGAAAATAAGGCCAATGCACTTAAATAAAGGAGATACTGTAGGGATTATAGCACTAAGCGGTCCTATTGATTTGGAAAGCTTGCAACGAAATATATCTCTATTCACCGATATGGGATTACATTATAAATTAGGAAAAACCATTGAGCTTAATGAACATGATTTTGAGGAAACAGATGAAGCGTGGGTTCATGACTTGCATCAAATGATTGAAGACCCTGAAGTGAAAGGAATTTTTTGTGCCACTGATAGATATGGTGCTGCGAAAATAGCTGATAAAATCGACTATCCACTACTAACTGAACATCCAAAAATATTTTGGGGATTTTCAGACATTACCTTTTTACATATAGCCATTCAACAATATTCAAATGTTGTCACATTCCATGGACCTTCTCTTTCAAAAGAATTGGACGAACAATCGAAAAAAATGTTTTACCAATTATTTTCGCCTTTTGAAATTTATTATGATGAAACCATTTCACCTCTTGAAAGTTTAATACCTGGTTCTGTACGAGGTGAATTTATAGGCGGAAATTTGCGTAGAATTGTCGATACACTCGGCACAAAGTTTGAAATTGACACGCGCGATAAAATTTTGCTTATTGAAGATGAAGAATTGAGTATTGAAGAAATTGACCGTATGTTTAATCATTTAAGATTGGCAGGGAAATTGAAAGAGGCATGTGGGTTTGTGATTGGGCGATTAGGAAATGGTGGTGTAGAAGAGAACGCATTATCCTTAATAAAAGAATATTTGTTGCCATATAAAAAACCTACAGTTGCGCGATTTAACATTGGCCACTCTACACCAAACATAGGCATTCCCCTTGGGGTGGATGTTATATTAGATGCTGATGAAAAATTGTTGCGATTTTTGCCAGGAGTGGAATAGTTTTTTGAATGAAGTTGCGAGATATGCATCTTTGATGGTTTAGGGGTGATGATATGGATTGGTTGAAAGTTCTGTCCTTATTATGTATTGCGTTAGGTTTCTTGATTGGAATTTATGGATTAAAGAAACGATCAATATTAACGATTATTTCTGGTATTTCCTTTTTATTAATTCCGATTTTTATTTCATTCGGATGGTTTGGTTTTATACTCTTCTTTCCTCCGTTAGTGTTTGTTTTTTCAAATAGGTCAAAAAAATAGTTGTGAAGTGTTATCTGAGGGATATCGTCACGGAGTTGACTATAATTCATTGTAGTTTACCCATTTTCACTTGTGTGGAGTCGATTGGCAAATAACTTCCCGAGTTTGACTATAATCCAGCTGAGTTTGACTAATAAATTATGGACTTTGACTATTATCCCTTGATTAGGGAGTCGGAATTTTTCGATTGGCAAATATCTTCCCGAGTTTGACTATAATCCAGCTGAGTTTGACTAATAAATCACGGACTTTGACTATTATCCTTTGATTGGGGAGTCGGAATTTTTCGATTGGCAAATATCTTCCCTGGGTTGACTATAATCCAGCTGAGTTTGACTAATAAATCACGGACTTTGACTATTATCCTTTGATTGGGGAGTCGGAATTTTTCGATTGGCAAATATCTTCCCTGGGTTGACTATAATCCAGCTGAGTTTGACTAATAAATCATGGACTTTGACTATTATCCTTTGATTGGGGAGTCGGATTTTTTTGATTGGCAAATATCTTCCCGAGTTTGACTATAATCCAGCTGAGTTTGACTAATAAATCATGGACTTTGACTATTATCCTTTGATTGGGGAGTCGGATTTTTTTGATTGGCAAATATCTTCCCGAGTTTGACTATAATCCAGCTGAGTTTGACTAATAAATCATGGACTTTGACTATTATCCTTTGATTGGGGAGTCGGAATTTTTCGATTGGCAAATATCTTCCCGAGTTTGACTATAATCCAGCTGAGTTTGACTAATAAATCATGGACTTTGACTATTATCCTTTGATCGGGGAGTTAGAATTTTTCGATTGGCAAATATCTTCCCGAGTTTGACTATAATCCAGCAGAGTTTGACTAATAAATCATGGACTTTGACTATTATCCTTTGATTGGGGAGTCGGATTTTTTTGATTGGCAAATATCTTCCCTGGGTTGACTATAATCCAGCTGAGTTTGACTAATAAATCATGGACTTTGACTATTATCCTTTGATTGGGGAGTCGGATTTTTTTGATTGGCAAATATCTTCCCGAGTTTGACTATAATCCAGCTGAGTTTGACTAATAAATTATGGACTTTGACTATTATCCCTTGATTGGGGAGTTAGAATTTTTCGATTGGCAAATATCTTCCCGAGTTTGACTATAATCCAAAGTAGTTTGACTAATAAATCATGGACTTTGACTATTATCCTTTGATTGGGGAGTCGGATTTTTTTGATTGGCAAATATCTTCTCGAGTTTGACTATAATCCAAAGCAGTTTGACTAATAAAACTTGAACTTTGACTATTATCAAAAATAAGAATCTCCGTTAGAAAAAAGTAAGGCTGTTTAGAAAGATATCATTTTCTAAACAGCCTATTGTTATAACGGCTGTACAAGAAAAAACACTTAGGTATTTTGACGATCGATTGCCTTTGCGCTAGTTGGTCATTAGTTAAAGGTTACATAGTAACAGGTTAATGGTTATTGGTTTGCCATTTATGCACTATATCAAGTTTGACAGCCGTTATACCTCGGGGAGGACTCTCACCTCCCCGAGGAAATGATTTTGTTTTAGAAATAATTGGAATCATCAAATTCAATATGAACTTCATAGTTTTTGGCATTAATTAAATTAGATAGGCGGTGCGCTTCTTTTTCGAGCTGGTTTGCCCGCTCACGATATTCGCGTGGATCGTACATGGCAACTTCGTATAGAACAACTCCTTCACCAGTTGAAGTGTAGATTTTTTCCTTTTCAGAGTTGCCTAAAGTTTTGTATAAGGAAACCTCTGCCCGCAATTGAGTAGCAAGTTCGATAGCTTCAACAATGGGCATAACTTCCCCTTTAAATTCGATTGTATTTTCAATATTCGCCCGATAAATCAGTTTGTCTAATGTGCGGATATCTTTTCTCACTTGTGCCAGCTCTGCTTCAATTTCTTTTAAAGAACGGCCCGTTTGTTTTGGTGTTTCACCTTTTTCAACGACGACATGAGCATTTTTTTGAAACTCATACACTAATTCTTGAACTTTTTTCGTTAAAATGCTTTTTAATTTGATTCCTTCTGCCAGTGGAATAGTTTTCATTTTTTCACCTCAATCGTTACGCTCGGATTATCGGCGGATAATAATGCGGTCGTAAATTCTCCCCCTGCAACTTGTGTAAACATTTTACCGCAAGATGAAAGGAGTTTGTTGCAATAGTCTTCTTCTAAAGATGGACGTAAATAAAAAATTTGCAATGCTTCCGTAGTCTCTTCCGTAACGCTTGTTCTGACTGAATCGACAAATGGACTTCCAAAAGCCCCTTTTTCATCTTTGCTATATAAAATATTTGTTAATTTGTTATATCGGCCATTTAATCCATCATAGCCGGTTTCACTATTTCCTAAGTTAATTTCAACGTCCCCTACAATATGATCGACATCGTAAATACCAATAGGAATTTCATGTTCTAGCGAAAAGAAATTATTTAAATCCACCGCTAAATGAACAGGAGATAAATAGTTTTGTTTCGCAATTCTCCGCATTAAACTTTCAGCAGAATGACGGTAACGGTTCGGATCAGCACCTAACGCTTTCCAAACGGTTCTCCATTCTTTAATACCTGGACGTTCTGTTACAGGAGAATCTTGCAGTTCAAAAAATAAATTTTCTTGAAATAATTGCATTCGTCCTTTCAACATTTGAGGCGATTGTGATACAACAATTTTGGTATAATGAATAATGCCGATTTTTAGTTGCGGGACTTGAGAAAATAGTTCTTTATTGATTGAAAGGTTCATTAACATTCACCTGCCAATTATTTGTAAACCTATTGTACCATAAATGAAAAGGAAAGTAGATTGATTCTCATTAGACTTTGAATGATGTGAACGAGGGGAGGTGCAAATTGCGACTTTTTCATCGCGATTAGAATATGAATGTAGAACAATTGAAAATGGATTTAATTGAATATGCGAAGTCCATCGGGGTAGATAAAATCGGATTTACCACAGCGTCTCCCTTTCAAGAAATGAAAAATCGTTTGAAAAGGCAACAGGAATTGAATTATCAATCCGGCTTTGAAGAAGAGGATATCGAGAAGCGAACAGAGCCAAAGAAGCTATTGCCTGAAGGAGAAAGCATTATTGCGATTGCTTTAGCTTATCCATCTAAAATGAAAAATCCCCCAACTGGTAAAAAAGGTGAACGGAGAGGGATTTTTGCAAGAGCATCTTGGGGATTGGATTATCATGTGGCAGTAAAACAACGACTAGAATTGATGGAACAATGGCTACGAGAAAGAGTTCCCAATGTCTCGGTTAAGTCGATGGTCGATACGGGTGAGCTTGTAGACCGTGCTGTTGCAGAACGAGCGGGGATTGGTTGGAGCGGGAAAAACTGCTCGATTATTACCCCTGAATTCGGTTCATATGTCTATTTAGGAGAAATGATTACAAATATTCCATTTCCACCAGATTCTCCGATTGAAAATGAATGCGGCGATTGCAGGTTATGCCTAGATGTTTGCCCGACTGGTGCATTAGTAGAACCTGGTCAATTAAATGCAAAACGCTGTATTGCCTTTATAACACAGACGAAAGATGTTATACCGGATGAATTTCGAACAAAAATTGGAAACCGAGTATATGGCTGCGATACATGTCAAACGGTTTGTCCAAAAAATAAGGGGAAGACGAATTGGATTCATGATGAATTTTTGCCAGATCCTGAACTGGCAAAGCCGCTCCTCGTTCCACTGTTGAAACTTTCGAATAAAGAATTTAAAAACAAATTCGGTACAATGGCGGGTTCATGGCGAGGGAAAAAACCCATTCAGCGAAATGCAATCCTTGCACTGGCTCATTTTAAAGAACAATCAGCCGTGCCAGAGTTAATTGAATTATTGAAAAAGGATGAACGTCCTGTCATTCGGAGTACTAGTGCATGGGCTCTCGGGAAAATTGGTGGAAAGAAGGCAAAAGATGCATTGCTTGAAGTATATCATCAAGAAAAAGATGAAGAAGTGCTGCGTGAAATAAAAAAAGGGCTGGAACTAGTGGAAAGAGGCTAGCCCTTATTCCAAATAAAAGATGTATAAAAGAAGGAAGTGTCTAGTTTTGCCATTACATATCGTATTATATCAACCCGAAATTCCAGCTAATACAGGAAACATTGCACGTACTTGTGCTGCTACGAATACAACTTTGCATTTAATTCATCCTCTAGGGTTTTCTACTGACGATAAAATGTTGAAACGTGCAGGATTAGATTATTGGGAACATGTCAATATTGTGTACCATGACTCTTTAGAAGATTTTCTCGAATATGCAAAGGATGGGGAATTATATTTAATCGAAACGTATAGCGATGAGCCTTATACAACTCATGATTTTAGCGATAGGGAAAAAGACATTTATTTCATGTTCGGGAGAGAAACGTCTGGTTTGCCGAAAGATTTTGCATACGAACGTCGCGATAAAGTGCTAAGAATTCCTCAAACAGATAAAGTGCGTTCTTTGAATTTATCGAACTCGGCAGCCATCATCATTTACGAAGCATTACGCCAACAAAATTTCCCTGGGCTAAAATAAATTGCAAAGGGATGGTCTGAAAAAATGAAATGCTCCCTATTAAATGATACAAATAGGGAGTTTTTACAAATGCCCAAAAGACGGCCAGTTTGCGACGAGGATAGGGGAAGCTTGCTTCAACTAGAAAGGAGGTGTCTGGAAGTTTTCGACTTTCAAGACACCTTTTAATATTTATTCGCCATCCAATGTAAAAACAATGCGGATTCCTGAAGGGTCAATGGTTGAAAACTCTTGATGGCCTCCATATTTTGAAGCTCCTTCAAATCGTTCTACAACATGCCCCATTTCTTTTAAATGACCTTTAATTTTTTCTGCTTGTTCCTCGTTATCCAGCACTAATGTATAGGATTTTAAACCAACACTTTTTTCACTAGAAGGAGAACCTCCTAAGCTCTCCCAAGTGTTTAATCCAATGTGATGATGGTATTTTCCAGTGGAAATGAATAACGCCTGGCTTCCATATCTTGTAACAACTTCAAAACCTAAAGCTTTTGTATAAAATTCTTCTGATTTTAAAAGATCAGATACAGATAAATGAATATGCCCCATCACTGTTCCTTTAGGTAATCCATTCCAATGACCATCCGCTAAATCAAGAAGGGAACGGAAATTAACGGGTTCCGTTGTCATATAAACGGTATTTTCATTCCAAAACCACTGTGCTTCTGGACGGTCTGCATACACTTCAATGCCATTTCCGTCCGGATCGTATAAATAAATGGCTTCGCTCACATGATGGTCACCTGCACCAATTTGAACATTTAGTTGAGAAATATGTTGAATGAAATTTCCTAAATCCTTTCTAGTAGGGAGCAATATCGCAAAATGATAAAGACCAGTTTGACCTCTCTGTAAAGGAAGTGCATTGTCTACTTGCTCAATGGAAAGAATGCTTGTTTTTCCATCTGTTGTAAAAGCAGCTGCTTTTTCGGTTTGCTCCAACACGTCAAAGCCAATAATATTTTTGTAATATTCTAAAGAGCGATCTAAATTTGATACCTTTATTTGAACGTGAGAAACATATGTGTTTGGTTTTTTATGAAAATGTGTCGCCATACAAAGTCTCCTTAAAGTGATATTAATCAATCCACTTACTTTATGTAACTAAGTTTATTTTGTTAAGTATAAAAAGTCAAGACATAAAACAAAAAGGCAACCCTAAAATAGGATTGCCTTTTTTCGTATTTCGAATGATAAGAGATTATTCTTCAGTGTAATCTCCTTCACGTCCAGCAGTTAAAATAGCTGTGAGAAATGAAGCACATACTACTAGTAGTAAAACAGTACCCATGGAAGTATACCTCCTAAGTAAATGTTATCTCTAATTTAGTATAGCTTAAATAAATTTACTTTACTATATCATTTTTTTGAAGGATTTGTTCACAATAACTCATATAAACAATTGGGAGGTTACTTCTGTGGAAAACAAAAATGAAATGCCAGTTAGCGGGCATATGACGAATAATCTAGAAGATTGTATTTGGCTTGGGAAACAAATGGAAAGACTGCGGGATGGGGAGCAGTTAGAAGATGATCATCGAATTCCAGATCCAATTCAATCAGATGTTGTAGATCATCCAAATAAAGATGAAAGATTGAAAAGAAAAAATTAAATAGAAGGGGCAAATTCACAAAGATTCGCCCCTTAGTTTATTATGCATTCACTTTATAATTCTTTAATTCTTCTCGTAGTTTGGCTTTTAAGAATTTACCAACGGATGTTTTTGGAATCTCTTTTAAGAATACAATGTCATCCGGAATCCACCATTTCGCAAATTGATCTTTTAAATAATCGAGTAGTTCTTCTTTTGTAGCTTGTTTTCCTTCTTTTAATACGACGCATGCAAGTGGACGCTCTTGCCATTTTTCATGAGGAATGGCGATGACCGCTGCTTCTAATACAGCTTCGTGAGTCATGAGGGCATTTTCCAAATCGACAGATGAAATCCATTCTCCTCCGCTTTTGATTAAATCTTTTGTACGGTCAGTAATTTTGATATAACCTTCTGGTGTGACAACTGCAATGTCTCCAGTATACAACCACCCATCACGGAATGCTTCTTTTGTTCGTTCATCTTTATAATATTCATGGGCAATCCATGGACCTCGAATCCGCAGTTCGCCCATCGTTTTTCCATCCCATGGAACTTCTCCTTGGTCATTTACTACTTCCGTATCAAGAAGTGGAACAGTAAGGCCTTGTGTTGCACGGATATTTAATTTTTCTTCCCGCGTCCAATCTTCCATTGCGGATGTATAGTTGGAAAGAGAAACAAGTGGTGTTGTCTCGGTCATACCGTATCCAATAACGTACGGAACATTGTATTTATCTTCAAATGCTTGAATTAATCCTTTTGGCGAAGCAGAACCTCCCGATACAATAGCTTTTAGGGAAGAAATATCGCGAGGATTTTTTTCCTGTTCTTGAAGTACGCCAAGCCAAATAGTTGGAACACCTGCTGTTAACGTCACTTTTTCTTGTTCAATTAAATCAAGTAGTAAACTAGGTGTAAAGTGAGGACCTGGTAATACTTGCGTTGACCCATAATTTACTCCAGCAAATGGCATTCCCCATGCATTCACGTGGAACATTGGAACAACCGGCATGATAATGTCTCTTTCGGTGATTCCCATTCCGTCTGCTAAACCAAGTGCCATACTATGAAGTACTAATCCGCGATGAGTGTAAACGACACCTTTTGGCATTCCAGTAGTTGCACTAGTATAACAAATTCCTGCTGGTGAGTTTTCATCTAAATCATTCGGAAATTCAAATTCATCTGCTTCTTCTAAAAGCTGTTCATAAGAATAGACATTCGGGAAAGAGGATTCAGGAACGGTTTTATCATCTTGCATGACAACAATATGTTTAACCGTTTTTAAGTAAGGAATCGCTTTTTCAAGTAGTGGGAATAGATCTCCATCGACTAACAAAATTTCATCTTCCGCATGATTAATCACATAAATGATATGTTCTGGCGAAAGGCGAATGTTAATCATGTGCAAAACGGCTCCGGCACAAGGAACTGCAAAATATGCTTCTAAATGCCGGTGATGATTCCAAGCAAAAGAACCAACTTTTGTTCCGCGTTTCATCCCAAGCTTTGTGAGAGCGCTTGCAAGTTTTCTTGTGCGTTTGACATAGTCTTTGTAAGGAATGCGGTGAATTGTGTCTGGGCTTGTACGCGAAATAATCAACTTTTCAGGAAAGTAGCGCTCAGCCCGTTTTAAAAAACTCGTTAATAATAAAGGTGTATCCATCATCTTTACATCATCCCCCTTGTTTTTTTCCCTTTCAATAAATATATTTAGAAGAATACTACATTATTACTAAAAAATGTGGCGTATTATAGAATATTTTAACTTTAAAGAGAAAATAATGCTATGAATTTATTAGGAAGTTTCTATTAATTTTAATTCCTATAATATTGATGGATTAGATAATTTTTTTATTTATATTTTTCAGTTTATAATGAGGTTAATGAATGTGGTAGTGTCAAAAGTTCTATGAAAAACTAGCACGGTTCATACTACCTACCATTTATTAGGTGGAAATGCCACGCTATCGCTCTTGACAAACACACCAATGGTTTATTCAGAGGTCAATCAAGGGCGAAGGGAACAAAAGAAGGCATGCTAAATAAACCCTTGACTTTTTCCATTTTAAACCATTGGTAAGTTCGGTTTGTCAAGAGTTCGCTTCGCCGATAGCTGAATAGGGCTCAGCTAAACAAAAGTTAGGCTGACTGTTGTTGAATCCAGTCTTGAGCTAGCCTAATAAGGGCTGTCCATCTCGCTGGCATGGTTGGTAGCTTTTCTAATTCTGGAATTGTTACTGGCACTTTACCTTCAAGTGAAGAATGTGGGCGCAAGAAGTTAAAGTAAGCCACAAACAATGTCACAAAAGAAACAGAACCTTGTTCAGAACCAAAGCCGTGTGTCGATCGATAATTTCCTTTAAACGTGCGATTTAGTCTCTCGATGATTTGCTTGAGAGGTCGATACTCTCTGGAGACATCATCTTCATTTGTTAGCCCGATGACCTGTTTTACGTCAAACGATATGTGGTTTTCTGCGAAGAAATGCTGTGCCAACAAGTAAATAGGGTTACCATCTACTACAAATTGTAGGTTTTCGGGTATTTCTTTCAGCTTCACTAGTACTTCATCAATCGCTCGTATTGCTGTTGCGGTGTCGCGATTTGGTGACACTGGATACGAAAGAATGACTTTCTTGACCGCATCAAAAAAGAAAAACAGATAATGCCAACGACCGTTGACCCGGATGTACGTTTCATCCCCACAGAATTGATCCGACAGCTCATACGGAAAGTAGTCAATATAAGGCTTGAGCCATAATGCGACGCTGTTTTCGTAGTTTAGGATACTTTGATGGGAGACAGACACGCCGTGAATATCCTTCATGATCGCTGCCGTTTTACGGGCCGATAATCCGTAATTGACATGGTACGTCAAGATGAGCCCAAGTGTATGCGGTGAAACATACAATCTTGATAAATCGACTTTTGGCTGCTTTGGTGATTGTTTGGATAACGGTTGATAGTCGATGTGGAACTTCCGGTAAATGTAGCGAACTTTCAGCGATTGTGGATCTTCTTTAAACTGTTTTTTCTCTTTTTTAGTCATGGCGCTCAAGTTTTTTTGATAATAGGTACACATATCATTTTTGCACTTAAACACGTGAAAATCTTTTCGTTCTTTAATTTTTTCAAGCGTTTTAAGGCAGTGAGGACACTTAAGAATGGCCTCTTTCTGATAACGACTTTTTTTATTGAAAACACACGCACACACCTTACACTGATATTGTCCTTTTCCTCCGTTATTTGCGTACAAATACGCAGAAGGAGCACCACACTTCGGACAACATAAGGTAGACGGTACGGGCGTAGAATTGGCTCGACGGCGTACTGGTTTTAACGGTTTTCCTTTGGATTGAAGATATTCCGTTAATAAAAGCTGATAATCGAGCTTTTCTACCTTTTCAATGATAGGTAAATCATCAATTTGAAGCTTTCGATAAGGCTGATTAACAGGAGCTTCTTTGGGTTTATCGAACATGCTTCTTCCAATTAGTAGGGTAAGTAGAGTTCGAATAATTTGTTCTTGAAAGTTTATAAAAGTAAGTAAATAGGTTATAATTTGAGGTAACAACTTGCCACTTCTCCTTTCTAGGGATTTTGTGTTGGTGTGGTTACCTCACTAATACCCTAGAATTTAGGGGGTGGCAAGTTTTTTGCTTATAAAGCCCTCTAATATAGGATTCTATAACCTATTTCTATATAAAGTTTTGACAATACGCATATGGTGGTAGTGTCAAAAAATCTATGAAAACTTAGTTTTGGAGGGATGTGATCTAGCGAAACTAGAGGAAATGCCGCCGCAATCGCTCTTGACAAACACGTCAATGGTTTGATTTCGAACCAACAAGGGCGAAGGGAACAAAAAGAAGGCACACCAAAGAAGCCCTTGCCAATTCCCATTTTAAACCATTGACTGGTTCGGTTTGTCAAGAGTTCGCTTCGCCGATGCTGGTAAGGGCTCTGCTAAACAAAAAGTTAGGCAGTTTGCTCTACTAGCCATTGTTGAGCTAAACCAATCAGTTTTGTCCAACGTGCAGGCATATTCGGCAGTCCTTTTAGCTCTGGAATAACTACAGGCACTTTGCCTTCCAGGGCTGAATGTGGCCGCAAGAAGTTAAAATAAGCCACAAACAAAGTCACATAAGAAACGGATCCGTGATCGGATCCAAATCCGTGTGTCGATCTGTAATTGCCCTTAAATGTTCGATTCAGTCTTTCAATAATTTGTTTTAGCGGTCTGTATTCCGTTGAAACCTGGTCTTCGTTGGTTAGTCCAATGACCTGCTTCACATCAAACGTAATACCGTGCTGGGCAAAAAAGTGTTGTGCTAAAAGGTAAATCGGATTGCCATCTACGACAAAGGTGAGGTCTTCCGGGATCTCTTTCATCTTCTATAAGGCCTCATCAATCGCACGAATGGCTGATACCGTATCACGATTTGGAGAAACAGGGTAGGACAGAATAATTTTCTTTACCGCATCAAAAAAGAAAAAAAGATAATGCCAACGACCATTCACCTTAATGTATGTTTCGTCTCCGCAGAATTGATCAGAAAGCTCGTAAGGATAATGATCCACATAAGGTTTGAGAAGAAGTGCTACGCTGTTTTCGTAATTCAATATACTCTGGTGAGAGATGGGTACGCCATGAACATCCTTCATCAGTGCAGCTGTTTTCCGAGCCGATAAGCCATAGTTTACATGGTAGGTTAAAATGAGCCCCAATGTGTGCGGTGACACATGAAGCCTGGACAAATCCACTTTTGGCTTCTTAGGTGAATGTTTGGCTAACGGCTGATAATCAATTTGAAACTGACGGAATATGTATCGAACTTTAAAAGACGGAGGATCCTTTTCGAACTGCTTTTTCTCTTTTTTAGACATTCCTTGCAGTTTCTTTTTGTAATACGGACAGTCATTGTTTTTGCACTTAAATACGAGAAAATCTTTTCTTTCCTTGATCTTCTCGAGTGTTTTCGAACAGTGTGGACATTTTAGTATAGCCTCCTTGGCATATTGATTCTTTTTATTAAACAGACACGCACACACCTTGCATTGATACTGTCCTTTACCTCCGTTATTGGCATAAAGATAATCTGACGGAGCACCACACCTTGGACATTTCATGGATGAAGGTACTTTACCTTTTGAATTGGAACGCCTCTGAACAGGTTTGAGAGGTTTCCCGTTCTTCTCCAAATATTCTTTGAGAAGAATTTGATAATCGAGCTTTTGTAGAGTTTCAATGATTGGCAGCTCATCCACCTGGAGTTTTTGATAAGGCTTATTGACAGGCTTTTCAGTTGGCTTATCAAACATGTTTTTTCCAATCAGAAGGGTAAGTAATGTTCGAATCATTTGATCTTGGTACTTGATATATTCAAGCAAATAGGTTAATAATTGAGGTAACAACTTGTCACTTCCTTTATTAGGGATTTTTGAGTGTGTGGTTACCTCATAAATACCCTAATTTTAAGGGGGTGGCAAGTTTTTTTTATATAAAACTAGTTATATCAACAAAAACGTAAGTTTTATTAAGTAATTTTTGACAATACGATGAATGTAAGGGGAGTGATTTTATGGCAATACCGTCAAAAACATTAGCCAATGGTGTAGAGATGCCTTACTTAGGGTTAGGCGTGTATAAAATGGAAGATCATGAAGAAGCTTTAAATGCAATGGATACAGCGTTAAAGTTAGGCTATCGAGCAATTGATACAGCTTCACTATATAACAATGAAAGAGAAGTGGGAGAAGCGATACGAGCTAGCGGTATTCCACGTGAGGAAATTTTTGTAACAACTAAGGTATGGAACAATGATCAAGGTTATGACGAAACGCTTCGAGCATTTGAAACTTCATTGAAAAAATTGGGGCTAGATTACGTGGATCTTTATTTAACTCACTGGCCTGTTGAAGATAAGTTTATCGATACTTATCGTGCCATTGAGCGTCTGTATGAGGAAAAATTAATCCGAGTACCAGGTGTATCAAATCACCATCAACATCATTTAGAAAAAATCTTCGCAAAAGCAAATGTGAAGCCAATGGTAAATCAAGTTGAGTGCCATCCGTATTTGCAACAAGATGAATTAAGAGCATTTTGCCGCGAACATGAGATTGCCGTGACTGCATGGTCACCAATTGGCAAAGGTCGCCTATTGAATGATAACACTTTAGTAAAACTCGCTGAAAAGTATGGAAAAACTCCAGCACAAATCGTTTTACGTTGGCATTATCAAAATGATACAATTACAATTCCAAAATCAGTAACACCAAGCCGCATTGCCGAAAATATGCAAATTTTCGACTTTGAATTATCAAATGAAGATATGCTTGAAATAAAAATGATTAATAAAAATGAGCGATATGGACAAAATCCTGATAATTTCCATTTTGATTTTTAAGGGGAATAAAAGAGCAAATCTAGAATGGCTATTATGATGATTGACTATTATTCTTTTTGGATTGACTAATATTAAATTGAGTTTGGATAATATCCTATTATTTCATTTCAATAATCCTTGGGAGTGTCAGCAATATAAATAGCTTCTTTCGTTACAGTATCCCTTCGCAACGGAAGATAAGTAGCATCTAAATAAATACACACATAGCGTTTATCTAATTCTCGTTGATTGAACTCTTCTACGGCTTCGGAAACGGCTTTAGTCATATTGGAAATGGTTTGAGGTGTATAGTGATGACCATACATTTTTTCAATTAAATCTGCTATTTCAGACGTAGTAATGTCTTTTTGGAATAGATGGATAATCGTTGTCTCGAGTGAATCAATAGTGCGTTTATATGGAGCAATCGTTTGTTGTTTAAATTCTCCCTTTCGATCTCGTGGAATTTGAAGTTGTAAATCGCCATATTCCGTATGAAGGGTGCGTGAATAATACCCATTGCGCGAATTTCCAGAGTTAAAGCCAGCACGATCATATTTTTCGTAATCCAGAAAGGCTGTTAATTCTGTTTCTAATAGGAAGTTCATCGCTTTTTCTAAATGAACACGAAAAACTTCTGTAATATCTTGTTTTTTTACAAGTACTTCAATTAATTCTGTTGTAAACTGATTAATAGGAAGACCTCTTTTCTTGGGATTTTGTTGGTAACTTTATTCTATCAAGAAAAGGTCTTCCTTTTTTATTGGATTTTTTATTTACACAAAATGTTTTATACTCACGGTAGTTCACCTCATATGACTTTTATTTTCGTAATTTTTATGATTTTCATCAATCTTTTTTTCAAGCTTTTTTAGTTTTAAATATATATCAATTAGAAATCCAAAAATCAAGCCCTGTCCAGCAAAAACTTCTGTTTTAAAATATGCACCGCTAGCAAAACCAATAATAAATCCTATAATTGCAAACATATTTAAACTTCTCCTTTAGAATTAAAATAAATAACAAGTACAAAATTAAAGTAAAATCTCGCAATGTAACATTAATATGCGAGATTTTTCTACTACAATCACCATGAAAGATTAGCTGCTATATTTCCTTTTTTAACACCTGTTGTAACACTAACACTAAATACACCATTTTTATCGAATCCAATTGAACCCAAAGCTAGTGTTTGATGTCCATATTCGAATTTAATAGTAGCGTCTCCAGATGACTTTTTAGTATAAACATATTGTTCCATATAACCATTGTGTAGATTTAATTGTCCTTGTCTTAAATTTATAAAACATCCTACCCCACCATTTGTAGAAAAATCATCGGGATGATTTCCGTAGTCTCTTAATTGCCATCCACCAGCGCCTGTCCAATATTCATGTCTATGTTGTACAACTTGATTGTTGGAAACAGGAAGACTAAATCCCGCACTATCTGCAACACCAATTGCAAAAGCATCTGTTAAAGTAACTACTGGAGTAGAAATCCACTACCATCTTCCTACAATTCTGAATTTTTTATAACCACTTTTATCTGATTTTACTTCATAAGCTTCTTCCCTCCATTTGGTTCGAACCTTTTAAATCTCCTTGTGGATCAGTATATATTGGTTGAATTGTATTAAACTTATTATTAGGAATTCCATCTGTTACAGTAATTATATCACTTGTAATAAATTTCTTCTTTGCTCCTTCTTCGATTAAGGAACGTAAGAATTCTGGTGATCTAGTCTTAATTTCTTCTAATGTTAGTCCTACATCTTCTTGTAATATATTAATTTCTTCCTCAGTAAGTAATTCTAGCGAGTTACTTTCATCTTCAATTTCTGAAGCTTTAGCAAATGATGGAACGATTAAAAATAATATAATCGTAAATAATAAAACAACATAATTTTTCATCATAGATGTTTCTTTAATTTTTTTCAATCATTTTACATAAATACCAAAAATTTGTTTTTTAATATTATAAAAAATATTAAAAATTATTACTAATTAACAAAGTACTATTTTTTAAATTAGTAATAACTTAGTTGTAGAATTGGTGAAACAAGCAGAAGAAACGAAGAAGTTGCCTATATTCGAGGAAAATATTAAACACTTTGAAAAATCACTAAAATAGATCGAAAGGGAATGAATGAAAGAACAAATAATTATCTAGTATCTTTATATAGTAATATTTTAATATATAGAGATATTCATAAATTCATATATTAATATTTTTGTAGATAGGAGCTTTTGAACATGACCATACAAGAAATGCTAGAACATGCTCCAGACCATTTATTAAATATGCTGGATGTAAGGTCTATTAGTTCTAAAGCTGAATTGTTTGATAAATGTAATAGGGAGTGTCAAGAATTTTGTGTAAATGAATTTACCCTTTGATGGATTGGCTAATAAATTAATGAGTTTGACTATAATTCAACCATTTGACTATTATCTGCCCAACTTTGACTATAATAGCAAAATTATGAAGCTTTAACGAATAGCTATTAACTTATTGAGAATGGCTATTATAGTGATTTGTTTGACTATTATTTTCCCTTAATAATCTTTTAATTCAATAGTATGATTAAAATAAGAGAAGGCTGTTAGAAAAATTCATTTTCTAAACAGCCTTATAAATTTTTCATTCTGCGGAAAGATTAAGAACTTGCTTTATCATTAACAATGATACGTTTATCTAGAAAAGGATGTTCAAATTCTAATTGAATGGCATGAAGTTCATAATCGCGCTTCGAAGTTTTACGAGCATTGTACATTACATCCCCTACAATAGGATGGCCGATATGAGCCATGTGGACGCGGATTTGATGGGTTCTGCCTGTTTCTAATTGTAAATGAACAACTGTTGAATGTTCTTTTCGTTTCACAACCTTAAAGTGAGTGACAGCATGTTGACCAGTTTTTGAAACGATTCGTCGTGTAGGATGATGACGATCTTTTCCGATTGGTGCATTAATGGTTCCACGATCTTTTTTTATGATTCCTTGGACTTCCGCTTCATAAGTTCGAACGATGGATTTTTCTTCAATCATTCGGTCAAATACTGATTTTGCAATGGGATGTTTTGCAACAATCAACAGACCTTTTGTTCCTTGGTCTAGCCGATGAACGTGCTCTGCGTATTGTAACCCTTTATCTTTCATATAAGCCATTACGTGATTCATGCAAGTATTGTGATCGTCCCTGTCGTTCGGATGTGTACTCATTCCTTTAGGTTTTGAAACAATTAAAATATGATCATCTTCGTATTTTATTTCGATTTCACATTGTTTCGTTGGGGAATAGTTGGATTTCGGGACGCTAAAAATAAAAAATAGCATTGTTCCTTTTGATAATGGTTCATTCCATTTAACTGCTTCACCATCTGTATTTTTCACAGCTTTCGCCATTCGTAGTTCATGAACGAGTTTTTTTCCTAGTTTCCATTTTTCCCGCAACAAAGTTTCTACCGTTAATCCATCTTGCGAAATTTCATAGTGAAAATGCATACGTTTTCCTCCAAAGAAAAATCGTGTCCATATAAAGAACACGATTTCCATTTTACTTATTTTAATACCACTTCTTCAAAGAATTTGCGAATGTTTTCATCAGGATGTGCTCCTACCATTCGCTGAACTTCTTTTCCATCCTCGAAATAAATTAGCGTTGGTGTATATTCAACGTTATACTCGTCCCAGCCTTTTTCATATTCTAAGATGTTTAATTGATCGATATGAACATTCATTTCTTTCGCAATTGGCATGAGTCGAGGCGTCATTTCTTTACAATGTGGACATTCAGGACTAAATAAATAAGCTACAACTGGTTCACCTGAAGCAATTTTTTCTCTAAGAGCATCTGGCAAAATAATATTTTGATAATTTTCATCATCTAATAAATCAATTGTAGATTGTTTTAAATTGTCTGTGCCATACGGATTGTTTTCTAACTTGCTTTTGTTTGATAAATTTGTTAACACAATGATCACTGCAAATAAAATTACAACGATTGCTGCAAGAATTCCAAGCTTTTTCAACTATTTGTCCTCCTCAAAACCTTTAACATATAAAAACTAGTAATTGCAATTAAGATAAATGCAACTAACGCTAAAAATGGAATCGTAATGAAACCAAACCAGTTAATATATTGGCCTGTACATGGTACTCGTCCACAAGCTGGTGCATGTTGCGATAAAAAGTCCAATTTTTGAATTCCATAATGGTATAGGGAAATCGTTCCACCAATGCAAGAAAATACGGCTGTTGTTACCGCAATCCGAGCATTTTTTTGTAAATATGCCACAAGGGAAATGACTACAATTGGATACATTAATATCCGTTGATACCAACAAAGTTCACATGGTTCATAACCCCGAACTTCGGAAAAATATAAAGAACCTAGCGTTGCTACCAAAGAGACTAACCATACAAATAGCAAACTATTCTCTAATTTTTTGCTCATTATTACTCTCCTAAAAGATTTAATCTGTGCAGTTTGATTATAAATTGTTTTGACTTCGAAGTAAATGAATTCATATGAATAGAACGATAAAGTTCGAGAAATTGGAAATTCATTCAAAAGTCTTAGAGTTGAACGAATGCGAGGGAAAAAGGGGAATGTTATGATTAAACTACAAAGTGTTTGTTGAGGTGCTATATGGTAGTAAATGATCATTCCAATATTACATTATTAAAAGAAATTGCGGAACTGCTTAATGAAGAAACAGAATTAATACCAATGCTAAAAGGAGCACTTAAAAAATTTTTAGCAGGAACTAATTTTACAACAGGATGGATTTTCTTTATTAATGAAAAAGGAAAGATTAATCTTGTAGTCCACGAGAACTTGCCGGAAGGGTTATGTTACAATGACTGCCAATATTTAAAAAAGGGTGGTTGTTGGTGTGTTTCTCGATTCCGACGAAATGAACTAAAAAAAGCATCAAATATTATTGAATGTCAAAGAATTGAAAATGCCATCGAGGAAAAGGTGGGCGATACGGCAGGAATTACTCATCATGCAACGGTGCCATTACAATCGGGTAATGAACGGTTCGGAATACTAAATGTCGCTACTCCCAATACAGTTGTATTTACAGAAGAAGAATTGGAATTGCTAGAATCTGTAGCTTTTCAAATGGGATCTGCCATTAAACGTATTTGTTTAACGAAACAAGAACAAGAAATGGCATTAGTTCGAGAGCGGAATCGGTTGGCGCGCGACTTGCATGATTCTGTGAATCAGTTATTGTTTTCCGTTACGTTAACGGCTCGTGCTGGAATAGAGATGAGCGATAATATAGAAATTAAGGAAACCTTTAAAGAAATTCAAAATTTGACACAGTCCGCATTAACAGAAATGAGGGCTCTTATTTGGCAATTAAGGCCTCAAGGATTGGAAAGTGGACTAATCGATGCAATAAAAGCTTATGCAGAAATGTTAAAGATCAAATTAACGATCAATGTATCAGGAGTCATTCAATTTCCTTCAAGAGTAGAAGAAACATTATTCCGAATCACTCAAGAGGCATTAAATAATGTCCGAAAACATTCGGGCGTGATGGAAGCAACGATTTACTTAACGGTGACACAAACAGATATTTTACTCGTTATAAAAGACGAGGGTAGAGGTTTTAAAATTGATCAAAACATGAACATCCCTTCCATTGGATTGCAATCGATACGAGATCGAGCTACTGCAATTGGCGGCACAGCTGAATGGGTATCGGAGATTGGAAAAGGGACCGAATTGTTCGTTCGATTACCTTATTGAGGAGGGAAGCAGGATGATACGTGTTTTAATTGCGGATGATCATCATGTTGTTCGTAGAGGCTTATTATTCTTTTTGAAGACCCAAAAAGATATTGAAGTAGTTGGGGAAGCGAAAAATGGGATGGAAGCAGTTCGATTAGTGGAAGAATTAAACCCGGATATTGTCTTAATGGACTTAGTCATGCCGGAGATGGATGGCATTGAAGCGACGAAACAAATTAAAGCGTGTTGGCCAGAAGTGCAAATTATTATATTGACAAGCTTTTCAGATAAAGACCATGTTCTTCCCGCCATCGAAGCTGGGGCAGCTGGCTATCAGTTAAAGGATATTGAACCGGATGATTTAGTCAATTCCATTCGGCAAGTAATGCATGGAGAAAGCATTATGCACCCGGTAGCCACAACACAATTGGAAGAATCATTAAGGGAGGAAGGAAATCTGCCGCATGTGAAAAACCCATTAACTCCACGTGAACAAGATGTGCTGGCGGAATTGACGAAAGGAAAAAGCAACAAGGAAATTGCATCGTCATTATTTGTTACAGAAAAGACAGTCAAAACCCATATTTCGAATATATTTGCGAAATTGGAAGTGCAAGATCGAACACAAGCAGCTCTTTATGCAGTAAAACATGGGTTAACAGAAGGAAGAGGGAAAATTTAAATTAGAGTTATGTCATTTGCGAAGGAAAGCATTTATAAAATAAATGATTAAAGGGAACAGTAGAATTTCGATAAAATGGATCTACTGTTCCCTTTAAATTAGTACTTCTGTTCTTTTAATCTGCACCTTCTTCTGCCTCGTGAGGTTCAATATGTACAAGCGCTGTACAATTAATGTCAAATCGTTTAATCGTTGACTCGATATTTTCTGTAATGCGATGGCTTTCCCAGACGTTTAAATATGGATTTACTGTCACTGTCACTTCAATAAATGTTGCATTTCCGTGTGTTCTTCCTTTTAAATCCACCAATTCAATAACACCATCTACATTTTTTATTAATGTGGATAAAGTTTCGATTTCCTCGGTATCAAACGCATCTGTCAATGTTTGCACTGATTCCCAAAAGATTTCCAATGCAGTTCTAATAATAATCACTCCGATGATTAAAGCAGTAATGGTATCTATAATTGAATAGCCGATAATCGAAGCAAAAATACCGATGGCTGTACCAACGCTAACTAATGCATCGGAACGATTATCATAGGCAGCCGCTTTTAACGCAGAACTTTTAATTTTTTTAGAAAGAGCTAAGTTATATCGATATACGATGTACATGACAGCAGCACTGCCTAATGCAACAATAATGGTTAAAGTGGATGGCGAATTGCGAACAGGGTCAAATATGTTCATAATTGAGCTAAAGATTACTTCAAGTCCAACGACCATCATAATAAAAGAAGCCACTAAAGATGCAACCGTTTCGGCACGCAAATGACCGTATTGATGGTTTTCATCAGGAGGTCGTTGCGAAATCTTCAGACCAATTAAAACTGCTATAGATGCAATAATATCTGTAGTATTATTAAGACCATCTGCTTTTAAAGCTTGTGAATCTCCGATGTGACCTATAATGAGTTTCATCGAGCTGAGAAATATGTATGCGCCAATTGACACCCAGGCACCTTTTTCCCCTGCTCGTAAATTTGTATAAAGCTCCACTTTTTTTCCTCCCTACAAAAGTTCCGAACATGACAAAACGACTTTCTTAGAAAAGAAAGTCGTTTTTGAAATACGTTATTCAGCAACTGAGTACAAGTCGAGTTCTTGTTCTTCCGGCAATTTGATGACTTCAATGTATAAAATATGGTGACCATCTAATTCTTTAATTTTGAATTCGTAACCATCATATACAAAACTGTCACCCTCAACAGCGTCGTAGCGTTGAGTCCAGAACCAGCCGCCGATTGTATCGATATCTTCATCATCGATATGAATATTCAACATTTCATTTACATCTTCAATTAACATTTTTGCATCTATAATATAATGGCCATCACTAATTTCTTGAACTTCAGGGATTTCGTCATCGTCGAATTCGTCTTGAATATCACCAACGATTTCTTCAATGATATCTTCGATGGTTACTAAACCGGAAGTTCCCCCGTATTCATCCATTAAAATTGCCATGTGTATACGATCATGTTGCATTTTTAATAAAAGATCGCTGATTGGAACAGTTTCAATTACTCGAATAATTGGTTGCATATATTCTGTAATTGTTTTTTCTGCATTTTTAGGATCTTTTATATATGCAGTTAATAAATGTTTTAAGTTGACTAAACCAATTACGTGGTCTTTATCGCCATCAATCACCGGATAGCGAGTATATTGTTCCACACCCATTACTTCAAATACATCTTTTAGTTTTGCTTCCTTATCAATCGTTGTAATTTCTGTTCGCGGCACCATGATTTCTTTGGCAGTGCGGTCTGAGAATTCAAATATACTGTTTACATATTCAAATTCAGAATATTTGATTTCACCGCTTTTAAAGCTGTCAGCCATAATCATACGAAGCTCTTCCTCCGTATGGGCTGTATCGGTTTCGTTAAATGATTTCACACCGAAAATTCTTGCCAAACCACGAGCAGACATGTTTAAAAGGTGAATGAAAGGATACATCACTTTATAAAATGTATACAACGCTCCTGAAAAATTAAGCGTTACCCATTCAGCTTTTGTAATCGCTAACGTTTTAGGCGCTAATTCACCTGCCACAACATGGATATACGTTACAATACTGAATGCAATAATAAATGAAAGAACTTCAGTGATAGGTCCTGTTACACCAATCCATTTAAATAATGGACTTAATAACAACTGTACAGTAGGTTCACCTAACCAACCTAGACCTAATGAAGTAATGGTAATTCCTAATTGACAAGCAGATAAATACTCGTCAAGGTTCTCAATTACCTTTTTAGCCTTAATTGCTTTTTTGTTTCCTTCTTCTAAAAGTTGATCAATACGCGTTACCCGAACTTTTACTATCGCAAATTCTGTGGCAACAAAAAATGCTGAAAACAAAATTAATAAGGCAAAAACAGCTAACTTAATGGTCAGCCCCACTATGTCTCCGTCCAAATACTTTCCCCGTTCCACGCCCGAATGAGGGGTGAAATGAGGAGTACACCTCCTACAATAAAATTAATTTTTAATAAGATAATCATAACGGATTTTTGAAAAAAATACAAATCATCCATCTCTGAAATTTTCAGAAGATTGTGAGTTGTTTTGTTATATATAGTATGCGATTTCGTCAATAAATTAAATCTTTTGGGGCAAAGAATAATTTTCCTTAAGCAAAATAGAGCTTTTATTGGGAGGAAAAATAAATCGCAAAAAAAGAAATAGTCCGTAATAACTTTCAATGTTCATGAAACAATAATGAAATATAATCGTATATAACAAAAAGTATGTTATTATTTATTTCGCAAAGTAACTTTTGTTAGTGAAATCATTGTGTTAGAAAAGAGGATTTTAATGGATGTAGTACTATTAATACTATCTATGGCAATTATCGGTGCAATCATTGGTAGTGCAACAAACTTTTTAGCGATTAAAATGATTTTTAGACCATATAATGCGTTTTATTTAGGAAAATGGAAGCTTCCTTTTACACCAGGACTAATTCCAAAACGCCGCGGGGAATTGGCAAGGCAAATAGGGGTGACGGTGCAAGATTATTTATTGACACCTGATGTCATCAAAAATAAATTATTCTCTCAAGAAATTCGATTTGGAATTTTACAGTTTGCACAATCAAAGTCGGAAGAATTGATATTTTTAAATAATAAAACACTGAAAGATTGGTTGGAACTAGCAGGAATAAATGGGTTGCCAGAAAAGATTGAAGGGCAAGTGGATGATTTTATAGAAAAACAATTTGTATCTTTTAAACATACTTTATCGACAAAATCGATTGAAGAAGTGTTGCCGGAAGATATTACAAAAACGATAAATCAAAAAGTACCAGAATTAGTGACAACCATCATTCAAAGAGGGGAAGATTATATTTTATCTTCCAAAGGAGAAATCACCATTAAAAATCTATTAGATGATTTTCTTTCTTCAAAAGGGACAATCGGTGGACTTTTCCAAATGTTTTTCAGCGATTCTTCATCCATCGTCTCTAAAATTCAACATGAGCTCGTTCGACTTCTTCGCTCATCTGAAACAAAAAATTCATTAGTGAATATTATGAATGATGAATGGGGAAAAATAAAAAAACAGCCTATCATGAATTACCTAAATGAGATACAATTAGAACCAATACTAATAAATATCCAATCCTATGCCAAAAGAGAATTAGCTATTGAAGAACGATTCAATAAATCCATAAACTATTACTTTCCAAATGGCAACGACTGGGTAAAGTACGATTTGATGCCTAAAATTGTCGATAAGGCTTTGGAACTTGCTGAATCAAAACTTGAAGATGTACTGAAAAAATTAGACATTAAAGAAGTTGTTCGAGAGCAAGTTGACTCTTTCCCAATCGAAAAGTTGGAAGAAATCGTGATAGGAATTGCAAATCGTGAGTTAATGATGATTACTCTATTAGGCGGTTTCTTAGGAGGATTAATTGGTATCGTACAAGGTTTAATTGTACAATTTTTAAATTAATAGAGAGTAGGATTATAAATGAATCAATTTATGGAACTTATTCAAAAGTTAGAGACATCCATTAGTCAAACGGAAGCGTTTCAAAAATTAAAAGATACTGTTGACATTGTTCGTAATGATGAACAAGCAAGAACGATTTTCACTCAATTCCGCGATGTTCAGGTAAAATTGCAACAAAAGCAAATGCAAGGAGAAGAATTGCTAGAGGAAGAATATCTCTACTTCCAAAAAACTGCTCAACTTGCTCAACAAAATCCTAAAATTATGGCAATGTTAGAAGCTGAAATGGAATTAAGCCGTCTTATTGATGAAGCAAATCGTTCGCTAATTAAACCGATTCAATCCCTCTATGATGGACTATAAGATCGGTAATTGGACCGCACTGAATGTGTGGTCTTTTTTATTTCCATAAAAAACATGCATGATTTTATAGTCAATAAAGCCTTTCGCTGTTAAAATAAACAGGAACTAAAAATAAAAAAATCACGTAAACAAGTAAAAGTGCAACAAGTTCTATAAAGGAAGAGGTATGAATGAAAAAAATAATCATCCACGAAAGTTTCAAGCAAGACTGGATTAATGTTTTAACACATATAGCAAATCTATTTTTTGAAGATTGTAAGCTTTACGAAATCATTGAGGATCCGGATTTGTCTGTTCGTTTTCAATATAAAATGGAAAACAACGTGTATTACACTGCTAGTAAGTTAGAGGTGGATGGAAAAACGTTTATTAGCACTTATTCAAAAAAATATGATACGGATGGAACAGAAAAAGAACAAAATATTCGAATGAAGCGCGCATTATCTCACGTGCTGTTGGACGTGTTAGAGCAATATACTGGAATCAAGCAACATTGGGGGATTTTAACGGGAGTACGGCCAACAAAACTTTATCATAAATTAAGAAAACAAGGACTTACACGGAAAGAAATTGCAGAAGTGTTACAAACCGATTTTCGTGTATCCACCGAAAAAATCCAATTATTGGAATCGATTGTTGAGCGCCAATTGGCAACAATTCCCGATTTAGATGAGATTGGGAAAGAAATTTCTATCTATATCGGTGTCCCTTTCTGTCCGACGAAATGCGCTTATTGTACTTTCCCAGCCTATGCAATCGCGCCGAATCGAAAAACAGGACGAGTTTCTTCTTTCCTTGATGGATTGCATATCGAAATGAGAGAAATGGGAAAATGGTTGAAGGAAAATGATATGAAAGTGACTTCGATATATTGGGGCGGCGGTACGCCAACAGCAATCGAGTCGGATGAAATGGATGCCCTATATGAGACGATGTTTGAATCGTTCCCAAATCCTGAATCTATTCGTGAAATCACTGTAGAAGCAGGTCGACCTGATACGATTACACCGGAAAAAATAGAAGTGTTGAAAAAGTGGGGGATTGATCGCATCTCAGTCAATCCGCAAAGTTATACCGATGAAACGTTAAAAGCGATAGGCCGCCATCATACCGTACAAGAAACAATCGATAAATTTTTACTTGCTCGCAATTTAGGAATGAATAATATCAATATGGATTTAATCATCGGTTTACCAAATGAGGGTGTTGAAGAGTTTCAACATTCTTTAAATGAAACTGAAAAACTGCAACCAGAGTCTCTTACTGTGCATACGTTATCTTTCAAACGGGCTTCCGAAATGACGCAAAATAAAGATAAATATAAAGTGGCTGATCGTCCAACGGTGTCGCGGATGATGGAAATGGCTCAAAAGTGGACTCGCGAAAATGGATACAATCCGTATTATTTATATCGCCAAAAAAACATTTTAGGTAATTTAGAAAATGTCGGATACTCTAAACCGGGCGAGGAAAGCATCTATAATATCGTCATTATGGAAGAGGTACAAACGATATTAGGTATCGGTTGTGGGGCAGCTACTAAATTTGTAAATCCTAAAACTGGTAAAATCACACAATACCATAACCCTAAAGAGCCTTATCAGTATATTTTATCTTTTGAAAATGCGATTGAGAAAAAGATTGAAATGCTCAATGATTTATATCGAGTGCAATTGAAAAATGAATGTTGAGTTACCCGTTAACGATAACACCTCCCCTCTATTACTGTGGAGGTGTTTTTTAAATGAACAAAATGTATAAATAGAAGTTCCAATTTCTATATAGCTAGAATTTCAATATATGCTAGAATAATAATTACTACAATCATAAATAGGAGAAGTTGGAAATGGCAATTACGACGATCATATTTGATTTAGATGACACGTTACTTTGGGATAAAAAAAGTATCAAAACAGCTTTTGAAAAAACATGTCAATATGCGGCAACGAAATACGATATAGACCCTGAACAATTGGAAGAAGCGGTACGCAAAGAAGCACGAAAGCTTTATGAATCCTATGAAACTTACGATTATACGGTGTTGATTGGTATTAATCCTTTTGAAGGTTTGTGGGGAACTTTTGATGATCCTACTGATTCATTCCAAAAAATGAAAAACATTGTGCCGAATTATCGAAAGGATGCTTGGACAAACGGTTTAAAAGCGTTAGGCATTGATGATGAAACATTCGGCGCTGAGCTCGGAGAACGTTTTGTTGAAGAACGGAAAAAACACCCTTTTGTTTATGATGATACGTATCAAGTTCTTGATGCATTAAAAGGAAAGTACCAATTAGTACTATTAACAAACGGTGCACCAAGTTTACAAAACTTAAAATTAACTTTAACACCAGAAATCCTCCCTTATTTCGACCATGTGATTATTTCTGGTGATTTTGGAAAAGGAAAGCCTGATACATCTCTATTTGAATATATGATGGAAAAGGCCGGCATTACTGCGGATGAAGGGATTATGGTAGGCGATAATTTGAATACAGATATTTTAGGCTCATCTCGGGTAGGCATGCGAAATGTTTGGATCAATCGGGAAAATAATCTGCAAAACCCTGATATCCAACCAACTTACGAAGTTTCATCATTAACGGAATTTTTACAATTAGTTGAAAAGCTTTCATAATAAAATGAATGCGAGACATATGCCGTCTCGCATTTTCTATTCTGAGAGTTTTGCAAAATTAGATTTTTATTAAAAAGAGTTTTAAAAGAAACCCAAATAAATTGGGGTATTTTGTATCTTTGGTTTACAAATATTCTGTTTGTCCTTTTTTGGGCGTACTTGCAGAATTTTTCGCTTTAAAAATTTTTTAAGCGGTTTGTTGCTTTTTACTCTCTTTTGCCATTGCGAGAGCTGAAACCAGTAATACGATGGCGTTCAAGTAAATATGAGTTTTTACTTTATCGATTCCCCACACATGCAGGGAGTTCGCTGTAAGATAACTTTTCATTCTTGAATTGCACCGTTCTACACTGGTTCGCTCATTGTAAAGTTCTTTCCAACGTTTGGAATCGCGGTGTGGATTAGAGTACCGGCGAAGATCCTTATTCACGTTAATTTTTACTACCATTCCATAGTTGGAGGATGAACAGGCTGCCATTCCTAATGGGCAATCCACTTTTCCGGTTGCGTGTGGACATCTGAATTTGAGCTGATCCTTATTGGCGCCCCAATAAGTCATTTCGTACCCCATCGAACAGCGTGGGGTTCCATTGGAGGCAATTCCTTCGGGAGGCTCCTTTTCATTACGCAAATTGAGTGGAATAATAGCTTGAGCCCCGATGTTCTTGGCGGATTCGTAGTTTTTTAGCTGGTCGTACCCACCATCCATTATCAGGAAATCAATTTTAGAGTTTGTACAACTCTTTACTTGTTCAATTAATTGTGGTGCGACATCCCCATCGTTGATATGAGCAGGGGTTACTTCAATCGCCATTGGTAATTCACTTTTGGTGTCAACGGAAAGATGCATCTTATAGCCAAACCAAGTAATTTTATTACCGAAGGAATCAAACTTTGCCCCCCAATTGGCGTTGCCTGTTTGTTCACTTCGCTTCTTAGGCTGCTTCTTTTCATAAGCATCAATGGCGGCACTGTCGATAGCCTGATGTTTTCCATCAATTACTCCTTCCTCTTGAGCTAACTGGACGAGATCTTGAAAGATTCTTTTCACAAGTCCAGTTTTGGTTAGTGAAGAAAATACTCGGCTAAGAGTAGAGATGGATGGTGCAGGCCTGCTAATATCTAAACCACATTGGTAACGAAAACGCAGGTCATTTTTTAATCGATTGTGAAGAGAAGTAAAAGTATCAATACCTTCTAATGGGGCAGCGATAAGAGCCCTTAATATCCCTTCTTTGGAATGTCCTTCAGCCCCTTGGGGTGAAGAACTTTTCAATTGTTTAGCATAAGGACGCAAATCTAGAGCACTAAAAAAGATCGGTAATTTCTCTTTTGACTCTAAAATTTGCAATTCTTCAAAGGAAAATAGACGTTCTTGTAGAATATACAAAGTGACTTCCTCCTTATGGATTTTTGTGGTTTGGTCACTTCAAAATTCTACAAATAAGGGGTGAAGTCCTTTTTTATGCTTTAGAAAACCTTATGACTCTTGGGTTGAAAAATGTGCAAAATGCTCATTCTAAATAATCATATTTACTTGCTTCTTCAATTTCTCTTTTTGACATTGGAAAAGGTATTTCATCCTTCGTCGATACATGGAAAGACTGGGGTTCATCGTTATTTGCGTATTCTTCAGGGTCGTCATATAGTTCATTGAAATCTTCAAAATCCCCTTCAAAATCTGATGGCGTTTCAGATGTACCGTATTTTGCAACCACTTGGAATGTATCTTCAAAATCTTGAATTACCCCTTCTACTTCTCTTTCAGCAAAGGAATTATCGACAGGAGGAATCAGTAAATCTTCTTCTACTGGTCGATCAGTAGGGATGTTTTTTGCATCTGCATGTTTAATACAGAAGGAGGTATATGGAATAGCTGCTAATCGATCATATGGAATTTCTTTTTTACATACTTCACAAACTCCATATGTACCGTTTTCAATTTTCTCTAAAGCAGCGTTAATTTTAGCTAATTCATCTTCTTGGTGAACTTTTAAAGATAAATCCTTTTCTCTTTCGAAAAGTTCTGTTGCTATGTCTGCAGGATGATTGTCGACTGTTGATAATTCATCAATAGCGTCTCGTAAGCTGCCACGGTCAACAAACTCGTCATCTACAGATTGATTTTTTAACAACGCATGTTTTTGTTCAATCAGCTGTTTTTTTAGCTTAGCAATTTGTTTTTCCGTTAAAATGGTCATCACGTCCTTTCGTTCATCCATAGTATGAACAGAAAAATGAAATTTAAAGGAGAAAACAAAGTTGGAAAGTTTTCTATCGGAAGTTTTTTGGGCAAAATAATATACAGACAATGGTAAAATTCCATTGCCTGTATATTTAGGGACACAAAGCACAATTCTGTTCTATCTCACCAAGTAGTCGTGCCGGGCAGCTTAAAGAGTAATTGCTTTTACTTCATCGATATTTTCTAATTGTTCTACGTAAACTAAATCTTCAGGAGTTACTTCATTATCGATTGAAAGAATCATGACAGCAGCACCGCCAACTTGTTTACGTCCCACTTGCATCGTTGCAATGTTGACGTCTTTCTCAGCAAGTTTCGTTGCAACGAGGCCGATTGCTCCTGGCTTATCGATATTTTTGATGTATAATAAGTGACCTTCTGGAATAACATCTACAACAAAGTTTTCTACTTTTACGATACGAGCTCCAAGACCGTTTAGAAGTGTACCTGCAACACTATGTGTTTCATTTTCCGTAATTACTTCAACAGTAATAAGGTTAGTAAATCCTTTTGCTGTTGTTGTTTTATTTTCGTTAATTTTTACGCCAACTCTTTCTGTTAAATAACGTGCATTTACGTCATTTACATTTTCGCCGTGAGTTTTCTTTAAGTAACCTTTTAATGTATTGGCAGTCAATGGACGTACATCGTAATTTGCGATTTCACCAGCGTAGAACAAATTAATTTCTTTTAATGGTTCTGTTGTTACTTGTGATAAGAAAGCACCTAGTTTTTCTGCTAATTCAAAGAATGGTTCAACTTCAGCTAGCAGCTCTTTTGGAATTGATGGCATGTTCACAGGGTTTGTAACAGTACCAGTTTTAAAGTATTTAATAATGTCGTTAGAAACATCTACTGCTACAGATTCTTGTGCTTCAACTGTAGATGCACCTAAGTGAGGTGTAGCAATCACTTGTGGTAAAGTTAGCAATTTATGATCTGTAGCTGGTTCTTCAACGAATACGTCAAGAGCAGCGCCTGCGACTTTTCCTTCCACGATTGCATCATATAAATCATCTTCGTTGATGATTCCACCACGTGCACAGTTAATAATGCGTACGCCAGGTTTCATAAGAGCGAATTTTTCTTTATTAATCAAATTTTTTGTTTCAGGTAATAGTGGTGTATGCACAGTGATAAAATCAGCTTGTTGGCAAATTTCATCAACAGTTGCTTTTGTTACACCAAGTTCTTTCGCTCTCTCTTCAGTTAAGAATGGATCATATGCCATAATATTCATACGTTGTCCTTTTGCACGGAAAGCCACTTCTGTACCGATACGCCCCAAACCGATAACACCTAACGTTTTATTCTTCAATTCAACCCCAACGTAAGTTTTGCGATCCCATTTTCCATTTTTTAAAGATAAATAAGCTTGTGGAATATGGCGAGCAAGAGAAGTCATCATCGCAATGGTATGTTCAGCAGCAGAGTTTGTATTTCCATCTGGTGCGTTGACTACAATAATACCGTGTTCAGTTGCAGCTTGTAGATCGATGTTATCTACTCCTACACCAGCACGACCAATTAATTTTAAATTTTTTGCAGCTTCAATTACTTCACGAGTCACTTTCGTAGCACTGCGCACGATTAATGCGTCAACATCTTTAATTTTTTCAATGAGTTCTTCTTGTGAATTCCCAGTATCCACAATGATTTCTAAATTCAGATCTTTTTCTTCGCGCAATGGGAAAATACCGTCTTCACTTAATGGATCCGCAATAAACACTTTAATTACATCTGTAGCTGTAGTTGCTTTTGTAACCATTTAAAAAACTCCTTTTTCATTAATATTTTTTAATAAAGAATTAAAGACAATAGCCAACTATCGAACAATTGCAACAATTGTTAGACTTTCTCGATAAAAAGACCCCTTCCATTTTTTTAGGTATTAAAAAAAGCCTTCCACCCCCTATAAATTAGGGGCGAAAAGCTGTCATATCAACTTCACGCGGTGCCACCCTTTTTCTTTGCCTAATTCAAGGCAACCTCAAGTGATGCGTAACGTGCATTAACCGGAATTGGCTTACTTATTTGTTCAGCCATTCTATTCAGGAGTGGAACTACAAACGCCAGAAACACTGATTTGCACCAACCATCAGCTCTCTGAGAATCTGAACGTAAGAGCATGTCTCCGTCATAATATTTTGACTCTTATTAATGTGTTTCCATAATAAACTGATTATTCATGAATGTCAACTAATTTCCTAAAATGATTAAAAAATTTTAATGAAAACGCTTAAATTTTTTGTTAATTAACGAACGTTGTATTTGTAGTTTGTTGTTAATATTCGTGTTTTAATTGTTTTTCCATGTATAAAGATTTTTTAATTGATGAATATACATTTATTGTTGCTAAAATTTGATTGTCTATGTTTGAAAGGAATTTTCTCCATCTAAGTAGAAGTAATAATTGTACATCAAAATGAAGGGGTGGAGGAAATGACATACGAAACAATTGAATTAAGTCGTAATGATCGTCTTGCTGTGCTCACATTGAAGCGTCCACAAGCGATGAATGCAATGAATGAAGTAATGTTAAAAGAACTGGCGGATTGCTTTGAACAGTTACAAGGCGAAAAGGATATTCAAATATTAGTTATTAAAGGGGAAGGGCGAGCATTCTCTGCTGGAGGAGACATTAAAATGATGCTTCAATCAGAGCAATTGCAAGAGTTTCATGATATCATGGATTCGATTTCCCGAATGATGCTTGCTTTCTATCAATTGCCGATGATTACGATAGCTCAAGTACATGGTGCTGCAGCAGGTCTTGGATTCAGCCTTGCCATTGCATCAGATTATGTCATTGCTGAAGAAAATAGCAAGTTGGCTATGAATTTCATAGGAATTGGCCTCATCCCAGATGGTGGTGGGCATTTCTTTATGAAGGAACGAGTTGGAGTAGCAAAGGCAAAGCAAATTATTTGGGAAGGCAAAGTGATGAATGGGGAAGAAGCATTAAACCTTGGATTAGTGGATGTCGTTGTAAAGGATGGAGAAGCGCAAAAATACGTGCAACAATATACAGAGAAAATTTTATCTTCTCCTATTTTAGCGATGCTTGAGACAAAACAAATTTATCATACTGAGCGCCTTTCTGAATTAAATAAAGTGCTGGCAAAAGAGCTGGAAGCACAAATAAAGATGAGGAATACGAAAGACCATTTGGAAGGTATTAAAGCCTTTGTTGAAAAGCGTACCCCTCAATTTATAGGGCAATAAAACTTGTTTAGCAAAAAAAAATTAACTGGAGGTTGGCTATTTATAGTGAAAAGCCAACCTCCAATTTTTTTATACATGGAATAAAATGATTTTTCCTGAAGAGTTTACGAGTCGATGCGTTTTATCTTGAACCCCTTTTTCTTCAATGCGTTTTTGGCCTTCTATTATGGCTTCTTGTTCATTTTCAAATTCCCAAACTTCATTAAATAATAGTTCCCCTGATTTTTCATAAGCCGTGAAATAAAAATTTGCCATTTTCATCCCATCCTTTTTTGAAAATTCAATTTTATTATACAACAAAAATAAAGCAAGTTTATAGAATTATAATTTATGAATTCTTTCATCGAATCAAGTTTAAACAAATGGTACAATGAAAAATGAACGATAAATTTGAACGATGAAGGGAAAGAAAAGGGAGTGTCGGATATGCCAGGTATTACTCAACTCCAGCCAGGAGATGCAGTGAATCAATTTTTGCTTATTAAACAGGCAACCAAGGGAGTAACAACGGTGGGTAAGCCTTTCATGACGCTCATTCTCCAAGATAAAAGTGGCGATATCGAAGCAAAGCTTTGGGATACGAATGAAGAGCATGAAAAAATGTACCAACCGCAAGTGATTGTAAAAATAGGTGGAGAAATCCATGAATATCGCGGTAAAAACCAACTTCGCATAAAACAAATTCGACTAGCAAAACCGGAAGACGGGATACAGATAAATGATTTAATTCCTTCTGCTGCAACACCAAAGGAAAAATTATTTGAAGAGTTAACCCAATTTTTCTTTGAAATCAAAAATCCCAAAATTTCTAGAATCACCCGTTTTCTAATGAAAAAATATCAATCAGAATTGACTGTTTTTCCCGCAGCCTCTAAAAACCATCATGATTATGTTTCTGGATTATTAGATCATATCGTGCATATGTTGAGATTAGGGAAGGCAATTTGCGAATTATACCCATCATTAAATAAAGATTTAGTTTATGCTGGAATTATATTGCATGATATAGGGAAAGTGAAGGAACTGTCCGGCCCTGTATCCACAACATATACGGTAGAAGGAAATTTACTAGGTCATATTACAATCATGGTTGATGAAATCGGGCAAGCGGCAAAGGAATTAGGAATTGAAGGAGAAGAAGTGATGGTATTACAACATATCGTTCTTTCTCATCATGGGAAGGAAGAGTGGGGAAGCCCGAAAAAACCGATGATTCAAGAGGCAGAAATTTTGCATTATATTGATAATATTGATGCGAAAATGAATATGTTAACGAGGGCATTAAACAAAACAAAGCCAGGAGAATTTACGGAACGTATATTTGCGCTGGATAATCGTTCATTTTATAAACCGAAATTTGAAGAATCTAAATAATGAACAGGGAAAAAGAGGAGACGAAGAAAGCAGTGGTTTTCTTCGTTTTCTTTTTTTAAGGAATGTTTGACATGTTATCGTAAGAGAGTATTTCTTGATTCAGGATGATGTTCTTTGAAATATTAATTATGGTGGAAAGCTACTGAATTTGGCCGCTTTTTGTAAAAATAAATGGTGCTGGTATGAATCCAGCACCATTTTTAACTTAGAAAGATAATCCTTCAAAGTATTTAGTTCATAATCTTTTTTATTCTTTATCTTTAGAATCAGTTTCTTCTTCAGTTAATAAAATTTGTGAAAATGCATCTTTTAAGTCTTTATCTTTAATTTCAATTTTCGCTTCTTTCACTAACTCTGTTAATTTCGTAGCAAATCCGCCTTTCATATCAATCAATTCTTGGCGAATTTCATCTTTTTTCTCTTCTAAAGTACCATAATCTTCAACTTCACGTTTGTCCAAAAGTTGAATGATGTGGTAGCCGAAATCTGTTTTAACTGGTTCGCTAATTTCATTTACTTCTAATGCATAAGCAGCATCGTTAAATTCTGTTACCATTGTTCCAACAGTAAACCAGCCTAAATCACCGCCTTGTTCAGCGTTGGCAGAGTCTTTAGAATATTCTTTTGCTAATTCAACAAAGTCTTCACCTTTATTAAGCTTTTCAAGGACTTCTTTAGCAGTAGCTTCGTCATCCACTAAAATATGGCGAGCATGCAATTCATATTTTCCTTGGTTATAATACTTTTCAATTTCTTCATCTGTTACTTCGATATCCTTTTCAGCTTTTTCTTGTAATAAAGTAAAGCGGATATTTGATTTAAATTGCTCTTCCGTTAATCCTTGTGATTGTAAAACGTCTTTGAAAGAATCTCCGAATTGCTCTTTGTATTGATTGAAGCGCTCTTCTACTTCTTCGTCTTTTACTTCATAATTATTTTCTAGAACATGCTCAATCACTACTTGCTCTAATAACATGCTACCAGCTAATTGTTTAATTTCATCATAGAATTCATCTTTTGTGATGTCGCCATATTTTGTGGAAACCACTACTTCATTACCAGAGTTGCAAGCAGATAATGTAAATACGGATGTTGCTAATGCAATAGCTAAAAATGTTTTCTTCATAAATATACTTTCTCTCCCTGTCTTTAAAATCCAATTGTAACTATAACATAAACGAATAAAAATCTAAATGGTTGCACTAATATGTTTGCCTAAGTAGCCCATTACCTACTGCATAATATAGGCATTAGAAAGGAGGTGTCGTTATGGGTCAAAGTTATGGTGGTGGATACGGAGGTAGCTCCTGGTTCGCGCTATTGGTTGTGTTGTTTATCTTATTAATCATTGTTGGTGCAGCTTACATGTATTGATTACAGTGAATTGAGCTAAAGGAATTCCTTTAGCTCTTTTATCTATATTGAACAATAATTGTAACCTACATCTCCTCTTATTAAAAATTGATAGCAACATACACCTCAATATAAAAGGATATTAGTAAAATCGTTATTAATATATTAATTGTGCTAAAAATTTTTGGTTGTTTTTCTTCAGGTATTTCTTTTTGCATACATAGTGCATATGTCATTTTGTTAATTTGGAATAAATAAAATACCGAGAATAGCACTACAATTAACAGTAGCAAGTCTATTCCTCCCCTCTATCACTTCATTTAAGAATAACAAAAAGTGGTACCATCCCACAAGTGAGTAATTGAATATTTTATCGTTTTAATTGTTGGGAATGTTTGAAAAACTAGGAGGAACTAGAATTTCATAACCTTTAGGCGTTTCCTCTATTACAGCATTTTTTGGTGCTTTCACCAAATGTATAAAATATAATATGTCTACTAAGCAAATACCACAATGATATCCGAGTAGTAAACAAGCGTAATGTGAATAATAGGGAAGGAATATTGCTACAAGTATAAGTAAAGTATTTACAATAATAAATGGAGTTAAAAGAATAAACATATATCTTTTTTTCGGTAACATTTTTTTAATTCGAATTTGAACTATAGGAATCAGTTTAAACTCAAATCTCCATTTTAATTTAACCGATTTGCGATAAGAAAACAGTGAGTAATAATGAATTAGCTTATGCAGCGGGTATAAAAGTAAACAAACTAATAAAAATAATGGGAAATGATGAGCATCATATATTAATGGACGGTTTGCACCGATGATAATAAATGAAAAAGAAAAAACAAGAATAAAAATAATGATTGCATATAATACTAGGCGAGATGTACGATATTCTCTTTTTATGTTAATCGTTTTCCAACAATGCATATTTGCAATACTCCTCAATCTGAAATTAAGAAAATTGTAAAACAAACTGAATTATTATGCTAATAATTTTGCAGATAAAAGAAAAAAGAGTGTACCTCATACACTCCCCATAATCCCCAATTGCTATTTATTCATTAATATTTCATTTTTAATAACTACTTCATGGGTATCTTTTTCTTCTATAGATTCTTTAAAATTTTTGAAAGATCTCTCAAATATTTCGATAAAATCTTCCCCGTAAATATTTCGAATAATTGCCATAACGTCTAAAAATTCTGGAAATCTACCATACAATTGTTTCAATGCTAGAGATCCTTCCAAAATAGAGTGTTCCGTATCCAAGTAATGATTATACATACGAATCACTAGTTCTGCTCCCTCAGGAGTTAGTTCAACATACGTATTGCGCTTGTCATCATCGCGCTTTGAAAATTTAAGAAGCCCGCGCTCTTCTAATTTCTTTGAGAAGTTGAACGCAGTTGATACGTGCATTACCCCAAACCTTGCAACATCTGAAATTGATGCACCTTGCAAATGGAAAGCAATCCATAAAATGTGATGTTCGTTAATGTTTAAATTAAACGGTTTAATCCATTGTTGCCAGTCTTTTTCGACTGCTTTCCACAAAGCTTTTGAAAGTTGAGCGATTCGTTGGCTATAAATCATAGCCTCTTTCAACGTATAAGATTCTACAGACAATTTGATTCACCTTCTTATTATAGGATTTTAAAATATTATAGCAATAAAAGAAAAAAGTTTAAAGTTAGAAAAAATAAATAAATGAAAAGTGATTAATAAATGTTATTTTTTAATAATATTTGAAAAAAAGTGCTAAAAACACATTGTTGTTTAGTTATAAAGTCATGGTTATTATTATACTGAGTATAGTTTAACCTTTTTTGATTTGTGAAATATTATTCTCGATTTCGCTTAGACTTTTCTGCAATTGTTCCAATTCTTCTTTTAAATTTTGCGAACTTGGTTGAATATCTTGTGTAAATTGTGAAATGGAATTTTTTACTTCTAATAATATTTGTGGAATAGTAATTTTCACTTCATTTGTTAAAGTGGAGATCCCATTTTTTATGTCATTGATTTGATTATTTAATTGACTCATAGTTGTTTTTAAATTTTTGGAAGTAGTCGCGATATTCATTCGTAATTGATTGCCTGTTTGTGGAGTTGTGAAAATTGCAGTCGTAATTCCTGCAATGACTCCAGCAGTTAGTCCGATGAAAAATGGTTTTGCACGCATTGAAAATCTCTCCCTTTTTTTGTAATTAGTATGTAAAGAAATTGTCTAAAATATTAATTCTTGTACTTATCCATATTAAACCAAAATGAAAGAAAATAAAAAAGCTATCTAAGTAAAACTTAGACAGCGAAATATCCAATATTATGATACTTATGTAACAGAAGTTTCGAATTTGGAACGCATTAACAAACCTTTTAAAATAGGATAAATAATTGCAAATGCAATGATATTTGCAATCGTTGCAGGAATTACTCCCGTTACAAACATAATGCCAAAAGCTGCTGGCATTTCGCCTACTAATAATAGCAACATTGATAAAAATACAGTTCCTGATAACAACGTTCCTAATCCAATCAAAATACCGTAAGCTACAACATTTTTTGCAAATTTATTTACTAAAAGTACTACAACAAAAAAGATAAAACCTGTGGCAAATTTATCGATGATATTTGGAATGAGTGATCCTGGAATTGATGAGAATAAACCGGAAAGAACACCAGTTACTACTGAAAGGATAAAAGTATCTCGAACAGTAGGGAATAAAATAATCCCGACAAACATCATCGTTAACATTAAATCTGGCTTAATTCCACCACCGATTGGAACTGGTGGCATCACTAAATAAAGAGCTGTACCGATCCCCACTAAAAGGGCCATTAACACTAAATTTTTCGTTTTCATAATAAATCTCTCCTCTACTAAACTATGCTCTACTTTCCTAACGTGCCCTCAAGCCGTTAGCGAAAATATATAGTATGATTGTAATCTTAAAAGAAATAATTTTCAAGCAATTTTAATAGGATAGTAACAACTTTTTTAAATGACAAAGACTGACTCGTGGAATTGTTTTGAGCCAGTCTGAGAAAGCATTACTTATTCAAATTTGCTTTAATTTCATCCGCAATTGCTTTTAATGTGTCAGGAGTAAACTCATCTTTTTTCGTTTCCCAACGTACTATATATCCATCGTTTTCGTCATAGCGTGGAATGAAGTGCAAGTGATAATGGAATACTGTTTGTCCAGCAAAGGCACCGTTGTTGTTCAATGTATTCATTCCTTGTGGATTAAACGCTTTTTTAATGGCATTTGCAATTTTTGGTGCAGCTGCATATAAATTTCGTGCTACATCTTCAGGCATTTCAAATAAGTCTTTGACGTGTTGTTTTGGAATTAATAAAGTATGTCCTTTTGTTAATGGCGCTACGTCCATGAAAGCTAAAACATGTTCATCTTCATATACTTTATTTGATGGAATGGAACCTTCAATAATTTTGCAGAAAATGCAGTCGCTCATTTCACCCAATCCTTTCATACAAAATTTATCTACATTTTAACATATTTCATGAGATGAATACATTTTCTAATTTTGATAAACTGTAGGAAGAATAGGAGTGTTAACTATGTTGGAAGTAAAGGATGTAACAGGTGGATATACAAGAAAACCCGTCATTAAAGATTTGAACTTTTCAATTGGACAAGGGGAATTGGTTGGCTTAATTGGTTTAAATGGCGCTGGAAAAAGTACGACTATTAAACATATAATTGGGACGCTTCTTCCACAAAAAGGAGAAATCCGTTTAAATGGTGTTACGTTAAATGAAGATATTGAAACATATCGTTCATCTTTTTCCTATATTCCCGAAACGCCCGTATTATATGATGAACTTACGTTAAAAGAACATTTGGAATTAACGGCGATGGCATACGGCATTGATCAGCATACTTTAAAGGAACGTTCCGGAAAATTATTAGAAGAATTCCGGATGGAGAAGCGCCTCAATTGGTTCCCATCCCATTTTTCAAAGGGAATGAAGCAAAAGGTGATGATTATGTGCGCCTTTTTAGTAAAACCTTCATTATATATAATTGATGAACCATTTGTTGGGCTCGATCCGTTAGGGATTCAATCATTGCTTAACCAAATGACTGAAAGGAAAAACGAAGGGGCTTCTGTTTTAATGTCTACGCACGTTTTATCGACGGCTGAGAAACATTGTGACCGCATCATTTTCCTTCATGAAGGACGAGTTCGTGCACAGGGAACGATGGAAGATTTACGAAAAGCGTTTAATATGCCAAATGCAACGTTAGATGATTTATATATTGCCATGACGAAGGAGCAACATAATGAGTAATTTGGCAGAAGTATGGTCCAAACGTTTCGAACACTATATGATTGAAGTTCAAAAATATATGCGTTTTGTGTTCACTGGGCATTTGGCTATTGTGATTGTGTTTGCCATTGGAGCGCTTGGGTTTCAATATAGCCAGTGGTTGCAAGTTGTATCATCCAATTTCCCAGCTGAATGGCTTGTTGCTGTAGTGGTAGGTATTATCGTTGCATTTTCTCGTCCAGTCACTCTTTTAAAAGAGCCAGATCAAGTATATTTATTGCCATTAGAAAAACAGATGCCCATCTATTTCCGAAAAGCATTGAATTGGACTTTTTGGTCACAAGTTTTCCTATCTGCAATTTGCTATCTTATTGCGATTCCTTTATTGAATGCAGTTACGGAATTAGAATCATTGCGTATTTGGCTTGGGTTGCTGTTTATCATCATACTGAAATATATTAATGTTCAAACTGAATTCCATTATCGCTATGTCAATCGAGGGAATTTCATCGCTTTTGATCGCATAGCAAGAATGGCGGTATCAATTTTAGCGGTGCAAGCCATTCTATCGGTTCAATTTTGGTGGGCTTTCCTATATATATTGTTGCTTATAGTGTACAATCAGTCGTTAAAAAAGAAAGTAATCGTTCAACCAATTCCTTACGAACATTTTGTAAAATTGGAACAAAATCGTATGATGGCCTTTTACCGATTTGCGAACTACTTTACAGATGTTCCTCATATCCGCGGTGCAATAAAACGTAGAGCATGGTTAGATATCATTTATAAATTTGTTCTATTTAATAAGGAAAGTACTCAAAGTTATTTAGTTTTCCGTACTTTTGTAAGAACGAATGACCATTTTTATTTATGGGTTCGTTTAACAGCCATTTTAGTGATTGTCGCGTTGACGATCGATATTCCGGTTGTATTATGGATTGTTGCAGGAGCATTAAGTTTTGCTACGACCATTCAGTTAAAATATGCGTTATTGTCTTCTTCTGATTTTCGTATGGACATGCTTTTTCCAATAAAAGAGAATCAACGAAAGAAAGCTGTTCAAAAGCTATTGCGTATTTTTATGATTATTCAAGGGATGCTAGTAATGCTTTGTGCCATTGGACAGCCATATTTCTTTGTTCCAGCAATTATTATCATTGTGATGAACGAGTTGACGTTTAACTTGTCAAAAGATCCGGTTGTGCATGTTTAAGTTGGATTATACATCTGCTATATAAGCGTATTGGATTTCATAAGTGTTTTCCAATGCGCTTTTATTCTTGAGTTCTATTATGGAGAATCCAGAAAGTACAAATTACAACATGATAATCGTTTACTGTTTTTATTGTTGAAACAAAAAAGAGAGAGTTTTTTCCAATTTGTATTCATGAATATCCTACAAAATGAGATGAACTAGCGTAATTCCCATTCTCATAAAGTAGACACTAGAAGAAACTGCACATCCTCTTCTCCATCATTCCACCAATAATGATTACGGCTAGATTCGAACATAATGGATTCCCCATTTCTTAATTCAAAAACGTTTCCTTCGAGAGAAACAGTTAAAACTCCAGATAACACATAAATAAACTCATGGCCGTAATGGGAAAATTCATTTCCTTTGTTTTCCTTTGGCTTTAGTGTCGCTAAGATCGGGTGAAATGAAGCCCCTTGAACATTGTTGGACAAGTCTTTGTAAAAAAACGGAAAAGATTTTGCTTGATAATTTGTATCAGAGAAGAACAAGCTTGGATTGACATTTAACGCATCGCTAATTTTTCTTAACGATTCTAAAGTAACACTGCATTTATTTCTTTCTACTTGAGATAAAAAACTAATTGAAACCCCCGTCTTTTCAGACAAATCTTTTAAAGTCATCTTCTTCATTTTTCGGATTTTTCGAAGCTTTTCCCCAATCATCATAAATAAACATCCCCCTAAAAAATAATAGAACTAATACCTAAATTTTTCATAGAAAATTCGAATGAATGTATGATTTCTTGCATAAATTTAAGTGACACTTCAATTTTTATATATTCAATAGGAGGGACTAACATGAGTACAAGCAAAAATGTTATGACGAAAGTTTGGATTGCAAGTTTAGTAGGAAGTTCAATTGAATGGTTCGACTACTTCCTTTATGGAACGGTAGCGGGACTTGTATTCAATCAAGTGTTCTTTGTAACCGACGATCCGACGGTAGGGTTGCTTGCGTCTTATGCATCTCTTGCGCTTGCATTCTTCATCCGTCCATTTGGAGGAATCATCTTTGGATATATTGGAGATAAAATCGGAAGAAAACGTACACTCGTCTTAACATTATCAATTATGGGGATAGCGACAGTATTAATGGGATTATTACCTACATATCAAGCAATTGGCATAGCGGCTCCAATCATATTAATTGTTTTACGATTAGTTCAAGGACTTGGAATTGGAGGAGAATGGGGAGGAGCAGTATTACTTGCTGTTGAATATTCTCCAAAAGAAAGACGGGGCTTTTACGGTGCCTTCCCACAAATGGGTGTCACAATTGGGATGTTTTTAGGTTCGGGAGCGTTATCTTTTATTACTTCTATTGTTTCGCCTGAAAGTTTCGTTGCTTGGGGATGGCGTATTCCATTTATTTTAAGTGCTTTATTAGTAATCTTTGGTCTTTGGATTCGTAAAGGATTAGATGAAACGCCTTCCTTTAAAAAAGTACAAGAATCCGGAGAAATTCCGAAGTTGCCTTTCATAGAAATTTTTAAAACGCAGTGGAAAGAGGTTATTATTGCTGTAAGTGGAAAAGTTGTAGAAACTGCACCATTTTACATTTTCTCTACATTTATTGTTTCCTATGGTACGAACAACTTAGGATTTAAAAGTTCACAAGTGTTAATATCCATCATGATTGCTACAATTATTACAACAATTTTAATGCCGTATATGGGTAGCTTATCTGATAAAATTGGTAGAAAAAAAGTTTATATTACGGGAACAATCGGAATGATTTTATATGCGTTTCCTTATTTTTGGTTGCTCGAACAAAGAACATTTGCGACACTCCTAATTGCTACAGTGCTTGGATTGGGAATTATTTGGGCTCCGATTACTTCTGTGCTGGGAACAATGTTTTCTGAAATATTCGATGCAAAAGTTCGTTATACTGGGGTTTCATTAGGATATCAAATTGGGGCTGCCTTGGCTGGAGGAACAGCGCCGTTGATTGCAACATGGCTGCTAGTTGAATTTAATAATTCTTACGTTCCTGTTGCGTTATATATCATCTTGACAGCGGTCATCTCTTTTATTGCTGTATTAACAGTGAAAGATAAGAATAATCAAGAATTGGATGAATTTAAAGGTAAAGAAGTGAAAAAGAAAGAATTGCAAAGTGTTTAGTAAAAATGGAGCGTGTGGTCATTGATTCTATTAAATGAAAAACAGATTAAGAGCATCTATAAAATGGAAGATGCATTAAAAGATGTGGAAGAAATGCTAATAGCAAAGCAAGAAAATAAAGTGTTGGCACCAATCAGAACAGTGCTTGAATTTCCGGAAAAAAATGCTTCTTCTTTATATATGCCGAGTGCAGATTTGGAACATCACTTTGCCAGTGTTAAAGTAGTAACAATTTTCCCGAACAATTCAGCAAAGGGGCTACCGACAACGCAAGGGATTATTGTTTTAACTAGCACGGAAAACGGAGAGCATTTGGCAGTTATGAATGCTTCTTATTTGACGAGGCTTCGCACCGGGGCGATGACAGGATTAGCAACAAAGAAACTTGCGAAACAAGATGCGAAGGTGTTGACAATCGTAGGTACAGGTCGCATGGCTTTTGAGCAAGCGCTAGGCGTAATGGCAGTAAGGAAGATTGAGAAAATTTTATTGTTTAATCGTTCAAAGGAAAAAGCGTTTCAATTTAAACAACAATTAGTAGGACATGGTGTAACTGCATCCATTGAACTAGTAGATGATGTGAATGAGGCAGTTTCGAAGTCAGAAATTATTTGTTGTGCGACAAATTCAACGACACCAGTGTTTAATGGGAAATATTTAAAATCTGGTGTCCACATTAACGGAGTCGGATCTTACTTACCTCATATGTGTGAAATCGATCGTACAACCATTTTACGAGCTTCCAAAATAGTAGTGGATGATCTTGAAGGGATTATGGAAGAAGCAGGTGAATTAATTGATGCGAATAATAGTGGTGAATGGTCCTTTGAAGATGTGCATGGCGAACTGGAATTATTAGTAAGTGGGAAAATTGCTCCGAGGGAAAGTGAGGATGAAATCACTTTTTTCAAATCGGTTGGTGCATCCTACTACGACCTTGCAGTTGCAAAAGGCGTCTACTATAAAGCATTAGAACATCGTATAGGAACAATTATCGATTTAATGTAAAAAGCTGACTCAATACTTGAGTCAGCTTTCTTCATTATTTTTTTGTTTTGCGCCAGAATAAGTTGTAATGTATGTTGCAGCATTAAAAATATTGTCTTTTTTTACTCCTACGGAAAAATGTTCGAGTTCATAAGCGAATGGATCGTATTTTTTCCATATGTCATAAGCACGTTTATTTGTCCATTGGAAGAGAATTATATATGTCTCAGATTTTTTTGGGCGTAGTATTCGATAAGCCATTAATCCAGTTTGAACTTTCATTCCGCCCAATCGCTGTAAAATGTTTTTTTCAAAGACAGGTCGTCCTTCATCAGAAACTGGGATATGGTAAAAAGTAAAGAAACCTGCTTGTTGTAGTTCATTTAATCCATCTACCACTTCATATTTCCGCGGTGTTTGAAAGACGGTTTTTCTCTCAGTTTCATGTAGTAAAAGCGTTTCGTTTATGCCATACAAGATATACATATTTTCGTTTTCATATTTTTGATGTAATTTTTCCATAAATTGTGGAGTTCCTGTCGTCATGTAAATATTCATATTTTATTCCTCCTTAAATAATAAATGCAATATATTGTCTAAAATTTGTCATAATTTAATTGAGAAAAATGTGCTATTTAAAGAACAAATTTATGACATTTGTCAGAGAAAGCTATACAATGATAAAGGAACAGTATATATTGAAGGGTATCAATGACTTAGTAGATTATTTGTAAGTATAAAGTTATTATTATGAATTGTAGCATTATATAGCGATGAAATTTGTAGAAAAGTGAAAGATTGAAATCGATTTCATTGCACTTTTCGTCAAATTGATTATTTTTGAGGGGAAGGTAAAGAAAAAATGAGGCAAATAAACGACACACTGATTAGAGCAGCGAGAGGAGAACGAACGGAATATACTCCTGTTTGGTATATGCGTCAAGCAGGGCGCTCTCAACCAGAGTATCGAAAATTAAAAGAAAAATATTCACTGGAGGAAATTACTCAACAACCAGAACTTTGTGCATATGTAACAAGATTACCTGTGGAACAATATAACGTTGATGCCGCAATACTTTATAAAGATATCGTGACGCCTTTGCCTGGTATCGGGGTCGATGTAAAAATTCAAGCCGGTGTTGGACCAGTGATTTCAAACCCTATTAGAAGTGCGGAAGATGTTGAAAAGTTAGGGGAATTTTATCCGAAAGAACATACTCCATACGTGCTTGAGACGATTAAAATGTTAACGGAAGAGCAATTGAATGTGCCGTTAATTGGATTTACAGGTGCTCCCTTTACTTTAGCTAGCTACATGATTGAAGGCGGTCCATCTCGAAATTACAGCAAGACAAAATCGTTCATGGTATCCGATCCAAAAGCTTGGTTTAAATTGATGGATAAATTAGCAGATATGATTATTGCTGATATCACAGCTCAAGTGGAAGCTGGAGCTAGTGCAATTCAAGTGTTTGACTCTTGGGTTGGCGCATTGAACGTTGAAGATTACCGAGTATTCATTAAACCAGTTATGACTCGCATTTTTGCAGAATTACGAAATCAAAATGTACCATTAATTTTATTTGGTGTGGGCGCAAGTCATTTAATCAACGATTGGAATGATTTACCGATTGATGTAATTGGACTTGACTGGCGCATGCCAATTCGAAAAGCTCGTGAACTAGGAGTAGAGAAAGCTGTTCAAGGAAACTTAGACCCTTCCATTTTATTAGCGGACTGGTCCGTAATTGAACGCAGAACGAAAGACATTATTGATCAAGGAATTGAAGTGCCAGGACATATATTTAATTTAGGACATGGTATATTCCCAGAAGTAAATCCGGAAGTATTAAAACGATTAACAGCATTGATTCATGATTATAGTCGTGAACGGATTGCAAAACTAAATAATGAATGATGAAAAAATTTTTTGAGGTGAAAACATTGAAACCAGTACACGGTCTACTAGTAATGGCTTATGGAACGCCATATAAAGAAGAAGATATTGAAAGATATTACACGCATATTCGTCATGGACGAAAGCCTTCTGATGAACATTTAGAGGATTTAAAAGATCGTTATAAGGCGATTGGCGGAATTTCTCCTCTTGCAGAAATGACTAAGAAACAAGCAGAAGCGCTTGTCAATCGATTAAATGAAGTACAAGACGAAGTGGAATATAAACTTTATATCGGATTAAAACATATTGAACCATTTATTGAAGATGCAGTCGAAGAAATGGTGAAAGATGGAATTCGAGAAGCCGTTTCGATTGTATTGGCGCCTCATTTTTCAACGTTTTCTATTAAATCATATAATGGTCGAGCGAAAGAAGCTGCTGAAAAATTAGGCGGTACACTAAACATCACTTCAGTAGAAGCATGGTATGATGAACCGAAATTTATTGAATATTGGTCACAAGCGATCCTAGCAGAATTTGATAAAATGACGGAGGAAGAAAGAGAAAAAGCTTGTGTAATTGTTTCGAACCATTCACTGCCAGAAAAAATTAAAAATTTGGGCGACCCATATGAGGAACAGCTCATTGAAACGGCTCGTTTGATTCAAGAAAAAACGGGGATTCAAAATATTGAAATTGGATGGCAATCTGCAGGACAAACACCTGAACCGTGGCTTGGTCCAGATGTTCAAGATTTGACTCGAGAACTTTATGAGAAAAAAGGATACCGTTCGTTCGTATATGCACCAGTCGGCTTCGTAACAGAGCATTTGGAAGTATTATATGACAACGATATTGAATGTAAAGATGTATGTGATGAGCTAGGGGCGCATTACTATCGCCCACCAATGCCAAGTACCCATCCTTTATTTATCGATGCGATGGTAGATGCCATTTTTAAAAAGTTAGAGAAATAATAGAAAGTGATGATGAGGGTGACGATTAGAAAGAAAATTGCTGTAATTGGCGGCGGTATAACGGGATTAACAGCAGCGTTCTATTTAAATAAGTGTGCACGGGAAAATCACTTACCATTAGATGTGGTGTTAATCGAATCTTCATTACGATTAGGTGGTAAAATCCAAACGTTAAGGAAAGATGGATTCATTATTGAACGGGGTCCGGAATCTTTTATTGATCATGATGAGAGCATGATTGAAATAACCAAACATTTAGGCATTCAAGATGAAGTTGTATGCAATAGAGAAGGTCAAACTTATGTGGCTGTAGGTAAACACCTATATCCAATTCCGAAAAGCATTTTGTTTGGTGGAGCACCTATTGTCCCCTCATTATTAACTTCTGGGATTGTTTCATTAAGTGGAAAATTTCGTGCTGCAGGAGATTTATTATTGCCTAAAACTAAAGAAGATAAGGATGAACCGATTGGGGACTTTTTCCGGCGCCGTTTTGGGAAAGAAGTAGTTGAAAATTTAGTGGAGCCGCTGCTAGCAGGTACTTTCGCAGGAGACATTGATCGGTTGAGTATCCAATCAATGTTTCCTGAAATATATGAAATGGAAAAACAATATCGTAGCTTAATTTATGGAATGAAAAAAACGCAATTTTCATTACTTCATAGTCAGGTGAAAGGGTTTCAAACTTTCAAAAATGGCTTGGAAACTTTAGTGGAAAAAATAGAGGAACATTTACCGCCTAAATCGATTTTAAAAGGAGTCAAAGTTGAATCGATTGATAAATTGCAAGATGGGACACTACAAATCTACTTTAATAATATTGCTCCATTAAAATGCCATGCAGTGATTGTGACAACGCCTTTAAATGAAGCGAAAAAAATGTTTGAGCATTACGGATTTTTTCATGAAATACCCGATATGAACTATGCAACGATTGCAACGGTAACGATGGCTTTTCAAAAATTAGAAAATCAGCTTTATGAAGATGCAATTAATTTTTATTTCTCGAGAAATAGTGATATTTCAATTACGACTTGTACATGGTGTAATCATAAATGGGACAATGTAGCTCCAGCTGGATATGATTTGCTCCGAACGTATATTGGTCGTGTAGGGGATGAAGCAATCGTTGAATTGTCGGATGCAGATATAGAAAAAACGGTTCTTCATGATTTAGAGAAATCTCTTGGCATCAAGCAACAACCTCAATTTACGGTAGTTTCTCGCTGGAAGCAATCAATGCCACAATATACGGTTGGCCATGAGAAACGTTTGCAGAAAATGAGAGAAATCCTGAAGAAAGAATTCCCTCATGTTAAATTAGCCGGAAGTTCTTATGAAGGAATCAGTGTTCCAGATTGTGTATCGCAAGGAAAACAGGCTGCACGTGAAATCATGTCGGAATTATTTCATGAAGAGTCTAGTATTTTAGCGTAATAATGTGATGGTAGCGAGTTAAAAAATTGCTGAACAGTTTTATGGTATCTCATCATTTACTAGTTAAAGTGCTGCTCCGGAATGTCAGTGTTCATTGACTTTCGGAACAGCACTTTTCGTATTTTTAATTAGGAGAAAGTCGGAACTGGAAAAGGTAAGGATGCATATGAAATGCACGGGTGAATGAGGTAAATGCACGAGTGAGGGTGTTATATGCACAAGCGTGGAGTAAAGTGCACGAGTGAGAGTGTTATATGCACAAGCCGAGGAGTTAAATGCACGAGCACGGGTGTTATATGCACAAGCCGAGGAGTTAAGTGCACGAGCGCGGGTGTTATATGCACAAGCCGAGGAGATAAATGCACGAGCGCGGGTGTTATATGCACAAGCGTGGAGTTAAGTGCACGAGCACGGGTGTTATATGCACAAGACGAGGAGATAAATGCACGAGCGCGGGTGTTATATGCACAAGCGTGGAGTTAAGTGCACGAGCGCGGGTGTTTTATGCACAAGCCGAGGAGTTAAGTGCACGAGTGCGGGTGTTATATGCACAAGCCGAGGAGTTAAGTGCACGAGTGCGGGTGTTATATGCACAAGCCGAGGAGGTAAATGCACGAGTGAGAGTGTTATATGCACAAGCCGAGGAGGTAAATGCACGAGCGCGGGTGTTATATGCACAAGCGTGGAGTTAAGTGCACGAGCGCGGGTGTTATGTGCACAAGCGTGGAGTTAAGTGCACGAGCGCGGGTGTTATATGCACAAGCGTGGAGTTAAGTGCACGAGCGCGGGTGTTATATGCACAAGCGTGGAGTTAAGTGCACGAGCGCGGGTGTTATGTGCACAAGCTCGGTTTATATGCACAAGCCGAAGTTGCATCTGCACAAGCCGAAATAGTATCGACACAAATTTTAGCTATAATAAATGAAAAAATTGAATTGATTGTCAAATTTATTTCATTCAAACTTCACAATTTTTCATTACTATAGAACTTGGGGTGATTGTTTGAAAAGATGGATAACCTTCATAATCATTTTCTGTTTTTGGATATTACAAGGATGTGAAGATGAGCGTTTTCAATCGATAAATCAACACCAATCCTTTGTTGCTTCTCTAAATATAATAGATCCTTCCCTCGATTTTTTTGATTCGAAAGGTGAACGAATTGCAACATGGAAATTCGATAAATCATACACTGGTGCAACGCTAATTCCTTTCGATCGACTTGTGCTATACGGGCATCAACTAAATGAAATCGATATTTATGAGCTATCCACAGGAAAATTAATTCAGTCGATTGAAACGGGGATTGGAACAACAAATGCCTATTACGATCAAGAAGAACATTTACTGTTCATTACCAATAGTAAACATAATACAGTCATTTCCTTTGATGAACATGGAAAAAAACAAGGAGAACTTCGTTTAACGGATTATCCAATGTCAATGGATAGTCATCAAGGGAAATTATATATTATCAACTACAAGGCACCTGTACTTTCAGTTGTAGATATAAAATCAATGACACTGGTTGATGAATGGAGTATAGATAAATCATCTAGTGGTTTAATGATTGTGGAAGAAACAAACACCCTTTGGATAGGTGGACACGGCGCTGGAAGTCGTCCAAATCAAGTTGTAAAAGTACATGATTTAAAAACGGGGCAGTTCATTCAAGAAATTCAAGTTTCCCATATGCCTGTTGGATTTACTAGAAATGAAGATATTATATACATCACGAATCATGGCTCAAATGAATTGTTTGCTTGTGATGTGAAGGGTAATGTGTTATGGAGAAAAGAAGTAGGTGCAAACCCATTTGCTGTAGCTTCTTTTAAAGATCAAATCATCGTTGCTGGCTTTGACGACAATCAAATTTATTTTATACAAAATGGGGAGATACAGAAATCGGTTTCCACCGAACATGGACCGTTCCAGCTGCTAGTGAGGGAGGTTTGAAGATGCCGACAGTACTAATCTTAGATGATGAACAAGATATGAGAAATTTAATAGAAGTGATGCTTTCTAAATCCTTTTTTCATACAATCGCCGTTGAAAGTGGAAAAGATGCTTATCCAATAATCGAATCAAATGAAGCGGATATCGTCCTTCTGGATGTCATGATGCCCAATGAAGACGGATTTCTTGTCTGCCAAAAAATCCGTAATATTTCTTCCGTACCAATAATCTTTTTAACAGCAAGAGATGGCAATGAAGACAAAGTGAAAGGTTTGACAATCGGTGGGGATGATTACATCGTGAAACCTTTCACTGCTAGCGAATTAGTTGCCAGAATACAGGCAGTTTTAAGAAGGACGGGCTTAAATAGACAACCGATTCTTGAAAGAGGGGTTATTAAGTTAGATGAAGTCTCTCGAAAAGTGTATGTCAACAATCAAAAAGTAACATTAACATTAAAAGAATTCGATTTGCTTCAATTATTTATGAAAAATCCAAGTACAGTTTTTTCCCGCGAACAATTATTAGAGAAGATTTGGGAGATTGATTATGATGGTGGGACGAGGACGGTCGATACCCATATTAAAACATTAAGATTAAAATTAGGGAAAATTTCAAAGGAGGCAAGCGACTACATCCAAACAGTGTGGGGGATTGGCTATCGCTTCGAACTAGTATGAGAAAGTTATCAACAAAAATTTGGGTGTTAATCATTGCTTACTTAATGGTGACCATCGTATTTATGTATCTATTTGCAGATTTTCTCTATGAACAATTTTATGTGGAAGATACAAAAAGCGAGATGATGGAGATTGGTGAAAACATCCAATCCATGTATACAGGTGGTAAAGTAACCGATGAATATGTGGAGATGGTTGAAGCGTTTAATATGCATTCGAACTATCATGTATTTGCAGTCCGGAACCCTCGTGAACTAAGTGCTTGCGTCCCTTTTGAAATCGATTATAATACGTTGATTGGTCCGAACGAACGGCGGATTTTATTAAATGGAGAGACTGTTACAAAAATCGGATACGAAGAGCGATTCAAGCGAGAAGTGGTTTCGGTGATATTGCCACTCACGGATCAAAAAAGATTGGAAGGAATTATTTATATTTATTATCCTTTGGCAAAAATTACTGAATTAGCTAAAAATGAAGTGGCTATATTGATGGTGGGAGGATTGCTTTTTACTCTCGTCATTGCCATTTTTGTTTATAAAAGTTTACAGCGAATCATGCGTCCGCTCAATGAATTGCAACGAGCAGTAGAACAAATGTCAGAAGGGGATTACAGTGCAAGGGTAAAGGTGACTTCAAAAGATGAAGTCGGAATGCTGTCAGATGCATTTAACCATATGGCAGAAGCGATTCAACGAGAAGATGAAAAACAAAAATCCTTCTTAGCAACCGTTTCTCATGAATTACGTACACCAATTAGTTATATTAAAGGTTATAGTGAGGCTATTCAGCAACAACTATTAGTAGGAAAAGAACGAGATGAGGCAATGGAGCTAATTCATCGTGAAGCGAATCGCATGGAACGCATGACAAACGAATTGCTTCAGCTTGTTAGAAAAGATAGTGAAGAAATCGAACTGTTTCCGATTGTTTTATCCGAGACCATTCGGGAGTCAATTAAGCTATTGGAAGGACAAGCTCATGAAAAGAACATTATCATTGCAACAAACCTAGACGACAATATAATTGTCCAAGGGGATGAAGAAAAATTAAAACGAATTTTCATTAACGTGATTGAAAATGCAATACGCTACTCAAATGAAAATGGCAAAGTCGCCATCAATTGTTATCAATCTAATCATCATGCAATCATCGAGTTTCAAGATGAAGGAATCGGTATTCCAGCAGAAGATCTCCCTCATGTGACCGAAAGATTCTACCGGGTCAATAAGGCGCGAAGTCGATTTGACGGTGGGGCAGGATTAGGATTATCAATAGTAGAGCAATTGGTGAAGTTACATGATGGAAAATTGCATATAGATAGTGTTCTCGGAAAAGGAACGCTTGTGAAAATATCATTACCAATAATGGAGGAAGATTAATATGAAAAAAATGTTGATTACATTATTAGCTGTACCAATGTTGATGATGGGGTGTTCATCAAATGAACCGGAAGTTGATACAAATGAAGAACCAATTGATGTATCCGATTTGGAAGTAAAAGTAGAAATATTAACGCCTACAGAAGTGAAAGTCGGAGAACCGGTGGAACTAGCTGCTCATGTAACACAAAACAATGAAAATGTGGAGGATGCAGATGAAGTAAAATTTGAAGTTTGGGAATCAGGATTGCGCGATCATGGAACAATGATTACAGGGGAACATGTCGGTGATGGCGTTTATAAAGCAGAATATACTTTTGATCATGATGGAGTTTATTATATGTATGCACATACGACAGCTCGCGGCTTACATGTCATGCCGAAACAACAAATCGTGGCAGGAGAGCCGGATATGGATAAAGTAATCCCAGAAGAAGATACTTCAAAAGAGGATACTGAACAAATGCAACACGATCATAGTCAGCATGGACATGGAGATTCTCATGGAAGTAATCACTAGTTTCAAATAATGAAAAATAATATACACTTCAGAAATGAAAGCCTGTGAAATTTTACGTTTCGTAAAAATTTCACAGGCTATGATATTTTTTAGAATTAACAGATACTTTTATGATTAAATCGGTTCTTTGTCAAATGGTGTTGGTGAATAAATTTTAGTGACATTATTTGGTAATATGTAATCGGATGGCTTAGGGGAAATTCGAGGTTCCCCTAAGCTGTCTTTATTTTCGCTAAGTTTTGGGTAATGAATATTCGGTTTCTAAAGTGATAGAAGGATCGATAACCGAAAGAAATGCGTTTAATCACTTTGATTTTGTTATTAATCCCCTCTAAAATGCCGTTATTATAATCGTACTTTAGCGTATTCTCGACGTAATTGATGTATTTGTTGATTGTCTTGATGGCGGTTTTCATATAGCTGGAAACGATATTTTGTTTATTCTCTAATGTTTTCTTTAGGAGCTCAAAGTCTTTGGTTTTGATGCAATGGCGAACGTATTGGTATAACTCATAGGACGCTTTTAATTCAGAATCTAAATCAATGAGATAGTGGAGAATCTCCACCTCACACATATGCTTTTTAAAGCAACGATGATATGTATAGTTCTTATAATCAAGTTTTGTTTGATCTTTCAGAAGGAGCTTCCAGTATGTTTTCAATTTATTGTAATTCTTTTTATCCCGATTCATGACGTTGATGCGCGTTTTGTTTAAAGCTCTGCTAAATAGTTGGAGGATATGGAATTTGTCGGGAAAACTTCTTGGATTAAGGAAATATAAGGGCTGTACATATCGATGACAATCGTTTTTACCGCATCTCTCGCCTTCTTGGAATACCGTAAGAAATACTCTTTGAGGATGTAATCTTCGGTCCTCCACGATATCCACAATCTCCCCCGTTTCAGAGTCGCAGAAAATAAAGGACATCGCTCCAGCTGCGGATTTCACTGATTTAAACTCATCAAAACACAAATGCTTTGGAAGGTAGTGAACATTTGGTTGATAGTAGCTATAAAAGCTGTCAATGACACGACTGACAGTGGCATGAGAAACATGATGTTTCATCGCAATATCTTTTTCGGATATTTTATCTTTGGCGTTTAAAGCAATCGATACTTTGGTATTGTTGGAAATACAACAGTTTTTAGCCACGACGCTCGTTTTTCAAGTAAACGTGGAATGACAATGTTTACAGAAATAACGCTGTTTACGCAATTTTAAGTAGGTATGAAAAACTGAAATGTTAGGCATTTTAATGAGAGACGTTTTAAAACCGTGTTTAATGATTTGATCATCAAAGACATGTCCACAAGCATAGCACGCTTTTGGTTGGTAAGTTAATTGGCCATAAAAGACTTTTGATTGGACCCCTTTAATGAGTTCTTCTGCACAAAAATTTTCATCAAATGTGATATTTTTGTCTTTTATATTGAGTAGGTTTCGTATAGAATGATGGTGAGACATGTGACACAACTCCTTTGGGAAATGAGGTTTTGTTCGATTACATTTTACCAGAGTTTGTCACATGTCTCATTTTTTTGTGTAAAAAAATGGTGCTGGTTGTATCCACCAACACCAAATATTATAGAGCCATTAAATCTTATAACATGAGTAAAAGGAGAATTTTTTCGTTAAATATATATTTTCCGATTTTTGATAAAAATAGTATTTTCAGTCTATTCCTAATTTTTGGTTATTGATATATAGTGAAAAAAATAATTCACTTTTGAAAGAGGTATTAGTTTATTAATGATGAGAAAAATTTTCATTATTTTGTTTGGCATTAGTTTCATTATTTTATTGTTTTGGTTAAATCTAGAGAAAGAATTAGATTACGATGATTATGAAAATATGGAATTGCTTTCAACAAAAAGTAAATCTCAATTAGAAAACGAAGGATATTCGAAAGTAGATATTGAGAAAATTAAAGAGTTTGATAAAAACTATCAAAACCATTTATCTTTAGTAAACATGATTGAAAATAATACAGTTAAACACTATGGATATAATAATAGAATAATTGAGGAACATCGAAAAATTATTTATGAGAAAAATGATTTTACTAAACAGCATAATCATTTAATGTTTAATACAATTGTCATGGATTTAGCAAGAGATGAAGAGAGAGATGCAGCCAGAATCATCATTGAATTCGAATGGAATAATAAACCTAGTAGTAACAGACATGCAATTAACGTGACATATAACAATTTTATAATGAAAAATATTTATACGGCGTTAAAATATGTCGATTCAAAAGATCAAAATGATATTGTTTATAAAATGGCTGAACTAGAGCCTGTAAATTTTCTTGATGGATTCTATACGGATTTTGATTCGAGGAAAAGAATTGATGGGAAAAATTATGTGTTAACAGCAGGTATCATAGTTTTAGATGTTCGATCTTATATTGTAGGTAAAGGGATCGCACCACTATCCATTACTTCTAGATATGTAACAAAACCGCTTATAGGTAGTCAGGAAATATTGTCAGAACAAGTAATCGTCAATGCTGGAAACGAAATTTAAAGCAGTACAGACCTTACAAGGGATGTGCTGCTACTTTTTTTGAAATAAACATCCATCATGACAGACTTTTCAAATGAAAAAAATGGCTTAAGTTCTCCTGATTGAAAACTTAAGCCGACAAACATATATGATAACAGGAAACAGCGAATTTAATCTTTATATATTGATAGAGGCGAATTTGTTCAAGCCTCTTCACGTTTGAAAATAAATAAGCGAATTTATAAGCGATTTTCAATGTTGTTAAGCGATTTAATAGTAAGTTCATTCAATTAGGTAAGCAACTATTTATAAACAATCATTATAGTGAACTGCATTTGTCACATGTGTTAGTGTAGCATTCACTTTGTTCTTCAATTTTTTCACCGCATTTTACACAGATTTTATCTGGCAAATTTTTGAAGAATTCAACAATATTTTCTAACATAGGGGGACCTCCTTATGATTAACTGTTTTATAATAGGTGTTTGTATTTGTAATTGTATTATAACAGTTTGGATTCGTCAATAAGGAAAATGCCCATTTTACAAAACTGTTTTGTGAATATTTTGTGAATCGGTAAGAAAAAATTGCCAAAATCGAAAATCAAAATGTGCTATGAAATGAACGTTATAATTTTTTTGATAAAATAGAGTTAGACATTCCAGAAAAGGGGGAATGATTTTGGAAAATTCGAGGATTTTTATAATAGAGGATGATTATAAAATTGCTTCACTATTGGCTGAAACGTTAAAAAGATACCAATATGAAGTTGAGATTGTGAAAAACTTTGAGGAAATTGTGGAAGAATGTATGGCATTTTCACCACATTTAATTTTGCTTGATATAAACTTGCCTTCTTATGATGGCTATTATTGGTGCAGACAGTTAAGACAATATACGAAATGTCCAATAATATTTATTTCCGCACGTTCCGGGGAGATGGATCAAATATTTGCCTTAGAGAATGGCGGGGATGATTTTATTACAAAACCATTCAATTATGAAATAGTGTTAGCAAAAATTAAAAGTCATTTAAGACGGACTTATGGTGAATATTCTTCACGACAAGAAGAGAGAACTGTTCAATTAGGTCAATTGACTCTTTATTTAGAACGAATGGAATTGCATGTGAAAAATACGGAGATACCGCTACAGAAAAAAGAATGTGCCATTTTAAATATTTTAATGAGAGAGTCGCCAAAGGTCGTATCGCGAGAAAAATTATTGGAAGAGCTTTGGGATGACCAAGCCTTTGTCGATGAAAATACATTGAATGTCAATATGACCCGAGTACGAAAGAAACTAACAGAATATGATGTTCAATCTGTGATTGAAACAGTTCGTGGGGCTGGTTATCGATTTGTTTTAAGTTCGGAGGAAATGTAAGCATGGGATTGAAATTATTTGTAAAGGAAAATATTTCGTTCATCCTCTTTGAGCTAATTGTCGTTTTATTCATTTTATCGCTATATTGGCTAGATGGTTTTCGGAATTTAGATACAGCAATTTATTCTGTCATCATTAGCCTATTACTTACATTTTCCTATCTTGCCATTCGTTATGTGTTTCGAAAAAACTTTCTAGAACGAATCTCCAATATGCCGAACTCGATGGATGATGCGCTTCAAAAAAATGCAAAAACACCAGAGCATCTACAAACAGAAGCCTATTTCCAAGAACTGTATCGACTGTATCAAAATGAAGTTCAAAATCTATATGCAACCCAAAATAGACAAGAAAAGTTTTTAAATCAATGGATTCACCAAATGAAAACGCCTATCTCTGTTTTAGAATTATTATTACAGGAAGAGGAAAATAACCTAGATAAAACCAGTCTCCAAGAGGAAGTGGATCGACTAAAAAGAGGCATGGAAATGGTATTAATGAATGCAAGGCTTGAGAAGTTTGAAGAGGATATGCAAATTGAACAAGTTAACTTAAAAGGTGTTGTCACTGCAACAATTAATGACAATAAGCGTTTATTTATTACGAAACATGTCTTTCCGGTCATTGATATTGATGAAAAAATAACAGTTACAACAGATTCCAAATGGTTAAAATTTATGCTTAACCAGTTTATTACGAACGCAGTAAAATATACTTTCGAGCAAAATAAAAAGGTAAAAATTTTTGTGAAAAAAAACGATTCAAATGTTACGTTGTATGTTCAAGATGAAGGAATTGGAATTCCAAAATCTGATTTATCGCGAGTGACTAACCCCTTTTTTACAGGAGAAAATGGTCGAAAAACGGGAGAGTCTACAGGTATGGGGCTATATTTGGCGAAGGAAATTTGTGAGAAGTTGGGTCACGAATTAAAGATTGAATCCGAAGTCGGTAAGGGAACAATCATTTCGGTGAATTTCTAAAACATTTCCCAATAATAATGAATCTTAAACAGAATTTGCTTAAAGAGGGAGCTTATATGGCAATTTTACAAATCATCGATGTAACAAAAGTGTATGAAGGGAAGGTAACGAATCGAGCATTAAATCAGTTGAGTTTTGAAGTGGAGAAAGGCGAATTTTTAGCGGTCATGGGGCCTAGTGGAAGCGGCAAAACGACGTTATTAAATTTAATTTCCACAATTGATAAACCCACTTCAGGCGAAATAATTTTTAATGGGACGAAACCTCATTTATTTAATAAAACGGAACTTGCTTATTTTCGAAGACGAGAACTTGGTTTTATATTTCAAGACTTTAACTTGCTTCCAATGTTGACGGTGGAAGAAAATATTGTACTGCCTCTTACCCTTGACAATCAGCCAGTTTCTTTAATGGAAGAGCGAGTAAACACGCTTGCAGAAAAGTTGGGATTAATGGGAGTACTAACGAAAAGGCCAGATGAGTTATCGGGTGGTCAAGCACAAAGAGTAGCGATTGCAAGAGCTCTCATTCATGAGCCAGCGATTATTTTGGCAGATGAACCAACTGGAAATTTAGATTCCCACAATTCAAGAGAAGTGCTCGAACTGTTAAGTAAAATAAATAAAGAACGAAATGCAACGATTATCATGGTAACTCATGACCCGATTGCAGCTAGTTTCTGTGATCGAGTGCTTTTTATCAAAGATGGAGAATATTTTAACGAAATCTATCGAGATGATCGTAGGCAAACATTTTTCCAACGAATATTGAATGTGTTGAGCTTGTTAGGGGGAAGAGTCGGTGACCTTTCATCAATTCGCTTACCGTAACGTCATCCGTAATTTTCGAATATATGCAGCATTCTTTATGGCAAGTTTCTTCTCCGTATTTGTGTTTTTTATTTACTCGATGATTATGTTCCATCCCGAAATTGATGAAGGTTATTTAGGGAATGTGCCGATTGGCGGTTTAGTATTTGCTGAAATTATTTTAGTCGTGTTTTCATGGTTTTTTATTTTTTATTCGATGAAAGCATTTTTAGAAGCGCGTGCTAAAGAATTTGCCATTCTGCTTCATTTAGGAATGGAAAAGCGTCAGCTCAGCAGACTTATCTTTTTGGAAACAACGTTGATTGGAACTCTTTCGATTGCGTGTGGCATCCTTTTTGGGTATGCTTTCACAAAATTTTTCTTTATGATTGTTCGGGAAATTTTAATGTTGGATCAACTGCCTTTATATTTTAAATGGGAGCCGTTTGTCTTAACAGCAGCCGTTTATTTTAGCGCATTCGTCATCATTTCCATTATTAGCATAAACTTTTCTCCAGAAAGAAAAATAATTGATTTATTGAAATGGTATCATTTTGTTAATATTAACGATCATTTTTCAAAAAAGAGAGCAATTTTAGCAGTCATTCTTTTAGCAATTGGATATGTATTAGCGTTATTAACAAATCGAGTGAATTTTTATCCGTTCGTTGTTTTAATACCAATTCTCATTACCATTGGGACGTATTTTTTCTTTACAGATTCTACTTCATATTTCGTTCATTACATGAAAGAGCGGAAGAGTTTTTCGTGGAAAAAATCAAGAATGTTATCCATTGCAGAGCAAACATTGATCATGAAAAACAATGGAAAAATGTTTTTTGTTGTAACAATGGTCTCAGCTGCTGCTTTTTTATGTGTAGGGTTGCTAGCAGCCCTGTCTTCGTACACTTCAAAATACGATCAACTAAATCCATTAGGTTTGATATATAAGGGACATATTGATAACCCTTATGAAAGGGCTCATATTCGATCTATTTTGAACGAGTTGGAATTGAAAGGTCTTTCATACCATTTAACAAGATTTGAAGTAAAAAAACAGACGTCCTCTTATACGAATTACGAAGTGGAAGTATTTCGAGAATCGGATATAAACAGTCTATTGTTCTCTTATGGTTATCCGATGGTGCGATTAGATTCTGGTGAAGGAATGTTTATTCCGTACTCCGAAGAGGCAATTAAAAAACTATCGAAAAGAACTGTGCATACAGTATTGAAAGAAAATAATGTACCGATTTCGATTAATCAAGTATATCCGGAGTTGATATTTCCAAGTTCCATTGTCAGTCCAAATGCTATTATTATTAGCGATGAAGATTTTTTACGTTTAAAAAAGCCTTATAGTGGATATCCACATGTGGAACCTGGATATCATTTGTTTGCATTTGATATTCCCCAATGGTTAGAAGCACAAGATGTTGGATTGTCCATTTACAAAGAGGTACAAAAAGAATATGAAAAAGGGCGGTATGGATTGCCTTTTTATTTTGAAAATGCTGGTTTAAATTATTCTTTTGTTTTATCAACTTACGCATTATTTACACTGGTAGGGTTATTAGTTGCAGCAGTATTTTTACTAGCTGCTGGAAGCTTTATTTACTTTAAAATTCATACCAATTTAGATTCAGAAAAGCGAAAGTTTGATGTGTTAAAGCGAATGGGCATTGCAGATAGTGAAATAAAACGCCTTGTGACAACACAATTATTTCCTCAGTTTTTCTTGCCTTGGGGTGTGGCGATGGTTCATAGTTTATTTGCCTTTTTGGCTTTGCAAAATATATTAAAGGATATTGCCAATATATCAATTGTAAAAGAAATCATCTTTGCTTTTTCTTTCATCATTTTATTGCAAGTGATTTATTTCTATTTAATTCGATGGAGATATATTGCTCACGTAAAAAATTAAGTTGGGGATGCTAGTATGAATTTAGTAAAAAAAGTTCGCGAACAGTCTTTAAACCACCCAGAAAAAATCGCTTATATTTTTGAAGGTCGTTCAACAACTTACTGTGAATTTGAAGAAAAAGTAAGCAGTCTTGCTTTTTCGATGAATCAACTGGGCATTCAAAAAGGGGACCATGTAGCACTAATTTTTCAAAATTGTCCCCATTTTTTAATTGCTTATTATGCATTGATGCGTATTGGAGCAGTTTCAATTCCCATCAATCCGATGTATACGCTGGATGAAATGTCTTACATTGTTGACAATGGAGATGTAAAGTGGATTATTGCTGGAGAAGATTCGATAGAGCGAATTAATCAATTGTCCAATAAATTTTCACAAATAAAAGGTTCAATTCTTTGTGATAAAGATTCATCACATCTTTTTCATGATCGGCAAGAAGGCAAGTACCATTTTTACTCTGATTTAATAAAGCATTCATATTCGATGAAGCCGGTATCGTTGGAAGCGGACGATATCGCGATCATTTTATATACATCTGGAACGACTGGCCATCCTAAAGGTGTGATGTTGACTCACGGAAATCTATATGCCAATGCACGAGACGTTGGAGATTATTTTTTGTTTTCGGAAGAAGATCGAGTGATTGCCACCTTGCCTTTTTATCATGTATTTGCTTTAACAGTCGTGTTGAATGTTCCATTAAGCACTGGTGCAACGATACTAATTGCACCAAGGTTTTCTCCAAAATATATTTTTCAGCTTGCAAAGGAATATCATGCGACCGTGTTTGCTGGGGTTCCTACGATGTATAGTTTTCTTCATCAATACAAAGAAGGAGAGCCTTCAAGTTTCTCTAGTTTACGATTAGCCATTTCCGGAGGTGCTCCGCTCCCAATCAAAGTACTCGAAAATTTTGAAGAAAGGTTTAACATCCCAATTTTTGAAGGGTACGGATTATCGGAAGCAGCGCCAGTTACATGTTTTAATTCTCCGACACAAAAGCCAAAACCCGGTTCAATTGGTACCTCCATTCCGAACGTAATAAATAAAGTGGTAGATGATCAGGGGAATGATGTAGCGATTGGAGAAGTTGGAGAATTAATATGTAAAGGACCAAATGTCATGAAAGGATATTATAAGTCTCCTGAGGAAACAGATAAAGCCATTCGTGATGGTTGGTTATATACTGGCGATTTGGCAAGACAAGATGAAGAAGGATATATTTATATCGTCGATCGCAAAAAAGATTTAATTATTGTAGGGGGATATAACGTATATCCGCGTGAAGTGGAAGAAGTATTATATGCCCACCCTAAAGTATTGGAAGCAGCTGTAGTAGGTTTTTCTAATGAAGATTATGGAGAGGAAGTACATGCCTTTATTGTTTTAAAGGAAGAAGCCTCTTATGATGAGTTACTTCAACATTGTGAAAAACATTTGGCAACTTATAAAATTCCAGAGATTTTTCATATTATACAATCATTGCCGAAAAACTCTACTGGGAAAATTTTGAAACGTCATTTAAAAGAACGGATTGAGCGAAAAGTGACAGAATAATAGGGAACCAGTACAATAGATGAAGTGTAACTTTAAAGATAGCGAAATATGGAAGAAAGAGGGAAGAAAAATGGAAAAAATGAATGTGGAAAGTTTTAATTTAGACCATACAAAAGTTAGTGCACCATATGTACGCCTAGCTGGTGTAGTCACAGGAAAAAATGGTGATGTGGTTCGAAAATATGATATTCGTTTTAAACAGCCAAATAAAGAACATATGGAAATGGCAGCACTTCATTCAATAGAGCATTTAATGGCTGAACATATTCGTAATCATACAAATCAAGTGGTGGATTTGAGTCCGATGGGATGTCAAACAGGATTTTATCTTACAATGATTAACCATGATGACTATGAAGAAGTCTTGAATATTTTAGAAAAAACGCTTCGCGATGTAATGGAAGCGACAGAAGTACCTGCTTGCAATGAAGTGCAATGTGGCTGGGCAGCAAATCATAGTTTAGAAGGGGCCAAACAATTGGCGAAAGAAATGTTGGAAAAACGTAGTGAATGGTCGATTGTTTTTAAAGGAGAATAAATTTTATGCAGTATCATCTTTTAAGGATGATACTTTTTTGTATAATTTTCATATGTCGTATTTTTGTTCTAGTTTTATTTTTCGTTGTATTTTATCATAAAAATTGTATATTATTGGAATTGTACATAATGAAAAAGTGGGGATATTGGTATGGAAGTGCTTGTAGGTAGGCAACCAATCTTTAATACACATGAGGAAGTGGTTGCTTATGAACTTTTATACAGAAGAAATGAATCAAATCAATATGAACAAGTTGATTCAGATAATGCAACAATTCAAGTGTTGAAAAACTCCGTATTTACTATAGGAATGAATGAATTAACAAATGGATTACCAGGGTTCGTAAATTTTACGGAAAATTTGTTAATGACGAATAATATCATTGATTTAATTGATCCCTCTACATTTGTAATCGAAATATTAGAGGATGTGCCGATTACGATTGAATTGATTATGCGGATTGTAGAATTGAGAAAACGAGGTTTTACAATTGCGTTAGATGATTTTGTTTTAAGACAAAATATAGAATATTACAACACGTTATTTGCAAATGTAGATATTATTAAAGTCGATTTTTTAAGCACTCCTAAATCCGGAAGAGCTATTATTGAAGAGCGTGTGAAAAATTTCTTTCCCCACATTCAACTGTTGGCAGAAAAAGTAGAAAATCGTACTCAATTTGAAGAAGCAAAAGCGGCAAATTATTCACTATTTCAAGGATATTTTTTTGAACAGCCTCAAATTATTAAATCAGTGGATATACCCATGAATATGTTGCAGTATTTTGAAGTAATGAGCTTATTAAAAGAAGAAAATTCCAACGTTCAAGAAATTGCTGAAAAAATAGAACAGAACATATCTATAACTTACAAGTTACTTCAGTTAATTAATAATATTTCCAGAAAAAAATCGAAAGTGCGATCGGTAAAGCAAGCAATCGTGATGTTAGGGTTAATCGAACTGCGTAAATTTCTTTATTTACTAGCAGTTGATGAAGGGCTAGCGGATGAACCATCAGATGTTTACATTGAATTAATGAGAACATCCATTTTCCGTGCCAAAATTTGTGAATTGCTTGCAAGAAAAAAGAATAAACAAAATTATTCCGAGTATTATTTAGTAGGGATGTTTTCATTAATCGATACAATTTTACAAAGACCCATTCAATTAATTGTTCAACAATTACCGTTTTCGGAAGTAGTCATCGAAACGATTTGTGGCAGGGAAACGGAGATGACTATTTATTTACAACTGAGCATTGCATTGACAAAAATGGATTTGGAAAAAGCAAATCAATTAGCGAAACAGTTAGGCATTTCTACGGCTGATTTAGGATATATATACAGAATGGCTTTAGAATATACGAAAAGCTCCATATAAATTATGGCGAAAAAATCCTATTCAATGATTGTTGAATAGGATTTTTTTATTTGCGCACAATATTCTTACATGAACCTTCGTAAATGGATTTCAAAATTATACTAAAATAATTTATTCCTTTTTTATTTGAATGTGAACACTCTTTCACAAATAATTCACAAACCTGAAACAAATGTTAGAAGTGTTGATATTATTGCTTTTTGCGGTATTATCTAAACTTTGGATATTTGTCCAAATGTTTCTTTGTTCAACAATTTTGATATAATGAACATGTATTGCATTTTTTATTATTTTTTTGGAGGGGTTCAGATGAAAAAAGCATGGTTAGCATTATTATTCGGATCCGCCCTTGTTCTTGGTGCTTGTGGTGGCGGCGGAGACGAAGCTACTGACGGAGGTTCAACTAACGACAATACTACAGATGAACAAACAACAGATGGCGGTACAGAAGCTAACAAAGGTGAAGAACTTGTAATGAGCAATTGTACAACTTGCCATGGCGGTAACTTGCAAGGTATGGGGAATACTCCAGCACTTTCAGATGTTGGTTCAAGATTGTCTGAAGAAGAAATTTTAGATATCATTCTAAACGGTAGAGGTGCAATGCCTGGCGGATTACTGAAAGGTGAAGATGCTGAAGCCGCTGCTGCATGGTTGGCACAACAAAAATAATTTTGTTTAAAAAATAAAAGCGTTTACATTAGTGAGTCTTGGGAGACGTTATGAGCACGTCTCCTTTTTTATTTTGGATAAGTATACTATAATGCTAAAATAAATACATATGTGAAAAAAGGTGGGAGAGAAGAATGGCACAAGTAACAACAAAAGATGTAATGGAGAAATTTAAATTAACCCTTGTAAGTGGTCATGAAGGGATTGGTCGCCATATTACAACGAGCGATATTTCTAGACCAGGCTTAGAAATGGCAGGTTATTTTACCCATTATCCTGCGAATCGTGTGCAACTTATTGGAAGAACTGAATTATCATTCTTTGAAATGCTCCCTCCGGAATTAAGGCAAGAACGGATGATGAAACTATGTTCGCAGGAAACACCAGCAATTATTATTTCTAGAAATATGGATGTTCCTCAAGAATTAATTGATGCCTCTAATGAAAACAATGTACCAGTATTAGTTACGTCCATGAAAACGACAAGGTTTTCAAGTAGGCTTACCAATTATTTGGAAAGTAAATTAGCACCATCAACAGCCATCCATGGTGTATTAGTCGATGTGTATGGAATTGGTGTCTTAATTATTGGAAAAAGTGGGGTAGGGAAAAGTGAGACAGCTTTAGAATTAATTAAAAAAGGACATCGACTCGTAGCGGATGATTGTGTAGAAATTCGACAAGAAGCCGAAGATATATTGATTGGGAGTCCCCCACCTTTACTAGAGCATTTATTAGAAATTCGCGGAATCGGCATTATCAATATTATGACTTTATTTGGTGCGAGTGCTGTTCGACCATATAAACGCATTACATTAATCGTGGAGTTGGAAACTTGGGATCCAAATAAAACTTACGATCGATTAGGGCTAGATGAAGAAAAAATGAAAATCATTGATACGGAAATTACAAAATTAACGATTCCGGTTCGCCCTGGACGAAATGTTTCCGTTATTATTGAAGTAGCAGCAATGAATTATCGTTTAAAAAGGATTGGCATCAATCCTGCATTGGAATTCTCAAGAAGATTAGACGAAGTTATTGCAATGCATGATGAGATTGATGAATATTAATTATTGAAAGATGATTTAAATTTGAGAGGAGTTCATATGGAGAATATTTTGTTAGCAATCGATCCGGTTGCCTTTAGCATAGGTCCTTTATCTGTGCGATGGTATGGTATTATCATCGTTACTGGTATCATCATTGCTTATTTTGTCGCACAAGCGGAAGGAAAAAAACGTGGATTGCCTGAAGATTTCTTTGGAGATTTGTTGCTTTGGGCAGTGCCGATTTCCATACTTTGTGCCCGCCTATATTATGTCATCATGAAATGGGATTATTATGGTGCTAATCCAGAAAAAATTATTGAGATTTGGAACGGCGGTATTGCTATACACGGAGCGTTGATTGGGGCAATTACAACTGCATATGTTTTCTGTCGTGTGAAAAAAGTAAGCTTTTTAAAAGTTGCGGATATTGCTGCTCCAAGTATATTAATTGGCCAAATCATTGGCCGTTGGGGAAATTTCATGAATCAAGAAGCATATGGCGGCCCCGTTTCCCGTGAATTTTTAGAAAGTTTATTTTTGCCAGATTGGATTATTGAGCAAATGTACATTCATGATTTAGGGACATATGTTCATCCAACTTTTTTATATGAATCATTATGGAATTTAGTTGGCTTAATTATTTTATTGCTATTTAGAAAAGCCAATTTACAACGAGGGGAAATTTTCTTCTCTTATTTAATTTGGTATTCAATAGGACGATTCTTTATTGAATCGATGAGAACAGATAGCTTGTATTTAATTGGAGATTTACGTTCAGCCCAAGTCGTTTCAGTGACGTTAATCATCGTCGGATTTGCCAGCATTTTTTATCGCAGATGGAAAGTTCGTCCTGTTGTTCGATATTTTGATGAATAGATAGAAAGGAAAATGAGAATGTCAACGTTGAAAAAGGGGTTCATTGCAGGCGGTAAAACAGCCTGGTCTTTAAGTAAAGTTATTTTTCCAATTACGTTTATTGTGACAATTTTACAATTTACACCAATATTACCTTGGCTCATTGACTTGATTGAACCATTCATGGGAATTCTAGGATTAAGTGGTGAAGCCGCTATTCCCCTTGTGCTAGGGAACTTTTTAAATTTATATGCAGGGATTGCTGGAATACTTTCAGTTGAGTTGACTGTCAAAGAAGTGTTTATTCTTGCAGTTATGCTATCTTTCTCCCACAACATTTTCATTGAAACAGGTGTTGCATTAAAGGTAGGAGTAAAACTATGGGTAATTCTTACTGTCAGATTTGGTTTAGCGATTTTATCTGCTTTAGTGATTCGATTTCTTTGGAACGGTGGAGGAGAAATTGCAAAGTATGGCTTAGTTCCTGCACAAAATCCTAATCCGGACGGTTGGGGAGAAATATTATTACTTGGACTCCAAAAAGCGGGTTTAGGGATTTTGCAATTATTAATTATTGTCATTCCTTTAATGATTGTCGTGCAATATTTACGTGACTATCATTTCTTAGATAAATTATCAAATTTACTGGCTCCATTGACGAAAGTAATTGGAGTAAAACCAAATGCAGCGATGACATTAGTTGCTGGATTAGTAATTGGTTTAGCCTATGGAGCAGGTGTGATGATTCAATCAGTACAAGAAGATGGTGTGAGTAAAAAAGATGCTACATTATGCTTTATCTTTTTAGTTGCATGTCACGCGGTGATTGAGGATACGCTTATTTTTACGCCTTTAGGAATTCCGATTTTACCTTTATTAATTATACGAGTAATTACAGCATTTGTACTGACGATTATTATTGCATTTATTTGGAATAGAACAGAACTAAAGGCATTAAATAGGGAAGTGGTCCAGTAAGAATGAAAGCCTTATTATTTGACTTTGATGGAACGTTATTAAATACAAATGAATTAATTATCCAAACATTTATGCATGTATTAAACGACAAATTTCCTGGGCAATATTCGCCACAAGATTGCATCAACTTCATTGGTCCATCATTAAAAGAGACTTTTGAACAAATTGCGCCAAATGAAGTCGATGAAATGATTGCAAAATATCGCCAATGGAATCATGCTTATCATGATCATTATGTGAAAGAATTCGATGGTGTCAATGAAACTTTAGAAGAATTAAAAAAGCAAGGGCATAAATTAGCGATTGTCTCAACGAAAAAAAGGGATACAATCGAACGAGGACTTCAATTCATGAAAGCAGAACATTACTTTGAATTCTGGATAGGTTTAGAAGATGTTACGAAAGTAAAACCGGATCCGGAACCTGTTTTACTAGCATTAGAGCGTTTGAAAATGCCAAAAGAGAAGGCTTTGATGATTGGGGATAATTATCACGATATTTTAGCAGGAAAAAATGCAGGTATAAAAACAGCTGGAGTTGCTTGGTCAATTAAAGGAGAAGAATATTTACGACAATTCCAACCGGATTATATGCTGCATCATATTTCCGATTTACTAACAATCGTGAAGGGGTTGTAATATGCGGAGAACTGAAACATACAAAGTTCAAGGAGGCGCCAACTCTTTATGGCATGTATATAAAACCGTTTCTTTTTGGAAGGTTGTAAAATGTTTTATCTTTATTCAAATTGGTCGAATTACTCCGTTTATGGGATTAAAAAATTGGATTTATCGCACCTTTTTGAAAATGAAAATCGGAAAGAGAACTTCTCTTGCGCTAATGGTAATGCCTGACACGATGTTTCCAGAGCGTATTTCAATTGGTGATAATACGATTATTGGATATAATACAACGATTTTAGCTCATGAATATTTAATTGATGAATATCGATTAGGCGATGTGAAAATAGGAAATGAAGTGATGGTGGGAGCGAATTCCACCATCTTGCCTGGTGTCGAAATTGGCGATGGAGCAATCGTTTCGGCTGCTACATTAGTGAATAAAGATGTTCCAGCTGGGGCGATGGTCGGTGGAAATCCCATGCGCATCATTTTCACAGCTGAAGAAATGGCGGAACGGAGAAGAAAAAAACAGGCGAGTGGGAAAGAGGATGTTTAGAAAGATGAATCTTTCTAGGCATCTTTTTTTATAAAAATAAGAAGCAATATTGCTTAAATTATCTGAATAGTAGCAACAGTTTAGAAAATATATCATTTCCTATTACCACCAATTTTGAATTGACGAATCTTTAAAAGTTCGATAAAATGCTTTCATATACTAATTCTCTAATTATCTAACACTCTAATATGTTAAAGTATAAATAACAGGATGTGTGAATATGTCATCAATCAAAAAGTTTGAAAAACCTCTAGGAATGAGAGATACATTCCCGCCTATATATGAAAAGATCGAAAGAACAAGGCAAATAGGTCGGCAATTTTTACGTTCACGTGGGTTTGATTTTATTGAGACACCAACTTTAGAATATTACGATACTGTTGGAAAAGCATCAGCTATTTCTGACGCATCCCTATTTAAATTGGTGGATAGCCAAGGAAATACCCTTGTCTTGCGTCCCGATATGACGACCCCCATTACAAGGGTTGCGACATCTAAATTATTAAAAGAAAAAATCCCACTCCGACTAGCTTATTCGGCAAATGTTTTCCGTGCGCAACAAATGGAAGGTGGAAGACCAGCCGAATTTGGTCAGATGGGCATTGAAATTATTGGAGATAAATCGGTTTACGCTGATGCGGAAGTACTGATAATAGTAATCGAATTGATGAAAGAGTTTGGAATTGAATCATTCAAATTAACCATTGGGCATGCAGGTGTACTGCATGATATTTTAAATGATTATACAGACCACGATTATCAACGGGAAACTTTACAAAGATTGCTTGTTGAGCGTAACTATGTGGGATTTGAAGAAGCGGTGCATGAATTTGATTTGCCTGTAACAAAAGCAAATGCATTGCTCGAATTTATTAATGAAGCAACAAACTTAGCTGCCATCGAAGATATGGAAAAATATGTAAGGAAAAACGATGGTGTAGAATATATGAAACAACTTGCTAAATTAATTGAAGCATGCAGTCTTTCGCAATATGTTTCTTTCGATTTTACACTATCTAGCCACATGAATTATTATACTGGCATGTTATTTGAGATTTTCGCATCAGGAAGTGGTTTCCCACTTGGAAATGGTGGACGTTATGATGGTTTATTAAATTTGTTCGGTAGTGATGTAGGAGCAACAGGTTTTGGCATTCGCATCGATCGACTTCTTGAGGCATTGCCTAAAGAAGAAATGGTTGAAGAGACTGTTTGCATCCTATTTGAAGATGAGGAATTTAATAGGGCGTTAGAACTTGCAAATACGTTAAGACAACAGGGTGCTCGTGTAACGGTACAAGCGAAAGAAGGATTGATTAATAAAGATGCATTTACAAAATTGTTTAGTCGGGTCGTTGAATTGAGCCAGGGGGAAGAACAATGAATAGTGAATTAACGATTGCTATGCCGAAAGGACGCATTTTTGAAGAAGCGTTTCAAATGTTAATAGATGCTGGATTTCAATTGCCGGAAGAAGTGGAAATGTCACGGAAGCTAATGATTGAAATTCCAGAAGAGAACATTCGATTTATTTTAGCGAAACCAATGGATGTTCCCGTTTATGTAGAGCATGGCGTTGCAGATATTGGAATTGCAGGGAAGGACGTATTATTAGAACAGCAAAGAATTGTGCATGAGCTATTGGATTTAAAAATTAGTAAATGTCATATCGCATCAGCAGGCTTGCCAAATACAGAAATGGATGAAATTGCACCTCGCATAGCTACGAAATATCCAAATATTGCAATGAATTATTATAAGGGCATTGGTGAGCAAGTGGAAATCATTGAATTGAACGGGTCTATTGAACTTGCGCCGATGATTGGTCTTGCTGATCGCATTGTGGATATTGTTTCAACGGGAAGAACATTAAAGGAAAATGGACTAGTGGAATATGAACACATTGCCGATGTGTCTTCTCGTTTAATTGCAAACCCAGTAAGCTACAGAATGAAAAATGCACGAATTCAAGAAATTGTATCCCGATTGAAGAAAATTGTGAAATAGAGGGAAGGTCAAACAACATGAAAATTTCTAAGTTATCTAAAAACATTTCGTTAAAAAGAGAACTTGAGAGCGGAAATGAAGAGCAGCTAAAAACGGTACGTCAAGTGTTGGCAGATGTTCGTGAAAACGGCGATCAAGCTGTTCGTAAATATACGGAAATGTGGGATGGAATTGTTCTTTCTGATTTACGTGTGACAGAAGAAGAAATCAATGAAGCGCTTCAACACTTTGACCCTCAATTAAAGCAGGACTTAGAAGAAGCGGCAAACAATATTCGCAATTATCACGAAGCGCAAAAAAGAAATGGGTATACATTGCCGTTAACTGACGGATCGTACCTTGCTCAACGAATTGTTCCACTAGATTCGGTAGGATTATACGTGCCGGGTGGGTCTGCCGCTTATCCTTCCTCTGTATTGATGAATGTTATTCCTGCTCAAGTTGCAGGGGTAAAACGCATCGTCATTACTTCTCCTTGTGGAAAGGATGGTAAACTTCCCCCTGCAGTTCTTGTTTCAGCTAACATTCTGGGCGTGAATGAAATTTATAAAATTGGCGGTGCCCAAGCGATTGCAGCGTTGGCCTATGGAACGGAATCAATTGCTCCTGTCGATAAAATTACAGGGCCAGGGAACATTTTTGTTGCATTAGCAAAAAGAGAAGTATTTGGTGAAGTAGCGATTGATATGATTGCTGGACCAAGTGAAATTTGTATAATCGCAGATGATTCGGCTTATCCAGATGAAATAGCAGCAGATTTATTAAGCCAAGCGGAACATGACAAACAGGCATGCGCAATTTTAATTACAACGAGCGAAAAGTTGGCACAAGCTGTGAGCGAACAGGTGGAAAATCAATTAAAACAACTTCCGAGAGAAGAAATTGCAAGAGCTTCTATTGAAAACTTTGGACATATTTATATTGCAGAAAATATGGATCAGGCAGTGGAAGCAGTAAATACGCTTGCACCTGAACACTTAGAAATTGTGACTGAAAATGCGGAAAAAGTGAGTGAGGGTATCCGCCACGCGGGTGCAATCTTTATCGGCCGTTACAGCTCTGAGCCGGTCGGGGATTACTTTGCTGGTCCGAACCACGTATTGCCGACAAATAGCACAGCGCGCTTTGCTAGCGGATTAAATGTAGATGATTTTATTAAAAAGACAAACATTGTTTATTATACAGAACAAACATGGAAAGAGAATGTGCAAAAAATTGCAAGACTTGCCCGCATGGAAGGTTTAGAAGCTCACGCAAGAGCTGTAGAATCGAGAGGTTGGAAGAAAGGTGAAAACTAAATGGCACAAACAAAGAAACGATTTGCTCAAATCGAACGAACAACGAAAGAAACGCAAATCAAAATAGAATTTTATTTAGATGGAGAAGGAAAAGCAGAAGTTGATACAGGTGTTCCTTTTATGGATCACATGCTCGATTTGTTTATGAAGCATGGATTGTTTGATGGGAAGATTGTTGCAAACGGTGATACTCATATTGATGATCATCATACAACAGAAGATCTCGGAATCGTTTTAGGACAAGCAGTTCGAGAAGCGTTAGGTGATAAACGAGGCATTCGTCGATACGGAAATGCTTTTGTACCAATGGATGATGCATTGGCACAAGTGGTTGTAGACTGCTCTAATCGTCCTCACTTAGAATATCGTGTTGCGCCTGAATTGAAGGAAAAAGTAGGAACATTCGATACGGAATTAGTACATGAATTTTTATGGAAGTTTGCTTTAGAAGCAAGAATGAATGTCCATGTAATCGTTCCTTATGGACATAACACACATCATATTATAGAAGCGATTTTTAAAGCCCTTGCTCGCGCGATTGATGACGCTGTTCAAATCGATCCACGAGTTAAAGGAGTACCTTCAACGAAAGGACTACTTACATGAAAATTGGTGTAATCGATTATGGCATGGGAAATTTATTTAGCGTTGTACAAGCGTTAAAAAAATTAGATGCAGAAGTAATTCTTTCATCCAAAACAGAGGTGTTAAGTGAAGCTGATGCTCTCATATTGCCCGGAGTCGGCGCTTTTCCTGATGCAATGAAGAAGCTAAAAGAAACTGGGCTTGATCAGTTTATTCGAAATGAAGTAAAGAACAGTAAACCACTTCTTGGCATTTGTTTAGGAATGCAGCTGTTATTTGAAGAAAGTGAAGAAGTTGCTCCGACAAAAGGTTTCGGATTTTTTGAAGGAAAAATCGTTCGTTTTTCTGGAATTTCTGAGCAGGGAGAAAAATACCGAGTTCCTCATATGGGCTGGAACTCATTGATATTTCACTCAATTCCAAAATGGTTAGAGGGGGAAGGAATGCCAGAGGACAAACATGTCTATTTTGTTCACTCTTATTATGCAAATACTACCTCCTCTCAAGTGGTGGCATCTGCCGACTATTTTAGTGTGAATGTTCCCGGCATTGTTCAAAGCGGCAATGTTTGCGGTATGCAGTTCCATCCTGAAAAATCAGGAGAATTCGGCGTTTATTTACTGAAAAAGTGGCTGCAAGGGGTGAATTAGATGTTAACAAAACGGATCATACCTTGTTTAGATGTAAAAGATGGAAGAGTCGTAAAGGGTATACAATTTGTAGGTCTGCGGGATGCAGGAGATCCGGTAGAATTGGCAAAGTATTATGATGAACAAGGTGCAGATGAACTTGTGTTTTTAGATATATCAGCCTCTTTCGAAGGCAGACAAACGATGGTTGAAGTTGTGAAAAAAACGGCTACAGAACTTGCGATTCCATTTACGGTGGGAGGCGGAATTCGCACGTTAGAGGATATGAAACGAATTTTACGAGCTGGAGCGGATAAGGTATCAGTCAACACATCAGCAATCGAAAGACCAGAATTAATTAGAGAAGGTGCAGATTATTTTGGTTCGCAATGCATTGTTGTCGCTATTGATGCACGTTATTCTGAAGAAGACGGTACTTGGATGGTTTATACCCATGGTGGGCGAAATAAAACGAATTGGACTGCTGTTGAATGGGCAAAAAAAGCGGTGGAACTTGGAGCAGGAGAAATTTTATTAACAAGTATGAATAGAGATGGCGAAAAAACAGGATTTGATTTAGCGTTAACGAAAGCAATTCGTGATGCGGTGACTGTGCCGGTTATCGCAAGCGGTGGTGCAGGCAATAAGGAGCATTTCCGAGAAGTATTACAAGATGCTGATGCTGACGCAGCCCTTGCAGCATCGATTTTCCACTATAAAGAAACAAGCGTGGCAGAAGTAAAAGCCTATTTGCGCGAAAAAGGAGTTTGTGTCAGATGATGGAAATCGAAAATTTAAAATTTGATGAAAAGGGTCTAATCCCTGCTGTTGTACAAGATGCACGTACGAAAGAAATATTAACAGTCGCTTATATGAATTTAGAATCGCTACATAAAACGGTGGAAACTGGGGAAACATGGTTTTTTTCACGTTCTCGTAATGAACTTTGGCATAAAGGAGAAACGAGCGGAAATACGCAGAAGGTTGTTTCAATAACAACTGATTGCGACCGAGATGCGCTAGTTGTTGAAGTCATCCCTGCTGGCCCTGCTTGTCATAATGGAACAACTTCCTGCTTCACAGAAATAGTTGTGGAGAAAGGGAAAGTTGGAAGCGTTGGTATTATCCCAGAATTAGTAGAAATCATTGAGAAACGCGAAAAAGAGATGCCAGAAGGAGCTTATACTACTTATTTATTCAATGAAGGCATCGACAAAATCTGTAAAAAAGTTGGTGAAGAAGCAACAGAAGTAGTGATTGGTGCGAAAAATCGAAATCCGGAAGAAGTGAAATGGGAAGCAGCTGATTTGATTTATCATCTACTTGTATTATTACAGGAACAAAAAATTAGCGTGTACGATGTGCTAGAAGTGTTGGTAGAACGCCATCAACAAAAGAGAGCGAGCACAAAAATTACAAAATAATTTCATCATTCTTTTAAAGCATTTGCCATGACGTAGGTTGGAAATGTGATATAATAAAATGGATTAGAAAAGGGACGTTTTTAAAACGTTCCTTATTTATTGTCTCGGAGGTTCATTTTGGAAAAGAAGCAACAGAAAGGTAAAAACAACATTGTCTCGTTTATTCCAGATGGTGAATATTATTTCAATAAAGCAATAAAAGCGTTGGAAAAGGACCAAATGGATCGAGCGTATAAATATATGAAAAGAGCTGCAGAATTGAGTCCGGATGATGCTCATGTATTAATGCATTATGGCCTATTAGAATTAAGCGCCCAAAATTTTGAAAAGGCTTATGAATTGATTCATACTGCATATTGCATTGAACCAGATGAACCGGAACATATTTATTATTTAGCGGAAGTGTCCGGTTATTTAGGTTTAATGAATGATGCAAAAAAATATGCAGAAAAATATTTAGAACTTGATCCTGATGGTTATTATGCATTGGAAGCTAAGGAAATAATCGATTTCGCTTATTTTGAACAAAATGAATTGGAAGATTTGGAAGAGGATTCATACGATCAATTCATTCAGCAAGAAAAAGCTCGTCGATTAATGGAAAATAGCCAATTTAATGAAGCGATTGAAGTGTTAGAAGAGCTTGTTGATCAATATCCTGAGCTTTGGGCTGCTTATAACAATTTATCTCTTGCATACTTTTATGTAGGAGATTTGGAACAATCAAAAGCAGTTTTACATCATGTTCTTCGAGAAAATGTTGGAAATTTGCATGCATTATGTAATTTAACCATCATTGCATATTATGAAAAAGACGAGTCAAATCTGAAACAATTAGTGGACATATTAAAAAAAGTACATCCATTTGATTTTGATAATCGATATAAACTTGGTGCAACATTAGCATTGATTGGAGAATATGATTTAGCCTACAAATGGCTTCACAGCATGTCGAAACGAATGGCACCAAGTGATTCAGGTTTTTATTTTTGGTTAAGTCAAGCGGCTTACTTTTCCAATCATGTGAAGGAAGCTGAAAAAGCTTGGGAAATGTTAATTCGTATTGATCCTTCGAAAAAGGGAATGGAGCCATGGAAACACATTAAAAATAAAGAAATCACAGAAATTCCAACGCTTGATCAAAATCGAGAATACATTATTAAGAAAATTAATAGCGATTATCCGGCACATCGAATGTTTGGCTTTTTCCTGCTCAGTAAATCGGCATTTAAACAGGAAATTATTTCTCATCCAAAATTAATAGATCTTTCAAAATACAACGGCTTAGAAAAACTTTGTTTAGCTTATGCACTTAATCATCAATTTAATCTTAAAAACAAAATGGAAAGAAATTTCACTCGTTTAATTGGAGTGGCGGAAGAACTTTATAATAAAACGGAAGCATTAACATTTGAATTACAGTACTTATATCAAATGTGGTTTGTCCTATCTGAAAAAGCCTTTTTGAATGGCTATGAATTTAAAAATGTAAAAGCTCTTGCTGCTGCAGTGGAATATATGTATTTTTCAACGGTTCAGTCAAATCGAGTGACGAAAAAACAATTTGCGGAAAAACACGAAATTACTGTTTCTACATTAACGAAGTATGTTGACCAATTACTAAAATTTCTACCTTTTGACGAGGAGTAAGCAAACTATTTGAAGTTCCTAATTTATTAGACTACATTAGAAGTAATTAGGAGGAATTAAAAATGGCTGAAGAAAAAATTTATGATTGCATCATTATCGGGGCAGGTCCAGCAGGGATGACTGCAGCGGTATATACTTCACGTGCAAACCTTTCAACTTTAATGTTAGAACGTGGAATTCCTGGCGGACAAATGGCAAATACGGAAGAAGTGGAAAACTATCCAGGATTTGAATCCATTTTAGGACCAGAATTATCAACAAAAATGTTTGAACATGCGAAAAAATTCGGTGCGGAATATGCTTATGGCGATGTAACAGAAATCATTGATGGCGAGGAATATAAAATCATCAAAGCAGGATCAAAAGAGTATAAAGCTCGTTCCATCATCATCGCAACTGGTGCTGAATATAAAAAATTAGGAGTTCCTGGTGAAAGCGAACTAGGAGGCCGTGGTGTAAGTTATTGTGCAGTATGTGACGGAGCTTTCTTTAAAGGAAAGAATTTAATTGTTGTCGGTGGTGGAGACTCAGCAGTTGAAGAAGGAGTATATTTAACTCGATTTGCTGAAAAAGTTACAATCGTACACCGCCGCGATAAATTACGTGCACAGAAAATCTTACAAGACCGCGCTTTCGCTAATGAAAAAGTTGACTTCATTTGGAACCACACAGTGAAAGAAATTAACGAGAAAGACGGAAAAGTCGGCAGTGTAACGCTTGTTTCAACAGTAGATGGTTCTGAAAAGGAAGTTCCATGTGATGGTGTCTTTGTTTATATCGGTATGGTACCATTAACTGCTCCGTTTAAAAATTTAGGTATTTTAAACGATGATGGTTATATTATGACAAATGAAAAAATGGAAACATCTGTAAAAGGTATTTTTGCAGCAGGAGACGTACGTGATAAAATGTTGCGACAAATTGTTACAGCAACGGGAGACGGAAGTATTGCAGCCCAGTCTGCGCAACATTATGTTGAAGAACTAAAAGAAAAATTAGTGAACAAAAGGTAATGAGAAATTAACTATATTGTAACTTTTATTACCATTGATAAGGGGTATAATAAAATTAGAATTTAACCCCCCTTTTAGATTTATATATTTTGTTGTTTCCATTTTGGGAACAACTTTTTTTTTGAATATTCTACGGAACGCCTTCCAATCATAAATTAAAATAATAGATTGTTTCCATAGCATTTTTTGTACCGAACGAAAAGAGTCGCGGTATAATAACAGTAGTAGGAGTAACAAAGATTCGAGGTGTCGTTTATGCAAAGAATTGCAAATTTATTAGCAATACAAGATGGACAAGTTCTGCTTCTTAAAAAACCGAGAAGAGGTTGGTATGTCGCACCAGGCGGGAAAATGGAAAGCGGTGAATCCATTGTTGAAGCAGCAGTAAGGGAATTTCGAGAGGAGACGAATGTTACTCCTAAAAATGCCCATTTAAAAGGTGTCAATACAATTGTTATTAAAGAAAATGATGAAGTAATTGATGAATGGATGCTATTTACATTTGTAGCGACTGGTGTTGAAGGAATTCCAAATAAAGAAAATCGAGAGGGAATTTTAGAGTGGCGTCTAATTGAAGATCTTTACCACCTCCCAATGGCGGAAGGGGATCGAAAAAATTTATTATTTGCAGCGCTAAAACAAGGGATTCAATACGGTACGTGTGTATATACAAAAGATTATGAATTAATCGAGGCGAAATATCAAACTTCGATGGAGCTAATCGAAGGGGATGAAAAAAATGGGTGAAATCGATCACGAACATGAATTAGTCATCATTACTGGCATGTCCGGTGCAGGCAAAACAGTAGCTGTTCAAAGTTTTGAAGATCTAGGGTATTACTGTATAGATAATTTACCTCCAGAATTGTTAACAACTTTTTTAAGATTGATGAAACAGTCGAAAAAAAGAATTTCAAAAGTTGCAGCAGTAATGGATATGCGAGGGGGAGAATTTTTCAACTCTCTCATTGATGCACTTGATATTTTAGAAAAAGAGAAAAATGTAAAGATGCGAGTTTTATTTTTAGACGCAGATGATGAAACGCTCGTTCGTCGATATAAAGAAACGAGACGCCAACATCCGTTAGCACATGGAGGATTACCTCTAGATGGAATAAAAAAAGAAAGAGCAATGCTATCAGAGCTAAAAGGCAGGGCTCATTATATTTACAATACCTCCAATATGAAACCACGAGAGCTTCGTGAGCGAATTGGAGAGGAATTCGCCGTATCAACGAGTCCAAAGTTTTCAATCAATGTGATGTCTTTTGGCTATAAAAATGGAATTCCTATTGATGCGGACTTAGTATTCGATGTAAGATTCTTAAAAAACCCTTATTATGTTGAGGAATTGCGCAATAAAACAGGGTTGGATAAAGAAGTCTATGATTACGTTTATAGCACAAAGGAAACACAACTATTAATTCAAAAATTAGAAAACTTATTTGATTTTATTATTCCTCAATATGTTAAAGAAGGAAAATCGCAATTGGTGATTGCCTTTGGATGTACAGGCGGTCAACATCGCTCTGTAACATTAACTGAATATTTTGGAAAATATTTAAGTGAAAAATATCAAACTGAAATAACACACCGTGATATTCGATCTTAGAGAGGATTGTTTTAATGGAAAAAATCAATATCGTTGTCATTGGAGGAGGGACCGGTTTATCAACAGTATTACGCGGGTTAAAACTCTATCCATTTCATATTACTGCCATTGTCACGGTAACGGATGATGGCGGTTCTTCCGGAAGACTTCGGGATGATTATGATATTCCGCCTCCTGGAGACATTCGGAATGTCATTGCCGCTTTATCTGATACGGAGCCTTTAGTGGAACAGATGTTTCAATATCGCTTTTCCAATTCAAAAGATCTTGGGGGTCATTCATTAGGGAATTTAATGATTACCGCATTGACTGACATCATTGGCGATTTTTCCAGTGCCATTGCCGAGATGAGTAAAGTGTTGAAAGTTCACGGAAAAGTTATTCCATCCGCAAATAGACAAGTGAATTTACATGCAGAATTATGGGACGGAGAAATCATAAAGGGTGAATCGAAAATTCCTTTATCCAACAAACGCATAAAGCGCGTTTTTTTAGTGCCAGAAGATGTAAAGCCCCTTCCAGAAGCAATAAGTGCAATCAAAAATGCAGATTTGATACTAATCGGTCCTGGTAGTCTTTATACAAGCATCATACCGAATTTGATAGTGAAAGAAATCGGTGAAACTGTTGTACAATCGAAGGCTAGAAAAATTTACATTTGCAATTTAATGACGCAACAAGGGGAAACGAATCAATATAAAGCGGCTGATCATGTCAAAGCAATATATGAGCATGTCGGGAAACCGTTCTTAGATGCCATTTTAGTGAACAGCAATGATTTGCCATCCCTCATCAAAGCAAATTATAAAGAACAAAACGCTGAACCTGTTAAAGTTGATGTGGAAGAATTAGAAAAGCTCGGATTAGAAATAATTAAAAAAGATATCGCTACAATTAAAAACGGCGTTGTGCGACATGAAGGTGAAGCGATTGCAGAATGGTTACTCGATTACTCATTAAAAATAAAAAATTAGTATGAACGATTTACATAAGAGAGGGGGGCTTCGATGTCATTTGCTTCAGAAACGAAAAAAGAATTGACTCAAATTGAAGAGAGCGATCAATGTTTAAAAGCAGAAGTCTCTGCAATGATCCGCATGAATGGGACGCTCTCTTTTTCAAATAAACAACTTAGTTTAGATGTGCAAACAGAAAACGCTGCAATAGCTAGAAGAATTTATACGATTATTAAAAAGCTTTATCCGTATAATGTAGAATTGCTGGTTCGCAAAAAAATGAGATTAAAGAAAAATAATGTTTACATTTGTCGAATTCGTGAAGGTGCGCAAGAAATATTAAAAGACCTTGATATTTTACAAGGAGAGTTTCAATTAAATCATTCTATTTCCCAATCGTTATTGAAAACAGATGAGCAAAAAAGAGCCTACTTAAGAGGGGCTTTTTTAGCTGGTGGTTCTGTTAATAATCCAGAGACGTCATCGTATCATTTAGAAATTTATTCAATGTATAAAGAGCATAGTGAAGCGTTAGCCAATTTGATGAATGAATTTCAATTAAATGCGAAAACCATTGATCGTAAAAAAGGGCACATTACTTATTTAAAAGAAGCGGAAAAAATTTCAGATTTTCTTGGCTTAACTGGCGCATTTCAAGCGATGTTAAAGTTTGAAGATGTTCGTATTTTACGAGATATGCGTAATAGCGTAAATCGAATCGTGAATTGCGAAACAGCAAACTTAAATAAAACCATTGGTGCAGCATTAAGGCAAGTAGAAAACATAAAATTTATTGATCAAACAATTGGTATCGATAATTTGCCAGAAAAATTGCGAGAAGTCGCTAGGCTACGCATCGAACATCAAGATGTCACGTTAAAAGAATTAGGAGAAATGGTGTCGACGGGAACAGTCAGCAAGTCAGGAATCAATCATCGTTTAAGAAAGATTGATGAAATTGCCGAAAAGCTGCGCCGTGGCGAAAATGTAATAAAATAATAAAATTGAATTCACATTGTTCTTTTTAAATAATTTCGTTAAGATAGATATAAAATGAGATGAACGGTTTTAGAAAGGGTGTGAAAATGAAAATGGTTGAAACCACAGTGGAGGTTAAACTGAAGACCGGCTTGCAAGCTCGACAAGCGGCGTTGTTTGTTCAAGAGGCGAATCGTTATAAGGCAGATATTTTTCTGCAAAAAGATGATAAAAAAGTAAATGCAAAATCTATAATGGGAATCATGAGCTTAGCCATTGCAAGAGGTACAACAGTAAAATTAATCGCTGAGGGTAATGATGAAAATGAGGCAATTGAAGGATTATCTTCCTTCATCCAAAAAGAAGTTTGATTTATGAAAAAATTGAAAACGCTCGCAATTTTTCGAATTATTTCGAGAATTGTGAGTTTTTTTATTTTTAATTATTCAAACAAATTTTCAAGTGGGGAATATAACAAAGAATAGGGTTTTTTGAACGAAACGATATATTAGTATAAATTATGATGAATATTTGATATGTCGATTTGAGTAAAGACGGCAAGTAAACTTGTCGCATATGTTTTGTCGCAATTTATTAGTGACAAAACCTAGGGTTGAAAAAGGGCGAGGGCCTCGAGTTTGGCCTTGGAATCCAGCGAAAGAAAATCGACAAAATAAAAAATTATCACCCAATAATTATTGGGTGATAATTTTTATTTTCGTGATTATTTTTCCTCACTTGAAGAAATAATGTGGTCAATTAAACCGTATTCTTTAGCTTGTTCAGCTGTCATGAAGTTATCACGGTCTGTATCTTGCGCAATTTTTTCAATTGGTTGACCAGTATGATCAGCCAATAGTCTATTTAATTTATCACGTAAGAATAGAATGCGCTTAGCTGCAATTTCAATTTCAGTAGCTTGCCCTTGAGCACCGCCAAGTGGTTGGTGAATCATCACTTCTGCGTTAGGCAATGCATAACGTTTTCCTTTTGCACCTGCAGATAGGAGGAAAGCACCCATGGAAGCTGCCATACCGATACAAATTGTTTGTACATCTGGTTTAATATATTGCATTGTATCGTAGATTGCCATACCTGCAGTAATTGAACCACCTGGTGAGTTAATGTATAACGAAATATCTTTTTCTGGATCTTCTGCAGCTAAGAATAACAATTGTGCTACAATAGAGTTTGCTACATTATCATCAATTGGGCTTCCAAGTAATATAATTCGGTCTTTTAATAGGCGAGAATAAATATCGTAAGCACGCTCACCACGACTTGTTTGCTCAATAACTGTAGGAACTAAATTCATTATTACGTCCTCCTTAAACCAATAATTGATTTTCTTTATATTTCTACGTACCGAAACGGAAATTGTTTCAGCTTGTATGTTTATCATACACATATTAGTCAAGAATGGTCAAATATAAAGTAAGGGCAATTTATTGAATATACACAAATCCCAAATCATCTATAATAGAATAACTTTCTTCTTGCTAAATGGTTGAATTGTTATGAAGACCTGTGTATAATGATAAAGTCGTTAATATTCATAGACGAAACAGATTATTTACAACACAATGCATATTTATTATTATATGAAAAATAGTAATAAAATATGCAAATTTTGGGAAGACCTTTTATTTGATATGTGCCCTCGTGGTGTAATGGATAACACTCAAGATTCCGGTTCTTGCACTGGGGGTTCGATTCCCTCCGAGGGCGCTACAAACATCCGATGATATGACTGCGTTTGCAGTCTTTTTTATTTTTTGGATATCTGAAAATATCCGATAGAATTACCAATTTCTTAACCCCATCAACGTTTAGGTGCTTTAATTCCTTCTATTTTGTATCCACCTCCCCCCTTGATTATCACTTTATATGATCACAAGTAATGATTCCGTCCTCAATGCGTTCCAGTTGAGTAATTTTTACTGATTTCATTGATGAATTTTGGTACATAATTTGCTACTTACTATTACTTAGCAATAAGAGTCGGAGTATTTTATAGTAAAAAATTATGCTGTGAAACTTAATAAGCTCATTTATTTAACAATGAATAATAAATTTACCTAAAAAGTTAAAACTTCTTATTATTTTGACGATAAGAAAAATGGCCCATTCATCGCAACTTTTCCGTCATAGGAAGTAAGTCTCAATTCGTTTTATTTTGTTCAGCAATTGGATTGATTAGATGCCATATTAATGTATGCAGAACGAGAGGTAAAAGAGCCATCTGTCTAGTTTATCTTATTTTTGCATTTGAAACATTTTAACTTTATGGAAAGAAACAGAAACTCTGCTTTAAGAAAGGGGATTCAAAATGATTCTCATAAATGATCAAATTATTTCTCCAATTCTGGTCAAATCGTTGCAAGAACTTAATGTACCTGTTATTAAACAAGGTAACAGTTCGGAAATGCCAGATGGAGATTTTTTTTCTATCATTAACGAACACCAAAAGATATTGACAAACTCTGAAAGCTGCTTAGCATTGCTTGAATCTTATGCTCCTAATAGTGTTCAAAATCGTTGGTCAAAACAATTAAAAGATAAAGGGATGTTCCGTCAAATCCTTTCTAAAATGTACCCTGATTATTTTTATAAGGTAGTAAACCTGGATGAGCTTTTTAACATTCCGGTGGAGGAAATCCCTTTTCCCGTTGTAATTAAGCCAAGCAAAGGATATTCAAGCGTTGGAGTGTATAAAGTAAAAAGTGCAGATGAATGGCAGGATGCAATACATAAGTTAAGTGTAGATTTACTTGTTATAAAAAACATGTACGACAATGAAGTGATTAACGGAGAGAGCATTTTAATCGAGCAATGGGTATTTGGAGAAGAATATGCTGTTGACTGTTATTACGATCATAATGGTAATCCTGTGATTTTAAATATTTTTAAACATTTGTTTAAAGACGAATATGATACGTCAGATCGAATCTACTATACATCAAAACAAGTAATTCATGAAATCTACGATGACATATTGGCTTTTATGCATAAGTTTAGAGAAGTTGTTCCGTTGAAAAATTTTCCAATTCACTTTGAAGTGAGAAAAAATAATCATGGCATTATTCCAATTGAAATGAATCCGCTCAGATTTGCTGGGGCGGGAACGACAGATCTCGGATTTTATGCTTATGGCTGTAATGTGTATAAGCATTATTTTGAAGGAACTAGCCCTAACTGGGAAGAAGTGCTTCGCCAGATGGACCAAGGTATTTACGGTTTCTTCTGCGCGGAAATCCCTATGGACATTTCACAAAATCTTATAAAGCACATTGATCATCAATCATTCAAAGAACAGTTTAACCAAATTTTGGAATATCGAGAAATACAAGCAACAAATGATAGAACGTTTGCTGTTGTGTTCTTCAAAAACGAAACAATGGAAGAACTTTATCAATTACTGCAAATGGATATACGGCCATTTATTGCATTAAAGGAAATGGAACATTCGAGGGAGAGATAAGGAATGAGAGAAATAACTCTGAAAAAATCGATAAAAACCCAATTAATTGTTAGTTTCTTATTTCCGTTTCTTATATTTTCAATGATTCTTTTCGGGTTTGTTAAATATGTATCAGATTACATTATTCAAGAACATGTGATTCCACAATTTGATGAACTGTTAAAAGAAAATGGGCAATTATTGGCACTGTCGATTGATCCGGATTTAATCAAGAATACGATGGAATCCCCGGAAAAATACGGGATGCAGCTGAAGCGGAAATTAGATTCATTTTTTGAAGGGAAAAAGGGAATCGAATATGTATATGTATTGTCCAGAAAAAATGGAAAGGATGTCATTGTCGCTTTAAATGACAGTGACGATTTTATGGTTGAGTCTCCGTTTACGGGGGATCAAAAAACATCCTTTGAAGAAAAAGAGACGGTTCTGAGTCCGATTTACAGAGATAAATGGGGCGTTCATAAATCATTTTTCCTTCCTTTAGAGGATGATGGTGTGGAAGCCATTTTTGGAATCGATATGAGCGCTCAATTTATAGACCAGTTAGAAAAGCGGATAATGACTGTTTCGCTTATTGTAACAGCTGTTATGATTGTTATTGGAATCTTATTGGCTTTATTTATTGGAAATCGGATTTCTAAACCGCTTAATAGTTTGGTGCAATATGCGAAAACCTTTTCTACCGGAGATCTTAGCCAATCGATAAATATTAATCGCCAAGATGAAATAGGAATTTTGGCAAACAGCTTTGAAGAAATGAGAAAAAATTTGAGTCACATCATTGACAATGTCAAAGAGAAATCGGAAGGCATCCATCTTACCAGTCAAACTCTATCGGAGTCCTTTGAAGAATTGGATCAGGCTTCTAAGCAGATTGCGACAAGTACAGATGAAGAGGCGAAAGGGGCCGAAGAAAGAGCCAACCATATTGAACGGATTTCCAATATGATATCGGAAATATCCTCATCGATATCCAATGTAGATGAACAAACGAAGGTGATTAAAAACCTGACGGATCAAACGAGTCAGCAAGCGGAAAAAGGAAATGTCCAAGTTGAAATCATCACCGAACAAATGAACAAAATCAAACAAAATGGCATGGTAAGTAAAGAGAACTTGTCTAATCTGGGGAAAAAATTAGAACATATTAATGAAATTATTAAGATTATCCAGGAAATTTCATCACAAATCCATCTTCTTTCTTTAAATGCATCCATTGAAGCGGCACGTGCCGGAGAGGCGGGCAAAGGATTTTCGGTGGTTGCCCAGGAAGTCCAAAAACTTGCTAATCAAACGGATGGATCGATCAAAACCATATCGAAAGCGATCGTTGAAATTAATGAACAGGCGAATCTCGTGCTGAATTTGAACCAGCAAGATTATGAAGATATTGTAAAAGGTGTTGAGATTGTCGAGGATAATGGGCGATTATTCAATTCAATCTTTGAGTCGGTGGAGCAATTGGCAAAAGGAATTGATACGATAGTGAAAAGTACGGAAGATTTGGATCAAGCATCCGACAAAATTTTAATGTCCATTCAAGAAATTTCGGCCATTTCAGAACAGGGAGTGGCTGCGACTCAAGAAATTTCTGCTTCTGCTGTTCAACAAAACAACACAATTGATTACTTAAAACAACAAAATTCAGATCTAAAACTATTGGCTGACAACCTTCAAGATATGATTAAGCAATTTAAGACAAGTGAAACTGCAACAAAATAAAATGAAACTTTTTCAGGAGATTTCTTTATATTCCATTAGTGGAGATGCTCTTACTTCTGAAGACTTTGATTCTTTTAACTTTATATTATATGGAATGTGTAGTTGGCGATGTTGAACAACAAAAGCGGCCAGATTAAAAACTATGGTAGATTCAACAGAAAATACTACTGATGATGAAAAAGTTAAAACAATTTCGAGGATGAAATTGGGCATGACACTTTATTTGATAAAACATAAATATAGATGTTGTTCCAAACGACCAGGACAATAAGCCTACTTTTTTAAGTAGGCTTATTGTGCAAAAAGAAGGCGGAGAGACCTCCGCCTTCATGGATTTACGCACTGAAAATAATTATGTACAGACATAAATTTAACAACTGAAAAGCATTGAAATATCGATACGTTTAGGTGCATGGTTATTATTCCTTCGAGGGTGCCATTTTACTTGCTAGCAAGTAAATAAGTTGTACTCTATAGTTTAACAGCCTAAAGATAGATGTGTGGAATAAAATGGAAAGTGAACATTTCATTTTATCCCTTATTCATTTTTTTAATCAATTTTTTTAAATAACTTTTTTCATAAAATTTAATATTCATTCAATAAGATTCCCCCTTCCTCATCTAGCGATTTCGCTTAGGTATGGAGGGGTTTTTTGGGTGTGTAGGGTATTTTTATACAAGAGATTGAAAAATCTATCTTTTCGAAATGTTATATCAATAACATCTAAAACTAAGATATTTCACAAAAATAATGTAATAAAATATAACTTTTTTAATAATATGAAAAATTAAATGTTGTATAAATATTTCTTGATTTATATAATTAAACATATCAGTGTCACAAATTTTTATCTATTGCTGATGAACAAGTTAATGACTAAAGGAGGATATTGCAAGTGGTGAAAAAAAATCGCAGTTTATTTATGATGTTACTTTTAACACTACTATTAATGTTAACTGCTTGTGGAGCGGGTGGTGAAAAGAACACAACAGGAGATGCTGGCGAGAATACAGGAGATGCCACAGGTGAAAATTCAGGATTAAAAGACAAAAAAATCTTAGTCGGAACAGAAGCGACATTCGCTCCATTTGAATATATGGACGATAAAGGAAATATCATTGGAATCGACGTAGATATTTTAGATGCAATTTTCGAAGAATTAGGCATGGAATATGAAATTCGCCATGTTGGTTGGGATCCAGTGTTCCAACAAGTGCAAAACGGCGAATTGGACATGGGGGCTTCTGGTATCACAATCACTGATGAGCGTAAACAAACTTTCGACTTCACTAACCCATATTTCGAGGCTACACAAGTGATTGTAGTTACTGAAGATTCAGAAATTGAATCAGCTGAAGATTTGAAAGGGAAAAAAGTATCTGTACAAATCAACTCAACTGGACACCAAGCAGCGAAAAAACTTTTAGGAGAAACAAGCCCAGATATTTTAGCGTATGAAAACCTTCCGTTAGCGATTCAAGAAGTAATCAATGGAACAACAGCAGCGGCAATTGGTGATAACGCGGTAGTGTATGAATATATTAAAAATAATCCAAATGTAAAATTAAAAGTTATTGAAGACGATGCATTCGATAAAGAATATTACGGCTTTATGGTGAAAAAAGGAAACACTGAGCTATTAAATTTATTAAATGAAGGATTACAAAAAATTAAAGAATACGGCAAATTAGCAGAAATTACTGGACAAGAAATTGAATAACAGAGTAGGGGGTGTTTCAGATGGAATTCCTGGATTTTCGCTGGGATATAATCTGGAACTACCGTGAAAGCTTCATACGTGGTATTTGGGTAACGTTAATCTTAACAATTTGTGGATTTATAGGCGGATTCATATTAGGAGTTTTACTCGGATTAGGGAAAAATTCGAAAAAGAAATGGCTTTATTTCCCTTGTAAATTATATATCGATTTATTCCGAGGAACGCCTCTCCTAGTTCAAATATTTATTATTCACTTAGCTTTAATTCCAACGTTGTTTGGACATTCACTAGGGTTTATGGTTTCAGGGATTACAGCACTTGTATTAAATTGTGCTGCCTATACAGCTGAAATTATCCGTGCGGGGATCCAATCAATAGATAAAGGTCAAATGGAAGCGGCAAGATCTCTCGGTTTAAATCAATTCCAAGCGATGCGGAAAGTTATTTTACCGCAAGCTTTCCGCCGTATGATTCCCCCTCTTGGAAACGAATTTATTACTCTATTAAAAGATTCGTCCTTAGTAACAGTAATTGCTGCCAACGATATTTTATATGCAGCAAAAGTCGTTTCAGGAGCATATTTCCGTTTCTGGGAACCATATCTTGCTGCGGCAGCGCTTTATTTAACACTAACGTTTATCGTTTCGAAAATCGTTTCACTCATTGAGAAACGCTTTAGCATTGAATACAATCCGCGCAAAAATAAAAATGAAGGGCGGGTTGGTGCATGATTAAGATCGAAAATCTTCATAAAAGCTTTGGCGAGTTACATGTGTTAAATGGAATCGATTATGAGATTCAAGAAAAAGAAGTTGTTTGTGTGATTGGTCCTTCTGGTTCTGGAAAAAGTACATTTTTACGTTGTATCAATTTATTAGAAGAAATTTCAGATGGCGCCATTTATATTGACGGTACGAAAGTCAATGATCGAAATACAGACATTAATAAAATCCGTACAGAAGTAGGAATGGTGTTTCAACAATTTAATCTATTCCCACATATGACGGTGATAGATAATATTACGATGGCTCCTATGCTCATTCGAAAAATGAATAAACATGAAGCTGAGGAACTGGCGCTTGAATTGCTTTCTAAAGTAGGTCTTCGTGAAAAGGCATACAATTATCCTCAACAGTTATCTGGAGGTCAGCAACAACGAGTAGCCATCGCAAGAGCACTAGCGATGAAACCGAAAGTCATGTTGTTTGATGAACCAACTTCTGCTCTTGACCCAGAAATGGTAAATGAAGTGTTGGATGTAATGAAACAATTGGCTTTTGAAGGAATGACGATGGTCGTTGTTACACATGAAATGGGATTTGCTCGTGAAGTTGCGGATCGGGTCATCTTTATGGATGGCGGCGTTATTGTGGAAGAAGGAAAACCAGAAGACATTTTTGGAAATCCAAAACACGAACGAACAAAAGCTTTTTTAAGTAAAGTTTTATAAATCAAAAAGGACATCTCCACATGTCAAGAGATGTCCTTTTTGATTTTTCATTAGTTAGGCATATCTTTTGCTCTATCTGCTTGACCATACATATTTAACATAGTTTGCATATCTTGTGGTGAAAGTTGTGGAACTTGATAATATCCTTTTTTGTTTTGGTAAAGTGAAAGTTCGTATGCCATTTCAATGCAGTTTGGAACAGAGTCTTGCAATACGCGGCGTACTACTGGGTTTGTAGCTTCTAATGCAGCAGCTGTTTTACCAGTCGCCAACGCTTTATGCTGACTTAACATGAAACCTGAAATGATGCTGTCATCAATTTCATTTGCTGAAGTAATTGGTTTTTTCGGTTCAGATGGTGTTAAACCGTATTTTGAGTCATTTCCGATTTGCATGCAGTACTTACGAGTTGGATGGCTTGGATCTTGCCCCGTTTTAAAACATTCAGCAGTAATATTGTATTCATCGAGCATAAACGCATATTGTCTATCTAAAATATTTAATAATTCAGGGTCTTGAACATGTGGACGTAACATGACAAACATGTTTAATGCGCCAATGGAAGCACTTAATACTTCATGAACATCCATCACCTCGTGAGCACCGTGATTCATCGACATAGGGATATTTTCTGAAGTTTGTTGTTGGTTTGTGAATTGATTTTCCATTGCATGTATCCTCCTTAATTTATGTTTCTGTACACTCGTACATAACTATTTTGGCTTCTTCATCATTTGATTATTCATTGAAGATTTGGGATAGTGAAATTAGGAATTGAAGAAAAGAGGGAATATCAATGAAAGTTCAATTTTTTAGCAGACCAAACTGTCATTTATGTGATGAAGGATTAAGTATTTTAAAGCTAGTCCAAGACGATATTCATTTTGAAATAGAAATCATCAATATTGAAGATGATGATGACATTCATGAAAAGTACATGTTGATGATTCCGGTCGTTGTAAAAGATGGTGAAATCATTCAATATGGCCAATTAGATTATGTGACGTTATACGAAGCTTTTTTGAATAAATAGAACATTAAATCATTATATTGATATAAAACCCTTTGCTGTGATTATTCCTTTGGAGGTTTATGAATACATGTTTTGAGGAAAAATGGAATGAAGGAAAATAGCAAAATGGAGGATGCTATATGACAATAAAATTGGCGATTAATGGGTTTGGTCGTATTGGACGTCTAGTATTTCGAGAAGCAATGAAAAAAGAACAATTTGAAGTCGTTGCAGTAAATGATTTAGCGGATGCAAAGCAATTAGCTCATTTGTTAAAATACGATTCCGTTCATGGCATTTATGATGCGGAAGTTCAACATGAAGAAGATGCGTTAATCGTCAATCATAAACGAATTCAAGTATTTTCAGAAAAAGAACCTGAAAATTTGCCATGGGAGGAAATGAATGTTGATATTGTTTTGGAATGTACGGGACTTTTTCGTTCGGAAGAAGATGCCTCTAAACATTTAACGGCTGGTGCAAAGAAAGTCATTTTATCCGCCCCTGGAAAAGGAGATATGCCAACATTTGTGATGGGGGTTAATCACCAACAGTATGATCCGAAACAACATCATGCCATATCCAACGCATCATGTACAACGAATTGTTTAGCACCAGTAGCGAAAATTCTTGATGAAAAGTTCGGCATGAAACGAGGTTTGATGACAACCATTCATTCGTACACAAACGATCAACGGCTTCTTGATTTACCTCACAAAGATGCACGCCGTTCTCGTGCAGCAAATTTATCCATGATTCCAACAACGACAGGCGCAGCGATTGCTGTTGCAAAAGTGTTGCCACAGTTGAAAGGAAAACTAGATGGCTTTTCCATTCGCGTACCAACGCCTAATGTTTCTTGTGTGGATTTAGTAGCAGAGTTAAATTCGAATGTCACAATTGATGAAGTCAATGCAGCCTTTCGAGGAGCAGCGACTGGAGAACTAAAGGGCATTTTAGATTATAGTGATTTGCCGCTTGTATCAATTGATTACAATGGCAATCCTCATTCAGCAACGGTAGACGGGCTTTCGACGATGGTATTGGATGATAATATGGTAAAAGTTGTTGCTTGGTATGATAATGAAGCAGGGTATTCTGCACGATTAATCGATTTAGCGCTATACATTGCAAATCAAGGGCTCTCTTATTAATCAATGTGTCATATTCATTTTGCATTATTGAAAAAGTGTAGCATATTAGTGAATTTCTAATGAAAAAGTATAGCCTAAATATAAAGAACGATTTATAATAATGGAGGGTAAAAGGAGTGGTGGAATAACCCATCGCTTCTTATTTTTTGCTAATCAAATTGGAACAATAATTCAATAACTGTTGTCTTATATTAATGTGGAATGACGGTAAACACTTAGGAGGTTACTTCATGTTTTCGAAAAAGACGATGAATGATATTGACGTACAAGGAAAAAGAGTATTTGTACGTGTAGACTTTAACGTGCCAATGGAAAATGGAGCAGTAGTTGACGATACAAGAATTCGTGCAGCTATTCCAACTATTCAACAATTATCAGAAAAAGGTGCAAAGGTGATTTTAGCTTCCCACTTAGGTCGTCCTAAAGGTGAAGTAAAAGAAGATATGCGTTTAACAGCTGTTGGAGAGCGCCTTTCTCAACTAATGAATAAACCAGTGAAAAAATTGGATGAATCCATTGGAGAGCTTGTAGAGAAAACAGTAAATGAAATGCAAAATGGGGACATTGTGTTACTTGAAAATGTCCGTTTCCATAAAGGTGAAGAAAAAAATGACGAAGAGCTAGCTAAACAATTTGCTAAGTTAGCGGATATCTACGTAAATGATGCATTTGGTGCTGCTCATCGTGCTCATGCTTCCACTGAAGGAATTGCAAAATACATTCCAGCAGTTTCTGGATTGTTAATGGAAAAAGAATTAGAAGTATTAGGAAAAGCTTTATCCAATCCTGAAAGACCATTTACTGCCATCATTGGTGGAGCAAAAGTAAAGGATAAAATCGGTGTCATCGAAAACTTGCTTGATAAAGTGGACAACTTAATTATCGGCGGCGGACTTTCCTTTACATTTGTAAAAGCACAAGGGTACGAAATTGGAAAATCATTGCTCGAAGAAGATAAAATAGAATTAGCTCGCGGCTTCATTGAAAAAGCGAAAGAAAAAGGCGTTAACTTCTACATGCCAATCGATGCAGTTGTAGCAAAAGAATTTTCTCCAGATGCAGAATCGAAAGTGGTAGATATCGATCAAATCCCAGAAGACTACATGGGCTTAGATATTGGACCAAAAACAGCTGAAAAATATGCAGAAGTGATTAACAATTCCAATCTAATTATTTGGAATGGACCTATGGGCGTATTTGAAATGGACAAATTCGCTAACGGAACGAAAAAAGTTGCAGAAGCGATGGCCGAAACAAAAGGGTATACTATTATTGGTGGTGGAGATTCTGCCGCTGCAGTTGAAAAATTCAACTTAGCTGAAAAGATGGATCACATTTCAACGGGTGGAGGAGCTTCTCTAGAATTGATGGAAGGTAAAATTTTACCTGGTATTGCCGCGTTGAACGACAAATAAGGAGAGAAATTTAATGCGTAAACCGATTATTGCTGCTAACTGGAAAATGTATAAAACCTTTGATGAGGCAGTGGAGTTTGTAGAGGCAATTAAAGACCGAATTCCTTCTGAGAACAAAGTGGATGCAGTTGTTTGCGCCCCAGCCTTGTATTTGCCAACCCTTGTGGAAATTGCTAAGGAAACAGACTTGGCTATTGGAGCTCAAAACATGCACTATGAGGAAGAAGGTGCTTTTACAGGCGAAATTAGTCCAAAACAGTTAGAGGCTATTCAAGTTGACTATGTTATTTTAGGTCATTCTGAGCGCCGTGAATATTTCAATGAAACAGATGAAGCGGTAAATAAAAAAGTAAAAGCTGCTTTAGCTCACGGTATTGTTCCAATCGTATGCTGCGGGGAAACATTGGAAGAACGTGAAGCTGGCCTAACAGAAAAGAAAGTAACGAACCAAGTGAAAAAGGCTTTAGCTGACTTATCCCCAGAAGAAGTACAGCATATAGTTATTGCCTACGAACCAATTTGGGCAATCGGAACAGGTAAAACGGCTACGGCAGATGATGCAAATGCGGTATGTGGCCATATTCGCCAGGGAATTGAGGAATTGTTTGGAAAAGATGTGGCTGAAAACATTCGCATTCAATACGGTGGAAGTGTCAAGCCTGAAAATATTGATGAATTATTATCAAAAGAACATATCGATGGCGCACTCGTTGGTGGTGCCAGCTTACAAGTTGAATCATATTTAAAATTATTGGAGGCGGGGGCAAATGCCTAGAAAGCCAGTCGCATTAATTATTTTAGACGGCTTTGCATTACGCGATGAAGTATTTGGTAATGCAGTGGCTCAAAGTAGGAAACCAAATTTTGATCGTTACTGGTCAACGTATCCACATGCAACTCTAACAGCATGTGGAGAAGCAGTTGGACTTCCAGAAGGCCAAATGGGTAATTCAGAAGTTGGACATTTAAATATTGGTGCAGGCCGAATCGTATACCAAAGCTTAACACGAATTCATAAATCAATTCGTGAAGGTCAATTTTTCGAGAACGAAAAATTGCTTGGAGCAATCGAATATGTAAAGAACAATAATTCCAAACTCCACGTTATGGGGCTATTGTCAGATGGTGGGGTACATAGCCATTATGAGCATTTATTTGCATTATTGAAATTGGCAAAACGTCATGGCCTTGACGAAGTGTATGTTCACGGATTCTTAGATGGACGCGATGTAGGTCCGAAAACAGCAATTGGTTATATTGAAGAAACAGAAAGACAAATGGATGATATCGGAATTGGAAAATTCGCTACGATTCATGGTCGTTATTATGCAATGGACCGTGATAAACGATGGGAACGAGTGGAATTATCTTACAAAGCTCTAGTGGATGGTATTGGTCATACTGCTGCTAGTGCAAAATTAGGTGTAGAAAACTCCTATAATCGTGATGTAACTGATGAATTTGTCATTCCATTTGTCATTACTGAAGAAGGAAAACCAGTAGCAACCATTGACGCAAACGATGCAGTCATTCATTTTAATTTCCGACCTGACCGCGCTATTCAGCTATCGACTGTATTTACGAATGACAAATTTATCGCATTTAAGCTATCAGATAAGCATCCTGAAAATTTAAAATTCGTCACATTTACTGAATATAGCGACGAAGTATATGCAGATGTAGTGTTTGAAAATGAAGATTTAATTAATACTGTAGGGGAAGTCATCTCAAGACACGGTTTAACGCAATTACGTATTGCTGAAACAGAAAAATACCCTCATGTTACATATTTCATGAGCGGCGGCAGAGAAGAGAAGTTTCCTGGTGAGGAAAGAATCTTAATTGCATCCCCAAAAGTAGCTACATATGATTTAAAACCTGAAATGAGTGCTTATGAAGTAACAGAGGCACTGCTTAATGAATTAGAAGCAGATAAATTCGATGCCATTATTTTAAATTACGCAAATCCTGACATGGTAGGACACAGCGGTATGTTAGAGCCGACAATTAAAGCAATCGAAGCAGTAGATGAATGCTTAGGCCGAGTTGTTGATAAAATTTTAGAACTTGGCGGTACTGCCATCATTACAGCAGACCACGGCAATTCTGATGAAGTGGTTACATTAGACGGCAAACCAATGACGGCTCATACAACAAATCCAGTACCAGTCATTATCACAAAACATGGTATTGAGATGAGAGAAAATGGAATTTTAGCCGATTTAGCACCAACTATGTTAAAATTATTAAATATACCACAACCTGAAGAAATGACAGGACAACCACTTTTTGAGGTAGTGGAAAAGTAAGAATATTGATTATGATTTTCACAATTTATTTTTGAAATTTATAAATATACCCAATCTCAGCTAAATTAAAATTTTTTATATAGAGGAGAATTGATATGCCATTTATTACACAAGTATATGCTCGTGAAGTTTTAGACTCTCGCGGTAACCCAACAGTTGAAGTAGAAGTATTTACGGAATCAGGTGCATTTGGACGTGCTATCGTTCCATCTGGTGCATCAACTGGTGAATATGAAGCTGTTGAATTACGTGATGGCGATAAATCTCGTTATCTAGGAAAAGGCGTATTAAAAGCTGTAGAAAATGTTAACACAATCATTGCAGAAGCTTTAGAAAACAACTATTCTGTATTGGATCAAGTAGAAATTGACAATGCTTTAATCGAACTTGACGGTACTGAAAATAAAGGCAAATTAGGTGCCAATGCAATTTTAGGTGTTTCTCTTGCTTGCGCACATGCAGCGGCAAATTATCTTGATATTCCTTTATATCAATATCTTGGTGGTGTGAATGCAAAACAATTACCAGTGCCTATGATGAACATTTTAAATGGTGGGGCACATGCAGATAACAACGTAGATATTCAAGAATTCATGATTATGCCTGTTGGAGCGGAATCTTTCCGTCACGCATTACGCATGGGAGCAGAAATCTTCCACAATTTAAAAGCTGTATTAAAAGAAAAAGGTTACAACACAGCTGTGGGGGACGAAGGTGGATTTGCACCAAACTTAAATAGCAACGAAGAAGCGATTCAAGTGATTTTAGAAGCAATCGAACGCGCTGGCTATAAACCAGGAGAAGAAGTTCGCATTGCATTAGACGTAGCTTCATCTGAGCTATACAACAAAGTAGATGGAAAATATCATTTAGCTGGTGAAGGCGTTGTTAAAACTTCTGAAGAAATGGTGGATTGGTACGAAGAATTAACTTCTAAATACCCAATCATTTCCATTGAAGACGGCTTAGATGAAAACGACTGGGAAGGCCACAAACTATTAACTGAGCGTATTGGCCATCGCGTTCAACTTGTAGGTGATGATTTATTCGTAACTAATACGAAGAAGTTAGCGCAAGGAATTGAACAAGGCGTGGGTAACGCAATTCTAATTAAAGTAAACCAAATCGGTACATTAACAGAAACTTTAGATGCAATTGAAATGGCAAAACGCGCTGGCTACACTGCCATCATCTCCCACCGCTCCGGTGAATCTGAAGACTCAACAATTGCAGACATTGCTGTAGCGACAAACGCTGGCCAAATCAAAACAGGCGCTCCTTCTCGCACAGACCGCGTAGCAAAATACAACCAATTATTACGTATTGAAGATCAACTTGGCTCAACTGCTCAATATCTTGGCATTAAGTCATTCTATAATTTGAAAAAATAACATGAATTGAACTGAACCGAGCTTCCGAAAAGTGGAGGCTCGGGTTTTTTCATGGCAATGAGAGAATGGGAGAACTTCGGGGAAATAGTCAACCCCGAGAATTTTATTGCTAAAGGGAAAAACAGCAACAAGAGAGAACAGATAATAGTCAACTTCGAGGAGATAATAGTCAAAGTGGCTACGATAATAGTCAAACTTGGGAATATAATAGCCAAAGGGAAAAAACAGCTACGAGAGAGAACAGATAATAGTCAACTTTGAGGAGATAATAGTCAAAGTGGCTGCGATAATAGTCAATCTCGGGAATATAATAGCCAAAGGGAAAAAACAGCTACGAGAGAGAACAGATAATAGTCAACTTCGAGGAGATAATAGTCAAAGTGGCTGCGATAATAGTCAATCTCGGGAATATAATAGCCAAAGGGAAAAAACAGCTACGAGAGAGAACAGATAATAGTCAACTTCGAGGAGATAATAGTCAAAGTGGCTGCGATAATAGTCAATCTCGGGAATATAATAGCCAAAGGGAAAAAACAGCTACGAGAGAGAACGGATAATAGTCAACTTTGAGGAGATAATAGTCAAAGTGGCTGCGATAATAGTCAATCTCGGGAATATAATAGCCAAAGGGAAAAAACAGCTACGAGAGAGAACAGATAATAGTCAACTTTGAGGAGATAATAGTCAAAGTGGCTGCGATAATAGTCAAACCCGAGAACATAATTGCCAAAGGGAAAAATCAGCAACAAGAGAGAACGGATAATAGTCAACTTCGAGGAGATAATAGTCAAAGTGGCTGCGATAATAGTCAAACTCGGGAATATAATAGCCAAAGGGAAAAAACAGCTACGAGAGAGAACAGATAATAGTCAACTTCGAGGAGATAATAGTCAAAGTGGCTGCGATAATAGTCAAACTCGGGAATATAATAGCCAAAGGGAAAAAACAGCTACGAAAGAGAACGGATAATAGTCAACTTTGAGGAGATAATAGTCAAAGTGGCTGCGATAATAGTCAAACCCGAGAACATAATTGCCAAAGGGTAAGCATGCCTATTTAAAGAAGGCCATCTAGAACCCCCAGACTCTAGATAGCCAAAATATACTTTCATATCCTAACGATTGAGAATATCTTCTGGAATAATATAATATCTCCCCTTCTTATCACCTACTGTTTTTAAATTTAGTCGAGACAATATTTTAGAAGATGCATACATTGATTCTACATGGAAAAACTCCCTAAACTCTTGATTCGTAATCCGGTCGCTAATCAATAATCGATAATCATCTAACGCTCTTAGAAAAGCTTTTCTACTTTGAACGCCGCACTGCGGACAAGACCAAATTCCTCTTTTGTAAGTCATGACCACACTATAATTGCAATTTTCGCAAAGCACTCCTTTTCGTATTCTCTCAACACTGATATTTAAATCAAAATCTCGTGCGACCACTTTAGAAAGAAGATATTTCGCTAATTTATCCAATTGACTTGTAGTAAGTTTACTTTCGTGCCGAACAAGACATTTTTTGATAAATGAACGTAACCCGCTCGCATGAAAAATTGGAGGAGATTTCGGAACATTTCCGATGATGGAAGAAGGATTTGCCATGACAACCGCTTTCTCAATTGGCAAGGAAATTTTTAATTTCGATAAAATCCGTTGAAATAATTCTTCATGGCGATGCAATTGATCAAAAGGATTCGTTAAAATATCTTCTGTGCCTGTTGGACGAGTGCGAGTGAGTTGATGTTTCTGTTCATCATAATCAACTCGGCCAGAAATATTTTTCACTTCCAAAATTAACAAAAAGTGTTTCGTTAATAGAACCGTATCCACTTGATGAGAAAATCCAAATTCATTTTCAATTTCATAATTAAACAATAAGTAATGTTCATTCAAATACGGCATTTCAAACCATTCACGGTCGACTCTGTGCTCACCCTCGTATCCATACTTTAGCCGTGTCAAATAATCTTGAAAGTAAGTGAAGTCTCGATCATTTGCATCTAATCTGCGTAAAAGAGCTTCGATAATGAGAATGCTTTTTGGAGTTTTTCGGTCCAATAAAAGCAACGTATCACCCCCTTTATCCAACATAATAAAACCTGGAGTATCAAAAAGGAATAAATTTCCTGAAACTTTTATTTTGGACGGAAAAAGGCTGTGAAAATCAAAGTTTACCCTGCCTTAAACTAGCCATAAAAAAAGCAAGATGACGAATCACCTTGCCTCCATACAAATATAGAACTGCTTATTCTTCCACTTTTCCAGCTTTCTTTGACCAATAGGTTGCAAGTATCGGTCCGGAAATATTGTGCCAGAAGCTGAAGATGGCACTTGGTACTGCAGAAATTGGATCAAAATGTGTTGCCGCTAAACTTGCACCTAATCCAGAATTTTGCATTCCCACTTCGATGGCAACAGCTTTTTTGTCTTCATAATCCATGCGGAAAATTTTCGCTGCTAAATATCCAAGAGCGTAACCTAATCCGTTATGTAAAATTACGACAGCTAAAATTAATAAACCAGATTCGATAATTTTATCGCGGCTGCCGCTTACGACTGCTGCAACAATTAACACAATTGCAACAACCGAAATTGTTGGCAGAATATCGATGCTTTTTGCAACAACTGGTTTAAAGAATATTTGAGCAAGAATCCCTAAAATAATAGGAATTAAAACCACTTTTACGACAGACATAAACATGGCCATAAAAGATACTGGAAGCCATTCACTTGCTAAAAAATAAATTAATGCAGGTGTTACAATTGGAGCAAGCAACGTTGTAAATGACGTAATTGTTACAGATAATGCCGTATTCCCTTTCGCTAAAAATGTCATAACGTTTGAAGCAGTACCGCCAGGACAACATCCAACTAAAATCACTCCGACAGCAATTTCAGGTGGAAGTTGGAAAGTTTTCGCTAATACAAAAGCAAGCAACGGCATGATAGTAAATTGTGAAATGATTCCAAGAATAACTCCTTTAGGGTGTTGCAAAACGAGTTTAAAATCCTCTAATTTTAACGTCATACCCATACCGAACATGACAATTCCGAGAAGCGTCGTAATCCAAGGTGCAATCCATGTGAAATATTGTGGAACCCATATTGCGAGAGCAGCAGCTAATAATACCCAAATTGCAAAGGTATCTCCTGCAAATTTCCCGATTTTTTGAAACGTATTCATCGAAACCCTCTTCTTTCTATTAAATTTGTGAGTGGAATTTATTTTATGAGAATAATATAGAAAAATCAATAAAATTCCGAAAAAATAGAACTTTTAGAATAAAATAAATTATGAAAGCGTTTTAAAAATAACTGTTTTGATAAATATTTTTTCAATTTTTTAACATTGTTGTAACGGAGAATCGTTTTTGATATACTAACTATTAGTGTAAAAGTACTGTTCGTTCAGGAGGTGGGACTAGTGCATACTGTATTATTAGTATTATTAATTCTTGTGTCTCTTGCTTTAATCGCCGTAGTATTATTGCAATCTGGTAAAAGTGCAGGTTTATCAGGTGCCATCTCTGGTGGAGCTGAACAACTATTCGGTAAAACGAAAGCTAGAGGAATGGATTTAGTTTTACATAGATTGACAATTGTTCTTGCAGTATTATTTTTCATTTTGACATTGTTAATAATTAAATTTTAATGGATAAAATAAAAGTCTAACCGAGCATGGTTAGGCTTTTTCATTTATAATGGAGTAGAGTTTGAGAAAAATTTGCATACTCGTGAAAATACTGGCATCAATTCAACAAGATTCACATATAATTGGAGGATTTTATGAAAATTAAAGAGCAACAACCATTCTTTTTTCAAGCAGGAAAGCGGGCAGTATTATTGCTTCATGGATTTACAGGAAGTTCATCCGACGTACGAATGCTAGGTCGTTTTCTTGAGAAAAAAGGTTATACATGTTTTGCCCCTCACTACCGAGGCCACGGTGTACCGCCAGAACAACTGATTGAAACAGGTCCAAAAGATTGGTGGGAAGATGTTGTTAAAGCATACGAAACCTTAAAAGAAAAAGGATATGAAGAAATTGCCGTTGCAGGTTTGTCTCTTGGCGGTGTGTTATCACTGAAGCTTGCCATGAACTTCCCTCTCAAAGGAGTCATCACCATGTGCTCTCCTATGACAATGAAAACGACGGATATCATGTTCAAAGGTGTTATCAAATATGCAAAAGAGTATAAAAAATATGAGGGAAAAACAGAACAACAAATTAGTGAAGAAGTTGAAGCTATTCGCCAAAAAGGAATGCCAAGCTTACCTGATCTGCAGCAATTCGTGCAAAATGTTCGAAATGAACTGGATTTAGTGTATGCACCGATTCTAGTCATTCAATCAAGAAACGACGAAATTATTGACCCGAAATCCGCTCATATTATCTATGAAAATGTGGAATCCTTAAATAAAAAACTGATTTGGTTTGAAGAGTCCGGACATGTCATTACATTAGATAAAGAAAAAAATCAACTGCATGAAGTAATCTTCGAATTTCTAGAAAGCCTAGATTGGGAAGATTAACTCATTTCGAAATAAAGGAGGGAAATCGCAGTGTTCAGTGAGCTAGAACAAAGAATATTTAATTTAATGAAGGAAGAAGATTATAAGCCGCTTAAAGTGGATGAGCTAGAAGAAGTGCTCGGTATCGAAAGTGCGGATGAATTTAAGGAATTAGTAAAAGCGCTCGTACGCATGGAAGACCAGGGATATATTGTACGCTCCCGTTCGAACCGTTACGGCTTGCCGGAGCGAATGAACTTACTTAGAGGAAAATTTGTCGGCCATTCAAAAGGATATGGATTCGTCATTCCGGATGAAGAAGGATTAGATGATATTTTCATCCCTCCACATGAAGTCAATGGCGCATTAAATGGAGACATTGTGCTAGTTCGGGTATTGAAAGAATCTTCAGGCGATAAGCGAGAAGGTACAGTCATTAAAGTGGTAGAACGTTCGAAAACAACGTTCGTTGGTACGTATCAAGCAAATCGAGGATTCGGATTTGTTGTGCCGGATGATAAACGATTAAACATGGATATTTTCGTAGCGAAAGAAGATTCTTTAGGTGCGGTGGATGGCCATAAAGTGGTTGTGGAAGTGACAAACTGGCCGAGCGAAATTAAATCGGCTACAGGGGTCATTATTAAAATATTAGGGCACAAAAATGATCCAGGTGTTGATATTTTATCTATTATTTATCAATATGAAATACCGCCTGAATTTCCTGATGAAGTGCTAAAAGAAGCAGCACAAATGCCTGATGTGATTACGGAAGAAGATTTAGTAGGCCGCAGAGATTTGCGAAATGAAACGATCGTAACGATTGACGGCGCCGATGCAAAAGACTTAGACGATGCGGTAACGGTCACGAAAAATGAAGATGGTACTTACAAATTAGGCGTTCACATAGCGGACGTAAGTTACTATGTGAAGGAAGGGTCTCTCATTGACCAAGAAGCATTTGAAAGAGGAACGAGTGTTTACTTGGCGGACCGAGTGATTCCAATGATTCCCCACAGGTTATCAAATGGCATATGCTCATTAAACCCTCAAGTCGACCGCTTGACGATTTCCTGTGAGATGATTGTTGACCAAAACGGACAAGTCATTGAACATGAAATATTCCCAAGCGTGATTCGTACAACAGAGCGAATGACTTATCGAGATGTTTATAAAATATTAGAAGAGGAAGATGAGGAGCTTATCGAGCGGTACAAACCTCTTGTTCCAATGTTTAAAGAGATGGCAGAATTAGCTTCGATTTTACGTAAAAAACGCATGAATCGAGGAGCAATCGACTTTGACTTTAATGAAGCAAAAGTGGTTGTGAACGAAGAGGGTTGGCCAATTGATATCGTGTTACGTGAACGCACGGTTGCTGAACGAATTATTGAAGAATTCATGCTTTGTGCAAATGAAACGGTAGCAGAGCATTTCCACTGGATGGAAGTTCCTTTCTTATATCGTATCCACGAAGATCCAAAACCGGAAAAATTGCAACGTTTCTTTGAATTCATCACAAACTTCGGCTTAATTGTAAAAGGAACAGGTAATTCCGTTCATCCGAAAGCGTTGCAAGAAATTATTGAATCCATTGATGGATTGCCGGAAGAACCGGTGATTTCGACAATGTTGCTACGTTCATTGCAACAAGCAAGATATTATCCAGAATCTTTGGGACACTTTGGTCTATCCACTGATTTTTATACGCATTTCACATCACCGATTCGACGCTATCCAGACTTAATTGTTCACCGATTAATTCGGACGTATTTATTTGAAGGGGACGTTTCAAAAGAGACGATTTTTAAGTGGGCTCAAGAAATGGAAGACATTGCAGATCATACTTCTGAACGGGAACGAAGAGCGGTGGATGCAGAGCGGGATGTAGAAGCGTTGAAGAAAGCCCAATACATGTCAGATAAAATTGGTGAAGAATTTGTTGGAATTGTTTCTTCTGTCACAAGCTTTGGTATTTTCGTAGAGCTGCCAAATACGATTGAAGGGCTCGTGCATATTACAAACTTGACGGATGACTATTATCATTTTGATGAACGCCAAATGATTATGGTGGGCGAATATACAGGACGCATCTTCCGCATTGGAGATGAAGTGAAAGTCCGTGTGGCGAATGTGAATTTGGACGAGTCTTCTATTGATTTTGAAATTGTAGATATGGTGAAATCTTTCCATAAAGTTCGCAAAGAAGCGCCTAAAGTGATTCATGCTGAACGGAAGAAGAAAAAACGGAAAGAGGAAGAAGAGCGCGGCCGCAAAGGGAAAAAGAAAGAGAAATTCTACGAAGGCGTTGCAAAAAAAGGGAAAAAGAAGAAAAGAAAGTAGCCCGATGATTCGACAAATATCTGTCGAACAATTATACTAGAGGCTGTTATGAAATTACTTTAAAATAGAAGAAGGAATTTCTAGCAGCCTTTTATTTTGTGTGTTCAGCGAGGTGTAAATTATGCCAAAGGGTACAGGAAAAGTCATTGCTCAAAATAAAAAAGCAAACCACGATTATTTTATTGAAAAGACATTTGAAGCTGGCATGGTATTGCAAGGAACGGAAATTAAATCCATCCGCGCTGGCCGTGTGCAATTGAAAGATTCGTTCGTGTTGGTACGGAACGGGGAAGCATGGATTCACAATATGCACATCAGCCCATATGAACAAGGAAACCGATTCAACCATGATCCGCTGCGAGTGCGGAAACTGTTATTACATAAAAAAGAAATCGCAGAACTTGCCGGTGCAGTCAAACGGGACGGTTACACGATTGTACCTTTGAAAATTTATATTAAAGACGGCTATGCCAAGTTGTTGGTCGGCCTTGGCAAAGGTAAGAAAAAATATGATAAACGTGCGGATGAGCGGAAGAAAGAAGCAAAACGTGAAATGGAACGCGCATTGAAATTAAAAAATCAATAGAGTGTTGATCAAAAAAATAATATTTATGAAAGAAAAATGCTAAATTTTTATTTCGGATAGTTGCAAATTATTTATTAGTGAAGTATAATAATAAACGTAGACAGCCAGTTTGGACGTTCTAAAATAACCGTAGTCCTTTTGTAGTATACTATGAAGGGGACGTTACGGATTCGACAGGAATGGTTCAAGCTTAAGCTGCGCGTCGGAGGGCTCGTCTCCGTGATCAACGGCAGTTAAAAATAACTGGCAACAAACAATCTTACGCTTTAGCTGCTTAATTGCTGAAGCACTCTAATCAACCATCGCCCATGTGGTTGCATTAGGGTTCATCCTGAGTGGGCTACGGCGAGTGCCTTGCTTGGGGCGCTGGCAAGAGATTCAACAAGCTAGCGTGCAGGACGCCTGTTTGTCGGCAGAATGCAACGCGAAACCTCAGTAGACAAACTACACGCGTAGATGCTTAAGTATTGAAGTTTCTGGACGTGGGTTCGACTCCCACCGTCTCCATAAATCTTTTATCAATAAATTTTATAAAATTTTATAAAGTGTCAAAATCCTTTATATCAAGGATTTTGGCACTTTTTGATTTCAAAAAGTATCGATGGTTTGCAGAGATTTTCGGTCGAGTTTAGGTTGTATTTTGCAATAGAAAAGTGCAGAGAAATGCAATTAAAAATGCAGAGGTTTGCCACCCATTTAATTCCTTTTCGACAATGCGTGGGACAGTCTATAGCTCTCGCCATGAAAAGAGATGATATGGGCGTGATGAATTAGCCTGTCCACTAACGCTGCTGTTAAACGAGAATCTGTAAAGATCCGGTTCCATTGACTAAATTCTAAGTTAGATGTAATAATTACGCTTTTCTGTTCATAAAACTCCGATATAATTTGGAATAATAATTCAGCTCCTTCTTTACTAAATGGTAAGTATCCCATTTCATCTAAAATGACCAAATCAACCTTCTCCATCCGTTTTCTAAATGCTGATAAACGGTTGTTACGTAAAGCTTGCTCTAATTCCTCAACTAGGTGGGCAACACGGTAAAAACGAACCTCATAACCTAGTTCACAAGCTTTTTTCCCTAGTCCTGTGGCTAAATGAGTCTTCCCTGTCCCGGGTGAACCAACTAAAACTACATTTTCTCGATTCTCAATAAATTGTAGGCTACACAAATCCTCTTTGGTTAAGTGAGGAGGGAACCGAAGTTGTTCGGTCCACTCGTAATCATGTAAACTCTTTTTATCTAAGAACTTCGCCTTTTTTATCAAGCGGATTGCTCTCGCTTTTTCTCTTAATCTTATTTCCTCCTTAAGTAGCCCATATAAGAATTGTTTCGGAGTTTCAAACGGTATTTGCTCGTATACATCCGCAACATAAGCTAACCTCAATGACTTACACAATTCTTTAATGTCCTGTTTCAATTGACAGCCTCCTCTCTAGGAGCTAATGAATCGTATTTACTCCAGTCCACTTCATAAGGATTATTATCACTAGGTAGCTTATCCTGTGCAATTAATTCATAGAACTCTTCATTAATCTTCTTCATGTCATGAGAAACTAATAAACTAGCTAGAGCTTCTAATCGTTTTCGTCGAATAATTAAATTATCTACCAACAAAAATTCTTTAATTCTTCCCGGTAAATACTTATTATAGCGCGAATATTCTACAACCCTTGGTTTATGAATCCATGTTTTAATTATTGAAAGCCATGGTAATGCTTTTCGCTTTTTCATATATGGCCGATAGTCATCCAATAATATCTCCCCATTAGGTGAAAACAATCTTTAATTGATCCCATGTTAATATCATTTGTAATTGACTATAGTTGCCACCCTTAGGGACATGAACCAACGTCTGATCCCATTATATTTGTTTACTTTAACAAGATGCTCTTTAAATACAGGATAGGGCTTTTCCGGTAATGCTAGAAGATAATCCCGTTCTTCCTGCCATAAGTCCTCAATACGTACGTTTTTGGCATAATGAATTCTATTTCTGTCCGCCTCTAATTTATGAAATAATTGATCAGTTAAACCCTCATAGCTGTCCATTATTGGAGCTGAAGTAAAAAAGTTATAGCGTATATATCCAACTTTATTCTCAACATTTCCTTTTTCATGGCCACTTCTTGGATTGCATACCTGCACATCAAAGCCATAATAATTCTGAAATTGAACAAATTCATCAGTTAATTGTGCTTCTTCATTTTTTGTCCTTTTTTTCTTCACAGCGGGGGTCAAATTATCGATTCTTATCCTTTTAGGTACTCCCCCAACCTGTTTAAAAAGAATATTGAGACCATGTAAGAAGCATTCTTGATTTTCAGCTGGTAACGGTACTGCAAATCCAGCATTACTATGAGGAAACGTCATAACTAAAGCATGAATATCCACAATTTCTCCATCTTGTACAGCTTCCATTACTCCAAAGTCTACTTGAGCTTCACCCGGAGGATGTTCTAATCTTTCATACCCTTTATCCTTTTCTTCTTGGTGAGTATTCATCCATTCAGAGATAAAGTAACAAACAGTACGATAAGAACCTTGGAAACCCATTTCCTTTAGTTCTTCAAATATTTGTTTCTTTGTTCTTCTTAATTTTTTCCTTAACTTTAAATCCTCAAAAAGCCAATCTGAAACAATTACTCCCCACTTTTCCTCATACATCATCCCTTTCTTTTTAAATGATTTCTGTTTAGGGAGTTGATCTTCATCCGCATACTTCTTAGCTGTTCGCCAATTAATTCCCATTGTTCTTTGTATTTCTGAAATAGATAAACCTTTGTTATTTCTTAAATGTTTGATACAATTAATATCAGACATTGCTAGCATCCTTTCTTACCTCCACTACCAATTGCTTGACACAATTACTGTAGTGGGACTTGGGGTGACTGGCAAGTCTTTTTTTGTTTATGCACAAAAATTTAGTGCAGGACTCTGCATTTTTCCTTTGCAAAGCTCTGCACTTTTATTTTGCCATACACAAATGGTGTCTTTCGTTGTAAAGGGGCGGTCTTGCCATTCCATATACTTTTGTCGAGAGTGAGATAATACAAAGGCAATAAAATAAAGTTTGATGTCCTTATTATCTATTGTTTTCTGAATGGTTTGCCCCCAGTCTACTTGCATTTGTTTTCCTGGTGGTAATTCATCAACAGCTTCATGTTTTCGGGGGTCATCCGTTTTTTCAATTTGATAAATTTCTCTCATCTCTTTGACATACCGACGAACTGTACTTTCTCCAACTTGTAAGTCAGGAAACTTTTCTTGAAGCCAGTCCAAAATTTGTGCTCCACTCATGCTTGGATTTTCTTGTAACCATGTCACAATCCAATCCCGATAGTGATCTAACTTTTTCTTTCACTCAATCGTGCCAAACTCCTGCACCGCTTCTTCAAATGTCATATTTAAATACTTATAAACTGTATTACGTGAGATTTTCAATTTCCTTGCGATTTGTGAAATTCGCAATCTTTTAGTACGTAATTGATGGATTTCAATATATAACACAAGCTTCTCCTCCACTAGTACAACCTTCAATAAACTTAATAAACTAGTTTATTAGAAGTGTATTTGATAGTGAAAAAGTGTTAAATCCAAATGAGCGAAATCTGTTGATTTTATTTTATCGTTTACATATAAACAGAAATGATAGAATAAAGAAAAGTGATTGTGATGTAGAAGGTTGGTGTATCTATGGACAATACAAAAACTTTTGGTTATGTACGAGTATCATCGGCAGATCAAAATGTCGATAGACAAATTCACAAATTAAGAGATTTAGGTATTGAAGAAAGAGACATTTTTATAGATAAGGCTAGTGGTAAGAATTTTGATCGACCAAATTATCAAGCGTTAAAAAGAATTTTACGATCAGGTGATTTAATTTATATTAATGCTTTAGATCGTTTGGGGCGTAGTTATGATGATATCATTCGTGAGTGGAAAGAAATCACAAGAAAAATAAATGCAGATATTGTCATATTAGAAAATGAAACTCTTTTTGATAGCAGAAAATTTAAAGAGATGGGCGATGTGGGAAAACTAATGGAAGATTAATTTCTTTCCTTATTATCCTATGTCGCTGATCAAGAAAGGAAAAAATTTTAAGACGTCAGGCTGAAGGAATAAAGGCAGCGAGAAAAAAAGGAAAATATTACTGCTACTGCTTTTATGAAAAAATTAGGGTTAAAACGAAATACCTTTTATAAAATAATGAAAGAGTATGAATTAACTTTAAGTAATAATACACTAAATACTAATAAATAATATTTTTTAACAATTTTTCAGAATAAATAAATGTAATATAATGGGAGTGGGATAAATTGCAATTATCACAAATTACAAATGAAAAGATTATTAAAAGTAAAAAACGTGTTCAAAATCACGGTGAAGTATTCACTCCTAAGAGAATTGTAAACAACATGTTAGATTTACCAAAAATTCAAGAAGCATGTTTGAACATAACATCAACATTTCTAGAACCAGCAGCAGGAGAAGGTGTATTTCTTGTAGAAGTTTTGAAAAGAAAGTTAAAAATTGTTAAGGAAAAATACGGTGGTGATTTAACTCGATTTGAGAATTATTCACTATTATCATTGTCAACATTATATGGGATTGAATTACTAGAAGATAATGCTCAAAAATGTGTTATGAATATGTATCAGGTTTATTACGATAACTATCGTGCAATAGCGTTAGAACATGGGAAAAATGTAAAAAGTAATGTGTTGGACAGTGCAAAATTAATTATTTCCAAAAATATTGCACAAGGTAACTTTTTGACGAAATTATCTGCAAGTGGAAATCCAATTGTATTTAATGAATGGAAACCTTTAAATCTCCGTAGCAATTCAAAAACAATAAAAGTTCAACGAACGGAATATACATTAGAAGATATTTTATTAGGAAGAAAAAAAGAAAGTGGAGAGCAATTGTCTACTTCGGAAAGAATTGAACAATTAGATCTTTTTGAATTATACGGTATTGAAGGATTTACTATTTCTAAAAAAAATCATTTAAAATACATTCCTGTAAAAATTACTGATGTGTATAGGGAGGAAATGGAGGAAGTCAATGGCTAGAACTGATATAAAACCTTATGAAGAATTGGATTTGAAAATATATGCATATATATTACCTGAAGTACCTAGTCATAATGGTTATGTTAAAATTGGCGAAACTTCTAGAAGAGTAAAAAAACGTATACAAGAACAAGTTGGTACAGCAGGATTAAAACCAAAGATTCTTTTTGAAAAAATCGCAAAAAAATCTGATGGAAAGTGGTTTCGAGATAAAGAACTTCATCGTTTTCTTCTTAGGAATGGCGTTAAAAAAAAGAATTTTAATGGATATGCAGACGAATGGTTTTATTTTAATGGAACACTCGAAAAAGCAGAAGCACTAACAGATAGATTTATCAATAAAGATTATGATGATATTCAAGTTCATGATGAAAATTATGATTATATACTTCGGGATGAACAAAAAAAGGCAGTTCAGCTAACCCTTGATTATTTCAACAGTGGGAAAGAACCGAGAGAATTTCTTTGGAACGCGAAACCCCGCTTCGGAAAAACTTTAACTGCATATGATTTTATAAGAAAGATTAATGCAACAAATGTACTTATTGTAACAAATAGGCCAGCAATAGCAAATTCATGGTTTGACGATTTTAAAAAGTTTATATCTTGGCAAGAACCACAAATGAAATTTGTTTCTGAAACAGATGCGTTGAAAGGGACAGAGGCATTATCACGTGAAGAATTTCTTGAATTTTTAAGCAATACTGATTTTGAAAATCCTTCACAAGTAACGTTTATATCACTACAAGACTTAAAAGGTGCAAAATTTGCAGGTGGAACCTATGAAAAACTTGAATGGGTTAGTCAATTAAATTGGGATTTATTAATCATTGATGAAGCACATGAGGGTGTTGATACCGAAAAAACTGACGCTGCATTTGATAAAATTCAACGGAACTTCACTTTACACTTATCAGGTACACCATTCAAAGCGTTGGCAAATAACAAATTTAGTGAAAAGCAAATTTTCAACTGGTCCTATGTTGATGAACAAGATGCAAAAGTTAATTGGGACTACACTATTGGAAGTAACCCATATGAAAATCTGCCGACACTTAACTTATTTACTTACCAAATGAGTAAGATGATTGAGGATCAAGTTTCAAAAGGATTAACGTTAGATGACGAAACGAATGTTGATTTTGCTTTTGATCTAAATGAATTTTTCAGAGTAAAAGAAGATGGAAAATTTGAATATGAAGCAAGTGTGAAAAAATTCCTTGATAATTTATGTTCGGGAAAATACCCTTTTTCAACGGATAAGCACAGGGACGAATTAAAACATACTTTTTGGCTTTTACCCCGTGTGAACTCTGCGAAAGCACTTGAGAAATTATTAAAATCTCACCCTGTATTTAAAGAATATAAGATTGTCCTAGCGGCTGGAGACGGTATTAGTATTGATCAAGAATCTAATTTTGAGGAAGAACGACAAGACTATACGAAAAATGAAAAAAGCTTCGATAAAGTGAAAAGAGCTATAAGTGAAAATGAAAAAACGATTACTTTATCTGTAGGTCAACTTACCACAGGTGTTACAATCCCTGAATGGTCTGCTGTGCTGATGTTAAATAACATAAAGTCACCAAGTCTGTATTTTCAAGCGGCATTCCGTGCACAAAATCCATACGAATATGTTAAGGATGGTAAACTTTTTAGAAAAGAAAATGCTTATATTTTTGATTTTGCACCAGAACGGACACTTGTGCTCTTTGATGAATTTGCTAATAATTTATCAAGTGGTGGTTCAAAAACAAGCGAGGAACGCAAAAAGAAAATCAAAACATTATTAAACTTCTTCCCGGTTATTGGTGAAGATGATGAAGGGCAAATGCATGAGCTGGATGCAAATGAAGTTTTAACAATTCCAACAAAGATTACGTCAAAAGAAGTAGTAAAACGTGGATTTATGAGTAACCTTTTATTTGCCAACATCTCTGGGATTTTTGCTGGGAATTCACCATTTAAAGAAATTCTTGATAAGATTAAGCCTGAAAAAAATAAACGTTTGATAGATCGCAGAGAAGTAAAATTAACAGATCCGATGATTGATGAGGAAGGTAATATTGATATTCCTACTGAAATTGTTATCAATCAAACAAAAGATATTTTTGGCGACGCAATTTATAAGGTTACGGAAATTAATGATATACCTGAAATACCTGAAGTGAAAACATTCACAACAGAGATTAACGAAACGCTCGATAAAGGCTTCGATAAGTTAAAAGAGACATTCAATTTGAATAAAACACAAACAAATAAAGCCAAAGAAGAAGTTGTTTTGACAATTCAAGATGTCGTTCAGAAAAATGTAGAAGCTTATAAAACTCAAGTGAAAGAAATTGAACTTGATTATACGGATAAAATACAAACTGCTGAAGCAACTAAAGATGAATCGAAAGTTGAGCAACTAAGAACGGAGCTTGAAAAGAAAAAGGCTGAAGTAAACCAAACTTTTGTTGAAAATCTTAATTCACAAGTAAGCACAACAGTTGAAACGGCTGTTGAAAAGCAAATTGTAAAAGTGGAAGAAAAAAAGAAAAAATTAACGGAAGATGATGTTCGTGATCATTTACGTGGTTTTGCTAGAACTATTCCTGCATTCCTAATGGCTTACGGAAACAAAAATACTACTTTAGCCAATTTTGAAGAAAATATTGATGAACCAACTTTTGAAGAATTAACGGGTATTACTGTTGAAGAATTTAGAAAACTACGTGATGGTTTTATTTATGAAGATGAAGATGGCAATAATAGAAAAGTGCCTGGGTTATTTAATGAAGTTGTATTTAATGCAAGTATTCAAGAATTCTTAAATACAAAGGATCGATTGTCAAACTATTTTGATGAGACTCTGAATGAGGATATTTTCGATTATATTCCACCTCAACAAACGAACCAAATCTTCACTCCTCGAAAAGTTGTGAAATTAATGGTCGATATGATTGAAGAAAAATATCCGAACATTTTTAGCAATTATAATGTGAGGTTTATTGATTTATATACGAAGAGCGGACTGTACATTACAGAAATCGTTAAACGTTTGTACGAAGGTTTAAAAGAGCAAATTCCGAATTCGAATGAAAGAATTAAGTGGATTCTTGAAAATCAAGTGTATGCTTGTGCACCAAGTAACATAATTTATAATATTGTAAAAAATTATATCTTTTCTAATTTAAAAGACATTGAAACAAGAAATATTGTTGAATATGATTTAACAAATTTAGCTAAAAAAGGTAATGCGAAGGAAAAAATATTGCAACAATTTGGAGGTGAGAATTTGAAATTTGACGTAATTATTGGTAATCCACCATATCAAGAGATGGACGGTGGCGCACAGGCTAGTGCGAGTCCAATTTATCACCATTTTGTACGTTTAGCGAAAGAACTTGAACCAGATTTAATTTCATTTATCATGCCGTCTCGCTGGTATGTAGGTGGTAAAGGTCTTGATGATTTCCGAGATGAAATGATGAACGATATTCATATTAGAGAATTACATGACTGGCTAACTCCAGAAGATATTTTCCCTAATACAAATATTCGTGGTGGAGTTTGTTACTTCTTATGGGATAAAAATTTTGACAATAGCCAAAGCCGTACACGTGTTGTTACACACGAAAATAATTTGATAATTGATGATGTTGTTCGACCAATGAGAATTAAAGATTCAGACATTTTTATACGTGATGCAAAAGCACCAACGATACTTGATAAAGTTTTTGCTGAAGATAATATTGATACATTACTCAACCATATATCACCACTAAGACCTTTTGGATTTAGAGGTTACTTTACTAAAGATGAAAAATTCCGACCAACAAGTTCAGGATTGTCAGATCCAATTATCTGTTATGGAAAAGGAAAAGTAGTTGGTTATCTTGAAAGAAATGAAGTTTCAGTGCGTCCAGAATGGATAGATGTTTGGAAGCTATTTACTCCACGAGCAAATAATATTGGAACTGAATTAAATGATGATAATCTAAATACTTTCATAGGCGAACCCAAAACGATTTGTACAGAATCATATCTTGTGATCGGAGCTGATTTAGGATTGGACGAATCTTCATGTTATAATCTTTCAAAGTATCTAAAAACTCGTTTTGCAAGATATTTACATGGTCTAGCTAAAGGAAGCCAAGATGCTACAGCTAAGACTTTTAGGTTTGTACCGTTACAAGACTTTACTAATGATTCTGACATAGATTGGTCTGCTTCAGTTAAAGAAATAGATCAACAATTGTATAAAAAATATGGTCTTTCAAGCGAGGAAATTGATCATATTGAACGAAGAATTAAGGAAATGTAAGTTGTCTAAATATATAGTAGCGCGTCATTAATACATGGCGTGCTTTTAATAATAATTAGCGAGTTATTGTACAATTATTAGGGAGTAGCTAATTAGATTTACGCAATTAGGAAATATTTTCTTGTCAAAGGTGGGATCAAAATGGATGAAACAACTTTACGAAAATTGTTGGACGAGTACCGAGGATTACCTTCTGAAACTGAATGGCTTGAATTTAAAGAAGCAAAAAAGGATTTTCACTTTGATGACATAGGAAGATATTTTTCTGCTCTTAGTAATGAAGCAAACCTAAAAGGTAGACAAGAAGGTTGGTTAATTTTCGGAATTCATGATAAGACAAGGGAAATCGTGGGAACTCAGTATCGGTTGGAACGTTCAAAATTAGATAAGTTAAAACAAGAAATTGCAATGCATACTAGCAATAATATTACATTTATCGAGATTCATGAACTGTTCTTTAGTAAAGGTAGAGTCATAATGTTTCAAATTCCAGCAGCACCAAATGGAGTCCCTGTTGCATGGAAAGGTCACTATTTTGGAAGAAACGGTGAGTCCTTAGTTCCTTTAAATATTCAAAAAATAGAATTTATACGTAGTCAAGCGAAAAATAAAGATTGGTCAGCGGAAATTTGTGATGGTGCAACAATAAATGATTTGGATAGCGAAGCGATTGCAAAGGCTAGACATGAGTATAAAAGGAAACATCCTAAATTTGCAGAGGATGTGGACATATGGGACGATATTACATTTTTAAACAAAGCGAAAGTTACTATTCAGGGGAAAATAACTAGAACAGCGATAATATTACTAGGAAAGCCTGAATCAGAGCACTTCTTATCTCCATCAATTGCAAAAATGAGTTGGATTTTAAAAGATGAAAATAATATTGAAAAAGATTACGAGCATTTTGGTCCCCCATTCATTTTAAATACAGATAGACTTTTTAAAAAAATTAGAAATTTAAAATATCGATATATGCCAGATCAAAGTCTTTTTCCAATTGAAATAAACCAATATGACTCATATGTTATTCGTGAAGCTTTGCATAACTGTATTGCACATCAGGACTATGAGTTGCAGGGAAGAATAAATATTATCGAAAAACCTGACGAATTAATCTTTACAAACTTGGGGGACTTTATACCAAGTACAGTAGAAAATGTAATTAAACAAGATGCTCCACAAGAATATTATAGAAATAGATGGTTAGCAGAAGCTATGGTAAATTTAAATATGATTGATACGATTGGAAGCGGAATTAAAAAAATGTTTATCGTACAACGTAATCGTTATTTTCCATTACCAGACTATGATTTAAATGAACCTAATAAAGTCAAAGTACGTATTTTTGGAAAAATATTAGATGAGAATTATACAAAAATGCTTATTAACAATACGGATTTAGATTTAGACTTAGTTATTAATTTAGATAAAGTACAAAAAAGACAATTAATTTCTAGAGAAGAAGCAAAAACATTAAGGTCAAAAAAATTAGTTGAAGGAAGATACCCAAATTTATATGTTTCAGCTAAAATTGCAGCTATTACTGGAGATAAATCAACGTATATTAAAAACAGGGCATTTGATAAAGAACATTATAAAAAACTAATCATATCCTTTTTGGAAAAGTATGGGTCAGCGAGTAGGGAAGACATTGATAACTTGATATTAGATAAGCTTTCAGATGCTTTAGATGAAGAACAAAAAAAGAAAAAAGTAACGAATATTCTATATGAAATGCGTAAAAAAGATAATACTATAATAAATACTGGTTCGAATAGAAAGTCAAGATGGAAACTAACATCTAAGAAGGTTGAGAATAGTTAGATTTAAATTTATATAAAAATTAATACTTCAATGGAATAGAATATCTAAATAAATATCTTAAACAACACAAAAGAAAGCCATTTAAGAAATAAATTTAGATAAAAAAACAATAATTCAGCGCATTAGAATATCTAAATAAATATCTTAAACAACACAAAAGAAAGCCATTTAAGAAATAAATTTAGATAAAAAAACAATAATTCAGCACATTAGAATATCTAAATAAATATCTTAAACAACACAAAAAAGCTATTTAAGAAATAAATTTAGATAAAAAAACAATAATTCAGCGCAAATTTAGCGCATTAGAATATCTAAATAAATATCTTAAACAACACAAAAAAGCCATTTAAGAAATAAATTTAGATAAAAAAACAATAATTCAGCGCATTAGAATATCTAAATAAATATCTTAAACAACACAAAAAAGCCATTTAAGAAATAAATTTAGATAAAAAAACAATAATTCAGCACATTAGAATATCTAAATAAATATCTTAAACAACACAAAAAAGCCATTTAAGAAATAAATTTAGATAAAAAAACAATTTAGCGCATTAGAATATCTAAATAAATATCTTAAACAACACAAAAAAGCCATTTAAGAAATAAATTTAGATAAAAATAAAATAGAGTGAATCAGAATGTCTAAATAAATGTCTTAAACAACACTGGAAAAAATATATTCAACAAATAGTAAGAAGAGATTTTTTGTTTTTCTATGTTATTTAAAACTTGCCCCCAACAAAGTTTTATGATATGTCATTTAAATTGGCATTTAGTACAATTAAAAAGTATGTGAAAAATACTTGGAAACATTGATTTATCAGCGTTTGTGTTAAAAAACGGTTTGACTCCCAGCCGACACGATATACTATTTTGAAGAAGGCTCTTTACTCCATTTAACTTTTAATGATGAGAGCTATAATATATTTGTTTACGAAAGTAAAAATAATATTTGTTTCCTTCATGAAGAAAATAATGTCCCTCACTCTTACAATATTCTCAACGGAGATAACTTCTTTAAACTCTTAAATTCATATGTAGATATAAAATAAGGGTTTGTCCAGAAAGTAAATTTTGATATGTTGATTTGAGTGGCGAGGAAGCAGGGCTGACTCTGAATGCGTCCGTCCAGAACGAAAATCAACAAAGCCAAAAATCTCATCCAACACGTAGATTGGATGAGATTTTTTTGGTGCGCCCGGCATGTACATGAACTATAGGGTGTAAGTCCCGAACCCCGAAGACAGAAGTAGAGGTTAGCCAAGAGCAAGGGTGTCCGTGGTGACGCGGAATCTGAAGGAAGCTGGAGGCAAAACACCGGTCCGAGGAACACGAACCTCATATAAGGCTAGGTATGATTGAGTGAGTTTGCCAAACAAAACAAAGCTCTTTCTGTCGAAGGTCATATCGAGTAAATGAGGCGGATAGATGGTGTGAAAGTGCATGTACTTACCCGGGGAGGTCTGGCGGATAGGTGAAGTACGCTTCATAACCTACTTAGTGATAAGTAGCTGAACCGTCAGAAGTCAGCAGAGGTCATAGTATTAGTTGGTCTAGAACAACTGAGAAGGACCGAACAATTAAGAGAGAATAGCCCTTGGCATTCAGTGAGTCATGATGAACACAGAAAACGTAGTACCTCACTTGAGGAAGGAAGCGGTGAATCCCGTGGGAGACCTCTTGGAGGGTGGAGTGACCACTGGCATAAGAAGACAAGCTATTCACGGAAGTTATGAAAACTTGCGTCAATTATCTTAATTGAACCGCCGTATACGGAACCGTACGTACGGTGGTGTGAGAGGACGGGAGTTAATCGCTCCCTCCTACTCGATTGTTCCTGGCATGGTGTAACCGTCAAGTAGAATTAAACAATTTTCTACAAATAATTTTAAACAGTTTTCTACAATTAAGATTCAACAGTTTGCTAAATTAAAATAATACCTTTCTGTATTTCATACGAATGCTATCCGTTTCGTTATCGAAAGTGATAATTTCACTCCTATGTAATAAACGGTCAAGTATAGCTGTTGTTAAAGTAGGATCACCAAGAAATTTTCCCCATTCATTTGGCCCTTTATTAGAGGTTAGAATGAATGCTGCTTCATAGATAAACTGGAAAAATAGATTGGCTTCCTGAGTCTCGTAAGTCATGTACATGACATCATCAATAATAATTAAATCCGAAGCTATAATACGTTTGTAGCGTATTTTAGATTTATTGATATATTCTTTTGTTTTTAAAATATACATAAGCTGATTCATGGAGACAAAGGATACTTTGTATCCTCTCTCCACAGCGTGTATTCCTAATGCAACGGATAAATGTGTTTTTCCTGCTCCTGTTGGTCCCATCAAAATTAAAGTAAAAAATTCTTCAATCCAATTCAGTTCTTTTAATACATTTAGTTGTTTTTCACCAAGAGCTGTTTGTTCCTTCAAATCATAGGTATCAAACGTCAATATTTCTGGGAACTCTGCCCATTTCATTAATCTCTCATTATTTTTCTGCTCTCTACATCGCATCTCATAGCTTAAGATTTCATAAACCAGTTCATGATATGTCCAATTCTTTGCTTCAGCTTCACGGAGTAAATTCGGTAATTCTTTAGCCGTCTCAGCGAGGCGCAAGGTACGACATTTATCTTGTAAAATTTCATAGGGATGATGATTCATTCATTTTCACCTCCAGATAAGACTTTTAAATAAATGTCTTCGGATCGTTCTGGTGCTGATAAATCTTTATACTTCTCATTCAATTCAACGATTTTAGGTGAACTTTTTTGATATTGTACAGATAATGCATGTGCAATATCCCGAAAATCATTTGCACTGGTCATTCCAAGTTTCTTCATTTCAGATAAAGCTTCCTCACAATGATTTGGGTAAATTCTGATGGCTTGTTGTAGTACTTTGAGTTGATCCACTAAATGACGTGGATATCGTTCTTTCAATTTGTGTATTAACCATTGAATATTCTCTTTATCTATGAATGTTTCTTGAATTTGATGAATTAAAAGATCTCGTTTACTTGTGCTATGTTCCCGATGGGAGGGATCTGTAATAATCAATCCTTTTCCTTCGGATATTCGGTGCTTTGCTAACTCCATCCCAGTTTCTTTCAGTCGAATAATTAACCAACCATCCTCTTCTTGTAAATAAGCAAGATTTGGGGCATCTGCTCTATATGTTCCTTTAGGAACGCTATATCGATTTCCTTCATAACGAATAACATTGTCCTTATGGATATTTCTTGTTATACTTGGAGTTGAAACATTTGCGAAAATGTAAGTACCAGAGACTTTCTTTAAGTGTTGCTTTTCCAGGGCGTGCACTTCAGAAGGTCTCTTTTTCGTATTATGATGAACTTTATAGTTTCCTGTTCTTTTCAACCAAGCGTGGCACGATTGATTCCAATCTGAAAGATGATCGAATACTCGATTTTTGCTAAAATTATTTTTTACAAATTTCACAACCTGTTCAATTTTACCTTTTGATTCCGGATCACTCTTTCTACATAAATAAACATTAAATTTACGGGTATGATGATATTTAGTAAATTCAGCTGTAAGAATTAAATCACCTGCATTTTCACTAACTGCTAATAACGCATCTTGGTCATAGACCATTTCTTCTGGCATTCCTCCAAAGTATTCAAATGCATTTTCATGTATTCGAATCATATCGGAAGTACGAAAAGGTCGATCGAGCCATTCTACATATTTATATCTTGAATGTGATAAAACAAATGCGATAAAATACAACTTTTTATTCTCACCTTGTCTGTTTTTGACGGTAGTTTGTCCAAAATCCACTTGAGCCTGTTTTCCCATTGGTAATTCTGGAACTACACTATATGTCCTCTGAACCTTTACCTTTGGAATCCGATAGTAATCCCTCATTTCGTTTAAATAATTTCGTACAGTGTTCTCAGCGACTTCCCTGAAACCTAACTTTTCTTCCAACCAATCATAAACTTGTGCAGCAGTTAAATCAGGATGTTCCTTCAACCACCCTAGAATTTGATCATGATAAGGGTCTAGTTTCTTTTCTCTTGTACGTAATGTACTTAAAAATTCTTCAAACTCATCAGTACTCATATTCAAATAATCTATCACTCTATTTCTTGAAATATTTAGTTTTCTTGCAATAGCACTCTTGGAGAATCCCTCTTTGTATAAACGATGAATCTCGATGTAAAGCATAAATCTGTTCACTCCTAATTCCTCACTTTCAATAGACTAGTAACAGTATATTTGAAAGTGATTGATGGTGGGGAAACTGTTTAATCTTATTTGGGGAATTCTGTTGAGTTCTATTTGTGGAAAACTGTTGATTCTAGTTTAGCGTTTACACATGGATGTAATCTATAGAGTGAAAGTCCTGAACTGTGAAGGCAGAAGTAGCAGTTAGCTTATGTCCGAGGTGACGCGCAATCTGAAGGAAGCGAGCGCGAAACTGGCTCATGAGGAACACGAACTTCATAAAAGGTGAACCATTAGGAGAATCCGAAAATGACGATGGTACGTCAGCTTATGAATATATACCACAGTATCATTGATGAGTTTGCGCAATAAAACAGCTTGAGTTTGGGTTACTAGATCTGTAAATTGTAATCGATCATTCCTATTATTTACATAAATCCTGATTTGAACTTTTGGACATGACAAACCTCCCCAATTATTTGATTTGAAGAGATTATCTTATGTTTTGTTTTTGGCAAGTAGAAAATGTATGAAATGGCAATTAAAAATGCATACATACACTTGCCAAATTCCATGGTTAACGTTGAGAGATTGAGTCTTTGTATCGGTGACTTTCACCATTGAAGATGATTAAATGAGAATGATGAATCAGCCGATCAATGACGGCCTCTGTTAAAATGGGATCGCCAAAGACATTATTCCATTGGCTAAACGGTAAATTGGTTGTCACAATGATGCTTTTGGTTTCATAACACATGGAAATAACTTGAAATAATAACTCTGCCCCCTGTTTATGCAATGGAATATAACCCAATTCATCAAGAATCAAGAGATCCAACTTTTCGATTTGATTGAGAAATTTACCAAGGTCACCTTTTTCATTGGCCTCCAATAAAGCATTGACAATGGAGGCGGCCGTATAGAACTTCACTCTTTTTCCTTGTTTTTTCATCAAATTGAGGGCGATGAGAGTGGAAAGGAATGTTTTACCGGTTCCCACTCCGCCATAGAAGATAAGGTTTTCCTGATTTTTCGTAAACTCACCTTCTAAAATATAATCTTTTGTGATGCCTGGGGCTAGTTGAATCTCCCGCCAATCATAAGGTTTATTTGGAATTTTCGGCAATGTCGCCTGTTTTAGTAGTAAATTTATCCTTCTCTCATCTCGATGCTGCACTTCTCGTTCAAACAGCTTCAGTAAAAATTCCTCATTTGTTTCCGCATGGATGGTATGGTAATTGGCTGGAATCCAGCTTAATTTTAGTCTTTTGGCATATTCCTTAATCATTTGTTCCATGATGCCACATCTCCTTGGGATTCGAATAGGCGGTCATAATGCCTTACTCCTCGGATGGCTTCCGGCATATCTGGAACGTGTTTTTTCGGTTGAATTGGCTCTCGTATACCTCTTCCATTGATTAATTGATAAAATACCTGTTTAATCGATTCTACTTTCGGATGACCATACTGGGAGGCAATCCTCAAAGCCTGTGTCGAAACTTCGAAATCATGGTCTTTTAGTAAAACAGCTAGTAGCTGTAATGCTTCTTTCTTTTCTTGAACGGTACAGTTGGAAAACATTAAAATTTAAACAGAGTCTTATCTTTAAAAAAAGAGGATGTCCCAAAAGCAGAAAAATGGGACACCCTCAGGTTCATTGATCAATTTGCATGAAAAATCAACAAGCAACGCATTGTCCACGGCCATTGTCCAATTGATCGGAGCATTAGCTGTGGTCATTTCCATCTGCACGATTGTGTTTTCCACCATTAGTTATGTCATGAAGACCAAACAAATTAATGAACAAACGTTCCGGCCGTCGCGCCCGCTTATTTGGCTTTTGGCTTCTCTGTTGCTGCTGATCACCGGATTGTTTGGATATTATTTTTTACCTTGCTTTAATAGCGGCTTTTTGGCCGCTTTTTATTATCCTGACGACCGAGAAGACACCCGCTTCCACGTGTGAGCATTGGTGTGCGTGGAGGACTTGCGCGTTAGGAACATGCAAAAGAATCGCAAACTAGCCATGTCAAGACAAGGTGCGGTTGCGGTCGATAAGCATATATATATTTATTAAGCATATATATATTTATTATGATGCCAGCGCCGAAGCTTTGTTGATTCAACGGAGGGATGGTCATGTTTATCCACATTGTTCAACCTGGAGATACGCTTTTTTCAATCAGCAGGCGATACGATTATCCGCTGGAAAGTCTGCGCCTTGTCAATGGCTTAGTTGAAACGAATATTGTTCCTGGTCAAGCTTTGCTTGTTCCTAGCTATACGTATACAGTGCAGCCAGGAGACACGCTAAGCGCCATTGCACAGAAAGCATTTGTGACGGTCGAACAGTTGCGGGCAGCCAATCCGGCGGTGGATCCGTACAGGATGTATCCGGGAATGAAAATTTATATTCCTGATATTTCCTGGTATCAAGCTATAACGTTAGCCTATTACATTCTCCGCGAACCGAACTTAGATCGGACGTTCGTGCGAGATTTTGCCCCGTATTCATCGTACATTGCCCTGTTCGAATATCACTTTGCCCCTAATGGCGACATTGTCACTACGCGGGATGACGCCGCAGCGATTGAAACAGCATGGCAAAACCGCGTCACACCCATTGCGGTAGTGACGAACCTAACATCAGAAGGATTTAGTGCGAGACTGGCAAGCCAAGTGCTGAACAATACGGAAGCAAGGGCGAACTTGGTTGAGAACATCTTTTATTTAGTATCACGGAAAGGCTATGGTGGCGTCAATATTGACTTCGAGCAGGTTCGCGGAGAGGATCGTGATTTGTTTACGGGTTTTTTGCGCCAGTTGCGCGATCGGTTAAAACCGGCTGGGTATGTTTTGACGATCGCCGTTCCAGCGAAAACGAGCGAGGAGATCCCTTGGCTCAGGGGCTACGATTACGGCGGCATTGGTGCTGTCGTCGACTATATGTTTATTATGGCGTACGATTGGCACCATTTAACAAGTGAACCTGGTCCAGTCGCTCCTATTAGTGAGGTGAGATCGACGCTTCAGTTTGCCGTCGAGCGCGTCCCCCGAAAAAAAATCTTGCTCGGACTCCCTTTATATGGATACGATTGGATCATTCCGTACCAGCCTGGGACATTGGCGAAGGCCCTCTCCAACCAAGAGGCGGTTTTAACCGCCATGCGTTACCAATCGCCGATTCAATATTCGTTTCAATATGAATCCCCCTTTTTTCGATATACGGATGAACTTGGAAACATTCATGAGGTATGGTTTGAAGATGTCAGAAGCATAGGACAGAAAATGAAATTGGCCCGCCAATTTCAGATTGCGGGCATCGGTGCATGGGAGTTGGGGCTGCGATTTGCGCCAGGCCCATGGTTGGTGCGAAAGTTTTTTACTGTTCGGAAAGTATAAGAAACACCCATTTCTGTTGGTTGTCTAGTCAGCGGGGAAATCGGGAAAATGGATGCTTCTCGCTTCGTTTGAAGTGGGAAGCGTTTTTTGGAAGCTGGCTGAAAAGTCGTTGCATTGGATTTTGCGTTTTTTTGTTGACAAGAAAACAATGATGCGATAGTATTAACGTCATCTTGATCTGCAGATTTATCAGCGAACAACAGGGAAAAAGATGCCTCAAAAATTTCCAGCATTAAGTGCTTCAACTACAAATTTTGCATGGCTATTATGTTGCGTTGACACAACAATTAAATCAATGCTATCATCATTGATCAATATTAAAGACAATCCTTGAATTCCCTTGACAAGCTCTTTCTTCCCCGCGTCAAGTTCCCCAGATTTCACGTCAAGCTCATTTTATTTCTTATCAAGCTAGAGGGAATTTTAATCATTTTTTAGGTAACTCTTGCATGGTTCAAATTCTTCATATCTCGTGTCAAATACACCGAATTCCACCATAAAGTTTCTTTATTCTCCACAATTTAGAGAGTATATGAAGCAGTTTCATGTCTATATCCTTTAGAAAACAGCCTATTCACCTTTATAATAAGTTGATCAGAGTCTAAATCAGTCTTCCCACATTTTTTATTTGTAAGCGTAAAATAACGCCCACGTGTTTTTTCGTGGGCGTTTATTATATGCTCTATTTAGTTTTATTTGGTACGCGACATTCTTCTGGAATTGTCTTCGACCAAGGAAGGAGTTGATCGATGGCTTCTACATCATTGTGATCTATCAATGGTAATTGTTCGAAAAGATAGGTTAAGTAGTTCAATGGATTTAATTGATTCTCTTTAGCTGTTTCGACAATGTTATAAATAATAGCGCTGGCTGATGCACCTTTCATCGATTGTGCAAATAGCCATGCCTTCCGGCCCATCACGAATGGTTTAATCAATCGTTCTGCACGATTATTATCGATTTCAAGTCGACCATCTTCTAAAAACACTATGAGCTTACTCCATTGATTTATACAATATGTAATTGCCTCTCCCAATTTGCTTTTTGGGGGAACTTGAGGGCGTTTTGTTTTTAGCCATGCCAAAAAAGCGTCTAACACAGGTTTACTGTGTTCAAGACGGTATTCTTTGCGCTGTTCGGGAGTACAGTTCTCAAATTTTTCACTGATTTGTCTTTCAATCTGGAATAATTGATTACAGAATTGAATTCCTTCTGCAGCGGTTGATGATGTTTTATCCACATTGGCTGGTAATGCCTTCAGTGCTTCATCGAATTTTCGCCTTGCATGTACCCAACACCCTACCAGTTCGACATCCTTTAATTCATGATATCCTGCATATCCATCTACATGCAGATATCCCTTAAATCCTTTTAGAAAAGCCTTCGGATGTTTACTGTGACGAGTCGTTTGATAATCATATAAGATGATTGGCGGTACGTCTCGTCCTGTTCGATACATCCACATATAAGACTTCGAATCCGCTTTTCGTCCAGGTTCTGCTAGAACTTGAAGTGTAGTTTCATCCGCATGTAGAATATCGTTTTCGAGTAATAGCTCATGCATCCGTTTATATAGAATGGAAAGCCAATTGGTTGCACCATAAATCATCCAGTTGGCGAGCGTTTGGCGTGATAAATACACACCGAATCGTTCCAACTGCTTTTCTTGACGATAAAGAGGCATTCCTTCCACGTATTTTTGGTTCATGATATAGGCCATAGCCGATGCAGATGCCAAACTTTTTGGGTAAATTGGTGTTGGCATTTTGGCTGTGACAATCGGTGTCTCGATTCCTTCCCGTTCACATTGACGGCAACTGTAAATATGTTGAACATGCTCAACGACTTTTACTTGAGCAGGAATAATCTTGATTTCTCTTCGTATTTCCGTACTCATTTCGTGTACGGTTCCACCGCAACACAAACAAACCTGCTCTTCTTCGGCTAAACGATAGTGAATCGTTTCCGTCGGCAAGTTCTCTAGTTTCGCATCGCGTTGTCCTACAGACTTCTTCCGTTTATAAGTAATGGTTTCAAGTGTAGGTTCTTCCACTTCTGTATCCGCTGTGATTTCAGCTTCATTAAAAAGAGGAAGTTCGAGTTGATCCGGATTCGTTTTTTCACTGGAAGCCCCAAATTTTTTATGTTGGCTAAGGCGGAATTGTTCTTCCAACCATTTGATTTTAGCCTGTAAGGCTTCATTTTGTTTTTTGAGTTCCGCATTTCTCGCTTGCAGTTCTTCAATTGTTGATTCATTGGTTTGTTTGTGTTTGTTCATAAGTTAAAGAATAAAGGAAAGGAATTGACAGGTCAATGTCAAATTCCTTTTAAACCATGATTTTAGCTGATACTTGTTCATGTGCTTGTTTTTGTTCAAATGAAAGACCATCGAGCAACCAACTGAATTGGCGGGGAGTGATGCACAAAGTAAGCGTAAAATAATCCCCACCTTTTAATGATAGGGATTAAATACTATTATTGTGATAAGTTATTAAAAACCCGACAATTCAAAGGAATTGTTTTGGACCAAGGAAGTAGTTGATCAAGCTCATCCATATTGCTTATATCCATATTGGGAAGCCTTTCAAATAAGTAGCGAAGATAATAAAATGGATTTAATTTATTCTCTTTTGCTGTCTCCACAATACTGTAAATGATTGAGCTGGCCTTAGCTCCTTTCGGAGTATTGCTAAAAATCCAGTTCTTCCTTCCGATCACAAATGGTTTAATGGATCGTTCACTTCGATTATTATCGATTTCTAAACGTCCATCCTCTAAAAATGCCACGAGTTTTTCCCATTGGTTGAGGCAGTATGTAATGGCTTGACCTAATAGACTCTTTGGTAAAACATTGCTTTTCTCTGTTTTTAGCCATGCTGAAAAAGCCTCCAACAATGGTTGGCTGTGTTTAAGTCGTTTTTTATATCGTTCTTCTGGTGTACATTCTTTCAAATCACGCTCGATGGCAAATAGCTGATTACAGAAATTGAGTCCTTCCCGAGCTGTGACTGCTGAATGACGTTTGGATTCAGGAAGTACGTTTAAAGCCTCATCGAACTTTCTGCGGGCATGAGCCCAACATCCAACTAATGTTACGCCGGATACCTTATGGTATCCTGCATATCCATCGACATGCAGGTATCCTTCAAACCCTTTTAGGAATTCTTTGGCATGTTCTCCTGCTCTAGTTTCCTGATAGTCATAAAGGACAAGTGGTGGATCCTCTCTTCCAGTCCGATAAAGCCACATGTAAGATTTCGATGTACTTGACCTTCCAGGTTCATGTAAAACCTGAACAGTTGTTTCATCCGCATGTAGAATGTCTTTAGAGAGGAGATGCTCTTTCATTCGTTGATAAATTGGCGCAAGCCATTTTTCGGCACCATAAAGCATCCAATTGGCCATGGTTTGCCGGGATAAGATCACACCTAATCGTTTGAACTGTTGTTCTTGGCGATATAGAGGTAGCCCCTCTACATATTTTTGATTCATAATATAGGCCATGCTTGACGGTGAAGCTAAACTTTTTGGATACACAGATTTTGGGGCAGGTGCTGTAACGATTGGTGTCTCTATTTCATTACGCTCACAATGACGGCATCCATAGACATATCGAACGTGTTTTAAAACTTTGACTTGAGCCGGAATAATCACTAATTCTTGTCGTACTTCTGTGCTCATTTCGTGTGTTTTTTCACCGCAACACGAACAGACCTGCTCTTCTTCGGGTAAACGATATTCAATCGTTTCCATAGGCAGGTTTTCAAACGTAGCTTGACGTTGACCACGTTTCTTTTTACGACGATATGTAATTGTTTCAACAGTTGGCTCTTCGGCTTTTACATTAGACTCTACCTCTGCTTCATTGAATAAAGGTAGTTCTAATTGATTAGGATTTATTTTTTCGCTTGAAGAGCCAAATTTTCGTTTTTGACTAAGACGATACTGTTCTTCATACCATCGTAATTTCGCCGTCAATTCAACGATTTGCTGTTGAAGTTTTTCAATTAATTCAAATGGGTTTTGGTTAGGATTCTTTAAATTTTTCATCATGTAGTAATAATTCGACGGTTTTAGCTATTTTCCTCCAAGGTTTTTGTTAAAAGTAAAAAATTCATATAACTGTTCTAGCCTTTACTTCTGGGTGTGCTTTCTTTTGCTCCATTGGAAGACCATCCAATAACCAGCGTAATTGCCGATAACTAATTTGTATCGTTCCAGTGTCATTTTCATTTGGCCATTGAAATTTTCCTTTTTCCAATCGACGATAATAAAGCCAAAAACCATTATAGTCCCAGTGAAGAATTTTTAATTTATCTCGCTTTCGATTACAGAACACAAAATAACTTGATGAAAAGGGATCTAAATCAAATCCCTCTTTCACCAAAGCAGCTAATCCATCAATGGATTTTCTCAAATCAGTACTTCCTTTTGCCAAGTAAACTCGTTCAGCTCTTGTACCAACTAACATGTTGATTTCAACGTCCTAACCACTTCTGAAAGAAAGGCCGGATCGAAACCAGGTTTTACTTCAATTGAAATCCCACTAATTTCAATCCGTAATGAATTTTCAACTGTTTGTGAATGATCTTCTAGGGTAACGGATGCCCATTTTGTAGACTTTCCTTGATTGTTTATTGGATTTTCAATTTTTCTTAACCAGTATTTAAACTGGTGAATACTCCATTGATTTTCCTTGCACCAGTTTACTTGAGTTTGACCGCTTTTACGATAGTCAGCGATTCGTTGTTCCCAAACCTTTCGTAATTCAGGATTCTTAGGCATAAAAAAACCTCCTTCAATTTCATCTTGAGGAGATTATCTCATGAAATTAGCACATCAAGAAGGTGTGCAAGATTTGACGCTTACTGCACAAAGGGCCGGGAGTTCTTTCATCAGGCCATTGAAAGACCCCTTTCTCTAAACGACGATAGTACAACCAAAACCCATTGTGATCCCAATGGAGAATTTTCAATTTATCTCGTTTCCGATTACAGAAAACAAAGAGATTAGAAGAGAAAGGATTTAACTGAAAGCTCATTTGAATAATGGCTGCTAATCCATCAATCGACTTGCGTAAATCCGTTGCCCCCGCTGCTAAATAAACATGTTGAATGGGTGTTTTACTTAACATGTGTTTTCAGCACCTGAACCACTTCGTTGAAAAGGAGTGGATTGAAACCTTCTTTTACTTCGATGGAAAATTCCCCAATGTTAACGATGAGCGGGGAGTTTTTTTCATCCAACGGATGGGATACTTCAACAGTTAGCCATTGAGGGGAAGTCCGTGAAGTTTCAGTTGTCTCTAACTCTAGTCTTTTCATCCATTTATACATACTTTGGTGACCTACTTGATTTTGTTTGCACCAAGCTTTTACACTTGACTCTCCACTAGATCGATAAGATTCAATTCGTTGTTGCCACAATTGTTTTCGTTCATCTGGGGACATAAAAATAAAAACCTCCTAACTTTTGATGTTGATCTCATTATCACAAAACATCAAAATGGTTAGAAGGTGTGGGATATTTGGCGCTTACTTCTAAAACTTGTTTTGTTTGCAGTTCTAAATTGTCCCGACCTATTAATTGTCCCTCAGAGTTAATAGCATTTTGTCCACCGATATATATTGTCTTTGCATTACCGCTAACTGTAACCACTTGACTAAAAACTCTTGAATCAAATAATCCCTCCGGATTACTATGTTTCACCTTTAACCTACTCATCAGTACATCTCCCCCCAATTATTCATTATAATCTCTAATATCGGATTATATAAATAATCTTTACACACACTCTTTTAACTTGTCGGTAGTTGGAAACATATCGACGGCACCTTAAGCACTATCTGTAGATGTGAACATATCCACTAAGCTTTACTTATTTCATTAACTCCATTAGATATTTGTATAGATCATCAGTAAGTCCATATCTAAGCTGGGAATTATCCAAAGAAGCATGAAATGAGAATATGGAATTCTTAAGTTTCTCATCTTCACCTATTGACTTGTTCATAAAATCTTTCCAGTAATTAATGCATTCAATTGCATTTAAATCTGTATTAGGCAATTTGTTCTTGTAACAATAATTAAGTTTTGAAATGAATTCCAGCCATTCTGTTGCTCCTTCTGATTCTGCTTTATCTCTTTCTAAGTTATTTTTTATTTTATCTAACTGTTCTTTAGTAATATATTTGTCTGCTGAGGAATTAATAAATGGGACGATTGCTTTAAAATCATCTAATGAGATATTCTTATTATCTTTAAGCTCCTGTTTTAGTTTTAGTAGCTTACTGAAAAGTAACTGCTTCTGGGCAATTTCCTCTTGAACTTTTGAAATTTGGATCTCAACGAATTTTCGAATATCTATATATCTATCATGAATCAGATCCTTTATCTCATCAAGGTTAAATCCCATGTCTTTCAAAGAAATTATTTGATATAATGTTGTAACACTCTGTATGTCATATAATCTATGCCCTGTTTCAGTAATCTTAGATGGTTTTAATAAACCGACTTCATCATAATAATGTAGAGTTCTGACAGTTATACCTGTCATACTTGCTAATTCCCCAATCTTAAGAAATCTATCCATTTTGTTCACTTTCCTTCATTTTTACAATTATTTCTAAATCATTTGTTCTAAATATATACCTCTTACCACATATACCACATTCCAGTTCTTCATTTTTTCCAACTTTAATTGATTTTTTTAGCTCATCGGTTTCAACAGACATTAGGATACCAAAAAACATCTCTTTTGAACAATTGCATTCACTTTGCACGATATATTCATCTACTACTGTTGCATATGGGAAAACCTTCAAGGGCAGTTCTGCCCATTGCTCTGTAACTATATATTTCTTTGCACTGTCGATACCATCCATTACAAATTTTAAATTATCAATATTGTAAAAAGGCAGTGGTTGTATCAAACAACCTCTTGCAATTCCGTTTTCAATCCATGTTCGAAAAATTGTTTTTGTCTGCTCACTTTTAAAATAGAAATATGAAAAGCACGAATCTATAGAAGCAGACTTTAATTCTACCGTTCCAGTAAACATTCCTCCTGTCCAACTCCCTCTTGTAATAGAGAGAGATGTCCCTTCTCCGACTAAATCGGCAAAATCACCATTAAAAGAAGCTAGTCGGGAAGAAAAAATACAATTAACATTGCCTCTTCCATCTACATCACAGTAAGCCGTATACCCAGCTGGTTTAAACCGAATACTTACATTTATACGCTGATCGATTTCGGTTAAAAAGCCACGTAATAGACAACAATCTATAAATATGTTCGTATAAAGCTGTCTTGCAAAATCTGTTTTCATATCTCTTAAATTGCTACGCTCCAGAATATTCGTTGCATCAACAATAAAAAGTCTTATTTCCTTATCTTTTGTTAATAATTTCACTAAATTCTTCTTCATAATCATTACCTCCATGCACGCATTATATAACATAACGTAACGTGAGGTTCAAGTGCCTTTTTATTAAATTCTTATATAATTTAAGAAACCGCCAACCAAGAGAATATATCTCCTGAATGACGGTCTATCATGGAGGTAATGTTTCAACTCAGTCCGAATCCCAGCGAAAAATCAGGATTGCAGCTATCAGCGCAAGAACGCCGAAAGCAAGCAGGATAAACAAATTCGCCGCCGCTCCCCGTAAATCGAAAACTATCGTACTATGAAGCCCACTTACAAAATGGGAAAAAGGGTTGAGCCGGCTTAGCGTCTTAATCCAGGTAGGTGCTGTGTCCAAACTATAAAAAGCACTGCTCAAAAACAGCATCGGCATTGCGAAAATATTGGAATATATACTGGCTTGCCCTTCATTTTTGCTTATATTAGCCACTACAAAGCTTATTAAAGTAAAGCATATGGTTGCAGTCACCAGCGTTACATAAAAGATCAGCAAAGTCCCAAACTGCATCCTGATGCCGAATAGCACCAGCCCCCCAATAAGCAGGATGGTAGCTACGGCCAGAGATACTACCGTCCATGCTAAGGTCAAGGCAATAATAAACGAAAAAATTTTCATGGGAGTAACTCTTAACGAATCAATTTCATAAATCATAGTATTTCTGAAGTATAGAGTACCCCTATACTAAAAACTTTGTTTTTTTTAAAAATTATGCAACTTGGTTTTGTTGCTGTAATAAAGCATTGATTCTTCAACAGCTAGTTTGCAGGTATTATAAATTAACGTCACCAGATTGAAATGCATTTTTGCTTTCTTTCCTGTACGATGACGGACATTGTTTAATTGAAAGTATTCCTTTAAATAAGCGTTAACGCGTTCGACTGCTGTACGTTCTTGATAAAGCTGTTTCCATCGTTCTGTCCCACGTGCTGGATAGGTAAATTTACGGATATCTATATCACATTTGATTTTGAAAACTTTTTGGCAAAGGGTGTCTTCTCGTAATGGGCAAGTTGCACATTCCTTTGGACGTGTGAATTTTAATGTATTGTACTTAGCGTCAAAGCTGTCATATTGGTAACTATGTTCACGCACACAGGTTGGACGAAAATGTTCATCGAATCCTATATATTCTCCTTCTCGGCGAACGTTGTAAGGAATCACGACTCGCATGGACTGTGATACGGCTTGACGGTAAATAGGTTCAACATCATAACCAGCATCAAATATAGCGATTGTAAATTGACCGTTTCCGAAGTGATGAAGTTTTTTCAATAATGGAATCGCAGCTTTACAATCACTTCAATTACTTGAGGACATCAAACGAGTGATGATATATTGACTTTTCGTCGAAACAGCTAAATGTGCTTTATAACCAAACCAGAATGTATTTTTTCCTTTACTATTCTTTTTCACACCCCATTTTGGCTCAATCGGTACATCCTTCCAAAGGGTTTCTAATGGGATATCCAGCTGTTCTTTCAGTTCTTTTTCATAGGTTGATTGATTTCCTTTTTTCTCTACTTGTTCGGCTAACCAAACAGCTCGTTCAGCTTTAGTTTTACGACCACGTTTTTTAGGAGTTTTAGGTGCTTTCTTTTCTGATGGTGTGAAAGCATCACGAGCTTCAAAGTGACTCGCATCGATGGCGACATGTTCATCATTTAGAAAGCCTTCCAACATCGCTGTTTTGATGAGTGTATCGTTCATTTTATCTAGCACATCTGATTCACTAATGACTTGAATCATGCGGGAATAAGAGCTTTCAGATGGTACGACATCAGACACAAGGAATCCACAGTCGAAACGAAATAAAGGATCATGAACCAAACGTTTGACTAAATCCTTGATAGTTGGAATACGTTCGACAATACGTATAATCAGCGATTGAATCATTGCACCATCATTCAATTCACGTGGTGCACCTTTCAATGTCTTTTTAGAAAACAATTGAAATATAGGCTGAATGTCGATCACACTAAAAATGGCATCATAACGATGGGAACTTTCCATTTCTAACAATTGATGGATGTCAAAAAGAGAAATTTGTTTTACAATAGTCATAGGGTACTCACCTCTTTCGTATGGTTTGTTTGGTTACCTACCATTATAACGAAATTTGGGGAGGTACCCATTTTTTATTGTCTTGAATCCCTTGAAAATCAAGGGGTGAGAATTATGAAATTAACTCAATTGATTGATTTAATTCTGATTATTTAATAACATAATATTGTAAGTTTTCAAAAAAATGGAGGGATTTAAATGAAAAAGAGAAAAAGACTTACATTTACTACAATCGTAACGCTTATCATTACAACTATCCTTTTCGGGAATACCACTTTTGCATCTAGCACCGAAGTTCCTGAAATTAAAGACAGAGGAGAAAAAGCAATTTCTATTGGGCATCCTATTCAGTTAGAATTAAATGACTTAGACTTAAATTCAATGGACTTTAGCAAGGCGCATTCACTATTGAAGAAACAATAATTGATGAAAATGGTAATGAGGCAGTTTTAGGATTAAGTTTCGAACCAAGTAAAGAAAGCGAATTCTATACAGCGGGTAGTAAAACTTACGATGCAACAACTGGAACTTGGAGAGTCTATTATAATGGTGGTATTCTTGCATATATGGAATACCGTTTTGACGTATCAAAAAGTGGTAGCCAGTGGAAAATTTCTAACGAACGTGATTTTGATTATCATGCATTATTTTCCAAGTTCAGTAATGAGAAGTTAGAAATTAATCGTTCAACATCAACAAGTACTTATCCTGCAGAGATAAGAGGTTCAGTGTATGTGGAACTCTTTGATACAACATGGGTTGGTCCTATTTATTCAGGTACAGCATGGCTAAAGACTACTATAAATAGTAAGGGGAAATTAACCGTATCATGGAATTAATAAAATCTTGATTCAAAATACAGCGCTATTTTTTTACATGAAGGGTAGGGTGAATCTATGGAACTTGCAACCATCATGATAATATTGGGGATTGTCCTATTATTCTCAATTACGTTAGGCGTGTTTTTTGGAATAAAATATCTAATAAAGTACAACGCGGAAGTAAAAAAAAAGACTGATTAATATTAAAAACATACTAACATTAGTAGCACAGGCCAAGGCCATGGTTTGTGCTACTATTTTTTTATAGTAGAAGTGAAGAAAGGTCGAGCAGCCTCTGGGACCAGTTAAGAGTCCGTATTAAAAACAGACCAACTTCACACCCTTATTTGAATCAATTTAGTATGTTGGGTCCAAAGAGATCGTGTATAAGAAAGTGAAATCGATAAGGCAATGTGAAGACTTCTATCATTGGCAAGGTAGTGTCAAAAAATCTATGAAAACTTAGTTTTGGAGGGATGTGATCTAGCGAAACTAGAGGAAATGCCGCCGCAATCGCTCTTGACAAACACGTCAATGGTTTGATTTCGAACCAACAAGGGCGAAGGGAACAAAAAGAAGGCACACCAAAGAAGCCCTTGCCAATTCCCATTTTAAACCATTGACTGGTTCGGTTTGTCAAGAGTTCGCTTCGCCGATGCTGGTAAGGGCTCTGCTAAACAAAAAGTTAGGCAGTTTGCTCTACTAGCCATTGTTGAGCTAAACCAATCAGTTTTGTCCAACGTGCAGGCATATTCGGCAGTCCTTTTAGCTCTGGAATAACTACAGGCACTTTGCCTTCCAGGGCTGAATGTGGCCGCAAGAAATTAAAATAAGCCACAAACAAAGTCACATAAGAAACGGATCCGTGATCTGATCCAAATCCGTGTGTCGATCTGTAATTGCCCTTAAATGTTCGATTCAGTCTTTCAATAATTTGTTTTAGCGGTCTGTATTCCGTTGAAACCTGGTCTTCGTTGGTTAGTCCAATGACCTGCTTCACATCAAACGTAATACCGTGCTGGGCAAAAAAGTGTTGTGCTAAAAGGTAAATCGGATTGCCATCTACGACAAAGGTGAGGTCTTCCGGGATCTCTTTCATCTTCCATAAGGCCTCATCAATCGCACGAATGGCTGATACCGTATCACGATTTGGAGAAACAGGGTAGGACAGAATAATTTTCTTTACCGCATCAAAAAAGAAAAAAAGATAATGCCAACGACCATTCACCTTAATGTATGTTTCGTCTCCGCAGAATTGATCAGAAAGCTCGTAAGGATAATGATCCACATAAGGTTTGAGAAGAAGTGCTACGCTGTTTTCGTAATTCAATATACTCTGGTGAGAGATGGGTACGCCATGAACATCCTTCATCAGTGCAGCTGTTTTCCGAGCCGATAAGCCATAGTTTACATGGTAGGTTAAAATGAGCCCCAATGTGTGCGGTGACACATGAAGCCTGGACAAATCCACTTTTGGCTTCTTAGGTGAATGTTTGGCTAACGGCTGATAATCAATTTGAAACTGACGGAATATGTATCGAACTTTAAAAGACTGAGGATCCTTTTCGAACTGCTTTTTCTCTTTTTTAGACATTCCTCGCAGTTTCTTTTTGTAATACGGACAGTCATTGTTTTTGCACTTAAATACGAGAAAATCTTTTCTTTCCTTGATCTTCTCGAGTGTTTTCGAACAGTGTGGACATTTTAGTACAGCCTCCTTGGCATATTGATTCTTTTTATTAAACAGACACGCACACACCTTGCATTGATACTGTCCTTTACCTCCGTTATTGGCATAAAGATAATCTGACGGAGCACCACACCTTGGACATTTCATGGATGAAGGTACTTTACCTTTTGAATTGGAACGCCTCTGAACAGGTTTGAGAGGTTTCCCGTTCTTCTCCAAATATTCTTTGAGAAGAATTTGATAATCGAGCTTTTGTAGAGTTTCAATGATTGGCAGCTCATCCACCTGGAGTTTTTGATAAGGCTTATTGACAGGCTTTTCAGTTGGCTTATCAAACATGTTTTTTCCAATCAGAAGGGTAAGTAATGTTCGAATCATTTGATCTTGGTACTTGATATATTCAAGCAAATAGGTTAATAATTGAGGTAACAACTTGTCACTTCCTTTATTAGGGATTTTTGAGTGTGTGGTTACCTCATAAATACCCTAATTTTAAGGGGGTGGCAAGTTTTTTTATATAAAACTAGTTATATCAACAAAAACGTAAGTTTTATTAAGTAATTTTTGACAATACGATTGGCAAAAAGGAGAGGATAATATGAAACACAGGATTATTTTTGGTGTTTTTATTCTCCAATTTCCGTATTTATCTGTATAAGTAATTTCAGTAAACGTTGTTATAACTTTTGCTCCGCCACTTGAAGTACTTTTGATAGTTACATCTAATTTATCCTCACTTTTGGTATTGGGAATCTACGCAAAACAATTGTTAATTAACACACATCCATTCGTAATACTATTTGAGTTTACTTTCCCATTACTACACACACGCTCTCTTTAGATATTTTTAGCCCCAAAAATTGCCCCAATTAGCCCCAAAATCATTCAGTTTTATGCTGTGTTTTGCACGACTGGAAAAAAGAATAAATCACCTTAAAGCCTTGATATTACTTATCCTCTATATTTCTTTATGCTTCAATTTGCATTGAAATAGTATATTGTAAATATATATAACTGCCCCCAACAAAGTATTTTTTGAAATGGCATTTAGATTGGCATTTAATACATATAAAAAGTGTGTGAATAATACTTGAAAACATTGATTTATCAGCGTTTGTGTTAAAAAACGGTTCGACTCCCGCCGTCTCCATAAATCTTTTATCAATAAATTTTATAAAATTTTATAAAGTGTCAAAATCCTTTATATCAAGGATTTTGGCACTTTTTGATTTCAAAAAGTATCGATGGTTTGCAGAGATTTTCGGTCGAGTTTAGGTTGTATTTTGCAATAGAAAAGTGCAGAGAAATGCAATTAAAAATGCAGAGGTTTGCCACCCATTTAATTCCTTTTCGACAATGCGTGGGACAGTCTATAGCTCTCGCCATGAAAAGAGATGATATGGGCGTGATGAATTAGCCTGTCCACTAACGCTGCTGTTAATCGAGAATCTGTAAAGATCCGGTTCCATTGACTAAATTCTAAGTTAGATGTAATAATTACGCTTTTCTGTTCATAAAACTCCGATATAATTTGGAATAATAATTCAGCTCCTTCTTTACTAAATGGTAAGTACCCCATTTCATCTAAAATGACCAAATCAACTTTCTCCATCCGTTTTCTAAATGCTGATAAACGGTTGTTACGTAAAGCTTGCTCTAATTCCTCAACTAGGTGGGCAACACGGTAAAAACGAACCTCATAACCTAGTTCACAAGCTTTTCTCCCTAGTCCTGTGGCTAAATGAGTCTTCCCTGTCCCGGGTGAACCAACTAAAACTACATTTTCTCGATTCTCAATAAATTGTAGGCTACACAAATCCTCTTTGGTTAAGTGAGGAGGGAACCGAAGTTGTTCGGTCCACTCGTAATCATGTAAACTCTTTTTATCTAAGAACTTCGCCTTTTTTATCAAGCGGATCGCTCTCGCTTTTTCTCTTAATCTTATTTCCTCCTTAAGTAGCCTATACAAGAATTGTTCCGGAGTTTCAAACGGTATTTGCTCGTATACATCCGCAACATAAGCTAACCTCAATGACTTACACAATTCTTTAATGTCCTGTTTCAATTGACAGCCTCCTCTCTAGGAGCTAATGAATCGTATTTACTCCAGTCCACTTCATAAGGATTATTATCACTAGGTAGCTTATCCTGTGCAATTAATTCATAGAACTCTTCATTAATCTTCTTCATGTCATGAGAAACTAATAAACTAGCTAGAGCTTCTAATCGTTTTCGTCGAATAATTAAATTATCTACCAACAAAAATTCTTTAATTCTTCCCGGTAAATACTTATTATAGCGCGAATATTCTACAACCCTTGGTTTATGAATCCATGTTTTAATTATTGAAAGCCATGGTAATGCTTTTCGCTTTTTCATATATGGCCGATAGTCATCCAATAATATCTCCCCATTAGGTGAAACAATCTTTAATTGATCCCATGTTAATATCATTTGTAATTGACTATAGTTGCCACCCTTAGGGACATGAACCAACGTCTGATCCCATTATATTTGTTTACTTTAACAAGATGCTCTTTAAATACAGGATAGGGCTTTTCCGGTAATGCTAGAAGATAATCCCGTTCTTCCTGCCATAAGTCCTCAATACGTACGTTTTTGGCATAATGAATTCTATTTCTGTCCGCCTCTAATTTATGAAATAATTGATCAGTTAAACCCTCATAGCTGTCCATTATTGGAGCTGAAGTAAAAAAGTTATAGCGTATATATCCAACTTTATTCTCAACATTTCCTTTTTCATGGCCACTTCTTGGATTGCATACCTGCACATCAAAGCCATAATAATTCTGAAATTGAACAAATTCATCAGTTAATTGTGCTTCTTCATTTTTTGTCCTTTTTTTCTTCACAGCGGGGGTCAAATTATCGATTCTTATCCTTTTAGGTACTCCCCCAACCTGTTTAAAAAGAATATTGAGACCATGTAAGAAGCATTCTTGATTTTCAGCTGGTAACGGTACTGCAAATCCAGCATTACTATGAGGAAACGTCATAACTAAAGCATGAATATCCACAATTTCTCCATCTTGTACAGCTTCCATTACTCCAAAGTCTATTTGAGCTTCACCCGGAGGATGTTCTAATCTTTCATACCCTTTATCCTTTTCTTCTTGGTGAGTATTCATCCATTCAGAGATAAAGTAACAAACAGTACGATAAGAACCTTGGAAACCCATTTCCTTTAGTTCTTCAAATATTTGTTTCTTTGTTCTTCTTAATTTTTTCCTTAACTTTAAATCCTCAAAAAGCCAATCTGAAACAATTACTCCCCACTTTTCCTCATACATCATCCCTTTCTTTTTAAATGATTTCTGTTTAGGGAGTTGATCTTCATCCGCATACTTCTTAGCTGTTCGCCAATTAATTCCCATTGTTCTTTGTATTTCTGAAATAGATAAACCTTTGTTATTTCTTAAATGTTTGATACAATTAATATCAGACATTGCTAGCATCCTTTCTTACCTCCACTACCAATTGCTTGACACAATTACTGTAGTGGGACTTGGGGTGACTGGCAAGTCTTTTTTTGTTTATGCACAAAAATTTAGTGCAGGACTCTGCATTTTTCCTTTGCAAAGCTCTGCACTTTTATTTTGCCATACACATTTAGGTCAAACCTACTTATTTTTATGTCACGATTCATTCAGGAGGAGTTTTCAATATTTTTTCAACTTATTGTAATTCTTTTTATCCTGATTCTTGAATTTGATACGCGTTTTGTTTATAGTTCTGCTAAATAATTATGTAGAAGTTTAAATGGACTTTTTCTAACTTCTTGAATATTTTTAAATTAGTATAAATGATTAAAAATAGTGTTAGATCTTTTGTTTGAAAATAGCAAATTTTTCTATTAATATATTATTAATCTTACTATGATGTGAGAGGCGTCCTACTGTGTAACGATTGTTACTAGCTTTAGGGTGGTGAATGTTTCAGAATCGATTCGTCAAGTACCAATGGCAAACTGCTGAGGATAGATAACAGTGACAGAATTAAGATTTGTACTAAACATTCCATAGTCATATTGAGCAACTCCGCTTCAATTTGATTATACAGTTTAGAGGAAATTGGTAGCCAGGAATATTTTTATTCTAGAAACTTTTGTGTATGCTAGGAGGTTTTTCTGATGAATCAGAGTGACATGCTACCATCACATAGCCTCTCTAGCTCTTCCGATATTGATTGGGGAAAGTATGAGGCGAAAAAATACTTGCATTTTGATCAACCGACTCCTTTAACTAAAGAATTGAAAGCGAAACTTTTAAATCCTAATTGGGTAATTCAGCATTCTTTTTGGCCATCAATTCACTTTGTAATTGAATTTAATAAGTATGTACTAAAAGAAAATTATAGAGAATTGAAATTACAAGGAAAATCAAATAAAGAATTAAGGGAAAAAAAGATAAAAAAGCGAGATATTTATTATTCATCTCATGTAGATAGTTATATTTACAAGTATTATGGAGATGTATTAAACAATCATTACAATAAATATGCAAGTAATTGTGGAATTGATGAATCAATTATTGCATATCGCAATAATAAAAAAGGCAAAAATACGATAGATTTTTGTTATGAAGTATTTGAAAAATTATTTGGATATGAAGAAGCAATTATCATTTCAATTGATTTTACAAAATACTTTGATAATATTAATCATTCGGTTTTAAAAAAGAATATTCAAGAAGTTTTAGATGTATCGAAGTTAGAAAAAGATTTTTATACAGTTTTTAAAAACTTAACAAAATTTACATATGTAAAGAAAGAAGATGTAAGTCGATTTTTAATAGGGAAATATGGAACTGATAACACAAAAATATTAAGAAAAGAGTATAATTTGAAACGAATTATGACTGATGAAGAATTTAGGGAATTTAAGAAAAAATATATGTATAAACATAAAAAGCCTTATGGTATACCACAAGGTTCTGGAATGAGTGCTGTCTGTTCCAATGTACATTTAATCCACTTTGATCAAGAAATACAAAGATGGGTTGATGGATATGGTGGGTTATATAGAAGATATTGTGATGATATTATCTTAATCATCCCTAATAAAACAACTGAAAATTGGGAGGAATATAGACAGCAAGCTTTTGATATTATAAAAAAATACGAAAACATAGGTTTAAAAATTCAACCTGAAAAAACAGTTGTAAGATTATATGAAAATAGATTAATTAAAGATACGGAGGGGAATTTATCGCAGCTAGATTATTTGGGATTTGTAACAAATGGTAATGAAATTCGGATACGTGAAAAGAGTTTATTTAAGTATTATAGCCGTGCTTATCGAAAAGCGAAGAAGTGTAAAAAATCGGAACTTTATTTCCAAAAAGAAGGTAAAACTAGATTATATGGAAGACGAGATTTGTATCGTGTTTATACACATCTAGGAAGAAATTATAAAAAAAGGGGTAATTTCATTACATATAGTAACAAAGCCCACATGAAAATGAAAAATCTAGCACATGTTAGAGAACAAGAAAAATATCCTATAGAAAGTAAGATTTATCGTCAAATCAAACGACATTGGGCTAAGATTCAAAAGCGTTTAAAATAAATTTAAATTGGTTCTTTGTCAAATGGTGTTGGTGAATAAATTTTAGTGACATTATTTGGTGATGTGTAATCGGATGGCTTAGGGGAAATTCGAGGTTCCCCTAAGCTGTTTTTATTTTCGCTAAGTTTTGGGTAATGAATATTCGGTTTCTAAAGTGATAGAAGGATCGATAACCGAAAGAAAAGCGTTTAATCACTTTGATTTTGTTATTAATCCCCTCTAAAATGCCGTTGTTATAATCGTACTTTAGCGTATTCTCGACGTAATTGATGTATTTGTTGATTGTCTTGATGGCGGTTTTCATATAGCTGGAAACGATATTTTGTTTATTCTCTAATGTTTTCTTTAGGAGCTCAAAGTCTTTGATTTTGATGCAATGTTGCACGTATTGATATAACTCATAGGACGCTTTTAATTCAGAATCTAAATCAATGAGATAGTGGAGAATCTCCACCTCACACATATGCTTTTTAAAGCAACGATGATATGTATAGCTCTTATAATCAAGTTTTGTTTGATCTTTCAGAAGGAGCTTCCAGTATGTTTTCAATTTATTGTAATTCTTTTTATCCCGATTCATGACGTTGATGCGCGTTTTGTTTAAAGCTCTGCTAAATAGTTGGAGGATATGGAATTTGTCGGGAAAACTTCTTGGATTAAGGAAATATAAGGGCTGTACATATCGATGACAATCGTTTTTACCGCATCTCTCGCCTTCTTGGAATACCGTAAGAAATACTCTTTGAGGACATGTAATCTCCGGTCCTCCACGATATCCACAATCTCCCCCGTTTCAGAGTCGCAGAAAATAAAGGACATCGCTCCAGCTGCGATTTAAACTCATCAAAACACAAATGCTTTGGAAGGTAGTGAACATTTGGTTGATAATAGCTTTTTTAATCGTTTCGGTAGAACAAAAATTTTCATCAAATGTGATATTTTTATCTTTAATATTTAATAAATTACGTATAGAATAATGATGAGACATGTGACACAACTCCTTTGGAAAATGAGGTTTTGTTCGATTACATTTTACCAGAGTTTGTCACATGTCTCGTTTTTTGTGTAAAAAAATGGTGCTGGTTGTATCCACCAACACCAAATATTATAGAGCCTGCATTTTTCCTTTGCAAAGCTCTGCACTTTTATTTTGCCATACACAATTAAGACAGCTATGTGAAAGAAAAGGCGTAGAAATTATTGTGTTTTTGTCAATATAAAAAAGGATTTAGCGTTTACAATTTAAAAGAATGAAATACATGTTACGAAAAACAAAAATATCGACACAATGATAGAAAAAATGCTAACCCCTTGACTTTTTTTATTCTTCAAGTTTTCAAACCCCAATATTAAGAAAAATACCCCGAGGAAGAAAATAGACAAGAAGTTATATGAATAATCATTCGTGACTAAGCCGTATGATGAAATTCCAATTACAATTAAAGCAAGTAATATTTTTAGCCATTTCAATCGTATCACCCTTAAGTGGAATGATAAATAAAGGAAATTAAAAAATATATGATTTTTCAATAAAGTTTGATATTTTTCCAATTTTACTGTTTTGGGCAATTAAAAAATGCATGAAATGGCAATTAAATTTATTCGATATCTTGAATAATTATTCGTATCTATAATCGCTTGACATGGAGCCTTTGCGGTCATGATTTCTTGCAAAGGGGGCAAGCCATAATTATATTTGGACTTTGCAAGGCAAAGTAGCCTATCATGCCCACCACCATGTAAAGCGTCAAATATGCAAAAATTTATGCATAACCTTAATTGCCAAACACTACTAAAATTAATTACCATCACTAGCATTGCACTAATTAAATCTGATGATTCAAAATACTAAGAATGTTCAATTTTTTATTGATTTCGAAACAAAAAAATCCTTTACAATGGAAGTACAGGTGGTTCCTGTCCAAATCCAATCGTAAAGGATAAACGTTATGGACAAGAATACACTAATTTCATCATTTGGTAAATGGGTTTCACCCATAAATATTCAAAAACTTAGCGAACAAGTCAAAGAATTGAAACAGGACTATTACACAAAAAAGCTGACAACAGAAGCCTATATTAAACTTTTATTGGTAGCCCAGCTGCTCGAATTTAAGAGCTTAGAGGAAATGAGTGATGCACTTGTAGACGAAGATCTTCAAAAAGCACTCGGATTTGAATCGATAAGTGCCTCTCAGCTATCCCGAAAAAACAATCAGATCAACCCACTAATTCTTGCAAATTTGTTCTTGGATCTTGTTTGGAAAATTCAACGGTACCATTATAAAACCGGAAAGAATATGCCACTGAAAATCATTGATTCAAGTACACTCCCGTTGAATTTGACCAATTATAAATGGGCAAAATTCCGTAAAACAAAAGCTGGTGTAAAGCTACACTTACGGCTCGTTTTCATGGATAAAGACACCGTCTATCCTGAAAAAGCAGTGATTACGACAGCAAAAGAACATGACCGAAATCAACTCGAAGTCCTAGTGGATGATAAAGAAGCCATGTATGTGTTTGACCGCGGTTATGTGGACTATGAACGTTTTGATCGGATGACAGATGATGGCTATTTCTTCGTTTCAAGACTGAAGAAAAACGCAGTCATTCGTGAAGTCTATACATTTTCACTTCCTGATGATTGTCACGTTCTATCCGATAAAATGGTCTACATTGGTACCACACAAAATCGTACTGAAAATGTCTTTCGTCTACTAGAAGTTATGGACACAAAAGGGAACTTACTTCGTTTCATCACCAACCGATTTGATTTAAAACCAGAAGAGATAAGTGATATTTACCGATCTCGCTGGGCTATTGAACTCTTTTTCAAATGGCTCAAGCAACACGTAGAAATTAAGCACTTTTATGGAATGAGTGAAACAGCTATTCAAAATCAAATTTTCTTAGCCCTTATCACGTATTGCTTACATGTTCTCATTCAATTGGAGATGAAAAGTAAGAAATCTCTACTTCGAATTACTCGTTGGTTAAAGAGAGCTCTGTGGAAACCAGCTTATGTTTGGTTGCGAAAATTTGATGGGCGAGCCAGTCCATAATCTCCCTTTTGTCGTTGTCGCTCTGGTTTAACTGTATATATTTACCAAATGGGCAGTGCCACCTTTCTTTAGGTTTTGTCTTTTTGGCACAAATTCACAAAAATTAATTAACAGAAAATTCTAACTATATTTATGCAATGCTAATGAATTACCATCAACAATTTTACGAATTGAATAGAGAATTCCCTTCTTTTAAGGGCTACATTTCCTTTACGGAATTGTACAAAAGTATTGGAAATTTTAGTTAATCTTTTAAAAACAGTAAAAATAATATTTAAGTGTTGATATTATACCCTAATGGGTATATGATATCGTTAGAGTAACAAAGAAAGGGAAAAGGAGGTTTCAAATCATCTATCTTAAGATAATGTATTGCTGTCAATTCAAGTTTTGCTCTAATTTATGTTGGAATTCTATTCAACATTAGAAGAAAAAACCAATTTCTGTAATAAAATATTTATTCATACATGAAGAAAAGGATTCCATGACGGCAAATTTTTGGTTTTATATTCAACAAAAAATTTTTCTAAAATAAAATACCCTAATAGGTATAAGGAGGTTTTAAGATGTCGATAAAAGCACATGTACAGTTAGATTGTACGGGGCTTTCATGTCCAATGCCGATTGTGAAGACGAAAAAGGCAATGGAAGGGATCGAGGAAGGACAAGTATTAGAAGTGAAAGCGACCGATAAAGGTTCAATTGCCGACTTAAAAGCATGGTGTGATAGTGTTGGACATCAATATATCGGTATGTTTGAAGAAAATGGCGTGCTGTTTCATTACATTCGTAAATGTAATGAGCAAGTTGTTGAAAAGAAATTTGAACATACAATCTCGAATGATGAAGTTCTGAGTCGAGTGAAAAATGGCGGAATTCTTCTAGATGTTCGAGAAGAAGCGGAATACGCTTTTGGTCATATTGAAGGTTCCATATCCATTCCAATGGGGGAATTAGAAGACCGTTTAGATGAATTAGACAAAGACAAGGAAATCTATGTCATTTGTCGAACAGGTACACGCAGTGATTTAGCTGCTCAAAAATTAGTAGAAAAAGGTTTTACAAAAGTTTATAACGTCTTACCAGGAATGAGTGCTTGGAAAGGCGATTTAATAAAAAAATTATAAATTCGGAGGGGTTTGAAAAATGTCTAATAAAGTTGCAATTATTGCAAGTAATGGTGGATTATTTGATGCATATAAGGTATTTAATATCGCAACGGCAGCAGCTGCTACAGAGAAAGAAGTAGCAATCTTCTTTACATTTGAGGGTCTGAACTTGATTCATAAAGAAGCGATGAAACAATTGCCACTTCCAGAAGGAAAAGAACATTATGCAGAAGGATTTGCGAAAGCAAATGTTCCAAGTATTCCGGAATTAGTAGAAATGGCAAAAGAGATGGGAGTAAAATTAATCGCTTGTCAAATGACAATGGATGTTATGAATTTAACGAAAGAAGACTTTATTGATGGAATTGATGTAGGTGGCGCAGTTACATTCCTTGAGTTTGCAAAAGATGCTGCACCAACATTAACGTTTTAATCATTTGTTTTATTCCATTCTTTAGTGGAAGGGATTACTCTTCCACTTCATATCACAAAAATATACCTGCAGGGGGTAAGTGGAATGGCAGTTCAAAAAATGACATCAGCACAAGTAGCTCGTAAAGTAATCGAAAATCAACCATTATTTATTTTAGATGTACGAAACAGAGAAGATTTTGAAGATTGGAAAATCGAAGGACACCGATTTGAATATTTAAATGTGCCTTACTTTGAATTATTAGATGGTGTGGAAGAAATTCTTCCAAAATTACCGTCCGATCAAGATATTTTAGTTGTTTGTGCGAAAGAGGGCTCTTCTGTCATGGTTGCGGAAATGCTTTCAGATGCAGGATACGATGTGTACTACCTTGAGGGTGGTATGAAAGCTTGGAGCTCTTACCTCGAGCCAATTAAAGTAGGTGATTTGACTAATGGAGGTGAACTGTATCAATTTGTTCGTCTAGGGAAAGGCTGCTTATCTTATATGGTCATTTCTGATGGTGAAGCTGCCATTATTGACGCAGTTCGTTTTAAAGATGTGTTCATCAACTTTGCGAAAGAGAAAAATGTGGAAATTACCCACGTATTTGATACACACTTACATGCGGACCACATCTCCGGAGGACGTCATATTGCAAAGGAAACAGGGGCGAAATATTATTTACCACCAAAAGATGCAGATGAGGTGGTTTATGAATATAATCCATTGGAAGATGGTTTAACAGTGAAGGTTGGGAATTCCAAAATTGAAGTAGGCGCTCTGTATTCACCAGGTCATACAATTGGTTCAACTTCCTTCATCGTAGATAACAAGTATTTATTAACAGGAGATATTTTATTCATTGATTCCATCGGTCGACCTGACTTAGCAGGACGTGCTGAGGATTGGGTAGGAGATCTTCGCGAAACGCTTTATCGCCGTTATCGTGAGTTAGCGGAAGATTTAATTGTATTGCCTGCACACTTCATGATTATTGATGAGTTGAATGAAGATGGAACAGTTGCAAAACGTTTAGGGAATCTATTTGCGGAAAACCATGGTTTAAATATTGAAAGTGAAGAAGAATTCCGTAAGACAGTAACAGAAAACTTGCCACCACAACCAAATGCATACCAAGAAATTCGTCAAGTAAATATGGGGAAATTGACACCAGACGAAGAAGAACAAATGGAAATGGAAATCGGTCCAAACCGTTGTGCGGTACGTTAATTATGAAACAGGTGGGGAGAATGATAAACTCCCCCTTTTTAATGAGAATTAAAAAGGAGCGTTTGAAATGGAAGTCAATCAAGTGTTAGATGAAAAAGGATTATCTTGTCCACTCCCGATTGTACGGGCAAAAAAAGCAATGGATACGTTAGCGACAGGTCAAGTGTTAGAAGTGCATGTGACAGACAAAGGCGCACTATCTGACTTTCCTGCTTGGGCTAAATCAAGTGGACATGAAATATTAGATCAATCGATTGAAGCGGATGTAATCAAATTCATTGTTAAAAAGGGATAACGAATCGATAAAGAGGAGAGGTGACATTCGGGAGAGGGTGTCACCTCTTCTGGAAAGAAGGTATCAACATGGACATTGCTTGGATTCTAACCATATTTGCAATAGGATTTGTTGGGTCATTTATCTCAGGGATGGTTGGAATTGGTGGATCGATTATTAAATATCCAATGCTTTTGTATATCCCTTCTTTATTAGGCTTTACCGCATTTACAGCTCATGAGGTATCTGGGATAAGTGCTGTACAAGTATTCTTTGCTTCTCTTGCTGGTGTTTGGGCATATCGAAAAGGTAACTTTTTAAATAAATCCCTTATTTTCTATATGGGAAGTGGAATTTTAATAGGAAGTATCATCGGAAGTTTTGGTTCATCCTATTTTTCGGAACAAGGTGTTAACATTGTATACGGAATCTTGGCGTTAATCGCCGGAATTATGATGTTTATTCCAAAGAAGCAAATTGATGATATCCCGTTAGAACAAGTCACTTTCAATAAACTACTTGCAACGATTTTATCTCTCATAGTGGGAATTGGTTCAGGGATTGTTGGAGCAGCCGGTGGTTTCCTCCTTGTACCGATAATGCTTGTCGTATTAAAAATACCAACTCGCATGACCATTGCAACAAGTTTAGCTGTTACGTTTATTTCATCGATAGGAAGTGCAGTAGGGAAACTATCAACAGGGCAAGTAGATTACTTGCCAGCCATTATTATGATTGTCGCAAGTATTATTGCTTCACCTTTAGGAGTGAAGGTTGGTAAAAAAATGAACCCTTCTATTTTGAAGTGGATTCTAGCGATTCTCATTATCGGTACAGCTATTAAAGTATGGATGGATATACTATAAAAGCAAGTTACATGAACAATGGGAAAAATCTTATTGAATCAATCAAAAAAATATTAGACTTCCCAAAGGTATTATGAGATAGATTTTAGTAATAAATAAATAGAAAGAAGAAAATGGGTGTTGGCGATAAACCAGCACCAATTTTTTTATTCCTTCTTTTAATTCAATTTTTTCGGTAAATGTATTAAATCAAGATTTCACTACAACAACAATTAACGAAAAATGAGTAGCTGATATTACATATATCCATACGCTTCGTGATGGCTGGTGTTATCTAGCGTCCGTTCTAAATAATACTATGAGATCGTCATTTTGACGGTCTTTTTGTATGTTTAAGAACAGCCTTGTAAAAGAAGAACATATTAGCCTATAACTCGAAAAAATGTTCCGTACTAATGAAATCCCCCATTTAACACCAGAAGCTTCAAAACGACTAATTTCATCATTATAAGGAGAAAATATAATGTCGAATTCAGTTGTTGCCACTAAGTCTTTTTGTAAGAGGAAAGAATCCTTTATTCTTAATTTTCTTTATTTTTAAAATTTTGATACACAGAGAAAATTCCCGTAAAAAACACTTGCATTTAAGCTAAAGACCGAATATTATTAATTCTGTTGTTTTTAATGTTCGTATTTAGGGGGCTGAACATTTTGTTTCGACTACAAGAAAATAATACAACTGTAAAAACTGAAATTTTTGCAGGTTTAACAACTTACTTAACAATGGTATATATCGTTATCGTTAACCCTTCGATTCTAGCGATTTCTGGTGTTCCTAGTGAACAAGTATTCACAGCGACAATTATTGCGGCAGTATTTGGTACATTATGGTTGGCGCTATTTGCCAATTATCCAATTGCAATGGCTCCGGGTATGGGGTTAAATGCATTCTTTACGTTTTCGGTTGTCCAAGCTTCTAAAGGCGAAATTGACTATATGACAGCATTTTCTGCTGTATTTGTAGCGGGTATTATTTTCTTTATTATTAGCTTAACGCCTTTACGACAAATGCTCGTTAAAGCCATACCGAATAATTTAAAATTAGCTATTACTGCTGGTATCGGTTTATTCATCGCTTTCATTGGTATGCGATCAGCAGGCATCGTGACAGATGACGAAGCGACATTAGTCCGATTAGGAGATTTATCAAGCCCTATGGTTTGGTTAACAATTGTAGGGGTTCTTGTTACGGCTATCTTCATGATGTACCGTGTATTCGGTGCAATTTTCTGGGGTATGATTGTGACAGCAATCCTTGCAGCATTAACTGGCAATTTAACATTCAATGGTGTTATTTCAATGCCATCATTACCAGAAGGGATTTTAGTATGGAATCCAATTGAAGCTTTTGGCGATGTCATTAAATATGGTTTATATGGGACAGTATTTTCATTTATTTTAGTTACATTGTTTGACACGACAGGTACGATGATTGGCGTTGCGAAACAAGCGGGTATTTTAAAAGAAGATAAATTGCCACGAGCACGTCAAGCTTTCCTTGGTGATTCGATGGCAACGATCATCGGTTCAATGTTTGGTACAAGTCCATCAACAGCCTATATCGAATCTTCTTCTGGTGTAGCAGTAGGTGGACGTACTGGATTAACGTCGTTAGTAGTTGCAGGGCTATTTGTCATTACCTTATTCTTCTCGCCATTAGCAGCTACATTAGCAAGTGTACCTGCTATTACTTCTCCTGCCTTAATTATTGTAGGTAGTTTAATGATTGGTGTTGTTCGCCATATCGAATGGGATAAAGTAGAAGAAGCATTTCCAGCATTTTTAGTTATTTTGATCATGCCATTAACGTCTAGTATTTCAGATGGTATTGCATTCGGGTTTATTTCTTACCCATTATTTAAGTTACTGAAAGGTAAGGGGAAAGAGGTTCATCCATTACTTTACTTCTTTGCAATTTTATTCATTATCCTGTTAGTGATTATGTCTCACTAAAAATGAAAAGCCTCTCATTTTGCGAGAGGCTTATTTTATTGGTGCGGAAGAAATGACCTAGGGGATTATTCCATTTATGTTAAAACAACAGGCAAAGTTAATCTTCGAACGGTTAACTCTGCCTCTTTATCAATTAGTTGAAGATCAACTTTCTTCAACGTTTATAACGAGTTCCTCAAAAAATTGATCATTAAAATATATTTTTAATTTCCATAATCCACTTGAAGGGAACATCATATTAGATGGAATATGGGAATCTGCACCGTTATGTGGGCTAATGGAAACATCAGAATATTGCCATACTGCATCATTGCCAAATAACAAAACAGGATGTTCTTTTCCGTCTTCATCAACACCAACTACTTTAAAATCACCGCTGATTTTATCTTCCTCTCCCCAGAAATGCCACATATATTTATCCGGTTTATTCGCAATAAACTTTGTTGCGACTGCTTCACCTTCGTTACCCGAACCGACCAAAATTCCCATCTTACCTTCTTTCCCAATCAATACATACTCACCCTTTATTCCGTCATGAAAAGTCACGGGTAATGTAAAAGTAGGGCTTGCCTCTAACTTTTTGTTTTCATCAAAATTTTTACAGCCGACAAGAGTCATTAACAATAGTACAGAAATCAACATAATGATTTTATTCCTCATATGACTCTCCCTTTATTAGCTTGAAATAAACGACATTTTATATTACTTTCAACATTTTTACTAATATTCCTTCTTATTTAATCATTCGGATGCCGAATGCCAAGCCTCTTAGAGCGGAAAATAAATAAAAGATTTTCATTAGCCTCTTCTTTCCGTCAAGTACTCCCCAAAAAACAAAAAAAGGCCTAAGGGGATTTAGGGCCCCTTAAGCCTTTTTTACACTAAGCCCTACAGCTTTGCTTGTTTTACCCATTTATTGACTTGTTCATCCGTACCGTAAACAAAATGATTTGGCAATGGCTCATGCATTTTAGCTGTATCCGGTGTTTCTTCATGGACATAAGGAATTCGTTTCCGTTTTCTTTCCAAAATCGGATCTGGAAGAGGAACAGCGGATAATAAAGATTTTGTATATGGATGAATTGGGTTGTTGTAAATTTCGTCTGCATCGCCCAACTCCATAATTTTTCCCCGATACATAACCGCAATCCGATCGCTGATATATTTAACCATCGATAAATCATGGGCAATAAATAAATAAGTCAAATTTCGTTCCTTTTGCAGATCTTTTAGCAAATTGACTACTTGCGCTTGAATGGAAACGTCGAGAGCGGAAATCGGCTCATCGGCGATAATGAAGCTTGGATCTAAACTTAACGCTCTAGCAATTCCGATTCGTTGTCTTTGGCCACCGGAAAATTCATGTGGATATCGTGTCATATGTTCACGATTTAAGCCAACTGCTTCCAATAAAGAAATAATCTTTTCTTGACGTTCTGCTTTGTTTTTATATAGGCCGTGGATATCAAATCCTTCGCTGATGATTTCACCAGCTGTCATCCGCGGGTTCAGTGAAGCATATGGGTCTTGGAAAATCATTTGTATTTCCCGTTTTAATTGCTTTTGTTCTTTTTTCGATTTGATTTGATGAACATTTTTTCCTTTGAAAATCACTTCGCCGCCAGTAATGTTATAGAGTCCGATAATGGAGCGGCCTGTAGTGGATTTACCGCAGCCAGATTCACCAACGAGGCCTAATGTTTCACCTTCAAAAATATGAAAACTAATGCCGTCAACAGCTTTTATTGGATTGGAAGGAGAGCCGAAATATTGAGTTAAGTTTTTTACTTCCAAAATTTTATTCTCTTTATTCACCTAATCCAGCCTCCTTCTTATATCTTTCCATTCTTCTTACGATTGGCTCAGGAATGTCGATTTTCGGTGCATATTCATGCAATAGCCATGTTTTAGCATAATGTGTATCGGATACTTTAAACATTGGAGGTTCTTTTTCAAAATCGATGGCCAATGCATATTTGTTCCGAGGTGCAAAGGCATCACCTTTTGGCGGATTAGTCAAATCCGGTGGAGAACCTGGAATCGCATACAATCTTTCATCACTTTTGTTATTTAGATCAGGCATGGAGCCAAGAAGTCCCCAAGTGTATGGATGTTTTGGATTGTAGAAAATATCGTTGACCGTTCCGTATTCCACAATTTGTCCTGCATACATAACCGCCACCCGATCGGCGACATTTGCTACAACCCCTAAATCATGGGTAATAAAAATAATAGATGTTTTATGTTTTTTTTGAAGTTCCTTTAATAATTCCAATATTTGCGCTTGAATCGTCACGTCAAGGGCTGTTGTCGGTTCATCGGCAATCAATAATTTCGGATCAGCCGCAAGCGCAATGGCGATAACAACACGCTGTCTCATACCGCCACTAAATTCATGTGGATATTGGCTGAACCGTTTTTCTGGCATTGGAATGCCGACTTGGCGAAGCAATTCAATTGCTCTTTCTTTTGCTTCTTGCTTTGAAACTTTTTTATGTTTTAAAATTACTTCCATAATTTGTTTTCCAACACGGATAGTTGGGTTTAAAGCAGTCATTGGATCTTGGAAAATCATCGCAATCTCATTGCCACGAATTTTGGACATTTCTTTATCGGAAAGGGGAATTAAATCTTTTCCTTCCAATAAGATTTGACCATCCGCATATATTCCTGGTGGCTGCGGAATCAATTTCATAATGGCATTGGTTGTCACACTTTTACCCGAACCGGATTCGCCAACAATTGCCAAAGTTTCCCCTTCATATAATGTAAAATCAACGCCACGTACTGCTTGAACAAGACCTGCATATGTTTTGAAGTTGATTTTTAAATTTTTGACTTCGAGTAATGGTTTATTCATGCTTCCACCCCTTTCTATTTGCGTAATTTTGGATCAAGTGCATCGCGCAAACCATCACCAACGGCATTAAAAGCAAAGATTGTTAAAGAAATTAAGAAAGCAGGGAAGAATAAACGCCAAGGGGCTACACGTAAACCGCCCATACCTTCTGATGCCATTGTTCCCCAGCTGGCAACTGGTTGGTTTACTCCTAAACCTAAAAAGCTTAAGAACGATTCTGTGAAGATGGCGCTTGGAATTGTTAATGTCATCGTTACAAGAATTGCACCTAAAGCATTTGGGATAATGTGGCGGATAATTAAATGCCAATTTCTTGCGCCAAGAGTTCTCGATGCTAGTACGAATTCACGGTTTTTAATGGATAACACTTCACCGCGGACAATCCGTGCCATGTTGATCCAACCGGTAATCGATAAAGCGATAATCATCGGTAAAAGACCTTGTTCCATTACTACCAATAAAATGATTACCACTAAAAGATAAGGGATGGCAGATAAAATATCGACAATCCGCATCATAATATCATCTACACGTCCGCCAATAAGTCCAGAAATGCTTCCCCATAAAACGCCAATGATTAAATCAATAATGGCAGCTGTGATACCGATAAATAATGAAATGCGGGCACCAAACCATACACGAACAAAAATATCCCGCCCTAAATCATCTGTTCCAAACCAATGTTCCTTTGAAGGAGCTGCATTATAAACACCTAATTGATCGCGATAACTGTATTGCGACAGTTCAGGAACAAATATCGCAAACAGTGTAATGAGGAATAAAATGATAACACCTGTAACCGCCAATTTATTTTGGTTAAAGCGGAGGAATACTTCTTTCCAGAAAGATACAGGCTTTTTTGCCAATTTATCGCCTTCTTCCAACCGCGGTCCGACTACTGTAAACATTTCAGGAGTTAAATTGTTGGTCGTTTCATGCTGTTTTACCATTATTTCTTTGCTCCTCCTTTCAATTTAATGCGCGGGTCAATGATAGTATATAAGATGTCTACGATTAATACAGCGAGCATTAAAATAATTGCATAGAATACGGTTGTTCCCATAATGACTGTATAATCACGGTTTGTGATACTTTGAACGAAATGTCTACCTAATCCAGGAATGGCAAAAATTTGCTCTATAACAAAACTTCCTGTTACAACACCGGCTGTTAAAGGCCCTAAATAAGTAATAACCGGCATTAATGCATTACGCAAAGTATGCTTAAAAGTGATTGTCCATTTGCCAAGCCCTTTGGCACGGGCTAATTTCACATATTCACTGTTGTTTTGTTCCAACATGCTGGAACGGACCAATTTTGCGATATACCCCGCATGTGTCAAAGCGATTGCCAACGCTGGCAGAACTGAGTATTTAAAGCCGTTCCACCCGGCAACAGGGAATAGGCCCAATTTTAAAGAGATGAAGTATTGCATTAATCCGGCCATAACGAATGAGGGGATTGAAATGCCCAAAACCGCGATGGTCGTTGCAAAATAATCAATCACGCGGTTATGGTAAAGGGCCGCAATGATGCCAAGTAATACACCGATTCCAACCGCTAAAAACATGGCTTCAAGTCCAAGAGATAACGAAACCGGGAACCCATCGGCAATAATATCGTTCGTGGAGCGGTTTTTATATTTCATGGACTCGCCAAAGTCAAACGTCAACGTATTGAGTAAATAATCCTTATATTGAATATACCAAGGATTATCTAATCCATATTTCGCTCTTAAATTTGCTTCAATTTCAGGTGGAAAATCCTTTTCACTTGCAAAAGGATTACCAGGTGCAGCCTTCATTAAGAAAAAGGTTGCCGTGATGATAATTAATAACGCAATGAACATAAGAACAATTCTTTTGAGAATGTACTTCAGCAAAGTGCTCCCTCCTTTATCTAAAAATTCTGTATAGTCCTAAAAAATAGTGAAAGGCTGCTATGAATCAATACAATCGATTTCAGCAGCCTTTACAACTATGAACCTAGAATTTAATTACACCAATTTATTATTCAACATCTACATATTTTAAGTAAATATTACCTAAAATATCTGTCTCCATGTTTTTCACATAGTCTTTAGCAACACTTAGGTTAGTGTAGTAGTAAATTGGTGCAACCGGCATTTCTTCAATAATGATCGCTTCTGCTTGTTTTAATAATTCTAAACGTTTTTCTGGATCAGTTTCTTTGTTAGATTCTCTTAATAGTCTTGTATATTCTGGGTTTTCCCAACCTGTATCGTTGTTACCGTTTTGAGCAGAATCATATTGTTCTAGGAATGTATAAGCATCGTTGTAGTCTGCAATCCAACCTAAACGTCCAACTTGGTAATCTAAATTTGACAATTTGTCTAAGTAAACTTGCCATTCAGAGTTGTCAAGAGTTGCATTGATGCCTAAGTTTTTACGCCAATTTTCTTGAATGAACTGAGCGATTGCTGCGTGAGCTTCACTCGTGTTAAATGAAATTGTGATATTGATATCTTCAGGTTTGCTGATTCCTAGCTCTTTCATACCTTGTTCAAGAGCTTTTTTCGCTTCTTCTACATCATTGTCTTTGAAGTAGCCGCGATCTTCTTCAAAGCCTTTAATCGCTACAGGAACCATACCTAATGCAGGTTTTTGTTCACCTTTTGTAATGTTGTCAATCAATGATTGACGGTCAATTGCAAGTGCTAATGCACGACGGATATTTTTGTTTTTAAGAATTTCATCTGTTGTATTAAATTTGTATACATAGATGGCTGCATAGTCTTTGATTTTTAAAATACCTTCTGATTTGTATTGGTCAATTGCATCTAAAGCTACTGTTTGGAATGGAGAACCTAAGAAGTCAATTTCGCCATTATCAAACATAGTTGTTGCTGTTTGTTCAGATTCAACCATTGTAATATTTACTTTTTCAAGTGCTACATTATCAGCATCCCAGTAAGTAGGGTTTTTCTTCAATGTGATATCTTTGTTATGATTCCAAGAATCAAGCAAGAATGGACCGTTTGTTACATAATCTTCTCCAGCTTCTGTGTACCATTTTGGATTTTTCTCAGCTACATTTTTATTAACTGGGAAGTATGTTTTAAATGCTAACATTTCTAAGAAATAAGGTGTTGGTTGTTCCAATGTAACAACGATAGTTTTATCGTCTTCTACTTTAATACCAACATCTTCAACTTTCGCTTTACCTTTGTTGTAAGCTTCTGCGTTTTTGATTGGGTAAAGCATAGAAGCATATTCGGAAGCGTTTTCAGGATTTAATACCCACTTCCAAGCGTATTCAAAGTCATATGCTGTTACAGGATCTCCGTTTGACCATTTTGCATCGCGTAATTTGATTGTGTAAGTTATTTGGTCATCGCTGATGGAAATGTCTTCTGCTGCCGCATTCACAACTTCAGAACCTTTGCGAGTTGTTAAACCTTCAAAAACGTTATTTAGAATTGCACTAGAAGTAGAATCTGTTGCAAGACCTGGATGTAAGGAAAAAGGCTCAGAAGCGATGACTAAATTAAGTTCTTTTGAACGAGAAGTTTCTTTTCCTTCACCTTCGTTTTTGTTTTCTTCTTTGCTGCCGCTGCAGGCACTTAGCACTAAAGTAAGTGTGAATAGTGCTGCTAATAAGAGCCAAAACTTCTTTTTCATTTTTTCCCCTCCATTAAGCATTTTAAAAATTTTCAGAAAAAACGCGGATGTGCCATTTTTCTGAAATTTGCGTGCTCGATAATCATAATATCAAACTTTTTTGTTAAAATAAATACTTTTTTAATTCTCTGGAAGATTTGAAAATATCTATTTTTTAAAAAATATTTTCAACTGAGTTAATTTCATAATTCTCACCCCTTGATTTTCAAGGGATTCAAGACAATAAAAAATGGGTACCTCCCCAAATTTCGTTATAATGGTAGGTAACCAAACAAACCATACGAAAGAGGTGAGTACCCTATGACTATTGTAAAACAAATTTCTCTTTTTGACATCCATCAATTATTAGAAATGGAAAGTTCCCATCGTTATGATGCCATTTTTAGTGCAATCGACATTCAGCCTATATTTCAATTGTTTTCTAAAAAGACATTGAAAGGTGCACCACGTGAATTGAATTATGGTGCAATGATTCAATCGCTGATTATACGTATTGTCGAACGTATTCCAACTATCAAGGATTTAGTCAAACGTTTGGTTCATGATCCTTTATTTCGTTTCGACTGTGGATTCCTTGTGTCTGATGTCGTACCATCTGAAAGCTCTTATTCACGCATGATTCAAGTCATTAGTGAATCAGATGTGCTAGATAAAATGAACGATACACTCATCAAAACAGCGATGTTGGAAGGCTTTCTAAATGATGAACATGTCGCCATCGATGCGAGTCACTTTGAAGCTCGTGATGCTTTCACACCATCAGAAAAGAAAGCACCTAAAACTCCTAAAAAACGTGGTCGTAAAACGAAAGCTGAACGAGCTGTTTGGTTAGCCGAACAAGTAGAGAAAAAAGGAAATCAATCAACCTATGAAAAAGAACTGAAAGAACAGCTGGATATCCCATTAGAAACCCTTTGGAAGGATGTACCGATTGAGCCAAAATGGGGTGTGAAAAAGAATAGTAAAGGAAAAAATACATTTTGGTTTGGTTATAAAGCCCATTTAGCTGTTTCGACGAAAAGTCAATATATCATCACGCGCTTGATGTCCTCAGGTAATTTAAGTGATTGTAAAGCTGCGATTCCGTTATTGAAAAAACTTCATCACTTAGGAAACGGTCAATTTACAATAGCTATATTTGATGCTGGTTATGATGTTGAACCTATTTACCGTCAAGCCGTATCACAGTCCATGCGAGTCGTGATTCCTTACAACGTTCGCCGAGAAGGAGAATATATAGGATTCGATGAACATTTTCGTCCAACCTGTGTGCGTGAACATAGTTACCAATATGACAGCTTTGACGCTAAGTACAATACATTAAAATTCACACGTCCAAAGGAATGTGCAACTTGCCCATTACGAGAAGACACCCTTTGCCAAAAAGTTTTCAAAATCAAATGTGATATAGATATCCGTAAATTTACCTATCCAGCACGTGGGACAGAACGATGGAAACTGCTTTATCAAGAACGTACAGCAGTCGAACGCGTTAACGCTTATTTAAAGGAATACTTTCAATTAAACAATGTCCGTCATCGTACAGGAAAGAAAGCAAAAATGCATTTCAATCTGGTGACGTTAATTTATAATACCTGCAAACTAGCAGTTGATCGAATCAATGCTTTATTACAGCAACAAAACCAAGTTGCATAATTTTAAAAAAAAACAAAGTTTTTAGTATAGGGGTACTCTATACTTCAGAAATACTATGATTTATGAAATTGATTCAACTATTAAAGTTTGATAGTTTGATATGACATAACATTCAGAGGGATTTCTCTATTGATTTGGATAGGGAGATAATTAGTTACTCAACTTTCGCACAAGCCAACCGTCATTCACAATTAACTCATATCCATAAGAATCTAATGAGGATGGAACATGATTATTAACTTGGATATCTGCATTTTTAATTGAATTCGATAACATGCATGAGGATAAAAGTATTAAAATACTTAGTATTATAAATAGTTATATTAACATTTTTCATAAATACCCCACCTTTTATAAAAACGTATTGTCAAAAATTACTTAATAAAACTTACGTTTTTGTTGATATAACTAGTTTTATATAAAAAAAACTTGCCACCCCCTTAAAATTAGGGTATTTATGAGGTAACCACACACTCAAAAATCCCTAATAAAGGAAGTGACAAGTTGTTACCTCAATTATTAACCTATTTGCTTGAATATATCAAGTACCAAGATCAAATGATTCGAACATTACTTACCCTTCTGATTGGAAAAAACATGTTTGATAAGCCAACTGAAAAGCCTGTCAATAAGCCTTATCAAAAACTCCAGGTGGATGAGCTGCCAATCATTGAAACTCTACAAAAGCTCGATTATCAAATTCTTCTCAAAGAATATTTGGAGAAGAACGGGAAACCTCTCAAACCTGTTCAGAGGCGTTCCAATTCAAAAGGTAAAGTACCTTCATCCATGAAATGTCCAAGGTGTGGTGCTCCGTCAGATTATCTTTATGCCAATAACGGAGGTAAAGGACAGTATCAATGCAAGGTGTGTGCGTGTCTGTTTAATAAAAAGAATCAATATGCCAAGGAGGCTATACTAAAATGTCCACACTGTTCGAAAACACTCGAGAAGATCAAGGAAAGAAAAGATTTTCTCGTATTTAAGTGCAAAAACAATGACTGTCCGTATTACAAAAAGAAACTGCAAGGAATGTCTAAAAAAGAGAAAAAGCAGTTCGAAAAGGATCCTCCGTCTTTTAAAGTTCGATACATATTCCGTCAGTTTCAAATTGATTATCAGCCGTTAGCCAAACATTCACCTAAGAAGCCAAAAGTGGATTTGTCCAGGCTTCATGTGTCACCGCACACATTGGGGCTCATTTTAACCTACCATGTAAACTATGGCTTATCGGCTCGGAAAACAGCTGCACTGATGAAGGATGTTCATGGCGTACCCATCTCTCACCAGAGTATATTGAATTACGAAAACAGCGTAGCACTTCTTCTCAAACCTTATGTGGATCATTATCCTTACGAGCTTTCTGATCAATTCTGCGGAGACGAAACATACATTAAGGTGAATGGTCGTTGGCATTATCTTTTTTTCTTTTTTGATGCGGTAAAGAAAATTATTCTGTCCTACCCTGTTTCTCCAAATCGTGATACGGTATCAGCCATTCGTGCGATTGATGAGGCCTTATAGAAGATGAAAGAGATCCCGGAAGACCTCACCTTTGTCGTAGATGGCAATCCGATTTACCTTTTAGCACAACACTTTTTTGCCCAGCACGGTATTACGTTTGATGTGAAGCAGGTCATTGGACTAACCAACGAAGACCAGGTTTCAACGGAATACAGACCGCTAAAACAAATTATTGAAAGACTGAATCGAACATTTAAGGGCAATTACAGATCGACACACGGATTTGGATCCGATCACGGATCCGTTTCTTATGTGACTTTGTTTGTGGCTTATTTTAACTTCTTGCGGCCACATTCAGCCCTGGAAGGCAAAGTGCCTGTAGTTATTCCAGAGCTAAAAGGACTGCCGAATATGCCTGCACGTTGGACAAAACTGATTGGTTTAGCTCAACAATGGCTAGTAGAGCAAACTGCCTAACTTTTTGTTTAGCAGAGCCCTTACCAGCATCGGCGAAGCGAACTCTTGACAAACCGAACCAGTCAATGGTTTAAAATGGGAATTGGCAAGGGCTTCTTTGGTGTGCCTTCTTTTTGTTCCCTTCGCCCTTGTTGGTTCGAAATCAAACCATTGACGTGTTTGTCAAGAGCGATTGCGGCGGCATTTCCTCTAGTTTCGCTAGATCACATCCCTCCAAAACTAAGTTTTCATAGATTTTTTGACACTACCACCATATGCGTATTGTCAAAACTTTATATAGAAATAGGTTATAGAATCCTATATTAGAGGGCTTTATAAGCAAAAAACTTGCCACCCCCTAAATTCTAGGGTATTAGTGAGGTAACCACACCAACACAAAATCCCTAGAAAGGAGAAGTGGCAAGTTGTTACCTCAAATTATAACCTATTTACTTACTTTTATAAACTTTCAAGAACAAATTATTCGAACTCTACTTACCCTACTAATTGGAAGAAGCATGTTCGATAAACCCAAAGAAGCTCCTGTTAATCAGCCTTATCGAAAGCTTCAAATTGATGATTTACCTATCATTGAAAAGGTAGAAAAGCTCGATTATCAGCTTTTATTAACGGAATATCTTCAATCCAAAGGAAAACCGTTAAAACCAGTACGCCGTCGAGCCAATTCTACGCCCGTACCGTCTACCTTATGTTGTCCGAAGTGTGGTGCTCCTTCTGCGTATTTGTACGCAAATAACGGAGGAAAAGGACAATATCAGTGTAAGGTGTGTGCGTGTGTTTTCAATAAAAAAAGTCGTTATCAGAAAGAGGCCATTCTTAAGTGTCCTCACTGCCTTAAAACGCTTGAAAAAATTAAAGAACGAAAAGATTTTCACGTGTTTAAGTGCAAAAATGATATGTGTACCTATTATCAAAAAAACTTGAGCGCCATGACTAAAAAAGAGAAAAAACAGTTTAAAGAAGATCCACAATCGCTGAAAGTTCGCTACATTTACCGGAAGTTCCACATCGACTATCAACCGTTATCCAAACAATCACCAAAGCAGCCAAAAGTCGATTTATCAAGATTGTATGTTTCACCGCATACACTTGGGCTCATCTTGACGTACCATGTCAATTACGGATTATCGGCCCGTAAAACGGCAGCGATCATGAAGGATATTCACGGCGTGTCTGTCTCCCATCAAAGTATCCTAAACTACGAAAACAGCGTCGCATTATGGCTCAAGCCTTATATTGACTACTTTCCGTATGAGCTGTCGGATCAATTCTGTGGGGATGAAACGTACATCCGGGTCAACGGTCGTTGGCATTATCTGTTTTTCTTTTTTGATGCGGTCAAGAAAGTCATTCTTTCGTATCCAGTGTCACCAAATCGCGACACCGCAACAGCAATACGAGCGATTGATGAAGTACTAGTGAAGCTGAAAGAAATACCCGAAAACCTACAATTTGTAGTAGATGGTAACCCTATTTACTTGTTGGCACAGCATTTCTTCGCAGAAAACCACATATCGTTTGACGTAAAACAGGTCATCGGGCTAACAAATGAAGATGATGTCTCCAGAGAGTATCGACCTCTCAAGCAAATCATCGAGAGACTAAATCGCACGTTTAAAGGAAATTATCGATCGACACACGGCTTTGGTTCTGAACAAGGTTCTGTTTCTTTTGTGACATTGTTTGTGGCTTACTTTAACTTCTTGCGCCCACATTCTTCACTTGAAGGTAAAGTGCCAGTAACAATTCCAGAATTAGAAAAGCTACCAACCATGCCAGCGAGATGGACAGCCCTTATTAGGCTAGCTCAAGACTGGATTCAACAACAGTCAGCCTAACTTTTGTTTAGCTGAGCCCTATTCAGCTATCGGCGAAGCGAACTCTTGACAAACCGAACTTACCAATGGTTTAAAATGGAAAAAGTCAAGGGTTTATTTAGCATGCCTTCTTTTGTTCCCTTCGCCCTTGATTGACCTCTGAATAAACCATTGGTGTGTTTGTCAAGAGCGATAGCGTGGCATTTCCACCTAATAAATGGTAGGTAGTATGAACCGTGCTAGTTTTTCATAGAACTTTTGACACTACCTATAAAAATGTACTATCACCACTTGAATAAATAGTCCATACACTAATAGGATCCTTTTGAGCCTCAATCAACTCCTCTAGTAAAAGAAATGCTGTCAATGTACCTGTCCTCCAATTGTACGAGTAGAAAGCTCTAAAATATCGATTGAAAAATTCAAGACATTTATTATACGTCATTACAAAAGAGAACTTATTCTTAAATATTCTGGCTATTATACTTTTATATGATACTGAAATATAACTCCAACTTTTAACTAAGTTCATCCGAATACAAACAGTTTTGTAGAAAAATGGTTCTGAAATTCTATTATATAGGAGGAATGTATCGTTTTCTAAATAATACAAGTTAATTATTTACAAAAAAGGTATAAATTGTTATTTTTTACTTTGACGGTACCGTTAAATAAATTAAAAGAATAGGGAGGCCAAAATCATGAAATCATTCAAAAAACTATTTGCAATCGGTTTCGCTACAGCAGTCTTATTAACATCAACAGGGGCATTTGCAGGAACACTGGGACCTGAAACTCTTACAGGAACATCTGCAAAATCTTCAGAAGTTTATTTAGGAAGTGGAACACATAAATTAGTAGCAAAAGGAATTAGTGGAACTGGCGTCGCTACTGTAAAAAAAATCCGAGTATTATGGCCTGACCAAAATGTAAAATCTGTAGATGTTACAGCTCCTTATACTTCTACTGCAGAATTCAATGCAGAGGCTACTAACGGTGGTGTTAATCAAAGTTATTATGTTCTCTGGAATGGTTCTACATCATCCGCAAAAGCTCAAGTTTCTATAGTTCATCCTTAATTTTCAAATGGGGTATCTAAAAATTAAAAATTTAGACACCCTTGCGAATAGAGTTATGAATTATCATTACTCTATTCAACTTACATATCACTTGTAAATAAAAAGGACCTCCATACTTGTAAGTAGAAAGGACTTCCATAAGATATGAGTAATATTAAATTATTACCAAACCAATCAACCTTTTTTTATTTAAAATTAAATATAAAGAATATTCTATTTTTTATTGTAATGTTAGTAGCTATTTTACTTACATTACGTATAAGTGAAACTTTGAATTTTTCGATATTTCAATTTACCACATTTAGTTATTTTACCTTTATAACCTTAAACTTCTTTTTCTTAATTTCCTCTACTATAACCACACAAAAACAATTGGAAATTATAAGTTTTTTGGAAAAAGATTCTTGGAAATTTATAAGCAAAATCTGCATGGCAAATTTAATATTAATGTCTTTAATTGTAATATTTCCTGTGTCTATTATGTTTTTTTTTAAAAATTCTTTTACAATGAACGAATATTTGTGGCTAGGAATCATTCATTTTTTTATTATCTATTATTCTTCAAATATTCTATTTACTGTAATTGGAATTAGTGTAGGCCTTACAGTAAAAAATAATTTTGCAATTGTAATCTCTATTTTGATATTTATTCTTTTAATTAGAATTCCATATATGATTCATCCAACTTCACCATTTGGAAGGTTATTTAATATTTATGATGATGAGGTATTTTTTTCAACAAATGATTTGGCTGGTGTCCTTTTCAATATATCCTATTTATTAGATAAATTATTCGTTGTTTTATTCATTTTATTAATTGGTTTATTGATAAGAATTATAGTAAATAAAAAGAAAAAACTATTAAATGTTGGATTACTTTTCATAATCTTACTGTCTCAAGTGATTGTAGTTTATAACTACATTATCCAAAAAGAAGTTCATCATCAATATAATGAGTTTTTACAAAACGAATATCAAATTCTCTCCCATAAGATGAAATTAAATTTAGGAAACAAATTAACGAACGAGAGCATACTAAATATAAAAATTAATGAGGATACGAATACGATTCAATTATTTTTAGATCGAGTTTTTGATATTAATGAAATCAAAATAGATAATACTCGATTTGATTTTACCCGTGAAAACGATTTATTAGAAATTACAGGAGACTTTAAAAAAGATCAACAGCATATATTAAAAATTACATATCAAGGTAAAGTAAATATTGTTGACGATTTAGGTTTTCATCTATTTTACGTTTCACCATTATCGGTCAATCTACCTGGAGATAGTTTTTATTGGTATCCTAAGACATCTAATTATCCTAATAAAGAGATTTATTTTGACGTTGAATTAGAGAAAAAAGGAACAATATTTAGCAATCTAGCGGTAGTTAAAGAAACGGATGATAAATATAACATTAGAGGTAATGCTTCTGATTTGTTTCTTTTTTCTGGACAATACAAAGTCATGAATGAAAATGAAATTGAGTACGTAATACCTATTGGTTATGAACCATCGATAATTCAAATGCAATTATCGTCCATTACTACAAGGGAAGAGGTACCTAATGAAGTAAAGAAAAAAATTATTGATAAAAATTATTCAAGGGTAGTAATGGGGATATGGCCATTAGAAGATTCTTCAGCATTAGTAAAAGTTTCTGGAGACACCATTTTCGTTCGATTTTTTAATTAAGAAATTAAAAAAGGTGATAGATTATGTCAAACCAATTATCAGTAGAAGGCATCAATTTCTCATATAGAAAAAAGAAAGTATTAGAGAATGTTTCTTTTACTTGTCAAAATGGTGTGATTGCATTATTAGGAAATAACGGAGCTGGAAAAACAACGTTAATGAAGGTGATTGTAGGTTTAAAAAATCCAGATTCTGGAACAATAATATTGAATGATACTAATTTAGTCAATGTTGATAAATATCCTATTCATAAAGTTGGGTATTTACCACAAAATTTTGATATTTATCCAAATATCAGCGGATATGATTTTTTATCTTATGTTTATGATGTGAAAAAATTACCCAAAAACTCAAAAAAGCAAGCTCTTGAAGAAGTCATTACAAAATTTGGACTTCGTGATGTCATTAAAAAAAGATTTTCCTCATATTCGGGAGGTTATAAAAGAAGATTGGGAATTGCTCAAGCAGTACTCGGAAAACCGGATTTAATCATTATTGATGAACCAACAGTTGGGCTTGATCCGGAACAAAGAATCGAATTCAGAAGTTATCTTGCTGAAATTAGTTTGGATGCAATTACATTAATATCAACGCATATCATTGAAGATGTCGAACTATATAGTAATGAGATTTTAATATTAAAAGATCACACTATAAAATTCCAAGGTACTGTTGAAGAAATTATAAATATTAGTGTGCCTTTTATTTCTACAAAAAATATACCTATTACTGAGTTAGTTTCATTTAGAAAAGAATACAAAATTATTGAGGAAAAACGAATTTCTGATGATTTAATCAAAGTTAAATATATTGGAGACTCTGATATTCATCATGATGAAAAGGAGATTTCTTTAGAAAATGCATATATCTATTTTCAAAACCAAATTTGAACAGATATCAAAGTTTGTTAATTATTATGATTATAATCATACATTAGGAAAAGGTGTTTTATATATTACTTTATTATTTTTAGTTATAGGAATTTTTTCACCTGCCCCTACAGACTACTTGAGCTCAATACGAGCTGGTTATTCGTTGTACGGATTCGATAATTTATATGATTATACTTTTCCAATGATATCTGTTTTCATTGTTTTTTTTGCTTTTCTAAAAGATTATATAAATAATCGCTATGAATTAATTATTTACTTTAATGCTTCTAGATTTAATTACAATATGTTGTTTAGATGGGGTTATTTTGTGTTCATTTGTTCTTTAAGCAATTTTATAACGGCTACCTTCTATTATCGATTTGTTTCTTTTTTAGATTTACTAAGTATCGTTTTAAGTTTAAGATTTGTACCTAATATTCTATTTTTAACTTCGCTTCTACTATTCCTCATTACGTTAACAAAAAATTGTTATGCTGCTTTATTTGTTGTAGGTAGTTATTTATTGCTTGATTTTTTATCTTCAGCGAGGATGTTTAAGTGGTTTTCATTAGGTGTCCATTCTTCAAACTATTATTACACAATATCTCCTGCTTATTATTTGTTAAACAGAGCATTATTAGTGATTCTTAGTGTTTTATTCGTTTTTATAGCTTGTAAAATATCTGCTAAAGAAAATTTATGATTTGATGAAGGTTAACTTTGTTTTACTAAAAAGGATGTTCAAATAAAGTGATTCCTTCAAGCTAATTTCTAATAAGTAAGGGGGCGTCTGAAAAGTCATTTTGAAACGCCCCCTTTGGTGTGCCCGGCATGTACATGAACTATAGGGTGTAAGTCCCGAACCCCGAAGACAGAAGTAGAGGTTAGCCAAGAGCAAGGGTGTCCGTGGTGACGCGGAATCTAAATGAAGAGTTTTATGAATTAATAGCACAAGAAAAGTTAGCTGGTCAAAATAATCCTTATGAAGTGGATTGGAAAAAGTATGATTTATTGGCCCCTACTGAGGAGGTATCTCAATGAAACAGGACATTAAAGAGCTTTGTAAATCATTGAGATTGGCTTACGTTGCAGATGTTTATCATCAAATATCATTTGAAACATCCGAACAATTCTTGTATCAGCTACTTCAAGAAGAAATTAAATTAAGGGAAATAGCAAGGACAACTCGATTAATAAAAAAGGCCAGATTCCTGGATAAGAAAAGTTTACAGGATTACGAGTGGACCGAACAAATTCGGTTCCCTCCCCATCTAACGAAAGAAGATTTGTGTAGTCTTAACTTCATTGAGAACCGAGAGAATGTAGTTTTAGTCGGATCACCAGGGACAGGAAAAACCCATCTAGCCACCGGCTTAGGAAGAAAAGCATGTGAACTAGGTTATGAAGTTCGATTTTATCGAGTCGCTCATTTAGTAGAGGAATTAGAGCAAGCATTACGAACCAATCGATTAGTATCGTTTAGAAAACGATTAGAGAAAGTCGATTTAGTGATTTTAGATGAAATGGGCTACTTACCATTTAGTAAAGAAGGAGCCGAGTTGTTATTTCAAATCATATCTGAGTTCTATGAGCAAAAGAGTGTAATTATTACATCAAATTTAGAGTTTAGTCAGTGGAATCGGATATTTATTGATTCTCGCTTAACAGCAGCTTTAGTTGATAGGTTAATTCATCATGCACATATTATATCTTTCCACGGTGAAAGTTATAGACTGTCTCATGCATTGTCAAAAAGGAATTAAAAGGGTGGCAATCTTCTGCATTTTTGATTGCATTTTTCTGCACTTTTCTATTGCAAAATACATATGAAGCGATGTGTTTAATCTTTCTACTTAGCATAGGTAGAAATTTCTACCTTTCAAAAGTAGAACTATGTAGATAATATCGGTTCATACTTGAAACAAATTTATTTTTAGAAAACTATGTTGCAGATTCGGATTCGGAAAACCGCATTTAAATTTCGGAACTATCCAATATACGCAATGCAATTTCCAAATATATATTATATTTATTGATTCTTAAGGAGGCTTAGGTTAATGAAGAAATTATTAGCATATGTATCTATTGTGGGAGTTATGGTTTTAAGTCTTTTCTCTTTTGGTGGTCAAAATGTTGGAGCTAGTAGTTTGAATAATGGAAATCTAGATATTGTAGAAAAGCAGAAGCTAATTCGACAATATGAAAAGTATTTCGGACCTATCAAAAGAGCTGCAACTGAAGAAGAGATAGAATTAATAGATGAAACAATAGAGAAAAAAATGAAGAATAATGAGAATTTTACGCTGAGAGAAGTGCTTGAAGAACTTGGACTTGAAGATGTTGGATATCAAGAAGCTGATAGTTCTGACTTAGTTTATACTCTGAAGAGAGGTTTGTATGAATTCGAAGATAGTCATTATGAACCTCAAGATATTAATTTGAATAATGGAAATCTAGATATTGTAGAAAAGCAGAAGCTAATTCGACAATATGAAAAGTATTTCGGACCTATCAAAAGAGCTGCAACTGAAGAAGAGATAGAATTAATAGATGAAACAATAGAGAAAAAAATGAAGAATAATGAGAATTTTACGCTGAGAGAAGTGCTTGAAGAACTTGGACTTGAAGATGTTGGATATCAAGAAGCTGATAGTTCTGACTTAGTTTATACTCTGAAGAGAGGTTTGTATGAATTCGAAGATAGTCATTATGAACCTCAAGATATTAATGAAGATAATATTAGTACACTTGCTTTAAATGTAGGTATGATGGGGTTCAGAAATCCTAGCCATTCAAGTACAAAATTTACTGCAACATTACAGTTTACAAATATAGGTTTTTCAAAGATTGATTCTTTAAATGGTATGGTTACACCATATACAAAAACAACTAATGGAGGTTGGGTTCAAAGCGGTGAATTTGAATACATTGCTGAGACGGACCTAATCATTGGTACTACTATTTTAGGGAACTTTAGTGCACCACATAAGGATCGAGGAGCAAAGTTAGAAGCTGTAGGTGTTATAGTTCAAAAGGGGAAAGGCGTTGTGCTAGATCCTGCAAGTGCAATTTACAATCCGAGATAAGTAACCCCCTTAATAGAAAACAAGTTGGTGAATACTATGTATGAACTTAAAGATTCAAGTTTTGTTATTTTTGATACTCAATCAATAGTTATTATTATAGGTATTATTATATTGATAATAGCTAGTTATGTATTTTTAAGAATTAGAAAAAGTAAATAGATTAATGTTAATAATAATTCCCTATTTTCAATTAGGGAATTATTATTTTTATAGACATTAAAATATGAATTGAGCTAAATATAAGTAAGCGTAAAATAAAGCCCACCTAGTATTTTAGGTGAGCTTTAGTGTATTCTTTATTTAACTTTAGTAGGTATGCGATATTCCTCTGGAATGATCTAGTGTTTCTAAATCAATTGGTATTTGTGGATTAACTTTTACAACATTTCAAAGGTTGTGTGTGGCAATGAGTAATAAAAAAGTTTACTTGATTTTACTTTTCTCAATTTTAGTTCAGTTATATTGTTTTATTGTTGTATTAGAAGGTCCTATTGTAGGAATTGAAGTAAAAAAATCAGATGATGGGAAATGGTATGTCAGTAATGTTCAAGAAAACAATTGGGGGTCATTGGTAAATATAGAACTATCGACTGAACTTATAGAAGTTGATGGGGTACCCTTATCAAATATAGGCGAGTCTAAAATTACAATTAATCAAGCTGATAGTATAACGTTTTTACATAACGGGGATTTTAAAAAAGTAGATATCAATTATAGAGGGATGGAATTTCAGTTAATAAAGCATTTTATCATTCCTTTAGTATATGCATTATTAAGCATTGGACTTTCTGTATACCTTATTTTAAATTCACAGAATTATAGTAGGCTTCTGATTTATCATTTACAATTTACTGCCCTAGCATATACCAGTGCCGGTGCTGCAGGAAGAGGAGACTATTTCAGTAATATAGTAGTTTCATTAACACTTTTTCTAAGTGTTGTTTATCTAATGTTATATTGTAATTTGCTTTTAAAAACAATAAATAAGACATTTGAAAAGAAAGTAAATCTATTTATTGTATCGGTATCTATCGCATTAATTGCTATTAATATAGTACGTTATTTTGTTGATGGAATCTTATATATCCAAGTTACATTTGAACTGATCGTATTGTTATGTTTATTATGTATTTTTATCAAAAATATGGTAACTGCTTTAAAAAATAATGTTTTCAATGCAAAACCATTACTTTTAATCTTTTTGCTTGGGTTTGGACCATTCTTTTTATTGTATGGAGTTCCAATAATCTTTAATTATAGTCCTGTTTTAACAGCTGATGTAGCAGCTTTATTTTTATTAATTATTCCAACTTGCTTATTTTACTTAGAATATGCTGAGCGTTTAATTAGTTTTCAGTATGCCTTTGATAGAATGTTTGTACATTTAAAAATCGCGTTACCGTTTTCGGTAATTTTAGCATTTATTTTAATGTTATTTACAAAGCAAATTTCTGTTTCCCAATTTAGTTTTTTCTTTTTAATGATTTTTATTGCATTAATTATTTTATTATATTTAAAAGAATCGATTGAAGTAAAAAGTAGTCGGTATATTATTACTTCTGAATATTATACTCTTTTAGATTTTTATAATTTTATTAAATCTTCCTCCAAAATCAGCGATATAGCCAGTTTAATTGAACACATTAAGAATGAATTAAGCTTGATATTAAAAATTAGTTTGAAAAATATTAAAATAATCAAAGTAAATTTACTTAATTCTAATGTATTTATGGAATTAAATAATTTACAAGAGGTTTCTAAGAATCTAATTTATAAAAATAATAGTGAGTATGTTATAGTGCTTCATGAAAACAATGAAGCAAGGTGGATAGCAATTGTACAAATAGAAAATGGCCGATTTCCATCAGAATCTTTAAAAATGTTAGAGCTGTTTCTAAATTATATACATAATATGATGGATAACTTTCTCAAGTTGGAAGAGATATTAAATTTATTAGCGAAAACTGATAATGTAAAAATATCTAGATGGTATAGTAAAATATGGATTAATTCTACTGAACGAGAGCGTAGACGATTATCTGCAGAAATACATGACACGATTTTACAAGACTTAATTCAACTTAGCCGTGGAATAGAAGAGTTAGTAATCAATCAACATGAATCAAATGAAAAAAGTAAGGTAATGTGTTTACATGAAGAAGTACTAGATATTATTGATGATACAAGGGACATTTGCGAATATTTATATCCTCCAATGCTAGAAAGATTCGGCCTTATACGTTCGTTAGAAGAGCTAGTTAATAAAAATAAAATTCGATTTAATGCCCTTATCAAAGATGATTTTGAAGATATTGATCTGTCACTTCAACAATCTACTACGATTTATCGTATTATCCAAGAATTATTATCTAATGCAAATAAACATTCTCAAGCGACTGTGATTCATATTAGTTTGAAATTAAAAGATTCCAAAATAGTCATTGACTATTCTGATGATGGTGTAGGAATTAACCCTGAGTTTCAATTTGATGAAGTTAAAACAATGGGGTTATTAGGTATAAGAGAACGTATAAAGTATTACGGGGGAAATCTTGATATTAAAAACAAAAGTGATTCAAAGGGATTGCAAATCCGAGTTGATATGAATGTAGGTGATTCTATTGAGAATAATGATTTTGGATGATCATATAGCGGTCGGTGAGGGAACACGTACGATATTAGAAAGCGAATTGGATTGCCATGCTGAAGTGTTTACAAATGCTCGTGCTGCACTAGAGCATGTAAAAAGCACGACATATGATATTTATTTAATTGATTTCAATTTATCAGAGATGGATGGATTAGAATTTTTAGAAAAACTTTTAAACATTGACCCTAAAGCAAAAGCTATTATTTATACAGGATATAGCATAGAAAAGTACATGCCGGATTTAATAAAAAAAGGTATATCAGGGTTTATTAGCAAATCAGATAGTAGAAAACAATTAATTGATACTATTCATTATGCGCTAGATGGAAAAGTTATAATTTCAATTCCAATTCTGAATAAAATTTTGAATAATACAGAACAAAGAAATTCTAATCCTTTGACTGATAGAGAAATTAAAATCTTAGACATGGTGAAAAATGGAATGACGAACAAAGGTATTGCTAGAGAGCTTCATTTAAGTCAGCGTACAATAGAAAAAGATCTGACATCTATTTTTATAAAACTAGATGTAGGGTCTCGAGCTGAAGCAGTAATTAAATGGAATGAATTACTGGAAAAAGAGATTTGATTTAAAACCTAGAGGCTGGGACAAAAGATCTTTTTGCAGCTCGTTCACTTTATTCGTTATGTCCCAGCCTCTGTTTAAAATTAACTAGTAAAAATATAGGTGGTGAGAGGTATAATTCCAATACTAATTTTTATCGCAGTATTTTTAGCATTCTATTACTCGTTACCGGATGAAAAACTATGGATGATGGTATTTATCGCGCCTATATCCTACTGGATAATCCAATTCATAAACGGTTATCTTATCCAAGGCAGTATAGAGAAAAAAGATGAGGAAAGTAATTATGATCATGAGTTACCATGGTACTTAAAAGAGAAAGTACTGTTTATGATTTGTATTATTTTGCCACCGATCGCGTATTTCATTGTGTTAAGGAATTTAAGAAGATTAGAGTACGAACATAAGATTAGATTATTGACGTTTACAACTATCATTGTATCATTATGGCTTTTGAGATTTTTACCAGACGAATGGGAGCTCTATGTGTGGGCGTTTATGTTAGCAATTATTATAGGGAATAATATATTAAAAGTAATAAAACACTAAGATATATACTTTCAAATGTAAGCACCAAACTTCCCCCTATTTTTACCTATACTATTAATATTCGTGTTTATAAAGGATTAAAGCAGCCGTGACGAAATGCACATTTTATTGAAGCTAATGTCAGAAAGTAGTATTTCGTGATGGCTACTTATGATTTGAAGCTTTACTAGACAGCCATCTGAAATATATTTATGCTAACCCAAACCACGCGACCGCTTCACAGTGTTCAGAGTCAACTTCTGCGTGTTAACGATAACCAGAACTTATTTAATTAACAATTGTATTTTTATATACTTTTTCACTAGCATTGCACTAATTAAATCTGATGATTCAAAATACTAAGAATGTTCAATTTTTTATTGATTTCGAAACAAAAAAATCCTTTACAATGGAAGTACAGGTGGTTCCTGTCCAAATCCAATCGTAAAGGATAAACGTTATGGACAAGAATACACTAATTTCATCATTTGGTAAATGGGTTTCACCCATAAATATTCAAAAACTTAGCGAACAAGTCAAAGAATTGAAACAGGACTATTACACAAAAAAGCTGACAACAGAAGCCTATATTAAACTTTTATTGGTAGCCCAGCTGCTCGAATTTAAGAGCTTAGAGGAAATGAGTGATGCACTTGTAGACGAAGATCTTCAAAAAGCACTCGGATTTGAATCGATAAGTGCCTCTCAGCTATCCCGAAAAAACAATCAGATCAACCCACTAATTCTTGCAAATTTGTTCTTGGATCTTGTTTGGAAAATTCAACGGTACCATTATAAAACCGGAAAGAATATGCCACTGAAAATCATTGATTCAAGTACACTCCCGTTGAATTTGACCAATTATAAATGGGCAAAATTCCGTAAAACAAAAGCTGGTGTAAAGCTACACTTACGGCTCGTTTTCATGGATAAAGACACCGTCTATCCTGAAAAAGCAGTGATTACGACAGCAAAAGAACATGACCGAAATCAACTCGAAGTCCTAGTGGATGATAAAGAAGCCATGTATGTGTTTGACCGCGGTTATGTGGACTATGAACGTTTTGATCGGATGACAGATGATGGCTATTTCTTCGTTTCAAGACTGAAGAAAAACGCAGTCATTCGTGAAGTCTATACATTTTCACTTCCTGATGATTGTCACGTTCTATCCGATAAAATGGTCTACATTGGTACCACACAAAATCGTACTGAAAATGTCTTTCGTCTACTAGAAGTTATGGACACAAAAGGGAACTTACTTCGTTTCATCACCAACCGATTTGATTTAAAACCAGAAGAGATAAGTGATATTTACCGATCTCGCTGGGCTATTGAACTCTTTTTCAAATGGCTCAAGCAACACGTAGAAATTAAGCACTTTTATGGAATGAGTGAAACAGCTATTCAAAATCAAATTTTCTTAGCCCTTATCACGTATTGCTTACATGTTCTCATTCAATTGGAGATGAAAAGTAAGAAATCTCTACTTCGAATTACTCGTTGGTTAAAGAGAGCTCTGTGGAAACCAGCTTATGTTTGGTTGCGAAAATTTGATGGGCGAGCCAGTCCATAATCTCCCTTTTGTCGTTGTCGCTCTGGTTTAACTGTATATATTTACCAAATGGGCAGTGCCACCTTTCTTTAGGTTTTGTCTTTTTGGCACAAATTCACAAAAATTAATTAACAGAAAATTCTAACTATATTTATGCAATGCTAATGATACTTTTTATACTTTATTAATGGTAAGCACTCTTGATTTGAAATCTTCCTCAATTTTTTTTATTTTTACTTTAAAGTCATTATAATCATTACAGTTATGGTTCTTTGTCAAATGGTGTTGGTGAATAAATGTTAGTGACATTATTTGGTAATATGTAATCGGATGGCTTAGGGGAAATTCGAGGTTCCCCTAAGCTGTTTTTATTTTCGCTAAGTTTTGGGTAATGAATATTCGGTTTCTAAAGTGATAGAAGGATCGATAACCGAAAGAAATGCGTTTCATCACGTTGATTTTGTTATGAATCCCCTCTAAAATGCCGTTATTATAATCGTACTTTAGCGTATTCTCGACGTAATTGATGTATTTGTTGATTGTCTTGATGGCGGTTTTCATATAGCTGGAAACGCTGTTCTGTTTATTCGCCAAGGTTTTCTTCAAGAGCTCAAAGTCTTTGGTTTTGATGCAATGTCGAACGTATTGGTATAACTCATAGGACGCTTTTAATTCAGAATCTAAATCAATGAGATAGTGGAGAATCTCGACCTCACACATATGCTTTTTAAAGCAACGATGATATGTATAGTTCTTATAATCAAGTTTTGTTTGATCTTTCAGAAGGAGCTTCCAGTATGTTTTCAATTTATTGTAATTCTTTTTATCCCGATTCATGACGTTGATGCGCGTTTTGTTTAAAGCTCTGCTAAATCGTTGGAGGATATGGAATTTGTCGAGTACGATTTCCGCTTTAGGGAAAACTTCTTGGATTAAGGAAATATAAGGGCTGTACATATCGATGACAATCGTTTTTACCGCATCTCTCGCCTTCTTGGAATACCGTAAGAAATACTCTTTGAGGACATGTAATCTCCGGTCCTCCACGATATCCACCATCTCCCCCGTTTCGGAGTCGCAGAAAATAAAGGACATCGCTCCAGCTGCGGATTTCACTGATTTAAACTCGTCAAAACACAGGTGCTTAGGAAGATAGTGATAATTCGGCTGATAGTAACTATAAAAGCTGTCAATGACTCTACTGACAGTGGAATGAGATACATTGTGTTTGATGGCAATATCTTTTTCGGAGATTTTATCTTTGGCGTTTAAAGCAATCGATACTTTGGTATTGTTGGAAATGCAACAGTTTTTAGCCACGACGCTCGTTTTTAAAGTAAACGTGGAATGACAATGTTTACAGAAATAACGCTGTTTACGCAATTTTAAATAGGTATGAAAACCTGAAACACTAGGCATTTTAATGAGAGACGTTTTAAAACCGTGTTTAATGATTTGATCATCGAAGACATGTCCACAAGCATAGCACGCTTTTGGTTGGTAAGTTAATTGTCCATAAAAGACTTTTGATTGGACCCCTTTAATGAGTTCTTCTGCACAAAAATTTTCATCAAATGTGATATTTTTATCTTTAATATTTAATAAATTACGTATAGAATAATGATGAGACATGTGACACAACTCCTTGTAAATGTGGTTTTGGTCGATTACATTTTACCAGAGTTTTGTCACTGTCTCATTTTTTTGTTCAAAAAAATTGGTGCTGGTTTTTACTCACCAACACCAAATATTATAGAGCCATTTTCTCTAATTAAGAAATAGATTATTCAAAATCAATTATTACTTTCATTGCTTTTTCCTTTGATGCATTTTGGAAGGTTTCGTATGCATCCAGCATGTTTTCGAATTTAAAGTTATGTGTAATTAATTCCTCAACTTTAATTTTCCCGCTTGCGAGTGTTTTCAAGAGCATCGGCGTTGAATTGGTAGAAACTAGTCCTGTTGTAATCGTTACATTTCGGATCCATAAATCTTGAAGCTCTAAGTCTACAGATTTACCATGTACCCCTACATTTGCTAAATTACCACCTGGAGCTAAAACCTTTTGGCAGATATCAAAAGTAACAGGGAATCCAGCTGCTTCGACCGCCACGTCTACACCACGACCATCTGTTAACTCCATAATTTGTTTAATTGCAGATTCTGTGTCTTTAGAGTTAACAGTATGAGTTGCACCGAATTTCTTCGCTTCTTCTAATCGATTGTCGTCTAAGTCAACCATAATAATTTTGGAAGGAGAGTAAAACTGAGCAGTTAATAAGACTGCCATACCAATTGGACCTGCACCAACGATTGTCACCGTATCACCAGGCTTCACTTGACCATTTAGTACGCCGATCTCAAGGCCAGTTGGTAAAATATCCGAAATCATAACTGCTGCATCGTCTGAAATACCTTTTGGGATATGGTATAACGAATTATCTGCATGGGGAATGTGCACATATTCGGCTTGTGTACCATTAATCAAGTGCCCTAAAATCCAACCACCATCTTCACAATGTGCATAAAGTGCCTGTTTACAATAATGACAGCTACCACACGATGTAACGCACGAAATAATCACTTTATCTCCCGGCTTGAAGTTTTTAACACCTGGTCCAACTTCCTCAACTATCCCTACACCTTCGTGACCTAAAATCGTACCTTCTTTTACTGCTGCCACGTCACCACTTAAAATATGTAAGTCTGTGCCGCAGATTGTTGTTTTGACAAGCTTTACAATTGCATCACCGTCATTAATAATATTCGGATTTTCGACTTCTTTCAATGACTTTTTCCCTGGACCTTCATATACTAATGCTTTCATGTTATCTCTCCCATCATTTTATTAACTTAATATTTTAATAATAGTTTATATTCTGAATATTAACAACGATTAATATAAATATTAAATTTCACCATTCATTTAGTAGATTAATTAGTTTATTAGATTCGGGAAGCTTCTTTTGGGCTGCTAGATGACGACTTGTAGTTTTGTATAGGTTTGGTTGGTTCCGAACACTCTTCCACTTCAGTATTACATTGTAATATTACATAACACTGAAACGTATATATATTACAAATTAATCTTACCTTTACCTAAAACTTTAGATGTAGTATAGATTTATGGACACAACTTGGTTAAGTCATTAATATTAAACTAACGAAAGGTCGTTGGATCTAAGTCAAGATTTCGGACACAAAAAGATTAAGTTTTTTTCTGCACAACAACCATTCATGGAGTGTTCCACATCCCAAGTAGATTGTCAAAGTGAAAAGAGCCTTTGACAACCTACTCGGGACGTGGAGAAATAAACCCATGGATGTTGTGCCAAAAAAATGTGAGAGGGGACTAACTTGTAACCCTTAGGTTACGCTGCTGAACGACACATCTTTTCATACTCATCTGGTGTTAAATAACCAATGCTTCCATGAATTCGTTTGCGATTATACCAACCTTCGATGAATTGAAATAAGGCAATTCTCGCTGTCTCAAAGCTTTCGTATTTTGTTAGGTAAACTTCTTCTTTTTTCAGTGTAGCGTGAAATGATTCAATACAAGCGTTGTCATATGGACATCCTTTACGACTAAATGACGGAATCATATCGTATTTCTTAAGTAGTTCTTGGAATGCTTCACTTGTATATTGGGTTCCTAAATCAGTATGCACAATAAGTCCAGGGCCAGGTTGTTGATCTTCTATCGCATTCTGGAGTGCCTCGAGAACAATTTCTGTTGTCATTGTACGCGAAAATTTGTAGCCGACCACTTTTTTCGTATGTAAATCAAGTACGGATGCGAGATAACACCAGCCATCACGAAGTGTATGGATATACGTAATATCTGCTACCCATTTTTCGTTGATTGTTGTTGTGGTGAAATCTTGTTCAAGTACATTTTCGCGTTCTTTCACTGGCTCTCGTGTAGATGCTGGGCGATATTTTTTGACAATACATGATTGGATGCCTGCTTGCCTCATAAGACGTTGAACTCGTTTAATGCTACATGAATAGCCTTCTTTTTGAAGTATTTCATGGATTTTAGGTGCGCCATAGCGACCTTTACTTTCATTGTGAATCACTTTAATCCGGTCAAGTAGCACTTCATTGGCGATATGATAGCTATTGGGTTTCTTATGAAATGAATCATAATACGTACTTCTTGGCAACTTTAAAACACGACACATCATTTGAATTGGGTGATGTTCGCTTTCTTCTGTAATAAAGTCGATCAGTTCTTGCTCATCTATTTTCTCGCGAATATGGTCATAGCCTTTTTTAAGATTTCGATCTCCTGTTTCAACCGAAGGTTTTCCTTTTGGATTGCATCTACATCTGACACAGTTAATTCCTGTGTTCCTTTAATTGGAGAGAGTTGCTTAATCCATTTATAAATAGTTGCTTCTGACACACCATATTCGCTAGAGAGTTGACTGACCGGAGTACCTGAGCGATAAAGCTCAACTACTGTTTGCTTAAATTCTTGATTATAACGTTTTCGACTCATATTACGGACACGACCTTTCGTTTCAATAATAATGACTTAACCAAGTCGTGTCCATGTATCTATACTACATTCATAATTTATTTTTATTTGAGAGTTTTGCAAAATTAGATTTTTATTAAAAAGAGTTTTAAAAGAAACCCAAATAAATTGGGGTATTTTGTATCTTTGGTTTACAAATATTCTGTTTGTCCTTTTTTGGGCGTACTTGCAGGATTTTTCGCTTTAAAAATTTTTTAAGCGGTTTGTTGCTTTTTACTCTCTTTTGCCATTGCGAGAGCTGAAACCAGTAATACGATGGCGTTCAAGTAAATATGAGTTTTTACTTTATCGATTCCCCACACATGCAGGGAGTTCGCTGTAAGATAACTTTTCATTCTTGAATTGCACCGTTCTACACTGGTTCGCTCATTGTAAAGTTCTTTCCAACGTTTGGAATCGCGGTGTGGATTAGAGTATCGGCGAAGATCCTTATTCACGTTAATTTTTACTACCATTCCATAGTTGGAGGATGAACAGGCTGCCATTCCTAATGGGCAATCCACTTTTCCGGTTGCGTGTGGACATCTGAATTTGAGCTGATCCTTATTGGCGCCCCAATAAGTCATTTCGTACCCCATCGAACAGCGTGGAGTTCCGTTGGAGGCAATTCCTTCGGGAGTCTCCTTTTCATTACGCAAATTGAGTGGAATAATAGCTTGAGCCCCGATGTTCTTGGCGGATTCGTAGTTTTTTAGCTGGTCGTACCCACCATCCATTATCAGGAAATCAATTTTAGAGTTTGTACAACTCTTTACTTGTTCAATTAATTGTGGTGCGACATCCCCATCGTTGATATGAGCAGGGGTTACTTCAATCGCCATTGGTAATTCACTTTTGGTGTCAACGGAAAGATGCATCTTATAGCCAAACCAAGTAATTTTATTACCGAAGGAATCAAACTTTGCCCCCCAATTGGCGTTGCCTGTTTGTTCACTTCGCTTCTTAGGCTGCTTCTTTTCATAAGCATCAATGGCGGCACTGTCGATAGCCTGATGTTTTCCATCAATTACTCCTTCCTCTTGAGCTAACTGGACGAGATCTTGAAAGATTCTTTTCACAAGTCCAGTTTTGGTTAGTGAAGAAAATACTCGGCTAAGAGTAGAGATGGATGGTGCAGGCCTGCTAATATCTAAACCACATTGGTAACGAAAACGCAGGTCATTTTTTAATCGATTGTGAAGAGAAGTAAAAGTATCAATACCTTCTAATGGGGCAGCGATAAGAGCCCTTAATATCCCTTCTTTGGAATGTCCTTCAGCCCCTTGGGGTGAAGAACTTTTCAATTGTTTAGCATAAGGACGTAAATCTAAAGCACTAAAAAAGATCGATCATTTCTCTTTTGACTCTAAAATTTGCAATTCTTCAAAGGAAAATAGACTTTCTTGTAGAATATACAAAGTGACTTCCTCCTTATGGATTTTTGTGGTTTGGTCACTTCAAAATTCTACAAATAAGGGGTGAAGTCCTTTTTTATGCTTTAGAAAACCTTATGGTTCTTGGGTTGAAAAATGTGCAAAATGCTCATTTAAAAATTTTGTTAAAATATAAGTAACTATAATAGAAAGAGAGGTGAAATTACACCATGAGTGAGAGCATTCTAACCCCAATCATGTTAGGTTTTATGATTAACACAATAGTATTTGCGGTCACATACTTTATTTTTAAAAACACAGTGAAAGCAACACATTTTACACTAGGAGCTGCTTTGCTTGTTTTAATTAGTTCATTCATCGTCGGCCAATGGTTAGGTATGGGAATGGGCGTAATTAGTATGGGAATGTTTTTAGCTTCTGTTGTTTTCTATCTTTTAAATCTAACGTGTAAACGCTAAACTAGAATCAACAGTTTTCCACAAATAGAACTCAACAGAATTCCCCAAATAAGATTAAACAGTTTCGCCACCATCAATCACTTTCAAATATACTGTTACTAGTCTATTGAAAGTGAGGAATTAGGAGTGAACAGATTTATGCTTTACATCGAGATTCATCGTTTATACAAAGAGGGATTCTCCAAGAGTGCTATTGCAAGAAAACTAAATATTTCAAGAAATAGAGTGATAGATTATTTGAATATGAGTACTGATGAGTTTGAAGAATTTTTAAGTACATTACGTACAAGAGAAAAGAAACTAGACCCTTATCATGATCAAATTCTAGGGTGGTTGAAGGAACATCCTGATTTAACTGCTGCACATGTATTTCGCAAGTTAAATTTGAGCCAATTGTTAATTAAAATGTGAGCCACTAAAAGTTGCTCTGTTCCATCCATTCTTTCGTTTCTAAAATTCGGTAAGATCCACCAATCATGTTAATGATGTGCGCACGATGCGTGAGTCGATCGGTTAACGCTGAGGTTAAAACTGGATCATGGAAGACCTCTTCCCAACGTTCAAATGTGAGGTTACTTGTAATAATCGTTGCTGCTCGACCGGCACGTAACGATAAGTGCGTAAACAGAAGCTCTGCTCCTTCTTTATCGAACGAAATGTAGCCAAGTTCGTCAATGATGACTAGATCATACTTTTCAAATTTCAATTCAAACGAGCGTAACGTTCTTGCAGAACGGCTTTCCTTTAATTGATTCACAAGTGAGGCTACACTCGTGAAATACACTTTATAGCCTGCTAAACAGGCCTCGATTCCTAATCCAATCGCAAGATGGGTTTTACCAGTACCAGGTGAGCCAATTAATAACACATTCTGCTTGTCCTGAATAAACTTTAGCTCTTTCAAATGAGGAAGGCGGACCGCCGCATTTTGCGGCAGTGCCTCTACATCTAATTCTTCTAACAGTTTTTTCTCTGGAAAATTGGCTAATCGAATTCGGTTAGCTTTTGCTCGTACGTAACGATCCTTCATTTCTTGTTTAAAGCGAAATAAAGAAACTCAGCTGGCGATGTATATTGTTCAACTAAGACTTCCTGTTCAAGTAAAGAACGAATACTTGGTAAACGTAATTCTTTGCACATGTCAATCATTTCTTTTTGCTTGTCCATTAATGAACCACTCCTGTTCCTTTAGAATGAAATAACGCTGCTAATGAAGAGAGATTATCTAAGGATTGGCTGGCGACATCATCTTGGCCAGTTAGAACAGTACGTACTTCCGCTGATTGTTCTGCTAAGAAAATGATTTTTTCAGTTGTTAGTTGAACCAAAGGGTTCTTTTCTAGTTCAGTAATGACTTCTAATACTCTTGCTAGGCAATCTCGTTCTTTGGTATAAACAAGCAGCTCTAGAAAATCTTTTTCATTTCCGATATAATAACGTTGGTAGATATTTTTTATTTGTTTTGGTGCTTGGCTCAAACATTCACTTTGGGCTAAGGCACACTTTTTTCTTTTGCAGCGTGTTTAAATAGTGGTAAATATTCATCACCCAGACATGCACTTGCCAGCTTCGTTTATGCTTTGCGATACATTCACCTTCACTAAACAGAAGCACTTCCTCAGCACGAGCTTTTAACTTAATATATTCTCCTACATGCCCCTCAGGTACAGAATATCGGTTGTGCCGATAGGTAACAGTACTATATTTGTCCACACGTAGTTCTACTAATTCTGCCGGATCGAATGGTGCAGCTGTTAAGCTACCAGCACGTTCAGCTTTTTCTTCCAACATCAATTCATGATGTGTTTTCTCCTTCAAATAATGAGGACGTTGATTTAATTTTTCGATGATCGAAACTAAATATTCCTGTGCCTCTTCTAAAGAAGTAAACGTATCACGGTGCGCAAATGCTTTCCGGCGTATATATTCTACACTTCGCTCTACGTGGCCTTTTTCATTGCCTTTACGAGGCTGACAAAGTCGAATCTAAAAATGATAATGCAAAGATAAACTTTTCATACCGTCGGTAATAAAGCGGTCGTAACCAATAAAGTTTTTGACGACGGTACGCATATTGTCGTATGTAAAAACATTCGGTACGAAGCCCAAGTCTTCAATACATTTTACGTGTGCATCCTGTACACAAACCATTGTTTCCGATTCATAGAGTCGGGCATAACGATCATTGCTATAGGCTAATGTAAATACAGCCATTGAAAGACTTCTTAGCTTACCGTCAATGAATAATTTTATTTCTCCCCAATCAAACTCAATTTCACGACCAGCTGTTGGCTCTTGACGAATGAAGACTTCTTTTTCCTTCTTTTCCTCACGATTCACGAAGTTGCGAACCGTAGTGTAGCCAATTTTAAAACCTTCGTCTAAAAGTTTTTCATGTGAATGAATTTCATAATTCATAGCCCTTGTCTCCCAATGATTTTGAGAGTTGAAAAAAGAAGCACCTCCCCAAATCTTGTATAATGGTAATAACACGAAAAACATAAAAAGACTGGAGGAGTGCTTCTTATGACCATTATACGACAACCTAGTCTATTTAGCATCCAAGAATTATATGACATGGAACCTACCCAAAAATATGAAGCCATTATTTCTACGATAGATTTAGATGCCATTTACCATGAAGTCACTAAAAAGTCGCGTTTTGGCGCACCTGAAGAGCTGAATTATGCCGCGATGATTATTTCTGTCTTCATTCGATACGTGGAACGAATTCCAACCGTTAAAGACTTAGTTAAACGACTAAATGATGATGTCGTTTTCAAGCTGAATTGTGGATTTCTCGTTTCTGACAATGTCCCTTCTGAAGCATCTTATTCTCGGCTGATAACCAAGTTAAGTGACTCCAACATTCTAGAAAAGGTTCAAGAAAAGGTAATCCTTCAAGCTATTTCAGAGGGTTTCATTATCGATGACACGGTTGCCATCGACGCCACGCACTTTGAAGCCAGGGATCAAGCACCGCCAAAAGAAGAAAAGCCAAAGCCTGAACCTAAAAAGCGTGGACGCAAATCCAAAGAAGAGCGCGAACAATGGCTAAAAGAACAAGCTGAAAAAGAAGCCAATCGACCCCTTTACGATAAAAAGATGGAAGTTCAATTAGATGTTAGCTTAGATGAACTACGTACCGAAGTTCCCCAAGACCCAACGTGGGGGGTGAAGAAGAACTCGGAAGGCAACAATGTTTTTTGGTTTGGATTTAAAGGACACCTAGCTGTCGGAACATCAAGTCAATATATTCTACAGTCCATGTTTTCTTCGGGAAGTCTAAATGACGGTAAGGCGGCGATTCCGTTACTAAAAGGGATTGACGAACGCCTTTCACTTCCATCTTTGCGCTATCAGACCATGGATGCGGGTTATGATTATGAACCAATTTACGAACAGGTACACCGAATGGGCCAACAATCTGTTATTGCGTACAATAAGCGAAACGAAAGGGAACCCATCGGTTTTGATAAATACTTTGCCCCCACTTGTTTTAGAGAGCACTCCTATCGTTATGATAGCTTCGATAAGAAATACGAAACCTTAAAATATACAAGTCCGAAAGAGTGTAAAGAATGTCCACTAGCTAACGAAGGGATTTGCCAAAAGGTTTATAAAGTGAAAATCACGACAGATCTGCGAAGATATACCGCACCAGCGCGTGGTTCACAAGCATGGAAAAACATCTTCAAACGTCGCACCGCTGTAGAACGTGTGAATTCCTATCTTAAGGAGTTCTTTCAGCTTAACAATGTTCGCTATCGTACAGGAAAACGTGCGAAAGTTCACTTTGACATCGTAACACTTGTTTACAACGCTTCAAAACTCGCAGCAGATCGTATTAATGCACAATTGAATCAACAAAATGCTTCATGATTTCTGTTTTTAAAAATACAATTCAGAAATTCTGTATATCTGTGTATTTTTAAAAAGAGCAATTATGAAATTGACTCATGTATATCAATAATCTTTAATTGTTGCTTATGCATATTCACTTCACGCTTATTTTTGTTCTGTTTCATCATTTCGCGAATACGTTTCATCACTGTATTTGTTAAAGCTCTCTTTTTTCCATTACGCTTTTTATATGCTGGAGGCGTAACGTAATTATCTGTGATTGGTAAATTCCTTGTGTCTTGTTGTCTAGCTACTAGATCTTGCTCAATGTATTTTTTTACGGTATTACGAGACATTTTGAGCTTTTCTGCAATTTGACGTTGGCTCATATTGTGCTGATAGTACTCAATCAGTACTAATTGCTTTTTCTCCAAACTAATCACCTCTATATCCTCCTAACTATTTACAGTTAGGACTATTTTGATATAAAGTGGCTCTCATTTCAATTGCGTTGGCGGCTCATTTTTAGCTTAACAAAAACATACAAACAAATTATAAGTGATTTATTATCCTTATTTAAAGAAAATTTACTTTATTTGAATGAGTTAAAATATATTAATCGCTTTATTGTCAGTACAGCAAAGAAAAAAATAGTTGAAAAAGAAATGTTAACACAAATGTTAATCGAATATCTGAAATTATGTGTGAAAGATAATAAATTTATCGAATTTGATAGAGTAGGTTTTTACAATAATTTGATTAATATTATTAAAAATGAATTTGATAAGTAAGCGTAAAATAACGCCCACGAAAAAACACGTGGGCGTTATTTTACGCTTACTTATATACGTTTGGGATTATAATACGAATTTAATCATGATCTATACTCTTCACTGTTTGTTGCTATCTTTCTTCTTCTGTATCTCATTAATTTTTAACAAGTCTTAACTTCTATTAAAAATTGAGCATTTTGCAAAATTAGATTTTTTGGATAAAAGTATAAAAAATAAAGCACTCGACAAATAGCTACCAGCATGTTATTTTACAAAATATTACAATAATCCTGTTTTTGGGCATACCTGCAGAATTTTTCACATTGAATTTTTTTAAGCGGCTTTCTTCCCTTTATTTTCCTTTGCCATCGCTAGCGCTGAAACAAGTAATACAATAGCGTTCAGGTAAATATGGCTCTTTACTTTCTCAATTCCCCATACATGTAGGGAGTTCGACGTAAGGTAGCTTTTCATTCTTGAATTACAGCGTTCTACACTTGTCCTCTCGTTGTAAAGCTCTTTCCAACGTTTTGTATCACGGTGCGGATTGGAATATCGGCGCACATCCTTTTTGATGTCGACTTTTACCACCATTCCATAGTTGGAAGATGAACAGGCTGCCATTCCTAATGGGCAATCCACTTTGCCGGTTGCGTGAGGACATCTGAACTTGAGCTGGTCCTTATCAGCTCCCCAATAAGTCATTTCATAACCCATGGAACAACGCGGAGTTCCATTGGAAGAAATCCCTTCAGGAGGCTCTTTTTCGTTGCGCAAATTGAGCGGGATAATGGCTTGCGCTCCAATGTTTTTGGCTGATTCATAGTTTTTTAGTTGGTCATATCCGCCATCCATGATCAGAAATTCAATTTTGGATTTGGTACGCTCTGCCACTTGCTCGATTAATTCTGGTGCGACTTCTCCATCGTTCACATGGGCAGGGGTTACTTTTATGGCCATTGGCAGTTCGCTTGCGGTATCGACTGAAAGATGCATCTTATAGCCAAACCAGGTAATTTTATTGCCGAAGGAATCATATTTTGCGCCCCAATTGGCATTACCCGTTTGTTCACTACGCTTTTTGGGCTGTTTCTTTTCATAGGCATCAATGGCGGCACTGTCGATGGCCTGGTGGCTGCCGTCAATTATTCCTTCCTCCTGAGCTAACTGTACCAAGTCAAGGAAGATCTTTTCAGCCAGCTTTTTTTTGGTAAGTGCTGCAAAAACCCGGCTGAGAGTGGAGATAGACGGTGCGGGGCGATCAATCGATAAACCGCATTGATAACGGAAACGAAGGTCTTTATCCAATCGATGATGAAGGGCGGTAAAGGTGTCGATGCCTTCGAGTGGGGCAGCGATGAGAGCCCTTAGAATCCCTTCTCTGGAATGACCGTCAGCCCCTCGGGGTGAAGAACTTCTCAACTGTTTAGCATAAGGGCGTAAATCAAGCGAGCTAAAAAAGATAGGTAATTTCTCTTTTGACTCTAATTTTTGCAGTTCTTCAAAGGAAAATAGGCTTTCTTGTAGAATATACAAAGTGACTTCCTCCTTTTGAATTTTTTGTTGTTTCGTCACTTCAAAAATTCTACATTTTAGGGGTGAAGTCCTTTTTTATGTCTTTGAAATCCTTATGGCTCTTGGGTCAAAAAATATGCAAAATGCTCAATTATGTAAAATAATGTTTATAATGGTCGGAAATTTACAACTTATTAAATTTATTTCAGAATAATTCATTACTATCAATGGTTTCGGGGGAAAATTTCCATGGATAAAAAAGAATTACAACTAGAGCAAAAAAAACTAGATGAGACCATTCAACGGATAGAAGATCAAACATATTACATATGGGAGCTCCTTGAAAGAAAGAATACGTTATTGAAAGAGAAAGCGAGTTTAACAGGCGATGAAATAGCATATCGAAGAGGTATTAAGGATCAAGAATTATTAAAAAAGGCGAAAGAAGAACCTTACTTTGGACGTTTTGATATTGTTTCGGAAGAAGAAGGGGAAGAAACCTTTTATATTGGAAAGCAAGGGGTAAGAGATAAGGATGAAAACTTAATTGTCGTGGATTGGCGAATGCCGATTGCCTCTGTTTATTATAACTTTACCCCTGGACAACCTACGCAAGTATATACTGTAGAGGATGAAAAGACGAGGCGAAAAACAAAAATAACTGTAGACGTTGTAAGAAAAAGAGAGTTTACAATTAAAAATAAGAAAATAAAAAAGATTGTTCAACAAGTTGCTGAACCGAATAGTAGTCTGAATGTGACATTTACAGAAACAGGTGAAGAGCTGACAATCACTGACGATTTTTTAAGAGAGATATTAGAGCAAAGTGAGACAACAGGATATCTTAAGGAAATTATCGCTACGATTCAAAAAGAACAAGATAAGGCGATTAGACAACCGATTGATCGTAATGTGATTATTCAAGGGGTTGCAGGTTCGGGGAAGTCTTCCATAGCACTGCATCGTCTGTCATTTTTGTTGTTCAACAATAAACATATCAAACCTGAAAATGTGTTAATTTTAGGACCATCCAAATTATTTATTAGTTCCTTTAAAGGATTGCTTCCAGAATTAAACTTGGAAGGAATTCAACAAATGACTTTTCAACAGTTAGCTTTAACTATTTTAGAGACTATTTTAAAAGATAAAGTCGATTTATCATACAATTGGTATTTTGAAAATGTTTTATTTACTAGAGATTCAGATGATGAACGGAAAAGGATAGAATTTAAAGGTTCTGAATCATTGGCTCTTTTATTAGATATTTTTGTTGAAGAAATGAAGGACCAATATGAAAATCGTATTCAACCGATAACGATTTTTGATGAGCGTTTAGATAAAGAAACATTAAAGAAAATATTTGATGGATACAACTATTTACCTTTTGGAAAAAAAGTAGAGCGCTTTCTACAACATATAGAAAATCATTTCAAAAATGTAATGGAAAATAAAATCGACGAAATTACAAAACAATACGATTTTATCGTACACACGTTCTTGAAAAATGGCGGTTTAACACAAAACGAATACAATCAGTTAACTGAGCAAATAAAATCGATATATCAATATAAAGTTCGTCAGCTACAAAAGCAATTTAAAGAAACATTTTCTCTTTGGAAAGAGAAAATGATGTTGCCAGATCCAGTGTCAATCTATAAACAAGTGCTAACTTATGAAGTGTTGGATGCGTTTCAACATGAAGTTGGTTCAGATATTCCTCATTTATTTAAAAACTATATATTGGAGGAAATAACATACTTCGATTTACCTCCACTGTTGTACATTTATTTGTTGCTGTATGATAGACCGATTCAATATGCCCATATTGTCGTTGATGAAGCGCAAGATTTTAGCTATTTACATTTTGCCGTTCTTAATAAAATCACGAAAACGATGACAATACTTGGGGATAAAGATCAGTCTATTTATCTAAGGTACGGTCAATATGATTGGGACGAATTAATGGATTCTCTTTTTGCACGAGATCGGGATACAATTTTAACATTAGAAACTAGCTATCGTTCTACCAAGCAAATTATTGAAGTGGCTAATACAGTATTAGCCAATCAGTACGGTACGTCACATCAACCGATAACACCGATAAATAGAAATGGGGCCGCTGTTCAGTTTGTTGAAGTCAAGTCAGGACAAGACTTGCTTGACAATATTGTCTCAACAATCAAAGAATGGAAGAAACGATACAAAAGAATTGCCATTATTCATAAAGATGAACAGAAGGCGATGAGGTTGGCCCAATACTTAAAACAAGAGTATAAAAGTGATGTTGTGTATATTAGTCCAGATCAAGAGGTTGCTAAGCAATCCATCTCAGTCCTTACGTCTTACTATAGTAAAGGAATGGAGTTTGATGCAGTAATATTAGTCAATGTAAATGAAGAAAGTTTTCCAAAGGATGATTTACATGCTAGATTACTATATGTTTTAGTTACTCGTGCTCAGCAGGAATTAAGAGTGTTTTATCAAAATACTCCTTCTCCGTTGTTAGAAGGGCTAATTCATTCGGCACCAAAGGTAGTATCGAAATTTGATGATATTTTATAAATATGAATGATTTATATGAAAAGCAGAAAATGATTGTAAGAATTTTTCCCTCTATTTAGAAACTCTAAACAGAAGCTTTTTGCGCTTCTGTTTTTTTCGTGCGCCCGGCATGTACATGAACTATAGGGTGTAAGTCCCGAACCCCGAAGACAGAAGTAGAGGTTAGCCAAGAGCAAGGGTGTCCGTGGTGACGCGGAATCTGAAGGAAGCTGGAGGCAAAACACCGGTCCGAGGAACACGAACCTCATATAAGGCTAGGTATGATTGAGTGAGTTTGCGAAACAAAACAAAGCTCTTTCTGTCGAAGGTCATATCGAGTAAATGAGGCGGATAGATGGTGTGAAAGTGCATGTACTTACCCGGGGAGGTCTGATGGATACGTGAAGTACACTTCATAACCTACTTAGTGATAAGTAGCTGAACCATCAGAAGTCAGCAGAGGTCATAGTATTAGTTGGTCTAGAACAACTGAGAAGGACCGAACAATTAAGAGAGAATAGCCCTTGGCATTCAGTGAGTCATGATGAACACAGAAAACGTAGTACCTCACTTGAGGGAGGAAGCGGTGAATCCCGTGGGGGACCTCTTGGAGGGTGGAGTGACCACTGGCATAAGAAGACAAGCTATTCACGGAAGGAGAATAACGATGCTTTTGAATCAAATCCTGTCACGGGAGAATATGCTTCAAGCACTAAAACGTGTAGAACAGAATAAAGGAAGCCACGGAGTAGATATGATGCCCGTACAAAATCTACGACAGCACATAGTTGAAAACTGGCTATCGATTAAAGAAGCAATTCTCAAGGGAACTTATGAACCGATGCCAGTCCGCAGAGTCGAAATCCCGAAACCTGATGGCGGTGTTCGCTTACTAGGAATCCCTACCGTAACAGACCGTTTGATTCAACAAGCAATCGCCCAAGTACTTTCAAAAGTGTATGACCCTACATTCTCTGAAAACAGCTACGGATTTCGACCAAACCGAAGTGCTCATGATGCGGTGAGGAAAGCGAAAGAATATATAAGAGATGGATATCGATGGGTTGTAGATATGGACTTGGAGAAATTCTTTGATAAGGTCAACCATGATAGATTAATGGGTACACTCGCGAAGAGAATCCAAGATAAACCATTACTGAAATTGATTCGTAAGTATTTACAATCGGGCGTCATGATTAATGGTGTGGTGTCAAGCACATTAGAAGGAACTCCACAAGGAGGACCATTAAGTCCGCTACTATCTAACATTGTACTAGATGAACTAGATAAAGAATTGGAAAGAAGAGGACACAAATTCGTTCGATATGCGGATGACTGTAACATTTACGTGAAAAGTAAACGAGCAGGACTTCGCACAATGGCAAGTATCCAGCGATTTATTGAAGGAAAACTACGACTGAAAGTAAATGAAAAGAAATCAGCGGTCGACCGTCCATGGAAACGTAAGTTTCTAGGATTTAGCTTTACCTATCATAAAGAGCCAAAGGTTCGTATCGCAAAAGAAAGCCTTAAACGAGTGAAGAATAAAGTTCGTGAAATCACATCACGCAAGATGCCCTACCCGATGGAATACCGCATTCAGAAACTGAATCAATATCTAATGGGATGGTGTGGATATTTTGCGTTAGCAGACACCAAATCTATATTCCTTGGATTAGATAAATGGATTCGTAGAAGACTTCGAATGTGTCTATGGAAGAACTGGAAGAAACCGAAAACAAAGATACGCAACCTTATTCAACTTGGCGTACCACAAGGGCAAGCGTATGAATGGGGAAATACTCGGAAGAGTTATTGGCGTATTTCAAATAGTCCAATATTACACAGAACCCTTGGTAACTCCTATTGGAGAAACCAAGGGCTGAAAAGTCTTGAAGCTCGTTATGAAAACTTGCGTCAATGATCTTAATTGAACCGCCGTATACGGAACCGTACGTACGGTGGTGTGAGAGGACGGGAGTTAATCGCTCCCTCCTACTCGATTTTTTACGACATTATTCGACAACATTTTCTTACAAAATTAGCTAACATAAGCATGGTAAAACTTTACTGAACCTTTAGAATTATATAAAGCTTTTTTTCATTAAAAGAAAAACATGAATAGACTATTTACAAGAAAGAATGGAAAGGGGGAATAAAACAATGGGCGTGCTTTGCAAGGCCGATTATTATTATGGAGCATTACTCTCTGTACTCATTAATGGCGGTTTGGCGCCGGCATTATTTGAAAAAGAGAATGAAAGTCGTCAAATATATGAAGTATCGACGAATAATGATGATTACATGATTTATACAAAATATCATACTTCACCAACAGGATCAAAAGATTTTACATGGTCATTTACGTTTTCAGATCGTGAGCTGGAAGAGATTAAGAAATTAAAAGATGAGAATAAAAACAAGACACTCGTTTTTGCATTTATTTGCAGTCAAAAGCAGCTAAGCGATTACAATCAAGAAATTGCTGTCGTGTACTGGGACGAATTCACGGAATGTATCGATATGAACAAAAAAGACTATCGGGGAACCGCGCGCCTTTCTGTCAAATTGATGAAAGGGGCCAAAGCGCTGCGAATTTACGGCAGCAAAAGAGCTGACGTCCTGGATGGAAAAGATAACACAAAAATAGAAAGAAATCGGTTAAGCAGTTTGTAGTATAAGATTGGGGCCATTTAGAAAGTACAAGGAGAGGAATAAACATGTTTTCTATTAAACAGGAAATGAAAAAATTAGCACAAAAACATCCATTTTTTTCTTCAAAAGAAGCTTTTAAAAATTCATTAAAACATCAACTTCAAGAAAAGTTTTGCGTGATTGAAAACAAGGATTTTCATGGATGTGTAGTCGACCTTTGGGTGGAAGGCCCGAATTCCGAGCAACAACATGCGATATATTTAATGAATAAACTAGCTAGATTAACAATTAAGCTAGAAAATCAATTAATAGAATTAAAACATCACAATGCCCAAGATATTGGTCGTTATGATTTTCTTAAACAAGTGGAGAAACTCGAAAAGATTACAACTGGGCGGGATAATATCAAAGGGATTGCGATTCTATTAACAAATGACCATTTGTATTGGAGTGAGCCAACTAGAGCCAATACTGTTGACAGCTATTTTCGAATTCATGAAAACCGTATTCTGACTGGAGAATTGAAATGGCTGGAACATGCTTCAGCAGGAACTACGAAAGGTCGTGAAGCTCCGATCGTTATTAAAGGAACTTATAAATTACAATGGCAACATTATTCAACTGTTAGTAATGAAAAGCATGGAGAATTTCGATACTTAGCCGTTCATGTAGGAGAAGATAGATAATGAAAACAGACATAGGAGAATACATAGTTGGCGGATATTTAAAAGTCATCAAACAATGTGACTTTGTCGATTATAATGTTCGTATGCCAGGCGGTGGGCTGAGAGGATTGAGTGAGCTCGATGTTGTCGGATTAGATTTTAAAACAAAAACAGCGTATTTATGCTTAGTGAATAAGGATGATGATTGGCTGCCATGATAGAATGAATATAACACTTATCTAGAAATAGACTATTTAGTATTTGAGGTATGGAGGTATGATAGATGAGTTACGAATTACTAAAGAAACAGATGTTGAAAGATACATACATCGATATATCATTTAGAAAGTATTTACAATTTAAAGAAAGCGACACATATGATGAATCATACAAAATCGATATCTTGTCTCGTCTAAATGATTTCCTAAAAGGACAAGATATTAACGAATTTACTGTGCTTGATATTGTGAAAAAGCTGCAGAAAGAGAATCCTTCCTCTGGAAGTTTTGTACATTGGAGCAATATGGCTGATTTAGTGAAGTATGCTGAGGAGCGCCCGCATGAGGTTGCTATGTTGTTAAATCAGCTAATCTATTCATCTTTATCGGTTGAAGAGCGAATTGAATTGTTTCGGGAAAAGGGGAAAGCATATAATCCAAGCATTTCGCTTGGAGCACCGCTGTTTGCCTATTTGCTTGCCGCATTTGATTATAGAAAATACCCTCTGTACAAGCAAGAAGTGTTTACGGATTTAAAAAAATCATACGCGATTGAGATGAAGCTTGGAACCGTTGGTAACAACTATGAGACGTATTTACAAATGTGCGAAATTGCCCTTGAACACTTAAAGAACTCTTATCCTGATTTGACCATGCTTGATATTCAAGATTTCTTCTTTTGCAGTACGCAGTACAATCAGATTAAAGTTGAAAGTGCTGTCGAATATTTGTATGGATTAGCAAAAGAGTTAAGTAAATTTATGAAACAGCCAGAACTTATGCTAGAGGCGATATCAAAGCTAGATTCCGACACGCTTCACTTGCTCAGAGAACAGTACCGAAACACAGAAAAAATAAATCTTATTAAATTTATGGTTCTAGACAGAATCATTGAATTTGGGTCGATATCCATTGCTGAATTGGAAGAAATTAAAAATGATGTCAAAGCGAAATACGACACCAACATTTTGCAATCGTGGAATAACTTCACCATATTATTTCAGCTGTACTATGCGAATAAAAAGCAGAAAGTACAAGAAGAGCAACGTAAGATTCATGAAGCCATTCGTCAGCTGGAACCGTTTAAAGACTTGGATCTAGTAGAAGATAAAGTGTTGAATGGTTTCAACTGGAATCAAAATTTTGGATGTTCTGAGTGCTGGCTAGCTGTTTATGAAAAGGGACATACAAGTCATCGAACAGCACCACAATTCTTTTTATCTATTGATGAAAAGGGGATCCGTTACGGTTTACTTTATGGTGACCAGCATCCAAAAAGAGGACAAGCGAATTTATCATTTGAATCCAGTTCCGATTCGTTTCGATACGAAAACTTTTGCGAAAAAATGGTTGAAGTGTTAGAAGCATTTAAAGAAGACAACTTGACTACGGATAGGAGCGATCCAGATTCATTTATCAGTGTTGAAACTTGGATAGAGCTTCTTCAAAATGATTCTATTTTTGGCAAAAAAGATTTAGTGTATCTTCATAAAATGTACGAACTTGGAGGAGAAGCAACAGCTACCCAGCTAGCAGCTGCTCTTGGAAAGCATTCGGCTTCATTTAACTCACAAGTTGTGCAGCTTGCGAAACGAGTGATGGAAGCTACTGGCACAGCTCCGGTGAAAAGAGAAGATGGAACGATTTGCTACTGGTGCGTTCTGTTTGGAGGGGAGTATGACGAGAATCGGCATTTTATTTGGCGGCTGAAGCCTAATCTAAAAGAAGCTATTTCATCTTTACATGCCGATCAACCTTCGGGTGTATTAGAAAGCTATACAAAAGAAGATTTCTTAAGGCAAGTATTTATTGATGAAAAACAATATGATACGATTAAGGGCTTACTACAGTACAAGAAAAACATCATTTTGCAAGGGCCTCCTGGTGTTGGGAAAACATTTTTAGCAAAACGTCTTGCATATTCCTTAATGGGAGTTAAAGATGAAAATAGAGTTGAAATGGTCCAGTTCCATCAGAACTATGCTTATGAAGATTTTGTGATGGGATTTAGACCGGATGAACACGGTTTTTCTCTACAGTATGGTATTTTTTATGATTTTTGCCAACGTGCATTAGAAAATCCTAATAAAGATTATTACTTTATTATTGATGAGATTAATCGAGGGAATTTGGCCAAGATTTTTGGTGAATTGTTTATGCTTATTGAACATGATAAACGTGATGAATTTGTCACGATGGGTTATTCAAAAGATAAGTTTACCGTCCCTAGTAATGTATATATAATTGGGACAATGAATACAGCGGATCGATCATTAGCTCAGTTGGAAGTAGCTCTGCGTCGTCGCTTTGCATTTGTGACGCTAAAACCTGCTTTTAATGAGAAATGGAAGCGTGCCGTTCAGGCCTCAGGTGTTTCTGACCAAATGTTGGCGAGGATTTTATCTGCAGTTGAAAGGATAAATAACGAAATTGTGAATGATTTTCAGCTAGGGAGCGGCTATGCTATTGGCCATTCATTTTTTACAGCAAAACCTAAGCATATGGATGAAAATACATGGTTTGAAAGCATTTTAACTTTTGAAATTACTCCGTTATTAGAAGAGTACTTCTTTGATCGACCAGACATTGTTAGAGAACTGATTGAGGGAATATAGTATGAAGTCTGTATTAAAAGTCCCTATTCGCAATTTGTTTTGCTTACTCAGTTATGTGAATGAAATGCCAGAATTAATTGAGAGTTTGAATGATGTCGACGAAGACTTGATTACTTATGATTTCATTGCCAACCGATTTTTGTACGAAGTAGATCTTTTGCATCGTCGTGGACTTGTTAAGAATTATGTAACTAGGATTGAATCCACGAACCGACTTGGTGGGCGAGTCATTATGAATGAATCCATGCCGTACATTTTGTCAAAAAAGCCTACCGTCGTATGTGAGAAAGATGAATATTCAGCGAATATTTTATTAAACCAAGTAATGAAATCCACGTTAAGATCCATCTGTGTGAATCGTTATGTAAAAGAAGAAACAAGAAAGCGAAGTTTTCATTATTTAGAATTAATTTCTGAAGTGGATCCACTCCCAATAACAAGGGAAGTATTTTCTCGCATCTACTTTGGAAGACACGATGCGTATTATAAGCGTATGGTGCATATTGCTAAATTGCTGCATGAACTAACGCTGTTATCCCACAAACATGGTAACTGGAGTTTATTTTCAGCTGAACTAGATGAGAAATCGTTAAATCGCATTTTCGAGAAATTCTTGTTTAACTTTTACAGAATTGAGCAGAAAAAGTATCGAGTGTCCTCCGAAGTTATGCAGTGGAAGCTAGAGGGAAATCAAACCTACTTGCCAACGATGAAGACAGATGTCTCATTAACACATAAAAATGGCTTTGAGAAAATTGTAATCGATGCGAAGTTTTACAAAAATATCTTCCAAGAGAATTATGGAAAATCGTCGTTTCATAGCCACAATCTGTATCAATTGTTTACCTATTTGATGCATCAGCCAAAGGAGATTATCAACTTGAAAGGTATTTTGATTTATCCATTTAATGGGATTCAAATCAATGAATCGTTTCGTTGGGATGATCGCATGACGATGGAAATCATGATCATTAACTTAGAAGATTCATGGAAAGAGATTTATAAGAATCTCATGAGGATTATTGGGGAGTGAAATCTACTCATATTGGTGAACAGTGCACTGGCACGCCCCGAAGTATGTGGAGGAAGATTGTTAGAGTAAAAGAAAAAGAGAGCCCTCCAACTTCCCATCATGAACTTATCCCTATCAGTGGACAGTAAATAAAAAGGAACTTATTAGGCAGCTGTAGCCGGATATGCTTTAGGGCGACAGCTGTTTCATTTCGTTTGTATCCGTTCATTGTTGCAGAATTCAATGTATTGTGAAACTGCTTGCTTCAATTCTACAGCCGGTTCAAATTGATACATGTCTTTAAATGACTAAAAAAGTTCTCCATACAAGCATGATCTAAACAATTTTATTTTCTAGAAATACTTGCCCTTATATTGTCATATTTAAGTAGTGTGTGATTATTTTCTTGATGTGGGCTAAAATCCTTAGGCGCTAAAAAGCTAATGGAAGATAAGAAGTTAATCGCCGTTGAAAAGAAAATCGCACTCATGATTGGGATAAGAAAGAACAAGTCCAAGCACGTATGCGTTTATCTATTAAGAAGGTGCTCCAGAAACATGGGTATCCGCCGACAAAGAACCAAAAGCTGTTGAGGATGTATTAGAACAGGCGAAGTTACAGGCTGCAAACATGTAGGGAGATGATGGCTAACTTGTATCATTATGAGTTAGCCCTTCCTTTTATAAAAATACTCACTACCGTCGCATAAATGATGTCTGAATTTTCAGTTTTATTTTTTCTGGACTTTAGAGAAAAAACGAAAACACCTAAGCGAGGGTAGTAAACATCCAATTTTTTACTATAACCTATGACTTGTGCAACAACGACTGGCAAACCTTTATGGGACGCCGTCAACTTCGATTTTCCGTAACCAAATGTGTGCAGATTTCCATAAAGCTGTTTTCAAATATCGACTTATTTGTAACGTACTTCGGTTACTATTCGTGTTCAACTGGGCTAACACATTTAAACAGTATACAATCATCGCTACGTATACTTGGTTGTGTACGGCTTGTTTACTGTGGCCGTAGAACTTCTTGATATTCAAGTGTTGTTTCATCCATTTGAAAAAAAGTTCAATGGCCCAACGTGACTGATAGATTTCGGCGATTTCATCTGCATCCATATCAAAACGATTCGTCAGTAAATGAAGTTTATTTCCTTTTGTATCCAACAATTTGATGAGACGGAACGCGTTTTCAGAACGATTTTGCGTGGTTCCAATCACCACCATTTCATCGGAGAATACAGGCGAATCTTCAGGTAACGAAAATCGTTCTAACACACGGACGACAGCGTTTTCGCAAACTCTCGGTTTCATGTAATTGAGCATACAACAGTCATTTCAGAAATGAAGCCATATAAAGCTTCTTTGTATAGTAATCTAATTGATAGGCTTTCACCATATCGTCAAATAAGTTGAAATGAATTGGTGAAAACCGTTGTTCAAATGATGTTTTTCGTGTAAACTTATCCATGCTTTTGTCCTTTGTATTGGATTTGGATGGTTTACTACCACCCAACCATTATAAAGGATTTTTTTGTGTTTGGATTATATTTCAGAAAATTCGGTTTATTTGAAGGCGTTAAATTATTTTAATGCGACGCTAGTAGGAAAATATAGTTACAGAAAATTCAGATTTATTATGTCTATTGATATTTTTTATGAGAGCATAATGAATTCTAATATTCACCATTAAATGGACTGATGATAAAATAAGAGATGGAGGTGATGAATTAATAAATTTAAAATGAATACATCCAAATAAAGGAGGGAACAAGAAGATTTCTAGAATTGAAAATGCAATCTTTCATCTATTAGATCAAGAACATTTTTCTCATTTGGAAAAAGAAAAATTAAAATTAGGTATTCAAATCATTATCTCAGAGTCTTACAAGCTTATATTAATTTATTTATTGGCTTATTTATTAAATTGTATAGTTCCAACATTGATTGCGCATCTTACATTTTTCATATTAAGGCAAGTTTGTTTCGGCTATCATTTTAACAACCTAATTATATGCCTCGCTACTAGCATCATAGCATTTCCAATCACTATTAAATATTTAGCTGTTTATTACTCAATTATTCCTACATTCCTCTTATATATTATTTTTATCATCATACTAGTATTTATCTATAAACTTGCACCTAAAGGAACAGAAAAGCACCCGATTATCAATCAACATCATAAAAAATATTTGCGAAGAAAAATGGCCTTCCGAGTATTCATAATAGTTGGAATATTTTGTATTTCGACATTCGAAATAAAAGTTTTTATCGCTTATGGGGCTTTATTAGAATCTCTAATGTTACTATCTCAATCAATTAAGGGGGAGTATTTTTATGAAAATGAATTGGATGAATGTTAAAAATTTAATTTCTAAAATTGCGATGGTTGTAGTTGCTGTTGGAGGTACAGCTACGATTACTGGATGTACAACATTATTCCATGAGAAAAAGATTTCAAATGAGTTACTAGAAAATCATCCTTTTGCTACAAAAAAATAACTCCGTAAAATGTTTTTCCATTGTTTTCCGACTAACTCTATTAGTCGGAATTTTCTTCCTCTAATTTATAAGCCCTACTAATTTATACATAAATTAGTACAAAATTACGAAAATCCGTTGCGTTCATGTGTACTATCGTAATATAGTTATTATATTATTGATTCATTCCAGAATAGAATTATACATAGTAGGAGAAAAAATGAAGCTAGTATTGATAATGATTGAGTTAATCTTGATAGTGTGGGCAGTCACGTATACATCACAAATCAAATTGCGAATGAAGCAAATTTTATTTTTCGCCTTAACCGTATTTTGTCCTACAAGTTTTATTTTCTTATGGGTAGGTCAATGGCAAGGAATTATTTACTTTATTGTTAGTTCATTAATTTATTTCTTTTTACTCACAAAAAAATTTATTATACTAATACAACTTTGTTTCTTTATTATTATAGGTATCTTAGTAGATAATCTTGCCCAATATATTATGCAATCACTCTCAATTAACTTTTTACCTGGTGTCTTAGATCAATATTGTTTTTTTATTGTTTTATTTATTATTAGTGTCTTTATTTATCGATATTTTCACAAAAAATTTATTACATTGTTACCTGAAATAAAGAGTGCTATCAAATTTATTTTTTTTGTTGTGATTGTAACGATGGTCACTTTTTACATTAATATCTACTTAACAGATTATTTATCTAAAGATACAGTGTTAATATTCAATATCGTGATTCAGATTACGTATTTTGTAATCATGCTGTTTATACTTTCATTGACGATATTAAACATCAAAAAACAACATGATATTCAAAAAATAGAGTTTGAAAATAATCAGTTTAATAGTTATATGGAATCATTGGAATTAATTAATAATGATATGCAAAAATTTCGACATGATTACAACAATATATTGTTTACTATGCAAGGTTACATTGAAATTAATGATTTTGAGGGTTTAAAAGAATATTTTAAACAACATATATTCTCTACAGAAATGAACACATTAAAAAGAAATCAATTGTTAGCAAATTTATCGAAAATGAAGGTCACAGGAATTAAGGGTCTGCTTTTAACAAAGATTTTACAAGCTGAAAAAGAAAATATATCAATTAATATTGAAATTCCAGAAGATATTGAAGACTTTCATATGAATGTCATTGATTTAGCTAGAATTCTAGGAATCTTTTTAGATAACGCAATTGAAGCGAATTATCAATCCAATCAAAAAATTAATTTTGATAGTGAAATTGATATTGCATTTATTAAAACCAATGATGATTCGTTGATGATCATCATCGAAAATACATTCTATGATGAAGAGGTAGATTTAGAAAACATTTTCGAAGATGGATTCTCTACGAAAGGAAAAAATCGTGGAAAAGGATTAAGTAATGTGAAAAGTATTTTGAAAAACTATCCGAATGTTAAATTAAACACCACTGTAAATGACTATAACTTTACTCAAATTCTTGAAATAAAAAATATTCATTCAAAACTAATAAAAGTTGAGAGATAATCAAATAAGCAAAAAATATTGGGTTGGATAGGGGAGAACCTACCTAACCCAATTTTTTGATATCAAAAGTGTACATCATTAGTTTATTACAACGATATTGAAGTACTCATTAATATCGTCAACAATCGCTCTCTTGTATGGTGGTACCTTTTTATGATTTTTTGCTAAAGTTACAAATGTGTCAAGAATTATGGTGAACTTAGTTCTTTCTTCATCATTTTCAAAAATAAACTTAACACCATATTCCGCTAGATCTTCATTCACTTCTTCTTTCCAAACAATTTTCGCATTCAATAAAATGGACTCTTCAAGTAATTCTGTAATAAATTGGTAAAGAATGTCCGTACGGATTGGCAAATTAAGATTTGATATAAATCTAAGTCCTCCAGCACCGATTTCTGTAACTAATACTTTGGATACCCCGATATCCAAGTTCCGCTTTGCTATCGATGAGATTTTTAATTTTGCTTCAAGCGGGCAGTGGAAGTAAAACGATGATGTTTTCTTCTGTCTTGTATTATTTTTCCATCAAATGGTAAGTTATCCAAATCAGTAATTAGGCCATTTTCTTCTGCAATATTAATGAATTCACCAGGTAAGAGAAGCCCCCATTTTGGATGTCTACACCGAATTAACGCTTCAGCACCAGTGATTTGTTTAGTAGTTGTATCCACTAGAGGTTGAATGTAAAATTCTAATTCATTGTTTTCGATTGCCTTCTTTAAATCTCGTCCTATGGAATAATTTTTATAGGATTGGATACTATTTGTATGGGAGAGGATATGATACGTTCCTTTTCCTTCTTTCACAGCCTTTTGTAAAGCTACGCTAGAATTTCTTAATAACTCCAAGCTGGTTGTCCCATTTTCAGGGAAGATGCAAGCACCAATACTTACGGTAATATGAAGTTGGTATTCTTTTACAAAAAATGGATCGTTTAAGAAATTTGTAATTTGTTTAATTTTTTCTTTTAAAGCATCGATGGGCTTTATTTCTTTAATGAATAAAATAAATTCATCGCCGCCTGTACGTGCTACGAAATCCTGAGGAGATAAATACTATTTTAATTGTTTAGGAAGTTGTTTCAAAATTTCGTCACCTATTTCATTTCCGAGGGTATTGTTGAAGTAAGTAGCTTATATAAAAAGTGGAAAATCATTTATCGATACACTTTTTTGATTGAGAAAGTAAATGATGGAGAAAATTAAAATAAAAAAGAAGGGAGTTATGAATTGACTCCCTTCTTTTAAGGAAATATTACTTTTTTGTTAATAGATAGTCACCAAGTGGTAGAAGAAATACAATAAATAAAACTGTTAAAATAGTCAGTGCTTTTAAAATAGTAATTGCAACTTGGTCAAACATCCTTAGTAGCCTCCTTTCATTCACAAATTATGTTACCTTAAATGATAGTAATTTTCCATCTTATTTAGTTGGAGTAAACAATGTAAAAAATTTCTTGTTCCTGTTTTATCTATTCATCTGCTGACGTATTATTGTAATATTTCATTTCCAAACTTATCATTGTTAAAAAGGGCGCCATAAAGTGACGCCCCCTTTTTTATTGTGTCACGATTTGTTTTGAACCTTTTGGCCACAAAATTCCGATGATGAATCCAAAGGCAGCCGGCAACATCCAGCCTAGTCCAATATCATAAAGTGGCAAATAATCGGAATAAAATGACTTAATTGATTCGAACAATGAAATAGTTGTACTTGGTAAACTTGCAACTAATGTACTGTAACCATCAAATAAGCTTACACAGAAAGTGAAAAACATCGTTGAAGTATAGACACTTTGCTTATTTCCGTATAAAGGTGAGCAAAGGGTTAAAATAATTAGAACAATCGCTAATGGATACAATAACATTAATACAGGAATAGCGAATTGAATAATATTATTTAAACCAAAGTTCGCTATTGTAAATGATACAAGACATAAGATGAGTACGAACCATTTGTAACTAATTTTAGGATATACTTGGTTGAAAAACTCACTACAAGACGTTATCAATCCGATACTTGTTTTTAAACATGCAAGAACAATGATAATCGCAAGTAGTATTGCCCCATAATCACCGAAATAATATTGAGCGACTGCGGCAAAGATTTGTCCACCATTTTCGAAAGTGCCGATTGCCAAAACGCTAGATGCCCCCATATACGTAATAAGTCCATAAATGAGTGCCATCAATGCCATGGCAAATACGCCGGCTTTCAGAGTTGACTTTGCAATTTCTGTTTTATTTGTAATTCCTTGTCCTTTTATTGCGTTAATCACAACAATCCCGAAAGCCAATGATGCAAGAAGGTCCATTGTATTGTATCCTTCTTTAAATCCTGTTATAAATGCAAGGTCGCGATAATCGCCAATTGGTTGATCGAATGACCCCATTGGTTTTATGATTGCGATAATAATTAAAATGAATAAGAACAATAAAAAGGCAGGAGTTAAATATTTCCCAATATAATCGACGATTTTCGCTGGATTTAAAGAGAAGTAATAGACAATGGCAAAAAATACAAAACTAAAAATTCCTAACAACAATGTGCTATATTCGGGATTGATATATGGTTCAAAACCTACAACGAAAGGTACCGTTGCTGTTCGTGGAATTGCGAAAAATGGACCAATCGTTAAATAAAGAGCGATTGCAAAAATCACGCCGAACAGTGGATGAACTCTTCCAGCTAATTCCCGTAAACTATTGCTACCAGATAACCCAAAGGCAATGATTCCTAAGAAGGGTAACCCGATGGCTGTAATGAGGAATCCAATTAATGCAGGCCAAAAATTTGTACCAGCTAGTTGTCCCATTTGGATTGGGAAAATTAAGTTCCCTGCACCAAAAAACATCCCAAATAGCATTGTACCAATGACTGCATAAGTAGAAAATGAACTCATCTTTTTCATAATCTCTGCTCCTTCTAAGTTGAATAATTCTAATTTTAGCAACTTTTCAGAAAGGAATCTATGTAGATTGAAAAAGTAGGAAAATGAGGAATTTTCAATTTAGTTTTTAAATTGGGAATATTATCAAAATATATGGAGTTATCATTTGCAAAAAGGTAGAATGATATTGATATAATAAAATAGAAAAAATTCAGAATAATGTAAAATTAAACTTTACAAGAACTTTTGTTCGTGTTATTGTAATTGATAATAAAAGATGAAGAGGAGTTGTTTTCATGGAAAATAGAGACGAGGATCTCCATTTTCACAAGTTTTTTATTGAATCATCAAAGAAACAAAGAAATGCTCCAAATACTAACCCGTTTTTATTAGGTAAACAAACCGATTTTATATTAGAAGAATTTCAAAATAGTTATATACGAATTGATACTTCTATTGAAACAAATCCGGAATATCAATTGATTAATGGATGGACAAATATCATTCTCATGAATGAAGGCGCAAAAACGATAGGTTATCTAAACTTCAAAATTTACAACTCTTTTATAATGGATAAATCTGATTTGTTAAAGGTAGCCAAATCATTTTCAGATGAGGAATATACAATCATTTCTACTTTTAAAAAACATTTTCAATCTACCTTTGATGAAGGTTACATTAAGTTCCTAATAGTAAATGAAATATTCTTAAATAATGAATACCAGCAAAAGGGATACGAATTAAAAGTGATGGTAGAATTAATAAGCTTATGTCGTATTTTAGAAATTGACTACATCATTTCAAAACCTCTACCAATCATAAAAGAGAATTTTAATTACGGAAAATCCAAAAAACGAATGGCAAAAATGGCTTTTCTCAATAATAAACTAGTTTTTGATGTATATTATTTAGAGGAACAAGAACCAATCATTGTATTGGATATTAGCCGTATATGAAAACTATTTTTATGAAACACCATTTTACTCATTGACGATAGGGAGAAATGGTGTTTTTATTATGAAGGGATATTTTATTTTAATGTATGAAGGAATTATATTGAAATGAGTTATGAAATTCCCATTTATAAATAGCTCAACTTTCGCACACAGATATTGTCAGACATCTCTTGATGTAATTGGGTAAAGACGCAATCCATTCTTGTACTTTACTTTTAAATAATTCCATGTTCAAACAAACATTAGCTTCTGCTAATGTTTGGAAGATCGCTAATAATTGATTCAATGCACTCTCTAGATTCATATCTTTTACATCTTCACATAATAGAAAAAAGAGATTTCCAATCGTTTTAGGATCGTTGTTTTGTCTACGCTCCCACTCTAAGAGTATAAAGCGAGTAAACACAATCGTTGTATGACTAATCAACAGATCATACGAACGACCTTGAAATTCTTTTGCTAGGTTAAGCAATGATTTGGTACACTTGAAAAATGTTTCGATGTCCCAGCGCATCCCGTAAATACGCACAATTTCTTCATCTGAAAGTGTGGTATCTGTACTCAAAATGGCTAACCATTCACTCTTTTTATTGCGGTTACGCACGAATACAATCTTGACTTGTCGTCCTTTTGCAAGATGAACATGGATCGAACCGAGTAGGTCTTTCTTTTCCATGGTACGCTTTGCTTTTTTAAAGAGTTCATCCAGAGTATGGGCTTCACCATCTATGAAATAACGTTGTTTTAGCTGCTTGACCATACCAATGACAAATAAACCTTTATCCGTGATTTTTTCAATCAAAGGCTCATGCGTAAACCAAGTATCCATTAACACATAATCAGCTGTAATTCCTGCATTTAAGGCATGATCCAATAAAGCAGAGACAACGCTTGGCTTATCTTGTTGTGCTTCAAGACGACGCTTGTAGCCGGAAGTGCGTTTATCAATGGATTCATCGACCCCGTTAAGTTGATTTTCCTTTTTCGCTGAACTCAATAAAGCAAAGTCTACAGGTAGAAAAGAATATCCATCAGACCAACCAAGAGTAAGCAACTGAAACCCCTTATAGAATCGTTTCTCTGTATGATCAAATACTCGTGAAAGAAGTTCAACAGACTTGCTTCGGTTGCGTGAAAAGAGTGAATCATCAACAATAAACACCTTCACTCTGTTGTTTGATGTAAGCTTTTTTATACGTCCAGTAAGATCTTGACATAAGGAAAGTAAAAAAGTTCGCCAAGCATAAGTAGATGAATTTAGAAAACGGTAGATCGTATCTTTTTTAGGTAAGTCCACGGCTTTCTTACTTTGAAGTGCTTGAAACCAATTTTTATATTGGAAAACAAGCAAAAAAATAAGACGGAAAATAGATAAGCATGAATAACCAAATCCCTTAGTAATTCTCGCTTTTCTCAAATGTTTGCCTATATTTAATTCAGAAAATCTTCGTTCAAGTTCTTTTGGTAGTTGTGCAAAAGTATCTTTTTTCGTTATCATAATGGTGACACCTTCTTTGGTATTTGGTTTGTTCACCATAATTTTACCAAAAGATAGGTGTCTTTTTCTTTTAAAAAAATAAAATCAATAAAAAACAAGAGAAATAATGAAAGACGATATAAAACAGTCATATCAAGAGTTGCAATAAGATATTACTCTGCGAAAGTTGAGTAAATAGTTAATTAGTGATTGACAATCGGTTTGTAAAAATATTATATTATCATCGAAAATGATAATTATTATCAATTGCGAAATAAAAGAGGTGTACTAAGATGAAAAATAAAATATTCTCAATAGTTTTTACATTATTATTCATACTCTTGTTAGCAGGTTGTTCTGAACAATCCTCTAATCAATCAAATGGTGAAGAAAAAGAAACGAACACAAGTAATGAATCATCAGTAGAATATCCGATTGTCATTCAACATGCATTTGGTGAAACGGTAATTGAAAAGAAACCAGAACGAGTTGCAACTATCGCTTGGGCAAACCATGATGTTGCGCTTGCTTTAGGAGTTGTACCAGTAGGTTTTTCTGCTGCTAACTATGGCGTTCAAGATGATAGTGGCATGCTTCCATGGACAAAAGAAAAATTAAAAGAACTTGGTGTAGAAAAACCAAATATTTACCAAGATACAGATGGATTAGATTTTGAAGCAATTGCAGATAGTGAACCAGATGTTATTCTTGCGGCATATTCAGGCATTACAAAAGAAGAATACGATATTTTAACTGAAATTGCGCCAGTTGTTGCTTATCCAGAAACGCCTTGGGTAATATCTTGGAGAGATCAAATCTTATACAATGCAAAAGGTATGGGAATGGAAGAAGAAGGTAAACAACTGATTGCAGATACAGAAAACTTAATTAAAGAAAAGGTAAGCAAATATCCTGAATTAGCAGGAAAGAAAGCTGCTTTTGCGTCTATCAGTGCAGCAGATTTATCAAAATTCTATGTCTATACAACGCAAGACCCGCGCGGAGAGTTTCTTGAAGAGTTAGGAATGAAATATCCTGAAAGCTTACAAGAATTTATTGGAGATCCAAATAGTTTCTATATCGAAATGAGTGCAGAAAACGCAGATGCATTAAATGATGTAGACATTATCGTGACATATGGTGATGAGCAAACATTAAAAGCTCTTCAACAGGACTCAATTTTAGGAAAAGTACCGGCAATTCAAAAAGGTGCCGTTGTAGTCATTGGTGATAATACACCATTAGCAGCAGCTGGTAATCCGAATCCGCTTTCCATTGCGTACACCATCGATGAATATTTAAGTTTGCTTGCAGAAGCGGCAAAAAAGCTAAATTAATATGATGAAAACAACAACCTATAAAGAAAAAAAGCAAAACCTTATCCCGAAAAAATTGTTTGCACTGCTAATTGTACTAATTGTTTTGCTGGGTGTTTGCATCATTGCTTCATTATTATTTGGTTCTCGAATCATTAGTTGGACGGATATAATGGATGGACTATTCCATTCCCATGTAGATTCCCATGAAGCAAATGTTGTACGGCAAAGGGTTGTCCGCACCATTTTTAGTATTATGACCGGAGTCGCTCTCGGAGTTTCGGGTGCCTTAATGCAATCGGTGACCCGAAATCCGATTGCGGATCCAAGCATATTAGGAGTCAATACGGGGGCAGCCCTTTTTGTCGTATGTGGAATTGCGTTCTTTCATATTAGCTCTGCCAGTCAATATATTTGGTTTGCGATTGTTGGAGCAATGATTGCTGCAATATTTGTCTATTCCATTGGATCGATGGGAAGTGGCGGTGCAACACCATTGAAACTTGTGTTGGCAGGTGCCGCGACAAGTGCCATTTTGTCTTCGCTTGTTTCAGCGGTCATGATTCCGCGTACAAATGTTATGGATCAATTTCGATTTTGGCAAGTAGGTAGCGTGGGATCAGGCTCTTGGGATTCCATTTCAATTTTTCTCCCTTTCTTGTTAACAGGATGTATCATTGCTGTTATTACAGCTCCCGCATTAAATGCCATACTTTTAGGGGATGAGGTTGCTACTAGTTTAGGTGTACGGATTGGGTTCATTCGGCTAATTGCTGCATTTGGTGGCGTACTATTATGTGGTGCTGCAACAGCTCTTGCAGGCCCCATAGGATTTATCGGTTTACTTGCAACTCATGTTGTTCGATTAGTAATCGGACCGGATATGCGCTACATTATACCGCTGTCTGCTCTTACAGGAGCAATTATATTAACATTGTCAGATGTATGTGGAAGGTTGTTAGGTAGTCCTGGAGAATTAGAAGTCGGGGTTGTAACAGCCTTTATTGGTGCTCCTATATTAATTTTCATTACAATGAAATCGAAAGTTCGTGAAATATGATGAATGATACATTGAGTTTAATTCGATCAGCTCGTTCAAAAAGACAACGTCGCTTTGTAATTTTGACAGCATTACTGGGCTTAATCTCAGTAGTCTTATGCTTCATGATGCTGATGGTTGGTAACACGATTTATCCTGTAAAAGACGTAATACGGGTACTTTTTGGTGAAGAAGTAAAGGGTGCATCCTTTGCTGTCGGAACAATTCGGTTACCTCGAATGGTGGCAGGAGTGTTTGCAGGTTTCGCCTTTGGTGCTGGTGGTTATGTATTTCAAACGATGTTACGGAACCCATTAGCCAATCCCAATGTGATTGGGATTACGACAGGTTCAAGCGCTGCGGCTGTTTTTTGCATCGTTATTCTTCATGCCAGTCTTGCAACCATTTCAATCGCTGCCGTAATTGGTGGTCTATGTACAGTATTGATTATTTATTTTTTAGCAAAAGGGAGTTCCTTCTCCATTGGAAGATTGATTTTAATCGGTATTGGCATTCAGGCGATGTTAAATTCTGTTATTTCTTATTTACTGTTGATTGGGAATCAACACGATATACCAACGGCAATGCGCTGGCTGAGCGGCAGTTTAAATGGGTTGAAATTGGAAACTCTTTATCCACTCATTTTCACTGTCATTCTTTTGACTCCGATTTTAATTATGTACGGTAAGCAATTGGAGATGTTGGAATTAGGAGATCAAACAGCGACATCGATTGGAGTAAATGTAAATAGAACGAGAATCATGTTGATGATAAGTTCCGTATTGATGATTGCTTTAGCTACGGCAACAACAGGGCCAATTGCTTTCGTTGCATTTCTTTCGGGGCCAATTGCCAATAGAATCATGGGTACAGGCTTTTCAAATATCATTCCTGCCGGGCTTGTTGGCGTAATCCTAGTATTGGCTGGGGATTTAATTGGTCAACATGCTTTCGAAGCTAGATATCCAGTGGGTGTGATTACCGGTATCCTTGGTGCACCTTACTTGTTATATTTATTAGTTCGTTTGAATCGAAAGGGTGGATTGTAATGAAACCTACACACGTGCTTTCAGTTGAAAATCTGTTTGCAGGATACGATAAGAAGACCGTTCTGCAAGACGTAACCATCACTATTCCAAGCAATAAAATCAGTATAATTATTGGTGGGAATGGTTGTGGGAAATCAACATTATTAAAAACGATGGCAAGATTAATAAAACCTGACTCTGGCCAAGTATTGTTGGATGGAAAACCGATTCATCAAATTCCCACTAAACAATTAGCTCGTGTGTTAGGGTATTTACCACAATCACCTATCGTTCCAGAAGGAATTACGGTGGTTGATTTAGTGGGTCGAGGAAGATTTCCACATCATTCGTTTTTAAAAGGTTGGACGAGTCAAGATGATGATGCTGTAAGCGAAGCAATGGAAATCATGAACATTACCGATTTAGCCGATCGTTATATTGATGAACTTTCGGGTGGCCAAAGACAGCGTGTATGGATTGCAATGGCCCTTGCTCAACAAACGGATATTTTATTTTTGGATGAACCAACAACATATTTGGATATTACATATCAAGTAGAAATACTGGATATGCTTACAGATTTAAATCGAAAACGCGGCACAACGATTGTTTTGGTGCTTCATGATATCAATTTATCTGCCCGATATGCAGATCATATTTTTGCCTTTAAGCAAGGTAAATTAGTGGCAGAAGGGACTCCATCAGAAGTTATCAGTAGCCAATTAATTAAAGATATTTTTGGACTCGATTGCACTGTCGTTCAAGATCCTGTTTCATTATCACCATCAATCGTCCCAATTGGACGATATCATAATCATCTGGTGAAGAGTTAGATAGGGAATAGGGACTCGGGGTTGTCCAGAAAGTCGAACACTTTCTGAACAGCCTTACTTCTTATAGGAATATTCTCTTAAAAACTTTGCTTCTTCGGTGGTCAAATCAAACGCCCCCCACTAGCGCAGTCGCAATGTATCTGCGGCGAAAACTCTAGCGACAGCCGTAAAGGGGGCGTCTCAAAATGACTTTTCAGACCCCTTAAATTTCCTATTTTTCCTGGAATATAGGTGATATGGAATTTTAACAGCTTTTGCAAATAAAGAGCAAATTAGAATATCCCAAATCCTTTTCTAATCCGCTCATAAATTGACAATCCCATCATTTATGCAATAGAAGTTTTTATTGCGTCTTGAATTGCATTTTCCACATCTAGTATAGAATCGGTTGGTTCAAAGCGTTTCACTACATTTCCATTTGCATCCACAATAAATTTAGTAAAATTCCATCGAATGTTTTTTTCATCAAGGGCAAGAGGGGTACTTTCTTGAATTTTAGATTTTAGTATCTTTTCTTCAAAATTGATTCCGAACTCGCGGCATTCTGCTTGTTCTTTTAAATATTCAAATAGCGGATGAGCTTCTTCTCCGTTGACATGAATTACATCAAAAATCGGGAACGTTACACCGAAATTAATTTTACACATCCTTTCTGTTTCTCTTCCATCTTCAGGATTTTGTTCAGCAAATTGATTGCTTGGGAAACCTAGTATGATGAACCCCTGATTTACAAATTTTTCATACAATCTTTGTAAATCTTCAAATTGATATGTAAAACGGCAGTGGTTTGCAGTGTTTACGATTAACATCGTTTTATTGCGATAAGTTTCCATTGAAAGAATTTCACCGTTTGGTTTTTTTATAAGAAATTCATAAATAGACATGCTCAAATCCCCTTCATCTATCATTTAATTCTAACAATTATTATATAATAATTATTATAAAAGTCGAAAAATATGCTTATCAAATGGAATAAAAAAATCCTCTGCCTTTTGCAGAGGATCAACGTATTTATCGTTTCACAACGTTTGTTGCTTGAGGTCCACGGTTGCCTTCTTCCACTGAAAACTCAACTTTTTGACCTTCTTCAAGTGTTTTGAAGCCGTCTCCTTGAATTGCGGTGAAGTGGACGAATACATCGAATCCACCTTCAACTTCAATGAATCCATAACCTTTTTCTGAGTTAAACCATTTAACTGTACCTTCATTCATTTTAAAAAACCTCCAAATTTAATTTTTTATAATTACATTTTTAAACTAAAAAAATTCACACATTACAAAAAGTACCAAACGAACACGATTACTTTTTGTAATATGTGAATTCATTAGATAAAAGTTATATAATTATTAGTTCATAATAAAACAAAAAATAGATTTTGTCAAATGTTTTTCGTTACAAGAATCCGTGTTGATAAGCATTATTTATTAATTTTTCATTAATTTATGTTAATATAACAAGCGCAACTAAATAGGAGGGAATATAAATGGATTTTTTTGAAGCAGTGAAAAATCGCCGTTCTATTCGTGTATTGGAAGATGTAGCTGTTGTTCCAGATGAACAAGTTATTGAAATTGTAGAATCCGCATTAAATCATACACCAACTGCATTCAATGGACAGGAAACTCGCGTGGTGATTTTGTTTGGGGAAAATCATAAAAAACTTTGGAACGATACAGAAGAAATTGCCCGAAAGAAAACTAAGGAGGATTTTGCACGAATAGAGGAGCGAATTAATGGGTTTCGCAATGGTCATGGAACGATTTTATTCTTCCAAGACAGAGATGTAATCAGAGGTTTACAAGAAAAAATGCCTCAATTTCATGATGAGTTAGAAGTATGGTCTCAACAAAATCAAGGTATGCTTCAATATGTAGTTTGGACAGGGTTGGAAGCTGTAGGCTATGCAGCATCCCTTCAACATATGGAAATAAATATTCAACCGGAATGGAATGTTCCTGATAGCTGGAAGATTATTGCTCAAATGCCTTTCGGAAAACAAGTACAACCATTAATGGAAAAAGAAATAATTCCAGTCGAAAAGAAACTTATTGTCGTTAAGTAAAAGATTGCGAACGTTAAAGATAGGGGAAAGTGGCTGGCTGTGAGCTGATTTCTGTTTAGTTAGGAATGATGGAAAATTATTTCATCATCATAAAATGAGTAGCTTGCGAAAAGTCAATTAGGACTTGTTGCAAGCTTTTATGTTCAGTACACTCTTTCAATAATATTTTTTCCTCCCTTTCTGTTTTTGAATTTCTTGTGTTAAATATTGAACTTGTTTTTCAAGCTTTGCTATTCTTTCATCATATTCTTGAACTTTTTGTTGAGATTGTTGAAATTCATCTATGGAAAGTAGTTCTGCATAGGAAGAAATGATATCCCCTATTGTTGAAAGAAAAATTCCGATAATCCCTAATTTTATTGAGATATCTTCAGATGAGTTGGAGGATGTTGAATTCATCGGATTTGAATGATCATAATTTTTCATCATTCTTCCCCCCAATTCCAGTATCTTTTATATTATATGAATAACTATTGAATTGGGAACAGCAAAATCGAATATTAATGAAGTTTAGCTATCATTGCGAAGCATTACTATGAATGAAGGGCGTCGTAAAATTTGACGCCCTTTTTTATAGTGGAGCCCTCATTGGTTCGTTGTGAAAGAACAGATTGACTTCGCGATTTTCTTTAATAACATTATTCTCATGTAAAAAGGTCATTGGGGATGTTATCGTAAATTCCACTGAAAATTTCCCGTTTTGATAATTTGTATTTCGATAGAGTCCATCGATACTTTCACCAGATAAAATACCGCCATAATGAAGGGTATATGTTTGGTTCAATTTCAAATCAGGAGTGCTAATGACAATCGATTGGAATTCTTTTTCAGGTTTAACAGCAATAATTTCATTTTCCTTTGAATCGGTGATATAAAGGCTTGTATTTGCTTGTTGCTCTTTAAGAAAAGTCATCATAATTGTGTTTTGACTAGAATTATTGGAAACCCCTTGTGCTTTACCGTCGCTGCCCGCAGCTATGAGGATACCGCCTTCCATCAGAAATGTGTGGTCATAGTCTAATGGACCATTGTTGTTATTGGTTGGACCATAGACAATCACCGTACCACCTGTCATTCTAATGGAACCGTTCGAGTCGAGTCCGTCACCATCTGCATTGACGTATAAATAGCCACCTTCGATTAATAATAATCTTTCGTCATTGTTCGATTGATTTGTTTGTGAATTTTCGCCTTGTATATTCACTCCATCATCTTCCGCAAATACATGGTACGTTCCATCACGAATAATAATTTTTTTCCCTTCAATGCCTTCATAACTTTTTGCAATGTTTACATTTCCGCCTTCTAGTGTAACGGTATCATCAGCGTGAATGGCATCGTCTTCGGTAGAAATGTGAATGATACCATCTGATATAAAAATATCTTTACCATGAATGGCATCATCGAGTGAGTTGATGTTGAATGTTCCCCCCATAATCGAAATGCTTGTGCCTGCCTTAATTCCTTTTGTGCTTTTATTACTCGGAACTCGATTATTTTGAAGAATAGGTGAATTCATTTCTTCTTGTGGTAGTGGTTGTTTTACAGGATTGGGTGATGCCGTAGAAAATTGCGGTAGCATTGACCCGTTCATTTGCTTATCAGAGAAACTAGAAGAATCAGAGGGCATTGGTATGGAAATTTGTTGTAACATTTCGGGATTCGCTTGTAAAATGGCTAGCGCTTTATCGTATGTTTCCACGCCTTCCAATTGTTTTTTTACTTCATCAGAAACTTCAATATGATGAAGAAGATATTCGATTAATTCTCGATCATTAAAATTCGTCCCCGTTGATATTTCTTCAGATGTTTCAATTCTTTTTTGACCACCGCCACCTGTAGTAATAGTATATTTTCCTCCTCTGATAGCAACGATTTTTTCGCTTTGAATCCCATCGCCACCTGCATTGATTGTGAAGGTACCACTTTCTAATACGATATGACCTTTTGACTGAACTTCATGGTTGGTGGATTTTAGCCCATCACCGCCAACCGTTAAATTGATTATTGCATCTTTTATGGCTAGTAAGTCGCTTCCGATGATTCCGTCGTCAGGTGCGGTAATGTCGATGGTTCCTCCTGTTATTTTTAAATCGTCGTTGCAGTTAATGGCATCATTAAAGTGGCTTTTAATTGTTAAGGTACCGGGTCCGTTGATGGTTAAGTCATCTTTACTATAGATTGTAGCGGTTGGTTGATCTGTAACGTTTTCATAGACATACTCGGATGCATCCGTAAGGGTATTAATTGTATTTTCTTCAAGAGTGATGATGGTTTTATCTGCTTGTTTAATATATATTGGGGAAGTGGTAGATGAATGAATGGTGGCACCATTGAATACGAGGCGAACATTTCCGGAATCCTTAGTATCAACGATTATTTGCCCGTCATCCAGTGCACCTTCAAAGACATATGTGCCAGTTGTATAAATGAAAATTTGATTTCCTTCTACAACGGCTCCATCATTTCCATCGATTGTTGCAGTTATTCCTTTTAACTGAATCAAAGTAAACGTATCTTCTTGCCAAGGAGAGTAGTAGTCGCTTTTCTCATAAGAAACAAGTTTCGAGATGTCCTTTTGCTCCTCTACCGCTTTGTCTGTACATCCACAAATTAATAAAAAAGAACAAAGGGATAGGAACATGAATATCATTTGATTTTTCGCCATCAAATTCTCCTTTATTTTTACTAGGCTTACTAATAAATGGTTCTACTGTTTTATTTATGCTGTAAAATTCTTCTCATAACCTGCTAAGTTTGAGTTTTGAATGATTTTCAGTTACTTGTATTTCGAATGCAATTTCCGTCTAAGGAGGATAATAGTCAAAGGAGTAAACATAATAGTTAATCGATAAAAAACAATCATGAATTTTCATTCACAACCCTGGCATGAAAATGGATATTTCTTTCCCATAATGTAGATAACACAAACAGTTAACAATACGTAGGCTTTTATGGTGGATGATACCCTGAATAAAAAACTGTTTGAGTGGATTTGGTGAACAACCCATTGTTAGCTCATTCATTTGGAATGATGACTACGTACAGAAAAATGCTTATATTTCAAATTCACTCGCTGTTTGTGAATCTACTTTATGGGAGGGATTATATTGGATGTACTGATGACACGTTGTGCAGGATTAGATGTACATGCTGAAACAATTGTTGCTTGTGTCATGATTGGCGAACAGGACGATGAATTATTCATTGAAACAGAAACTTTCCCCACTTTAACAAAGGATCTCTTTCGTTTACTAAAGTGGTTGGAAAACCATGGCATTACGCACATTGCGATGGAGAGTACTGGAGTTTATTGGAAACCTGTTTATAACATTTTGGAGGATTACTTTGATATTACATTAGCGAATGCTCAAAGAATCAAGAATGTCCCTGGAAGAAAAACAGATGTTTCGGATGCAGAGTGGATTGCGAAGTTATTGCGTTATGGACTGATTGAAAAAAGTTTTGTTCCACCAGAAGATATACGAAACCTTCGTGATTTAACTCGGCTTCGTAAAAAATGGATCGGCCATTTGACTTCAGAAAAAAATAGGATTCTGAAAGTATTAGAATGCTCAAATGTTAAACTAAATTCAGTTATTTCAGATGTGTTTGGTGTTTCTGGAAGAAAACTTCTATCCAAATTAATTCAAAATGGATATGTTGATTCCATTGATGTAGAAAATAGTATTCACGGAAGAATGAAGCACAAAAAACAAATGATTACAGACTCTTTATTCGGTACTTTAAACGATCATCAAATCTTTCTAATCAAACAATCTTGGCAACACATCGTTTATTTAGAATCATTAATCAGCCAAATCGAGGAAAGAATAGATGAAATTCTGAAGAATTATAAAGAAGAAGTGGAGTTATTACTAACGATTCCGGGTATTAAAAAGGATTCCGCAGCAATTATTATTGCAGAGATTGGGGTGAACATGGAACAATTTCCTACCTCTCAACACTTAGCGTCTTGGGCCGGAGTTGCTCCAGGAAATCATGAAAGTGCAGGAAAACGAAAGTCAACTAAAACGACTAAAGGGAATCCTCATATCAAAACTGTACTGTGCGAAGTAGCATGGGCAATCTCTAGAAGTAGGAATCGTTGGTTAGCTGCTAAATATTGGTCGATTGCTGCAAGAAGAGGAAAGAAAAAAGCACTCGTTGCCATATCGCATCGAATGCTTCGAATCATTTACTCCATGCTAATTAATAAGGAGCCTTATAAAGAACTGGATCTACGTCAAGTTTTTGGACACAAAAAGATTAAGTTTTTTTGCACAACAACCATTCATGGATTGTTCCACATCCCATGTAGATTGTCAAAGTGAAAAGAGCCTTTGACAATCTACTTGGGACGTGGAGAAATAAACCCATGGCTGTTGTGCCAAAAAAAATGTGAAGGGGGGAAGTGTTCTGTACCCCATGTTTTACGCTGCTATTCGGCACATTTTTTCGTATTCATCCGGTGTCAAATAACCAATGCTTCCATGAATTCGTTTTCGATTATACCAACCTTCGATGAATTGAAATAACGCAATTCTCGCTGTCTCAAAGCTTTCGTATTTGGTTAGATACACTTCTTCTTTTTTCAATATGGCATGAAAAGATTCAATACAAGCGTTGTCATATGGACATCCTTTTCGACTAAATGACGGAACCATTTCATGTTTTTTTAGTAGTTTTTGAAAGGCTTCACTTGTATATTGTGTTCCTAAATCTGTATGCACGATAAGACCAGGATCGGGCTTTTGATCTTGAATCGCATTCTGAAGTGCTTCCAGCACAATTTCTGATGTCATGGTACGAGAGAATTTATATCCGACCACTTTTTTTGTATGTAAATCAAGAACGGACGCTAGATAACACCAACCATCACGAAGCGTATGGACATATGTAATATCAGCTACCCATTTTTCGTTGATTGTTGTTGTAGTGAAATCTTGATTTAATACATTTTCTCGTTCTTCTACGGGCTTTTGTGTTGGTGTTGGGCGGAATTTTTTTACAATACATGATTGGATGCCTGCTTGTTTCATCAAACGTTGAACTCGATTGATACTGCCTGTATAGCCTTCTTTTTTAAGTATTTCAAAGATTTTAGGGGCCCCATAACGACCCTTACTTTCTTTATGGATTGCTCGAATTCGTTCAAGCAGTTGTTCGTTGGCGACATGATAGCTATTCGGCTTCTTGTGAAACGATTGATAATACGTACTTTTAGGCATCTTTAAAACACGACACATCATTTGGATTGGATGATGTTCGCTTTCTTTTGTAATCAAGTCAATCAGTTCTTGCTCATCTATTTTCTCGCGAATATGGTCATAGCCTTTTTTAAGATTTCGATCTCCTGTTTTAATCGAAGATTTTCTTTTTGAATGGCTTCTATATCAGCCAAAGTTAATTCCTGTTCACATTCAATTGGAGAGAGTTGCTTAATCCATTTATAAATCGTTACTTCTGAAACACCATATTCGCTAGAGAGTTGACTGACTGGAGTGCCTGAGCGATAAAGCTCAACTACTGTTTGTTTAAATTCTTGATTATACCGTTTTTGACTCATGATTCGGACACAACCTTTCGTTAGTTTAATATTAATGACTTAACCAAGTTGTGTCCATAAATCTATACTACATCTAAACCTTTAATTAATTAGTATAACCAAAGAAGAATAAGTTTAAACAAAGTTACCTTCCATTAGGTAGCTCTGCTTTCTTATTGTCTTTTTTAGGTTATTTATATATTACCCTCAATAGATTGAAGCTATTCATGGGCTAAGTGGAATTAAATTATTTTCACAGAAACAGCCTAGAGTGACGGGAGATAATAGTCAAACTTCCGAAGATAATAGTCATTCACGAGAGGATAATAGTCAAAGGGGCAAACATAATAGCCAATCGATAAAAAAAGCCTCGAGCGATGGGAGATAATAGTCAAACTTCCAAAGATAATAGTCATTCACGAGAGGATAATAGTCAAAGGAACGAACATAATAGTCAATCGATAAAAATAGCCGCAAGCGATGGACGATAATAGTCAAACTTCCAAAGATAATAGTCATTCACGAGAGGATAATAGTCAAAGGAACGAACATAATAGCCAATCGATAAAAATAGCCGCAAGCGATGGACGATAATAGTCAAATTTCAGAAGATAATAGTCATTCACGAGAGGATAATAGTCAAAGGAACGAACATAATAGCCAATCGATAAAAAAAGCTGAGAGCAAAGGGAGATAATAGCCAAACTTCCGAAGATAATAGTCATTCACGAGAGGATAATAGTCAAAGGAGCAAACATAATAGCCAATCGATAAAAAAAGCCGTGAGCGATGGGAGATAATAGTCAAACTTCCAAAGATAATAGTCATTCACGAGAGGATAATAGTCAAAGGAACGAACATAATAGCCAATCGATAAAAAAAGCCGAGAGCAAAGGGAGATAATAGTCAAACTTCCACAGATAATAGTCATTCACGAGAGGATAATAGTCAAAGGAGCGAACATAATAGCCAATCGATAAAAAAAGCTGAGAGCAAAGGGAGATAATAGCCAAACTTCCGCAGATAATAGTCATTCACAAGAGGATAATAGTCAAAGGAACGAACATAATAGCCAATCGATAAAAAAAGCCGTGAGCGATGGGAGATAATAGTCAAACTTCCAAAGATAATAGTCATTCACGAGAGGATAATAGTCAAAGGAGCAAACATAATAGCCAATCGATAAAAAACAATCATGAATTTTCATTCACAACCCTGGCATGAAAATGGATATTTCTTTCCCATAATGTAGATAACACAAACAGTTAACAATACGTAGGCTTTTATGGTGGATGATACCCTGAATAAAAAACTGTTTGAGTGGATTTGGTGAACAACCCATTGTTAGCTCATTCATTTGGAATGATGACTACGTACAGAAAAATGCTTATATTTCAAATTCACTCGCTGTTTGTGAATCTACTTTATGGGAGGGATTATATTGGATGTACTGATGACACGTTGTGCAGGATTAGATGTACATGCTGAAACAATTGTTGCTTGTGTCATGATTGGCGAACAGGACGATGAATTATTCATTGAAACAGAAACTTTCCCCACTTTAACAAAGGATCTCTTTCGTTTACTAAAGTGGTTGGAAAACCATGGCATTACGCACATTGCGATGGAGAGTACTGGAGTTTATTGGAAACCTGTTTATAACATTTTGGAGGATTACTTTGATATTACATTAGCGAATGCTCAAAGAATCAAGAATGTCCCTGGAAGAAAAACAGATGTTTCGGATGCAGAGTGGATTGCGAAGTTATTGCGTTATGGACTGATTGAAAAAAGTTTTGTTCCACCAGAAGATATACGAAACCTTCGTGATTTAACTCGGCTTCGTAAAAAATGGATCGGCCATTTGACTTCAGAAAAAAATAGGATTCTGAAAGTATTAGAATGCTCAAATGTTAAACTAAATTCAGTTATTTCAGATGTGTTTGGTGTTTCTGGAAGAAAACTTCTATCCAAATTAATTCAAAATGGATATGTTGATTCCATTGATGTAGAAAATAGTATTCACGGAAGAATGAAGCACAAAAAACAAATGATTACAGACTCTTTATTCGGTACTTTAAACGATCATCAAATCTTTCTAATCAAACAATCTTGGCAACACATCGTTTATTTAGAATCATTAATCAGCCAAATCGAGGAAAGAATAGATGAAATTCTGAAGAATTATAAAGAAGAAGTGGAGTTATTACTAACGATTCCGGGTATTAAAAAGGATTCCGCAGCAATTATTATTGCAGAGATTGGGGTGAACATGGAACAATTTCCTACCTCTCAACACTTAGCGTCTTGGGCCGGAGTTGCTCCAGGAAATCATGAAAGTGCAGGAAAACGAAAGTCAACTAAAACGACTAAAGGGAATCCTCATATCAAAACTGTACTGTGCGAAGTAGCATGGGCAATCTCTAGAAGTAGGAATCGTTGGTTAGCTGCTAAATATTGGTCGATTGCTGCAAGAAGAGGAAAGAAAAAAGCACTCGTTGCCATATCGCATCGAATGCTTCGAATCATTTACTCCATGCTAATTAATAAGGAGCCTTATAAAGAACCTTTAATTAATTAGTATAACCAAAGAAGAATAAGTTTAAACAAAGTTACCTTCCATTAGGTAGCTCTGCTTTCTTATTGTCTTTTTTAGGTTATTTATATATTACCCTCAATAGATTGAAGCTATTCATGGGCTAAGTGGAATTAAATTATTTTCACAGAAAAAGCCGTGAGCAAAGGGAGATAATAGTCAAACTTCCGCAGATAATAGTCATTCACAAGAGGATAATAGTCAAAGGAGCGAACATAATAGCCAATCGATAAAAAAAGCCGAGAGCAAAGGGAGATAATAGTCAAACTGCTGAAGATAATAGTCATTCACGAGAGGATAATAGTCAAAGGGGCAAACATAATAGCCAAACGATAAAAAAACCTCTAGCGATGGGAGATAATAGCCAAACTTCCGAAGATAATAGTCATTCACGAGAGGATAATAGTCAAAGGAGCAAACATAATAGCCAACCGATAAAAACAGCCCAGAGTGACGGGAGATAATAAACAAGCTACATAAAATAATAGCCATGCCTCCAAAGAAAAAAGAGCGAAACAACTATTCGCTCTTATTCAATCATAGAAGGTATATTCCATTAAACATTTAATAATTCCTGTTGTTTTTCAGTGAGTTCAATTTCAAATCCTAAGTCCTCAAGCATCTTATAATCTTGATTTTTTTCTTGTCCTTCCGTTGTTAAGTAATCGCCGACGAAAATACTGTTTGCTGCGTAAAGTCCAAGCGGTTGCAGGGAGCGGAGATTTACTTCACGCCCTCCAGAGATACGGATTTCTTTTGTTGGGTTCAAGTAGCGGAATAATGCAAGCACTTTTAAGCAATAGCGTGGATTTAGCTCATTCGTCCCTTCCAGTTTTGTTCCCTCAATGGCATGTAAAAAGTTAACTGGAATTGAATCTGCATCAAGTGCTCGTAAAGCCCGAGCAATATCAACTACATCTTGTTTTGTTTCTTTCATGCCGATAATGGCGCCAGAGCAAGGTGAAAGGCCGTGTTTTTTCACGATATCGATCGTATTGATCCGGTCTTGGTACGTATGAGTTGTTGTAATGAATTCGTGATGTCTTTCTGAAGTATTAATGTTATGGTTGTATCGATCAACCCCTGCTTCTTTTAACTGTTCTGCTTGTTCCTCTTTCAATATCCCTAAACAAGCACATACTTTTAATCCGTACTTTTCTTTGATTTCTTTTACGGCTTCACTAACCACGTTCACATCTTTTCGAGTTGGACCGCGGCCGCTTGCAACAATGCAATAAGTACCAATTTTATTTTCAAAAGCAATTCTCGCGCCTTCTAAAATTTGTTCTTTTGTAATAAAAGGATATTTTTCGATAGGGGCTGTGGATTTTGAAGATTGAGCACAATAGCCGCAATCTTCAGGGCAGTACCCGCTTTTAGCATTCATAATCATGTTCAATTTTACTTTTTTGCCGAAGTAGTGTTTACGAATCGTAAAAGCTCCATGTAATAATGGCAGTAGTTCATCATCGTCAGCGTTCAAAATCTCCATTGCTTCTTCATTAGAAAGTTCTTTTCCGTTAATAACTTCTTGTGCTAAAGTTTGCCATTTCATTTAGGTACCTCCAATACATTGAACATTTTTTTATTTAATAAGAAGTAAATTCTTCTTGCAAACAGTCCAGTAACAATTGCTAATACAATGTCAACACCAACAGTGCTTAAAAAAGCAGTCATAAATACGGTTGATGCACTTGTTGGCATGTCCAGCAAGAAATTTAGTGCAAAGTATACGTATGGCGCACCAATTGCATAAATAACGAAAGTGCCGACTAAATTTGCAACAACAAATCGTAAGCGGGAAGGTTCTTCTCCTCCACGTTCAATAATGTATCCTATAATAAAAGCACCAGCAGCAAAGCCTACTAAATAACCGAAAGTAGGTTGCAATACATATGTCAGTCCTCCACCTTGAGTAAAGACAGGTAGCCCTGCTAAACCAACAAAGATATATACTAATTGACTTTGTAAACCTCTTTTACTGCCTAAAATAGAGCCAGCTAAAAAAACAATGACAATTTGCATTGTAAATGGAACGATTGGCAATGGAATTTTGATAAATGCTCCTATCGCGGTCAATGCAGCGAATATCGCTACTAATGTAAGTGAAAAAATCTGTGAATTTCTCATATAATTCCCACCTTTTTCTTTTTGAAAAATTCGATAATTTCTTCTTTGGCAGTATTAACCATCCATTCTATTTCCTCTTCAGAAATGATATATGGTGGCATGAAATATAAAATATTGCCAAGGGGTCTTAGCAAAATTCCTCTATTTAATGCTCTTTTATAAATTCGATAGCCAATTCGCTCTTCACTTGGGAGAGGGGTTTTTGTTTTTTTGTCTGCAACTAATTCAATTGCGCCAACAAATCCTGTTTGTCGATATTCACCGACATATGGTAGTGAATCGAAGGCTTCGTGTGCTAATTTATTTAAAAGTTTTGCTTTCTTTGCAATTTTTTCTAATACTTGCTCTTCTTCAAATATGGCAAGCACTTCTTGGGCCGCTCGCAATGCAAGTGGATTGCCTGAGTAGCTGTGGGAATGCAAGAAAGCTTTCATAGTTCCGTAATCGTCATAAAACGCATAGTAAATTTTGTTTGTTGTTAGCACTGCTGAAAGCGGCAAGTATCCTCCGGTAATGCCTTTCGATAAGCAGAGAAAATCCGGTGTTATATCTGCTTGTTCACATGCAAATAACGTTCCAGTTCTTCCAAAACCAACCGCAATTTCATCCGCAATAAGATGCACGTCGTATTGATCGCACAATGTCCGTAATTTTTTTAAGAAAACGGGAGGATACATATTCATGCCGCCTGCAATTTGAATTAACGGTTCAATAATGGCAGCAGAAAGAGTATCAGCATGCATCTTAAATTGCTCTTCTACAAACATTGCACAAGGAGCATCGCAAGTACCTGGATGTTCAGCAAATGGACAGCGATAACAATTTGGTCCTTCTGCTTGAACAACATTTAATAAAAGAGGTTGAAAAACTTTGTTATATAAATCTACCGCCCCGACTGACAAAGCTCCGAGCGTTTCTCCGTGATAAGCATTTGTAAAAGTTAAGAAGCGTTGTTTTTTTGGTTGTCCAGTTTGAGCACGATATTGAAAGCTCATCTTTAACGCTATTTCAATGGCAGCTGAACCGTTATCTGCAAAAAATACTTTTTCTAATCCATGCGGAGTTTTTTCAACCAGTTTTGTTGCCACATGTATAGCTGGTTCATGGGTAAAGTTCGCAAAAATTACATGCTCTAATTTTTTTGCTTGGTCGGCAATTGCCTTGCTAATGCGCGGATTGGCATGGCCAAATAAGTTGACCCACCAAGATGAAACAGCATCTAAATAGCGATTTCCTTGCTTGTCATATAGCCAAATGCCTTCACCTCTCTCTATAACGATTGGTGGAAATGTTTCATAGTCTTTCATTTGGGAACATGGGTGCCAAATATATTTAAAGTCAAGATCTTGTAGTTCGGAGTAATTCACGATTCATCAGCCTTTCGAAAATGGTTTCTTCATCAAAGCTTTCAATCGTTCGATTTCCTTCCACAACGACAAATTGTTGATGGGGAATAAAACGTTGTAAAGTTTGAATATTATTTTTTTCGATTTCACTATGTTCGTATTGGTTGATGACGATTCCGAGCAATTCAATTCCTCTTGCATTTAATGCGCCAATTGACAACAATGTGTGATTGATTGTGCCAAGTTTCGGATGAGTAACTAATACAACAGGTAGTTTCGAGCGTTGAATGATATCTAGTAAAGTTAAAGAAGTATGAGATTGCAGAGGTACATAAAGTCCTCCAGCCCCTTCACAAATCACAACATCATATTCATCCTGTAATTGTTCAATTTTATTGAGTATTTTTGCTCCGCTAATCCACTCTCCCTCAAGTTCTGCTGCATAATGAGGAGAAGCAGGAGCGGGGAAAGAATATGAATTAATGGAATTAGGCGATAATGGTTGCAAACTATAATTTAGGTAACTAGACGTATCATGATAGTAGGTTTTATTGTTCTTTTTCATGATGCCTGTTTGTACCGGCTTATAAGGAACCACTTTGAATCCTTTTTTTTGCAAATAGCGCATTAATAATGTGACAATAAAGGTTTTTCCTACATCTGTGTCTGTTCCAACGACCCAAAAATGGTTCAAAACATCACCTTCTTATGTTGTTTATTTTGTTAACTATATTAATTCATAAGTTAACACAATTTATTTTCCACGTAAATACCAATTTTTGAATTTTATATTCGAATAGGTTATTGGGAGGCTTCCATAAACAGAAAGTAATGGGTGTAAGAGAGAATACTATTTTGAAACAATATGGAACATTTCTTTTGTTTATACGGACTAATAAATAGGGGGTTAGAATTTGTATTATTTTCCAAACAAAAGATAGAATGGAATTAATTGCTGAAACTATCATCTATTTTGTAGAAAAGGTATAATTATCATATTGAAGCGAATGACGTTCATTTGATTAATGCAAATTGGAGGATTTTTCTATGAAAAAGAAAAAATGGTTGAATTTATTTACCGCAGCGACTGCTGTCACGATTGCTGCAACAGCAGTTCCCGTTGCTACAAGTGCGGCACAATTTTCAGATATAAAAGGTGACACTCATGAACAGGCAATTGTTCAATTAGTGGATGCAGGAATTATTAAAGGATATCCAGATGGAACATTTAGAGCTTATCAAGATTTAACGTGTTCCGATGTAGTAAAATTGATTGGTAGATTTGTAAAGAAACAAGGCTATGAAATTCCTAGCGATTATAAAACGAATATGCGCTTTTTAGACCTTTCTAAAAATACGGATGATGAGTTGCTTCAGTATGCAGCACTAGTAAAAGATGCAGGGATTTTTGAAGGGAATCGATTAAATCCAACACAAGCAATGACCCGTGAAGATATGGCGGTGATTTTAGCAAATACATTATCAAAAATTTATCAAGTTGACGTTCATCATTATGTTGATGCTCAATCTTTTGAAATTGAAGTGACGGATATACAAGAAGCGAAAGAAAATGCCCGTTCATCAATTCAAGTATTAGACTACTTTAACATAACGAATGTAAAAGAATTCAAACCAAAAGCTACTTTAAAGAGAGGGCAATTTGCTTCATTTTTGCAAAGACTGATAAACACTACGCTAACGGAAAAACTCTTCCAAGTGAAAACGGTTGAAGTAGTAGGGAACGAAATCGTAGTTCAATTTAATGAAGCAGTTAATTTGCCAACAACAACAAGTTCGAAGGAAATAGCAACATATTTCAAATTAGTAGGATTAGAGAATGAAGTATTTGCAAAAGGTGAATTAAATAAAGAGGGGGATTCATACACAATTACCCTTAATTCAAAAAATGAAGGAAACTATCGCTTCGAAATAAAAGGGGTACCTTCAAAATCAGGCAAAATTTTACCTGCATTTGACAAACGAATTAGTATTCAGAAAACTGAAGAACCAAAAGAAGAAACAAGGTTTGTAGTAGAAAGTGAAAAATTCGTTCTTGGAGTTACTCCAGATGGTCAAATAGTAGATAAATATGCTGCAAATATTAAGGTTTATGGCTTTGTGAATCATGATAAAGTCGAATTACCAAGCAGTGCTTACACCATTACAACGAATAGCAAATATTTAAATGTAGAAGGTAATAAAGTGACTGCGAATGTTGATGCCATTGAAGCAGATGGTATTTTAGATGAGGAAAATCAAACTTATAAAGCTGATATTTTCATCACCATTAACCAAACAGGCGAACAAATCAAGCATACTCTTACACTTTCAAGTGAAAAGGTAAAGGTAAATGGTAAATTCGTTTTAATCAATAAAAATTCTTTAAGTCAGAAAGAATTAAAAGAGATTGATATAGAAGTTTCAGAATATGGTTTAGTATTAACAGCAATGGATTTATTCAAAGAAATCTATGAAGAGGGTTATTTTGAAATAGAGGATCAATACGGTAAAGAAGCAAACTTTAATCCGAATACAGGGCTAGTTACCTTTGCAGACGGATCCTCACGGGAAATTCGTCCAATTATTACAAACATTAATACTACAAATGATCAATATGAAATCTCCTACAATGGAACAATAAACTTAATGATTGGTTTAGGAGAAAAAGGGCTATCCCGAGGAGACTCTTTCAATTTAAAATTAAGCATTGATGATGCAACGGTTATTGTAAAAGTTTATATGAGATAAATTTGTAATTAGGGATATTAAACTAGATTAGGGTTTAGTTTAATATCCCTTTTTTATTATGTTTCAAAAAAAATAGATAGTTATTTCTAACTTTTTAAAAAATTCCGCAATAGGTAATTGATATTTTTTGATGAACTTGATATATTACTATTGGTATAAATTGTTATACTTTAAAAAATAAAACTATTATACTTATAGTGTTATTGAATTATTAGGTATATAGTTTTATTTTTCTGATTTATTATTACAAATTTATTATTGGAAGGATGGAATAGTATGAGAGAAGGATTTTACTCTATTCAAGTAAATTCAGTGCAAAAAGTAGTGAATATGGTTGTAGGAGGCTCATTTTCTCCAGAAAAAGTGCAACAATTTTTAAATGAATACCATAAGAACCTTGATCCGATTCCAGCTAGTCAATATGAATTACGCTTTGATTGTCGTGATTTAAATGTTATAACGCAAGATATGATTCCACATTTACAAGGATGTTTCGAACTTTATAAAACTACAGGGTTTAAAAAAGTAGTTGTGGAAATTAAACAAAGTGCAATTATTAAAATGCAATTGAATAGAATTGCAAAAACTGTAGGTTTAGAGCCATTTGAAGTAGTTGAAGTATAATTGTTCTTCTCGTTTCAAAGTTGTATAGGAGGCTTTTAGTAAGCATGACGCATGTTCAAATAAAAGAAGTGGAAGTCTATCATCCAAATCATGTTGTAAATAGTCAGAAGTATATTGATTACTTTAAAGAAAATAAAGGGAAAGATATTTCTAATTTATTAGAAACTTTAGGAAGAAAGAATTATTATCAAATAAATAATTCGGAAGAAAATAGTATAACGATGGCAATCGACGCTTCTAAGCGAGTTTTAGAGAAAGCAGGAGTAGAAGGAAAAGATGTCGATATGATTATCTTTTCTTCCCAAGTACCTGAGTTGACATTCCCTACAAATGCAATTTTTGTTCATGAGGCAATTCAAGGGAAAAAAGATTGTATTGTTTACGACAGTAATGCTAACTGTGCAGGAATGACGATTGCGGTTGAACAAGCTTCCCGATACTTGTTAAGCAATCCCCACATCACCAATGCATTAGTAGTAGGTTCTGACTATTTGTCTATTGTTGCAAATCCGGATGAAGAAATTACATATGCTAGCTTTGGAGATGCTGCAGCGGCTGTATTTCTTGAAAAAACGGAAGAAGATACAGGGTTTATCGATGCAATTTACGAAACGGATTCTTCTTTTAAAGAAAATATTTTATATCCAGATCAAGGTTTTTCTAAATATGTATTGAATAAAGAGTTTCCTGGTTATATTCGTTGGCTTCCATTCGATGGTGCTGTTTCATTGCTGTATGCGTATGAAAAAATAGAAAAACTTTTGCATCGAAATAATTTACAAATTGAAGATGTGGATGCATTTTGCTTTTCACAATTTGCCCTATCAAATATCAAAAATCTTCAAGAAAGATTTAATATACCTGATGAGAAAATTATCTATATAGGAGACCAGTATGGTTATACTGGAACAAGCTCACCATTCGTCTCTCTTTATGAAGGAATTCAATCCAATCGAATTAAGCGAGGAGATATCGTATTGTTCTGGACAATTGGTGGTGGGCACGAATTTATTGCAATGCTTTATAAGTATTAATACATATTAGAAAAAATATAAAATGATAGCCCCGTAAAAGTTAAACACATTACGAAACTTTTACGGGGGTTATTTTTTGTACATTGATAATAGAAATATGTGTTAAAACTTTTTAAAATTCTATTAGTATAAAAGTAAAATATGCTTCCTAATATAAGTTGTGTTAAAATTCTTTAATATTACAAAATTCAAATATTATTAAAGGATAGTTTTGTTACTTTTGATGGGAGTGTTAAGTGATGATTGGCACAATCGTAAATACAATTTGTATTCTGGTAGGGAGTTTTGTAGGAAGCGCATTAAAAAAGGGAATTAAAGAAGAATATCAATCTGCATTATTTACAGCCATGGGGTTTGCCGCTACTGCTTTAGGAATCAATGCGATTGTTCAAAATATGCCGAATAGCAAATATCCGGTCTTATTTATTGTTAGTTTATCTGTTGGTGGTTTAATTGGGACCATTATTGATTTTGATGGGAAATTTAAGAATGTTGTTGATCGGTTTTCTAAAACAGATTTAAGTAAGGGCTTGTCTACAGCCATATTGCTATTTTGTATCGGTACTTTGTCGATATTAGGTCCGGTGGAAAGTGCTTTAAATAATAATCATACATACTTATTTACAAATGCTACGCTGGATTTAGTGACATCTATGGCTTTAGCTGCCACTTATGGAATCGGTATCGCTTTTGCTGCAGTTGTATTGTTTATTTGGCAAGGTTTGATTTATTTATGTGCAAAATATATTGAACCATTTTTAACAGCTGAACTAATGACGGAGGTTTCCATCGTAGGAGGCATTTTAATATTAAGCTCTGGATTATCGATTTTAGGTATTAAAGACAGCAAATCGTTAAATATGTTGCCAGCACTTTTTGTTCCTGTACTTTGGTTTATTGGATTAGCATTGTTTCAGTAAAAGTTAATGAATAGATAGAAGGAAGGATTTTCAATACTAGTGGGAGATTACCCAAATAAGTAGGGTTGCTATCTGAACGAGCTAAGGTGGTATATGCACAAGCAAGGGTGGTATTTGCACGAGCTGATGTATTATCTGCACGAGTAGGAGAGTTTTATGCACAAGCAAGGTAGTTATTTGCACAAGAAGCACCGTATCTTCACGAGTAAGAGTGCAATCCACACGAGCAATGAGAAAATCCATGTTTTAATAAAAAAGTAGCATAAACCATCATTGATAAACTCCCTATTAGATAAACAGTTTTATTTTTTTTACTGTCTACCTAATAGGGAGCATAACAAACATTCGGTTTGTACTACTATTTTTTATTTTATGAGGTTTTTTGGAAACGTTGCAAAGTATGGAGTAGTTCCTTGTCTGAAGAAGACAAACAAATACGTATCACTTTCAACAATTTTTCCTTTTTTATATTCATCATAATCTATACTAAATGGAACGATAAGTGAATGCTTCACAAGTTCCTTTTCATTAATCTGCAATTGGGCAAATTCTTCTCCAACAATATTAGGAGATTCAATTAATTTCTTATTTATTGCTTTCAATTCTTCTTTTGGAATTCGTTCTTCCCACCAAAGCTTTCGAGGGTGGAATTGTTGCTTCGATAAGAAATCGAGCTTCATTAAACTATGAACGATACCTAAATTCACGTTTGGTAACGTGCGTAAAAATTCATCCAATCTCGTAAATAAGTCCTCCAATTGATGACCTATTCTCGACCATCCTTTTTCTTCCCAGAAAGTACCAAAGTTTTGGAAGAAATCGAATGGGGTTTCAAATACTTCTGACACTAGGTATTCAATTGTATCGTCCATTCGATGAGCATTCCAATATTTTTCGAGCACATCTTCCGCTTGTTTGATGCGAATAATTTCATCAAAGCTTAATACGTTGTTTGATAAAATTTCATAAGGTGCGATATCAACATATGTATATCCAAACTTTTCGGCTTCAATTCGTAAACCTGTACCGCGCAATAGTTTTAAGAAGCCGAGCTGCAATTCCTCTGGACGCATCGCAAATACATCATTAAATGTTTTGCGGAAACTCTCATAATCTTCTTCAGGAAGTCCAGCAATTAAATCTAAATGCTGATCGATCTTCCCGCCTTCTTTCACCATTGTGACCGTTCTTTTTAATTTTTCAAAGTTTTGTCTACGTTTCACCAATTCATTTGTTAAATCATTCGTAGATTGGACGCCAATTTCAAAACGGAATAAACCTGCTGGTGCATTGTCATTTAAAAATTGAATGACTTCAGGTCGCATAATATCAGCAGTAATTTCAAATTGGAACACCACGCCAGGTACATGCTCATCAATTAAAAATTGGAACATGTCCATTGCATAACTGCGACTAATGTTAAAAGTTCGGTCAACGAATTTAATTGTTTTTGCACCATTGGCCATTAAATAACGAATATCGTCTTTTATTTTTTCCCTATTAAAATAGCGAACGCCTACTTCAATAGAAGATAAGCAAAATTGACAGCTAAATGGGCAACCGCGGCTTGTTTCAATATATTGAATGCGTTTTGAAATAGAAGCTCGATCTTCTTCAAAACGGAATGGGCTTGGAAGTTCCCGTAAGTCAATTTTCTTTGGCTGTGGATGAATATTCATTTTTCCATCTTGTAAGTAAGCAATGCCTGGAACTTCTTCTAGTGGGATTTCTCCATGAACATATCGTAGCAATTGTTTAAAAGAATATTCACCTTCCCCCATAATGATGAAATCAACAAGCCCTTCCAATCGTCGCAACCAATAATGCACATCATAAGAGACTTCCGGCCCGCCTAATACAATTTTTGTATGTGGGCTAACAACTCGCAGCATTTGAATAACCTTAATCGTTTCTTCGATATTCCAAATATAGCAACTAAAACCGACTAAATCGGGTTTTCTTTGATGAAGATCAGTCACAATATTTAATGTCGGTTCTTTTATCGTAAATTCTACAATCGTTGGGTCAAACTCCGGACGTGCGAATGCTTTTAAATAACGAATGGCCAAGTTCGTATGAATGTATTTGGCGTTCAAAGTTGTTAATAATATATTCATCAGTCGAACTCCTTTAAATCCTATTGGTAGAATGAAATACTTTGATTACCATCACTATTATACACTGATAACTCTAGACTATCTTGTATTAAAAAAAATCAGTCACTTTCATCTATTCATAAATGATTTTCACGTGGTGATTTTCAACATAATTTGGATCATCTAAAGACAAAATATATAATTCCATTTCTAAATCATTTTTAAATTCGGGAAATTCGATGTCTTCTAATTGTTGGATGACTAGTTTTGCAGTGGCTGCTTTTTGTGGTGAGATTTCCTGTTCCAATTGATAAATCGCTTCATCTACCATCCGATCATCTACTGATAGTCTTTGTGCTTGTATTTTCATTGTATCTTTTCGTTTATTTAAAATGTCAAACGTAATCGTGACAGTTTGTTTCGATTGTTCTTTGTTTTTCTTCATGTTTAATATGGTGATTTTTACATTTTCATTATCAACGACTAATTGGTTGATTTCTCTAAATTCGTGATTAGATTTTTTTCTATCGTTTTCTGGCGTACCTAAGTTTGCTTCTGAGGGTACACCACAAGCATACAATATGAAGATAGGCAAGAATAAGAAAATTAGAAACAACTTCCTCATAAGAATCTCCTTTACCAAAGAAATAGATTAATTTTCATTATGAAATAATGTCGTATAAACTATACGTGATTCGATTCGTATGAGTAAACATTTATAGAATAATTAAAATAATAAACTATTAGTCAATATGAAATTCTTAAATTGTATAGAATTTCGCGGAATATTCATATAATTCTGTAGTATAATTGAATAAAAATTGAACGGATTGAAAATTTTAGAAAACATTCAACTTTCTCTTTTGAGTGTTGAATAAAGAGGTGTATAAATGGATAAAGTATTTGCCATTGGAGATATACATGGAAGTTTTCATTTATTAGAGAAAGTATTGCAGTACTGGAAACCCGATGAAGAGATGCTTATTTTTTTAGGTGACTATATGGACAGGGGAAAGGATAGCTTAAAAGTATTGCGCAAAGTGATGGAGCTATCAAAAGATTATAAGGTGATTACGTTAAGTGGAAACCATGAACAAATCTTCTTGAACTGGTTAAAAAAGCCGAAAGAAATGGCAGAATTTTATTTCCATCCGAAAGTTGGAGGTGCAAGCACCATCCAAAGTTTTTATTCCGAATATTCCAGCGAACACGAACAAACTGTAGATGAAATGAATGTTGAACAAATAGTCGAATTTATCAAAACGCATTTTGAAGATGAAATTGAATTTATAAAAAATCTTCGTTTGTATTATTATTGGAATCCGTTTGTTTTTGTTCACGCAGGGATCAATGCAAAAGTAGAAGATTTTTTAGAAACAAGTACGGATGAATTTCTGTGGATACGTGAAGAATTTACGAAAGTCCCCCATAAAGCAAAAGAATATGTCGTATTTGGCCATACACCAACATTATTATTAAATGAAGATGGTTCGAGCAAAGTATGGATTTCACCTTGCCGTAAAAAAATCGGTATTGATGGAGGGGGAAATATTTATGAGGGTGGAAATATCCATGGGGTTCGTTTCCACAAAAAATCAACAGATATTGAAATATATTCTGTAAATGAAAGGGAGAGTATTACGAATTATTTTACATTATAGATAGGATTCACCTCCAAGTGAATCCTTTTTTGTATGAATTTCGTTTGGAAAATAGAAGAAATCAATTTAATAACAACGCTTAGGAATGACAAGAATGAAACTTTAGCCATACTAATTTTAATGGATATTCGATTGGAAGTGGTGAAGTGAATGAGTACAATTAGCGCACTTTTGCAAATATTAATTGTGTCAATCATTATATTTTTTATTAGCGGAAGGCTTATTGGTTCCAATGTGAACTTATTTAGAAGAGTATTGTCCGTCATCATCAGCGTCTCATTCACTACTTTTGTGTTTTGGTATACGTTTGTTCGGGAAAATGCACAATATCATACTGAAGATGGCGTTGTAAGTGTTGCAACGTTATTATGGATCGGAAGCATGTTGCTTATTTCCATGCTGATTTATTTATTCTTTGAGCTATTTGATCCGATTGCATTAGATGAAAATACTGGGCGTTATTCGGAAAAGAAGACGATTTTTAGGAAAGCATTGAATTATTGGCGTTATCAAAAGCGTCTACGAACGGTATTAAAAGTAGCTGTAACGAACGGCATTACAAGAACGGTAAAATATGCGCGAAGTCGCGATACAGATAGACAGTTAGCAATTGCATTGCGTTCTACTCTTGAAGAGAGCGGTGGCATTTTTATAAAGTTTGGACAAGTGTTATCAACTAGAAAAGAATTGTTTTCCCCAATCTTCATTGAAGAACTAAAAAAATTGCAGCAAAAAGTATCGCCAATGACCTTTGATGAAGTAAAAAGGATATTAAAAGAAAATTTTTCATGCGAAATCGATGAGGTCTTTTCTTTTTTTGACGAGAAACCATTAGCAGCAGCTTCCATTGGACAAGTTCATCGAGCGGTTTTAAAAAATTCTCATGAAGAAGTGGTTGTAAAAATTTTAAGACCGCAAGTAAAAACAATTATGAGGGAAGATTTAAGTATATTATTGGAATTTGCAGATTGGATTACGACGAAATCCCAGTGGGCTGAAAGTTTTGGGTTCAAATCGTTAGCAGAAGGATTTGCCAATTCAATGAAAGAGGAAACGGATTTCGAAATAGAAGCCCGCAATATGATCCAAATTCGAAATATATTAAAACGGAGTAAACTGAATGTCAAAATTCCACAAGTTTATGAAGAATTAAGTAATGAAAATATTTTAGTAATGGAATATGTAAAAGGTGTAAGCATTTCGGATTTAGATAAAATAGAGGATCTTTCCTTTGATCGAAAAGAGCTTGCGCGAACGATTGTTTATTCTTATTTAGAACAAGCGTTAATATCAGGAATTTTTCATGCTGACCCGCATCCAGGAAATATTTCTGTTAATCCAGAAACAGGGGAAGTAGCGATTCTTGACTTTGGAGCAGTTTGTCGATTATCAGGGCAACAACAAGAAGGATTAAAACTATTTTTCATGGGTATTCAGCAGGGAGATTCGTCGTTATTATACGATGCAATTTCCTTGCTAATCAAAAATAAAAATGAAATTAACCGTCAAGAATTGGAACAAGCGATTGGCCAAATTTTATTAAAAATAACATATGTTAATAAAGTTCCAACAGATGAAACGATTTATTCCATTTTTACAGTCATTAGAGAATCGGGGTTACAGTTTTATTCATCCGTCAGCTTGGCTCTCAGGGTAATCATTACATTAGACGGCACAATCAATATGATCGATCCTACTTTTAATATTTTTGAAGAAGCGAAGAAATTTACAAATGATTATATGAAATCTTCGTTAAGAAAACCGATTACAGAGCCAATTGAAACGATGGAGAAAATGCAAGAAGAATTGGCAATACTAATACCGAATTTGCGAAAAATTCCAAGGCGGATTGACCAATTAATTCGAAAAGTTGAAGATGGAAAAGTGATCTTGCATCACGACATCTTTTCGGATAAAACCAACTCCAAATTTGTGACGCAATTGTTTTCAAAATTTGTCTTATTGATGGTGGGCATTACATTTGGAATTATTTCAACAGCACTTCTAGCCATTTCCCAATTTATTGAAACTGCCTATGCGATTTATTTAAATACAGCAGCATATCTCGGATTATTTTTATGTTCCATTTTACTTGTACGATTATCGATTCAAGCAATTCGCGATATGAAACGGAGAGATTAATGAAAGCACTTTTCCCATATGCAATGAAATAGTCTAAACTGATAGGAGGATAATATGTTCTATTTTATGAACGTATTATCCTCTTCTTTTGTTTGTCAGCAGTAGCGTCACTTAGAATTGTAATAGGGAAGGAGAATTTTTCCGTCGCAAATGGGCTGTCTCAACATGTTATAATGAATGAAGTAGAAAGTGAGGATTTTTGAATGAATAATCAACCACATCTTTTAGTCATTGACGGAATGGCTCTATTATTCCGTTCTTTTTATGCCACGAGTGTAATGGGACATTTTCAATATTTACCGGATGGCAGACCATCAAATGGGGTGCAAGGTTTTGCACGACATGTTTTAACAGCCCAATCAATTATTAAGCCCAGCCATATTGCAATTTGTTGGGATATGGGAGCTAACACATTTCGCAATGAACTATTTGAAGGATACAAAACGAATCGAAGCGAGCCACCGGAAGAAATGATTCCACAATTTGACATGGCAAAGGAAGTTTCTGAGTGGATTGGCTGGAAAAACATTGGAGAAGCAGGAATGGAAGCGGATGATTGCATTGGTTCCATCGTTGAAAAATGGAAGGAAGAAGCCCAAATTACAATAATTAGTGGCGATAAAGATTTATTGCAATTATTGAATCCTTCGACGAACATCGCTTTTACAAAAAAAGGATATTCTGAGTATGATGTCTATACAATGGAACGATTTAAAGAGGAATATGCGATTGAACCTCATCAATTTGTAGATGTGAAAGCATTCATGGGAGATTCGAGCGACGGCTATCCAGGGGTCAAAGGCATTGGACCGAAAACAGCGCTGCAATTGATTCAAAAATACGGTTCTGTTGAAGGAGTATTACAAAATTTAGATGAATTAAAACCAGGTCAACGAAATAAAATTGCAGATAATCTGGAAATGTTAAAGCTTTCTTATCGATTAGCATCCATAGAAAAAAACATACCAATCAAAGAACGTTTAGAAGATCTCTCTGTACCTGAATATTCCGCTAACACTTTCAATCAACTAGCAAACAAGGGCTTTACATCCATTGCAAAACATGCCTATTCACTATATACATGTATATAAAGTATTGAGAAGGGACACAAACTTGTTTGAATGTTTGAGTCCCTTTATTTTTTCTTTCTTGGCTCAATTTTTACGAAGCTAATCACTTTATAGTTTTGAGAATAGGGAACTTTTCGTATTTGACTATCACGATTTATTCCCCCATTATCATGCACAATTAATAATAACTCATTTTGCTCAATTTCATAGCCAATGAAAGGAACCCAATGATAGGTAAAAGTAGGTTTTGATTTCCATTGTAGAGTAAAGTATTTATCAAATTTTATTGCTACTGGCCTGCCCTCATCGATTTGTTTCATCGCTTCCTTTAATGAACAGTTTTTTACAACCCAGTCCGTTCCTAAATAGTTTTGTAAATTTTTAATAAGCCTCCAGCGAAATAAACCGATTTTCGTTGTACCTAGCATTCGATAAAGGATATTTACATTCTGTGCAACATGTTTTCCAAACATAAATTTCAACATAACGAATATTGTAGTAGGTCCACAGGCAGAGTTTTGGTAGGCTGGATAAACTTCAGGGCTGAATTGAGACATTCCTTCTAAAGGTATGAACTTTTTCATAGCATCACCTTGTTCAATATTATAAGTAATATAAATTTTTTTGAAAGACTAGGGTAGTAATGAACATAAAATGATGATTGCACTAAGTCTTACTGCAAGTTTTATTGATATAATTTTCAGAATTAATAAGAAAAATTAGAAAAATGAAGGAATTTTTGGTAAGTATATCGAATAATAAAGCAGAGTTGTATTTCCTAGGAAATATACTCAACTTAAATAGTTCGAATCTTGCATCAAATCATCAGTTATAGTGATTTTTTGATGTTTTTATTTGCGTGAATAATCAAATAGTCCTTGCCACAAAAAGAAAGGGGAAGAATTGAATGTATCAAGATCAATACAACACTCACAGAGTTCATAAAGTCAATCTTCTACTAACTATTATTTTAGTATTTCTTATTTGTGTACCGATTGTTTCATCTAGGGGATTTGAAGAGGGAGCAATTATTATTGTAGCGGGCTTGATTGTTCTTGTGATGTCGATAATCACTTTCTTTTTACCAATCAATACATATGTAAAAGGCTTAACCATATCATTAATTCCAAGTATAGTGGTATTAGCACTCTTAATTTTGGATGGATTTTCTATTATTAAACACTATATTATTATTCTTACAATTGCGATGGTTACACTCTATTTTAAGAAAGAACTGATTTTAGCGTTAGGTCTTTTGCTAGATGTAGTATATCTCGTATTATTTTTCCTTTTGCCAGAAAACTTATTAGGACTGAATAACAATTTTTCTGGGTTCTTGACTGTCTTCTTTATCATAAATGCATTTATGGTTCTTTTATATTTGCTGATGAAATGGGGAAGACAACTGATTGTTGATGCATTTCAAAAAGAACTTGAAGCGAAAGAGGGAATGAATAAGTTAACATCCACTTTTGCATCCATCGAATCTGTATCTGATTTGCTTGATAACCATATTACAAAATTTAATACAGAATTAAATACGATCTTTAGTTCAAGTAAAGACATTGTACAATCAGCAGAACAAATGGGTACTAGTATACAAGAAGAGGCGAATAGTGTAAATATCATCAATGATTCAATGGTTCAATCATCAGAAAAAATGGGACAAATCGTTATCGTTGCTGAAGATATTGTAAAAAAATCGGAAAATATGAATAGAAAAGTACAAGAAGGTTGGAATAAAATCAATCAAGTAACTGATTATATGGATTCAGTTGGTACAACGATTAGCAATACAGTTATAACGGTTTCTGATTTGCAAACTAGTTTAGAAAGGGTAAATACATTACTCGAAAGTATAAAAGAAATTGCAGATCAAACGAACTTGCTTGCACTGAATGCTGCCATTGAATCGGCTCGTGCTGGTGAGCATGGAAAGGGATTCGCAGTAGTAGCGGAAGAAGTAAGAAAACTAGCTGAACAAAGTGCCCAAATGACAGAGAATATTAAATTGGTGACGGATGAATTATTCAACAAATCCAAAATAGCTCAAGAAAAATCAGCTCAAGGAGAAAGTGCGATTACGGAAGGTAGATTATTGCTTAAGGAAATTTCTCATTTCTTTGAAGAAATAAAAAGTACATTTACAGAAATTCATAATGGACTATCAATGGAAATGTCAGAAATCGAATTGGCAAATCATAATTTCTTTACAATTCGAAATCAAATTGAAAACGTATCTGCTATATCTGAAGAAAATGCTGCGTCAACGGAAGAAATAATCTCTACATTAGAAAATACACATGATTTAATCGCTTCTATACATTCATCAATAAACGAAATAAATGTATTAATTAAACAGTTGAGAGACTTGACAAAAAGTTAGTATTATCAGTTCTCTGGATTAGTTCATCGCGATGAATGGGAATGTTTACGATTAAAATTATTATTGTCCTCCTGTTAATTTCTTTTAGATTCTCAATAGGTATAATTTTACTTTAAGGCCCAAATAATAGATTTGAAAATCCAGATTTATTTGGCGAAAAAATAGGAAGACAATATGAAATTTATACAGACACTAACGGATAAAGTCGCTACAAAAAAAGGGGCTTGGATTACTATTGCCATTTGGTTATTAATCATGATTGTTATTAGTGCAGGACCTAAATTAAGCGACTATAAAACAACCAACTTTCAAGCATTACCAAATAATGCAGAATCCATTATTGCCCAAAATAAGTTAGATGAGTTTTTTCCTAATGATCAAGGAACACCAGGTATATATGTATTTCATAAATCAGATGGAGAGATAACCGTTGAAGAAGTTGGAGAAATTATTGATGGTATTAAAAAGGCCGATATTGAAGGAATAGAAACAATTGTAGACGTTTCGAAATTACCTCCTCAAGCATTATCGGCATTCATATCTGAAGATAAAACGACAATGATTGTTCCAATGAATTTAAAGAATGGCTTAGGAAGTTCCGATTATGCTGAAATTAATGATAAAACAACTGAGGTAGGTACGAAAATTGCAGAGGATTTAGGGGTAGATTTTTATATTACAGGACCTGCAGGTATTTCGGGTGACACAGTTAAACTGTTCGAATCTGCAGACTTCAAACTTTTATTTGCAACAATCATCATTATTTTAGTTTTATTAATTGTCATTTATCGTTCTCCTCTACTTGCTCTTATACCGCTTTTGGCAACGGTAGTCGTGTATCAAATTGTCAATCAAACCGTTGCATTGCTAGGTGCTGCAGGGCTAGAAATTAATAACTCGACAACTTCCATCATGAGTATTTTGCTGTTTGCAGCACTTATTGATTATTCATTATTTGTATTTTCCCGCTATCGAGAAGAATTGAATAAGCATGAAAATCAATTTGAAGCAATGAAAATTGCAATGCAGTCAACAGCAAAACCGGTGCTATTTGCAGCAGGTACGGTGCTCGCTGCAATGGTTATTTTAATTTTTGCAGACTTCCGAGAATATCAAAACTTTGCTCCAATTTTTGCAACTGCCATGATTATTATTATGATTGCTGCTATTACTTTTGTCCCAGCATTATTTGCTTTATTTGGTCGAAAAGCATTTTGGCCGAAAATTCCAAAGTATGGTGAGGAAAGTGAAGTAAAACATAGCATTTGGGGTCCTATTGCAAAGTTTGTCACATCAAAACCAGCACTAGTTGGGGTAGCAGTCATGCTGTTTTTGTTAATTACAGCAGCTAACATTATGAATATTAAATATGAATTTAATATGAGTTAATTTCATAATTCTCACCCCTTGATTTTCAAGGGATTCAAGACAATAAAAAATGGGTACCTCCCCAAATTTCGTTATAATGGTAGGTAACCAAACAAACCATACGAAAGAGGTGAGTACCCTATGACTATTGTAAAACAAATTTCTCTTTTTGACATCCATCAATTATTAGAAATGGAAAGTTCCCATCGTTATGATGCCATTTTTAGTGCTATCGACATTCAGCCTATATTTCAATTGTTTTCTAAAAAGACATTGAAAGGTGCACCACGTGAATTGAATTATGGTGCAATGATTCAATCGCTGATTATACGTATTGTCGAACGTATTCCAACTATCAAGGATTTAGTCAAACGTTTGGTCCATGATCCTTTATTTCGTTTCGACTGTGGATTCCTTGTGTCTGATGTCGTACCATCTGAAAGCTCTTATTCACGCATGATTCAAGTCATTAGTGAATCAGATGTGCTAGATAAAATGAACGATACACTCATCAAAACAGCGATGTTGGAAGGCTTTCTAAATGATGAACATGTCGCCATCGATGCGAGTCACTTTGAAGCTCGTGATGCGTTCACACCATCAGAAAAGAAAGCACCTAAAACTCCTAAAAAACGTGGTCGTAAAACGAAAGCTGAACGAGCTGTTTGGTTAGCCGAACAAGTAGAGAAAAAAGGAAATCAATCAACCTATGAAAAAGAACTGAAAGAACAGCTGGATATCCCATTAGAAACCCTTTGGAAGGATGTACCGATTGAGCCAAAATGGGGTGTGAAAAAGAATAGTAAAGGAAAAAATACATTCTGGTTTGGTTATAAAGCACATTTAGCTGTTTCGACGAAAAGTCAATATATCATCACTCGTTTGATGTCCTCAGGTAATTTAAGTGATTGTAAAGCTGCGATTCCATTATTGAAAAAACTTCATCACTTAGGAAACGGTCAATTTACAATAGCTATATTTGATGCTGGTTATGATGTTGAACCTATTTACCGTCAAGCCGTATCACAGTCCATGCGAGTCGTGATTCCTTACAACGTTCGCCGAGAAGGAGAATATATAGGATTCGATGAACATTTTCGTCCAACCTGTGTGCGTGAACATAGTTACCAATATGACAGCTTTGACGCTAAGTACAATACATTAAAATTCACACGTCCAAAGGAATGTGCAACTTGCCCATTACGAGAAGACACCCTTTGCCAAAAAGTTTTCAAAATCAAATGTGATATAGATATCCGTAAATTTACCTATCCAGCACGTGGGACAGAACGATGGAAACTGCTTTATCAAGAACGTACAGCAGTCGAACGCGTTAACGCTTATTTAAAGGAATACTTTCAATTAAACAATGTCCGTCATCGTACAGGAAAGAAAGCAAAAATGCATTTCAATCTGGTGACGTTAATTTATAATACCTGCAAACTAGCAGTTGATCGAATTAATGCTTTATTACAGCAACAAAACCAAGTTGCATAATTAAAAAAAAACAAAGTTTTTAGTATAGGGGTACTCTATACTTCAGAAATACTATGATTTATGAAATTGATTCATATGGTAAAAAATTTTCCTGAAGATTTACCTTCTCGTGTTGGTTTTGAAATCGTGGAAGAGAAGTTTAATAAAGGGGATTTAGCTCAAACAACTGTACTTGTTACCGGTGAAGACTTAACATTTGAAAAAATACAGGAAATTGCCCAAGATTTTTCTGAAGTTGAACAGATTGGTTCTGCTAGAGCTTCAGGAATTACCGATGATGGGAAACACGGGAAAATAACCATCTCGTTAAATGAAGATCCGTATAGTGTTGAAGCCATTGATTTTATTCAAGAGTTCCGTGAAGCCAATGCAACATATCGTTTATCCAATGACAAAAAAGTGGAATTAGAGTTTGCTGGTACAACGGCAAAATTAGTTGATGAAGAAGAAGTCAATAATCGTGATATTAAGATTATTTTTATTTTAGAAACATTCCTTATTCTAGTACTATTGCTCATTCTTACACGTTCTATTAAAATGCCGATTTATATGTTGGCAACGATTTTAATTTCCTATGCTTCTGCGTTAGGTTTAGGATTATTTTTGTTAGATTTATTCTTTGGATATGATGCAGTGTCAACTCGTGCACCGGTATATGCGTTTATCTTCTTAGTTGCATTGGGAATTGATTATAATATCATCATGGTCAGCCGTTTCATCGAAGAGCGGAAATATAAAAGTGTAAAGAATGCTTTAGAAATTGCTGTTCGAAACACAGGTGGAGTGATATCATCAGCAGGTGTGATATTAGCAGCAACCTTCGCAGCTTTAACGACAATGCCAGTAATCGATTTATTTGTTTTTGGCTTCATTGTCGCTGTCGGCATCATTATTGATACATTTTTAGTGCGAGGAATGTTATTGCCTTCTCTCATTTTATTCTTTGAACGAGATCAGAAGGGCGTCTGAAAAGTCATTTTCAGATGTCCTTTTTCAATTTGCACAAATGAATGATGAGAATATTTGTATACCCATAAATTGACAAAATATTTGTAAGATGTAAAGATAGTTGATAAAGAAGAAAAGACAAATCGTTAAGTTTTATTGTTATCAAAGAAGCGGCTCGACAATGGATGTGCAGAAACAATATCGCGATTTCCTAAAATACAACCACTTGAAGCATTTTCATTTTAAAGAGCTGTTCGGTCGTTTAAAAGGTTGAAGTTTGAAGTAACTCCTATAAATTTTTGTGAATGTCTAAAAGACTATATATTGATTGAAAGGAGTAGATATTACATGTTCAGCAACTTAAAATATCCAATAATTCAAGCGCCGATGGCAGGGGGGATTGCAACGGTCGATTTAGCTCTTGCAGTTTCACAAAATGGTGGACTTGGGTTTCTAGCAGCGGGTTATAAAACTCCAGAAGCAATCGAGCAGGAAATCATCAAATGCAAAGAAGCCGCTTTGCCTTTTGGGGTGAATATTTTTGTTCCTCAAAACGACTCCCTTGATGAGTCATTGTATTTGTATAAGGAGCGCCTTGAAGAAGATTTCCAAATTCCATTAACAATTCCAAAACCCGATGACGATTATTGGACGGAAAAATTGGAGTTAGTCAAGACGTATAAAGTCCCTTATGTTTCGTTTACATTTGGTTGTCCAACCAATGAAATCATTGAACAAATTAAAGAGAATGGCAGCTATGTAATCGTTACGGTGACCAATTTAGAGGAAGCAAAAATTGCTGTACAACAAGGAGCAGATGCAATTTGTTTACAGGGGATAGAAGCTGGAGGGCATCGAGCAACTTTTCAAAATGTGGATGAAGAATCTTATGTACCACTGATGGAATTCATATCTACGGTTCGAAAAGAAATGCCAGTTCCAATAATTGCAGCTGGAGGAATTATTAATGGAAAGGACATTCACCTCGCATTAAATGCTGGAGCAGATGCGGTGCAACTAGGTACAGCTTTCCTTTGTACAGAAGAAAGTGGAGCTAATCCAGTTTATAAACAGGCTCTTCAATCAGGAGAGTTTACAGAAACAGCTCTTACACGTACATTCTCAGGTCGACTTGCGCGGGGATTGAAAAATGAATTTATGGTAAAGTATGAAAGCATTGCACCAGCCATTTATCCCGCTGTCAATACATTAACGCAGCCGATTCGTGCAAAAGCATTGAAAGATCAAAACCCTCAAGCCATGTCACTTTGGGCAAGTACACGTTTTAAAGAGATTCAGTCAGGTACAGTAAAAGAGATATTTGACCGACTTATTAAAGAATTGGAGCTATGTCGCTCTTCATGTATTTAGACATAGGGGAAATTTGTTGTGACATATAATGATTGAAAATTCTTTCAATTTGTAGGCAAGGGGGACATTTGTGAAGAAAATTTGGCCATATGTATGGAAAATAATTTGGTTTGTTGGGTTAATTATTTTAACAATTATTAGTTATAATATTGAACAACATTTATCAAATAAAGTTCTTTATAACGTAACTCCATTAAATTGGAGTCATTTTATCATTCATTTTATTTGGGGGATTTATTTATCGCTTATTTGTATTAATAGATGGAAGATTCAGTTCAACTTTCCATTATTCATTTGCGTATTTATTCCTAGTTTTGTGTTATCGCTTTATCTTCCTTTAACTTCGGTGTCAATCATTAACATCCCTGTAGGTATGTGGTTTGCTAAAGTTTACTCTTCAGGATTGATTGAAATAGTAGCCGGTTTATCGTTAATGGTTAGCTTATTTTATCCTGCGAAAAATGAAAAAGAAAACATATTTTTATAGAAATTGAAAGGACATAACTTTTTTGATAGAAGTTATGTCCTAAATTTTTCAAAGTTACACCGTTTGCGCATCCAAAAATTGCGTTACATCTTCCGGTGTTTTGGCGTTGGCACTATGAAGGTGAGCTAATTTTTCACCGTTTTTATAAATTAATAAACTTGGAATTCCCAATACTTGATATTTTTCAGCCAGTTCTGGGAAATCATCGCGATTGATTTCGAACCATTCATACTGATTGTACTTTTCAATAATCGGATCAATAAACATGTTCATGCGTACACAATCAGGGCACCAACCTGCATAAAATTTAACTATCACTGGCTCGTCCTTGCTAATAATTTCATTAAATTGTTCAATTGACGTAATTTCTTTCAATTTTTTCGCCTCCTTACCTAGTAGTTTACACATTTTAGCGAATGTCGGAAAGAAATATGTTTGGAGTGTAAATAACAAACTATTAAAATATCAATTAATTTTTCGAAAATTTTAATAAAAGGATTGCGAAATTCTGTAAAATCATCTACACTAAATACAAGAATAGTTGCTTCATGTATTTTTTTTAAACTAGAAATGAATAGCCATTCATTTTCTTGAAAAAAACATCTTCAAATGAGGAATTGAATAAACTATGAATGAACAAAGGGGAAACTTATAGCGAAAATGAATGATTGTTCATTCAAAAGAGTGAAGGGGGAATTGTTTGTGACGTATAAAATTGAAAAAGTAGCAGTAATTGGATCTGGGGTTATGGGTTCCGGTATTGCAGCTCATTTAGTAAATATCGGTATACCAACATATATGTTGGATATTGTTCCAAAAGAACTAACGAAAGAAGAACAAGAAAAAGGATTGACACTTGAACATCCAACAGTGAGAAACCGCATTGTGAATAATGCTGTACAAAAATTGTTGAAACAAAAACCAGCTCCGCTAACTTCACCAAAAAATTTAGCACTGTTAACAGTTGGGAATTTAGAGGACGATTTAGATAAGTTAAAAGAAGTAGATTGGATTATTGAAGTAGTTGTCGAAAATCTTGATGTGAAGCGAAACTTATTCGAAAAAATAGAACAGGTGCGAAAGCCTGGTGCCATCGTTAGCTCAAACACTTCCGGAATCAGTGTAAATAAGATGGTGGAAGGCAGAACGGAAGAATTCCAAAAACATTTTTTAGGAACGCATTTTTTCAATCCGCCACGCTATCTAAAATTGCTTGAAATTATTCCTACTGAACATACATCGCCAGACGTTGTAACCTTTATGAAAAATTTTGCGGAAGATGTGTTAGGCAAAGGAGTTGTAATAGGTAAGGATACACCAAATTTCGTGGCCAACCGAATTGGTACGTATGGCTTGCATATTACACTCCATGAAATGCTAAAACGAGGATATTCAGTTGGAGAAGTAGATTCAGTAACAGGACCTTTAATTGGCAGACCGAAATCTGCAACTTTCCGGACACTTGATGTGGTAGGGTTGGATACGTTTATTCATGTGGCAAAAACAGTGTATGACCAAACTACTGGTGAAGAACAAAAAGTTTTTGAAGTTCCAGAACTGATTCATAAGTTAGTGGAAAGAGGAGCCCTCGGTGCAAAATCTGGTCAAGGTTTCTATGTGAAGAAAGGAAAAGACATTTACGAAATCGATCCAAACACGCTAGAGTATGTTCCACAAAAGAAATTAAAAGCTCCTTCCATCGAAATGGCAAAACAAACAAAAGGGTTAGATAACAAGTTAAAAACATTAGTATACGCAAATGACCGAGCTGGTGAACTACTGTGGAATATTTTTGCTCCAACATTGATCTATTCTGCAGAATTAAACGGCATTATTGCAGACAACATTGTGGAAATCGACAATGCCATGAAATGGGGATTCGGTTGGAGCCAAGGTCCGTTTGAAATGTGGGATGCAATCGGCGTAGAAAAATCCGTTGCGAAAATGGAAGAAGAAGGTCGCAATGTTCCTGAATTTGTGAAAAAACTATTAGCGAAAGGCTATAAATCATTCTATCAAGAAATAGATGGCCAATTAGCATTCTTTAATGGAGAAGATTATGAAATTATTCCTGTCAATGAAAAAGCAATTGATTTAAAACGTTACAAAAAACAGCACGGCGTTCTTAAATCAAACTCTGGTGCTAGTTTGATTGATATCGGGGACGGCATTTTACTTCTTGAATTCCATTCGAAATCAAATGCCATTGGATTAGACATCATTCAAATGATTAACTATGCAATCGATGAAGTAGAAGCAAATTACAAAGGGCTTGTCATCGGAAACCAAGGAAAGAATTTCTGCGTTGGTGCAAACCTTGGCATGATTTTAATGGAAGCGCAAGATGACAACATATTTGAACTTGATTATGTTGTGCGTGCATTCCAAAAAACGATGCGTCGCATTAAATATTCGAGAAAACCAGTTGTGGCAGCTCCGTTTGGCATGACACTCGGAGGTGGAGCGGAAGTTTGCTTGCCAGCAGCACGCATTCAAGCTTCAGCAGAAACGTATATGGGACTAGTGGAAGTTGGTGTTGGATTAATTCCAGGAGGCGGCGGAAACTTAGCTCTCTATGAAAAGGCATTGGAAGGTCTTCCAAAAGGTGTGGAAATTGATTATCAAGCCGTTGCGAATAAAGTATTTGAAACAATTGCGATGGCGAAAGTGTCCACTTCTGCGGAAGAAGCTCGAGAAAATAACTTCTTAAGTAATCAAGATGGCATTTCCGTAAATCCGGATCATCTTATTTACGATGCGAAGCAAGTAGCACTTTCCTTATATGAATCTGGTTATAAGCCACCAGTGAAAAAGAAAATCAAAGTGGTTGGTGCACCTGGTTATGCAACGATGTTGTTAGGAGCACAGAACATGTACACAGCAGGTTATATTTCAGAACACGATTTAAAAATTGCGAAAAAACTTGCTTATGTACTGGCTGGAGGCCTTGTACCATATGGAACGGAAGTAGATGAAGAATATTTGTTAAATTTAGAACGCCAAGCGTTTTTAGAGCTTGTGGCTGACCGTAAATCTCAAGAGCGTATGCAACATATGCTCGTAACTGGTAAGCCGTTGCGCAATTAATTCGGAAAAAGAAACAAAGGGGGATGTAATATGCGTGAAGCAGTTATAGTGTCAGGAGCGAGAACGCCAATTGGTAAAGCAAAAAAAGGGTCACTCGCTCAAATGCGACCAGATGATTTCGGCGCAATCGTAGTAAAAGAAGCCATTCAGCGTGCAGGCTATGAGGGAGAAATAGATGATTTAATTTTAGGATGTGCAATGCCTGAAGCGGAGCAAGGCATGAACGTAGCAAGAAATATTGGAGCATTAGCAGGACTACCAGATACAACTCCTGCGATTACAATTAATCGTTTCTGTTCTTCAGGTTTACAATCCATTGCATATGCAGCTGAAAGAATTATGCTTGGTCATGCGAAGGCTATTGTTGCTGGTGGAGTAGAGTCAATGAGCATGGTGCCAATGATGGGACACGTTGTTCGACCAAATCCAAAATTGGCAGAAGAAGCGCCACAATACTACATGAGCATGGGCCATACGGCGGAAGAAGTTGCAAAACGTTATGGTGTTAGCCGTGAAGATCAAGACGATTTTGCGGTGCGTTCTCACGAATTGGCTTATAAGGCGATTCAAGAAGGAAAATTCAACGATGAGATTGTTCCAATTGATGTTGTACAGCATTACGTTGATGAGAATAACACGTTAAAAGAAAAACGCTTTACATTTTCTATGGATGAAGGGGTACGACCAGATACATCGAAAGAAGTTTTAAGTAAACTGCGTCCAGCATTCAGTATAAATGGAACGGTAACAGCGGGTAATGCTTCACAAACTTCTGACGGGGCTGCAGCACTTCTTGTGATGGATCGAGAAGAAGCTGAAAAGCAGGGATTAAAACCGATGGCAAAATTCTTAAGCTTTGCAGTGGGCGGCGTTCCACCTGAAGTGATGGGAATTGGACCAATTGAAGCAGTGCCAAAAGCGTTAAAACTTGCAGGGTTAAAACAAGAGGATATCGACTTATGGGAACTAAATGAAGCATTTGCTTCTCAATCTATTCAAGTTATTCGTCATCTTGGTCTCGATCTTAATAAAGTTAATGTAAATGGCGGTGCGATTGCGTTAGGACACCCGCTTGGAGCGACGGGAGCAATATTGACGTTAAAGCTAATCCATGAATTAAGACGACAAGAAAAGAAATATGGCGTTGTTACGATGTGTATCGGTGGCGGTATGGGAGCTGCTGGCGTGTTGGAAGTTCTATATTAATCAATTTGTTAGCAATAAATCGATAGGGAGGAATTGACATGGTTCAAACAACAGATTTTGTAAAGGGTGGAAGTTTTTTAATTGAAGATGTAGATTTAGAAAAAGTATTTACACCTGAAGATTTTACTGAAGAACATTTAATGATTGCTAAAACGACGGAAGAGTTTGTAGAAAATGAAGTATTGCCGTTAATAGATAAATTGGAAAATCATGAATTTGAACACTCCGTAAAATTAATGAAACAAGCAGGTGAACTAGGGCTACTTGCTGCAGACATTCCTGAAGAATATGAAGGTCTTGGATTAGATAAAATTACATCAGCTCTTATCGGCGAAAAAATGTCTCGCGCAGGAGGCTTTAGCTTAACGCACGGTGCTCATGTAGGAATTGGATCATTACCGATTGTCCTGTTTGGAAATGACGATCAAAAGAAAAAATATTTACCGAAATTGGCTAGCGGTGAATGGATTGCTGCATACGCATTAACAGAGCCAGGATCCGGTTCAGATGCGTTAGGTGCAAAAACAACTGCGAAATTAAATGAGGCAGGAACTCATTATATTCTTAACGGTGAAAAACAATGGATTACGAACTCAGGCTTTGCAGATGTATTCGTTGTGTATGCGAAGGTAGATGGTGAGCATTTTACAGCATTCATCGTTGAACGTTCATTCCCTGGCGTTTCTGTTGGTGCAGAAGAGAAGAAAATGGGTATTAAATCTTCATCTACTCGTACATTGATTTTAGAAGATGTACCAGTTCCAGTGGAAAATGTATTAGGGGAAATTGGTCGAGGACATGTTGTGGCATTCAACATTTTAAATATCGGTCGTTATAAATTAGGTATTGGTACAGTGGGTGCATCAAAAAGAGCATTGGAGCTAGCAATCCAATATACAAATCAACGCAAACAATTTAACACACCGATTTCTAGCTTCAATTTAACAAAAGAAAAAATTGCGACAATGGCATCTGAACTATATGCTTCTGAATCGTTGAATTACCGTACAGTAGGATATTTCGAAGATCGTTTTAGCAAACTTTCTTCTGAAGAATTAAAAGATGGTAAAGCGGTAGCAAAAGCTGTTGCGGAATATGCAATTGAATGCTCGATTGCAAAAGTTGTTGGTTCTGAAACATTAGATTACATTGCGGATGAAGCAGTACAGCTTCATGGTGGATATGGTTTTATGTCTGAATATGAAGTGGAACGCATTTACCGCGACTCCCGTATCAACCGTATTTTCGAAGGAACAAATGAAATTAACCGTTTAATAGTACCTGGTACATTCATGAAAAAAGCATTGAAAGGAGAACTTCCTTTATTACAAGTTGCTCAAAACTTGCAACAAGAACTTCTCATGCTCATGCCTGAAGAGGTTAGCGATGAGCCATTAGCACAAGAAAAATATCTTGTGAAAAATGCGAAGAAAATTGGTATCTTAGCTGCTGGTGTTGCTGCTCAACGCTTCGGTACAAAACTTGAACAGGAACAAGAGGTATTGGTAAATATTGCGAATATCGCAAACTTTGTATATGCAATGGAATCAGCAGTATTACGCACTGCAAAAGCAATTGAACGCGACGGACTTGAAAAAGCGAAGCAAAAATTACTATATACTCAAATTTATTGCCAAGAAGCCTTTGCTGAAATTGAAAAAGAGGCAAAAGAAATTGTCATTGCTTCTGTTGAGGGAGATAATGCACGTATAACACTTTCTGCTTTACGTAAATTAACTCGTCACAATCCTTATAATTTAATCTTGAAAAAACGTGAAGCTGCTGAACGACTAATTGCAGCAGAAAAATATATCGTGTAATGGTAGAGAGCTGCTCACAAGTGAATCACTTGTGGGTAGCTTTTTTGGTGCGCCCGGCATGTACATGAACTATAGGGTGTAAGTCCCGAACCCCGAAGACAGAAGTAGAGGTTAGCCAAGAGCAAGGGTGTCCGTGGTGACGCGGAATCTGAAGGAAGCTGGAGGCAAAACACCGGTCCGAGGAACACGAACCTCATATAAGGCTAGGTATGATTGAGTGAGTTTGCCAAACAAAACAAAGCTCTTTCTGTCGAAGGTCATATCGAGTAAATGAGGCGGATAGATGGTGTGAAAGTGCATGTACTTACCCGGGGAGGTCTGGCGGATAGGTGAAGTACGCTTCATAACCTACTTAGTGATAAGTAGCTGAACCGTCAGAAGTCAGCAGAGGTCATAGTATTAGTTGGTCTAGAACAACTGAGAAGGACCGAACAATTAAGAGAGAATAGCCCTTGGCATTCAGTGAGTCATGATGAACACAGAAAACGTAGTACCTCACTTGAGGAAGGAAGCGGTGAATCCCGTGGGAGACCTCTTGGAGGGTGGAGTGACCACTGGCATAAGAAGACAAGCTATTCACGGAAGTTATGAAAACTTGCGTCAATTATCTTAATTGAACCGCCGTATACGGAACCGTACGTACGGTGGTGTGAGAGGACGGGAGTTAATCGCTCCCTCCTACTCGATGTGCGCCCGGCATGTACATGAACTATAGGGTGTAAGTCCCGAACCCCGAAGACAGAAGTAGAGGTTAGCCAAGAGCAAGGGTGTCCGTGGTGACGCGGAATCTGAAGGAAGCTGGAGGCAAAACACCGGTCCGAGGAACACGAACCTCATATAAGGCTAGGTATGATTGAGTGAGTTTGCCAAACAAAACAAAGCTCTTTCTGTCGAAGGTCATATCGAGTAAATGAGGCGGATAGATGGTGTGAAAGTGCATGTACTTACCCGGGGAGGTCTGGCGGATAGGTGAAGTACGCTTCATAACCTACTTAGTGATAAGTAGCTGAACCGTCAGAAGTCAGCAGAGGTCATAGTATTAGTTGGTCTAGAACAACTGAGAAGGACCGAACAATTAAGAGAGAATAGCCCTTGGCATTCAGTGAGTCATGATGAACACAGAAAACGTAGTACCTCACTTGAGGAAGGAAGCGGTGAATCCCGTGGGAGACCTCTTGGAGGGTGGAGTGACCACTGGCATAAGAAGACAAGCTATTCACGGAAGTTATGAAAACTTGCGTCAATTATCTTAATTGAACCGCCGTATACGGAACCGTACGTACGGTGGTGTGAGAGGACGGGAGTTAATCGCTCCCTCCTACTCGATTCTTTATAGAGTGAAGAATAACTGCACAAGCAAGGGTTGTATCTGCAGAATGGGTTATCTGCACGAGCAAGGGAGCTATCTGCACAAGTGAAGGGGGTATCTGCACGAGTAGAGATTGTATCTGCACAAGTGAAGGGGGTATCTGCACGAGTAGAGATGCTCATGCTCCTGTCAAGTAGACATTTTTATCCGCCCCGTATTAATCCAAATTTATGCTGCTTTTGTTCTATATTCCATCGGGCTCATTTTTAGTTTAGTTACGATACGTTTGGTGTTATAATAATTAATATAGTTTTCTACTGCTTCGTAAATTTCTCGTACAGTTTCGGGTTGACTAAAACATCCAAGTTCAACCTTCAGATGACTAAAGAAATTTTCAATGCAGGCATTGTCCCAGCAGTTGCCTCTGCGGGACATGGATTGAGTTATCTCCATCTCACGGAGATACTCTTGATAATCGGGATTAGTAAAGTGAGTGCCTTGGTCACTATGGAGAATCGCTCCTTTACTATATCCCCTTTTTTTAAGCATTTCTAAGGCGCGATACACTAATTTCATTTCCAAACTTGTCCCCATTGAATAAGCCACGATTTCCTCATTAAATAAGTCTTTAATGGCACAGAGATATACCCATTTTTGACGTCCTCTTTTCACGCGAATATACGTAATATCAATGGAAAACTTTACTCCTTCTCGAATGGCTTTGAAGTTACGGCTAAGAAGATTGGGAATTTTTCCATGAACACTTGGACGATATCTAAATTTCTTTTGGCGAATTTTGCATACCAATCCATATTTCCTCATTAAACGGGCAATCCGTTTTTCATTGATGACTAACCCATATTGTCTTTCCAATTCAATTTTGATTCGTTTTCTCCCCACAGTACCACGGTGATCGTTAAACACCTTTAGGATATAAGGGATTAACCGTTCATCAATTTGATCACGATGTTTTTCTCCATTTCTCTTTAACCATTTATAATAACCCGCACGGGATACATTGGCGATTTCCGCTAAAATAGAAATCGGATATTGTTCTGCGTAAGCGTGAATAAAGGCAAATTGTTGTTCTTTATCATTCACCCCTTTCTTAGATCTAACAACTTTTTTAAGTATTCGTTCTCCAACTGTAATAGAAGATATTTTTCTTCCAAAGATTTTTCAACAGGCGACTGTTTCTGTTTAGCTACTTTTTCTCTTTTGGTTAAGAGAGCTTCATAGCCTCCTTCTTTCACAATTTTCACCCATTCAGAGACTCTTCTCCGATGAATGTTATATATTTTAGCTACCTCTGTGGAAGAATACCCTTCGAAATATTTTTCAATGACTTGTTTTTTGAATTCAAATGTGTAATATCGATATTTTTTCGCCATTTCCATATCCTCCATTCATGTACGAAGTACGCCACCATTGACACCTACCTGATTGTCCGTAGTGATTGTAGATTGCAGATGATCTCAAAAAATAGCTCCTTGCGCTCACTCCGTTTGTCATTGTACTACGGACAGATCGATTCTAAGTACTTGTTGGCGGGGCCCCGACCCCATCCACCAAGTACTAAGAATCGTGGTAGGTGTCAATGGCATTGCAGCTACGCTGTGGCTTTTTAATAAACCCAATAAATTCCCACATTTTATATTTATTATGCTCATCTTATGGGCGCTTTAATGTGTAAACTTTACAGGTATAATAGCAAGGAGCTATCTGCACAAGTGGAGGTGTTCATGCTCCTGTCAAGTAGACATTTTTATCCGCCCCGTATTAATCCAAATTTATGCTGCTTTTGTTCTATATTCCATCGGGCTCATTTTTAGTTTAGTTACGATACGTTTGGTGTTATAATAATTAATATAGTTTTCTACTGCTTCGTAAATTTCTCGTACAGTTTCGGGTTGACTAAAACATCCAAGTTCAACCTTCAGATGACTAAAGAAATTTTCAATGCAGGCATTGTCCCAGCAGTTGCCTCTGCGGGACATGGATTGAGTTATCTCCATCTCACGGAGATACTCTTGATAATCGGGATTAGTAAAGTGAGTGCCTTGGTCACTATGGAGAATCGCTCCTTTACTATATCCCCTTTTTTTAAGCTTTTCTAAGGCGCGATACACTAATTTCATTTCCAAACTTGTCCCCATTGAATAAGCCACGATTTCCTCATTAAATAAGTCTTTAATGGCACAGAGATATACCCATTTTTGACGTCCTCTTTTCACGCGAATATACGTAATATCAATGGAAAACTTTACTCCTTCTCGAATGGCTTTGAAGTTACGGCTAAGAAGATTGGGAATTTTTCCATGAACACTTGGACGATATCTAAATTTCTTTTGGCGAATTTTGCATACCAATCCATATTTCCTCATTAAACGGGCAATCCGTTTTTCATTGATGACTAACCCATATTGTCTTTCCAATTCAATTTTGATTCGTTTTCTCCCCACAGTACCACGGTGATCGTTAAACACCTTTAGGATATAAGGGATTAACCGTTCATCAATTTGATCACGATGTTTTTCTCCATTTCTCTTTAACCATTTATAATAACCCGCACGGGATACATTGGCGATTTCCGCTAAAATAGAAATCGGATATTGTTCTGCGTAAGCGTGAATAAAGGCAAATTGTTGTTCTTTGTCATTCACCCCTTTCTTAGATCTAACAACTTTTTTAAGTATTCGTTCTCCAACTGTAATAGGAGATATTTTTCTTCCAAAGATTTTTCAACAGGCGACTGTTTCTGTTTAGCTACTTTTTCTCTTTTGGTTAAGAGAGCTTCATAGCCTCCTTCTTTCACAATTTTCACCCATTCAGAGACTCTTCTCCGATGAATGTTATATATTTTAGCTACCTCTGTGGAAGAATACCCTTCGAAATATTTTTCAATGACTTGTTTTTTGAATTCAAATGTGTAATATCGATATTTTTTCGCCATTTCCATATCCTCCATTCATGTACGAAGTACGCCACCATTGACACCTACCTGATTGTCCGTAGTGATTGTAGATTGCAGATGATCTCAAAAAATAGCTCCTTGCGCTCACTCCGTTTGTCATTGTACTACGGACAAATCGCTTCTAAGTACTTGTTGGCGGGGCCCCGACCCCATCCACCAAGTACTAAGAATCGTGGTAGGTGTCAATGGCATTGCAGCTACGCTGTGGCTTTTTAATAAACCCAATAAATTCCCACATTTTATATTTATTATGCTCATCTTATGGGCGCTTTAATGTGTAAACTTTACAGGTATAATAGCAAGGAGTTATCCGCACAAGCTAGAATGAATCCGTACGAACAAGGGAGCCAACCGCACAAGCAAGAGCACTATCCGCACAAGGTAAAGGATTATCAAAGAAAAACGTTACGAAAAAAGAGCGACTTGCAAACATATACATTTTCTCAAGCCGCTCTTCATTCTAATATGAATTCTCCATAAAAAAGAAATAACCTAATAGGACAAATAGAAGAAGGATGAAGATTGTGATTGTAACTTTAATAGGAGAGATTGGATATTCTCCACCGACTTTGCCCGTTTGGCCATTCACCATAAATTGATAGACTTTATCTCTGTATCGAAAAGTCGATAGCCACAAAGGCAACATCAAATGTTTATATGTAATATCAGAATGGACTGTTGAAAATCGTAAATTTTTAACTACATGGGCGCGATGTTTCCATAAAATATGTTGTGTAATTTGAGATTCTAGATAATGATGAATTTCATTTTTGGCGATTTTCCAGCCGTCATCAAGACCAATACTGTATCGTTCAGCTACAAAACCATGCAAATACTCTTTTTGGTATGGGCGAGCATTTGTTAAATAAAAAGGTTCCACTTTGCTTAAAATATGAGCATCGTAGCGAGTAGAAGCGAGAACAAGGTGATCATCAATAAATTCTTGATAAAATCCTCTTGTACGATACCAGTCAGTAACGGTTTGAGGTTTTCCATCCTTATCGTATACCGTTCTTCTTCTACCATATGTTGCTGTATACTGTGAAGCGGTCTTTGTATCAAAAGTCCAGTAAGGCAAATAGATGCCTGTAAATGCTTCGGCTTTAGCTGATTGTCTAGCCTCATTAGGAGCAAACCATCTCCCTTTTATCCATTTTTGAAAGTTTTCGTTTGCTTGTTCCAATGTTAATTGAAATGGAATAATTCCGTTAGGAGCGATAGAGTGATCGTCTTTAATTTCCATCACATGATTTGATCCGCAATAAGGACATACGTTGGCTACTTCCAACGTATCATAGACTAATTCAGCAGCGCAGGCATCACAAATCACTATCTTTTTTTCGGCTCCCCAACGGAAGCTACTTCTAGCCTCTGCTTGATGGAAATCTAGCTCATCTATTTCTAAATCAGCCTCTAATTCTGCATTTGGAATCTCTTCTGTATGATGACAATAGGGACAAACTAACTTGCCTGAAGCAGGATGAAACTTGATGGAAGCACCACAGGATGGACACTTCGCATCATACTCATCTACTTCAATGAACTCTTGTTTTTCATTGGTACTCATACCAATCCTCCTTATTTGCGATCGTTTTCATCAATCACATCTCCGCATTCAGGGCAGAATTTCGGTGTAAAGGATGGATCTTTTGGTTGCCATCCACATTTATCGCATGTCAGTGCAAAGTTCGCTGGCTTTGGCGAACCGCATTCATAACAAAACTTCCCCTTATTTTCTGTGCCGCATTGACAAATCCAAGTATTTGATGTTGGTCGTTTGTTTCCGCATTCGGTACAGAATTTTCCTTGATTTTTCGCACCACAACTACATTGCCAAACAACATTTTGAGGATTTTGATCGACGGGTTGTTGTTTTTCACCCATTTCAAATAAATCTTTTGCATTGACACCACCTGCTTGCTGAGCCATTTGCAGTCCTGCAAAACCGACAAAGGCTCCTCCTTGATTTTCTGCAGCTTTTCTCATTGCTTCACTTTGAGCGTCAATTATTGTTGCTCCAGCCATAGATGGATTTCTGAACACTGCACTTCTTTGGAGTTGTTTAATCATTTTTTCATCTTCTTCTGAAGCATTGACCGCACTAATACCAAACGAAACGATTTCGATGCCTCGCTTTTTCATCCATTTATCAGATAATACTTCATTTAATGCTTTTGCAATTTCTAACGTATGTTGTGGAAGTTCGCTATAGCGTATCCCCATTGCAGAAATTTTAGCAAAAGCAGGTTGTAATGCTGTTAATAGTTCTGAGCGAAGTTGACCGTCGATTTCAGAACGTTTAAATTCATTTTGAACATTGCCAGAGACGTTAGAATAAAAAAGAATTGGATCCACAATTTTATAGGAATATTCCCCGTGACATCGGATGGAAATATCGATATCTAACCCGATATTTCGATCAATAATCCGGAATGGAATCGGTGTGGGAGTACCATATTTATTACCTGAAATCTCCTTCATGTTAAAAAAGTATACTCGCTGATCTTTTCCAGGCTCTCCACCGAAACTTAAACGCTTTCCAAAAGACTCAAAACTTGCTTTAATTGATTCGTTTAAGTCTCCATAAAAGATGCTTGGTTCTGTAGAAAAGTCATATACGTATTCTCCAGGTTCAGAGCAAAATTCAACTATTTTTCCCTGATCGACAATAATCATGCATTGCCCTTCATTGACTGCTATTATCGAACCGTTGCTAATGATATTGTCGCTTCCTTTACGGTTAAAACTTCTTTTACCGCCTCGTTTTTTTCCTTTGGTTATTAATACATCTGCAGGAATAGAGTCACAGTAAAAATACTCTCTCCATTGGTCAGATAAAACGCCGGCTAATGCACCGACACCCGCTTTTAATAAGCCCATACCATTCCCTCCAATAATCAAAATTTACATATAATTCATTCTACTTTGATTCTCTTATGAATGCATTATTTTTATTGATGTTAAATATCACTAAAATTTATGAAAATTCATACTTGAACACATGATTTCAATCGTGCATGATAAAAATAAGAAAGATTTGAAAAATTATTTAAAAATAAGGAGCCAATGAAATGTCGTTGAAATTTATTCATTATCCTAGATGTACAACTTGTAAAAAGGCGCAAAAATGGTTGGATGATAATGGAATAAAATATGATGCTATTCATATTGTAGAACAAACCCCAACGAAAGAAGAATTAAAATCGTATTGGGAAAAAAGTGGACTACCATTAAAAAAGTTTTTTAACACATCTGGACAAAAGTATAGATCCCTTGGTCTAAAGGATAAACTAGGTTCGATGTCTGAAGAAGAACAACTAGAATTATTAGCTTCAGATGGCATGTTAATTAAACGACCAATTGTTACAGATGGTGAAAAAGTGACTCTTGGGTTTAAAGAAGAAGAGTTTGAACAGACATGGAAGTAATCATCTAAAATAGCTTGTTTTTGAAATTGAAATATGTCAAACTGAAAAAAAGATTACATATCAGATGGAGGGTAAAAGTATGTCAATACCAAAGGAATTACGTTATACGAAAGAACATGAGTGGGTAAAATTAGAAGACGGTAAAGTACGTGTTGGAATAACTGATTTCGCACAATCTGAACTTGGTGATATCGTATTCGTTGAACTTCCTCAAGTTGGAGACGAAATTCAAATGAATGAACCTTTCGGAAGTGTGGAATCAGTGAAAACGGTTTCTGAATTATATGCGCCTATTTCTGGTAAAGTTGTTGAGGTGAATACTGAGCTTGAAGATAGCCCAGAATTAGTAAATGAGTCTCCTTACGAAAATGCTTGGATGATTGTTGTTGAACCTGCAGATTCTTCTCAACTTGATGAATTACTTACTGCAGAACAATACGAAGAAATTATTTCTGAATAATCTGTCTAAAACGCCAGGGAAAGAACTGGCGTTTTTTTAAAATCAAAATATAATATGTAGACAACACTATTCATCGTTTCTTCAGTTCTTATATAATACGTGGGGTGAGTAAAAATGCATTACGAAAAATGTATCATTGTAGAAGGTCGTTCAGATATGTTGAAATTGGCCCCAATTTTAGCGGAAGATGTGAAGATTGTCTGTACAAATGGTACTATAAGTGAAGAGGCGTTACTCGAGCTTATTGAGCCCTATGAAGAATGTCAGCTATATACTTTTTTTGATGCCGATCAATCCGGAGAAAAACTAAGAAAATTAATGAAGAGAATTTATTCGGAGGCTACTCACCTAAATGTTCCAAGAACATATATGGAAGTTGCAAACGCACCACGAAAAGTGTTAGCTCAATTACTGAAAGAAGCGAGATTTTTAGTTCATAAAGAATATTTAGCATAGGAAATGATTGATATGGAAGAATGGACAATAGAGAATTGGGAAGAAAAAGTAAACGAAAATGATATCACAGCATTTTATTTATATACACCTATTTGCGGAACATGTAAAATTGCATCAAAAATGATGGAAGTTATTGAAGAACTTCTTCCACACATTCCGATTGGGAAAGGAAATATTAATTTTTTGGAAGAATTTGCATACGAACAACAAATCGAAAGTGTTCCTTGTCTACTTATAACAAAGGACGGAAAAGTGCATGAAAAAGTCTATGCATTTAAATCCGTACAAAACTTATATGAAAAGTTGATTTTATAGTTGACAGATGATAGATTACGTGTTACATTGTTTCCATAATTAAATAACCGAATAGCAAAAAACTCTTATTAAGAGTGGTGGAGGGAAGTGCCCTATGAAACCCGGCAACCATCATATCATTGATATGATAAGGTGCCAAATCACGCAAAGTATTTATTACTTTGAAAGATAAGAGGAAGTTTTACGATATCTAAGTAGGTTGTTCAACTTCCCTTCTACTTATCAAAGTAGAAGGTTTTTTTATTGAAATGAAAGATTGTATACATAACGCTATAGTCAAAGGGTAATAAAAAGTGTAAAATGCACAATTGTAATATCAATACATATTGCGGTTTATAAAGGAGTACTCAAACATGATTGAAGTAAAAAATGTCACAAAAATCTTTAAAACGAAAAATGGGGAATTAACCGCAGTTGATCATGTAAATTTGTCTATTCAAAAGGGTGAAATTTTCGGAATCATCGGATATAGCGGTGCCGGAAAAAGTACATTGATTCGCCTATTGAATGGACTCGAGAAACCAACGAGCGGTTCTGTCATAGTGAATGGTCTTGAAATTTCTTCAATTAAAGGAAAAGAGTTACGGCTTGCTCGCCAAAAAATCAGCATGATCTTCCAACATTTCAATCTTTTATGGTCAAGAACAGTCGCAGAAAATATTGCTTTTCCTTTAGAAATTGCAGGGGTACCAAAAGAAGAAAGAGAAAAAAGAGTTCACGAATTAATTGAACTTGTAGGTTTAAGTGGAAGAGCGGATGCTTATCCATCCCAGCTTTCCGGTGGACAAAAACAACGGGTTGGTATAGCAAGAGCATTAGCTAACAATCCAGAAGTATTGCTTTGTGATGAAGCCACAAGTGCTCTAGACCCAGAAACAACTGATTCAATTTTGCGATTATTATCAGATATTAATCAGCGTCTTGGGTTGACAATTGTTTTAATTACCCATGAAATGCACGTGATTCGAAAAATTTGCCATCGCGTTGCGGTGATGGAAGCTGGACGTGTCGTTGAACAAGGTGATGTTCTTGAAGTGTTCCAAAATCCTCAAGCTGAAATAACGAAAAACTTTGTGATGCAAGTTTCGGATTCAAGAGAATCAAAAGAATCCATTGAACACATTTTGAAAAATTATCCTTCTGGAAAATTAGTAAAATTAATTTTTGTTGGAAATACAACAGAAAGACCGATTATTTCATATTTAATTAAAGAGTTCCAGTTGGATATCAACATCCTTCACGGCAATATTTCACAAACGGTGAATGGCTCTTATGGAACGTTAATTGTTCAACTTGACGGTGATTCTGAAAATGTCGAGAAGGCTTTGGAAAAACTGAAATCGATGAATATTAAAACGGAGGTGATTACGAATGATTGAGGCATTATTTCCGAATGTAGATTGGACAAAAATGTGGGAAGCAACCTATGACACACTCTACATGACAGCTATTTCTACAGCAGTTACCTTCGTTCTCGGCATAATCATAGGTATACTGTTATTCTTAACAAGTCCACACCAACTTTGGGCTAACAAAATTGTTCATTTCTTGACGGGGTCCCTTGTGAATATCTTCCGTTCGATTCCGTTTATTATATTAATTATTTTATTAATTCCGTTTACAAAATTTTTACTCGGAACTATTCGTGGTGTAAATGCGGCTTTACCAGCGTTAATTATCGGTTCAGCGCCGTTTTATGCGCGTTTAGTATTAATCGCTTTACGCGAAGTAGATAAAGGTGTTATTGAAGCAGCAAGATCGATGGGTGCGAATACTTTCACAATTATATGGAAAGTATTAATTCCTGAATCCAAACCTGCGCTCATTTCTGGAATTACTGTCACAGCTGTTGCTCTTGTTGGTTATACAGCGATGGCAGGAATCATAGGTGCAGGCGGTTTAGGGAACTTAGCTTTCTTAGAAGGTTTCCAAAGAAGTAGAGAAGATGTCACGTTAATGGCAACGATTTTAATACTTGTCATTGTATTTGTCATTCAATGGATTGGTGATACGATTACTGCCAAAACGGACAAGCGCTAATTCAGGTGATGGAGGCGATTTGCCTTTCACATAAAATTTAATGGAGAAGGAGTAATGGAAGGATGAAGAAAGTATTATCATTTTTATTCCTATCAGTGCTTGTGCTAGTATTAGCTGCATGCGGTACAAGTTCAAATTCTTCAACTGATGAAGGAACAAACGACGATCAACAAGCAACAGAAAAAGTAACATTAAAAGTAGGTGCTTCACACACACCTCACGCAGTAATTTTAGAGAAAGCAAAACCAATCCTTGCTGAAGAAGGAATCGAGTTAGAGATTGTACCATATCAAGATTATGTTTTACCAAATCAAGATTTAAATAATGGCGATCTTGATGCAAACTATTTCCAACACATTCCGTATCTTGAACAAAAAGTTGCTGAAGAGGGTTATGATTTAGTAAATGCTGGTGGAATCCACATTGAGCCAATGGGGATTTACTCTAAAAAATATCAATCTTTAGATGAACTTCCTGATGGTGCAACAATTTTAATTTCAAATTCTATCCCAGACCATGGTCGTATTTTATCACTACTTGAAGCAAATGGCTTAATCACATTAAAAGAAGGTATCGATAAAACAAAAGCAACTTTAGAAGATATTGTTGAAAATCCGAAGAACTTAAAAATCGAAGCAAGCGATGCTCCTGAGATGATGGTTACTTATTATGAAAACAAAGAAGGAGATGCGGTTGTTATTAACTCTAACTTCGCAATCGATGCTGGAATTAACCCAGTGGAAGATTCAATCGCAATTGAAGGTTCAGAATCACCATATGTAAACGTAATTGCTGTACGTTCTGGCGATGAAAATAGAGAAGAAATTAAAAAGTTAGTGGAAGTATTGCGTACAAAAGAAATTCAAGACTTCATTCTTGAAGAATGGGGCGGCTCTGTAGTACCAGTGAGCGAATAATAAAACGAAATAACCTCCTAATCGAAAACGATTGGGAGGTTTTGCATGTTTAAGAGAATTAAATAAGGTGACCTTTGCCTTCTTGATTTTGAGTATGTTGGCCATTACGAAACAGTTCTTTAACAATGAAATTATGTTATATCCTCTATTGAAATTGATTTAATCTGGAGAAGAATGTTTGAACAAATTTGATAAATACTTGTTCTGAAGGAGCTAATTCTCTGTTTGTTGGATAAATAATTCCTACATTGCGGGTGATATTTGGATTATCGATTTTCATTTTGATAGTTAACCGTGGTGTAGAATCGTAGAAAGAACTTTCTGGCAATAATGTTACGCCAATTCCTGCTGCTACAAGCCCCTTTAAAGCATCCATATCTTCTCCCACCGAAGTGGCTATAGGAGAAAAGCCTGCTGATTTGCAAGCATCGACTACGACTTTATGTAAAATATATCCTTCAGGGAAAAGGACAAAGTGATCATGACGTAGTTCATCTAAATGAATTTTATCCCGCTTCGCCAGCCGGTGATTGGCAGGAAGCAATGCACAAATGTTTTCATTGAATAAAATCATTGAATCGATTGTTTCATCTTTCTTTGGTACCGGTCCTAAAAATGCAAGGTTTAATTCACGGTTTTTGACTGCCTCAATTAAATAGCGATAGGATCCTTGGCGTAGATGGAAAGAAACGTCAGGATATTCTTTTTTAAAGGCAGAAATAACTGTTGGGAGGACGTAACTTGCTAAACTAGTAGGGAAGCCAATTTTAATGGACCCCTTTTCAGGATCTAAATATTCTTCCACTTGCTTAACAGCATAATCAATAGCATTCAGAGCGGTAATTGCATGCTCTAAAAAAATTTTACCAATCGGTGTTAGTTTCACGTTTCTCCCTACACGTTCAAAAAGTGCTGTGCCAAGCTCTTCTTCTAGATTGGCAATTTGTCTGCTTACAGCTGATTGGGCAACATGAAGGTGTTCAGCTGCCTCGGAGATATGTTCCCGTTCTGCAACTTCAACAAAATATCGTAATTGACGTAATTCCAGTGTTCTCCCTCCTAATCATCTAAAAAATAGATGGGTTGATAAAAAAATATATACAATTTATATTAATGGAAAATGCCAATAATGTAAACGTTTAGGAAAAGGAACATTGTTGCATAGATTGTATATATCAGTCAAAGTCAAGGGGCATGAAAGGGCAGAAATTTGATTTACTACTACTTTAGAAATTTCTTAAATAACAATTATTTCAAAGGATGAATTTAAGAACTCTGAAAAGAAGCATAGACTGAATGCAATTAAAAAAATATATCGAAAGATGTTGGTTGATAATAGCTTTCTATTCAAAAAATTCTTTCATTAATAACTGTTCTCAATTACGATTTATTTATTGAAAATAAACATTCCTTCTTTTTACATTGTCTTGATTTGTTGTTAAGAATTTAATGTTCGGAAATTCTAATATTGATGAGGATTTTACTCAATGATGGGAATAAATGATTAAATGTTTTGCATGCTCACTTGTTTTCGGTTAAGATTAGAATGATAATAAATTAGAAATGGTATTACCATTTATAGCAAAAATGGAGGTATATAGATGTCAACATTAGTTATTAAGGATCTTCACGTTTCAATTGAAGGTAAAGAGATTTTAAAAGGTGTAAACTTAACAATTAACACAAATGAAGTACACGCAATCATGGGTCCTAACGGTACAGGTAAATCTACTTTAGCATCTGCTATTATGGGTCACCCAAAATACGAGGTTACTCAAGGAACAATTGAAATAGATGGACAAAACGTATTAGAAATGGAAGTAGACGAGCGTGCTAAAGCAGGTTTATTCTTAGCAATGCAATATCCATCAGAAATCTCCGGAGTAACAAACGCTGACTTCATCCGTTCAGCAATCAACGCACGCCGTGGTGAAGGTAATGAAATTTCCATTATGAAATTTATCCGTGAGCTAGATAAAACGATGGAATTCTTAGAAATGGATCCAGAAATGGCTCAACGTTACTTAAATGAAGGTTTCTCCGGTGGGGAAAAGAAACGCAATGAAATTCTTCAAATGATGATGATTAAACCTACATTTGCTATTTTAGACGAAATTGACTCAGGTCTTGATATCGACGCATTGAAAGTTGTATCTAAAGGCGTTAATGAAATGCGCGGTGAAAACTTCGGTTGCTTAGTGATTACTCACTATCAACGCTTGCTTAACTATATCACTCCAGATTACGTACACGTAATGATGCAAGGTAAAGTGGTGAAATCTGGCGGACCTGAGCTAGCTAAGAAATTAGAAGCTGAAGGTTATGAATGGATTAAACAAGAATTAGGTATCGAAGACACAGATGCAGTAACGGAAAAAGAAGCTTAATTTAGGAGGACGATTATCGATGACGGTTGAAACAAAATTGGCGTTATCAGCTAGTGAAGTCCGCTCGTTCTCTGAGTTAAATAATGAACCGAAATGGTTTACTGATTTACGTGCGGCTGCGATTGAAAAAGCTACTGATTTACCAATGCCTAAACCAGATAAAACAAATATTGAAAAGTGGGATTTTATCAATTTCCCTAAACATACGGTGAAAAGTGAATCTTTCACGATTGAGCAATTGCCTGAAGCAGTAAAAGATTTAATTGACATTGAACAACAAGAAAATCTTTATATTCAAAGAAACAACACACCGGTAGTTATAAAGCTTTCAGAAGAATTAAAAGCACAAGGTGTGATTTTCACAGACTTCTTAACAGCAGTTCGTGAACATGGTGATTTAGTACAAAAATATTTTATGACAACAGCTGTTAAATTAGATGAACATAAATTAACTGCTTACCATGCAGCATTAGTAAACGGCGGCGTATTCTTATATGTTCCGCAAAATGTTGTAATTGAAAAGCCGATTCAAGTTGTGTTCCTAAATGATGATGAAGAAGCTTCATTATTTAATCATGTATTAGTGGTTGCAGATAAAAATTCTTCTGTCACTTATGTAGAAAACTACTTATCAACAGTTGACAGTGCAAAAGGACAAGCGAACTTAATTGAAGAAGTTATTGCATTAGACAATGCACAAGTTTCTTTCGGTGCAGTTGATGTGTTAGCAAAAGGCTATACAACATATGTAAATCGCCGTGGACATTTGTATCGTGATGCAAAAATCAACTGGGCATTAGGATTAATGAACAACTCAGATACTATTTCTGAAAATATCACTCATCTTGTTGGTGATGGTTCAAGTGCTGATACAAAAACAGTTGTTGTTGGTACTGGAAGTCAAAAGCAAAACTTTACAACAGAAGTTCGTCACTGGGGTAAAAACTCTGAAGGCTTCATTTTAACTCACGGAGTAATGAAAGATGCTGCTCAATCTGTCTTTAACGGAATTGGTAAAATCGAGCATGGTGCTTCCAAATCAAATGCTCAACAAGAATCCCGTGTACTCATGCTTTCAAGTAAAGCTCGCGGTGATGCAAACCCAATTTTATTAATCGATGAAGATGATGTAATGGCAGGACACGCGGCATCTGTTGGACGAGTTGATCCAACTCAACTGTACTATATGATGAGCCGTGGTATTTCAAAAGAAGAAGCAGAGCGTTTAATCATCCATGGATTCCTTGCACCGGTTGTAAGCTCATTGCCAATTGAAGGAGTTAAGAATCAATTAACGAAGGTTATTGAAGGGAAAGTTCGCTAATGAATGAATTTCGAAAAGATTTTCCTATCTTAAATCAAGAAGTAAACGGTCATCCGCTCGTTTACCTTGACAGCGCTGCAACATCACAAAAACCTGTTCAAGTGTTGGAAGTTGTTCGTAAATATTACGATTTTGATAATTCCAATGTGCATCGTGGTGTTCATACGCTAGGAAACCGTGCAACGGATTCTTATGAAGGGGCGCGCGAGAAAATCCGCAAATTTATTAATGCTAAATCAACAAAAGAAATCATTTATACTCGAGGAACAACAACATCTTTAAACACGGTTGCTAGTGCTTATGGAAGACAAAATGTTCAAGAAGGTGACGAGATTGTCATCACATATATGGAACATCATTCCAATCTAATTCCATGGCAACAACTAGCGAAGGAAAAAAATGCAGTATTAAAGTACATTGATTTAGAAGAAGACGGGACAATCTCTTTAGATACTGTGAAAGAAACGATTACTCCAAAAACAAAGATTGTTGCAATGACGATGGCTTCTAATGTGTTAGGCACCATTAACCCGATTAAAGAAGTTGCTAAAATTGCGCATGAAAATGGTGCGGTAATGGTGGTTGACGGAGCCCAGGCAGCACCTCATATGCCAATTGATGTTCAAGATTTAGATTGCGACTTTTTAGCATTTTCTGGCCATAAAATGTGTGGGCCAACAGGTATCGGAGTACTATACGGTAAGCAGGAACTTTTAGAAAATATAGAGCCAATTGAATTTGGCGGTGAAATGATTGACTTCGTTGATTTATATGATTCTACTTGGAAAGAGCTTCCTTGGAAGTTTGAAGGCGGTACACCAAATATCGCTGGGGCGATTGGATTGGGAGCTGCAATTGATTATTTAACGAATATTGGATTAGATAAAATTGCTAATCATGAACATGAATTAATCGAGTATGCTTTATCTGAAATGGATAAAATTGAAGGCCTTCATATTTACGGTCCAAGAGATCCAAAAAAACGTTGCGGTCTTATTACTTTCAATTTAGATGGCGTGCATCCTCATGACCTTGCCACTGTACTTGATATGAGAGGAATTGCAATTCGTGCAGGACATCATTGTGCTCAACCGTTAATGAAATGGTTGAAAGTTTCTGCAACTGCAAGAGCGAGCTTCTATATTTATAACAATAAGGAAGATGTCGACGCTCTCGTTGAAGGATTGCGCGCAGCGAAGGAGTATTTTAACAATGTCTTTGAATAATTTAGATCAACTTTATCGTGCTGTAATTATGGAGCACTACAAAAAACCTCGCAATAAAGGGTACTTAGATGAAAATAATGTAACAGTGGATATGAATAACCCAACTTGTGGAGACCGCATACATCTTACGTTAAAAATCAATGATGGAATCGTGGAAGATGCCAAATTTGATGGTGAAGGCTGTTCGATTTCCATGTCATCTGCCTCTATGATGACAGAAATAATTAAAGGGAAAAAAGTGGAAGAGGCATTAAAATTAGCTGATATCTTCTCAAAAATGATGCTTGGAGAAGAAATTGATGAAGAAATTTTAGATGAATTAGGAGATATTGCTGCACTACAAGGCGTATCAAAATTTCCAGCTCGCATAAAATGTGCAACTCTTGCTTGGAAAGCGATGGAAAAAGGTGTAAGCAAAGAGATAGAATAACTTTGAACGGAGGAGAGAACATGGCAAAACAAATGCCGGATATTGGCGATTACAAATACGGTTTCCGTGATAAGGACGTTTCTGTATTCCGTTCAAAACGTGGATTAACCGAAGAAATCGTCCGTGAAATTTCAAAAATGAAAAATGAACCAGAATGGATGCTCGAGTCTCGCTTAAAGGCTCTTGAAATATTCTATTCAAAACCAATGCCACAATGGGGTGGCGACCTATCAGCTTTAGACTTCGATGAAATTACTTACTATGTAAAACCAACTGAAGCAACACAACGCTCTTGGGATGAAGTGCCTGAGGAAATTAAGCGAACTTTCGACCGATTAGGTATTCCGGAAGCTGAACAAAAATATTTAGCCGGAGTTTCAGCACAATACGAATCAGAAGTGGTTTACCACAATATGAAAAAAGATCTTGAAGAAATGGGAATCATCTTTAAAGATACAGATTCTGCTCTTCAAGAAAACGAAGAACTGTTCAAAAAATATTGGGGAACAGTCGTACCAGCATCTGATAACAAGTTTGCTGCTCTAAATACAGCAGTTTGGTCAGGTGGTTCATTCATTTACGTTCCACCTGGTGTGAAAGTGGAGACACCGCTTCAAGCATACTTCCGAATTAACTCTGAAAATATGGGTCAATTCGAACGTACATTAATTATCGTTGATGAAGGTGCCCATGTGCATTATGTTGAAGGTTGTACAGCACCAGTTTATTCAACAAGCTCACTTCACTCAGCGGTTGTTGAAATCATCGTAAAGAAAAATGCTTATTGTCGTTATACAACAATCCAAAACTGGTCTAACAACGTATATAACTTAGTAACAAAACGTACAATCGTTGAAGAAAATGGTACGATGGAATGGATTGACGGTAATATCGGTTCAAAATTAACAATGAAATACCCTGCTTGTATCTTAAAAGGTGAAGGTGCTCGTGGTATGACGTTATCCATCGCATTAGCGGGTAAAGGTCAACACCAAGATGCAGGTGCAAAAATGATTCACTTAGCACCAAATACTTCATCTACAATCGTGTCAAAATCCATTTCAAAACAAGGCGGTAAAGTAACTTATCGTGGTATTGTCCGCTTCGGTCCAAAAGCAAGCGGTGCTCGTGCAAATATTGAATGTGACACATTAATTTTAGACAATCAATCTGCTTCAGATACAATTCCATATAACGAAATATTTAATGACAATGTATCCCTTGAGCATGAAGCGAAAGTTTCTAAAGTATCAGAAGAACAATTATTCTATCTCATGAGCCGCGGTATTTCTGAGCAAGAAGCTACAGAAATGATCGTTATGGGATTCATTGAACCATTCACTCGCGAACTTCCAATGGAATATGCGGTAGAAATGAACCGCTTGATCAAGTTTGAAATGGAAGGTTCAATCGGTTAATGTGAGGAAAACCTTTGTATGTCAAGGGGCTATGAGGAAGGTATTTAATAAATAGTTATTTTGCCGATTAGAATTATCGTTTACTGTAGGAGGCGAACTTTATAAGTTCGTCTTCTTCTTTTTCGGTAATATTATGACGTAGCAATTTTTCGCTCGTTCAAATTAAACTAGACTGGAACCGTTTTTCAGGAAATATTCGAACGAAAAAAATAAGGTTAGTGGCATTAGAAAACCGACTGTAAAAGTACAGTCGGTTTTTTCTCAAATTATAAAAGCCAGTCATTAGGTGTATCTGCTAATTCCTGAATAGTATTCATAAACAATCCTGCATGATAGCCATCACAAACAGAATGATGTACTTGTAAAGATAGTGGTAAATAGATGGAATTACCTTTATGAATGAATTTTCCTGCTGTAATAATGGGGAGAAGGTAATTGCTATTATTATTGATATTTAAGTTAAACCCAGTGAATGAAGTCCACGGAATAATGGAAATAGAAAAAGTGTTTTCGGGTATAGGAGTTTTGGGAAACAATTTCCCTGTACCATTATATTGATCTAAATCAGAAAGGTATAGATTGTAAAACTCTTTAAAGTCATCTTTTACAGGAGTCCATATACCTGAGAATGTTTTAGAATCATTATCAAAAATTGTATAAATTGGGTCTAATCTATCCCAATAACCTAACTCTCCATTGCTATTATAACCAGTTCGAAAAGCTACATTTGAGTTTATCACCTTTGTCACTAAGAAAATAAATGCAGGATAGAATTTATATTTTTTCTCTTTTATGTTTCGGTATAACTCAGTAATCTCAATTTCTGTTGTTATACTAAAAGTTGTTTGTTGGTTCAAAAAATGATTAAATATCTCTTTTCTTTTCCAATTGTCTAAATCAATTTTATGAAAGTTCATTTGCTATGCCTCCTAAATTTTTAATATAAAGTAAATTTAGGAGGCTGACTTGTCTGCTTTCTTCATAAGAATCAATCCTTTTTTAAAGTCAATTTTATTGTATCATAAAATTGTAAAATAGCTTCTTTTATAGTAGGTTTTAATTAATTAATACATTAAGAGATTTCTTTTTCCAATAAACTTTGTAGTAAATAGATTGCGCCAAGAAATTGAATATGAACGCAACAGGATATGCGAGCCATATTCCTGCTATCCCAAGTCCTGTAAAATGTGATAGGGAGTATGCTACTGGGACTCCAATCAATAAAATACTTGTAATCGTAAAAATTGTTGGCCAAAGAACAGTACCTGTTGCCCTCATTGTTGCTGAGATTGCCTGTGTGTGACCCAAAATTAAATAACTCCAAAATGAGATGATAATCAGACCTTTTGCTATATTAATCGTATCAGAATTGTCTACAAAGATTCTTAAAATAGGTATTGGTAACAGGTAAAGAATAATAATTGGAATACTGCCAAGAACATAATTAAGAGTTATTGATATTTTTGTAATGTGTTTTATATTTGAAATGTTACCTGAACCTAAGGCTTGTGCAACAAATACTGAAATGGCAATGTATATACTCATTGCTGGTATTTGAACGTAACTTGCAATTTGATTCACGATTCCATATGCAGCCGTTGCATTGGATCCATAATCATTGACAAAAGTGATGACTGCAATTTCTGACAATGCGATTGTAACCATACTTATGCTTGTAGGAATGGCTAATTTCAGTAAAGTTTTCAATATCGGGCCTTTCAAGTGAAGATGTTTCAAAGTATAAGAATCTAATTTGAGTACATGATTTTTTTTGTGTAAATACACTAATAGAATCACGAATGTAATGAAATTGGATAATACAGAAGCATAAGCAGCACCGTTTAATCCGAATTCCGGTAAACTTAACCACCCTAGAACAAGAGTTGGAATCAAGGCCATATTTAAAAAGATACTAATTAATAAGAAATAAAAAGGTGTTTTTGAATCGCCAACACCTCTCATAAAAGTTGTATAGCACATATATAAGAAAGTAATAGGTAATGTTACAAATAAAATACGTGCATATTCTGCACTTGCAATCAAAATATTCGCAGGTGTTCCCATCCATTTTAAAATTTCTTCTGTAAAGAGCCCTCCGATTACGGCGACTGCAAAGGATATAATCATCGTAAATGCCAAAGTGACTCCAACAACTTCCTTCATTTTTAAGATATTTCCTCCACCGTACGTTTGCCCAATTAGAATGGAACTACCAGATCCAATTCCTATTGCAAAGGACATTAAAAAAAAGAATAGAGGGAAGAATGCAGAAAAAGCTGCCAAAGAATTTACTCCAAGTTTTTGCCCAATGAACATCATTCCAAATACTTGACCTAATGATTGAAAAGCACTTGCAAAAATGACAGGTATGAGGAAGGAAATCATTGGTTTTGCTAAGTCAATCGATTTATTTAAAGGTTCATTCAATTCATGCAACTCCTATTAGGTTTCATTCAAAAGAAGACCTCACTTTTGAAATATATGAACAAAGTGAGGGAGAAAAATAACCAGTATGAAGTTTAGCAAGTAATTATAAAATTTGGTAATATAAACCAAATTGAGTATCATACCATAATAGTTTGCTATGTTTATGTTTCGGGATACGTATTTGTATACCCCATTCAGGGTACTGTTTAATAATTTGAATTTGATCATCAGTAGCAATAGCAATAAAGGATATATAATGATCTTTTTTCATAGAATGATTGCTTGAAATAAACCATTCATTTTCAATTTCTGTAATTGATAGCTTTTCTTCGTCTGTTGCTTCCTTTGCTACTAATTGTTCTAATTTTCTCCCACAGCAAGACAGGGTTATATCTCCAGTTGCTAATACAATATTATTGCATGTTGGACAGACAAAAAAATTCGAATTTTTCATATTTCCTCCTACAAATTGATTAGAAGTTAATTCACCTTCTAAGATATTTTCTATATTGACTCCCAATAAGGTAGATAAACTTGGTAATAGTGAGATATCTGGACAACCATGTCCACGTTCCCATTTTGAAACTGTTCGATCGGAAATGTTCATTTGTTCAGCTAATTGTTTCTGCGTCAACCCTTTTTCTTTCCGCAAGTTATAAATTAATTCTCCAACTTTACGATTATCCATCTTTTCTCCTCCTGACCTATTTCCATCTTAGGGGGTTATATGTTTAGTATCAACAAACGCTCCGTAGAGTTAAAATTTTTCGTTGGCTAATATTAGGAAGAAGTTGACTAATATCGTGCTCCGATTGACTAATAAGTTCCCGAGAATGACTAATATCCGCAGACTGAAAGCTCAAATTTATTTCATTGGCTAATATTAGGAAGAAGTTGACTAATATCGTGCTACGAATGGCTAATAAGTTCCCGAGAATGACTAATATCTGCAGCCTGAAAGCTCAAATTTTTTCCATTGGCAAATAAAGGGAAGAAGTTGACTAATATCGTATTACGAATGGCTAATAAGTTTCCGAGAATGACTAATATCTGCAGACTGAAAGCTCAAATTTTTTCCATTGGCAAATAAAGGGAAGAAGTTGACTAATATCGTATTACGAATGGCTAATAAGTTCCTGAGAATGACTAATATCTGCAGCCTGGAAGCACAAAATTTTCTCGTTGACTAATATATGGAAGAAGTTGACTAATATCCTGCTTCGAATGGCTAATAAGTTTCCGAGAATGACTAATATCCGCAGGCTGGAATCTCAAAATTTATATTTTAAGAAAATTTAACATAAAAAGAAGCAGGGGAAAATAAGCCCTGCTTCTTTACTCTATATTGAGGGGGAGTTTTCTATACAATTTTTATTATTTGATATATCCTTTTTCAATTAAAAAATCAATCAATTGAGCTGTGCATTCCTCAATAGAATATTTTTCGCTATCTACAACAATTTCAGGATGATCTGGTGCTTCATAAGGAGCAGAAATGCCCGTAAAGTTCGGAATTTCATGATTTCGCGCTTTTTTATACAACCCTTTTGGATCTCTTCGTTCACATTCTTCAATAGAACATTTCACATATACTTCGATGAATTCACCCTCATCAACAAGGGATCTCACTAAAGCACGGTCTTCTTTATATGGTGAAATAAAAGCCGTCAACACGATTTGTCCGCTTTCCACAAATAGTTTTGAAACTTCACCGATTCGACGGATGTTTTCTTTTCTTGATTGTTCATCGAATCCTAAATCCTTATTTAAACCGTGGCGAATATTATCGCCATCCAGTACAAAGGCTTGATTTCCACGGTCAAACAATTCTTTTGCCAATGCGTTGGCAATGGAAGATTTTCCGGATGCAGATAAACCGGTAAACCAAAGAATGAAGCTGTGGTGGCCATTTTTCTTTCGGTAATCAGCTTTCGTAATCGATGTATTATGCCATACGATGTTTGAACTCATTGTAACAACTCCTTATGAATGAACTTCTTCACGAAGCCCGCGAATTAATACTTCTACTACTTCTTTGCGGCTGAATGTGCTTGGAGGGATCTCTCCATTACGCAACATTTCTCGTACTTTAGTTCCGGATAAAATGATACGAGAAGAAGCATCATGTGGACATGTTTTAGTTGTTGCCATGCCGTCGCATTCTGTACAATAGAAACTATGTTCAAATTTTAATGGTGTGATGCCGATTTCTTCTGGAGTGAAGTTGTCAAACATTTTTTGTGCGTCATATGTTCCGTAATAATTTCCGACACCTGCATGATCTCGACCAACAATAAAGTGAGTGCAGCCATAATTTTTTCGAACAAGCGCATGGAAAATGGCTTCTCTTGGTCCTGCATAGCGCATTGCTGCAAGGAATACGCCTAACTGCACACGGTCTTTTGGATAATATTTATCGAGCAATACTTCATAACTTTCCATACGAATTTTTGCTGGAATATCGTCTGACTTTGTTTCTCCTACTAAAGGATTTAAGAAAAGGCCATCCACGATTTCAAGAGCTACTTTTTGAATATACTCATGCGCGCGATGCACTGGATTTCTTGTTTGGAAGCCAACAACCGATTTCCATCCTTTTTCTTCAAATAAAGCGCGTGTTTCTTTCGGGTCGAACGTGTAGTCAGGGAATAATTTTTTTGTTTTCTTCACAAGCGTTACTTTTCCGCCAACATATACATTTGGACGTTCAAATAGTTTTTTCACGCCAGGGTGGTTTAAATCATCTGTTCCATATACATTTTTTGCTTCAATTGATTTATCGGGTGTGTAAATTTCATGAACTTCAATCGTACCGTATACTTCTCCATTAAATACTAATTTCGCTTTTTCACCAACTTTTAATGTAGCAGCAACTTCTTCTGTGACAGGTAATGTGATCGGAATGCTCCAAACAATGCCGCTAGCCAATCGCATGTTTTCGACAACACTTTTATAATCTTCTTGTGATAAAAATCCATCTAATGGACTGTAAGCGCCTACTCCGATTAACTCCAAATCACTTAATGCAATTCCATCTAGAGGAATTTCTAATTGCAGATGCTCGTATTTTTCATTTGGGTTAAATCGATTAATTAATTCTCCACCGTGGGGTTGAATTGTCATTGTTCCATCCTCCTAATCAACATGTAATCCGCATTCTGTTTTATTGAGACCTGCCCATCTTCCTGAACGCAAGTCATCCATTGTATAAGCTGGTTTTGTGCAATGAGCGCAACCAATACTCGGATACCCCTGGTCGTGAAGAGGGTTGTATGTTAGTTGATGTTTGCTTACGTAACGCCATACATCTTTCCATGTCCAATGAATGAGTGGGCATATTTTTATCGATTGAAATTTATTATCTTTGTTAATAAACTCCACATGTCTTCTCGTTTCAGATTGTTCACGGCGTAAACCAGATATCCATGCTTTTGCTCCTGTTAACGTTTCATGGAGAGGGATTATTTTTCGTATTTCACAACATTTATTCGGGTTAGTTTTCCAAAGTTCATCCCCATATAATTTCGCTTGTTCTTCTAAGGAAATAGAAGGCCTCTTTAACTCAATATTTAATTGGGGATATTTTTCTTTAACTTTTTCAATTGTTTCATATGTTTCTTTAAAATGAACATCCGTGTCTAAAAACACAATGTTCGCATCAGGCTTTACTTTTGAGATTAGATCAATTAACACAATGCCTTCGATGCCAAAGCTACATGCATAAATCACATCATCTCCGTAATGGTCATAGGTCCAATGTAAAACATTCAATGCCCCTTTATAAGTTTCATCCACTTCAAAATCTATCAATGAATCTTGCCATGTGTGATACGTTAGCATGCGATTCCTCCTTTCAATAAAAAAGAGGCGTTTTAATGTAAACAAAAAAGAGAATTTACATTAAAACGCCTCTAGTGTTCTAGTCAGCGTATCAAGTTATAAAAAATTTTAGAAATGTAATTTTATTTAAAGTATACTATTTTTATTGAATTTATCAATATTAAAAATGATTTTTTAAAATTTTATAAAACCATGTTGACTAATCGGAAAAATTGGATTATTGTATGTTTCAAAGAAAAAGAATAATGGTTTCATTCGAAAACCGATCAGACAAACTGAAGGTTGCTTATTTATTCCTTGGATTAAAAGGGGAATGTAAGCAACCTTCTATTATTTTATGAAAAGAAAAGGGGAGAATGAGATGAGAAAAAAACTTTTATTAGGAATTGCCTTACTTATTTTATTGTTAGCAGCATGCGGTAAACAAGAACAGTCAAATGATAATGCATCTACAAACAACAATGCGAGCGAAAACAATACTTCTAAACCAGTTGAGTTGCTAAATGTTTCTTATGACCCAACACGTGAATTATATGAAGAATTTAATAAAGAATTTGCGGCTTATTGGAAAGAACAAACAGGTCAGGAAGTAACAATTCAGCAATCTCATGGAGGTTCAGGAAAACAAGCAAGATCAGTAATTGATGGAATTGAAGCGGATGTTGTGACGCTTGCATTAGCTTATGATATTGATGAAATAGCACAAACTCGACAATTATTAAATGAAGATTGGCAAACAGAATTTGAAAACAATTCTTCACCATATACATCAACAATCGTTTTTTTAGTTAGAAAAGGAAATCCGAAAAACATTCAAGATTGGGATGACTTAACGAAAGAAGGCATTTCGGTCATTACACCTAATCCAAAAACAAGCGGTGGTGCACGATGGAACTACTTAGCAGCATGGGCGTTTGCAAATAAAAAGTTTAATGGTGACGAAACAAAAATAAAACAATTCATGAAAGATTTATATAGCAATGTTGAAGTATTAGACTCGGGTGCACGTGGATCTACAACGACTTTCGTAGAACGTGGTATTGGTGATGTGTTAATCGCATGGGAAAATGAAGCATATCTTTCTCTTGCAGAATTCGGGGAAGATGAATTTGAAATTGTGACACCTTCTTTAAGTATTTTAGCTGAACCACCAGTGGCAATTGTCGACAAAATCGTTGATAAAAAAGGAACTCGCGAAGTAGCAGAAGCTTACTTGAACTATTTATACAGCGAAAAAGGGCAAGAAATTGCAGCGAAAAACTTCTATCGCCCTCGTGATGAAAAAGTGTTGGAAAAATTTAAAAATCAATTCCAAACTTTAGAGTTAATTAATATTGATGAATTTGGCGGGTGGCAAGAAGCCCAGAAAACCCATTTCGCAGATGGCGGAACATTTGATGAAATTTATCAATAATACAAAATATATGCTTCTACGTAAAGTGTTAATTTTGGGATGGAATGAAATAAATTAACTTTGAATAAACCACCATCAACATCTGAACGGGAAGCATCATTTGAGAAAACTGAATTTTTCGAAATAAAAGCATAAAGGAGAAGTATGACTCCTCCTTTATGCTGAATCTTCATTATGGAGATGGTGAGAGTGGAATTATCATTAAAAAGAAGGAAAAAAACTACTATTATTCCTGGTTTTTCTTTGACCTTTGGATATACGATGCTTTATTTAAGCATGATTGTCCTATTGCCTTTATCGATGATTATTGTAAATACGCTATCAATGAGTTGGAGTGAATTTTACGAAACGATTACCCATCCTCGGGCAGTAGCCTCTTATAAATTAAGTTTTGGAACGGCTTTCGTTGCTGGATTAATCAATGTTTTCTTTGGAACGATGATTGCATGGGTGCTTATTCGATATGAGTTTCCAGGAAGGAAAATCATTGACGGTCTTGTTGATTTGCCTTTTGCATTACCAACGGCGGTTGCAGGGATTGCGCTTACAACACTGTATGCACCGAATGGTTGGATTGGGCAATTTTTTGATTTTAAAATTTCTTATACGCCGCTTGGGATTATTATTGCCCTCACATTTATTGGGTTGCCATTTGTCGTTCGAACGGTGCAGCCAGTCTTGCAAAATTTAAGTAAAGAAGTAGAAGAAGCTTCAGCCAGTTTAGGGGCAACTAGATTCCAAACATTTGTGAAAATAATTTTACCTGAACTATATCCAGCAATGATTACAGGTTTTTCGTTAGCATTTTCTCGAGCTCTTGGTGAATACGGATCCGTCGTATTTATTGCTGGGAATATGCCGATGAAAACGGAAATTACTCCGCTTATTATTATGACGAAGCTTGAACAATACGATTATGTTGGTGCAACAGCAATCGCAATTGTCATGTTATCGGGTTCGTTTATCATCCTGCTATTTATTAATTTCATTCAATGGCGAATGAATAGGAAATTTTATCATTAATGAGGAGGGCAAGTAATGACCAAACCATTGGAGGTAAAACAAGAAGTGCCCGTTGTTACAAGAACAACCAGTAACTCTTATTTTTTGAAAGAATCAGCAACTGTAAAGTGGTCATTGATTACGATTTCATTCCTTTATATTAGCCTATTTTTAATACTTCCGTTGATTTCGATATTTGTCACTGCCTTCGAAAAAGGTTGGGAAACGTATGTTGCATCGATTGTTCATCCAGATGCACTAGCAGCAATTAAACTAACTATTACCGTTGCACTGATTGTCGTACCATTGAATGCGATTTTCGGAATTGCAGCTGCTTGGTTGATTACGAAGTTTTCTTTTAAGGGAAAAAATTTATTAATTACGCTTATTGACTTGCCATTTGCCGTCTCCCCAGTAATTGCAGGTTTAATTTTTATTTTACTTTTCGGTGCTCAAGGATTGTTTGGTGAATGGCTCTTTGAACATGATATAAAAATTGTATTTGCATTACCGGGCATCATCCTTGCTACATTGTTCGTGACATTTCCCTTCATTGCAAGGGAGCTGATTCCTTTAATGCAAACACAAGGAGTAACTGAGGAAGAAGCTTCTATTTCGCTGGGAGCAAGCGGGTTGAAAACTTTTCTCTATGTCACGTTGCCAAATATTAAATGGGGATTATTGTACGGCTTAATATTATGTAATGCCCGTGCAATTGGTGAGTTTGGCGCTGTTTCTGTTGTATCGGGACATATTCGAGGATTAACTAATACAATGCCGTTGCATATTGAAATTTTATATAACGAATATCAATTTACAGCGGCTTTAGCTGTCGCTTCCATCATGTCAGTGTTAGCGATTATTACAATCATTATTAAAAATATTGTTTCATGGAAAGCTAAAGATGTGTAAGGTAGGGAGAGCTTATGAGCATTCAAGTAAAAAATGTATCAAAATCTTTCGGCTCATTTCAAGCGCTGAAAGATATTTCAGTTGATATCGAATCTGGTGAATTAATTGCACTACTAGGCCCCTCTGGATCTGGGAAAACCACGCTATTACGTATTCTTGCAGGGTTAGAAGGGCTTGATGAAGGAGCAATCTATTTTGATGGCGAAAATATTACAAATGTAAGTCCAAAGGAGAGAAAAGTCGGTTTTGTTTTCCAACATTATGCGTTATTCCGTCATATGACTGTGTTTGAAAATGTTGCATACGGATTAAAAGTGCGTCCGAGAAAAACGAGACCTTCCAAGCAAGAAATTGCAAAAAAAGTTAATGAATTATTGGAGCTTGTTAAACTTCAAAACTTTCAAGATCGATATCCTTCACAACTTTCTGGTGGTCAGCGTCAACGAGTTGCATTAGCGAGAGCACTTGCAGTCGAACCGAAAGTATTATTGCTCGACGAACCGTTTGGCGCTTTAGACGCAAAAGTGAGAAAAGAGTTGCGAAGGTGGCTGCGCCAACTGCATAATGAGTTTCACGTGACAAGCATTTTTGTTACCCATGATCAGGAAGAAGCACTTGATGTGGCGGATCGCATTATTGTCATGAATAATGGAAAAATCGAGCAAATTGGTACACCAGATGAAGTATATGAGAACCCAAAAAGTCCTTTTGTTTATGACTTCTTAGGAAACGTAAATATTTTTCGTGGACGTTTACAAAATGGAAAGCTAAGACAGGGGCAATTTGAAATCAGTGCTCCAAATTATCTTGATTCCCATGATGAGGCAGTTGGATATGTTCGTCCTCATGACATTCAAATTGAAAAAGAAAAAGTTGACAACGAAACAGTTGCCGCAAAAATCACGTTTATTCATATCGTTGGCCCAACTGTACAAATAGAATTAAAAAGGGAAGATAATGGTGAATTTTTAGAGGCTGAATTAACAAAGGAACATTATAAAAATCTAGAAATTCAAAAAGGGGATATCGTGTATGTTCGCCCAAAACAATTAAAAGTGTTCATACCGGAAGATTTCTCAATATAATAGTTATATTTTTATAGAGCAATTAATAATTTCTATCCGACGAGAAAACTAGAGGCCATCTAAGTAGCAATTGCTATTTTATGGTCTTTTATTTTTGCTAAATACGCTTTAGTTGGAATGCGTCAAATTAAATTATAGTTAAGAGTAAAAAATACGCTTATTAAATCATCCTATTTAATGAGTGTAATCATTCGTTCCCAAATTTCTTGAGACATGACCAAAGTAATCAAGTTGGAAAGAGTTCGATTTGCGTATTGCTTAATCGAACTTTTTTTGTATAATCGTTTATACTTTTTTATATACAACATAATGAGGTAAAATGGAGAGAAAGAAATGATAAAAATTGGTCTTACTGGATGGGGTGACCATCCTACAATATATCGTGAAAACTCCACAAAAAGAGATAGGCTTTTTGATTACAGTGGTCATTTCCCAATAGTGGAAGTAGATACATCCTTTTATGCAATTCCATCAGTGAAAAATGTTGAAAAGTGGATAGAGGAAACGCCAGAAAATTTCCAATTTATCGTGAAGGCATATCAAGGAATGACCGGTCATGGTAGAGATAATATTCCGTATCAAAACCGACAAGAAATGTTTGAAGCATTTCGCCAATGTGCCAATGCATTTCACAAGTCCAATAAATTAGCTATGGTACTAGTCCAATTCCCACCATGGTTTGATTGTACCTCTCAAAATGTAAAGTATATTGTATATGTTAAACAACAATTAGAAGAGTTTCCAATTGCTATTGAATTTCGTAACCAAACTTGGTTTCAAAGTGATAGAGAGGAAGCAACGATTCAATTTTTAAGAGAAAATGGACTAATTCATACCGTTTGCGATGAACCACAAGCCGGTATTGGTTCAGTGCCCTTTGTTCCGAAAGTAACAAATAAGAAAGTACTTGTCCGTTTGCATGGAAGAAATGTTTTTGGATGGCGTAATTCGGGTGCTCCTAATTGGAGAGAGGTTCGTTTTTTATACGACTATACAAAAGAGGAGCTAGAAGATTTAGCAAACAAAATAAAAGATTTGGAATCCAATGCGGAAGAAGTTTTTGTACTTTTTAACAACAATTCAGGGCATCATGCAGCAAGTAACGCAAAAATGTTTCAAGAAATTTTAAATATCAATTTTGAAGGTCTTGCACCGAAGCAATTAAATTTTTTTGAAGGGGAATTTTAATGGGATATTTACTTCTTTCCATCATCGCACTTTGTGCTGGAATATTAGGTTCGTTAGTTGGATTAGGGGGAGGGGTTATTTTAATACCAGCAACGCTTTTTTTCGGTATTAATTTAGGCTTTTTTCCTGACATTACTCCGCAGCGAGTCGTTGGTTTATCTGTAATCATGATGATTTTCATAGGTTTGTCTTCAACGATTTCATATATGAGATCAAAACAAGTGGATTTCATAAGCGGATTAATTTTTTTTATAGGTAGTGCACCAGGTACAATATTAGGCGCTTGGTTAAACAAAGGGTTGGATATTGATTCATTTAATTTATATTTCGGTTTTTTACTAATCGTTTTGTCAACAATATTGTTTGTACGAGATAAGTTAAAGCCCATTAACTGGTTTATTGATCACGGATTAAAAAGAAGTTTTACAGATCGCCAAGGCCAAAGTTTCGAATATGGCTATCCTATATGGTTTGCTGTTCTCTTTTCCTTCTTTGTCGGCATGATTTCAGGATTATTTGGCATAGGTGGAGGTTCATTACTTGTTCCTGCAATGGTGTTATTGTTCCGTTTTCCACCACATGTTGCAGTTGCTACTTCGATGTTTATGGTGTTTTTAACATCATTAGTCAACTCGATGAGTCATATATATTTAGGAAATATCCCTTGGCACTATACAATTCCCGTAATTGTTGGGGCTTATGTAGGTGCGAAATTAGGTTCAGCTTTAAACAAACGATTGAAATCAAAAACGGTTGTTCTTGTATTGCAAATCGTTATGGTATTAATCGGTATCCAATCGATTTTAGAGGGGCTATTTTAAATATTGAGAGATGGTGAATAGTTTGCTAGAAACGATTCATTTTTATCATACAAATGATTTACATAGCCATTTCGAATATTGGTTGCGTTCTCAATTTTTCATTCGAAAAGAACGCCTTGCCTACGCAGAACGTGGAGAACCTAGTTTTTTATTTGACATTGGCGACCATTTAGATCGTTCGAATATATATACCGAAGCAACGCTCGGTTTAGGGAACGTCAAACTATTAAATGAAGCTCAATATGATGTCGTTACAATCGGAAATAATGAAGGAATTACGTTAGATTTTGACGAACTTTATCATTTGTATGATGAAGCAAATTTTGAAGTAGTTGTCGCTAATTTAAAGGCAGCAAATAGAGAAAATCCGAAATGGCTAAAACCATATACAATCTTAGAGACTAAATACGGAACAAAAATAGGTGTAATTGGTGCTACAGCTTTTTATGAATTGTTTTATAAAGAACTTCAATGGGATATTGTAGAGCCGAGAAAAAAGATAATTTCTATTGTTAAACAGCTTAGGGAGCAAGTCGATATCTTACTATGTTTATCTCATTTAGGAATTACGGAAGATGAATTATTGGCTCAAGATTGTCCAGATTTAGATGTAATTTTTGGTTCTCACACTCACCACTTTCTTGAAACAGGTAAAATGGTAAATGGTGTTTTGCTCACTGGTTGTGGTAAATTCGGGGCATATACTGGACACTTAACGATTCAATTTGATCACCGCGAGCGAAAAATTATTCGGAAAGAAGAAAAGATTATTGATAATGCATTGTTACCTGAAATTGACGGGGAAGTGGAGTTTCTAGAACAGTTATCGAGCACTGGCAAGGAGTTAATGAGCGAAACGATTTTCCAAACAACGAAAAGTTATAATAAAGAATGGTTTCATCATTCCCAAATTTCTAGGCTTTTTGCAAAAGCAGTATTGGAACATACGGGTGCCGATTGTGCGATGTTTAATGCAGGAATATTTTTAGATGGCTTGAAAAAAGGTAATATTAGTAAATATGATATTCATCGAATTTTACCCCATCCCATTAACTTATGTGTTGTAGAAATAACTGGTAGACAATTGAAGGAAGTGTTTCTTCAAGCGAAGAATGATGAGTGGTCACAACTTGAGTTAAAAGGATTAGGTTTTAGAGGATTAATTTTTGGAAAAATATTAACGTATGATTTTTCGGTAAACAAAAATCGGGAATTAATTGTAAAAGGAGAAGTCAGTGACTTAAATCGAACATATCAATTAGCGACGCTTGATATGTTTACTTTTGGATATTTTTTCCCTAATTTTAAATATGCGAAAAAGAAATATTTTTTACCATATTTTTTGAGGGACGTTTTAATAGATTATTGTAAACGGTATTTAAATTGAAAATTTTTACTAAAATGTTCCTAAATGATATTACTGGCTATATAATATAATTTGGAATACTGAAATCGGCAGAATGGGGTAAACATTATTATGCGACTCATTTCTATTAATGCAGCAAAACCAGGAATGATAATGGGGAGAGCAATTTTTAACGAATCAGGACACCCATTAGTGCAGCGACATGTAAAAATGACCGAGGGCATTATACGAAGATTAAAGCAAATGAACATTCAATATATATATATTGAAGATGAAATTTCCAAGGACATTGTAGTGGAAGAGACGGTACCCCTAGAACTCAGAGCAAAAGCTGTATCGAATATTGAGCGTTCTTTCCGTCAAATGAAAGGATTAAATAGTCGTGATGCGGCTTTTGTTTTAGATAAGCAATCAAAAAAGTTGAATTTTTTAGTAGATGATTTGTTAAAAACGATATTTAGCAATAATGAAATGTTAACGATAATAACGGATACTTATCTTTATGATGAAGCGTTGTTCCAACATTCCTTTAATGTAACCCTTTATTCTCTTGCAATAGCGAAAGAACTCGGATACCCGTATGAAGATTTACGTACAATTGGAATTGGCGCATTATTACACGATGTAGGTAAAATGGTGCTGCCACTCGAAATTTTACATAAACCTGGACAATTAACTGATGAAGAATTTGCCATTATGAAACTACATACCCGTTACGGGTTCAATATTTTACGAAATTTACATACGGTTTCTTTATTAGTTGCTCATTGTGCCCTGCAACATCATGAACGTTTGGATGGCAGTGGATATCCAAGAGGATTAGTAGACAATGAAATTCATCCATATGCAAAGATTATTGCCGTGGCCGATGTTTTTGACGCGGTGACATCTAATCGGGTTTATCGCGATAAAATGTTGCCTTCGGAAGGAATTGACCTAATTGAATCTGATAGTGGCACACTTTTTGAAAAACGAGTGGTAGATGCTTTGATTAAAAGTGTTGTACACTATCCAAATGGAACGGTTCTTTGTTTATCGGATGGAAGAAGGGGAATCGTTGCAAAACAAAATACTAAACAATCCTCCCGTCCCTATGTTCGCATTTTTGAGGAAAACGGTATGTTATTAAAGTCTACGTATCTTTTAAATTTAGAAGAATTTCCGCAAGTTGAGATATTAAGAGTAGATACTGAATATTTACAGCCTTGAATAGTCATCTCCTCCTGTTCATAAAATTAGCTAGGAGGAGATTTTTTGTTTTCACGAAAACCTCGTAGAATGATGATTCGGTCACCGAATAGACGAAAAAAAAGAGCAAATCGTTTTGCATTATTTCTTATGAGCTTTGTATTCACTGTGATATTATTTTTATATTTTTTAAACTCTCGATTGATGCCAACCTATTTAGATTATGCTGAAGTACAAACATATAAAATCGCCTCGCATGTAGTAAGTAAGGCAATCAATGCAAGAACTTCAAGCGTGCTAGATGTGAATGAAATAATTGAGGACTTGCCTACGGAATCAGACTACATGTTGACAACGAAATTTAATACTGAAATTATTAACCAAGTCCGCGCGGAAACGACAGCCCTCGTAAAAGAACATCTAGAAATGGCGGAAAGGGGAGACTTGTCCCAGCTTCCTGAATTAGAAAATGTAGAATATGATGTTTCGGAAATTCAAAGAGGGGACGGCATTGTCTTTTTTGTTCCACTTGCTCAAGCGTTAAATCTGCCCCTATTAGGTAACTTAGGACCTAAAGTGCCAATACGTTTTCACATCATTGGAAATGTTTCGAGTGATGTTGCGACAACCATAACAGAGTTTGGAATCAATAATGCACTTGTAGAAGTGAACATTCGCTTAAAAGTAAATGTCCAAATCATCGTGCCATTTGCTAGTAAAACTGCTACTGTAGAACAAACGATTCCAGTCGCAATTGGACTAACTAGAAGCCAAGTTCCAAATATTTATACAAACGGTGGAGATGGTGCACAACCTTCTATTGAAGTCCCTGTTCCATATGAATAATAATAGAAAATAATATTAATGAACTTTATCGATATTGTTAGTTGTTGCAAAAGCATTAACATGATATATTGACAAGTAGGTTATACTATTTTTTCTTAATTGATAGGGGCTGATACGAAATGAGCAATAAAGAAATTTTAAGGAAACCCGAATGGTTAAAGATAAAGTTAAATACGAACGAAGAATATCGAGATTTAAAAAAATTAATGCGAGAAAATAACTTGCATACTGTTTGTGAAGAAGCACGCTGTCCAAACATTCATGAATGTTGGGGAGAGCGGAGAACGGCAACGATGATGATTTTGGGGGCTGTTTGTACCCGAGCATGCAGATTCTGTGCGGTTAAAACGGGACTTCCAAATGAGCTGGACTTACAAGAACCAGAACGTGTTGCTGATTCAGTAAAAATTATGAATTTAAAACATGTCGTAATCACAATGGTTGCGCGTGATGATTTAAAAGATGGCGGAGCAAGCATATTAGCTGAAACAATTCGCGCCATTCGACGTAAATCACCGCAAACTTCTATTGAAGTCCTACCTTCTGATTTAGGCGGGGTAGAGGACAATTTACGCATTGTCATGGATGCAAGACCAGATATTTTGAATCATAATATCGAAACTGTTCGAAGACTTACTCCGAGAGTCCGTGCTAAAGCAACGTATGACCGTTCACTAGAGTTTTTGCGCCGAGCAAAAGAAATGCAACCGGATATTCCGACAAAATCTTCTTTAATGATCGGACTCGGTGAAACATGGGATGAAATTTTAGAAGTAATGGATGATCTCCTTGCTAACAATGTTGATATCATGACAATCGGACAATATTTACAACCAACGAAAAAACACTTACCAGTTAAAAAGTATTATTCACCTCTAGAATTTGGAAAACTTCGAAAAATTGCGATGGAAAAAGGTTTCAAACATTGTGAAGCAGGTCCTTTAGTTCGTAGTAGTTATCATGCGGATGAACAAGTGAATGAAGCAACGAAAACTAGACAACTCCAAGCAGAGATGTAATGAAATAAAAAGTGATCTAGTCGTAGAATTGGAGGGGTTTGGGTGATTGTAGTCGAAGGAATTGGCTATGAGTTAATTGAAAATTATCGTGACGGTTTTCAAGACGAGGCATTTATAAATCGATATACGGACGTATTAGCGAAGTATGATTATATCGTCGGAGATTGGGGATATGGTCAACTTAGATTAAAAGGATTTTTTGATGATCGTAATCAAAAATCTACCTTTGATAATAAAATTAGCACCGTTCAAGATTATTTATTTGAGTATTGTAATTTTGGGTGTGCATATTTTATTTTAAGAAAAATTGGCCGAGTCCCACAAGAAAAGCTTGTATCAGCTCCGCAGGGGTATTCTCACGACAAAATAAAATAAGAAAATGAAGGCCATCTCCCTTGTTGGAGATGGCTTATTGATTATGACAATAATTCCATTAAATATTCTCTTAAATCTTCAGCCTCTTCTTCTGTTTTATTAAAAACATGTTCTAAATAGCCAGGTTCTTCTAAATCATCTGGTCCGATAATCGCAAATCGGCCAAATTGCATATCTAAAACAAGAACTTTTCCATAAAAACGTGTCGATTGCATAATCGCTAAATCATAGCGAAGTTTTTTTCCAGTAAAGCTGACAAATCTTGTCTTTGTATCTTCTATATCATCATATAAGAAAAATCGTTCCATCGCTGTTTTGGTCTCCTTCCAATACTACAGAATATGTTACTATAGAAGCGGGAAAACTATCAACTTTTTGAATTGGAGGCATTTGTCATGTATTTTGTTGACAGAAATAAAATTACGAGAACTTTATCATATTTAGATGAAATCATCGCCATTTTTGAACAGAAAGAAGATTGGTTAAAAGATGATATAACAAAATTAGCATTGGAACGCATTACACATAATGCAATTGAATCAGTCATCGACGTTGGAAACTTGATGATTGACGGTTTTATTATGAGAGATCCTGGCAGCTATGACGATATTATTGACATTTTGATTGATGAAAAAGTTATCGCAAGTGAAAAAGAAAAGCCATTCAAAGAATTAATCAGTTTACGCAAAAATATCGTCCGTGAATTTACACAAGTAGAAATTGAAAAGGTTTATGAAGTGTTAAAAAATACATTACCAGCGTTAAAAACATTTTCAAAAGAAGTAACGCAATATTTGGAAAATGAATTAGGACCAGTGTCCGCATTTTTACCGGAGGATCGTTGATGAAGCACTATCGAGCGTACTGTTTTGATTTAGATGGCACAGTATATCGTGGAAAAGAAGTTATTCCTACTGCCATCCAATTCATCCATCAATTAGAAGATAAACAGTTAGATTACTTTTTTGTAACAAATAATTCGTCGAAACCTCCTTCCCAAATTAAACAAACACTTCAGCAGTTCGGATTGAACGTTTCTGAAAAACAAATTTACTCAAGTTCATTAGTGACTGCAAAATATGTGAAAAAGCATTTTGGACAAGCTAAAGTATTTGTTATTGGCCAGGATGGAATCCGTTATGCACTTCAACAAGAAGGAATTGACATAGTGGAAGAAAATCCTGATGTAGTTGTAATGGGAATTGATCGAAAAATTGATTATGAAAAATTAACGAAAGCTTGTATTGCTGTTCAAAATGGAGCAACCTTAATTGGAACGAACGAAGATATTAAATTCCCAACAGAAAAAGGGTTCCATCCAGGGAACGGTTCTTTTGTTAAACTCGTTAGTCAAGTTTCTAATGTGGAACCAATGTTTATGGGGAAACCGTCGCCAGTTATGCTAGAAATGATACAGCAAGAATATGGCTATAACAAAAATGAGATGCTAATGATTGGAGATAATTACGATACGGATATTTTATGTGGTATTCGCTTTGGCTGCGATACTGTTCATGTCAATACGGGTGTCGTGAATACGGAGAAAGTTAAAGAAAAAGGGGTACAACCAACTTACTGCATTAATGATTTAAGTGAATTTGAATTATAAGCGTAACAAAAATTTGTCATAATAAATGATAGATATACGTTATAGCTAGTTGTCTTCTGCGGTACTCCTTTATAACTTGCATTTATCACATATAAAATGCGACGAGAGGGGGCATTTGATGTGGCCACCTGACTACCGTAGAGACAGCTTAAAAATATTCATAGTAAATATTTGAGCCTGACCAAAAAGTTTGTACTTTTGGTCAGGCCATTTTTCAATCTGTATCTAAACGAAATGATGACATGATTAAAAAAGAGGGTTGTCTTTAATATATTCATAAATCTTTTTCGTCAATTCTTCAGGAGTATCAGCTTCAACCATGTCTCCATTGACGAGAGCATATAACTTCTCTGAACACATTGTACAATAACTTAAACAACCGTATTCAAGAACATCTATATTTGGATCATTTTCCAATACATCATATGTTTCTTGAGAGCCCATTGCTAAATTCGAAATACAAAATTCTACTAACGGATTCACAAAGGTTCACCTCACTCAAAAAAATCCTACTCTTAAATTTTACATTCGTCAATGAAATAAACTTTATGTGAATCCTTTCACAAAAAACTATTGTGAAATCTCTCACAATGTAATATACTAATGTTTGTGTAAATTTAGTGAACTGCAAGCAATAAAAAAATAGGGGAGTTTTCTATGAAAAAACTTGTATTACTAGGCGGCGGTTATGGCAACATGCGTATTTTGCTTCGATTGCTACCTAACCAAATTCCAGAAGATACGATGATTACATTAATTGATCGCAATCCGTTCCATAGTTTAAAAACAGAGTTTTACGCACTTGCAGCGGGGACAACAACTGACAAAAAAGTACGAGTTGATTTTCCTGAACATCCAAGATTAGAAAAGGTGTACGGAGAAATTACAAAAATTGATCGTAAGGAAAAAACGGTTCATTTACAAGATGGAACGGTTATCCCATATGATGATTTAGTAATCGGTCTAGGCTGTGAAGATGATTATCATGGTGTACCTGGAGCAGAGGAGTATACATTGAGCATTCAAACGATAGCAAACTCTCGCAAAACGTTTGAAATGTTATGCGGCTTACCTCCAGGTTCTATCGTTGCAATCGTAGGAGCAGGATTGAGTGGTATTGAGATTGCTAGTGAATTAAGAGAAAGTCGCTCAGATTTACAAATTAAATTGTTTGACCGATCTTCTCGTATTTTACGTTCATTCCCTGAAAAACTAAGTAAGTATGTAAAAGAGTGGTTTGAAAAAAATAATGTAGAAATCGTTGCAGAATCTAACATTACAAAAGTGGAACCTGGAAAAATCTATAATCATGATGAAGTAATTGAAGCAGATGCCATTGTTTGGACAGCTGGTGTGCGTCCGGTGAAAATTGTTCGAGAAATGGATGCTGAAAAAGATAATAAAGGTCGACCACTTGTCAACCAATATTTCCATCTCGTTGATGATGAGCATGTTTTCGTTGTAGGAGACTGTGCTTCATCTGATTTGCCAGCCAGTGCACAACTTGCTGAAGAACAAGCTGAACGAATTGTTCGTGTGTTAAAACATCGCTGGAAAGGTGAAGCGTTACCAGAAAAAATGCCAGATATCAAATTAAAAGGATTTATGGGATCTTTAGGGAAGAAACAAGGATTTGTTTATATTGCGGATACAACGGTAACAGGTAGAATTGCACGTTTACTTAAGTCAGGATTGCTTTGGATGTACAAACGTCAAAACGATAACTAAATGAAAAATTCGCAAGTATTTTCCTTGTAATACTTGCGAATTTTTAACGTGAAGAAAACGTATGTTAATATTACTCGCTAGGCTCAAAACCTAATTTTTCTAAAGCTTTAAAAACCGGCTGTATTTGGATATATCCTTCTCCGACAACTTCATTGTTAATAAGTACTAGAGGATAAAAATATTCATCATTATGAATGCGTTCAGCATATTCTTGATCCCGTTTATCTGTTAGCGGTTCGTTGATATCAATGTAGCGAATTGTAAATGGTTGATTCGGATATTTCCGTTTAATCGCTGCTTCTAACCATTCGTAAGTGTCTTTGGATGAAGGTGCATTAACGCAACTTGCACAAAGAACGTCGGCACCAAAAACTTCAATAATTGGCATATTTTTATTCATATTATTACACCTTTCGTTACGATAATAATGGATTTTTTCTCTTGTTCACATTATAATAATTTTAATGAAAGGAGTCGAGGAATATGACAAATACTGAACAATTTGAACAAGTAAAAGAAGTTTTAGATAAATTACGCCCGTTCTTACTACGCGATGGTGGAGACTGCGAATTAATTGATGTGGAAGACGGCGTTGTAAAATTACGTTTACTAGGTGCATGTGGTTCATGCCCAAGCTCTACAATTACATTAAAAGCCGGCATCGAACGCGCATTATTAGAAGAAGTACCTGGTATTGTTGAAGTAGAGCAAGTTTTCTAATTGAAAAACGACTAAACTAATTGAAAACGGTGTACTCTTCTATTTAATATGAATAGTGAGTACACCGTTTTTTTATTCAGTAATTACATTTCCTTGATTTCGCTCTTCGCGAATGATTTGCCATTGTTCCTTAGCCATTTCTATTATTTTAGGTTCTCCACCATGTCGTTGATTTTCTATTACTCTTGAGAAGAATCTCGTTGCATTTGATATGTCCCCGATTCTTCGTGAAAGTTCAGCAATCAAGTACATAACACGGATTCCGCTCATTCCAGTGCTTAAATAGTCTTCTGTTGAGTAAGAATCCATATATAAATCTCTGGCAATTTTTAAAAAACGTATTTCTTGTTCTTTATTTTGAAGAGTACGATATAGCCAGCCAATTCGAAGAGCAAGACCTGCTCTTGCAATGAATTTTTCATTTTTTAAATTACCGCAAACGAGTGCGAGTTTATATGATTGTATTGCTTGGGCTATTGTACGTTCACCGCTAAAGCTGTGTGGAACCCATTTTTTCGTAATTTGCTCTTGAATTTTTTCCCGTGTACCTGGTGCAAAATATTTAGAAAAATCTTCGGTGAAGGAAAAGCCGCAGTGTTGACAAACAAATACATTGTAGTATAAAGGATTGACATTCGAATCAGAATAAATGGGACGAAAATCAGTTTCAGTATTTTCAACTTTTACGAACTTGGAACGAACTTTTAGGGTAGGAAATTTTTTTTCACAAAAAATACAAACTACTTTTTTTACATAAAAAGGGGAGATTTCTGTATGGTTTTCCATAATATACTACCTCCTGAGCAGTAGGTTATAAGACTATTATACTGGCAGATTCAATAAATGAGTTTAACAATAATGTGTATAAAGCAGTTTCATTGTCATATTCATGATTGCACTGTTATTATATTGTTTAAGGAAGGTGATTCGGATGAGTGCAGAAAAAAGAGTTATTGAATTAACAGAAGCAGCTGCATTTCGCGTAAAAGAGATGGCAAAACATAATGAGGAAGAAAGTTCTTATTTACGTTTAGCTGTTCATGGTGGTGGTTGTAGTGGTCTTACTTATGGCATGAATTTTGATCAAAATGTAAATGAAGATGATTATATCGATGAACAGCACGGAATTAAAATTTTAGTATCACAACAAGATGCCCCTATTTTAATGGGGACAAAAATTGATTATAAACAGTCGTTAATGGGCGGTGGATTTACGATCGACAATCCGAATGCCATTGCATCTTGTGGTTGCGGTTCATCTTTCAGAACAGCGAAAGTTACTGGCACACCGGAAGAATGTTAAAACGATTTATATTAATTGGGCTGTCTAGAAGAGAAATTTCTGGCGGCCTATTTTTATGAATTTTTTTAAGTGAACTAGGTGCTACTACCAAATAAGGAGATAGCTGAAAGTTTTATAGATATATTCAAATAGCTATAAGCGTTGTAAAATAGTGGTAAGTTTAAACAAAGGGTGAGTATATATGAAAAAAGAACGAGGAAAAGTATGGTTAGGTGCAGGAGCTGTTGTTGTCAATTCAGATGGAAAATGGCTCGTTGTAAAAAAGAGATATAGTGGATTAAAAGGAGTATGGTCAATTCCAGCAGGATTTGTGCAACTAGGTGAAACTGCTGATGAAGCAGCACTCCGGGAAGTAAAAGAAGAGACTGGGATTGATTGTATCGTAACCGGCATGGTTGGATTTAGAACGGGGGTTATAAGAGGAGAAGTAAGTGATAATATGGCCATTTTTGCTTGTAAACCAATTAATGAAGAGCAACCGATTTGTATTCAAGAACGCGAACTAATTGACGCCAAATGGCTTTCTGTCGAGGAATTATTAACTGGCGGAGAAGCTTCCATCATGCTACAAAACATGGCAAGTGATACTTTAATTCAGCATCAGCTATCAAAAAATGAGGGGATTAATCCAGGAGATTGGTTTCAATATACATCCTATCGTGTGTTTTTTAACAAGTAATCTTTGAAACTTTATTGAATAAATCAAAGAATAGGATAATAGTATAGTAAAAAAAAGAGATTGATTTTTTTGAAAAAATATAAAATAATGATAAAAAAATATTTTTTTGTAAAAGTTGTAATTTTTATACTATTACAAAAGAAATTTCATATTGTTTATTACATTTTCAACAATTTCTAAAGGGGGATTGGACAAGGGGGTTATTTTAAAATAGAAATCGATTCTGTTAGTAGTTATTCCAAGAAATAAATACTAAGGGATGGGGGAATTTTATGAATGGACTTTCTATTGTAATCGGTGCCATCTGTATACTCGTGATTGGATACCGATTATATGGTTATTTTTTTACAAAAAAAGTTTTGTTAATCAATGAAAAAACACCAACACCTGCCCATGAATTAAACGATGGGCAAGACTATGTGCCGACGAACAAATGGGTAGCATTCGGACATCACTTCGCCGCAATCGCTGCAGCTGGGCCGCTTGTTGGACCTGTACTTGCTGCACAATTTGGATATTTACCAGGTTTACTATGGTTGTTAATTGGTGCGGTGATTGGTGGAGCAGTACATGATGCCGTTGTATTATTTGCATCCATGCGCAAAAAAGGGAAATCCCTTTCTGAAGTGATGAAAGAGGAGCTGGGGCCGGTTGCAGGATTCTGTACAGGTCTTGCTATGTTATTCATCATTACGATAACAATGGCTGGTCTTTCCATGGTAGTGCTTGGTGCATTAGAAAGAAATCCGTGGGGAACTTTTGCAGTAGGAATTACAATCCCAATTGCTATGCTTGTTGGGATTGCCTATAAAAAGACTGGTAACTTAGTTGTAACATCTACGGTTGGATTCATTTTATTAATGATCGGCGTCTTTGTTGGACCGTATATTCAAGGAACAGTGCTTGGTGATTGGTTGACGTTAGATCGCCAAACTTTGGCGTTGATCTTACCGATTTATGCATTTTTTGCTGCGGCATTGCCGGTATGGTTTTTGCTTGCACCAAGGGATTATTTATCAAGCTTTATGAAAATTGGGGTATTTATAGCTTTAATTATTGGGGTATTTTTCGTTAACCCTGTTATTCAATTCCCAGCAGTAACAGAATTTATTCATGGTGGAGGGCCAATCATTGCAGGTCCTGTATGGCCATTTGTTTCAATTACCATTGCTTGTGGTGCCATTTCTGGTTTCCATGCATTCATTGGATCTGGAACAACGCCTAAGATGTTAGATAAATGGGAAGATATTCGCGTTGTAGGATTTGGAGCTATGCTAGTCGAAAGTTTAGTAGGGGTAATGGCGCTTGTTGCAGCTACTTCTTTGCATCCTGCTGATTATTTCGCAATCAATGCAGCTCCAGCAGTATTTGCCACATTAGGAATGGAAGTTGTCAACTTACCTCAATTATCACAAGCGATAGGTATTGATTTAGAGGGAAGAACGGGCGGTGCCGTATCCCTTGCAGTAGGGATGACACAAATTTTTACTGGAGTGCCATGGTTCACAGAAATGAGCGGTTACTTCTACCAATTTGTCATCATGTTTGAAGCGGTGTTCATCTTAACTGCAATCGACGCAGGTACTCGTGTAGCCCGCTACTTAATTCAAGATTTCTTAGGAGATGTCATCAAACCGTTACAACGGACAGATTGGTTGCCTGGTACAATCATTGCTAGTGCTTTAGCGTGTTTCATGTGGGGGTATTTACTGTACACAGGTGAAATTGGACCAATTTGGGCGTTATTCGGTGTATCTAACCAGCTAATGGCTTCCATTGGATTAGTTATTGGTGCAACAGTTGTATTAAAAATTGCAACAAAACGGATTTATGTTTTAACTTGTATTATTCCATTAGTATATTTATATATATCAGTAAATGTTGCAGGAATTTGGATGATCAAAAACGTGTACTGGAATCCAGCAGCATCTGGTTATTCTGTATTAAATGGCATATTATCCGTCATAATGTTGATTTTAGGTGTTGTTGTTGTGATTACGGCTATTAAATCATGGATTAATCTATGGAATAGTCCAAGATTTGTAAATGGTAAAGCGGTAGGAGAAGCAGTATAACATAAATTTAAGTCTAGCATTCTATAGTTGGAATGCTAGACTTTTAATTTTAATAATGATTTGTTTTTCCATTTGAAAGGACAACTTAATTAGGTTAAACTAGGTAAAGGAAAATGGAGGTTATACATACATGGGTGGTTCTGTATCAATTGTTCAATTAGTGATCTCGATTGTACTATTTTTTGTTATGTTTTTTGGAATCGGTTTCTTATTAAATATGCTTCTTCGTATGACATGGTTAATGACGATCTTATATCCGATTGTCGTTATTTTTATTATTGATGAAGTGAGTTTTTTAGATTATATATTCAAACCTACTGTCGCATGGCCTGCTTTGTGGGATAAAGTTTTATCTCTTCAAGTGGTGGATATCGCCATTTTGTCTGGTGGATTTGTAGGTACAATTGTTGCGGGTATTGTTATGATTATATTAAGAAAGAACGGTTATCGAATGTTTTAAAAAAGGATATATCCAAAAGTGAAAGACGCTTTTGGATATATCCTTTTTATATGATGAAAGAATAGAATATGAAGGAAATTAGAATACCAGTTATGGCACCAGATAATACTTCATTCGGCTTATGACCTAACAATGTTTTTAATTCTTCGTGTTTTTCATGTTCATGTTTATCAGTCCAATGTTTCATATCCCTAAAGAATATGGTTAACTCTTGGCGTATCTTGTTTAACATAGCTGCATGTTGACCTGCCTGATATCGTACGCCGCTAGCATCATACATTACGATTCCAGCAAACAATGCAGCAATGGCAAATACAGGTGAGTCAAAACCGGTCTCGTATCCGATTGCAGTAGCAAGACTTGTCACTGCAGCTGAATGAGAACTAGGCATGCCGCCTGTAGACGTTAAAAGAGACCAGTTAATTTCTTTTGTAAACAAAAAATGTATGGGTACTTTAATAAATTGTGCAAAAAAAATTGAGAATATCGCTAGAAGTAATGGTGCGTTTTGAAATATTGCCAAACCGTAAAAACCCTTCCTTTCACGTCTTTCCATAAGTATAGCATAACTAATATACAACAATTAACGTTTTGAAGTAAAAAATTTCTTAATTATTTAATTTTTTTGTTAGCGAAATTGTTTAGGATATGAGACAAATAAAAGGAACTTCAAAGCAATTTTGGCTTCATGATACTAGTCCACTTCTTAATAAAAATTGGGTTATACTTATAGTGGATAGATATATTGAAGCTCGTATACGATGAATTCTATTTGGAGGTTAAAGATGATTATTCAAAAAGAGAGAAAATCCTTTGAACAAATATCGACTGAATTGTTAATTGTGGGAGTTCAAAAAAACTGCGACCATATTAAAGGATGGAAAGAATTCGTATCATTTTACGGAGAACATGTTGAAAAATGGATTCGTACGGGAGATATCGAAACGGAGCGCAAAAAATTAACAAAGATTCCTTATTTGGGAGCTAATGAACATTTACAACGAATATTATTTGTAGGATTAGGTGATACGAAAACATTAACGCGTAATGAATTGCGAGACACATTTGGATTAGTGGGCAAAAAACTTCGGGAGATGAAAGCGAATCGATTTACGATTTGGTTAGAATCTTTTACAGCAGATCCTATTCAAGAAAAAGATATTGCGTTTTTATTTGCTGAAGGGAGTGGCATGGGTTTTTATCAAGTTCCCCATTATAAAACAACTTCTAATGAACCAGATGTTTATTTGGATGAAGTTCAATTCGTTACGAATGCAGATATTGATGAAATTGTTGAAAGCTACAAACTTGGAAAGATTTACGCAGATGCAGTGAATGAAGCAAGAACGTTGGTGAATTTGCCACCGAATATATTGAAAGCAACTGATTTAGCGGAATATGCTGTGAATTTGGCAAACAACTATGGCTTTGAAGTAGAAATATTAAATAAGGAACAACTCGAAGAATTAGGAATGGGAGGCATTTTAGCGGTAAATAGAGGCTCAACGAATGAACCGAGAGTTATTACATTAAAATATAAGGGAACAGAAGAATGGAAAGACGTAATTGGATTAGTTGGAAAAGGAGTAACTTATGATACAGGAGGCTACTCCATCAAATCGAAAACTGGAATGGTAGGCATGAAAGGAGATATGGGGGGAGCTGCATCGGTACTTGGAGCCATGAAAATTATTGGAGAAATGAAGCCAAAAAAGAATGTTGTCGCAGTTATTGGCGCAACTGACAACATGATTTCAGGAGATGCCTTTAAACCTGATGATGTCATCACGACTTACAGTGGAAAAACGGTGGAAATTAAAAATGCCGATGCAGAGGGCCGTCTCGTTTTAGCCGATGCAGTCACTTATGCAAAACAACAAGGAGCCGATTATTTAATTGATGTGGCTACGTTAACAGGCGGGGTCATCACAGCTTTAGGATATGATAAAACGGGCGCATTATCGAATAACGAAGCGTTTTTCGATGCTTTTATTGAAGCAAGTGTGAAAACTGGAGAATTTGTTTGGGGCATGCCGCTTACTGAAAGGGATAAAAAACGCATCCGTGATTCACAAATTGCAGATTTAAATAACTCTCCTGGAAGCGATGGACATATGATTTTTGCAGGTGGATTTGTTGGAGAATTTGTAGAAAATACACCGTGGATTCATTTAGATATTGCCGGGACATCTGATACTACAAAACCCCATGAGTTGGGGCCAAAAGGTGCAACAGGTGTGATGGTTAGAACACTTGCGACATTTATCAAAGATTTTACATTTCATATATGATAAATGTTCACATTAGGCAATTCACATAGCTTTGCCTCTTTTTCTTACATATGTTATCAAAGAAAAGGAGGTTTACTATGACTGGTTATCGCCATAATCAACGTCCTGGATACCATCATCGTGATGGATTTAGTAACTTTGGCTATCCGTTTATTGGTGGATTTTTAGGTGGATTATTAGGAAATGTCTTTTATCCACAGCAATTTTATTATCCACCTAGCTATCCATATTATCCTTACTATCCATACTACCCTCCGTTTTACCCGCCATTCCGCCGTTATTAAAAAAGGGGTGCGTTCAATCGCACTCCTTTTTGAGCTCTTTCTGTCGAAGGTCATATCGAGTAAATGAGGCGGATAGATGGTGTGAAAGTGCATGTACTTACCCGGGGAGGTCTGGCGGATATGTGAAGTACGCTTCATAACCTACTTAGTGATAAGTAGCTGAACCGTCAGAAGTCAGCCAAGGTCATCGTATTAGTTGGTTTAGAACTATTAAGAAGGACCGAACAATTAAGAGAGAATAGCCCTTGGCATTCAGTGAGTCATGATGAACACAGAAAACGTAGTACCTCACTTGAGGAAGGAAGCGGTGAATCCCGCGGGGGACCTCTTGGAGGATGGAGTGACCACTGGCATAAAGAGAACAGCTATTCAAGGAAGTTATATAAAAACTTGCGTCAATCATCTTAATTGAACCGCCGTATACGGGACCGTACGTGCGGTGGTGTGAGAGGACGGGAGTTAATCGCTCCCTCCTACTCGATTTCTTCTCTTGATAGATTGAAATTTTTTGTTATGATATGGTAGGAAAATACAATAAACGAGGCAAAGTACAATGAAAAATCCATACGTATATGGTTATTTACCATTATTTTCAATTATTCTGTATAGCCTAACTTTTGGAATTTTTACAGTAAGTAAGTCTATTCAACTTTTTCAATCTATTGGAATCTATAATGGCATGCGAGAATTTCTAACAGATGTAGAAATTCGGATGCTATTATTGTTTGTATTCTTCCTTTGCTTTTTCATGCTGTTTTCAGCTTTAAAATTGATTGGAGAAACGATTCACGAAATAGGGATGTTGTTTTTTTCAAAGGATTCAGAAGGGGGTGCTGTTAAAGCAGCACGCGGAGGATATGTACTTTTCTTTATCGGAAGCCTTATTAGCGCCTTTGCTGTCCAATCCTTTACTGCACTACTAATCATTTTTGCATTATCACTATTTTGTTTTTTCGTCTATTCAATCTATAAAATGAGCCAATATATGTCTTTATCTGGGATGATTGGATTAATCGCCTTTGAAATTCTCTTTTGGTCTTTTTTTATAACAGTCGTCATTTTTGTTTGTATGAAACTTTACAACGGGATTTTGGCGAGTTTGCCTTTTGCTAAATAAGGGATGGACACTCTTATGCTAATCTGATTGAAGCGAAAGGAAAGTTCCTGCCGTGTTCGCTTCGTCGCAATTTATCTGCGATGAAAGCAATATGAAAGTAAAGCTTTCCTGCGGGAATGGACATGAATAAGAGAGGAAAGCCCATGCCCGCGGAAAGCTTCCAGCTGAAGCGAAAATCTATGATAGAAAAATATCATCCAAATAGTCATTTTATTGGTTAATAATACGGTTAAATATGTTGAAATGAATTCGATCGTCTTCTAATTGAAGCATAGATGTTGGTTGATCATAGCCAATCCAAACGGCTGCGGTATATTCATTGGATAATCCAGCGATCCAAAAATCTCGATATTCGTTCGTAGTGCCTGTTTTTACCCCAATATAGGATGAATTTGCATGAATCCCTCTCCCTGTTCCACTTCGCACTACTTCGTTTAATAATGAACGCATGTATTGTACAGTTTGTTTAGACCATATTTGTTTCCGTTCCGATGGCCACTGATACAATATGTTTCCTTGTTGATCGGTAACTTTTCGAATTGCATGGGATTTAACGTAACTTCCATCGATAAAGCTTGTATATGCATCGGCCAATTCTAATGTAGTTACACCGTATGTTAGTCCACCTAATGCAGCTGCGTAGTTTTTATCTTGTTCTACAATCGATTTAAAATTGAATTGTTGTAAATATTGAAAGGCTGTCTCTATACCAACTTTTGAAAACAGACGAACAGCTGACGTATTCAAGCTATGTTTAAAGGCAGTTGAAATCGTTACATCGCCATAGATTGCTCCGCCGTAGTTTTGTGGACAAAACGCCCCAATGCAATATTTTCCTCCATTCACGATGGAGGAAGGTGAATAATTTGTTCTTTCAAATAGCGGTGCATATACAATTAACGGTTTAAAGGATGAACCTGGCTGTCTCGGAGCCTGATAAGCTCTATGAAAATCGAATTTATTGTAGTTTTTTCCAGCATACATACTCACGATTTCCCGCGTCTCATTTTCAATGACAACCGCGCTAGATTGCAAATTTTGAATGGTTAAAAGAGAATTAATTGATACATCATCTTTTGATTGTTTTTCAGGATCTAATGCTGTATGTATGATGATGCCAGAATAAAGAAGTTCATTGATTTTGTTATCTAATTCTTTTTGAAGCAGCAATTTTTCCTCTGGTGAAGCTTGTTGCAGCGCTTCGTTGTATCCCTCAGTTTCTGCAATTAATTGATTCAGTTCATGTAATACATACGTGCTGTAAGCAGGGAAGTTTTGCGTTTTTTCTTTTATGTTCAACCGAATGGGTTCTTCTTTATATTGTTTTGCTTCATCAAGGGAGATGACATTTTCTTTTGCTAGAAGATCAATTAAACGTTCTTGACGTGCTTTCGTATTGTCAAAATGCTTTAACGGATCATAAATAGAAGGGTTATTTGGTATAGCTGCAATAAAGGCGATTTCCGCAACGGATAAATGTTGTATTGGTTTTTGAAAATAATAGGTTGCAGCTGAATTAATACCATACACTTGATGACCGAAGTACATTTCATTTAAATACATTTCAAAAATGCTGTCTTTATCATATAGTTTTTCTAGTTCGTAAGCATACAACACTTCCATTAGTTTGCGTTCATATGTTTTCTCTTCCGATAAATAAAGCATTCGAACAAGCTGCTGGGAAATTGTACTGCCCCCTTGTTGAATAAAATTTTGTTCCGCATTGGTTATGACAGCCCTCATGATAGCACTTATGTCAAAACCGATATGTTGATAAAAATCTCGATCTTCACTCAAAATAAAAATTTGTTTAACGATTTCGGGTATTTCTTCTATGGGAATAGGATTTCTCCATTCCACGTAATCTTCGTTAAATAAATCTCCGTTTCGATCTAACATTTTAACAGGAAGCTGTTTTTTATTTCTGGGAGTTTGATTTGTTCCTGAATTTGTTCTTTATGATTTTGTGCTTTGGCTGCTTCTTCCCAAATTTTGTCTCCAACAACAAAAAGAAGAGGGAAGAGGCAAAGAATCATAAGATACCCTAACAATTGCCTCACATTTATTCCTCCTATTGCCTACAAGAAAGAATACCATATTTTTCATTAGAACAGTTCACTTTTCATATCATTACAACATGTTTATAAAGAAATTTCCGAAAAAGATGAATGAAAGAAAGAGGAGTATAACAACTTAAAATAAGTAGAAATAGAAGTGAAATAACTTAATTAGCGGAAAAAATTCATGTTTTATGGTAAACTGAAACGAGGAAAATAAGAAAATGTAGTCATCACTATGATTTTATTTATAAAGGAGAAGAAGAAATGTACCCACAATTAACGAAAGAATTAAACCCTGGAGAAATCTTAGTTGAAATGAAAACGACAATGGGGTCAATGAAAATAAAGTTGTTCCCAGAACATGCACCTAAAGCGGTTGAAAACTTTTTAGGTCATGCAAAGTCAGGTTATTATGAGGGTATTATTTTCCACCGTGTTATTGCTGATTTTATGATTCAAGGCGGAGATCCAACTGGTACAGGTATGGGAGGGGAATCCATTTGGGGAGAACCTTTCGAAGATGAATTCCATCCTGAACTGTTTAATTTACGTGGAGCGTTATCCATGGCGAATGCTGGTCCAAATACGAATGGTTCTCAATTCTTTATTGTACAAATGCCGCAAGTACCAAGTGATATGATTGGACAAATGGAACAAGCAGGTTTTCCAAAAGAAATCATTGAGGAGTATGCTCGTATTGGAGGAACACCTTGGTTAGACTATAAGCATACTGTATTTGGTCATGTTGTTGAGGGTATGGAAGTTGTAGATAAAATTGCCAATGTCGAAACAGATTTCCGAGATAAGCCGTTAGAAGATATTAAAATAGAATCAATTACAGTGCTTGAATAAGACGACAGAAAGAAGTGATGATTGTGCACTTGCTATTATTATATGGCGATTTTTTATATTTTCCGGAAGACAAAAAAGCATATATTCCAGCTGCAGTTGAATTGATATTGCTATTTGTACTTTGTTTTGCTGTCTTTTTCCTTGTAAAAAAAATATCAAAAATACAAGAAATGAAGACAAAAGAGTTGGAAAAGCGAATGTTGCGTGAGCGTAAACAAAATAAAGACACAATAATAAAAGAGTAGGGTTTGCTACATGAAAAGGCTGTCTAATAAGCATAAGCTTTTAGACAGCCTTGATTGTTTTAAACAACTTACTATTCACCTTATACACTATGTTTTTGGTGGAATCTTTTTAACGAAAAATTTAAAAAGATAAGATAAGAAATTGTTGTAGTGACAGTAATCAGTATGAACCCTTTCCATCCTAAATTATTATAAATGGGGGCAACCAAGGTGCTTCCTGATGCAACACCAATATAATAGGAAACTAAATAAAGACTTGATGCACTTCCTTTTAAATGGGTTGCAGTTTTGCCAACACTTGCTGCAGTTAGCGAATGGGCGGTGAAAAAGCCGAAACAAATTACACACAAACCGAGCAATACGATAAAGAGTGAAGAGTGCAATGTGCATAATACTCCGAATGATAATAAGCAGATTGCAGTAGTTCGTACTTTATCTAAAGTAAATTTATTTGATAGCCAACTCGCAATTGGAGCTCCTAATATTCCAAAGGCATAGGCAAAATACAAAAAGGAAATGGAGTCAAGCGACATTGAAAAAGGCGGTTCTGCCAATTGGAAAGGGAGGTATGTCCACGTTCCAGTAAATGTGACTTGTAATACAATACCTAATCCGAATAAAACAAGTAAATTTGGATTTTTTAAATGAAATCCAAAACCTCTAATATCTTCCCAAAAACTTACAGAACTTGGAACGAAATGTTTTGATCTTGGTAATGCAATCAGAACAAAAAGAAATACACCAAACCCAAAAATGGTAATAATCGTAATTGCTAATTGCCAACTGTAGTTTTCTGAAAGATACCCTGCAAGAAAACGTCCAATCATTCCACCAAGCGCATTGGTAGAAATGTAAATGGATGTTGCTAAATTTCTTACTTTCGAATCGATTTCCTCTCCGATATACGCAAGAGATGCTGCCGGAACTCCAGCAAGGGTGAAGCCTTGAATTAATCGCAATATTGAAATCATCCAATACTTTTCCACAAAAAGCATAACCAGAAAAGGAATGATAGATAAAAGAATAGAAAGTTTAATAAATAATACTCTTCCATTCCGATCCGATAAAAAACCTAAAACAATCAACCCTAGAATCAAAGATAAGGTTGCAAGCGACATGGTTAAACTAGAATAGGTTACGGATATTGCAAATTCTTTTTCAAATACAGGAATGAGTGGTTGAAAGGCATAGAAAGTTGCAAATATGAAAGTTGAAGCTAAACCGAGACTCGCGACAACTCGCCAATAACCCATTTCATTAATATGATACCCCTTTGTTTCCATACGTGAACACCTACTTAATGAAAATGCAACGGACACAGTAGGAAGTGTCCGTTATAACGTGAATTATTTTCCAATTCCAAATGGTAACCAAAGTGACAATTGTGGGAAGAGAATGACAACAACTAAGTATGCAATCATTAATACGATAAATGGAATAACTCCTCGAACAACCATTCCAAGTTTTTCCTTCGCTATACCTGCAACGACGAACAAGTTTAATCCAACTGGTGGTGTAATCATTCCAAGTTCTAAGTTGATAACCATGATAATAGCGAAGTGATATAAGTCGATGCCAAAATGTTTTAAAATAGGTAATAGAATTGGTAATGTAATTAATATGATGGATACAGCTTCTAAGAACATACCTAAAATAAAGAAGAGCAAGTTAACAATGAGCATGAAAATCCATTTGTTCATGCCGCTTTCCGCAATCCACGCTCCAACTTTTTGCGGAACTTGTTCGTTTGTGAGATATAATCCGAATAATGAAGCAGCCCCGATAATTAAGAAAATCATGGCTGTTACGTTGATGGATTCAACTAAGATTTGACGGAAATCTTTCCAACTTAGTTCGCGGTAAATAAAAATTGAAACGATGAGGCCATAAACAACAGCAATAATAGCAGATTCAGTCGGAGTTACAACCCCTGAGTAAATCGTACCTAAAATTAATACCGGCAAAAATGCACCCCAAATGGCTTTCAACGATTTTCGACCGCGTTCTTCCCAACTTGCTTTTTCATCGCCTTGATATCCCTGCATTTTTGCATATACAATCGCTGCTACAATTAATACAGCAAGTAACCCTAATCCAGGGATAACCCCGGCCATGAATAGTTTTCCAATCGATTCTTCCGATGTAATACCGTAAATAATGAGAGGTACACTCGGAGGAATTAAAATACCAAGAGTTCCTCCAGCAGCCACTAATCCGAGAGCGTATTTTTTCTCATATCCAGCAGCAACTAATGCAGGAATCATGATAGAACCAATTGCAGCTGCTGTTGCTGGAGAGGAACCAGAAATTGCTGCGAAAATCCCGCATGCAAGTAGTGTTACGACCGATAATCCACCAGGTAAGTGTCCAACCCAGGCACGTAATGCCTCAATTAAATATTTTGAAATTCCCCCACGAGCCATAATGGCACCTGCTAATACGAATCCAGGAATGGCCATCATAGGAAAGGAATCAAGTGCCGTAAACATGCGTTGCGGCATCATGTTCATATTAAAATCAGCCATGAATAACATTAATATGGTAGCTAGAGCCAAGCTAATAGCAATTGGAACACGTAAAAAAATCAATACAAAGAAACTAATTAAGAGGGTTAGCATAGTCTTCATCCTTTCTACGCAGAATGTTTACCAACCTTTCAATGAAACGAAGCAGGAAAAGCACTCCTGAGATTGGTAGTATTAGGTAAACAATCCACATAGGGACTCCTACATCTAGAGATACCATTCCGGAACTAATGCGAGCAGTGACTAAATTCCATCCGTAATATGTATAGATTAGGCAGAAAACAATCGATAGCACTGTCGCTAGTATATTGATGAAATACTTTCCCTTATTTCCTAAACGATCATATAAAATATCTACTTGAATATGTTGATTATGTTTTAGCGCCATACCAAATCCTAAAAATGTTCCCCAAATTATTGAATACCTTGCGACTTCTTCTACCCATGCTTGAGGATGATTTAAAAAGTAACGCATAACAACTCCGTAGAAGATCAATAATACACCGACGCCAAAAAAGATGCTGGCTAATATTTCTTCTAACCAAGTCCAAAGCTTCGATAATGCCTTCATTTGTTATCAACTCCCTTATAATGGAATACATATATGAAAAAAGATGGAGTGTCGAAATAAATTCGACACTCGAAAAAAATAGGGAAAAGACTGTGTTATAAGGATGAATTATTCAGCTAATGCTGTAATGCCATCGATTAATTCTTTTGTGATGACATCAGTAAATTCATCATAAACAGGTTGTAAAGCTTCTCGTAAAGCTTGGCGCTCTTCATCAGTCATTTCATAAACTTCAACAGTGCCTAAGCTTTTGATTTTTTCGAAGGATTTTTGGTTTTCTTCAGCTGCTAATTTTTGAGCGTATTCAGTAGCTTCACTAAGCGCTTCTTCCACTAATACACGTAAATCTTCAGGCATTGATTCCCAGAACGATTTGTTTACGAAAATTGCATAGTCAAGGCGACCATGTTGAGTTGTAGATAAATATTTTTGAACTTCATAGAATTTCATTGTATCAAAGTTGTTGAATGGGTTTTCTGCACCATCAACAGTTCCTTGTTGAAGAGCTGCGTAAGTTTCACCGAATGAAATTGTTGCAGAACCTGCACCTAATGATTCAAATTGTTTTTCTAATACTTGTCCAGCTTGTGTACGGAATTTCAAACCTTTGAAGTCTTCAGGTTTTACTAATGGATGTTTGTTGTTAGAGAAATGTTTGAAACCGTTTGGCCAGAATGCCATACCTTTAATATCGTTTTGTGCTAATTGCTGAGAGTTGAATAATTCTTGCGCTACTTCTGAATCAAAGAATTTTTGAACATGTTCTTCATCTTTGAATAAATATGGCATATCAACATATTGCCAACGTGGGTCGATTTTCACCATTTTTGTAACGGATGGAGCGATCATATGTACGTTCCCTGATACTAATGCATCAAGCTCATCCGCATCGCCGTATAATTGTGAAGATGGATAAACTTCAACTTTTACACGACCTTCTGTTTTTTCATCTACTAATTCAGCAAAGTAGTTAGCAGATTTACCTTTTACACTATCAACTGCAGTTACGTGTGAGAATTTGATAATAAGTGGGTTGTCAGCAGTGTAATCTTCACTGGATTTTGGTTCACTGCTTGAACTGCCGCCACATGCAGCAAGGACAAGAGCTAGTACCCCTAAAATAGTGGCTAATAGCCATTTCTTCATGTAATTATCCCCCTTAAATGTAGTAATGTTTTTATTGTAAAAAGAGCGCAAAGTCTCTTTTTTACCTATTTGACATATTTATATTTCGGAAGATTTTGAATGTAGTAATCCCCGTAATGTTGGGTGTAGTAGTGATATACGGGCGTAAAATGTTCTTCCCATTCTTTTTTCTCTTCCTCAGATAAATAATAGATTTGTATGCATTGGCATTCTTCAATTTCCTGCAGTCTTTTATCATTCAAATCTTCTGCAAGCTGCCATTGCCATTCTTGAACTTCATGAAGCGTCTCGGTAAAAAGTTCCTGATCTTCATCAGATAAACTTTCCCAAAAATCTAAATTAAATAGTAGAAAATAACCTAAATATCCATGATTTGAAATAGTTAAGTATTTTTGCAATGAATAAAAGTTTTTACTTGTGATATTTGTTAACGTATTTTCTTGTCCTTCTATATCACCTTTTTTCAGCGATTGAAAGACGGTATTAAAATCGATTTTTCTAGGAAAGGCGTCAACAATGTAATATTGTTGAGCTAAAATATCGCTCTGCATAATGCGCATCCGTATTCCTTTTAAATCTTGATAATGCTCGATCGGTCTAATGTCGTTGCTAATTTGTTTAAAACCGCTATCCCATAAACCAAGAGCGATAAGATTATGCATTTTTAATAAATCTTTTAATCGATTCCCGGCTTCACTTTCTGTAAATTCATGAACTTCTTCTAATGAATTAAAAGCATAGGGAAGATCGTATACAGAAAGTTCAGGAACCAAATCTGTCAACTTCGAAATAGCAGGAGCAATTAATTGGATATCTCCTCTTAAAAGGGCATCCAATTCTTCCACATCTTTATAAAGAGTTCCGTTTGAAAACACTTGTATTTCAATTCGACCGTTTGATCGTTCTTTAATGAGTTCAGCAAATTTTCTAGCTGCCATCCCTTTTGGTGTATCTTCACCTACGACATGGGAAAATCGGATGACAAGTCGCTCATCTTCACTTAACTGTTCTAAATCAGTGGGATAATCTTTTATTTGAGAGCACGCAAGAGTTAAAAATGGTATGACTAATAGAAAACAAAATAGAATTACTTTTATTGAATCTCTCATCGTTTTCCCCTTGAACTTGCTGTTTGATGTAGATAGTTTCATGTTATATGAAAAACGAAAATTCTCAATATTATGGTATTAATGGACGTTTTGTTCTTTTTGGTATACAACAGTTATTTTGAAATAATAACTGTTGTATTACATAGATGAAGGCAAAAAAATAAGAGCCTTGATAGCTCTTATTAAAGGGAATAATATTTTGTTGGACGACCCACTGTACCGTATTTTAAATCGATTTTGACTTCACTAATACTCGCAAGATAGTCTAAATATTTTCTTACAGTGACTCTCGCCATGCCTGTATTTTGTGCTAGTTGTTCAGCTGTGACGGGACCGTTGATTTCTTTTAATTTGTCGGTGATTTGTTTCATTGTAATTTCATTGAGTCCTTTTGGTAATTCTTTTTGAGACTCATAATACATGCCATAATAATCATCGATGTCATCTTGCTTAAGTTCGGTTTTCGTTGTTAATTTTTTTCTTGAGCGGGCATAATCTTCTAACGCTTGTTGGAATCTTTCTAAGCGGAAAGGTTTCACTAAATAGTCGAAAGCTCCTAAGCGTGTCAATTCTTGAACTGTTTTTGCATCTCTAGCTGCAGTAATCATAATAATATCAACTGGGAGGCGTTCTTGACGAATTTTGTAAAACAACTCTAACCCAGAAATATCTGGTAAATACATATCTAAAAGGATTAAATCAGGCGTTTTGTTCTTAATTTCTCGATAGGCTTGTTCACCTGATTGGGCTTCCCCAACTAAGTTAAATCCATTAATTTTCTTTAAAAAACTCTTATTTACTTCCAATACCATTGGATCGTCTTCCACAATTAAGACATTTATATTGGTCACAGTACATTCCTCCCAACTTGTACGATTATTGTTGTGCCAACACCAACCTCTGAAAAAATTTGAATTGTTCCATGATTGGACTCGATAATTTGCTTCACTAATGCTAATCCAATCCCATGGCCTTGTTTATTTTTCGTTGTATAACCATAATTAAAAATTTGTTCCACTGGTTCTTGAATTCCAACGCCATTATCTTGTACTTCAATATATAAATAATCTTGATCCCCTTGAATGAGAATATCTACATATCTTTCTTCTTTAGAAAGACATGCTTCCATTGCATTATCTAGCAAATTCCCAATAATAGTGATTAAGTCGCCACTAGAAAAACCTGTGACATAATCAAGCAAATAGGAATCGTCGCTTAATGTTAACTCAACACCTAATTCTTTCGCTCTTGAGAATTTTCCAATTAATAGTCCTTGAATGGAATAATCGTGTATTTTATCTTTAATTTTTTGAAAAACACTTTCTTCATCAGTAATTTCATCTAAGATTAGACTGATGGCTTCCTCATTTCGATTGAGTTGAATAAGCCCCGCAATACTATGTAATCGGTTTAAAAATTCATGGTGCTGAGCCCTAAGTGTATCCACTAAAGTTTTTACACCAGTTAATTCTTCAGCTAAGGTATGTGCTTCTTTATGGTCAGTAATGACGATGAGGGAACCAGCATTTTTATCATGTATTTTTAGTGGAAAAATTCGGACTAAGTACATTTGATTGAACAAAGATAGCGGTTTATAACTTTCTTGTTTTTCAAGGCGTTCTTCGGCTAACCAAGTATTTTTAAATACCTCTTTTAATGTTCCTTCCTTCGCAAAAAAATGAGTATATTTTCTAGCTAAATGATTCATATATGTAATTTTCCCTCGGCCATCTGTGGCGAGAATTCCAACATCCATTGCTTGCATAATTGCTGAACGTTCTTCCACGATACGAGCAATTTCATATGGTTCTAAGTTTAACGTTTGCCGTTTAATTAGATTGGCAATCAAGATCGATCCTATCAACCCAATCAGTAACCCCCAAAATAATGCGATAAAAATATCTAATTGATATTCTCCTACTAATTGGTACCATTTTGGCGTAATGATTCCGACTGTGATGACACCTACTTGTTTTGTAGCATCTGGATTCATAATAGGTACAAACGCACGAATCGAGAATCCTTGAACTCCGATTGCTTTTGAAATGTATTCGTGTTGTGACAAAGCTTCATTGTTTTTTATTTCTTCATTGATGGTTCCAATTTTACTTTCGGACGGATGAGAATATCGTACACCTTTCATATCGAAGATCACAATATAATCGACGTCCGTTGCCAATCGAATTCGTTCTGCAATCGGTTGAATAACTTCAAAACCTTCCTCTTTTCCAACGGTTTTTTGTACATCTTCTAGTTGGGCAACTGTACGGGCGATAGCGATTGCTCTAGATCCAAATTCTTTTTCAAAGGCGCCAGAAATATTATGAATCATAATAATTCCACTGGTTAAGATAGAAAATAACACGATAACAAAGGAAAAAATAAACATTGTTAATCGAAGAGGAAATCTTTTCATCACTTTATTGATTGTAACAACCCCATTTTCAAATAATTAAGAATTTATTTTTTCTTATTATATAATAAATAGAAGATTGAAAAAAGGTAACAAATAAAAAGACTCTAACCTTTAATAGGTTGAGAGTCTTTAATAAATGTTTTTATAATAAAGCTTTTTTGAATCGTTCAACACCGTCTTTTACTGTTTCAAATGGACATGCTAAATTGATACGAAGGAATCCTCGGCCAGCTTCACTATATTTTGTACCTGGTTCTAATGCGATTTTTCCTTTATTTATCAGACGATCCATCATTTCGTTTTCAGAAAGACCAGTTCCACGATAATCAATCCAAACGAGATAGGTGGCATGAGGACGAATGATTCGAATGCCATCCAACTTATTTAATTCTTGCTCTAAATAGTCAATGTTTTTGGAGACGTATTGAATCATGCGATCGAGCCATTCGTCACCTTTTTCATATACCGCTTGTACACCGCTAGCTGCAAGTACGTTCCAATCGTCTAGACCATGAGCCATTTTATTTTGAATTAATGCATTTCGTAATTGTTTATTTTCTGCTACGATAATCGCTGCATGAAGTCCAGCTAGATTAAATGTTTTCGTAGGGGCAATACATGCGACAATTTTTGCTTGTTCGGCACCTTCTACAGTCATAGTCGGGATATGTTTATGACCTTCAAAGACAATATCTGAATGAATTTCATCTGATATAAGTAAAACATCATATTTTATACATAATTGGATGAGTTTTTTCAGCGTGTCTTTTGACCAAACAACTCCAGCTGGATTATGTGGGCTACATAAAATATAAGCTTTTACACCTTTTTTAAATGCTTCCTCCAACTGTTCAAAATCATATTCATAAATATGCTCTTTACTTTCTACTAAATCGCATTCGATTATTTGGCGATTAAGGGCTTTTGGTATGCTGAAGAATGGTGCATATACCGGTGTTGAAATACATATTTTGTCTCCTGGTTCTGTGAAGGTTTCAATAATCGTAGCTATAGCAGGAACAACACCGCTATGGAAGATCAGGGCATCTTTATTTATATGCCAATTGTGGCGACGTTTGTACCATTGTTGGATGGCCTCTTTGCATTCGTCGCTGATGTAGGAGTAGCCGAAAATCGGATGATTTAATCGTTCTTTTATTGCGTCAATAACAATTTGGGGAACAGCAAAATCCATATCAGCAACCCACATTGGCAAAATATCAGAGTCATCTTCGACACGGTATTTTGCACGGAAGCGTTCTTTAAATTTGTCCCATTTAAAACTATTGGTGTTTCTTCTTTCATATATTTCATCGAACTGGATTGTCACAATTATCACTCTTTTCTATTTATTTTTTATCTTTAAATCTAATGATAATATGATATCATAAGAAGGAAAATAAAGAATAATTTGTGTTAGGTGAAATTCGTGGAAGACGTATTAATGAATAAAAAAGCGAAGCAAGCTTTAATGAAATGGGATCCCTTTCAAATGGGAGAAGGTGCTTATGAAATTGAAGCCAGCGATGTAGTTGCAGCGTTGCAAGCGATAGATGATCCCACAGAATTAGCAAAAGTAATTCAGAGAGTATACGAACACTCCTTTGAAATTTGGATTCCTTTCGAAAATTGTGTGGAAATGGCTTATCAATTAATTGCGATTAAATTTGAAGCTAAATGTATTATATAAAAAGTGATAAAAAGTGTCGCTCCTTTAAAAAAAGTCGACACTTTTTATTTTACTTTCAAAATTAATGTTATGATAAACTTTTATAAATTCATCAAAAAAAATTGGAAGCTTTTTTCAAAAAAAGGTGATTTTTTGTTTCGCCGTTACTCGTTATGTTATAATTTAACATGACATTTACGTAGTGAAAGAAAGTAGGAAAAAATTATGAAAAAAAAATATGAAGTAGGTGAAGTTGTAACAGGGAAGGTAACCGGGATTCAACCATATGGAGCTTTTGTGGCATTAGATGAATCAACACAAGGTCTTGTTCATATTTCTGAAATTACTTATGGTTACGTTCGAAATGTAGAAGATTTTTTTAAAGTTGGTGACATAATACAAGTAAAAATACTTGATATTGATGAACGTAACGAAAAAATTAGTTTATCTACCCGTGCTCTTCAAGACCCACCACCACAAAAGAAAATGGATAAGAATCCGAAAAAAACATTACAAGAACGTGTAAATGAACAGGATGCAAACGGTTTTCAGACGCTAAAGGAAAAACTTCAAGATTGGATTGAGAGAGGGCATTAAAAAAATCCCAAAAGCGAGTATGCTTTTGGGATTTTTTATATGTTTAATTTTCTTAGTCTGTATTGTAAATTTTGTCGTGTCATACCTAATGCTTGGGCAGTTTTTGTAATATTTCCTTCGTTCATTTCTAATGCATGTTGTAAATAATATTTTTCCACTTCTTTTAAATACTCGTTTAATGGCAATAATTCCCGATTTTGTTGAAGAAGGAAAAAATCCGGTTTTCTCATTTTTTCGTTTTGTTGTTGTAACTTAAACCGGAAATGTAATGGCAACATTTCGTATGTAACGTATTTTTCATTTGTAATCATCGAAGCGATTTCATCTAACAATAGTTCCAATTCCTTTAAATTTCCAGGCCAATCATATTCAAGAAACAATTCCATTACATCATTTGACAAACCTTGAATATTCGAATTAAAACGTTCGCGATGTCTTGAAAAGTAATCATTTACGAAAGGTTTAATGTCTTCTTTTCTAGTGCGCAAAGCGGGTATAGAAATGCTCATTGAAGCAAAATAATAATATAGGTCTTTCAGCAATTGATGATTGCCAATTAAATCAATTGGGTCTCCACCGACACTGCCAATAACCATATGCTTTTCTGGCGGTAGGCTTGTTAACAGTTTATGTAGTTCTTTTTGAGTGGAGAGGGAATAAAATTCAATTCGTTCAAAGAAAAATGTATATGATTTATCTTGTTTTAAATACGTTTTTAATCTTTCTAATTGATTTGGCCTTCTGCTGAAAAGAGTAACAAATTCATCGTTTTTCGGCTGAAGCTCGTGATGGATTCCTTCTGCTATTAAATCTTTTCCTGTTCCAGATTCTCCAATTAATAATACAGGAATACGGGCACGAGCTGCTTTTTTTGCGTTTTCTTTAACGATTTGCATCGGTTCAGAGATCGCAGTAATGACATCAAATGTTAATGGTTCCCCATATCGACGTAAAGGTTGATAAATAAGTTTTTCCAAAGAAGTGATATCACGGGCAAATTCTATGGCACCGATAAGTTTTTCCCCTTCGTAAATGGGGTACGTATCATTAATCGTGGTAATTTCATGACCATATTTATTAAAATATGTTTGTTTTACGTTGATCTCTTTGATTCCAGTTTTTAATACGCGCAACAACGTACTGTCATGGGAGCGAAATGCAAAAAGTTCTAAAATAGAACGATCGGTAATGTCTTCCACATCAAAACCTTCTATTTCTTTCATTTTTTTATTATATAAGATCGTTCTTCCTTCCGTATCAACAGCATGAATGCCAACTGAAACATGTTCTACAGCAAATTCATACAGTTTTAGAAGTTGTTTACTATTTAGAGACATCGTCAACACCCTCAAAAAATTTTTTTGATTATGTTATATAATATGTATTGAAAAATGCAATAATATTTTGCATTATTATATATATAAATATTCTATAGGTGCAAATATTTTTTGCATACTATTTATGTAATTTATTTTAAGGAGGAGTAATAATGATTCCCTACAAACATGAACCCCTAACTGATTTTTCAATTGAAGAAAATCGTCAAAAGTATCTTGAAGCATTAAAAAAAGTTGAAAGTGAATTAGGCAAGGATTATCCATTAATTGTTGGTGGAGAAAGAATTACAACGGAAGATAAAATTACTTCTTATAACCCTGCAAATAAAACGGAAGTTGTAGGTCGAGTTTCAAAAGCAAATAAAGAAATTGCAGAAAAGGCAATGCAAATTGCAGATAAAACGTTCAATACATGGAAAAAAGTAGATCCAGTTATCCGTGCAGAAGTTTTATTTAAAGCTGCAGCGATTGTTCGTCGCCGTAAATTTGAATTAGCGGCATGGTTAACAAAAGAAGCAGGTAAACCATGGGTACAAGCGGATGGAGATATTGCTGAAGGGATCGATTTCTTAGAATACTACGGTCGTCAAATGTTAGAAATTGCAAAAGGAAAACCGCTTGAAGAAAATCCTGGAACAATCAACAAATATGTTTATATTCCGTTAGGTGTTGGTGTTGTTATTTCACCATGGAACTTCCCATTTGCTATCATGGTTGGGACAACTGTAGCAGCTGCTGTTACAGGTAATACTGTACTTTTAAAACCAGCTTCTACAACACCAGTTATTGCTTATAAATTCATGGAAATCTTAGAAGAAGCAGGAATGCCACCAGGAGTTGTTAACTACATTCCAGGACCAGGTTCAGAAGTAGGAGATTATTTAGTAGATCATCCACGTACACGCTTTATCAGCTTCACTGGTTCTCGTGATGTTGGTATTCGCATCAATGAGCGTGCTGCCGTTGTTAATGAAGGACAAATTTGGCTTAAACGAGTAATCGCTGAAATGGGTGGTAAAGATGCGATTATCGTAGACGATGCTGAAAATGCTGATTTAGAATTAGCAGCTCAATCTATTGTAACTAGTGCTTTCGGATTCAGTGGTCAAAAATGTTCAGCATGTTCACGTGCAATCATTGTAGGAGATGAAGCTTACAATAAAGTTGTAGAACGAGTTGCTGAATTAACAAATGAACTTGTTGTAGGAGATCCTGCAAATGTTGAAACATATGTAAACCCAGTAATCGATGAAGGAGCATTTAAGAAAATTGCTGAATATATCGAGATTGGGAAGAAAGAAGGCCGCTTAGTTGTTGGTGGACAATATGATGATTCAAAAGGTTACTTCATCCATCCAACAGTATTTGCAGATGTAGATCCTAATGCTCGAATTATGCAAGAAGAAATCTTTGGTCCAGTTCTTGCAATAACAAAAGCAAAAGATTTTGATGAAGCACTTGAAATTGCGAATAATACAGTGTATGGTTTAACAGGTGCTGTCATTTCAAATAATCGTTTCCATTTACAAAAAGCTGCAGAAGATTTCCATGTAGGTAACTTATACTTCAACCGCGGATGTACTGCCGCAATTGTTGGATATCAACCATTTGGTGGATTCAACATGTCTGGTACAGATTCAAAAGCAGGTGGACCTGACTACTTGATTCTTCATATGCAAGCAAAAACTATTTCTGAAACGTTATAATTTAAAAAGCAGACGTTTTTACACGTCTGCTTTTTTAGTGCGCCTGGCATGGGTGTAATCTATAGGGTGTAAGTCCCGAACTGTGAAGGCAGAAGTAACAGTTAGCTTAACGCAAGGGTGTCCGTGGTGACGCGGAATCTGAAGGAAGCGAGCGGCAAACTTCCGGTCTGAGGAACACGAACTTCATATAAGGCTAGGTATCATTGGATGAGTTTGCTAAACAAAACAAAGTCCTTTCTGCCAAAGGTGGTACAGAGTAAATGAAGCAGATAGATGGAAGGAAAGATTACATTCTTACCCGGGGAGGTCTGGCGGATAGGTGAAGTACGCTTCATAACCTACTTAGTGATAAGTAGCTGAACCGTCAGAAGTCAGCAGAGGTCATAGTATTAGTTGGTTTAGAACTACTAAGAAGGACCGAACAATTAAGAGAGAATAGCCCTTGGCATTCAGTGAGTCATGATGAACACAGAAAACGTAGTACCTCACTTGAGGAAGGAAGCGGTGAATCCCGTGGGAGACCTCTTGGAGGGTGGAGTGACCACTGGCATAAAGAGAACAGCTATTCACGGAAGTTATAAAGACTTGCGTCAATCATCTTAATTGAACCGCCGTATACGGAACCGTACGTACGGTGGTGTGAGAGGACGGGAGTTAATCGCTCCCTCCTACTCGATTCAAAATGAATGATAAATAATTTGTTGAGCTAATAAATAAATAGGGAGAAAAAATGGTTGTACATATGGTAGGACATCATTAAAATGGAAATTACCAATACAATCAACTCGATTTATTTACAAAGTATGTTAATATGATGATGAGGTATCTTCTCAAAATATTAAATCATTGAGTTAAAAGAGGCGAGAATATATGTCTGAAAATGTAAATCTTCTTACTTCAACACAAGATGTGATTAAAGAAGCATTAAATAGGCTTGGATATGATGAAGCGATGTATGAATTATTAAAAGAACCGCTTCGCGTGTTAAAAGTGCGCATCCCTGTAAAAATGGATGACGGTACAACGAAAGTATTTACTGGTTATCGTGCTCAACACTCAGATGCGGTTGGTCCGACTAAAGGAGGAATACGCTTCCATCCAGATGTGACCGAGGATGAAGTGAAAGCGCTTTCCATGTGGATGACTTTAAAATGCGGTATTGTTGATTTACCATATGGCGGAGGTAAGGGTGGAATTGTTTGTGACCCTCGTCAAATGTCAATGGGTGAATTGGAGCGATTAAGCCGTGGGTATGTTCGTGCTGTGAGCCAAATCGTGGGACCTACAAAAGACATTCCTGCTCCAGACGTATTTACGAATGCCCAAATTATGGCATGGATGATGGATGAGTATAGTCGAATTGACGAGTTCAATTCACCCGGATTCATTACAGGAAAACCAATTGTTTTAGGCGGTTCACAAGGACGTGACCGTGCAACTGCAGAAGGCGTAACAATTGTCATCCAGGAAGCAGCGAAAAAACGCGGTATTGATATTAAAGGTGCACGAGTAGTTATTCAAGGTTTTGGAAATGCAGGTGGATTCTTGGCGAAATTCATGAGCGATCTGGGTGCAAAAGTCATTGGTATTTCCGATGCTTATGGTGCTTTATATGATCCAGACGGTTTAGATATCGATTACTTACTAGATCGTCGAGATAGTTTTGGAACAGTGACAACATTGTTTGAAGATACAATCACAAATAAAGAATTGTTAGAATTAGACTGCGATATTTTAGTTCCTGCAGCAATTTCAAACCAAATTACAGCTGAAAACGCGCCGAACATTAAAGCAAAAATTGTTGTCGAAGCTGCAAACGGCCCTACAACTGCAGAAGCAACAAAAATCCTAACTGAACGTGGAATTTTATTAGTACCAGATGTACTTGCTTCTGCTGGTGGGGTAACGGTTTCTTATTTTGAATGGGTTCAAAATAATCAAGGCTATTATTGGTCTGCTGAAGAAGTGAAAGAAAAATTGCACGAGAGAATGGTCAATGCATTTGAAAATGTTTACCAAACTGCGCAAAGCCGAAATATCGATATGCGTCTTGCTGCATACATGGTTGGTGTTCGCCGTACAGCTGAAGCTTCCCGCTTCCGCGGATGGGTGTAATATACAATTGAATCTTGATTTAGATTTTGCTTCTTGAAGAAGAATAACACCATTTTTCTGTATTGAAAAATGGTGTTATTTGTTTATTCGGATTTTAACTGGTAGTGGGAACTGTAAATTTGCTCATAAAGGAGAGAGTTTGAGTGAATAATTTTGTTTTTACTAATCCTGTTCGATTATATTTTGGGAAGGGTGAAATACGTAAATTAAAAAAAGAGCTTCCAAAATACGGGAGAAATATTCTGCTTGTTTTTGGAGGAGGCAGCATTAAGAGAAACGGGCTATATGATGAAGTGACTTCTATATTGAAAGAACTAGATTTGAACGTTTTCGAATTAAGCGGTGTAGAACCAAATCCAAGAGTTGAAACGGCTAGAAAAGGAATTGATATTTGTGAGAAAGAATCTATTGATTTTGTACTTGCGGTTGGCGGCGGTTCGGTTATCGATTGTTCTAAATTAATAGTTGCTGGAGCAAAAATGGAAGAAGATCCATGGGATATTGTAACGGAAAAAGTGAAGGTAAAAGATGCATTGCCTCTTGGAACAGTGTTAACGTTAGCTGCAACTGGATCAGAAATGAATGCAAATTCTGTTATTTCCAACGAAAAAACGAAAGAAAAATATGGATGGGCAAGCGGAAGGGTGTTTCCAAAGTTTTCTATTCTTGATCCGACATACACAATAACCGTGCCAAAAGATCAAACTGTATACGGTATTGTTGATATGATGTCCCATGTATTTGAACAATATTTCCATGATGCGGAAAATACATTGGTAATGGATGAATTGTGTGAAGGAGTACTCAGAACAGTTATCGAAACAGCACCAAAACTAGTAGATAATCTGGAAAACTATGAATTGCGGGAAACAATATTATTATCTGGAACGATTGCTTTAAATGGGATACTATCAATGGGATCAGATGGTGATTGGGCAACTCACGAAATCGAGCATGCCATATCAGCAGTATATGATATTCCACATGGTGGGGGGCTTGCGATTCTATTTCCAAACTGGATGAAACACGTAATGCATGTCAATCCACATCGTTTTGCTCGGCTGGCTACGAAAGTGTTTGGAGTAAATCCGTCTCATAAGACTGTAGAAGATGTTGCATATGAAGGAATTGAACGTTTAAGAGAGTTTTGGACATCTCTAGGAGCTCCAAGTTCACTTAAAGATTATTCTATTGATGATTCAAAGTTGGAATTATTAGTTGAAAAAGCAATGGCGAATGGTCCAATTGGACGTTTTAAAGTTCTTGAGAAGAACGATGTAAGAGAAATTTTGAGGATGTCTTTATAAATGGGTAGGCTGTCTAGTATTAGACAGCCTATTATCTTTAACAGTGTAATATATCATTGTATTAACATGATAATTCATTTTAGCGATTTCACAATTAAGTTATCCATTATTCTTTTTATGATATTTCCACTCTGTTATTCCGTCGTCTTTGTCAAAAGCGAGAGTTACTTTTGTAACGCCTTTTTGAGCCAAAATTAATTCAACTAAGTGATCTCGGACGCCATCTAAATAATCAAGAGATTGATGAGGATTGGTTTCTACAACGATTTCAACATGTAGAAACTCTCCTTCCTTTACAACTTCTAACCGTTCAATATCTTTTACATGGGGATCTTCCATTACTAAATTACCAATGTGTATTAACATTTCTTCATCTGTTTCGCCGATTGCACCACGAGCGTTGTCAAGGAATACTCGACCCACTACATAAAACATCATTACACCTATAATCATGGATACTAAACCTTCTAATGCGTAAAAATTCGTAAAATAAGCGATAATGATAGCTAGAAATGCTAGTACATTTCCCGCGGTAGCAACTGCATCTTCCATCCATACTAATTTTGTCGCTGGTTTAGCTCGGTTTAAATAAATAATTGATTTTGGAATTGCTCCTATACCGGAAGTTTCGATTCCTACTTCATGTAAAGTTTCTTTTGCAGCTTTTTGTAGAACAATGGCTTCCAGTATCGTTCCCAATAACAAAACACCAAGGGCGAATAGGATTCCATCTGATTGTTCTTTAGGATGTAAAAAATGATGGAGACCTTCTTTTACTGTTTCGTAAGAAAGTATTGCAACGATGATGACTGCTCCTAAACAAACAAGATTCACTACCCGCCCAAATCCATTTGGAAACCGTTTTGTAGGCGCCTTTTTTGATAAAGCAGAACCAATATAGACGAAAAATTGATTGGCTGCATCTCCTAATGAGTGCATCATTTCGGCAAACATGGCTACATTCCCTGTAAAAAAATAAGCTGCTCCTTTAATAATACCTAAAGTTAAATTCACAATTGCTGCAGATAATGATGGTTTATTTCCGTCTTTTAGTAATTTTATTATTTCTAACATCGATTTCCTCCAAATTAAGATAAAATTTCAATTTCAATTTTTTGAATATAAGGAAGTGCATGAAAGGTGTTAAAAACTGTATAAGTGTTATTTTTTAATAATGTGGAAAAACGAATATCAACTTCATAAGTCAGATTTTCGCCAGTAATGCGAATATTATCGATAACCATCCCGTTTTTTTTCATGAACTTTAGCAATTCCTCTATATTTTCTTTATGTGCAATCTTTGCTTTAAGAGAAAGTTCTCGCATCCTTATTCGTTTTGGCCCAATTTTTGTTAAAAAAGGTGCTACGATTTCAATACCGAAAACGACAATGATAACTGTTAATAATGCTTCTATATAAAACTCGGCACCGACAGCAATTCCAATTCCAGCCGCTCCCCAAACGATAGCAGCTGTGGTTAAACCTGTAATACTATCGTTTCCTTTTCTTAAAATGACACCTGCACCTAAGAAGCCGACTCCGCTCACAATTTGGGCTGCAAGTCTTAGTGGATCCATTGTGATGTTGATATCACCTCTAGGAGGGGTACTATATGCAGTATCAATCGAAATAATGGTTAATAAACAACTAAATGTAGAAATTACTAAGCTAGTTTTTAATCCCACAGGTTTTTTCTTTAATTCTCTTTCGATTCCGATAATTAAACTTAACATTGCAGCAAAGGCCAATTTAAATAAAACGACGCTGCGAATCGTTTCATGAAAAATGTGAAAGTACCCCAAGACATTTCCCCCTTTTTTTATTGTGCAAAAACATTAATCATGTAAAAATGGATATTGAATAAAGTAAAGTTAGGGGTAAATAAAATGGAAAAACCACCGATTCATCCATCTATAGCAATCATTATTGGTGTCATTTCGATTTCTTTTTCTGCTATTTTGGTAAAACTAGCAGATGCTGAATCGGGTGTTATCGCTTTTTACCGTATGCTATTTGCGGTGTTAATCTTGTCACCGATATTTTTAAAAAAACATGTACACGAATTAAAAATGTTAAATAAAAGAGATTGGTTGTTCTCTACAATTGCCGGAATCTTTTTGGCATTTCATTTTATACTTTGGTTTGAATCACTAAACTACACTTCGGTTGCAAGTTCTACGGTTCTTGTTACAATGCAGCCCTTATTTGCTTTTGTAGGAACATATTTATTTTTTAAAGAACGCATTACAATGCAAACAATATTGTCTGGAATTATTGCTATATCCGGTAGTGTTTTAATTAGTTGGGGAGATTTTAAAGTAAGTGGCAATGCTTTATTTGGAGATATACTAGCGCTTATTGCTTGTGGCTTAGTAACAGCATATTTTTTATTTGGACAAGATGTAAGAAAGAGATTATCCTTAATTACATATACGATGGTCGTATATTCTATTAGTACAGTTTGTTTATTATGTTATGTCATAATAAGAGAAGAGTCATTTGGTCCTTATCCAATGATGACATGGATATGGTTTTTGTTGCTTGCAATCCTTCCGAATTTACTTGGCCATTCACTTTTTAACTGGGCTATTAAATGGATAAGCACTACAGTTATTTCAATTGCAATATTATTTGAACCAGTTGGTGCATCAATTTTAGCATTGTTTATTTTTGGAGAAAAATTGATAGTTACACAAATTGTTGGTGGAATTATAGTAATTGCAGGAATTTTGTTGTTTGTACTAGATTTGAAAATGCTAAAAATTTTTTTCAAAAAAACTATTGACTCCTAATGAAATGTGTTTTAATATATAACATGTCCTTAGCGGACGAGATAAGTTTTGTAATAAAAAACAAAAAATAACAAAAAACATCTTGACAATAACAAAACAAGATGTTAAAATAAAAAAGTTGTTTCGACCGATAAATAACGAAACAAAAATGAACCTTGAAAACTGAACAACAAAACGTTAATGCAATAAATTGTCTAGTTGTTAACCCTCGTTGACAAACTAGATTCGGACATTAAATTTTTGAGCAAATCAAATTTTCTTTTATGGAGAGTTTGATCCTGGCTCAGGACGAACGCTGGCGGCGTGCCTAATACATGCAAGTCGAGCGAACCAATTGAAAGCCTTGCTTTCATGAGGTTAGCGGCGGACGGGTGAGTAACACGTGGGTAACCTGCCCTATAGACTGGGATAACTCGCGGAAACGCGTGCTAATACCGGATAAAACATCAAAGTGCATGCTTTGATGTTGAAAGATGGCTCCGCTATCACTATAGGATGGGCCCGCGGCGCATTAGCTTGTTGGTGGGGTAACGGCCTACCAAGGCGACGATGCGTAGCCGACCTGAGAGGGTGATCGGCCACACTGGGACTGAGACACGGCCCAGACTCCTACGGGAGGCAGCAGTAGGGAATCTTCCACAATGGGCGAAAGCCTGATGGAGCAACGCCGCGTGAGCGAAGAAGGTCTTCGGATCGTAAAGCTCTGTTGTAAGGGAAGAATAAGTGCAGTAGTAACTGGCTGCACCTTGACGGTACCTTACTAGAAAGCCACGGCTAACTACGTGCCAGCAGCCGCGGTAATACGTAGGTGGCAAGCGTTGTCCGGAATTATTGGGCGTAAAGCGCGCGCAGGCGGTCTCTTAAGTCTGATGTGAAAGCCCCCGGCTTAACCGGGGAGGGTCATTGGAAACTGGGAGACTTGAGTGCAGGAGAGGGAAGCGGAATTCCATGTGTAGCGGTGAAATGCGTAGAGATATGGAGGAACACCAGTGGCGAAGGCGGCTTCCTGGCCTGTAACTGACGCTGAGGCGCGAAAGCGTGGGGAGCAAACAGGATTAGATACCCTGGTAGTCCACGCCGTAAACGATGAGTGCTAAGTGTTAGGGGGTTTCCACCCCTTAGTGCTGCAGCTAACGCATTAAGCACTCCGCCTGGGGAGTACGGTCGCAAGACTGAAACTCAAAGGAATTGACGGGGGCCCGCACAAGCGGTGGAGCATGTGGTTTAATTCGAAGCAACGCGAAGAACCTTACCAGGTCTTGACATCCCGCTGACCGCTATGGAGACATAGCCTTCCCTTCGGGGACAGCGGTGACAGGTGGTGCATGGTTGTCGTCAGCTCGTGTCGTGAGATGTTGGGTTAAGTCCCGCAACGAGCGCAACCCTTGTCCTTAGTTGCCATCATTCAGTTGGGCACTCTAAGGAGACTGCCGTACAAATACGGAGGAAGGTGGGGATGACGTCAAATCATCATGCCCCTTATGACCTGGGCTACACACGTGCTACAATGGACGGTACAAACGGTCGCGAAGTCGCGAGACGGAGCCAATCCGAAAAAACCGTTCTCAGTTCGGATTGCAGGCTGCAACTCGCCTGCATGAAGCCGGAATCGCTAGTAATCGCGGATCAGCATGCCGCGGTGAATACGTTCCCGGGCCTTGTACACACCGCCCGTCACACCACGAGAGTCTGTAACACCCAAAGTCGGTGAGGTAACCCTTTCGGGAGCCAGCCGCCGAAGGTGGGACAGATGATTGGGGTGAAGTCGTAACAAGGTAGCCGTATCGGAAGGTGCGGCTGGATCACCTCCTTTCTAAGGATATTTACGGAAGCGTTAGCGTTTTGTGTTCAGTTTTGAAGGTTTATGACCTTCAAAGTTATAGTGTTGTTCTTTGAAAACTGGATAAACGACATTGAAAGCAAGCAATTTACTGTAAAGCGCAAACAACTAGGCTAACACGACGTAAATGCGACGTGGATTGAAAGCCGTAAGGGTTGCGAGACGCAAGCAAGACAAGGAAATGAGCGAGTGAGAACCGGAGTGTACTATATGCGTACATGAGGATTCGAACGAGCGAAATTGACGAAGTATTGCGCAGCGTATCGAAAACCGAAAAGGTTAAGTTGTTAAGGGCGCACGGTGGATGCCTTGGCACTAGGAGCCGATGAAGGACGGGACTAACACCGATATGCTTCGGGGAGCTGTAAGTAAGCTTTGATCCGGAGATTTCCGAATGGGGGAACCCACTGTTCGTAATGGAACAGTATCTTAACGTGAATCCATAGCGTTAAGAAGGCACACCCAGGGAACTGAAACATCTAAGTACCTGGAGGAGAAGAAAGAAAAATCGATTCCCTGAGTAGCGGCGAGCGAAACGGGAACAGCCCAAACCAAGAGGCTTGCCTCTTGGGGTTGTAGGACACTCTATACGGAGTTACAAAAGGATGGGTTAGACGAACCGTTCTGGAAAGGACGGCCAGAGAAGGTAAAAGCCCTGTAGTCGAAAATCCATCCTCTCCTGAGTGGATCCTGAGTACGGCGGAACACGTGAAATTCCGTCGGAATCCGGGAGGACCATCTCCCAAGGCTAAATACTCCCTAGTGACCGATAGTGAACCAGTACCGTGAGGGAAAGGTGAAAAGCACCCCGGGAGGGGAGTGAAAGAGAACCTGAAACCGTGTGCCTACAAGTAGTCAGAGCCCGTTAACGGGTGATGGCGTGCCTTTTGTAGAATGAACCGGCGAGTTACGATTACGTGCAAGGTTAAGCAGAAGATGCGGAGCCGCAGCGAAAGCGAGTCTGAATAGGGCGTTTTGAGTACGTGGTCGTAGACCCGAAACCAGGTGATCTACCCATGTCCAGGGTGAAGGTGAGGTAACACTCACTGGAGGCCCGAACCCACGCACGTTGAAAAGTGCGGGGATGAGGTGTGGGTAGCGGAGAAATTCCAATCGAACTTGGAGATAGCTGGTTCTCTCCGAAATAGCTTTAGGGCTAGCCTCGTGTGAAGAATACTGGAGGTAGAGCACTGTTTGGACTAGGGGCCCACCTCGGGTTACCGAATTCAGACAAACTCCGAATGCCAGCTATTTATACACGGGAGTCAGACTACGAGTGATAAGATCCGTGGTCAAAAGGGAAACAGCCCAGACCACCAGCTAAGGTCCCAAAGTAATCGTTAAGTGGAAAAGGATGTGGCGTTGCTTAGACAACCAGGATGTTGGCTTAGAAGCAGCCATCATTTAAAGAGTGCGTAATAGCTCACTGGTCGAGTGACGCTGCGCCGAAAATGTATCGGGGCTAAACGATTCACCGAAGCTGTGGATTCGTGCGTTGCACGAGTGGTAGGAGAGCGTTCTAAGTGCGTCGAAGTCAGACCGGAAGGACTGGTGGAGCGCTTAGAAGTGAGAATGCCGGTATGAGTAGCGAAAGATGGGTGAGAATCCCATCCACCGAATGACTAAGGTTTCCTGAGGAAGGCTCGTCCGCTCAGGGTTAGTCGGGACCTAAGTCGAGGCCGAAAGGCGTAGACGATGGACAACAGGTTGATATTCCTGTACCACCTCCCCGCCGTTTGAGTGATGGGGGGACGCAGGAGGATAGGGAATGCACGCCGTTGGTCGAGCGTGTCCAAGCAGCAAGGCGTGGAAGTAGGCAAATCCGCTTCCTAATATGCTGAGCTGTGATGGGGAGCGCGTTACGCGCGAAGTTCCTGATTTCACACTGCCAAGAAAAGCCTCTAGCGAGGCGGGAGGTGTCCGTACCGCAAACCGACACAGGTAGTCGAGGAGAGAATCCTAAGGTGAGCGAGAGAACTCTCGTTAAGGAACTCGGCAAAATGACCCCGTAACTTCGGGAGAAGGGGTGCTCATTGGGGTGCAAGCCCTGATGAGCCGCAGTGAATAGGCCCAGGCGACTGTTTAGCAAAAACACAGGTCTCTGCAAAACCGTAAGGTGAAGTATAGGGGCTGACGCCTGCCCGGTGCTGGAAGGTTAAGAGGAGGAGTTAGCGCAAGCGAAGCTCCGAATTGAAGCCCCAGTAAACGGCGGCCGTAACTATAACGGTCCTAAGGTAGCGAAATTCCTTGTCGGGTAAGTTCCGACCCGCACGAAAGGCGTAACGATCTGGGCACTGTCTCAACGAGAGACTCGGTGAAATTATAGTACCTGTGAAGATGCAGGTTACCCGCGACAGGACGGAAAGACCCCGTGGAGCTTTACTGTAACCTGATATTGAATTTCGGTGCAACTTGTACAGGATAGGTAGGAGCCGTAGAAGGGGGAGCGCCAGCTTCCCTGGAGGCGCCCTTGGGATACTACCCTGGTTGTACTGAAATTCTAACCCGCAAGCCTAATCGGCTTGGGAGACAGTGTCAGGTGGACAGTTTGACTGGGGCGGTCGCCTCCTAAAAGGTAACGGAGGCGCCCAAAGGTTCCCTCAGAATGGTTGGAAATCATTCGCAGAGTGTAAAGGCATAAGGGAGCTTGACTGCGAGACCTACAAGTCGAGCAGGGTCGAAAGACGGGCTTAGTGATCCGGTGGTTCCGCATGGAAGGGCCATCGCTCAACGGATAAAAGCTACCCCGGGGATAACAGGCTTATCTCCCCCAAGAGTCCACATCGACGGGGAGGTTTGGCACCTCGATGTCGGCTCATCGCATCCTGGGGCTGTAGTCGGTCCCAAGGGTTGGGCTGTTCGCCCATTAAAGCGGTACGCGAGCTGGGTTCAGAACGTCGTGAGACAGTTCGGTCCCTATCCGTCGTGGGCGTAGGAAATTTGAGAGGAGCTGTCCTTAGTACGAGAGGACCGGGATGGACACACCGCTGGTGTACCAGTTGTCTTGCCAAAGGCACCGCTGGGTAGCTATGTGTGGACGGGATAAGTGCTGAAAGCATCTAAGCATGAAGCCCCCCTCAAGATGAGATTTCCCATTGCATAAGCAAGTAAGATCCCTCAAAGACGATGAGGTAGATAGGTCCGAGGTGGAAGCACGGTGACGTGTGGAGCTGACGGATACTAATCGATCGAGGACTTAACCAATCATTTCAATGTCGTTATCCAGTTTTGAAAGAATAATTTAATTCGGAGGATTAGAGAGAAGATATCCCATTAAATTAGGAAATCACCAGTTCATTCTATTGTCCTCCATCGCTAAAAATATATGCCGGTGTAGCTCAATTGGCAGAGCAACTGACTTGTAATCAGTAGGTTGAGGGTTCGATTCCTTTCGCCGGCACCATCATGAGCCATTAGCTCAGTGGTAGAGCATCTGACTTTTAATCAGAGGGTCGAAGGTTCGAGTCCTTCATGGCTCATCCCGTTCACTTTAATATATTAACAATGATAAAATAATTAAAGATTAAGTATTCCACTTAATTTTGCGGAAGTAGTTCAGTGGTAGAACACCACCTTGCCAAGGTGGGGGTCGCGGGTTCGAACCCCGTCTTCCGCTCCAATAATGCCGGGGTGGCGGAATTGGCAGACGCACAGGACTTAAAATCCTGCGGTAGGTGACTACCGTACCGGTTCGACTCCGGTCCTCGGCACCATGTAAAATAGAAGTTAGCGCCAGTAGCTCAATTGGATAGAGCGTCTGACTACGGATCAGAAGGTTGTGGGTTCGACTCCTGCCTGGCGCGCCAAAAAAAGTGAACCGGGAAGTAGCTCAGCTTGGTAGAGCACTTGGTTTGGGACCAAGGGGTCGCAGGTTCGAATCCTGTCTTCCCGACCAGCAGGAACTACGGGGCATTAGCTCAGCTGGGAGAGCGCCTGCCTTGCACGCAGGAGGTCAGCGGTTCGATCCCGCTATGCTCCACCAAATTATAAATGAATAACAATTGACGGCGGTGTAGCTCAGCTGGCTAGAGCGTACGGTTCATACCCGTGAGGTCGGGGGTTCGATCCCCTCCACCGCCATCTTAAGGACCTTTAGCTCAGTTGGTTAGAGCAGACGGCTCATAACCGTCCGGTCGCAGGTTCGAGTCCTGCAAGGTCCACCAAAGGTTGAAAAGATAGATAAGAAACAAATGGAGGAATACCCAAGTCTGGCTGAAGGGATCGGTCTTGAAAACCGACAGGCGGGTCAAACCGCGCGGGGGTTCGAATCCCTCTTCCTCCACCATAACATAAAATAATTATTATCGCGGGGTAGAGCATTCTGGTAGCTCGTCGGGCTCATAACCCGGAGGTCGCAGGTTCAAATCCTGCCCCCGCAACCAAAGTGGTCCCGTGGTGTAGCGGTTAACATGCCTGCCTGTCACGCAGGAGATCGCGGGTTCGAGTCCCGTCGGGACCGCCATAAATACGGGTCGGTAGCTCAGTTGGTAGAGCATTTGACTGAAGATCAAAGTGTCGGCGGTTCGATTCCGTCCCGACCCACTTGATGCGGGTGTAGTTTAATGGTAAAACCTCAGCCTTCCAAGCTGATGTCGTGGGTTCGATTCCCATCACCCGCTCCAATGGGCCTATAGCTCAGCTGGTTAGAGCGCACGCCTGATAAGCGTGAGGTCGATGGTTCAAGTCCATTTAGGCCCACCATATATTCCGAAGTAGCTCAGTGGTAGAGCAATCGGCTGTTAACCGATTGGTCGTAGGTTCGAATCCTACCTTCGGAGCCATAAGGAGAAGTACTCAAGAGGCTGAAGAGGCGCCCCTGCTAAGGGTGTAGGTCGGGGTAACCCGGCGCGAGGGTTCAAATCCCTCCTTCTCCGCCATACATAGCCGTGGCCCCTTGGTCAAGTGGTTAAGACACCGCCCTTTCACGGCGGTAACACGGGTTCGAATCCCGTAGGGGTCATAAAAATAATAAAAAAAATAAAAAAATCTCTTGAAAAAGAGATTGAATATGATAAAATAATTCTTGTCCTTAATAAGTCTAGTGACGATGGCAAAGAGGATACACCCGTTCCCATACCGAACACGGAAGTTAAGCTCTTTAGCGCCGATGGTAGTAAGGGGCTTCCCCTTGTGAGAGTAGGACGTTGCTAGGCTTGATATGGAGGATTAGCTCAGCTGGGAGAGCACCTGCCTTACAAGCAGGGGGTCGGCGGTTCGATCCCGTCATCCTCCACCATGATATATGCCGGCGTAGCTCAATTGGCAGAGCAACTGACTTGTAATCAGTAGGTTGAGGGTTCGATTCCTTTCGCCGGCACCATCATGAGCCATTAGCTCAGTGGTAGAGCATCTGACTTTTAATCAGAGGGTCGAAGGTTCGAGTCCTTCATGGCTCATCAATAAACATTTGCGGGTGTGGCGGAATTGGCAGACGCACTAGACTTAGGATCTAGCGCCTTACGGCGTGGGGGTTCGACTCCCTTCACCCGCACCATTTAGAAAAATTGCGGAAGTAGTTCAGTGGTAGAACACCACCTTGCCAAGGTGGGGGTCGCGGGTTCGAACCCCGTCTTCCGCTCCAATAATGCCGGGGTGGCGGAATTGGCAGACGCACAGGACTTAAAATCCTGCGGTAGGTGACTACCGTACCGGTTCGACTCCGGTCCTCGGCACCATGTAAAATAGAAGTTAGCGCCAGTAGCTCAATTGGATAGAGCGTCTGACTACGGATCAGAAGGTTGTGGGTTCGACTCCTGCCTGGCGCGCCAAAAAAAGTGAACCGGGAAGTAGCTCAGCTTGGTAGAGCACTTGGTTTGGGACCAAGGGGTCGCAGGTTCGAATCCTGTCTTCCCGACCAGCAGGAACTACGGGGCATTAGCTCAGCTGGGAGAGCGCCTGCCTTGCACGCAGGAGGTCAGCGGTTCGATCCCGCTATGCTCCACCAAATTATAAATGAATAACAATTGACGGCGGTGTAGCTCAGCTGGCTAGAGCGTACGGTTCATACCCGTGAGGTCGGGGGTTCGATCCCCTCCACCGCCATCTTAAGGACCTTTAGCTCAGTTGGTTAGAGCAGACGGCTCATAACCGTCCGGTCGCAGGTTCGAGTCCTGCAAGGTCCACCAAAGGTTGAAAAGATAGATAAGAAACAAATGGAGGAATACCCAAGTCTGGCTGAAGGGATCGGTCTTGAAAACCGACAGGCGGGTCAAACCGCGCGGGGGTTCGAATCCCTCTTCCTCCACCATAATATAAAATAATTATTATCGCGGGGTAGAGCAGTCTGGTAGCTCGTCGGGCTCATAACCCGGAGGTCGCAGGTTCAAATCCTGCCCCCGCAACCAAAGTGGTCCCGTGGTGTAGCGGTTAACATGCCTGCCTGTCACGCAGGAGATCGCGGGTTCGAGTCCCGTCGGGACCGCCATAAATACGGGTCGGTAGCTCAGTTGGTAGAGCATTTGACTGAAGATCAAAGTGTCGGCGGTTCGATTCCGTCCCGACCCACTTGATGCGGGTGTAGTTTAATGGTAAAACCTCAGCCTTCCAAGCTGATGTCGTGGGTTCGATTCCCATCACCCGCTCCAATGGGCCTATAGCTCAGCTGGTTAGAGCGCACGCCTGATAAGCGTGAGGTCGATGGTTCAAGTCCATTTAGGCCCACCATATATTCCGAAGTAGCTCAGTGGTAGAGCAATCGGCTGTTAACCGATTGGTCGTAGGTTCGAATCCTACCTTCGGAGCCATAAGGAGAAGTACTCAAGAGGCTGAAGAGGCGCCCCTGCTAAGGGTGTAGGTCGGGGTAACCCGGCGCGAGGGTTCAAATCCCTCCTTCTCCGCCATACATAGCTGTGGCCCCTTGGTCAAGTGGTTAAGACACCGCCCTTTCACGGCGGTAACACGGGTTCGAATCCCGTAGGGGTCATAAAAAAACCGGCTTTTTGTCAAATGGTGTTGGTGAATAAATTTTAGTGACATTATTTGGTAATATGTAATCGGATGGCTTAGGGGAAATTCGAGGTTCCCCTAAGCTGTTTTTATTTTCGCTAAGTTTTGGGTAATGAATATTCGGTTTCTAAAGTGATAGAAGGATCGATAACCGAAAGAAATGCGTTTAATCACTTTGATTTTGTTATTAATCCCCTCTAAAATGCCGTTATTATAATCGTACTTTAGCGTATTCTCCACGTAATTTATGTATTTGTTGATTGTCTTGATGGCGGTTTTCATATAGCTGGAAACGCTGTTCCGTTTATTCGCCAAGGTTTTCTTCAAGAGCTCAAAGTCTTTGGTTTTGATGCAATGTCGAACGTATTGGTATAACTCATAGGACGCCTTTAATTCAGAATCCAGATTAATGATGTAGTGTAGAATATCCACCTCACACATGAGCTTTTTAAAGCAGTGATGATATTTGTAGTTTTTATAATCGAGTTTTGTTTGATCTTTCAGAAGGAGCTTCCAGTATTTTTTCAATTTATTGTAATTCTTTTTATCCCGATTCATGACGTTGATGCGCGTTTTGTTTAAAGCTCTGCTAAATAGTTGGAGGATATGGAATTTGTCGAGTACGATTTCCGCTTTAGGGAAAACTTCTTGGATTAAGGAAATATAAGGGCTGTACATATCGATGACAATCGTTTTTACCGCATCTCTCGCCTTCTTGGAATACCGTAAGAAATACTCTTTAAGGACATGTAATCTCCGGTCCTCCACGATATCCACAATCTCCCCCGTTTCAGAGTCGCAGAAAATAAAGGACATCGCTCCAGCTGCGGATTTCACTGATTTAAACTCGTCAAAACACAAATGCTTTGGAAGATAGTGATAATTCGGCTGATAGTAGCTATAAAAGCTGTCAATGACTCTACTGACAGTGGCATGAGAAACATTATGTTTCATTGCAATATCTTTTTCGGATATTTTATCTTTGGCGTTTAAAGCAATTGATACTTTGGTATTGTTGGAAATACAACAGTTTTTAGCCACGACGCTCGTTTTTAAAGTAAACGTGGAATGACAATGTTTACAGAAATAACGCTGTTTACGCAATTTTAAGTAGGTATGAAAACCTGAAATGCTAGGCATTTTAATGAGAGACGTTTTAAAACCGTGTTTAATGATTTGATCATCAAAGACATGTCCACAAGCATAACAAGCTTTTGGTTGATACGTTAACGTCCCATGAAAGACTTTCGCTTTTACTTTTTTGATCGTTTCGGTAGAACAAAAATTTTCATCAAATGTGATATTTTTGTCTTTTATATTGAGTAGGTTTCGTATAGAATGATGGTGAGACATGTGACACAACTCCTTTGGAAAATGTGTTTTGGCGATTACATTTTACCAGAGTTTTGTCACTGTCTCATTTTTTTGTTCAAAAAAATTGGTGCTGGTTTTTACTCACCAACAACAAATATTATAGAGCCGAAAAAACTTGGGATTGAAGGGCTATTCGTCGTGTGTACCAGAAGGGTGCGCATTTTTTTATTTATCTCACATATTTCGGGCTTATCATTTTTTGTGTAAAAAAATGGTGCTGGTTGTATCCACCAACACAAATATTATAGAGCCATAAATACTCACTAGTGTCGCATAAAAAATACCAATAGATATAATAAATCTGAATTTTCTGTAACTATATTTTTCTAAAAAAAAATCCTTTATAATGGTTTGGTGGTAGTAAACCTATCCAAATCCAATACAAAGGACAAAAGCATGGATAAGTTTACACGAAAAACATCATTTGAACAATGGTTTTCACCAATTCATTTCAACTTATTTGACGATATGGTGAAAGCCTATCAATTGGATTACTATACAAAGAAGCTTTATATGGCTTCATTTCTGAAATGACTGTTGTACGCTCAATTACATGAAACCGAGAGTTTGCGAGCTTTAAGTGACGCTGTTTTTTCTGAAGAATTACAACGTGCAACAGGTCTTCCATCGATTAGCTTTTCCCAATTAGGAAGACGAATCAACGCCATTCCAACGGTTTTCTTTCAATCGATTTTTCTTGATTTAGTGGCTCAAATTCATGAGAAAACACATTTTCAAAAGCGAAGAAAGCTGACAACGCCACTAAAAATCATTGATTCGAGTACGTTGCCACTGAATTTGACGAACCACAAATGGGCAGAGTTCCGAAAAACAAAATCGGGCGTGAAGCTTCACTTGCGTCTTGTATTCATGGAAAAAGGACTTTCTTATCCCGACAAGGCCGTACTGACAAACGCAATCGAACATGATCGTGGTCAATTAGAGGTATTCATTGATGATCAAGAATGCCTCTACGTGTTCGATCGGGGATACTTAGATTATGAGCGATTTGACCGTATGACGGATGATGGGTATTTCTTTGTTTCACGTTTACGAAAAAACGCTGTCGTCCGTGTGTTAGAACGATTTTCGTTACCTGAAGATTCGCCTGTATTCTCCGATGAAATGGTGGTGATTGGAAACACGCAAAAACGTTCTGAAAACGCGTTCCGTCTCATCAAATTGTTGGATACAAAAGGAAATAAACTTCATTTACGGACGAATCGTTTTGATATGGATGCAGATGAAATCGCCGAAATCTATAAGTCACGTTGGGCTATTGAACTCTTTTTCAAATGGATGAAACAACACTTGAATAGCAAGAAGTTTTACGGCCACAGTGAACAAGCCGTACACAACCAAGTATACGTAGCGATGATTGTATACTGTTTAAATGTGTTAGCTCAGTTGAACACGAATAGTGACCGAAGTACGTTACAAATAAGTCGATATTTGAAAGCAGCTTTATGGAAATCTGCACACATTTGGTTACGGAAAATCGAAAGGAAGAGCGTTCCTTAAAGGTTGATTTGTCGTTGTTGCACTCGTCTTAAGCTATAGGTAAAAAATGGATGTTTACTACCTTTATTTAGGTGTTTCGTTTTTCGCTAATTTTCCAGAAAAATAAAATCTGAAATTTCAAAACTTATTTATGCGACACTAGTGATAAATACTATAAAAACAAAAGAGTATGGGGAGTGGAGAATAGATGAAAGTAGTGGACCTACATTGCGATGTATTAGAAAAATTAGCACGATTTGAAGATGCCAATTTTCGCAATGATTCTAGAATAAATTCTAACTTTGAAAGATTAAAGGCAGGGAATGTAAAAATTCAAGTATTTGCAATATTTATCCATCCAGATATTCCTAGAGAGCAGAAATTTCAAGAAGCATTACGTCAGATTGAAGCCTTCCATAAATATGTATTGAAAGAGCCGGAAATGGTTCATATTAAAGATTGGAAGCAAATTGATGAGCTCGAAGAAGGGCAAATAGGAGCCGTATTAAGTTTGGAAGGCTGTGATGCCATAGATGATGATCTTGAAAAATTAAAGATCATTTTGGATGCAGGCGTTAAGATAGTCGGATTAACTTGGAATTATGAAAATAAAGTTGGCTATGGCACGTCAGAAGATTCTACAAAGGGTATAAAACCTTTTGGAAAAAAGGTAATTGAATTGTTAAATGAACGAGATATTATCATAGATGTTGCGCATTTAAATGAAAGAGGATTTTATGAATTATTACCGCTTGCAAAAAAAGTGATTGCTAGCCATTGTAATTCACGCACTCTCTGTGATCATCCAAGAAATTTAACGGATGAACAAGTGAAAATGCTTGTAGAAAAAGGTGGACGTATCCATGTTGTTTTTTATCCCCCATTTATAGAAAAGGAGAAGAAAACGACGACAATCGAAAAATTGGTTGAGCACATAAAATATTTAGCTAATTTAGTAGGAGTGGAACATATCGGTTTTGGTTCTGATTTTGATGGGATGGACCCATTGTCAGTAAGCAATTTATCAAATGCTTCTGAATTTCCAAATATCATTGAAAGGTTGCGTCAAGAGTTTACAGATGATGAGGTGAAATTATTTTCAGAAGAGGGATTTATGAATTATATAAGAAAATTAAATGCAACGACTTAATATAGAGATAGGGAAATAAAAACTATATACTCCTAAAATTGGAGATTTTAGGATAAAAACTTTATAAATAATTTCACAGAAAGAATAGTTGAAAGTATTATTATTAAACCTAAAAAAATGATATGATAAAATAGATATTGCATTGTTCGGAAAGGCAATCAGAATAATTATTTTAGGAAAGCAGAAATAAGATTCTGCTATTTTTATGGCAAATTACATTGCTTTTTTACGGAGGTTTTTTTCATGCATCAAAAGTGGTCTAAAACCACTGAAGTTGAAGTGGCATCAAATAAATTGTCCTTTTATATTGAAACGATTGAAGTGAATCAATTGTCCCCTTTAGCTTTTTATGCAGCAGGAGAACAGCAATATAGAGGGGAAAGGTTTTTTTGGCAAAATCGTGAAAAAACATTAACGATTGTTGGACTTGGACAAGCAATCGTATTGGAAAATAATAAAAATGGTCAACGTTTTTATGATATTGAGCATCAATGGAAAGAATTAACGAAAAATATTGTAATGGAAGAGCAGGAACCTCAACCTATTTTATTCGGAGGTTTTACCTTTGATCCGGAAAATAAAGAAAATGGTGAGTGGAATGATTTTCCTCAAAGTTATTTTACTGTAGCTACTTTTCAATTAATAAAACAACATGAGAAAACTTATGTCAGCATTCATTTGATTACAGAACAACAAGATTCTTCGATACATTTTGAAAAATTAAGGGAAGAACGGGACCGATTAATTCATGCAGCTCAAGTGAAAGAATTGAAAACATATGAAAAGCCGAAAATTCACTCGATTCATGAGCGAAATAAAGATTACTATTTCCATGCAGTTGAAAATGTTACCCATTTAATTCAAAAAAACGAAGCAGATAAAGTAGTAATCGCCCGTTCTTTAGAATTGGATTTTAAAGATGCGTTATCTTCGCCTCAAATCATTTATCAAATAATGAATGAACAGCCGGAAAGTTATTTATTTGGTCTTGAGCGGAAAAACTTACTATTTTTTGGTGCTACCCCTGAGCGTTTAGTAAAGGTGAAAAATCAGTATGCTTATTCTGCTTGTGTTGCTGGTTCTATCAAACGGGGAAAGACAGCAGAAGAAGATAAATTACTAGGGGAACAACTATTAAGTGATTCCAAAAACTTAAAAGAACATCAATATGTTGTCGATATGATTGAAAATATTTTTAGCAAACATTGTGAAGAGTATAAAGTGCCAAAGCGTCCTAAATTATTAAAAATTCGTGATATACAACATTTATATACGCCTGTTGAAGGAAAATTATTCAATCATGCAACAATATTGCAATTAGTAGAACATTTGCATCCTACTCCCGCGTTAGGTGGAGTTCCTAGAAATAAAGCGATGGAGATTATTCGTGAGTTCGAAAAAATGAACAGGGGATTATATGCAGGACCAATCGGTTGGATTGATGCTGATGGAAATGGAGAATTTGCCGTTGCTATACGATCTGCAGCATTAATTGATAAGAAAGCATACTTATATGCTGGCGGTGGAATTGTCGCAGATTCAAATCCAATGACGGAATATGAAGAAACGTTAGTAAAGTTTCGTCCGATGTTGCGGGCTCTAGGAGGACAATTTAATGAGTGAACGTAAAATTTTGACGGATTATGTGTATCAAATTGTAGCGTCTCTTGTCCAAAATGGTGTGGAAGATGTAGTCATTAGCCCTGGATCACGGTCAACTCCGTTAGCCTATGCATTTGCATCAACAAAAGAATTGAATCTGTATCGACAAGTGGATGAACGATCTGCGGCGTTTTTTGCGTTAGGATTGGCAAAGTCAAAAGGGAAACCAGTAGTATTACTGTGTACATCAGGTACTGCAGCTGCAAACTACTATCCTGCTATAGTGGAAGCAAAATATGCACGAGTTCCGCTCGTTGTCATTACAGCTGATCGTCCCCATGAATTGCGTGAAGTAGGGGCTCCACAAGCAATCAATCAAATTGATTTATATGGAAATCATGTCAAATGGTTTGCTGAATTTCCAATACCTGATGATAACAGTGTAACTCTGCCATTTGTTGAACGTCATATTGTACGAGCTGTCAATATTGCTAAGACTCATCCATTAGGTCCGGTACATATTAATATTCCGTTTCGTGAGCCATTGTTGATTGATTTTCAAAATGAATTACCAAAAAGATCATTTTTGGCAAGTTTCAATGGCACGATTACCCCACACTATGAAGCGATGAAGGCGCTATCATCGATTATCAAAGTAACACGAAGAGGAATAATCGTAATCGGTGAACTTGCACTTGGTACAAAGTTAGAATATTTATGGTCATTTATTCGAAAAGTACAATGGCCTGTTTTAGTTGAAAGTTTATCAAATATGAGAGCGAATATCCCAGAAGATTGTAAACAGTATGTCATTGCTACATATGATGCGCTCTTAAAAAGCGATGAGTTTAAAAAATTGGCAGTTTGCGATACAGTCATCCGTTTTGGTGCACAACCAGTTTCAAAATTTTTAACGATTTTTTTAATGGAATCAAAGCCAAAAAACTATATAGTAATCGATGAGGATCCGATGTTTCGAGATTCAACTTCCGTTTCAACACATTTTATCCATGCAACCATCGAATCATGGTTAGAGGAAATGATTATCCAGTCAACGATTAATGAATCATATTTTACTCTTTGGAAAACAGCTGATGATATAGCTAAAAAACATATACTTGCATATACTCAACATGAAAAAGATGAAGGGGCATTCGTTCGCTATTTGTTAGAACAATTGCCAGAAAAAAGTGATTTATTTGTGAGCAGTAGCATGCCAATACGAGATATTGATACTTTTTTGTTGCCTACTTCAAAGGATATTCAAATCTTTGCTAATCGAGGGGCAAACGGTATTGATGGAGTCATTTCAACGGCTTTTGGATTTTCGAAAGGGAGAGAAAATCGAAAAACGTATTTATTGATTGGAGATTTGGCAGCCTTACATGATATTAACGCGTTTCTATTAACCCGCTATCAACCGTGTAATATGACTATTTTTGTATTAAATAATGATGGTGGGGGGATTTTTTCCTACTTGTCTCAAGCAACCGTAAAAGAATACTATGAGGACTTATTTGGAACTCCGACTGCACTGAAATTTCAAGATGTAGCAAACATGTATGGAATGGACTATTTGCTAATCAACCATTTTGATGAAAAAGAAAAGATTTTTGAAAAAGGGGACAAACCATTAAGATTAATAGAAATTCGAACAAACCGAAATGAAAATGTTCAGGCACATCGAAAGTTATGGCAACATATAAATTCGGAGTTGAAAGAATGGCTACTTTAAATATTCGTGGAATACAGGTCAATGTGGAAATATGGAATGAGGGTGCAGAAGAAGTTCTTGTTTTGTTACACGGTTTTACTGGAACAACTAACACGTGGAATAAAGTAATTGAATACTTGCCAAATACAATAAAAATTGTCGCAATTGATCTAATTGGACATGGTAAAACGGAAGCGCCAAAAGATTCTTCACGATATTCTATGATTGAACAAGTGAAGGACTTGGAAGAAATATTTAATCAATTGGGATTACATTATTTTAACTTATTAGGTTATTCAATGGGAGGGCGAGTAGCATTATCATACGCAGTTCGCTTTCCTAAGCGGATTAAACAATTAATATTAGAAAGTTCATCGCCAGGTTTACATACCGAAGAAGAACAACTGGCTAGAAGACAGGCGGATGAATTATTGGCTGATGAAATTGAAGAGAAGGGAATTCAATGGTTTGTAGATAAGTGGGAAAACATCCCCCTTTTTGCATCCCAAAAGACATTACCTGAACAAATACAACAAGCGATTCGAGAAGAACGGTTAAGCCAATCAGAAGCGGGGCTTGCTAATAGTTTGCGTGGAATGGGGACAGGTGCCCAACCTTCATTATGGCGAAAATTAATTCGTCTGTCCTTTCCCGTTATACTCATAACTGGAGAATTAGATCAAAAATTCGTCCAAATTGCTGAACAAATGCTCGAACAGCTACAAAATGCGAAACATATTAACGTTCCTAATGTAGGCCATTCAATTCACGTGGAAAATCCGGAACAATTTGCTACAATAATTAAGGAAGTCTTATAAAATTCGGGGAGGTTACTCATATGACTCGTGAGTGGAAAACTTTACATACTTATGAAGATATAAAGTATGAATTTTATAATGGGATTGCAAAAATTACAATCAATCGTCCGGAAGTACGCAACGCATTTCGACCAAAAACGGTTGAAGAATTAATTGATGCTTTCTCCCGTGCTCGTGATGATGCAAATATCGGTGTTATCATTTTAACAGGTGAAGGTGATAAAGCATTCTGTTCTGGTGGTGACCAAAAGGTGCGCGGTCATGGTGGGTATGTTGGCGATGACAATATCCCACGATTAAACGTACTAGATTTACAACGACTAATTCGCGTAATTCCAAAACCAGTTATTGCGATGGTTGCTGGATATGCCATCGGTGGCGGACACGTATTACACGTAGTGTGTGACTTAACGATTGCTGCAGACAACGCTATATTTGGACAAACTGGTCCGAAAGTTGGTTCCTTTGACGCTGGATACGGTTCTGGCTATTTAGCACGCATCGTTGGACATAAAAAAGCTCGTGAAATCTGGTACTTATGCCGTCAGTATAATGCACAAGAAGCGTTAGAAATGGGATTAGTAAACACGGTTGTACCTTTAGAACAATTGGAAGATGAAACGGTAAAATGGTGTGAAGAAATCCTTGAAAAATCACCAACTGCCATTCGTTTCTTAAAAGCCGCAATGAATGCAGATACAGATGGACTTGCTGGACTTCAACAATTCGCTGGAGACGCGACGCTTCTTTACTATACAACGGATGAAGCAAAAGAAGGACGAGATGCGTTTAAAGAAAAACGTAAACCAAACTTTGGTCAATTCCCAAGATTCCCTTGATTTAGATATCGATAATTCGTTTTTGAAAATAGGCTGTCTTGAAAGTTTCTCCTTTCAAGACAGCCTTTTTCATTTTGGATGGATTTTGTAAATCATGATAACCAATGAGTCTGATTGTTAATTTTTATTTGTGAAATTTTTTTAGTAAAATGAAGGGGAGAAAGGGAGGAATTATAATGTACCCTAATTGGATTCTACAGCGAGCCTATTTAACGCCAAATCGAATTGGGTTATCTTTTGAAGGTAATTACTGGACTTTTGAAGAAATCAAAAAGATTTCTGTAAAACGTGCGGAACAACTAAAGGCATTAGGCATAGACAAGGGAAGCCGTGTTGCGATTCTTGGAGAAAATGATTCGAGTTTGATTTTTATTATGTATGGATGTATGCATTTACAATGTGAAATGGTGTTATTAAACCGTAAACTAACTACTAGTGAATTGGTTTATCAAATCAATGATGCACAAGTCTCAATGGTATTAGTTAATGACAATGATCTGTCATTACTGCCTGAAGATGTGAACTACTTGCGATTCTCTGAAATCGAAAATAGCGATTGTAAGCCAATTGAAATAAGCCGTGAATGGCCGCTGCAACAGACGATTTCCATTATGTATACGAGCGGCACAACAGGTTTTCCAAAAGGCGTGCGTCAAACGGTAGAAAACCATCAATCAAGTGCCGTTGCTTCAGTTTTGAATATCGGTTTATCCGAAAAAGATGTTTGGCTTTGTGCTGTACCTCTTTTTCATATTAGTGGATTTTCGATATTAGTTCGTTCTCTATTATACGGCAACGAAGTAAAGCTCTATCGAAAATTTGATCATGTACAAATTGCAGAGGATATTGTTTTCGGTAGGGTAACAAATGTTTCAGTGGTAGCGGTGATGCTTGAGCGAATTTTACATATCCTTGAAGAACGAAATCAGAAGGCATCTCCATCATTTAAGTTGATATTGGCAGGAGGTGGCCCTATTCCGAAAGATTATTTAATTCGTGCAGAACAGCGGGGATTGAAAGTATTGCAAACTTATGGGATGACGGAAACTTCCTCTCAAACAGCGACATTACCTGCGGAAGATGCTTTGCGGAAAATCGGTTCGGCTGGTAAACCATTATTTTTCAATCAGATTAAAATATTAGGAGCGGAAGGTCCTTACCAAGAAGGGGAAATTTGTATCCGAGGTCCACATGTGACGCCAGGATATATTGGACGTTACGAAGCGAAACCATCGACGGAAGACGGATGGTTACATACTGGTGATATAGGTTATGTAGATAACGAAGGATATTTATATGTCGTTGATCGCCGTTCAGACCTAATCATTTCCGGTGGAGAGAACATTTATCCAGCAGAAGTGGAAAACGTGTTAATGGGGCATCCTGCAATCAAAGAAGCGGGTGTTTGTGGAGTGGAGGATGCAACATGGGGACAAGTTCCAGTTGCTTTCATTGTATTGAAAAAAGATGTTTCACCTGATGAAATTAAAGAATATTGTTTACAACATTTAGCGAAGTATAAAGTACCAAAAGAAGTCTATGTGGTTGATGCATTACCAAGAAATGCTTCCAATAAATTGTTGCGTCGAAAATTAAAAGAATTGTTATCTTAATCTCCATGAGTAGTACAAGCTGGTTTGTACTACTTTTTTAATAGTGATGATTTGATAAGTTATCTATTCCATGCATTATGTACCTAATTTAAGGAAAAATAAGAGCGAATCGAAAGCTGCAGCCTTCTGAATCGCTCCCTTAGGATTAATAATTTAAAGCTTTTTCCAGCGTTTTTAAATTTTTCTTCATTAAAGTAAAGTAATCTTCATTGTTTTGAATATCTTCTTCTGTTAATACACTGAGGTTATGTAATATTAGTGATTCAGCACCAATTTCTTGTTGAATGACAGATGCTAGTTTTGATGATACATTTTGTTCGAATAATATATATTTTATTTGATGTTTTTTAGCAAGAGCAACAATTTCCGCAAGTTCCTTCTGGGATGGTTCGCTTTGTGAATTTAATCCAGCAACGGGGATTTGTGTTAACCCGTAATTTCCTGCGATATATCCAAAGGCTGCATGGGACACAAAAAATGTTTTGGATGAAGCATGACTTGCTAAGTCTTTATATTGTTGATCTAATTCATCGAGACGTTTTACTAATTGCTCATAGTTTGTATTGAACGTATTTTCTTGTTCTGGAAGAAGGTTGACAAGTTCATTTTTAATCGTCAATGCTATATCTTTAGAGATCGTAGGAGAGAGCCAAACATGTGGATCGACCTCTCCATGGTGGTGGTCGTGTTCATGTTCATGTTCATGTTCCTCGTGGGAATGTCCAACAGAAGTTTGTAGTTTTTGTTCATCAATTTTTTCTGCGACTGGAACAAATTTTACGTGTTCATTTGCCAATGATTTTTTCGCATTTTCCACAAAACTTTCTAAACCTAATCCAATATAGAAAAATACGTCTGCATCTGCTAAAGCGATCATATCCTTTTGTGTTGGTTCAAAAGTGTGCTCATTTGCTCCAGGAGGATAGATAGAAGAAACATTCACATAATCTCCACCGATTTGTTTTGCAAAATATTGTAGTGGGTATACAGTAGTATATATATTAATTTCGTTATTCTTTTCTTGATTCGATTCATTATTGGTGCAGGCAGTTAAAAGCAGCGTCATCGCTAGTAATGAGAGGAAAATCAAATTTCTCATTATATTTCTCCTTTTCATCAAATAGTAATGATTACGATTTATATAATTTTCACGAAATCAATAATACCATGAACAAGTGAATAAATACAATAAGAAAAACCTTCGAAATTAATTTTTTTTCGAAGGCCACTTTTCAGGTACGGGATCAAAACCCCCAGGATGAAAAGGATGACATTTTAAAATGCGGATTGTAGTAAGAATAAAGCCTTTAATAGCACCGTGCTTTTCAAATGCTTCAAGTCCATATTGAGAACAAGTCGGATAAAATCGGCAGGTTGGTGGTGTGAGTGGAGAAATAAATTTTCTATAAAATTGAATAAGCCAAATAAAAGGATATTTCATTGTTCGAATTTCTCATTCCTTACTTTACTTATTTAAAATCGACCTTTTCTTTTCATATGTATAAAGAAACCGATAGCACCAATCATTATGATGAAATACATAACGCCTACTAATATTAAGATACCAGACATATTCAATATCATCACCTCTACCTATATACTAACATAATTATTCTTCTGATTGTTGAATACAAGGTGAACATAATATTTGGATAAATTCAATAAAAAATATCATACTATATATGAACTGTTTTCTGAGATTTCATGCAATTGTAAAATTATAAAAACAATGTTTTTAGTATAATTAAAAAAGAAAGAAAAATCTGTAAAATGAGGTGAAATGATGTCAAACGATAAATTAATTGCCCAATTAAATGAATTAGTTTCAACATACTCAGTATTATATACTAAACTTCATAATTACCATTGGTATGTAACAGGTCCAAGCTTCTTTACATTACATGAAAAATTTGAAGAATTATACAATGAAATTACGGCAAATTTAGATGAAGTAGCAGAGCGTATTCTAACAAAAGGCGGAAAGCCAGTAGCAACATTAAAAGAGCATTTAGAATTATCGAGAGTACAAGAAGCTTCAGGTTCAGAAACATCAGAGGAAATGGTTCAAACAATAATTGATGACTTCCAATCCACTATGAAGCTGATTAAAGAAGCAATGGAAGAGGCGGCAAATCAAGGCGATGATCGTACAGAAGATATGTTGAACGCAACTTTCCAAAGTCTAGAAAAACATACATGGATGTTATCAGCGTTTTTAGGTAAATAACGGAATGTCTATCCTCAAGAGTTCAATGATAGAACTTTTGAGGATTTTTTATTCTTTTGAATAGCCCTAATTATATTTCACCATAATGAATATAAGGAGGGTGATTACTATCGAAAAGACAACGCTGTATGTGAACGTCTTAAACCAATCTTATAATTACATTCCTACCGGTGAACCTTGTGAGTTTAAGATTGAATTGGATCCGGATAAAGTGTTTATATTTAAAAAGCTATTTAATCAGTTAAACTCTTTAGAATTTGATAATGCAGTAAGAGCTCATTTACCATATCTTCCATACCATCTTGATGAAGAGAATGATGAAATTGATAATCGATTGAAAAAAATTTATGCTTTAATTCATGAGTTTGGCGATGAAAAAATAAAAGAATTTGTGGAACAATTGCCCTATTTCAATAATTGAATAGAACACATCCCTTCGCTACACTAAATGTATAGGAGTTGAAGGGATGTTTACTTTTTATGATTTAAACAATAATAAAGTCGAACTAAGTTTTGAAGGTCCTCCGTTTCCACTTGAGCCGAAGCATGTCCTGGTGCTTGTACAAAAAGATGGAAAATGGCTTTGTACAATCAATCAAAAACGGGGTGTGGAATTTCCTGGAGGTAAAGTGGAATTGGGAGAAACAATAGAACAAGCAGCTAAGCGGGAAGTTTATGAAGAAACGCTCGTACATATTACGGATTTGAAATTATTTGCCCATTATACTGTTTATGAAAAAATCCCATTTTGTAAAGCCGTATTTGTTGCAAAGGTGGCTCGAATCGAACCTTTTGTTCAACAATACGAAACGGTCGGGCGACTTTTTTTAACAACGGAGGAAGTATTACAACATCCATATGCAAGTTTTTATATGAAGGATGAAGGGATGAAAAAAATTTTGCAGGAAGTGAAACAACTTGAAAAAGAATGGTAGCATTGAATTAATTAGAAAATATCCTTCTCCTAATCCAAATGTAGAGCTTGAGGAAATCGTTTATTGGTCGGAAGGGCTTCGAGTGAAAGGATTGCTTGCTAGACCTATTGGAGATGGTTCATATGAAGCATTATTATATTTGCGTGGTGGATTGCAGTCGGTAGGAATGGTAAGGCCAGCTAGAATTGCGCAATTTGCCTCAAATGGGTTTATTGTATTTGCACCGTATTATCGTGGAAATCGAGGTGGAGAAGGTCGCGATGAATTTGGGGGCGATGACCGTCTTGATGCACTGCATAGCATCCAATTATTAAAAGAAATTGCCAATAATGATTCGGTACACCTTTTTGGTTTTTCAAGGGGAGGATTAATGGCTTTATGGATGGGGATTTTGAGTAAAGATATTCGGTCAATCGTCACTTGGTCGGGTGTAGCTGATTTGGCGGATTTGTACGAAGAACGGGTTGATTTAAGACGTACGCTAAAGAGACTTATCGGTGGATCTCCAACAAAATATCCGGAAATTTATGAAGAACGCTCACCAATTTATGAAGTGGACCGCATTCATGCACCGGTACTTATTATCCACGGTACTGAAGATTCCAATGTTAGGATTGAACAATCCTATAAGCTTGAAAGGGCGCTTAAGGAATCAGGAAAAGAATTTGAAACGTGGTATATGGCCAATTTGGCACACCATTTTCCACCTCATATCAATAGAGAAACGGTCCGTTCTATTTGCAATTGGATGAAAGAAAAAGGAAAGAAGCGATGATTTCAATTCACTCTTTTCCCTTTAATTATTGAAACACTTAGAACCGTTTTTCATTAAAGATTTATAAAAAATCCCATCAAAATTAAATGGCCTGATCAAAAAGTGTAATATTTTTTGATCAGGCTCAAATTCTTTATGATGATTATATTTTCCCTGCGTTGGTCACATCTGACGCGACTCCTTGTCGAAATTAATCTGCGAAGAATGCATGAGCATCAGTCGTAAAGAGAGGCGCCTCAATGACTTATTAGGCGCCTCTTTAATCTTAATATGAGTTTAGAATGGATGGAACGTTGATATTAAACCAATGGTCCACCTTTTTTCAAAATATCTTCTGATACGTTGTTAAATTTCTTGAAGTTTTCTTTGAATAAATCAGCTAAATAACGAGCTTTTTGATCGTAAGCTTCTTTATCTTTCCAAGCTTCACGAGGATCTAGCACTTCGCTTGGAACCCCTTCAATTGCAGTTGGGATGTGTAATCCGAAAATACCATCTTGTTTTGTTTCAACATCGTTTAATTTACCGCTGATAGCAGCACGTACCATTGCGCGAGTATATGAAAGCTTCATGCGGCTACCTACACCGTATTCGCCACCAGTCCAACCAGTGTTCACTAAGAATACTTGAACGTTGTGTTCATCGATTTTCTCACCTAACATTTCAGCATATTTTGTTGCTGGAAGTGGTAAGAAAGGAGAACCAAAGCATGTAGAGAATACTGGTTCAGGTGAAGTAACGCCGCGTTCAGTACCAGCCAATTTAGAAGTGAATCCGCTTAAGAAGTGGTACATTGCTTGTTCCTTCGTTAATTTACTGATTGGAGGAAGCACTCCAAAAGCATCAGCAGTTAAGAAGATAATTGTTTTCGGATGACCAGCAATAGAAGGCGTTACAATATTATCAATGTAATGAATTGGATACGCTGCACGTGTATTTTCTGTGAGGCTATTATCATCGTAATCAGGAATGCGTGATTCTGAATCGATTACAACGTTTTCTAACACTGTACCAAAACGAATGGCATTATAAATTTCTGGCTCTTTCTCAGCTGATAAATTAATTGTTTTAGCGTAGCAGCCACCTTCAATGTTGAACACACCGTTGTCAGACCAACCATGTTCATCATCACCGATTAATTTACGATCGCTGTCAGCAGAAAGAGTTGTTTTTCCAGTACCAGATAAACCAAAGAATAACGCTACGTCACCATCTTCTCCAACGTTAGCAGAGCAATGCATTGAAAGAATGCCTTTTTCAGGTAACAAGTAGTTCATGATACTGAAAATAGATTTTTTCATTTCACCAGCATATTCCGTACCACCGATTAATATAATTTTCTTTTCGAATGATACGATAATAAATGCTTCTGAGTTTGTTCCGTCAACAGCTGGATTCGCTTTGAAACCAGGTGCAGAAATAATTGTGAAATCAGCTGTATGAGAAGCTAATTCTTCTTTTGTTGGACGGATGAATAATTGATGACAGAAAAGGTTGTGCCAAGCATATTCATTTACTACTTGAATAGATAATTGAGATTCTTTATCTGCTCCAGCAAAGCCTTTAAATACAAATAACTCGTCTTTTTCTTTTAAGTAATTTAATACTTTTATATACAAGTTATCAAACACTTCAGCAGAGATTGGCTGATTTACACTACCCCAATCAATTTTATCTTTAATGCTTTCTTCTTCCACAATAAATTTATCTTTTGGAGAACGGCCTGTATATTTACCTGTCTCAGCAACAATTGCACCATCAATTGTTAATTTGGCTTCTCCACGAGTTACCGCCTTTTCAACTAATTGAGGCACTGGCAATTGAGTGTTTATATTTCCACCTTTTAATAATTCCTTCAGCTCATTTGCAATTTCTACTGAATTCATCGATTAAATACCATCCTTTTTTTATTTTTAGGAAAATTAATTGTTGGTTATATAATACAGAAATTAGTATAACACATTAGATGAAATAATCTATACTAATTCTTAAAATTATTTATGAAAATTTTTTGCTTGTAACAAGAGTACCTACTTATAAGTAAATTATAGAATACCGGGTTATGTCAAATTTGAGAAAAAGGAAAAAATATTTGACATTGTATAGTATATTACGTAACATGTTGGATGAACGGATACTCTTATCCAGAGCTGGTGGAGGGTTAAGGCCCTATGAAACCCGGCAACCTGCATTACTATAATAATGCGTGGTGCTAACCTGATGCAAGGGGTTCCCTTGAACGATAAGAGTGAAAGGTAGAATGTTTAGTTCCTTTCCTCATGCATGTGGATAGGAACTTTTTTTATTCAAGCACAAATGTCGTACTCATTCAACCTATAAAACCTATAAAAAGATAAAAATTTCTTAAAGCCTTTCATCATCTTCGCACTGTTCCTTACGGGCGAATGTTGCTAAGGCAAAATGGATAATGAGTACCGTATCATAGCAGAGATTCGTCTCGTAAATTTAGGAGGAAATTTAATGTCAAATCGTCGACTGTTTACATCAGAAAGCGTAACAGAAGGTCATCCAGATAAAATTTGTGACCAAATATCCGATGCAATATTGGATGCGATACTAGAAGAAGATCCAAATGCAAGGGTTGCTTGTGAAACAATTGTTACAACTGGATTAGTGCTTGTAACCGGAGAAATTACTACGACAACTTATGTCGATATTCAAAGTATTGTTCGGGACACTGTCGCAGAAATTGGATATACGCGTGGGAAATTTGGATTTGATGCAGAAAACTTGGCGGTGCTCACTGCAATCGGTGAACAATCACCAGATATTGCAGAAGGTGTAGACCAAGCCTTAGAAGCACGAGAAGGATATATGACTGATGAGGATATCGAAGCGATTGGTGCTGGAGACCAAGGATTAATGTTTGGATTTGCTTGCAATGAAACTCCAGAACTGATGCCTCTACCGATTAGTTTAGCTCATCGACTTGCAAGAAGATTATCAGAAGTTCGGAAATCAAAAGAGATTCCGTATTTACGACCAGATGGTAAAACACAAGTTACTGTAGAATATGATGAAAATAATGTACCTCGTCGCATTGATACAATCGTCATTTCTACTCAGCATGATGAAGGAGTTACTCTTGATCAAATTAAAGTAGATATGATGGAAAAAGTTATTAAGGAAATTGTTCCAATAGAGTTGATTGATGATGATACTAAATACTTCATTAACCCAACTGGCCGCTTCGTAATTGGTGGACCAAAAGGAGATGCGGGTCTAACTGGACGCAAAATTATTGTGGATACTTATGGTGGATATGCTCGTCATGGTGGAGGAGCATTTTCTGGAAAAGACCCTACAAAAGTGGACCGTTCTGCTGCCTATGCTGCGCGTTATGTAGCAAAAAACATCGTAGCATCTGGTCTTGCTGATCGAGTAGAAGTTCAATTAGCTTATGCAATTGGTGTTGCACGTCCTGTATCCATTTCAATTGATACTTTTGGAACAGGTAAAGTAAGTGAGAGCAAATTAGTTGAGTGGGTCAAAGAACTATTTGATTTACGACCTGCGGGTATCATTAAAATGCTAGATTTGCGTCGTCCAATTTATAAACAAACTGCTGCATATGGTCATTTTGGTCGCACGGATATCGATTTACCTTGGGAAAGAACAGATGTGGCCCAATTATTAAGAGAGAAGGCAGGATTATAATTATTTTATAAAAATGCAGGCAAATATGAACGCCTGCATTTTTATTTTTCAATGTAAATTTAATATTGTATAAATAATAATAACTTGAATTTTATTTCTTTAATGACTGATAATATTTTCCTTTTTCAACATATTCTTGAATAATGCGATCCATATCTTTACGATCTTCTTCTGTTACTTGACGGACGACTTTAGCAGGATTGCCCATAGCGACAGAATTTGGAGGGATTTTTTTACCAGGAGGTACTAAACTTCCAGCTGCAACGAGTGCTCCTTCTCCGATTTCAGCACCATCTAATATGATGGATCCCATGCCAATTAAAGCGCGTTTACGTACAATACAACTGTGTAAGGTAGCCTGATGACCAACGATGACTTCATCCTCTATGATTAGAGGGTTATTGGGACTTTGATGTAAACAACTTAAATCTTGGATGCTACAACGTTTTCCAATAATCGTTGGTGCAACATCTCCGCGAATCACAGTTCCAAACCAAATTGACGTATCTTCGCCAATTGTAACATCTCCAGTAATCGTTACATGGTCTGCTATAAATACAGAAGGATCGATATTAGGTTCTTTATCTTTATAAGGATAAATCATCGCAAAGCTCCTCATTTCTAAAGTATTATTATGTATATTATCCTAGCAAATAAGAAAATATTTGAAAATAGAACAAAACTAACTTGTAATGACAGAAGTATTAGTGGATTTAGGAGGAACGCTATGTGGAAGTGGGAAACTAAAGAGCAACCGAAAGCTGTTATAGTAATAATACATAGCGCTTTTGAAAACCACCGTTGGTATGCATGGTTAATAGAAAAATTGATGACGGAAGGTTATCATGTCGTGATGGGCGATTTACCAGGGCATGAAGAAGGGTCAAAATTTACGAGGGTTCATGATGAATTAATTGACGAATACTTACTTTTCATTAAACAGCTCATGAAAAGCGCTCTTCAATATCATTTACCAGTATTTATCATTGGACATGGCTTGGGCGGAACCCTTGCAATTCAATTTTTAAGGTCAACGAAGATGGAATGCGCTGGACTAGTATTAACTGCTCCGTGGTTACAGTTGCATAAACATTCCAATTTACTTACAAGTGCACTAGCAAGCATGAACATAGCACCAAGCAAAAAAGTGTCGATGGAGTTTGATAGACGATTATTTACTCGAAATTCTGATGGTTTTCTAGAGATGGAGGATGACGTACCATATCATTCCAATGTTACCGTTCGATGGTATCGAGACATTCAACAATTAATGAAAAATTTGATGACTCAGGATAAGACATTGTCATTGCCCATTTTGCTGTTTACCCCTAATCAAGATAAAGTGGCGGATTCAGAAACGGCGAGAAAGTGGCTATTATTGCAAAAAACAAGTGAATTTCAATATAAAGACTGGCCCCATAGTTATCACAATATTTTTCATGATTATGAAAGGGAAGAAGTATTTCTATACATGAGAGATTTTATGAATAATGTTCTACGATCTATAGGATATATAGTTTAATTGAATTATATTGAAATTGGAGGAATGTTCGATATGGACATTCCTTTTTTAATATAAAATTAATAATTTTTTTAAAAAAATGATATCAAAAATATTGATTGTTTTCATAAGTTTTTGTAATATAAAAAATATTCATGATACATAAATTTAAAGGGGTGTGTGTATGTTAGAAAATTTCTTAAACTGGATTAGCGGCATCCTTTGGGGGCCAATCATGATTTATGGGATTTTAATCGTAGGACTTGTGTTCTCGATTATGACCCGATTTGCTCAAATTAGAAAAATTAAAGAAATGTTTGTTTTAATGTTTACTGGAGAGAAATCAGAAGCTGGTGTTTCTTCTTTCCAAGCATTAACGATAGCGCTTTCAGGACGCGTCGGTACCGGAAATATTATTGGTACGGCCAGCGCTATTGCATTCGGTGGTCCGGGTGCGGTATTCTGGATGTGGATTACAGCATTTATTGGAGCATCAACTGCATATGTAGAATCAACATTAGCGCAAATCTATAAAACTAAAAAACAAGGGGTTTATCGTGGTGGACCAGCTTATTACATGGAAAAGGGGACTGGTAAACGCTGGTTCGGAGTAATGTTTGCGATTGCAGCCATTTTAGCGATGGCTATCTTGATGCCTGGAGTTCAATCAAATGCCATTTCCAGTGCAATGAACAACGCATTTAACATTTCACCTTGGATAACAGGTTTAATTACAATTGCTTTACTTGGTTTCGTTATTATTGGTGGAGTAAAACGAATTGCGAATGCAGCTCAAATTATCGTACCATTTATGGCGGTTGCATACCTATTAGTAGCAATTGTCGTGATTATCATGAATATTTCTGAAGTGCCTGCAGTATTCGGATTAATTATCCGCAGTGCATTTAGTGTAGATGCAACATTCGGTGGAATGATTGGTGCTGCCATTGCATGGGGGGTAAAACGCGCTGTTTATTCCAACGAAGCTGGACAAGGTACAGGACCACATGCTGCTGCAGCTGCGGAAGTATCCCATCCAGTTAAGCAAGGTCTAGTACAATCAGCATCTATTTATATTGATACGTTGCTTGTATGTTCCGCGACAGCGTTAATGATTTTATTCATGGGCACTTACAATACGAATGTGAATAATGCTGATGGAGAATTAATTGTTGAACATGTACCAGGGCATAGCTATACAGAATTTACTCAGCTTGCTGTTACTGGAGCATTCCCTGGATTAGATAATTTCGGTGCTGCATTTGTAGCCTTTGCGTTATTCTTCTTTGCATTCACAACATTAATGGCTTACTACTATATTGCAGAAACGAATGTTGCTTATTTATTCTCCGGACGCACAGAAGGAACGATTACTTGGATTCTAAAAATTGTAATGCTTGCTTCCGTATTTTACGGTTCAGTAAGAACATCAGATTTAGCTTGGCTACTAGGGGATATTGGACTTGGTTTAATGGTTTGGACAAATGTCATTGGAATTATTGTATTAGCGAAGCCTACCTTCATTGCTTTAAAAGATTATGAGGAACAAAGAAAAGCTGGAAAAGATCCTGTATTTGATCCTATTAAGCTAGGTATCAAAAATGCAGATTTCTGGGTAGAGCGTAATCAATCGAAAAATCAACAACAAGTAAATAAAGAAAAAGCAAAAATGTAGAAAAAGAAAAACTGCGGACTTATTTTAAGTCTGGCAGTTTTTTCATTTTCTCCAAAGCAATGATAAACGGAGGGTCGTTTTTTTGATTAATGAATTCATAGCGAAGAACGTGAACATATTTTTGAGGAAGAGATTTTACAAATTCAATCACCGCATCTCTTTCCTCTTTCCCACCTTCGTGACCATGGTAAATCACTAAAACAATCATGCCGCCAATCTTTAAAAGTGATAGTAATTGTTCAATTGCAGAAATAGTTGTTTCTCCTTTGGTGATAATGTCATGATTTCCACCAGGTAAGTAGCCTAAATTAAAGATAGCCCCCGCTACTTCTTCTTGGACATATTTAGTCAGTTGTTCGTGTCCATCTAAAATGACACGGGCTCTATGTTCTAATCCGTTTTCTTTTAATCGTTGAATTGTTACATCTACTGCTTGTTGTTGAATATCAAAGGCATAGACAAAACCTGTCTCTCCTACAAGATTAGCTAGAAATAATGTATCGTGGCCGTTTCCAGCGGTTGCATCAACGGCGATATCACCTTCATTAATTACAGATGATAATAAAGTTTTTGCGTAAGGTAAAACCCGTTCTAGCATTATTTGTTCACTTCCGCCTTATAATATTTTCCTTGCCAGGAGTTTCTACGTTCTAATTCAGCATCAATGCCGTTTAACACTTCCCATTTGTTCACGCTCCACATTGGACCAATCATTAACTCTATCGGTCCATCACCGGTAATGCGATGGATGATCATGTTTGGCGGAAGAATTTCTAATTGGTCTGCTACAAGTTTGATATACTCTTCTCTTTCAAGGAATTGCAACATGCCTTTTTCATATTGTTTTACCATCGGTGTTCCTTTTAATAAATGCAAGAGATGAATTTTGATGCCTTGAACATCTAACTTAGCCACTTCACGTGCCGTTTCCATCATCATATCGTAATCTTCTAATGGTAAACCGTTAATGATGTGGGTACAAACACGTATATTATGTTTGCGAAGTTTCTCGACTCCTTCAACATATGTAGCATAATCATGAGCTCGATTGATTAAATTCGCTGTTCTTTCATGTACCGTTTGCAGTCCCATTTCAACCCATAAAAATGTTCTTTCATTTAATTCTGCCAAATATTCTACGACGTCATCTGGTAGACAATCGGGGCGAGTAGCGATGCTTAAACCCATTACCCCTTCACAATTTAGTGCAGCTTCAAATTTCTCTTTTAAAACAGGTAGAGGTGCGTGAGTATTTGTATATGCTTGGAAATAGGCCATTGTTTTACCGTCTTTCCATTTATTCTGCATTTTTGCTTTAATTTTTTCGAATTGGACCGGAATTGGGTCAACTCGATCACCGGCAAAATCCCCACTGCCGGCAGCGCTGCAGAAAGTGCAACCTCCATAAGCCACTGTTCCGTCTCGATTCGGACAATCAAAGCCTGCATCTAATGCTACTTTATATACTTTATGGCCAAACTTATCACGCAAATATCGATTCCATGTATAGTAACGTTTCCCATCGGAAGGGAATGGAAATTGTTGCTCTGTCAATTGTTTCACTCCTTACTGGTATTCACGAAAACATTTGCATTTTGTTGGGTTAGATGTTGATTCATGAGCGGAATACCATTACACATTATAACATTGAAGAGGAAGCGTTGTAATCTTATTAATATTACTTATATGATTTATATTAAAATTTACAATATTAGTTATAATAGGTAATAATATATCAATCATGAAGAATAAAGGGGAGTTTAGGGTTGATATTTCAAATAATGGGGATAGGAAATGCTATTGGATTCATCATGTTCTTTTTTATTTATCTTCTAAGCATGATACTGGGTTTTTTCAAGCATTCCGCATTTTTTGCTCTAGCCATTATCGGATTTGGGGGAGCGGTTTATTACGTTGTTCGAATTGTTTCAAATATACTGAAGGAAATAAAGAAAAGAAATACAGAATAACTGTGAAAAACTAGCCATATGAGGAAATTTAGTCTAAAATAATATACATTAAGATTTGTATTCATAGGGCTTGTATAATTTCTATATTTCCATTAAAATGAATTCATTGAAAATATGTACGACTAGGAGAAGGAATAGTAGATTTTGACGCTTTAACAGAGAGCTAGCGGTTGGTGGGAGCTAGTAAGCAGACAAATCGAACTCGCCTTTGAGTCTGTTTTAGTGAAAAGTAGTAGCTAAAACCGTTCACCGCGTTAAGGGTATGAGCTGAGTGCATGTGTCACTAATTTGGGTGGTACCGCGGGAGTAACATACTCTCGTCCCTTCTCTTTGGGTTGGGGCGAGTTTTTTTATTTTTTTAAAAATTCCGTTAATTCTACCACTTTTAGGATAATATACGGATAGGCAATTTATTGTTTCACGTATGTAGTAAAAAAGGTTGCAATAAATTAGGTCAAGGAGGAAGTACCCGTGAGTTACAATCATCGAGAAATTGAGAAGAAATGGCAGACGTATTGGGCGCAAAATAAAACCTTTAAAACATTAAACGATAATTCGAAACCTAAATTTTACGCATTGGACATGTTCCCTTATCCATCTGGATCAGGTTTGCATGTAGGTCACCCAGAAGGCTATACAGCGACAGATATATTATCTCGTTATAAACGCATGCAAGGTTATGATGTCCTTCATCCAATGGGATGGGATGCGTTTGGACTCCCTGCTGAGCAATATGCATTAGATACAGGTAACGATCCTGCCGAGTTCACTCAACAAAATATCGAGAACTTCAAACGTCAAATTCAAGAATTAGGATTTTCATATGACTGGGATCGGGAAATCAATACAACAGATCCAGAATATTATAAATGGACACAATGGATTTTTATTCAATTATATAAACATGGATTAGCATACATTGATGAGGTACCTGTAAACTGGTGTCCAGCTCTTGGTACTGTGCTTGCCAATGAAGAAGTTATTGATGGTAAATCAGAACGCGGAGGGCATCCGGTAATACGTAAACCAATGAAACAATGGATGCTAAAAATTACAGCATACGCTGACCGCTTATTGGAAGATTTAGATGAGTTGGATTGGCCTGAAAGCATTAAAGAAATGCAACGAAATTGGATTGGCCGTTCAGAAGGTGCTGAAGTTACATTTACTGTACAAGGTACTGACAAACAATTCCGTGTGTTCACAACACGTCCTGACACATTGTTTGGAGCGACATATTGTGTTCTTGCACCGGAACATGATTTAGTAAAAGAAATTACGACTCCTGAACAAAAAGAACAAGTGGATGCTTATATTGAACAAGTACAATCTAAATCTGATTTAGAACGTACAGATTTAGCAAAAGAAAAAACAGGTGTATTTACTGGTGCTTATGCCATTAACCCAGTTAACGGAAAAGCTATTCCAATTTGGATTGCGGACTATGTGCTTTCTTCATATGGAACAGGTGCCATTATGGCAGTTCCTGCACACGACGAAAGAGACTATGAATTTGCGAAAAAGTTCAATTTACCAATCATTCCTGTTTTAGAAGGCGGAAATATTGAAGAAGAAGCGTTTACTGGAGATGGACCACATATCAACTCCGATTTCCTAAATGGTTTAGGAAAAGAAGATGCAATTAAGAAAGCCATCGAGTGGTTGGAAGAAAAAGGCGTAGGAGAAAGAAAAGTATCTTATCGTCTGCGTGATTGGTTATTTAGCCGTCAACGTTATTGGGGCGAACCAATTCCGATTATCCATTGGGAAGATGGCACAATGACAACAGTACCTGAGGAAGAGTTACCTCTTCGCTTGCCTAAAACAAATGATATTCGCCCAAGTGGTACAGGAGAATCTCCACTAGCAAATATTGAAGATTGGGTAAATGTAGTAGATCCGAAAACAGGTAAGAAAGGTCGTCGTGAAACTAATACAATGCCTCAATGGGCAGGGTCCAGCTGGTATTTCTTGCGCTATATCGACCCAAATAACAAAGAAAAACTTGCGGATGAAGAGCTTTTAAAACGCTGGTTGCCAGTAGATATTTACATTGGTGGTGCGGAACATGCTGTTCTTCACTTGCTATACGCTCGCTTCTGGCATAAATTCTTATACGATATTGGCGTTGTTCCAACGAAAGAACCATTCCAAAAATTATTCAACCAAGGAATGATTTTAGGAGAAAATAATGAAAAAATGTCTAAATCAAGAGGTAACGTTGTAAACCCTGACGACATTGTGCGAAGCCATGGTGCAGACACGTTGAGACTTTATGAAATGTTCATGGGTCCTCTAGATGCTTCTGTTGCATGGTCTACGAAGGGGCTAGATGGAGCAAGACGTTTCTTAGATCGAATTTGGAGACTATTTGTAAACGAAGATGGGACACTTTCTAATAAAATTCAAGAGTCCGATGATAAAACGTTGGAAAAAGTTTATCATCAAACAGTAAAGAAAGTGTCTGAAGACTACGATCACTTACATTTCAATACAGCAATTTCTCAACTAATGGTGTTCATCAATGAATGTTATAAAGTAGAAGTAGTACCAAAAGAGTATGCAGAAGGCTTTGTAAAAATGCTTTCTCCAATTGCACCACATATTGGTGAAGAACTTTGGTCAATTTTAGGCCATGAGGGTACGATTACATATGAACCTTGGCCAACTTATGATGAATCAAAACTCGTTGATGATGAAGTTGAAATTGTAGTTCAAGTTAACGGGAAAGTCCGCTCAAAAGTGAAAGTAGCGAAAGATGCATCAAAAGAACAATTAGAAGAAATTGCAAAAGAAGATGAAAAAGTGAAAGAACTTGTTGAAGGAAAAGAAATTGTTAAAGTGATTACCATTCAAGGAAAACTTGTCAATATTGTTGTGAAATAAAAAGCATTTGTTGAAAACAATGGCTCAAAAGTAAGAAACCTTTTGAGTCATTGTTATTTTTTATGTAAATAATTCTTACTAAATTTATAGAATTATAAAAATTCTATTGACTTATTAAGTTTGTAACCTTATTATTTATACCAAATTACTATGAATTAAAGTGCTGACTAGAAAACTAGAGGCCGTAATATTCTCCGGATGAACCATAAAGACACGAGTACTTGTGTTCAAGGGGATATTATGGCCTTTTTGTTAATGTAAGTTTTTAAATCGGGTTGTAATTGGTTTGGCTGATTTGAAAAAATGAATCCATTATTCTTAATTTGGAAAAAAGTATTGAAAAGCTATAGGGTATTTCGTAATATATAAAAAACATAAAACTTAGTTGTTTTATAAGAATTTAAGGTTTTTAGTATTCATGATTATCATTGATTGTATATTTCAGGAAAAACGTGAGGGAACAAAATGGGAAAAGTATATATTGTAGGGGCTGGTCCTGGCAGTGTCGATTTAATAACGGTAAAAGGTTTGAGATGTATTCAACAAGCAGATGTTATTTTGTACGACCGTCTTGTATCAAAAGAGTTGCTTACTTATGCGAAACCAAACGCTGAACTAATCTTTGTCGGAAAGTTACCAAAATTACATAATGTCATACAAGAAAGAATAAACCAATTGCTTGTACACCATGCAAAAAGAGGGAAAATTGTTACAAGGTTGAAAGGTGGAGACCCTTTCGTATTTGGGCGTGGGGCAGAAGAAGCAGAGGTCTTGAGGGAAGCGGGCATTCCGTTTGAAATTGTGCCAGGCATTACCTCTGGTATTGCTGCACCTGCATATGCTGGAATTCCTGTAACTCATAGAGATTTTGGTTCGACCTTTGCAATTATTACTGGTCATATGAGAGAGGGAAAAGACGAAGGAATTGATTGGAAAGGTTTATCAGAATCAGTCGATACGTTAGCAATTTATATGGGTATTGGTAATTTGCCATACATTACAGAGCAATTGTTGAAATATAAGCGAAATCCAACTATTCCTGTAGCTTTAATTGAATGGGGAACTACGAGCCATCAAAGAGTTGTTACGGGTACGTTAGAAACGATTGTAAGCATCGCTAGTGAAGAGAAAATAAAAAATCCTTCAATGATTATAGTAGGAGAAGTTGTAAACATGCGTGAAAAGATTGCGTGGTTTGAAGAATGTCAGTCGACTTTACGTGAAACTGTGTAAACAGGAGGGATGAAATTGCAAGCATTGTTGTATGTTGCTCATGGTAGCCGAGTAAAAGAGGGTGTAAAAGAAGCGATTCAGTTTATTGAAACAGTAAAATCCTATATCGATGTTGGCATTCAAGAATATTGTTTTTTAGAACTGGCAGAACCATCGATTTTAAAAGGAATAGAGCAATGTGTTTCGAAAGGAGCAACATGCATTACAGTAATCCCACTATTATTGCTTTCTGCAAATCATGCAAAAATCGATATTCCATCTGAAATCGAACAAGCAAAAAGACGATATCCTTTTGTTACCTTTACGATTGGAAAGCCTCTCGGCGTTCATGAAAAGCTTATTCATAGTTTACACAGCCGAGTAATGGAACAAAGTCCAGTAGACCCAAAGGAAACGGAGATTTTGTTGATTGGGAGGGGAAGCAGTGATCCAAGTGTACAGAAGGAACTAGGAGAAATTGCAAAACTCCTTCAACAAACATACGAATATGCAAAAGTTGATATTTGCTTTTTGTATGGTAACGGACCATCCTTCGACGAAAAATTAATGAAATTAAATGAAAGCAAAAATCGGGTATTCATAATTCCTTATTTATTATTTACAGGGTTATTAAAATTAGGCATTGAGAAAAGGGTAGCGAAACAAGGATTTTTGAAAGAACAAGTGGTGTTGTGTGAATGTTTAGGTTATGACGACAATGTGCGTCAAGTTTTCATTGAGAGAATTGAAGAATCACTATATTCATTTGTAGGGAGTGATTGAAATGGATAAAAAACAACAAAATTTTGAGAAGGCAATGGAAAGTATTAAAAAAATGATTAGCACAATGAATTACGGTTCAATCACTTTAATTGTTCAAGATAATTTTATTATTCAAATCGAAAAAAACGAAAAGATTCGATTGAAGTAAGAAAAGAATTTATTTTATCGAGGTGTGCAGAGTGTTAGAAGTCATCAATAGTCCATTTAATGAAAAACAAGTAAAGCAGTTAAATGAAGTGTTAGCAACGTTAACTCCCCAACAAAAAATTTGGTTAACTGGATATTTAACTGCAAGTGCGAACATTGGCGTTATAGAAGCTCCTAGAGAAATGACTCAACAAGCCGTTGCATCTTCCCCAATTCAAAAACATGTGACAATCCTTTATGCCAGTCAGACTGGAAACGCACAAAAACTTGCAGAAAAGTTTGGCGACCAGCTTCAACAGATAGGTTTAGAAGTTTCGGTTTCATCAATGAGTGATTATAAAACGAATGCATTGAAAAAAGCTCAATATTTACTGATTGTAGCAAGTACCCACGGCGAAGGAGAGCCACCAGATAACGCGATTGCTTTCCACAGCTTTTTACATGGAAAACGAGCGCCAAAATTAGATCATGTACAATACGCTGTACTTGCATTAGGCGACTCTAGCTATGAATATTTCTGTCAAACTGGTAAAGATTTTGATATTCAGCTAGAAAAACTAGGGGCAAAACGCCTAGTGGATCGGGTTGATTGTGATGTTGATTATGCAGAACAAGCAGAAAAGTGGTTTGGAGAAGTAAAGGAGAAATTGCATAGTGAATTTACACAATTTACTCCTTCTGAACAAGAAGCAGCAGCGACTGTATTACAAGAAGAGACGGAATATTCTCGCAAAAATCCTTTTGTTGCAGAAATCATTGAAAAGATTAATTTAAACGGGCAAGGTTCCAATAAAGAAACAATCCATCTGGAACTTTCTCTTGAAAATTCAGGAATTGCTTTTGAACCAGGGGATTGTTTAGCTATCATCCCGATTAACAATCAAACACTTGTGAACTCTTTAATTTCTGCATTAGGATTTGAGGCAAGCACAAAAGTCGATGTGGATGGAACATCTGTTACACTTGAAGAAGCGTTATTAAAGACATTTGAAATAACACTTTTAACAAAGCCGTTGATGAATAAAATCGCAGAGTATACGGAAAATAAAGATTTCCATGCATTAATCGAAAATCAGGAAACTTTAAAACAATTTATGAATGGTCGAGATTTATTAGATGTTGTGGAACAATTTGGATCATTTAATTGGGATGCCCAAGGTTTCATCAACTGTTTGCGTAAAATTCCTGCCCGACAATATTCCATTTCAAGCAGCTTATTAGCATATCCTGAAGAAGCCCATGTCACAATCGGTGTTGTTCGTTATGAAGTAGATGGTAGAGAAAGACTAGGTGTTTGCTCGACATATGTTGCCGATCAATTAGAAGTGGGAGATCAAGTACAAGTATATGTTCAGAAAAATCCAAACTTTAAACTTGTAGATGATGATACACCTATCATTATGATTGGTCCAGGAACAGGTGTAGCTCCTTTTCGCGCATTTGTTCAAGAGCGAGAAGAGCGCGGTGCTAGTGGAGAAAACTGGTTGTTCTTTGGAGATCAACATTTCGTAACAGATTTCCTATATCAAAGGGAATGGTTAAACTGGCTTAAATCTGGAGTGTTGACGAAACTTGATGTTGCTTTTTCTCGAGATCAAGAGGAAAAAGTATATGTACAACATAAAATGCTTAAGCATGCAAAAGAATTGTATGCATGGTTAGAAAAAGGGGCAGCTGTTTACGTCTGCGGTGATAAAAACATGGCAAAAGATGTGCAAGAGACGTTGCTCCGAATTATTCAACAGGAAGGCAACAAGTCGGAAGAAGATGCAATGGAATATTTAGAAGAATTGCGTAAGCAAAAACGTTATCAGCGGGATGTTTACTAAGGAGGAAGCAAACGTGACAAAAAAAATTGTGTTACCACCCCAAGAGGGAAAACCTAGTGATGTAGAGGAGATTAAGCAAGCAAGTAACTATTTGCGTGGAACATTGGCTGAATCTTTTCAAGATGAAGTTACATCCGGTATTCCTGATTGGGATAATCGATTATTAAAATTCCATGGAAGTTATTTGCAAGATGACAGGGATCAAAGGGTAGAAAGGGAACGTAAAAAATTAGAGCCGGCATACCAATTTATGGTGCGTTTGCGTATGCCAGCTGGAGTTGCAAAACCAAATCAATGGATAAAATTAGATGAACTGGCTGATAAATATGGAAACGGTTCAATCAAAATTACAACACGACAAACAATCCAATTCCATGGAATTTTAAAATGGAATATGAAAAAACATTTACAAGAGTTAAATAGTATTTTGCTTGATACAATTGCTGCATGTGGAGACGTAAATCGCAACGTCATGTGTAATGCAAATCCTTATCAATCTAAACTGCATCAAGAAGTATCTGATTACGCAGCAAAAATCAGCCAACATTTATTGCCTCGAACAAACGCTTATTATGAAATCTGGTTAGATCATGAAAAAGTTGTAGATACGCATGAGGAACAAGAACCTATTTACGGTGCTCTTTATTTACCACGTAAATTTAAAATTGGTATCGCTGTTCCACCTGCTAATGATGTAGATGTCTTTTCTCAAGATATCGGCTTAATTGCCATTGTTGAAAATGATGAATTGGTTGGTTTCAATGTGGCAATCGGTGGAGGAATGGGAATGACTCATGGGGATACAAACACTTATCCTCAGTTAGCGAGAATTATAGGATATGTTTCGAAAGATAAAATCGTTGATGTTTGTGAAAAAATTATGACTGTACAGCGAGACTACGGTAATCGTTCAGTACGTAAATATGCTCGCTTCAAATACACCATCGATCGACTTGGTTTAGAAAATGTGAAGAAAGAAATCGAAAAACGATTAGGATATGAATTTGAAGAAGCTCGTGACTTCCGTTTTGAACACACGGGCGATCGTTATGGTTGGGTTAAAGGGGAAGATGGTAAATATCATTTCACATTATTTATTCAAAATGGCCGTGTCCGCGATTTTGAAAATTATCCATTAAAAACCGCATTACGAGAAATTGCTGAAATTCATAAAGGTGAGTTTCGCTTTACAGGAAATCAAAATTTAGTCATTGCCAATGTAAGCCCAAGATCGAAAAAAAACATTGATAAAATCATTGAAAAATATCAATTAACGGAAAGTGACAATTACTCAGCTCTACGCAGAAATTCGATCGCTTGTGTTGCATTGCCGACTTGCGGATTGGCGATGGCTGAGTCTGAGCGGTATTTACCTACCCTTATTCAAAAAATTGAACCAATTTTAAAAGAATACGGCTTATTTGATCAAGATATTGTGATTCGGATGTCTGGCTGTCCGAATGGTTGTTCTAGAGCAGCTATGGCTGAAATTGGATTCATCGGAAAAGGTCCTGGAAAATACAATTTACATTTAGGAGGAAGTTTCCAAGGTACTCGACTTGCTAAATTGTATAAAGAAAATATAGGAGAAGAAGAAATATTAGCTACTTTAAGGCCGATTTTTGAACATTATGCAAATGAGCGGCTTGAAGGAGAGTATTTCGGAGATTTCGTCATCCGTGCTGGATATGTAGATGCAGTTACGGATGGAAGAGAATTCCATAAAGAGAAAACAAACGCATAAACATATTTTTCATTTCATTCTTCTGCCATGTCGAAAAGGGAATTAAGTAAAAAATTCTCTCCTGTTCGATAAGACATGGCAGAAGCAATGAAATTTATTTTCCTGCATTCATTCCTGCAATACGTCCTGTTACAAGAGCACTTGTAATATTATAGCCTCCCGTATAACCATGAATATCTAAAATTTCACCACAAAAATATAATCCCTTCTTTTTCTTCGAGGCCATCGTTTTAGGATCAATTTCCTTAATGGACACACCACCACCAGTAACAAATGCTTTTTCTAAAGGCAGCGTACCATGGACATCCATTGTAAACGATACAAGCTCATGAGCTAATTTTCGTATATGTTCTTGTGAAATTTCTGCGCAAGATTTTGAAGCATCGATATTTGCTCTTTCAAGTAAAAATAATAGCCATCTCTCAGGAGCTAACGGTTTTAATAAATTTTTTATCGATTTTTTCGGTTCCTTTTTTAGAAGTTGATTTAAGTATTGGAAACAAGTTTCTTCATTATAGTTGATTAAGGTTTGTATACGAATTTGAACAGGTGCACCACTATTTTTCTTTAATTCTTTCACAACAAATTGGCTACACCGCAATATGGCTGGTCCACTTATCCCAAAGTGAGTAAAGAGCATGTCCATTTGATGAGTAATAATGGGTTTTCCTTTTTTATTTAATACGGAAACCGCTACATCTCTTAATGATAAACCTTGCAAGTCCCGAGATTGAATAAAAGGCTCCTTCGATATAATCGGCACCTCTGTCGGGAATAATTCTGTAACTGTATGACCTGCTCGTTCTGCCCAAGGATATCCATCTCCAGTCGAACCAGTTTGAGGAACCGCTTTGCCGCCAACTGCCACGATTACTGTTTTTGAACGAATTTCAGAACCATCTTGTAGACGAACCCCTAAAACTTTTTCATCATCCATTAATATTTTGCTGACAGAAGTTTGTAATCGTATTTCTACGTTCAAACGTTTTAATTCACGCGTCAAGGCATCAACCACATCTTGTGCTTGGTTGGAGACAGGAAACATGCGCCCGTGATCTTCTTCCTTAAGCGGTACACCTAATCTTTCAAAAAATTGTATGATATCTTCGTTGTTAAAAATGGAAAAGGCGCTATAAAGAAAACGACCATTTCCCGGTATATGTTTAATGATTTCCTCAACAGGTAATCGGTTGGTAACATTGCAGCGACCGCCGCCTGAAATCGCAAGTTTTTTTCCAAGTTTATTTCCTTTTTCAATTAGCATTACTTTTTTCTTTTGTTCACCAGCCGCTATAGCAGCCATTAAACCGGATGGACCGCCTCCGATTACAATACAGTCGTACATAAGAAAATCTCTCTTTCATTTAGATTTTTTCATTTCATATTATACACGCTGGATGGATGAAAATATAAATCTTTTGGAATTGTAAAAAGGAATAGCATTTGGAAAAAATATAAGTAGCAAGTCCATATAGAAAAATTATCTAGAAATTGTCTAGCTTTGTCGAGTTTAGTACAATTGAGAAGATTCATTGAATCTTAAGTAGAATCGTTTTATAATCATAATTCGGTATGATTACGGAGCAATTTCTGATAAAATAATTTTGTTATGCAGAAAGTTGAGGCGAAAAGTAATGTGTGGATTTATTGGATATATACATGGAACGGAGAAAATAGACCATCACCAAACAATTGAAAAAATGATGGATACAATTATACATCGTGGACCAGACAGCGGAGGCATACATATTGATGAAAAAGTTTCCCTAGGATTTCGTCGTCTAAGCATCATCGATTTAACTGATGCAGCAAATCAGCCTCTCTATAGTGAGGATGGAAGCATCGTTTTGGTTTTTAACGGGGAAATTTATAATTTCCAACAATTGCGGGAAGAGCTAATTAATAAAGGCTATCAATTTAAAACAAAGTCAGACAGCGAAGTACTGATTTATAGTTACATGGAATATGGTGAAGAGTTTGTAAAACAACTGCGCGGTATGTTTGCCTTTTGTATTTGGGATAAAAACCGCAATCAAATGATGATAGCCCGCGATGGTTTTGGAATTAAGCCGTTATATTATACAAAAAATACAAAAGATAATACGTTCATTTTCGGATCTGAAATTAAATCATTTTTGCCCCATCCTTCATTTATTAAAGAATTAAATAAAGATGCTTTACGTCCGTACTTAACATTCCAATATTCATCTATGGACGAAACGTTCTTTAAAGGAGTTTATAAATTACGACCTGCCCACTACATGATTATTAAAGAGGGCAAAATCGTAAAAATGGAAAAATATTGGGATAAAAAATACCATGCGAAAGATGGCACGTTGGAACATTATGTTGAAGAAATCCAAAAAACAGTGAAAGAATCAGTTGAGGCCCACAAAATAAGTGATGTGAAAGTTGGTTCCTTTTTATCTGGAGGGATTGATTCCAGTTACGTAACTTCATTATTGCGCCCGAATACATCTTTCTCTGTTGGATTTAAAAATTACGAAAAAATGTTCAACGAAACGGATCATGCAAAAGAATTATCCGATATTCTCAATATCGAAAATAAACGCACATATGTATCTGCTGATGATGTATTTGAAAAACTGCCTACCATTCAATGGCATATGGATGAACCACAATCCAACCCTTCATCTGTACCGCTTTATTTCCTTTGTGAATTAGCGAGTAAAGATGTAACGGTTGTTTTATCTGGGGAAGGAGCAGACGAGATTTTCGGAGGTTATGAATGGTACCAACCTTCGAAGCGAATGGAAACCTATGAAAAAATTCCGTTTGGCTTAAGAAAAATCATTGGAGCTATTGCAAAGAAACTTCCGAAAAATAAATATACGAACTTCTTAATAAAAGGTGGACAAACAATCGAAGAACGCTTCATTGGGGAAGCGGTTGTGTGGGATGAAGAAGATGCCTTAAACGTATTAAAACCAGCTTATCGTACTGGCCCTAGTGTTCATTTAATAACAAAACCGATTTACGATGAAGTACCATATGAAGATGACGTAACGAAAATGCAATATTTAGATTTAAATCTTTGGTTGCCGGGAGATATTTTATTGAAAGCAGATAAGATGAGCATGGCTCATTCTTTGGAGCTGCGCGTACCGTTTTTAGATAAAAAAGTGATGGAATTAGCAAAAAACATTCCTACGAATTATCGTGTGAATGAAAAAGATACAAAATTTGCATTAAGGCTTGCTGCTTTAAAAGAGCTTCCTGAAGAATGGGCAAAGCGTCCAAAGCTCGGTTTCCCTGTTCCAATTCGCCATTGGCTTCGAGAAGAGAAGTATTATAATATGGTCAAAGAAGCCTTTCAATCTGATTATGCGAAGGAATTTTTTGATACGAATCAATTGATGAAATATTTAGATGAGCATTATCATAATAAAGCAAATCACGCAAGATACATTTGGACAGTATATGTTTTCCTTGTGTGGTATAAGCGTTTCTTTATTGATGAGAAATAAAAATAAATTGTTCATGAGGGTGTTTCGTACCGGTTTTCCCTGTTATTCGGGGAACCGGTGCGATTCTTTCAATGTTTATAGATTTTATAATTTCTGATAAAGGACTATCTCAAAAGAATATGAGGTAGTGCTTATTTTTTGATGTAAAATTATATACTATGATTATTTACTTGAATTAAAAAGAACTAATAAACTGCATAAACGTTAAAAATACATAATAATGAATGTGATGATTATAAAAAATCCTTTATAGAATGGATGAATTTGATGTCCTCTTTAATGAAAGGTACAGCTATATTAACAATCGGCATGTTTTTATCGAAAGTACTTGGATTAATCTATGTATTCCCTTTTTATGCAATTGTCGGAGAAGAAAACGTCATCCTCTACCAATATGCTTATATTCCATATACCATCATGCTGTCTGTTGCCATTTCCGGCGCACCAGTTGCAGTATCAAAGTTTGTAGCTAAGTATAATACGATTGGCGATTATGAAGCGGGACGGAAGTTGTTAAAATCTGGGCTGCTCACAATGATAATCACAGGATTTTTGACATTTTTATTATTAAACTTACTTGCATCACCGATTGCAGAAATCGTCATCCGAAGTGAAGAGCAAGTTTTCACAGTGGAACAAGTGGCATCAGTGATTCGATGGGTTAGTTTTGCTTTAATTGTCGTTCCATTTATGAGCTTGTGGCGTGGCTTTTTCCAAGGATATGGAATTATGGAGCCGACAGCATACTCACAACTAGTGGAACAAATTGTGCGCATTTTATTCTTACTTTGTGCTTCATTCATTGTGATGATCCTTTTAAAAGGGAAAGCTGAAACAGCTATTGCATTATCAGTATTTGCTGCCTTTATCGGAGCAATCGGAGGACTTTTCGTATTATTTTATTATTGGAAAAAATATCGACCTCAAATGAATGAGCTTAGAAGTCAAAGCAGCAGAAACTCTGACATTAAATTAACTGAAATTTATATGGAAGTGATACGCTATTCCATACCGATGATTTTCGTCGGAATCGCCAACCCTCTTTTCCAATTAGTCGATATGTTGACATTTAATAATGCGATGAAAAATATTGGGATGTCAGAAGTATCTGACCTATATTTAAGTATGATTAACTTTACAACTCACAAAGTAGTTATTATTCCCGTAATGCTAGCAACTAGCTTATCTTTAGCACTGGTACCAACGATTGCAAAATATTTCAACAGTGGTGAATTTCAATTATTGAAAGGGGCAATGGATAAGTCTTATCAAATATTATTTTTCATCACATTGCCTGCAGTAATTGGAATTGCATTATTATCTCATGAAATTTACTTCCTTTTGTATGCTCAAAGTGAAATGGGAGCGAAAGTGCTTGCTCACTATGCTCCAGTAGCGATTTTATTCGCTTTATTCCAAGTAACATCCGCACTTTTACAAGGCATTGACTTTCAAAAGTGGATTGTTTTCAGCTTGTTAACAGGTATTCTTATAAAGTTAGTGCTGAATACGCCGCTTATTGAAGCAATGCAAGCGGATGGAGCAATTCTTTCGACAGCAATTGGTTATTCCGTTTCGATTGCCATAAACATCATCGTTTTAAAGAAAGTATTAAATTATCAATCGAAAATTGTATTAAGACGCACTTTTCTCATTGTTATTTTAACAGCTGTGATGGCTGCTTGCGTGTTGTTGACGCATAAAGGACTAGTATGGTTATTTGGACCAGTTGATAGTAAATTGACCAGTTTAATTGTGGTATCCATTTGTGTCGCGATTGGCGTATATGTTTATGCATTTATAAGCTTTAAAACAGGGTTAGCTCAAAAATTATTAGGAGAGCGAATTTCTCGTATAGCAGGGAAATTCGGGTTAAAGTAGGTGTAGAAAATTATGCGTTTAGATAAAATACTCGCCAATTCTGGATTTGGCTCTCGAAAAGAAGTAAAACAGTTGTTGAAAAAAGAGCATGTGACGGTTGATGGGAAAGTTGTGAAAGATCCTGCCATGCACGTAGACCCAATGAGTCAAGAAATCTTTGTGCTCGGAGAAAAATTAGATTATAAAGAATTCATTTATTTAATGTTGAATAAGCCAAAAGGTGTTATTTCGGCAACGGAAGATCTTCGAGAAAAGACCGTGATTGACTTATTAAGCCCAATCGATCGACACTATCAACCTTTTCCCGTTGGTAGATTAGATAAAGACACTGTAGGATTATTGTTGTTAACGAATGATGGAAATTTAGCCCATCAGCTGTTATCACCGAAAAAACATGTGCCGAAAACCTACTATGCAAAAATTGATGGCGTCGTAACGGAAGAAGATATTTTGGCCTTCAAAGAAGGAGTCGTGTTGGATGATGGCTCGGTTACAAAACCGGGAGAATTGACTATTTTAAAGTCCGGAGATACTTCTGAAATCGAATTAACGATCTACGAAGGGAAATTTCATCAAGTAAAGAGGATGTTTGAAGCTGTCAATAAAAAAGTGATATTTTTAAAACGTTTATCAATGGGGAACTTAACATTGGATTCTAATTTAAAATATGGGGAATATCGTGAGCTAACAGATGAAGAAATAAAATCAATAAGAGAGTATGTGAATAAAAAAGAGTGACCCCGACGTAAGGTCACTCGTTCATTTTCTGTATGCAATATAATATAGCATATATTGTATTTCTATCTCTATGAAGTTAATTTTACTTTTTTCTTCGTCGTTGTCCATTTGCCTCTACTTGGACTTTCTACCAAGTTGTTAAAGGCTAACACATTCAAATCTCTTTGAATGGTGCGAGGAGTGATGTTAAACTCTTCAACTAAATCCTGTGTAGTTACTGTTCCATTCTCCCGAATGTACAAGTACACGTCTTTAATGCGAGTTAGCATTCTATTTGTAGCGGGTTTCATATTCATGAACCACTCCTTCATCTTAATTCACATGGCAAAGACCAGCGGACGACTAACAAATGACTGAGAGGTCTAAATTTCTGTCCTAGACATCCCCTTTTCAGAATTTTTTGTCAAAAAATACATTTGACAGAATCATTATAGCAATAAACTATTAATTTTTCCACAATTCAAAACGATATAAAGATAATTTTTGTGTTTTGTTATTCAAAGAATACGTTAATATAAAGGGGTTTATACCTTTCTAATTTTTTTTGAAACTCTTTAATTATTAATCAAAGAGGTGAAATACATGAACTTTTTGACATTAGCAGAACAAAGAAAAAACGAATTGATTGAAGGACTGCAGCAAATTATTCGAATTGAAAGTGTATTGGATGAAGAGAATAAAACGGAAGATGCACCATTTGGAAATGGACCTAAGAAGGCGTTAGAGTGGCTTCTTTCGAAAGCTTCAAAAGAAGGATTTAAAGTGAAAAATGTAGATCATTATGCAGGACACATTGAAATGGGAGAGGGAAAAGAAATTCTCGGTATTCTTTGTCATGTAGATGTTGTTCCAGCTGGTGATAATTGGACTTATCCACCATTTGAAGGGATCGTAAAAGACGGAAAGTTGTATGGCCGTGGTGCCATTGATGATAAAGGACCGACAATGGCGGCTTATCTTGCTATGAAAATGGTGAAAGATGCCGGTATCCCACTGTCCAAACGGGTTCGCTTAATTATAGGTACTGATGAAGAATCAGGATTCCGGTGTGTTGAACATTATTTCAAAAAAGAAGAAATGCCTGATATAGGTTTTGCTCCAGATGCAGACTTTCCTCTCATCAATGCTGAAAAGGGAATTGCTGTAATTCAGTTTTCTCAAACGAGTCCTTTGTCTCATAATGAGCAACTCGTTTCCTTTAAATCAGGTGATCGACATAATATGGTTCCTGATTTTGCAAAAGCGATAGTAAAAAATGTTTCATCTGATTTTGAAAAAGAATTCTATGAATATTTTAAACAATTTAATGAAGAAGCATCTTTCACTAGAGAGGGAGAACAGGTTATAATAGCGGTAACAGGAAAATCTGCCCACGCAATGGAACCTGAAAAAGGAATAAATGCTGCCGTTATGCTTGCGAAATTTTTAAAACAACATTTATCAACCGACGCAAGCAAAGCATTTGTTTCTTTTATTGTCGATGCTTTTAGTGATGTATATGGGAAAGCTCTAGGTTTCGATTATATAGACGAAATGTCAGGACCAACAACATTGAATGCTGGAGTAGTTTCTTTTGATTCAGAAAGAGGAGGAAATATACTCGTCAGCATGCGTTATTCTGTCACTTATCCATATGAAGAAAAAATTCGAGAAGCCACAGAGCGTTTATCGAAATATCCTTTTAATTTAACAGTAATATCAAATTCAAGCCCTCATTACATTCCTGAAGATGATGAATTGATTCAAACATTGTTAAAAGTTTATCGACGATATACTGGCGATGAATCTAAACCACTATCAACCGGTGGCGGAACTTATGCAAGAGTGTTGAAAAAAGGGGTGGCATTCGGCAGTTTATTTCCTGGAGAACCTGATGTGGCTCATCAAAAAGATGAGTATGTTGTCATTGACAACTTAGTGAAGTCTGCTGCAATATATGCAGAAGCAATTATTGAATTAGCAGCGAAAAAATGAAGGATGTGGGAAAATGGGATACACTTTATGGAATGACCAAATTGTGAAAGATGAAGAAGTCAAAATTGATAAAGAAGATCGCGGTTATCAATTCGGTGATGGCGTATATGAAGTTGTGAAAGTATATAACGGTGAAATGTTTACTGTAAAAGAACATATAGACCGATTATATGCATCAGCTGAAAAAATACGAATTACGATTCCATATACAAAGGATAAATTTCATCAATTTCTACATGAATTAGTGGAAAAAAATGAATTAAACACTGGGCATATTTATTTTCAAGTTACTCGCGGAACTTCGCCTCGTGCGCATCAATTCCCTGAGAATACTGTAAAACCAGTAATCATCGGTTATACGAAAGAAAATCCACGACCATTAGAAAATCTTGAAAAAGGTGTAAAAGCTACCTTTGTGGAAGATATCCGTTGGTTACGATGTGATATTAAATCATTGAACTTGCTTGGTGCAGTATTAGCAAAACAAGAAGCTCATGAAAAAGGCTGCTATGAAGCGATTCTACATCGAAATAATACAGTAACAGAAGGCTCTTCTTCAAATGTATTTGGAATAAAAGATGGTATATTGTATACGCATCCTGCAAACAATATGATTTTAAAAGGAATCACTCGCGACGTTGTCATAGCTTGTGCAAATGAAATTAATATGCCTGTAAAAGAAATTCCATTTACAACTCATGAAGCATTGAAAATGGATGAATTATTTGTAACAAGTACAACTTCTGAAATTACGCCGGTTATTGAAATAGATGGCAAGTTGATTCGAGATGGAAAAGTTGGAGAATGGACTCGTAAATTACAAAAACAATTTGAAACAAAAATTCCAAAACCGCTTCATATATAATCTGAATTGAGAATAGTTTAGTTTTGCTTTTAAACCACTAAAACAAAAGTATCCTCATACTTTGAGGGTACTTTTTTCATTTTTAAATGTGAGCGTTACTATGAATTTTTAAAGTAGTCATGTAAAATGAATTCGAGAGAGTATGTAGGAGAGTGTTTTCATTGGCTCAACTAATTAAACTACAGGATTATATTTCGAGATATCAAATTGATTTAACAAGATATCCAACACAATATGTCAGATTAAAAAGAACCCAATGGGAAAAGGTAAAACAACAATGGCTAACTGGAGAAGAACCATTATCTTGGGAACACATTGAAGAAGAACAATCGAACCGCTTCTCCTTTATAAAAAAATGGTTCAATCAAAAGCGAATAAAAGAACAAGAGGATATGGAATCTGTTGATGTCTCCCATGAAGCGATGTCGGATGAAGAAGGAGAGGTTGATGAAGAGTCCACTTTGTACTTTGAGCCACATATCGTTTATCATCCAGATAGTATTGAAGAGTTAAAACGTATGTTTCTTGATCAATTTTTCCATTTTCAAATAAAATGGGCGAGTTCAACGCTATTAGAAAAATCATATGTCGATCCTCGTTTTTTTAGAGACAGTTTTTTAAGAACAGTTCTTCAGCGTTTGCCTGATAATTATTTAGTATTTTACTATCCTGTTATTAAAATTAAAAAAGCGCCGATAGAACTGGATGTCATCATCTTAACACCGACCGAATGTTTATGTATCACGCTTGTGGAAGAAGAAGAGTCTGCTGTATATGTTGGTGACGGAGAACGATTCTGGACGAAAAAAGTAGGAAAAAGAAGTGAAAAAATGTTGAATCCGTTCATTCAATTAAATCGAATGGAAGCAATTGTGTCACAACTATTTAATAAGCATCAGGTAGATTTTCCGATTCGAAAAATATTGCTATCACGGAATGGCTATTTTGATTATTCGCTGACGCCTTTTAACGTTCAAATCATTGATAAGCGTGGGTATACAACGTGGTTACAGCAATTAAAATTCTCTCCATCTCCTTTGAAAAAAATGCAATTACAAGCGGCACATGCGATTTTGAATAATGTGGAGACAACTTCACATAGCCGCGATATTTTGAATCCTCAAAATTTGGAGCAGTAAAATAAACAACTACTTATTCGTTGATATACATAAAGAAGAAAGTGTAATAAATAAGAGTATCTCTATTCCTGGAAAAATTAATTTCTTTATGAACGGTTGTAATTGTTACATAATAATTTATTCTATAAATAGAAAACAATTATTTTTAAAAAGCATAGTTTGCATACGTAAAATGAATGAACAACATAGAAAGTAGGGTATAAAGTGAGATTACGTAATAAACCATGGGCGCGAGAATTTATTCAACAACATCCTGAAATGGTGATTCCGAATCCCGAAGAATATAAAGGGAAGTGGAATGAGCTTTTTGGAAATGATCGTCCGCTGCATATTGAAGTCGGTTCTGGAAGAGGGCAATTTATTGTTGGCATGGCTCAAGCCAATCCAGAAATTAATTATATTGGAATCGAATTATTTGATAAAGTTATTGTAAAAGCATTACAAAAAGCGTTGGAAGCAGGTTCGCCTCCCAATTTGCGATTATTGAGAGTGAACGCTGAAGAATTGGAGAAAATTTTTCAAAAAAATGAGGTACATCGCGTTTACTTGAATTTCTCTGATCCTTGGCCAAAGAAACGGCATGCAAAACGTAGATTGACTCATGAAAAGTTTTTGAAAATCTATGAGTCGATTTTGATAGATGAAGGTGAAATCCACTTTAAAACAGATAACCGAGGGCTTTTTGAATATTCATTGGTATCAATGTCCCAATATGGCATGAAGTTGAAAGATGTTTCTTTAGATTTACATGCAAATGAACCAGAAGATAATATACGAACTGAGTATGAAGAAAAGTTTTCTTCTTTAGGTCAGCCGATTTATCGATTAGAAGTTCAGTTTGTAAAGAAATCATTTTGATAATCTATTGAAACTTCCCTCACCATTTTTTGATAAATTCCAATTGAAGTTTCAATTGATTTCATAGACATTTTCATATTTTAGGGGGAGAAATGGATGGACAAACTACAGTTTCACGATATGACATTGACATGGTTAGATGGTGGCGTAACGTCACTAGACGGGGGTGCCATGTTTGGGGTTGTTCCAAAACCACTATGGTCAAGAAAATACCCAGTAAACGAAAAAAATCAAATCGAACTAGCCTGTGAACCAATTCTCATTCAATATAATGGAAAAAATTATATGATTGACAGCGGAATTGGAAATAAATTAAATGAAAAGCAAATCCGCAACTATGGTGTAACGGAACAGTCAAATATTGAAGAGAGCTTACAAAAATTGGGTTTGACAGTTGAGGTTATTGATGGAATCTTGATGACCCATATGCACTTTGATCATGCCAGTGGATTGACGAAATATGAAGGGGGCGAATTGGTTTCCACTTTCCCAAAAGCCAAAATTTATGTTTCCCAAATTGAATGGGATGAAATGCGCAATCCGAATATTCGTTCAAAAGCAACGTACTGGGCGGAAAATTGGGAGCCGATTCAAGACCAAGTTGTTACTTTTACTGACTTTATTGAAGTTGCACCAGGAATTGAAATGATTCATACAGGCGGCCATAGTGACGGACATGCCATTGTGAAATTGAAGCAAAAAGGCGAAACGTTAATTCATATGGCGGACATTATGCCAACTCATGCCCATCAAAACCCTCTATGGGTAATGGCATATGATGATTATCCAATGACAAGCATTTTTGCTAAAGAGAAGCTATTAAAAGAAGCTTATACGAATGGATATAAATTTATTTTTTATCACGATGCGTATTATCGTATGGTTCAGTGGGATGAATCAGGGAAAGACATAATTGATTCATTGAAAAGAAGTAAAGAAGCGAAAATTCAATTTTAAATAAAAAAGATGGGGTATCCCATCTTTTTTATTTAAAAGCATTGACTATGCTTTCTTTAGTTCAACGATTACTCCTGAACGAGCATCCGCTGCAAATTCAAAGTTTTCCACTTCACCATCTAATACTCTTGAAATACCGCCTCGATAAACAGGGATTGTCATAACCCCGTTATGATAATTTTCAGGCTTCATATAAATCCATGAACCATCGATAGGGCTTTCTTTTCTAAATTCATCTTTAATATTTTCCAATACTTGATTTGCATTCATAAACGGTTGTATACGTTCTGAAGCTTCTTTTATAATGACTGCCGCAGCTAAACCTGTTGTTACACCTAACATAAAATCACGTAAATTCATTAACTTTTCCCTCCTAATTTCCATTTTATCATGAAATCATTTTTTCAGTCTTCTGAAAGCAGGATAAATCGAATATATACTCTTTTCTATAAATAACTTAGATTTCCCTTTTTTAAGGATCCAATTCAATAAATCTTTTCGTTTAGAACAAACCTTTCTTAATTTCCAACGTTTTCAATTGATTATGTTAAAATAGAACGAGTAAATAATGAGGGAGTGTTCCGAATGAATGAAGAGACTTTACAATTATTTAAAACATTGACGGAACTTCCAGGGGCACCTGGAAATGAGCATTCAGTGCGAGCATTTATGCGTTCAGAACTCGAAAAATATGCAGACGAAATTGTACAAGATAATTTAGGTGGAATTTTTGGCTTGCGCAAGTCGGAAGAAAAGGATGCGCCCAAAATTTTAGTAGCGGGTCATATGGATGAGGTAGCTTTTATGGTAACGAGCATTACCGATCGTGGAATGATTCGCTTTCAAACGTTAGGGGGCTGGAATAGTCAAGTATTGCTTGCACAGCGAGTGATAATTTATACAAATGAACGAGAAATACCCGGAGTGATTGCATCTACTCCACCTCATTTATTGACAGAAGAACAACGTAAGAAACCAACGGATATAAAAGATATGCTCATTGATGTCGGAGCTGACAGTAAAGAAGATGCCATTAACATGGGGATACGTCCTGGACAATCCATTTTACCAGTTTGTCCATTTACAGTAATGGCCAATCCGAAAAAAATAATGGCAAAGGCTTGGGATAATCGATATGGTTGCGGACTAGCCATCGAACTTTTAAAGGAATTAAAAGATGAAAGAATGGTGAATCATCTTTATTCTGGTGCCAATGTCATGGAAGAAGTAGGGCTACGAGGTGCACAAGTATCCTCTTACATGATTCAACCTGATTTATTTTTTGCATTAGATGCCTCTGCTGCAAATGATATGACAAGTGAAAAGGAATTCGGCCAGTTAGGTAAAGGCGTATTATTGAGAATATACGACCCGACGATGGTAACTCATCGCACATTGCGAGAATTTATATTAGACACTGCAGAATCCAACCAAATTCCATATCAATATTTTGTATCACATGGTGGTACAGATGCTGGAAAAGTTCATACGATGAACGGCGGCATTCCAAGTGCGGTTATTGGCATTTGTTCTCGCTATATTCATACATCTGCATCCATAATTCATGTTGACGATTATTTAGCTGCGAAAGAACTATTAGTTAAGCTAATTCGAGCATTAGATCGTACGACTGTTGATACAATTCTTCAAAATCCTTAAATAAATTTCTTTATGTTCTATATAATTGGGGAATTTGTCCAAATGAATTTCTATTTGTTGATATGAGCGAAAGGCGGTGGTGTTCCTGCCCTTTCGCTTCCCCATGTAGCGAAAATCAACAGTTTGTTGTTTCTGTAACATACCTGTAAAAACAATGTAATGAATTTCTATGAAATAACTAGAACATAATAAAGTAAAGAGAAATGAGGGTGCAACATGAAAGTAGCAATTGGAACACATAACCGTGCAAAAGTAAAAGCGGTGCAAAACGTAATGAATACATATTTTGATGATATTGAATTTCTAGAAGTGGATGTTCCTTCAAATGTTTCCTCCCAACCATTTTCTGATGAAGAAACCCGACAAGGCGCTATTAACCGTGCTTTCAATACGTTAGAAGCAACGGGGGCAGAATTGAATTTTGGTCTTGAAGGCGGAGTTCGTGAAATAGATGGAATCATGTATTGTTGCAATTGGGGTGCACTGGCATTAAAAAATGGTCAAGTTTTGACTGCAGCTGGAGCACAATTTATGTTGCCTGAAGAAATTGCAAAAAAACTACGCGCGGGAAAAGAGTTAGGTCCTGTTATGGATGAGTATACGAATGAAAAAGATACGCGCCATCATAAAGGAGCAATTGGCGTATTAACAGCGAATTTGGTTGATCGGAAGGAAATGTTTGAACAGATCGTTACATTATTGATTGGACAATATCTTTTTACAAAAAAGGAGAGATAATGATTAAATTTTCCTGTTTTTTATCTATTATTCTAAAATTAGACTTTAAGATTGCACTCTATTTGATATCCTACTAAAATGTAGTATGGGTAAAGGAAGTGAAATGAAAAATGAAAAAATGGTTACTATTAACCATTAGCTGTATATCGTTGCTTGGATTAGCCGGTTGTGGAAAATCCGTAGAAGAGCAAATCAATACAGGTGTAGCTAGTGCACAAACAGTATTTGAAGAATCGCCAAGAGAACCAAATAAAAAGATTGGACAAATCGAGTTATACTTGCCATCAGGATATAGCATAAAAGAAACAGTTGATGAAAACAATTACATACTATCAAAAGGAAAAGATAAATATATTTTATTTGTGAATGTTAATGAAAAAGAAGATAGTCAGCTTCACTATGACTTATTGAAAAATAATTCAACGAAAAAAATAGTAAAAGAGCAACCAGTTGAACTAGATGGTGCTTTTGGATTTACAATGGTACTGGAACATGATGAAGGGCAATTCGAACTGATTGCTAGTAGCGGTGGTGTAAAAGTTTCTACGATATCCAATAATAAGCATATGGATAATAAGTTAGTAGAAATGATGTTAATTGCTCGTTCAGTAGAAGTACTGTACTAAAATTCATTCTAATCGACTGTCCAATGTTTCTTCTGATACAATAAACGTATGAAAATTAAAACGGTTCACTGAAGTGAGCCGTTTATTTGTGCACATAAGGAAGTGATTTTAGTGAAACCTGAGCAGCTTGTAGAAGAGTTAAAAAGACGATTAGGTATTGAAAGGTTTAATTGCTCGTACAATCGCAAAGATAATAAATTACGTTTAGATCATAAAAATCTTGGAAAAGGAATGGATATTAATCTTCCTGAGATTATCGCAAAATATAATGAGAGAAAAGAACAAGCGTTAGAAGATGTAGTCTATACGATTGAACAGACTTTTATTGCGATGGAAAAAGAGCAAGCTGAAGAAATACATCAATTATCTAACATATTCCCGATTATTCGTTCCACTTCTTTCCCATTGAAATCGAAAGAGGGGCATCCCTTCATTACGTCAGATCACACGGCAGAAACCCGCATTTTTTATGCTTTGGATTTAGGTACAACTTATCGATTAATTGATGAGTCAATGCTTTCGAAATTAAATGCAACTGGTGAACAAATCCGGGAAATAGCCCGCTTTGCAGTAAAAAAGTTGTCAACGAATGTAAAAAAAGATGAAGTAGCAGGAAACATATTTTATTTTGTTAATGAAAACGATGGCTATGATGCGAGCCGTATATTAAATGAAACCTTTTTAAAAGAGATGAGGGAAAAAATTAAAGGAGATATGACAATTTCCGTTCCTCATCAAGACGTGCTAATCATTGGGGATATTCGAAATGAAACAGGTTATGATGTGCTAGCCCAAATGACGATGCATTTCTTTTCAATTGGCCGTGTACCGATTACATCACTATCCTTCGTATATGATAATGGAGAGCTGACGCCGATTTTCATATTAGCAAAAAATCGAATAAAAAAGGAGACGAAAGATCAATGATTGTAGCGTACAATAAAGAACATGTAGGCGATGTTTTATTAGTGCAACTTACAACTGAGGAAGTTGTAACACCATCAGTAGAGCGAATAGGGGATGTAGCTCTTATCAAAGAAAAAACAACTGGTGAAGTGAAAGGGTTTAATTTATTTAATGCAAGTAAATATGTTGAATTGAATGTGAATGGTAATGTGGAAGTAACAGAGGAGCTTGTTCAAAAAATCCAATCTGCATTAAATAAAAATAATGTTGAGGTAACTATAAACGTTGACTTGTCACCAAAATTTGTTGTCGGATATGTGGAAGAGAAGGAAAAACATCCAAATGCAGATAAGCTTAGTGTTTGTAAAGTCAATGTAGGGGATGAAGTATTACAAATCGTTTGTGGAGCACCAAATGTTGAAGCAGGTCAAAAAGTGGTAGTTGCCAAAATTGGCGCGGTTATGCCTTCAGGAATGGTAATTAAACCTTCTCAATTACGTGGTGTAGATTCTTATGGCATGATTTGTTCAGCTAGAGAATTAGCAATTCCAAATGCTCCTCAAGAAAAAGGTATATTAGTTTTAGAAGAGGACGCTGAAATTGGTTCAGCATTTCAAATCCCTTCTACACTCTAAACATGGTTAGGACAATTTGTCCTAGCCTTTTTTAATTGAATGTTATTGTAATGTAAAGAATCTGCAATAAAACTTATGGTATTCTTTAGTGGCGAATACATAGTTCAAATGCATGAATTCGCTTACCAATACATATATGAAAGATGTAATTCTATAAAGAATGTAGCTTCATTACCGATTATTATCATATAATTATAAAAGGTATGATGTTAGAAAGAGTGATGATTGATGAATTGGCTCAAACGTACATTGAATAAGTTGTTATTTAAAGACGAAGTTGAAGATGAATATGACTATTATGAAGAAGATGAGTGGCAAGAACCTATATACGAAAAGAAAGAACAAAATCGAGCGAAATTTCGATTTCCATTAATCCCTGACGAAGAATTACAAGCGTCGGACCAGACCCCTCATCAACCAAAGTCTTATAATGATTTTATTTCAAATATCGAACCTCAACATCATAAAAATTCACTTGTATATGATGTGGAAGTGTCAAGAATCCATGAACTGTTAGAAATGCGAAAACAAAATAAGAAAAAAACAACAAGTGTCAGTTATGATATTACATCCCGACGTAATGAGCGTTTAATTGAGAAAACAATTAAAAGAGAAACTATACAAAAGGAACAACCAATTGTAAAAGAAAAAAGTCAACCACAACCAAGCCGGAAAAGATTTATTCCTACCGATGTACCTTCACCGGTGTATGGATTTCAGAAACGCAAGCCAATAAATGCTTTGTATACTCATACACAAGAACAAACTGACCAGAAATTTGAGATGAATACTGAAAAAGAAACTTCTCTTGAACAGTCGAAAGAAATAATTATAGCATCAGAAGAAGTAGCGAGCACTACTGTTGTTGAAGAGATTGACAAAAAGCTAGAACAAGTGAAGGAAGAAGTAGAACAATTCATCCATCAATCAAAAGAAGGATTTTCGATTACAATTGAAGAGGCAAGAAAGACAAAAGAATATGATGAAGAAAAATTAGTTCAGAATGATGGAGATGTACATCTAATAGTTGATAAAGAGAAAGAATTTTCTAATGAACCTCTAATCCTTACAGAACCAATAACAGAAGAAGCTCATATAATTGAAAATAATCATGGAAAAGCGATAGAAGCAATTGACGATTTAGAATCAGTTGAAACGAGTGAGGTTAACAAACAATTTGCATTAGGGTATCGAGAGAATGTGGAACCAACTGTTGAAAGTTCTTTACTTCAAGCGAATACGTTATTAGAAGCAGAACATGATGAAGACTTACAAGAGCAAATCGAGAAGGAACAAAATGAACCGTTGAACCTTCATGAAGATAGGGCTTGTGAAACGGGTGAACAAATAGAGGAAACACAACATACTGTCGATAAAGATGAATTCAATTCGATGAATGAAGTAGAGAGCATAAATCATTCCAATTTCCAAAATGAATATGAAACAGGCGATTCGTTGAAAGAGGATGAAGCAAATGGTCTTCAACAAATCTCTGAATCGCTCCGTTTAGAATCGGTATTGAACGAAGCACAACTTTCCAACAATCAAACTAGAATTGAAGATTTATTAAATGTACAAAAGGAAGTAGAAGAACCACTTTCCGATGATATTCAAATGGAGTTATCTAATAATAGTGAGATAAATGAGCCGGCTTTAGAAGAAGAACTCTCAAATGAATCGCATCCAATTACACAAGAACAACCTAAGACAAAACCAATACCATTTAATGTCATCATGTTAAAGTCTGATAAAGAAAAATTAGCAAAAAAACAGCAAGTGCAAAAAAAGGAGACAAACGACTTAAAGGAATCCCAACCAATTGAAATTCCTGAACAATTGGAGAAAAATCAAATTGAATATAAATATATGAAGCCGCCTTTAGAATATTTGGCACCACCGGAAGAATCGACAGAAGATCGGGAATGGATGGAACGTCAGGCGGAAACGCTTGTGGAAGCACTTTCTTATTTCCAAGTCAATGCGAATGTTGAATCCATTATGCAAGGGCCAGCTGTTACGCAGTTTGAAATCACAGTAAGTCATGGGACGAAAGTAAGCAAGATTCGAAATCTTGCAGATGATTTAAAGCTTGCTTTAGCTGCGAAAGATATACGCATACAGGCACCGATTCCAGGGAAAAACACCATTGGAATTGAAATTCCAAACCGCATTTCACGTGCAGTTCGACTATCTGAAGTCGTAAATAGTGAAAGTTTCTTACAATCGGAATCGCCTCTTGAAGCAGCCCTTGGATTAGATTTAACTGGTAAACCAGTAACGATTGACTTGCGTAAAATGCCTCATGGATTGATTGCTGGCGCAACTGGTTCGGGAAAGTCTGTGTGCATTAATTCTATCTTAGTTAGCCTGTTATTAAAGGCAGAACCAAGTGAATTGAAATTAATGTTAATCGATCCGAAAGTGGTGGAACTTGCACCGTTTAATCACATTCCGCATCTCGTCAGTCCAGTCATTACGGATGTGAAAGCAGCAACCGCAGCACTGAAGTGGGCGGTAGATGAGATGGAACGAAGATATCAACTGTTTGCCCATGCAGGTGTAAGAGACTTACCTCGATATAACAAACTTGTTGAACAAGAGGGGAAAAATAGTTTAAAACTGCCATATATATTAATCGTTATCGACGAGTTAGCCGATTTAATGATGATGGCTCCACAAGATGTGGAAGAATCCATTTGCCGAATTGCTCAAAAAGCGAGGGCTTGTGGAATTCATTTAATCGTTGCCACACAAAGACCGTCCGTTGATGTCATAACAGGATTAATAAAATCAAATATCCCAACTCGTATTGCTTTCTCTGTATCTTCCCAAATCGACTCAAGAACAATTTTGGACAGTCAAGGAGCGGAACGCTTACTTGGCCGAGGCGATATGCTTTATTTAGGAAACGGGATGACAGACCCTATTCGATTGCAAGGTACTTATGTTACGGATGATGAGATTGAAGAAATTATCGAGCATGTGAAAGAGCAAGGAGAGCCTGAGTATCTCTTTGAACAAGAAGAATTGCTTAAAAAAGTAGAGATGATTGAAGAACAAGATGAATTGTTCGAAGACGTTTGCCGCTTTGTGTATGAACAGGGTTCCGCATCAACATCTTCCATTCAGAGAAAATATCACATCGGATACAACCGAGCTGCCCGCTTAATTGAAATGCTTGAAAGTTACGGATTTGTATCTGAACAAAAAGGAAGTAAACCTAGGGAAGTGTATATTACAGAATCAGATTTAGCGGAATTATTCGATTGATTTCCCAAAACGCATCCGTATGAAAAAGAGGGGCCCGCCCCCTCTCAATTTTTTTCAAGACAAATGAAAAATAAATGCTATAATGTAATAGGTTTTTGATTAACTAAAAATGTATAAACTAGACATATATATAATATTTATTCATTAGGGTCAATCCCTGGGAGGTTTTTTGAACATGACAATTTATCATTTTACAGGAATAAAAGGTTCGGGAATGAGTTCACTAGCTCAAATATTGTTTGACTCCGGTGAATCGGTACAAGGATCGGATGTAGAAACATATTATTTTACCGAACAACCTTTAAGAGAAAGAAATATTAAAATATTAAAATTTGATTCAGATAATATTCAACCCGGAATGACTGTCATTGCAGGGAATGCTTTTTCTGATAGTCATCCTGAAATCGTACGAGCAAATGAATTAGGCGTTGAAGTTATTCGTTATCATAAATTTCTGGGTGAGTATATAAAGAAATTTACATCAATAGCGATTACAGGTGCCCATGGAAAAACATCGACCACCGGCCTAACAAGCCATGTGATAGGTGGATTTAAGCCAACATCTTATTTAATTGGTGACGGTACTGGATCAGGTAAAAAAGATGCATCTTATTTTGTTATGGAAGCTTGTGAGTATCGACGACATTTTCTAGCTTACCATCCGGACTATGCAGTGATGACCAATATCGATTTTGATCATCCAGATTATTTCTCTGGAATCGATGATGTATTTTCGGCATTCCAAGAATTAGCGTTACAAGTTAAAAAAGCCATTATCGCTTGTGGTGATGATCATTATTTACAAAAAATTCGTGCTAACGTACCGGTGATTTATTATGGATTGGGAGAACGGAATGATGTCATAGCAAAAAATATTGAAAAATCAACAGAAGGTACGAGTTTTGAAGTATATATTCGCAATGAATATTATGATCGATTTTTCATTCCATTGTATGGAGACCATGCAATTTTAAATTCATTGGCAGTCATTGCGTTATGTCATTATGAAGGAATCCCTGCAAACGTAATAAAAGAAAGAATAAAAACATTCAAAGGAGTAAAAAGACGTTTTACTGAGACGATAATTGGCAATAATGTTCTTGTTGATGATTATGCACACCATCCGACAGAAATTAATGCAACGATTCAATCAGCAAGACAAAAATATCCTGATCGAGAAATTGTGGCAATTTTCCAACCACACACATTCAGCCGAACAGAAGCTTTTTTACAACAATTTGCTGATAGTTTAAAAAATGCGGATTCGGTTTATCTTTGTGAAATATTCAGTTCAGCTCGTGAACAAAATGGCAGACTAACGATTGAAGATTTAGCTGCCATTATTGATGGTAGTGAAATACTTCACGCTGAAACAATTGATAAATTAAATAAACATCAAAATGCAGTTTTCCTATTTATGGGAGCAGGTGATGTTAATAAGTTCCAAAAGGCATTTGAATCAATACTGCAAATGGGTGCATAGTTCCTTTCAAGATGATACGAAAATTTTTCATATATCAAAAAAGGAGCTAATTCAATGCTCCTTTTTTTAGCAGAAGAAGGAATAATAAAAATTTTGTCGAATTATATAAACAACTCATCATTCTAGGAGGTCTTCAACATGGAAGTGATACTATATATTTCAGCACTTGTAGCAGCAATCGCTTTCTTAGTTCTTTGCATAAGCATTGGTGCGACATTATTCTCATTAAAAGGAATATTAAAAAGTATTGCAGGTACCATTGCAGGTATTGAAAAACAAATGGAAGGCATTACCCGTGAAACGACTTCTCTATTAGAAAAAACTAATACGTTAGCTGCTGATATTACAGAAAAATCAGAAAAGCTGAATTCTGTAGTAGATGCAGTTAAAAATATAGGCGTATCAGTAAACAATTTAAATAACTCGATTAATCAAATTACTGAATCCATTTCGAGAGAAGTAAGTAAAAATGAAGAAAAAATTGCTCAAGTAGTTCAATGGAGCAATGTGGCAATGGATATAGCAGAAAAATGGAAACAGCGAAAAGCCCAACAAGAAGTGGTGGAGGTAGTGGATAATACGAGTACGACGAAATATAAACGCCGTAAAAAGTAGATAAAGGGGGAAAATGTATGTCAGGGGAAAAACCAAATTATAACGAAGTAAAAAAACAACAGTTACCTCAAGAATCCCTAGTCCATGAAACTAGAGAGGAGGAAACAATCAATATGAAAGATTTCGTAATCGGTGCATTAGTTGGGGGAATTGTAGGAGCTGCTGTAGGATTACTACTTGCTCCAAAAACAGGAAAAGATTTGCGAAGTGATGTTGCGCAACAAGCAGTTAATATTCGACAAAAAGGGCTTGTTCTTTCATCAACAGCTAAAGAAAAAACTGTTCAACTTTCAAGTCAAATTAAAGAGCAGTCATCTCAATTAGTAGATAAAGTTAAAGCAAAAAAAGTAAAATCGCCACAAGTGATTGATGATGGTACGGTTTCTTATGAGGAAAATTTAAATGATGTTTATGATGGGATGGATATTTCAGAAATTGCTAGACCTTCATCTATCTAAGCGGAAAAAAGCAAATTGAGAAAACAATGAGTTTTCTCAATTTGCTTTTTTAATTTAGATTAAAATTTAGCATTCTTCCAGCCGTTATCCCATAGCTGGTTGTTCAATTAATTGAATTTCTAAAATATCGCCACCAAAAATTTCTGTGTCAAAAGAGCTTGGATTTCCGTTTCTAAGAATAATGAATTGTCCTCTAAAACCAGGAGGCATTTGCCAGTTGGAGAATTTAAAAACGTCTTGGAAAATCCAAGGGCTACCATCTTTATTCACCAATTGTAAAGAAGCACCGTTATACACAATTGTAGTTGGCTGTACGACTACACCATTCATGAGAACTTCATATTTTGTTTTTTTCAATTGTAATGGTTCATTTTGAAAAGTTACTGTAATAGAGTCTTCTAATGCAATATCTAATTGATCTAACACGACTCGAACTGTTGGCATCGTCGTTGGGGTTTGTATCGTTAATACATCCCCATCTTGAATTGGGTACGTTAATTTGGCAGGTTTACCATTCAATAAGAATGTGCCACTGTACTTTTGTAAATATACCGGTTGACCGTCAACTTTAACTAAAAACGTTTGGAATTGGATGACATCATGTCGGTTAATATGCTCTAAAAAGTCTTGTACTGTTTCAATAGGTTCAAAGATAATTTGATCTCGGTCTTTTATAGGAGTATCGAGGGATGCTCTTTCTCCGTTTAATTTTACAATTGGTTCAACAAAATATGTTTGTTCGTTGAAATTGATTTTTTTGGTGGATGCTTGGTCAATAATATCACGAATTGTAGCATGAGCATCTTTACCATCTTCTCCAGGGATGATAGTAATTTCATCCCCATCTTGAATTTTTGATTTAGTTGAAGCTTCTTGACCATTCACCAATATCGTTGCAGGATTTCCGTGTTCACCAGGAATGAAAATATCCCGGTCGTTGATGGTAATGGATATGCCTTGTCCTGGTTTACCATATAAATGTTTTGCACTTATCTTCGCAGCTAAAAAAGCATCGCTTACCGTCATTTCTTTCGTTTCAAATAGTCGAACAACCTGATCGTTCACTTTAACTGACATATATTGTATAGGAGATTTTTTAGCCGCAATCGCAATACCGATTGGAGTTACAAGATCAGGTCTTACTTCAATGGTTTCATCTTTTATTAAGTTCTGAATGGCACTAATATCCCGAACGGCTACACGATTTGCTGGCAATTGTAAGATTTTACAAAGTTCTTCAGGTAGTTTAGGTGTTAAACTTCCCCCTCCAATAAGCATAACAGCTTTTGGTGGAATTTGGTTGTTTAATCGCAATATTTCATTTCCGATGGCAGTTGCCAATTGTTTTATGGATGGCTCAATCGATTGAACGATTTCCACGCTTGGGATTTCTTGTTCAAATCCTAATATATCCTGAATCGTAATCATTTCTTCTGTATGTAATTTACGTTTAATAGATTCTGCGACAGGGAAGTCGAGTAAATATTGATCGCACAAACTTTCAGTAATTTCATCACCAGCTGTTGGAACCATCCCATAGGCCACAATTGTGTTATTATTTGTAATTGCGATATCCGATGTACCAGCACCTATATCGACTAACGCTACGTTTAATCGACGCATTGTTGGAGGAATTAAGACATTAATTGCTGCAATTGGTTCGAGGGTTAATGCCTCCATTTCCAAATCTGCTCTTTTTAATGCAGCAAATAGCGATTCAATTACTACTCGTGGTAAAAATGTTGCAATCACTTCAACTGTCGCTTCATTTCCCTGCTGATCCAAAAGACTCCCAATTTCTTGCCCATCAAGCTTGTAGTAAAGTACAGAATAACCAACACAATAATAATGATTTTTTTCATCTTTTTCATGTTTCTGAATAAGTTGAACTTGCGCTTGTTGTACAGCTTGTAATTCAAGTCTATTGATATCTTCTTGTGTAAAAATTGGCCGATTTTTAATATGAATTGTCACAAGAGCTTGTTCAGTTTTTAGTGCACGCCCTGCTGCAGCAACGTTCACTTTTGTTAAAGGACCGTGTTTTTTTTCTAATTCTGACTTCAATTCTTTTATTAATTCTGCCACGTATAAAACATTATGTATTTGGCCATCAATCATTGCCCGCTCTTTATGTTCTTTCATGAGTATATCCACAACACGGTACTGGTGATTTTCCTCTTCTAAAATAATTCCTACGACCGACCGGGTTCCGATATCTAAAGCAAATATTTTGGAACTCAATGCAACCGCTTCCTTTCTATTATTATCTTCATATACTTTAACGAGTTGAAGCGTTAAATTAAAAACGTGACATTCTGAATTTTCTTGATTATAATATGGATATTATCTTAAAATGTAACATACATTTCAGTCTTCTGAAAGTGTTGTATTTAAGTGGAGGAGGAGAATTAGGGAATGAGTGAAAAAAGATTAGAAGCACTTCGACAACAAATTGACGAACTAAATTTAGAGATTCTTCGTTTGATTAACGAACGTGCTGAAATTGTAAATGAAATTGGTAAAATTAAAGAAAAACAAGGCGTTACACGATATGACCCGTTACGTGAACGTCATATGTTAGATTTACTGAAAAAGCATAATAAAGGTCCGTTAAATCAAATGACGGTTGATTATATCTTTAAAACAATTTTTAAAACGGCTTTGAAACAATTAGAATCAGATACGAAAAAAGAATTGCTTGTGTCACGTAAGAAAAAACCAGAAGATACAGTGATTGAAATTAATAATGAAAAAATTGGAGTTGGCGAGCCAACATTCATCTTCGGTCCATGTTCAGTAGAATCATATGAACAAACAGCACAAGTAGCCGCTTCAATTAAAGCTAAAGGATTAAAGTTCATCCGAGGGGGTGCTTACAAACCTCGTACTTCTCCATATGACTTCCAAGGATTAGGCTTAGAAGGTTTAAAAATTTTAAAACGCATTTCTGAAGAATATGGATTAGCGGTAGTGACTGAGATTGTCACACCTGCTCATATTGAAGAAGCTTTGGATTATGTTGATGTCATTCAAATCGGTGCCCGAAACATGCAAAACTTTGAATTGCTAAAAGCAGTTGGTGAAACGAACAAACCAGTATTATTAAAACGTGGATTAGCTGCTACAATCGATGAATTTGTGCACGCAGCAGAATATATCATGTCTAAAGGTAATGAAAATATCATGCTTTGCGAACGCGGAATCCGCACTTACGAAAAAGCAACACGCAACACACTAGACATTTCAGCGGTTCCAATTTTAAAACAAGAAACACATTTGCCTGTATTTGTTGACGTAACTCATTCAACTGGACGCCGAGACTTATTATTGCCTTGCGCTAAAGCAGCTATTGCCATCGGGGCAGACGGTGTGATGGCGGAAGTGCATCCAGATCCATCAGTAGCATTATCCGATTCACAACAACAAATGGATTTACAGCAATTTGACCAATTCTTTGAAGAGCTTCAAAAATTCATGAAACAATATGAATATAAAGCTTAATGTTTTATACTATCCAATCACTAAGATTGGGTAGTTTTTTCTTACTCGAATATTTAGTGATAATTTACTAGTATTATATCTAAAATATTATATTTTTTTGAACTTTTCCTTTGTATTGAAATAATTAAGCAAAATATCGTATTATGAAGACAATAATAAAATGAAAAAGGAGGGAAAACCTTTGACTGTTACAATTTATGATGTTGCACGGGAAGCGAATGTTTCAATGGCAACAGTGTCACGAGTAGTAAATGGTAATCAAAATGTTAAGCCTTCTACTCGTAAAAAAGTGCTTGAAGTGATTGAACGTCTTGAATATCGTCCTAATGCGGTAGCAAGGGGACTTGCGAGCAAAAAAACTACAACAGTAGGAGTTATTATACCTGATATTTCAAACAATATATATGCTGAAGCAGCTCGAGGGATTGAAGATATTGCAACGATGTATCGATACAATATTATTTTGGCCAACTCTGACCAAAATGAAGACAAAGAGTTGTCACTGCTTGACACAATGTTAGGAAAACAAGTTGATGGAATTGTAATGATGAGCGACGCAGTTACACCGAAATTACTTCAGTCAATGGAAAATTCCCCTGTACCGATTGTTCTTGCAGGTTCAATTGATGAATCTCAAAAGTTACCTTCAGTTAATATCGATTATTTCCAAGCAACTTATGAAGCGGTAAATATGTTAATTACGAATGGACATAAACGTATTGCATTCGTTAGCGGACCGTTAAGTTATACAATCAACGCCAAATATAAGCTAGAAGCTTATAAAAAAGCATTGAAAGATGCTGGATTAGATGTGGATGAATCGTTAATTGTTGCTGAAGACAGCACGTATGACGGTGGAGTGGAAGCATGGAAAGAGTTAAACCAAATCGAAAATCCGCCGACTGCCTATTTTGCTGGAAGTGATGAATTAGCAATTGGAATTATTCATGCTGCACAAGATCACGGTATCAAAGTACCGGAAGATATTGAGGTCATCAGTTTTGAAAATTCGAAATTAGCTCGTATGGTAAGACCACAATTAACGAGTGTGGCACTACCTTTATATGAAATCGGTGCAGTATCAATGAGATTATTAACGAAATTCTTGAATAAAGAAAAAGTAGAAGATCAAAATGTTATTTTGCCTTATCGAATTGAAAAACGTGATTCAGTAAAAGAAAAACCCAAAAAATAAAAGAGTGTAGACAAAGTCTTAAATGATTTTGTCTACACTTTTTCGTGCGCCCGGCATGTACATGAACTATAGGGTGTAAGTCCCGAACCCCGAAGACAGAAGTAGAGGTTAGCCAAGAGCAAGGGTGTCCGTGGTGACGCGGAATCTGAAGGAAGCTGGAGGCAAAACACCGGTCCGAGGAACACGAACCTCATATAAGGCTAGGTATGATTGAGTGAGTTTGCGAAACAAAACAAAGCTCTTTCTGTCGAAGGTCATATCGAGTAAATGAGGCGGATAGATGGTGTGAAAGTGCATGTACTTACCCGGGGAGGTCTGATGGATACGTGAAGTACACTTCATAACCTACTTAGTGATAAGTAGCTGAACCATCAGAAGTCAGCAGAGGTCATAGTATTAGTTGGTCTAGAACAACTGAGAAGGACCGAACAATTAAGAGAGAATAGCCCTTGGCATTCAGTGAGTCATGATGAACACAGAAAACGTAGTACCTCACTTGAGGGAGGAAGCGGTGAATCCCGTGGGGGACCTCTTGGAGGGTGGAGTGACCACTGGCATAAAGAGAACAGCTATTCACGGAAGTTATAAAGACTTGCGTCAATCATCTTAATTGAACCGCCGTATACGGAACCGTACGTACGGTGGTGTGAGAGGACGGGAGTTAATCGCTCCCTCCTACTCGATTTATATGATGCTATTTTTTTCACTTCTGATGATATTTAATGCTTTTGTGAGCATTTGTGCATTTTTTTCTTCTATTTCCGCTTTTCTTGGAATTGGTTCAAATAATGGATTTGGGTCTTCCCACGTTGGAATGAGCGGCACCGGCGCCTCTTTTTGCCATTTGTTTAACCAAACTTCAGGCAGTTTTCCTGTTGGAATGGGGTAATCATTCATCTCTAGCCAAATCAGTGACCATGCCCGTGGCACAACTCGCCACATGTCATAACCGCCGCCACCAACGGCAATCCATCGTCCATCACAATATTCATGAGCCAATTCATGAGCGAGTTTCGGAATCTCTCGGTATATTTTCATGGAGGCATATAAATGAGTTAAAGGATCAAAATAATGGGCATCTGCGCCATTTTGGGTAAAAAGTACATCGGGTTTAAAATATTCAATGACTTCCCTTAAAGCTTTTTCGTACACCATTAAAAAACTATTATCCTCAGTAAAGGCTTCAAGAGGAAAGTTAAATGAAGTTCCATAACCTTGTCCATTTCCTCTTTCACTGATATTTCCCGTACCTGGAAATAAATATCTGCCTGTCTCGTGAATGGAAAATGTGCAAACGCTAGGATCATCATAAAATGTCCATTGTACACCGTCACCATGATGAGCATCTGTGTCTACATAAAGAACGCGAGCTTGATATTTTTCTTGTATGTAACGGATTGCAATCGAACTATCGTTGTATATACAAAAGCCACTTGCTCTTCCACGAAAACCATGATGCAAACCACCACCGAGATTTAAAGCATGTTTACTTTTTCCTTGCATTACATAATCTACCGCTTGCAATGTACCGCCGACAAGCAAACTACTTGCTTCATGCATGTTCGGAAATATCGGGGTATCTTCTGTTCCAATGCCGTATGGTTCTGCTTGTTCTGCTGTTATGAGGCCATGTCCTGCTTTTTTTACGATGTCGATATATTTTGGATCATGGACCAGTTCAAGTTCTTCATCAGTTGCTACTCTTGCTGGAATGATATCATCATCTGATAAGGCGTCAATGTTTTTTAGTAAATCAATAGTTAACAGTAACCGCTTATGGTTAAATGGATGGCTGTCAGAAAACTTGTAGCTTAATTGTTCTGGTGAGTATACAAATACTGCATTTTTCATAGATTCACCCCTGGCACATTAGGCCATAATACTTCAAAGCCGTTGTTTCGTAAATCAGTAATAATTGATAAAGGATTCATCATTCGAATGCGAATTGAAATGATGCGGCTATCATTGTTTTCTGTATCAGGAAATACTAAAATGCTTAACACATTTGCATGATGTTTTTTTATAAGTGTTAGGACATCTGCTAATGTTCCAACTTTATCTTTTAACCGAATATCAATTTTCGATGAAGGCTGATGTGCACCTGTTAATTCAATATAAGCATACAGTAAATCCGAAGATGTAACGATACCTACAAGCTTCCCTCCAGAAACTATAGGTAGGCAACTAATTTTTGATTCGTAAAATGTAATCGCTACATCTTCAACAAAATCAAGTGGATGACCAACGATGACATCTTTTACCATAAATTTTTCTAGTGGTGTATCATAAATAGTCGGATTATTTTCTTCTTTAAGACAAGAAGGTAATGCATTTTTGACGTCGTGTGATGTAATAAGACCAACGACATTTTCTTCATCATCTACAATGGGAATGTGGCGGATACTTTTTTCTCTCATCAATTTAAGGGCATCGTTTAATGTATCTTTCGGTGTAAGCGCATACACTTCTCTTTTCATAATTTGTTCGACAATCATACTCATCCTCCTAAATCAATACATGTATCGATGTTTAAATCGAAGTCTGTCAAATCGTTCGATGGAATCTTGATTCACTCGCTTGCCTATACGAACCATTAGGCAATTGGCTGGATGTGATGTTATTTCTGGATCATCGGTCGCACAATATTCAAAGCCAACTGTTTTCATTAAATTTTCCATCATATTTCGATATTGCCATACATTTAGTCCTGTACCTTTTAAATCCCAATGCCAATAATATTCTGTAGTAATAACTAAGTAATCTTCCATTTCATCTCCCATAAAGGAAACTTCTAATAGTTTTTTTCCTACCCCAGCTCCCCGATAGGATGGTATTACTTCAATTGCTCCCAATTCTAGCATATTTTCAATCTTATCCTCTGACCATCTCTCAAGTGGATCAGGATAAAGATATGTGACATAGCCGATGACGGTATTTTCATTGCGAGCGATAATAATTCTACCTTCTATTAATTTAGCTATCTCGATTAATGCCCTTTTTTGTTCCTGTGGAGGACGAAAAGAAGTTAAATTTTCATGAAATTCATATTGTTCTAGTGTTTCTGGCGGTATGGGCCCTTCGACGATGACGGTGCCATGAGGCGTTTTCAACTGCGCATTGTAATAATTTTTTATATGTTGCAATCAGCATCACCTCCGTTTTTCTATTACTAACATTATATGATAAATTCTGTGCATTAACGCAGAAATTTGTGAAAAATAAACAAATTAACTAAAAGTTAAAAATATTTTGCTAATTATAATGATTCGTTGTAAAATGTAAAATATCAAAAAAGAAAGGGGATATTTCATGGGGATGAAAACGACTGAGAAATTAGCAGTTGTTCACGGGGATTATCATCTAAAAAACTATGATGAAACATATGCTAATTTCGACTGGAAGGAAGTAGAGAAAGCATTTAGTTGGTATACGACGGGGAAACTAAATGCTGCTTACGAAGCAATCGATCGTCATGCAGAATCAGATCGAAAAAACAAAGTAGCTCTTTACTTTAATAACGGGGAACGTAAAGAAGCCTACTCATTCTATGATATGAAGCGCATGACGAACAAGGCTGCCAACGTGTTTAAACAGTATGCAAGCCTTGAAAAAGGGGATCGATTGTTTATCTTTATGCCGAGATCTCCAGAATTGTATTTTTCTTTGCTTGGTGCTTTGAAACTGGGGGTAATTGTAGGTCCGCTCTTTGAAGCATTTATGGAAGGAGCGGTATATGACAGATTGTCCAATAGCGAAGCAAAGGCAATCGTTACAACGAAAGAATTGTTGAACCGTGTGCCGCTTGATCGATTGCCGCACTTAGAAACGGTCTTTCTTGTTGGGGAACAAGTAGAAGAAAATGAAAAAATTGTTGACTTTAATAAAAAATTAGAAGAAGCTTCCAGCGATTTCGACATCGTTTGGGTTGATCGAGAAGACGGAATGCTTTTACATTATACATCCGGCTCAACGGGGGCTCCAAAAGGAGTATTGCATGTTCATAATGCAATGATTCAACATTATCAAACTGCTCGTTGGGTATTAGACTTGCGTGATGACGATATTTACTGGTGTACAGCAGACCCTGGATGGGTGACAGGTACTGCTTACGGTATTTTTGGTCCATGGTTGAATGGAGTAACGAATGTTATTATTGGAGGACGCTTTAGTCCTGATAGTTGGTATGGTGCAATTGAAGAATATGGTGTTACTGTATGGTACAGTGCCCCAACGGCATTCAGAATGTTAATGGGTGCAGGTACAAGCGTGTTAAAACAATATGATTTATCTTCATTACGACACGTGCTTTCTGTAGGAGAACCATTAAATCCAGAAGTCATTCGTTGGGGAATGAATGAATTAGGCTATCGCATCCACGATACTTGGTGGATGACAGAAACAGGTGGGCACATGATTTGCAACTATCCAAGCATGGAAATCAAACCAGGTTCCATGGGAAAACCAATTCCAGGTGTATACGCTACTATTGTTGATGATGAAGGAAATGAATTGCCGCCATATACGATGGGGAACTTAGCGATTCGAAAAGGATGGCCTGCCATGATGAGAGCCATTTGGAAAAATCCTGAGCGTTATGAACAATATTTCTTAAATGGAGAATGGTATGTTTCAGGAGATTCAGCATATAAAGATGAAGATGGATATTTCTGGTTCCAAGGTCGTGTCGATGATGTAATTATGACAGCTGGCGAGCGAGTTGGACCATTTGAAGTAGAAAGCAAATTGCTAGAACATCCAGATGTTATTGAAGCGGGTGTTATAGGAAAGCCAGATCCAGTTCGCGGAGAAATCATTAAAGCCTTTATTGCATTACGACCTGGAGTTGAACCGACAGAAGAATTGAAAGAGGAAATTCGCCAGTTTGTTAAAACGGGTTTAGCTGCCCATGCGGCACCTAGAGAAATTGAGTTTAGGGATAAACTTCCAAAAACTCGAAGTGGTAAAATCATGCGCCGCGTATTAAAAGCTTGGGAGTTAAATCTTCCAACAGGTGACTTATCGACGATGGAAGATGATTGATTCAATGAATTGCTAGAACACACCATGTGATTTGTTGAGCAAGATAATATTTATGCATCTACCGAAGGATGATTCATTTATAAATTAAGTGAATATCCTTCGTTTTTTGTTCTATAGAATTTTTCAAAAATATATAAAAATACATTTGACTTTATATTTATACATGTTTATACTATACATTATCTTACAGAAGAGGTGAGAATGATGAAGGTGGCAATCATTGGAGCTACTGGATATGGTGGATTAGAACTGATTCGGTTTTTACATAATCATCCTGAAGTAGAACGGATGGACTTGTTTACTTCTTCTGAAGAAGGAGTTATATTTTCGTCTAAATTTGGTCATTTATTGAATATTCAAGATGTCCCTTTACAAAAAATAGATTATGAGACTTTGATGAAATATGATGTTGTCTTTGCAAGTACACCTAGTGGAGTGACGAGCAAACTTTTACCTCCGCTTGTAGGAAGAGGACCAAAATTAATCGATTTATCTGGAGATTATCGATTAAAAAATCTACAAGACTATGAAAAATGGTATAAGAAAGAACCGGCTCCACCGGAAATTATAGAAAAAAGCGTATATGGTTTAACAGAATGGAATGAAAAGAACATTAAGGAGGCTGCTTTTATAGCAAATCCAGGCTGTTATCCGACTGCGGTACTCTTATCAATCCTTCCGCTAATTAAGAATGGTTTAATTGATCCTTCCTTCTTAGTGATAGACGCAAAAAGCGGAGTATCAGGTGCTGGAAATAAACCAACAAAAATGACGCATTTTAGTGAAACGAATGAAAACTTATCAATTTATAAGATAAATGAACATCAACATATTCCGGAAATAGAGCAAGCCATTGAAATGTTTACGAACGTTAAAGCAACCATTACATTTAATACGCATTTAGTGCCCATGACGAGGGGAATTTTAGCGACTTCCTATGCACCGGTGGCAAATGGAGTAACTACAAAAGATTTAACGGAATGTTTACTAGAAACGTATAAAAAACATCCGTTTGTTCGTGTGATTACCGATGCCGATACAATTGGAACGAGTCGAGTAAAAGGTTCGAACTATTGCGATGTGTTTGCAAAAGTAGATGAACGGACAAATCGGGCTACCATCATTGGTGTAATTGACAATTTAGTTAAAGGGGCTGCAGGGCAGGCAATTCAAAATATGAATGTTCAAATGAATCTGCCGCAAACGACTGGCTTAAATGTCGTACCATTGCTTATTTAATTTTGCGTTTGAGAGAAATGGAGGAGAAAAAATGGAATCTATAGTAGAGATGAAGCTATCAAGTAAAAATATTGTATCACCGAAAGGGTTTAAAGCTGCTGGAATCCATTGTGGACTTAAACATAAGAAAAAGGATTTAGCACTTTTATATAGTGAAGTACCAGCGAGTGTTGCAGGCGTATTTACAACAAACAAAGTGCAAGCTGCACCGATTAAAGTAACGAAAGAAGTTGTTTATGAAACGAAAAAAATGCAGGCGGTAATTGTCAACTCTGGTAATGCCAATGCTTGCACAGGAAAACAAGGGTTGCTTGATGCTTATGAAATGCAAAAATTAGCTGCAGAAAAATTAGGTATCGATCCTGAATTAGTGGGAGTTTCTTCTACTGGAGTTATCGGTGAGATGCTAAAGATGGATTACATCCGTGAAGGTGTGAAAAAAATTGAGATAGGAAATACATTGGAAAATGGCATCGATTTTGCACAAGCAATTTTAACGACAGATACGGTCATGAAAAACACAACTTATTCCACAACTATCGATGGAAAAGAAGTCGTAATTTCAGGTACAGCAAAAGGTTCTGGAATGATTGAACCAAATATGGCGACGATGCTTGGATTTATTACAACAGATGCGAATATCGAATCCGATGTATTACAAAAAGCGTTATCAGAAATTACAGACTTAACTTTTAACTGTATTACAGTTGATGGAGATACTTCAACTAACGATATGGTATTGGTGTTGGCGAATGGTTTAGCAGGGAATAACCCATTAACACCGGAACACCCAGACTGGAACAATTTTTATAAAACTTTACAAATGGTTGCAGAAGATTTGGCAAAAGCAATTGCACGAGATGGAGAAGGCGCAACAAAACTAATTGAGGTAGAAGTAGATGGGGCTGTTTCAGATGAAGAAGCACGAAAAATTGCAAAAACGGTTGTAGGCTCTCCATTAGTGAAGACGGCGGTATTTGGTTGTGACGCTAACTGGGGACGCATTATTGCGGCTGTTGGTTATAGTGGAGCAACAGTTGACCCAGACAAAATTATGATAAAAATTGGTGATAAAAAAATGGTGGAAAATGGTGAACCCGTTCCATTTAATGAAGAAGAACTAATAAAAATTTTAAAGGCAAATGAAATAAAAATTTATGTTTCATTAAGTCAAGGAGAAGGACACGGGTTTGCATGGGGGTGCGATTTATCTTATGACTATGTACAAATCAATGCAAGCTACCGTTCGTAAACGAATTGTCATTAAATTAGGTGGAAGTACATTAGAAGGCTTAAATGAGGCCTTCTTTTCCAATTTTAAAACATTACAAGAAGAAGGTTATGATATCATCATTACCCATGGCGGAGGTCCGGCCATAAACCGAGAATTGGAAAAAAGGAAAGTTTCATCGCATAAAATAAATGGTATTCGAGTAACAAATAGAGAGGCAATGGAAGTTGTTCAGTCGATTTTAATTGGCCAAGTGAATCCGAAACTCGTTTACGATTTAAATCGAGCAGGCATTCAAGCAATCGGTATAAACGGATTTGATATGAATCTTCTTCAGTGTGAATTACTAGACTATGAAACTTATGGATATGTGGGAGAAATAAAGCATATAAATACTGATATTATCGATATCCTTACCACAAAGAAAGTGGTGCCGGTCATTAGTTGCATCGGCGTTTCCGAAGAAGGACAAGGATTAAATATTAACGGTGATACAGTAGCTAGCGAAATTGCGTTGGCAGTAGGTGCTGAACGTTTACTGCTTGTTACAGATGTAGCTGGAATTCGCATTGGTGGAAAGTATCAAAAAGAAGTTACACCTGAACTCATTCATCGGTGGATTGAAGAAGGCGAAATTACAGGGGGGATGATACCAAAAGTAGAGGGAGCGATTCGAGTATTAAAAGCAGGCATCCCGAAAGTAGAAATCGTTGATGATACGTTAACAGGGACAACAATAATCAGTAAGGAGTTAGTAAAATGAGTGCACTTTTTAATACTTACGCAAGAAGACCCATTGCTCTTGTTGAAGGGAAAGGGACCATCGTCAAAGATCAAAATGGCAAAGAATATTTGGATTTTACAAGCGGAATTGCTGTATTATCATTGGGTCATGCTCATCCGGAACTTGTCAAAACAATTCAGGAACAAAGCGAGAAAATTTGGCATACTAGCAATTTATATCAAATACCGGGTCAGGAAAAACTAGCGCAATCACTCGTAAAGGATACACACTTTTCATACGCATTTTTCTGTAATAGCGGAGCAGAAGCAAATGAAGCGGCTATTAAGCTCGCACGTAAACATACTGGAAAACACCATATTATTACCTTTCAACAATCATTCCATGGCCGTACATTTGGTTCAATGAGTGCAACAGGACAAGGAAAAATTCATAACGGTTTTGGTCCGTTAGTGGACAAATTTACGTATCTACCATTTAATGATGTGGATGCATTAAAGAGTGTAATTGATGATACAGTTGCTGCCATCATGCTTGAAGTCATTCAAGGTGAAGGCGGGGTCAATGCGGTTACCGATGAGTTTGCTGAAGCTATTCAAGAGATTTGTTCAGAGAATGGAATTTTATTAATCATTGATGAAGTTCAAACAGGAATCGGTAGAACAGGTACCCGTTTCGCCTTCGAACAAACCCCTTTAAAACCGGATATTGTGTCAATAGCTAAAGGACTCGGAGGAGGATTTCCAATCGGTGGTATATTAGGAACAAAAGAATTGTTTGATACTTTTAGTCCAGGTACACATGGTACAACTTTTGGAGGAAATCCGTTAGCTGTTGCTGTTGCTCAAAAAGTTATTGACATTGTATTCCAACAAGAATTTTTAGATGAAGTAAAAAAGAAATCAGATTATTTTGGTGAAAAGTTAAAAGCAGCTTTCCATAATGGAGAATTTAAAGTTAAAGGTAGAGGGTTATTGATTGGTTTAGAAGGGGAAAATGAAGTGGCGCCAGCTATTAGTAAACTAGAAGAAGCTGGTTTATTAGTTTGTTCGGCTGGTACAAAAGTAATTCGATTATTGCCTCCTCTAACGGTAAGCTATGAAGAAATCGATCAAGCCATCGACATTTTAAAAAAGGTATTCGCATAAAAAGAAAGGGTGAACTGCTTCCTGTCAAATAGACAGTGTAAAAAATAAAAATGTTACTAAGCGGCTTGAGCCCTGTATTCTAAGGGACTTAAGCCGTTTAATTTTTTCTGATAACGGAAATTGTTAATATATTCATCAATCGATTGTTTCAGTGCTTGGTATGAATCATAGGTATTCAAATGATATTTTTCGCATTTGAATTTACTCCAAAAGGATTCAATTGGAGCGTTATCGATGCATGGACCCACACGAGACATACTTTATGTTCAAAAACTAATTGATAATTATTGGAATGACCCAATTCATAACTCACAATAGAACCATCATACAAATCAATAATGGCACTTAAAAATGAATCAGTTTTAACATGAACTCTTTAGGATACTTGTAAAAGGTCATAATGAAAGCCCCCTATTAGGTTAGATGAATTTTTATTTTTTCATCTGTCTACCTAATAGGGAGCATATCACTTTTTTTCAGACGCCCTCACTTATTTTTTTATAACACTTGTTCCTGCGATAGTGTTACAATTGGCGTCTTGAAATCATTTCAGACGACGTGTTTATAAATGATGATGTGGGTTGCCATTGTTGTGGAATAACAGTTTTTATTGATGGTTCTGGTCATTTTCTTCTTTTTCAGTTTCATTTTGTTCGTTGTCGTTTGGTTGTTCGTTTTCGTTATGATCGTCCTTAGGATTTTCTTGTAACGGTTCTCCTGCTTGCACGTTGGAAATGGCGGATTCTATTCCCGTAATATCAACTGCGACGACTCCGTATTTTCCTTTTCCAACAGTAATGCTGCGAGTATCACTTTTAACGGAAGCGATTAATTTTTTACCGCCGTCGGAAAGGTCGTAAACACGATAACCGACAACGTCATTGGAAGCGGAAGATGACCATGATAAAACATTTCCTTTAATTGTTGCATTTACTGGTTGAGGTGCAACTTGGTCTGCGTCAAAGCTCTTTGCAGATGCAACTTGGATTGATTGTTTTCCTAAGAGTTTATCAGGATTTCCGCCGAGACGGCCTAGTAATTTATCAACAAATTCTTTATTTAATGAAATTCCGCTAGAAGTATAAGTAAATTCAGATGGTGTTGAATCCAAAGCAAGATAAGATTCACCGTTGATGTTAACCGTTCTCGTTTCAGAAGAGATGAAGCTATTATCTACTTTGGATGGAACAAATTTACGAATAAACAAGTCATTTTGTACTAAACCAGCATTACTACATGCGTTTGATGGCGCCATTCCTGAGATGCCACAGAAGGATGCATGTACGACATCTTTCGGTTGTTGGAATCGCTCTTTCGTACCAATGAATTCGGGTTTTACATTGTAAGCCGCATTCATTAAAGTTGCCCATAATAAATTTACACGAGTACTTGGTTGGAAATATATATTGTTAAATTGATATAAAGTTCTCGGTTGGTCATAACCTAACCAAACCCCTAAAGAAACATTTGGATTGTATCCAACGAACCATACGTCTTTGTATTCTTGAGTTGTACCTGTTTTTGCTGCAAAGTCAGATGAGAATTTTAATGTACTGCGTGCTCTAGTACCAGTACCATATTCCAATACATCTCTCATCATATCAGTAATGATGTATGATGCTTCAGGGGAAAACACTTGAACTGGCTCTGGAGTGTGATTGTAAATAATATTGCCGTCTACATCTTCTATCCGATCAATCATATAAGCGTCAATAAATTTCCCACCATTTGCAAATGTGGCAAAAGCGTTTGTGTTTTCTTCCACTGTTGTTCCGTATTCTAATGCTCCGATAGAAGTAGCTAGATTAACAAAATCCCCTTCAGTTAATTTTGAGAATCCCATTTTCTTTAATAGCTCAGCAGGTCTTCTGTCGATAATTTGGTCGTATAAACGGATTGCTGTTAAGTTTTGAGAGTGAGCTAATGCTACCCTAGCCGGTATGATTCCCCGCTCTTCGTTTTGGATATAGTTAGTTGGAGCCCAGCCTTTATACTTGAATTTGACGTCAACAACAGGACTTCCTGCGCCAATCACACCATATTCGATCGCTGGACCATAAACAAGTAGCGGTTTCATCGTTGAACCATTCGGACGATATGCTTGAGTTGCATGGTTTAACTCGGTAATTTCAAAGTCTCTTCCTCCAACAAAGCTCAATATTTTTCCTGTCTTATTTTCGATTAGTATACTGCCTACTTGCACAGGAAGAGGGACTTCAACTTCTTGTTTTGTTTCTGGATCAATTTCTGTTTTCGTAAAAGTATGACCATAATATTGGAATTCCTTTGCTGCATTGTTCATTGCATCATATAAGTCTTTATCGATTGTCGTATATATGCGGTAGCCGCCTGAACGTATATCTCTGTCCGCAAGTATTATATATTTTTCGTAAAGATTTTCCTCTTCATCAAGACGTTTAGGATCGATGCCGTCTTTTTCAGCTAATACTCTTGCCATAATTTCTTTTGCCCGGCGTTCGATTTCAAAAGTTAGATATGGGTAATTTAACGTTTGTGATTCTGGTTCTTTGAAATCTTTTGTAATGTCATAGTTGAGAGCTTCTTGATATTCCTCTTCTGAAATATAGCCAACTTCTTTCATTCGATATAAGACGGTTTTCATTCGTTCGATTCCAGGTTGTAAACCTTCTGGACTTTTTAGTTGTCCTTTTTGCGTATAAGGAGTATGAGCAAAAGGTGCTTGTGGAATTCCGGCAATGTATGCAGCTTGCGGTAAATTTAAATCCTTTGCACTTACACCAAAAATTCCTTTCGCTGCTGTTTCCACTCCTGCAATATTCCGGCCAGAAGCATTTCTGCCATATGGAATAATGTTTAAATACGCCTCTAAAATTTCATCTTTTGTCATAAAATGTTCAAGACGGAATGCAAGCAACAATTCTCTCGCTTTTCGTTCGTATGACACTTCATTCGTTAATATTTGGTTCTTAATAAGTTGCTGCGTTAAAGTAGAACCACCAGTTTGGGTTGAAGCATTTGTAAAGTCTTGAATTAATCCTCGAAGTACCGCTTTTGGCACGATTCCATTGTGCTCATAAAAGTATTCGTCTTCCGTTGCAAGGACTGCCTGCACTAAAAGGGGTGATACTTGATCAAGCGTTGTTTTTTGTCGATCTAAATCTGTGCGAACTTTGCCTATGTAAATATTTCCGGCAAAATACATTTCACTAGTTTCTTCATAGTTATAAATTTGTTTTCGCATTTCTTCCTTCGTGTGCAGAGGCTCGTCTTTTACTAATGATGCAAAATAGCCTACTCCAATGGAAAATACAAATACAAAGCCGGTTAAAAAAAGTATCAAAAAGACGAGTCCTAGATTCCAAAGCACACTTAATGTAATGCGCAACTTGCTTGTATCTTTAGATGTAGCTATCGTTTCAATTTTTTCGTTTATTTGTATTAGTTTATTGATAAATTGTTGAAGCCACTCTCTCACTCAATCCCCTCCTAAAATCTTGTATATTATAGCACAATTCTATATAATCGGAGTATAGTTGTTGACAATGAAAATTTTACGAGTACAATATGACTTATAGTTTTTTATGATTTACATATATTTTCAAGCGTTGAAGAGATTGAAGTAGTGTTTTCATTCACTGTATTAGAGAGCTAGCGGTTGGTGCAAGCTAGTCATAATGAAGACATGAATTACGTTCTTGGAGCTTGAACGTTTTCCGCGATAAGGATGAATGAGTGGGAGATAGTTTCTCCAAGCTGGGTGGTACCACGTGAATAGCGTCCCTGCATGCATGATTGCATGCAGTTTTTTTATTGCAAAATTTCTTTGACCTAGCTTTGGTGAAATATGTATTGAACAAACTATATCCCTTTTCATTAATAAATACAAAATAGGAGGAATCAAGTATGACAAATGCGTTATTAGAAGATTTAAAATGGCGTGGTTTAATATATCAGCAAACTGATGAAGAAGGATTAGAAAAACTATTAAGTGGAGAAAAAATATCATTATATGTAGGGGTGGACCCAACAGCTGATTCCATGCACATTGGCCATATTGTGCCACTACTGACACTGCGTCGTTTCCAACAAGCAGGTCACAAACCTGTATTACTTGTTGGTGGGGCAACAGGAATGATTGGTGATCCATCTGGAAGATCTACAGAACGCCAACTTCTTACAAAAGAACAAATAGAAAAAAATGTTAATGGACTAAAAAAACAAATGGAGCGCATTTTTGAATTCGGTGATAGTGAAAACAGTGCTATTTTAGTGAATAACTATGAATGGATTAGCCAAATGAATGTCATCGATTTCTTGCGTGATTACGGAAAGCTTATTAATGTTAATTACATGCTTGCAAAAGATACCATTGCCTCTCGTCTTGAATCAGGTATTTCATTTACTGAATTCTCTTACACTTTATTGCAAGGTATTGATTTTAATTATTTATATGATCATTACAATGTGCGATTACAAGTTGGGGGTTCAGACCAATGGGGCAACATTACAACAGGTCTTGAAATCATCCGCAAAACACATAATGAAGAGGCTAAGGCTTACGGTATTACAATGCCGCTTGTTACAAAAGCGGATGGCACAAAATTTGGTAAAACGGCAAGCGGTGCAGTTTGGTTAGATCCTGAGAAAACTAGTCCATATGAATTTTATCAATTCTGGATTAATACAGCTGATGCGGATGTTGTTAAATATTTAAAAATCTTTACGTTCTTAAGCAAAGAGGAAATTGAAGCTCTTGCTGTATCTGTGGAAGAAGAACCACATTTACGCAAAGCGCAAAAGGTATTAGCAGAAGAAATGACAAAACTAATTCACGGCGAAGAAGCGCTCGAAACAGCAAAACGCATTACAGATGCACTATTCTCAGGGAATTTAAAATCACTATCTGCCAGCGAAATGAGAGATGCATTTAAAGATGTACCTACTGCAGAAATCACGAAAGAAGACAAAAATATTGTAGATTTACTAGTAGAAGCAAATATTTCACCATCAAAACGTCAAGCAAGAGAAGACGTAGCGAATGGAGCCATTTCTATTAATGGAGACAAAGTAACTGATGTAAATTACATTGTTGGTAGCAAAGATCGTTTAGACGATGAATTTACAATTATCCGACGTGGTAAAAAGAAATATCATATGGTTAAATACGTTTAATACTTGATAGAAATAAACGAGTAGGCTTGATTGACAAATGATGTCAATCAAGCCTTAATTTTTGTCCTTGTGAAAAAAATTCCACCCAATTAGATAGTAGATATAATGGGGTTTTGAAATTTTCTTTCATTAAGACTTACTTATTAATACCAAAATAGTAATAATGCACTTAATTCTACATAATATTTTATTGACATGTTACGAAACAATTAAACCAAAAAGATTAAAAATTGTAAATAAATGTAATTTTGTTATTTAACAATATTCACTTTAATAATGATGGTAATTGGAATCATTCGATTTATTGAATGTTCCATTTATGATTAACTCAACTTTCGCACACAGTAATATTTAAGCATTGCTTGATATAATTAGGTATAGTAACCAACCATTTATTCATTTGATTTTTAAAGATGTCCATGTTTAAAGAAACCTTGGCTTCCGCCAAAGTTTGGAAAAGGTCAATAAGCGATTGAAGGGCAGTAATAAAATCTATGTCTTTTACATCTTCGCAAAGGATGTAAAAAAGGTTGCCAATCGTCTTAGGATCCTCCTCTTTTCGCATTTGCCATGCAATGAGAATATATCGTGTAAAAACAATGGTTGTATGGCTAATTAACATGTCGTATGAACGACCCTGGAATTCTTTCCCTAAATTTAAAAAGGATTTATTGCATTTGAAGAAGACTTCAATGTCCCAACGCATGCCGTAAATACGAATGATCTCTTCATTTTCTAATGTTGTATCTGTGCTGAGAATGGCAAGCCATTCGCTCCGTTTATTACGGTTTCGTACAAATAGAATTTTTACTGGAATTCCATTGTCTAAAGTAGCATAAATGGATCCGAGAATGTCTTTTTTACCCATGTGCGTTTTTGCCAATTTGTAAAGTTGATTCAGTGTGAAACGTTCACCATCGTAAACGTATCGCTGCTTTAATTGCTTCACCATGCCAATGACAAATAACCCTTTGTTCGTAATCTTCTCAATTAAAGGCGCTTGTGTAAACCAAGAATCCATGAGCACATAGTCAGCTACAATCCCTTTTTCAAAGGCGTGATCAAGTAAAGCTGAAGCCACGTCCGGTTTTGATTTCAGAGCTTCCTGGCGACGCTTATAGCCAGATGTTCGTTTATCAATATTGGTATTGATTTCTTGCAGGCGATTTTCCTTTTTCGGTGAACTTAGAAGAGCAAAATCAATAGGAATAAAAGTAAAACTATCGGTCCAGCCAAGGGTAAGCATTTGAAACCCTTTCAAGTACTGATGCGTAGAGTGATCAAATACCCTGGCCAACAGTTCAACCGACTTACTACGGTTTCTTGAAAAGACAGAATCATCAATCACAAAAGCTGTGACACGATCTTTTGAAGTTAATGGCTTAAGCAGACGGATCATTTCGCTGCTTAATGAAAGCAGAAACTTTCTCCAATGATAGGTTGGTGTATTTAAAAAGCGATATACCGTATCCTTTCCGGGCAGATCCTGAGATCGTTTACTCATAAAAGCACGAAACCAGTTCTTATATTGGAAGACTAAAAGAAAAATCAGTTTGAAAACAGAAAGAGAAGAATACCCGGCAAGTTTCGTAATATTTGCTTTTCTTAAATGATATCCAATATTTAATTCGGAAAATCCTTGTTTGATTTCTTTTGGTAATTGCGCAAAGTAGTCTTTATTCGTTATCATAATGGTGGCACCTTTCTTTTGGATTTGGTTTCGTCACCAATATTTTACCAAAAGAATAGGTGTCTTTCTTTATGTTTTAAAAAATGTCAAATGATAATTTTGTACTTCCAAAACCCATTTACATCAAGCATTTAAACAAGATTTTGGACTGCGAAAGTTGAGTGATTAATTTATTTTTAATTTATACATGTTATGGAATCTTATTGTCTCTTACAGCATTTTTCCAGCGAGTATATACTCAAGGATTAAAACTGCATGGGTCAGATGTGATGATTGCATTACTAATGGTCATGATTGAAATTGCTATATTCCGTTATTTTTTATCGCTGATTAGAGTTTCGGTGTTTATCGGATATCGAAAAAAACGTTGCCAATGGGGGAAAATTACCCGAAAGAAACATAATAGCAAAACGATTGAATATACTTAATGCCTTGATATTAACAGATTTGTTTGTTTCACTATTAATTGAAATAAAGTTTTCCATATGAAAAAAGCCCTGAAACTTGATAACAAAGTTTCCGGGGCTTTTTGTAATAAAGCGATAAATCAGCGAGAATAGAACTCAACGATTAGAGATTCGTTAATTTCAGATGGTAATTCAGAACGTTCAGGATAACGAACGTAAGTACCTTCTTTTTTCTCTGCATCGAAAGTTAAGTATTCTGGAACAAAGTTGTTTGCTTCAATTGCTTCGTTTACAACTTGTAAGTTTTTAGATTTTTCACGTAAAGAAATTACTTGACCAGGTTTTACGCTGTATGAAGGAATATCAACACGTTGTCCATCAACAGTAACGTGGCCATGGTTTACTAATTGACGAGCTGCACGACGAGTGCGAGCAAGACCTAAACGATATACTAAGTTATCTAAGCGAGATTCAAGAAGGATCATGAAGTTTTCACCATGAACACCTTTCATTTTACCCGCTTTAACGAATAGGTTTTTGAATTGACGTTCGTTCATACCATACATATGACGAAGTTTTTGTTTTTCTTGAAGCTGTAAACCATATTCTGTTAATTTTTTACGTTGAGTAGGTCCGTGTTGACCTGGTGCGTAAGGACGTCTTTCTAATTCCTTACCAGTGCCGCTTAGTGAAATACCAAGGCGACGAGAGATTTTCCATGATGGTCCTGTATAACGAGACATCTTGTCTCCTCCTTTTGGTTTTTTTGTTGTAAAACAAAACCAGTTGTATCCGAACTTATGTGTATTTTATTTTCATGTATTTTCGCCCTAGCAGCCGTTAGGGTTACTCAATACACCTTCTAATAATCAGTGACTATTAGAGGAATAAAATACATTCACAAGTTTATACAACTGCTGCATTTATTTTACACGAAGGTAATTTTATAATTTTTTAGAACTTCAGTCAAGGGAAAATAATTGAATTGATAATGTTTAGAGATATTTCAACTGTTTTTTTCATAACATTAATCAATGATACAGAAAAGAGAAAATTTTATTTTACAATATGTCTTTAAAGCTAAAATATAAGTAGGAAATTAGTTTTAAAAAATGGTATAATTAATAGTATGTTGTTATCTTGTTAGTCAAGAAAAGGTGATTTCATGTCAGAAGATCGGCTGAAATTAATGGAATTTAAGTCGGAATTATTGAACCTTTCATTTAGCTCCATCGATGATGAGCGTGATTTGAAAGAATTTATCAATATGCTTAAAAAGTGTTTGGTACAACATTTTAATATAAAGAAATGCGATATTCTCTTCGTTGAAAATGATACGTTAAAGCAGTATAAAAGCGCAATTTCCATATTAGAACAGAGAGAGATACCGCAAATGGTCGAAGCTAGGGCTTTCATACCGCCATCTTTAAAGGAGCTTTTTGACTATCGTGATTTCACTGATATGGTGTTACTCAGAGAAGGAGAAAGAGTATTCGGATTATTATTATGTCAATCGAGTCCTACTTGGAAAAAGTTTTCTGAATCAGAAGTTTTTTGTGAATTCGTCGATAACATCTCAAAATTTCTTCGAGCATTCATTCATAATTTAGAAGTACGCACGAACGAAAAGAAATTTAAAAAATTATATAGTATGACGGATTTATTTCACTCTACGATGGATATCGACATCATATTAGAAAACGTGATTACCACAATCCAAGAAAACTATTCAGAATTTGAAGTAGAATTAATATTGTCGAATGATCAAGAACAGAAGACTTCCCTTAAAATTAAACAGTTTGACTATTTAAAAGAGCGCGCTGCAACAGTTGAAGCATTTGTATCGGGGAAAATTACGATTGAAAAATCAGAGGAATTAAACAGTTGTATTTTAAACGCACCGATAAAAGGGAGACAAGCAATTTACGGTATTTTCCAAGTGAAAGCACCAATCCAATATGTATTCTCCAGAAAGGAAAAGGAATACATTGCAATGCTTACACATACGGCGGGAAATGCATTAGAAAACGCAAAATTATATCATCAATCTCATCGTTTAATCGGTGATTTGCAACTAATTAATGAAACGAGTCATCGATTGAATTCAGAGCTAGATATAGTTGAAATGCTTACGTTTTTAAAGAAGCAGTTAATGAAATCTTTCCAACCTAACGAGTTATGTTTTGTGTTTGCGGAGAAGGAATGTTTTCAATTAGCAAATGCTTCTACCAGTTTATTTAAATCGGCTGAGGGCATTTTTTACATTGATTTTGTCGCAAAGCATTTTGAAAAATCGAAGGACTCTTTATTCATCGCAGATTTTAGCCGACTCATTTCAAGCGATCTGAAATTCAAGTCGATGATGGCCATACCGATGATTGCTGGACAAAAAATTATCGGCTTTAGCATTGTTTTACATGAAGACGCTTACTTTTTCTCTTTTGATAGCTTTAAATTAATGCAATCGTTAATCCATCACTCATCATTAGCGATATCGAATAATATTCTGAGACATAAATTGCAAGAAATGGTCGATCATGATCATTTAACGAAGCTTTATGCTAGATGTTATCTTGATAAATTTGTGAATCAATCATTAACAAACGATGAAAGCGGTATGTTTTTATTGCTTGATATTGATGACTTTAAACAAATTAATGACTCATTCGGTCATCAAGTTGGCGATCAAGTATTAATTCAAATTGGAGAAAAGTTAATCGAGGAAGTTGGAGAAAAAGGGATTTGTGCTCGATGGGGCGGTGAAGAATTAAGCATTTATGTGCCAAATATATCTGAATCGGAAGCATATCATCTAGCTAAAAAAATCGTGTCGCAAATTCCAAAAATAACTGTTCCTAAAGTGACTGTTTCAGCTGGATTAATTACTTGGCATAAACAAAATCGACCGGAATATCAGCAATTATTTTTGCAGGCGGATAAAGCTTTATATGCTGCAAAAAATAGCGGAAAAAATAAGGTTTGTATTTATGAGGATGTAAGGGCTTTGAGGCCATAAAAAATTACTACGTTCGTAAAAGTTACGAAAACGTAGTAATTTTTTTATAAATATTGGATTAATGTTTGGACAAATTTTTCTAATCCCAGCTTGTCATCGTTTGTAAAGCGATTTTTCAGTGGACTATCAATATCAAGGACGCCGATGATTTCATCGTTTTTTATTAGTGGAATGACAATCTCTGAATTACTTCGAGCATCGCATGCAATATGACCAGGGAATTGGTGAACGTCTTCTACGACGATCGTTTCTCTTTTCTGTACAGCGGTACCACATACGCCACGTCCTACTGGGATTCGTACACAAGCAGGCAATCCTTGAAATGGTCCGAGGACAAGTTCACCATTTTTCATTAAGTAAAATCCAACCCAGTTGATGTCTGTTAAAAATTGATTTAACAATGCACTAGCGTTGCTTAAATTCGCAATGATATCATCTTCTCCTTCGAGTAAAGCGGAGAGTTGCTTGGATAACATGTCATATTGCTCTTTGAGATTACCTTTATATTCAGTTTTCGTAAACATAGTACCTCCTATTTGTGGAAAATTTTTTCATAATGTTGATGCAAATCATTGATTGAGTGAGCATCAGATCCAAACACAAGTGGCAGATGTATCGATTTAGCATACTCAATCATTGGGAATGGTGGGTAAGGCTCTAAACAATATTTTTTGCTTAACCCTGCGCTATTTACATCCAGTTCGTATCCAAATGCCTTCATTTTATTTAATATTTCTTTAATGCGCTGTTCATCATCTACATGAACTTTATGGGCATGTTGAAATTTGTGGACTAGTGTAGGATGGCCGATGCGACGAGGTTTATATACACCAAGGTCCACATCAATTGATTGAATAACAGTATCATAATACAATTCATAAATCGCTTCAACACTTCCAACTTTTTCTACAAATTTCATAAATTCTTGTTCTGAATAATCGATGCAAACATATTCATCTTTCCATTTTAAAAAATGAACGGACAGGATGGCATCATCAAGAAAAGGACCAACACTATTTAATAAGTTTTTCGTTTCGTTTTCGTAACCAACAATATAATCCACTTCTAAACCTATATGAATGGTGATATCTTTTTCATATTGTTGTTTTAATTTGTGCAATGTATCTATATAAGTTGGCAATAAATCCGGTTTCATTCCGCTATCCTTTTCGGGTGTGGGATCAACAAAATTTGCTGGTAGAGGTGCATGTTCAGTAAACGTAATATCTGTAAATTGATGTTGAATTGCTTTTTCTATATATCCTTCCAGCGAATCAGCTGTTCCATGGGGACAAAAGGGAGTATGAATGTGCCCGTCTTTTTTCAATTTTTTTCAACTCCTTTTACTTTTAAATAGAATTATATTACTTTCATGAAATACTTCATTTTTTAAAACAAAAGTTTAAAAACATGGTATATTATATAACATATAGCCAATTTGCGTGAGTGTGGAATAGGAGGCTTACGATGAAGTATATCATCATTGTCATCATCGTACTATTAGCATTATTAACGTTCGGGCTAATCATCCGGAAAAAACATAATGCTGTAATAGAGCGACTGGAAAAAAAGAAATTACAAATTCAACATTATCCTATATTTGAAGAATTAACAAAGGTAAAAAATTTGAATATGAACGGTCAGACGGAAGAATTATTCGAACGTTGGCGAAATAAATGGACTGAAGTGGTAGATGTTGACATCATCAAAATTGATTCCATGTTGTTCGATGCTGAAGAATATATTGACCGGTTTAAATTTAAAAAAGCTTCGATGATTGAAAAAGATATAGAAGATTATATTGATAAATGTGATCAAATCAAAAATGAGATCTTATCTGAATTAGAAGAATTAATTGGCAGTGAAGAAAAGAATCGCATTGAAATAGAACAATTGAAGGAACTTTATCGTTCAGCTCGCAAAACTCTTCTAGCTCATCAATATTCCTTTGGTCCTGCGATTGAGAATTTGGAAAAAATGCTAGAAGAATTTCCTCAAAAGCTTGATGAATATGAAAAAATGACAGAAGAGGGAAATTATTTAAATGCTAGAGAAATTGTTCTTTTACTCAATGAAAAGTCGAAAAATATGTATGAATTGATTAGTGAAATCCCGTCATTATTAACAGAAATTCAAACTAAAATACCAGCATCAATCCATGAATTGAGAACCGGTCATCGAGAAATGGAAGAGCAATCATATTACTTACAGCATTTAGAATTAACAAAGAACCTTGACCGTATTGAACAAGAATTAAAGAAATTAGAAGAGGAATTAGCGAATTTAAATATTTCTTATGTGTCGACAAGAATCCAAGAAATCAATGATGAAATCGACAATTTTTACGATTTACTTGAAAAAGAAGTTTATGCAAAAAACTATGTCGATAAAAATTGCGATAGTACATACAAAACTTTAAATGAAGTTTTGAAAGCTACAAAAGAAGTAAGTACAGAAGCAGAATATGTGCAAAATAGCTATCGTTTGCCGGAAGAAGAGGCTGAAATTCCAAAACTCGGATTAAAACAATTGGAAGTGATACAAAAAAGATTTGAAGTATTGCTATCCCGTGTAAGAGAAGAAAAATCCGCATACTCAAGTTTGCAAGAAGAATTAATCGAAATTCGTAATGAAATTGAGCAAATTCAAGCGGTGCAAGATCAGTTTTCAAACCGGTTAAAGAATTTGCGAATTGATGAAAATAAAGCTCGAGCAAAACTTCAGTCTTTAAAGAAAATCCTGCAAGAAACAGACCGGATGTTACATAGAGCAAACATTCCGGGTATACCAGAAGAAATGGATGCTCGCTTAGAAGAAGCAGAAGAGCAATTATTTATTGTAATGCAAAGCCTCCAAGAAGTTCCGTTGAACATGAATTTGGTAAATAGCAATTTAGATCAAGCGGAAAAATGTATTCAAGATGTGCAAAAACATGCTAAAGAGATGATCGAAAATGTGATGTTAATAGAGCGCATCATTCAATATGGAAACCGATATCGTTCAAATCCAAGGGTCCATGAATTGTTGCTTCAAGCGGAAGAATCGTTCCACAATTTCCGCTATGTAAAAGCTTTGGAAGAAGCTGCAGAAGCTGTGGAACTGGCGGAACAAGGAGCAATTCAACGCATTCAAGAACTCGTTCAAGAAGAAATGTTCGAAAAAACGAAACATTAGTTTATGCACGGTAAGGTTATTCACGATATAATATTAATAACAAATTGCATTATCGGAAATTGATATTGCAATTTGCTGTTATCCATTCATTTGAAAGATTTTGGATAATCTTTTGATGCTAATAGTACACAATGAGAAGGTTGGTTGTCCGGAAAGTGTTCACTTTCTGAACAACCCTTTTCTTTTGAAATTGTCATAAAAATTATAAATAGAAGGTTGGTATTCATGATCTATTTTGACAATAGTGCTACAACGAAACCACATGATGAAGTATTACATACATTTCTTGAAGTAAATAAAAACTATTTTGCGAATCCTGCTTCAATTCATGCCTTTGGTGTGGAAGTAAATGAATTATTAGAAGCAGCAAGAAATCAAATTGCTCACATAATCAAAACAAAACCGGAACACGTTTTATTTACTTCAGGAGGAACAGAATCAAATAACTTTGCAATTTTTGGCGTTGCAAAAGAAAATAAGCATATTGGGAAACATATAATTACAACTGAAATTGAACACGCATCAGTGTTGGAAGCATATAAAACTTTAGAAAAAGATGGATACGAAGTCGAGTATTTATCAGTGGATAATAAGGGTGTAATATCCATAGATGAATTACGCAGGAAACTTCGAAAAGATACGATTCTTGTTAGCATGATGCACGTCAATAATGAGATGGGAGCAATTCAACCGATTGAGGAAGCAGCCAAAATCATTCACCAACATTCTCGTGCCATTTTTCATGTGGATGCAGTACAAAGTTTTGGAAAATTGGAAGTTCAATTTAACGGTGATGCCGGACCGGATATATTAACAATTTCGGGTCATAAAATCCATGGAATAAAAGGAACAGGAATCATCGCATTTCAAAGAAAATTAAACATTGCACCACTAATTGTAGGTGGCGATCAAGAATTTGGATTAAGAAGCGGAACTGTCCCTGTTCCACAAGCTGTTGCATTAGCAAAAGCTTGTCGAATTGCAACTGAACATCTACAAGAAAATTATGCAAAATTTACAAAGTGGCGAGATCATCTGATGGATTTTTTCAATACTTTCGGTGATCATATTTATTTACTCTCAACTAAAGAAGGGGCGCCACATATTTTGTCTTTTAGCGTGCGAGATTTAAAAGGCGAAGTGATAATTAATGCATTGCAAAAAAGAGGTGTCATTGTATCTACATCTAGCGCATGTTCTTCAAAACAAAAGAAAACAAGCCATGTTGTCGAAGCTTTAAATGTAGATTCTCACTTTAAAGAAGGGGTTATTCGAATAAGTTTTGGCGCAAAAAATACAGAGAAAGAAATAGAACAATTTAAAGAAATTTTTAAAGAAGTTATGAAAGAATTAAAAGGAGTATAAAAATGATGCTTTGGAATGAAATATTAATACGATATGGTGAACTCACTACGAAAGGTCGAAATCGTAAAGATTTTATTCACCGATTAAAAAATAATATCAAATATACTTTTTCTGATATTGCCCCTCTGACAGTTCAAGCAGAGCGGGATCGAATGTATATTAAGCTTGATAATGAAAAACAATTTGAAGTATTGATGGAAAAATTGCCTAGTGTGTTTGGTATTCAATCGTTTAGTCCTGTTGCTATATGCGATAGGGAAATTGAAAACATCCAACAGTTAGCCCAAAAAATAATGGATCGTTATAAAGATCAGCAAATCACGTTTAAAGTGGAAGTGCATCGATCAGATAAAACATACCCACTCAAAACATATGATATACAATTAGCAGTTGGAGGATTTTTATTAAAACATAATCCAAATTTATCAGTAAATGTTAAAAATCCTGATGTGGAACTTCGAATTGAAATTCGAAAAGAAGCAGCTTATTTAATGTCTGAAATCATTTATGGTGCAGGTGGTATGCCTGTAGGTTCGAACGGAAAATCGCTATTATTGCTTTCTGGAGGAATTGATAGCCCAGTAGCAGGATATTTAATGATGAAAAGGGGAGTAAGAATTGATGCCATTCATTTTTATAGCCCACCTTATACGAGTGAACAATCATTGCAAAAAGTAAAAGATTTAGCAAATGAATTAACAAAATTCGGTTCTTCTATTCATTTACATGTTATACCATTCACTGAATTACAAGTTTTAATTAAAGATTCAGTACCAAAAGAAATGTTAATGACAACAACACGCAGAGTGATGATGAAAGTTGCAGATCGTGTTCGTGAAGAAATTGGCGCTTTGGGGCTTGTTACAGGTGAAAGTTTAGGACAAGTAGCAAGCCAAACATTAGAAAGTTTAACGGCAATCAATGAAGTAACGAATACACCGATTCTTCGACCTTTGATTTCATTCGATAAGCTGGACATTATTGATATTGCTCAAAAGATTGGCACGTACGAAATCTCCATTAAACCGTACGAAGATTGCTGTACAATATTTACACCAGCAAATCCGAAAACAAGACCAAAAATAGATCGAGTAACTTATTTCGAATCTCAAGTAGATTTTGAAGAGTATATTGAACGAGCAGTGAAAAATCGCGAAATTTATACGTTGCCTGAAAAACGTATGAAAGTAGAGAAATTTAAGCATTTATTATAATATATAATAATTTTGTACCATCGAATCGGTAATATATGAACAATTTACCTCTCACCTTTTATGTATTAATTAATAATTACAGCACATTCTAAATGCACAAGGAGGTGAGAGAGATGGCTACAAACAACAACAGCAGCAGAAATAAACTTTTAGTTCCTGGTGCAAATGCAGCATTAGATCAAATGAAATATGAAATTGCACAAGAGTTTGGTGTTCAACTCGGACCTGAAGCTTCTGCTCGTGCAAACGGGTCAGTCGGAGGAGAAATCACTAAACGTCTAGTGCAAATGGCTGAGTCACAATTACGTGGAACTCAACAATAAGTAATACAAGGCTAGTAGCGTATGCTACTAGCTTTTTTTCTATAATTTATTTCATTCATTCTCAAAAAAATTACTTTTTAAACAAAAATATATATACTATTTGAATCAATTTCATAAATCATAGTTTTTCTGAAGTATAGAGTACCCCTATACTAAAAACTTCGTTTTTTTTTTAATTATGCAACTTGGTTTTGTTGCTGTAATAAAGCATTGATTCGATCAACTGCTAGTTTGCAGGTATTATAAATTAACGTCACCAGATTGAAATGCATTTTTGCTTTCTTTCCTGTACGATGACGGACATTGTTTAATTGAAAGTATTCCTTTAAATAAGCGTTAACGCGTTCGACTGCTGTACGTTCTTGATAAAGCAGTTTCCATCGTTCTGTCCCACGTGCTGGATAGGTAAATTTACGGATATCTATATCACATTTGATTTTGAAAACTTTTTGGCAAAGGGTGTCTTCTCGTAATGGGCAAGTTGTACATTCCTTTGGACGTGTGAATTTTAATGTATTGTACTTAGCGTCAAAGCTGTCATATTGGTAACTATGTTCACGCACACAGGTTGGACGAAAATGTTCATCGAATCCTATATATTCTCCTTCTCGGCGAACGTTGTAAGGAATCACGACTCGCATGGACTGTGATACGGCTTGACGGTAAATAGGTTCAACATCATAACCAGCATCAAATATAGCTATTGTAAATTGACCGTTTCCTAAGTGATGAAGTTTTTTCAATAATGGAATCGCAGCTTTACAATCACTTAAATTACCTGAGGACATCAAACGAGTGATGATATATTGACTTTTCGTCGAAACAGCTAAATGTGCTTTATAACCAAACCAGAATGTATTTTTTCCTTTACTATTCTTTTTCACACCCCATTTTGGCTCAATCGGTACATCCTTCCAAAGGGTTTCTAATGGGATATCCAGCTGTTCTTTCAGTTCTTTTTCATAGGTTGATTGATTTCCTTTTTTCTCTACTTGTTCGGCTAACCAAACAGCTCGTTCAGCTTTAGTTTTACGACCACGTTTTTTAGGAGTTTTAGGTGCTTTCTTTTCTGATGGTGTGAAAGCATCACGAGCTTCAAAGTGACTCGCATCGATGGCGACATGTTCATCATTTAGAAAGCCTTCCAACATCGCTGTTTTGATGAGTGTATCGTTCATTTTATCTAGCACATCTGATTCACTAATGACTTGAATCATGCGTGAATAAGAGCTTTCAGATGGTACGACATCAGACACAAGGAATCCACAGTCGAAACGAAATAAAGGATCATGAACCAAACGTTTGACTAAATCCTTCATTGTTGGAATTCGTTCGACAATACGAATAATCAGCGATTGAATCATTGCACCATAATTCAATTCACGTGGTGCACCTTTCAATGTCTTTTTAGAAAACAATTGAAAAATAGGTTGAATGTCGATAGCACTAAAAATGGCATCATAACGATGGGAACTTTCCATTTCTAATAATTGATGGATGTCAAAAAGAGAAATTTGTTTTACAATAGTCATAGGGTACTCACCTCTTTCGTATGGTTTGTTTGGTTACTTACCATTATAACGAAATTTTGGGAGGTGCCCATTTTTTATTGTCTTGAATCCCTTGAAAATCAAGGGGTGAGAATTATGAAATTAACTCATTTAGAATATTTTGATGATATTATTGAATATATTATAATTAGAATAATATTTTTATTTTTGAAAATTGAGGGGGAATTTGCTTGAAAAGAGAGGATTTACTAGCTCCAGAGAAATATAATATTGCAGATGAATTCGAAAAATGGGCAAAAGATGAAAACAAAGTGGCGTTACTGGTACACCATGAAGACGGTACGACAGAAAAAATCACGTTTGTAGAGTTATTAAAAAGAGCAAATAAAGTAGCAAATTTATTTAAAAAACATGGACTGACAAAAGGCGACGTTCTCCTTGTCATGGTTCCACGTTCTGCTGAAGCTTATGCTACATACATTGGTGCATTAAAAGCAGGGATTACAATTATTCCAAGCTCTGAAATGTTAAGAGCAAAAGATATTGACTACCGCATCGAACACTCAGGTGCAAAAGGAATTGTTGCTTTCTCAAATGAAATTTCTCAATTTGATGATGTAAAATCGTTAAATGGATTAAAACTTTTCGTTTACGGTGAAGCGAATGAACCGTGGATTCAAATAGAAAAAGAGCTTGAAAATTTATCCGATGAATTTAATGAAGTGCAAACGAAAAGTTCAGATGTTGCTTTCTTATCTTATACAAGTGGAACGACAGGAAATCCAAAAGGGGTTATTCATACTCATAGTTGGGGATATGCACATTTACGGACAGCAGCTGAGCACTGGCTCGGTGTAAAAGAAAATGATTTAGCTTGGGCGACAGCAGCACCAGGTTGGCAGAAATGGATTTGGAGCCCATTCTTAGCTATTTTAGGAAGCGGGGCAACAGCATTTGTTCATACAGGACGATTCGATCCAAAAAACTACTTGCAAATGTTGCAAGATTACAAGATTAATGTATTATGCTGTACACCAACAGAATATCGCTTGATGGCGAAAGTGGATGATTTAGAATCTTATGATTTATCCAATTTAAGAAGCGCTGTTTCTGCTGGGGAACCGTTAAACAGTGAAGTAATCAATAAATTCTTAAATGTATTTAACTTACAAGTTCGTGATGGTTATGGACAAACTGAAAATACATTGCTTGTTGGAACACTCCTCGGCATGAAACCAAAACCAGGATCTATGGGTAAACCAACTCCAGGAAATATTGTGGATATTATTAATAAAGATGGAGAACCAACAAAACCAGGCGAAGTTGGAGATATTGCAGTTCATTCTTCTACACCTGCATTGTTTAAAGGTTATTTAAATGATCCTGAGCGTACGCAAAGACAATTCCGTGGAGAATGGTATTTAACTGGTGACCGTGCATATAAGGATGAAGAAGGATACTTCTGGTTTGAGGGTCGTGGAGATGATATTATCATTTCTTCCGGTTATACGATTGGGCCTTTCGAAGTGGAAGATGCCCTTGTTAAACATCCAGCGGTAAAAGAATGTGCGGTTGTTGCAAGTCCTGATGAGATTCGAGGAAGCATCGTAAAAGCATTCGTTGTTTTAAAAGATCCATCTTTAAAGGATAGCCCTACCCTAGTTCAAGAGTTACAAGAGCATGTAAAAAATATTACTGCACCGTATAAATATCCGAGAGCAATCGAATTTATCGACGAGCTACCAAAAACAGCTTCCGGTAAAATTCGACGCGTAGAATTGCGTCAAAGAGAAATGCAAAAGCAAGTTCTAAAATAATTAATTAAATACTTATCTATTGCATGAAGTGATATCAAAGTCAAGGCGTTCAGAAACAATTACTTTCTGAATGCCTTTTTTTCATGTAATCTTATACTAGCATAGAAAAATTTATCATTTTTTTGAAACAATTGTTGTTGAAAAACGTATGTAAATTGAAGGAGGTAAATTAGATGAATTTAAAAAGATGGATAGCGTTAGGAGCAGCAGTTTTTTTGCTGATTGCATCAATCGCAATCAATACGTTAATGTCATTTCTCAAGAGTGACTTTTTAAGTGGATTTGAGACGCTTACGGATGTAGAACTTGCAGAGACGGTCCTCGAACCAGGGGCTTTTAATGAACGAATTGCTTTACTATCTATAGATGGAGTAATTCAAGATGTTGGTTCAAGTTCACCTTGGGTACCGCTTGAATATGATCACCAAATGTTTCTTGCTTCATTAGACCAAATTTTGGAAGATGATACAGTACAAGGTGTTGTATTATCTGTCAATTCACCAGGTGGTGGAGTTATTGAATCTGCTGAAATTCATGAAAGATTGCTAAAAATTAAAGAAAAAGGTATTCCAATATACGTTTCAATGGGATCCATGGCTGCATCAGGTGGTTATTATATTTCCGCTCCAGCAGACAAAATCTTTGCCCATCGTGAAACAATTACGGGTTCCATTGGTGTTATCATGCAAAGTTATAATTATGCAGAGCTAGCGAAAAAATTGGGTGTTGAATTTGAAACAATCAAATCCGGTCCACATAAAGATATGTTCGGTGGTACTCGACCTACGACAGAAGAAGAAAAAGCGATGATTCAAGAGATGATTAATGAATCTTACGAAGTATTTGTAGATATAGTAGAGCAAGGAAGAGGAATGACTGAAGCGGAAGTGAAAAAAGTTGCGGACGGACGAATCTTAGGTGGTAGTCAAGCGTTAAGAGCTGGTTTGGTCGATGAGCTTGGAAGTTTAGAGGATGCAATTCAGTCACTAAGAGAAGATTATGGATTGGAAGACGCTGAATTGTTCGAATATGAGTCAAATTTAGGTAGTTTTGCTTCTTTATTTACAATGAAACTGGGAACACTCTTTGGCCCTTCACCAGAAGAGCGGATGCTAATGAAATTGATGAATTCTTATGATGCACCACGATTAATGTATTTATATGGCCAATATTAAGGAGGGCTGGAATATGACGAGTTATAATCAAGATAATAACCGGAAAACTTCTGCCCATGAGTCGAATAATGACATTTTACAAAACAAACAAATGGAACAAAACTCAGCAAACGATCGAGACCAAGAGGAGCTTAAAATTGAAAATCCACACACTTCGGAAATTGCTCAAAAGTTCGTTGCAAATGAAGAAGAAATCAAAGTGGAGACAGATAAAGAAATTAAGCCTGATCAGCAAGCTGGTGTAGAGAAAGAACTAGAGCAAAAGGAAAAATTTCCAAAAACATTTTCAGAAACGGAAATCATTACAGAATATGAAGAAAAAACAGCTGGTTTTTGGATTCGTTTTTGGGCATTTATTACAGATGGTCTTATTGTTACAGCAATCGTCAGTATTTTAGTTAAACCAATTTTCTATATGATGGGTTGGAATTTATCTAGTTCCGTTTGGTATGCGCCTATTACGATTATTTCAGGATTTTTCTATTATGTATATTTTGTACTTATGACAAAGTTTTGGCAGCAAACTGTTGGCAAAATGATTTTCGGTTTAAAAGTAAAGTCACTGAAAGAACAAAAACTATCTTGGAGTACAGTATTGTTTAGAGAGTTAGTCTCTCGTTTTATTAACAATACAATTTGGCTTCCTTATATTGCTGTTGCATTTACTCCAAAAAATCAAGGACTACAAGATTATATAGCAGATACCATTGTGGTGCATGAAAAAGTGTATGTGAAAAATGAAAAAAAAGTTATAAAAGAAAAAATGATTGAATCAAATCATCAAACAGTATAGAGTTACTAAAACCATTCAGTGTCATGAAAATTTTAGACGCTGAATGGTTTTTAATTTTCAAGTTAAGTTATTTGCTTATACGTGAAGGTGTTTAGTAAGATGAAATAAGTAGAAAAGAAGGAGGAATATTCAAATGGCTGAAGTGACATTTAAAAATAATCCAGTAACATTGTTAGGAAATGAAGTGAAAGTTGGTGACATTGCACCAGACTTTACGGTGCTTGCCAATGATTTAACACCTGTAACATTAAAAGATTCTGAAGGTAAAATTCGCTTATTCGCTACTGTACCGTCTCTTGATACAGGTGTTTGTGATGCAGAAACTCGCCGTTTTAATGAAGAAGCAGCAAAATTAGGAGAAGATGTGGTTGTTTATACTGTTTCTGTTGACTTACCTTTTGCTCAAAAACGCTGGTGTGGAGCAGCTGGTATTGATCGAGTAGTGACAGTATCAGACCATAAAGACCTTTCATTTGGAAAAGCTTATGGAGTTGCAATTGAAGAGTTACGCTTATTAGCTCGTGCGGTGTTTGTTGTCGATCGTGAAGGTATTGTTCGATATGTAGAATATGTTCCTGAAACAACAAACCATCCAAATTATGAAGCGGCGATTAACGCTGTTAAAGAATTGATTTAACAATACGATGATGCAAGAAGTTCTTTTATCGTATATGATAGTTTTATGATAACAACTTTTTATGTAGACAAAGTCAAAGACGGCTTTGTCTACACTTATTTTCGACTATGTTCCTGTCGTTCTAATCGTAACTCCATAAAAAAATGGAAATTAATGAAAGGAAGAATTTGATGGAAAAGATAGAGCAAATATTTACCTTTATCAATAAAAAAACAGAGGAACTTGAAAAAACAGAGTCCTCTACATATTTAGAGAGTGTCTTAACAACTCTCAAGGGGATACTTGATGGAAAATATGAATTACCCTTTGAAGCAGCAACGAAGGAAGAAATGCGTAAAGCAATTCAGCTTTCTATATTAAAAGGAATGCGCGAATCTTCTCAACCAAATCACCAAATGACGCCAGATTCTTTAGGCTTATTAATAACGTATTTCGTTGAACAATTTTTTGAGGAAACATTAAAAGATGGAACAATTTCAATTTTAGACCCGGCTTTAGGAACAGGTAATTTAATGTTTACGATTATGAACAAATTGGATGGAAAAGTGTTCGCAACGGGTGTGGAAGTGGATGAATTGTTAATTCAATTAGCTGGGGAAATTGCAGAGCTTATTGAACAACCAATTCAGTTATACCACCAAGATGCGTTAAGACCATTACTAGTTGACCCTGTAGATGTGGTAGTTTGTGATTTACCAGTAGGATTTTATCCAAATGATGATATTGCAAAAAACTATGAATTAAGTTCTAAAGAAGGGATGAGTTACGCTCATCACTTATATATTGAACAAGCATTAAATTATACGAAAGATGGCGCTTATTTGATTTTTTTAATCCCTGCAACTTTATTTGAATCGGAACAAGCTGAAATGTTGCATAAATTTTTGAAGAAGTATGCGTGGATTCAAGCTGTGATGCAGCTTCCAGAAAACATCTTTAAATCCAAATTGCATGAAAAAAGCATTTTAATATTGCAAAAGAAAAGTGATACATTGAGGCCGCCAAAAGAAGTATTATTAGCGAAGGTGCCGAATTTATCCAATAAGCAAGCATTATTATACTTCTTTGAAAAAGTGAAAATTTGGAAAGAACAAAATGCGAGAAAATAGGAAATTTATAAAAAAAGAGGAGATGTCTAATTTTATAGACACACCCCGTTAAACACCTATTAAAATTTTTTGTACAATAACGTATCAACGAAGTGGACGACCGGTTTTCTTGACAAACAGTATACAATTAATAAGCTGAATACAAACAATAACCAATATTGGCTTGATTCTATGATATACGACTTTATTGAAGACTCACGGAAAACTCGAACAATAGCCATATGAAGCAAATAAATCACCATCGTAGATTGGCCGATGGATGTAAGATAGCATTGTTTTTTAGGAACGAGGGAAAAAAAGGTATACAACGCTAACAGCTGAATACCGTATGTACTTAATCTTATGAGTGCTGAATATTCTAAGAGATTCGTTATTTCTTCATATGGTCTTTTTCCAAATAACCAAAATCTGAAGTCGATTGGTACATAGAGAACTATGATGATAAAACCTACGATGGCAAGTACTGTGCCAATAAATACGTTGATTTTGGATTTTATTTTGACAAAATGCTGTTCTTTTAAATGAAATCCAGCTAAGAAAAACGGAAAGAAGAAAAAGGTGCGGGACAAACTTAAAAATTCATCCACTTCAGTATCATAGCCAATTAATAGAGAAATAAGAATTGCGATTGGAAGTCCATATTTTAATTTTCCAAAGAAATATAAGAGAATATTCCAAAATAACAAACTCATCAAAAACCAAAGTCCCCATCTTGGGATAAATAAACTATAACCTATCGAGTCTCCAAATATTAAATCATAGTAAAAAGTGTACAACACTTGAAAAATAATATAAGGGATGAGGAGTTTTTTGATGAGTTTTTTAAAATAGCCTTGTTCATAAACTTTTTTTGCAAAATAACCAGAAATTAAAATGAATGCTGGCATATGAAATGTATAGATGAAAAGATAAATATTTGCTAGAATCCTTTCATTTTCTATATACTCACTAATCATATGACCAAACACAACGAGGAAAATCAATATTGCTCTTGCATTATCAAAATATGAATTTCGTTTCAATAGAATCATTCTTTCTATATTTATTGTGATGTTTTTGGCAAGTAGAAAATGTATGAAATGGCAATTAAAAATGCATACATACACTTGCCAAATTCCATGGTTAACGTTGAGAGATTGAGTCTTTGTATCGGTGACTTTCACCATTGAAGATGATTAAATGAGAATGATGAATCAGCCGATCAATGACGGCCTCTGTTAAAATGGGATCGCCAAAGACATTATTCCATTGGCTAAATGGTAAATTGGTTGTCACAATGATGCTTTTGGTTTCATAACACATGGAAATAACTTGAAATAATAACTCTGCCCCCTGTTTATGCAATGGAATATAGCCCAATTCATCAAGAATCAAGAGATCCAACTTTTCGATTTGATTGAGAAATTTACCAAGGTTACCTTTTTCATTGGCCTCCAATAAAGCATTGACAATGGAGGCGGCCGTATAGAACTTCACTCTTTTTCCTTGTTTTTTCATCAAATTGAGGGCGATGAGAGTGGAAAGGAATGTTTTACCGGTTCCCACTCCGCCATAGAAGATAAGGTTTTCCTGATTTTTCGTAAACTCACCTTCTAAAATATAATCTTTTGTGATGCCTGGGGCTAGTTGAATCTCCCGCCAATCATAAGGTTTATTTGGAATTTTCGGCAATGTCGCCTGTTTTAGTAGTAAATTTATCCTTCTCTCATCTCGATGCTGCACTTCTCGTTCAAACAGCTTCAGTAAAAATTCCTCATTTGTTTCCGCATGGATGGTATGGTAATTGGCTGGAATCCAGCTTAATTTTAGTCTTTTGGCATATTCCTTAATCATTTGTTCCATGATGCCACATCTCCTTGGGATTCGAATAGGCGGTCATAATGCCTTACTCCTCGGATGGCTTCCGGCATATCTGGAACGTGTTTTTTCGGTTGAATTGGCTCTCGTATACCTCTTCCATTGATTAATTGATAAAATACCTGTTTAATCGATTCTACTTTCGGATGACCATACTGGGAGGCAATCCTCAAAGCCTGTGTCGAAACTTCGAAATCATGTTCTTTTAGTAAAACAGCTAGTAGTTGTAATGCTTCCTTCTTTTCTTGAACGGTACAATTGGAAAAATAATTTTTCCATTCTTCCGGCATCTTTTCATAGAAATCCGTATATTTTAATGCATTTGGCCTTTTGGCCATTAACGTAAGATATGGTTGCCATTTCATTGATTTTTGTTTTGTGCCATATAAACGCTCGTGCTTGATAATCAGCTCATGCTCTTCTGTTAAAATGGCAATCTCATGATAAGAGATCTTTGCCAAAACCTTTTGTTTGGCAAAACGGGGAGACGTGGAATATAAATTGTTTTCTAAATGGATGAAACCGTACTTATCAGCCGTGACCTGCTCATATCGGACACATTCAAATTCTTTGGCTGGCAATTGAAGAAATAACGCTTGTTCTTCTTCAAATAATTCAGCGATGAGTCGCTCCTTCTCATAATGCGGACGATTCCAGTCCTTCTCACATTTTTCCCATAAAGATTCATTAAAACTTTCTAGTTGATAGATTGTTTGTTCAGGTAAAAAGAAATTGTTTCGAATATATTTCACCTTTGATTCGACATTCCCTTTTTCATTTCCGCTGGCTGGGTTGCAGAACTCGCATTCAAAGCCATAATGTAAAACGAATCGTTGAAATGTCTCTGTCAATTCTCTTTCTCCGTTTGGCAAGATCGTTTTTACTGCAGGGGAGAGATTATCAAAACGAATGACCCTTGGAACCCTTCCCATATAGTGAAAGATTCGTTTTAATCCTTCCAAGAAACATTCTTGATTTTGAGCTGGCATGACTTGCACATAGGCAGCATTACTGTAAGGGAATGAAACGACCAGGTAAGGAAAATCGACGTATTTCCCCTGATAGAGAAAAGGAGCTTCTCCAAAATCAACTTGAGCCGTTGCAGGTTTCGATTCTAAAGGTAACGCAGCTGGTTCACTTTGTTCGAGCAGTTCTTGTTTTCTTTTGGCTGTTTTCGCATAAATTGTTGCTTTCTTGGGTATATGTATAAAGAGTTGATATTATAGACTTTAAGGAGGATGAAAGATATGTGGTTAGACGTTTATGAGGATTTTAGCGAATTAAGTAAATCAGAGCAGTTAGCACTTTTTGAAGCGATGAAGCAAGACTTATTCCCAGAAGAACCCGATAAAATCAATAAACTTCTAAAAAGTCTTCGTGAAGCACGATTTTCTTCGGGTTTAGGTTGTGTTCATTGTGGCAGCACAGATGTTAAACGGAACGGTAAATATCGCAGTCGCCAGCGTTATCTATGCAAAGATTGTGGAAAGTCGTTTAATGATATGACAAATACACCATTCTCAGGCTCACATTATCCTGAGAAGTGGGTTAAATATATTGAACTTATGGTCGAGGGATATACGCTACCTAAAATCGCTGACAAACTGCAAATACACATTTCTACTGCATTTTATTGGCGACATAAAATCCTATATGCATTAGGTAGTCAAGGTTTTAATCAATTACAAGGTATTGTTGAGAGTGATGAAACTTTCTTTCGTGAATCGTTGAAAGGTCAACGTCAAATAAATCATAGAAAACCTAAAAAGCGTGGAGAAAAAGATGGGAAAAGAGGGATTTCCAATCTTAAAATTGCTGTTGTAGTTGCACAAGACCGTAATGGAAATATCATTGCTCGAAAAGCAGGAACAGGACGTGTAAGAGCCGAGGAAATTGATAATGTGATAGGAGGGTATATTCACCCTTCTGCTTTGTTATGTACTGATACCGCAACTAATTACAAAAAATTTGCAAGAATTAAAGGCTTGCAACACGAAACAGTAAATGAACGACTAAAACAACGTGTGAAAAAGGGCATCTACCATATCCAACACGTAAATAATTTTCACAATCGTTTAAAAGGTTGGATGTACCGCTTTAAAGGTGTAGGAACTCTATATTTAGACAATTACCTTTATTGGTTCCGTTGGCTCGAATTAGGAAAGAATTTAGCATTTGATAAGCGTGTTGAACAAATGCTTATTTCAGCCTGTCAAAAATCGAATAAAATAATCGTTAACTCTTTAAGAGGAATAGCCTAAAGAAAAACCATCAGAGGGCGATGGTTTTTGCTTCAATGATTAAGATGATTATAGCCAAGATTAAAATAAATGTTAAGACTGCTCCTAAGACATTTTGGTTATGGGTGTCTTTTCCATTCTTTAACTTCTTTAAAAAAGTAGTAAAATTTAAAAACCATAAAGTGCCTAATAATGGTATAACAAATAACACAAATAGCATTAATGAACTCCTCCTTATTGTTATTTTTTGGATATTATTATTTATTATAGTATAAGATAACTTTTCCTATAAAAAAACAACAAAGTTTACGAAAACAGCCTTTCTTTTTGATACATAGAGCCGAACAGAACGATCTGAACCTGTAAATCCATATTCTTCTTTTAAGATTTCATACATTCGTTTCGCAGTTCTTCGATATTTTTTCTTCTTTGTCAAGTCCTCTTTAATCCATTGATCCAATATCGGTTTCACTGGATCCATCACTTTCGCTTTTCTCGTTTGTTTAACTTTTGAGGGACTGAAGTCTTCCATTTCCGCATACTTCTTCACTGTTCTTGGATCACGATTCATTCTTTTGGCAATATCGGAATAGGAACATCCTTTTTGGTTTGCTTCATATCTGATATAATGAATTTCAGCCACTGCTAACATCTCCTTGAATACCTCCCGTTGAACTGTTTTGTCCAACTAGGAGGGTAGTGTATTTGGGGAATGTTGGCAAGTGGTTTTTTGTTTTATAGGACCTGCATAAATTAATTGCCAAACGTTACATTTTTAGTTTGCCATAAACATTTATTGTGAACTCAAAGGAGTAGAAGCCAACTAAAAAAGCAAAATGAGCGTTATAGCGACGGTTAATTGAGAACAGATATAGTTGTATCATAATTCGACAAAAACTTCTATTGCAAAAAGATAACAAAAACTTTAAATCAAAAAAACCCTTTATGATTTCGAAATCATAAAGGGTTAAAATCTATACTAGATTAATTTTCAGGCGTGCGAACTACAAGAACATCACATTTTGCAGAGCGAACAATTGCTTCTGATACTGAACCGATTAAGAAACGTTCAACGGCATTTAGACCAGTAGCACCGCAGACAATTAAATCAGCATCTACTAATTTGGATAATTCTTTTGTAATGATTGTTTTTGGAGATCCGTATTCAATGATTACGTTCACATTTTTTACGCCAGCTTCTTCAGCTTTCTTTTTATATCCTTCAAGTAATTCTTCAGAGAACGCCTGTGCTTTTTCAGCGATTGAGCGATCATATGCTTCAATTGCTGCAAAAGAGCGAGTATCAATTACATTCACTAAGTTTAATTTTGCATCCTCGTTTTGTTTAGCGATTTCAGTTGCTTTTTTAAAAGCGTATTCTGCTTCTTTAGAACCATCCACAGCCACCACAATACTCTTATACTTTGTCATATTGTTTACCTCCTTTAACTATGTTTCTATTATATCAAATTTTCAGACAATGAGAATGCTATTTTAGTTAAAAATGAAAAACATTCACAAAATCTTCTAATTATTGTAAATGATTTTCTACAATACTGTAATTTTTTATATTTGAGCATTTTGCATATTTTTTGACCCAAGAGCCATAAGGATTTCAAAGACATAAAAAAGGACTTCACCCCTAAAATGTAGAATTTTTGAAGTGACGAAACAACAAAAAATTCAAAAGGAGGAAGTCACTTTGTATATTCTACAAGAAAGCCTATTTTCCTTTGAAGAACTGCAAAAATTAGAGTCAAAAGAGAAATTACCTATCTTTTTTAGCTCGCTTGATTTACGCCCTTATGCTAAACAGTTGAGAAGTTCTTCACCCCGAGGGGCTGACGGTCATTCCAGAGAAGGGATTCTAAGGGCTCTCATCGCTGCCCCACTCGAAGGCATCGACACCTTTACCGCCCTTCATCATCGATTGGATAAAGACCTTCGTTTCCGTTATCAATGCGGTTTATCGATTGATCGCCCCGCACCGTCTATCTCCACTCTCAGCCGGGTTTTTGCAGCACTTACCAAAAAAAAGCTGGCTGAAAAGATCTTCCTTGACTTGGTACAGTTAGCTCAGGAGGAAGGAATAATTGACGGCAGCCACCAGGCCATCGACAGTGCCGCCATTGATGCCTATGAAAAGAAACAGCCCAAAAAGCGTAGTGAACAAACGGGTAATGCCAATTGGGGCGCAAAATATGATTCCTTCGGCAATAAAATTACCTGGTTTGGCTATAAGATGCATCTTTCAGTCGATACCGCAAGCGAACTGCCAATGGCCATAAAAGTAACCCCTGCCCATGTGAACGATGGAGAAGTCGCACCAGAATTAATCGAGCAAGTGGCAGAGCGTACCAAATCCAAAATTGAATTTCTGATCATGGATGGCGGATATGACCAACTAAAAAACTATGAATCAGCCAAAAACATTGGAGCGCAAGCCATTATCCCGCTCAATTTGCGCAACGAAAAAGAGCCTCCTGAAGGGATTTCTTCCAATGGAACTCCGCGTTGTTCCATGGGTTATGAAATGACTTATTGGGGAGCTGATAAGGACCAGCTCAAGTTCAGATGTCCTCACGCAACCGGCAAAGTGGATTGCCCATTAGGAATGGCAGCCTGTTCATCTTCCAACTATGGAATGGTGGTAAAAGTCGACATCAAAAAGGATGTGCGCCGATATTCCAATCCGCACCGTGATACAAAACGTTGGAAAGAGCTTTACAACGAGAGGACAAGTGTAGAACGCTGTAATTCAAGAATGAAAAGCTACCTTACGGCGAACTCCCTACATGTATGGGGAATTGAGAAAGTAAAGAGCCATATTTACCTGAACGCTATTGTATTACTTGTTTCAGCGCTAGCGATGGCAAAGGAAAATAAAGGGAAGAAAGCCGCTTAAAAAAATTCAATGTGAAAAATTCTGCAGGTATGCCCAAAAACAGGATTATTGTAATATTTTGTAAAATAACATGCTGGTAGCTATTTGTCGAGTGCTTTATTTTTTATACTTTTATCCAAAAAATCTAATTTTGCAAAATGCTCATTTACAATTATGAATAATGTGAAGAAATTTGGAAGATAAATTTTTCAAAAAATAATTTAATTTTTTTTTAACAATTGATAGAATAGTGGTGATTGATTTTTTATTACGAATATTCAAGCAAAGGGTGGGAGTTTTCGTGAAAATTGGAATACCTAAAGAAATAAAAAATAATGAAAATCGTGTAGCAATGACACCTGCAGGGGTTGTAACTTTAACGAATGCTGGTCATGAAGTATATATTCAAAAAGGTGCTGGACTAGGCTCTTCATTCACTGATGAAGACTATATTGCTGCGGGAGCAAAAATTGTTGATACTGCTGAAGAAGCTTGGTCACAGGAATTAGTTTTAAAAGTAAAAGAACCAATTGAAAGCGAATACAAATATTTTTATGAAGGACAAATCCTCTTCACTTACTTGCATTTAGCACCTGAATACGAATTAACACAAGCGTTATTAGATAAAAAAGTAATTGGAATTGCATACGAAACAGTGCAATTACCAAATCGAGCATTACCGTTATTAACGCCAATGAGTGAAGTTGCTGGAAAAATGAGTGTCCAAATTGGGGCGCATCATTTAGAAAAATTAAATGGTGGTAATGGAATTTTATTAGGCGGTGTACCTGGTGTACCCCGAGGAAAAGTTACAATTATCGGTGGGGGAGTAGCTGGAACAAATGCTGCTCGCGTTGCTATCGGCATGGGTGCAGATGTAACAATTATTGAACTGAATCCGGATCGTTTACGTCAATTAGAAGATATCTTTGGATCTTCTGTTAAAACATTAATTTCTAATCCGTATAATATCGCAGAGTCTGTGAAACAATCAGATCTTGTAATCAGTTCTGTTCTAATTCCTGGTGCAAGAGCTCCTAAATTAGTAACGGAAGAAATGGTAAAACAAATGAAACCTGGTTCTGTTATCGTTGATATTGCGATCGATCAGGGTGGAAGTACGGAAATTACAGCGAACAACCCTACTTCTCACGATAAGCCAACATTTGAAAAATACGGTGTTTTACATTATGCAGTTCCAAACATTCCAGGAGCAGTTCCAAGAACATCAACAATTGCGTTGACAAATGTAACGGTTCCTTATGCGTTACAAATTGCCAATAAAGGATATAAACAAGCTTGTTTAGAAAATGAAGCACTGAAAAAAGGTCTAAACACGTTAAATGGATATGTTGTGTATAAAGCGGTTGCAGATGAGCAGCAACGCGAATATGTATTTGCTGATACACTGTTACAAGACTAATTATAACTATTTCAAATACTTGGGAATACTTATGTATTTCCAAGTATTTTTTTATTTTATTAGAAATTTTTATAAATAGAGTTTGTAATATTTTTAAAATTCAATTAATAGAATAATAAATAGAGATTTACATTACTCCAATAGTGTAAATTAATAGAATTGAATTTTTAGGGGGATTCAAAATGCAAAAGTTTCTAATTATTTTAGCAACATTCATGTTAATTCTATTAACAGCTTGTGGTAGTTCATCAACATCAACAAACAGCGGAGGACAAAGTAAAACAAGTATTGAAGACGAAACATCTGGAGAGGTAATTCAAGCAAAAATCGGGGTAATTTCATACCTATCTGGTGCAGGGGCTGCCTATGGAGAGGCGATTACACAAGGGTTGAAATTAGCTCAAAAGGAAATTAATGAAAAAGGTGAAGTGAATATTGAATTAGTAATTGAAGATTCTGCTGGTGAAGCGGAACAAGCGGTAAATGCCGGTCAAAAATTAATGGCCGATGATTCTATTCTTGCAATTATTGGACCAACGCTTAGTACGGAATTTTTCGCGGTTGCACCTGAAGCTGATTTAAACGGTATTACAATTATGGGTACATCTACAACAGCGGACGGAATTCCTGAAATTGGAGATTATGTATTCCGAAATTCAATTCCGGAAGCGTTAGCAATTCCTGCTGCAATGGAAAAAACAGTAAAAAGAACAGGAGCAAAAAAGGTTGCCATTATTTATGGGAATGATGATGCTTTTACAAAAGCGGGATTTGAAGTGATGAAAAGAACTGCGGAAGAAATGGGCTTAGAAATTACAACAATTGAAACATATCAAAAAGGTCAAAGCGACTATAAAGCACAGCTAACGAAAATCAAAAATACGAATCCAGATTTAGTTTTAGCTTCTGCTTTATATAACGAAGGAGCCGTTATTATCGATCAAGCGCGGAAGATGGGCATTACCGTTCCGTTCGTTGGAGGAAATGGATTTAACTCCCCTCAAGTTTTAGAAATTGCAGGCGATGCTGCAAACGGTTTAATTGTAGGAACACCGTATTTCGGGGATTCTACAGATCCAAAAATTGTTGAATTTAACAAAAAATACGAAGAGGAATATGGGAAAAAGCCTGACCAATTTGCTGCGCAAGCATATGATGCTCTTTATATTTATGCAGATGCATTAAAGAGAGCGGGAACAGGTGATGATCGAGATGCATTCCGAGATGCACTAGCTGAGACGAAAGATTTTGAAGGGATATTAGGACTATTTTCATTCAATGAAGTTGGTGATGTCGTGATGGATGTTACAGTTGTAGAAATAAAAGATGGGAAGTTTGTAGAATTCGAGGAATAACCTCGAATTCTACTTTTCCTTATATGAAAAGGGTGATGGTTATTGCTAATTGAACAGTTGATTAATGGGATTACATTAGGAAGTATTTATGCGATTGTCGCCCTTGGGTTTACTCTAGTTTTTGGCGTATTAGGCATCATCAACATGGCCCATGGCGAAATTTTTATGGTAGGAGCTTTTATTGGTGTATTGACGACGAGTGTATTAGGTTGGCCGTTGTGGCTTGCTTTTCTTGCGTCGATAGTCGTTACTTCCTTATTAGGTTATCTGTTAGAAATCTTCAGTTTACGCCCTCTTAGAGGGAAAAAGGGAGTATCCCATTTGGCTCCACTAATTAGTACGATTGGTGTATCAATCTTTCTTGAAAATTTATCTCATCATATGTTCGGAGCTGGAAATAAGCCATTTCGAACTGCTTTTGCAGAAATTCGTTTTGAAATTGGTTCAATAACAATTTATTTAGTACAAATTACGATTTTTGTTATTTCCGTCATATTAATGGTCGGATTATCCGTTTGGCTTTCAAAAACAAAAGCTGGTAAAGCCCTGAGAGCTACGGCAGAAAATTTAGAAACAGCAAGTATTCTTGGAGTGGATACGAAAAAAATCATCACATTAACGATGATTATCGCTTCCGGCATGGGAGGCATAGCAGGTATTTTAGTAGGTATGGCCTTTAACTCGGTAAGTCCACAAATGGGTTTATCTATGGGGTTAAAGGGTCTTGCCATCATTATTTTAGGTGGTATGGGCAATGTGAAAGGAGCAATGGTTGGGGGGCTAATCCTCGGTTTATCTGAAACGTTGCTTGTTGCTTATGGCGATTCGGGATATCGAGACGCTATCTCATTTATCATGATAATTCTTATTTTATTAATTCGACCACAAGGTATATTTGGATCCAAGACGGCAGAGGGCAGGTGATAAGAATGTTAGGAGAACTATTAAATCCATATTATTTACAAGTTTTATGTTTCATATTAATTAACATAATGTTAGCCCTTAGTATATATGTTCCGTTATCAAGTGGGCAGTTATCTTTAGGAAGTGCAGGATTTATGGGAATTAGTGCTTACACATCCGCCCTTCTAACGATTCATTATGAACTTCCACTTTATGTAACAATTTTAGTGGGTGCCCTCTTAGCAGGTGTAATCGGTATTATCGTTGGAATCCCATCATTAAGATTAACGGGTGTATATTTGGCAATTGCAACATTAGGATTTGGAGAAGTTATTCGTGTTCTCTTTGTCAATTGGGAAAGCTTGACGAAAGGCTCAGTTGGTTTAACTGGTATTCCTCAGTTGGGGAGGGAATTGCTAAAGTTTGCAAAAAGTATCGGAATAGAACCTAGTGCTCTAGGTTTGAAAAATAATCAATTTGTTTATTTATCCCTTGTTATCGTTCTATTCATAATCGTTTTATTCATTTTATGGTTTGTCATTCGTCAACAAAATTCAAGAATTGGACGAGCTTATTCTTCCATACAAATGGACGAAAAAGCGGCGGAGTCAATGGGAATCAATATCACTTACTATAAAGTATTAGCATTTGCACAAGGAGCTTTTATCGCAGGACTTGCTGGTGCACTATTTGCACATACAATTGGCTATATTTCTCCATCTGATTTTTCATATCATCGCGCAGTAGAAATTTTGATATTTACAGTCTTTGGCGGCAGCGAAGTAATAATTGGTTCCGTTTTTGGAGCAACCATTTTAACATTATTGCCTGAAGTATTACGTTTTGTAAGTGACTATCGATATATATTTTATGGAATTATGCTCGTGATTTTAATGGCTGTTCGCCCTCAAGGAATATTAGATCTTCATTTGTTTTATCGATTAAAAGGAAAACGTATTAAAAGGGGGACTAGCTAATGGTCCTTGAAGTGAAAAACATTACAAAACGTTTTGGCGGGATTACCGCATTAAAAAATATCTCTTTTACAATTCAACAAGGGGAAATTTATGGATTAATTGGTCCAAATGGTGCTGGTAAAACGACGATGTTTAATTGCATTACAAATATTGTTGAACCGACAGAAGGTGAAATTTTTTTTAATGGAGAAAAAATTACAAAACTAAAGCCATATAAAATAACCGAAAAAGGCATTTGTAGAACTTATCAAAATATTCGACTGTTTCCGCAAATGACAGCGTTACAAAATGTAATGGTCGGTGGGCATTCAAGAATTTCAGCGGGAGTCTTCAGAAGCGTAATTCGAACGAAATCTCAAAAGCAAGAAGAGAAATTATTAAAAGAAAAAAGTGAAGAATTATTAGAATTAGTTGGACTTGGTCAATTGAAAGACCAATTTGCAGAGAATTTAGCATATGGTCAACAAAGAAGATTGGAGATTGCTAGAGCATTAGCAAGCAATCCGACTTTATTGTTGCTTGATGAACCGGCAGCAGGCATGAACGAAACGGAAACGGATAATTTATTTGATTTAATAAAAAAAATACAATCTATGGGAATTACAGTACTCATTATTGAGCATGATATGTCGCTTGTCATGAGGTTGTGTGATCGAATTACCGTTCTGAATTTTGGTGAGAAATTGGCAGAAGGGACACCGGATGAAATTCAAAATAATGAAGCGGTGATTGAAGCCTACCTCGGTAAAGAGGAGGAAGAGACAATTGCTTAAGTTAACAAATATTGAAACTTATTATGGACAAATTCAAGCATTAAAAGGAATACATTTAGAAGTGGAAGAAGGAAAAATTGTAACACTTCTTGGAGCTAATGGCGCTGGTAAATCAACGACGATGCGAACAATTGCCGGCCTTATAAAACCAAAAAGGGGAACGGTAGAATTTTTAGGACAAAATGTAACGGGAATGCGTCCACACCAACTTTTGAGGAAAGGTATCTCCCTCGTTCCAGAAGGTCGTGCAATTCTATCCACCATGACCGTTTTAGAAAATCTTGAAATGGGCGCTTATCATCGTAAAGATCATGATGTGAAAAAAGATATACAAAATGTAATGAAACGATTCCCGATTTTGGAGGAGCGCCAATCACAGCTGGCTGGTACGTTATCTGGCGGCCAACAACAAATGCTTGCAATTGCACGTGCATTGCTTGCAAAACCGAAGCTATTATTATTAGACGAGCCTTCTATGGGGTTAGCTCCTCTAATTGTTGCGGAAATATTTAATATAATTAAAGAAATCAAAGAAGATGGAACGACGGTGCTGCTTGTGGAACAAAACGCAAAACAAGCATTGAAAATCGCTGATTATGGATATGTAATGGAGACAGGAAAAATAATTATTGAAGGACCTGCGGATGATTTACTCAAGGATGAGCGAATTGTCGAAGCATATTTAGGAAAGAAAAAAACGACCGTCTAAAATAAAAGAGCTTCCCAATGTCTAATAGACGTTGAGAAGCTCTTTCAATTATTGGATAATGATTAATTCTTTTGGATATTTCGTTAGGACTTCAACACCATTTTCCGTTACGACAACATCATCTTCTATACGAACTCCAGCCACATCGGATTTGTAAATGCCAGGTTCAATTGTAAATACCATGCCTGGTTTTAATTTCATTTCATTTGTTCCAGTAATTGATGGGAATTCGTGTACTGAAATGCCAAGACCATGGCCTAATCGGTGAGTATAATATTCACCATATCCTGCATCAGAAATTATATCCCGGGAAATTTTATCTAAATCCATGCAGCGAATTCCAGGTTTCACTGATTTTATGGATTCTTCGTTTGATTTTTTTACTGTTTCATAAATCTTTCTTTGTTCTTCGTTAATTTCCCCGAATGCAACGGTGCGAGTGATATCGGAACAGTATCCTTCGTAAATTACCCCTAAATCAAACAACACAAAGTCGCCTTTTTGAATAGTGCGATTTCCTGGAGTACCGTGTGGAGATGCAGCTTTTGGACCAGATAATACAGTCGTTTCGAAGGACATGGAATAACCTTTTTCCTTAATAGCACTTTCAATAATGTGAACAATTTCTAGTTCAGTAATACCTTCCTTGATGGCCTTTACACCGACATCAATTGCATAATCGGCTAATTCAGCGGCTTTTCTTAATTTATCCAGTTCTTCTTTATCTTTCATTACCCGAAGCTCGTTTATTTGATTATCAATTGGAACAAAACGAGCATTAGGGAAGAAGGCTTGTAGAGCTTCAAATCGTTCAACTGTTAAATGCCCTTTTTCAATAGCAATTGTTGAAATATTGTTCGTACGAGAATGTATTTCGTTCGCTAATATATTCCATGGTTGATCGGTATCACTATGACCAACAATATCAAATGACCAACCCGAAGATTTCACATCAGAGATTTCCATTTTCGGACATATGATGAACGGGTCTGCATTTTGAAAAATCGAAATACCTAGTAATCTTTCGTGGGGATTACTTTTAAACCCTGAAAAATAAAATACATTATCTGGATTTGTAACGAAGGCTATATCAATTTGCTGCTCCTTTAAGTAAGATTGGATATTTATCATTTTGCTCATTAGTCGTTCCTCCAAGTTTGGTTTATATATTACATAAAAGGAAATATAACAGTATTAGTATAGCAAAAAGAAGGAAAAAAGAAGGTTTTGTAGAAATATAAATGATGAAATTTTATTTATTTAAAGGGGGAAACATAATGGAAATTTCTTACCATGGTCATTCCGTCGTAAAAATTAAAACAAATGGCACAACGATTTTAATAGACCCGTTTATTACAGGAAACCCTTTAACTGATTTAAAAGTTGAGGAAGAAAAGCCGGATGTGATTTTATTGACACACGGTCATAATGACCATGTTGGAGATACGATAGCGCTAGCGAAAGCGCACAATTCGCAAGTAGTGGCGCTAAATGAGTTGGCAGTATATTTACAAAAACAAGGTGTCAATGCCCATCCAATGGGAGTTGGAGGAGCTTATGAATTTCCATTTGGTAAAGTAAAATATACGCTTGCTTTCCACGGTTCTACTTATGAAACTGAAACAGAAGTTGTCAATGCAGGAAACCCTGGTGGAATCTTGTTCTACGCGGAAGGTTTAACAATTTATCATGCAGGCGATACAGCGTTATTTGGTGATATGAAATTAATTGGTGACCGAAATGAAATTGATGTTGCCTTTTTACCGATTGGTGATAACTTTACAATGGGCCCTGAAGATGCGGCATATGCTGTGGAATTATTAAGACCTAAAACGGTTGTACCAATTCATTACAATACGTTCCCAGTCATTAAACAAGATCCGAATGACTTTGCGAAATTGGTGAAAAATAGTAAAGTTCAAATTTTAGAAGCAGGGCAAAAAGTAGAATTGCCTTAAACATATAAAACATAAAATCAAAAAGTTTTTTAAATGAATAGCAATAGAGAAAGTGAGTTATGGAGATTTTGTCGATTATTGTAAAATATCCATGACTACTTTCTCGATTTTTTTCTATACATAATTGAAAATATGTTACACTATGGGAGGAGAAAGTACGATGAAAATAGGTGATATCGATGTCCACAAAACATGAAAAAATATTGCAATATATCGAGTCACTTCCTATTGGCGAAAAAATATCAGTCCGACAAATTGCAAAAGAAATGCAAGTAAGCGAAGGTACGGCATATCGAGCAATTAAAGAGGCAGAAAATCGAAGTTTGGTGAGTTCTATTGAACGCGTAGGAACGATTCGAATTGAAAAGAAAAAGAAGGAGAATATTGAACGTCTAACTTTCGCGGAAATCGTCAATATAGTAGATGGACAAGTGCTCGGTGGAAAAGCTGGGTTGCATAAAACGTTGAATAAATTTGTCATCGGTGCAATGCAATTAGAAGATATGATGCGCTATACCGACCCTGGAAGTCTTTTAATTGTTGGTAACCGTTTTAAAGCTCATCACAACGCTTTAAAAACTGGTGCAGCAGTATTAATTACAGGTGGATTTGATACGACAGAAGAAAATAAAAGACTCGCGGATGAACTGGAGTTGCCAATCATCTCATCTAGTTATGATACATTTACAGTAGCAACGATGATTAACCGTGCCATTTATGACCAACTCATTAAAAAAGATATTTTGCTAATAGAAGATATTTATGTACGTTTGGAAGATACAGCAAAATTAAATGTCGGACAATCGGTTGCTGATTTTCATGCATTAAATGCCCACACAACGCACGGAGCATTCCCGGTTGTTTCAAAAAATAATAAATTAGTGGGGATTGTCACTGCTAAAGACGTGATTGGGAAAGATGAAAATGAATTAATTGATAAGGTAATGACAAAACAACCGATTTCCGTGTCAATGAAAACAAGTGTTGCTTCAGCAGGCCACCGAATGGTTTGGGAAGGGATTGATTTACTTCCTGTCGTGGATGATGATGGATATTTACAAGGTGTAATCAGCCGTCAAGATGTATTAAAGGCATTGCAAACGTCCCAACATCAACCGCAACATGGTGAAACGATTGATGATATCGTAAAAAGTGAAATGAAAGTGCTTGGTGAGGAAGAAGTAGTAGTTGAATTTACAGTAACGCCTCAAATGACAAACCAGTATGGTGCGATATCTTATGGTGCCTTTACAACATTGTTGACGGAAGTTGGATTAATTGCACTAAAAAGACGAAAACGTGGAGATGCGGTAGTAGAAAACATTGCAACTTATTATATTAAACCAATTCAAATGGATAATGTGTTAAAAGTTGTTCCACATATATTAGATATGAGTAGAAAATTCGTAAAAATGGATTTTGATGTTTATCACGAAGAAGCGCTTGTTGGAAAAGCGATGGCTACTTTCCAGCTGTTAGATCGTTAGTAAATGAAAAAGGTTGTCCAAAAGAAATTGGACAACTTTTTCATAAATCGATTATTGCTTATTTAATTCATATTCTTGTTGAACAAATTTTCCTTCATGTTTTGCACGTTTATAACTGTGATAAGATTCCATTAGTCCGACAACAACGAAAACAACACCAACTATATTACCTAATAATGTATCTTGAATAATAAAGGTATTTAAACCAAAAAATACAACGAAAAGACCTAAAGCAACACCGGCTTTCGCTTTATACCATTTTTTTTGTATCGGCAATGAAGTGCGAAATTGTTTCGTTTTATAGTAAAAATAGGCGGCAAATGAAACGATGATGAAAGTTACAAATAACGCATTTAACATTTTCAGAACCTCCTAAACAAACTAAAATTATTGTAACGATTTTTTTATAAAAATGCTAATATATTAAAAAATTTTTCAATAACTTTGGAGGGTACCAATTTGAAGCGACGAATCATTGATACTATTGAACAATATGATACAGTTATTATTCATCGACATATCCGTCCGGATCCTGATGCATACGGTTCACAATTCGGTTTAAAAACATTAATTAAAGATAATTATCCCAATAAAAAAGTGTATGCAGTTGGTACGCATGATGAATTATTATCCTACTTGGCTCATCCTGATGAAGTTTCCGATGAAGAATATAAAGGGGCTCTTGTCATCGTAACGGATACTGCAAATACTGAGAGAATTGATGATGATCGATATTCTAATGGAAATTTTCTCGTAAAAATCGATCACCATCCTAACGATGATGCATACGGAGATTTAGTATGGGTTGATACGGAATCCAGTTCCTGTAGCGAATTAATCTACGAATTGTATGAAGAAGGTCGAGAATACAAAGGATGGAAAATGTCTGAAGAATGTGCGAAATTTCTTTTTGCAGGCATTGTGGGAGATACAGGGAGATTTTTATATCCTAGCACAACTACTAAAACCTTTGAAGTTGCAGGGCAATTAGTTAATTATCAGTTCAATCGCAACGAAATCTTTAATGGCATGTATGAAATGGATCCAAACCTATTAAAATTGCAAGGATATGTATATCAAAACTTTACTATGGACGAAAATGGCGCTGCATATATTAAACTACCAAAAGAACTACTTGAAGAATACAAAGTCACTACTTCCGAAACTTCTTCTTTAGTAGGGTCACTAAGTAATATTAAAGGTGTTCGGGCATGGGCGTTCTTTGTTGAAGAACCTCATGAGATTCGAGTGCGACTGCGTTCAAAAGGTCCAATTATCAATGAACTCGCCAAAAAATACCATGGAGGTGGACATCCTCTAGCTTCTGGCGCAACTGCTTATTCATGGGAAGAAGTAGACCAAGTAATTGCAGATTTAAAACAACTTTGTAAAGAATATCAATAAATACAGGAGGGATGCAGATTGTCCATTTATCCACAAGTACGAACAAGTGCAGATTTATTAAAGAGTACGATTCGTTTGGAAGAACTCATCCCTTTTTTAATTGAACAAAAGGCAGAAGCTTGTGCAATCGTCAATACAAAATTGTACGGGCTTTTGCCTTTTTACCATGGATTAAAAAATGCAGGTATTCATCCGGTTATAGGTCTTACTGCTCGAGTGCAGTTTGATCACATCGTTCTTCCCCTTCTAATATACGCACAAAACAACGATGGATATAAAAACCTACTGAAGATATCTAGCAGCATTGCCATTAGAGATGATGAGTTATTGCCAATTCAGTGGCTAAAAGGATACTCTAACGGTATTGCCGTCGTAATTCCAATTATAAGTGATGATGCCAAATGGGTAGAGCATCCCTCTTCCATCGAACTGTTGCAAAAGTTATTCAAAGGGCGAATATGGTTAGGTATTTCAAGGCTTGAAGGAGAAAAGTCTCCTTTTGAAAATGAAGTCATTCACCTGAGTGAAAAATTGCAAATTCCTATCATGGCGATTCATGAATGTCTATATTTAAATCGAGAAGATGCCTTTAGTTATAGAGTTGCAAGAAGTATTGAAACGGGCGTTAAATTAAGCGAACAAGTACAAATCAATGAAAATTACAAACGACATTATACTCCTACTAAACATGATTGGCTCCACTGGTTTAATGACCGTGAAGAGTGGCTGCAAGAGAGCAGAAATATGCTTTTGAGTTGCCAAGTAGACATCGCTCAAAAAGGCCATATACTGCCAAAATTTCCTTTACAACAAGGACAAAGTGCGGAACAAGTATTGAGAATGTTAGCGTTGAAGGGATTAAAAGAGCGGTTAAAAACGAATGCACCAAATGAAATCTATATCCATCGATTAAATCATGAGTTAGAAATTATTTGTTCCATGGGTTTTGCTGATTATTTCTTAATTGTTGCAGATTTTATGAATTTTGCTCGCGGGCAGCAAATTTTAACTGGACCAGGGAGAGGCTCCTCAGCTGGTTCACTTGTGGCTTATTGCTTATACATTACCCAAGTCGACCCGATTCGTTACGGATTATTATTTGAGCGATTTTTAAATCCTGAGCGAGTAACGATGCCTGATATCGATATTGACTTTGTCGATACGAGAAGACAGGAAGTAATTCAGTATGTGGCAAAAAAATATGGGGAGAAGCATGTAGCGCAAATTATCACCTTTGGCAGTCTATCGGCAAAGGCTGTCGCTAGGGATGTAGCGAGAATGTTCAACTTTGAATCTGACACCCTTGAAATGATTTCTCGTCTCATTCCAAATAAATTAGGGATTACATTAAAAGAAGCATACCATACAAGTGAACCTTTAAGAAGATGGATTGAAGAGGAGTCTATTCGAAAACGTTGGTTTGAAACGGCGTTAAAATTAGAGGGATTACCTAGAAATGCTTCCACTCACGCAGCCGGTGTCGTGTTAAGTCCAGTTCCTTTAGTTGAGGTCGTTCCGATTGAAAAGGGACATGATGGGATTTTTATTACACAATGGCCTATGCAAGAAGTGGAGCAAGTAGGTCTATTAAAAATGGACTTTTTAGGTTTACGAAACTTAACAATGATTGAGCAAATTCAAAAAATGATTTACTATGCTCGAAATGAGAAAATTGATTTAAATGAAATCCCATTGGATGATCATAAAACCTTTGAATTGTTGCAAAAAGGGGATACAGCAGGCATATTCCAGCTGGAGTCGGAGGGAATGAAGAATGCTTTGAGGGAAATTGTACCTACACAATTTTCCGATATTGTTGCAGTAAATGCTCTGTATAGACCTGGACCAATGCAGTTTATTCCGATTTATGCAGCTAGGAAAAAAGGGGGGCAGTCCGTTGAGATGCCACACCCTGATTTAGAGCCAATTTTAAAAGAAACGTATGGCATCATAGTATATCAAGAACAGATTATGCAAATTGCCAACATTCTAGCAGGATTCTCACTAGGACAGGCTGATTTATTGAGAAGAGCGGTAAGCAAGAAAAAACGTGAGGTATTGGAAGAGCAAAGAATAGCCTTTGTCAACGGCGCAATCCATAAAGGATATAGCAAAGAGGTGGCAGAATCGGTATATCAACAAATTGTGCGATTTGCAGATTACGGTTTCGCGAAAAGCCACGCGGTTGCATATAGCATGATTTCTTATCAGATGGCCTATTTGAAAGCAAATTATCCAGCGGAATTTTATGCTGTCATGATGACCTTTGCCACAGGAAATCAAGAAAAATTATTCTCGTTAATAATGGAAGCGAGAAGCAAAGGTATATCGATACTACGGCCTTCCCTTCATAAAAGCAATCGGGTATTTTCAGTTGAAAATGGAAATATTCGCTACAGCTTATCAGCAATCAAGGGCGTTTCTCAAACGTTTTTACAAAAATTAATTTCTGCTCGAAAAGAACAAGGTAAATTTCATGATATATTCGATTTGGCTGTTTCCTTAAGCGGTAACTATTTCGCCCGTAAATGGATAGAGCCATTGATTAAAGCAGGTGCGTTAGACGATTTTGGAAAGAATCGAGCGACGCTTCTTGCAACGATTGAAGCAGCAGAAAAACATGCAAAAATAGTTCGGCCGACAGAGGAAGAAGATTTATTTACTTCACAAACCTCGCTATTTGGAAAACCGAAATATATGGAAGCAGCGCCGATTCCAAATAAAATGAAACTGGAATTCGAGAAGGAAGTCATAGGATTTTATTTATCGGAACATCCGGTTACAAACATCCGCCACAAACTACATGTGAATACAAATAGTTTTCTGTTGAATGGCCTTCCGCAAAACGCCTTAGTAAAACTTGTAGGAATAGTAGAGTCTATTCGTCAAATTCGCACAAAAAAAGGTGAACTGATGGCGTTTGTTCAAATTCAAGATGAATATGGATCGGTTTCAGCAACTCTGTTTCCGAAACAATATAATGAATGCCTAGGATGGATAAAAGAAGAGGTGCTAATCTATTTAGAAGGTAATGTAGAATATCGCTACAACCAACCTCAAATAAAAGTGAAAATGATAAGAAATGTTCAATAGCGAGATATTTTTGTTTGAATTTACAAAAACTGTGCGATTTTGCACAGTTTTTTCTTTACAAAGCAGAAAACATTTTGTAAACTGTACAAAAGTGGTCTGACCACTTTATGTGAGGATTTAAATGATAATGTTGGGGATTACTGTATTTTAGTAAACGATCGGTATAAGGGGTTGTTAAAACGTTTTGAGGTGAACATGGACACGAAACAAGAAAATAAAAAAGTCTTTTTAGAAATTGTTAGTAAATTAAAAGACATTATTATCACTGAAAAACTTCAACCTGGTGATAAGCTCCCCTCGGAAAGAGTTTTATCTGAAAAGTTAGGCGTTGGTAGATCTTCGGTAAGAGAAGCGTTACGAAGTTTAGAATTGCTAGGAATTATTGAGACCCGCCATGGCGGTGGTACTTTTTTAGCTTCCTCTCAACAATATCGATTAGTTGAATTACTAGCTACTTTTATATTGCAAGAAAATCAATCAATACGCGATGTTCATAAAACACGGGAAATTCATGAAAGAGAAGCGATACGAATTATTTGCTCCGATAAACGATTAAGACAACTTCCTGTTTGGGAAAGTTTATTTTTAAAAATTGAATTGGAAACAGAAGTAATTCGAGATCATATTTTACGTGAACTTCTCATTGCATCAGAAAATCGTTTAGCTCTTAGAATATGGATTCAACTTGTGGCTTATAGTGCCAATGCGTTAAAAAAAATGACGACGGAAGAAGAAAAGCCAATATTACAAAGGCTATTAAAATCTTTGCAGCTTGGTTATGAAAAAGAAGCTATTGAGGCATATACTGAATGGTTAGATTTTTTAAAATCGCATGAAGAATAAATATAGTAGGGGGAAAAATCGTGGCAATAAAAAGTTTGCTAAATTTAAATCGGAAAAAAACAAAAGGGGTTATTGTAAATTCTAAAAATGAAAGCTCATTTCCAGCAGATTTAATGACGAAATGCCCATCATGTCGAAAAATCTTTTTAACAAAAGAAATTGAAACGAATTTAAAAGTTTGTCCAAATTGCGACCATCATTTTAAAATGACTGCTTGGGAACGGATCGACTCCTTTTTAGATGTTGAATCATTTACGCCGTTTGATGAACACTTACGCACGACAAACCCTCTTAACTTCCCATCATATATAGAAAAAGTAGAAGCGGATATGAAGAAAACAGGATTATCCGAAGCGGTTTTAACAGGAAGCGGGACGTTAAAAGGGGAAGAGGTCGTTGTTGCTGTGATGGACTCTCATTTCCGCATGGGATCAATGGGATCTGTTGTTGGCGAAAAAATTACCCGTGCAATCGAAAAAGCTACGGAAATGCAAGTGCCATTCATTATCTTTACTGCGAGCGGCGGTGCACGAATGCAAGAGGGAGTTATTTCCTTAATGCAAATGGCCAAAACGAGCGTTGCTTTAAAACGTCACAGTGACGAAGGTTTGCTTTTCTTATCCATCATGACTGATCCAACTACTGGTGGAGTATCGGCAAGCTTCGCCTCACTAGGAGATCTCAATATTGCTGAGCCAAAAGCGCTTATTGGGTTTGCTGGGAGAAGGGTAATCGAGCAAACGGTGCGTGAGAAGTTGCCTGATGACTTCCAAACAGCAGAGTTCTTACTTGCACATGGTCAATTAGATGCTATTTTCCATCGAAAAGAGATGCGTGATAAGGTGGCAACAATCGTGAAATTGCACCGCAAAGGAGGAGTAACTCATGTCTAAACCGATGTCATTTGAAGAACCTATTATTAAACTGAAAGAAAAAATTGATGAGTTAAGGGAACTGGCAAAGAATGCGGATGTAGATATGTCCGATGAAATTAAAACATTGGAAGAACGATTGCGCCAATTGGAAATTAAAATTTATTCGAACATGGAACCGTGGAATCGTGTACAAGTAGCGCGAAACCCTGAACGTCCAACAACTCTCGATTATATAAAAGAAATTTTTACAGATTTTATTGAACTCCATGGTGATCGCTATTATGCTGATGATGAAGCGATTGTTGGAGGAATTGCCTTTTTTGATGGACAGCCGATTACTGTAATCGGTCATCAACGTGGTAAAGCAACAAAGGAAAATATTCGACGAAATTTCGGGATGCCCCATCCGGAAGGTTATCGAAAAGCGTTGCGTTTAATGAAGCAGGCGGAGAAATTCAGACGCCCTATTATTTGTTTTATTGATACAAAGGGCGCTTATCCAGGAAAAGCGGCAGAAGAGCGCGGACAAAGTGAGGCAATCGCCAAAAATCTGTTTGAAATGGCTGGTTTAAAAGTGCCTGTCATTAGTGTAGTAATTGGAGAAGGTGGTAGCGGCGGTGCATTGGCATTAGGAGTAACGAACCGCATCTATATGTTGGAAAATTCCACATACTCCGTTATTTCTCCAGAAGGTGCTGCTTCAATTTTATGGAAGGATGCTAGCCTTGCAAAACAAGCAGCAGAGGCAATGAAAATTACAGCTCAAGATTTAAAAGAAATGGGAATTATTGATGATATCATTCCTGAAGTTCCAGGAGGAGCACATCGTGACCCAGTATCACAAGCGAAAATCTTAAAGGAATATTTGAAAAAAGGGCTTGATCAATTAACTGCATTGTCGGAAGAGGAAATTATTCAAGACCGCTACGATAAATTCCGTAAAATGGGAGATTTTATTGAAGAAATTGTTCAATAAAATTACTAGACTTTCCACCCTTCTAATGACAAAATCCAATAGTGAGGATTTTGTCATTTTCCATTTTACATGAACAGTTTTATTATCGATGATAAATAATGGAATACATGAAAGTTTCTAGTTTCAATAGAAATTTTTTATGTTATTGTTAACATTATGAGCATTTGAATGGAGGGAGTAGGGTGAAAAGAATAGGTGTTTTAACGAGCGGCGGTGACTCACCTGGCATGAATGCAGCAATTCGTGCAGTTGTTCGAAAAGCCAATTATCATGGGGTTGAAGTCTTTGGAATATACCATGGATACGAAGGCTTTATAAAAGGTAAAATAGAGTTATTAGATTTAGGATCTGTAGGTGGGATTATTCAACGAGGAGGAACGAAGCTGTTTTCATCCCGTTGCCCAGAATTTAAAGAAAAGAAATATCAACTACAAGGTATTGAAAAAATGAAAGAAGCTGGAATTGAAGGCTTAGTAGTAATTGGAGGCGACGGTTCTTTCCGTGGAGCTTATGAGCTAACGAAATTAGGATTAGCATGTATTGGTGTTCCTGCAACGATTGATAATGATATTGCTGGTACAGAATTTACGATTGGTTTTGATACGGCACTCAATACAGTTGTCAGTGCAATTGATAAAATTCGTGATACTGCAACAAGTCATGAAAATACCTTTATTATAGAAGTGATGGGTAGAGATGCAGGTGACATTGCTTTATGGTCGGGACTTGCAGCCGGTGCAGAATCTGTTATTATACCAGAGGAGCCGTATGATTTAGATGATATTATTACGCGTATGAAGCGTGGAGAAGCGCGAAATAAAAAACATAGCATCATTATCGTTGCAGAAGGAGTTATGCCAGCCTCAAAACTTGCAAACATGCTAAAAGAAAAAGCTGGAATCGAAACGAGGATTACCGTGTTAGGGCATATTCAACGGGGAGGATCACCGTCAGCATTTGACCGGGTATTGGCTAGTCGTCTAGGTGCTCGAGCAGTCGAATTATTGTTGGAAGGGAAAACTAGTCGTGCAGTTGGTATAAAAAATCATCAAGTTTACGATTATGATTTACGGGAGATTTTTACAGCAAAACATAAAGCAGATACTAGTCTATATACTTTATCAAAAGAACTTTCAATTTAATCTAGAAAATGGAGAGAATGTATATGAGAAAAACAAAAATTGTATGTACTATAGGACCCGCAAGCGAATCTCCAGAAGTTCTTGAAGAACTTATTAAAGCCGGAATGAATGTTGCGAGACTTAACTTTTCGCATGGTACACATGAAGAACATGCTATGCGTATCGCAACAATCCGAGATGTAGCTAATCGATTAAATAAAATTGTCGGAATTTTGCTTGATACAAAAGGTCCAGAAATTCGAACACATTCAATGAAAAACGGGGAAGTTCACTTAAAAACAGGACAAGTCATCGATATTTCAATGACAGAAGTTCTTGGAGACGAAACATGTTTTTCCGTTACGTATGACAAATTAATTTATGATGTAAATCAAAACGATACAATATTGTTGGATGACGGATTAATTGCATTGCGCGTATTAGCGAAAGATTACGATAAAGGATTAATTCATACGATTGTTGAAAATGCCGGAGTGCTGAAAGATAAAAAAGGTGTGAACGTCCCTGGAGTTTCAATAAAACTACCTGGCATTACAGAGAAAGATGCGAAAGATATATTATTTGGAATTGAACAAGGAGTCGATTTTATCGCTGCTTCCTTCGTGCGAACAGCAAAAGATGTGCTGGAAATACGCGAATTGCTTGAACAAAATGGTGGCGGACACATTCAAATCATTCCTAAAATTGAAAACCGAGAAGGCGTAGATAACATTGATGAAATTATTGAAGTTTCTGATGGATTAATGGTTGCTCGCGGAGATTTAGGAGTGGAAATTCCTGCTGAAGAAGTGCCGCTCGTTCAAAAAGCATTAATTAAAAAGTGCAATCAAGTAGGAAAACCTGTCATCACGGCTACACAAATGTTAGACTCTATGCAGCGAAATCCGCGTCCGACTCGTGCGGAAGCAAGCGACGTGGCAAATGCAATCATTGATGGAACAGATGCCATTATGCTTTCAGGAGAAACAGCTGCTGGTCAGTATCCAGTTGAATCTGTGAAAACGATGAACAGAATTGCAGTATTTACAGAAAACTCGCTGGATTATCGTTCGATAGTACAAACAAGAAGTCGTGAAAAAGAGACAACGATGACCGAAGCCATTTCCCAAGCAGTTTCATACACTTCAATTAACTTAGGTGTTAAAGCGGTGCTTGCACCAACTGCGAGCGGAGTTACAGCAAAATTGATTGCTAAATACCGTCCAGGTGTGCCGATTATCGCCATTACAGATTCTCCTTCAACTGCTCAAAAATTGACGCTTGTGTGGGGCGTTAATCCGATTGTCACACATAAAGTAACGACAACGGATGAAATTTTAGAATTAGCTGTGGATGAAGCGTTGAAATATGGTTATGTAAATCACGGTGATATTGTTGTGATTACTGCGGGAGTGCCGGTAGGAGAATCAGGAACAACGAACTTAATGAAAGTCCATGTGATAGGTGATTTATTAGCTCGTGGACAAGGAATTGGTAAACAATCTGTCGTTGGAAAAGCGATCGTTGTGAAAAATGCTGAAGAAGCACAAGCTTATGATACGGAAGGTTGTATCCTTGTAACGGTTGGAACCGATCGGGAAATGATGTCGGTAATTGAAAAATGTGCGGGCATTATTACTGAAGAAGGTGGCTTAACAAGCCATGCCGCTGTCGTTGGTCTAAGCTTAGGCATCCCTGTCATTGTTGGTGTGAAAGAAGCAACATCAATCATTCGACATGGACAAGAGATTACAATGGATGCTGAAACTGGTGTTATCTATAAAGGTCACGCAAGCGTATTGTAAGCATTAGCATAATTGGGCTGTCTAAAAAGTAGAAAACTTTTTAACAGCCCAATTTATTGTTACGATATTATTGTAATTGAAACTTTTAGCCTAGCAATTTCGTATATATGGTAGTCAAAAAATTACTCTAATGGAGGGTATTATTTGAAAAAGTTATTTTCCATATGTATTGCGTTTGTTCTTATAGAGATTGCAATTTTCATTGTCGTCGGTAATTGGTTAGGCATCTTAAGTACATTGTTATTAATTGTATTAGCAAGTTTATTTGGAGCGATGTTAACAAAAAAGCAAGGATTGGAATCCGTACAAAATATTCAGAATAGCATTCGACGGGGAGAACCCCCAGGACAAGCGGTGATCGATGCATTTCTCGTATTTTTAGGAGGAGTATTATTTTTATTACCAGGATTTCTCACGGATATAATTGCTTTTACTTTGGTTCTTCCATGGACAAGACGTCTCTATAAACCGATGATCTTAGAATGGATTCGTAAAAAAATGAAAAACAGTGAGATGATTATTATCCAGCGATAGATTTTTGTTTGACTTTCACAGCTATCAATAATATAAATGGACTCAGCAATATACCATAAACCCCAAACAACAATATAGAGGCAGCGCTGATTAAAAATGTGTGGACTGTTCGCAATTGGAAAGTGGATGCCCATAATAATGATTCAGTTAGCTGCCTTGTTATTTGTATAAATACATAAAGAAAAACCAATGCTAAACTTACGAACTTATCTCCAATTGCAAAAAAGTATATGGCGATAGGAATGAGAAATAACCCAATTCCGAAAAATGGCAATACATCTGCAAAAGAGATTAGAAAGGCTTTGTTTATTGGATTTTCAAATTTTAGTAATGCCAGTCCAATACTAAGAAGGAAAAAGGTAATAATGAACAACTGAAATTCTACATATAAGAAATAGCTAAATAAGTTCATCGCCTTGGAGAAATATTGTTTCCATTCTTTACGATATGGTTTAGGCACATAGATAAAAAACCAGTATCGATTTCTTCTTGATTCAAACAAGGCAAAGAAGAAAGCCACTAGAAAAATAAAGAGCTCAAAAATGTATTGAAAAAAGTCTTGCAAATAACTAGCCAAACTCATAATAGCAGTATCGATATACGATAAAGACTCATTAAATATGTTTTCTAATACCACTAAATATTCGGAATCAAATAATTGAAGATTATCTACTTGTATTTTTATTTCTGGATAAATGGCAATAATACTTTGAATGGTGATATAAAAGAAGGAATAAATTGATAGGAAGATTAATAAAGATATAATGATGGCACTTATGATATATGGTAGTTTCAGTCGCTGATGGCAAAAGTGAATAATTGGATATAACATATATGCAAAAAATATTGCTAATGAAATGGGTAATACGAGCCAAAGGAAAATAAAATATAAAATCAGCACGAGCAACTGAATTACATTTTTATTCGAATAGGTTGAAAATTTATTTAATTGCAAATTTATCACCCCTAGTCCAAGTAATTATAATCTCGTTAACGTGGAATTATTCTCGTTTAAGTGGTGATTTTATTAAAAATACGATTTTTTCTTTATTTTTGAAAAATTATTCACAAAGCCGTCAAAATTTATTATAATTAACCATGTAAGCGATTTAATAATAGGTTCATTATGAGCGAAACGATCGTAAGTGTCATAGAAGAAAAAGAAAGCACTTACAATAAGTACTTACATTTTTTTTAAATTTAAAGAGAGGGAGCGATTTTATATGACAGCAACACGCGGTTTAGAGGGTATTATTGCAGCTGAATCAAAAATCAGTTCAATAATCGACGATACACTTACATATGTAGGTTATAGTATCGATGATTTGGCTGAAAATGCTACTTTCGAAGAAGTAATCTATCTATTATGGCACCAACGTCTTCCAAATAAAGAAGAATTAGCAGAACTTAAAAAACAATTAGCTGAAAATGCTGAAATTCCTCAACAAATTATCGATGTATTTAAATCAATGCCTCTAGATAAAGTTCATCCAATGGCTGCATTACGTACAGCGGTTTCTTTATTAAGTGCGTATGATGAAGAAGCTGACGTAATGAGTGATGAAGCGAACTATCGCAAAGCAATTCGTCTTCAAGCAAAAATTTCGACAATTGTAACAGCATTTGCTCGTGTACGTAAAGGTTTAGAACCTGTTGCTCCAAAACCTGAATTAGGATATGCAGCAAACTTCTTATATATGTTACATGGTAAAGATCCTGAGCCAATTGAAGTAGAAGCATTTGATAAAGCATTAATTCTGCATGCGGACCACGAATTAAATGCTTCAACATTTACTGCGCGCGTATGTGTCGCTACACTTTCTGACGTTTACTCTGGTATTACAGCTGCAATTGGAGCATTAAAAGGGCCGCTTCACGGTGGAGCTAACGAACAAGTAATGAAAATGTTAACTGAAATTGGTTCAATTGAAAACGTAGAACCTTACATTATGAACAAATTAAATAACAAAGAAAAAATCATGGGATTTGGTCACCGCGTATATCGCAAAGGAGACCCACGTGCTAAACATTTACGTGTAATGAGTGAAAAATTAACAGCATTAAGAGGAAAAACAGAATTATACGAAATGTCTGTGAAAATTCATGACATCGTAGTTGGACAAAAAGGTCTTCCAGCAAATGTTGACTTCTTCTCTGCATCAGTGTATGACTCACTAGACATTGAGCATGACCTATTCACACCAATCTTTGCAGTATCTCGTACATCTGGATGGCTTGCTCACATTCTTGAACAATATGCAAATAACCGCTTAATTCGTCCTCGTGCTGAATATGTTGGACCACAACGTCAACAATACGTTCCAATCGATGAAAGATAATTTTTTATTCTAATCTAATAAGAAAATTTTTAGAAAATATGCTAAAATACACTAGGACTGTGTTAAACGACACAGTCCTAGACTCATGAATATAGGAGGCAACATACATGACTAACGGTAAAATTACAGTAGAAAACGGTAAATTAGTAGTACCTAACAACCCTGTTATTCCTTTCATTGAAGGAGATGGTACTGGACCAGATATTTGGGCAGCAGCTCAACGTGTATTTGATGCAGCTGTTGAAAAAGCATACAATGGCGAAAGAAAAATCCAATGGTTGGAAGTTCTTGCTGGTGAGAAAGCATTCAATCAAACTGGTGAGTGGTTACCACAAGAAACTTTAGATAAAATTAGCGAATACTTAATTGCAATCAAAGGTCCTCTTACAACTCCTGTAGGCGGAGGAATTCGTTCATTAAACGTAGCATTACGTCAACAACTTGACTTATATGTGTGCTTACGTCCTGTTCGTTACTTCGAAGGTGTTCCATCTCCTGTAAAACATCCTGAACATGTTGATATGGTAATCTTCCGTGAAAACACAGAAGATATTTATGCTGGTATTGAATACGAAGCTCAATCAGAGAATGCAAAAAAATTAATTAGCATCTTACAAGAAGAATTTGGCGTAAATAAAATCCGCTTCCCTGAAAGTTCTGCAATTGGTATTAAGCCAATCTCTATCGAAGGTACTGAGCGCCTAGTTCGTGCTGCTATTGAATACGCTATTCGCGAAGGACGCAAATCAGTAACTTTAGTTCATAAAGGTAACATCATGAAATTCACTGAAGGCGGCTTCAAAAAATGGGGTTATGAATTAGCTGAACGTGAATTCGGTGATAAAGTATTCACTTGGGATCAATACGATCGCATTAAAGCTGAAAAAGGCGTTGAGGCTGCAAACGAAGCTCAAGCTGAAGCAGAAGCAGCTGGTAAAATTATCGTAAAAGATACAATTGCTGACATCTTCTTACAACAAGTATTAACTCGTCCGAAAGAGTTTGATGTAGTAGCTACAATGAACTTAAATGGTGACTACATTTCTGACGCATTAGCTGCACAAGTTGGTGGTATCGGTATCGCTCCAGGTGCAAACATCAACTATGTAACTGGTCACGCAATCTTTGAAGCTACTCACGGAACTGCTCCAAAATACGCTGGATTAGACAAAGTGAACCCTTCATCTGTAATTCTTTCTGGTGTGTTAATGTTTGAACACCTTGGTTGGAAAGAAGCAGCAGATTTAATTATCAAATCAATTGAAAAAACAATTGCTTCAAAAGTTGTTACTTATGACTTTGCACGTCTAATGGATGGTGCGACAGAAGTTAAATGCTCTCAATTCGCAGATGAATTAATTATAAGTTTCTAGAAGGAATAATATATCTTTTGTAGAATTGTATATTTAGGCTTACCGAGTAATCGGATTGAATTGGGCCGTCTCAACTAACAGATGATATGCTCCCTATTAGGTAGACAGATGAAAAAATAAAAATTCATCTAACCTAATAGGGGGCTTTCATTATGACCTTTTACAAGTATCCTAAAGAGTTCATGTTAAAACTGATTCATTTATATTTAACGGGTGATTATTCATTTGAAAAGCTTGCTCGTCAATATAAAATTCACCAAAGTACTTTAAAAGAATGGGTTCGAAAGTATGAAGCCTTTGGTGAAGCGGTCTTTCACTCTAACTTTTCTCCACGATGCTATACAAGAGAACAGAAGATTCAAGCGGTGGAGGATTATTTATCTGGTGAATATTCTTTACTCGAATTAATGAAAAAACATCAAATTTCAGGTAGAACTATTTTAATGAAGTGGGTGAAAAAGTATACTAGTCATTGTGATATAAAAGATTCGGGTAAAGGATTGAGTAAAACAATGACAAAAGGTAGAAAAACAACCCTACTAGAACGAATGGAGATAGTCGATTTTTGCTTAAAGCACCATAAAAATTATCAATTAGCAGCCCAAACTTATCAAGTTTCTTATCAACAGGTATACCAATGGGTGAAAAAATTTGAGTTACATGGAGAAGAAGGGCTACAAGATCGCCGTGGACGCACAAAATCAGAATTAACGACGGAAGAAAAATTTAAATTAGAAATCAAACGAATTGAACGCGAGAATGAACGTTTACGTGCAGAAAATCTATTTTTAAAAAAGTTAGAGGAAATCGAAAGGAAGTGTTGTTAACCCAAGTACGATTACAAACTCGATATGAGGCCATTCAAGAATTACATGAAACCGAACACTTATCTATCATTTTACTTTGTCACATCGCAGGCGTTTCACGAGCAGCTTATTATAAATGGCTGAAACGCACTCCATCAGCGCGTGAACAATTGAATGAATCACTGTTAGAGGGCATTAAAACACTTCACGAACAAGTCAATGGAATCTATGGTTATCGTCGCATGACCATCACCATTAATCGATACAGAAAAATGGCGAATGAGCCCCTTGTCAATGAAAAACGCATTTATCGTTTGATGAAAATTGCGAAGATTCAAGCAGTGATTCGAAGAAAACGAAAACGATATAAGAAATCACCTGTTCAACACGTAGCTGAAAATCGATTAAATCGCGAGTTTACTGCAGAAAAGCCCAATATGAAATGGTGTACAGATGTAACGGAGCTGAAATATGGGAACGGAAAAAAAGCCTATTTAAGTGCCATTATTGATTTGTATGATGGTTCTATTGTGAGTTATGAATTGGGTCATTCCAATAATAATCAATTAGTTTTTAAAACCATACGAAAAGCAATCCAAACCCTGAAACCTGATGAACATCCACTCGTACATAGCGATCGAGGATTCCAATATACGTCCAAAAAATATAAGGAAATTATAGACGAGGCACAATTAACACAAAGTATGTCTCGGGTGGGTCAATGCATCGATAACGCTCCAATTGAATCCTTTTGGAGTAAATTCAAATGTGAAAAATATCATTTGAATACCTATGATTCATATCAAGCACTGAAACAATCGATTGATGAATATATTTATTTTTATAACAATTTCCGTTATCAGAAAAAATTAAACGGCTTAAGTCCCTTAGAATACAGGGCTCAAGCCGCTTAGTAACATTTTTATTTTTTACACTGTCTACTTGACAGGGAGCAGTTCAGATTGAGACGACCCTTTTTATTTATTATTTTTGTGAAAGAGGTGTAATCCATGACTTTAAAAAGAAAAAAGATTTCTGTGATTGGAGCAGGATTTACTGGTGCTACGACAGCTTTTTTATTGGCACAAAAAGAATTGGGAGATGTTGTATTAGTCGATATTCCCGAAGCAGAAAATCCAACAAAAGGAAAAGCGTTGGATATGTGGGAAGCAGCACCGATTCAAGGTTTTGACTCTTATGTTATCGGGACATCAAATTACGAGAAAACAGCTAATTCAGATTTAGTCATCATCACTGCAGGCGTAGCACGAAAACCTGGAATGAGCCGTGATGATTTAGTACAAATCAATCAAAAAGTCGTAAAATCGGTAACAAAAGCAATCATGAAGTATTCTTCAGATCCAACAATTATTGTATTAACGAACCCAGTTGACGCGATGACGTATGTAGCATATAAAGAATCCGGTCTTCCGAAAAATAAAGTTATGGGACAATCTGGCATATTAGATACAGCACGATTCCGTGCTTTTGTGGCAGAGGAATTAAATGTATCTGTAAAAGATGTCACTGGTTTTGTTTTAGGAGGACATGGAGATACAATGGTGCCGCTCACTCGTTATTCTTACGTAGGTGGAATCCCTATTGAAACGTTGATTTCAAAACAACGACTTGAAGAAATTGTTCAACGAACTCGAGTGGGTGGAGGAGAAATTGTCAACTTATTAGGAAATGGTTCGGCATATTATGCCCCTTCAGCTGCATTAGTGGAAATGGCAGAAGCGATTATAAAAGATCAGCGTCGTATATTGCCAACAATTGCTTATTTAGAAGGGGAATATGGTTTTGAAGATATTTATTTAGGCGTACCAACTTTGATTGGAGCTAATGGTGTGGAGAAAATTTTCGAGTTAGAATTAACGGAAGAAGAGAAAGAAGCATTACAAAAATCCGCTGAATCTGTAAGAAATGTTATGAAAGCCTTATCTTAATTTGTGTCCTTTTATTGTGGCTATTTTCTGAAGAAACTGATACTATGTTACTAAAGTAACCAATTAGGGGGAATTTTTCGATTTGCTAAACGGGGCAAGAACCAAGATTGGCAAGAAAATTGATGAAATTGCTGTTGGTGAAAGGATTCACTTAGTTGAAACAATTGAAGATAAAGACTTGCTTATATATTTAGGGTTAACAAATGATAATAATCCATTATATATTCAGCATGAATATGCAAAAGATACATTTTTTAAAAAGCCAATTGTCCCAACGATTATGTTGAATGGAATCGTGACAAGTGCCATTTCTAAGCATTTACCCGGTCCAGGTTCGCATATTCGCGAGCAAAATATTATATACTTAGAACCGGTATATCATTATGAAACAATCGAATTTCTGCTAGAAGTCCAGCACATTGACTACGAAAATAATATTGTAAGTATTCAAGTAGATGCAATGAATAAAAGTCACCAACAAGTCTTACATGGCATATTAAAAGTTTTACCTCCAATATAAACAAATTACTGATTTGAAATGGGGGTTTCAAATCACAGGCAATATGGAGGATTAATCATGTCAACAAATCAAACAATTTTAGTTGTAGAAGATGAAGTATCGATTGCTACATTGCTAAAGTATAATTTAGAACGCGTCGGGTATGAAGTGTTGCTCGCTCACGATGGCAAAGAAGGGCTTGATATGGCCCTTGAGCACTTGCCGGATTTAATTCTATTAGATTTAATGTTGCCGACGATGGACGGGATGGAAGTTTGTAAAGAATTAAGGAGTCAAAAGAAAAATATCCCCATCATCATGTTAACGGCTCGTGATGATGAATTTGATAAAGTATTGGGACTTGAATTAGGTGCTGACGACTATATGACAAAACCTTTTAGTCCTAGAGAAGTAATTGCTAGGGTCAAAGCTGTGTTGCGCCGTTTCAATTCAAGTTTTCAAGAAGAAAAGAAAGAAAAAAAATATTATCATTTTGGAAAATTAGAAGTTTATCCAGAACGTTATGAAGCTTTTCTAGACAATCAACCACTTGAATTTACACCGAAAGAATTTGAGTTGCTTGTATACTTAGTGGAAAATAAAAATCGTGTATTGACTAGAGATCAATTGTTGAGTGCCGTTTGGAACTATGATTTTGCGGGTGATACACGTATTGTCGATGTTCATATAAGTCATTTGCGGGATAAAATAGAAGAAAACAGCCGGAAACCGAAGTTTATCAAAACGGTGCGAGGTATCGGTTATAAATTTGAGGAGCCTAAACAATGAAATCTCAAAGCAATCGATTGTTTTTCATCTTTATTATGCTAACGGGTTCAATTATAGCTGTCCTTGGTATTGTACTAGGTCAGCTATTTCCTTTCTATATGGAAAGTTATTTTATGAAAAACGATATTCCCTTTACAGAGGAACAAATTGAACAGATTAAGTATCAGCTAGCTTTTATTTTAGCGATTTTATTAACGTTTGCATTTTTATTAATCGCCTACATCGCAAATCGATTAATTAAAGAATTGCTCATTCCCATAGAAAATGTGACTGAAACAGCACGAGAATTGATTAAAGGGAATTATCGCGCAAGAACTTATGCCAGTGGACCAGCGACAATCATTGAATTGCGAAATTCCATTAATATTTTAGCGCGAAATCTTCAAGAAATTGAAAAAATGAGAGAAATAGAAGATGAGCGCTTGAAGACGTTAATTGAAAACATGGGTAGCGCCCTTATCATGATTGATAGGGAAGGGACAGTATCCATTGTTAATGGTCAGTTTTTGGAAGAATTTAATTTATCATTAAATGAAGTAAAGGGAAAAAACTTTTTAACTCTAGGTCTTCCTAGGGAATTGGAGAAATTTATAGACCATGTATTTTTAACAGAGCTTCCTTTTCGACAACAAATCGAAATAGAAATGAATAACGAAAAAATTTATGAACAAGTTTATGGGGCACCTGTTGTAGGAGATCACGGTCGCTGGTTAGGGATTGTCATCGTTATGCATGATATTACTGAGCTGATTCGTTTAGAACAGATTCGAAAAGACTTTGTGGCGAATGTTTCTCATGAACTTAGAACGCCGATTACATCGATTAAAGGTTTTTCTGAAACTTTGTTGGATGGTGCTTTTAAAGATGAAAAAATGCTGCTATCCTTTTTAGAAATTATTTATCAAGAAAGTAATCGACTTCAAATGCTAATACAAGACTTATTAGATCTATCGAAAATTGAACAACATGGCTATACAGTAAAATTAGTCCCAACAAGTTTAAAAGATGTGTTAATACGTGCCGTCGAAGTAACAAGCCCGAAAATGGATCATAAAAATATGGAGTTTGATGTTGATATTAAACGAGATGTGATGGTGCTGGGGGACAAAAACCGCTTAATTCAAATCTTTACAAACCTCATTGTAAACAGTATTACCTATTCCCCAAATCATACGGTCATAACATTGCGCATGAAAGAAAATGAACATTATGGAATTGTGGAAGTGGAAGATCAAGGAATTGGAATTGAGAAAAGTGAAATTCCACGCATTTTTGAGCGTTTTTATCGCGTTGATAAAGCACGAAGCAGAAATTCAGGGGGCACTGGGTTAGGGCTTGCAATTGTAAAACATTTAGTAGAAGCCCATCGAGGGAAAATAGAAGTAGAAAGCACTGTTGGCAAAGGAACTTGTATGCGGGTGATGATTCCCATTTATCGAGAAATTTAACATTCTCTTTACAATTTTGTTATGAAAGCTTCATACTCTACGTTTATTGTTCTAAATGAAACCCCCTTTTTAAATTTAGTAATTTGCCTAAATAAAAGAGCCGTCCGTTGTAGGCGGCTTTTTATTTTAGCGCGCCTGGCATGGGTGTAATCTATAGGGTGTAAGTCCCGAACTGTGAAGGCAGAAGTAACAGTTAGCTTAACGCAAGGGTGTCCGTGGTGACGCGGAATCTGAAGGAAGCGAGCGGCAAACTTCCGGTCTGAGGAACACGAACTTCATATAAGGCTAGGTATCATTGGATGAGTTTGCTAAACAAAACAAAGTCCTTTCTGCCAAAGGTGGTACAGAGTAAATGAAGCAGATAGATGGAAGGAAAGATTACATTCTTACCCGGGGAGGTCTGGCGGATATGTGAAGTACGCTTCATAACCTACTTAGTGATAAGTAGCTGAACCGTCAGAAGTCAGCAGAGGTCATAGTATTAGTTGGTTTAGAACTACTAAGAAGGACCGAACAATTAAGAGAGAATAGCCCTTGGCATTCAGTGAGTCATGATGAACACAGAAAACGTAGTACCTCACTTGAGGAAGGAAGCGGTGAATCCCGTGGGAGACCTCTTGGAGGGTGGAGTGACCACTGGCATAAAGAGAACAGCTATTCACGGAAGTTATAAAGACTTGCGTCAATCATCTTAATTGAACCGCCGTATACGGAACCGTACGTACGGTGGTGTGAGAGGACGGGAGTTAATCGCTCCCTTCTACTCGATTAACTTATATTAATAACTCAACTTTCGCACCTAAAAAATAAGCATTAATCATTGGTTTTATTGAAACCAGAGTTTATCAAATATATTCGTTGACAAATTTAAATAATCATGAAAAAACACCTCGTTCTTTGGTATAGTGTAATTGATGAAAAACACTACCATACAGAAGAGGTGTCCCCTATATGATAAACCAAAATAGCCAATTTAATCAACTACCAAAAGAACTTGACTCTGTTTTTTCTGAGCTTGAAATAAATAAGCATCTACGCCAAGCAGGAATTAAAAAATCGTTTGGCTTTAGCTGTTCTTACTTATTTCAACTTATTTTTTGTTTGATTTTTCAACATAGAAATTGGTTTTCCCTACTGGATTCAAAGAAAGCAGATCAATTTCCAGCTAAGGACGCTGTTTATCGTTTTTTAAACCAAGCAACGTTCAACTGGCGCCGCTTTTTATTACTATTGAGCACTTTTACCATTCGAAAAGTGGCAAGTCTTACGAATCGAACACGACCAAAAGTGTTCATTATTGATGATTCTTCCTATGATCGAAATCGCAGTAAAAAGGTCGAATTGCTCGCTCGTTGTTTTGATCATGCTTCACTTAAAATGCGCTTTTATAAAGGTTTTCGTATGCTTACTTTGGGTTGGTCAGATGGCCATACATTTATGCCAATTGACTTTTCTTTAGTCAGTTCGAGAAAGTCACAAATCAATGGTATTTCTGATCACATTGATAAACGCACATGTGGCTATAAACGTAGACAAAATGCACTTCAAACAGAGCCTGAACAGATTCCTGATATGATTAAGCGTGCATTAACGAGTGGAATCGAAGCCAGCTATGTTCTTATGGATTCTTGGTTTACCTTGCCACCACTTGTTAAAGCGATTGTCGATCAAGGATTAGATGTCATAGGGATGGTTAAAGAAACAAAACAACGCTATAACGTAAACGATAAAATGGTTTCACTAAAGCAACTTTATCGCTTAGCTGTACCTGTTCCATCCGGGAAAGGAGTTCTTCGTTCAATTCATACAACAATGGCTAACGGGACACCCGTTAAAGTGGTATTCATTCAAAATAGAAATAAGAAAAGTGAGTGGCTTGCCATCCTTAGTACCGATTGCACGCTCTCCGAACAAGAAATTGTGCGAATCTACGGAATGCGCTGGGATATCGAGGTTTTCTTTAAGACAACCAAATCCCTTTTAAAACTTGAAAAAGAGTTCCAAAGTCGTTCATATGATGCGCTTATTGCCCATACAACGATTGTATTTACACGTTTTATTGTACTCTCTTGGCAGAATCGTTGTAATACGGATGAACGAACAATTGGTGGTCTGTTTTATGAACTATGTGATGAAGTAAATGAACTTGATTGGGCTGTCGCATTGCAGCAGTTAATCGAGCTTCTTCAAGATGTAATAAAACAGACCAACAAGAAAATCAAAAAATTAATTCAAAGTCAACTAGAACAGTGGATATCCAACCTTCCTAGCTATATCAAGGCTTATTTGCCAATTTCAGTCTGCGAAAGTTGAGTTAATAAATAGACTATAATTTTATTAATTTTTTTCATTTCTGTGAAACTTTATTTGTAAATGTTACGTAAATTAGCTAATGTAATTTTAGAAAAGAAAGAGAGGGAGAGGTTATGAGTGTAAAAAGAGCGTTGCTTACAACAGGGTTAGCAATTATTTCAATTATAGGTATTATTGCGATATTTACTACTTGGTATACGGTCGATGAATCGGAGCAAGCCGTTGTTATCACGTTTGGACAAGCAACAGAAACCATTACAGATGCCGGTTTGCATTTTAAATTGCCATGGCCAGTACAAAAAGTAGAAATTCTTTCGAAAGAAACATATAGTTTACAGTTCGGTTATAAGACGACAAAAGATGGAGAAATAGTAACGAAAGATAGCGAAACGAAAATGATTACTGGGGATGAAAATATTGTACTCACCGATTTAGTTGTACAATATAAGATTTCTGATCCAGTGAAGTATTTATTCCAATCCGAAGACCCTAAACAGCTTCTACATCATGCTACTTCAAGTGCGATTCGTTCCATTATTGGAAGCTCAACAATTGATGAAGCATTGACGGATGGACGAGCAGATATCGAGCAAAAAACAAGGGACTTACTGGTATCTGTCATGGAAGATTACGATATCGGCGTGACGATCTTGGCAGTGAAACTACAAGACGTCGAATTGCCAAATGCGGAGGTTCGTGCTGCCTTCACAGCTGTAACGGATGCCCGCGAAACGAAAAATACTAAAATTAACGAAGCAAAAAAATATGAAAACCAAAAAATTAGCGAAGCTCAAGGGGAAAAAGATGCAATCATTTCCCGTGCAGAAGGGGAAAAAATAGCACGTATTCAACAGGCGGAAGGGGACGTAGCCCTTTTCAATAAACTTTATAATGCATATGTTGGAAACCGAGAAATTACACGCCAACGACTTGTGTTAGAAACATTAGAGGAAGTATTACCGGGTGCGCAAATTTACATTATGAACGATAACGGAGAAACATTAAAATATTTGCCGCTACAACCTCAAACTGTACAACAAAATACAGAAAAAGAGCGTAAAGAAGGAGGCGGTAGTCAATGAGCAACAATTACTATGACGGGGATTTAGAAAAGTTCATCCGCAACCTTTTTGGAAAGAAAAATAAGGAAAAGAAAAATAAAGAAGCGAACCATATTCCAAATGTTGAAATCATTAATAAAAAGCCATCATTCAATCCGAAAAAATATGGAAAGCTAGCAATCATACTTACCATAATAGTAGCCGTCATTGCAATTTTATTAGCAAATTTATATATTGTGAAAGAGAATGAATATAAAGTCGTTCGCCAATTTGGTGAAGTCATTAAATATCAAGATCAGCCGGGACTTTATATGAAAATTCCATTTATTCAAAGTGTCACTACATTACCGAAAAACTTAATGATCCATAACATGTCTGAAGAAGAAATCAATACGTTGGATAAAAAACGAATCATTATTGACAACTATGCGGTTTGGCGTGTGACAGATCCAAAATCTTTAATTACGAATGCGAGATCCTTAGTCAATGCAGAAGCGCGTATGGAAGAGTTCATTTATTCGGTGTTGCGCACGGAACTTGGACAAATCAATTACGATGATATTATTAATGATGAAAATTCTGATCGGGGCAGCCTCTCAGAAAAAATTACAACGAAAGTAAATGAATTATTGCAAACGGACAATTATGGAATAGAAGTTGTAGACGTTCGCATTCGCCGTACTGACTTACCAGAGGAAAACGAAGAATCTGTTTATAAACGAATGATTTCTGATCGAGAATCAATCGCTCAAAAGTATTTATCTGAAGGGGATGCAGAAAAAAATCGTATAGTGGCAAATACCGATCGACAAGTGCAAGAAATGATTTCGACAGCCAAAAAAGAAGCTGCTTTGATTATCGCTGAAGGGGAAGCAGAAGCTGCAAGAATCTATAACGAAGCTTTCTCAAAAGATCCGGAATTTTATCAATTGTATCGGACATTAGAAACTTATAAGAAAACGATTGGTGATGATACGGTTATTATTATTCCTTCAGATTCACCTTACGCCAAAATATTATCGGGCTACATTGAAAATAATGAGTTAGTAAATGGATTAAATGAATAATGGATTAGGGAAATTTTATTCCTTTGAGTGTATTAGCAATAATTACAACTTTATCAACCTATTAGCCTCATTATATAATACTATACAGTAATAATAGAATTGAGGCGAAAGGATGTACCGTTTAAATAAATGGATTCAAAACACATTGCTTGCTGTAATAATGGCATGCAGTATGACAGCATTATATTTTTCAACACCTTACGCTTTTTTAAAAATTAAATTATTTCATATCCCCGTTTTATTTATCATTATCTTCATCTTCTCTATCATTATTGCCGAAGATGTTCGAAATAGTTTTAAGAAAGTGTTCCGTTTTAACAATCGTGATAATAAACGCTCCATCTGGCAAGTGGGAGTTGGCATGATCTTTTACTTTACTCAAGTAGGGATTGTGGAAGTATTTTTCCGTTCTTGGATGGAGCCTGAATTAGGTGGCATGCCCCTTTATCTTGTGATTGCCTTCTTGAATGCCTTTATCATGACAGTTATTTATGAAGAAATATTTTATTTCGAAGAAATGAATCAAACGAATTAGAATGATCGCAAACTAAATAAAAAGTTAAGAAAAAAACACGTATTTGTCGTATTTCGGCAAATACGTGTTTTATAATGGGATTAACTGTGTAAAAGTAATGGAAGATGATTTATACGTTGAAGGAGTGCAAATGAGTGGGGAAAGAGAAATTATTATTACTAGATGGAAATAGTTTAGCCTACCGAGCATTTTTTGCATTACCCCTATTATCGAATGATAATGGGATTCATACAAATGCGGTTTATGGCTTTACAACGATGCTTCAAAAAATTTTAGAAGAAGAACAACCGACGAAGATGCTCGTTGCATTTGATGCTGGAAAAACGACGTTCCGCCATCAAACTTTTGAAGAATATAAAGGCGGGCGTCAAAAAACGCCGCCGGAATTATCAGAACAATTTCCGTATTTACAAAAGTTAATTGACGCTTATCGCATCAAAAGATACGAACTAGAAATGTATGAAGCCGATGACATCATTGGTACGCTAGCTCGACAAGCGGAAAAGGAAAACATCGATGTTGTCATTGTTTCGGGTGATAAAGACTTAACACAACTCGCTACAGAGAAAGTAAAGGTTTATGTTACTCGAAAAGGAATGACAGATATTGAACAATATACACCCGAACATATTCAGGAAAAATATGGACTATCTCCAATACAAATTATCGATATGAAAGGTCTTATGGGAGATGCATCTGATAATATTCCGGGAGTTCCTGGCATTGGAGAAAAGACGGCTATTAAATTGTTAAAGGAATATGGAACAATCGAAAATTTATATGAACAAATCGATGAAATGAAACAATCAAAAATGAAAGAAAAGCTTATCGCAAATGAAGAGCAAGCGAAAATGAGCAAACAATTGGCGACAATTAATACAAATGCACCAATTGAAATTTCTCTTAATGATTTAAATTATCCAGGTCCAGATCAGGAAGCGGTTCTTGAAGTATGGAAAGAGTTACAATTTAAATCGTTAATCGAAAAATCAGATTTTGAAATTGAAGAAAAAGAAACAGCTGCCCTTTCATTTAAAATCGTTCGTGAAATTGCGGAAGATCTTTTTACTGATACGATGGCTGTTCATGTTGAGCTGGAAAATGAGCATTATCATACATGTAATATATTAGGTTTTGGCTTTACAGATGGTTCAAATACCTTTTTCGTTCCCATAGAAGTTTTGCAAAAGAGCGAAAGACTAAAATCTTACTTTGAAGATGAAACGAAGAAAAAATATATGTCGGATTTAAAAGCTGCGCAATGTATATTAAAACGTCATGGCATCAATTTGCGAGGCGTGGAATTCGACTTGCTACTTGCATCTTATATTGTCAATCCTGCCATTTCAGGTGATGATGTAGCCACATTGGCAAAGGAATTTGGCTATACAGATGTGCGTTCCAACGAAGCTGTTTACGGAAAAGGGGCAAAATGGGCATTACCAAGTGAAGAAGTTCTTGCTGAACATGTTTGCCGAAAAGCATTTGCGATTTGGAGCTGTAAGGAACGGGTATCAAATAAGTTAAAAGAAAATGAACAGTTTGATTTGTACCATGATTTAGAATTACCTTTGGCTGTTATTTTAGGAAAGATGGAAAGCGAAGGAATTAAAGTTAATATTTCTACCCTTGAAACTATGGGACAAGAATTAGAAGATAAAATCGCGAAGCTTGAAACAGAAATTTATGAGTTGGCTGGTGAAACATTTAATATTAATTCACCAAAGCAGTTGGGAGTAATTTTATTCGAAAAATTAGGATTGCCGGTCATAAAGAAAACGAAAACAGGTTACTCCACGGCAGCGGATGTACTTGAAAAACTAAAGTCGGAACATCAAATTGTTCAGTTGATTTTAGAATATAGAACTCTTGCGAAATTACAATCCACTTATATTGAAGGATTAATCAAAGAAGTTCATCCAAAAGACAGCAAAGTTCATACTCGTTTTATGCAAGCATTAACATCAACAGGAAGGCTTTCTTCTACAGATCCGAACTTGCAAAACATACCGATTCGTTTAGAAGAGGGAAGAAAAATACGGAAAGCATTCGTACCTTCCCATGATGGATGGCTGCTATTTAGCGCCGATTACTCACAAATTGAATTGCGCGTGCTTGCACATATGTCGAAGGATAAAAATTTAGTGGAAGCTTTCAATCAAGGGATGGATATTCACACACGAACAGCAATGGAAGTATTTCATGTATCCCAAGACGACGTTACTTCTAATATGCGAAGAGCGGCAAAAGCGGTTAACTTCGGAATTATTTATGGAATCAGCGATTATGGACTATCCCAAAACCTCGATATTTCAAGAAAAGAAGCTGGAGAATTTATCGAAAAGTATTTTGAAAGTTTTCCAGGGGTAAAAGAATATATGGATAACATCGTGCAAGAAGCAAAATTGAAAGGTTATGTAACAACGATCTTAAACCGCCGACGTTATTTACCTGATATTACGAGCAAAAACTTTAATTTAAGAAGTTTTGCAGAGCGCACAGCAATGAATACGCCAATTCAAGGAAGTGCGGCAGATATCATTAAAAAGGCGATGCTAGATATTGACGCAAGATTGAAAGCAGAAGGGTTACAAGCGAAACTGCTTTTGCAAGTACATGACGAATTGATTTTTGAAGCGCCGAAAGAAGAAATTGAAAAGTTAGAAAAAATTGTACCAGAAGTGATGGAAAGTGCCATTTTACTTGATGTGCCATTAAAAGTGGACATCTCTTATGGTGAAACATGGTACGATGCAAAATAATAAGGAAGTGAAGACATGCCTGAATTACCAGAAGTGGAAGGGGTTGTTCGGGCACTATCCCCGAAAATAGAAGGTAAGACAATTTTAGAAGTTGCCCTATCTAAAACGGTTTGTGATGCTCATCAACAAGGAAAACAATGCATAGTGAAAAATATGGAGCCAAGGGAATTTGAAGAACAGATGCGCGGCATGACAATCAAAAAGGTGCTTCGCCGCGCCAAATATATCTTTATTGATTTAGAAAAAAATAATACACCATATCTTTTCGTTAATCATTTAGGAATGACTGGTGCTTGGTTTATTGTTGAGAACGAAAATGAAATTTTAGAAGAAAAGTTTCGAAATCATATTCATGCCACATTTCAACTATCTACTGGTGAATTGCTCATATTTTCAGATATTCGTAGATTTGGCGAATTGAGATTGCTAAATACAATTGATGAGCACCCACCTCTTTTACAAATGGCTCCTGAACCTTTTGATGAAATGGCATTAAACTACTTTTTAGAAAAATGTGAGCTTACTAAATATAAAAACAAACCGATAAAGGAAGTCATTATGGATGGACAAGTGATTTCCGGCTGCGGCAATATTTATGCAACGGAAGCGCTTTTTCGAGTAGGCATACATCCTGCGAGAAAGGCTGGGCGAATCAGTATAATGCGGAAAATCGCATTATTTGAAGAGATTCAGAAAGTTTTACTTGAAAGTATTGAAAGGGGAGGCTCAACAATCTCTGATTATCGCAATATCAATGGCGAAGCAGGCGGGATGCAGCATCGATTGAAAATGTATGGTAAAAAGGTTTGTCCAGCATGTAATGCAAGTACGAAATCGATGATTATCGGAGGAAGAACAAGCGTTTATTGTCCAAAATGTCAACGTTAAAAGGGTGTTATATATGATTATTGGTTTAACTGGAAGTATCGCAAGTGGAAAAAGTACAGTAAGCAACATGTTAAAAGAATATGGATTGCCAATAGTTGATGCAGATGTGGTGGCTCGTCTCGTAGTGGAGCCTGGCAGCGAAACGTTAAAGAGAATTGTTGAAGCTTTTGGAGAAGAGGTACTAACAGAGACGGGAGAATTAAATAGGCAAAAGCTAGGATCCATTATCTTCAATGATGAAGAAAAACGTCAAACGTTAAATGGCATTATTCATCCAGCTATTCGGAAAGAAATGTTGCGACAGCGGGATGAATATATCGCTAATGGTGAAAAAACCGTCATTATGGACATTCCATTATTATTTGAAAGTAAACTTCAACATTTTGTTGATAAAATTTTAGTCGTGACGGTATCGGAAGATGTACAATTGGAAAGATTAATGAAAAGAAATCAATTAACTGCGGAAGATGCAAAAGCCCGCATTCGTTCTCAGCTGCCATTAGCAGTAAAGGAACAAGGAGCCGATGCGGTTATAAATAATAATGGAACAATTGAAGAGACGCGAAAACAATTAGAGCATATTTTGAAAGAATGGGGAGTTCTTTCATAAGCTTTACATCGATTGATGATCAAATTATTGATTTCTAAACATTGTGTGAAGTGAATTTTTTCCATTTCATTTACGTAATGAAAACAGCAATCGATGGAAATGTTAGACTTTAAGCGGTAATTTTAAACAATTTTCTCATAGTAATACCTTTTTCCCTTTAATCATTTATTTTTCTGAAAATAATAACTTTTTTATTATTAGAATTATTGGTACACCTTTTATAATAATGTGCTATACTAATTGAGAAATAGTAAACATAATTGAAGTAAAACGGGAGGCTTATATTAATGACAGTTTCTATTGCAATTAACGGCTTTGGACGAATTGGCCGCATGGTGTTCCGACAAGCGATTGTTCAAGAAGATTTAAATATAGTGGCAGTTAATGCTAGCTATCCTGCAAAAACATTAGCACATATGGTTAAGTATGACACAATTCATGGACATTTTGATGGAACTGTAGAGTATGAGGAAGATGCTTTAATCGTCAACGGTAAACGTGTTCAATTAATTGCTGAACGCGATCCTGCAAAATTACCGTGGAAAGAACTTGGAGTAGACTTAGTTATCGAAGCAACAGGTAAATTCAATGATCGCGAAAAAGCAGCTCTTCATTTAGAAGCAGGTGCAAAAAAAGTAATTTTAACAGCGCCAGGTAAAAACGAAGACGTAACAATTGTAATGGGTGTTAATGATGATGTATTAGACGTGTCAAAACACCACATCATTTCAAATGCATCTTGTACAACAAACTGCTTAGCTCCGGTTGTAAAAGTGTTGCATGAACAATTTGGTATTGAAAACGGTTTAATGACAACAGTTCACGCATATACAAATGACCAAAAAAATCTAGACAACATGCATAAAGATTTACGCCGTGCTCGTGCATGTGGTCAAAGCATTATTCCAACTACGACTGGTGCAGCAAAAGCATTAAGTAAAGTAATTCCTGAAATGGAAGGAAAAATCCATGGTTTAGCTCTTCGTGTACCAACTCCAAATGTTTCATTAGTAGACTTAGTAGTCGACTTAAAACAAGATGTAACAGCTGAACAAGTGAACGAAGCTTTCAGAAAAGCAAGTGAAGGTTCATTAAAAGGTATCCTAAACTATAGCGAAGAACCACTTGTATCTGTTGATTACAATACAACAACATACTCATCTACAATTGATGCACAATTAACAATGGTAATGGGTACAAGAAAAGTTAAAGTAATGGCTTGGTACGATAATGAATGGGGTTACTCTGCACGCGTAATTGATTTAACGAAAAAAGTTGTAAAAGCACTTGAAGCGGTAACTGCATAATAAATAGTTGATAAAGTGTAGACATCGTCTGACAACGACTTTGTCTACACTTTTTTATATAATCTGTAGTTATGTAATATCACTTGATAAAATAATCTTTCATTACTATTTATATACAAAACTCCCGAAAAATATGCATTGAAAGTGCTACCAATCATTCTAATGAAATTCATTATAAATAACCTCGATTTTTGGTTGGAAGTATATTAAAATGAAAACCTATCATCTTCCATTAGAGATTATGTACTAGGAAAAGTGTTACTTCCTATGTTATTTGATATAATAATGTTAAATATACTAGACAGGGAGAAATTTTTATGAGATGTCCAAGTTGTTATTACAATGGAACGCGTGTCATAGATTCCAGACCCGTTGATGATAATAAAGAGATACGTAGACGTCGTGAATGCGAATCTTGCGGTTTCCGATTCACTACTTTTGAAAAAATAGAAGAAACGCCATTAATTGTAGTGAAAAAAGATGGGTCCAGGGAAGAATTTAGCCGAGAAAAAGTGTTAAGAGGGCTAATTCGCGCTTGCGAAAAACGTCCAGTATCATTAGAACAACTTGAACAAATCGTCTTTTCTATTGAAAAAGAATTAAGAAGACTAGGAAATTCGGAAGTAAGTTCTGTAGATGTTGGAGAAATGGTAATGGATGAGCTTGCAAAGGTGGATGAAGTGGCTTATGTTCGTTTTGCATCTGTTTACAGACAATTCAAAGATATTAATGTGTTTATGCAAGAGTTAACAGAATTATTGAATCGACAGCCAAAAAAGTAGTTATAGGGGGAAAGCAAAATTGGTTCATTTGTATAAAGAGCTTCAACCGAAGGATCATTTTGACATTATTCTCCCTCATTCTCTATCTTCCCATGAACGACAACTATTAACGCTTTTCTATCAGCCACTTACTGGTCCGGAACCTATTAGCCTATATTTAACTTTATGGGCAGAAGGTGAAGATGCTCATAGGGAAACTTTAAATCATTATTATTTAATGAATGTGTTAGATATGCCGATTGGTAAAGTGTTTCAAGCCCGTATTTCATTAGAAGCAATCGGTTTATTAAGAACATATCGAAAAGAAGAAGGAGAAAATCGTTTCTTTTTATATGAATTAGTGCGTCCTCTTGATGCAGAGACATTTTTTCAAGATCCGTTATTATCGATGTTTCTTTTCAGTAAAATTGGAGAACAAGCATACCGTAAACTTCGGAAACGATTCATCAAGCGAATGAACATGGATTCTTTTAAAGAAGTATCAAGAACATTTATGGATGTGTACAAACCCATTCATACGAATGTTCCCCAAGAATTCATCGAACCCAACCTAGAAACAAAAAATCGCAATTATCCATTCTATTATGAACAATTTGATTTTGCTTTATTGCAAGCTGGGTTATCGGAACAATTGATTCCTACCAGTGTATTTACAATTGAAGTAAAAGAATGGATTGCAAAGATAGCCTTCCTCTATCAATTCTCTCCACTTGATATGCAGAAGGTTGTTATTTTAGCGATTGATGATGAAATGCGAATTTCGTTAGATAGATTGAAAAAAGCTGCATCAGATTATTATAAATTAACGATTTCTAAAGAAGTGCCGAAACTTGAAAAAACTTTTGAAATGAAACCGCAAGAAATACAAAATCAGCCTTTAACGAAAGAACAAGAGTTAATTGATTACCTTGAAACAACCCCACCCGTTCAAGTGTTAAGAGACATTAATAACGGAAAAGAGCCAGTGCCATCTTCTGTCGAAATAGCAGAAGATTTAATATTGAAACATGGCATGCCCGTCGGAGTTGTCAATGTATTGCTTGAATATGTTATGCTAACTACAGACATGAAATTGCCACGCAAATATGTTGAACGAATTGCGGACCATTGGATGAGGAAAAATGTTCGAACGGCGAAGGAAGCAATGGAACTTGCTCGCACAGAACGGGATCAATATAATAAGTGGAAACAAGAAAACGAAGAGAAAAAGTCTTCTAATTTAAACTATAGAAAACAGCCATACAGAAATATAAGGGAAGAAAAGATACCAGAATGGTTCTATAAACGAAACGAACCTCGGAAAGAGGAAGAACAGTCCACAAAACAAAAAATTAACTTTGAAGAAGAACGTAAAAAAATATTGCAAAAACTTGGAGTTGTAGACGGGTAGGTGACCAACCATCGAATCGATCAAAAAATCTTTAAATAAAGTGCAAATTCCATCCTTTCAAGAAAGATACAATGCCATCCGAAATCAAATTTTAGAACATCCGAACGTTCAAAAATTTTTAAAAGAACATGATGATGTGGTTAATAAAGAGATGGTTGAACGCAGTTTAGCAAAGCTATATGAATATATTAGCCAAACGAGCGAATGTTGCAACTGCGGTTCGACAGAAAAATGCACTAATTATTTAAAAGGGTTTGTTCCAAAACTGTATATCGCTCAAAATTCCATAGATGTTGAATATGAACGATGCAAACAAAAAATCATTGAGGATGAACGCAGAGAAATTGAATCGATGATTTCAAGCATGTACATGCCAAAAGATGTATTATCTGCAACATTGAAAGATTTAGAGATTGATGATGAATCGCGGGTTGAAATACTTAATTATGCAGCTGATTTTGTTGCTCATATCAAAAATTCAGGGGAATTACCGAAAAAAGGTTTTTACTTGTATGGAGAGTTTGGTGTTGGGAAATCCTTTGTACTAGGTGCGATTGCCAACGAACTCGCCAGTTTAAAAGTCCCGTCAGTTCTTGTATTTGTACCTGAATTTTTAAGGGAATTAAAAAATTCCATCCACGATCAAACACTTCAGGAGAAAGTCGATTATGTGAAACAAGCTCCAGTATTGATGCTCGATGATATTGGTGCGGAATCATTAACAAGCTGGGCGAGGGATGAAATCTTAGGATCCATTTTACATTATCGAATGAGTGAGCAGCTACCAACCTTTATTACATCGAATTTAGATTATAAACAATTGGAAATTCATCTAGCAGAAACTTCTCGTGGTGAGATGGATGTAGTGAAAGCGGCAAGAATTATGGAGCGAATTAAAGCCGTGACGTTTCCTATTCGAATGATGGGAAGAAATAGGAGACTTTAAAAAGCTTTGTCTATTTCGATAGTTGCATTTCAAAAAAACTAAGCGTATACTTTCATTATGATGATGAAAAATATTTTGCGGTGAAGAGGACACGAAGTTTGTGAAACGGCTTATAGAGAGGGAAACCTAGGCTGGAAGTTTCCTAGTACGACGCAACACTTTACTACCTCGGAGCATTAGCGGGGAACAATCCGCTAACGTTTTCGGTACGTTACACCGACCTAGAGCTTCGTCTGAAATTTTATTTCGGAAGGAAGAAGGGTGGAACCACGAGCGATCGCGTCGTCCCTTTATTGGGATGGCGTTTTTTTATTTTAGGTTTCAACTGTTTAGCTTTATTAATTTTTGATTTCTATGAATACAGAATAGCTAAAAATTTTGCATCAAAAAATATAGTAAAGGAGAATTTGAGTATGTCTGAAGTGATTCAATTAACATTTCCAGACGGTGCTGTAAAGGAGTTTCCTAAAGGAACTTCTACTGATGATGTGGCAGCTTCCATCAGCCCAGGATTACGTAAAAAAGCGTTAGCAGGTAAAATCAATGGTAAGTTATTAGATTTAAAAACACCAATTGAGGAAGATGGTGCAATTGAAATCATTACACCAGAACATGAAGATGCATTAGAAATATTGCGCCACTCTACTGCTCATTTAACAGCTCAAGCAGTAAAACGTTTATTCCCTGGTGTGAAACTTGGGATTGGTCCTGTAATTGAAGGTGGGTTTTACTACGATATCGACTCACCAACACCAATATCTGCAGATGATCTTCCAAAAATAGAAAAAGAAATGAAAAAAATCATTTCTGAAAACCTTGAGATCGTACGTAAAAACGTTACTCGCGAAGAAGCGCGAAAAATTTATGAAGAAATCGGCGATGAATATAAATTGGAATTACTTGATGCGATTCCAGAAGGGGAACAAGTCTCTATATACTATCAAGGGGAATTTTTCGATCTTTGCCGTGGAGTGCACGTTCCATCTACAGGCAAATTAAAAGAGTTTAAATTGCTTTCTTTAGCTGGAGCATATTGGCGTGGTGATTCTAACAACAAAATGCTTCAACGTATTTACGGCACAGCATTCTTCAATAAAGAAGATTTAAAACAACACTTACAAATGCTTGAAGAGGCAAGAGAACGAGATCACCGTAAAATTGGTAAGGAACTTGAGCTATTTACTTTATCTCAAACTGTAGGGCAAGGGTTACCAATTTGGTTGCCAAATGGTGCAACAATTCGTCGCATCATCGAACGCTATATTGTTGATAAAGAAATCAGTCTTGGTTATCAGCATGTATATACTCCAGTGCTAGGTTCTAAAAGTTTATATGAAACATCTGGACATTGGCATCACTATTCTGAAGATATGTTCCCTCCAATGGAAATGGATAACGAAACACTTGTGCTTCGTCCAATGAACTGTCCACACCATATGATGGTGTACAAGAACAGCATGCACTCTTACCGCGAGTTGCCGATTCGAATTGCCGAACTTGGTATGATGCACCGTTATGAAGCATCTGGTGGTTTATCTGGATTACAACGTGTGCGCGGAATGACGTTGAATGATGCCCATATCTTCGTTCGTCCAGACCAAATTAAAGATGAGTTTAAACGAGTAGTTAACTTAATTTTAGATGTTTATAAAGATTTCGATATTAAAGATTATCGTTTCCGCTTATCTTACCGTGATCCAGAAGATACAGAAAAGTATTATGACGACGATGAAATGTGGGAACGTGCTCAAAGCATGTTAAAAGAAGCAATGGATGACCTAGGCCTTGAATATTTTGAAGCGGAAGGCGAAGCGGCATTCTATGGTCCTAAATTGGATGTACAAGTAAAAACTGCTATTGGTAAAGAAGAAACATTATCAACTGTGCAACTTGACTTCTTGCAACCAGAGCGCTTTGATTTAACATATATCGGAGAAGATGGAGAAAAACATCGTCCAGTTGTAATTCATCGTGGTATTGTATCGACAATGGAACGCTTTGTTGCATTCCTAATTGAAGAGTATAAAGGTGCGTTCCCAACTTGGTTGGCACCAGTTCAAGCAGTAGTGATACCTGTATCAAACGAAGTGCATTTTGATTATGCAAAACAAGTGGAAGAAACACTTCGTAAAGCTGGTATTCGCGTAGAATTGGATGTTCGTGAAGAAAAGTTAGGATATAAAATCCGTGAAGCACAAATGAAGAAAATCCCTTACATGTTGGTATTAGGAGATAAAGAAGTGGAAGCGAATGCGGTAAATATTCGCAGATATGGATCTAAAGATTCCGAAACAGTTCCATTCGAACAATTCCTTGAAGATATCAAAAAGGACGCAAGAGTGTAAACGGGATACAAAGATGATTTGTATTTTTGATTAGTGTGGAAGATGCCCGGAGCTTAGCAAAGGGCATCTTGATTTTTTAAAATGCTTTAGTTTATAATTCTAATCATTGCACGATAGCTAGTATTCGTTAAAGAATTTTGGATTTTAAAGTTTTCTATTTTTTCTTTCAAAGGAATGTATTGATAAAAAACTTGACATTCTAAAATATGAATGTTACGATAACAAAGGTTAAGAATACAAGTTTGTGGTTGAAAGTAGAGGCTGCCCGCTTCTCACCTGTTTCGACGCTTCAAGCAGTTGGCAGGTTTGGAATAAATGAAAAATGAATACGCTCTTTTTGCGTATTTTTCGGCGGGCGGACATCTTCTGAAATGTCCGTCTTTTTTTATGGACATAACAGAATCAACAGCGACGTTCAACCAGGGATGTTTCCAAACCGTGTATTCGCGACACAACCTTGGAGGTGGATTTTTATTAGCAAAGACATGTACGTCAACGAAGGGATACGTGCACGTGAACTTCGTGTAATTGATCAAAACGGTGAACAATTAGGAATTAAATCCCGTAATGAAGCGTTAGAAATGGCTGCTCGTGTAAACTTGGATCTTGTCCTAGTAGCACCACAAGCGAAGCCACCTGTCGCTCGTATTATGGACTATGGCAAGTTTAAATTTGAGCAGCAAAAGAAAGAGCGCGAGATTCGCAAAAATCAAAAAGTCATCCACATGAAAGAGGTACGTTTAAGCCCAACAATTGATGAGCATGACTTCCACACAAAACTTCGAAACGCAATCAAGTTCCTTCAAAAAGGAGATAAAGTAAAATGTACGTTGCGTTTCAAAGGTCGCGCAATTACGCATACAGATATTGGTCAGCGGGTATTAGATCGTTTTGCTGAAGAATGTGCAGAATATGCAACAGTAGAACAAAAGCCAAAATTAGAAGGCCGAAGCATGTTTTTAGTACTTGCACCAAAAAATGAAAAATAATGATTACGAAATAAGGTTTAGGAGGAAATACTATGCCAAAAATGAAAACTCATCGTGGCGCTGCTAAGCGTTTCAAAAGAACGGGTACAGGTAAATTTAAATTTGACCGTGCTTACGGTAGCCACTTAGCTGCAAATAAAACGACAAAACAAAAACGTCAACTGCGTAAAGCTAAAGTGATGACTGCAGGTGACTACCAACGCATTAAAACTTTACTTGCGTACAAAAAATAATTGAACGTTATATAAAAATTTAATTTTCGAGAGAATAGCAGGAGGTAATTAATATGCCACGCGTAAAAGGTGGAACAGTAACGCGCAAACGTCGTAAAAAAGTATTAAAATTAGCTAAAGGTTATTTCGGTTCAAAACACACTTTATATAGAACAGCAAATCAAGCGGTAATGAAATCTGGTTTATACGCATACCGTGACCGCCGTCAGAAAAAACGCGATTTCCGCAAATTATGGATTACTCGTATCAACGCAGCTGCTCGTCAAAACGGCCTTTCTTACAGCCGTTTAATGTACGGTTTAAAACAAGCTGGTATCGAAGTAAACCGCAAAATGTTAGCTGACTTGGCAGTAAACGATGCACAAGCGTTTGCTCAACTTGCTGAAGAAGCGAAAAAAGCAATTGCGAAATAAGAAATTGACTCATTTTTTCACGAATTTAAACAACAACTTTAAAGGCTGGTAGGACATCCTATCAGTCTTTTTCTTTTAGGAGAAGCGCATATGAATGAAATTCTTATTGTTTACATGATGATTCTATCAGCGATTTGTTTTACATTGATGGGGATTGATAAATCAAAAGCGAGAAAAAAGAAGTGGCGTATTTCAGAAAGAACATTATTGTTCGTTGCAATCATCGGAGGTGCCTGTGGTGGGCTAATCGGGATGTATCTATTCCGCCATAAAACGAAACACTCAGTATTTGCATTTGGATTGCCATTTTTGTCTGCAATACAGATTATATTAATCATGTATATAAATCGTTCATTCTAATTTGATGGAGTATGTTGTGATGATCCACTTCGCTCTTTAAAGAATTAAACGGCTTAAGCCCATAAAGATTTAGGGCTCAAGCCGCTTATTTTTCAAATGATTCACTCAACAGAGAGTTTACTAATATTATTTGGACAAGCCCCCTGTCCATCAACGAACAATTAAAACATTATTTAGAGGATGATTATTATTCTTCTTTCATCAATTTTTCAATAGGATTTTTCCAATTGATTTTCGCTTTAGGATAATTCATTAAAATTTCCTTCTCTAAAAATTTGAAATCATCTTTCGTCATACCGTGAAGTTTCATTGGATCATGCACCCAGACGAAAATCGAAACAACTTCAAAGGCATCTTCGGTTGTCCCTAAATATTTTTCACCTTCAAATAATGCCCCTTTATAAGAAATAAAGAAGTTTTTTCGTACATTTTTTACATCGTCATAAAAATAATATTGCCCCTTTTCATAGGCTTCATCTAATTTCCTTTTTGGATCTGTTAAGTAGCGAACAGCTTTATAAAATAAATAGATAATGAGGACAATAACTATAATGCGCAAAAGAAAACCCATAAAAGTTCCCCCTTGTATAAAAGGTATCATATCCTATACGATTAGGATAGATATATAGTTTCATTTTTTATAGAAAATGAGGGATAAAATTAATGGAATTTAAAGAACTTTTTAATATGCAAGCACAACTGGATTCATTTATTCAAAAAAATCAGCAAATCAACCGTGATGTGTTTTTAGAAAAAGGATTGGCGCTAACAATTGAACTAGCAGAGTTAGCAAATGAAACTCGCTGTTTTAAATTTTGGAGCACGAAAGGACCTTCTGAACGAGAAGTGATATTAGAGGAATTTGTAGATTCTATTCATTTTCTGCTCTCATTAGGAAATGAGAAAGGCTATCGATTAGATGCTTGGCCGGAAATTAAGAAAAAGGAAAACTTAACGACGTGGTTTTTACAAACACAAGATGTAATATTATCATTTATTCATAATCCGACAGAGGATAATTACTTGCAAGTGTGGAAATATTATGGAGTGCTTGCCTATAATTTAGGTTTCACATTGGATGATATTATCCAAGCATACATTGCTAAAAACGAGAAAAATTACGAGCGGCAACGCAATGGATATTAAGGAGGATATTCATAATGAATTTGGATCAAACTCTGCAAATGTTGAAAGATTTGACTGATGCAAACGGCATCCCAGGAAATGAAAAAGCGCCGAGAGCAGTAATGAAAAAATATATCGAACCGTTTGCTGATAAGATTGAGTATGACAATTTAGGAAGCTTAATTGCTGAAAAATGTGGCGATGAAAAAGGCCCAAAAATTATGATTGCCGGTCACCTAGATGAAGTCGGCTTCATGGTGTCTCAAATTGATGAAAAGGGGTTTATTAAATTTCAAACTGTAGGCGGCTGGTGGGCTCATGTTATGCTTTCTCAGCGGGTAACGATTACAACTCGTTCAGGAGAAGAAATCATTGGCGTAATCGGTTCAAAACCGCCACATATCCTGCCTCAAGAACAAAGAAAGAAAACTGTAGATATAAAAGACATGTTTATCGATGTTGGTGCATCTTCAAAAGAGGAAGCGGAAAGCTGGGGAATACGACCTGGTGACATGATTACCCCTTATTTTGAATTCAATGTGATGAAAAACGAAAAATTGTTACTCGCAAAAGCTTGGGATAACCGAATTGGCTGTGCCATTGCCATCGAAGTGTTGAAACGATTACAAAATGAAAAACATCCAAATATCGTGTATGGTGTCGGCAATGTACAAGAAGAAGTAGGTTTAAGAGGTGCGAAAACGTCCACGTTTAAAATCCAACCGGATATTGGCTTTGCAGTAGATGTTGGAATTGCTGGTGATACGCCGGGGATTACTGCAAAAGAATCGACATCGAAGCTAGGAGCAGGGCCGCAAATCGTTATTTACGATGCTTCGATGGTATCGCATAAAGGATTACGGGATTTTGTAATAGATGTTGCAGAAGAGAACAAGATTCCATATCAATTTGAAACGATGCCTGGTGGTGGAACGGATGGCGGTTCTATTCATTTAACTGGAAGTGGCGTACCAACCCTTTCCATTGGCGTTGCTACTCGTTATATTCATTCCCATGCATCCATTTTGCATCGGGATGATTTTGAAAATGCAGTAAAATTAATGGTCGAAATTGTAAAGCGGCTTGATTGGGATGCGGTGAATAAAATTAAATTTGATTGAGAGGATTAAACATCCTCTCTTTTTTATTGGCATTTAGAACGCTTGAAGTTATCTTTATGCATAACATGTACTATTATGAATAGAATGGAATGGATGTCGTTTTAATTTTTGCGCATAAATATTAATTAAAATCAAAAATAAACCAGTTTCGTTGAATTTTTATTCGTTTTGATTGAATATACCTTCGGTTGATAAAAAGATTAAAATATAATAAAAATACACTTGATTTAATAAATATGCAATTGTATAATGAATACAACCAAACGTTAAAGGAGCGGTAAGAATCAATGAAACTGTTGGAAGAAGTGCAGCTAAAGCCCGTTTCTAGTTTAAAGGGCAAAGATTTATTAACGCTGCTTGATTATACAAGTGAAGAAGTGCAAGAACTAATTAGTCTTGCAATAAAAATGAAAAAGGTAACGAAAAACGGAAGATGTCCAAAACTATTAGATGGAAAAATAATCGGAATGATTTTTGAGAAGAATTCAACTCGTACTCGTATTTCCTTTGAAGTAGGAATGCATCAATTGGGTGGAAAAGCGATTTTCTTAAATGCAAGAGATATGCAACTTGGTCGTGGTGAACCAATTTCTGATACTGGCCTTGTGCTTTCAGGGTATTTAGATGGCATTATGATACGTGCAAATTCCCACAAGATGGTAGAGGAGTTAGCTGAATACTCTACAATTCCTGTGATTAATGGATTAACGGATCTTTATCATCCATGTCAAGCATTGGCCGATATTGAAACAATCGTTGAAAATAAAGGAAAATTAAAAGGTTTAAAAACAGCTTATGTTGGCGATGGAAATAATGTTGCCCATTCGCTGGTAGTTGCAGCTGCCCATGTTGGAATGGATATTGTGGTTGCAACTCCAAAAGGGTATGAGCCAGATGAAATCATCATGAAGAAGGCTCAAGCGATTGCAGAGAAAAATGGCAGCACGGTTGTCGTAACAAATGATCCAATTGAAGCTGTGAAAGATGCAGATGTAATCTATACAGATGTATGGACTAGTATGGGGCAGGAAGAGGAAGCGGTTCAGAGATTAATAGACTTTAAAGGTTATCAAATCAATGAGGAACTTGTTGCTCATGCAAAACCTGACTTTATGTTCTTACATTGTTTGCCAGCTCATCGCGAAGAAGAAGTGGCAACATCAGTGATCGATGGACCAAATTCATACGTCTTCGAGCAAGCAGAAAACCGATTACATGCACAAAAAGCAGTATTGTTATCTCTTTTAGCATAATGAAAATAGAAGAGAATATGCATAGCTCTGCCCCGAAAGCGCAAGCGGCAGGGGCAAGCAGAAAACCGACTCCATGCCCAAAAAGCAGTGCTATTATCTCTATTAGCATAAAAAGAACAGAAGAAAATATGTTGTAGCTCTGCCCCGAAAGCGCAAGCGGCAGGGGCAAGCAGAAAACCGATTACACGCACAAAAAGCAGTATTGTTATCTCTTTTAGCATAATGAAAATAGAAGAGAATATGCTATAGCTCTGCCCCGAAAGCGCAAGCGGCAGGGGCAAGCAGAAAACCGATTACATGCATAAAAAGCAGTATTGTTATCTCTTTTAGCATAATGAAAATAGAAGAGAATATGCATAGCTCTGCCCCGAAAGCGCAAGCGGCAGGGGCAAGCAGAAAACCGACTCCATGCCCAAAAAGCAGTGCTATTATCTCTATTAGCATAAAAAGAACAGAAGAAAATATGTTGTAGCTCTGCCCCGAAAGCGCAAGCGGCAGGGGAAACTTTTATCTCTACTACTATGCAGATTAACATGTTTTCACTCGATGTGGATTTCTAGGTGGAATGAAGCATCGGTATAAATAAAAGATACAAGGCAATCCAGGAGGCGCTGGATTGCCTTTTTACATGAAGGAATATTTTATTTAGAAGACCGTTTCTTTAAATCAATTAATTGATAAACAATCGCATTTGTTTGCAAATCTTTCGTACAAATGTGGCCTAATTCTTTCGAATAATAATATTGGTAACCATCGGAACTAACAATTTCCATTACAGGATGAAAGGTTCCAGCAGGTGTTGTGATTTTTTCCGACATGCTGGTTACGACATACGTTACTGGTTGATACTCATCCTTAAATGAATAAGACCAACTCGTTCCACGTTTTACTGGATACGGAATATGAAAATCTGTGATAATTTCTTCATTTTCTAAGTAACCAGTAAAAGTGAAGCCTTTTTTATCGATGCGATTTACATAATGGATGTATTGATTGTTTTCGTCGGAAACTTGCCACCAATCCCCTAGTTCGTCAGATGAAAGATACGAAAAATATTCTCGAGCGGTATAGCCCTCATTTAATTCATATATGTACTGGTACTGTTTATTGTACCCAAATCCACTTGAAACAGGAATAAAATCAGGTTCAATAATCCGAGACATAAAAGTGGAAAAGTGAGCGCGAGTAAGAGGTTGAGAAGGCTTAAAAGTGCCATCTTCGAATCCCGTTGTAATGTTATTTGCAGCTAATATTTTGATTGCTTGATAGAATGTATGGTTTTTGGAAACATCTTTAAACTCTTGGTTTGTTGTACCTTTTAAATGAAATGCATTAACTAATACTTGAGCCATTTCACCGCGCGTAATGGGTTCAAAGGGTCTAAAAGTATCTCCTTTTGGAAAAATTCCTTCATCCACGACTGCTGCGATGGCCTTATAAGTAACTTCATCGATTTTTCCTAAATCTTGAAATCCTGGAGCTGGTCGATTCTCTACATTAAGATTTAATGCTCTTGTAATCATTAATGCAACTTGGGAATTTGTAACATTGTTAGAAGGTTTAAAGGTTTGATCTTGATAACCTTTAATAATTCCTGAATCCGCAAGAAATTCAATTTCGAATATTGACGGATGGCTTTCAGGAACATCTTTAAAAGTAGCAGCATCTCCATGATTTACTTTTACGCAAAAAATTAACATACAAATGATAAAACTACTCCATAGCCATTGTTTCCAATTGTAATGTACTCCCACTTCACTTTCCCTCCTTCAATACTAGTTTGGATAAACTTATGAAATAATGATATTTTTACTAATTCTCATACTAGTATAAACGCTCTCTTTTTTTTGGTAAATGACGAATTAGACCTATTCAGGTATGATAGTAGTATTTACAGTTGAATAATAAATTCATTATTGATATAGTTGCTAGTCTACAAAGGGGTGAGATGATTGAATGATCATAAGGGAGAATTGTTGTTTGATTTAATTAAAGGGAAATGGATGGTATTGAAAAAAATAAAGAAAGGAAAATGGCAAGATATTAGTGATATTTACATAACAAATTCAGAATTTGCTATTTTATCAATAGTTTATAAGGATAAGCCATTGATTTCTCATGTAGCGAAACAAGTTCATTTTACAAGGCAAGCAACCCATAAATTTATCAAACAATTAGAGCAAAAAGGTTTGGTGGAAACGAATAAAGCGAATTTGAGAGATAAATATATTGAACTGACACCTTCGGGAGAAGCTTGCTATGAAAAATATATCGCTTTAAAAAAAGAATTGGAGAATATCATTGCAGAACATATAGGGGAAGAACAACTAAAAAGCTTGAAGGAAATTTTAAAAATGGAATGGGGGTTATATTAAATAAGGGCATGGAGAATCCATTCTCCAGCCCTCTAATTTTGAAATGCTTTTGACAATGTTTCGGTAAACTTTGCATGCTCTTCTTCAGTAGAAGTTTGCCACCACTTTTCTAAAAAGACGCCGAGTCCTGGAAGTAGGTGCTCATCTCCCCGAGCGATTGCATCTTGAATTGTTTCCTGAAAATCTTGTGGGTTGTCTCCTTTAACATTTGCTGTAATGGCTTCTCTTATTTGAAAGTTCATACCATTCGCCTCCTCGAGTAGTAGTTTGTTACCACTCGATGAAATTATGCGTCATTTTCAATAACTCCTTGGAGAAACTTTTTTGGAGTAAAGTTCTTCTTAGCGCAACTTGCGTAATGTATATGTGATTTTATGCTAATTGAAGCATACGGTTTAATGACAACAATGCTTCTTCAGTTGTTTCTCGGTCCACTTTAATGACATTTCCTTGTTCACCATTTTCAATCATTTCAAGCGCCCAAAGGAAATGTGGCAAATCGATACGGTTCATTGTTAGGCAAGGGCACATATTTTCATTGAGTGAGATGATGTGCTTGTCGGGATGCTCAGCAATAATTCGTTTCACTAAGTTCATTTCTGTTCCGATTGCCCAACTCGATCCAGCAGGAGCATTTTTGATGGTTTCTACGATATATTTAGTAGAACCTGAAAGGTCTGCTGCTTGTACTACTTCAAAAGAACATTCTGGATGAACAATGACTGTCATTTCAGGATAGTTTTCTCGAACTTCTTGAACATTCTCCACTGTAAATCCTTGATGAACAGAACAATAACCATCCCATAAAATCACTTTTATGTCTTGGACATTGCCTTCATACTTGAATTCTCCAGAAATCGGATTCCATACAGCCATTTGTTCTAAAGAGATTCCTAATTCGTAGGCTGTATTTCTTCCTAAATGTTGGTCTGGTAAGAAAAAGATTCGCTCTTTTTGCGTAAACGCCCACTCCACCATTTTTTTGGCGTTGGATGAAGTGACACAAGCACCGCCATTCCGCCCGGTGAATGCTTTTATCGCAGCAGTTGAGTTGACATATGTTAATGGGATAATTGTATCGCCGAAAAGGGCTGTTAACTTCTCCCATGCTTCTTCCGTTTGATAAATATTTGCCATATCCGCCATTGAACAGCCTGCTCGCATATCGGGTAAGTAAACAATTTGCTCATCGGTTGTTAACATATCAGCTGTTTCAGCCATGAAGTGCACACCGCAAAATACAATATGTTTAGCTTGTTTATTTTTAGCAGCTACTTGCGCCAGTTGCAAAGAGTCGCCTATTGCATCAGCAAATTGGATTACTTCATCTTTTTGATAATGATGTGCAGGGATAAATAATTGATCACCTAATTTTTCCTTTATTTCACGAACTCTCTTTTCCATTTCATCACGAGACAAGCGACGATATTTTTCAGGCATCATACCTTGAGTTGGAAGTGTGCAAATTGTTGACATTATTCAACATCCTTTCTTTTTACTAATGCACTAATATCTAAAGCGTTAACCGAATGGGTAAGGGAGCCAAGGGAAATCCATTCTACGCCAGATTCTGCGTACTTTCGCAAATTGTCTAACGTAATGCCCCCAGAAGCTTCCGTTGTTATATGTTCTGGAACAAACGGCAACCATTGTTTAATTTCTTCAGGAGTTCGATTATCAAACATGATAATATCCGCACCAGCTTCAATTGCTTCTAACAATTGTTCTTTCGTTTCAATTTCCACTTCGATTTTTACCGTATGACCAATTTTTGATTTAGCTAATTGTACGGCCTTTGAAATGCTTCCAGCGAAAGCAATGTGATTGTCTTTTAACATAATGCAATCGTATAAGCCGCTTCGGTGGTTATAGGCACCGCCTGTCCGCACAGCGTATTTATCGAGCATTCTTAGACCTGGCATCGTTTTTCTGGTATCACATATTTTTGCATTTGTTCCTTTAGTTAATTCAACAGCTTTTCTTGCGTTCGTTGCGATGCCACTCATCCGTTGAATTAAATTTAAAATGACCCGTTCTCCGCTAAGCAAACTTTGTAAAGAACCCTCTATGATAGCGATTTGATCCCCCTTATGAAGTTCATCCCCATCTTCTTTCAGCAAGGTGATGTTAAGGAAAGGGTCGAGCAACTTAAATCCGGTTTCGATTATCGTAGCTCCACAAAAGATCCCGTCCTCCTTTGCATAAAAAGTAAAAGATCCTTGAGCTATACGGGAAAAGATGGTTTCGCTTGATAAGTCACCGTCTCCGATATCTTCATTAAAAAACTGTTTCAACATTTCTTGTAATTTGATTTTGTTCATAAATTCCGTCCCTCACATGTAATTTTCCTCGTTTGAAGATAATCCACTTATTTTGCCAATCCTCATTAATTGATGGAAAGTCATTACGAATATGGGAGCCACGAGATTCTTCTCTAGTAAATGCTCCTTGAACAATTAAAGAGGCGGTAATATGCATAAATAACTGTTCAATCGTTCGTCTGTCTAATGCATCAAAATTGACATTTGCAAATTCCTCATAGGCAGGCAACTGTTCAATTAAATCCGTTAACGCTTTTTTTTCTCTTACGATGCCAGCCTTTAGGAACATTTCTTTTTGTAAGACACTAGGTTGCATTAATTTTGGGATGTTGGACGATTTATTGTCAATTTTTCGAATCGTATAGTTGTTTTGACGGCTGCCGTTATTTAGCAAATGTTCTGCCATCAATTTTCCAAAGGTAATACATTCTAACAATGAATTGCTGGCTAGTCGATTTGCTCCATGGACACCCGTACAAGCGGCTTCACCAATGGCAAGAAGTCTTGGGATATTAGTCCGGCCGTAAACGTCGCTGACGATGCCTCCCATAAGAAAGTGGCTTCCCGGTGCAATGGGTATGCGCTGATTCGATAAATCAATCCCTATCACTTTGCAAATATTAGTAATCGTAGGAAACTTTTCTTCAAAGTACTCGATGTTCGAAATGTCGATATAAACTTCATGGCCATTTGTACGATGTTTATACATTTCGTAAGCGGTAATATGTCTTGGAGCTAAATCCGCAAGTGGATGAACTCTTTCCATAATTCGATTTCCATTTTCATCAACAAAATAACCGCCTGCTCCTCGAACTGCTTCAGAAACAAGTCCATGCGTTTTTCCATCCAAATAAATTAAGCTTGGATGGAATTGAATAAATTCCATATCAGCGATTTCGGCTCCTGCAAGGTAAGAAAGGGCAATCCCATCACCAAAGCTATCGGAACAATTTGAAGTATATTCATACAATGCTCCTACACCGCCAGTTGCAACAATCACGTATGAGGCTAAGTACGTAATATGATCTTCAAAAGATTTCGTTTTTACACCGATACATTCTCCATCATCATTAATGAGTAGTTCATAAGCCAACTCATATTCGTGAATTATGACGTTTTCAGGCAAAGAATCTACCAAAAAGTTTACTAGAGCTTTGCCCGTTGCATCGCCGCCAGAATGGATGATTCTTGGTTTGCTATGTGCTCCTTCAAGTCCAAGCAAAATCGAGCCATCAGGTGCACAATCAATAGGAAAATGATCGTTAATTAGTTGTTGAACAGTTTGTTTTCCTTCTTTTACAAGTTTTATTACATTTTCCACATCATGATGATGAAGGCCAGCAACAAATGTATCTTCTATGTGAAATCGGATGTTGTCTTCACTGCTTGTGACTGCAGCAATTCCTCCTTGTGCTTTGTATGAACTACCGTTTTTTATGTGATTTTTTGTGACAATGTGTACATCATACTTTTTTGCAAGGAGTTTTGCTGTTTGAAGAGCACTAATACCACTTCCTATAATGACAATGTCTGTGTTGATGATCATAGCATTACCTTCTTTACAGTTGTCTTGACACATATATTTACATAAAATAAATGATAAAACAAGCATTTTCATTCATAATTTCCGTTATGTAAAGTATGCTAAGAGTCCATAATTTTTGTAGAAATGGGGAATATCAATGATTTATCTAGATTATGCTGCGACAACCCCGATGATGGATGTAAGTATTGAGGCTTACAGTCTTGCTGCAAAAAGCGTATATGGTAATACATCCAGTTTGCATGATGCAGGTGGACAAGCAGCCTTTTTGTTAGAAAACGCAAGAGATGTTGTGGCAAATAAATTAGGCGTTAATCGGGACGGCATCATATTTACTGGAAGTGGTACAGAAGGGAATATCCTTGCAATAATATCTTTAGCCCGTGCAGGAAAAGGGAAACATATCATCACGTCAAGCGCAGAACACACGAGTGTACATGCAGCTATAAATACTCTAGAAAGAGAAGGTTATGAAATTACAAAACTACCGTTAACAAAACGAGGTATAGTTGATGTAAGCATGTTAGAACAATCGATTCGCCCAGATACTGTTCTCATTACAATCCAACATGTCAACTCAGAAATTGGTTCTATTCAACCGGTGAAAGAAATTGCCGAAGTTGCACAAAAATACAATATTTCATATCATGTAGATTGTGTTCAGTCCTTCTGTAAATTAGATGTAACGGAATTTTCAAAATTTGTTGATGGCATCACAGTATCCGCCCATAAAATTGGTGGACCAAAAGGCTGTGGTGCGGTATATTTAAATCCACGCAGAAGAATATTGCCACTTTTTCCAGGTGTGGCTCATGAAAGGGGCTTAAGAGGCGGTACTGTCGATACCCCAGCGGTTTTTGCTTTTGCCAAAAGCGTAGAGCATTACCAGTATGACTTCAATAAATTTTGGAGTTTGCGAAACCAATTAAAAGAATCAATAAAAGATACAAACTGCTATTTTATTGAAGCAGACGAAGCTCATCAACTCCCAAGCATATGTGGCTTATGTATGAAGGGGGCGGAAGGGCAATACGTGATGTTGCGATTAAATGAAGAAGGAATTTGCATTTCAACCGGAAGTGCTTGCGATATTAACAGTGCATCAGGAACAAAGGCGATACTTGCGATGGGGCATAGCTTATCGGAAGCACGTACATTTTTTCGAATCTCTTTTGGAATGGATACAACAGAAGAACATATTCATAGACTTAGTAAAGCATTAGTAAATTTAGATCAAGATGTAAAAAAATAAATAAAGGCGGTTTATCAATAATGAAACGCATAGAATCGGCTCAAAACGCTTATGTGAAACATTGGAAAAAGCTAGTTACCAATAGGAAAGAGCGAGAAAAAACAGGAGAATTTATTGTCGAAGGATTTCATTTAGTAGAGGAAGCGCTAAAAAATAAGGAGCAAGTCATTCAAGTCATTGTACGCGAAGGGGTTGAAATTCCCCGTGAATGGTCATTGAATGATGTAAAGATAGTGGAAGTAACGAATTCCATTGCGAAGGACATTGCAGAAACAGAAACTTCACAAGGTATATTTGCACATTGCAAACAAGCAATGATTTCGGAAACTGAACAGGCATCATGGAAAAAATTATTGCTTATTGATGCAGTGCAAGACCCAGGAAATATCGGAACGATGATTCGTACAGCGGATGCTGCTGGAATCGATGCGGTTGTTTTAGGAAAAGGCTGTGCAGATATATATAATCCAAAGACATTGCGTTCGGCGCAAGGATCTCACTTCCATATTCCGGTAATTCGCGGAAATTTAATGGATTGGGTTGAAAAATTAAAAGAAAGAAACATTCCTTTGTATGGAACTGCTCTTGAAAATGCAGTTGATTATAGAGAATTACATAAGTCAGGAAGTTTCGCCTTAATTGTAGGAAATGAAGGTAGCGGTGTTCAAAAGGAATTGCTCGAGCAAACGACTCAAAACGTGATGATTCCGATTTTAGGACAAGCAGAATCGTTGAATGTGGCGGTTGCTACAGGGATTTTATTATATCATTTCATCGATTAACGAACTCTTACTTTTGCTTCTCGATTGAAGTAAAAGTAAGAGTTTTTCATTAAACGGATTGGATAATTATACAAGGTAGATACTTGAAACATAATCCAATTTATCGTAGAATAGTCTAAGATTTTTCCAATCATATGTGAATAAAGTGGAAATGCGTTGGAGCGGGAAGAGTAAATATTCAAACACTGCATTTCAGGGAGCATAAGCCATGACTGGAAGCTTATGTATGCAGCGAATATTGAAGTTCACCCCGCGAGCAGCATCCAGGACCAGAGTAAAGCTCTGTAAAGGATTGCCGGAGAATGCCGTTATGTCAATGAAGTGATTGCATTTTGCAATAACTAGGGTGGTACCGCGAATGTTCCTCGTCCCTTGAATTGGGGCGAGGTTTTTTTTTTGATTTGTAACATGTGAGTATGTCACAAAAAATGTAAATTTTGTAACAAATAATGGTAATTATTCAAACAAAAAATATTTTTCATTTAAGGAGGTTACATGATGGAACAGCAACTAAAACAAATTGAGCAAGAAGCCATTGAGAAAATTGCTGCATGCATGAACTTAAAAGAACTGAATGATGTTCGTGTTCAATATTTAGGGAAAAAAGGGTCCATTACGGAAGTATTAAAAGGAATGGGGAAACTTTCTCCTGAAGAGCGTCCTAAAATGGGGGCTCTAGCCAATACAGTTCGTGAAAAAGTAACTGAAGCGTTGGAGCAACGTGTCAAAGTATTAGAAGAACAACAAATTCAAGAACAACTAGAAAAGGAATCCGTCGATGTAACACTTCCTGGACGTAAAGTGCGCCTTGGCAACAGACATCCTTTAACGCGTGTTGTTGAAGAATTGGAAGATTTATTCATCTCCATGGGATATGAAATTGCAGAAGGTCCAGAAGTGGAAATGGATTATTATAACTTTGAAGCATTGAATTTGCCAAAAGGGCATCCTGCTCGCGACATGCAAGATACTTTCTACATTACGGAAGAAACGTTATTACGTACGCATACATCGCCGGTGCAAGCTAGAACAATGCTTGCGAAAAAAGGCAAACCGTTCCGTATTATTTGCCCGGGAAAAGTGTATCGTCGTGACACAGACGATGCTACTCACTCACACCAATTTATGCAAATTGAAGGGCTCGTGGTAGGAGAAAACATTCGTATGAGCGACCTAAAAGGTACGTTAGATAAACTCGCGAAAAAAATGTTTGGTGAAGATCGAGAAATTCGTCTCCGCCCAAGTTTCTTCCCGTTCACAGAACCATCTGTTGAAATGGATATTTCTTGTTTCCGCTGTGGAGGAAATGGCTGTAACGTATGTAAACATACAGGATGGATTGAAATACTAGGTGCCGGCATGGTGCATCCTAACGTACTGAAAATGGGTGGATATGATCCGAAAAGATTCTCTGGTTTTGCCTTTGGTATCGGTGTAGAACGTATTGCGATGTTGAAATATGGTGTGGAAGATATTCGAAACTTCTATATCGATGACATTCGATTCTTATCACAATTCCGACGTACAGAAGGGTAAGGGGGTATTAATATGTTAGTTTCATTAAATTGGTTGCAAGAATATGTAGATACACAAGGGCTGTCACCTGAAGATTTAGCAGAAAAAATTACTCGTGCTGGAATTGAAGTCGATTCCGTCATCGATCGATCTCAAGGAATGACGAATATCGTTGTTGGTCATGTCGTATCAAAGGAGAAGCATCCAGATGCAGATAAATTAAGCATTTGCCAAGTAGATGTAGGTACGGATGTAAGACAAATTATTTGTGGTGCACCGAATGTGGAAGCCGGCCAAAAAGTAATCGTTGCATTACCTGGTGCAAAACTTCCGGGTGGAATCAAAATTAAAAAAGCGAAAATGCGCGGTCAAGAATCGAATGGAATGATTTGTTCATTGCAAGAACTTGGAATTGAAGGGCGCGTTGTACCAAAAGCATATTCTGAAGGAATATACGTTTTACCGGAAGATGCAGTTCCTGGCAGCGATGCTTTAGAATTAATCGGTTTACGAGATTCTGTATTGGAGCTTGGTTTAACTCCTAACCGTTCCGATGCACTTTCAATGTTAGGTGTAGCCTATGAAGTGGGAGCAATTTTATCGCAAGATGTCAAATTACCAGAAATTCAATATGAAACTTCAAACGAAAAAGCGGAAGATTACATTAAAGTTAAAGTAGAAGCTACTAAAGAAAATCCATTATACGCTGCAAAAGTCATTAAAAATGTAAAAGTGGCAGAATCGCCATTATGGTTACAGCATTATTTAATGGCGGCGGGCATTCGTCCACACAATAACGTAGTCGATATTACGAACTATGTATTGTTAGAATATGGTCAACCGCTTCATGCCTTTGATTACGATTCACTAGGCACAGGTGAAATCGTTGTTCGATTAGCGAATAAAGGCGAAAAAATTGTTACTTTAGACGATCAAGAGCGCACGTTACAGAGTCATCATTTAGTCATTACAAATGGAAAAGAACCTGTTGCTGTCGCAGGGGTAATGGGTGGTGCCAATTCGGAAGTAACAGAAAACACAACAACGGTTGTACTTGAATCAGCTTATTTTGTTGGTCATTCAGTTCGTCAAACTTCAAAAGATTTAGGATTGCGTTCCGACTCATCAGTTCGTTTTGAAAAAGGTGTCGATCCAAATCGAGTTTTAGAAGCTCAAGAACGAGCTGCACAACTTCTTAGTGAATTAGCTGGTGGAGAAGTATTAGAAGGTACCGTATTAGTTGATGAGCTTGATAAAACACCAGCGCGAATTGTAATTTCACCAGATGAAATTAATGCAAAATTAGGAATGAAAATCTCCCTAGAAGATATGATTTCCATCTTACAACGCTTAAAATTTGAGGTGGAAGCAGCACGAGGTTTATTAATCATTGATGTGCCAACTCGTCGACAAGACATTAAAATAGAGGAAGACATCATTGAAGAAATCGCAAGACTTTATGGTTACGATGAAATTCCAATGACATTGCCAGAAGGTAAAATGCATATTGGTGGCTTAACTCCGTATCAAGAAAAGCGCCGCATTGTGCGCAATTTCTTAGAAGGAGCTGGATTGTATCAAGCAATCACCTACTCATTAACTTCTGCTGAATTGTCTCAAAAATTTGCACTGAAAAAAGAAGAAACAACGAAATTGTTAATGCCGATGAGTGAAGACCGTTCAACTTTACGTCAAAGTTTAATCCCTCACTTATTGCAAGCTGCAAGTTATAACTTGGCGCGTCAAGCGGATTCTGCTAGTTTGTATGAGATTGGGTCTGTATTCCTCGGGAAGACGGAGGAAGGTTTACCATTTGAAGAAGAGCATGTTGCCTTTGTCATAACTGGCAAATGGGTAGACGATGCTTGGTTAGGGGATAAACGCAATGTAGATTTCTTCGCAGCAAAAGGCATTGTAGAGGGATTGCTTGAAAAACTAGGATTAACTGAACGAGTTACTTTTGAGAAAGCAGCAATGGACGGATTACATCCTGGCCAAACAGCAAATATATTACTTGATGGAGAACGTATTGGAGTAATTGGTGGTCTTCATCCATCAGAACGAAAAGAGTGGGATTTAAAAGATACGTATGTAGCGGAATTAAATTTACATGCTCTGTTGCGCACTGATGCAAAAGGAGTAGAATACGAACCGGTTCCACGCTTCCCACTTGTTACACGAGATATTGCCATTGAAGTAGATCGCTCTGTACCTGCTGGAGAACTTGAATCTATCATTCGTACATCAGGTACGAAATTATTAAAAGCTGTAAAAGTATTTGATGTATATGAAGGAGAAAATATCGATGCCAATAAAAAATCAGTAGCCTTCACATTAACATACTTTGATCCTGAAAGAACATTAACAGATGAAGAAGTAACAAATGCACATGAAAAAGTATTGAAAGCATTAAAAGAAGCTGGTGCTATAATTCGTTAAAGGTTTTAAAATTTATATATTTAAAGTAAGGCTGGATTTAGATTCCAGCCTATTTTTATCTCATCATTGCTCTTTGTGTTTAGTATGAGTGGAATGGGAAAATATTGTATAATTTTCTTGATGTAAACCAATGGATGAGGAGTGAAATTGCTTGAAAAAAATTAGAAAAGCCATCATCCCAGCTGCAGGTTTAGGAACACGATTTTTACCTGTAACGAAAGCCATGCCGAAAGAAATGTTACCGATTGTAGATAAACCAACCATTCAATATATTGTTGAAGAAGCGATTGCTTCGGGAATTGAAGATATTATCATCGTTACCGGAAAAGGAAAACGGGCGATTGAAGACCATTTTGATCACGCCTTTGAACTGGAGGCAAATTTAATTGAAAAAAAGAAGTACGATTTGTTAGAAAAAGTACGTGTATCATCGGATATTGATATTCATTATATCCGCCAAAAACAACCTCTAGGCCTTGGACATGCCATTTGGTGTGCCCGTAAATTTATTGGTAATGAACCTTTTGCTGTGTTGCTCGGAGATGACATCGTTCAAAGTGATGTTCCTTGTTTAAAACAATTAATCAATCAATATGAAAAAACCTTTTCTAGCGTAATTGGCGTTATGGAAGTACCTGATAGCGAAATCCATCGTTATGGTGTGATTGATCCAATTTCCACCGATTCACCGTTAATGCAAGTGAAAATGTTCGTAGAAAAACCAACAAAAGAAGAAGCACCTTCCAACTTTGCGATTATAGGACGTTACATTTTAACACCCGAAATTTTCCGCTACTTAGAACAAAAGAAAATGGGGAAAGGCGGAGAAATTCAATTAACAGATGCTATTGAGGAATTGAATACGATTCAACGTGTGTTTGCATATCGCTTTGAAGGAAAACGATATGATGTCGGCAATCAAATGGGATTCATTGAAACGACAATTGATTTTGCGTTGCAGCGTGAAGATTTGCGAGAAGAAGTAAAACGTTTCATTATCGATAAAGCGCAACAATTATCAATACAAACACGTTCCCATTAATGAAATGCTAAATGAAATAATAAATTATAAGTAGTGATTATGTTTAATTGATAATAGAGTTTTGTAAATCACGATGAAAAAATTTCAAGATTCTATAAGAATATTTAAAGTAAAAAAATAAGAAATGAGGCAATTCCATTGACAACTCATTCTGTTCAAACAACATTATTGAATTGTTTATTCGATTATCAAGATATGGAAGCATATAAAGATCGAGTTAAACAAATTCACTTTGAATTAGAAAATTCAAAGGATATGACTGGTTGGATTAATTATCCATTAATGGACCATAAGGCGTTATTTAATGAAATTGAGGATTTGAAAAGTGAAATATGCATAAATGCGGATGTGTATGTTGTAATTGGTATTGGTGGTTCATTTTTAGGAGCCCGTGCCGTTCAAGAAGCATTATCTCCTTATTTTGGTGTTCTCAAAGAGGGCATTGAGGTTATATACGTTGGTCATCATATGAGCGGGGCTTATTTAGAGCAATTAATTCATTATTTAGATGATAAAGAAATTTATATCAACGTCATTTCAAAATCTGGAAGCACGATGGAGACAGCTTTAGCATTCCGCGTGCTAAGACAGTATATGGAAAAACGCTATGGTGAAAATGCAGTTAATCGGATTATAGTAACAACAGACCCTGAAAGAGGAATTTTGAAAAATATAGCAGAAAAGGAAGGGTATAAACAGTTCGCTATCCCTTCGAATATAGGGGGCAGGTATTCAGTATTAACGCCAGTGGGGCTATTGCCACTCGCTGTATCTGGAATAGATATTCGATCTTTCATGGATGGTGCAAAAAATGCAGCTTTGGAATTAAAAGCGGTAGATTTAATGCGTAATCATGCATACCAATACGCAGTTATAAGAAATATCTTATATAACGAAGGGTACAGTGTGGAAATGCTAGCATCCTTTGAACCTTCATTAAAGAAGTTTCACGAATGGTGGATGCAGTTATTTGGTGAAAGTGAAGGCAAAGAAAGAAAAGGTCTATTTCCTACATGTGTTACGTTCTCCACTGATTTGCATGCAATCGGACAATTTATTCAAGAAGGAAGCCCCATTTTGTTTGAAACGCTTCTCCATTTCCATGAAATCGACGGGGATTATGACGTACCATATGATAGTCGAAATGAAGATGGATTAAATTATTTAGCAGGCCGCTCCTTTAACGAAATCAATGCAACTTCAAAACAAGGCACAGCCCTCGCCCATGCAGAAGGTGGAGTGCCAGTTATTCAACTAGAAATGCAAAAGCTTGATGCCTATCATCTAGGCTATTTAATCTACTTCTTTATGAAAGCATGTGCCATGAGTGCGAAGTTACTGGAAGTAAATCCTTTCGACCAACCTGGAGTGGAAGCGTATAAAAAGAAAATGCTTAAACTGTTAAAAAATGAACCATTAAAATGAATAATATTATTCTACATTGGATTCTTCTATATTTTCAATTGGTTTTGGTTTCATAACACCATAAAAAGCTCCAAGTATACCACTAATTGTATGGATTAATCCGAATGTATAGATATTAAAAAAGACTAGATTTTTCGAATTGTTAAATTCAGAGAAGTCTCCTTCTATTGATTGCACAGATGAAAAATACACAAATAATCCAAGAAGCAATATTCCACCGGCAATGCCTATAAATTTTTCTATTCTTTTTGCAGAGCTTGTTACAGTTAAGAAATAGCGAAAAGTGGTAATTAAACTCAATATAATAAAAGGGAATAAGAAAATGATGCCAATGAATCCTAAATTACCAGTTGCTCCTTTCGGTTGCACCTCATACAATTGACTAACGAGTACAAAACCGAAAAAGGAAATGGCGATACTTATAAGCCAGCTTAAACGAATCACATACATCATCCATTTCTTTTGCATTATTTTAAGGCTACTAGTATTATAACCTATCTTAAAAACATGTTCTTATTGAAAGAAAATTTATATACAAGGAAATACCAATATTTTGTAGAATTAAATAAAAGGAAGATTGAAGGGGGATGAGGAGTTTGTTGACGAAACAAGATACTGTACTTGTATTGATTGATATTCAAGGAAAACTTGCACGCATCGTGGACAACAGTGAATTTGTGATTCAAAATATCGCCAATATGGTACAAGGTGCTAAAGTGTTAGGTTTGCCTATTTTATGGCTTGAGCAGTATCCGAAAGGTTTAGGGCCAACTGTAGAAGAAATTTCACAGCATTTAGCAGATGAGAAACCAATTGAAAAGATTACGTTCAGCGCATATGATACACCGGAATTTGTCGCTGCACTTGAAGCAACAGGTCGTAAAAAAGTGTTAATTGCCGGTATTGAGACGCATATTTGTGTGTACCAAACGACAGCTCACTTGCTCCAAAATGGTTATGAAGTCGAAGTGTTAGCGGATTGCGTTTCTTCTCGTACAGCTTTAAATACACAAATAGGTTTAGAAAAAATGAAACAATGTGGAGCAAAAATAACGAGTGTTGAAATGGCATTGTTCGAAATGCAACAAATTGCTCGTGGAGATGAATTTAAAGCTATTAGTAAGATTATTAAATGATGATTGAGTGGTTGAAAATAAAAAATTATCATCCGATTTGGATGATAATTTTTTATTTTGAGGTATACCGTATTGTCTTTATTTATAGTCATATTATTGAATGCAGGAGGTTGTTTGTTTCATTTGTTATTCGTTATCCAAAAATTGATCATGTCGTTCACGGATTGATGGATTTTCTTTCTTTTTTGGAATATGAAATTCTTCTTCCATTCCAAATTCTTCGAGACTTGCTCCATTACTTCCCACAGATTGTTTGCCGCGTACAAAATCAAAATGGCGTCTATTGTTTTCTAAATCCATTCGATGATCCATTGTAGAACTCTCCTTTCGTTTTTAATATGAGCATTTTCAACGATGTTATGCATCTCAAAGTTTGTCATAAATTCCTCACAAGCGGAGTTTTAGGTGCACGTGTGTGAATGCTAAATGTACAAGATTGTGTATTAACCACACCAGTTTCACGAGTTAAGCTGGCAATCTCACAAACTGTATTAACTTAACTAATATATATCCATAATTATTTTTAATAAAATAATTTCATATTATTAATGAATAACTTATAGTGAGTAACAATATATTTTAAAGTGTGGATAGATTAATATGTGAAGTTTAGGAGGAAGGAACATTGTCAATTAATAAAGGGCAATTGATTGAGTTAATAGAAAATTTACCAAAGTCAGCACATATTACAACGTACTACTATTTAAAAGATTTAACGAAAAGTAGATTTGTACAATATGAAATAGAAGTTGAAGATTACTCATTCATCAATGAGCAAAATAAACAAATAGAAACGTACTGGATCGATGCTTTTATGGAGTATCATTTAGACTCGAAATAAAATAGCCTCCTATTTATAATCAAATAATTACCAATTCATAAAGAGATTGGTTGTTTCTAATATAAAAATATCTAGTAATTTATTCCTATTTCAAAAATATTTCAATAATTTTACGAGATAAAAAAGAAGAAACTTATTCTATCAAAGGGTTGGTAGATTAATATTTCAACGTAACAAAACTGTAAAAATCCTTCCAAAAATTTTGTGATGAATTCATCAATCATTCCTTTTATGATGAATTTACATCAAGAAGGAAGGATTGAAGGAAATGTACAAAAAATTAAAAAGAGGTGCAGGAGCACTTGTACTATCAATTGGATTATTAGTACCGGCAACGGCTTTAGCTGCAGGAACGTATACGGTTGTTTCAGGAGATTCGCTTTGGAAAATTGCTGTAAAAACACAAACAGGTGTACAAGAATTAATTAATGCGAATCCACAGTTAAAAAACCCTAATTTAATATACCCTGGTCAAAAAATTAATATCCCTGAAAAAGAAGGGTTGGCTTACGAAGAAGAAGTAGTACGACTTGTGAATGTTGAGCGTGCAAAAGCAGGTCTACCAGCATTAAAATCTGATTGGGAACTTGCTAGAGTTGCAAAACATAAATCTCAAGATATGCACGATAAAAAATATTTTGATCATACAAGTCCAACGTATGGTTCACCTTTTACCATGATGAAAAACTACGGAATCCAATATAAATCTGCGGGTGAAAATATTGCGATGGGTCAAAGCACACCAGAACAAGTGGTGAAAGCTTGGATGAACTCATCTGGCCATCGTGCAAACATCTTAAACAAAAACTTCACTCACATCGGTGTTGGTTACGTGAAGGATGGCCATTACTGGACACAAATGTTTATTCAAAAATAATGATAAAAGAGGCGCCTAAAAAGTCATTTTTAGGCGCTTTTCTTTACGTTTGCCGCTCACGCTTCATCGCAGATAGAGGTGCGTTTCATATGACCGTCGCAGAGAAATATAATACTAGAGCCTTACTAGAATGTGCAAACTTATTAGTCGGGCTTTTTATCATCAATACCATATTTTGCTTTCAAAGTAGTAATTTTATATAATTCACTTTAAAGTAGCTTTTTCATAAAGGGGATATTATTGTGAAGCCGATCAATTTATTTTCTTTGCTGAATGCAAAAGAAGATTTATATGAAACGAATTTTATACAATATCTGGAGCAGTTCGGAATCAACCCAAGAATCCGAACGAGTGAATTTTATGATTTACATGCTTTCGTTGAAGAGTTGAGAAAGAAATCTAAAGTTATACATATTTACAATGGTTATTACGTCGGCTATATGATTAAGCAAATCGGAAAGGAATTTGATTTATTAAGAATTGGGAAAGACTGTGTCATCAATATTGAATTGAAGCGGGAAGGAAATGTAGAAAAGATAACGAAACAGCTTGTACAAAACCGTCATTATTTAAAATTTCTAGATGTAGATGTATACAATTTTACCTATGTTTCATCAATCAACAGATTATATAAGTTAAACGAAAACAATCAAATTGAAGAAGTTGATTTTCACTTTTTAATTGATAAATTAATACAACAACAAATACAAGTCATAGAAAATTTAGATGATTTATTTGATCCGTCGAATTACTTAGTATCCCCATTTAATTCAACAGAAGCATTTATGGAAGATAAATATTTTTTAAGTGCCCAACAAAGTACATATAAACGAGAAATCATTCATGCCAAGCCGACGAATCAATCAAAAATATTTGCGATTGAAGGTGGCCCTGGTACAGGAAAATCCTTACTCACTTATGACATTGCGAAAGAGTATATTCGACAATCGAAAAATGTCATCATTTTTAACTGCGGACGATTAAATGGAGGACATTTGAAGCTAATTGAGGAATACAAATGGCCAATTGTGCCAATTAATAAGTTTCAAAAGGTCATACATAAAGAAACGGATTTATCAAAATATGACTTAATTATTTTCGATGAAGTACAGCGTTTATATATTCATAAATTACAGAGCTTCATTGATCTCTTAGAAAAATCAAAAACGAAATGTATATTCTCGTACGACCCTAATCAAGTATTAACAACTGTTGAAATGAGAAATAAAGTACCAAAAATCATCGAGACGACATTGAAACCTGTGAAGTATGAGTTAACAGAAGTTGTTCGATATAATAAAGAAATCCATTCATTTATTAAGAAGTTGTTTGATCTATCGACGGAAGTGCCTGTACAACAATATTCCAATGTGAGTATTCAATATTTCTCATCCATTCAAGCGACAAAGAGTTACCTATGTTTTTTACAGCAAGCTGGTTGGAAAGTGATTGATTTCACCCCTTCAAGGTTTATTGATCGCTCCAACAATCAAAACAATCCATTAGCAGTAACAACCGCTGACGTAATCGGGCAAGAATTCGATTATGTTGTAGCAGTAATTGATGATTCCTTTTACTATAAACCGAATCATAAATTAGCAGCCAAAATGAATTTCAAGAAGCCGTATTATCAACCGACGAAAATGCTTTATCAAAACATTAGCAGAGCGAGGAAAAAACTGCATGTAGTTGTTGTCAATAACTTAATTGTAATGGATAAAATTTTAAAGATTTTAAATGGTTAATATCACCCTATTTCTTACCAATTTGTACTTAGATGATTGGAATGAATAGCAATATAAAATGGTCGATTCCACAATCGACCATTTTGAATGTTAGTCATCTACTTGCGAAGTTTTCATAAATCCTTTTGGCTTTTTTAGTGTTCGCAAAATGCCATTTTGCGATAGAACGGAGAACATTTTCACCTTGCTGCAACAAAATTTTTGCTGCCATTTCATCGACCAAATGACTAGCGCCTTTTTGAAGGGGAAACCCAACAATGTCAGATAGGCGATCCATTTCGATTAAAAAAGCATAACGCGCTATGATGGAGGCGGCTGCAACAGCGATATGTTGCTGTTCAGCTTTTGTCGAAAAAAGAACGTTTTCGCGAATGATTTCTTTTTCATTTTGAATATATTGATAGTACGTGTCTCTTTCTGCAAATTGATCAATTAATATATAATCCGGTTTTTCCGGTGAAATTTTATGGAGCACATGTTTTAAAGCTTGATTGTGCAGCATGGCTTTCATTTTTCCTTGAGTTAAGCCGCGGCTTTGCAAATCGTTATACTTGTCATTGCGTAATGTTAAAAGGCTATGAACACAAGTTGCAATTAAATGAGGTGCAATTTCTCGGATTGCTTGATCGTTTAGTTGTTTAGAATCTTTTACTCCCAGTTCTGTTACTAGTTCAATTTTGTCATTTGGTACGTAGACAGCAGCGACTGTAATTGGACCGAAATAGTCTCCAGTTCCTGTTTCATCAGATCCAATAACAGACAATTTTGAAAAGTTTTCCGGAAGTGTATCTCCTATTGAGTTTATGTTTTGTTGATTGTTTTCATCAGTTAGAGCGAATTCGTTCAATCGGCTAGCTTCCCGTTGAGCTCCTAAACCCTGAAACATTACTTTTCCAGAACTGTATACGGTGATGGTTACATCGGGGAGTTTTGCTGCAAATACGACACCAGGTGCATTACGTTCTACCTTATGTTTTAAGTAATACGTTTCTATTTCATTGAGTTGTTGTGGTAATAATTTTAAGACGATATTGTTCATGATACGACCCTTTCTCCCAAGAAAGATTTAAATTGATTTTACCAAAAGGAGATTGAGAATGAAATTCTACAATATCCCTTTTAACTCTAGGTTGTATGACAACGAATAAAGATGATATGATAAACTTATTGATTCTAATAAAACATGAATATATGTAATCAACAGCTCCTATGAAAAATTATCGAGCTTCTAGGAGGTGCCCACTTGGCTGAGCAAGAGAAAAATAAAATAGAAGTCGAAATATATGGCCATACTTATAAATTAGTAGGTAATGAATCCATTGGTCATTTGCGATTAGTCGCTTCTATCGTAGATGATAAAATGAGGGAAATTAAATTACATAATCAATCTCTCGATACGACTCAACTAGCTGTGTTAACCGCAGTGAACAGTGTTCATGAGTTTTTAAAGCTCAAAGAAGAAGTTGAGAGATTAGAAGAAGAATTGAAAAAACTGAAGGGTTGAACTGCATGTTAGATATCATATTGCTTTTTGTTTTTGCTGCTAGTTTATTAATAGGAATGAAGCGCGGTTTTATCATGCAAGCAATTAATCTTGTTGGTTTTCTTGTTGCGTTAATCGTGGCTTACATTTACTATAAACCGCTAGCAGAAAAAATTGTGTTATGGATTCCATATCCGGGGTTGCAGCCGGACTCTTCTCTTACATTAGCGTTGGATGCATTGGATGTAGATAAAACATTTTATCGTATTATTGCTTTTGCGGTAATCTTCTTTGTTGTTAAACTTGCCGTGCAAATTGTTGCTTCGGTATTTGATTTTTTAACATTTTTACCAGTATTAAAATCTTTTAATCGCATTTTAGGGGCATTACTATGCTTCGTGGAATTTTATTTTATACTTTTTATTTTATTATATGTTTTCGCATTATTACCAATTGATGCTATTCAAAAACTCATGGGAAGTTCGTTTATTGCCAATTTCATGCTTGAACATACCCCAATCGTAACTCAATTATTCCAAAAACTATGGTATATTTATTTAGAAAATCAATAAACAACGAAATGATTGTCAAAAGTATCTTCCATCAACACAGCGGAGATACTTTTTTGCGGTTTAAAATAGAAAAAGGGTGGGACAGTTGAATAAAAAAATTGTCATTCGTACATTGGAAAAAATTGCGTTGTATTTGGAGCTTAAAGGAGAAAATCCGTTTAAAGTATCCGCCTTTCGAAAAGCGGCGAATGCATTAGAGTTGGATGAACGAAGTCTTGAAGAAATTGATGATTTTACGAAAATTAAAGGGATTGGGAAAAGCACGGGAGCAGTCATTGAAGAGCTGATTCAAACGGGAGAGTCCCAGCAATTAATCGAATTAGAAAAACAAATACCGAAAGGCTTAATCCCTCTATTAAAATTACCTGGCCTTGGCGGTAAAAAACTTGCAAAGCTATACCAGGAACTTGGAGTGGATAGTCGAGAAGCATTGAAGGAAGCTTGTGAATCCAAAAAGGTACGATCATTGCCTGGGTTTGGACCGAAAACGGAAGAGAAAATTTTGAAGGAACTTGAACAATTTGGAGAACGAACAGGAAGACTTCCTATTTGGTATCTTGAATCGGTTGTGAGAGAAATAAATCAACTACTTGCATCCATTGAAGAAATTGAACGATATTCTGTTGCCGGGAGTTTCCGTCGGGTAAATGAAACGAGCAAAGATTTGGATTTTGTCATTGCCACAAAAAGTCCTGAAAAAGTTAGGGAACAGCTTTTAAGTGAATTAACAATAAAAGAAATTGTTAGCAGCGGAGACACAAAAGTGTCTATCATATTGGATTTGGATGAGTTTGTCAATGTTGATTTTCGATTAGTGGCAAATGAAGAATTTATCACAACACTTCATCACTTTACCGGTTCAAAAAATCATAATGTTCGCATGCGTCAATTAGCAAAAGAACAAGGGAAGAAAATTAGCGAATATGGTGTGGAACAACCAGATGGACAAATCCTTACATTCCATTCGGAAAAAGAGTTTTTCGCTCATTTTGGACTTCCTTACATTCCGCCCGCTGTTCGCGAAACGGGACAAGAATTGGATCGGTTAAATGAAATTAAAGAATTGGTTACAATAGAAGATATTAAGGCTGATTTACACATGCACACCACTTATTCTGACGGTGCTCATTCCGTAGCAGAAATGGGAGAAGCGCTTATTTCAAAAGGCTATCATTTTGGAGTGATAACAGACCATTCTCAATATTTGAAAGTAGCGAATGGTTTAACACCGGAGAGGCTAAAAAAACAGCGTGAAGAAATTGAAGCTTTTAATGAAGCTCACCCTGATTTTACTTTATTTTCGGGAACAGAAATGGATATTTTGCCTGATGGTTCCCTCGATTATGATGATGACGTATTAAAAAATCTGGATTTTGTGATCGCCTCCATTCATTCAAGTTTTTCTCAACCTCAAGAAAAAATTATGGAACGATTATTTGCGGCGATTCAACATCCCTACGTTCATATGATTGCACATCCAACTGGTCGAATTATTGGTGAACGTGAAGGATATAATCCTAACGTTGAACAATTAATTCATTGGGCGAAAGAGTATGGGAAAATTTTGGAATTGAATGCTAGCCCATACCGATTAGATCTATGTATAGAACATTTGAAACTAGCGATGGAACTTGGTGTTCCTATTGCAATCAATACAGATGCCCATGCGATTGAACAACTTGATTATATGGAAATCGGTACAAAATATGCGCAAAAAGCGTAGTTGAAAAAAGAACTAGTTGTCAATACATGGAGCGTTGAACAGTTCAAAAATTTTATTCGGAAAAATAAGTAAACATATGTACAGACAGGAGTGTTCAGAGTGATTGCTGAACGAGCATTAAAAACCCTTGAATTCGATAAAGTGCGTGAGCAAGTGTCAGACTTTTGTACATCTTCCTTAGGGAAGCAACAAATAGAGCAGCTTGTGCCAGAGCCAAACTTTGAAAAGGTTGTTGAACTTTTAGAAGAAATGGATGAGGGACTAGCCATCCTACGGGTAAAAGGACATGTGCCAATGGGAGGTATTTTTGATATTCGTCCACATACAAAGCGGGCACAAATAGGCGGTATGCTAAGTGCAATGGAATTGATGGAAATTTCAAGTACTATTAGAGCAAGTCGAATTTTAAGAAATTTTATTGAAGATATCGAAAATGATGAAGAAATTCAAATACCACATTTTATTGAAAGAAAAAATAATATGCCGATTTTAACAGCGGTACAGCATGAAATTGATCATTGCATTGATGAAAATGGAACGGTGTTGGATTCCGCTAGCGTGGAATTACGGTCAATAAGACAACAACTGCGCTCAGAAGAAGCGAAAGTGAGACAAAAACTTGATAGTTTAACGAGAGGCCCTAACGCAGCAAAAATGCTTTCGGATACTATCGTAACAATTCGAAATGACCGTTATGTTATCCCGGTAAAACAGGAATATCGAAGCTACTACGGCGGGATTGTTCATGATCAATCTTCTTCAGGGCAAACTTTATTTATTGAGCCGGAATCAGTTGTGCAAATCAATAATGAAATTCAACGTTTAAAGGTTCGTGAAAAGGCTGAAATAGAGAAGATTTTACTTGCCCTTACGGAAAAAGTCCAAGAAGTAGCGAACGATTTATTTGAACTAGTTAAAATACTAGCGGATATCGATGTCATATTAGCGAAGGCGAAATACGGTGTGGCACAAAAATGCTCAAAGCCAAGCGTGAACAATGAAGGATATATTCGTCTAATACAAGCAAGACATCCCCTAATCCCAATGGATGTAGCGGTGCCGAATACGATTGAATTTGGTCGAGAATATACAGCAATTGTGATTACTGGGCCAAACACAGGGGGGAAAACCGTCACATTAAAAACGGTTGGATTGTGCACCTTAATGGCACAAGCGGGAATACCAATACCTGCATTAGACGGATCAGAGCTTTCCGTTTTCAGTCAAGTATTTGCGGATATTGGTGATGAGCAATCCATCGAACAATCGCTATCCACTTTCTCATCCCATATGGTGAACATTGTCGATATATTAAAACACTTTGATGAAAACTCGTTAATTTTGTTTGATGAACTTGGGGCAGGTACCGATCCGCAAGAGGGGGCGGCACTTGCGATATCAATTTTAGATGAAGTAGTGGATAAAGGGGCGCGCGTTATGGCTACAACCCATTATCCTGAATTAAAAGCATATGCGTATAACCGAAAAGGAGTTATCAATGCAAGTGTTGAATTTGATATTGAAACCCTTAGTCCTACTTATCGATTATTAATAGGCGTTCCGGGACGATCCAATGCATTTGAAATTTCGAAGCGTCTCGGCTTAAAAGATTCCATCATTAATCAAGCGAAATCTTATACAGGTACTGACCGTCGAGAAGTAGAGTCGATGATTGCTTCATTAGAAGAAAGCAGACGCCGCGCTGAACAGGAAGTAGAGGAAGCGCATGAAATTTTAGAAGAAGCACAACAATTGCATGCGCAGTTAGAAGAAAAATTGAGTGCATTTAACGAAAAGAAAGAAAGCCTTGAACAAAAAGCGAAGGAAGAAGCGCGGAAAATTATTGAGGATGCGAAAAAAGAAGCAGAACATATCATTAAAGAATTACGTGAAATGCAGCAAAATGCTAATCAAGTTATTAAAGACCATGAAATCATCGAAGCGAAAAAGCGTTTAGAAGACGCATTACCAGCAGAAAATCCAATTTTGAAAAAACAAGCGAAAATTCGTGAACGAGCACAAAACTTACAACCTGGTGATGAAGTAAAAGTATTAAGCTACGGTCAAAAAGGAACGCTAATTGAAAAAGTTTCCGATAATGAGTGGGTTGTGCAAATCGGTATATTAAAAATGAAAATGGATGAGTCAGACTTAGAATATGTGAAGCCAGAAAAAGAAAAACAAAGAATTACATTGACAACGGTGAAAAATCGCAATAGTCATGTTAAATTAGAATTAGACTTGCGAGGAGAACGGTTAGAAGATGCCATCATGAAAACAGAAAAATATCTTGATGATGCCCTACTTGCCAACTATAGCCGTGTAACAATTATTCATGGAAAAGGTACAGGGGCTTTACGCCAAGGAATTCAAGAATATTTGAAAAAACATAAACGAGTTCGTTCTTTCCGATATGGTGAAGCTGGTGAAGGTGGCTTAGGAGTAACTGTCGTTGAATTAAAATAAAGGGGATGGTGAATGTGGGTACAACTTTTTGGCAACATCCTTTAATAGAAACAGCAGGCTATTTTAGTGTTGTTGTATTATGTTTAATAGTTTCAATGGTCTTATTTGAAATGGTGACAAAATATAAAAATTGGGAAGAAATTAAAAAAGGAAATGTTGCCGTCGCCCTTGCTACTGGAGGAAAAATACTAGGTGTTTGCAATATATTCCGCTATTCCATTGAAAGGCATAATACTTTTTTTGAAATGATTGGTTGGGGGTTGTACGGGTTTATTTTGCTTATCATCGCATATTTTTTATATGAATTTTTAACCCCCCATTTCAATGTCGATCAGGAGATTGCAGCGGATAATCGTTCAGTTGGATTGATTTCATTCACCATTTCACTTGGACTTTCCTTCGTCATCGGTGCCAGCATCATTTAGGAGGTTCCAATGGACAAATTAGCAAAAGTGCTTATCGTTGTAGCTGTCTTATTTTTTATTATAGGATTTTATTATTTACTTTCACTATAATGGTTATTATTAAAATTTTAATACTAGTAGAAACGTTAACATGCGTTTCTACTAGTTTTTTTATTGTTACAAAGTTATTAATAGTTATATCAAAATAGTAAATAACCCTATTATTCGACATTTTTCGTCATAGAAAATAGTATTAAAATTATTGAATGAATAAGAAAAATTAAGAATTAAAGTAGAAAAAAATTATAATTCTAAAAAAATAGTTTGAAAGACCATTTCTTTTCAATTATAATAAATGTAACAATTGCAAGAAAATTTGAACATTTGCGCAAGGGGGATGTGTTGATGTCTAGTAAAATTTGGCTTAAACATTATCCTGCTGAGATACCGCATACGCTGGAGTATGAAGAAATTCCCGTCCAAACATTTTTGACAAGAGCATACGAAAAAAATCCAAAAAAATGTGCAATACATTTTATGGGAAGGGAATTGGATTATCAAGAGCTGTATGAATCAGCATTAAAATTTGCCAACTATCTTCGTTTTTTAGGGGTTGAAAAAGGAGATCGGGTAGCAATCATGTTACCAAACTGTCCACAGGCAGTTATAGCTTATTACGGTATTTTATATGCAGGAGGAATTGTCGTTCAAACAAATCCGCTTTACACAGAGAGGGAATTAGAGTATCAAATGCAGGACTCTGAAGCAAAAGTAATTTTGGCATTGGATATTTTATACCCAAGAATCATGAAAGTCATTCATCGAACACAAATTGAAAACGTTATCATCACGGGTATTAAAGATTATCTTCCATTTCCGAAAAATCTCGTATATCCTTTTATTCAGAAGAAACAATATGGCTTTAGTGTCAAAGTAGAACATCGTGGTTCCACACATTTATTCACGGAAATCATGAAGGTTGAAAAACCGAAACCAATTGATGTGCCTTTTAATTTTGAAGAAGATTTAGCCCTTCTTCAATATACTGGTGGTACGACTGGCGTTCCTAAAGGGGTAATGTTGACTCACAAAAATTTAATTGCCAATACAATGATGTGTGATGCATGGTTATATAAATGTGAGGAAGGAAAAGAAATTATATTAGGATTGCTTCCTTTCTTCCATGTATACGGCATGACTACAGTGCTGATTTTATCCGTCATGAAATCAAACAAAATGGTATTGCTTCCTAAATTTGAAGTGGAACAAGTGTTAAAAACCATTGATAAACAAAAACCTACTTTATTCCCTGGTGCACCAACAATGTATATTGGTCTATTAAACCATCCGGATTTATCTAAATATGATTTGTCTTCCATCAATGCATGTATAAGTGGTTCTGCTCCACTACCTGTGGAAGTACAAGAAAAATTTGAAGAAATCACTGGTGGGAAACTTGTAGAAGGCTACGGCTTAACGGAAACTTCACCAGTAACCCATGCAAACTTTATTTGGGGAAAACGAGTAGTTGGCTCGATTGGAGTTCCTTGGCCTGATACAGAAGCGGTGATTATGAAACCAGGAGAAAATGAAATTTTACCACCTGGAGAAGTAGGAGAAATCGCGATTCGTGGACCTCAAGTGATGAAGGGATATTGGAAACGCCCTGAGGAAACTGCAAAAGTGTTTGCAGATGGATGGTTCTTAACTGGAGATTTAGGATATATGGATGAAGAAGGATATTTCTATGTTGTAGATCGTAAAAAAGATGTCATTATCGCTGGCGGATTTAATATTTATCCGCGAGAAGTAGAGGAAGTATTGTACGAACATGAAGCGGTTCAAGAATGTGTTGTAGTTGGAGTTCCAGATCCATATCGGGGAGAAACGGTGAAAGCTTTCATTGTATTAAAAGAGGGTAAAACAGTGACGGAAGATGAATTAAATAAATATTGCCGCAATAATTTAGCTGCTTACAAAGTACCTCGCATTTATGAATTTAGAGATTCACTACCGAAAATAGCAGTAGGAAAAATTTTAAGAAGAACATTAATTGATGAGGAAAAACAGAAAGCTAAGGAGCTTCAAGCGAAATAGCATTAGTTATTGACAGAAAGTTCATGAAATTATAATATGAAAATATGAATGAATAATCATTCATATTTTCTAATTTTTTTGGTGGTGAACATCATGAATCGAGATAAACCGAAATACATGCAAATAATTGAAGCAGCAGTTATTGCGATTGCCGAAAATGGCTATCATCAAACACAAATTTCAAAAATTGCTAAACAAGCAGGTGTTGCAGACGGGACCATTTACCTGTATTTTAAAAATAAAGAGGATATTTTAATTTCCTTGTTTAAAGAAAAAATGAGAGTTTTTATTGAAAATTTAGAAGAAATCATTCAAACTGGTGCTAACGCCTCTGACAAACTATCAAAAATGATAGACAACCATTTTAGTGTGTTGGCCAATAATAAACACCTTGCGACAGTCACCCAATTAGAATTGCGCCAATCAAATAAGGAGCTTAGGTTAAAGATTAATGCAATTTTAAAAGAATATTTGAATCTTCTTGATAATATATTGGTAGAAGGCATGATGAATGGCGAATTTAATCCAACAATGGATGTGAGAGTTGCAAGACAAATGGTATTTGGAACAATCGATGAGACAATTACGTCTTGGGTGATGAATGATTTCAGATACAGCCTCTTAGATAATGCACCTAAAGTAAAGCATCTACTATTGAATGGTCTAAAAAATAATTAAAAGGAGTGTCTTCATGGAATTTCTAAAATGGAGAGCAGAAGACGGTGTTGCGATTGTAACAATCAATCGTCCGCCAGCAAATGCACTAGCACAACAGCTAATCCGTGAATTAGACGAATTGATGACTGAAGTTGAACATAATAATGATGTTCGAGTTGTTTTACTTCACGGTGAAGGACGTTTCTTTTCAGCAGGAGCTGATATTAAAGAGTTCACAGATGTTTCATCTGAACAACAGGCAGTAAATCTCGCAGAAAATGGACAAGCTGTTTTTGATCGCTTGGAATCTTTCCCAAAACCTGTCATCGCAGCAATTCATGGTGCCGCACTTGGCGGTGGATTGGAACTTGCGATGAGTTGCCATATTCGATATGTCGCTGAAGACGCGAAGTTGGGTCTTCCTGAATTAAATCTTGGAATTATTCCTGGATTTGGTGGAACACAAAGATTACCGCGATATGTCGGATTAGCAAAGGCTGCTGAAATGATTTTTACAGGAGAGCCGATTTCAGGGGCAGAGGCCGTACAATGGGGGCTAGCAAATACGGCTGTACCACAAGAAGAACTTTTACCGCAAGCATTAGAATTGGCGAAAAAAATTGCCAAAAAGAGCCCGGTTTCATTAAAAGCTGCTATTCATGCATTACAATACAGTAAGAAATCATTCGAAGAAGGAATCAAAGCGGAAGCAGAGCAATTCGGCATTGTATTTAATTCAGAAGATGCAAAAGAAGGAATTCAAGCATTTATTGAAAAACGCCAACCTACTTTTAGTGGCAAATAATTTTTAGGAGGTAATTTACATGAACATTTTCGTATTAATGAAACGCACTTTTGATACAGAAGAAAAAATCGTCATTCAAGATGGAAAAATTCAAGAAGACGGCGCTGAATTCATTATCAATCCATATGATGAATATGCCATTGAAGAAGCAATTCAAGTAAGAGATCAACATGGTGGAAAAGTAACGGTAATCTCCATCGGCAATGAAGAAGCGGAAAAACAACTGCGCACGGCTCTTGCAATGGGTGCTGATGAAGCGGTTTTAATCAATACAGAAGATGATTTGGACGAGCTAGACCACAGTGGTGCAGCTTATATTCTCGCTGAATATTTAAAAGACAAAGAGCCAGATTTAATCTTGGCAGGAAATGTTGCAATTGATGGTGGTTCTGGTCAAACTGGACCAAGAGTTGCTGATTTATTAGGCATTAATTATGTAACAACGATTACAAAATTAGAAATTGATGGAAATAACGTGAAAGTTGTTCGTGACGTTGAAGGAGATTCTGAAATTATAGAAACGAGCTTGCCTTTATTAGTTACAGCTCAACAAGGATTGAATGAACCGAGATATCCTTCTTTACCAGGTATTATGAAAGCGAAGAAAAAACCGCTTGAAGAGTTAGAATTAGATGATTTAGACATCGATGAAGATGATGTTGAAACAAAAATTGAAACAGTGGAAGTATTTTTACCACCACAAAAATCTGCTGGTCGCATCTTAGAAGGAGAACTAAAAGACCAAGTGAAAGAATTAGTAAATTTACTTCATACGGAAGCAAAAGTGATTTAAATTTTCTGAACAATTAGAATGGATTGAAGAGTATTAGATTTCATTAGATTCGTACGGTAATGGAGGGAAAACAATGGCAAAAAAAATATTGGTATTAGGAGAAGTACGTGACGGTGCTTTACGTAATGTTTCATTTGAAGCAATCGCTGCAGCAAAGCAAATCTCAGATGGTGGAGAAGTTGTAGGCGCGTTATTTGGCGATCAAGTAGCAGATCTTGCAAAGGAATTAATTGCATATGGAGCTGACCGAGCGCTCGTTGTGGAACATCCACATTTAAAAACATATACTTCAGATGGCTTCAGCCAAGCTTTATTAGCTCTTGTGGAACAAGAAAAACCTGAAGGAATCGTTATTGGGCATACGTCTTTAGGGAAAGATTTATCACCTAAAGTGGCATCTCGCCTGCAATCTGGATTGATTTCAGATGTAACAGAGATTGAAGGAACAGGCGATGATGCACTATTTGTACGTCCAATTTACTCAGGTAAAGCTTTTGAAAAAGTAAAAATTAAAGAAGGACTCGTGTTCGTGACAGTTCGTCCTAACAATATTGCGCCACTTGAACGAGATGAAAGCCGCACAGGAGACGTTCAATCTGTATCTGTAGATATTAAAAACTTGCGTACGATTGTAAAAGAAGTTGTTCGCAATGCAACAACAGGTGTTGATTTATCTGAAGCGAAAGTAATCGTGTCTGGCGGTCGCGGTGTAAAATCAGCAGAAGGATTTGAACCATTAAGAGAGCTTGCCAACTTACTGGGCGGTGCAGTAGGTGCTTCCCGTGGTGCTTGTGATGCGGGTTATTGCGATTATGCAATGCAAATTGGTCAAACAGGTAAAGTGGTAACACCAGATTTATACATCGCGTGTGGTATTTCTGGTGCAATTCAGCACTTAGCAGGTATGTCTAACTCAAAAGTAATTGTTGCAATTAACAAAGACCCTGAAGCAAACATTTTCAAAGTTGCTGATTATGGAATTGTCGGCGACTTATTTGAAGTCGTTCCGTTATTAATTGAAGAAATTAAAGCATTAAAAGTAAATTCTTAAAATCTAAAACTGGTAATCTCCTCACCACATCTCAAATCTCAGAGATGTGGTTATTTATTGTGAAAAAGTAAATCATTAAAGGAATTTGTTTGTTAGATGAACGGATTTCAATTTCTTAAAACACTTTACTACCCTTTGAATTTTTAACGTGCTATACTACTAAAAGATGTTACATTAAGGAGGCATTTTATAAATGGCAATTGTACATGCTACTGATCAAAACTTTTCACAAGAAATCTCTTCTGGTTTAGTATTAGTAGATTTCTGGGCAGCTTGGTGTGGACCTTGTAAAATGATTGCACCTGTATTAGAAGAACTCGATGCCGAAATGGGTTCAGAAGTGAAAATTGTAAAAGTTGATGTTGATAACAATCCAGCAACAGCTGCTGAATATCAAATTATGTCGATTCCATCTTTGCTTTTATTTAAAGATGGCCAATTAATTGCAAAAACTGTTGGCTTCCAACCAAAAGAAGCATTAGTTGAATTCATCAACAACAATAAATAATATTCAACCGAGCACAAAGAATTTGTTTGTGCTCGATTTTTTATTTTGGATATGATTATTGATTTAAAAGAAAACTTATCGATTTTTGCTTTAAGATATTCGTATAATAGAGTTAAAGTAGGTTGATTAAATGTAAGGTGATACTCCATGAATGAAACAATTCAAAATAAATTGGCGCTGTTACCAGATTTGCCTGGATGCTACTTAATGAAAGACCGACAAGGAACGGTTATTTACGTCGGAAAGGCAAAAGTCTTAAAAAATAGAGTTCGATCCTATTTTACTGGTTCCCATGATGGTAAAACTCAACTGCTAGTTAGTGAAATAGAAGATTTTGAATATATTGTTACTTCAAGTGATTTAGAGGCTTTAATTTTGGAGCTCAATTTAATCAAACAATATGATCCAAAATATAACGTAATGTTAAAGGATGACAAGAGTTATCCTTATATTAAAATTACCAATGAAATTTATCCAAGAATTATTACGACAAGAAAAGTGAAAAAAGACAAAGCTAAATATTTTGGACCTTATCCGAATGTATCTGCCGCGAATGAAACAAAGAAGCTCCTCAACCGCATCTATCCATTAAGAAAATGCAACCGACTGCCAGATCGAGTTTGTTTGTATTATCATTTGGGGCAATGTTTAGCTCCATGTGTTAAAGATATAGATCCGAAAATTTTTGAAGAAATGACAAATGACATCATAAAATTCTTAAATGGCGGCCATGAACAAGTAAAAAAAGAATTAGAGAAAAAAATGATGGAGGCTGCGGAAAAGCTTGAATTTGAAAGAGCAAAGGAATATCGAGATCAAATTCAATATATCGAAACGGTTATGGAAAAGCAAAAAATCGTTTCAGGAGACCAAACGAACCGGGACGTATTTGGATATGCAGTTGAAAAAGGGTGGATGTGTGTTCAAGTCTTTTTCGTTCGACAAGGAAAATTAATTGAAAGAGATGTTTCTGTATTTCCTATTTACCGTGATCCGGAAGAGGAATTTTTAACTTTTGTAGGGCGTTTCTATGATACAGAACATTTAAAGCCAAAAGAAATATTGATTCCAGAAACAATTGATAAAAGCATTTTAGAAAAATTATTAAATATAAGAGTATTGGTGCCAAAACGTGGCACAAAAAAAGAACTGGTGGATTTAGCAAAGAAAAATGCAATGCTTGCAATCGAAGAAAAATTCCAATTAATTGAACGCCAGGAAGAGAGGACAATTGGCGCTTGTCAACAATTAGGTGAGGCTCTAAATATTGAAACGCCTTATAGAATTGAAGCCTTTGATAACAGCCACATGCATGGAGCAGATCCTGTTAGCGCAATGGTCGTATTTATTAATGGAAAGCCGGCAAAAAAAGAATATCGCAAATATAAATTAAAAAATACGGCGAAACATGACGACTATGGAGCGATGCAAGAGGTGATTCGCAGGCGCTATACCCGTGTATTAAAAGAACAATTGCCACTTCCTGATCTAATTATTGTTGACGGTGGTAAAGGGCAAATTGAAGTTGCACGAGAAGTGTTGGAAGATGAGCTTGGATTATCAATTCCCATTGCAGGACTTGCAAAAGATGAGAAGCATCGAACATCTGAACTATTATACGGGGAACCACCTATGTCGATTCCACTGAAAAAAACAAGTGATGCTTTTTACTTGCTTCAGCGAATACAAGATGAAGTCCATCGCTTCGCTATTACATTTTTGCGGCAACAACATCAAACGAACGCTTTACGCTCTGTCCTTGATGAAATTGAAGGAATCGGTCCAAAACGGAAGAAACAATTACTGAGTCATTTTGGTTCAGTGAAAAAAATCAAACAAGCTTCTGTGGAAGAATTAATGGAAGCGAAAATGCCAAAAGTGGTTGCAGAAACAATCTATCAGTATTTCCATAATGACACATTGTCAAAGGAATAACTGTATGATAATGTAATTTTAAAAGTAAATAAGTTTAGATATAGATAGAGGTGCGAGATTCATGAGTACCTAACTGGAGGAGAGGAACAAGTCTGAAGAAGGTTAGGGAAAGGGGAGATTGCCGAAGCGGTAAATTTGCTTGTTCCAGTTTACTGGCTGGTTTTGCATTGAAGAAATGCAAGATTGTCAGAATCTAAATGGTTCTGGAGAGCTATCTCATAAAGTGTTTTCTGAAAATTGAGGCAGCTTTTCACCATCCTTTGTGAAGAGTTGCTTTTTTCTTTAATTATATAAGATTCGGAAACTTCATTTCATGGCTTGTGAAAATAAGGGGAGTGTAGCGATGATTAATATTGTAGTGAAGTTGGATGAATGGAATCTAGCATCACCTGAAAACATTGGAGAAATAGCAAAAAGACTCATCGAAGAGAAGAAGTTTGGACGCAATGTAGTAGCAGTCGTTCCATCCTCTCCACCTGTAAATGAGGGTTTGGAAAAAATTATTTACTCTTTATCGGATGCACCATCCGAAAGAGAGTTAGACGCAATCCATTCTACCAATAATCAAATTGCTAGCAGTTTGCTTTCCATCGCCATTCAAAAAAGAGGATTTAGAGCTGTTTCCCTTACAGGCTGGCAACTTGGAATGAAAACAACACGAAAATTAGCAGGAAATGCTCGCATACATCAAGTCGATGGTAATGTCATTATTGAACGGTTTAAAAAAGGCGAAATAATCATTGCTATTATACCTGTAAAGTTTACACATTAAAGCGCCCATAAGATGAGCATAATAAATATAAAATGTGGGAATTTATTGGGTTTATTAAAAAGCCACAGCGTAGCTGCAATGCCATTGACACCTACCACGATTCTTAGTACTTGGTGGATGGGGTCGGGGCCCCGCCAACAAGTACTTAGAAGCGATTTGTCCGTAGTACAATGACAAACGGAGTGAGCGCAAGGAGCTATTTTTTGAGATCATCTGCAATCTACAATCACTACGGACAATCAGGTAGGTGTCAATGGTGGCGTACTTCGTACATGAATGGAGGATATGGAAATGGCGAAAAAATATCGATATTACACATTTGAATTCAAAAAACAAGTCATTGAAAAATATTTCGAAGGGTATTCTTCCACAGAGGTAGCTAAAATATATAACATTCATCGGAGAAGAGTCTCTGAATGGGTGAAAATTGTGAAAGAAGGAGGCTATGAAGCTCTCTTAACCAAAAGAGAAAAAGTAGCTAAACAGAAACAGTCGCCTGTTGAAAAATCTTTGGAAGAAAAATATCTCCTATTACAGTTGGAGAACGAATACTTAAAAAAGTTGTTAGATCTAAGAAAGGGGTGAATGACAAAGAACAACAATTTGCCTTTATTCACGCTTACGCAGAACAATATCCGATTTCTATTTTAGCGGAAATCGCCAATGTATCCCGTGCGGGTTATTATAAATGGTTAAAGAGAAATGGAGAAAAACATCGTGATCAAATTGATGAACGGTTAATCCCTTATATCCTAAAGGTGTTTAACGATCACCGTGGTACTGTGGGGAGAAAACGAATCAAAATTGAATTGGAAAGACAATATGGGTTAGTCATCAATGAAAAACGGATTGCCCGTTTAATGAGGAAATATGGATTGGTATGCAAAATTCGCCAAAAGAAATTTAGATATCGTCCAAGTGTTCATGGAAAAATTCCCAATCTTCTTAGCCGTAACTTCAAAGCCATTCGAGAAGGAGTAAAGTTTTCCATTGATATTACGTATATTCGCGTGAAAAGAGGACGTCAAAAATGGGTATATCTCTGTGCCATTAAAGACTTATTTAATGAGGAAATCGTGGCTTATTCAATGGGGACAAGTTTGGAAATGAAATTAGTGTATCGCGCCTTAGAAATGCTTAAAAAAAGGGGATATAGTAAAGGAGCGATTCTCCATAGTGACCAAGGCACTCACTTTACTAATCCCGATTATCAAGAGTATCTCCGTGAGATGGAGATAACTCAATCCATGTCCCGCAGAGGCAACTGCTGGGACAATGCCTGCATCGAAAATTTCTTTAGTCATCTGAAGGTTGAACTTGGATGTTTTAGCCAACCCGAAACTGTACGAGAAATTTACGAAGCAGTAGAAAACTATATTAATTATTATAACACCAAACGTATCGTAACTAAACTAAAAATGAGCCCGATGGAATATAGAACAAAAGCAGCATAAATTTGGATTAATACGGGGCGGATAAAAATGTCTACTTGACAGGAGCATGAGCACATAGTCGCGGGCGGACAAGGTGTTGATGATGAGGGCAACATCACCCTTCTCGGAGCTGGAGGGACTGATGCAACAGCGGTAGCGATTGCAAAAAGCATTGATGCAGAACGTGTGGAAATCTATACGGATCTTGATGGGGTATATACAGGGGATCCTAATGTAGTTCAACAGGCTCGTAAATTGAAAGATATTACATATGATGAGATGTTAGAATTATCTTATTTAGGTTCGAAAATTGTTCATCCGAGAGGTCGAATTAGCAAAAAAATTTGATATACCAATTGTTGTTCGTTCGAGTACGAAAAATCTTCGAGGTACATTGATTAAGGGAGAGATTGAAATGGAGAGAAATTTAATTGTTCGTGGTGTCGCCTATGAATCAGATATTATCCGCTTTACTGTTGGATATGAATTACTAGAAAAATCTTCCCTTGCCAACTTGTTTAATACCCTAGCAAAGCATCATGTCAACGTAGATATTATTGTACAATCTGTGATGAGTGAAGTAAAACCGACAATATCGTTTTCAATTGTAAAAGAGGATTTAACAAATGCGGTAAAAGTGCTTGAAGAACATAAAGAGGAGTTAGGTTTTCAATTTGCTGATTTTGAAGTTGGTTTAGCGAAAGTGTCAATCGTGGGTTCGGGCATGGTTTCCAATCCAGGGGTAGCAGGCCGCATGTTCGCACGCTTATGTCAAGAAAATATCCCTGTTAAAATGGTTTCTACATCTGAAATTAAAGTATCTGTCGTTGTGCCACAAGATGATATGATTCGTGCAGCAAATGCACTGCATGATGAATTTAATCTTGCTGAGGAATGGGTATAAAAAGGGGCGAATAAAGCCCCTTAGCGTTCAATTTTTTCTTTTAAATCCATCTTTACTGTAAAAATTACTTCTAGTTGTTTTTCTTTTTTCTCTTCATAGCATTCCGTCAAAACACCTTTAAAGTTTTGGATTTGTTCGGCAATGAAGCCAGCTTCTAAGCGAAAATTTCTTTCATTAATCTTTAGCAACTCCGGTTCATTCGTCAAACTAAACACAAATCCGTCTTTCATTTCTTTTTCAAGGGTAAGATCACCCCATCCGGCATCTTTAAAAAAGGAAATGATTAAAGGAATATCGGTGCATGGAAATTTGCGAGCTAAATCTTTTCCTGCCCAATATAGAATATCTTTTTCATGCTTTCCTAAAATGGATGGCACTAAATAATCTCTTAGCAGTTCGTATCCAAATAAAGGAAACGAATCTTTCGACAATGACATATAATAAGAACCTCTTTCTAGAATTTTTCTTTTTTAACAACAGAGAATTTGAAAAAAGTTAAAATAGAGAAAAATAACATAATAGAGAAAAAATAGAAGGTTTTGTAGCGAATATTAGACAAATTTCGGAAAATAAATATGCACAACTAACCTTGACGGTAATAGTTCGTGGGGGTACAATGAACTTGTCATAATATTGTACCATTATGAATAAAACAGTCAATGCATAAAGCGTTTACAATTTGTGACGACTTATTGACTACTTATTTTAAGGGGGTATCAGTCTTGGCAAAAAATGAGTTTTACTGGCGCCGACTACATTCTTTACTTGGTGTTATTCCTGTAGGGCTATTTTTAGTGTTCCACTTGTCTCTAAACTTTACTGCAACAGGGGGAGAAGAGACATATAACAGTGCAACAGGAGTAATGGATTATATTCCAGGTCCACTATTATTACTTATTGAGTGGATTGTTATCTACATTCCTATTCTGTTCCACGGTTTATATGGAATTTATATTGCCTTTACAGCAACACCAAACAATAAGCGCTTCAGTACATTCCGTAACTGGATGTTCTTATTGCAACGACTTACTGGTGTGTTCCTAGTAATCTTCATTGCTTGGCACATGTTCCAAACTCGCATCCAAAAAGCATTTGGTGCGGAAGTAAGTTTTGAAATGATGGAAAAAATCGTTGCAAATCCATGGATGTTAGGATTCTACATTGTGGGTATCCTTTCCGCTACATTGCATTTATCTAACGGTTTATGGTCATTCTTTGTAAGCTGGGGTATCACACAATCAACACATTCTCAAAAAGTAGTTACGTGGATTACAATGGCATTTTTCGTCATCTTAAGCATTATCGGTGTATCTGCAATTCTAGCATTCGTATGATACAAGCATAGATAGAACGTCCAATTAGAAAAGAGGAGTGAGAAATAATCATGGCCAAAAAGAAATTAATCGTTGTTGGTGGCGGCTTAGCTGGTCTAATGGCAACGATGAAAGCAGCCGAAATGGGTACTGAAGTAGAACTATTCTCATTAGTTCCTGTTAAACGTTCACACTCAGTTTGTGCACAAGGTGGAATTAATGGTGCAGTAAATACAAAAGGTGAAGGGGATTCTCCATGGATCCACTTTGACGATACAATTTATGGTGGAGACTTCTTAGCGAACCAACCACCAGTAAAAGCCATGTGTGAAGCAGCACCTGGTATCATTCACATGTTCGACCGTATGGGAGTTATGTTCAACCGAACTCCAGAAGGTCTACTTGACTTCCGTCGTTTCGGTGGTACATTGCATCACCGTACTGCATTTGCAGGTGCGACAACAGGTCAACAATTATTATATGCGCTTGACGAACAAGTTCGTCGTTACGAAGTAGAAGGTTTAGTAACAAAATACGAACACTGGGAATTCCTTGGAATCGTTCTTGATGACGAAGGAGTTTGCCGTGGAATCGTAGCACAAGATTTAAGCACATCAGAAATTAAAGCATTCCGCTCTGATGCTGTAGTTATGGCAACAGGTGGTCCTGGTATCATCTTTGGTAAATCAACAAACTCAGTAATCAATACTGGTTCTGCAGCATCAATTGTTTATCAACAAGGTGCTTCATATGCAAATGGTGAGTTCATCCAAATTCACCCAACAGCAATTCCTGGCGATGACAAAAACCGTTTAATGAGTGAATCTGCTCGCGGTGAGGGTGGACGTATTTGGACATATAAAGATGGTAAACCATGGTACTTCTTAGAAGAAAAATATCCTGCATACGGTAACTTAGTACCACGTGACATTGCGACACGTGAAATCTTCGACGTATGCGTAAACCAAAAATTAGGTATCAATGGTGAAAACATCGTATATTTAGACTTATCTCATAAAGATCCACATGAATTAGACATCAAACTTGGTGGTATCATCGAAATCTACGAAAAATTCGTTGGTGACGATCCACGTAAAGTACCAATGAAGATCTTCCCAGCGGTTCACTACTCAATGGGTGGATTATGGGTTGACTACGATCAAATGACTGAAATTCCTGGTCTGTTTGCTGCTGGTGAATGTGACTATTCACAACACGGTGCAAACCGCTTAGGTGCTAACTCATTACTTTCTGCGATTTATGGTGGTATGGTTGCAGGACCTAACGCAGTTAAATATATGCAAGGCTTAACAAAACATGCGGAAGATTTACCACAATCTTTATATGATTCTTATGTAAAACAAGAGCAACAAAAATGGGATAACATCCTAAAAATGGACAAAGGTAATGAAAACGCATATTTACTTCACAAAGAACTAGGCGAAATGATGACTGACAACGTAACAGTTGTACGTTACAACGATCGCCTACAAAAAACATATGACACACTTGGTGACATGTTAGAGCGTTGGGAAAACATTAACATCCACGATACTCAAAAATGGAGCAACCAAGGTGCACACTTTACTCGTCAATTGAAAAACATGCTATATCTTGCACGAGTAATTACAAAAGGTGCGTTATTACGTAACGAGTCACGTGGTGCACACTATAAACCAGAATTCCCAGAACGTGACGACGAAAACTTCTTAAAAACAACTATGGCGAAATTTGATCCATCTACAGGTGAGCCAATTATTACTTACCAAGAAGTAGACGTTTCATTAATTCCGCCTCGTAAACGTGACTACTCTTCGAAAGGAGGTAATTAATCGTGACTACACAACAAGTGGAAACTGGAAAAACAGTAAGATTTAGAATTTTACGTCAAGATAATCCAAATGGTGCAAGCCGTTGGGAAGAATTCGAAGTACCTTACCGTCCAGGTATGAACGTAATCTCTGCATTGATGTACATTCGTCAACATCCAGTGACTGCTGATGGAAAACCAACAACACCGGTTACTTGGGACATGAACTGTCTAGAGGAAGTTTGTGGTGCTTGTTCGATGGTAATTAATGGCCGTCCACGCCAATCATGTTCTGCGTTGGTTGATCAACTTGAACATCCAATTCGCTTAGAACCAATGAAAACTTTCCCAGTTGTTCGTGACTTACAAGTTGACCGAAGCCGTATGTTCAACGCATTGAAAAAAGTAAAAGCGTGGATTCCGATTGACGGAAGTTACGATTTAGGAGAAGGTCCACGCATGCCTGAACGCAAACGTCAATGGGCATACGAATTGTCAAAATGTATGACTTGTGGTGTTTGTTTCGAAGCTTGTCCAAACGTTTCTGAGAAATCTAGCTTCATCGGTCCAGCACCACTTTCTCAAGTACGTTTATTCAATACACATCCAACAGGTGCAATGAACAAAGACGAACGTTTAGATGCAATTATGGGTGAAGGCGGACTTGCAAACTGCGGTAACTCTCAAAACTGTGTAGCTGCTTGTCCAAAAGGAATTCCTTTAACAACTTCTATTGCATCATTAAACAGAGCAACGACTGTACACATGTTCCGCAAATTCTTCGGTTCTGACCATATGGTAGACTAATATGTATTAGAAGCAGTCAAAATCGTTTATCGATTTTGGCTGCTTTTAATTTTTTTATAGAACAATTATCCAATTTTCATGATGCTGCATAGTATAGTAAGCAGTTTATTTCTGTACAGTTGCATTGCGAATCCTCTTTCAATAAAAAAATCCATCGTCATCCCCTTCCAATATTCGACATTTTCATTCATTTCCTCGATGAATCTACTATTGTATAATATTTATTATATAAGTAAAACATTGGTTAAAGGGGATGGGAAAATGAAAGAAATGTATATTGAAGATTTTGAACAATGGGAGAAGGAATTTACATTTTACACGGAAGAGATTGTTCGTTTTTCAGATGTTGATATGTATGGACATTTAAATAATGTTGTACCATTTTCATATTTTGAACATGCACGCATTGAATATTTTAAATGGCTGAATGTGAAGAACAATTGGGGTTCACAAGATGAGCAATGTATTCCAGTTGCGGCAGATTTGCAATGCGACTATTTAAAACAAGTTTATTACGGAGAAAAACTGCGAATTTATGTAAAAACAGCACGGGTTGGAAACTCCTCTCTAGATCTTCACTACATGGTAAAAAATGAAAAAGATGAAATCGTTTTAACTGGTAGAGGGGCTTTAGTACAAATCAACAAAGAAACTGGTAAACCTCATCGCTGGACTGAAGAACAAAAAGTAATATTATGTGGGAAATAGTTAAAATGCCCTCACAGCCTCCACCCTCATGACATACTTTACATAGAGAGGAGATAGGAGGGTGTTGCCTTATGAGTAGCCCGCAGCATCGTTCGCTTTTAACGAAAAGAGAGCGGGAAATATTTCAATTATTAATTTTAGATTATTCCACAAAAGAAATTTCACAAAAGTTGGGCATAAGCGAAAAAACGGTGCGTAACCATATTTCAAACACAATTCAAAAACTGGGCGTTTCTAGCAGGTCACAGGCACTGATTGAATTGCTAAGGCTTGACGAGCTTTCATTGCATTAATCGATTTAAGATAGTGGCTTTAAATCCTAAAATGAATTTTAAAAGGCTACAATCGTATTAGTGATGAAAAATACTTATTCAAAAAAATGTCAATTATTATCTGATATACAATTACAACAATCGGGCAGTTGCATGGATCAATGGCGCGATGTTTAACATGAGGGTATTCAAATAAAAAACTGTCTTTTCCTGTTCAATTGTATGAATAAAAGAATCATTGAACTTAGTAAAGAATTAGGTCAAAATAGAATAGATAATAATATATCATACAAATGAAATAGGATAGAGGCGGTATAAGTGAATGCCCCAATAGGCGTTATCGATTCAGGAGTAGGTGGCTTAACTGTTGCAAAACAAATTATCAATGTTTTGCCAAATGAAACGATTTATTACATTGGCGATACTGCAAGGTGCCCCTATGGCCCACGAAAAAGTGAAGAGGTTCTCGCCTTTACTATGCAGTTAGCAAAAGCGTTGGAAAAACAGAATATAAAACTCCTTGTTATCGCATGTAATACGGCAACGGCAGTAGCATTAGATGTTTTAAGAGAACAGCTCTCAATTCCAATAGTGGGCGTCATTAATGCGGGAGCCCGAGCAGCTGTAAAAAAAACGAAGCACAATCGAATTGTGGTTCTTGCAACAGAAGGAACAATTAAAAGTGGCGCATATGAACGTGCACTGCTTGCTTTAAATACGGAGGCGAAAATTATTCCTCTTGCGTGTCCGACATTTGTACCGCTAGTTGAAAGTGGAGAATATGAAGGACAATTTGCATTCGACCTTGTAGCGAATGGATTAAAGCCGCTTGAAAATAAAAGTTTTGACACAGTCATTTTAGGTTGTACTCACTATCCGATGATTCAACATCATATCGAAAAGGTAGTTGGACCTAATGTAACTGTTTTATCATCAGCAGAAGAAACTGCAAAAGAAGTAAAAGAGCTATTAACAAAACATCACTTACTCCGAAATGAAAATCATAAACCACATCATATTTTCTATGTGACCGGCTCGGTGCCCATTTTCCGTACAATTGCTGAAAATTGGTTAGAAATGAAACACTTAGATGTAAGAAAAATTCAATTTTAACAACTCAAAAAATCCATGATGCTCAAATCATTTTGAGTCTCATGCGATTCGGTACATCAAGCAGCAAAATCATTCGGTTATACCGAATTGCATGAGACATGAAGAAAGCTCGAAAGGCACTTTTCGAGCTTTTTTACTTGTAGTACAGTGCTACAAGCTATAAAGATTGTATGCCAAAAAAGTTTCAAAAATGTGCAATGACTTTTTTCTGGAGAAAATGTATGTTAATATATTGTGCGATTATTTGTAGGAGGAAAGTACATGCGAGTAGATGGAAGAGAAGTAAATCAATTAAGACCTGTAACAATCGAAACAGATTATTTAATTCATCCAGAAGGATCTGTTTTAATTCAAGTAGGTAATACAAAAGTAATTTGTACAGCTACGATAGAAGAGAAAGTTCCTAGCTTTCTGCGTGGGCAAGGAAAAGGTTGGATTACTGCAGAATATTCCATGTTGCCAAGAGCAACGCAAGAACGTACTATCCGTGAATCTTCACGAGGTAAAATCGGTGGACGTACGATGGAGATTCAACGTTTAATTGGACGAGCATTGCGGGCAGTTGTTGATTTAGAAGCGTTTGGAGAGCGGACTATCTGGATTGATTGCGACGTTATACAAGCAGATGGAGGAACAAGAACAGCTTCTATTACTGGGGCGTTCGTTGCATTAACACAAGCTCTTGCAAAGCGCCATAAAGAATCTCCATTTGAAAAGTTTCCAGTTACTGATTTTTTAGCAGCAACAAGTGTCGGATTTGTAGAACCGATTGGAGCGGTTTTAGATTTAAATTATTCAGAGGATTTTCAAGCAAAGGTAGATATGAATCTAGTAATGACTGGAAGCGGCAGATTCGTTGAAATACAAGGTACTGGGGAGGAAGAGACATTCTCTCGAGAAGAATTAAATACGTTGCTTGCTCTCGGTGAAAAAGGAATTCGAGAATTAATTGAAATACAAAAGTCCGTACTTGGTGAAGATGCAAAATTCATTCTAGAAGTTGGGGAGTCAAAAGAATGATGAAACAAGTTGTAATTGCAACGAAAAATAGAGGAAAAGCAAAAGATTTTGAAGCGATTTTCAAGCCGCTTCATTATGAGGTTGTAACAATGCTAGATATAGCGAGTGATATGGAAATTGAAGAAACAGGTACAACCTTTGAAGAAAACGCAATATTAAAAGCAGAAGCCCTCTCACAAGCCCTTGGTAAACTCGTTATTGCGGATGATAGCGGTTTGGCAATCGATGCTTTAGGCGGTGAACCAGGGGTATTTTCCGCCCGTTATGCGGGAGATCATGATGATGAAGCAAATATTCAAAAAGTGCTTGAAAAAATGCAAGGGATTCCGGATGAAGAGCGCACAGCACGCTTCGTTTGTGCCATCGCTATTAGCGGTCCAAACATCGAAACGAGAACATTCTTAGGCGCATGTGAAGGCAGAATTTTGCACAAAAAAAGAGGTACTAATGGTTTTGGTTACGATCCAATCTTTTACGTACCAGAATTAGGTCGTACTATGGCAGAACTTACACCAGAAGAGAAAGGTGCAATTTCCCACCGAGGAAATGCGATTCGGAAGTTAACAGAAGAGTTGCCGAATGTATTAAAATAAAGTGGACAGTTTGAAAATTTCCATAAACATTTGAAATCTCGTTAAGACTTCATTATAGTAGTAGGTAATGATGTAAATATGGAGGAAAAAGAAATGATACCAAACTGTCCAAAATGTAATTCAGAATATACGTATGAAGATGGAAACGTATTTATTTGTCCAGAATGCGCTCATGAATGGACTGAAAACGACCATACTGAAGAGGAAGGCTTGGTAGTAAAAGATGCTTACGGCAATCTTTTACAAGATGGCGATACAGTGACAATCATTAAAGATTTAAAAGTAAAAGGAAGTTCTTCCACATTAAAAATTGGCACTAAAGTAAAAAACATCAAGTTGGTAGAGGGAGATCACAACATCGATTGTAAAATTGATGGTTTTGGTGCAATGAAGTTAAAATCCGAATTTGTGAAAAAAGCTTAAAGTAAAGGGGCTCAAGCAGCCTCTTTTTTATTTAGGATAAAGTTGCGAGTATTTTAGTCACAAGTATTTAAGCAAATGTTGCAATTATTTAATGATATGCGAAACAAAGATTTACTTGTGTACATTAAGTAAAACAGCAAGTCGTATTTTGTCAGCAATTAACCTTTTACATTTCAAGCAGATTTTATTAAAATTTTTATTAGGCATATTTTTCATTACTTGGATGCAAAGTAAAAAATAAGGGTGGAGACAATGAAATTATTAGTGATGAGTGATACCCATGGGGATGCAGAAATCATACAAGTAGTTAAGGAGCGACATCCAGGAGTGGATGTGGTCATTCACTGTGGGGATAGCGAACTAGATTATCAACACCCATATCTAGAAGGAGTAAAGCGAGTTCGCGGCAATTGTGACCGGGATAGCCGGTTTCCTGAAGAATTGCAGTTTGAAATTGAGAATAAAAAAGTGTATGTAACGCATGGACATTTATTCAATGTAAAGTCGACAACCATGAATCTGTTTTATCGTGCAAAGGAAGTAGAAGCAGATGCGGTGTTGTTTGGACATTCCCATTTACTTGGTGCAGAATTGATAGACAATATTCTGTTTGTAAATCCCGGGAGCTTGTTAAAGCCTCGGGGCATTGATGAAAAGAGTTACGCAGTGTTAGAGTATAATGATTCAATTTGGAAAGTTACTGCGTATACGGATCAAGGGGAAGAAATATTTCAAAAAGAGTATCCATTGGAAGAATTATAAAATGGTTCGTAGTGTGAAAATTAGTTGAAAAAATTTTTAAAAACCCGTTGACATTTTCACACTACGCTAATATAATAAATATTGTCCTTTGGGAAAACAAAATGTCTCAGTAGCTCAGCTGGATAGAGCAACGGCCTTCTAAGCCGTCGGTCGGGGGTTCGAATCCCTCCTGGGACGCTACACAAAAGCCTTACTTCCTCAATGGTTGTAAGGTTTTTTTATTTATTCACAATTTTGAATTAATAATAATGTTCCATTATCAAACTGTCTCTTTAAAAATTAATCAAAATGAGATTCAGCCGTTGAACCGCTCTTGATATATAGTCACCATAAGTGTTCATTGTGGTCCTCATAGAAGCATGTACTAAACGATGTTGAATCGTCAGAAATTGGCATGGTGGAAACCGGCATTTGATGTAGCAATAAAATTAATCGAAAGCATAAAAAGAAAAGCAATCAACGAATAAAGTTGGTTGCTCTTTTTTGTGCGCCCGGCATGTACATGAACTATAGGGTGTAAGTCCCGAACCCCGAAGACAGAAGTAGAGGTTAGCCAAGAGCAAGGGTGTCCGTGGTGACGCGGAATCTGAAGGAAGCTGGAGGCAAAACACCGGTCCGAGGAACACGAACCTCATATAAGGCTAGGTATGATTGAGTGAGTTTGCAAAACAAAATAAAGCTCTTTCTGTCGAAGGTCATATCGAGTAAATGAGGCGGATAGATGGTGTGAAAGTGCATGTACTTACCCGGGGAGGTCTGGCGGATATGTGAAGTACGCTTCATAACCTACTTAGTGATAAGTAGCTGAACCGTCAGAAGTCAGCAGAGGTCATAGTATTAGTTGGTTTAGAACTACTAAGAAGGACCGAACAATTAAGAGAGAATAGCCCTTGGCATTCAGTGAGTCATGATGAACACAGAAAACGTAGTACCTCACTTGAGGAAGGAAGCGGTGAATCCCGTGGGGGACCTCTTGGAGGGTGGAGTGACCACTGGCATAAAGAGAACAGCTATTCACGGAAGGAGAATAACGATGCTTTTGAATCAAATCCTGTCACGGGAGAATATGCTTCAAGCACTAAAACGTGTAGAACAGAATAAAGGAAGCCACGGAGTAGATATGATGCCCGTACAAAACCTACGACAGCACATAGTCGAAAACTGGCTATCTATTAAGGAGGCAATTCTCAAGGGAACTTATGAACCAATGCCAGTCCGCAGAGTCGAAATCCCGAAACCTGACGGCGGTGTTCGTCTACTAGGAATCCCTACCGTAACAGACCGTTTGATTCAACAAGCAATCGCCCAAGTACTTTCAAAAGTGTATGACCCTACATTCTCTGAAAACAGCTACGGATTTCGACCAAACCGAAGTGCCCATGATGCGGTGAGGAAAGCGAAAGAATATATAAGAGATGGACATCGATGGGTTGTAGATATGGACTTGGAGAAATTCTTTGATAAGGTCAACCATGACAGATTAATGGGTACACTCGCGAAGAGAATCCAAGATAAACCATTACTGAAATTGATTCGTAAGTATTTACAATCGGGCGTCATGATTAATGGTGTGGTGTCAAACACATTTGAGGGAACTCCACAAGGAGGACCATTAAGTCCGCTACTATCTAACATTGTACTAGATGAACTAGATAAAGAATTGGAAAGAAGAGGACACAAATTCGTTCGATATGCGGATGACTGTAACATTTACGTGAAAAGTAAACGAGCAGGACTTCGCACAATGGCAAGTATCCAGCGATTTATTGAAGGAAAACTACGACTGAAAGTAAATGAGAAGAAATCAGCGGTCGACCGTCCATGGAAACGTAAGTTTCTAGGATTTAGCTTTACCTATCATAAAGAGCCAAAGGTTCGTATCGCAAAAGAAAGCCTTAAACGAGTGAAGAATAAAGTTCGTGAAATCACATCACGCAAGATGCCCTACCCGATGGAATACCGCATTCAGAAACTGAATCAATATCTAATGGGATGGTGTGGATATTTTGCGTTAGCAGACACCAAATCTATATTCCTTGAATTAGATAAATGGATTCGTAGAAGACTTCGAATGTGTATATGGAAGAACTGGAAGAAACCGAAAACAAAGATACGCAACCTTATTCAACTTGGCGTACCACAATGGCAAGCGTATGAATGGGGAAATACTCGGAAGAGTTATTGGCGTATTTCAAATAGTCCAATATTACACAGAACCCTTGGTAACTCCTATTGGAGAAACCAAGGGCTGAAAAGTCTTGAAGCTCGTTATGAAAACTTGCGTCAATGATCTTAATTGAACCGCCGTATACGGAACCGTACGTACGGTGGTGTGAGAGGACGGGAGTTAATCGCTCCCTCCTACTCGATTGATGGTATCCGCAAAAGTCTCCGAGCCTGTTCTTCTGAATTCATTAAAGTGCTTATAAAATCAAAGAAATTCAACTATTGATTTAAGGACAATTTTAGGTCGTGTTCGAGGACTAAGATTTTCAATAAAATTAAATTAAAGAAAATTCTGAATAAAAAGGGGGATGGAAGAAATGGTGATGAAGGACAAAGAGGTAAATGCTTCAATCTCTGGGAATCATCAAAATGGAGGAAATGGGTTTTTGAAATTTTTGAAAATTTTAGGTCCTGGTCTTATTACTTCGGCACTTGTATTAGGGCCAGGTTCCATCACATTAAACTCAAAAATTGGCGCAATTTATGGAACTGAATTAGTGTGGTCTATCATTGTCGCTGTCATCTTAATGGCCTGTTATACAGAAATGGCAGCAAGAATAGGGATTGCCGGAAAAGATACGTTTATTAATCTAGTGAAAGAAAAATGGGGGAAATGGGCAGGGATCATTATTGGAATTGGTGCATTTTTAGTTTGTTCTTCATTCCAAGCTGGGAATGCAATTGGAACGGGGATTGCGGTTGAAGCGATTACTGGTATCAGTTCAAAAGTTTGGATTATTGTAGGTACTTTACTTGGCGTAGCTTTATTATTTTTAACGCAATTTTATAAAGTGCTGGAAAAATTGATGTTGGCTTTAGTCATTTTGATGTTATTCGCCTTCTTAATTACGTTAATCATCGTAAAACCTTCGATTGTCGACATTTTTAGCGGATTTGTACCTAGATTCCCTGAAGGTAGTATGGCACTAGTAATTGCTTTAATAGCGACTTCATTCTCAATCGTAGGTGCTATCTATCAATCGTATTTAGTGCGTGAAAAAGGAGTAGGTCGAAAAGAGGTTCAAGAGAGTAAATTTGAAGCAATTTTCGGGATATTCTTATTAGGATTTATTTCATTCTTAATCATGATCACTGCTGCAACTGTATTAAAGCCTGAAGGAATTTTGGTGAACAATGCTATTGAAATGGCGGGTATTTTAAAACCATCATTTGGTAGTTTTGCAGTGTTTATTTTTGTACTCGGTTTATTCGGTGCTTCCTATTCATCATTAATAGGAAATGCCACAATTGGAGGCGGGCTACTGGCTGATGGTCTGGGGTTAGGGCACCAATTATCATCGATGAAAGTGAAAATAGCCATCATTATTGTAATGCTGTTTGGTTCGTTTATTGCTTTAATTTTTGACGGAAACCCTGTGAACTTAATTACTTTTGCTCAAGGTGTGACGATTTTTGTAGTTCCGTTTATCGCAATTGCCATTTTAGTAATCGCCAACTCAAAAGAAATTATGGGGGACTTGAAAAATAAATTGTTTAGTAATGTACTCGGTATTATTGGGTTATTGCTACTCATTTATTTAGCATTCAATAACTTCAAAAATATATTCTTATCTTAGGAGGAAAAGCAATGATTGCAACAGTTGAACAACTTGAAGAATTTATGTCTACTCCATCAAAAGCAATAATTGAGGATGTGAAAAAGTTAAATGGTGATTTTATTATCCTTGGGGTTGGAGGGAAAATGGGGCCAACTCTAGCCTATCTATTAAAAAATGCGATTAATGAAGCGGGGACAAATCAGCGAGTAATCGGTGTTTCAAGATTTTCAAATAAAGATTTAGAGACAAAACTAAATTCGAAAGGTATCGAAACAATTTCTTGTGATTTGTTAAATGATTCAGAGCTTCAACAACTACCTAAGGCCAAAAATGTCATTTTTATGGCGGGAAATAAATTTGGAACAGTTGGAAACGAACATTTTACTTGGGCGATGAACAGCTACTTGCCTGGACGTGTTGCCGAGCATTATAAAGATTCAAGAATCGTCGTATTTTCTACAGGGAATGTCTATCCGCTAACAGAAGTAAAAACGGGTGGCTGTGATGAGTCGGTTACACCTAATCCGGTGGGAGAGTATGGTCAATCGACTTTAGGAAGAGAGAGAGTATTTACGTATTTTTCTCATAAAAATCAAACGAAGATGTCCATTTTTCGGCTAAATTATGCAATTGATCTTCGTTATGGCGTGTTAGTGGAAATTGCAAAAGCGGTTTATCATAATCAACCGATAGATGTAACGATGGGGCATGTAAATGTCATTTGGCAAGGTGATGCCAATGAGTTTGCGATTCGGTCATTAATACATGCTTCTTCACCTCCGACAATTTTTAATGTGACGGGACCTGAATTGTTATCGGTACGTTGGTTAGCAAATGAATTTGCCAAAATCTTTGGGAAAGAAGCTAACATCGTTGGTGAAGAAGCGGATACAGCATTATTAAGCAATGCGTCGAAAGCACATCAAACTTTTGGTTATCCATCCGTTTCTGTAAAAGAAATGATTCAATTAATTGCCGATTGGATTCAACATAATGGTGAGCTTCTCAATAAACCGAGCCATTTCCAAGAGCGAAAGGGGCAGTTTTAATGTTAAGAGATGTGGTAAAAGAAAAATTAATGGATGGCGCATTTATACCTGCTCACCCGTTAGCATTATTTGAAGATAAATCTTTTGATGAAGAATCGCAACGTCTATTGACACGATATTATATCGAGTCGGGGGTAGATGGTGTAGCGGTTGGAGTTCATACGACACAGTTTGAGATTCACCAAGTTTTCGAGTTTTATCAACAAGTATTAAAAACAGCTATAGAGGAAATTTCTGCTCATGCAAAATCGGATTTTATTAAAATTGCAGGGGTCAGTGGGGAAATAGAGCAAGCGATAAAAGAAGCACAATTTGCAAAAGAAATTGGATATGATCTTGTATTATTAAGCAATAATGGGCTATTTCATTATACTGAAGAAGAATTGTTGCAACGAGCAAGGGAAATTGCATCTATTATTCCAATTATAGGATTTTATTTACAGCCAGCAGTTGGTGGCCGTATATTTACGACTGATTTTTGGAAACAGTTTTGTGAAATTCCGAATGCCTATGCAATTAAAGTCGCTCCTTTCGACAGGTATTTAACAATAGATGTGGCACGGGCGGTCTTACACTCAAGCCGTTGGAATGAGATTGCCCTTTATACAGGCAATGACGATTCAATAATTCATGATTTATTCACAGTATTTGAAGAGGAAGTCGATGGTGAAATTAGGAAGAAACGATTTGCCGGTGGATTGTTAGGTCATTGGGCAGTCTGGACTTCAAAAGCTGTGGAACTATTCCGTAGCATTAAAGAAGAACGGGAAAAAGATGTTATTCATTCCAAATGGATGAAGATTGCTCAAGAAGTAACCCATGCAAATGCAGCATTTTTCGATTCGCATAATCATTTTAAAGGAAGTATTGCAGGTATCAATGAAGTATTGCGCCGACAAGGATTAATTCGCTCGAATAAATGTTTAAGCGAACGGGAAGTGCTGAGCAAAGGACAGTTGGAATTAATTGATGAAGTTTATAAATTGTACCCTCATCTTCACGATGATGAATATGTAAAAAATTTTCTAAATAAGCAGTCAGTATAAGAAAATAGTAATCGAATGGTTTATGATTAAATCATTCGATTATTCTTTATTTGGAGGTTGAATGGGATGATCAAAATAGGCTTTATTGGGCCAACATGGATTGAAAAACTAATCAAAAAAAGTTTTTCAATGTTTCCGAATATTGAGGTAGTCTATCGATTTTCCGATGAAATTTACGATGCGATTACTTTTACAAAAGAGCTAATGAATAAAGTCGATTGCATATTGTATTCCAGTAGGACAACCTACTTATTAGTAAAAGATCATATAAATGATTCCATTGAATCCTATTACATCCCTTTAAAAGGTTCTGGTTTTTTTGAAGCTCTTTTTTACTTAATTAAAGATCATCCAATTCAATTTATTAGCATCGATGGATTAGCTAAAGAATATATACAAAGCGTGATCTGTGAAATTGAAGGAATTGATTATACAATTGTTGAACATTTAGGAATAGTAGAGGGATATGAAAAAATAGTACAACGTCATCTTGAAGCAATTGAAGGGAAATCCAATGTAGGAATTATTACTTCAATTAAGAAAGTGCAAGATGCCCTTAAACAATATCATCTTCCAGTCGTTTGGCTGAAACCGACGCAACAAGATATTATCGTTTGCATTGAACGAATTTTACTTTCTTCGACTCAAAGAAGAAAAAGAGAGAACCAAGTGATATACGGAAAATTCCTAATAGAATTTAAAGATCAAAATGTACAATCGCTAAATAAAAAAGCACGAGTGAAAAATAAGTTAGAAAAAGCCCTTTATCGATTTGTTGATGATATGTATGGCTATATTATTCCCGTGAGTGAAACTGAATATCATTTCATTGCTTATCGAGGCGATTTTGAACGAATAACGGAAGGCTATAAAGTTCTAAATATCTTTAAAGAAATCAATCAATATAAAGAGTTAAAGGTGATGTTAGGGGTAGGATTTGGTATGTCCATCCCTGTTTCAGTTTTCCATGCAGATGTGGCATTAAAGCAATGTCAGCAACATTCAACGAATATTGCGTTTATCGTCAATGAAGAACGTAATGTCATCGGGCCAATTATTATTAATATACCGACCGTTTATCAATTAACAGATCATGAGAAAGAATTTCAAACGAGGCAAATTGAAACAATTAAGAAATATTTATTGAAAAACAATTTAAATTATTTTACATCTGATGAGGTAGCCATTAATTTAAACGTTACAAAACGGACTGCCAATCGCATTATTTCAAATTGGCTAGATTCCAATTTAATTGAGTTTTTCGGTTTGGAAAAAGTAAATGGCAGAGGTAGACCTAGACAATGTTATGTCTTTAAGGAGGCAAGTTATGAAAATCGGATTAATCGGTAATGATACTTCCCATGTTGAAATATTTTCGAGTATGTTACATGATGAAAATCATCCTTTTTATATAAACGATGTGGAGTTTAGTGGTTTTATTGAAAGCTATTCTGAAGATTTGCCGATTAGTCGGGACCGAGCCAAAAAATATAAAAATGTATTACTATCCTATCATATACCAGAATTTGATGATGTTCAGACATTGAATGAAGAAGTAGATGCTTGGTGGATTATAACGGTTGACGGAAGAAATCATTTGCAATGGTTTGAAAAAATCGCCTCCTTTCAGAAACCCATATTCATTGATAAACCCATTACCATTGGGTTAGAGAATTTTGATCGGATGGTTGAGTTGGCTACACGATATGAAACGCCTATATTTTCATCTTCAAGTCTCAGATTTAGCGAACTATTAAAAGGCATTCATAAGGATGACGTTGAATTTCTCTATGGGTTTGGTCCTTTACCACTACAAGAGAAGATGCCAGGATATTATTGGTACGGCATTCATAGTCTAGAATGGATGGATGCTTTATTTGATTGTGATGTTCGACAACTTGAAAGAAAACGATATGAACGTTATGAAATTGTTGAATTTTTATTTCAGGACGGCAGACGTGCAATTTTTCGTGGGGATTATGAATGGCATGATCAGTTTGGCGGAGTTGTCCATTGCAAAGGATTGCCTCCAAAAATGCTTGAGTTTTGGAAAATGGAGAAATCTTATTATGTTTCTTTATTAGAAGAAGTATTGGAATTTTTTAAAAGTAAAAACCCTCCATTCAATATCCAACGTACGCGGAGAATCATTACTTGGATTGAAGAATTACAAAAGTTTTAGGTCAGTTCGGAATTTTATTACAAAGCCTCCTTCAAGTTAAAACATTTTCTATATAATGAAACATATCTCTCATGAAAGAGGATATGTTTTTTTGGTGCGCCCGGCATGTACATGAACTATAGGGTGTAAGTCCCGAACCCCGAAGACAGAAGTAGAGGTTAGCCAAGAGCAAGGGTGTCCGTGGTGACGCGGAATCTGAAGGAAGCTGGAGGCAAAACACCGGTCCGAGGAACACGAACCTCATATAAGGCTAGGTATGATTGAGTGAGTTTGCCAAACAAAACAAAGCTCTTTCTGTCGAAGGTCATATCGAGTAGATGAGGCGGATAGATGGTGTGAAAGTGCATGTACTTACCCGGGGAGGTCTGGCGGATAGGTGAAGTACTCTTCATAACCTACTTAGCGATAAGTAGCTGAACCGTCAGAAGTCAGCAGAGGTCATAGTATTAGTTGGTCTAGAACAACTGAGAAGGACCGAACAATTAAGAGAGAATAGCCCTTGGCATTCAGTGAGTCATGATGAACACAGAAAACGTAGTACCTCACTTGAGGAAGGAAGCGGTGAATCCCGTGGGAGACCTCTTGGAGGGTGGAGTGACCACTGGCATAAGAAGACAAGCTATTCACGGAAGTTATGAAAACTTGCGTCAATTATCTTAATTGAACCGCCGTATACGGAACCGTACGTACGGTGGTGTGAGAGGACGGGAGCTAATCACTCCCTCCTACTCGATTTTTTACGAGAGTGTTTTCAGCTTTTTTCGTTGGTATAAGTGAAAGGAGTGAAGCAAGTGAAAGATGTGATTTCGAAATTGAAGCTAAGACATGAAAAAGCACTTGCTTATGTTATTGATACATATATGCCTTATGTAAAGGCCATCGCTAAACAAATTTTAGAACAACCATGTGGAAACTGGGCGGTTGATGAATGTGAAACCACTTCCATTTTTTTCTGTTTTCGATATATGTCGATCGCTTTATATTTTGCAATTGTGCCAATCCATTTTTTTAATTCTTCTTCACTTCCCCTAAACTTGTCACTATTTTGCGAAACAGCTAAAAAAACATCATTTATCTGACACCTGAATTAAATGGACGATCGCCAAGCACTGTAAAACTAACTTGGAATCCTAGAAGTGTTTGGAATCATGATACAAATGAAAACTTTGAAGGTGATTGGGCATATGAATTTCACTTAAAAAAGATTGATGTGAAAGGAATAAAAGCCAATTATCGAGATTCGAAAAATGGTTTTACAATCTTTGTTCCTTCACTTGATATAACTGGCTATACAATCAATCTTCATTACAATATTCAGATGCCGTCCAATTACGCACTATACAATTTGCCGTATGTGACTGGTTTTGATGTGAAAGACGAGTTCGGTAATACTTACGAAATGATTACGAATTTGACAGGCAGTACGACGAAACACGCTGCGAAAGGGTCTTTTACGTTTGCAAACATTCAAAGCGGAACAAAAGAACTTATCATTACACCGAAACTTTACAATGATAATGAAGAAATCATCTTTGATTCTTTTGAAGTAACAATTACAAAATAATGATGTTGCTAAATTGTATACGCAATTTCACCTAAAGTTGTACAAAATAAGACAACGGAGGTGAAAAGGATGAAAAAGAAAAATAAAATGAATCTTAATTCGGGCAGTCAAAAATATAACAGAAGAAAAAGAGCAGAAGAGATAGCAAGAGAATTTGACCACAATGTTGCCAATAAACGAAACCGCAAGACGAATGATAAATCGTAATAAACAGTAACCAAAACCGTTTTGTCATGCTCCCAATTAGGTAAGTAATGAATGAACTGATTCCTAATTGGGAGATTTTTGATTATAAATCACCATTTCATTTTGCATGGTTGAATATTAAATAAATGGGTATATTTGAAAAAAATATAAAATAAATCAATCAAATTTAGTAAATTAGTACGAAATCCAATCGATTGGAACCCTATGCCTAGTAATGAGATATAAATCATGTTAACCTTACACTATCGGTCGGTTGGGCAAAAATAAGTTGATGAGAAGTTTTACCAGGCATTACAACGTACATCACAAAGTTTTATATCTGAATATTCGGTAAATTGAAGTTGGGTGTGCTTATTCAGTTGCAATGCATTATAAAACTTTTCGTATAGGATTGATTTTAACAACCTACCGAAATGATATTCATTTTGGAGGGGTAGATAAGATGAAATATGTGAAAACGATTGGTGCAACATTTGGAGTCGCCGCATCTTTAGTATTAGCAGGTTGTGGCGACAACACATCTCAGGGAACTCAAAGCAATGAAGAGCAAGTAAGTATTAGCCAAGCCCTCGATTATACAATAACGGGTATAGAACCGGGCGCTGGAATGATGCAATTAACAGAAATGGCGTTAAATGAATATGAAAATCTAAAAGGATGGAAAGTTTCAGAAAGTTCAACTGCTGGCATGTTGACGATGTTAGATAAAGCCATTCAAAGTGAGGAGCCCATTATTGTGACAGGTTGGAATCCTCATTGGAAATTTGCAACTTATGATTTGAAATATTTAGAAGATCCAAAAGGCACATTCGGTGAAGTGGAAAATATTAATACGATTGTTAGAAAAGACTTAAAAGAAGAACACCCAACTGCTTATGAAATGTTGGATCGCTTTTACTGGGAACCAGAAGATATGGAGCAAGTGATGCTAGATGCCCAAACAGTTACATTTGAAGAAGCTGCAAAAAAATGGGCAGAACAAAACCAAGAGAAAGTAAACGAGTGGATGGAAGGTTTACAATCCGTTAACGGTGAGAAATTTGAATTGGTGTCGACTCCATGGGAAACGGAAGAAGCATCAAGTCATGTTGTAAAATTTGTATTAGAGCAACTTGGCTATGATGTAACGATCACACCAGTAGATCCAATTATCATGTTCCAAGCAATTGCTAACGGGGAAGGGGATGCTTCAGTTGCTCCTTGGTTGCCTGTAACGCACGGATCGTTCTATGAACAATACAAAGATGATATAATCGATTTAGGCGAAAATTTGGTGGGGGCAAAAGTTGGATTAGTTGTACCAAGCTATATGGATATAGATTCTATTGAAGATTTAGAGCCAAAAGAATAAAAAAAGAGATATAGGCTGTCTAAATTTTTTAGACAGCCTAAAATATTACTTGCAATAAGGGTGAAAAACACGTACAGCGACACGGGTTACTAAGAATTGCTTATTAATTGCACTTATGATTTTCATCAATTCAGCAAACCCCATTGCCAAACACTTTTTAACGATTGATTCAATTTAATCAATCGCTTTTTTATTTTGAGCATTTTGCATATTTTTTGACCCAAGAGCCATAAGGATTTCAAAGACATAAAAAAGGACTTCACCCCTAAAATGTAGAATTTTTGAAGTGACGAAACAACAAAAAATTCAAAAGGAGGAAGTCACTTTGTATATTCTACAAGAAAGCCTATTTTCCTTTGAAGAACTGCAAAAATTAGAGTCAAAAGAGAAATTACCTATCTTTTTTAGCTCGCTTGATTTACGCCCTTATGCTAAACAGTTGAGAAGTTCTTCACCCCGAGGGGCTGACGGTCATTCCAGAGAAGGGATTCTAAGGGCTCTCATCGCTGCCCCACTCGAAGGCATCGACACCTTTACCGCCCTTCATCATCGATTGGATAAAGACCTTCGTTTCCGTTATCAATGCGGTTTATCGATTGATCGCCCCGCACCGTCTATCTCCACTCTCAGCCGGGTTTTTGCAGCACTTACCAAAAAAAAGCTGGCTGAAAAGATCTTCCTTGACTTGGTACAGTTAGCTCAGGAGGAAGGAATAATTGACGGCAGCCACCAGGCCATCGACAGTGCCGCCATTGATGCCTATGAAAAGAAACAGCCCAAAAAGCGTAGTGAACAAACGGGTAATGCCAATTGGGGCGCAAAATATGATTCCTTCGGCAATAAAATTACCTGGTTTGGCTATAAGATGCATCTTTCAGTCGATACCGCAAGCGAACTGCCAATGGCCATAAAAGTAACCCCTGCCCATGTGAACGATGGAGAAGTCGCACCAGAATTAATCGAGCAAGTGGCAGAGCGTACCAAATCCAAAATTGAATTTCTGATCATGGATGGCGGATATGACCAACTAAAAAACTATGAATCAGCCAAAAACATTGGAGCGCAAGCCATTATCCCGCTCAATTTGCGCAACGAAAAAGAGCCTCCTGAAGGGATTTCTTCCAATGGAACTCCGCGTTGTTCCATGGGTTATGAAATGACTTATTGGGGAGCTGATAAGGACCAGCTCAAGTTCAGATGTCCTCACGCAACCGGCAAAGTGGATTGCCCATTAGGAATGGCAGCCTGTTCATCTTCCAACTATGGAATGGTGGTAAAAGTCGACATCAAAAAGGATGTGCGCCGATATTCCAATCCGCACCGTGATACAAAACGTTGGAAAGAGCTTTACAACGAGAGGACAAGTGTAGAACGCTGTAATTCAAGAATGAAAAGCTACCTTACGTCGAACTCCCTACATGTATGGGGAATTGAGAAAGTAAAGAGCCATATTTACCTGAACGCTATTGTATTACTTGTTTCAGCGCTAGCGATGGCAAAGGAAAATAAAGGGAAGAAAGCCGCTTAAAAAAATTCAATGTGAAAAATTCTGCAGGTATGCCCAAAAACAGGATTATTGTAATATTTTGTAAAATAACATGCTGGTAGCTATTTGTCGAGTGCTTTATTTTTTATACTTTTATCCAAAAAATCTAATTTTGCAAAATGCTCATATTAGAAAAAGTATGGAAGATAACTTCTAACATTGATAATTTTTTATTTTGTAGCGGTAATCAAGAATTTATTGTTAGAAATTACAAAAAATACCAAGTAAACAGTTATACAAAAAGTCACTTATGACAGAAAAATCGTCAATTATGATATCAGTATTTCCATTATTACAAATTTAATGGATAATTGAGTTAATAGTGTAAAGAATATTTTTCGGCAAAGTTTTCTGGTAAAAAAGTATGTTTTTGATTCTAAAATATGACAATGTTTTCTAATTCCTTAATACTGCAATTATCGGAAGTACTATCATTCCACAGTCATATATTCTAGACTTTGCATTCCTTAATCGTATTCGCCAATTACGCAAAATCTAGAAGGATGGACAAGGATTAGATTAGCAAGTTTTACGTGCATTTTACCAACAATCATTTGCTGAATGAAGTATTCTTTACCTATTCATTACTAGTAATATAAACATATTTTCACAGGAAAAAAGGCAAGTAAAAAAGATATAATATTACTTGCCTTTTCCGATGATTGCTGAATAAAAAAGACATGGACAATTCGTCGCATGTCTTTTTTAGGGAGGTCATGATGTACATCAATGATTAAATGATGTATGAAAATACTTTGATTCCATTTGCTTTCTAACAATATAGATATGTTTTTCGTATCGACTCATCCAGTATTGGTAATAATTCACATTGCATCTTTTCATGAATTGTAAATATATCATTAAACTTTCATAAAGCGTATGAAAAAATTCTTTTTCGGGTAGTATTACCTGATGTGTAAGTTGATTTAATTTATCATTGATATGAAAAACGAATTGTCCATGTTCGTCTTTAGTAAAAACGTAAGTAATGGGTTTAGATAAGTCGGTGACTCTGGCGAAATCTTTAATTAAATAATTTTTCATCAGCAATAAATAAGTAACCCATGGTTCGATCGTTACAATCTGAAACTCAGTTAAAGAATTTTCATTGTAAATAATTTCAATTGAATATTGATTAAATGTATTAAAAATGTATTTTGAAATCATTTCTATGTTTATGTCATTATCTATTCGGACATATTGACTGTTGTTGGAATTGGGAATTAAAAGATGTGTAAAAATTTTCAGCATTGAACGACCTCCTAGGAGAACATTTCTAAATAAACAGCTTAAAATCTGTTCTGAAATTGTTTATATGATTTACTGCTATTTATTTAGAAATATTCAAATCAAAAAATTTCATCATGAAAATGAAATTACAAGCGATGAAATCATCATTAAATTAGATAACGACATGGCGAAGGAGTTTTATAAAATTTTATAAGAATAAAGTTAACTGTTCTTCCCCTTCGTTATTTTCCTCAATAGTATCTTCCATTTCTAATCGGATGTTTACATATTCATTTGGAATAAAGATACAATCTTCAACACCGATTTTTTCCATAAGTATTAAATTTCCCTTTTCTGTTTGTTCTAGAAAATGTTGAAGAATGGATGGAAAAATTCTTGGTCTTTTATGGACTCCGGCAGATAAAGAGCCATCTTGACCAAAGTAATCAATTAAGATGTGACATATTTCTAATGTGCTAGAGAAGCCGTTGAATACAAGTTGAAGTGCAATCATTTCTTTTGTTGGGTTTGGTGGGAGATTTTGACGAACTTTTTCCACTATTGCTTCCAATCTTCTATGTTCCCGCTCTATTTGTTGAAGCATTCGATTTTTTTCTTCCAACAGAGCTTTCATTAATGATTCTTCTTGCTGTTTTCTTACATTCCTTTCAATTTCACGCAATTTTCGATATAAACGATTTATTTGTCGATCTAATAAGGGGACGTTCGCATTGATATGGGCCTGAATATCTTCTGGTATTTCCATTCCGTCTAAATCTTCCAATATTTCATAGCCGTATTGGTTTTCTTTGATTTTTATGAGCAATTCATCCAGTTCTAAATGAATAATGGAAGCATCTTTAACAATGTCTCTTAAAATATTTTCATCGATGCCGAGAAATTGCATAAGATGATCTTCACCATAATCAATTCTTCTTCCGGTCACTACATGTTTTACAGTAAATACTCGTCTTAATTTTCTGTTGCAGGCACATCGGCCGAGGTAGTTGCCTTTTCCATAATCAATATAATCTTCAAGAATCCAGCTACTAGCATCTTTTTCAATCTCTACTAACGTGACATCTTGAGAACGAACGAGTGTTACTTTTTTATCGGCCATTATATTTAAAAATTTTGTTTTGAAGCCTTGTTTAACATGGTTTAAGAGAAAATCCAGTTGTTCTTTAGTTGCATAAGGGAAAAGGGATTCTCGTTCCTCTTTTGTTAATGGTGGTTTCATTTAACCTCTTCACCTTTCTTATACTTTAAGTTGATAATAAAGAGTACTATGAAAAGTGTCAAATGAAGGCATTTGATTTAGTTATGAATGAATTAAAAATTATGTACGGAAATTTTAAGATTATTGATATGGAGTAATTGAATGAGTAATAGAGATACTAATGATGAGAAAATAAATTATTCAAAAGAAATTTTATTTTAATAACAGGGAAACATGATTTCAAAAAGAAATATTTAAAATGGATACCTTCTGATAGAACAAATTCGAGAAAAAGAGGGGATATGATGAAAAGAAAAGTGATTGCATTAATTGTTACGATGTTTCTTTTTATCGTTCTTTTTATATCAGGTTATTTGTATTATTTAAATAATCCATATATGCAAATTCGTACTGAAATAACACCAATCGATGATGAAACTTATCAAACCCTTGGGACATTAGAATATGTCGAACACCCTGATCAGAAAAACTTCCGAAAAATGCTTTTTACGTTTAAATTTAAATATTCTAATCAAGTAGAAAACATTAATACGGAAATGTCTGAGTCAATTAGAAATTTATTATCATCAAATGTATACTGGACGGGAGAAGGTTTTGAATACGATAATATCGATAAAAAGGAGTATATTGTTCAAGAAGAAATCGTCCTTTATACGGGTGAAATAACTGAGGAAGAAATAAAAGAGCGTTTAAAAGAAGGTGTCTTTGTCGTAAAGTGGATAGAAGATGGAGAGGAGAAACAGAAAGAATATAATATCGGTGAAACAGTTATGTTCATACAATGATTAACAAACCGCCAGAAGATGGCGGTTTTCATCATTTTTTACTTTGTTTTCATAGTTTCAATCAATCGCTTCATTACTTGAATTTGTCCAACATGCATTGCTTCATGGAATGCTGCAAAAGCAGCCAATTCTCCTTTTGTTTCATTTCCAAATATACTTTTTGGCAGTTTTTCATTAAAGGTATTGGTATCGATTGATTGAATACGTTCCAGTTGTTCTTCAATTTGTTGCAGCAAAGTTTCAAGATATGGTACATCCATTGGCCAATCTGCTGGTTTGGTACCAGGACCAAATAATTTTTGATAACTTTTTGGTATCGTCACTTTACCGTTGAAGAGTAAAAAATCTGTAGTCATCAATACATGTCCTACTTGCCATAAAATATTGTTATTAAAACCTTTTGGAATTGTAGAATAGACCTCAGGTGTAATGTTTTCTAAAGTTTGCTTCAATACCATTCTTGTACGAGTAAATTGCATTTTAATATATTCTCCCATGAAAATTCCCCCTTAATTTATCTTTACTCAACTTTCGCACACAGATATTGTCAGACATCCCTTGATGTAATTGGGTAAAGACGCAATCCATTCTTGTACTTTACTTTTAAATAATTCCATGTTCAAACAAACATTAGCTTCTGCTAATGTTTGGAAGATCGCTAATAATTGATTCAATGCACTCTCTAGATTCATATCTTTTACATCTTCACATAATAGAAAAAAGAGATTTCCAATCGTTTTAGGATCGTTGTTTTGTCTACGCTCCCACTCTAAGAGTATAAAGCGAGTAAACACAATCGTTGTATGACTAATCAACAGATCATACGAACGACCTTGAAATTCTTTTGCTAGGTTAAGCAATGATTTGGTACACTTGAAAAATGTTTCGATGTCCCAGCGCATCCCGTAAATACGCACAATTTCTTCATCTGAAAGTGTGGTATCTGTACTCAAAATGGCTAACCATTCACTCTTTTTATTGCGGTTACGCACGAATACAATCTTGACTTGTCGTCCTTTTGCAAGATGAACATGGATCGAACCGAGTAGGTCTTTCTTTTCCATGGTACGCTTTGCTTTTTTAAAGAGTTCATCCAGAGTATGGGCTTCACCATCTATGAAATAACGTTGTTTTAGCTGCTTGACCATACCAATGACAAATAAACCTTTATCCGTGATTTTTTCAATCAAAGGCTCATGCGTAAACCAAGTATCCATTAACACATAATCAGCTGTAATTCCTGCATTTAAGGCATGATCCAATAAAGCAGAGACAACGCTTGGCTTATCTTGTTGTGCTTCAAGACGACGCTTGTAGCCGGAAGTGCGTTTATCAATGGATTCATCGACCCCGTTAAGTTGATTTTCCTTTTTCGCTGAACTCAATAAAGCAAAGTCTACAGGTAGAAAAGAATATCCATCAGACCAACCAAGAGTAAGCAACTGAAACCCCTTATAGAATCGTTTCTCTGTATGATCAAATACTCGTGAAAGAAGTTCAACAGACTTGCTTCGGTTGCGTGAAAAGAGTGAATCATCAACAATAAACACCTTCACTCTGTTGTTTGATGTAAGCTTTTTTATACGTCCAGTAAGATCTTGACATAAGGAAAGTAAAAAAGTTCGCCAAGCATAAGTAGATGAATTTAGAAAACGGTAGATTGTATCTTTTTTAGGTAAGTCCACGGCTTTCTTACTTTGAAGTGCTTGAAACCAATTTTTATATTGGAAAACAAGCAAAAAAATAAGACGGAAAATAGATAAGCATGAATAACCAAATCCCTTAGTAATTCTCGCTTTTCTCAAATGTTTGCCTATATTTAATTCAGAAAATCTTCGTTCAAGTTCTTTTGGTAGTTGTGCAAAAGTATCTTTTTTCGTTATCATAATGATGACACCTTCTTTGGTATTTGGTTTGATCACCATAATTTTACCAAAAGATAGGTGTCTTTTTCTTTTAAAAAATAAAATCAATAAAAAACAAGAGAAATAATGAAAGACGATATAAAACAGTCATATCAAGAGTTGCAATAAGATATTACTCTGCGAAAGTTGAGATCTTTACTATAAAATTTTAATGATATGACTAAAAACATTGAAAAATTTTTCACATAGTTTTAAATTTTACATTCTACTCTCTGCATGAAAGTAGTATAAACTGAAAGAGGGATAATTGGTTTGGAAATTTACTTTAAAGGATGAGAACATTGAAAAAAATTTTACTTGTTGCGTTCATACTCGTTTTATTAATTGGTGGGTTTTTTATCTATATTAAAGTGACACCACCATTAGTAACAGGAACGATTTTTAAGGGTCAAGATCATCATACCGTTGTAATTGCAATAGGGAATAAAGGGATTGGAGATTTGGAAATCACTAGTGTAAAAGTCAATAATCATGCGGATCCGAATGAAATAAAAATCCAAGTTAGCAATGCTTTGGTAGGTTTTGCAGGAACAATTGATGAAAATTCAGTTGCAGCTAGTCACATTCAATATTTCAACATCGAAGATATTTCCATTCCAAAAGGAACGATTCCGGAAGAACTGTTAAAGAAATTAGATGAAGGTTCAGCGACAGAAAAGGATACAATTTATGGATTAACTGTAAATCATCATGAAGATATTCATAATGTACATATCAAATATCGATATCTAGGAATATTGTTTAACGAAACTGTAGTGTTAGATTAAAATCGAGTAGGAGGGAGCGATTAACTCCCGTCCTCTCACACCACCGTACGTACGGTTCCGTATACGGCGGTTCAATTAAGATGATTGACGCAAGTCTTTATAACTTCCGTGAATAGCTGTTCTCTTTATGCCAGTGGTCACTCCACCCTCCAAGAGGTCTCCCACGGGATTCACCGCTTCCTTCCTCAAGTGAGGTACTACGTTTTCTGTGTTCATCATGACTCACTGAATGCCAAGGGCTATTCTCTCTTAATTGTTCGGTCCTTCTTAGTAGTTCTAAACCAACTAATACTATGACCTCTGCTGACTTCTGACGGTTCAGCTACTTATCACTAAGTAGGTTATGAAGCGTACTTCACATATCCGCCAGACCTCCCCGGGTAAGAATGTAATCTTTCCTTCCATCTATCTGCTTCATTTACTCTGTACCACCTTTGGCAGAAAGGACTTTGTTTTGTTTAGCAAACTCATCCAATGATACCTAGCCTTATATGAAGTTCGTGTTCCTCAGACCGGAAGTTTGCCGCTCGCTTCCTTCAGATTCCGCGTCACCACGGACACCCTTGCGTTAAGCTAACTGTTACTTCTGCCTTCACAGTTCGGGACTTACACCCTATAGATTACACCCATGCCAGGCGCACTATGACAAAAGGTCGTCTGAAAATAGACGACCTTTTCATTTCCAATTTTTATGTAAAAATGCTTTCGTACGTTCATGTTGAGGATGTTGGAAGAATTGTTCCGGCTCATTCGATTCAATTATTTCTCCGCCATCCATAAAGATCACACGATTTGCCACTTCTCTTGCAAAGCCCATTTCATGCGTTACGACAATCATCGTCATATGTTCTTCTGCTAAATCCTTCATGACTTTCAACACTTCTCCCGTTAATTCCGGGTCAAGGGCAGAAGTAGGTTCATCAAACAGCAGGATTTGTGGATTTAACATAAGGGCTCGTGCAATAGCAACACGCTGTTTTTGACCGCCTGACAGATTGCTAGGATAAGCATTCGCTTTATCGGACAATCCCACTTTTCGCAATAAATCCATACAGCGTTTTTCTATTTCTTCCATCGATTCGGATTTTCTAAGTTTCGGGGCTAAAATCAGATTTTCTTTAACAGTTAAGTGAGGGAATAAGTTAAAGTGTTGAAACACCATTCCCATTTTTCCTGTAATTTTTCGTATATCTGCTTGGTTAGCATATTGCCCATCTTTTACTAAAAAATCACCGTCGATACAAATACTACCGTTATCAATTTCTTCTAAATGAATTAAACTGCGTAACAATGTACTCTTTCCTGAACCTGAAGGGCCGATCATTGCAATAACTTCTTTTTTATCTACCGAAAATGAAATGGATTTTAATACTTCCTGGTTCCCAAATGATTTCTTCAAATTTGTAACTTCTATTAGCGCCAATTTTTTCACCTCTATTCGTATTTATATCGACGCTCTAACCATTTAAAGAATACCGTCAATATGAGTGTCATCGCTAAGTAAATTACTCCCGCAATAAAGTAAGGGACAATTGTAAACTCTCTGTTTACAGCTGTTTGTGCAAAGTGTAATAATTCTGGCACTGCAACTGCATAAAGTAGCGCGGTATCTTTGATGAGCGTAATGGATTCGTTGGCAACAGCAGGCAAGGCTACTCGAAACATTTGGGGTAATATGATGCGTGTTGTCGTTTGCCATTTTGTTAAGCCAAGTACTTTTGCTGCTTCATATTGACCTTTGTCGATGGAAATGAGCCCGCCTCTAAAGATTTCAGCAAAATAGGCTGCATAGTTTAATACGAATCCAATACAAGCCGCAACGAAACGATCAAATACTAAATATTCTCCTACCACAGGCAGCATCGGCAATCCGAAGCAGATTAACAAGAGCTGCAATAATAGGGGAGTGCCTCGCATGACGGTAATATATATTTGTGAAAGCCATGCAAGGGGCTTAAAACGGCTTTGTACCGCAAGTGTTAGAATAAATCCTAATGGAATTGATACAAGAATGGCAATGAAAAAGAGCAAAATGGTCATTTGAGCTCCTTCAAGCATCGGCCAAACAATCCGATTCCAGTAATCAACCATGATGTTTCCTCCCAAAAAATAAGAGTTCCATTGTCACATGGAAACTCTTATCGAAAATAATGACATTCTATTTTAGCATATATATTATTTTAATACTCGATCTTCACCGAACCATTTCTCAGATATTTCAGCTGCAGTACCGTCTTCATTCATTTCATCTAATGCTGCCTGCAGTTTTTCAAGTAATTCTTCATTTCCTTTTTTCACACCAACTCCATATTGTTCTGGAGCAAGTTCTTCTTCAAGAATTGTAAATGTATCTGGTTCTTGTGTCATGTAATATTCAACGACAACTTTGTCGATTACAACTGCATCAAGGCGACCATTTTTTAAGTCTGTTAATGCAAGTACATTATCTTTGTATTCATTTAAATTTACTTCATTGCTAATAGGATGTTCATTTAACGCATCCAATGCAGAAGACAATGCTTGAACTCCCACTTGTTTTCCAGCAAGTTCATTGATTTTTGTAATAGGAGAATCTACTAATGTTACAACAACTTGTGCGTTTTCTAAGTAAGGTTTTGTAAATAATACTTTCTGTTTACGTTCATCTGTTATAGTGTAACCGTTCCAAATTAAATCGATACGGCCACTGGATAATTCAGATTCTTTTGTAGTCCAATCGATTGGTTGGAACTCCACTTCAACACCCATTTTTTCTGCAGCAGCACGAGCCATGTCGATATCAAAACCAACGATTTCGTTTTGATCGTCACGGAATCCCATTGGTGCAAACTTATCATCGATACCAATTATTAAAGTTTCTTTATCTTTTGCTTCATCTTTTGTACCATTTGATTCTTCTTTAGATGATGAACCACACGCAGCTAATACTAAGATAATCAACGTCATGAAGAAAAATAAAGCTATTTTACGTTTCATGTAGTATACGCTCCTTATATTAGTAATCTAATTATTTAGTTGTTTAGTAAACTAAAGTGTATTAGCAAAAAATGTAACACGAAATAATGATTCGTGTTTTTAAAAACAAAATCTAATACATTTAGATTTACAGAATACCTTCGTATACTATAGTAACCGCCATTGAGGGTGATGTCTAGTTAAAAATTTAACAATCTTATAACATATTAATGTTTATTTTGATGAACTCTAATAAATATCACTCCATCTGTTTATTACCAAGTACTAATTATTTAGTATATTAGATTTTTTTTATATCAATTGAAAATACATGTATTTTTATATTAATAATGGTAAATTAATATACAGATTTTATTGAAAATGGGAAGGGGATAACATGAAGATTGAAGTAATTCGTGTGTCGACAGAGGAGCAATTAGAAAAAGCTTTTTCAATTCGAAAAGAAGTATTTGTTGAGGAACAGGGTGTTCCAATGGAAAGCGAAATAGATGAGTATGATAACCTTCTTTCTCCTTGCGAACATCTATTGATTGTTGTCGATGACAAGTCTGTTGGGGCTGGAAGAATACGCTTCGTAGATGGTTTTGGTAAATTGGAAAGAATTTGTGTATTGCAACCATATCGTAAATTTGGCATTGGAAAATTAATCGTGCAAGAATTAGAGAAGATGGCAAAAGAAAAAGACTGCCAAAAAGTAAAGTTACATGCACAATCTCATGCGAAAGTTTTTTACGAAAAGCTAGGTTATATCATTAATTCGGATGAATTTTTGGAGGAAGGTATCCCTCATTATTTAATGGTAAAATATTTTGAATAACATATTGTCTCCTAATAATAATTAAATCTATAAAAAGAATTAAAAATATTCTGAACAACTAATTTCCTAAATTTATAAAAATTAACGCGGGCTATCTAGCTCTTATTCTATAAAATAAAGGACTTGGGAGGTCTAACATGGATTACAGTCCTAAGGAAATAGCCCAAATCACCGTTCAAAAAGGGGAAGAAAAGGCGAATATGTCCCTTTTTCAAATGCTGATTTTAGGATTTTTAGGAGGGGCATTTATCTCAATGGGGTATCTGGCATTTATTCGGATAACGGGAACAATGCCTGATGAATGGGGGAGTTTTGTAACCTTCATGGGAGCAACTGTGTTCCCAATTGGATTAATATTAATTTTGTTAGCTGGTGGCGAATTAGTTACTGGAAATATGATGGCAGTTGCAATGTCCTATTTTGCCAAAAGGATTACTTTTACAAAGCTTTTAAGAAATTGGTTTTGGATTACCGTTTTTAATTTGATTGGTGCATTATTTGTAGCTTATTTTTTTGGACATGTCGTTGGACTAACGGAAGGAGATTTTTTAAACAAAACGGTAAGTACAGCATTGGCGAAAGTAAATGCAAGTTTTATTGAAGCTTTCGTTTCTGCAATCGGTTGTAATTGGCTTGTAGCGCTAGCTGTATGGTTGTGTTACGGAACGACATCATTTTCTGGGAAAATTTTATCCATTTGGTTTCCTATCATGATCTTCGTATTAATCGGTTTTCAACATGTTGTAGCAAATATGTTTATTATTCCTGCAGCTATTTTTGCAGGTGAAATGACTTGGGGTCAGTATATAACAAATTTTGTTCCTGTCTTTTTGGGAAATTCAGTTGGAGGAGCTATTTTTGTAAGTTTGTTTTACTATTTGGCTTATTTAAAAAATGTATGAGAATGCTGTTTGTTTTAATAGATTTTAATTTGCTTACATTGTGTACATCTAATGTAGCTTATGGATAAGATATTAAGCATTCTTTCCCTTGAAGGAATGCTTTTTTCTTTACATGTGAATAATGATGATTGAGGTGAATGAAGGATGGCACAATGCCCACTTTGCAATTCTTTGCAGGAATTAGAAGTATTTTGTCCAAATTGCAAGAATAGGTTGGAGGATTCAGGGAAGGTTTCCGATTATTTCGATCCTTATGGACATTATAATGACGAAGAGACGGTGAAAATGGGAGACGGTTATCCGAATACGGCACGGGACCAAGTTTGTCCACATTTAATGGTATGTCAAGAGTGTGGTTATGACGAAGTGCAATTCATTCAAGAAATCTGATGTTTACATAATACGCTACTGAAGTAATATACAACGTTCGATAAATGTGCAAATTGGAGTGGTTTAGTTGCTGCTAAAACAAAGTTTTTTCGAAAGCATACAAGGGGATGTTAAACTTTTTGAAGGGAAGAATGCATTTTCACAAGTCAAGTTAAACGTTTATTCATTTTACCAAGATGGTGTAGTCATTGACTGCGGAGCACATGTCATGAGAAAACATTTTATAGGATTTTATGAACCGCTCTCCATTGACCGCGTTGTGATTACCCATGCCCATGAAGATCATGAAGGTTGTGCGAAATATTTGAGTGATAAAGGTATACCAATATATTTGCATCCTATGTCAATTGAAAAAAGTAAGAAAAAAGCAAATTATATGTTATATCGAAAGTTTTTTTGGGGGATTCGGCCTCCATATCGTGCAAATCCCCATGAGGAAAGTTTCGAATCACGAAAATATAGATGGCGTGTCATTGAAACACCAGGTCATGCAGCAGATCATGTGTCATTTTTAAACGAATCAACTGGCCAACTATTTGCTGGTGATTTATTTGTCACTCCACGTACAAAGCTTATATTACGTGAAGAAAGTATACCGCAAATCATTCGATCAATCGAAAAAGTATTACAACTTGATTTCGGAGAAATGTTTTGTTGTCATGCAGGGTATATAAAAGATGGTAAAAAAGCATTTCGGCAAAAGCTCGATTATTTATATATGTTAACGGATCAGGTGAAAAGTTTATCAAAGAAAGGGTATTCTGTTGATGAAATTCATCAACAATTGTTCCCTCGAAAATATCAACTTTCTACAATCTCTAGAGGCGAGTGGGATTCAAAACATATGATTACTTCGATTTTATCGGAGTAGAATCGTAAATTGGTAATTTAATAGGAAAGAGCAAGAACCCAAGAAATGCGGTGATTTCAACATTTCTTGGGTTAATTTCATGATGGTATCATTTTTTTATTTCATGCATATAATATATGGTGTGCTGTTTCCGTAATAATCTTTTCATTAAAGCTGTTCGATTCCATATTCCTCACTAATACCCTCTTAACTTTATTTCAGCAATTCTTTTAGCAATGGAAAATTTCCTGAATATAAAAACTCCGCGTTCTTTAAATGAATAATATCTAAATGGAAACTTTTCCCATATTTTGTATAAAACTCATAGGATTTTTATGTAGAAGTTTCTATTTAATTATTGATGTGCTGATTATTTGTTAATCACACTGTATAGATAGACGTATTAATGTTATAAAATATGCCAATTTGAAATCATATCGGTACATTGCTTTCCTCGTTAATTGTATTGCTTCTTCTTATAAGCAGTTATATTAAACTCCTTTTTTACTTTTACTCGCCATTCAATCAATATCTTTCATGTAGAGATAGAGTGTAATAGGTTTAAATAGTCGGCTGAATGATGATTACAAACCTTAACGAAGTTGATAGGTATACATTTGCAGGGAGGATTTTTCATGTACCAAGTAGGTGAATATTTATTATATGGCGGTCACGGTGTTTGTGTAATTGATGATGTTGCAGAGAAACTTTTTTCTGGTAAAGAAAAATTATATTATGTCTTGCATCCTATTAGTTATCCAGATTTAAAATTATATTATCCTGTAGATGGTGACCAATCGAAATTAAAAAAAATGTTGTCAGCAGAAGAAGCAAAAAATTTAATGAATATTTTTAAACAACCTGCAAAAGAATGGATTGAAAAAAATACAGATCTCAATCAGTTTTTCAATTCCGTCATTAGCAGTGAAAATCGTAAAGAGCTAGCAGAATTATTGAATACGTTGTTAAGAAGAAAATTACAATTCGAAAATGAAGGAAAAAAGTTACCAATACAAGAAACAAAATTATTGGAAGAGGCAAGCAATCTTTTGTATAACGAACTAGCTATTACACTTTCAACGACAAAGGATGCCATATCAAAACAAATTAATGAAATGGTAGCTGCAAGTCAATAAATGAGGAAATAGATAAAACATCACCTTTTCCACTTAAGACAAAGGTGATGTTTTCCTTTTTCTATTAAGCTTTCAAATTGTTGAAACTATAGGGACATTGAAATCGTATAGAATAGAAAAGAATGGAAAGGAAAGTAGGGATAATTTTGCAAAAAAATGGGTGTATTAAATGTGGAAGTCGCAATGCAGCAACAAAGGAAGTAGCCATGTCGGGTACTGGTTTATCAAAAATGTTTGATATTCAACATAATCATTTCATTGTTGTTTACTGTAAAAGCTGTGGATATTCAGAATTTTATAATAAACAATCATCAACGGCATCGAACATACTTGATCTATTCTTTGGAGGATGATTTTAAAAGGAGAATAGTTTCAAAAAAATTAGTTGATATAAATTTAAAATAAAAAATCATCCGACAATCAAGAGCGGATGATTTTTCATTTACATTAATGAGCAAGTCAATTAATAAATCTTAAATCTAGTAAATACTTAATCATATTTTGCCAATATAAGAAAGATAATCATCATAAAAAACATTCTCATTAAGGATGAATCCCAAATGTAAAGAATTTATTCACACAATAAAATAAATCGAACAAAAGTTGATTTTTTTGCAACTGAGCGATCTGTTATAGTAAATCCAGCTTTTTGCACTAAATCATCAATCGGTTTGATGGAGACAAATAAAACCCGGTCAGCAATGCGCCGTGCGTGTTGAATGATATCGTATTCTTGTTCTGGTGAAAGATGAGAATAAATATTATATGGTAAATCCACAATTGCTACATCGTAATAATCTGTTACATCTGCAATGGAGCCTTTTGTCACAGTCGTTTCGTATCCAAAATAGGCGATATTTTCTCTTGCTCCAACACAAACGAGCGGACTAATATCTCTTCCGACAATATCAATATTCATAGATAACGCTTCGATTAATACTGTTCCAATACCGCAACAAGGGTCAATAGCTCGAATGCCTTCTGGTTCGGGAATTGCGATGTTAACAATCGCTCGAGCCACTCTCGTGCTAAGAGCCGTTGAATAACTGTTCGGCTTATGTAAATGTTTACGCCAAATTGATTCAGCTTTTGTCGCTTTTCCAAAATACCAACATTCATTTATGTAAAGCAAACCAAAAATAACATCAGGTTGGTTTAAATCTGGTTCTCCATCAATAGCCTGTCCAATTTGCCTTTCAATTTTTCGTCTTTCAGGATGATGGATTTTCTTTGTATTTCCGATATCCATTTTGTTAAGACATACGACTTTGTAAGAAGAATCCGTAAATTTTATACCATTAATGATCTGTTTTAGTTCCTCAAAACTATGTGCCTCAACATACACTTCTAAGAAATCTTCTATAAAAGGACTACGGCTAGGATTGATTTTACGATCGGTGATAATAAAATTTTGTTCAGTATCAATTCCAAATAAAGAGCGCCTTTCCATTCGACAAAGCTCAAATTCGTCAGGATGGTAAACAAAAGTATAAATATATTTCGGTTGCTTAATCAATTTCATCTTCCTTTTGAAAATATGTTAATAAAAAGAGACAGTCCATTTCGACCGTCTTGTTTGACATTCATTAAATATATCATATTTTTTTTAAAAACGTAAAAGTAAGTTGTTATATCTCGTTCTTTGCATTTGCGCCAATCATAAAAGTGCGCAACTATTTTGCGCACATTTACAATAATGAAAGAGGGATATCAATTTTCTAATAATTGTTCAACGGGTACTTCTTTTTCATTTTCTGGGTCATCTAAAGGATAAATACGGGCTGTTCCTTTCGTTTCATCAACATGCTGAATGTAGATGCGCTGTCCGTTATATAAAACATTTGCGATTGCACCTGATTCGGCGATTTCTTTTGCGCGTTGTAAATTCATGAAATAGCCTCCCGATTTCTCTATTCTAATATCATTATTAACAAGTTGAAAAATTTCATACTTTTCGCTTACTAGTCATAATTTCAATAAAAATTGTAAATATTATAGAAAAATCTATCGATGATTGAGGATGGATATGGGAGAAATTTATAATGCGAATAAAGATGTATTGCCAAAAAAAATCCCTTGGTTGATGAAACAAACTTGGACTGATATTTTATTTCTTCACTACCCAGTAAAAAAAGATGTATTAGAAGCACACCTTCCTCCAAATCTTATGCTTGATACATTTGAAGGACAAGGTTGGGTTACGATTGTATCATACTTGACGAAGGCGATTGTCATTCGTGGCATACCATCTGTTCCGATGGGTAGAGGAATTCCAGGGTTGAATGTGCGAACGTATGTAAAAGCTGGAAATAAACCAGGTATCTATTTTTTTCAGTTGGCGATTCGTCATAGGGTAACTGCCAAATTGGCAAAGGTGTTGTTTCATTTACCGTATATATACTTGGATATGTCGCTATTAAAATCAGAAAAGCAATTCCATTCTGAAAGCAGTAGAATCTATTCTTTACCATTCAAATGTCAATATAATGTTCATTCTCAAGCATCCCGTATGAAGCAAGGAACGTTAGGCGAATGGTTATTGGAAAGATATTGCTTTTATACAACAAATCCACAAGGAAAATTACTTCGTTGTGATATTTATCATGAACCGTGGATTGTTCATGATGTAGAGTTAATGGAAGTAGAACATAATATTTTATCAACAGCATTGAATATTAGTTCTAAAGCTATTAATCCAATTCCTCATTATTCAAAACAATTGAGTGTTCATATATGGCCTCTTATTTCAATTTAAAAGTCCCAACAAAAATTTCGTTGGGACTTATTAACTTTCATCGTAGTGTCGATTTGGGACAGGTGGTGGTATAATCGGAAGAATTAATAGAATCCTTTGAATCCTGCTCCAACGATAATTAGTAAAACAAATAACACTACGAGTAAAGCGAAGCCATTGCAATATCCACCGCCATAGCCGTAGTTATCGTATTTGTAACCCATTCAACTCACCCCCTTCTGAATCTAATGTATGAATTGCTTTGAAAGAGGGTAAGTACATTTGTGTAGATAAAGAGAGATTTTTATCTTATTATTTTTAATCATTTTCTAGTGCTCAATGAATAAGTAAACAAGTATCAAAAGGAGAATTAATGGAAAATGTAAATAGTTTCATAAAATTTACAAATTTATTAATCGGCGGAGCTTGAATAACTTTTTTGTAAAAATAAAATGAAAATTAAGTCAAAAAATGCAAAATCTGAGGGATGAAATTGAAATTACAAGATAAAGTAGCCATTGTGACAGGTGCAGCTTCAGGAATGGGAAAAGCGATTGCAGAGTTATATGCAAAAGAAGGAGCGAAAGTCATTACAATTTAAAAGGCGCAAAAGCGGTTGAGGAAAGTATTGCAGAAAATGGTGGCACTTGTATCGCTGTAAAAGCAGATGTATCTCAATTAGAAGATGTTGAAAACATGGAAAAACCAGAAGAAATTGCTCAAGTTGCCCTTTTCTTAGCATCTAAAGATTCAAGTTTTATGAATGGAACAGTAGTAGTTGTGGATGGCGGTTGGACTTCCGCATTCTAAAGAAGGTTGAATCATTTTCCTATTCCACACTAGTCGTAAAAAATTTTTTTTCTAATAAGCGAGTTTCTCCACATTTATAACCCACACCATTAATTGAAAATGGTGTGTTTTTTTGTTTCTTCATTTTGAATTTGGTATTGTTGTCCATATAAGAATGAATTGACGATCGGCAAAATTTAAATAAAAAGAAGCATATTAGAAAAGGGGATAGAAATGTGAGATACATTATTTTCGATTTTGATGGGACTCTTGCCAACTCTGCGGAAGTGTATGTGGATGCTTGGAATGCTTATGCAGAGAAATACAACTATTTGCCGTTAAAATTGGAGGATTTACAACAAATTCGACATCTTGACCATGCCAATAAAGCAAAAAAATATCAATTTCCAATGCATAAACTAACATTCATCTTACCAAAAATTTATCAATATTTTCATGAGCATATTCATGAAGTGAAGTTGTTTGATGGGGTAAAAGAAATGCTTGAGTCCATATCTTCTATGGGATATACAATTGCTATTTTATCTTCAAATAAAAAGGAAAATATTGAAGCTATTTTAAAACGAGAACAAATTTCAACCGTTTCTGAAGTGATTTCTGTAAAAAAGCTGTTTGGTAAAGATCGAGCGATGAAAAAGTTTATGAAGCATCATCAAATTACACCTCAAAGTATACTTTATGTTGGAGATGAATTGCGAGATATTGAAGCGTGCAACAAAGTGGGAGTGCCTTTTATGTGGGTTAGTTGGGGATTGGATAGTTTTGAGCTTATCATGAAGGAGAATCCAACTTATGTAGTCCATACGCCTAAAGAAATTGTGGAGCAATTAAGTAAGTTAACAATTACTACATAAATAGAAAAACCTCCCTCAAAATAGGGAGGTTTATTCGCTTATTTCAATTTGCTGCACTAAATTTTGAATAAAGTCGCATGTCAAGAATAGGGCTTGTTCAATGGTCATATCTTCTTGAAACCCTTCAATAAAATTCAGCGGTAAGTTGATTTCCCATAATCCTTCATCACCAGCAAATAAAGCGCTATAGTTTTTTATCGAATTGGTATGTAAGTGTTGTTCTAAAAAATTTTTTATTGTTTTCGTATGTTTCTTTTGAACTTTTAATCCAAATAAGGCCATATAAGTGCCAAATACATCATCCACTTCCATGGAAATAGCATCTACTTTTATTTCATCAAATACAGGGGACTGAATATAAAGAAATTCATTTAAATGATTTTTGAAATAAGAAATCGATGTATTTAAAAAAGATGCCGATTCTTTTTCAAGGATTTCTTCCGTTTCTTTATTACAACGTTCAATATATACTCGGCTTAAATCAATAGTCATTTTCTGTTACCTCCTTTATTCTTTTTCTAGTATAACCTACTTATAGGTGAAAATTCTTCTAAAGTATTATCGAGAAAGATTTATGAAGAACATATAACGTTACTTATAAATTTATATTTTTTTCCACTAGCATTGCACTAATTAAATCTGATGATTCAAAATACTAAGAATGTTCAATTTTTTATTGATTTCGAAACAAAAAAATCCTTTACAATGGAAGTACAGGTGGTTCCTGTCCAAATCCAATCGTAAAGGATAAACGTTATGGACAAGAATACACTAATTTCATCATTTGGTAAATGGGTTTCACCCATAAATATTCAAAAACTTAGCGAACAAGTCAAAGAATTGAAACAGGACTATTACACAAAAAAGCTGACAACAGAAGCCTATATTAAACTTTTATTGGTAGCCCAGCTGCTCGAATTTAAGAGCTTAGAGGAAATGAGTGATGCACTTGTAGACGAAGATCTTCAAAAAGCACTCGGATTTGAATCGATAAGTGCCTCTCAGCTATCCCGAAAAAACAATCAGATCAACCCACTAATTCTTGCAAATTTGTTCTTGGATCTTGTTTGGAAAATTCAACGGTACCATTATAAAACCGGAAAGAATATGCCACTGAAAATCATTGATTCAAGTACACTCCCGTTGAATTTGACCAATTATAAATGGGCAAAATTCCGTAAAACAAAAGCTGGTGTAAAGCTACACTTACGGCTCGTTTTCATGGATAAAGACACCGTCTATCCTGAAAAAGCAGTGATTACGACAGCAAAAGAACATGACCGAAATCAACTCGAAGTCCTAGTGGATGATAAAGAAGCCATGTATGTGTTTGACCGCGGTTATGTGGACTATGAACGTTTTGATCGGATGACAGATGATGGCTATTTCTTCGTTTCAAGACTGAAGAAAAACGCAGTCATTCGTGAAGTCTATACATTTTCACTTCCTGATGATTGTCACGTTCTATCCGATAAAATGGTCTACATTGGTACCACACAAAATCGTACTGAAAATGTCTTTCGTCTACTAGAAGTTATGGACACAAAAGGGAACTTACTTCGTTTCATCACCAACCGATTTGATTTAAAACCAGAAGAGATAAGTGATATTTACCGATCTCGCTGGGCTATTGAACTCTTTTTCAAATGGCTCAAGCAACACGTAGAAATTAAGCACTTTTATGGAATGAGTGAAACAGCTATTCAAAATCAAATTTTCTTAGCCCTTATCACGTATTGCTTACATGTTCTCATTCAATTGGAGATGAAAAGTAAGAAATCTCTACTTCGAATTACTCGTTGGTTAAAGAGAGCTCTGTGGAAACCAGCTTATGTTTGGTTGCGAAAATTTGATGGGCGAGCCAGTCCATAATCTCCCTTTTGTCGTTGTCGCTCTGGTTTAACTGTATATATTTACCAAATGGGCAGTGCCACCTTTCTTTAGGTTTTGTCTTTTTGGCACAAATTCACAAAAATTAATTAACAGAAAATTCTAACTATATTTATGCAATGCTAATGATTTTTTTCATAAATATAATTTAGTAGGGTTATAGTAAAGGGGAATTCAATATGATTAAATTGGTTGTTGCATTGCTTGCAACTATAGGTGGAGCGGCAGTTGCAGTGCAAAGTAAAGTTAATGGAGGGTTAGGTAAGCAAGTAGGATTAATTGAAGGTTCTTTTATTTCTTTTTTGATTGGTACGCTTGTTTTATTTTTCTTTACTATCTTTTTCGGAAAAGGAAATATATTTGCTATTACAGAAGTACCGAAATGGCAATTAATCGGCGGAATTTTAGGCGCAATTTACGTATCGATTCTTATTTTTTCAGTCAATAAAATTGGCGTTACCTCCACATTAATGGCTGTTGTGTTAGGACAAATTATTATTGGTGCCATGATCGATCATTTTGGATTTTTTGGAGGAGAGACATATCCAATCACTGGTAAAAAAATTATAGCAATTTTGTTATTAATTTTTTCGCTTTATTTATTTAATAAATAAATCATAAAAAAATTTTAGTCATCTTTCTAATATAAAGGAATCGGACATATCCTTATAAAATCTAACATATTATGAAAATTGTTAATAAATATAAAATAGAATTGAAGAAAGGAGAAATAGAAATGTCGCAATTTAAAGCATTAGTTGTTGATAAGCAAGGTGAAGATGTAACTTTAAATATTCAACAATTGTCCATTGATGATTTGCCAAAAGGAGAAGTATTAATTCGAGTTCATTATTCAGGTGTAAATTATAAAGATAGCCTTGCGAGCATCCCGAATGGAAATATAGTGAAAAATTATCCTTTCGTACCTGGAATTGATTTATCAGGAGTTGTTGTCGCTTCAGAGGATTCTCGTTTTAAAGAAGGGGATGAAGTAATCGCAACAAGTTATGAAATTGGCGTTTCCCATTATGGAGGATATAGTGAGTATGCCCGTATTCCTGCTGATTGGGTTGTACCGCTTCCGAAAGGTCTTTCTTTAAAAGAAGCGATGATTATTGGAACTGCAGGTTTTACTGCTGCCTTGTCCATTTATCGACTTGAGAAAAACGGGCTAACACCTAATCAAGGAAAAGTGCTTGTGACTGGTGCGACAGGTGGCGTTGGTAGTTTTGCTGTAGCGATTTTATCAAAACTAGGATATGAAGTCGAAGCAAGTACTGGTAAGAAAACAGAACATGAATTTTTAAAAAGCCTAGGAGCCGCATCTGTACTCTCTAGAGAAGAAGTAGTAAGCAACGGAAGACCAAAATCTTTAGCAAAACAAAGATGGATTGCAGCAATCGATCCAGTTGGCGGGGAGTCACTTGCATCAATTTTGAGCCAAATTAAACTCGGTGGTCAAGTGGCGGTAAGCGGATTAACAGGTGGAGCTAGTTTACCAACGACTGTATTTCCATTTATATTAAGAGGTGTCGATCTTCTTGGCATTGATTCTGCCTATTGCGACTATAGTACGAGAAAAGAAGTTTGGAATCGTTTAGCGACAGATTATAAACCAAAAAATTTACAAGATTTTCTATATAAAGAAGTGACGTTAGAAGAGTTACCTGATGCTTTCCCAATTTTACTAAAAGGACAAGCAAAAGGAAGAATTTTAGTAAATATAAATTCATAAACACTAAAATATAGGCTGTCTTAAATTTGAATTTTTAAGGCAGCCTATATTTGTTGAAATTTGCCTAAACTTGTGGTCATATTTTATTAGAAATGTCTTTTTTTTTTTAATAAATTGCTTTCATGATTAACAAGCTTATAAATTATTAAAGTATAATAGCTACGTAGAGAGAAAGAGAGGTGGCGTAGTTGAATCGAATTCAAATTGTAAAACAGAAGATTCAATATTTGGATGAGGCTGAAGCAAAAAGTATTTTATTATTGATTTATGCAAAATTAGATAGTGCTATTCATTATGGAGATGAAGAACTGATAAAAGAAACGGCAACTGAGATCTTTGATATGTATGAAAATCTGCCTCATAAAATGTTAAATTAATGAAATTCCATTTTGAACCACTCGTTGTTCAAAATGGAATTTTTCTATACAAAAAAACGACCTAAAGATATGGCTTTAGGTCGTAAAAAAGAAAGATGTTAGTAAGGGGAATTTATGGCGGACAGTGAAAGTAAAGAGGATTTACTGAACTTATTAATATCCATGATTATAGCAAGATCCTACAATGATTAGAAGGATGAATAATACTACAAGTAAAACGAAATCACACTTGTTTCCGAAGAATCCTCCTACTGAGCCGTAGTTTGAAGACATATATTTTCACCCCCTTTATTCGTACTTAATGTATGGCAAAATTTCATTGCCGTGTAGTACAAATGCGGAATTATTGTAAGTGATAAAAATTTGAACGGCTTATCTTATTGCCATCATCAGTGACACATTTTTTTATTTCAATTGTATATTGCTTGAAGAATGAAGGGTTGATTGTTCGAAAAAACTATATACAAATGTGGTTTTGTAACTGAAGGAAGATGATGATGAATCGACGGGCGAAAGATGATAAAAAAAGAATAATTGAGTTTGAAAGAAATAATGAAAATAGTGACTTTTTTCATTATTCGGTTATCCTCATTGGAATTTTTATTGTTATTAGCATGATTAAATTGATTATTTTTCAATAACAGTTCAATTGTGAGCATGATTATCATAAAATAAAATTAAAAAATGTTCATTTATTTCTATTTTTGTGTAAACGCTTACTTTTCAGTGTGTTGAAAAGGATTATAGGCAGGTGAACTCATTGCAAGAGGGTAAGGTTGTAAATTATTTACAATATAAATACGATAAATTAATTGGCGAACTACGTGAATATCCAGATTGTTTTGAATACATCATCATCAAAAATTATGAAAATGCATTCAATTTTCAGCGTACTGAGTGCATCCAAATGGATCGATGTTTTGTCCAAGTTATAAAATCTGGACCATCTTATGAAATGATTTCGTTTATTTTTTTTAAAGATGATTGGACAGTGTCTGAAATTCTATATTTTCTTTCTGAACATCGCATCGAAATGTTTCGCCCGATAACGGAACCTTTTGACATACAACATGCAAGTGAAATACTTGACGCAAAATTGTTTAATCAGCAACCTCTCGTTTTATATAAAAAGGGGAAAAGAAGCATTTGGTTGGATCCCAATATGTTAGACGAAGTGACAGAATTATATGAACAATACAATAAAATCAATTATACTGGACTAGCAACAGAAATCGACAAAGAAAAATTTCATATAGACTACTCTGAATAATTCTTATAACGCAAGAGGAAAGAGAGATTATACTTAAACCACGGTGCACCTTGCTTATATATTAGGGAGATGGTGTATTAATTTCGTTAGTTATTTTTCTACTTTTTATTATAGTATTTTTTGATTATCCAACTACTTTAGGAAATAGTCATGAAATATTCATATAGTTTTTTACAACTATTTGCTATATTTACATAAAGGAGTGAAAAGAATGGCGGCAATTTATCAAAAAATAGCTGTTGCAGTAGATTTTTCAGAAGGTTCAAAAAGAGCGTTAAAACAAGCAATTGAAATGGCAAAAAGTTTTCAATCTACTTTACTAATTATAAATGTAGTAGATACTAAATCCTTTGGCTCTGTTGCATCCTATGATTTAAAATACGCCGAAGAATTGAAAGAAAAGGCTAGGGAAGAATTAAACAAAATGAAATTAAATGCTGAACAAGATGGTGTAGCCAACGTGGAAATATTGGTAGAAGAAGGGGCTGCAAAAACGATTTTAACTAATGTTGAAGTCGATTTAATGGTTTGCGGTGCTACAGGATTAAATAAAATTGAAAAATGGTTGCTTGGTTCTGTGGCAGAACGCATTGTTCGTTATTCAAAATGTGATGTATTAATAGTCCGTTAATTCATGTTAAAACGATTTGTTGAATGTTCATGTTTTAAATTGTTCATGCATAAATTTAAATATTATACGATTATCTTCTTCATAAAGGAGAGAAATAATGTTAAACAAGCCATTCGAACAGTTTGAAATAGGCGAAACATGGACATCTAACGGGCGGACCATTACGGAAAGCGACCTTGTCAATTTTGCAGGAGTAAGCGGAGATTTTTTTCCGCTGCATATGGACTCAGAATATGCAAAGAATACGAGATTCAAACAACGGATTGCCCATGGTATGCTTGTATTATCCATAGGGACAGGCTTATTAGATATGGGCCCTAAGACAGTAGTTGCTTTTTACGGAATTGAAAAACTGAGATTTTTACAACCGACATTCATTGGGGATACAATCCATTTAGAATTAAGAGTAACTGATTTAGTTGATAAAGGTAATGGTACTGGCGTGGTCACGTATCAACAAGAAATAAAAAAACAGACAGGGGCAACGGTGATTGCTGCTGAATACAAATTTCTTATCAATACTGAAGGGGCGTCTGAAAAGTCGTTTTAGACGGCCCGTTTTATTTTCTGCAAACTTTCTGTTATGTAAAAATGTTTCTATAAATTATAGCATTAGCATTGCATAAATATAGTTAGAATTTTCTGTTAATTAATTTTTGTGAATTTGTGCCAAAAAGACAAAACCTAAAGAAAGGTGGCACTGCCCATTTGGTAAATATATACAGTTAAACCAGAGCGACAACGACAAAAGGGAGATTATGGACTGGCTCGCCCATCAAATTTTCGCAACCAAACATAAGCTGGTTTCCACAGAGCTCTCTTTAACCAACGAGTAATTCGAAGTAGAGATTTCTTACTTTTCATCTCCAATTGAATGAGAACATGTAAGCAATACGTGATAAGGGCTAAGAAAATTTGATTTTGAATAGCTGTTTCACTCATTCCATAAAAGTGCTTAATTTCTACGTGTTGCTTGAGCCATTTGAAAAAGAGTTCAATAGCCCAGCGAGATCGGTAAATATCACTTATCTCTTCTGGTTTTAAATCAAATCGGTTGGTGATGAAACGAAGTAAGTTCCCTTTTGTGTCCATAACTTCTAGTAGACGAAAGACATTTTCAGTACGATTTTGTGTGGTACCAATGTAGACCATTTTATCGGATAGAACGTGACAATCATCAGGAAGTGAAAATGTATAGACTTCACGAATGACTGCGTTTTTCTTCAGTCTTGAAACGAAGAAATAGCCATCATCTGTCATCCGATCAAAACGTTCATAGTCCACATAACCGCGGTCAAACACATACATGGCTTCTTTATCATCCACTAGGACTTCGAGTTGATTTCGGTCATGTTCTTTTGCTGTCGTAATCACTGCTTTTTCAGGATAGACGGTGTCTTTATCCATGAAAACGAGCCGTAAGTGTAGCTTTACACCAGCTTTTGTTTTACGGAATTTTGCCCATTTATAATTGGTCAAATTCAACGGGAGTGTACTTGAATCAATGATTTTCAGTGGCATATTCTTTCCGGTTTTATAATGGTACCGTTGAATTTTCCAAACAAGATCCAAGAACAAATTTGCAAGAATTAGTGGGTTGATCTGATTGTTTTTTCGGGATAGCTGAGAGGCACTTATCGATTCAAATCCGAGTGCTTTTTGAAGATCTTCGTCTACAAGTGCATCACTCATTTCCTCTAAGCTCTTAAATTCGAGCAGCTGGGCTACCAATAAAAGTTTAATATAGGCTTCTGTTGTCAGCTTTTTTGTGTAATAGTCCTGTTTCAATTCTTTGACTTGTTCGCTAAGTTTTTGAATATTTATGGGTGAAACCCATTTACCAAATGATGAAATTAGTGTATTCTTGTCCATAACGTTTATCCTTTACGATTGGATTTGGACAGGAACCACCTGTACTTCCATTGTAAAGGATTTTTTTGTTTCGAAATCAATAAAAAATTGAACATTCTTAGTATTTTGAATCATCAGATTTAATTAGTGCAATGCTAGTGAAATTATAGGTGTTCTTTAATTTTTGCGAAAAATTGTAACAATGTGGATATACGTAATTTAATCGCAGAAAGGGATGGACTCGATGGAATTTTGGTCGGAAGTGCTGGAACAAATTCGTTAAACTCAAGTTTGACACCATTTCACTACATGTGGATAACTAAAGGTGATTATACCAATAGTTATCCACTTTTTTTATCGAAAATATAATCATTATGTAGTGTTATGTGGATAACTTTTGTATATCCAATAATATGTAATATATGTTATACTATTAGTGCTATGTATATTCGAATTAATAAGCAAAAAAATAAAAATGGTTCTGTTCGTCAATATCTACAAATATGTCGTACATTTCGTGTAGACAATAAAGTTCGGCAACAAACGCTTTGTAATCTAGGGAGGTTAGAACATTTATTAGAGAATGGCTCTGTCGATAACATAATCGAGGGATTAGCCAAATTTTCAGAGCGTTACTTTGACCGAATTCACGGGCAAGGCTCTTCCTCTTCTGTCTCCGTGCTTTGGACAAAAGAGTTTGGGCCGGTTTATCTGTTCCGAAAGGTATGGGAAAAGTTAGGGCTTGGTCGGCTATTACGTAAAATCATGGATGATTCCGAGGCTGCTTCTCAGTATGACGAAGCCATTTTTGCCATGGTGTTAAACCGTCTCATGGATCCCAATAGTAAGCATTATATCTTCAAACAATGGATCGACACGATTTATGCAGAAGGTCTTTCAGACATCCAACTCCATCACTACTATCGTGCATTAGACTTCTTAAGTGAACAAAAAGAAAAAATTGAGGAACAACTTTATGGACATTTAACCGATTTAACCTCATTAGAAGTAGATATCGTGTTTTACGACACGACAAGCACCTATTTCGAAGGAGAGGAAGCAGACGAACTGCTGGCTCACTATGGTTACTCCAAAGATCATCGTGGAGATCGAAAACAAGTCGTGATTGGCTTATTAATGACCAAAACAGGGATTCCGATTGGGCATCAAGTCTTCCCTGGAAACATGCATGATACGAAGACATTTGGCATGGTGGTTGGAGATCTGAAGAAGCGCTATCCTATTCAGAAAGTCATTCTAGTGGGAGACCGCGGAATGGTTAGTGAAGCCAACTTAGATCAAATTCGTGAACTGGGCATGGAATATATTGTGGGTGTCAAATTACGAAAGTCGAAGAAAGCCCAAGAGCTATTATCCATCCGTGGGCCATATAAGAAGGTTCTCCCGAATCTAAAAGTGAAGTCAAAGAAAATCGATGGCGAAACGTATGTACTCTGTTACAATCCGGACGCTGAAGAACGTGATCGAGCGAGTCGTCAAGTCGTGTTAGAAAACCTTCAATCGAAGCTTGATGAACTCGGTCCATCTGGACTCGTCAAAAACCGTGCGTATTCCAAGTTTTTAACGATAGAAAAAGCATCGGCCAAAATTGATGAAGAGAAGGTATCCAATGATGAAAAGTTTGACGGAAAGTACGCCATTCGGACCAACTCGTCATTAACGGATGAAGAGGCAGCACTTGCCTATAAAGAGTTGTGGAGAGTGGAACAAGCCTTTCGTAACCTGAAGTCGAATCTAGAACTTCGCCCGATGTACCATCGAGTGGAATCTCGTATTCGAGGCCATATCATGGTTTGTTTCCTTGCGCTTGTCATGGAATCCTTTTTGGCCTATAAGCTAAAAGAAATAGGATGCCAAACAAGTGTAAAGGATATTTTGCATGATGTAAGCCAGATGAAGGCCTCGAAAATACGCGTGAATGGTGAAGAGCAAATCGTTCGTACAGAATTACAAGGTCAAGCAAATCTAGCATTTGAAGCACTTGTCACACAAGCGCCTCCTAGAGTATTAGAAAAAAACGGGGCTGGGACAAAACTAGCTTCTAGATAGGAAAAAGGAGAATTTGAGTTGGCTCAAATTCTCCTTTTTCCATTTATCCCCATTATTTTTGGTTAGTTGATCTTTGTTGGCCGTGTATTTTCGTAAATTCACGGCCATTAAGGCAATGCCCATTTCATTTTCCACTTTCGATTTTCCTCGAACGGAAAATCGAGTGAAACGCAAATTAGCCTTCAAGAATCCAAAAACTGGTTCTACGTCTATTTTACGTTGACGGAAAATAGAACCAGCTTTTTCTTCTGAAAGCTTCGCTCTTACATATTCTTTTTGTTGTTCCCATTTTTCATTCACCATGACCTTTCGGTGATTGCCTTCCTTTGCTTTTGTACATGATGAACGAAATGGACATCCTGAACAGTTTTCACATTCATAGATTTTCAATTCTCGTTTGAAACCGGTCTTATCGGTACGTACAGAACGATATCGGAAGGTTACTCGCTGCTGATTTGGACAAATGTAGGTATCACTTTCTTCGTCGTACATCCAATTGTCTGGATGAAATGGATTTTGTTTATATTTCTTCTTTTGTTCTTTCTCATACATGGTATATGGAATGAGTGCCTCACATTTTCGATTCGAAAGGATGTCTTCATAGTTTTGTTCACTACCATAACCAGCATCTGCGACAATATACTTTGGCAACGGAAAATAATCCTTTTCTATCTTATTCAAGAACGGAATTAATGTACGTGTATCAGTAGGATTTGGAAAGATGCTATAAGCTAGTGCGTATTGACCTTCTGTTGCGATTTGTACGTTGTATCCAGCCTTCAATTGACCGTTTTTCATATAGTCGTCTTTCATTCGCATGAACGTCGCATCTAAGTCTGTTTTGGAATAACTATTCCGTTCACCCAAGATTTCGAAGTCTTTTTGATACTTTTGTTTACGTAAAATCAAGTCAATCAACTGTTTGTACACTCGCTTCGGATATTTCCGTTCGCTTCTTAATGCTTTTCGTTCTGTGGCATCGGGCGATGTTTCTATCTTTTGGTCATATTCCTTAATGACTTCATCGACTTGTTGCACCATTTGAGCGAGTTCTTCAACGGACAGTTCTCCCTCATTTTCCCGCTCCATTTCAGGGATGATTTCTTTTTCTAATAGTTCGTTGTATAACTGATTGGACTTTTCAATTAAGTTTTGGTTGTATTTTTCAATGGATTTCTTCCATACGAAAGTAAATTTATTGGCATTCGCTTCAATCTTCGTACCATCGATAAAAATGGCTTCTTGATCGATTAACTTTTCTTCCACCAGTTGGCAACGGAATTGGACAAAACATTGACGAATTAATTCTTTTACTTCCGGATGCACACGAAAACGATTGATCGTCCGATAACTTGGTTCATATCCTTGTGCCAACCACATCATTCGTATACTGTCCTTTAATAGCGCTTCAATTTTTCGACCTGAAAAGACAGACTGCGAATAGGCACACAAAATAATTTTTAGCATCATGCGTGGATGATAAGCAGGACAACCTGTATTTCGAAGAAACGGCTGGAAGGCTTCATCTGGAATACTTTCAACTAAATGGTGAATGTGGAAGGCAATATCATTTTCTTGTAATTTTATTTCTAAATCTAGAGGCAAAACTAATTGATTCATGTTATAATATTTGAACATAAGGACCCTTCTTTCTGTTAGGTTTTGTGTGCTAACTTAATTTTAACAGAAGAGGTCCTTATTTTTTATTGAAAAAATGAAAAACAGCCCATGAAATTTCATTCCAAAATTTCATGGGCTGTTTCCATTTTAGAGGGGGTTTTGTCCCAGCCTCGTTGTGGGTAAAGTCCAAAACACCAGCATTTTCGGGCTTTTCTTTAGTGTACTCTGTCAAACTTGAGTTAAAAATTCCTAAAGCAAGCTATGATATGTGGTTTGCAAGAACGGAAGCAGAATGGAATGGGGACGTGTTATACATCCTTACAGAAAACCAAGTTTGTAAAGATTGGTTAAACAAGCGCTATAAAAAATTTATAGCGATTACAGTGGAAGAAATGACAGGGGAGAAAGTTCAAATACAAATTGTGAACAAAGATGTTAATGAACGAAAAATAAATTACAATCCAAAAGCTCCTTATGAAGAAATTAAAAACTTTATACTCCAACAAAATATCATGATTAATAGATTACAAAAAAGGGTCAGAGAGTTGGAAAAGAAAGTCGTCTATTTAGAAGCGGGAGATCGAATTGTGCGATAATTTCCTTTGAAAGTCGAATTGGTGAAGGAGGCGTCTGAAAAGTCATTTCAAGACGCCCCCTTTGCGGCTGTCGCTAGTGCTTTCGCCGCAGATAAATTGCGGCTGTCGCTAGTGCTTTCGCCGCAGATAAATTGCGGCTGTCGCACATGCTTTCGCTCTCCTGTATGATTGTACAATGTTTGATAATAAGCAATCATACCATTATTCCCCGAACAATTGTCCAAATAGCAAATATTTCGCCATAGTGTAATGGTTCATCTTTTGGATTTTTCCCTAAAATTCCACTATAATGCAACTTCAATTGATTTTCCGTATTAGTATGAATAAATGGGAAAAAAATCTATACAAAGCAGATTGTGCAATTAGATTCTAAAAATACTGCTATAATAATCACAATTGAGTTGGTAATGAATAATATTTATAGGGAATTTCCAAAAAAAACGTATTAATAGTGATGGCCGTTATAATTTTTTACTATAATAAGAATTGAATTGTTATAACTTACAATAATGGGAATGATGTTAGTAAAAAGCAAGTAAGTAGTAAGTTACGAATTATTTTGTATTGCATCATGGAGTGAAAAAAGTGAAAAATAAAAAAACTTCATATACGGCTTATGAAAATGTTGTCGTATTTCCAGGAACAGTAGAACGTCTCATTTTAGAAGCACAAAAATATATTAAAAAAAATCAATTTGAAACTGCGAATCAATATTTTGAAGAAGCTTTGAAATATACTGATGGCGATGAGTATGTATTGAGTTTATATGCTTATTCTTTATATGAAGCAAAATCTTATCTAAAAGCTAAAGAAGTATGTGAAAAGTTACTCAATATCGGACCAACGATGTATTTTGAAGTAATGGAATTATATTTAACCGTTTGTATGCAATTAAAGGAATATAAAAAAGTTGAAAAAATTATTACTTCACTATTGGAAGAAGAAGCGATTCCAACTGATAAAATCGACCAATTTAATAGGTTGAAAGAATTAAATGCGAATATTATTGAAAAAATGAATAAGCAAGATGATTTCACGATGATTGTCAAACAGCTAGAACCTGAACTCTATGAATTAGATGCTTTTTTATCTTTTTCTCATGCTGAGCAGGTGAATAAGTTGCATGAATTATCCCTTGCAAACATTAGACCAATCATCGTTCACTTAAAAAATATTGTTGAAAGTCACCGTACACATCCTTTTGTTAAAAGTCTTATTCTTATATTAATGAATGAGCAAAATATTGATATTGAATTAAAGATACGTAAATTTGACCGGATGATTGTGGTAAACCCATCAAAAATTGGGTTGCCAACAGAGTTATCACAATATAAAATGATTTCAAATATAGTTAGTGAAAAACTGCAACAAGAACCATCCGTTTTAGAAATGGTTGAATATTTAATTGCAAAACATGCAATTGTAACGTATCCTTTTGAGTGGTTGGATTTTCAATCAAATGAAGTAGCAGAATGTTATATCGATTTTGTATATCAGTTGTTTGGACAAGATAGTGAATTCAATCAAGAAATCTATCAGTTCATTCAAGAATTGGAAAAGCTATCAGAACTACAATAAGCATGAAAAATGTTGAAACTAGAGCTATTTATGATATACTAAAATGGTTGTCAAAATCGTATAAACAAATGCTTAAAATTTGTAATTTATTTTTGGAGGTATTTATATATGTCAGCAAAATGGGAAAAAAAAGATGGGAATACTGGAGTATTAACAATTGAAGTTCCTGCTGAGGAAGTAAATAAAGCATTGGATCAAGCGTTCAAAAAAGTTGTAAACCAAATTACAGTGCCAGGATTCCGTAAAGGAAAAGTACCACGTCAAATTTTTGAAAAACGTTTTGGTGTAGAAGCATTATATCAAGATGCTTTAGAAATAATTATACCAGAAGCATATTCAAAAGCTGTTGATGAAACAGGTATCTTCCCAGTAGATTATCCTGAAATTGGCGATTTTGATAGTTTTAAAAAAGATAAAGATTTTACATTTACTGCAACTGTAACTGTTAAACCTGAACCAAAACTAGGTGAATATAAAGGTTTAGAAGTGAAAAAATTAAGCACTGAAGTTACAGATGAAGAAGTGGAAGAACAAATCCAAAACTTATTAAACCGCAAAGCAGAATATGAAATTAAAGAAGATGAACCAATCGTTGAAGGCGATATTGCTGTAATCGACTTCGAAGGTTTCCTTGGCGATGAAGCATTTGAAGGCGGAGAAGGGGAAGACTATCCTTTAGAAATCGGTTCTGGCCAATTCATCCCTGGCTTTGAAGAACAATTAGTTGGCTTAAAAGCTGGCGAATCTAAAGACATCCAAGTAACATTCCCTGAAGAATATCATGCGGAAGAACTTGCTGGCAAAGATGCAACTTTCAAAGTAACTGTAAAAGAAGTAAAAACAAAAGTATTGCCAGAATTAAACGATGAATTTGCAAAAGAAGCAGATCCAGAAGTTGAATCAGTTGAAGAATTGCGCAACAAAATAAAAGAACAATTAGCTGAACAAAAGAAAAATGAAGCAGAAAGCACACTTCGCGATGAATTAGTGGAAAAAGCAGCTGAGAATGCTGAAATGGAAATTCCAGAAGCAATGATCCACAACGAAATTCACCGTATGATTGATGAATTTGCTCAACGCCTACAAATGCAAGGAATATCTTTAGACCTTTATTATCAATTCTCTGGTCAAACAGAGGAAGACTTGCATGAACAATTCAGAGAAGATGCTGAAACTCGCGTGCGCATTTCATTAACACTAGAAGCAATCGCTAAAGCAGAAAACATCGAAGTGACACAAGAAGATATCGACAAAGAGCTTGAAAAAATGGCTGACCAATTCAAAATGGATAAAGAAAAAATTATTACTGCTTTAGGCGGAACTACTGAAATGTTAGAAAATGATATTCGCAATCAAAAAACTGTAGAATTCTTAGTTGAGAATGCGAAAATTACTGAATAATTTATTCTTTCCTCATAAGGATTGTAATTAATTGAATAGTTCCAATAACAAGGTACGGCATATACCACCGTGCCTTGTTTTATACCAATGACTAAATAATTTTTGCATACATAAGCTATACAAAATATTCCATTAGCTTTGGAAACTTCTTATTTGCTAATGTGCTCAATATCCTGTAAGATTGTTGCTTGAATAGGGGTGAAGCAAATTGTTTAAATTTAATGATGAAAAAGGTAATTTAAAGTGTTCTTTCTGTGGTAAGCCACAAGAACAAGTGCGAAAATTAGTAGCTGGGCCTGGTGTTTATATTTGTGATGAATGTATCGAGCTATGTTCCGAAATCGTTGTTGAGGAATTAGGTACAGAAGAGGAAATCGATTTTCAAGATGTTCCAAAGCCAAAGGAAATTTTAAGCATCTTAGATGAATACGTTATTGGACAAGAGCGAGCTAAAAAAGCTCTTGCTGTTGCAGTATATAACCACTACAAGCGAATCAATTCAAATAGTAAATTAGATGATGTGGAACTATCTAAATCCAATATTATTTTAATTGGACCAACTGGTAGTGGGAAAACTTTACTTGCTCAAACTTTAGCAAGAATTTTAAATGTGCCATTTGCGATTGCCGATGCCACTTCATTAACCGAGGCTGGTTATGTTGGTGAAGACGTAGAAAACATCCTGTTAAAACTAATCCAAGCTGCTGACTATGACATTGAGCGAGCAGAAAAAGGGATTATTTATATAGATGAAATCGATAAAATTGCACGAAAATCAGAGAACCCTTCCATCACACGAGACGTATCTGGAGAAGGTGTGCAACAGGCATTATTAAAAATTTTAGAAGGTACGGTAGCTAGCGTTCCTCCTCAAGGTGGTCGTAAACATCCACATCAAGAGTTTTTACAGATTGATACAACAAATATCTTATTTATCGTTGGCGGTGCTTTCGATGGTATCGAAAGCATTATTAAACGTCGATTAGGTCAAAAAGTGATTGGCTTTGGTTCCGACATGAAAAATAAAAATGTGGAAAGCGAATCTTTACTTTCCCAATTAATTCCAGAAGACTTATTGAAATTTGGTTTAATTCCGGAATTTATTGGTCGCTTACCAGTCATTGCTTCACTTGAACAGTTAAATGAAGAAGCGCTCGTAAGAATTTTGACAGAGCCAAAAAATGCATTAGTGAAACAATATCAAAAAATGCTCGAATTTGATAATGTGGAATTAGAATTTGAAGAGGAAGCACTTCGAGCGATTGCGAAGGAAGCGATTGAAAGAAAAACAGGTGCCCGTGGACTTCGTTCCATCATTGAAAATACGATGCTTGATATGATGTATGAATTGCCATCACGCGATGATATCGTGAAATGTATTATTACAAAAGAAACGATTACGGACAAAGCGCAACCAAAATTAATTTTAAAAGACGGTACAGAATTAAAAGATTTGAAGGACAATAAAAAAACTTCCGCATAAAGTAGTTACAAGTAACAGTAATAATGACCATTAAAATAAAGAGCTGACTGCGAATTTGCTTATGCATATCTCGTTAGTCAGCTCTTTGTAACAAATATCAGAATTACATATTTTTACAAATACTTACAAATCATTTTATTGAGCGTCAAATTGTTCAAAATAACATTTTACCGGGAATAATAATTGATGTAACAGAGAATAGTAAATGCTGTTATGAAAGATTAAATTTATCGAAATTGCTATGTAAAACCAAGTGAAATGTTTTTAATTTTTCACATACTAAATTTGCCTAGAAGCGGGTGCATTCTTTAGTATCAAATGGAGGTGAATAACCCGCATGACTGAATTAAAGAAAAATGTACCACTACTTCCTTTGCGTGGACTGCTCGTATTTCCTTCAATGGTATTACATATCGATGTTGGTAGGAAACGTTCGGTCGCTGCATTAGAACATGCCATGATGAATGATAATAAAATCTTCCTAACGACGCAAAAGGATTTGCGGGTAGAAAAACCTGAAAAAGAAGATTTGTATATGATTGGGACTTATGTCTCTGTAAAACAAATGTTGAAATTACCGAACGGCACGTTGCGCATTTTAGTGGAAGGCATTTGTCGTGGGAAAATTGTTCATTACCAAGAAAACGATGATTTTACAACTGTAGATATTGAATTGCATGAAGATTCGAAAGAAAAAGACGTGGAAATGGAAGCGTTAATGCGCACAGTAGTTAATTATTTTGAAAAGTATGCGAAATCTTCAAATAAAATTACTGCTGAAACAATTGAATCTGTTTTAGACATCGAGGAACCAGGAAGACTAGCAGATATTATCGCTTCCCACTTACCATTTAAAATTTCTGAGAAACAAGAAGTATTAAGCATTTTCAATATTAAGAAAAGATTAGACCACTTAATGATTCGCTTGCATGATGAACAAGAAGTATTAAATTTAGAGAAGAAAATCAATACAAAAGTAAAGCAAGCGATGGAACGTACTCAAAAAGAATATTATTTACGCGAACAAATGAAAGCGATTCAAGCCGAGCTTGGAGATCGAGAAGGAAAAACAGGAGAAGTTGCTGATCTTCGAAAACGTGTTGAAGAATCCGGAATGCCTGAATCCACACAAAAAGTGGCACTAAAAGAGCTTGAACGCTATGAAAAATTACCGGCTGCCAGCGCAGAAAGCGGCGTCATTCGAAACTATATTGAATGGTTAGTCACAATTCCGTGGAAAGAAAAAACGGAAGATCGACTTGATGTTAATTTGGCAGAAGAAATTCTAAATCGCGATCATGATGGACTGGAGAAAGTAAAAGAGCGCATTTTAGAGTATTTATCTGTACGCCAATTAAAAAATTCCATTCGTGGACCAATTTTATGTTTAGTGGGACCACCTGGGGTAGGGAAAACCTCTCTAGCAAGATCGATAGCGGAGAGTTTAAATCGTAAATTTGTTCGCATTTCTCTTGGTGGTGTACGTGATGAATCTGAGATTCGCGGACATAGACGCACTTACGTTGGAGCGATGCCTGGTCGTATCATACAAGGAATGAAAAAAGCTGGTACAATTAACCCTGTGTTTTTATTGGATGAAATTGATAAAATGTCCAATGATTTCAAAGGTGATCCTTCAGCAGCAATGCTTGAAGTATTGGATCCTGAGCAAAATCACACTTTTAGCGATCATTACATCGAAGAACCTTATGATTTATCGCAAGTAATGTTTATTGCTACAGCGAATGATTTAAGCACAATTCCAGGACCACTATTAGATCGTATGGAAGTAATATCGATTGCTGGTTATACAGAGATTGAAAAAATCAAAATCGCTAAGAATCATCTTATTCCAAAACAACTTGATGAAAACGGTTTGAAAAAATCACAACTTATCTTTAAAGATGAAGCGATTGTTGATTTAATTCGATACTATACGAGAGAAGCTGGCGTTCGTGGTCTTCAACGTCAGATTGCTGCAGTTTGCCGAAAAGTGGCAAAAGTCATTGTTTCTGGCGAAAGAAAACGGGTTACTGTCAATTCGAAAACATTGATAGAAATGCTTGGTAAACATCGATTCCATTACGGTCAAGCGGAAACGGAAAACCAAGTTGGTGTAGCGACAGGATTGGCTTACACATCCGTTGGTGGTGATACACTTCAAATTGAAGTATCTTTAACACCTGGTAAAGGAAAACTGATTTTAACAGGTAAGCTTGGAGATGTGATGAAGGAATCTGCTCAAACTGCTCTTTCTTACGTTCGTTCTTTATCCAAACGCCTCAATTTGGATGCGGATTATTTTGAACAACATGATATTCATATACACGTACCTGAAGGAGCAGTACCAAAAGACGGTCCGTCAGCGGGAATTACTATTGCAACAGCACTTGTATCAGCCATTTCCAATAAACCTATCAAAAAAGAAGTCGGAATGACTGGAGAAATTACATTGCGAGGGCGAGTGCTTCCAATCGGAGGACTGAAAGAAAAATCGTTAGGAGCTCATCGTGCAGGATTAAAAATTATCATCATTCCTCAAGACAACGAGCGAGATATTGACGATATTCCTGAAGCAGTTCGAGAAGAATTAGTATTTAAACCGGTTAGATCGGCAGAAGAAGTGTTGAATATCGCCCTTGTTGGAGGTTTTTAAATGAAAGTTAGTCATGCGGAAATGGTAATTAGTGCTGTCAAACCGGAACAATATCCAGACGACGGTCTACCTGAATTTGCTTTGGCGGGCCGTTCAAATGTTGGAAAATCTTCATTCATCAATAAGATGATTAATCGAAAATCCCTTGCTCGTACGTCATCAAAGCCTGGTAAAACACAAACGTTAAATTTTTATAAAATCGAAAATCAATTGTTTTTTGTGGACGTTCCAGGCTATGGTTACGCCAAAGTGTCTAAGAAAGAGCGGGAAGCTTGGGGGAAAATGATTGAAAAATACCTTACTGGTCGAAGCGTATTACAGGCTGTTATTTTAATTGTTGATTTGCGCCATCCTCCAACTGCAGACGATCAAATGATGTATGATTTCTTAAAACATTACAATATTCCTGCGATTGTAGTTGCAACGAAAGCAGATAAAATTCCAAGAGGCAAGTGGGATAAACATAAAAAAGTGGTAAGAGAAACATTAGAAATGGAAAAAGGAGATCCAATCATCCTGTTTTCTGCGGAAACGGGAGTAGGAGTGGAAGAAACATGGACTGAAATACAAAAGTTCATGTGATTCCATACATAATTGAAAATGTTTATGAAGCTTATGAAACAGTAAGAACTTCCAATTTTATAAAGGTTGACCTAGCATCCTATAGGTCAACCTTTTATATATGTTCAAGAAGAGTAAATTGTCGGAATTTGTTGAATACTATGTATAAAGGTTATTATATTGAAACAGGAATCAAATTTTGTTATTCTTATATTAGAATTATTTTAAAGTAAAAAATCTTATTTCATAACTTTTTCATAATTAGCGTTTAGATAGCGCTTTCTTTATGTTAGAATAGAGGTTATGAAATAGTTCGTGAGAGGTGTTAAGTTCATGCACACACTAGTTGTAGGCTTGAATTATAGAACTGCGCCAGTCGAAATTCGTGAAAAGTTGTCGTTCATTGAAAGTGAATTACCACAAGCGATGGCTGCGTTAAAAAAAGAAAAAAGCATATTAGAAGACGTGATCGTGTCGACTTGCAATAGAACGGAAATCTATGCGGTAGTTGATCAGCTGCATACAGGACGTTATTATATAAAACGTTTTTTATCCAACTGGTTTAACATTCCGATTGAGGAATTTGAGAGCTATTTATTTATTCGTGAAAATGATCAATCGTTAGTACACTTATTCCGAGTAACTGCAGGAATCGATTCGATGGTATTGGGAGAAACTCAAATTCTTGGACAAGTCAAGAAAAGCTTTTTAGAGGCACAAGAAATTGGTTCGACGGGTACGATTTTTAACCGCTTGTTTAAACAAGCAATTACTTTTGCGAAAAAAGCTCATAAAGAAACGACGATTAACGAAAATGCCGTTTCAGTATCTTATGCTGCGGTTGAACTGGCAAAGAAAATATTTGGTTCCCTAAAAAATAAACATGTATCGATTTTAGGCGCTGGTAAAATGGGCGAGCTTGCTATGGAAAATCTGTATGGAAGCGGCGTTGGAAAAGTAACGGTATTAAATCGTACTTTTGAAAAAGCGGTGTCTTTAGCTGAAAAATTTGAAGGACATGCTAAATCGATTAAGGAATTGCAATGTACTTTGCTTGATACAGATATTTTAATTACATCAACAGGTTCAACAACGTATGTAATTGATTATGAACTAATGCAGTTTGTAGAGCGTTTACGCAAAGGAAAACCTTTGTTTTTAGTTGATATCGCAGTTCCACGAGATATCGATCCTAAAGTAGGCGAATTACCTAACATATTCTTATATGATATTGATGACTTACAGGGAATTGTAGAAGCGAATTTAGCAGAACGAAAACAGGCCGCTCAACAAATTGAAAAAATGATTGAACAAGAAATTGTTGAATTTAAAGATTGGGTTGCAACGCTTGGAGTAGTACCGGTTATTGCGGCATTGCGCAAAAAAGCAAATATGATTCAACAAGAAACGATGAAAAGTATTGAAAATAAAATGCCAAATCTAACTGAACGGGAACGTAAAATTTTAAATAAACATACGAAATCCATCATCAATCAATTGTTAAAAGAACCAATTCTTCAAGCGAAGGAAATTGCTAACTCTCCAAAAGCCAATCAAAAACTTCAATTGTATCAACAAATTTTTGGAATTGAAGAATTAGTTCAAGAAGAAATTCAAAGTCAACAATTGAAGTTAGAAACTGAAGAAGAACGAATTCAAGACGGAATTGAAAATCAACCAAAATTATCATTTTAAGTAAGAATTTTGAGGCGTTTTCGTATCGATGTGGTAAACTAATGATACGGAAGCGCTTTTGTTTTAAATTTTAATCATAATGACGTATAAGATGGAGAAGGGTTTCGTATGACTGAAGTGATGAGTAACCTTTACCAAATAATGGTTATACTATATGCGATAAGTATAATGTTTTATTTTGTCGATTATTTTTATAAAAAAGAAATCATTCGTAGAACTGCATTTTGGTTAGTATCCATTGTTTGGATATTGCAAACGGCTTTTATCGTATTAAGCGTGTTGGAGACTAAACGATTCCCTATATTATCGCTTTCTGAAGGGATTTATTTTTATGCTTGGTTACTTGTAACGCTGTCAATCTTCTTGCATTGCATAGCAAGAACAGATTTACCGGTGTTTTTTATTAATATACTCGGATTTATTTTTATGACAATTCGACTGTTTGCACCAAATAATTTGAATCCAGTATTAAAAACCATGGAATCTGAAATGCTGTTTATACATATTGGTTTTGCCATTTTATCGTATGCAGCATTTTCCCTTTCATTTGTCTTTTCAGTGCTATACTTAATTTTATACCACCTATTAAAAAAGAAAAAACATACAAAACTTTGGTCTCGTTTACCCTCCTTATCTCAAATGGCGACTTGGATGAATTATTCAATCATTATTGGCCTTCCAATCATGGTGATTAGTTTGCTATTAGGATTAGAATCGGCATTTATGAAAGTGGAGGGAGCAATTTCGTTTTTTGATGCAAAAATCATCGGTTCTTTCATAGTGCTTGTCATATATGTAGCTATCATCATGTTAAAGCAGCGAGGAATAATTACGGGACTGTCATTTGCTTGGACTCAAGTTTATGCTTATTTCGTTGTACTCATTAATTTCTTTTTGGGAAGTAAGCTATCCCAATTTCATTTATGGTATTAGCAGAAAGGTAGGTTCATCATGAGAAAAATTATTGTAGGTTCTCGAAAAAGTAAATTAGCATTAACCCAAACAAATTGGTTTATTAACGAATGTAAAAAAGCTGGTTTTCCTTTTGAATTCGAAATTAAAGAAATTGTCACAATAGGTGATAAAATATTAGACGTTCAATTATCAAAGGTAGGAGGAAAAGGATTATTCGTAAAAGAGATTGAAAAAGCATTGTTAGATAAAGAAATTGATTTTGCGGTGCATTCGATGAAAGATATGCCAGCAGTATTACCGGATGGTTTAACAGTCGGCTGTATTCCATTCCGCGAAGACCCTCGTGATGCCCTTATTTCAAAAAATCATATTAAGTTCAATGATTTACCAGAAGGGGCAGTTGTAGGGACAAGTTCTTTACGACGCAGTGCTCAACTATTACAAGTGAGACCAGACCTTGAAATCAAATGGATTCGAGGAAATATCGATACCCGATTGAAAAAACTTGAGACGGAAGGTTATGATGCGATTATTCTTGCTGCAGCAGGGTTAAAACGTATGGGATGGTCAAGCGAAGTTGTAACAGAATATTTGGATGTTGACATTTGCTTACCGGCTGTTGCTCAAGGAGCATTAGGAATTGAATGTCGTGAAGATGATGAAGAACTTTTAACAGAACTAGCGAAATTAACAGATAATAACACTAAGAAAGCGGTAACTGCTGAGCGCACGTTTTTAGCTGCGATGGATGGAGGTTGTCAAGTACCGATTGCAGGATATGCAACGGTTGATGGAGATGTCATCACGATAACGGGACTTGTGGCATCACCTGATGGAGCGATTTGTTACAAAGAAACAATTCAAGGAAATGAACCTGTAGAAATTGGAAATAAACTTGCTCAACTTTTAACTGATCAAGGTGCTTATGATTTAATCGCTAAGGTGAAGGCGGAGAACAATGCATAAACCTTTGGAAGGAAAAACGATAATCCTAACTGGTTCAAAAAAAACGTTGTCTATTATAGACGAAATCGATCAGCTTGGGGGAGAAGCGGTAGTTTGTCCGCTCATACAAACTGAAGAAGTAATTAGTATTGAGGACAAAGAGCGATTATTTTCTTGCCTAAACTATGACTGGCTTATTTTTACGAGTCAAAATGGTGTTGAGTTTTTTTATAAAAAAATAGAACGTCATCATTTTAACTTGGCACATTTTTCTAGTAAAATTGCTGCTGTAGGAGAAAAGACGGCCAAACTGTTAGAACAATATGGCTTTACGGTTCATTTCATGCCTACTATTTTCAGCGCTGATACATTTGTAAAAGAATTCCCTTTTGTAAGTGGTACGTCACCAAAATGTTTATTTATTAGAGGGGAATTAGCAAAGGACACCATAAAGAAAGGGCTGCCATTTCATATTGACGAATGGACGGTATATAAAACGATTGAAAATAGGAAATCCATTGAAACGCTAGTAAAGACGATTCAAACGAATAATGATCCAATTGTTATTTTTGCCAGTCCGTCAGCGGTAGATTGTTTCAATAAATTTGCAGTTTCACAAGTAGGATGGAACCAAATGAAAATCGCTTGCATTGGTCACATAACTAAAGGTGCCGTTGAAAAATATGGTGCCGTTGTTACATATTTTCCGAAGAAATATACGATGCAATCAGTTATTGAAGCGATTATAAAAGGAGAGGAATCATAATGTCACAATTTGAATTCAGAAGACATCGTAGATTACGTGCAAACGCTACAATTCGTTCTATGGTAAGAGAAAACCATTTACACAAAGAAGATTTAATTTACCCTATTTTCGTGATTGAGGGCGAAAACATTAAAAATCCAGTAAAATCTATGCCAGGTGTCTACCAACTTTCTTTGGATAATTTAGATGCTGAGATTGATGAAGTGGTATCACTTGGAATCCCATCAGTGATTTTATTCGGAATTCCTGCTGATAAAGATGCACAAGGAACAGGTGCTTTCCATGACCATGGAATTGTGCAAAAAGCGACACAACAAATTAAAGAGAGATATCCTCAATTGATGGTCATTGCAGATACATGTTTATGTGAATTTACTGATCATGGTCACTGTGGTTTAGTGGAAGGGGACAAAATTTTAAATGACCCATCCCTTGATATATTAGCTCGCACAGCTGTTTCTCAAGCGAAAGCAGGAGCTGATATCATTGCACCTTCCAATATGATGGATGGGTTTGTAGTGGCCATTCGCCATGCTTTAGATGAAGCTGGATTCCAAGATGTTCCAATCATGTCCTATGCTGTAAAATATGCTTCAAGCTATTACGGACCATTCCGTGAAGCAGCGGAAGGAGCACCGAAATTTGGCGACCGCAAAACATATCAAATGGATCCAGCCAATCGTTTAGAAGCGTTCCGTGAAGCTGAATCCGACATTGAAGAAGGAGCTGATTTCTTAATCGTTAAACCAGCTCTAGCTTACATGGATATTATTCGAGATGTGAAAAACAATTTCCCAGTTCCAGTAGTTGCATACAACGTATCTGGAGAATATGCGATGGTGAAAGCAGCAGCACAAAACGGCTGGATTGATGAAAAGTCTGTTGTGTTAGAAACTTTACTTGGAATGAAGCGTGCGGGTGCTGACTTAATCATTACTTATCATGCTAAAGATGTAGCTCGTTGGTTGGAGGAGAAGTAAAATGCGTACCTATGAAAATTCAGTGAAAGCATTTAAAGAAGCAGTAAATTTAATGCCTGGAGGGGTGAACAGCCCTGTTCGTGCATTCAAATCTGTTAATGCAGAACCGATATTTATTGAATCTGGGGAAGGTGCCATTATTCGTGACATTGACGGCAACGAATATATCGATTATGTGCTTAGCTGGGGGCCGTTAATTTTAGGGCACTCTCATCCAGAAGTTGTGAAAGCAATTCAAGAACAAGCAGCAAAAGGAACTTCTTTTGGTGCACCGACAGTATTAGAAAACAAATTAGCACAAATCGTTATTGAAAGAGTACCTTCAGTTGAAATGGTTCGTTTTGTTTCATCTGGAACAGAAGCGACGATGGCTGCTCTTCGACTAGCTCGAGGATACACAGGCCGTAACATTATAATGAAATTTGAAGGTTCTTACCATGGCCATGGAGATTCATTATTAATTAAAGCGGGATCAGGTGTTGCAACACTTGGTTTACCTGACAGCCCTGGCGTACCTGCAGACGTTGCAAAAAATACAACAACGGTTCCTTATAATGATTTAGAAGCAGTAAAAGCAACATTTGAAAAATTAGGTGACAACATTGCCGCGGTTATTGTAGAACCTGTTGCAGGGAACATGGGGGTTGTTCCACCGAAACCAGGATTTTTAGAAGGTTTACGTGAAATTACGAAACAATATGGCGCATTGCTTATTTTTGATGAAGTCATGACAGGATTCCGCGTCGATTATCACTGCGCTCAAGGTTACTATGGCATTGATCCAGATTTAACATGCCTTGGAAAAGTTGTGGGAGGCGGACTTCCTGTAGGTGCTTATGCTGGTAAGCGGGAAATCATGGAAAAGGTTGCGCCAAGTGGACCAGTGTATCAAGCAGGAACATTATCAGGTAACCCTCTCGCGATGACTGCTGGAATTGAAACATTATCCCGTTTAACACCTGAATCTTATGACTACTTTAAAAAATTAGGTGACCAATTGGAAGCTGGAATTCGTGAAGCCGCAACAAAATATAACATTCCGCATACAATAAATCGCGCGGGAAGTATGATTGGATTATTCTTAACAAATGAAGATGTAGTTGATTTTAAATCTGCCCAAACTTCCGATTTAACATTATTTGCTGAATTCTATCGACTCATGCTAGAAGAAGGAATATACTTACCACCTTCCCAATTTGAAGGATTGTTTATTTCAACTGCACATACGGAAGAACATATCGCAAAAACGGTAGATGCATTCCACAAAGTATTTGCAAAATTAGCTCGATAATAATTAGAGTGTCTTTTCCGTTGATAAGGAAGAGACACTCTTTTTTATTTTATAAAGTAATGAGGGATTTTTAATTCTTTAATCATACTTCCGATTCTCGGGCATAGAGTATTACGGGAGGGAAACATATGGCAAAAATCAATTGGGAAATGATGACGCAATTTATTTTTCCAGAAGCTTATGGGATTGTAGAAGAAGTTGTTTCGGTCCAAGTCATCCCGCGTTGGCAACAAACAGAATTAGAAGAATCTCTTCGTTTAACAGGCATTTATCATATTAAAGCAACAGTGAAGTTTAATCCAAAAATAAAGCCAGATTATAGCGAAGGTACGTTAATTGAACATTTAGATTTAAAAGGTGATGAAGGTTACTTTGAATACGCATTGCCTTTAGAAGTTGATTTACCTCGTGAGAAAGTTGCAAAAGATTGTCGACCAGAATTGCTTGTTGATGATATATCCTTTTTTGTATATGATGGCTCAAGCTGTACGTTTAAATGGGAAGTAAAATGCACATTTGATGAACCGGTAGTAGGTGCATTATTCCAAGTAGAATCTGAAGAGAAGGTAGCTGAACGAGTAGCCGTTGTGGCGGCTAATACAGGAGAAGTATTAGAAAGAGCCAAAACTGACCAGCCACCATCTACATTAGAACATCCACTAGTAAATGAACCATTGCAACAAACAACGATTGAAACTACTGACCATTCGTCGAAAATGAATGAAAATCAACAATTTTCGAATTCTGATGAATTTACTCTACATGAAAATCCGTCCATTTCCGTAGAACCACCTGAAGAATATAACTTTGTGGAAGAAGCAAAAAAAATTCGAAAAGAAACGGAAGAAGTAAAATTAGTTAATGAATCATCTAGTAAACTATTCATTGATGAAAAGTTTAAGATTCCTTCTGATTCAGATGACTTCTATAATGAGCTTTCTGAAAATTATAGCGTATTGAAATTTAGATCATATCCGTCCATAACAACCATGAAATGAGGGCAAGTAGAAATAGCAGTAATACATCACCTGTCGTAGGAATAAAAACGACGCGAATAGCTTGAAAAACTGTAATTGGGATACAAATGCTTTTTGCAAAAAAACGTATTTTTCGAAGCCAAGGCGGTAATAACCAAGGATTATAATTTTTTCGTCTTTTGTGGAATAATGACATGGAAATCACTCCTTTCATTTCCTTCAAACTTGAAAACTGCTGCTAAATTTTATACAATGATTTAAGCAGTTGAATACACATTGATGCGATGAACTGGAAGAGTAAAATGATGTTGCATGCTAAAGAGAGGAAACGGTAGCTGAAAAGTTTCCGCATGCACGCATTTGAAGGTAGCCATGGAGCAACTTTTATGAAATTGAAGTAGTAAAAGTCGGTTGAACACCGTTATCGAAATGAGCGCTATTTAGACATTTATTGTCTAAATGGAAAAAAGGTGGTACCGCGAAACTCCTTCGTCCTTTTTGGGATAAGGAGTTTTTTATTTTGCCAAAATTCAATCAACTAAAGGAGGAACATTCATGTCAGAAAACGTGACAATGCCAACTAAGTACGATCCAAATTCAGTTGAACAAGGTCGTTATAAATGGTGGCTAGAAGGGAAATTTTTCGAAGCAGATCCAAATAGTGACAAAAAACCATATTCCATTGTTATTCCACCACCAAACGTAACAGGAAAACTGCATCTTGGTCACGCTTGGGATACAACATTGCAAGATATTATTATTCGCATGAAACGGATGCAAGGATATGATGCATTATGGCTTCCAGGTATGGACCATGCTGGAATTGCAACACAAGCAAAAGTAGAAGCGAAGTTGCGTGAAGAAGGAAAAAGTCGCTACGATTTGGGTCGTGAAAAATTCCTTGAAAAAACGTGGGAATGGAAGGAAGAATATGCTAGCCATATTCGTGAACAATGGGCAAAATTAGGATTGTCATTGGACTATACAAAAGAGCGTTTCACATTGGATGAAGGTTTATCTGATGCTGTAAAAGAAGTGTTCGTACGTCTTTATGAAAAAGGATACATTTATCGCGGCGAACGCATCATCAACTGGGACCCGGAAGCAAAAACTGCTTTATCAGATATCGAAGTAATTTATAAAGAAATCCCTGGTGCCTTCTATCATATGAAATATCCGCTTGCGGACGGCTCAGGTTATTTGGAAGTTGCTACTACACGACCTGAAACAATGCTTGGGGATACTGCTGTAGCTGTTCATCCTGAAGATGAACGTTATAAACCGTACATCGGCAAAACAGTAATCTTACCGCTTGTCAATCGTGAAATTCCAATCGTAGCAGATGAATATGTGGATATGGAATTTGGTACAGGTGTTGTGAAAATTACACCAGCCCATGATCCAAATGACTTTGAAGTAGGAAACCGTCACAATTTAGAACGAATTTTAGTAATGAATGAAGACGGTACAATGAACGAAAATGCTGGCAAATATCAAGGTATAGACCGATTTGAATGCCGCAAGCAAATTGTGGAAGACTTAAAACAACAAGGCTACTTAATAAAAATTGAGGAACATACGCATTCCGTTGGACACTCTGAGCGTTCTGGGGCAATAGTCGAGCCTTATTTATCTAAACAATGGTTCGTAAAAATGAAGCCTCTTGCAGAAGCGGCATTGAAACTTCAACAAGATGAAGAAAATAAAGTGAATTTTGTTCCACCACGCTTTGAAAATACGTATATTCATTGGATGGAAAATATTAAAGACTGGTGTATTTCTCGTCAGCTTTGGTGGGGCCATCAAATTCCTGCTTGGTATCATAATGAAACGGGTGAAATTTATGTTGGAAAAGAACCACCTAAAGATGCGGAAAATTGGACGCAAGATCCGGACGTATTAGATACGTGGTTCTCTAGTGCATTATGGCCATTCTCAACAATGGGTTGGCCGGATACACATCATGAATTATATCAACGCTATTATCCAACAAATACGCTCGTTACAGGTTATGACATCATCTTCTTCTGGGTATCCCGCATGATTTTCCAAGGGCTCGAATTTACAGGAAACCGCCCATTTAAAGACGTGCTCATTCATGGCTTAGTTCGTGACGGGGAAGGACGTAAAATGAGTAAGTCCCTTGGAAACGGTGTAGACCCAATGGATGTGATTGACCAGTACGGTGCAGACTCTCTACGCTACTTCTTAGCAACCGGCTCTACACCAGGTCAAGACTTACGTTATACGAATGAAAAAGTCGAAGCGATTTGGAATTTTGCAAATAAAATCTGGAATGCATCTCGCTTTGCACTCATGAATATGAACGGTTTAAAATACGAAGAAATTGATTTATCCGGTGAATTGAGTGTTAGCGATAAATGGATTTTGACACGATTAAATGAAACGATTGAAAAAGTAACAGACTTAGCTGAACGTTATGAGTTCGGGGAAGTTGGGCGTGAATTGTACAACTTCATTTGGGATGACTTCTGTTCATGGTATATTGAAATGGCGAAGCTTCCACTATATGGAGACGATGAAGCGGCAAAACTTACAACTCGCTCCGTACTTGCGTATGTGCTTGACAATACAATGCGCCTACTTCATCCAATGATGCCATTCATTACAGAAGAAATTTGGCAACACCTTCCACATGAAGGGGAATCCATCACTGTTGCTGAGTGGCCAAAAGTAAGACCAGAATTTAATTTCAAAGAAGAATCTAATCATATGAAACTTCTTATGGACATTATACGTTCAGTTCGAAATATCCGTGCAGAAGTGAATACGCCAATCAGCAAAAAAGTTCCTTTATTTATTAAAGCGAAAGATGCGGAAACAGTAAAAATTCTAGAGGACAATAAAGCTTATATTGAGAAGTTCTGTAATCCAGAACAATTAGTGATTGGGGAACAGGTTGCAACACCTGAAAAATCGATGACAGCAGTTGTGACAGGCGCAGAGCTATTCTTGCCGTTAGCAGGGCTCATTAACTTAGAAGAAGAAATTGCACGTCTTGAAAAAGAGTTAGATAAATGGGCGAAGGAAGTAAAATTAGTATCTGGCAAGCTTTCCAACGAGAACTTCGTGAAAAAAGCTCCGGAAGCACTAGTTGCTAAAGAACGTGAAAAACTTGCTGACTATCAAGAAAAATATGATACAGTGAAAAAACGTTTGGATGAATTGAAGCAAATGTAATCATTTTTTTGATTTTGAAATTCGCTCAAGCTGAAGTATTTTTTCGGCTTGGCGAATTTTTTTCATGTGCCGGTGGAGTAATCTGTACAAGTGGAGGATTCAACCGCACGAGCAGGGGTGTTATCTACACGAGTATGGAATCCAACTGCACAAGTTTGTGTGTTATCTGCACAAGTGGAGGATTCAACCGCACGAGCAGGGGTGTTATCTACACGAGTATGGAATCCAACTGCACAAGTTTGTGTGTTATCTGCACAAGTGGAGGATTCAATCGCACGAGCAGGGGTGTTATCTACACGAGTATGGAATCTAACTGCACAAGCTAGTGTGTTATCTGCGCAAGCGGAAAATCCACTCGCACGAGCAAGGATGTTATCTGCACAAGTAGATTGATATTTACAGGACTTGGGGTTCTATCTGCGCAAACAAAAGATGTATCCTCACAAGCTAGTGAGTTATCTACATAGGCAGTTTATTTATTATCAAAAATCATTTCTTTGATGATACGCCATTCCTTTTGGAGTAAAATTATGATGGTTAGGAGGCGGGGTTATTTGTTTACATCAATGGAAGAATGTACGAATTTTATGTTTGGTTTAAAGGCTGAAAAGCATAAAGGGGAACCTTTTCAGGCAATGAACAAAATTTTGCCACTTATTAACAATCCCCATGAAAAAGTCACGTTCATACATATTGCTGGTTCGAATGGGAAAGGTTCTACTTTAAATTATTTAAAGGAAATTTTACAACATGCTCAATATAAAGTAGGAACCTTTACATCACCGCATTTAGAACGGGTGAATGAACGAATCACCATTAATGGTATAGATATTACAGATGAACGATTTTTATCCCTTGCGAATCAGCTATTTAAAATTATTGATGAACTGGGAGAGCATTATCCTAGCTTTTTTGAACTAATGACACTTATCGCGTTTATGTATTTTGCAGAAGAAGAAGTTGATATTGCACTTATTGAAGCTGGAATAGGTGGCCGTTTCGATTGTACAAATATCATCACACCATTATGTTCTATTATTACAACAGTATCTCTAGATCATACTGAAATACTTGGGGATACTTTAACAGAAATTGCCTATCAAAAAGCGGGGATTATTAAAAAAAATATACCTGTGGTTACCGCCGTTCAGGATGAAGAAGCAATGAATATTATTCGTCACGAAGCAGAACAAAAACTAGCTCCTATATTTGTTTATGGGGAAGACTTTTTCGTGTCGAATATTACGCTGAATACATCAAATCAGCATTTTACGTACCATTTAGGCAATGTGAAGTTAGATATATCATTAAAGATGATGGGTGCCCATCAAATCGTAAATGCCAGTTGTGCATTAACTGCAATAACTATACTAAGAAGTATCGGTTTTTCTAAGATTACAGATCATCACATTCAATCAGCATTAGAAAAAGCGTTTTGGCCTGGGCGCTTCGAACGGTTTGGTAAACAAGTTATATTAGATGGCTCTCATAATTCGGAAGGAACTAGGGCGCTCATTGATACTCTTATAAATCAATATCCAGACTATAAGTATAAGTTTATTTATTCTGTGATGAACGATAAAGATTATAAAGAGAGCATTTCCATGTTAGACAAAGTTGCAGAAGCGATTTATTTCACAGAGATACCTATACCGCGCGCTGCGAAAGCAAAGAATTTGGCAAGTTGTTCAGGGCATCCTTTTAAGGTTGTAAATGAAAACTGGAAGATGCTTATAGAACAGCAGTTGAAGAATCTGGAGAAAGATGAATTACTCATCATAACAGGTTCTATTTTATTCATTGCGGAAGTTCGGAAATATTTAAAGATGAAGGAAGAAGCGTATGATTCTCAATTTTGAACAATATAAAGAAAGATGGAATGTTCATAGTGACAGTATGATAAAACCGGGATTAGAGTCGATAAAAAGAGCGTTGACATTGCTTCATAATCCACAAGAAAAGCTTAAAGTAGTACATGTTGCAGGTACGAATGGAAAAGGTTCAACCATCGCCTTTTTAGAACAAATGGCGCTAAATCATGGACTATCCGTTGGAAAATTTATGTCACCATGTGTGGTGGATGTACACGATCAAATTCAAATAAACGGTAAACCGATTACACAGAAGCAAATGGACGTTGTTTTTCAACAAATGAAACACGCAGGAATCAGCGGATTATTAACGGATTTTGAGCTCCTTACATGTGCAGCGTTTCTTCATTTTGCTAATGAGCAAGTAGATTTAGTGCTTCTTGAAACGGGCTTAGGCGGATTAGAAGACAGCACAAATGTAGTCAATCCATTAGTTTCAATTATCACTAGCATCGCCCTAGAGCATACTCAAATTCTAGGTCATACGATTAAGCAAATTGCACAGCATAAAGCAGGAATTGTGAAATATGGGAAACCTGTGGTGATTGGGAAATTACCAGAAGAAGCTTTAACTGTTGTGAAACAAAAAGCCCATATTCAACAATCACCTTTGTATGCTTATGACGAGACGTTTACTGTTGAGGCAGATGAACAAGGGGAAAAGTATATAAATTTCAAGGAAAAAATAATAATTGAAAAACTCAAGAGAAAGTTGCTAGGTGCCCACCAAGGAGAAAATATGGCACTTGCAATTACTGCTTTTATAGAGATGGCGAAAATCTTACAAATTGAAGTTCAGATCGATTTGGTTCGACAATCAGTGGGTTGCACAAGTTTACCTTCTCGTTTTGAACAAGTGTTTCCGAATGTCTATTTTGATGGAGCCCATAATCCAGCTAGCATTGAGAAACTTATCGAAACGATTAAACAACAGTTACCAAATAAAAGGATTCGTTTCGTTCTAGGAATGGTTGCAGATAAAGATATTGAGAAAGTGTTGCGCTCCTTAGAAACAATTAGCGATGAATTTTATTTTGTCGATTTTCAAAATACTCGAGCTGCGAAAGCTAAAGATTTACTACATCTTTCAAAGGCGAAGAAAAAAGTAATATTGAAAGACTGTATCCCATTTATTCAATCAAGTGTAAATTTTGAAGGGATTACATTCGTGACCGGTTCCCTTTATTTATTAGCAGAAATACGCAATCAATTAAGAATATGATTTAATGTCTCAAGACCCTAGAAATCCTATTATATTGATAAACCCTTTTCTAATGGTTTCTTACAAATAATTATCTTTTAGATTTGTTCCATTATCATTTTCAATTAAAAATAAACATATGAAATAATATAGACATTGTTCGACTACAGATTTGAAATGGTGATTGTTGAATTGAAAAGGGTGATTCGATGAAATTTCCACATATCATTGGGCGACGAGAAATCGTAAGGGCTGCTCTATTAGGTTCTATTACAGGGATTGTAGGTGTTCTATTATTCATTCTTATACTAAATTCCATGAATTCAACTTATACCGAGCAGAAACATCAAAATGAATTAATTCCCGTTAGCTCGCAACAAACAGAAGAGAATGAAGAAGATGTGAAGGATGGCTACAGTGAGCAATTTTATGCCAATCAGCATGGAGTTTTTTCAAGTTTTGAAGCTGCAACAGATTTTGTATATGGCTATGCTAGTTTAAACACAAGCGCTGTCGTTGAAATTGATGGGAATTATTATGTTTGGTCCAGTGTTTCGACTACGAAAGAAGGGGTCGTGAAATCTGATGATCCTCCTTCCTTTGCCAAGCCTTTTACATTATCCGCTGCAGGTTGTTCTGAACCAGCTTTAAAAAATCTTCCTTCTTTACTGAAAAGTAATGATCCTGCAAAATTTAATTTTGAAGGTGTCGAAAATAAAGAAGATTTTCCTCCCGATTGGCAAACAATATCCTTCGCATTATCAAGTATATCAAGTGATTTATCAATCATTCGAATGCATCTGTTAGCCCACTATTTTACAGAAAATGACTGTTTGAAAATTAAATTTTAAAGATACAAACTGCAGTCAAATTTGTTATTTCCTAAAGTACGATGAATTTTTCAAAATCCCATTCCTAGGCTATATTATGTATAGGAGGAATGGAAATGAAATTTAGAACAAGTCATCAACTCGTTTTAGCGTCAGCCTCACCAAGAAGAAAAGAATTATTTGCAAAGCTAGGAGTCCCTTTTGAAATAATGGCGAGCAGCGTGGAAGAGACTTCAGTGCAAGCGAGGGACTTCAAAGATTATGTTCAAAAAGTGGCACTATTAAAAACGCAAGATGTTGCAAGTCATTGCCCTGGAAAAACAATTATTGGTGCAGATACTATCGTTGTGTTCAATGACGAGCTTCTTCACAAGCCAAAAACAAAGGAAGAAGCGATTCGCCATTTAGAAAAACTCTCATCGAATCGCCATCAAGTGATGACTGCTGTGGCTATCATAACAAAAGATCGGCAAGCGGAATCCTTTGTAGAAGTAACCGACGTATATTTTAAAAACCTGCCGAAACCGATGATTGAAATGTATGTTCAAACAAATGACCCTTTCGATAAAGCTGGTGGTTATGGGATTCAAACAGCTGGTGCATTATTTATCGACCGAATAGAAGGTGATTATAATACGGTTGTTGGACTTCCGATTGCATTCCTATTTGAAAAAATGATGGAATTAAAAATTATCGAACTATAGGGGGTATGTAATGATATGTCCATCGGCACTTTTCCTGATTTGATGATACGCGATTTACATATCGATGATCGTCCGAGGGAAAGGCTAATAAAACAGGGGCCGCAGAGCTTATCAAACCAAGAACTGATTGCTATCTTATTGAGAACGGGTACGAAGCAAGAGTCGGTCTTATCATTGGCAAATCGTGTGCTCAATTATTTTGAAAAATTACATGAATTAAAACATGCTACGTTGGAAGAAATTGTATCAATAAAAGGAATTGGTCAAGCGAAAGCGGTGCAATTATTGGCAGCAATTGAGCTAGGTAGAAGACTATCTCAAAAGCAAATGGATTCACGCTTTACGATTCGCTCACCAAAAGATGCCGCATCTTTTTTGATGCCTGAAATAGGCTCTTTACAACAAGAGCATTTTGTAGCATTGTATTTAAATGTGAAAAATCAGGTGATTCATAAGCAAACGATTTTCATTGGAAGCTTGAATTCGTCCATCGTCCATCCCCGTGAAATATTTAAAGAAGCTGTGAAACGTTCAGCTGCTTCAATTATTTGTGCCCACAACCATCCGAGTGGGAATGCAACACCAAGTCCCGAAGATATTGAAGTGACAAAAAGGCTTCAGGAAGCGGGATTTATAATTGGAATAGAACTAATTGATCATGTCATTATTGGTGATCATCAATACGTTAGTTTAAAAGAGCAAGGTTATATTTAATTCATAAGTCAAATATGACAGGTTGATTCCAAAAAAGTCGAAAGTCCCCCATTTTTTTGGATTTTCGGCTTTTTTCGTGACGATTTTATTTCAACGAACCTGTTTTCGTAAAGTTCGTCTAATAAAAGGTGGATTTGTAATGAGATTGTAATTTCAAATAATGTTTTTTTCATTGTTTCAATCGCTATTTCACAATACAATGATAAATGCGAAAATTATATGTGTTGCATGCAAAGCGGGTAAAAACTATTTGTAACACTATAATTTTTCGACATTATCCGCTATAATAAAACTTATGATTTTGGACAGTCTTAGAGAAAGAAAGGCGTAAATAGAAAGGAAGTACAAAACTTGTTTGGATTAGGACAAAAAGATGTAGGTATAGACCTTGGTACAGCGAATACTTTAGTTTTTGTTAAAGGAAAAGGAATTGTGTTACGTGAACCATCTGTTGTGGCGAAAAATACAAAAACAGGTGATATTGTTGCAGTCGGAAATGATGCGAAAAATATGATTGGTCGTACACCTGGCTCCATAGTAGCTATTCGACCAATGAAAGATGGTGTTATTGCAGATTTCGATATTACGACTGCGATGATTCAATATTATTTAAAGCAGGCGTTGAAAAATTCTAGTTCAAATTGGAAAAAACCAAATGTGATGATTTGTGTACCATATGGTATTACTTCTGTTGAACAGCGAGCAGTTATTGATGCAGCTCGCCAAGCAGGAGCAAAAGAAGCCTTTACAATTGAAGAGCCTTTTGCAGCTGCCATCGGTGCAGAACTTCCAGTTTGGGATCCAACTGGTTCTATGGTAGTTGATATAGGAGGAGGAACGACGGAGGTTGCCGTTATTTCCTTAGGTGGCATCGTGACAAGCGAATCTGTTCGAATTGCTGGGGATGCAATGGATCAAGCAATCATAAGCTATATCCGTAAAACATATAACTTAACGATTGGAGAAAGAACAGCAGAACAGATTAAGATGGAAATTGGTACAGCACGTGTTGATGAAATGGATGAAAAGATGGAAATTCGTGGCCGAGATTTATTGACAGGGTTACCGAAAACAATTGAAATTTCAGCTAGTGAAATTTCTGAATCATTAAAAGAAGCCGTTGCAGCTATAATTGATGGTGTGAAGAAAACATTAGAAAAAACCCCACCAGAACTTTCTGCAGACGTCATGGAACGAGGAATCGTTCTTACAGGTGGTGGAGCGCTCTTAAAAAATCTTGATAAAGTAATAAGTGACGAGACAAAAATGCCTGTATTTATTGCTGAAAATCCGTTAGATTGTGTTGCGTTAGGTACAGGAAAAGCGTTAGAACATATTGATTTAATTCGATCTCAGCAGTTGAAAAAATAAGGGGGGATAGCAATGCCACATTTTTCGAACAAAAAACTCATTATACTTTTAGTTGGTATGATTTTACTTGTGGCATTGATCAGCTTTTCATTACGCGATCGTCAAAATGCGACTCTCCCCGAACAATTCATTAAAGATTCAGTTGGCTTAGCACAAAGTGTTGTTGCTAAGCCAGCTAATTACATAACAGGTATCTTTTATAATATTCAATCATTATTAAATACTTATGAAGAAAACCAGCGCTTGAAAATGAGGTTGGAAGATTTTGCAGTTTTACAGGCAGAAGTAAATACTTTAAAGTCGGAAAACGAACAATTGCGGGAACTATTGGAAAAAAAAGATAGCTTACGAGATTACGATCCGCTTCGTGCAACAGTCATTGCAAGAAATCCTGATCAGTGGGAAGAAAAAATTATTATCAATAAAGGCTCTTCCCATGGTGTAAAGCAAAACATGGCGGTTATGACGACTAAAGGATTAATTGGTAAAATAAGCTTAGTTACTCCTTTTACTTCTGAAGTGGAATTATTGTATACAAACAATCCAAATTTCCGAGTTTCAGCAATGGTTCAAGGTGAAAAAGTGGTCGCTTTTGGCTTAATTGAAGGATATGACGAAGAGCGTAATGAATTAATATTAAAAAGAATTGATTCCAGTATAGAAATTAGTGTAGGTGAAAAAGTTGTTACTTCAGGTTTAGGAGGTATTTTCCCAAAAGGAATACTCATTGGAGAAATTACAGAAGTGACAACGGAAGACTTTGGTTTAACGAAAATGGCATATATACGTCCATCTGCTGATTTTTCAATGTTAGAAGAAGTCATTATTGCAAAGCGTAGTGCAACGGTCATCGACGGTTCTGATGGTGATGGAACAAATGCAGACTTAACAAATAATACGGGCATACCGGGTGAGGGTGAAGAATAATGTGGATCCGCTTAACGATTCCCTTTATTGCAATTGTATTATTTTTATTAGAACCTGAATTCGCATTGTTCTCACCGATTGAATGGAACGGGGAGATAATTTATTTAGTTCCTCGTTTTCTTATACTTTATTTAATTTTTATTTCTATTTATTACAGTCGCAAACGTGCGGTAACGTACGGTTTGTTTTTTGGACTCTTGTACGATGTGTTTTACATTGATATCATTGGTTTATACACTGTGTTGTACCCACTGGTATGCTATACAGCTGGTTGGTCTGTAAAATATATCCACCAACATTTAAGTATTACGACAATTCTGTCAGTAGTTTTAGTTGCATTGATGGAACTTATTTTATACTATTTCTTCCATTTTATTCAATTTACCACTTTGCCTTTTAAAGAGTTTTTATTGATTCGATTAATCCCTTCAATTCTAGCTAATTTACTCTACTTAATTATGCTTGGTTGGGCATTTAAATATTTAATAGATGCGCGAGTATTGCAAAAAGCTCGCGAACTATCTTAATTTTAATCAAGCGAGAGGTGTCACTCTTATGAAAAAACAGCTTGTCCATATGAAAGGGACAAAAGACGGTTTAGTGCTTCGGCTTGATGATCAGTGCGCCTACGCAGAACTGGTTGAAGAACTTGAGAAAAAAGTATCAGAAGGTGGAATTGATGGTAGAGTGAATGTCTCTCTCGATTTAGGCTATCGCTACCTTCTTGAACATCAAAAACAAGAAATAATTAAAATTATTGAGCAACCTGGTAAAATGGTCGTATCGAAAGTGTTTAGCAATGTCATTACAGTGGATGAAAACAATGCAAAAATTCAAGAAAATCAATGTGATACATATGTAGGCATTGTTCGTTCAGGACAAGTCATTCAAGCGCCAGGTGATATTATTATTGTTGGCGATGTCAATCCAAATGGAAAAATTGAAGCTGGTGGAAATATATTCGTATTGGGAAAATTAAAAGGCATCGCTCATGCAGGGATTGACGGAAATCGTGAGGCCATTGTAGCTGCCTCATGGTTCGAACCAACTCATGTTTACATAGCAGATGTGATTGAAGTGATGTCGAATGAAAAACCAATAATAAAAGAACATGCAGAGCAATTATTTGCATATATAAATAAAAATGGAAATATTTCATATGATCGATTACAAGAAGTGCGAAATATACGACCATTACTAAACACAAAAGGAGGTAGCTAATGTGGGGGAAGCTATTGTAATAACTTCAGGTAAAGGCGGAGTTGGCAAAACGACAACAACAGCTAACCTAGGTACTGCTCTAGCACTTCAAGGGAAAAAAGTATGCTTAGTGGATACGGATATTGGCCTCAGAAATTTAGACCTTGTTCTTGGTTTAGACAATCGCATCATCTACGATTTAGTAGATGTGGTTGAAGGGCGCTGCAAAATTCATCAAGCTTTAGTAAAAGACAAACGTGTAGACGATAAATTATTTTTACTGCCAGCTGCCCAAACAACTGATAAGAATGCCGTGACACCTGAGCAAATGAAAAGTTTAATTGAAGAATTAAAACGAGAATTTGAATATGTTTTAATTGATTGTCCTGCAGGGATAGAGCAAGGTTATCGCAATGCTGTAGCTGGTGCGGATAGCGCTATTGTTGTTACAACTCCAGAAATTTCTGCAGTGCGTGATGCAGATCGAATTATCGGTTTACTCGAACAAGAGCAAATTGATCCTCCGAAGCTTATCATTAACCGAGTTCGAAAAGATTTAATGAACCAAGGTGATGCAATGGACATCAATGAAATTACAACGCATTTATCCATTGATTTATTAGGAATTATAATCGATTGTGAGGACGTTATTGCTTCTTCAAATAAGGGTGAGCCAATCGTGATGGATCCAAATAATAAAGCTTCATTGGGGTATCGTAACATCGCTAGAAGAATTTTAGGAGAATCGGTTCCATTGATGACGCTTGAAGAACAGCATAAAGGAGTATTTAGAAAATTAATTTCAATCTTTTCAAAATAATACAGAGGAGAAAAAAGACTGTACAAAAAGGGTTCTGAAGCTTTGTGGATAGCAATTTAAATTGATTTCCGCAAAGTCGAGAAAGAATCAACAACTTATGTTAACTTTTTGAGCAGTCTTATTATTCATCCCTTTATTCTCATTTTTCAACATATAGAATCGTATTTTCATATTTTTCATATACTAAGGAAAAATGAGAATGGATGAGGGTATGAACAAAAAATGGAAATGGATTGCTTCATTTTTGCTTTGTACCGGTGTGCTGATTGGTAACTTCTTACATGAAACGGGAAGAATCTCCATTGATGTGAAAAAAATTGTATATAGTTCTGAAGATTTAACGTTCATGAGAAATGTTTTAAGGGAGATATTTGATAAGAAAGCACATGACACGATTGCTGTTTCCTCAGAGCCTATTAATCAAGAATTATTAACATTTGTACAAGTTAAGCCATACTTCAAAGGGTATTTATTTACCTACGAAGAATCGGTACCCTTAATTGCGATTGATCATGGTCTAGTCGTATATACGGGATATTCAAAAGATACGGGGAAAACGATTTCAGTATATTATGAGGATGATACGACTGTGACTTATGGAAATGTGGATTCTTTTTCATTGTTGCCTTACACATCTATTGAAAGAGGAGGCACAATCGGGAAAAAAGAGCCAGGGGATTTGTACATTCAAGTAGAGAAGGATGGGAACATTCTTAATTTAGAAGAAACATTACTATGGATGAAAGAGCATATGCGACCATGATGCGTATGACGATTCATCCATTATTTTTACCCCTTTTATTTGGCATGATACTTTATGGAAATGTTTCCTATTATGCACTTATTCTAACTTCATTATTAATTCACGAATTTGGACATATTCTAATGGCTTGGCTGTTAGGGGTAAAAGTCAAGCGATGTGTACTCATGCCGTATGGTGGGGAAATTGAACTTGAAGGTGGCTACTCGTTGTCGCCTCACAAGCAACTCCTTATTAGCTTAGGAGGACCTGTCGCTACATTTTGTTGTATGTTGATGGCTCCCTTTCTAGATCCTTTATTGGCCAAGCCTTTTATAAAAATTCAGATCGTTTTATTGTGCATCAATTTAATACCTGTATGGCCTCTCGATGGAGGAAGAATTGTTTTCGCGCTTATTTTACTTTTTTGTAAAAAAGCGAAAGTATATGAATTGTTTTTAGCAATCTCTTTCATACTAATTACGTTGACGGTAATCATTACATTTATTCTGTTGCCAAAAACACTATTTTTATTTGTTCTTAGTATTTTCTTATGGTTTCATATCATACAAGAATGGCGTTATCGAAAATACCGAATCGCCTTTGAAAAATATGTATTGAATCGATTGACTTAACACATTCAGTATGATAACATTTCATATGTTATTGTTTGTAGCACCTGTGCTACAACCGCTCTGGAAAGGTTATAAAGTATCATGATGATCACCTTTCTTACAGGCGAGTCTTAGACTAGAGGAGGTGCAAGTAATGTACGCTATTATCGAAACTGGTGGAAAACAGTATAAAGTTGAAGCTGGACAAGAAATTTACGTAGAAAAATTAGGTGTTGAGCCAAACGAGGTAGTAACTTTCGATAAAGTTCTTTTCGTTGGTGGCGAAACAGTGAAAGTTGGTACTCCAACTGTTGAAGGCGCAACTGTAACAGCGAAAGTTGTGAAAGAAGGCCGTGGTAAAAAAATCACTGTTTTCAAATACAAACCTAAGAAAAACTATCGTCGTAAACAAGGTCACCGTCAACCTTATACTAAATTAGTAATTGAATCAATCAACGCATAAGAGGTGACCGGATGATTACGGTAACCCTACATCACGACGAAAATCGCCGTGTATCTGCCTTTGAATTTTCTGGACATGCTGAATACGATGAATCAGGGAAAGATTTAGTATGTGCAGGTGCATCGACCATTGCGATTGGTACGGTCAATGCTATTTATGCACTATTAAATATTGAACCGAAAATCGAGCAGGCAAATGAAGGTGGAGGCTACTTAAAAGTAGACTTGCCAACGGATATAGATTCAGAAGTAGATGAAAAATTACAATTGATTGTGCAAGTAATGACTGCACAAGTTTATTCAATGGTACAAAATTACGGTCAATATATCCAAATCAACTACAGGCAAGTAGGAGGTGGAACACAATGAAATACTTGTTATCATTAGACCTTCAATTTTTCGCTTCTAAAAAAGGGGTAGGTTCTACTAAGAACGGTCGTGACTCTGAAGCAAAACGCCTTGGTGCAAAACGTGCGGATGGTCAATTTGTAACTGGTGGTTCAATTCTTTACCGTCAACGCGGTACAAGAATTTACCCAGGTGCTAACGTAGGCCGCGGTGGAGACGACACACTTTACGCTAAAATTGACGGAATTGTACGCTTCGAACGTATGGGGCGCGATAAGAAAAAAGTAAGTGTATACCCTGTTGCACAAGAAGCATAATTTGATTGATTATGAAAGGACTGCAAATGCAGTCCTTTTTTCTATCTAAAAAAACTCCTTCCAATAGAAGAAATATAAAGAAAAAATTGCTATACTTAAATAGGTATTGCCGAGCATTATTGGATGGGAGTGGGGAAATTGACTAAGCTAACTGTCAATGAAATATTAAGAGCAGCTAATCATGATTTTATTAATCAGTTGCAATTAATTAAAATGAACTTAGATTTAAATCGAATTGATGACGCAAAAAAGATTATAGAAAATTACTGTAATCATTATAAATCATTATCAATTTTAAATAGATTAAATTGTCCTAAAACCGTTGAATGGATTCAAACTTTTCATTATCGATTTCCCTCTATTGAATTAAAGTTAAAAATAGATGGAACGACTGCTCCAAAGGTGAAAAAAGATGAAGAAACTGTAGAATACTTAGAAAAGACGATTCAACATGTTTATCCTCATTTAGATCCATACAGTGAACAAGAGTTGTTGCTTACGATTGAATCCAAAGAGGAAATCTTACGAATCACCTTTGATTTACATGGAAAATGGAATATTAAACCTTTTAGCTCGGAGAAATATAGTAACAATTTGGACATTACCACTGAAAAAGAATCCATAAATGATTGGAAATATGTTTTAACCTTTAAGGAGTGAAATTATGTTTGTAGATCACGTAAAAATATATGTTAAGGGCGGAGATGGCGGAGATGGAATGGTTGCCTTTCGCCGTGAAAAATATGTACCGTATGGTGGTCCAGCTGGTGGAGACGGCGGAAATGGTGGCAATGTCGTCTTTGAAGTGGATGAAGGATTACGTACATTAATGGATTTCCGCTATAACCGCCATTTTAAAGCACCCCGAGGCGAAAATGGTATGAGTAAAGGGATGCATGGAAAAAATGCAAAAGATTTAATTGTAAAAGTTCCACCTGGAACGGTAGTGATCAATGAAGAAACTGGAAACGTCATTGCGGATTTAGTTGAACATGGACAACGCGCTATTATTGCAAAAGGGGGCAGAGGTGGCCGAGGAAATATGCGCTTTGCCACACCAGCAAATCCTGCACCTGAACTTTCGGAAAAAGGAGAACCTGGGCAAGAATTAAATGTTATATTGGAATTGAAAGTATTAGCAGATGTTGGACTTGTAGGATTCCCTAGCGTTGGGAAATCGACACTGCTTTCCGTTGTTTCCGCAGCAAAGCCAAAAATCGGTGCCTATCATTTTACAACGATTGTTCCAAATCTAGGAGTAGTTGAAACAGATGATGGTCGCAGCTTTGTCATGGCAGATTTACCGGGCTTAATTGAAGGAGCCCATCAAGGTGTGGGGTTAGGGATGCAATTCTTGCGCCATATTGAGCGAACTAGAGTAATTGTGCATGTTATCGATATGTCTGGAATGGAAGGACGCGATCCATTCGAGGATTATGTGACGATAAATGAGGAGTTAAAACAATACAATTTACGCCTTACAGAACGACCTCAAATTGTCGTAGCGAACAAAATGGACATGCCTGGTGCAGAAGAAAATTTAGTTGAATTTAAGAAGAAAATTGGCGACGACATAAAAGTGTTTCCAATTTCAGCGATTTCGCGAAAAGGGCTTAAACCATTATTACATGAAATTGCAGACCTATTAGAAGTAACTCCTCACTTTGAACTGCATGATATAGTTGAAGAAAGTGATGCAACTGTTTTATATAAACACGAGGCGAAAGAGCAAGAATTTGAAATTACTCGAGATGATGATGGAGCATATGTGCTTAGTGGATATACAATTGAAAGATTATTTAAAATGACTGACTTCAGCCGTGATGAATCGATTCGTCGATTTGCAAGACAGCTTCGTCATTTAGGTGTGGATGATGCATTAAGAGAACGAGGTGCAAAGGACGGAGATACAGTACGCATTTTAGATTATGAATTCGAATTTGTGGAATAGTAGGGGGGATGGTGATGAAAAATGTTGCTGAACAACGCTATTATTTAGTGCGGGAAGACGTGCTCACCGATGCCATGCAAAAAACATTAGAGGCAAAGCGATTGTTGGAGACAGGAAAGGTCAACTCCATATGGGATGCGGTAAGGCAAGTGGATCTTTCTAGAAGTGCCTTCTATAAATATCGGGATGCTGTCTTTCCCTTTCACTCCATCGTAAAAGAAAGAATTTTAACGATGATTATTCAGTTGCAAGACCAAAAAGGAACATTAGCAAAAGTATTGGAAATTATTACTGAAGCTCATTGCAATATATTAACCATTCATCAAACCATTCCGATTCAAGGTCGTGCCAATGTTACCCTATCACTAGACGTTACAAGTATGATGATGGACTTAAATGAATTAATCAAAAAAATGAATGAGTTAGAATTTGTCGAGTCTGCTGAAGTGATAAGCTCGGGGGCATTATAACTCATTCTTTAAAATAAGCCATTTATTGATTGATGGGAGGCTTAATGGTGGCAAACAATGAATGGAAGTACCGGATTGCCTATTTAGGACCGGAAGCTTCATTTACGTACTTAGCAACAAATTCACTTTTCCCGAATGAATGGAACATTGCTTATCGAACGATTCCAGAGTGCATTGACGCAGTAACAAATGATTTAGTGGATTATGCGGTTGTACCCTTGGAAAATGCTTTAGAAGGCAGTGTACCACTAACAATTGATTATTTATTTCATGAAGCAAATTTATATATCATCGGGGAAATTAAATTAAAAATTCAACAGCATTTAATGGTCAATAAAGCGCAAAAAGATAATTGGGAAAAACTAGAGGGTATTTATTCCCATTCACATGCTTTAGCTCAGTGCCATAAATATTTATTTTATCGTTTTAGCCATGTTCCGTTGCATCAAACTACCTCCACTGCGCAGGCGGCAAAAATGGTCGCTGAGAATCCTGATAAATGTATTGCAGCAATCGGCAATGCGTCTTCTGCTGAAAAGTATGGATTGGAAATTGTGGAACACAATATTCATGACTTCCATTTTAACCATACTCGATTTGTTGTATTATCAAAGCACAATACTCGTTTACCAATCGAAAAATCAGATGGTCAACCGAAAACGACGCTAATGTTGACGTTGCCTCAAGATGTTGTTTCCGGAGCGTTGCATCAAGTGCTCTCGGTTTTTGCCTGGAGAAAATTGAACTTGAGCAAAATTGAATCACGACCACTAAAAACGGGATTAGGAAACTATTTCTTTATTATTGATGTGCTTGCAGATGAAAGTGAACCGATGATGAGAGGAGCCTTTGAGGAGTTACATGCTCTTGGCTGTAAAGTGAAATCACTCGGAACTTATTATACATATAATGCATCGGAGTGATCATGTTGAAGTCAATCATCTTATTTGACGGTGAGTGTAACTTTTGCAGTCGAAGTGTTCATTTTATCATGAAACGAGACCCTCAAAAAAAATTTCAGTTTGCATCTCTACAAAGTGAAGTAGGAAAATTGTTATGTAATCAGTATCAAGTTCCAAAAGATTTAAATAGCATGATTTTAATTGAAAATCAACGTTATTATGCGAAATCATCGGCCGTATTGCGCATTTCTCTAGGGCTAGAAGGGTTTTGGAAAGTTTTTTCTATATTGATGATATTCCCACCTATTCTTCGGGATACAGTTTACGATTTTATTGCAAAACATCGTTATATTTTTGGAAAAAAGAGATCTTGTAAAATACCAAATAAAGAAGATATGGAAAGATTCATATAAACATAAACAGGCTGGTAGAAAGTAATATTGTTTTCTAACCAGCCTTAATTCTTAATAATTGTTCTGCCTATTACTTTTCCTTCAACAATTTTTTAAAGAACTATTCTTCTATCAAATACCCCTTTTCACGCAGCCTTTTTTCGGCTACTTCAATTTGTTCTTTTGTCGGCGCTGAAATGACATGTAAATGGGTTCCTTGCGTTAAGACAGAAAGGTAAGTTGCATTTGTTTCCTTCACTTTTTGAAGAAACTTTTCTACGTCAATGCGGGATGATAACATCATCGAAGCTGTAATTTCTCCATACACCGGATGTTCAACAATTACATTTTTTACTGTTACCCCACAATCTACAATCGTCAACAATTCATCTTCTGTTTCTTCAGCATTATGTATACAAACAATTTTTTTTTCAAATAAAGCCGTTGTATCGTCTTGATTCATATATAAATATCCTTGGCTTGTTGCAATAATCGGTTCATTTCGCGCTTTTAATAAATTCATGTCGTTAACAATCACTTGTCGACTAACATTTGCATATTTTGCTAATTGTGTACCTGTAATGGGCTCTTTTGAATTCTTTAGGATATTTAGCAATTCATTTCTCCGTTCTTCACCAAGCATTTTTTTCATACAATCACACCTCCTAATAAAATAATGTGTATACGGATAAGCCTGTTAAACATAGTTTAACACGAGGAGTAGTAAAGGGAATTATTTTTGTGTCTTTTTTGATTCATTGTCATATTATAAAACGAGAAAAGGAGGATGTTTGTGCGAACTCACATTGTTCAAAAAGGAGATACTCTTTGGAAAATTGCTAAGCAATATGGTATCGATTTTGAGGAGTTAAAAAGATTAAATTCACATTTAGCAAATCCAGATTATATTGTGCCTGGTATGGAAATTATTTTACCAGATGATCATTTAACTCAGAAACACTCGTATGGACATAAAGAAATGCCAGATAAAGCAAAAACGATTGAAACACCGCCAAAAGATAAAAAAGTAGAGATTCCACCGAAAGCCAAACCAATCGAAACACCACCGAAAAAACAACCAGTAGAAAAAGAAATGAAATTGCCGGAAATTCCTCCAACACCACCAGTACCACAAATTGTTCCGATGCCGATTCAACAAATGCATCCACACGAAAAGACAGAATTCCACTTTGATTTTGCACCACATCTGAATATTCAACGACACATGCAACATCCACAAATAATGCCAATCCCACAACCAGTTATGCCACAGCCGATTTTCATCAAAATTCCACAACCAGAAGGAATGAAAGAAGAAACGGAAAAAGAGAAGGAAAAAGTAGTAGAGAAAGAATATGTACCGGTTCCTCAAACTCACATTGAATATGTTCCGGTGCCACAACCTATTTTTATTCCATGCATGCCGCAACATCCTTGCAACTGTAAACCGCACAAAGTAGAGCGTTGCGGTTGTAGAGAAGCGCAAGACCATATGCAACATCATGCTCAACCGTATTTCACAAACCAACATATGTTGCCTCCATGCCCTGAATATCCAATGCCATATGGAATGGATTATCAACAAATGATGCCATATGGAATGGATTATTCACAAGGTATGCCATACTCCGGCCAACCAGCTCCGGATATGCAATACAGCTTCCCGTACGAAGCAGGAATGTATGACGGAAGTGAAGCAGAAAATCCTATGATGACACAAATGGCAACAGAATATCAGACAACTCAGAATGATGATACAGATTGGCTCTTTGAATCTACTTCACAAGATGAGCAAAAAGAAGGGGAAAAAACATTGAGTCAGGATTATAGTAGTCAAATGCAAGAAGGACATCAGGACTACAATGTTTTTGAACAAGCAACAATGCCATCATACGACTATTATCAAATGCCACAAGGATATCATCCTATGAATCAAGGGATGTATCCACCGATGTTTCAATCTATGCCACAATCAATGTATCCACAAATGAATCAAGGATTCGACCCAAGTATGCAGCAATATTATCCACCGAGAATAAATCCTTGTGCACCACATTTTAAACCGTGGTCATACTAAATGCAAATTAAAAATAATATTTGGAAGCAACATGCAGGTAACGAAACACTATTCATAAAAAAATATGATCAATTTCATGTATTTGAAAAAGTAGCACTAATTCATGAAGAATTAGAAAAAATTCAGTTTCCTTATATCATTCCATTAAAAAAATCAGAAGAGCCTTATTTGCTTGTTCAAAGTTGGCAAAAGAATAGTTATAGCGCGGATTTTTCCAAGACAAAACATAGAAAGAAAGCAGTGAAGATACTAAAGGCATTACACGAAACGAATGAACAGATTGAATGGAGCCATTATTCTGTCATTCCAAAACAGAAACTCATTCAAAAATGGAATGCTAGACTTGAACGGTTTTTATTGCAAGAAAATGAGCTGGTAAAATATTTGCGTCATCAATATTACGATATTGTTCTCTATGCGAATAAAGCGTTAAAAAAGATACGTCAAAACCCAGGTTCTTTTCCAACAAAGATGACATTGCTACATGGCGATGTTGTGCACCACAATTTTTTAATGACAAGAGATGGAATGAAATTAATTGATTTTGATTTAGCGGTTGTTGGCGATGCGGCGGAAGAGATGATTTTATGGATGCACCGGGCACTACCAAATGTAGATTATGATATTGAAACATTATTAAATGAAAATAAATATTTAAGGGAAATTTGTCTTTCAAAATTACATTACTTGCAATACCCTAATGAACTGTTAAGAGAATGGCAATATGTCTTGCATCTAGGTGATTATGAGAAAGATGCTTTCTTAGAATATATAATGCCATTTACAGAAAAGGCGTTAAGGCATTGGCCTGAACTGATGGCAACAACTGATAAAATTCAAGAAATGTTTGAAGTAGGATAAAATACGAGATTATGTTAATATAAAATAGAATAGTAAATAGTTGACCGTCATAAAAGACGGTCTTTCTTTTGTTTCAATATTGTGTTTATACCGACACTCCGAATGTGAGGAATGAAAATGTACGATTATATCATTGGACAAGTGACGCGCATTACACCTGAATATGTCGTCTTAGAACAGAGCGGGATTGGATACGCAATCATCACTCCGAATCCGTTTGCTTTTCGTGTGAATGAGGAAAAACAAAGAGTATTTGTACATATGCATGTAAGAGAAGATGCTCAGCAATTGTATGGTTTTAAAACGTTAGAAGAACGAGAATTATTCAAAAAACTTATACAAGTTTCCGGTATCGGACCAAAGAGTGCGTTATCAATTCTAGCAAGTGGCAATCCTTCGCATGTTATTACAGCCATTGAAATGGAAGATGAAAAGTATTTAGTGAAATTTCCTGGTGTCGGGAAGAAGACTGCTAGACAAATGATTCTAGATTTAAAAGGGAAACTTGGTTCGCTCCTTGAGCAAGTGAAACTTCCAAGTGCTGAAGATGAACTGCCGCTATTTGGTGTGAATCCATATCAACATGAATTAGAAGAAGCAATGTTGGCTCTTCATGCACTCGGATATTCCGGAAAAGAATTAGAGAAAATTAAGCCTTTATTAAGTGAAAAGGAAGATTTACAAACGACGGAAAATTATATGAAATATGCATTAAAACTTTTGTTAACGACAAAGTAACAAGGAGGGCGGCAAGTGAATCGAATCGTTTCAAGTGAAGCAAATGAATTGGATAACCAAATTGAATTATCTTTGAGACCTCAAAGGCTTTCTCAATATATCGGGCAGCATCAAGTGAAAGATAACTTAAAGATCTTTATTGAAGCGGCAAAATTCCGACAAGAATCGTTAGACCATGTGTTGCTATACGGCCCGCCTGGATTGGGAAAAACGACTCTAGCTAATGTGATTGCAAATGAACTGGATGTAAACATTCGGCTTACAAGTGGGCCTGCAATTGAACGACCAGGAGATTTAGCGGCTATTGTTAGTTCACTAGAGCCTGGGGATGTCCTCTTTATAGATGAGATTCATCGCCTTTCCCGAGCAATTGAAGAAGTGCTGTATCCAGCGATGGAAGATTTTTGCCTAGATATCGTCGTTGGGAAAGGGCATGACGCCCGCTCTATCCGATTGGACTTGCCGCCTTTTACATTAGTAGGAGCTACAACAAGGGTAGGTTCTTTATCAGCTCCTTTACGAGATCGTTTTGGTGTATTATTAAGACTTGATTATTATGATGAACATTCATTAATTGAAATTGTAAAAAGAAGTAGTAAACTGTTTGAAGTTGAGATTGATGACAGAGCTGCAGAGGAAATTGCAAGGCGTTCCCGCGGAACTCCTCGTATTGCTAATCGCTTGTTGAAGCGGGTAAGAGACTATGCACAAGTAATAGGGGATGGAGCGATAACCCTTGATCTTGCGAAACAAGCTCTTGAATTACTTCAAGTGGATCGATACGGTTTAGATCAAATCGACCATAAATTACTAAGAAGTATGATTGTACAATTTAATGGTGGACCCGTTGGATTAGATACATTAGCGGCTTCCATCGGAGAAGAACGCATCACGATAGAAGATGTGTACGAGCCATATTTAATGCAAATTGGATTTATTCAACGTACGCCACGAGGACGTGTGGCGACAAAATTAGCTTTTGAACATCTTGGTTATACTTATTACGATGAAACAAAGTAAAAGGAAGTTATGTATGAAAATTGAAGAATTTGATTTCAACTTACCAGAAGAATTGATTGCTCAAACACCACTAAAAGATCGTGCAGCAAGTAGATTGCTGATCGTAAATCCTTTTTCAAAAGAAATTGAACATCATCAATTTCCTCATATTGTAGATGAGCTTAATGCGGGTGATTGTCTTGTATTGAATGATACCCGTGTAATGCCGGCTCGACTTTTTGGCATAAAAGAAGAAACGGGAGCTCATATCGAAGTTTTATTGTTAAAACAATTGGAAAAGAATAGATGGGAGACATTAGTCAAACCTGCAAAGAGGGTAAAAATAGGCACGACAATTTCTTTTGGCGATGGATTGTTGCGTGCGACTTGTACGGACGTTCTTGAGCATGGTGGACGAATATTTGAGTTTAGTTACGAGGGCATTTTTTATGAAGTGTTAGAAAAATTAGGTGAAATGCCATTACCACCATATATTCATGAAAAATTGGAAGATCGAGAGCGTTATCAAACAGTTTATGCAAAAGAAATTGGCTCTGCAGCAGCTCCAACAGCAGGACTTCATTTCACTGAAGAAATTCTTGAAAAAATTCGCAATAAAGGGGTTGAAATTGTCTTTATTACCCTTCATGTTGGTCTTGGAACATTCAGACCTGTAAGCAGTGAAACAGTCGAAGAACATGAAATGCATTCAGAATTTTATAGCATAAGTGAAAGTGCTGCTGAAACGATTAATCGAGTGAAAGAACAAGGTGGCAATGTCATAGCAGTCGGTACTACATCTACAAGAACCCTTGAGACTGTCGCTTCCAAATATGATGGCAAAATCAAAGCGGAACAAGGATGGACAGATATATTTATTTATCCAGGCTATGAATTTAAATGTATTGATGGTTTAATTACGAATTTCCATTTACCTAAATCAACTTTAGTAATGCTTGTGAGTGCATTGGCTGGAAAAGAGACGATTTTCCATGCCTATAGTGAAGCGATTAAAGAACGATATCGATTCTTCAGTTTTGGTGATGCGATGTTTATTCGGCCAAAAGCATAACACTCAACAATCGAAGTACTGTTTATACTTTAGATGAAGAGAGGAATTTACAAATGACACAACCTGCAATTCGATATGAACATATAAAAACATGTAAACAATCAGGAGCAAGGCTAGGAATTGTCCATACGCCACACGGTTCCTTTGAAACACCAGCATTCATGCCCGTTGGAACCCAAGCTACGGTGAAAACGATGTCACCTGAAGAGTTAAAAGAGATGGGCGCGGGCATTATTTTATCCAACACGTATCATTTATGGCTCAGACCTGGTAACGAAATCGTAAAAGAAGCAGGCGGCTTGCATCAATTCATGAATTGGGATCGTCCTATATTAACCGATTCAGGTGGATTCCAAGTATTTTCGTTGAGCGACCTTCGAAAAATTGAAGAAGAAGGGGTTTATTTCAGGAACCATTTAAACGGAGATAAGCTATTTTTAAGCCCTGAAAAATCCATTCAAATTCAAAACGATTTAGGGGCGGACATCATCATGGCGTTCGATGAATGTCCACCATATCCAGCAACTTATGAATATATGTTACAGAGCGTGGATCGAACAACACGTTGGGCGAAACGATGCAAAGAAGCGCACCAACGTCCAAAAGAACAAGGGTTATTTGGTATTGTACAAGGTGGAGAATTTGAAGACTTAAGGAAACGATCTGCGGAAGCTCTTGTAGAATTGGATTTCCCTGGATATGCTGTAGGTGGATTGTCCGTAGGTGAACCAAAAGATGTGATGTATCGAGTGTTAGAATTTACAACACCGCTACTTCCTGAAAATAAACCACGCTATTTAATGGGGGTAGGTTCTCCGGATGCTTTAATTGAAGGAGCAATACGAGGCATTGATATGTTTGATTGCGTATTGCCAACGAGAATTGCTCGAAATGGAACGCTAATGACTTTCCAAGGCCGTCTAGTTATTAAAAACGCTCAATATGCAAAAGATTTCGGACCACTTGATCCAAACTGTGACTGTTATACATGTAAAAATTACTCAAGAGCTTATATTCGTCATTTAATTCGAACTGGAGAAATTTTTGGATTGAGGCTGACAACGTACCACAATCTTTATTTCTTATTGAGATTGATGGAACAAGTAAGACAAGCAATTAGAGAAGATCGATTGCTTGATTTCCGCAATGAATTTTTTGAGCAATATGGATTTAATAAACCAAATGCGAAAAACTTTTAAGCAAAGAAGCAAACTTTGAATAATTTAAGAAATTTTTCTAATAAAATAGAAAATAAAATCGATTTTTACCTTCGTTTTATACTATACTTATGAGGTGAGAGATAGAAAGGGGGATATACTGGATGCAAACATTATATAATTTATTACCAATCATTATCATGTTTGTTGCAATGTGGTTTATTTTAGTTCGTCCGGCTCAAAAACGACAAAAAGCGACACAAGAAATGCAAAATAATTTAAAGCGTGGAGATAAAGTCGTAACAATCGGTGGACTTCACGGTGAAGTAGATGCTTTAGAAGATTCTGCTGTATATCTTCTAGTTGATGGCAAAACTCGCTTAAAATTTGAGCGTCAAGCAATTGGACGAGTTATCAACGATTAATCCATAGACAACGAATAAAAGGGGGCGTCTGAAAAGTCATTTCAAGACGCCCTTTGCGGCTGTCGCACATGCTTAGCTGCAGATAAATTGCGGCGAGGATGCGCGTTTTGTGACCACCAGAGGAGCAAAGTTTTTTAAGAGAGTATTACTAGTAAGGAGTAGGGCTGTTCAGAAAGTGATTGACTTTCTGGACAGCCCTTTTTTTGTATAGTTGACAATCGCTTGGCCAACAATAGGAAAGAAAGGATGTGGGATGTATGGAAGTGTATTTACAAATTCTTTTCAGAACGGTCTTTTTATATTTGCTCGTGCTTGTCGTTTTTCGCCTCATGGGTAAAAGGGAAGTAGGCGAACTAAGCATTATGGATTTAGTGGTATTTGTGCTCATTGCTGAATGTGTTGCTTTTGCTTTAGATGATTTAGATAAACCGTTATTTGAAAATGTTTTTCCAATTCTTATTTTGCTCGCCATCCAGTATTTAAATTCGTTGATTGCATTAAAAAGTAAGAAAATCCGTGATTTAATTGATGGAGATCCATCGATAATTGTGGAAGATGGTGTTATTAATCAAGAAGAAATGAGAAAGCAACGATATAATTTAGACGATTTATTTCAACAAATGCGTGAAGAACGCATTCCTTCCGTACAGCAAATTAAATATGCATTTCTTGAACCGTCTGGTAGACTATCGATTTTCTTAAAAGATGATGACCCGCTCATCTTTCCACTGATTGTTGATGGATATATAATAGATCGGCATCTAAAATTCCTTGAAAAAGATAGAGAATGGCTGTTGGAAAACTTAAAAAAGAAGGGCTATGAAAAGCCGGAAGACATTTTTTATTGTTGTTATGAAAATTACGATTTGCACGTACAATTAAAGTCGACGAATAAGAATGGAACGTAAAAATCGAAAATCGCTCCATTTTAATTGATTTGTTACTAGTAGAAAGATTGTTAAAACAATAATGGTTAAAGCACTATTTGTCCAAAAATTAAAGGAAATTTTACTGAAAATATAACTTTGAATAATACAAGTAAGAATAAAAATCACATAAGGAATTGCAAAGAATCGGAAACCGGAACTAATCATTTTGTGCGCCCGTAGTGTTGCCATATGTAAAAAAGATGTTACTAATACACCAAATCCAATTGCGATAATTGCACCATATTCTTGAATAAATGGTTGAGATGCTAGTACAAACATGACGAATAATTTCCCGATTCCGCCATAAATGGAGTTCATCATGGCAGGTTTTGCTTCATCCATTGCTTGCAAAATGGAGTGTAGAGGGCTTTGGATATAATAAAAATAGAAAATTGGAGCTAAAATTTTCATAAATCCACGGTTCTCCTCTAAGTGAAAGAGCCGCATAGCAAGTTCATCACCGTGCAAAAAGAAATATGTCGCAGCGTAGGCACCAATGATGGATGAAAGGCGTAAACTTACTCCAATGCGATTATTCAGTAACCTTGTATTACTCCTTGCTACAGCATCGCTCACTGCTGGAATTAAAACGATCGCTAAAGCATTAGGAATAAAAGAAGGGAATAATAATAACGGTACATGTACACCAGAAATAATTCCGTATAAAGTCGTTGCTCCTGCAGCTGTCAGTCCTGCAATGGTTAATGCCTTCAAAAAGACGATTGGTTCCAAAAACCATGTGAATGTACCAAACAATCTGCTTCCTGCACTTGGAACGGCAATACGCAGTAAAGGCATTGCCGGATATGGTTTTTGTGAGGAGGGTTTTTTTAGTTTTTTCTTTTTCATGAAATAATGAATGTATAAATAAATAAACGAAATAAATTCACCAACTGCAGTAATTGCCATTGCATATGCAGCCGTTAATTCAGGGTTGTCCGGCACAACGAAAAATGGCAATGCTAAAGAGATTAAAACGATGCGTACCAGCTGTTCGATCATTTGGGACCAGGCTGTTGCTGAAATGATGGCAATACCTTGTAAGTATCCTCGAATTAAACCGGAAAATACAATAATTGGTACAGCCCCTAACGCAATATATAGCGTAATTTTTGTTCCTTTATTATGTAATAGCGTTTCTGCCAAATATGGAATAAATAATATAAGAATCGGTGTAAATAAGATAATGGATAAAATTGACCATCTAAATGCTGTTTTCATGACGGAATGAAGTTGTCCAATTTGGCGTTTTGCATATAGTTCTGCAATTACTTTCGCTACAGCAATAGGGATGCCTAGCTGTAATACTGAAACGAAGAAAATATACGCTGGATAGGCAGTCATATAAACTCCAACAGCTTCTTCGCCAGCTACCCTCATAAATTGCATTCTATAAATAAAACCGAATAGTTTTGACAAAAAAATGACAACTGTGAGAAAAATAGTTCCTCTAACAAATGATGCCATCCATACAATCCCTTCTCAATTATTCTATTATTCGTTACAATATTTGTATGCTTTCCTAAAAACAGTTAATACAGAACGATGGAGTGATTTGCCTATGGTCGAACATGAGCGCTTATTTTCAAAAGTTTTGCCTGTGCTTAAGAGCAAATTAGAAGAAATGAACTTAAACGGGTATGAAGGTATTACGATTGAAGAAATTTGGAATTATTGTCTTCAAAAAAAGTGGCGAAAGAAAAATTTGGATGAAATTCGAATTCATGAAGCCGTATCAACAATTTTTTCATTAAAAGCTTCAGAAATCGTGAATTATTTGCAAATCCAACAATTCCAAAGCACAAATTGGTTTTCTGAAGTAAATCAAGAAGAATTGAGAGAATTATTAAATCCTACAAATAATAACAATTCTGACAAAGAAAATGTATAGATTCGGTTTGACAGGTTGACTTTCGTGTTTCATAATTAGTTTGTTACATAAGAAAAGGAAAGGTATATTTTTGCAATAATTTCGATTGAGCTTATCCACTCCAAGTTTATTCTTCATTTGGTGGAAATATCACGAAAAAAATTTCGGAGTACTAATTCAAGAGATTATTGTAAAGATATGCTTGCACGTGTTTATGTATGTACAAGCTATTGTACATTGCATCAAGGAGGATTTATCAATGAATTCAAAAAGCCGGATCGTTTCCTTTGTACTGGCTGTAATCGTACTTTTTGGTGCGATGGGCTTCACAGTAAAAGGAGTATTAAAAGATGTAAAACTTGGACTTGACTTACAAGGCGGATTTGAAGTTTTGTATGAAGTTGAACCCTTAAAAGAAGGGCAAAAAATTACTCAAAGTATCGTAGCAGATACGACGACCGCTTTATCAAAGCGTATCGATGCTTTCGGTGTCAGCGAGCCGAGTATTCAGGTTGAAGGTGAGAATCGGATTCGTGTTCAGCTTGCTGGAATAGACGATCAATCATCTGCTCGGGAAATGTTATCAAGTACGGCGAATTTAACATTTCGTGATGTAAACGATAATTTACTGTTAGACGGTTCTGATTTGAAAGAAGGCGGTGCTGCGGCTTCCTTCGACCAACAAAATCGACCAATCGTTACATTAACGTTAAAAGATGCACAAAAATTTGCAGACATTACATCGAAAATTTCTCAAATGCCACCAGGTCAGAACTTACTTGTTATTTGGATGGATTTTGTTGAAGGAGAAGACTCATATAAAGAAGAAGCAACAAAGCCTGATCCGAAATTTATTTCAGCAGCGTCTGTAAAAGAAACTTTAAATACAACAGACGTTATGATTTCAGGGAATTTTACTGTTGAGGAAACGAAAAATTTGGCAAGTATGTTAAATGCGGGGGCACTTCCTGTAAAATTAACAGAAATTTATGCAACATCAGTGGGCGCTCAGTTTGGGGAACAAGCTTTAAATAGCACTGTATTCGCTAGTATTGTTGGTGTTCTATTAATTTTCATCTTTATGTTGTTTTACTATCGATTACCTGGTTTTATTTCGATTATCACGTTAACGGTATTTGCCTATTTAGTACTGCTTATTCAAAATTTAATTGGTGCAGTATTAACGTTGCCAGGTATTGCAGCTCTTGTACTTGGTATTGGTATGGCTGTGGACGCGAATATTTTAACAGCAGAGCGTATTCGAGAAGAAATACGTGTTGGTAAATCACCAAAAGAAGCATTCCAAATGGGATCTAAACTATCACTAAGCGCGATTATAGATGCACAATTAACAACATTACTAGCTGCGGTTGTACTTTTCTACTTTGGTACAAGCTCAGTTAAAGGTTTTGCGACAACGTTAATTATTTCCATTTTATTAAGTTTCTTAACATCAGTATGGTTATCACGTGTATTACTTGGATTACTCATTAAGAGTGGCAAATTCGATAATCCATTCTTCTATGGTGTTCGAAAATCAAAAATTCATGACGCTTCAGAAGGTGTAGAAACATTAGATTTAACAACAAACTTCGATCGCATTGATTTCGTTCATAACCGCAAAAAGTTTTATGCTATTTCAATGATTATTTTGTTGATCGGGGTTGTAATGCTTGGAATCTTTAAATTAAACTTAGGCATTGACTTCTCAAGTGGTACGCGAGTTGAAATACTTTCAAATGAGCCGACGACCCAAGAAGAAATGGCCGATTATTTAGAGAAAATCGGATTCCCAGCAGATGAATTAGTCATAAGTGGTGAAAATAAAGATACTGCTGTTGCCACTTATAAAAAAGATTTCACGCAACAAGAAACGTTAGATTTAAAATCAGCAGTGATGGAAGACTACGGTCATGAACCAAATGTAAGTACAGTTTCTCCAACAGTTGGTCGTGAACTCGTTAAAAATGCGATTTACGCTCTAAGTTTTGCCGCTCTTGGTATTGTCATTTATGTGGCATTCCGTTTCGAATGGAGAATGGGTGTAGGTGCAATTGTTTCACTATTACACGATGTATTCTTCATGGTGGCAATTTTCAGCGTATTGCGCTTAGAAGTGGACATAACTTTCATTGCAGCAATTTTAACCATTGTCGGTTATTCCATAAACGATACGATTGTTACCTTCGACCGTATTCGTGAAAATATCGACCATAAAGGCGAAATCAAATCGAAAGAAGAACTTGCCGAAATCATCAATAAATCCCTCCGTCAAACGATGGGACGTTCCGTAAATACAGTATTGACGGTAATCGTAGTTGTTGTTGCACTCTTAATTTTTGGTGCGCCAGCAATTCGAAATTTCTCAATCGCTTTACTCATTGGATTAGTAACGGGAATGTATTCCTCCATTTGTATTGCAGCACAACTATGGTATACACTAAAAGTGCGCGAAATGAGCAAAAAAGGTACGACAGTGAAGAAAAAAGAGAAGAAGCAATGGGGTTCAGACGAGCCAGTAGTTTAATAATCTATTTCAGATACTCTCTAGTTTAGGGAGTATCTTTTATTTATTATTGGAAGATAAACTTTACTAGATTAATATAAGTTTTTTATCCAATACTTATGAAATTTAGGTATAATGGACTTCGTGAGGATGTGAGGTAATGATACAATCATCAAAAAAATGGAAGATCCAAATTCCCGATGAAATGTTTGTTCAACAATTACAAAACAATTTACATATTTCTAGTTTGACTGCAAAAATATTAGCATCAAGAGTGAAGACACTAGATGAAGCTAGAAATATTATACATATGAAAGATGACCAACTACATAATCCTTATTTGTTAACGGGGATGAAAGAAGCGGTAGAACGAATTGAATTAGCATTACATCGAGGGGAAAAGATATTAATCTATGGAGATTATGATGCAGATGGTATTACGAGTACGTCCGTCATATTGCATACATTGCTTGATTTAGGAGCAGATGTAGATTTTGAGATTCCGAATCGCTTCACACATGGATATGGGCCAAACGAAGAATTGTTCAGATTGGCACATGAGAAAGGAATCCAACTGATTATTACTGTCGATAATGGAATTAGCGGCATCGAACCGATACGCATAGCAAAAGAGCTTGGTATGGATGTGATTGTTACAGATCACCATGAACCGGGAGAAGAGCTGCCGCCTGCAGACGTCATTATTCATCCGAGGGTACCAGAAGGGAAATATCCTTTTGGTGAATTGGCAGGGGTAGGCGTAGCTTTTAAGCTTGCCCACGCATTATATGGAGAGGTGCCTGAGCATTTGTTTGAATACGTTGCACTTGGCACAATCGCAGATCTTGTCCCCTTAACTGGAGAGAATCGATACATTGTTCGTAAAGGGTTAGAGAAATTGCGAAAGTCAAATCACCCATGGGTTCAAGCTTTATGTGAAGCATCAGGAGTAAAGCAGCATGAAATCGATGAAGAAATTATCGGTTTTTATTTTGGTCCTCGATTAAATGCTATAGGACGCCTAGGTGATGCAAAACCCGGTGTAGAGTTTTTAATGAGTGAAGATTTAGCAAGTGCCACAATGGGAGCTAAATTGCTAAATGAAAAAAATAATGAGAGAAAAGAGTATGTCAATTCGATTACTGAAGAAGCAATAGAAATGATTGAAAATAATCCGGATATTAGCAATTCTTCAGTGCTTGTCGTGGCAAAAGAAGGATGGAATCCGGGGGTAATTGGAATTGTTGCTTCCCGTTTAGTAGAGAAATATTATAAACCGACAATCGTGTTATCGATCGATTCAGAATTGGGATTAGCAAAAGGTTCAGGACGCAGCATCGAAGGATTTCATTTATACAATGAACTAGCAAAAAATCGGGATATTCTTCCGCATTTTGGCGGACATCCAATGGCTGCAGGTATGACGCTTTCAGCTGAACATATCGATGAATTGAGAGTACGACTTCATCAACAAGCATCAACATGTTTATCCGATGAAATGTTAACGCCGACATTATACATTGATGTTCCTATCGATTTAAGTGAAGTAACGGTTGAAGCAATTGAAGAATTACAGAAGTTGAAACCATTTGGTGTTGGATTTGAAAAGCCGATTTTTGCTATACAACAAGTTTCGATTCGTTCAATGCGCAAAATCGGTGCAAATGAGAACCATATAAAAATGGAATTGGAAGATGCATATGGAATTCTTGATGCAGTTGGTTTTAACAAAGGTTATTTATTCAATGAAATTTCCTATGGCGTGAAATTATCCATTGTTGGTGATTTGCAAATCAATGAATGGCAAGGTAGAAAAAAACCGCAATTTTTACTTTCGGATGTTCAGATACTTGAGTGGCAGTTATTTGATTATCGGGGAAAAGTAAATGCCAATCATTGGGTGGGAAGCATTCCTATTGAAGAATCATCCTTTATTGCTTTTCGTGAGGAAACAATTCAATATTTTCAAGCAGTCATACCATCCATTCAATTAGTTGAAGATGAAATTGACAATTCTCTTTCATCGTATATTGTATTATTGGATTTACCAAAACGTATTCATACAATGGAAAAGCTAATTGAAATTGCAAAACCGCAACGTATTTATGCGGTATTTTACACACCGAATTCCCAATATTTTAATGGCATGCCAACACGAAAGCATTTTGCTCAATACTATACATTTCTAAAAAATCGCCCATTCTTTAACTTAAACGAACATATTCATCAACTATCCAAACATTTTGGTTTAAATGTGGATACAATAAAGTTTATGACAAAGGTGTTTTTTGAGCTCGGTTTTGTTACAATAGAAAATGGTTTGCTTTCCGTCAATGAATTTGCAAGTAAACGTTCTTTAACTGAAGCTACCACATATCAATTGCGACAACAGCAAATCGAATTGGAACAAAAATTTTTATACTCAACTTATTCAGAGTTAAAACAATGGTTTGATAATCGAATGAAGGAATTATCTTATTCCTAAGGAGGAAAATGGAATGGATTTAAGGGAACATATTGCAATTGTACAAAACTTTCCAAAAGAAGGAATTAGTTTTAAAGATATTACGCCGTTAATGGATAACGGTGAAGCATTTAAATATGCGGTTGATCAAATTGTTGAATTTGCAAAAGAAGTGGGAGCAGATATTATCGTTGGGCCAGAAGCACGTGGATTTATTATCGGATGTCCTGTTGCGTATGCATTAGGTATTGGATTCGCTCCGGTGCGTAAACCAGGAAAATTGCCGAGAGAAGTAGTTAGTGTTGAATATGCATTAGAATATGGTACGAATGTACTTGCTATGCATAAAGATGCAATTTCCCCAGGACAAAAAGTGTTAATTATTGACGACTTACTAGCAACAGGTGGTACGGTGGATGCTACAATTCAATTAGTTGAAAAACTTGGTGGTACCGTTGCTGGTTGTGCATTCATTATTGAACTAACAGAATTAAATGGCCGCGAAAAAATTGGAAATTACCCGATCAAAACATTGCTTCAATATTGATTTCCCAAAAAGAATTCGCACTTTGAATAACTGTGCGGATTCTTTTACTTTAATAAGCAAAAATTTTTTTAAAAAATATTTTTCATCTGACAATGGTATATTATTTTGTTAGATAAACGCAATATGATAAGACTTGGCTTTACATTTTATTTATACTTTTTTACAATTAGTTTTATATATAAAACAGAAAAATTTTTGAAGGTGGACAAATCATGGCGAAGGAGCAAATTTTGACGCCCGAAGATGTATTTTCGAAAGTAAAAACTTATATGAATGATGAGCACGTCGAATTTGTGAAAAAAGCTTATGAAGTGGCAAAAGAAGCACATAAAGAACAAACCCGAAAGTCAGGGGAACCATATATTATTCACCCAATTCAAGTTGCTGGAATTTTAGCGGACCTTCAAATGGATCCACAAACAGTAGCTGCAGGATTTCTTCACGATGTAGTGGAAGATACCTCTGTTACTCGGGAAGATTTAGTAGCCGAGTTTGGTGAAGAAGTAGCTTTGCTTGTAGACGGTGTTACAAAACTAGGAAAAATTAAGTATTTATCGAAGGAAGAACAACAAGCGGAAAATCATCGAAAAATGTTTGTTGCGATGGCACAGGACATTCGTGTGATTTTAATTAAACTTGCCGACCGCCTTCACAATATGCGTACGTTAAAACACTTATCTACAGAAAAGCAACGTCGAATTGCGAAAGAAACGTTAGAAATTTTCGCTCCCCTTGCCCATCGCCTAGGAATTTCTAAGGTGAAATGGGAATTGGAAGATACGGCTCTTCGCTACTTAAATCCTCAACAATACTATCGAATTGTAAGTTTAATGAAAAGAAAGCGTACGGAACGGGAAGCGTATTTAGAAAATGTAATGGGCGAAATTCGCTCTCAATTAAATCAAGTTGAAATTGATGCAGAAATCTACGGTCGTCCAAAGCATATATATAGTATTTATCGGAAAATGGTTTTACAAAATAAACAGTTTAATGAGATTTATGATTTATTGGCTGTACGCATCATTGTAGATAGCATCAAAGATTGTTATGCGGTACTAGGAATCGTACATACACTTTGGAAACCAATGCCTGGTCGCTTTAAAGATTATATCGCTATGCCGAAACAAAACTTGTATCAATCCCTTCATACAACAGTCATCGGCCCTTATGGCGACCCATTGGAAGTGCAAATTCGTACGAAGGAAATGCACAAAATTGCAGAATACGGGATTGCTGCACACTGGGCATATAAAGAAGGCAAATCACTGAATCCAAGTAAGGAAAGCATCGATCAAAAATTAACTTGGTTCCGCGAAATTTTAGAATTCCAAAACGAATCTTCCAACGCAGAAGAGTTTATGGAATCGCTGAAGCTAGATTTATTCTCCGATATGGTTTATGTGTTTACACCAAAAGGAGACGTTATTGAATTACCTGCAGGAAGTGTTCCAATTGATTTTGCTTATCGAGTGCACACTGAGGTCGGAAATCGAACAATTGGTGCCAAAGTGAATGGGAAAATGGTACCGCTTGATACACCACTAAAAACAGGGGATATTGTTGAAATTTTAACTTCTAAACAATCTTTTGGGCCAAGTAGAGACTGGTTAAAAATTGCTCAAAGTTCTCAAGCGAGAAATAAAATTAAACAATTCTTCAAAAAGCACTTGCGTGAAGAAAATGTTCTCAAAGGAAAAGATTTAATTGAAAAAGAAATAAAAGCACAAGAATTTGATGTAAAAGAAGTGCTTTCAGAAGAAAATATTCAACGGGTTTTGAACAAATTAAATTTCACAAATGAAGAAGATTTATATGCAGCAGTAGGTGTAGGAGGAATTACACCTCAACAAGTGGTGAACCGCCTCGCTGAGAAAAAGCGGAGAGAGAGAGAGCAAGAAGAAGCTCTTGAAAAAATTCAAAAAGAAATGCAAAACCCGAAACAAAAGAAACAGAATGGTGAATTAGGTGTTATTGTAAAAGGCATCGATAATTTGTTAATTCGACTTTCTCGTTGCTGTACGCCAGTTCCTGGAGATGAGATTGTTGGATTTATTACAAAGGGTAGAGGTGTATCTGTTCATCGTATAGACTGTCCTAATGTTCAAACAGGTGGAGAAGATCGCCTAATTGAAGTGGAATGGGAGCATAGTGAAGCACAAGGGAAGAAAGAATATCCTGTTGATATCGAAATATCTGCATTTGATCGCCCAGGAATATTAAACGATGTTATGCATGCGGTTACAGAGACGAAAGTGAATATTTTAGCTGTTTCTGGTCGTGCTGCTCATGATAAAATTGCAACGCTTCATTTAACAATAGCTATTACAAATATTTCTGTATTACACAAAGTTGTAGAGAAAATTAAACAAATGCCAGATATTTATTCCGTACAGCGGGTTATTAATTAGTTGGTTTGAGGTGTGTTTGTCGATGAGAGTGGTCTTGCAACGTAGTAAAGAAGCAAAAGTAACAGTTAATGGAAAAGTAACGGGAAAAATTGACAAAGGATATGTTTTATTAGTTGGTATAACGCATACAGACACGATAGAAGATGTGAGATATTTAGCAAAAAAAGTAGCAGAGATTCGCCTCTTTGAAGATGAAGAGGGAAAAATGAATCACTCAATTAAAGAGCATGGCGGAGATATTTTATCTGTTTCTCAATTTACGTTATATGCAGATACGAAGAAAGGGAGAAGACCAAGCTTTGTAGAAGCAGCTCGACCTGAGCAAGCAGAGCCTTTATGGAATGCCTTTAATGATGCCTTACGTGAACAAGGTTTAAAAGTTGAAACAGGCATTTTTGGAGCCATGATGGATGTATCCCTTGTGAATGATGGTCCAGTTACAATTATTTTGGAATCGAAATAAAATAAATTGGCTTTCTAGAAAGATTGAACTTTCCAGAAAGCCAATTTATTATTTTAGCTGTGCATCAAAATATTGGAGTACCCCTTCATAAATGCCCATTGTTGCTTGTTCACGGAAAAGGTCAGTATTAATCAGTTTTTCCTCACTTGGATTACTTAAATAACCTAATTCTACTAATATCGCATTTTGTTTATTTTCTCGTAATACTAAATAGTTCCCTTGTTGCACGCCACGATCCCGCAATTTGATCTGACCTGATAATCCATCATGAACAAATTGTGCAAGAGACTCTTGATAAGAGTGGAAATAATATGTTGTAAAACCTGAGATTGTCCGATCTTCAGTTGCGTCATAGTGGATGCTTATAAACGCATCCGCAGCAAGTTGGTGGGCGAGTGATACACGCTTATGTAGACCCACATACACATCAGATTCCCTTGTTAAGTAAACTTCTGCTCCTGCTTGCTGCAATTTAGTTTTTAACAGTTCTGCCGTTTTTAATGTAATTTCTTTTTCAATTGTGTTCCTTAGACCAGCAGTTCCCTGGTCATTTCCTCCATGACCGGGGTCAAGCACAATGGTTACGCCATTAAGAGTGCCTTTCTTTCGATTATCTTTCTTATCTTGTTTTACGGATTGTTCGTTTGTCGAAACTACCCAACTTGCTACATAACCTGTTGCATCTTCAGAAAGTTGAATTTTATACCAATCATGTTCCTTATTAATGATATTAAATTGTTCTCCAGCCTGAACGTTCATGATTACGTCCGATGAAGTTGTGGGTTCTTTTCGAATATTTGTCCCATTGTAGATAATTGTAATGGTTTGTTCTTCTTTTTGTTCCTCTATCGAAGAATTGTCGAATGTGCCGTAAAAGCTATAAATCCAACCTTTCTTTCCATTAAAATCGATTTGAATCCAATGGTGGTCTCGAGCTAGAATTGCGAATTGTTCTCCTTTTTTCGCAATGCCCAATTTTTTCGATTTTAAGTTTGGTTTTTGTCTTACGATTACAGCATCGACAATGATTGTAAAATGATTTGATTCCTTTATTTCAGCCGATTCGGTTTTTTCACTCACCGTGTTATTTAATTCATCGATAGTACCTTCATTCATCGTGATAAATTCGGATGAAACCCATCCCGTCAATTGTTGATGCTGGATTTGAACCCACTCATTCCTTTCATTTAATACCACCACTTGCTCTCCAGTATGTAACTGACCTAGTACAGGAGCAGAAAGTGACGGCTCCAAACGAATATTTAATTGATTAACTTGGGCGATAGCATATTTTTCGACGTTATTTATTTGTTCTGATTGAGTTAGCCAGGATGCGACCCATCCTTTTTTCTCATTAACCTCTACATATAGCCAATCCCCTTGACGATCCAATACCTTCAATCTTTTGTTTTTTTCAAGGGTATCGATAATATCGAACGACAAACCAGGTCCTTCTCTCAAATGCAATTTTTCCGCAGATTCTTCATTGTTGGCTAATACGAAGCCTGAAAAATATGTAGTTATACAAGAAATGAGTATTACTATACAAAGAATAAGTATATTGCGCTTCATAAACATCCAACTTTCAAATAACAAATAATGTGAAAATCTCTTTATTTATTGTAAAATGTTATCCATGTATAAATCTATACTTTTTTGAAAATAGTTGACAACTTTTCGTTGCACAATTATGATTAAAATTAATGTGAAAATGTGTCGATAGCCTTTGAACAAGAGAGTAGCATTTACTGTATGTTCAGAGAGGGAAAGACTTTGGCTGCAATCTTTCCTACAGAAGGTATTTGCGAAGAACACTTGGGAGGCTTTTTCCTGAAATTTAAGTAGGGAAAAACGGAAACGGCCGTTATCCGTTATGAGGTGGGTGTGTTCATACACATCAACTAGGGTGGAACCGCGGAAGTGATATGCTTTCGTCCCTTGTTATAAGGGATGAGAGCATTTTTTTGTTCCAAAATTTGTTTATAGAAAGGAGATAGGAAATGGCTTTTAAAGTACCTAGAGGCACACAAGATATTTTGCCTGAAAACACACCTAAATGGCAAAAAATTGAATCCATTTTACGAGAATTAGCTCGCGTTTATCGATATAAAGAAATTCGCACACCTATTTTTGAACATACGGAGTTATTTCAACGAAGTGTAGGGGACACAACGGATATTGTTCAGAAGGAAATGTACACATTTGAAGACCGTGGTGGCCGTTCATTAACGTTGCGTCCAGAAGGAACTGCTTCTACGGTTCGTGCCTATGTCGAACATAAGATGTATGGAGCACCTGATCAACCAATTAAACTTTCCTACATGGGTCCAATGTTCCGCTATGAGCGTCAACAAGCTGGAAGATACCGTCAATTCGTTCAGTTTGGTGTTGAAGCGATTGGTAGTGCTGACCCTGCTATCGATGCAGAAGTCATTGCTTTTGCAATGGACATTTACCAAACAGTAGGTTTAAAAGATTTAAAATTAGTGATTAATTCTTTAGGGGATAAAGAAACGAGAGATACTCATAGAACAGCACTAATCAATCATTTCAAACCGCACATTCATGAGTTTTGTGATGATTGTAAAAATCGTTTGGAAAAAAATCCACTACGCATTTTAGACTGTAAAGTAGACCGCGAACACTCGCTTATGCAAACAGCTCCTAAATTAACGGATTACTTAACACCGACATCAAGAGAATATTTTGAACAAGTGAAGAAATATTTAGAAGTTCTAGGAATCGAATATGAAGTAGATCCAAATCTTGTTCGTGGTTTAGATTATTATACTCACACAGCCTTTGAAATAATGAGCACTGCAGAAGGCTTTGGAGCAATAACAACTCTTTGCGGTGGTGGAAGATATAATGGGCTAGTAGAAGAAATTGGCGGCCCAGATGTTCCAGGTATTGGATTTGCCTTATCGATTGAAAGATTGCTCCTTGCTTTAGAAGCAGAAGGGGTTGAATTAGAGTTAGATGACGCGCTTGATGTTTATGTCATTGCCCTTGGTGATGAGGCTAAATTAAAAGCTGTGGAATTAATTAGCTCTTTCCGTTTAAAAGGCATTTCTGCAGATATGGATTATTTGATGCGTAAAATGAAGGCTCAGATGAAATCTGCTGACCGTCTTCAAGCGAAATTTGTCGTGATTATCGGTGAAACGGAGCTTGAAGAGGGAGTTGTAGTTGTGAAACAAATGGAAACAGGAAACCAAGAAAAAGTAGAAATCAATGAAATCGTAAATTATCTGAAACAACATCTTTCTATAGATTAAAAAATTGGAGGAATAGAAAATGGCTCAAAGAACACATCATTGTGGAGTATTAAGAGAAGAACATCATGGACAACAAGTCGTTTTAAAAGGTTGGGTACAACGTCGTAGAGATTTAGGAAGTTTAATTTTCGTAGATGTTCGTGACCGCACTGGTATTGTACAAGTTGTATTTGGTGATGAAGCGCCACAAGCCCGCGAAATTGCAGATAAAATTCGAAGCGAATTTGTAGTCGAAGTAGAAGGAAAAGTTGTACTTCGTGATCCAAGCCAAGTAAATCCAAACATCGAAACTGGTAAAATAGAAGTTGTCGCAACGGATATTAAAATTATTAATACATCTAAAACACCTCCTTTTGCCATTGAGGATTATGTCGACATCAATGAAGATGTACGTTTAAAATACCGTTACTTAGATTTAAGACGTCCTGTTATGTATAACACATTTAAATTACGCTCTGATGTAACGCGTACAATCCGTAACTTCTTGCAAAATGACGGTTTCTTGGAAGTGGAAACGCCAATTTTAACAAAATCTACTCCAGAAGGTGCACGAGACTATTTAGTCCCATCTCGCGTGCATGAAGGAGAATTCTATGCATTGCCGCAATCACCACAATTATTCAAACAATTATTGATGGTGGCAGGATTCGAAAAATACTTCCAAATCGCTCGCTGCTTCCGTGACGAAGATTTGCGTGCTGACCGTCAACCAGAATTTACTCAAGTGGATATTGAAACATCTTTCATGTCCATGGATGAAATTATCGATATGACAGAACGCATGTTAGCTGCTGTCATGAAAGAAGTAAAAGGAATTGAAGTGCAAACTCCATTCCCACGCATCTCTTACCAAGAAGCGATGGATCGTTTTGGTTCCGATAAACCAGATGTTCGCTTTGGCTTAGAATTAATCAACCTTACGGACATTGTAAAAGATAGCAACTTCAAAGTATTTACGAGCGCGGTTGAAAAAGGCGGCGTTGTAAAAGCAATCAATGTTAAAGGGGCAAACGACAAGTTTACTCGTAAAGATATTGATGCATTGACAGAATTTGTGGCGATTTACGGTGCGAAAGGATTAGCTTGGATTAAAGTGACGGAAGAAGGTTTCACTGGTCCTATCGCGAAATTCTTTGAAGGTCAAATTGTAGAAGATATCAAAAATGCGACTGGTGCTGAACCTGGAGACTTATTATTGTTCGGAGCAGATGATGCTTCTATTGTTGCCGCTTCTCTTGGTGCATTGCGAAATAAACTAGGAAAAGAGTTAGGCTTAATCGATGAATCACAATTTGCTTTCCTTTGGGTAACAGATTGGCCATTACTTGAGTGGGACGAAGATGAAAAACGCTATACTGCTGCTCACCATCCGTTCACTCGTCCATTTGATGAGGATATTGAATTAATGGATACAAATCCAGATCAAGTTCGAGCACAAGCTTATGATATCGTGTTAAACGGTTATGAATTAGGCGGCGGTTCATTACGTATTTATGAGAGAGATTTACAAGAAAAAATGTTCAAACTTCTTGGATTTACAGAGGAACAAGCAAAAGAACAATTCGGTTTCTTACTTGAAGCGTTCGAATACGGTGTGCCGCCTCATGGTGGAATTGCGATGGGATTAGACCGTTTAGTGATGATTTTAGCAGGTCGCAACAACTTGAGAGATACGATTGCATTCCCTAAAACTGCTACTGCAAGTTGCTTGCTGACTGATGCGCCAAGCGAAGTTTCACCAAAACAACTAGAAGAATTACATTTAAAAGTGAATGTATTTAATAAATAAGCATAGAAAAGGGGGGGCTGTCCAGAAAGTCGAACACTTTCTGAACAGCCTTACTTCTTATAGTAATATTCTCTTAAAAACTTTGCTCCTCTGGTGGTCACATCAAACGCGCCTCCTCGTCGCAATGTATCTGCGGCGAAAGCTTTAGCGACAGCCGCAAAGGGATGCGTCTCAAAATGACTTTTCAGACGCCCCCTTCTTTGTTACTATCTTCCACGCTAAGTTTAGATAAATTATGATGAGAATAGTGAAACTTGTTTTGACTATCGCAGGAGCAAAGATTTATAAAAAACCATGATTATGAAGAGTGAGGGGGTCTGGAAAGATTTAGACTTTCTAGGCCCTTTCATATTTAAAAATATAAATGGATTTGATTTTTTTTCTTTTTTGCACGCAAAAAATCAAATTCTAATTAAAATAAACAAAAAATTAACACAATTTAATCTATATTCATTGAAATTTACTTCCGCTAATGTTATGATAATACCAACACGAATCCTGAAGTGTTTGTGAATGCCATATTAACAGTTTTGACCGAACAACAATAAAAAGGGAGCTCAATATTTTGACTTGGCAAACATGCCCCATCAGAACGCCAAAAGTATAGGGGACGTTTAAAAAGTCAGTGAGGGCACCCACCTGCGAGATAGCGGGTTCAAAACGGTGTTAATGACGCACTACGGCATCTTCGGGATTCGTCACGCTTCAAACTCCTCCATTTTGATGGAGGAGTTTTTGTTTGTTATTAATACTTTGGAAATATAAACGTATACACTTCTAACCAACACTTATGATATAATTCCGATGTGAAAAATTCGAATGAAAGGCAGAAAGGTATGTTACATCAATTTTCTAGAAACGAACTTGCGATAGGAAAAGAAGGATTAGATAGATTAAAAAATACAACGGTTGCAATTTTAGGGATTGGAGGAGTTGGCTCTTTTGCTGCGGAAGCATGTGCACGAAGCGGTATAGGGCGAATTATTTTAGTAGACAAAGATGTGGTAGATATCACAAATGTTAATCGCCAATTGGTTGCGTATTTATCAACGATTGGAAGACCAAAAGCAGAAGTTATGAAAGAACGAATTGCAGATATTAATCCAGAATGTGAAGTTATTCATTTACACATGTTTTATAACGAAGAAACGTATGAAAAACTATTTGAATATGATATTGATTATGTCATTGATGCCTCAGATACAATCATGTATAAAATTCATTTAATGAAAGAATGTTTAAAGCGAAATATCCAGATTATTTCCAGTATGGGTGCTGCAAATAAAATGGATCCAACAAGATTCCGCATTGCAGATATTTCAAAAACTCATACAGATCCAATGGCAAAAGTTATTCGTACGAAATTAAGAAAAGAAGGTATAAAAAAAGGCATAACGGTAGTCTTTTCCGATGAATCACCAATTGTCGTAAGACCGGATGTTGTTGAAGAAGTAGGGAATCCCGATGCGTCCATCCGTAAAGCTAAAATGCCCCCATCATCAAACGCTTTTTGTCCATCCGTTTGTGGGCTTATTTGTGCAAGCTGGGTAATCAACTCTGTATTAAAAGACATACCAATTAAGCGTGTAAAACAATAATTATCTAATTAGAATGAATAATGAAATAATTTTTCTAATAAAATAATGAGTGTGTGTAATCATAATGAAGAGACAATAGAAAATGGTAGCTTTTAAATTCTATCGAATCGTACTTTTTTATAAATACCCCCATATTCGGAAATTGCTATTAATGAAGCTAAAAAAACAGATTTAATACATTTTTTTCACGTTTTATTATTTCATTCAAAATAATAAGGATTTTATTGATATAGTAAAACTTAATACGAGCATACAAGGGGGTATTTTATGCCAAAAATTCAAATAAGAAATGACATATTGAATTTAGTCCAGCTTCAAGAAGAATTGGATGGGATTCTCTTCGATTATATTGATACTTCGCAAAAATGGGATTTGGCTTTTGAAGAGTTAAAACAGTTATTGGATGAATCGGTTACTTACTTCAAAAAATATGTGCAAAGAAAAGATGGAAGATTGCCGGAAAGCGATATGTATTGGTCTTTATTTATTGATATCGTAAGCAAAATTATATACTTCAAAACAATTGCATATATGAACCTTGTAAAGGAAATGACTGAGGAACAAAAAGAGCAAATAAAAAAATCTTTTCATGATGCAGCAAATTGTTTACCGGATGTTCAAGGACGCAATTTAGAATTTTTACAAGAGTTGAGCGAAACATATAATCAATTATTTCATGAAGAAGATGAATTTGAACGCTATTACCTTGATAAAAATAATGGTTTAAAAGACTGCATTCGTTTTTTCAATGAATTTTGCAATCAATATGGAAAGAATATTCTAAATTAATAAACATGGCTACCACTTGATGCTTTTTTTTGGAAAGTTAGGGAAACGGTAAAAATCGAACAACTTTACGTTGAAAACCAGGAAATATGAAACAGAGCGAATGGAAAAACTCATTGTTTTCTCCATTCGCTCTGTTTTTATGGACTTTTTAAACAAGCCCTTTTTACGATAAAATCTGAAAACAAATTCGGTTTATCTCAATTAAGGATTTACTGACTGTTATGATTTTTTAAGGATTTTAACTTTTCATAGATCGTTGCCATCCTTTTTTCTTCCCCTGCAATGACAGGGCGATAAAATTCCATATCTTGAAGTGTATCTGGTAAATATTGTTGATTTACCCAACCACCAAAAGTGCCTATTGGATAGTCGTGAGGGTACTGGTAACCAACGTGACCTAATGTTTTGGCTCCCGCATAATGAGCATCCCTCAAATGCATAGGAATATCCCCAGTTTTTCCTTCATGAATGGCTTTAATTGCAGCGTCTAATGCCTGATATGCGGAATTGGATTTTTCAGATAAGCACATTTCAATGACTGCATTGGCAAGGGGAATTCTCGCTTCAGGTAAGCCGAGTACTTTTGCTGCTTCTGTTGCTGCATATACATGGGCACCTACATGGGGATTCGCAAGGCCAATATCCTCATAAGCCATCACCAAAAGTCTTCTACAAACTGCAATTAAATCTCCATTTTCAAGCAAATGGGCTAAATAATATAAACTTGCGTTGACATCGCTTCCTCTCACAGATTTTTGCAAAGCGGACAATAAATTATAAAAATGCGTGCCACCTTTATCTCCATATACGCCGATGCGTTTCGCCAAGTGTTCGATAGTAGAATCTTCCACACGCACAATGTCATCTATTTCTTCTGAAGCATGAAAGACTGATTCTAACAAAGTTAAAGCTTTCCTAGCATCACCATTGGAAGCAATCGCAATTTTTTTTATTTGTTCATCATGAATATCAATTGAATATTTACCTAATCCTCGTTCTTCATCATGCAATGCGTTTTTTAACAGTTGGACAAGTTCCTCAAGAGTCAAACGTTTTAGTTGAAAAATCTCCCCGCATCGGGAACGAATTGCTGGATTGACATCGTGAAATGGATTTTCTGTCGTAGCACCGATTAAAATAATTGACCCATCTTCCACATGGGGTAATAATGTATCTTGTTGAAGTTTATTAAATCTATGAATCTCATCTAAAAACAGTATGACTTTTCCTGTGAGCCTTGCTTCTGATACAATTTGTTCAACATCTTTTTTTCCAGCAATCGTTGCGTTTAGAGGAAAGAAAGGTAAATTTGTGCTTCCTGCAATCGCATAGGCAATAGAGGTTTTCCCAATTCCTGGTTCGCCGTACAATAACATTGACGGAACATGTCCGTTTTGAATCATTTTATATAAAGCGGTATCTTTACCAATAATATGTTGTTGTCCAACTACTTCATCTATATTTCTTGGGCGCATTCGAAATGCCAATGGTTCATTTTGCATAGTACTTCCTCCGATGAACTTAAAAACTTTTCATTTATAAATTATAATAGACCTTTTCCAAGTGGAATAAAAGGTGTTATGTTATACTAGACGAAGAATATGGGAATAGAAATTTGAGGTGTAGTAAGATGAAAATTTCAACAAAAGGTAGATACGGTTTAACAATTATGATTGAATTAGCAAAACATTATGGGGATGGTCCACTCCCATTACGTAAAATTGCGGAAGAAAAAAATCTATCGGAGGCATACTTAGAACAATTAGTATCTCCATTACGTATTGCTGGTTTAGTAAAAAGTGTGCGCGGTGCATACGGCGGTTATTTGCTTGCCATTCCACCAAGTAAAATTTCAGCAGCCGATGTGATTCGTGTATTAGAAGGTCCAATCCAACCAGTGGAGGGAATTGAAGAAGAAGAACCACCACAACAACAGCTTTGGATTCGCATTCGCGATGCAGTAAAACAGGTACTTGATACGACAACGATTGAAGATTTAGCAAATTATACTGACGAGACAGAATATGACGGTTATATGTTCTATATTTAATTGCACATAAGAATAAAGGAGTTTATCGGCACATTATGCAAACGTTTTACTTAGATCATGCAGCAACTTCACCAGTTCATCCAGAAGTCATCAATTCTATGGCGGAAGTAATGGCTCGTGTGTATGGAAATCCTTCCAGCATCCATACAGCAGGACGATCTGCAAGAAAGGTATTGGACGAAGCGAGAAGTATTTTAGCTCAATCCATTGGCGCGAAAGATACAGAAATCATTTTAACCAGTGGTGGAACAGAAGCTGATAATACAGCAATATTTGGAGTAGCTCAAGCTTTAAAATCGAAAGGTAAACATATTATCACAACATCAGTAGAGCATCATGCTGTTCTACATGCATGTGAACAGCTAGAAAAAGCTGGTTTTGAAGTAACATATTTACCAGTAAATGAAAACGGTCGCATTTCTGTTGAATCTGTAAAAAATGCATTGCGAGATGACACGATTTTAGTAACGATTATGTATGGAAATAACGAAGTAGGTACGATTCAACCAATTAAAGAAATTGGTGAACTACTAAAAGACCATCAAGCGATTTTTCATACCGATGCTGTTCAAGCTTATGGATTAGAAAAAATCGATGTTAATGAATTACACGTTGATCTATTAAGTGTCTCAAGTCATAAAATTAATGGACCAAAAGGAATTGGCTTTTTATATCAACGGGAAAAAACGCCTTTCATCGCTACATTTTATGGTGGCTCACAGGAAAGAAAACGGAGAGCAGGGACGGAAAATGTACATGCTGCTGTAGGTTTTGCAAAAGCTGTTGAAATCTCGCAGCAGGAAATGGAAAAAAGACAGGAAACATATCTTCAATTTAGAATGATCTTCTTAAATGTATTAAATCGGGAACAAATTACTTACAAGGTAAATGGTGATCATGAATATTTCCTTAAACATATATTAAATATTAGTTTTCCAGGAATGGACGTTGAATCGTTCCTCGTGAATTTGGATATGGACGGTGTTTATGCATCAAGTGGTTCGGCTTGTACAGCAGGTTCCATTGACCCATCTCACGTGCTCTTTGCAATGTTTGGAAAAGGTGCTTCAGAGCTTCGTAATTCCATTCGTTTTAGTTTTGGTTTAGGATTAACAGAGAAAGATGTTGAAATTGCAGCAGAACGTACTGCCAAAATCGTGAAAAGAATGACAAATTCATAGAAATAGAAAAGGTGAAATATATGGTAGAAACTCGTGATCCATCACAAATTCGTGTAGTCGTTGGAATGAGCGGTGGGGTAGATTCATCTGTAGCTGCTTATTTGTTGAAGCAGCAAGGCTATGATGTAATTGGCATCTTCATGAAAAACTGGGATGATACCGATGAAAACGGTGTATGTACCGCAACGGAAGATTATGAAGATGTCATCAAAGTCTGCAATCAAATCGGCATCCCTTACTACGCGGTAAATTTTGAGAAAGAATATTGGGATAAAGTATTTACCTATTTTTTAGAGGAATACAAAGCTGGAAGAACTCCAAATCCCGATGTCATGTGCAACAAGGAAATCAAATTCAAAGCTTTCCTTGAGCATGCATTAAAGCTGGGTGCTGATTATTTAGCAACAGGGCATTATGCTCGAGTGGAAGAGCGAGAAGGAGAAGTCGTGTTATTGCGCGGCGTCGATCGGAATAAAGACCAAACATATTTTTTAAATCAATTGAATCAGCAACAGCTGCAAAAGGTCATGTTCCCAATCGGACATATTGAAAAGCCGAAAGTTCGACAAATTGCTGAAGAGGCTGGTCTTGCAACAGCGAAGAAAAAAGACTCAACAGGCATCTGTTTTATTGGTGAGCGCAATTTTAAAGAATTTTTAAGTAACTACTTGCCAGCGCAACCTGGTAAAATGGAAACCCTTGATGGCAAAGTTATGGGGAAACATGATGGGCTAATGTATTATACAATTGGACAAAGACACGGCCTTGGCATTGGCGGTGAAGGTGAACCTTGGTTTGTTGTGGGGAAAGATTTAAAACGCAATGTGTTATATGTGGGACAAGGATTCCATAATGAAGCATTGTATTCTACATCATTAATCGCAACAAATATGAGCTTCACATCCAATCAACCGAAACCAAAGAAATTTACTTGTACAGCTAAATTCCGCTACCGACAAGAAGATACTCCAGTAGAAGTGGAGCTTTTAGATGATCAAAAGGCACATATTACATTCCAAGTGCCACAGCGAGCGATTACGCCTGGACAAGCTGTTGTTTTATATGATGGGGAAGTATGTTTAGGAGGAGGAACAATTGATGAAGTATTAAAAAATGGTGAAAAATTAACTTATGTAGGATAATTGGCGGCTAAGTTGGTCGCCAATTTTTGATGAGAGGTGAAAACATGAACTATAATGAAGAAGGTATCAAAGCATTGCAGGAAGAGCGTTATGAAGATGCAGTGAAAGCTTTCACGGAAGCAATTGAACAAAATCCGGATGATCCAGTAGGCTATATTAATTTTGGGAATGTCCTTGCCGCAATGAACGAGATAGAGCGTGCAGAGAGATTTTTTCAAAAAGCGATTACTCTTGATGAAAAAGCAGCAACGGCCTATTATGGTTTAGCAAACTTATATTATAATTCGGAGCGATTTGTAGAGGCGGCAAAACTTTATCAAAAGTCGATTGAATATGGAATTGAAGGTGCCGATGCTTATTACATGTTAGGGAAAGCATTAGAAAAGGAAAATAAAGTAAAACTGGCACTTCCCTATATGCAACGAGCTGCTGAACTTGCGCCGGATGATATGCAAATTCGTTTAAGTTACGGCATTTTATTATGTAAGTTAGAGATGTTTGATTTAGCAAAAAAGGAATTGGAGTATGTCTTACATAATGATGAACAAAATGCCGATGCTCATTATAATTTAGGTGTGCTCTACGCCCTCTCGACAGAGGTTGCAAAAGAGGCGTTATATCACTTAGAACAAGCCTTTACAATTCAACCAGAACATGAACAAGCAAAATATATTTATGACATGGTAATGGAGCGCTTAAAGAATAAAAATTAGAATGTAGAAAGGCTATCTAGAAGTTAAGATTTCTAGATAGCCTTTTGAATTGGAAATTTTCTATACTAGCCGGTAGATACCCAACATTGATGTTAACCTCAAGCTTCATATTATTATTTGTTTCAGAAACGAAATTTATCTTATCACGATAATAGATGTCAAGTCGTTGTGATTGAATTTCTATTGGAAAATTCACTATAGCACTTCAAAATTATGACTTACAATAATTCACCACATCTCGATATGGCAAATCGCCTCCAAAAATATCTAATGCACTGCCGATCGTTACGTGCAATTTTCCTCCTGATAATTTTTTAAACCTTTCAAGATCTTGTAATGATCGAACTCCACCTGCATAAGTTGTTGGAATCTTTGTCCATTTCGCTAAATCCTGAACTAATTCTTCCTGCATTCCGCTTTTTTTCCCTTCCACATCCACGGCATGAATTAAAAACTCATCACAATATTGTTCTAGGAAGGAAATATTTTCCTGATTGATTTCAAAATCGCTGAATTTCGTCCATTTATCTGTTACCACATACCATTTCCCGTCTCGTTTTCGGCAGCTTAAATCAAGGACAATGTGTTCTTTTCCAATCTCTTGGACTAGACGTTCTAATCTTTCCATATCTAATTGTCCATCGTGAAATATGTATGATGTAACAATGACATGGCTGGCACCCGTATCAATCCATTTTTTTGCATTGTCCGCAGTGATTCCTCCACCGATTTGAAGTCCTCTCGGATATGCAGTTAAAGCAAATTGGGCTTGTTCTTCATTTCCAGGGCCTAACATGATAACATGCCCACCTGTTAAACCATCCTTTTTAAATAGTTCGGCATAATAGGAAGCATCTTTTTCAGAAATAAAATTTTCTACAACAGTTTCTTGTCCTAAAGTACTGCCAACAATTTGTTTGACTTTTCCATCATGCAAATCAATACAAGGTCTAAATTCCATAATGCACTCGAATCCCTTCAATAAGTATTTTTTATATCATATCATTGGTCTATTATTTAATCGAGAAGTGGAAGTTCCTATTTTGTTACACTCCGTAATAATGGTATCATATTAAAGAGATTTTTTCGGAGAGGAGCGTATGAAAGTGGAGGAAAACTTCACCATACTCAAAACGACAAAAACCTTTGTTTTAGGCCGGCCAATTGTTTCCATTTTTCATAACGCATCCAACATGTATTCTATTGTAAAAGTAAAAATTAAGGAAACCAATTTGCAATATACAGAAAAAGAAATCACAGTTGTAGGATATTTTCCAACCCTTGATGAAGAACATGACTATCGTTTTTTTGGAAGTTTGAAGCATCATCCGAAATACGGAATTCAATTCCAAGTAGAAATGTTTGAAAGGGAAGTTCCTGCAACTGAACAAGGTGTCATTCACTATTTATCGAGTGACTTATTTCCGGGTATTGGTCCAAAAACTGCTGAGTTGATTGTCAAAACGCTAGGGACTGATGCGCTGAAAAAAATGATGGAAAATCCACAAATTCTCGATGAAGTTCCAAGGCTTTCTGAAGAGAAAAAAATGACTATTCGCAGCACTTTAGAACAAAATTTAGGTTTGGATAAAATTATGATTCAATTGAACGAATGGGGATTCGGACCGCAATTAGGAATGAAAATATATCAAACGTATCGAGAAGAAACAATTCATTTGTTAACCGAAAATCCTTATCGTTTAATTGAAGAAGTAGAAGGGGTTGGATTTACAAAAGCCGATGAATTGGGCAGCAAAATCGGCATAACAGGAAACCATCCCGACCGAATTAAAGCAGCAGTCTTACATGTGTTGAATCAAGCTGCTTTATCTGAAGGGCATGTATATTTAGAAGCGGAACATGTATTGCCTGAGGTTAAAGGTATGCTGGAACAGAGCCAACCTGTAGAAATTCCTTTTGAGTCTATTTCAAAAGCGGTTATTGAATTGGAAGAGGAAGGGAAAATTTGCGGCGAAGAGACGAGAATTTACTTGCCATCCTTATATTTTAGTGAAGTTGGCATCGCCACTAAAATTTTGCAACTTTTAAAGCAAAATGAACAAAGTCAAATTTTTTCAAAAGACGAGATACGAAAAGCAATCGGAGAAGTCGAAGAACGTTTGGAAGTGACTTATGCAGAAACGCAAGCAAGAGCCATTGAACAAGCTCTAAACTCGTCCGTTATGATCTTAACAGGTGGGCCAGGAACTGGGAAAACGACCGTTATTCGAGGATTAGTTGAAGTGTATGCAGAACTTCACGGAATTTCCTTAGATCCTAAAGAATATGCGAAGAGGGAAGAACCGTTTCCAATTATTCTCGCAGCACCAACTGGTAGAGCTGCAAAAAGACTTTCGGAATCTACGGGTTTACCAGCGATGACAATTCACCGATTATTAGGTTTTAATGGTCAAGAAAAAGAGGAAGAATCAGATCGTGAAATCGAAGGCCGTCTTGTAATAATCGATGAAATGTCCATGGTAGATACGTGGTTAAGTCACCAATTGTTAAAAAGTATTCCTCTCAATGCTCAAGTGGTTCTTGTAGGAGATCAAGATCAATTGCCTCCGGTTGGACCTGGACAAGTATTAAAGGACTTATTAGCTTCTAAAGTCGTGCCAACCATAGAACTAACAGAAGTATATCGCCAAGCAGATGGTTCTACGATTATCGAACTGGCCCATCAAATTAAAAAAGGGCAAATTCCAACTAACTTTACTGAAAAAACGACCGATCGTTCTTTTATTAAAGCTTCAAAAGATCAAATTGCCAGCGTCGTCACACAAGTTGTAAAAAGTGCATTGGCAAAAGGTCAATCTATACGTGATATACAAGTGTTGGCACCTATGTACAAGGGGCCAGCTGGTATTGATTATTTAAATAAAGAAATTCAAGAGCTTGTGAATTCAAACGAGGATGGAACGAGAAAAGAAGTAAAGTATGGCGATACGATTTTCCGCATTGGTGATAAAGTTTTACAGCTGGTCAACCAGCCGGAAAGTAATGTTTTTAACGGTGATATTGGAGAAATTGTAGCAATCATAAAAGCGAAAGAAACGGTTGAAAAACAAGATATCGTTGTCGTTTCTTATGATGGCAATGAAGTGACGTATGAACGATCAGATTTAAATCAAATTACTCTGGCTTATTGTTGCTCCATTCATAAAGCGCAAGGCAGTGAATTCCAAACTGTGATTATGCCCATTGTTCGAAGCTATTCGAAAATGCTTCGTAGAAATTTGATTTATACAGGAATTACTCGTGCGAAAAATTATTTAATATTATGCGGAGAGCCAGAAGAATTCATGAAGGGAATTCAACGCACGGACGATTTGAAGCGTTTTACGACTTTGAGGGCCCGATTGAATCCCGCGAAGATGAATGATGATCGAAATCAGGAAATGAAGATGGAAGGGGAGAAGCTTGATGAACAAATCGTGCATCTTTCACCGGACGATTGCAATGAACAGCAGACGACAGGCGATACTACTTCCCTTCCTCCAGTCCTTAATGCGGAAACAGCACCTAAAATCCATCCGATGATAGGGATGGATGGTATCACCCCTTATGATTTTTTGGATGAATAAAAGGTTGTATACACTTTAGATAAAAAACCGAACAATTGCCTGAATCTCTGTTTCTGAGAGTTGCAACGTTCGGTTTTACTATTATATGTCAATAAAATGTTCTTTTCCAGTCATCCATTTTTTGCCCCTATCCGATTCAATGGCCATTTACCTGAATTGCGATGTATCCATGTTGGATCATCCCTTATGTACGATGTTATATATCAAATCGAGAATGTTTGTTAGCGATTTGAGAATTAAAAAGGATTTAAATGATATAAAAATATAGATTTATTTGAAAATTTTGTGTTTAGGTTTGATATAATTTAGAATTTAAATGCTGATTTTTGTAGTATTTACCAATTATTCATATGGATATTAGATAGGTTTCATTTAAAAATGAAATTGTTCTTTATAAACAAAAAATCATAAAATGAATAACAAGAAAAAATTATACTACGAAAGAGTGATGGATGATGTGTGGAATTACGGGCTGGATTGATTGGGAAAACAATTTGAAACATCAAGAAGTCACTATAAAAAAGATGACACAAACGTTAAACAAAAGAGGACCAGATGCCTCTAACATTTTTTGTGACACGCATGTTGCTCTTGGTCATACAAGACTGATCGTAGTAGATCCTGTTGGCGGTTCTCAGCCAATGTCGAAAACAAAAGGTTCTAATAAGTATACGATAGTTTACAATGGTGAGCTATATAATACTGAAGAACTGCGTAATGAATTGGTCAATCGGGGTTATTCATTTCAATCCCATTCTGATACGGAAGTATTGTTAACAGCTTATATCGAGTGGAAAGAAGAATGTGTTAAACATTTAAACGGTATATATGCTTTTGCTATTTGGGATGAGGAATGTGAAAAAATTTACATGGCGAGGGATCGGCTCGGTGTAAAGCCTTTGTTTTATAAATTTAGCGGAAAAAGCTTAATATTTGGTTCAGAATTGAAGGCAATTTTAGCCCATCCAAAAGTAAAATCCGAAGTTGATCGAGAAGGATTACAAGAATTATTTGGTTTAGGTCCTTCCCGAACGCCAGGGCACGGAATATTTCGAGGGATTAATGAATTAAGGCCAGCCCATTATCTTATTTTTGATCAACATGGCTTGAATATACAACGTTATTGGAATGTTAGAAGTACTAAACATGTTCATTCATTAGAAGAAACTATCGAAAATGTTCGTTTACTCATAAAAGATGCAGTTGAACGACAATTAGTTGCAGATGTTCCGGTTTGCACCTTTTTGTCGGGTGGTTTAGATTCAAGTGTTATTACCTCCATTGCTTCAAATTTTTTCAATAACCTAGAAAGAGGACCTCTTCATACCTATTCTATTGATTATGAAGAAAACAGTACTTATTTTCAAAAGAGTTTGTTTCAACCGGATGAAGACCGTCCATGGATTGAAAAAGTAGTTCAACATCTAGGTGTTGCTCATCATACGACCATTATTTCCCACGAACAACTTGCTGAAAAATTAAAGGAAGCTGTGATTGCTAAAGATTTACCTGGTATGGCAGATATTGATTCTTCTTTACTTTTATTTTCCGAAGAAATAAAAAAACATTTTACTGTGGCACTATCTGGTGAATGTGCTGATGAAATTTTTGGAGGCTATCCTTGGTTCTATAAAACAGAATTATTGAAAAACGATGGTTTTCCTTGGATGCAATCCGAATCAGAGAGACAAAATCTACTATTACCATACTGGCAAAATACATTGAAATTGAAAGATTATATAAAATTACGATATGAAGAAACGATCCAAGAAGTGCCGAAATTAGAAGGGGAAGAACCGAATGAAGCCCGACGCAGAGAAATGTTTTATTTGAATATGGTGTGGTTTATGTCGACATTGCTAGATCGAAAAGATCGAATGAGTATGGCTGCTAGTCTAGAAGTGCGGGTACCATTTGCAGACCATCGAATTGTTGAATATGCATGGAACATACCATGGTCAATGAAAATGCTAGGCGGAAGAGAAAAAGGATTATTGCGAAAAGCTCTAGAAGGCATTCTTCCAATGGATATTTTATACCGAAAAAAGAGCCCCTATCCTAAGACACATCATCCTAAATATACATAGCTAGTAACTGACATGTTGCGACAGATTATTCAGAAGAAAAACTCACCAATATTGCAACTCATTTCGAAAGAAAAATTAGAAGAACTGCTAGATTCCAACAAATCATTTAAAATTCCCTGGTTCGGCCAACTAATGACGGGCCCTCAACTTATTGCCCATTTGGTTCAAATGAATATTTGGCTTGAAAAATATAATGTAAATTTAGTTGATTTGTAAACGCTTTTTGAAATAATATTAAACTTTAATATATACGGATTTTTCATTCATTTTGTTTAAAATTTTTCCATCATTAAATCGTCTGACAAATGCAATTAGAAAATAATCCGATTGGGTTTGCCAAAGTCGTGTAGGGATTCAGAGATACTCTTGCACGCTGATGACAAACAGCGTAGAAAGGAAGGGGTATTATTATGTTAAATGTAAATCCTGATCAATTTGTTATCAAACCATCATTAGCAACAATTAATTGTGAACCAAATTGGCAGTGGAAGCGAAAAGCACCTATTCCAAATTATGATTTACTTTACGTTTGGAGTGGAAAAGGAACTTTAACATTAAACGGAAAAGACTTTAAATTACAAAGAGGTAGTTGTTTTCTATTTAAACCAGGTGATTGGACGACGGCAACCCAAGATCCAATGCATCCGCTTGTAATTACGTACATTCATTTCGACCTTGAAATCGAGCCGAATATGATACCAAAATCTTATCGAATTTTACAAGATCGGATTCATTTTGAGTCGCTTCTTTCTCAATATGTAAGATTATTTTTAGTGAAAACTTTTGCTGCAGATATCGAAGGAAAGTTGATATTAAAACAATTAATGATTCAACTGTTAAGGGAAGATCAACAGTCAGAAACAATACAAATAGAAGAAAGCACGGAAATGCAAAGTCAGTTGTTCTTTACAATCAGGGAAGTGGCAAATTATGTTCAACAACATCCCGGAAAAAATCATACAGTAGAAAGTTTAGCTGCTCGCGCTAATTTTTCGCCACGTTATTTTTCAAAAAAATTTAAAGAAATCATGGGGCAAACAATTCAATCCTATGTTGTTGAAACTCGAATAAAAAGAGCGGAGCATTTGTTGCATTATACAGGCATGACAGTAACAGAAGTAGCTGATGCTCTTGGGTATAATAATATTCATTTCTTTAGCCGACAATTTAAAGCATATACAGGGAAAAGTCCATCGGAAATTCGGACATTACCGAGAATAAGAAAATCAACGATAAAAGAAATCTCGCTAAAAAGAAATGCTTAAATAGATTATTCAAAAAAACCGACATTTCCAATACGGAATATGTCGGTTTATTACGTGTATTATATTTTAAATCGCTTCACTAACAGTTGAAGTTGCTCAGCCATTGTTGCCAATGTTGTAGCGGATGTAGTAACTTCTTCCATTGTAGCCAGTTGTTCTTCTGAGGCAGAGGAAATTTCTGTTGAATGTTTCGCATTTGTTTCGGCCATTTTTGCGATTTCTTCAATGGAAGAATTAATTTGTTCAATATTTGTTGTAATTTCTTCTGTTATAGAATTTAATTCTTGGGTTTGAGCTGTAACATTCTCAATAGATTTTACTATTTGTTCAAATGATTTTCCGGATTCTTCGGTTATTTCTAATCCATTTTTTGCAACTGAATTAACATTGCTTGTCATATCAACAGCTGTATCAATGTCTTTTTGGATGATATGGATAATTTCAACAATTTGATCAGCTGATGATTTTGATTGTTCAGCTAATTTACGTACTTCGTCAGCTACAACTGCAAAACCTTTCCCGTGTTCTCCTGCACGAGCTGCTTCAATTGCAGCATTTAATGCCAACAAATTGATTTGTGATGCAATTTCGGTAATGACATCAATAATTTTTCCAATATAATTTGAATTTTGTTCTAAGTTTTTCATTACCTCTAGTGTATCGGATGATGCATCATGAATATTTTTTACTTGGCCAACTACTTTTTGAATGTGGGTATTACCTAAGTTGGCTTGAGCCCAATGTCATCAACTTATATTTACAATTAATGGAAGTTTATTAAAATACCAATTTTTAATTTAATATTCACAAAGATAGGTAATAAGACTCTTGTGTTTTTAAAAAGTCCACCAAAATCGTTTTAGAAGCCAATTTTTGGTTAATAAAACGAGGATGGTGGTTTTTTTGAAATCAAAAAGTACTTTTTTAGGGGCAATTGAGATTACTCGAAAGATGCTGAATGATGTGATGTTTATGATTGAATCTCGAACAAAGGAAACGTACTTTACGCGAAAAGAAAAGAAGTTAAATTTCAAAAATACAATTTTATTTAATTTAAATTTTGTCAAAAAGAGTCTTCAGATTGAACTTGACGACTTTTTTGACAAGTTTAATTTATCAGATATTAGTATTTCTAAACAAGGCTATTCTGCTGCACGAAAGAAGGTTTCTCCCCTCGCTTTTGTAAAACTCTCAAAAGCGATTGTTAATTGGTATTATGAAGAAAATTCTTTTAAAACTTATCGTGGATTTAGGCTTTGCGCAATTGACGGAAGTGTATTACAAATACCTGACACCGAGGAACTTCGAAATTATTTTGGGTATGGAAGAAATCAAAGGTCAAGCTATGCAAGAGCTAGAGCCTCTTGTATCTATGATCTTGAAAATGGGATTATAATAACTTCTAAAATCGATCCTTATAAGGTAGCTGAGCGAGATAGTGCAAAGAATATGATTAAAGAACTCGTACAAACCGGATTGAAGAACGACCTAATTTTGTTTGATAGAGGTTATCCGTCAAGAGATTTTATCGCTTTTTTAGATGCCATTGGCATCAAGTATCTTATGCGATGTCAAAAAAATACGATAAAGGAAATTGTCGAAGCGAAGAAAGCTGATCAAATTATACAAATAACACATGAGGGCCAAGTGGTTAATGCTCGTGTAGTTAGGTTCTTACTAGATTCTGACACAGAAGAAATACTTGTCACAAATCTAATAGAGGAAGGCTTCAATATTTCTGAGTTCAAAACTCTTTATTTTAAACGCTGGGGAATTGAAACTGAGTATAATAACGTGAAAAATAAAATCGAAATAGAAAATTTTACGGGTGGTTCGAAAATCGCAATTGAACAAGATTTCTATGCATCAATATATTTATCGAATATGGTCAGTTTATTGAGAAATGATGCCAATGAAACAATTAATGAGGAGAGTAAGAAAAAAAGACGAAAACATGATTATCAAGTAAACACAAATATCTTAATAGGAAAATTAAAAGATAGGATGGTTCACTTATTATTAGAAGATTGTCCAATCAAAAGAGAGAGAATGTTTACAAAAATCATGAAAGTGATTATAAGAAATAAGACACCTATTCGGTTTGGGAGAAGCTACCCACGAAGGAATGGTCTGTCCTCAACAAAGTATCCCCTAAACCAAAAAAGGTGTCTATAAACAATACATAGGATAAATATAACCTATTTGTTTATTAAATGTAAATAAATTAGGGGCTTAAAAAATAAATATTTAAGCCTCGGGCATTCTATTGCCTTTTTTACCTAACTTTAGAAAATGATTAAAGCTATAAAGGATGATTTAATATTTTTAAAAGGAGGCAACCGGTGGTTGCCTAATAACTGTAAATTTTTGGTTCAATAACTTTATGACATTGGGCTTGAGCCATCATGACATTTGCGTTCTCGGCAACCGAACGAATAGAATCTGCAATATAATGCATTCCTCTTGTAATATCATGTATAGCTTCAGCACTCTCAGTTGTATTCTTACCTTGAATTTCTATTGTTTTTGCTACCTCTTGGATTGAGAGTACCACTTGATCGGTTACAGAAGCGGTTTGTTCAGAGCTAGATAATAATTCTTCTGAGGAAGCAGCGACTTGTTCAGAAGCCTCACTTACTTGACTAAGCATGGCTCGTAAAGAACCTAACATTTTATTAAAGGACAAAGCCATTTCACCAATTTCATCTTTAGTTTGAATTTGAATTTCTTTCGTTAAATCTCCTTCGCCCTCTGCAATTTCTTTCAGTTGATTATTGACGAGTTTAATTGGTTGAATAATTGAACGGATTAAGAATAACATTACAATCATTGTAATAATCCCAATAACTGCAATCGTCATTACAATATTAATTAATATTGTGTAAACATTTTTTTGTATTGATTCAATAGGTGTACCTGTTAGCCACATACCGATAATATTGTCTTTTCCATCTTTGATGGGTTGATACATTGTTAAATACAACTTGCCTGAAATATCGGCTTTTCCAATATAAACTTCACCTTTTTGAAGCACTGTTTCTAGAATGGCAGGATCGGCAGATGCACCAATTTTTCTTTCTCCGTTTACCTCAATATTTGTTGCTACAGTAGAATCATTTAAAAATATATTGGTAATACCACCAGTCGTCTCTCCGATTTTATCCAAGATTTTATTATTATCATTAATTTTAATAACGCCTTTATATAAGTTTCCTTCACGAACGTTCCAACTACCTGGATACTTTTCATCAATTATGCTTAAACCTAGTTTCGCTTCAACTGCAACTTTTTCCTCATAAATAGATAATAACTGTTTTTCAACTTGAATTTTTGCTACAAAACCAATTGAAAACATTAAGAATAAAATAACGAAGATTATTAAAATATTAAATTTCGTTTGGAGTTTCAATCTCTTAACAACGTTCATGATGCTCTCTCTCCTGAAAATATTGTAATTTTTATAGTAAAAATCTTACATCATTATAATATATTTATAAAATATTGTAAAAATATTTAGTATTTCGAAATAACTAGTAAATGATTAATTGTGTTACATATGAACTGTTAATTGATAAATAGAATACCTAGTAATTTAGAGGGAGTTTCATTTTTGGATTTTGCTTTGAATTAACGTATCCTCTCCTCCAGCAAAACACTTGGCATAAGTTCGACAAGTGTTTTTTTATTTCAAACATAAACCCGAAGAAAAGAAGAAGTGTAAAAAAGTGCAAAGATTCAACTTAATAGTCTAAATATTTTTGGTTTTAGACTTGTTAGGATGTATGTATAAGAAAACAGGAAGAATTAAGGGGTGCAGAAAAATGGATCAAGGATTAACACAAGGTTTATACAATCCACAATTTGAACATGACTCGTGCGGAATCGCCTTATTAGCGAATATCAAAGGTGAAAAATCACATTCACTTGTATCCCAAGCGTTAATTGCCCTAGAACGGTTAACTCATCGCGGAGGTCGAGATGATAAGGAAACGTTAGGTGATGGATCAGGCATTTTAACTGACATACCTCATGAATTATTTGAAAAAGAATGGGGAAAGCAGGGAAAACAACTGCCATCTTTAGGGGAATATGGTGTTATGATGATTTTTCTTCCAAAAGAGGAAACGAAACAAGAAGAATACAAGCAAAGAATTGAAGAAATTGTTGAAATGAACAGTTTGACAATTTTCGGATGGAGAACTGTACCAACAAACGATCAAGTATTACAAAATGAATTCATACAAACAGCCCCTTCAATTCATCAGTTATTTGTTATACCTACATCAGTTAATAGTCAAAATGATGATTTCGAAAGACGTTTATATATTGCCCGAAAAAAAATTGAAAACACCTTTAAACAATTCGAGCGTAATATTGATGCTTGTTATATTTCTAGTTTTTCATCGAAAACCATTGTTTATAAAGGGCTACTGTTACCGAATCAATTAAAAAATTTTTATGTCGATTTAACGAATGAAAATTACCAGTCTAAAATGGCAATGGTTCATAACCGCTTTAGTACAAATACTTTCCCGAGTTGGAGCAGAGCTCAACCAAACAGGATGCTCATGCATAACGGGGAAATTAATACTATTACCGGTAATGTAAACTGGATGTTTGCTCGAGAAGCAACAATGAAAACGGAAGTGTTTGGTGATGATTTGGAGGCACTTCATCCAATTGTCAATCTCGACGGCAGCGACTCTGCAATGTTTGACAATGTTTTAGAGCATTTAGTGATGTCCGGATGGTCTTTACCCCAAGCGATGATGATGATGATTCCGGAACCTTGGCAAAATAATAAATTACTTTCAGAAAAACAGAGAGCGTTTTATCAATATCATAGCTTATTAATGGAACCGTGGGATGGGCCAGCTGCAATGGGGTTCACAAACGGACACCAAGCAGGTGCTTGCCTTGATCGAAATGGTTTACGACCTGCTAGATTCATTTTGACGGAAGATGACTTTTTCTATTTATCTTCAGAAGTGGGAGTTGTCGACATACCAGAAGAAAAAATCGTCCAAAAAGGCCGCTTAAAACCAGGTCAAATGTTAGTAGTAGATTTCGAAAAGAAAGCCTTATTGTTCGATGAGGAGCTAAAACTGCAATTTATCAATGAACATCCATATGAACAATGGACAGCTGAAATGATTTTACCTATCGATAACATTCCTGCATTAAATGTAGAAACATCAAAAAATATGGATCGTACTCAAATAATTCGTCTCCAACGAGCATTTGGCTATACCTTTGAAGAATGGGAAAAATATATTAAACCTTTAGCAGTCCGTGGAGACGATCCAGTTGGTTCAATGGGGTATGATGGGCCACTCGCTGTATTATCCAAAAAACCACAACTATTATTCAACTACTTTAAACAACGATTTGCCCAAGTAACAAATCCACCAATCGATGCTATTCGAGAAGCGTACGTTACTTCAATGGAAGTGTATTTGGGCAGTGAAGGTAACTTATTAAAACCTAAAAAAGAAGACTATCAAAAAATAAAGTTAAAAACACCTATTTTGACTAAAAATGAATGGCTAAAAATTATTAGTTTCAATTTAAACGGTTGGAAAGTGTCTAAACTGTCAACTTTATTCCCTACTGAACAACCAGAATCGATGGAAATTTATTTGAAAAAACTTCTGAAAAACGCTGAAAAAGCTGCAAATGATGGATATCAATTACTTGTCATTAGCGACAGAGGTGTAAACAAACAAAATGCAGCCATTCCATCATTATTAGCTGTTTCCAGTGTCCATCACTACCTAATACAAAAAGGCCTTCGCAATAAAGTAAGCATTATTGTCGAATCAGGAGAACCGAGAGAAGTGCATCACTTTGCAGCACTACTTGGCTATGGAGCTAACGCTATTTATCCTTATTTAGTTTACGCATCCCTTTCACAATTGGAAGAAGCAGTAGATAACGATTTAATTGATAAGTATGTGAAAGGTATCACAAAAGGGATATTAAAAATCATGTCTAAAATGGGCATTTCAACGGTGCAAAGTTATATCGGTGCACAAATTTTCGAAGCAATTGGATTGAGTCGAGAAGTAATTGAAAATTATTTCCCTCGTACGATTTCTCAAATCGGTGGACTTGAATTAAATGATATTGCATTAGAGACAGTTATTCGCCATAAAGCTGCATGGGAAGATGATGAACTTTTATTGGAAGAAGGATCTGATTTCCAATGGCGAAAAAATGGTGAAGATCACCTTTATCGTCCTGAAACAATCCATACTTTACAGCTCGCTTGCCGTACAGGAAAATATGAACTTTACAAAAAGTATAGCGAAATGCTGTCGAAAGAAACGAATACAACGTTAAGAGGATTATTTGAATTAAAAAGTGATCGAAAACCAATTCCGATTGAAGAAGTAGAACCAATCGAATCGATTTTTAAACGATTTAAAACAGGTGCCATGTCTTTCGGTTCAATTAGTATAGAAGCTCATGAAGCAATTGCCATTGCAATGAATCGAATTGGCGGAAAAAGCAATTCAGGAGAAGGAGGAGAAGATCCAAACCGCTTTATTCCTTTGCCAAATGGTGATTCAAAATTAAGCCGCATTAAACAAGTGGCTTCCGGTCGATTTGGTGTAACAAGTCATTATTTAGTGAATTGTGATGAGATTCAAATCAAAATGGCTCAAGGTGCAAAGCCAGGAGAAGGGGGACAGCTTGCCGGCCATAAAGTGACAGAAGAAGTTGCAAAGACAAGAGGTTCTACGCCGGGCATTGAACTAATCTCACCACCGCCTCATCATGATATTTATTCGATTGAGGACCTTGAGCAATTAATTTACGACTTGAAAAACGCCAATCCCGAAGCGCGAATCAACGTAAAGCTAGTTTCCGAAAGTGGTGTTGGAACAATTGCTGCTGGTGTTGCAAAAGCTAAAGCCGATGTAATTCTCATCAGTGGTTATGATGGAGGAACAGGAGCAGCAGCAAAAACGAGCATTAAGCATGCTGGCCTCCCTTGGGAATTAGGGTTAGCAGAAGCACATCAAACATTAATGCTAAATGGCTTAAGAAACAAAGTAGTGCTCGAAACAGACGGAAAACTAATGAACGGTAGAGATGTAGTAATCGCCGCATTATTAGGAGCAGAGGAATACGGATTTTCAACATTGCCACTTGTATCGTTAGGGTGCGTCATGATGAGGGTTTGTCATCTAGATACATGCCCAGTGGGAATCGCAACTCAAAATCCAGTTCTTAGAAGAAAAATGATCGGAACTGCTGAACACGTTGTCCACCTAATGCACTTTATTGCGCAAGAAATTCGTGAATATATGGCGGAATTAGGCTTTAGAACAATAGAGGAAATGGTGGGAAGAACGGATATTATTCAGATTAAGAATGATGTGAATTGGAAGGAAAAGAAACTGGATTTATCTTCGTTACTCGTTAGCTATGATGGTGAACGTACAGCTACAAAAAGCCAAAATCACCAACTAGAAAAAACATTGGATTATGAAAAATTAATTCCATTAAGCAAGGAAGCTTTAAATCATAAGAAGCCAGTTCATATTGCTCTTCCTATTAAAAATACGAACCGCTCTGTCGGTACAATGCTTGGAAGTGTTGTTTCGAAAATACATGGAAGTGAAGGTTTAAATGAAGATACAATTCAAATTCACTTTACAGGATCCGCAGGCCAAAGTTTTGGAGCATTCATTCCAAATGGCATTACGTTGAAGTTGGAAGGAGAAGCAAATGACTATGTCGGAAAGGGATTATCTGGTGGAAAAATCATTGTAGCTCCTTCTTCAAATACAAAGATTGTTGCAGAGGAAAATGTCATCATCGGCAACGCGGCATTCTATGGTGCAACAAGCGGTAAAGCTTTTATTCGCGGTAAAGCAGGAGAAAGATTTTGTGTTCGAAATAGTGGAGCACTTGTTGTAGTCGAAGGTACAGGAGATCACGGCTGTGAATATATGACAGGTGGTAGAGTCGTAATTTTAGGGGAAGTTGGGAAAAACTTTGCAGCAGGTATGTCTGGCGGAATTGCTTATGTATATTCTCCAGCAAACAAATATTTTTACGAAAATTATAACGATGAGCTTGTATTACTTGAAACGATTGAAAGTGAAAAAGAAATCCAGTTTGTGCTTTCTTTAATCAAAGAACATGTTCAAGAAACGAATAGTCTTGTAGCGAAACGAATCATTCAAAATTGGAAAAAAGAAGTTTCGAATTTTATTCGTGTGATTCCTCACAAATATAAGCAGATTTTAGATGAACAAGAATTGTATTTATTAGAAAGTTACTAATTAAGAAAGTGTGGTGAACAAAATGGGAAAACCGACTGGATTTTTGGAGTATAAAAGACAAAATGCCCAGTATCGAAATCCACTAGAAAGACTTCAAGACTGGAAGGAAATATCAACATTACCTTCTGAAGACTTGTTAAAAACTCAAGCAGCTCGATGTATGGATTGCGGTGTTCCATTTTGTCAAAATGGCTCTACTGTAGGAGGAATGTCGACAGGTTGCCCGGTATTTAATTTAATTCCTGAATGGAATGAGCTTGTATACCAAGGTAAATGGAAAGAGGCTTATGAACGATTAAGCAAAACAAATCCATTTCCAGAGTTTACTGGAAGAGCATGTCCGGCTCCTTGTGAAGCTGGATGTGTCGCTTCCCTTTATGAAAGCTCCGTAACCATTAAAAGTATAGAGTGGGCAATCATCGAAAAAGCTTTTGAAGAAGGTTGGGTAACACCTGACATTCCAGAAAAACGAACAGGAGTAAAGATTGCGGTAATTGGATCTGGACCAGCTGGTTTAGCTAGTGCACATGAGTTAAATAAATATGGGCATTCAATAACAGTATTTGAAAGAGCAGATCGAATCGGAGGATTGCTCACTTATGGCATTCCAAAAATGAAAATTGAGCAACACGTAGTTGATCGTCGAATCCATCTGATGGAACAAGCGGGAATTACCTTCTTAACAAACGTTGAAGTTGGGAAAGATTATTCGATTGACCAATTACAATCAGAGTTTGATGCGGTCATTCTTTGCACAGGTGCAACGAAACCTCGTGATCTACAAATTAACGGAAGAAATTTAAAAGGGATCCACTTTGCGATGGATTATTTACACGCCAATACGAAAAGTATGCTGGATTCAGATTTTAAAAATGGTCAATATATTTCTGCTGAGGGAAAAGATGTGGTAGTAATAGGCGGCGGTGATACAGCAGTCGATTGTATCGCTACTGCTCTAAGACAAAATTGTAAAAGTGTCGTCCAATTCGATATTTATCCGAAACGTCCATCAGAACGTACGCCTGATAATCCATGGCCACAATATCCAATGACATATAAGTTGGATTACGGTCAAGAAGAAGCGCTAGCGAAATTTGGAGATGATCCAAGGCTATTTACAACTACTGCATTAGAATTTATTGGTGATGATAACGGTCAACTTGTTGCTGTGAAAAGTGTTGGTATGAAAACGACATTGAATGAAAAAGGAAAAAAAATTCGAGAACCGATACCAAATACAGAGAAAATGATACCTGCTCAACTAGTGTTACTGGCAATCGGATTTGAAGGACCAGAACAACAATTATTTGAACAATTAAATATTGATATTAAAAACTTGAAAAATAGTAGTGCTTACAAAACAAATATAGACAACGTGTTTGTTGCTGGCGATGCAAGACGTGGTCAAAGTTTAATTGTATGGGCAATTCAAGAGGGAAAAGAAGCCGCAAAATCTTGTCATCAGTTAATAACAAACAAAGTAAACCTATAATTTTAGGAGGGTTAAAGTGCAGACTGAAGATTATATACAACAATTATTTGCCGATCGAATTGGGGGTCCTTCATTCGGTTTAAAGGAAGAAATATTCAAATTTGAAAAAATTAAAAGAGCTAAAAGAATAGCCATTAAAGAAAAACCGGATATGGCTTTAATTGATTTGGGAGTCGGTGAACCTGATGCAATGGCAGACAAAAGAGTAGTTGAAAAACTATTCGAAGAAGCCTTAAAACCTGAAAACCGATTTTATTCAGATAATGGCATACATGAATTTAAAGTGGCTGCTTCCCGCTATATGTCAGAGGTATTTGGAGTAAATGGTTTAGATCCTGAAACAGAAATTAACCATGTTATTGGATCTAAATCAGGACTCAGTTTACTGCCAGCTGCTTTCATTAACCCAGGGGACATTACATTAATGCCATCACCATGTTATCCGGTGCTAGGAACTTATACAAAATACTACGGTGGCGAAGTTGTTTATCTTCCATTATTAAAAGAAAATAACTTTTTGCCTCGCCTTGATCAAATTGATCAAGAAGTATTAAAGAAAGCAAAACTGCTCTATTTAAATTATCCCAATAACCCAACTGGTGCAGTAGCGACGAAACAGTTTTTTGAAGAAGTTATTGAGTTTGCAAAAAGCAATCAATTAATCGTCGTCCATGATGCAGCATATGCCGCATTAATGTTCGACGGTGAGAAGCCACTCAGCTTTTTATCGGTACCTGGTGCAAAAGAGATAGGAGTTGAAATCCATTCCTTATCCAAGTCTTTCAATATGACTGGATGGAGAATCGGGTTTATTGCTGGAAATGCAAAATTAATAAAAGCTTTTCAAACGGTAAAGGATAACAGCGATTCTGGTCAATTTATTCCAATCCAAAAAGCTGCAAGTTACGCTTTATCCTACCCTGAAATAACCGAACAAACAGCAAATAAATATTCCCGTCGCCATGAATTACTAGTGAATATTCTTCGTGGGTGTGGTTTTCAAGTGGAAAAACCGAAAGGCTCTTTTTACTTATATGCTGAAGCTCCAATCGGGGTCAAAGATGGGCCTTCCTTTCAAACAGCGGAAGATTTTTCCCAATACCTTATTCGAGAACATTTGATTTCAACAGTTCCGTGGGATGATGCAGGGAGTTTCGTAAGATTTTCCGTTACCTTTGAAGCTAATTCAGAAGAAGAAGAACAGCAAGTGATGAAGGAAATTGAAAGACGATTGAAAGGAGTTCAGTTTATTTTCAAAGGAAGGTGATGAAATGTATTTTACAAAAATGCATGGTTTAGGAAACAATTATATTTTTATTAATTTACTAGAAAATACTTTGCAAGAACAAATACTTCCAACTCTAGCAAAAAATCTTTCTGATGTGAGATTTGGAATTGGTTCTGACGGGATGATTCTTATTTGCGATTCAAAAGTAGCCGACTTTCGAATGCGTATCTTTAACGCAGATGGTTCAGAGGGGAAAAATTGCGGAAATGGATTAAGATGTGTAGCGAAATATCTATATGATCATCAATTTATAGATTCAACGTGTTTTACTATAGAAACACTTGGCGGTATCGTTGAGGTTCACATTTCTCAAGAAAATACAAAAGAAGTGGAATTCGTCACAGTTGATATGGGTGAACCGAAATTGTTAAAAGGAATGATTCCAATGAAAGGTGACCCAACAACAAAGACTATCAATGAACCATTGACGATAGGAGGAAATGTTTACTACTTAACTTGTGTTTCAATGGGTAACCCTCACGCCATTATGTTTGTTGATGATGTTCATAATGTACCGTTAGAAACAATCGGCCCAATGATTGAATTCTCCGATTTATTCCCTGAAAGAGTAAATGTTGGTGTTGTAGAGGTAAAAAATGACAATGAAATCGACTATCGAGTTTGGGAAAGAGGCTCTGGTTTAACAATGGCTTGCGGTACAGGTGCTTGTGCGGCGGTTGTCGCAGCCACGCTCAATGGAAAACTGAAGCAAAACCAAGTAATAACAGTCCATCTTCCAGGAGGTGATTTAGAAATTCATTGGGATGAACATAACCACGTTTGGAAAAAAGGCAGAGCAGAATACATTTGCCACGGTGAAATAAAATTAGATTATTTCACAAAAGAAACAATGCTGTAACAAGCAATCAAATAAATGAAATTTCGATAGATAATAGGAGGAATTTAATATGAAAAAAAATTATACAAAAGAAGACATTTTAAAAATTGCTGAACAGGAAAATGTGCGCTACATTCGGTTACAATTTACAGATCTATTTGGAATTATTAAAAATGTTGAAATACCGCTTAGTCAATTACCAAAAGCTTTAGATAACAAGATTATGTTTGATGGTTCTTCTATTGAAGGATTTGTAAGAATCGAAGAATCAGATATGTATTTATATCCCGATTTAAATACTTGGCTTATCTTCCCTTGGGAAGCAGAACAAGGTAGAAAAATTGCACGTTTAATTTGTGATGTATATTTACCAGATGGTACTCCTTTCCCTGGTGATCCCCGTGGCGTATTAAAACGGGTACTAAAGGAAGCGAATGAACTTGGATTTACAGCAATGAACGTAGGTCCAGAACCGGAATTCTTTTTGTTTAAAGCAGATGAACATGGTAATCCAACAATGGAGTTGAACGACAATGGAGGTTACTTCGATTTAGCTCCAACAGATTTAGGGGAAAACTGCCGTCGTGATATTGTTCTTACCTTAGAAGAAATGGGCTTTGAAATTGAAGCATCCCACCATGAAGTTGCCCCTGGACAACATGAAATTGATTTCAAATATTCCGATGCAGTCGATGCAGCCGATCAAATTCAAACATTTAAATTAGTAGTAAAAAATATTGCTAGAAAACATGGTCTACATGCCACATTTATGCCAAAACCTCTCTATGGCGTAAACGGTTCAGGAATGCACTGTCACCAATCTCTATTCCGCGGTAAAGAAAATGCCTTCTTTGATGAGAAAGATGAATTAGGATTAAGTGAAACTGCTAAACAATATTTAGCCGGAATTTTAAAACATGCTTATAGTTTTGCAGCCATTACAAATCCGACAGTCAATTCTTATAAGCGATTAGTTCCTGGTTATGAAGCACCTTGTTATATTGCATGGTCAGGAAAAAATCGTAGTCCACTCGTTCGTATCCCAGCAAGCCGTGGTTTAAGTACCCGCATTGAATTAAGAAACCCAGATCCATCCGCAAACCCATATCTTGCCCTAGCTGTAATGCTGGCAGCTGGTTTAGATGGCATTAAAAATAAATTAACACTTTGTGACCCAGTAAACTCTAACATTTATAAAATGGATGAGGAACAATTAGATCAATTAAACATTCGCAGTCTACCAGCTAGTTTAAAAGAAGCGATTGACGCACTCGAACAAAATGAAGTCATTAAAGCTGCACTTGGCGAACATATTACAACGCACTTTATTGAAGCAAAACGTATTGAATGGGATGAATTTAGAATCAACGTGCATCCATGGGAACGTGAACGTTATATCACTTTATATTAACTACTTAAAGGAGGACGTTATATGAAAAAAGTTGAGGTAATTACGCGTCCAGAAGTGTTTAAAGAATTGCGAGATAATTTATTCTCAATTGGAGTCGGTGGCATGACCGTTACGGAAGCTGCCGGTACAGGCAAACAAAAAGGTGTGGAGGGGATGTTTCGAGGTACAACTTTTGAAATTAAAGTATTGCCAAAGTTGAAAATTGAATTGGTTGTAGAAGATGGGAAAGTAGATCAAGTGATAGAAGTGATTCAAAGAACATGCAAAACTGGATCGGTAGGTGATGGAAAAATTTTTATTATCCCTGTTGAAGAAGCAATTCGCATCCGAACAGGGGAACATGGTAAAGAAGCGATTATATAAGTTGAGAGGAGTCGAGTGAAGATGAAGAAAAAAATGCTATCTATTTTTCCATTATTATTGTTCGCTGCAATGCCAGCTTATGCACAAGCACCAACTGTTGAGTCGATAGAATTGTCTGTGAATCTAGTTTGGGTCATGTTAGGTGCTATATTAGTATTCTTCATGCATGCTGGATTTACTTTGGTGGAAACAGGATTTACGAGAGCAAAAAACTCGTTAAACATCATCATGAAAAACTTCTTAACGATTAGTATTGTTTCCATTTTGTATTATCTTGTTGGCTTCGGTTTGATGTTTGGTGATTCAGCTGGAGGTATGTTTGGAACAAATGGATTTTTCTTATCGGGAAGAGAAGATATCGACTTTTTCGTATTCCAAGCAATGTTTGCTGCAACTTCCATTACCATTATTTCAGGTGCTGTAGCAGAACGGATAAGAATCATGAGCTATATAATGATTGCTGTTGCAATGAGCATCATTGTTTATCCTATCATAGGCCATTGGGTTTGGTCAGGTGACGGATGGCTTGCACAGCTCGGATTTACAGATTTTGCTGGTTCCACAGTGGTGCACTTAACTGGTGCGATTGCCGCATTAACCGTTGTCATCTTCCTCGGGCCTCGTATCGGAAAATATACAGGTAAAAAGGTCAATGTGATTCCAGGCCATAACATACCTCTAGGTGCTTTAGGTGTATTCGTACTTTGGTTAGGCTGGTTTGGTTTCAACGGTGCAAGCACCCTTGCAGCAGATACAAGTTTAGTACCACATGTCATTGCAACGACACTACTTTCTACATCGGCAGCTTTTGTGACGTCTGCCGTTTATACAAAAATCCGCTTTGGAAAAATTGATCCGTCCATTTCACTAAATGGTGTACTCGGTGGATTAGTAGGGATTACAGCAGGTGCAGCAGATATTTCCATTCTAGGTTCAATTATAGTTGGATTCGTATCAGGTATTTTATTAGTAGAAGGTGTTCGTTTCTTAGATGCAAAAGTACGTGTCGATGATCCGGTTGGTGCTATTGCTGTTCATGGTATTTGTGGTATTTGGGGCACTCTTGCAATCGGATTGTTCTCGACAGCTAGCGGTTTATTCTATGGGTATGGAGCTTCTCAACTAGGCGTTCAAGCAATTGGAGTTTTAGCCGTTATCAGTTATACATTCTTAATTGTAAGTGTTGCAACAATTCTGATTAACTTTATTCATCCGATTCGTGTATCAAGCGAAGATGAAATTGCAGGTCTCGATTATTCTGAACATGGCTCTTATGCATATGAATGGAGTCAAACCTTGCTTGAAAGAGTAATCAATGGCAATGACGAAAAACCTGAACACGGTTTAGGTTTAGCCGATCGTTTGAATAATCTAGGACACGGGGTAGTAAAAAGTAAAACTTCTTAAGTTGTTTTGAGTGGGAAATTCATACAGTGGGTTAACATTGTTTTGCGATTCTATTGAAGATCTGGAGACAATACTTTCAGCCTGAGGAAGATTTCCTCAGGCTTTTTGATGGTGCGCCCGGCATGTACATGAACTATAGGGTGTAAGTCCCGAACCCCGAAGACAGAAGTAGAGGTTAGCCAAGAGCAAGGGTGTCCGTGGTGACGCGGAATCTGAAGGAAGCTGGAGGCAAAACACCGGTCCGAGGAACACGAACCTCATATAAGGCTAGGTATGATTGAGTGAGTTTGCCAAACAAAACAAAGCTCTTTCTGTCGAAGGTCATATCGAGTAAATGAGGCGGATAGATGGTGTGAAAGTGCATGTACTTACCCGGGGAGGTCTGGCGGATAGGTGAAGTACGCTTCATAACCTACTTAGTGATAAGTAGCTGAACCGTCAGAAGTCAGCAGAGGTCATAGTATTAGTTGGTCTAGAACAACTGAGAAGGACCGAACAATTAAGAGAGAATAGCCCTTGGCATTCAGTGAGTCATGATGAACACAGAAAACGTAGTACCTCACTTGAGGAAGGAAGCGGTGAATCCCGTGGGAGACCTCTTGGAGGGTGGAGTGACCACTGGCATAAGAAGACAAGCTATTCACGGAAGTTATGAAAACTTGCGTCAATTATCTTAATTGAACCGCCGTATACGGAACCGTACGTACGGTGGTGTGAGAGGACGGGAGTTAATCGCTCCCTCCTACTCGATTGCGCCCGGCATGTACATGAACTATAGGGTGTAAGTCCCGAACCCCGAAGACAGAAGTAGAGGTTAGCCAAGAGCAAGGGTGTCCGTGGTGACGCGGAATCTGAAGGAAGCTGGAGGCAAAACACCGGTCCGAGGAACACGAACCTCATATAAGGCTAGGTATGATTGAGTGAGTTTGCAAAACAAAACAAAGCTCTTTCTGTCGAAGGTCATATCGAGTAAATGAGGCGGATAGATGGTGTGAAAGTGCATGTACTTATCCGGGGAGGTCTGACGGATACGTGAAGTACACTTCATAACCTACTTAGTGATAAGTAGCTGAACCGTCAGAAGTCAGCAGAGGTCATCGTATTAGTTGGTTTAGAATTACTAAGAAGGACCGAACAATGAAGAGAGAATAGCCCTTGGCATTCAGTGAGTCATGATGAACACAGAAAACGTAGTACCTCACTTGAGGGAGGAAGCAGTGAATCCCGTGGGGGTCCTCTTGGAGGGTGGAGTGACCACTGGCATAAAGAGAACAGCTATTCACGGAAGTTATGAAAACTTGCGTCAATCATCTTAATTGAACCGCCGTATACGGAACCGTACGTACGGTGGTGTGAGAGGACGGGAGTTAATCGCTCCCTCCTACTCGATTTGATATAACTCGTGCGGATAGAGATCTCACTTGTGTACATAAAAAGGTCACTCGTGCGGATAGAGATCCCACTTGTGTACATAAAAAGATCGCTTGTGCAGATAGAGATTTCACTTGTGTACATAAAAAGGTCACTCGTGCGGATAGAGATCTCACTCGTGTACATAAAAAGGTCATTCGTGCGGATAGAGATTTCACTTGTGTATATAAAAAATTCACTCGTGCGGATAGAGATCTCACTTGTGTATATAAAAGGTCACTCGTGCGGATAGAGATCTCACTTGTGTATATAAAAAGGTCACTTGTGCAGATAAAGATTCCACTCGTGTACATAAAAAGGTCACTCGTGCGGATAGAGATCTCACTTGTGTATATAAAAAGGTCACTCGTGCAGATAGAGATTTCACTTGTGTACATAAAAAGGTCACTCGTGCGGATAGAGATCTCACTTGTGTATATAAAAAGGTCACTCGTGCGGATAGAGATCTCACTTGTGTATATAAAAAATTCACTCGTGCGGATAGAGATCTCACTCGTGTATATAAAAAGGTCACTCGTGCGGATAGAGATCTCACTTGTGTATATAAAAAATTCACTCGTGCGGATAGAGATCTCACTTGTGTATATAAAAAGATCGCTTGTGCAGATAAAGATTCCACTCGTGTACATAAAAAGGTCACTCGTGCGGTAATCAGGGAAGTGGCAAATTATGTTCAACAACATCCCGAAAAAAATCATACAGTAGAAAGTTTAGCTGCTCGCGCTAATTTTTCGCCACGTTATTTTTCAAAAAAATTCAAAGAAATTATGGGGCAAACAATTCAATCCTATGTTGTTGAAACTCGAATAAAAAGAGCGGAGCATTTGTTGCATTATACAGGCATGACAGTTACAGAAGTAGCTGATGCTCTTAAATAGGTTTGATGATTCCCTAAAACCAGTAGGCGACATTCATAAGTATGAATCGCTGCTTTTTTTATAAATTGTAAAAGTCTGATAATGTGACTTTAAAACTATTTAATTTTGTTTTATAAGAGATAAAATCATATTTTGGTAAGATGGAAAATTAGACTGATTACACTAAATATAAAATAAATCGATAATTCTAAAGTTTTACAAAATAAAGATTATAAAAGAATATATCAAAAAGTTAGAAATTTATATCGATATAATAATGGGTTTTTTTTCAGCAAGTGTTGATTTAGAAAAGAAGATATTTCTTTTTAGGATCAATGCATGAATTTTATATTTTAAATACTGGAGGTTAAATGAAGTATGAGAAGATCTTAATTATTTTCCCAAGATTTACTTTTAACATTAATTATCAAATTTATTCCAAACCCGTTAAGCTAAATAAATTAAACAACAAATAGAAAACAAAAATACAAAATCTTTTTAGGCAAAGGAGATGCCACTTTTCAACTAGGGGAGGACTATCAGTGAAAAAAGTTTCAAAAAAAATCAGCAAGTTTAGCTTTCGTAATTTTCATATAAAATTATTTATTTCCATTACAATTATTGTAATCCTTTCTTCTTTGCTAATTGGCACATTATCTTATCAAACATCCAAGGAAGAATTAAGAAACCAAATATTGGATAATGTTTCGGCTAATGTATCTAGAATCGATGATGTTATCAAGGATCTAATTCAACCGAAAATGACGGATATTCAAATATTGTCAAATCATATAAGAGGATCCCAATTTCAAGAATCCAATCATTCTGAAATACGTAAATGGCTGAAATTTTATCAAGAATCCCATCCCGAAATTGCTGGTGTCTATGTAGGAAATGAAGACGGAATATTTGTGAAGGAACCAGCACATTTAGCGGTTAAAGCTGGATACGATCCTAGAGAAAGAGATTGGTATATTCAAGCCATGGAGAATAAAGGAGAAACCTTTATTTCAGAACCTTATGTTGCTGCAAGTACAGGAAAAATGGTGATTACCATCTCCAAAGCTCTCGATGATGGCACTGGAGTTGCAGGAATTGACATCAATCTTGATAAGTTGGAAGAATTAGTGAAAAACATTCAAATTGGCAAGGCGGGATATGGACTCGTTTTAGACAAAAACAATAAATATATTGCTCATCCATCTGCTGAATTGGGAAGTGAAGCCATAGATTCGATTTACGACAAATTGTATGAGAAAGATAAAGGACAGGTTAATGGAGTATTAAATGGAGAATCCGTAATTTTACATTTCATTACGGATGAATTGACTGGGTGGAAAATCGGCGGACTGATTTATGAGAAAGAAATTGATGAAGCAAATGAAGCTATCTTACATTTATCATGGATTGTAGGAACTATTGCGATTATCTTTGGTATCTTTGCTGCTGTTTTCATCATTAAATCTTTAAGCAGACCGATTAAACAATTGGGTGATTTAGCCGTAAAAGTCAGTGGAGGGGACTTGACCCAATACGCAAAAATATCGACAAATGACGTGATTGGAAAGTTAGGAATGGCTTTTAATGAAATGATTGATGGGTTGCGTACTTTGACTCTTCAAATAGACGAAACAGCCGAAAAAGTCGCGGCTACATCGGAACAATTGTCTGCCAGCTCCGAAGAAACGACTGCAGCAACTGAACAAGTGTCCAATTCGATTCAAGAAGTATCGAAAAATGCAGAAGCGCAGACAAGTATGGTTGAGAATGTATCCCATATCTTTAAAAAAGTTTCGCAAGGAGTGGAGGACATCGCCGAACGTTCATCCAACGTGACGGAACTTTCACGCAAAGCTATTCAGGTGGCAGACATAGGCGGCCAAGCTGTTTCCAAAACGGTTGAACAAATGAAATCCATTCATACATCTGTTAGCCAATCACAGTCCATTATTCATTCTTTATATGATAGTTCAAAACAAATCAATGAAATTTTAAATGTAATTACTGGAATTGCCGATCAAACGAATTTGCTTGCTTTAAATGCGGCTATTGAAGCTGCCCGTGCAGGTGAACATGGCAAAGGATTTGCTGTAGTCGCTGATGAAGTAAGAAGCCTTGCCGAACAAACCCAATCATCAGCTAAAGAAATTCAGGAGATTATTAAGAAAATTCAAGATGATACGGAAAATACAGTAAAGATGATGAAACAGATTTCTGTAAATGTAGATGATGGGGTAGAGATTACAAGCGAAGCCATTGAACAATTCAACCACATTCTCCAAACAACGAAAGAAATTTCGCCGCAAATGGAAGAAGTTTCTGAAGCAGTGAAAGAAATGTCCAAAGCTCTTCAACATGTCAATGAAGAATTGGATGGTCTTGTGGAAGTGGCTCAAGGTAATAATGCGGCATCTGAAGAAGTTGTCGCAACAGTGGAAGAACAGTTGGCTGCGATGCAGGAAATTTCCGCTTCGGCCCAGTCCCTTGCATCAATGGCAGAAGAATTGAAATCTGTCACATCTAATATGAAATATCATTGATGAAGCAACTTCAATATTACATCTTGATGGCGTAATGAGAAAAGGGTTCTTTTCGATTCATCCATCAGTACAAACTGTTTTGAGTGACTAAATATTTTGGATGACGATGTAAATTAGGCAGGAGAGTTTAATCTTCTGCCTATTTTTCTTTTTAAAAAGTATTAGTCTAATTACAAATGTTATCCATTTGCAAAAAATTTTTGTATAATTCAAGATATGACTATCAAAAGAGAGGAAAAGAAGATGTTAAAGCATTTTTTTTCTTACTATAAACCACATAAACGATTATTTATCATCGACTTTTCATGTGCTGTCTTTGTGGCTATTTTAGATTTGTTTTTCCCAATTGCGGTGCAATGGTTTATTGATGTCTTATTACCTGAAGGCGATTGGGGAAAAATTGTACAAGTCAGCATTTTATTATTACTTGTTTACATTTTAAGCACCATCATGAACTTCGTTGTCAACTACTTGGGTCATAAACTAGGAATTAATATTGAAACCGACATGCGTCGCGATTTATTTAATCACATCCAAAAACAAAGCTTTAAATTTTTTGATAATACAAAAACGGGCCATATTATGAGCCGCATTACAAATGATCTTTTTGATATTGGTGAATTTGCGCACCATGGTCCAGAAGATTTCTTTATTGCAATGATGACATTTATTGGTGCGTTCATTATTATGTTCCAAGTAAATCCGACATTGACGTTTATTGCACTTGTTTTCACACCCTTTTTAATTTGGTTAGTGACTTACTGCAACAATAAAATGAACAATGCTTGGAAAGAAATGTATAGTAAAATTGCGGATGTTAATGGAAGAGTAGAAGATAGTGTTTCAGGAATCCGGGTTGTTAAATCATTTACAAACGAAGAATTTGAAATGAAGCGCTTTAAACAACAAAACGGATATTTCCGCGCTGCCAAACTATTTGCTTATAAAGTGATGGCAGGGACACACTCAAGCATCTATTTTATGACACGACTATTGACTTTAGTCATTTTAGTGGTAGGTGCTTGGTTGAGTTATAATGGCAAATTGACATATGGTGAATTAGTAAGTTTCGTATTATATACAAATGTATTAATTAAACCTATTGATAAAATTAGTGCATTACTTGAACTGTATCCAAAAGGAATGGCAGGATTTAAACGTTTCCGGGAATTACTGATGCAAGATCCGGAAATTCAGGATCGTCCCAATGCTGTAGCAGTTCCTCATTTACAAGGAAATATCTCTTTCAACAATGTATCGTTCCAGTACGATGAATCAAAGCCGGTATTACGGAATATTTCATTTAATATCCAAGCTGGCCAAACAATCGCATTTGTCGGTCCATCTGGAGCAGGGAAGACAACAATCTGTTCATTAATTCCCCGCTTCTATGATGTAAACGCAGGGGCGATTACTATTGATGGAATCGACGTACGAGATATCACACAAAAATCGTTGCGTGAACAGATTGGCATTGTACAGCAAGATGTATTCTTATTTACTGGTACAATTTGTGAAAATATAGAATACGGAAGACTAGGTGCAAGCTTTGAGGAAATACAAGCGGCTGCTGAGAAGGCTCATTTGAAAGAATTTATCGAATCTCTTCCAGATGGTTATGAAACGCAGATTGGGGAGCGCGGCTTAAAATTATCAGGAGGTCAAAAACAGCGTATAGCCATTGCACGTATGTTCCTAAAAAATCCGCCAATTTTAATATTAGATGAAGCCACTTCTGCACTGGATACTGAAACAGAAATGATGATTCAAAAATCTTTGAACGAGTTGTCCAAAAATCGTACAACATTAGTCATTGCGCATCGACTTGCAACGATTCGCAACGCCGATCGTATAATTGTTGTAACGAAAAATGGAATTGAAGAACAAGGCACTTATGAGGAACTAATTGCTTTAAATGGCGTATTTGCAAAATTGCATCATATCCAGTTTCAAAAAAATGAGGAGGAATTTATCTCTATCTAAAAGATTATTGGAGTTAATGGAGAAGCTGGGACAGAACTAAAATTGGCCTTCTTAAAATCGAATTATCATTAGCATTTCGATATTTAATTAAACCGAATGATATTGAAGCTCAGAATAGAGTTTCAATAATCGTTCGGTTTTTCTATTGGCTGAAAACCTTTTGTCTCAACTCTTTTCTTAATTAGCAATTATCTATTTTTTAGTCAAATTATCAAAAATCCCAGTAGCCATTCATTTCTAATATGTATTATTCCATATCTTCAATTTAATGAAAGAATAAGAAAAAAGGGAATCGTCTAAAAATTTAAAACGATCCCCTTTTTATGCTACACTTCCAAACAGAATTTTCTATCAACTTAGAAAACACTAATTCTTTTCTTAAAATAATACCATTAATTAAAAGGATTTTCTTTCTTTAAGCTTTCAGGAAGTTCTGGTTCATGAAAAACTAATGTACATCCCATAGTAGTTGCTGTATTAGCTAATAAAATAACCAAACCTGAAATTTTGCTGACAAGTAATTTTCTAAACATTCTCTTTACCTCCTACAAATTTTTGTGTTAATACAGAAATAAGTTGTAATGTTATTCCGTAAAAAATGAAAATTCTGCTGGAAGGTATAAATATGAAACAAAGCCATAAAACAAACAATCTAAAAGCTATTTTCTTTTTTAAATACTGTCTATGTTTATAATTAAAAACAGGACGTTTACTCGTACCAATTGGTGAAAAAATAAATAAAAATAAAGACATTGTACCAGTGAATAAAATCAACCATTCTATACTTAGATGAAAATCTTTTATGATGATTACACCAATTGGAAATGCAAGTATACTCATCAGTAAACAAACAATATTATTTTGAAAATGAAACCCCAAGCAAACTTGTCTCAAAATAAAAAATACAATGTGAGTGAAAAAAGTGATAAAAAAACAATCTAATAATATGGCGATCAGATAGATAATGATAATTTTCCAAATATCATTCAATATTAATCTCACGCCAAATTTTATTTTTTCTCTCTCTAAATTATTGTAATGTTCTAGAGTAAGCATATTGACTATTCGATTCTCAATATTCGATAGAAAATTCATAAACACCACCACATCATTATCTTAATGTAAATTTTGATTAAATGGAGTTTTATGTCATAAGTGTTTAAATTTTACTCCTAGATGTAACAAAAACTATTAAACTTAACGAGTATATTGCGAGTTTTACAGTCAAATAGTTATTGAACTTAATATATTTACAAGCATCTTCATTATTTTCTTTCATCTAAATTTTTTATTATAGGATTATGGTGTATAATGTGAAATGTGTGCTATTTTTTCGTATAAATATTTCCATAATCCTATTTCATTTATCTTAATTAGTGAATGTAAGTTGCGATAAATAATGTTTGGGATATGCCATCCCAAAATTACTAACATATAAAAATCACTATTTTTCAATCATGAAAAATAGTGATTTTCCAACTTATCCTTGATTAAAATAATACTCAAATCAATCAAACGAATTATTTTTTGATAACCCTATCATATATTCAAGGCTTAAAGGGGAGAGTTACAATTTCAGATTTACTTATTGTTAGTATTATTGAATTTACTGTAATCTGCCTATCGATTTTTTATTTTCAAAAAATAAAATTAAATCTATTTTCTGTTTCCATTAGTCTATCAATAGCTGTTATATCATTCGTTTCATTTTATTTTCTGGAATCATGGATTGCCATCATTATACTATTTGGTAGTATCGTGTTAGCTCTGATTTTTCACTCTAATTTATTTAAAATATGTATTGATTTATGTTTAATTATTTTCATCGGAATGATTTCAGACCACATTGCCCAACTGGTTTTAAATAAAAACAATAATGTCTTTTTCCACTCTCTAATCTTTGCACTTTGTTATGCAATATTATTTATAATCATTAATTTACTCATAAATTTATATAAACGAGATTATTTGCCCATTAATTTTATTACCAAGTTTCTCATCAGTATTTTATGTTGTGTAACTGTCATCGTCTTATATTTGAACATTTTTATTCCAACATCATACGAAGAATTGCAGCTAACAAGAATTAATCTAATCATTCAAATATGTTACTTAATTGTTATGTCATTTTTGTTCATCTTACTTATTTATAGTATCAACGAAACGAATAAATTAAAGCATGAGAAGATACAAAAAGCATTGTTTTCTCAATATATGAGTTCATTAAATGAAATTAATATTGAAATGCAAAAATTTCGTCATGATTATAAAAATATTTTAATTACAATGGAGAGATACATAGATAATAAAGATTTAGATGGTTTAAAAAAATATTTTAAAGAAAAAATCATAAATACTGAAAAAAATACACTATTAAAAAATTCCTTAATTCATGATTTAGGGAATTTAGAACTGATGGAACTAAAAGGATTATTACTAACAAAACTATTAACAGCTGTAGAGAAGAAAATTGATATACAAATCGAAATTCCAGAAAAAATCGATTCTATTTATATGGATATTATTGATTTATCAAGAATGATAGGGATTTTAATTGACAACGCTATAGAAGCAAGTATTGAATGTGAGAATCCCTTTATCAATCTTGCTATTATGAAAACAAATGATAATTCAGTATTAATGATTATTGAAAATAATTTCACCAATACATTAGATATTCATCAACTTTATAAAAATCATTATTCAACAAAAAAAGGAAACCGTGGCTACGGCCTAAACAATGTTAAGGATATTTTAAATAACTACCCAAATGTACTAATGAATACGAGCATTGAGGAAAATATCTTTATCCAAGAAATTGAAATAAGATAAAGGTGATGTTTCTTGAAGGTCATAATTTGCGAAGATGATTTAGAACAAAGACAATTTCTGCAGAATGTCATAAGAAGATATTCAAGTTTTCATTTGCCAAGTATTGAAATTGCATTATGTGCTTCAACACCAGAAGAAGTCATATCTTATATCGAAAATCATTCAGCTGAATGTTACATATTAGATATTGAATTGAATAGCAGTATCAACGGTTTAGAATTAGCTAGAATTATACGAAAACAAGATCCATTAGCAACTATTATTTTTGTAACGACCTTTGCCAATAAACTAAAATTAACCTTTAAATACAAAGTAGCAGCTCTTGATTTCATTATTAAAACGTCGAATCAACAATACCTTGCTAACAATATCATCGAAGCATTGACAACTGCATATCAACATTATTTGACACTTGGCCATAATAGTTCTACAAAAGTACTTCAAATAAAAGTAGGAGAGAATATAAAAAATATTCGTTATGAAGATATTTATTATTTTGAAACCTCTTCAATACCTCATAAAATAAGAGTGCATTCAAAAAATGGCATCTATGAGTTTTATGGAAAATTAAAAGATTTAGAGAAATTGGATCCAAGATTTTGTAGATCACATAACAGCTATCTAATAAATATTGATTATTTGCACGAATATGATGTAAAAAATAAAATATTAATAATGGAAAATGGACATGAATGCTTGGTTTCATACAGATATGCTAAAAATATTGTGAAACACTTAGTGTAATGGATGCGTAAAATGTGGGTTTCTAGAAAGTCGAAAACTTTGAACTGCTAACTGTCAAGTAGACAGTAATTCAAAATTGTTTAACGAATTCTAATCAATTATGATTATATGAAAAGGATAGATGAAGCAGGAAACCTGTTCATCTATCCTTTTTAAATGAAATGTTCAATGTGAATCCATTAAATAATTTAATAGATTTTCCTTCATACTATTTACTCATCCATTACTGCAGTCATTTCAACATCTTTTGATTTTTTTGTTGAAAGTGCAAAATATCCAATCGTAATGAGGATAAAGGCAGCCATGTAGCTTAATAGTATGAAGTTGTTCTGCCATAAGAATGAAATATCCCCACTTGAGATTGCAGCTTTAAAGGATTGGATTGAATAAGTCATTGGCAATAGTGCATTGATTGGTTGAAGTGTGTTTGGTAGCAACTCCATTGGGAATGTACCTGCACTTGTTGTTAATTGTAAAATTAATATAATAATCGCTATAAATCGTCCAGTGTCTCCTAATAATGTGACAAGCATTTGAATAAGTGTCATAAACACAATGCTTACAATTATGGAAGTTAGGATGAACAACGGAAGATTTACAACTTCTAGTTTTAATGCCAATAATAAAATGCAATCTACTAATAGTGCTTGAATGATACCGACAATGGCAATCACACCAAATTTACTACCAAACCAAGTGAAAGCATTTTTCGGTCGGATGACTGGTCGTTTTAATTCAAATACAATGGATAACATTAGTGCTCCTACGAATAAGCCTAGTGACATAAAATATGGTGAGAAGCCTGTTCCGTAATTTGGCACTTCATTTACTGCCTCTTTTTGAATAACAACCGGTTCACCCATCATGTCATACGTATCTTCATTTGCCTTAACTGAACCAGCTTCTTCAGCTCCATCAGCAAGTTTGTCAGCTAATTCCGTTGTACCATCTAACAATTTATCTGTGCCGGATTTTAATTGATTTGAACCATCTGCTAGTTGATTTGCACCGTCTTGAAGTTGACCTGCACCAGAAGTTAACTGTTTCATGCCTAAGCTTAATTCCCCAGCGCCATTTGTTAAATCAACTGAACCAGTATAAAGTTTATTTACACCATTTTGCAATGTTTGTTGTCCAGCATTAATTTGGTCAAGACCTGCAATTAATTGATCAAAGGCAGGGCCAGTTTGAGTTTTTAATTGCTCTTCAATACCATCAGCTGAAGAAAGCAATTGATTTGTTAGTGAAGTTTCAAATTGTGTTAACCCTTCTTTGAGTCCTTTGCTGATACCCGTAGAAATTTGAGGTTCTAATTGGGCTTTTAATTGGGTTTTATATTGCTCTTCAATTTGTTCCTTCGTAGGAACATTGCTTGCTAGCTGCGCGATAAAGGCAGCAGCTTGTTCTTCACTCATAATGTTGTTGGCAACGAGAGCAGCCTGAATTTGTTCTAAGTTTTGAGTTTGTGTTGATATGGTGTAAACGCTAAACTAGAATCAACAGTTTTCCACAAATAGAACTCAACAGAATTCCCCAAATAAGATTAAACAGTTTCCCCACCATCAATCACTTTCAAATATACTGTTACTAGTCTATTGAAAGTGAGGAATTAGGAGTGAACAGATTTATGCTTTACATCGAGATTCATCGTTTATACAAAGAGGGATTCTCCAAGAGTGCTATTGCAAGAAAACTAAATATTTCAAGAAATAGAGTGATAGATTATTTGAATATGAGTACTGATGAGTTTGAAGAATTTTTAAGTACATTACGTACAAGAGAAAAGAAACTAGACCCTTATCATGATCAAATTCTAGGGTGGTTGAAGGAACATCCTGATTTAACTGCTGCACAAGTTTATGATTGGTTGGAAGAAAAGTTAGGTTTCAGGGAAGTCGCTGAGAACACTGTACGAAATTATTTAAACGAAATGAGGGATTACTATCGGATTCCAAAGGTAAAGGTTCAGAGGACATATAGTGTAGTTCCAGAATTACCAATGGGAAAACAGGCTCAAGTGGATTTTGGACAAACTACCGTCAAAAACAGACAAGGTGAGAATAAAAAGTTGTATTTTATCGCATTTGTTTTATCACATTCAAGATATAAATATGTAGAATGGCTCGATCGACCTTTTCGTACTTCCGATATGATTCGAATGCATGAAAATGCATTTGAATACTTTGGAGGAATGCCAGAAGAAATGGTCTATGACCAAGATGCGTTATTAGCAGTTAGTGAAAATGCAGGTGATTTAATTCTTACAGCTGAATTTACTAAATATCATCATACCCGTAAATTTAATGTTTATTTATGTAGAAAGAGTGATCCGGAATCAAAAGGTAAAATTGAACAGGTTGTGAAATTTGTAAAAAATAATTTTAGCAAAAATCGAGTATTCGATCATCTTTCAGATTGGAATCAATCGTGCCACGCTTGGTTGAAAAGAACAGGAAACTATAAAGTTCATCATAATACGAAAAAGAGACCTTCTGAAGTGCACGCCCTGGAAAAGCAACACTTAAAGAAAGTCTCTGGTACTTACATTTTCGCAAATGTTTCAACTCCAAGTATAACAAGAAATATCCATAAGGACAATGTTATTCGTTATGAAGGAAATCGATATAGCGTTCCTAAAGGAACATATAGAGCAGATGCCCCAAATCTTGCTTATTTACAAGAAGAGGATGGTTGGTTAATTATTCGACTGAAAGAAACTGGGATGGAGTTAGCAAAGCACCGAATATCCTAAGGAAAAGGATTGATTATTACAGATCCCTCCCATCGGGAACATAGCACAAGTAAACGAGATCTTTTAATTCATCAAATTCAAGAAACATTCATAGATAAAGAGAATATTCAATGGTTAATACACAAATTGAAAGAACGATATCCACGTCATTTAGTGGATCAACTCAAAGTACTACAACAAGCCATCAGAATTTACCCAAATCATTGTGAGGAAGCTTTATCTGAAATGAAGAAACTTGGAATGACCAGTGCAAATGATTTTCGGGATATTGCACATGCATTATCTGTACAATATCAAAAAAGTTCACCTAAAATCGTTGAATTGAATGAGAAGTATAAAGATTTATCAGCACCAGAACGATCCGAAGACATTTATTTAAAAGTCTTATCTGGAGGTGAAAATGAATGAATCATCATCCCTATGAAATTTTACAAGATAAATGTCGTACCTTGCGCCTCGCTGAGACGGCTAAAGAATTACCGAATTTACTCCGTGAAGCTGAAGCAAAGAATTGGACATATCATGAACTGGTTTATGAAATCTTAAGCTATGAGATGCGATGTAGAGAGCAGAAAAATAATGAGAGATTAATGAAATGGGCAGAGTTCCCAGAAATATTGACGTTTGATACCTATGATTTGAAGGAACAAACAGCTCTTGGTGAAAAACAACTAAATGTATTAAAAGAACTGAATTGGATTGAAGAATTTTTTACTTTAATTTTGATGGGACCAACAGGAGCAGGAAAAACACATTTATCCGTTGCATTAGGAATACACGCTGTGGAGAGAGGATACAAAGTATCCTTTGTCTCCATGAATCAGCTTATGTATATTTTAAAAACAAAAGAATATATCAATAAATCTAAAATACGCTACAAACGTATTATAGCTTCGGATTTAATTATTATTGATGATGTCATGTACATGACTTACGAGACTCAGGAAGCCAATCTATTTTTCCAGTTTATCTATGATTTATATGATAAAGCAGCATTCATTCTAACCTCTAATAAAGGGCCAAATGAATGGGGAAAATTTCTTGGTGATCCTACTTTAACAACAGCTATACTTGACCGTTTATTACATAGGAGTGAAATTATCACTTTCGATAACGAAACGGATAGCATTCGTATGAAATACAGAAAGGTATTATTTTAATTTAGCAAACTGTTGAATCTTAATTGTAGAAAACTGTTTAAAATTATTTGTGGAAAATTGTTTAATTCTACTTGACGGTTACATATGGATTGTACTGCAAGTTGGCTTGATAGTTGATTGACAATTCCAGCTGTCAGTTGTGTTGAAAGTTCTGCAGATAATTGAGTTTCTAATTGATCGATTCCATTACTAATATTCTCAACACTATTTTTAAGATTTTCAGAAATTCCTGTAGCAACTTGAGCTGGAAGTTGATCTTTCATTTGTTTTAGGCCATCTTCTACTTGAGATGTTCCTTCGACAAGGGATGGAAGATTTTCGTTCACTTGACGAAGACCATCTTTCAATTGACTAGAGCCAGCAGCAATCGAGCTTGAACCATCACTTGCACGGTTTACGCCTTCTTTGAATTCAATCATTTTTGAAGCCAATGTTGCAAGATTGTCACTCAATGTTTTTGAACCATCATTTAAATCAGCTACACCATCTTTTAATTGGCTTGCTCCATCGCTTGCTTGGCTAATTCCATCTGCTAACTTTGAAATGGAATCAAACATGGTTTCGGAATAAGTTGAAATGATATTTTTGGAGATTTCCGCTTTGATTTCTCTCATGGCAGTTTCTCCAATTTGAGCTGAAAGGAAGTTTGTACTTTCATTCGGAACATATTTTAGTTCCAATTTTTTCGGTTCATCATCTAGAATCGTTGTTGCATTTTTAGAAAAATTTTCTGGTATTTCCACTAGCAAATAAAAATCTCGATTCTCTAAACCTTTATAACCTTCTTCCTTTGAAACTACTTTGAAATTAAACTGTTCACTGTCATTGAGTTTTTCAGCAAGTTCTTTCCCGATTTCCAACGTTTTTCCTTCAAATTCAGCACCGGAATCTTCATTGACAATGGCAACTGGCAAGTCTTCTAAGTGCGCATATGGGTCCCAAAATGCCCAAATAAACATTCCTGTATACAGTACAGGAACAAGCGCAACTGCTAAAACCGATATGAGAATTTTCCGGTTTGAAAGAAGAAATTTTAGTTCCGCCATAAATGACGATTTTTTCATTTTGTTACCTCCTGGAAGTAATGACTATTTTGTTCATTTGGTCATTCTTGCGTAATATATATAGGGTACTCTAATACATTGAGACCCTTAAAACCTTAAAGTTATTTAGCCAATCCATCAATGAAATATAATTTAAATAAATTAGATATTTCTTCTTTATCAATAGCTGGATGCTGCTTTTCCCAATCAAATATTAAAGCAACATACATTTTTAACATAACAAATGCTGTGATTTCAGGATTGCACTCTTTAATTTCACCACGGTCAATTGCTTCTTGTATAATTCCCTTCATGTAGTGAATGACTGCTTGTTCAACACGCTGTATTACTTCTGCTACTGCTTGTGTTCCCAGTTCTCTTTCTTCTTGAAAAAGTTTGATTGTGAGCTGATGAGACTGTCGAAATTCTAGAAGTCTTAATAATACACGATTAATATTTTCATCGAAGCTACTATTAGGATTAATGGCTTTTTCTGCTTCAGTTTTCATATCTTTAATAAGAGATGTAATAATTTCATCAAATAGTTCTTCCTTATTTTTAAAGAATGTATAAATTGTACCTTTTCCCACATTGGCAAGTTTCGCGATTTGATCCATCGTGGTTGCTTTGTATCCAAATAAAGAAAAGGATTTTTTTGCAGCTTCGAGTATTAATTGTTTTCTGTCAACGCTCAATACATTCACCTCACTTTAATAAATTATGACCAAATGAGAAAATTAGTCATTTGTTTCACGTAATGTACTTTACCACACAATATCTCCCTTTGCAAGTGTATTTACATGTTATGTAGTTTTTTTATTATCTTAGTAAATTCGCTGATTCGTAAGAAACGATTCAATAAATCAATCGTTATATGCTGTAAATCTATGTCAGAAAATACTTCACTGAAACTTTATCGAAAATAGAATCGTAATAATGGGGAAATTTCTTAAATGAAGGAGAGTAAACTATGTCATTTTTTAACAAAATGCTAGCATCTTTTGGTATTGGTTCAGCAAAAGTGGATACTCAGTTGGAGAAGTCTTCCTACAGTGCTGGTGAAACGGTGCGCGGTGAAGTAGAAGTATATGGAGGAAATGTTGCTCAACAAATCAATACGATTTATTTCACTTTATATACGACTTATATAAAAGAAGTCGATGATCGAAAAGTTTCGGTTCCATTTGCATTCCATAAATTCAAAATTAGTGATCCTTTTATGATTCAAGCAAATGAAACAAAAATCATCCCGTTTTCTTTCGTGCTGCCAGTAGACACACCTGTAACGATAGGAAATTCTAGAGTATGGGTGAAAACGGAATTAGACATTCAAAGCGGTGTGGATTCAACAGATAAAGACTTTATAGAAGTTCGTCCATCAAGATTGGCTTCTCATGTGTTAAATGCTTTACAACATTTAGGTTTTCGTTTACGAAAAGCGGAAAATGAACAAGTATCATTCCGATACCGAAAAAACTATCCTTTTATTCAAGAATTTGAATTTGTTCCAGTAACAGGGCCGTTTCGAGGTCGATTAGATGAACTAGAGATTGCTTTTCTTTCCCAAGAGGAAGGCTACGTGGAATTATTATTGGAAGTGGACAGAAGAGCAAGGGGACTTGGTGGATTGTTTGCTGAAATGTTGGATGTGGATGAAAGCCACGTGCGCGTTACATTTACAGAAGCGGATATGTACCATATTGAATCTAAGCTTCAACAAATTATTTCGAGATATTCATAATGTAAAAATCTATTATCTTTTATATAAAACAGAGATTGCCAACAGAATGAGCGGACTAGTGAAGTTAGGATCCTAGTTCGCTCGTATAACAGGCTATTTTTTCCTACATTTTCAGTGAGTTAGTAATTTTAAGTGTTTCAAATCTAAAACAAATTCACCGGATTTTAATATATCAAGTCCAATCAAACCTTGAATATTAAATCCTTGCAATGTGCCAAAATCAATATGAACATTAGGAAACGTCTTTTCGCCAATTTTTACATAATCCAATTTTTTCATAAAACTATATTCTACGCCACCGATTCCATAATGACGAACTAGCGAATCTCCGTTTTCAAAATAGATACCTATCTCTTGTACTGAATCAATATTGATAAAGGAATGGGAGGCACCTGAATCGATTGCAACTCGGCTTAACAATTTACTTTTCCCTTTATAGCAAATTTCAATTGTTGATAGCAATAAACCATCTTCAAAGAGAAGCTGCATATTTTACCTCCCAAAAGCTTTTATTTCCATTCTATTTCAATTTGTTAATCAATATTCAATTTGTACTTATATGTGTTTTATTTCTATTACGCAGAATAAAACCAATTGCAATAACGATGAATATTAATAATAATTGGAACAAGATTATAGGTAACGGATTTGTTAAATAAGGCTGAACATAAGCATCTTGAATAATCATTTTTGATGCAGTCCATGCAAGGACACCAGCACCTAAATAGATGAAAATAGGAAATTTTTCGATAATGCGAATGACAATTGTACTTCCCCAAACAATTATGGGAATAGAGATAAGGAGACCAAAGATGACTAGTAGCATATTTCCATAAGCTGCTCCTGCAACCGCAATAATATTATCAATGCCCATTAAAAAATCTGCTAACATGATTGTCCAAGCTGCACCCCAAAAGGATTTCTTTGATACGCGTATATCGGTATTTTCTTCAGTCACTAGCAGTTTTATCGCTATATATACTAACAATACGCCGCCAATAAATAGTAATCCATCAATTTCTAACAATTTCACTGCAAGCAGTGTAAAGATAATGCGCATAAAAATGGCAGCTAGCGTTCCAATGATAATAACCTTTTTTTGTTGTTTCGATGGCAGATTTTTTGCAACCATTCCAATCAATAATGCATTATCGCCAGCAAGAACAAGATCGATAAAAATAATAGACATTAGTGCAGTGTAAAATTCCATCGAAATAGTTTCCATATCTGCTCTCCCATCTATACTTTTTTGGAAAGTATATGTCCTACCATCCATGTTAAGAAGTAATTTACAAAGAAGGTATTTTTAATTGACATGAAATTATCGTTTTTTTATAATTTAGTGAGAATATTTCAATTCGTACTATGTATCATAAACAGCTTATACTTCAATACGATGATGGAGAGAGTACGTTTTTGTCCAGTGGAAAGAGAGAGATTCCGTAGGCTGAAAGAATCTTCACTAGTGGCAATTGCGGAAAGCTACTCCAGAGTGCAGTTAAAACCTGCCGTTCACTTACGTTACAGTGGCTAGAGTGACAGTTTCAAAATGAAACGGTTAAACGAGTATTTAGGTGTACGATATGAAATGAAACTGTAACGAGGGTGGTACCGCGAAATTTAATGTCTTCGTCCCTTATTGGGATGAAGGCTTTTTTTTAATTTCAAAAATATTAGTAGGAGGTAATATTGAATGAAAGCAGCAGACATTCGTCGCAAATTTTTAGATTTTTTTATTGAAAAAGGCCATGCAGTTGAACCATCAGCTTCATTAATTCCAGTGAATGACCCGTCTTTACTTTGGATTAACTCTGGGGTAGCGACTTTAAAAAGATATTTTGATGGTCGTGAAATTCCTGAAAATCCACGTATTACAAATGCTCAGAAATCCATTCGTACAAACGATATAGAAAACGTAGGGAAAACGGCTCGCCACCATACATTTTTCGAAATGTTAGGTAACTTCTCTATTGGTGACTACTTTAAGCGAGAAGCAATTCATTATGCTTGGGAGTTTTTAACAGATCCAAAATGGATGGGATTTGACCCAGAACTGCTTTCAGTAACAATCCATCCAGAAGATGAAGAAGCTTATAACATTTGGAAAAATGAAATTGGCTTACCAGAAGAACGTATCGTTCGCATTGAAGGAAACTTCTGGGATATTGGGGAAGGTCCATCCGGTCCAAACTCAGAAATTTTCTATGATCGCGGCCCAGAATATGGAAATGATCCAAACGATCCAGAATTATTCCCAGGTGGCGAAAATGAACGTTACTTAGAAGTTTGGAACTTAGTGTTCTCTCAATTTAACCACAATCCAGATGGCACATATACGCCGCTACCAAAACAAAACATCGACACAGGTATGGGTCTTGAGCGGATGGCTTCCGTTGTGCAAAATGTACCAACAAACTTTGATACAGATTTATTTATGCCAATCATTGAAAAAATTGAAGAGTTTGCAAACCGTCGTTACAAACGACCTGGTGAAATTGATTTGAAAGAAATTTTCAACAATAAAGAAGATATCAACACACCGTTTAAAGTAATTGCGGACCATATTCGAACAGTGGCATTTGCCATCGGTGATGGAGCGCTTCCATCAAATGAAGGACGCGGTTACGTAATTCGCCGTTTATTACGTCGTGCTGTAAGATATGCAAAACAAATCGGTATTGAAAAACCATTTATGTTTGAACTCGTTCCAACAGTTGGAGAAATTATGAAAGACTTCTATCCAGAAGTAAGTGAGAAAAGTGAATTTATTCAACGAGTTGTGAAAAATGAAGAGATTCGTTTCCTAGAAACATTAGATGGTGGCCTTGAAATTTTAAATGAAGTAATTGAACGTGAAAAGAAATTAGGGCGTAATGAAATACCAGGTGAAGACGCGTTCCGCTTATATGATACGTATGGATTCCCAATTGAATTAATAGAGGAATATGCTGAAGAACAAGGAATGACAATCGATTACGAAGGTTTTGAAGCGGAGATGGAAAAACAGCGTGAACGAGCAAGAAGTGCACGTGTTGATGTTGATTCTATGCAAGTGCAAAATGAAGTATTAACGAACTTAAAACAACCTTCCGTATTCGTTGGATATGAAGTGGCAGAATGTGACACAACCATTGTTGCTATGGTAGGAAACGGTCAGGAAGTAAATGTAGCTTCTGAAGGAGAAGAGGTATTAGTCATTTTAGCGGAAACACCATTCTATGCTGAAATGGGTGGTCAAATCGCTGATAAAGGTACTCTTGAGAGCGATACATTCAAAGCTGTTGTAAAAGATGTTCAACTTGCACCGAACGGGCAGCATCTTCATACAGTAATTGTTGAATCAGGTGAAATGCATCTTAACGATCATGTAAAGGCGCAAGTGAATGCAGAAGAAAGAAAACTGATTGTGAAAAACCATACGGCAACGCACTTATTGCACCGTGCTTTGAAAGACGTATTAGGTGAACATGTAAATCAAGCTGGTTCATATGTAGGTCCAGATCGTTTACGCTTTGACTTTACACACTTCGGACAAGCAACAAAAGAAGAGTTAGAAAAAATTGAACAAATCATCAATGAAAAAATTTGGGACGACATCGAAGTAGTTATTGAAGAAATGCCGATTGACGAAGCAAAAGCTCTTGGTGCTATGGCCCTCTTCGGCGAAAAATATGGAGATATCGTTCGCGTTGTACAAGTAAGCGATTATTCAATTGAGCTTTGCGGTGGTTTACACGTAAACCGCACATCTGAAATTGGATTGTTCAAAATCGTTTCAGAAGGTGGAATTGGTGCCGGGGTAAGACGTATTGAAGCTGTTACTGGTAAGGGGGCATATCTTGCAGTAAAAGAAGAAGAAAAAATCTTGCAAGAAGCAGCTGCACAATTTAAAGCAAATCCAAAAGACTTAGTAATGAGAATTCAAGGCTTACAAAGTGAATATAAAGAATTACAACGAGAAAATGAATCATTATCACAAAAATTGGCAAACCTTGAAGCAGCAAACGTTCTTGATTCAGCACAAAAAATCGGCGATATAACTGTTTTATCTACACGAGTAGAGGCAAAAGATAATAATCAACTTCGTCAAATGATGGATGATTTAAAAGTGAAGCTTGAAAAAGCAGTTATTGTTCTTGGAGCTGTTGAAGGAGATAAAGTCATGCTTTGTGCAGGTGTAACAAAAGATATTGCTGGTAAAGAATATCATGCAGGTAACATCGTCAAAACAGTAGCTGAGAAATGCGGAGGAAAAGGTGGCGGTCGTCCTGACATGGCAATGGCTGGTGCGAAAGAAGTTTCAAAACTTGATGAAGCCCTTCAATCTGTGTATGATTACGTTAAATCTATATAATAATTAAAAAGAAATCTATTTCACTGACTAATTGAATCAGTTATAATATAGAAAATGGAGCTAGAATTTCCAACTCCTTATTTCCGAAAGCGAGGTGCTGGTCTTGAGTTCGTTTGATCAAACAATGAAATTTAGCTTTCCAGAAGAATCAATGGAAGATGAAGTCAAGCAAGTAATGCTAAAAGTGTACTCTGCACTTGAGGAGAAAGGGTATAACCCGACAAATCAAATCGTAGGGTACTTGTTATCTGGTGATCCGGCATATATTCCTCGCCATCAAGATGCACGAAATTTAATTCGTAAACTTGAACGTGATGAAATTTTAGAAGAGCTTGTGAAATTCTATATTAGAAATAACAAATGAGGAATAATCAATGAGAGTAATGGGATTAGATGTCGGTACGAAGACAGTTGGCATTGCAATCAGCGATCCATTCGGTTTAACAGCTCAAGGAATTGAGACGATTCATATAGACGAAGAAACTGGCGAATTTGGGATTGAGCGAATTAAAGAGCTTGTAAAAGAGTATGGGGTTACCGAATTTGTTGTTGGATATCCTAAAAATATGAACAACACTGTTGGTCCACGAGGAGAAGCTTCCGAGAATTATAAGAAGCTTTTAGAAAATGCGTTTAATTTGCCAGTAACACTTTGGGATGAACGTTTAACAACAATGGCTGCTGAACGAATGCTCATTGAAGCCGATGTCAGTCGAAAAAAGAGAAAAAAAGTAATCGATAAAATGGCAGCGGTCATGATTTTACAAGGATATTTGGATAGTAAATCATTTAAATAAGATCCCATGTTGGGTGAATAAAGTGATTTCATCATGTTTTATACTTTCCTAAAGACAGTTATGTCGAGGGATAATTATATATTTTATTTATATTCTTAAAAAGAGGTGACCAACATGGTACATGAACATGATTATGAAGAAAGACATATTACTGTAATTGATGAAGACGGAAATGAGCAATTATGCGAAGTAATACACACTTTTGATTCTGAGAAATTCGGAAAGTCCTATGTATTATATACAATCGTCGGTGCGGAAGAAGATGAAGATGGTCAAATCGAAATTTTCGCTTCTTCATTTACTCCTGCTGAAAATGGAGAAGATGGAGAACTTCAGCCGATTGAAACGGAAGAAGAATGGGATATGATTGAAGAAGTATTAAATTCTTTGGAAGAAGAATTTGAACTAGAAGACGATGAAGAATAATCATATAAAGTAGGCAAAATTTTGCCTACTTTTTTCATGCTTATGATTGATTTACTTGTTAATAATATCGATTATTTTTCATGGAACGTTCCACACTAAACTTGAAAAGGTTATAAATATTAGGAGGAAAACATGGATCAACAATATTTTTATTTAACAACAGAAGATGGTGTAGAGATGAAATGCAAAGTATTATTTACCTTTGATACAGACGACCATTCTTATTGCATTTATACGATAATCGATGAAGATGGTAATGAAAGCGAAGAAATTTCAGCAGTACGATATGAACTTGATGAAAATTTAGAAATGACGAATTTTCAGGAATTGGAAACAGAAGAAGAGTGGGACATGGTTGAAGAAGTATACAATACACTAGTTGATACATTTTCTGAAGAAGAAAGAGACGCATTTATTGCAACGGATGAAGAAGGAAATGAAATAGAATGCAAAGTCATTTATCGATTTACATTAGATGAATTCGGAAAAAAATATGTCGTGTATACAACCGATGAAACGGAACCAATTGAAAACCTTTATGTTGCAAGCTACGTCGATTCGGAAGATGGTGAAATACAAGAAATTTTCCCAGTAGAGTCAGATGAGGAATGGAAAAAAATTGAAGAAACAGTTGAGTTTTTGAATCAATAACTCTAATCAATCCTTTTAGGCTGAAGAATTCCTGCGGTTTGATTTTTTCATACCGCAGGGAAACATGATAAAAGCATTTATTGAATGATCATGGTTATAAATTGTTGTTTGGAAATTCATATGTATTAAAAAGTTATAGATTGATAGAACTTTTTCTTGTGAAAAAACGTACAAATACATATACAAAACGAAAGAGTCAACCGAAAGCGCATTTCAATATTGTTAATTCTTTTATAATTTTATATCATATGTTAAGAGTCGCAAGGGGGGAAACCAGTGGAGCAAGAACAAAAGAAAAATGAAATAATGGATAAAGTAAAATTGCGTAAACAAGAAGGAAAAGTAGTTCGTCGAATTGTAACAACAGTAACGCTAATTATTTTGACGTTAATTGTAGTTGTTGGGTTATCTGGCACGTTATTTGTAAAAAGTGCATTACAGCCTGTTGATCCACAATCGGAAGAACAAATTCAAGTAGAAATTCCTATGGGCTCTGGGTTATCTACCATTTCAAAAATATTAGAAGAACATGGCATTATAAAAAATGCGACTATCTTTAAATATTACGCAAAATTTAATAATCAATCGAATTTTCAAGCAGGCAATTATACGATGTCGCCAAGCATGACTTTAGATGAAATTTTAGAAAGCTTGAAAACAGGAAAAGTATATAGAGAACCTGTATTAGCGATAACGATTCCAGAAGGATTAACATTAGAGCATATTGCTAACATTATTGAAAAAAAGACGAAATACACAAAAGAACAGTTTATGGAGAAGGTAAACAGCGAAGAATTCATTAATAGCATGATGGCTTCTTATCCTGAACTTATTACGGAAGAGGTATTGGATTCCAACATCCGTTACCCGTTAGAAGGATATTTGTTTCCTGCGACTTACGCATTCTATGAAGAAGATGTTACTTTAGATGATATCGTTATTCCGATGATTGAAAAAACAAACGATGTCATCAATGAGTATCAATCTTTAATTGCAGAAAAAGAGATGACAGTTCATGAGCTATTAACATTTGCTTCATTATTGGAAGAGGAAGCCACTGAAAAGACGGATCGCGAGACGATTGCAAGCGTATTTTATAACCGATTAGAAATCGGCATGCCTCTTCAAACGGACCCAACTGTATTATATGCATTAGGCGGACATAAAGAAAGAGTATTATATGAAGATTTAGAAGTTCAAAGTCCATACAATACTTATGTGAACCCAGGATTACCACCAGGTCCAATTGCCAATGCTGGTGTCGTTTCAATTGAAGCTGCTTTAAATCCTACAGATACTGATTATCTCTATTTCTTAGCGGATAAAGAAGGGAACAATCATTTCGCGAAATCATACGATGAACATCTACAAAACAAAAGTCTTTATTTGAATAATAAATAAAATGCAAAAATAGCAGAATTAACCATGTTGGTTAACTGCTATTTTTTATTCATTCAATTCCGATATTGGTAATCATTCGGTCAATAGTCTGAATTCTAAACTTTTCAATATGAAAATCGTAAAGAATGTTCGCTTTCCATTGATTTTCATGTTATGATTAGATGTGATTTTCCTATAGTGTAGTTGATTAAAGCCAACTCGTTTGGTTTTTTTTCTTTTTATATATAATCTGAAGGAGAGAAAACATGGAGTTTTCAGATCAGTTCATAGAGTCCTTCATTCATCCTCCGAATGAATTGCTGCAAAAAATGGAACAATATGCACAAAATCACCATGTTCCGATTATGAAAGCTTCGGCAATCGAAGTATTAACTCAAATATTGCGTATTCAACGACCGAAGACAGTTTTAGAAATTGGTACAGCAATTGGCTATTCGGCTATTCGCATTGCTGAAGCGGTGCCTGATAGCCGTATCGTTACAATCGAAAGAGATGAACAACGCGTCCAACTTGCTAAGCAGTTTATTGAGGAAAGTCACGTTGGAAACCGAATTACGGTGATTGAAGGAGATGCGTTAGAAGTAGATGTAACGAAGTTTCAATCTACTTTTGATGCTGTTTTTATTGATGCAGCGAAAGGGCAAAATATGCGCTTTTTTGAAAAATATTCTCCCCTAGTTCCGTCAGGTGGAGTCATTTATATTGACAATATTTACATGCACGGATTATCGGACATTCCATTGGAAGAAGTACCAAAACGAAAACGCTCGATGATTCGCAATTTAAAAGAGTTTACCGAGTGGATTAAAAACCATTCAGATTATTCTACGACCTTTGTCCCCGTTGGCGATGGTTTACTAATTTGTTTAAAGAGGTGAAGACATTTGAAAAAACCAGAATTACTCGTGACGCCTAAATCAATACCCCATATTAAAGAATTAATCGAGGCTGGTGCCGATGCATTTGTTATCGGTGAACAAAAATTTGGATTGAGACTTGCCGGAGAATTTTCCATTGACGAAGTAAAAGAAGCCACGCAAATCATCCACGAAGCAGGTAAGAAAGTTTATGTTTCTTGCAATGCTTTATTCCATAATAATCGCATTGATGCGTTGGATGAATATTTAAAACAATTACAACAAATTGGACCTGATGCGATTTTATTCGGTGACCCTGCAGTTCTCATGTCAGTTCGGGAATTTGGTATTACAATTCCTCTACATTGGAATCCAGAAACAACAGCAACAAACTGGTTCCAAGTAAATTATTGGGGAGAACGAGGAGCGAAGCGTGCAGTATTAGCCCGTGAGTTATCCCTTGATGAGATTTTAGAAATAAAAGAAAACTCCAAATACGAAATTGAAGTACAAGTACATGGGATGACTTGCATGTTCCAATCAAAACGGAAATTATTAGGAAACTATTTCCTTTACCGAGGAGAAGTAATGGAAATTGAAAATCGAAAAGAAAATAAAAACATGTTCTTACACGATAAAGAACGTAACAACAAATATCCGATATATGAAGACTTGAATGGAACGCATATTTTCTCACCAAATGATATTTGTTTAATTGATGAATTAACAGAGTTTTTCGAAGCGGGAATCGATTCGTTGAAGATTGATGGAATTTTGCAAACTGAAGAATATATTACGACAGTAACAAGCCTTTATCGACAAGCAATTGATGCTTATTTCGACGAAGGGGAAGATACTTATGATGAAATAAAAGATGAATTATTCGAAAAAATTAAAGCAATTCAACCGCCATTACGTCCATTAGATACTGGATTTATTTATAAGGAAACAGTTTATTAAGAAAGGGGGATCTCCATTGTTACAATTAATTGAAAATGAAAGCATTCGTGAAACAATAAATGGCAAACGCATTATTACGAAAAAGCCGGAATTACTTGCTCCTGCGGGTAGTTTAGAAAAATTAAAAGTAGCTGTACATTACGGTGCTGATGCAGTATTTATCGGTGGTCAAGAATTTGGATTGCGTTCCAATGCAGATAATTTCACCATTGAAGAAATGCGTGAAGGTGTTGAATTTGCAAAAAAATATGGTGCAGTAATTTATGTAACGACAAATATTTTTGCCCACAATGAAAATATGGCAGGCCTAGAAGAATATTTGCGTGCAATTGCTGACGTAGGTGTAAAAGGAATCATTGTAGCAGATCCATTAATTATTGAAACATGTAAAAGAGTAGCGCCAGAGTTGGAAATCCATCTTTCAACTCAGCAATCTTTATCGAACTGGAAAGCGGTAAAATACTGGAAATCTGAAGGTTTGGATCGGGTTGTTTTAGCCCGTGAAGTAGGTGCGGAAGAGATTCGTCTAATCAAAGAAAAAGTGGATATTGAGATTGAAACATTCGTTCACGGTGCTATGTGTATTGCATATTCTGGGCGTTGTGTGTTATCAAATCACATGACAGCTCGTGACTCAAACCGTGGCGGTTGTTGTCAAAGCTGCCGTTGGGATTATGACTTATATGAAAATGTAAATGGGGAAGAAAAACCTTTATTTAATGAAGGAGACGCACCTTTTGCAATGAGCCCGAAAGATTTAAAATTAATTGAATCCATTCCTCATATGATAGAATTAGGAATTGATTCATTAAAAGTAGAAGGGCGCATGAAATCCATTCATTACGTTGCTACGGTAATTTCAGTTTATCGCAAAGTGATCGATAGCTATTGTGCGGATCCGGAAAATTTCAAAATTAAAAGAGAATGGTTGGAAGAATTAGATCGTTGTGCAAATCGTGCCACAGCTTCAGCATTCTTTGAAGGCGAACCTAGCTATAAACAACAAATGTTTGGTTTCCATGCGAAGAAGCCGGAATGGGATTTTGCTGGATTTGTTTTTGATTATGATGAGGAAACACAAATGGTTACATTGCAACAGCGCAATTACTTCAAAACAGGAGATACGGTAGAATTCTTCGGTCCAGAAATCGATACATTTACTATGACAGTCGGTCAAATGTGGAATGAAGAGAATGAACCGATTGAGGTGGCGAACCACCCACTTCAAATCGTGAAATTTAAAGTCGAAAAACCACTTCACCGATACAATATGATGAGAAGAAAAAATAAATAAGAACAGCTCTTGAAACAAAACTCATAGTATAATATGATGAGTATGGTATTGATTCTTTTGCATGATTTTTACATTATTCACTATTAAATGACAATTTGATATATTGTTGAAATAAAATTCGGTTATTAGAAAGCGTCCGTTGGATTCTTCTAAATTGTCCAAAGGCAACATATGCTTTTCTAATAACCGGGTTTTATCATATATAAGAAATTTTTCTTCAGAAAAAGAAAACGATTGCATTACAAAATATGGTAATGTGATTGGATGAAAAAAGTGATGTTTCTTAAGGAGTGAGTGTCTTGTCAAACGAAAAACAATACCCAATGACTTTAGCGGGTAAAGAAAAATTAGAAAAAGAACTTGAATATTTGAAAACAGAAAAAAGAAAAGAAGTTGTAGAACGTATTAAAGTTGCTCGTGGTTTTGGAGATTTATCTGAAAACTCCGAGTATGATTCTGCAAAAGAAGAACAAGCATTTGTAGAAGGGCGTATTTCTGCAATTGAAAATATGTTGCGTAACGCAGTGATTATTGAAGAAAGCGAAGAAGATGCAGATATCGTTACCCTTGGTAAAGCGGTAACATTTATTGAATTGCCGGATGGCGAAGAAGAAGAGTATGTAATCGTTGGTTCTGCAGAAGCAGATCCTTTTGAAGGAAAAATTTCGAACGATTCTCCAATCGCGAAAGCATTATTAGGTCATAAAGTTGGAGATGTAGTGAAAATAACAACTCCTGGCGGCGAAATGGAAGTTAAAATCGTAGCAATTCGTTCTTCAAACGACTAATGGATAATAAAGTCGACAAATTTTATAAAAATTTGTCGACTTTTTCATTTGTAATATTCATATGACAACAATATTAAAAATTTAGTTGAAGTATTTGTTTATCTCAATTTCTTGGTAATATGGAAAAAGAAATATAAGGAGGAATCATATGGCGAAGGAAAAACAAGAATTAAATAGCCGTAGAATGAAACGTTATTCAGATAATAAACGAAAAATGAATCGTATACTCAATGTATTGATAGCCATTGTATTTACGTTAATTGTGATTAATATTTATTTCATCGTAAAAGATGATGAAGAAGATGAAGTGGCTAGAGAAGATACGAAAGTGGAAGAATTAAAAGAACATGAAGATAGTGAAGAATTGGAGGAGCAGGATAGTAAAAAGGATGAAGAAGAATCTTTAGACGCTTCAAATAAAAATGAAGAGCCAAATAATCTGCAAGAAGACAATTCGTCCATTCATGATGAAAACAATGATGAAATTATCGTGTCTACTTCCTCAGATGCCAATGTGGAAAAAGTCATTGTTAATAACAACTGGCAAGTGACGCCTACGAGACAAACTGGTGAGCACGTTTCTGCTTTTGAAGAGGGCCATGTAGATTATGAAGAAAAATTATTGACGATTCGAAATGCTGTGGAATTACAAGAAGATAATATTATTTATTGGTCTGTAAGAAATGATGGCACAGGAAAAGGGGCAGTTGCCGTTGTATCATCAAAAGATCAAACAGAAAAATATCGAGTTCACATAAAATGGATTGAAAATGCAGGATGGATTCCAATTAAAGTAGAAATACTAAAAAAAATTGATGGCACGTATGAAGTAATGAATTGACCACAATGGATATTTCCGTTAAGTTGGAATAGATGTGGATTTCAAGGAGGAATTAAAATATGAAAATTGCAGTTATCGGTGCAATGGAAGAAGAGGTTGAATTATTGCGAAAAGCATTAGAAAATAAAACCGTTACGACCATTGCAAATTGTGAATATACTACTGGTACATATAAAGGAAAAGATGTCGTTTTATTGAAAAGCGGAATTGGAAAAGTGAATGCTGCCATGTCCACAACGATTTTACTTCATCATTTTCAACCAGATGTTGTTATCAATACAGGTTCTGCTGGCGGCTATGACCCTGATTTAGAAGTAGGTTCCGTTGTAATATCAGATGAAGTTAGACACCATGATGTGGATTGTACTGTTTTTAAATATGAAATGGGGCAAGTACCGCAAATGCCACCTGCTTACAAAGCAGATGAAAAGTTAATGAAACTGGCTGTTGAGTCGGTAAAAGAAGTAGGGGAACATCAATATGGAGTAGGGCTCATTTGTTCCGGTGATTCATTTATGTATGACCCTGAACGAGTTGAAGCGGTTCGAAAACATTTTCCGCAAATGAAAGCATGTGAAATGGAAGCTGCTGCGGTTGCCCAAGTATGTTATCAATTTCAAACGCCATTTGTAGTCATTCGCGCCTTATCAGATATTGCAGGGAAAGAATCCGACATTTCATTTGATGAGTTTTTACCATTGGCGGCGAAACATTCAACTGCAATTGTTCTGAAAACGATAGAGAAATTATAAGGATTCTAGAAGGTCTTGACTGCATCATTTGGTAAAAAGTAATATATATGTAAGCTCGTTATGCATTTTTGGAGGAGGTAAAGGTATGATTTTAACATTAATGTTAGTTTCTGTAACAATTACTGCACTTGTTGGATTGATTGCTTGGTACGGTGCAAATGACGGTTCTGTAAAATCAAAATAAAAAACAATTAGCTCGTTTAAATTAATATTTAAATGAGCTTTTTCTATTTATATAAGAATTGAGCCGGCTCAACATTTGAGCTGGCTCATTGTTTTACTTTTTTTCCCGTTCTCTTTCTCTTTCATTTTGATTATGTTTAAATTGTTGGTACAATTTCACAAGAGCTCTTTTTTCAATTCGAGATACATAACTTCGGGATATGTTTAATTTTTTTGCAATTTCTTTTTGAGTTAAAGGTTCTTCATTATTTAATCCGTAACGGTAAATAATAATTTCCAATTCTCTCGTATCCAATGTATTGAGATACGTATACAATTGTTCGAAACTTTCTTTTTGTTCGATTTTTTCGATTGCAGGTTTTTCATCTAGTTGTAAGATGTCTCGTATTTGCAAAGATTGTCCCTCTTTATCCACCCCAATAGGTTCAAACAAAGATACATCTTTTTGCACTTTTTTTTGTGCTCGAAGGTGCATGAGTATTTCATTTTCAATGCAACGGGCTGCATATGTTGCGAGGCGAGTTTTTTTATCTGGTGTAAAACTGCTCACAGCTTTCATTAACCCGATCGTTCCAATTGAAATATAATCGTCCAATTGTTCGTGTGGGGGATGGAACTTTTTCACCACATGGGCAACAAGCCGCATATTCCGTTCAATTAAATCAAGTCGCGCTTGCTCATCGCCCGCTAAAAATCGTTCAATTGCTTTTGCTTCTTCTTCTGATGTGAATGGTTTATGAAATGCCTGACCTTTAAGGTATCCTAGAAATGCGGGAATATCTAACCAAAGCTGAATCAGTGATGCCAATATTCCGCTCAAGGAGGTCATCCTTTCCGCTTTTTTCGACATTATATGAATTGAAGTATGAAAAAATGCGTAACGACGCTTATTCTGTAGAAAAAAGTAAAATTCATAAGAAAAGGCTTGAAAGAACTGTTTAACATTTGATAGTTTAGTAAATGTTTCAATTGTTGTAGTATTATGTGAGGAGCATTGAGTTCCATCGTTATGTTCGTGCTACATAGGTTTCAAATTGAAGGTTATGCTATAATGGGAAATAAATTTTTGTAAGAGGGGAAAAGGTTTTGTATAAGTTATTTTTACCAAATGAATTTGTTGCATCAGTGTTTGAAATTACTCCAGAAAAATTAAAATCACTTGGAATTCGAGGTATAATAACCGATTTGGATAATACATTAATCGAATGGAATCGAAAGGAAGCGACGAAAGAAATTGCTGAATGGATGAGATTGATGCAAGAAGCAGGCATCCAAATCATCATTGCTTCCAATAACAACGAAGAAAGAGTAAAACGGTTTGCAGAACCATTGAAAATACCGTATATTTATCGTGCAAAAAAACCGCTTGGACAAGCTTATAAAGCTGCTCTTCATAAATTGCAATTAAATAGAAATGAAGTGGCAATGGTAGGCGATCAGTTGCTTACGGATATTTTAGGTGCAAAACGATTGCAACTTTATACTTTTTTAGTTCGACCTGTAGCGGAGTCGGATGGCTTTGTTACGCGCTTTAACCGTTTTGTTGAACGACGCTTATTTAAAGTATTAAAAAGAAAAGGAATTACGATGTGGGAGGAACAATAATGACAGAAATGCCAACTTGTATTGGCTGCGGTGTAAAAATTCAAACTGAAAATCCAGAAGAAACAGGCTATGCGCCGCCAAAAACGTTAGAAAAAGAAACAGTAATTTGCCAAAGATGTTTTCGATTAAAAAACTATAACGAGATTCAACCGGTACGATTAACTGATGATGACTTTTTGAGAATATTAAATGGCTTAGGTAATCATGATGGACTGATTGTGAAAATTGTAGATATCTTTGATTTTAATGGAAGCTTCATACCAGGAATTCATCGATTTGTTGGAAATAATCCGGTATTACTAGTAGCAAATAAATCGGATTTGTTACCGAAATCTGTGAAACGAGAAAAAGTGGTGCGTTGGCTAAAGAGAGCTTCACGAGAATTTGGATTACATCCTGTCGAGGTAAAACTAGTAAGTGCCCATAAAGGACACGGAATGGATGAAGTCATTGAAACAATCGATCAATATCGTGAAGGAAAAGATGTATTCGTAGTCGGTTGTACCAATGTAGGAAAGTCTACATTTATTAATCGCATTATCAAACGCGCTACTGGAGAAGGGAATTTAATTACAACATCTCATTTCCCTGGAACAACTCTAGATATGATTGAAATTCCAATGGAAGATGGAAAAGCAATTTACGATACGCCCGGTATTATCAATCATCACCAAATGGCTCATCATATTCATGAAAGTGAGTTAAAGTATATTACACCGAAAAAAGAAATTAAGCCAAAAGTGTATCAATTAAATGCTGAACAGACATTGTTTATCGGTGGACTAGCTCGATTTGATTTTATTAAAGGTAATCGCAACTCGTTTACTGTGTATGTATCAAACGAACTTCCAATCCATCGTACGAAATTGGAAAAAGCCGACGCATTATATGATGAACACCGAGGCAAGTTATTATCTCCGCCTTCGGAAGAGTTTATCAACCAATTACCTCCATTTGTTCGTCACGAGTTTTCGATAAAAGAAGGTAAAACAGATATCGTCATTTCCGGGCTAGGATGGATTACAGTGCAACAACCAAATGTTGTCGTTGCTTGTCATGCGCCTAAAGGTGTAGAAGTATTTATACGTCCTTCTTTAATTTAAGTATTGGAAGAGGGTTAGGTAATGAAGAAATGGTTTGCTGTTATTGGTGATCCGATCGCTCATTCAAAATCGCCGTTCATGCATAATACGTGGTTTCATGAAATGGGAATTGATGCGACTTACATTCCAATTCACGTGAAAAGTGAACAATTAGAGGAAGCCGTTGCTGCTTTAAAATTGCTAGGTGCTAGTGGATGGAACGTGACAATTCCCCATAAGGAATCCATTATACCTTTATTAGATGACATCGATCCGATTGCTCAAAAGATGGGGGCAGTCAACACAATTGTTAGACAAAATGATGGCTCATTAAAAGGTTATAATACGGATGGTGCTGGTTTTGTACATGCTTTAGAAGAGGCGGTCGGAAAGAACAAAGAGAAGAAAGTGCTTATGATTGGAGCTGGAGGAGCAAGCAGGGGAATTGCTTTTGCGTTGCAGCAATATGGTTATGAACAAATCCATATTGCCAATCGCACTGTTTCAAAAGCAGAAGCAATCATCCAAGAACTCGGTGAAGGGATTGCTCTTTCTCTTGAACAAGCAGAAAAACAATTAGATCAATATGGTATTATTATTCAAGCGACTTCTCTAGGGCTTTCAACTGGAGAAAACAAGCTCCCAATTTCATTGGATCAATTACAGGAGGGAACAATTGTTGCCGATATCGTGTATAATCCGTTAATGACTCCTTTCCTGTTAGAAGCTGAAAAACGACAAGCAAAGATTGTAACTGGGCTAGGAATGTTTATTCATCAGGGAGCAATCGCATTTAACCATTGGCTAGGTCAATATCCAAACACCGAAAAAATGATGGAGAAATTAATAGAGCAATTAAAATAGATTACTAGGAGGAACCTATGCTTACAGGTAAACAAAAAAGATTTTTGCGGGCAGAAGCCCATCATTTAAATCCGATCTTTCAAGTAGGGAAGGGCGGAGTGAATGAACAAATGCTTCGCCAAATAGAAGATGCTCTTGAAGCTAGAGAGCTTATTAAAGTTCGCATTCTAGATAATTGTGAAGAAGATAAACACGATGTAGCAGAAGCATTGGCTTCGGGAACAAATTCTGAACTTGTTCAATTAATTGGCCTTACAGTTGTGCTATATAAACCTTCAAAGAAAAATAAAAGAATTGAATTACCTAAATAAATTTTAAAGTCAGGTGTTCTTTAATGAAAAAAGTCGGCATATTAGGAGGAACTTTTAATCCTCCACATATCGGACATTTAATCATGGCAAATGAAGTGTATCATGCCTTACAACTTGATGAAGTCCGCTTTATGCCAAACGCAATTGCTCCACATAAAAAAAAGGAAGACGAATCAACTAATGAAAATCGTCTGCAAATGGTGCAATTACTAATAAAACCTTATAAAGAATTTACGGTGGAAACAATTGAACTAGAACGTGGTGGAGTTTCTTATACTTATGACACGATGGTGGCATTAAGAGAAAGAGAGCCGGATGTAGAGTTTTATTTTATTATTGGTGGAGATATGATTGATACCCTCCACACTTGGCATCATATCGATGAACTTGTTAAAATTGTTCAATTTGTTGGTATTAAGCGCCCTGGTGCCAAGTCGGAGACACCTTATAACATTATTATGGTAGAAGCTCCTGAAATAGCTTTATCTTCCACAATAATACGCGAACGGTTTGCCACAGGTGGAACATTAAGATTTCTATTACCACCAGAAGTGGAAGCTTATATTCGAAAGGAAGGTCTTTATGGAGCGAAGTGAATTATTGAATCGAATTAAATCTCGAATGCCAGAAAAGCGCTACATTCATACAATAGGAGTAATGGAGACGGCAATTCAATTAGCAGAACTATACGGAGCAGATGTAAAAGCAGCAGAAACAGCTGCCATTTTGCATGATGTTGCGAAATATGCAGATGAAGATTGGATGGAAAATATTGTAAAAGAACACGGTCTGGATTCGAGATTGTTAAATTGGGGGCCAGAAATTTTACATGGTCCTGTAGGTGCTTGGATTGCCGAACATGAATTTCATATATCCAATGAAGATATTTTAAATGCCATTCGTTTCCATACGACAGGTAGAGCAGGCATGTCGAAATTGGAGAAAATTATTTATATTGCCGATATGATTGAACCGAATCGATCATTTGATGGAGTAGAAAAGTTAAGAAATAAAGCACAACAAGATTTAAATCAAGCGATGTGTGCATGTATTCGTCATTCCATTGCCTTTTTAGTTCATACAAAGCAGCCGATTTTCCCTGATTCCATCGAATGTTATAATCATTATTATAAATAATTTGTTTAGCTTTTTTGACAATTCGAAAAAATAGATAGTAAATACAAAAGGAGAGGAATTGTGACTCAATGGCAGATTTGTTGCAAGTAGTTTATAAAGCATTAGACGATAAGCGTGCAGAAGATATCGTCATTTTAAATATGAAAAACATTTCATTACTGGCAGATTATTTTATTATTTGTCATGGAAATTCAGACCGTCAAATTCAAGCGATTGCTAGAGAAGTGAAGGAAAAAGCTGAAGAAAATGGCTTTGATGTTAGAAGAATGGAAGGATACGATTCTGCTCGTTGGATTTTAATCGATTTAGGTGATATGGTCGTTCATGTATTCAATAAGGACGAACGACAATTCTATAATTTAGAACGATTATGGGGAGATGCACCACAAATCGAAGTGCCGAGTGTCAGTGAATAGTTACGAACGTTTTGCCGAAGTGTACGATGTTCTCATGGAAGACATCCCATATGATCAGTATGTTAAGTGGGTTACTGCCTTTGCACCAAGTTCCAATTATCCCACATTATTAGATGTCGGATGCGGGACTGGTACATTATCGATACGGTTTAGTAAAGCGGGTTATCAAGTTAGTGGCATTGATTTATCTGAATCAATGCTTACAATTGCTCAAGAACGGTCCCAAAAAGAGGATTTGACGATACCGTTTTACCATATGTCAATGGATGATTTAGAGGGCTTTTCAAATATAGATGTTGTTGTCATTCCCATTGATTCAATCAATTACTTACAAAGTGAAAAACAAGTGAAAGAAACGTTCAAAAGAGTATATTCAACTTTACGTGTGGGAGGTCAACTATTTTTTGATGTCCATTCCATTTATAAAATGGATGAAATCTTTTTACAAAGCCCTTTTACGTATGATGACGGCGATATTTTCTATATCTGGTATACAGAAAAAGGGGAAGAAGAGCATTCTGTTGTTCATGACATCACATTTTTTGTAATGGAAGATTTAACGAATCTTTATGAGCGTTTTGATGAACAACATTATCAGAGAACCTTTTCAATTGAAACTTATGAAAATTGGTTAAAGGAAGTTGGTTTTTCACAAATATTTATAACTGCTGATTGGGAAGACCAATCACCTACCAACACGAGTGAACGTATTTTTATTCGTGCAGTGAAATGACATCTTTTCTTTAGAAGGTAAATCGAGTATCATAAAGGTGACTCCATATGATTTACCTTCTAGAAGGGGTGCTCTATGATTTTCCACGATTTCTTAAAGAAGTATGGAAAAATGCTTGTAGCACCTGGAATCCTTTGCCTATTCATTGCTATCTATTTACTTCAGCAAGACAGTTCGGATGACGCTGAATTCGTTTCAACCATTCCTCAACCACAAATTTTCGATGATATGGAAACCCTTCAATCGGAAGAATCCACTTCTACAAAAGTCATTGTTGATGTAAAAGGGGCTGTAAAATTTCCCGGCGTATATGAATTAACAACAGAAGATCGAATTATCGATGCCATTCAATTAGCGGGCGGTTATGAAGAAGAAGCTGATTCAAACTATATTAATCATGCACAAAAATTGCAAGATGAGATGGTTATTTATATACCAAAAAAAGGTGAACTTCTTCGGGATGAAGAATACCAACCGTTAGGACAAGCTCTTCAACAAAGCCATTCATCAAGCAAGAAAGAGTCGTTAGTAAACATTAACACCGCCGATGAGTCCAAATTAATAACTTTGCCAGGAATCGGTCCTTCAAAAGCTCAGGCAATCATCCAGTATCGTGAAGAACATGGACCGTTTAAAAAAATCGAGGATTTAAAAAGTGTTTCTGGCATCGGTGAAAAAACCTTTGAAAAATTGAAGGATTTTATCACGATATAACTAATATTTAATTATTTTCTTCTATACTAGTAAATAGAAATCATTTGGAGGTAATCATATGGAGCGCATTACTTGGGATCAGTATTTTATGGCTCAAAGTCATTTATTGGCTTTACGAAGCACATGTCCACGTTTGAGCGTTGGTGCTACGATTGTGCGGGATAAACGAATCATTGCGGGAGGTTACAACGGCTCCATATCAGGTGATGAACATTGTATTGATGAAGGTTGTTATATAAGAGATAACCATTGTGTGCGCGCAATCCATGCAGAAATTAACGCTCTATTACAATGTGCAAAATACGGTATTTCAACAAATGGAGCAGATATATATATCACTCATTTTCCTTGTTTGCAATGCACTAAAGCAATCATCCAATCTGGCATTAAAAATGTTTACTATGCTAGTGATTATAAAAATGATCCATATGCTATCGAAATATTAAATAAAGCCGGAGTAAATGTTGTTCATGTGCCGTTTAATAAATCAAAAATTGACTTTTTAAAAGACGAGAAATATCAAATAGTTTTAGATTTGTTGGAGAAGTTACGACAAAGTGGCGCCGATAAAGAAGAATTATCCTTATATGAAGAGAAGGTGAAGGAGTTATTTGATATTTCAACATAAGTGGATTTACTATGCCTTGTCGGTGCTCATTGCCTCCCTCAGTGCGCATGAGACCACATGGCTTTTATTGTTACTTATACCGCTAGTTTTGCATGCTTATTTGATAAAGTTTCATCCAGTGCAAATTACTATACTTTTATTTTGTAGTATTAGTATTTTTCTCTATTTCTCTACCCAATTAAAAGAAATAGAAAAGCCTATCATCTTGACGGGAATCTATACGTGGACGCATGAATATAAAGTAAATGGCGATAAGATAAAAGGGTTGATGAAAGATGAAAATGGTAGGAAAGTCTATGTGACATATAAACTCAGCTCTGAAGAAGAAAAACATATTTTCGAATCGATGCCTTTAGAAGGAAAGGGATTCTTAGTTGAAGGGGAAATGGTGGAACCTAATAGACCCCAACATCCCTATAGTTTTAATATGAAAAAGTATTTAAAAAGTAAAGGTGCGACAGGTATCTTCGAAATTCATAGGCTTCAATATATTGACACGAAATCATCTTTCCATCAAAAAATTCGTGTTATGCGTTTTCATTTGAAAAAACATATTGAAAAGACGTTTCCAACATCTCTTGCTCCTGAAGCAAAAGCTTTACTAATCGGTTTACAAGATGATGTGGATGATGAAACAACGAGGGCTTATCAAAAATTAGGTATTACTCATTTGTTCGCCATTTCGGGATTGCACATTGCAATTTTTGCTTTCATTATTTATGAAGGGCTGATTCGTTTGCGTATAAGGCAAGAGATTGCGACCATTCTTCTAATAATTCTATTGCCAATTTATGCGATTGTAGCAGGTGGAGCTCCTTCTGTTTGGCGGGCAGTAACTGTTCTGGAGTTGATCATCATTTCACGATACAAACGTCGCCTTGCAATAGATGATGCTCTTTCCATCAGTTTTATCGGTTTTGTGTTGATTGAGCCATGGGTCATCTATCAAGTTGGCTTTCAACTATCTTATTTAGCTACAGCTAGTTTAATTTATTCTAGTAGATTTTTGCATTCGATTAATTCTTGGTGGTTAAAATCGTTTTTCATTACTTTTGTTTGCCAGTTAATCGTTTATCCTCTATTGCTATATCATTTTTATGAACTAAGTATCTCCTCGTTTATCGTCAATCTATTTTATGTGCCTCTGTTTTCCTTTCTTATTTTGCCAATCAATATTGTTTTATTAATCCTTTCATTTATTCCAATTCCTTTATCCAATCTATTTTTTACAGTGTATGAACCATTTCGGCTTCTCATAACAAAATTTACTTTCGTACTACAATCTGTGCCTTACCAAATGTGGGTGCCAGGCAAACCTTCCTTATTTTTGATGATACTGGCTTATGTCAGTGTGTTGATGGCATTATACTTCATCGATTGTCGAGCAAAAATCCGATATATCGTGTTGGTATTACTAATTCCTGTATTTCTACTACATTTTAAAGGAAAAATAAACCCTCATTTAATTATTTCCTTTGTGGATGTTGGACAAGGCGATTGTATCGTCATCGAACTTCCTTTTCGAAAAAAAGTGTACATGATTGATACAGGAGGGGTTTTACGATTTCAACAGGAGGAGTGGAAAGAAGGTACTCGATATGAAGTGGGAAGACAAGTAGTCGTTCCGTATTTGAAAGGAAAGGGAATTTCAAGCATTGATACGCTTATATTAACACATGCTGATAGTGATCATGTGGAAGGAGCTGAAGAAATATTAAAAGAGATTCGCGTTCGAGAAATACATGTAACGCCTTCTTCTTTGAAAAAGCCAGTTATGAATGATTTAATGGTTGAGGCAAAGATTCAAAAAGTTCCTATTAAGGAACAAATGGCTGGAAATGCATGGCGTGATAGAGAAGTGATTTTTCAATATCTTTGGCCTTTTGATACGGATTATGAAGGGAATAATGGTTCGCTCGTTTTATATGTTCAACATGGTCATTTTCATGCATTGTTTACTGGGGATTTAGAAAAGGAGGGAGAACAAAAGCTGCTTTCAATATATCCTACTTTATCATCCATCGATTTATTGAAGGCAGGCCATCATGGTAGTAAGACCTCCAGCAGTGAAGAATTTATTCGACAATTACAGCCTGCAATCACGATTTTTTGTGCAGGAGAAAATAATCGATTTGGACATCCTCATAAAGAAGTTGTAGAACGATTTCAACGAATGGGATTAAAAACATTTACGACAGGGGAAGTTGGGACGATTGAAATTATCGCAAAAGCGCATGAAATGAAAATAAGAACCGTGACAACAACTATTGACTGAAAAGAAAAATAGAGTGTAGACAGAGGGAGAAACCTTGTCTACACTCTATTAAGTATTAAGCGACAGCATCAATAACTACGGCAATAATGAACATTAATGTGAAAAATAAGAATGATACCGTGAAACCAACCGCAGCATCAGTAGCTTCATTACGTTTGCAAGAAGCATTATCACCTTCGAATGGGTTATGTGTAACGAAATTTTCATTATGATTTGCCATATGATAACCTCCTACTCAAAGTCCATTATAAGTCAATAGATAGTAAAAAGCTATAAGAGATTATTGAATTTCTTTTTGATTTCTATTTCATTTTGACACATTTTATACAAAAAATACAGTTCTTCTCATAATTCGTGTATACTAATGGATACGAATTGTTTGGAGGTTTACGAAATGTTTACGAAAGCATGGAAAGAAATAGCAAATGGAAAAATCGCTCCAGTATATTGTATTTATGGCGAAGAAACTTACTTTATAGATGAAACAATTGAACGCATAAAAAAAGCCTTGAGTGTTCACGAGGAAGTGGAGATGACGATGTTTGACTTGGAAGAGTCACCGGTCGACTTTGTCATAGATGAAGCGGATACATATCCATTTTTATCAGATCGTAAATTAATCATTGCGAAAAATGCAACCTTTTTAAAAGCTGCCGAAAAAGGTTCGGAAAAAGTTGAGCATGACGTCAAGCGACTAGAAAACTGGTTAAATCATCCTTCCGATTTTGCAGTAACAATCTTTACAGCGCCATATGAAAAATTGGATGAACGAAAAAAAATCACAAAGTTGATGAAGGAATTATCCGTCATGCTTCATGCAGAAGCGCTAGGGGAAAAAGATTTAGCTGTTTGGATTCAAAGTGAGGTTGCGAGCTTTGAGAAAAAAATTGAAGACGAAGCTATAGACAAGCTGATTGAAATGGTTGGAGAAAATATGAATCAGCTTCAAAGGGAGATTGAAAAGCTTGTTCTCTATTTAGGCGAAGATAAAATGATTACAAGTGATTTAGTGGAAAATCTCGTAGCAAAAACCCTTGAACACGATGCGTTTAAAATGTTAAATGCTTACCTTGCTCATAACGTTTCAGAAGCGCTTCGAATTTATCATGACTTGTTGCGTCAAAAGGAAGAACCCATAAAATTAGTTGGTTTATTAGCAAACAATATACGGACGATGAATAACGTTTACTATTTACATAAAAAAGGTTATCCTCCGACACAAATTTCGAAACAATTGAAGATTCATCCTTACAGAGTAAAATTAATGCTAGAAAAAAGGGATCGTCCAAGTGAAGAGCGGTTATTGAAGGCGCTAAATGAACTTGCTGAAATTGATATCCTATTAAAAACAACTGGAGGAAACCGGGAAAGATATTTGGAAATGTTTTTATTAAAAAGTTTATAAATTGAATCAATTTCATAAATCATAGTATTTCTGAAGTATAGAGTACCCCTATACTAAAAACTTTGTTTTTTTTTAAAATTATGCAACTTGGTTTTGTTGCTGTAATAAAGCATTAATTCGATCAACTGCTAGTTTGCAGGTATTATAAATTAACGTCACCAGATTGAAATGCATTTTTGCTTTCTTTCCTGTACGATGACGGACATTGTTTAATTGAAAGTATTCCTTTAAATAAGCGTTAACGCGTTCGACTGCTGTACGTTCTTGATAAAGCTGTTTCCATCGTTCTGTCCCACGTGCTGGATAGGTAAATTTACGGATATCTATATCACATTTGATTTTGAAAACTTTTTGGCAAAGGGTGTCTTCTCGTAATGGGCAAGTTGCACATTCCTTTGGACGTGTGAATTTTAATGTATTGTACTTAGCGTCAAAGCTGTCATATTGGTAACTATGTTCACGCACACAGGTTGGACGAAAATATTCATCGAATCCTATATATTCTCCTTCTCGGCGAACGTTGTAAGGAATCACGACTCGCATGGACTGTGATACGGCTTGACGGTAAATAGGTTCAACATCATAACCAGCATCAAATATAGCTATTGTAAATTGACCGTTTCCTAAGTGATGAAGTTTTTTCAATAACGGAATCGCAGCTTTACAATCACTTAAATTACCTGAGGACATCAAACGAGTGATGATATATTGACTTTTCGTCGAAACAGCTAAATGTGCTTTATAACCAAACCAGAATGTATTTTTTCCTTTACTATTCTTTTTCACACCCCATTTTGGCTCAATCGGTACATCCTTCCAAAGGGTTTCTAATGGGATATCCAGCTGTTCTTTCAGTTCTTTTTCATAGGTTGATTGATTTCCTTATTTTCTCTACTTGTTCGGATAACCAAACAGCTCGTTCAGCTTTCGTTTTACGACCACGTTTTTTAGGAGTTTTAGGTGCTTTCTTTTCTGATGGTGTGAAAGCATCACGAGCTTCAAAGTGACTCGCATCGATGGCGACATGTTCATCATGTAGAAAGCCTTCCAACATTTTGATGAGTGTATCGTTCATTTTATCTAGCACATCTGATTCACTAATGACTTGAATCATGCGTGAATAAGAGCTTTCAGATGGTACGACATCAGACACAAGGAATCCACAGTCGAAACGAAATAAAGGATCATGAACCAAACGTTTGACTAAATCCTTGATAGTTGGAATACGTTCGACAATACGTATAATCAGCGATTGAATCATTGCACCATAATTCAATTCACGTGGTGCACCTTTCAATGTCTTTTTAGAAAACAATTGAAATATAGGCTGAATGTCGATCACACTAAAAATGGCATCATAACGATGGGAACTTTCCATTTCTAATAATTGATGGATGTCAAAAAGAGAAATTTGTTTTACAATAGTCATAGGGTACTCACCTCTTTCGTATGGTTTGTTTGGTTACCTACCATTATAACGAAATTTGGGGAGGTACCCATTTTTTATTGTCTTGAATCCCTTGAAAATCAAGGGGTGAGAATTATGAAATTAACTCAAATGAATGAATTTAACAAGTTTAAAGGAAGAGCTTTCTTCATTAACTGAAATAATTTACTTTGACTCCAATCAATATCTTCGTGAGAAATATATTTAAAGTTATGTCTCAATCGTGCGATAAAGGATGGAAATCACACTGGAGAAATCATCTCTTTAATTCGTCTTGGAGAAGCATTGAAAAAATTTAATGAAAAGGTTCTTATTCAACTAACGAATAAGAACAACCGAAGACCGCAATAAAGCGGTCTTTTTTTTCTTTTGATGAAGATCAACATTGAAAGAGCTTTGTTTTTAAAGAGATCATAAAAAAATTGTTCGAATGTTTTGTCTATGATACGATAATGTAAACTTTAAAATTATAAAGGTTTACAATTGGAGGAGGAGAGGGAGGTTTGTGGCAGGACAACATAAACGCGCAATTAGCAACACTGGAGAAGAAAGCACAAAAGCGGAAACTTCCGCGCATGGAGCGTTCGGATGAAGGTTGGGTGATCATGAACGGGCGAAAGTTGCTGAATCTCGCTTCCAATAACTACCTTGGCTTAGCGGATGACGAACGGCTCATCGAGGCGAGCATTCGTGCGATGCAAACATACGGTGCAGGCGCCACCGCCTCGCGCCTCATTGTCGGCAACCATGCGCTATATGAGGAAGCAGAAGCAGCGTTAGTGAAATGGAAAGAAACCGAAGCTGCTCTGATCATCAACAGCGGTTACACTGCCAACGTTGGCATTCTTTCCGCACTAGCAAGCCGTGAGGATGTCATCTTTAGCGATAAACTCAACCACGCCAGCATCGTTGACGGCGCCATTTTAAGCCGCGCCGAACTGAAGCGCTATCGCCATAACGACATCGACCATCTTGAAACGCTTTTGAAAAAAACACCTGTGCATAAGCTGAAAATCATTGTTACCGACACGGTTTTCAGCATGGATGGAGACATCGCTCCTCTTCGCGAACTCGTTGCCCTCAAAGAAAAATACGGCGCGATTCTCATGATCGATGAAGCTCACAGCAGCGGCATCTACGGAGAAAAAGGAGAAGGGTTGGCCCATCACCTCGGCATTGCTGAACACGTCGATATTCACATGGGAACCTTCAGCAAAGCGCTTGGCACATTTGGCGCCTATGTGACAGGAAAGAAATACCTCATTGACTATTTGATCAATCATATGCGCGCCTTTATTTTTACAACTGCCTTGCCGCCAGCGGTGCTCGGATCGATTCGAGCAGCGATTTCCATCGTCCAACAAGAACACGAACGCCGCACAAACTTGTTTACCCATAGCGATTACGTTCGCAACGAACTGAAGCGCCTCGGATTCAACATCGGCGCAAGCACAACGCAGATCGTGCCGATCATCATCGGTGACAACGAAAGAACCGTCCGTTTCAGCGAGAGGCTGCAAGAACGCGGCATTGCGGCTGTTGCGATTCGTCCGACAACCGTCCCAGAAGGCACCGCGCGCATTCGCTTCTCGCTCATGGCGACGCTTACGAAACAACAGATCGACTGGGCGCTCGAACAAATCGCCCTTGTCGGCAAAGAAATGGGTGTTATCGCATGAACATTGTTTTTATTCCAGGCTGGGGGATGAAAGGGGAGATTTTCGCTTCGCTCGCACGCTCTCTGCGTCATTTAGGAGATGTATCGTTCATTGAATGGGGCGGCATCGAAAGTATTTCCTCTTTTCGTGAACGTGCCAAACAAGCGCTCCATGCTCGTTCGGTGCTCATCGGCTGGTCGCTCGGCTCGCTCGTCGCTCTCGAAATGGCGCACGAGAACCCTAAACTTGTTTCTCATCTTGTTCTCATCGGCGGAACGAGCCGTTTTGTGACGGCGGCAGGCTACGACGCAGGATGGCATCCGCGCATCGTTGAGCGGATGAAAAAACAGCTTCAGCGCCATCCCGGTGAGACAATCAATGCTTTTTTGGCTTCTTTGCTGACGGAAGAGGAAAACGCCGACCTTTCCGATTATTTTCATCGCGACCGAACGAAGGAGCTGCTCATCGGACTTGATTATTTATTAACGGCGGATGCTCGTTTGCTTTTACCTGAAATTCATGTGCCGATGCTGCTCATTCACGGTGAACGAGATGCGATCTGTCCGCCGGATGCGTCGCGTCACATTGCCGCACATGCACGCGCGGCAACGCTCGCGCTTTTTTCAAACACAGGCCACGTTCCGTTTGTTACAAAAACGGAAGAATGTGCCCAACTCATTCAATGGTTTGTAGGTGAAAAAGATGATCGATAAACAATTACTGCAAAAACGGTTTAGTACGAATGCCCAAACATATGACCAATTTGCCAACGTGCAAAAAAAGATGGCGAATGCTCTATTCGGCCAAATCGTCATACGTCCTGAACGCATTCTTGAAATCGGCTGTGGAACAGGCTATCTCACCGAAAAGCTTCGCCGTCACTTTCCACACGCCCGCATCACCGCTGTCGACTTAGCGCCCGGCATGATTGCCGTCGCCAAACAACGCCTTGATGCTGAACAGATCAATTGGATTTGCGGCGACATCGAAGAAATCGAACTGTCCGAACGGTACGATCTCATCATCTCCAACGCGACATTTCAATGGCTCAACGATCTAGATCGCACGCTTTTGCGCCTCTATGACGCATTAAACGACGGCGGACAACTGGTTTTTTCAACATTTGGCGCACGCACGTTTCACGAGCTGCACACATCGTTCGCCTGTGCGCTTAAGACGCAAAATCTAAACGAACCGCTTCGCATCGGACAATCATTTCCAACACTAAATCAATTACTCGGCCGATGCCAGTGCACCATTCCATCCGCCGCCATCAGCGTAGCCGAAACGATCGAAATCGAACGCTTCCCATCCGTTCGCGACTTCTTCCTTTCATTGCGCAAAATCGGCGCCACAAACAGCACGACAGGTCGATATTGCCAGCGTCCATCCGTATTCAAAGCGATGATGCGTGAATACGAACATCGCTTTTCCGAAAACGGCCAGATCTTTGCGACATACCACTGTTTATTCATCGACATCACCCGTCTATGAGGCGGGTGTTTTTTACGAGAATGGTAGACAAAATGCGATCCTTTTTGTAGTTTGGTGTTTAGGACAGAATATTTAGTTTCGATTATCGAAAAATTAAATCAACGTCCTCATTATTTGAAGGAGAAAACACATCATGAATTGATGTTGGAAGGAAAAGCTGAACGTGCTGGTAGCTTAACAGCTGCACCATTCGATCCGGCAGAATTAATAGAACTACGTGTGGACAAATATAGTACTGTTACCTATCGGCACAACCGATATTCTGTACCTGAGGGGCATGTAGGAGAATATATTAAGTTAAAAGCTCGTGCTGAGGAAGTGCTTCTGTTTAGTGAAGGTGAATGTATCGCAAAGCATAAACGAAGCTGGCAAGTGCATGTCTGGGTGATGAATATTTACCACTATTTAAACACGCTACAAAAGAAAAAAGGTGCCTTAGTCCAAAGTGAATGTTTGAGCCAAGCACCAAAACAAATAAAAAATATCTACCAACGTTATTATATCGGAAATGAAAAAGGTTTTCTAGAGCTGCTTGTTTATACCAAAGAACGAGATTGCCTAGCAAGAGTATTAGAAGTCATTACTGAACTAGAAAAGAACCCTTTGGTTCAACTAACAACTGAAAAAATCATTTTCTTAGCAGAACAATCAGCGGAAGTACGTACTGTTCTAACTGGCCAAGATGATGTCGCCAGCCAATCCTTAGATAATCTCTCTTCATTAGCAGCGTTATTTCATTCTAAAGGAACAGGAGTGGTTCATTAATGGACAAGCAAAAAGAAATGATTGATATGTGCAAAGAATTACGTTTACCAAGTATTCGTTCTTTACTTGAACAGGAAGTCTTACTTGAACAATATACACAGCTGAGTTTCTTTATTTCGCTTTAAAACAAGAAATGGAGGATTGTTACGTACGAGCAAAAGCTAACCGAATTCGATTAGCCAATTTTCCAGAGAAAAAACTGTTAGAAGAATTAGATGTAGAGGCACTGCCGCAAAATGCGGCGGTCCGCCTTCCTCATTTGAAAGAGCTAAAGTTTATTCAGGACAAGCAGAATGTGTTATTAATTGGCTCACCTGGTACTGGTAAAACCCATCTTGCGATTGGATTAGGAATCGAGGCCTGTTTAGCAGGCTATAAAGTGTATTTCACGAGTGTAGCCTCACTTGTGAATCAATTAAAGGAAAGCCGTTCCGCAAGAACGTTACGCTCGTTTGAATTGAAATTTGAAAAGTATGATTTAGTCATCATTGACGAACTTGGCTACATTTCGTTCGATAAAGAAGGAGCAGAGCTTCTGTTTACGCACTTATCGTTACGTGCCGGTCGAGCAGCAACGATTATTACAAGTAACCTCACATTTGAACGTTGGGAAGAGGTCTTCCATGATCCAGTTTTAACCTCAGCGTTAACCGATCGACTCACGCATCGTGCACACATCATTAACATGATTGGTGGATCTTACCGAATTTTAGAAACGAAAGAATGGATGGAACAGAGCAACTTTTAGTGGCTCACATTTTAATTAACAATTGGCTCAAATTTAACTTGCGAAATACAAATGTGTCTATGGAAGAACTGGAAGAAACCGAAAACAAAGATACGCAACCTTATTCAACTTGGCGTACCACAATGGCAAGCGTATGAATGGGGAAATACTCGGAAGAGTTATTGGCGTATTTCAAATAGTCCAATATTACACAGAACCCTTGGTAACTCCTATTGGAGAAACCAAGGGCTGAAAAGTCTTGAAGCTCGTTATGAAAACTTGCGTCAATGATCTTAATTGAACCGCCGTATACGGAACCGTACGTACGGTGGTGTGAGAGGACGGGAGTTAATCGCTCCCTCCTACTCGATTAGTTAGCTTGAGCTAATTTTTTAGCAAGGCGTGATTTTTTACGGCTTGCAGCATTTTTATGAATGATTCCTTTGCTTACTCCTTTATCAAGAGCTCTTGTAGCTTGAATCACTAATTCTTGAGCGTTTTCAGCACCGCTTGCGATTGCTTGTTCAGCTTTTTTAACAGCAGTACGCATTGCTGATTTAGCTTGAGCGTTTGCAACGTTTGCTTTTTTCGTAGTTTTTACACGTTTAATTGCTGATTTAATATTTGGCATTTTTTCACCTCCTAGTTGAAATACGAGATGACAATTTTTCAAAAATATCATTTGTCAATACAACAAAAAACATTATACAAAAGGTAATCTATATTTGCAATACATAAATGCAAAGAATATTTACTTGACAGATTGAACATGATAGAGAAGAGGTGATAAAAATGCAAGAAATTATCTGGAATAGAACCGATTTAATTGATGAAACAGAAGAGGTTGTTCAACATCAAACGAAACAACAAAAAGAGAAACTAGATGATACAGAAGGAGTCAAATTTGAAGAATTTTACGAAAATCGAGTAAAAGTGACAAAGGTGACCGTCAATCAAGAAGGAGCTAAAGAGATTGGAAAAAAAGAAGGGCAATATTTTACCTTAACTGTTCCAACATTGAATATTGACGATCACGATGGTATGAAGCAGTTGGAAAAAGCATTTGTTAAATATATCGATGAAATTCATCAAAATATTAAGTTAACAAAGAAGAGTAAAATATTAGTAATTGGACTCGGCAATAAGACAATCACACCTGATGCGATAGGCCCGTTTACTATTGATGCAATGCAATCAAGACAGTTAGAAGAACATAATGAACAATTTATTTTATATGCTCCGGGTGTAACTGGGCAGACGGGGTTTGAAACGAGTGATTTTGTACTTGCATTAGCAGAAAAAATTCAACCCGATTTAGTTATCGCCATCGATGCTTTAGCAACGAGAGGAACAGCTAGATTATGTAAAACAATCCAAATAACTAATACCGGAATTCATCCAGGGTCAGGTGTCGGAAATCAGCGGGCAGAAATATCAAAAGAAGTGTTAGGTATTCCTGTAACCGCAATCGGTGTTCCAACGGTCGTTGATGCTACGGTTATTATTGCTGATGCGGTAGATAAGGTATTTCGTTCCATTGCGACAAAAATTCAAGAGAAAGACAAGCCTTCTGGCAAACTTTCTGTCACATCTTGGACATCGGATTCAAATTCAGATGTCGATTTAAATGTTGTTCGACCGATTTTTGGAGAATGGTCGACTTGGTCAAAGGCTGAACGAAGGCAACTATTTGAGGAAGTATTGTTATCTGGTTCGCAAAGACTTATTGTTACGCCGAAAGAAGTCGACATTTGGATGACGAAGTATTCGGTATTGATTAGCAATGGTTTATTTAATTGGGTAGAAGATAGATTGAACTAGTTCTAAAAATTCTCTTTCTTCCATATCGTAGTGGAAGGAGAGGATGCTATGATTAAAAAAATTCAAGGATTTGTACTGTTATTGCTTTTCTTTTTCTTGTTACCAATCATTACAGGACTATTACCTTTTCCAAACAACGAGAAATTTGTTCCTGCCACACCAGAAGAAAAGATAGTCTATGCATCGAATGATTTAGTAGTATCTGATGTTGTGCCTCCAAAAGATCCTTTTAAAGTGTTGCTCGTGTTTACCCATTCCCATGAAACGTATAAGCCTTTCGTGGAGAATGAAAAGGGAATGGTCGCTGTATACGATGATCATTCAAATTTATTTTCCATGCAAAGTTTGTTTGAAGATTATTTTCGGTTAAATGGAATTTCTGCGACAACTCTTGATGTAGATGTAATGAATGTCATGAAGCAGAATGGCAAAGCTTTTCATGAGGCTTATAAAACAGCTAGGCCATATATTGCCGAAGAATTAAAATCAAATCATTATGATTTGATTTTGGATATTCATCGAGATTCTACTTCTCGAAATAAAACAACGATTGTTCATAAAAATGTTTCCTATGCGAAAGTAGCTTTTGTTATTGGTGCAGAAAATCCAAATTATAAATCTAATAAAACGCTTGCTCAAGCCTTAAGTGATTCAATGAATCAAATTATACCAAATATTTCAAGAGGTATTATTGAGAAAAAAGGCAGCGGTGTGGATGGGGTATATAATCAAGATTTGGCAAAAGAAATGATATTAGTGGAGATTGGTGGCATTGATAATACAGAAGATGAAGTTTATCGTACGGTTGCCGTAATGGCGCAAGCGGTGGCGAATAGTATTGCAAAACAATAAATTTATATTTGCAAGTAGCGTTTAAGAGAATGGCTTTTAAACGCTATTTTTTATTTTCATAAGGCAATTATGATTATTTTATAGAATAAGAATAAAGATTCCCTTTATTTGCTTATCTTGTTTATTATTGTGCTTACGCCATACTTCATAGTATAATTCAACTTAGTTTATTGTAACTTTGTAAAATCATGTTGAAAAACAACACAAAATAGCTGTATATAGTGAAAGGTGAGAAGCCTCCTGCGAAACAATGATTTTGGTTAGATTCAAATCGCATGGAGGCATTTGTTAGGAGTGGAAATATGAATCGTGAAGAACGCTTAAAACGACAAGAACGCATTAGAAACTTTTCAATAATAGCTCATATTGACCATGGAAAATCTACATTAGCGGATCGCATTTTGGAGAAAACGAAAGCTTTAACAGAGCGAGAAATGAAAGAACAGCTACTAGATTCGATGGACATAGAACGAGAACGTGGAATTACAATTAAATTAAACGCTGTTCAGCTAAAGTATCAAGCAAAAGATGGGGAAATTTATATCTTCCATTTAATCGACACTCCAGGACACGTCGATTTTACTTATGAAGTGTCAAGAAGTTTAGCTGCATGTGAAGGAGCTATTTTAGTTGTGGATGCTGCGCAAGGAATTGAAGCGCAAACACTAGCAAACGTTTATTTAGCGTTGGATAATGATTTAGAAATATTGCCGGTAATAAATAAAATCGATTTACCTGCAGCTGATCCAGAAAGAGTTCGCAATGAAATTGAAGATGTGATTGGTCTCGATGCGGAAGATGCGGTGTTAGCGAGTGCAAAAGCAGGCATCGGTATTGATGAGCTTTTGGAGCAAATTGTTGAAAAAGTACCTGCTCCATCAGGAGATCCAGATGCACCTCTGCAAGCATTAATCTTCGACTCATTATATGATGCTTATAAAGGTGTTATTGTTTCTGTAAGAATCGTAAACGGAACAGTAAAACCTGGAGATAAAATTCGATTTATGGCAACAAATGCGGAATATGAAGTGGTAGAAGTAGGTGTACATACGCCGAGAGTGACTCCTGTTGAAGAGTTGACGGTTGGTGATGTAGGTTACATTACTGCTTCAATTAAGAATATTCATGACACGAATGTGGGGGATACAATCACCCATGCGGATCGTCCGGCGAAAGAACCTTTGCCAGGTTATCGAAAGCTAAATCCAATGGTATTTTGCGGCCTTTATCCAATCGATACAGCAAAATACAACGATTTACGAGACGCATTAGAAAAGCTTGCACTAAATGATTCTGCATTACAATTTGAACCTGAGACATCTCAAGCATTAGGTTTTGGGTTCCGCTGTGGTTTCTTAGGTTTATTGCATATGGAAATTGTGCAAGAACGCTTAGAAAGAGAGTTCCAGCTTGACCTTATTACGACAGCTCCATCTGTTATTTATGAAGTGGAATTAACGGATGGTTCAAAAGTTCGTGTGGATAACCCTTCCATGATGCCAGCACCACAAAAAATAAACCAAGTGTTAGAACCATATGTCAAAGCAACCATTATGGTGCCAAACGATTATGTTGGTGCGGTAATGGAATTATGCCAAAAAAAGCGTGGCACATTTATCAACATGGATTACATTGATTCAACACGAGTGAGCATCTTTTATGAAATGCCACTTTCAGAAATCGTTTATGATTTCTTCGATCACTTAAAATCGAATACAAAAGGTTATGCTTCATTCGATTATGAGTTAATTGGTTATAAACCTTCGAAACTTGTGAAAATGGATATTTTAATCAATGGTGATCAAGTCGACGCATTAAGCTTCATTGTACATCGTGATTTTGCGTACGAAAGAGGAAAAGTCATTGTTGAAAAATTAAAAGATATTATTCCGCGTCAACAATTCGAAGTACCTGTACAGGCGGCTATTGGAACAAAAATTATTGCCCGCTCTACAATTAAAGCAATACGTAAAAATGTGTTAGCGAAATGTTATGGAGGAGACATTTCCAGAAAACGTAAACTCCTTGAGAAGCAAAAAGAAGGTAAGAAGCGCATGAAGCAAGTAGGATCTGTTGAGATTCCGCAAGAAGCATTCATGGCAGTATTAAAAATGGATGACGAAAAGAACTAAGTTAAACAAAAATTTGGAAAAGCCATTCGATAATCGGGTGGCTTTTTATTTGTTACATTGAATTTTATGATTGAAACGGTACAATAGTAAGATAAATAGTGTTAAAGAAAGAAGGGATAGAATGGTTCGAGGAGTTTACATCCATATTCCTTTCTGTCATCAAATATGCAATTACTGTGATTTTAATAAAGTGTTTTTTCACAATCAGCCAGTAGATGAATATATTGAAGCAGTTGGGAAAGAGATTGCAATGGCTGTAAATAATATGCCGGAGCAATTTGAAAAGATAGAAACAATCTACTTAGGTGGAGGTACACCAACAGCATTATCTCCCAATCAAATCAGCCGTTTGCTAGAATTAATTGCAAAACATTTAAACATCGATGTAATAGAATTCACTGCTGAAGCTAATCCAGATGAATTAACAATAGAAAAATTAAGAGCATTGAAAAATGGTGGGGTCAACCGTTTAAGTTTAGGGGTTCAATCATTTGACCAACAACTTCTTCAAAAACTGGGGAGAACACATACCAATGATGATGTTTATAAAGCAATTGACAATGCGATTGCTGTTGGTTTTCAGAACATTAACATTGATTTAATGTACGGGCTACCTGGACAGTCAATTGAACTGTGGGAAGATACTTTAGAAAAAGCTCTTCTACTAAACTTGCCTCATTATTCTGCATATTCATTAATTGTGGAACCAAAGACTATTTTTTACATTCAGTTTTCAAAAGGAATGTTGCATTTGCCACCTGAAGAACAGGAAGCGAAAATGTATGATTTGTTGATGGAGCGTATGGAGGATAGCGGCCTTTCTCAATACGAAATTAGTAATTTTGCAAAGGAAGGTTTTCAATCGCTTCACAATAAAATTTATTGGGATAACGACGAATATGCAGGCTTCGGTGCTGGTGCCCATGGATATATGAATGGCATTCGCTACTCCAATTATGGACCTATCAAAAAATATTTACAATCCATCCATATGGGACAGCTGCCAATTCTTCATCGCCATCAAGTTTCGATTAACGAAAAATGTGAAGAAGAAATGTTTCTCGGATTACGAAAAAATGAAGGAGTTTCGTACCACCAGTTTGAAAAGAAAATAGGATTTTCATTAAATGAAAAATATGGTGAGATTATAAGCAAACTGATGGATGAAGGGTTAGTGATGGAAGAGGAAGGTCGAGTAAAACTAACAAGAAAAGGTCGTTTTTTAGGAAATGAAGTGTTTCAACAATTTTTATTGTACGAGTAGGTTATTTCGTTGACACTAATTCATAGTTTTGTTAATTTAATTATAGTATTAGCACTCTCTTTTTATGAGTGCTAACAGAGGTGGTTTCAATGTTAACTGATCGTCAATTACAAATATTGCAAGTAATCGTTGATGATTTTGTGATATCAGCTCAGCCTGTTGGATCACGTCAAATTTCCAAGAAAAAAGGAATTAATTACTCACCTGCCACAATTCGAAATGAAATGGCAGATTTAGAGGAGCTTGGGTATTTAGAAAAGACACATGTTTCTTCTGGACGTATTCCTTCAGAAAAAGGATATCGTTATTACGTAGATCACCTACTGCAACCGAAACGTATGTCTGTTCATGAAATAAATTTAATACAATCCATTTTTGAAAAACAAAAGGTTGAAATTGAACAAATCATACGTGAATCAGCAAGCATTTTATCCGAATTAACATCTTATACAGCGATTCTACTTGGTCCAAATGTAACGGATCATCGGGTTAAACGCTTTCAAATTATACCTCTTTCAAAACAAACAGCTGTTGCGATTATCGTAACAGATATGGGTCATGTAGAAAACCAAGTTATAGCATTACCTGAAGGTTTTGATGCTTCCGATATTGAAAAAACAGTTAACATTCTTAATGAAAGGTTAATTGGTGTGCCGTTAATTCATTTGCAAAGTAAATTAGAAAAAGAAACATATGAAGTATTAAAACAACATGTTCAGATGGCTGATTCCCTCATTCTTTCGTTAATAAAAGTTGCATCTGTGGAAAATGATAGTAAAATTTACTTTGGCGGAAAAACAAATATGCTGAATCAGCCGGAATTTCATGATTTAAATAAAGTCCGCCAGTTGATGGAATTAATGGATAAGAAAAACCAAGTAATTTCACTGTTTCAGCCAGTGAAACAGGGCATTACGATTCGAATCGGTTCTGAAAACAATCATATTGCAGTCGAAAACTGCAGTGTAATTACCGCTTCCTATACTGCTGGTGAAGAGCAGAGCGGAGCCATTGCCATTATCGGGCCAACGCGAATGGACTATAAGCGGGTCGTGACGTTACTTGATATTGTAAGAAGAGGTTTATCAAGAACTTTTTCGGAAAAATTGAATGATGGACAGTAAGGAGGATTATCAGTGTCCGAAACAACAGAAAACAAAGACCAACTAGAAGAAACAGTTGAAAACGGAGAAACAAAACAAACATTCAAAGAAGAAGCAACTTTCTCGAATTCAGAAGAATTAATAGACGAGGAAGTCGTGAATGTAGAAGAAGATACATCGGCTGATGAAAGTTCACAAGCAGAACTATCAGTAGAAGAATATAAAACAAAAATAGCCGAGTTAGAAGCAAAATTAGCAGAAGAAGAAAATCGTTATTTAAGATTAAGAGCAGATTTTGAAAATTTGCGTCGCCGTAGTCAGCTCGACCTGCAAGCGGCAGAAAAATATCGTGCTCAAAGCTTATTAACAGATTTATTACCGATAATTGATAACTTCGAAAGGGCGCTTCAAGTAAAAGTTACTTCAGAAGATGCTCAATCACTATATAAAGGAATTGAAATGGTTTATAATGCCCTCATAGATGCGACGAAAAAAGAAGGGCTAGAAGTGATTCCGGCTGTCGGTGAACCATTTGATCCAAATGTTCATCAGGCTGTAATGCAAGAATCAGATTCAGAAAAAGAATCTGGCATTGTCTTGAAGGAATTACAAAAAGGCTATAAATTGAAAGATCGCGTATTAAGACCTTCCATGGTTTCAGTAAATGAATAATTGAAATTTGAATGAAATTTGTGTGAAATAGGAGGCAAAATTCAATATGAGTAAAATTATTGGTATCGACTTAGGAACAACTAACTCTTGTGTGGCTGTATTAGAAGGTGGAGAACCTAAAATCATCCCGAACCCAGAAGGAAACCGTACAACACCTTCTGCTGTTGCTTTTAAAAATGGAGAACGTCAAGTAGGGGAAGTGGCAAAACGCCAAGCAATAACAAACCCAAATACAATTCTCTCTATTAAGTCTCACATGGGGACTGATTATAAAGTAAAGATTGAGGATAAAGAATACACTCCTCAAGAAATCTCTGCAATGATTTTACAATATTTGAAAAGCTATGCCGAAGACTATTTAGGAGAAAAAGTAACAAAAGCTGTCATTACAGTACCAGCTTATTTCAACGACGCACAACGTCAGGCGACAAAAGATGCTGGACGAATTGCGGGTCTTGAAGTAGAGCGTATCATTAACGAACCTACTGCTGCAGCTCTTGCATATGGTTTAGATAAATTAGATGAAGACCAAAAAATCTTAGTATTCGACCTTGGTGGAGGTACATTCGACGTATCCATTCTTGAACTTGGTGATGGTGTATTCGAAGTGCTTGCTACTGCAGGTGATAATAAACTTGGTGGAGACGATTTTGACAAAAAAATTATTGACTATTTAGTTGAAGAATTTAAAAAGGAACATGGCATTGACTTATCTAAAGACAAAATGGCAATGCAACGTTTAAAAGATGCTGCTGAAAAAGCGAAAAAAGATTTATCTGGCGTTACTTCTACACAAATTTCATTACCGTTCATCACAGCTGGCCCAGAAGGTCCTCTACACCTTGAAATGTCATTGACACGTGCGAAATTCGAAGAGTTAACAAAAGACTTGGTAGAACGCACAATGGGCCCTGTGCGTCAAGCACTTTCTGATGCTGGACTTTCTGCATCTGATATCGATAAAGTAATCCTTGTTGGTGGATCTACTCGTATTCCTGCTGTACAAGAAGCAGTTAAACGTGAAACAGGTCATGAACCACATAAAGGGGTAAACCCAGACGAAGTGGTAGCAATGGGAGCTGCTATCCAAGGTGGCGTAATCTCTGGTGACGTGAAAGATATCGTATTGTTGGACGTAACTCCGCTTTCATTAGGTATTGAAACAATGGGTGGAGTATTTACGAAATTAATTGAACGCAACACAACAATTCCAACATCAAAATCACAAATTTTCACTACTGCTGCAGATAACCAACCAGCTGTGGACATTCACGTTTTACAAGGAGAACGTCCAATGGCAGCAGATAACAAAACATTAGGTCGATTCCAATTAACAGATATTCCACCAGCTCCACGTGGTGTACCACAAATTGAAGTAACATTTGATATCGACAAAAACGGTATTGTGTCTGTTAAAGCAAAAGATCTTGGCACTGGCAAAGAGCAAAAAATTGTTATTCAATCGAACTCTGGTTTATCAGAAGAAGAAATTCAACGCATGATTAAAGAAGCAGAAGAGAACGCTGAAGCGGATGCAAAGCGTAAAGAAGAAGCAGACCTTCGAAATGAAGCAGACCAATTAGTGTTCCAAGTTGATAAAACAATTACAGATTTAGGCGATCAAATTACAGAAGATGAAAAGAAATCTGTGACAGATGCAAAAGAAGAGTTAACGAAAGCATTAAAAGAAGGTTCAATTGATGATATCAAGTCTGCAAAAGAAAAACTTGAAGGTGTTTTACAACCGTTAGTGATGAAAGTATATCAACAAGCTGCACAACAAGCACAAGCAAACAATGCTCAAGGAGAAGACAAAAAAGATGACGGTGTAGTAGATGCAGACTTTGAGGAAGTAAAAGACGATAAATAATAAATTGCCAATGATATAAGCGAAAGGCGGTTCTAATAAATAAACCCTCCTTCGTTGACCGCCTTTCGATTTGTATTGTCAATATTGGTTGATTGAATAATTGGAAAGCAAGAAAGTCAAAGCCGTTTTTGGTCTTTGACTTTTTCCATGATATAGACTGAATGATAGCATTATAAGGTAAAGTATCTTTCGCACACGCTTACATTAAAATAATGCAATTTTTAATGTAGCGTTTGTGGCAGATACATCATAGAAATAGAAAACTGTGTTAAATTTTTTCATCTTTTATTTGCATGGTTTAAATAAACTTCATTTCAATCTTTAGCATATATGATAAAATAGACCTTATGTAAAAGAGAGCGAGTGTGAGGTATGAAACGCGACTATTATGAAGTCCTTGGCGTAAGCAAAAACGCAACGAAGGATGAAATAAAAAAGGCATATCGAAAATTATCGAAAAAATATCATCCCGATCTTAATAAAGAACCTGGTGCAGATGAAAAATTTAAAGAAATTAGTGAAGCATATGAAGTATTAAGTGATGATCAAAAAAGAGCACAATATGACCAATTTGGCCATGCAGGTGTCAATGGACAAGGCGGTTTTGGCGGCGGAGGATTTAGTGACTTCGGTGGCTTTGGCGGTTTCGAAGATATTTTTGATACTTTCTTTGGTGGTTCAAGACGCAGAAGAGATCCGAATGCCCCTCGAAAAGGTGACGATTTACAATATCGTATGAACATTTCTTTTGAAGATGCAGTATTTGGTAAACAAACAGAAATCGAAATCCCGAGGGAAGAACAATGTGATACGTGTAACGGTTCTGGTGCAAAACCTGGTACTTCACCAAAAACATGTGATAAGTGTAACGGTACTGGGGAAATGAGCCAAGCTATTGATACTCCATTAGGCCGCATTGTCAACCGTCGTACTTGTAGCTATTGCCAGGGCACTGGTAAAATAATCGTGGAAAAATGTTTGACTTGTGCAGGAAAAGGAACTGTACAAAGAAGGAAAAAAATTAAAATTACTATCCCAGAAGGAATCGATGACGGTCAACAATTACGCGTATCTGGTCAAGGAGAACCAGGCATTAATGGTGGACCACCTGGGGATTTATATATTGTCTTTCGTGTTGGAAAACATCCTTATTTTGAACGAGATGGAGACGATATTTACTACGAATTAAAAATTACGTTCCCTCAAGCAGCTTTAGGGGATGAAATTGAAGTTCCAACAATTCATGGAAAAGTGAAATTAAAAATTCCAGCAGGTACTCAATCGGGCGCTCAATTCCGAATTAAAGATAAAGGTGTAAAAAATATTCATGGATATGGAAGAGGTCACCAATACGTGAATGTAAAAGTTGTGACTCCGACGAAATTAACAGAACGGCAAAAACAACTATTGCGGGAATTTGCTGAAATTAGCGGTGATATTCCTGAAGAACAAGGAAGTTCATTATTTGATAAATTGAAAAAAACTTTTAAAGGTGAAACAAAATAAGGAATAATGATAGAAAAGTGGAGTGTGATTGCAAGTGAAATGGACTGAATTATCAGTACTAACAACAACTGAAGCGGTGGAAGCGGTATCGAATATTTTTCATGAGGCTGGAGCAAGCGGAGTTGTCATTGAAGAATCTTCAGAACTTAGTAAAAATCGTGAAAATCAATATGGAGAAATTTATGAATTAAATCCCGATGATTATCCAGCACAAGGGGTGATCGTTAAAGCCTATCTTCCTGCATCCAGCTTCTTAGCGGAAACTATTGAGGAGATAAAACTTGCAATCGCAAATTTAAAGAATTTTGATATTAATGTCGGTGAAAATATATTAACAACTTGTGAAGTTCACGAAGAAGACTGGGCGACTGCTTGGAAACAATACTATCATCCAATTAAGGTGTCAGAGCGATTTACGATTGTACCTACTTGGGAAGATTATCAGCCAAAAAATTCAGATGAAATCATTATTGAGTTAGATCCTGGCATGGCTTTTGGTACAGGAACTCACCCGACGACGGTCATGTGTTTACAGGCTCTTGAAAAAACGGTGAAAGCGGGCGACGTAGTCATTGATGTTGGTACTGGTTCAGGGGTTTTATCCATTGCTTCAGCTCTACTAGGTGCAAATAAAGTGCATGCTCTCGATTTAGATCCTGTAGCTGTGAAGTCAGCACAAGAAAATGTTCAGCTAAATCATGTCGAGAAAATTGTGGAAGTGGAGCAAGGAAATCTATTAGAAAAGGTACAAACGGAAGCGGATGTTGTCGTAGCGAACATTTTAGCTGAAGTCATCATGACATTTACAGATGATGCATATTCGATTATCAAGCCGGGTGGATTCTTTATTACATCTGGAATCATCGGTGCGAAAAAAGAAGTTGTGAAAAGTGCTCTTGAAAAATCAGGTTTTATTATTGAAGAAGTATTAATGCTGGAGGATTGGGTATCCATCATTGCGAAAAAATAATTTTAGGAGTTGTCTTTAGGGCAACTCCTTACTTTTAGGAGGAAATAATGCAAAGGTATTTTGTTGATGAACCATTTAATGAACAAAAACAATTGACAATTACAGGCGAAAGTGCTCGGCATATTTCGAAAGTAATGCGCATACAAAAAGGAGACAAAATTATTGTCGTGCAAAAGGAAATTGCTTATCTTTGTACGATTCTTTCTGTTGGACAAGATGTGTTAGTAGAGCAAACGGGTGAAACGATTCCTTCTCCAGAAATGCCCATTCAAGTAGACATTGCTTGCGGTTTGCCTAAAGGAGATAAACTTGAATTTATAGCACAAAAAGGGACAGAGCTTGGCATGCATGCATTAATTCCTTTTGTAGCAGAACGATCCATCGTCAAATGGGATGAAAAAAAGAGCGATAAGAAAATCCAACGGCTATCCAAAATCGCTCAGGAAGCTGCTGAACAATCCCATCGAACATTTGTACCGATTATTTCCCCTCCTCTTTCATTTAAACAACTATTGGAAACATTTCCTTCATATGATGCAGTATTTGTTGCTGATGAAGAAGAGGCTAAGGGTAAGCGCACAAGATTTGCGGATCAGCTAAAAAAAGTGTATGATAGTGAATCGAAGTGCATTTTATTTATTTTTGGCCCAGAAGGTGGAATTTCAAGGAAAGAAATTGAACTTTTAAAAGAACATGGTGCACTCAGTGTTGCTTTAGGTCCAAGAATTTTACGTGCAGAAACGGCGCCATTATATGTCCTTTCTGCCATATCATATGAATTTGAATGAAAGAGGTGTGTTGCCTTGCAAACGGTGGCGTTTCACACATTAGGCTGTAAGGTAAATCATTACGAAACTGAGGCCATTTGGCAATTATTTAAAGAACAGGGTTACGAACGTGTTGATTTTGAAGAACAAGCAGATGTTTATGTCATAAATACATGTACTGTTACAAATACAGGAGATAAAAAGTCCCGCCAAGTTATTCGTAGAGCTATTCGTCAAAATCCGGATGCTGTGATATGTGTAACAGGATGTTACGCACAAACTTCACCTGCTGAAATTTTAGAAATTCCAGGTGTGGACATTGTGGTAGGTACGCAAGATCGAGTAAAAATGCTTGATTATATTGAACAGTACCGTAAAGAGAGACAGCCCATTAATGCAGTACATAATATTATGAAAAATAGAGTATATGAAGAATTGGATGTTCCTTATTTTACAGATCGCACTCGTGCTTCGTTAAAAATACAAGAGGGTTGCAACAACTTCTGCACTTTCTGTATTATTCCTTGGGCGCGCGGATTAATGCGTTCACGTGATCCACAAGCAGTAATCAAACAAGCACAAGCGCTTGTAGATGCAGGTTATTTAGAAATCGTGTTAACGGGTATTCATACAGGTGGATACGGTCAAGATTTTAAAGATTACAATTTAGCCCAATTGTTAAGCGATATTGAAGCAAATGTAAAAGGAATTAAACGTTTGCGAATTTCATCGATTGAAGCCTCTCAAATAACAGATGAAGTCATTGACGTATTGAGAAAGTCGAAAATCGTTGTGAATCATTTACACATTCCGCTCCAATCTGGTTCTGATACAGTATTGAAGCGTATGCGCCGAAAATATACAATGGATTTCTTCGCGGAAAGATTAAATAAATTAAAAGAAGCATTGCCAAATTTGGCAATAACTTCTGACATCATCGTTGGTTTCCCAGGTGAGACGGAAGAAGAGTTTATGGAAACGTACAACTTTGTAGCTGAACATAAATTTGCAGAGTTACACGTATTCCCATATTCAAAAAGAACTGGAACTCCAGCGGCAAGAATGGAAAACCAAATTGACGAAGAAGTTAAAAATGAACGAGTACATCGTTTGATTACATTAAATGATCAATTGGCGAAAGAATACGCTTCTCGATTCGAAGGGGAAGTATTGGAAGTTATTCCTGAAGAACATGTGAAAGAATTTGGACCAAACATGTTAGCCGGTTATACAGATAATTATTTGCGAGTTGTTTTTGAAGGAACGCCAGATCTCATTGGAAAATTAGTTAAAGTGAAGATTACAAAAGCGGGATATCCATATAATGAAGGTCAATTTGTTCGCGTATTAGAAGAACAAGTTCAATAATAATTCATTGCGCATTCTTGTACAGATACAGGAATGCGCATTTGTTTTATTCATTGAACAATTTTCACCTTAATATGAATGATTTTCGTATGTTATCATAAGGGCAATTGGACAAGAATAAATAATACATTAAAGGAGCAATTACAATGATAACAAATTATGCTTCATATATTGACCATACGTTGCTCTCACCAGATGCAACGAAAGAACAAATTGGAAAATTGTGCCAAGAAGCAAGAAAATATGGCTTTGCATCTGTTTGTGTGAATCCATATTGGGTAAAGTACTGTAAAAATTTATTGCAGGACACATGCGTTAAAGTTTGCACAGTCATTGGTTTTCCTCTCGGAGCTACAACGACGGAAACAAAAATAATTGAAACAAAACAAGCAATTGAACAAGGTGCAGATGAAATTGATATGGTCATTAATATCGGATTGCTTAAGACGCGTGATTATGAACGAGTGAAAGAAGATATTCAACACGTTATTGATGCTGCGGGTGGAAAAATTGTGAAAGTAATTATTGAAACATGTTTGTTAACCGATGAAGAAAAGGTGAGAGCATGTCAATTGGCAGTTGATGCTGGTGCCGCATTTGTCAAAACATCAACAGGATTCTCAAAAAGTGGAGCCACTGTAGAAGATGTCGCATTAATGCGAAAAACTGTTGGCCAACAAGTTGGAGTAAAAGCTTCAGGTGGAATTAGAAGTTTTTCTGATATGAAAAAAATGTTGGAGGCTGGAGCAAATCGTATTGGTACTAGCAGCGGAGTCAGAATTATTGAAGAAACTTTATAGGATTTCTATTGACTCAATATTTACAATACGATATAATTTTCGAGTACACAATTAACGCATGTTTTCTGTGTATTGACGTGTGTTCGGAGGGAGGGAAAAGAGATGACAAAAACTGTCGTAAGAAAAAACGAAACACTTGAAGATGCTCTTCGTCGCTTCAAACGAACTGTATCTAAAAGTGGTACAATTCAAGAGATTAGAAAACGCGAATATTATGAAAAACCAAGCGTAAGACGTAAGAAAAAATCTGAAGCTGCACGTAAACGTAAGTGGTAATCTAATTATACCCTTCGTTCGTAACACGCGTAAGATACACTTTAGCTTAGTAAATCATACCCTAGTATTTGTTAAACAAATACTAGGGTTTTTTGCATTAATACTTCAATCATTTACATACTTAACAGAGGAACAACAATTGATTTTCATGTACAATATAATTAATTATTAAATGAAAAATTTGAAACTTTTCATTCAATTGAGACGTAAACCATATTGAGGAAGGAGGGAACAGATGAATAAGCCGCACATTTTCCGATGGATTGTACTTCTAGCAGCTACATTGTTTTTCTTATTTCCGAATAACACTTTTGCGAAAGAAAAAGTATATCACATTCCTATAGAAAATGAAGTCGAAAGAGGTTTATATGAATTTTTAAAACGTTCCTTTAAAGAAGCGATTGAAAATAAAGCAGATGCTATCGTACTTGAAATACATACCCCAGGTGGCTATGTTGACGTCGCTTACGATATAGGAAAATTAATGGATGAGACGCCTGCGAAAATTATAGCATTCATTAACTCAAAAGCTCTTTCAGCAGGTGCTTATATCGCTCTTCATGCAGATGAAATCTACATGACACCAAATGCGACGATGGGAGCGGCGCAAATTATCGATATGAATGGAAATGCTGCAAGTGAAAAAGCGAATAGTGCTTGGATTAAAAATATGCAAGCTGCAGCAGAATCAACTAATCGAAATCCAGATTATGCACGAGCAATGGCGGATGCTAGCCTTGATTTGCCAGAATTGAATAGTCCGAAAGGGAAACTGTTAACATTAACAGCTGAAGAAGCTTATCGAATAGAATACTCTAATGGAACGGTTGAAAATTTAAATGAATTGTTAGCGAAAACAGGTTTTGAGAATAGCGAAGTTTTTTCCATTCATGAAACATTTGCTGAAAAACTGGCTAGATTTTTAACGAACCCGATTGTGGTAACGTTATTGTTAACAATCGCTTCTCTAGGTTTAGTGTTAGAACTATTTTCTCCTGGTTTTGGGGCACCGGGTATCATTGGTATAATTTCATTAATTTTATTTTTCTTCGGCCACACAGTAGCAGGTTTTGCTGGTTTTGAAACGATTATACTATTTATAATTGGTTTTGTTTTACTAATTGCTGAGCTATTTGTGCCTGGAGGAATTTTAGGCCTCGTTGGTGGTGCTATAATGATCATCAGTCTATTATTTGCTGGTGAAAGTATCGTTCATATGGCTTATTCAATTATCATAGCATTGGCAATTGCCATAATAGGAATGGTGGTATTAGTGAAGTTTTTCGGAAAAAATCTACATGTCTTTAGCAAACTCGTCTTGAAGGAGGCAACCTCCACAGAAGAAGGTTATGTATCCAATGTCAATCGCATTGATTTAATTGGGAAAGAAGGAATAACGATTACACCATTGCGTCCCTCTGGAACGGTATTAGTAGACGATGAAAGAATCGATGTTGTTTCAGAAGGTAGTTACATCGATTCCAACAAAAAAGTTAAAGTGATTGAAGTAGAGGGGTCACGCATTGTTGTTAGAGAAATAAAAGAGAAAGAGGGAGATTAAGCATGATGTTTATTGATGGTTTATTCGTCACTTCCATTGTTGGAATTGTCTTTGCAATCATTGTATTAGGAATTTTCTTTACATTCGTACCAGTAGGTCTGTGGATTAGCGCTTTAGCTGCTGGCGTGCGAGTAAGCATTTTAACTTTGATTGGAATGAGATTACGTCGAGTAATTCCTGGTCGTATTGTAAATCCATTAATTAAAGCTCATAAAGCTGGTTTAGATGTGACAATCAATCAATTAGAGTCCCATTATTTAGCTGGTGGTAACGTTGACCGCGTTGTAAATGCATTAATTGCTACGCAAAGAGCAAATATCGAATTATCTTTTGAACGTGCCGCTGCAATCGACTTAGCTGGTCGAGACGTATTAGAAGCGGTTCAAATGTCAGTAAATCCTAAAGTTATTGAAACACCGTTTATTGCTGGTGTTGCCCTTAACGGGATTGAAGTAAAGGCTAAGGCAAGAATTACTGTACGTGCGAATTTAGACCGTTTAGTCGGCGGTGCCGGTGAAGAAACCGTGATTGCCCGCGTGGGAGAAGGTATCGTTTCCACTATTGGTGCCAGTGAATCCCATTCAAAAGTTTTAGAAAATCCAGATTTGATTTCTCAAACAGTGTTGAAAAAAGGGTTAGATGCTGGAACAGCTTTTGAGATTTTATCCATCGATATTGCAGATGTGGATGTTGGTAAAAATATTGGGGCAGAATTGCAAATTGAGCAAGCTCAGGCTGATAAAAATATCGCTCAAGCGAAGGCGGAAGAACGTCGTGCAATGGCAGTAGCGAAAGAACAAGAAATGGTTGCTAGAACTCAAGAAATGAAAGCAAAAGTAGTAGAAGCTGAAGCACAAATACCGTTGGCAATGGCGGAAGCTTTACGCTCTGGTAATTTGGGAATTATGGATTATATGAATTACAAAAATATTCAAGCGGACACTGCAATGCGTGATTCTATTGCAAATGTGACGAAGAATCAACAAGAGGATTAAGAGATACTCCTCCAGAAAGGAGTGTTATAGTTGGAGAGTTTAATTCTATTTATCATTATAGCTCTAGTTAGTTCTTTTTTTAGCTCGTCAAAAAGACGGCATGATCAATCTACCCCTCCTATTCAAAAAGAACATCGTCAAAGACCAAAAATTGAAATCAAAACATTAGATGAATTTGCAAATGAAGTGATGAAACAATTAACGGAAGAAAAGGAAGTAAAACAGAGAGAATCCGTAATGGTAGATGAGAAGGAGCAAGAACCTTCACCAATACAACAACAAGTACAACCTGTGCCCAATAATGTCGAGTTAAAAGAACGTTCAAATCAAACTCCTGTCGTAACGAAAGAAACGAAATCTCATCCACAGGTAAGTCATAAACTTCCATTCTTATCTTCAAAAGAAGCGTTAAGGAATGCTATCATTACACAAGAAATTTTAGGACCACCAAAATCGAAAAAACGGTAAAAAATCATGTCCTCCCATTCCTAAGCATATACTTGGTGAAAGGGAGGGCAGTTTTTTTTGAAAAAATTATTCCAGATTGACCCTATAATTGAAATGATGAATTGTCGCCAATTACGAATGATAGGAAACTATAAATTTTTAGAAGCATCGGAGCATCATTGTAAGTTTTATTATGAAGGTTTTCTCGTGATGATTGAGGCTGACAAAGTACATATTAATGTACTAAAAGAAGAAGAAATTTTAGTACATGTTGATCAGTTAAAAAATTTTGAAATGAAGCGACAGGTGAATGAAAATGAAATTATACGATAGCCGCCCTGTAGAAATTCGTGTTTCTCGCAGTGGAAACGTACATGAATTGATTCGACGCTTACAACAAAATCGAGTGAAATTACGAGAAATAGAGTTTTTAGAGGATGAAGTCAAATTTGAAATTTCTAGAAAAGATGTGACTATTGTACGTTCATTGCGGAAAAAATTAAATTTGAAAGTAAAAATACGTTACCTGCAACAATCAAGGATTTTTCAAAAAACTGGTTGGACAATTATTGGAATAATACTGTTGATTTTCATCCCCATCATCTGTTCACAATTTATTTGGAAAGTTGAAGTGGAAGCAAGTACGCCAGAATTGAAGGCGAAAGTTGAAAAGATAATAGATGAAAAATTACAACTAGACAATCCTGTGTTAAAGCGAAAACTTGTATCCGATTTTGAAATACGACAAACCATTATGGAAGAAGTACGTGATCTTTCTTGGGTGCATATTATCAAAAAGGGAAGCAGTATGACGATTGTTCCCCAACTAGCACCAATAACGGAAAATAAAGAAAAGAAAAGCGACGGACTATATCATTTAGTTGCTTCGAAAAGTGGTGTGATAACTCATTTTAATATTACAAGCGGTGAGCGTCGAGTTATGCCAAATATGACTGTGTATAAAGGAGATGTTCTTGTATCAGGAGTCATTACTGTAGGTGAAGATGAATATATGGCTGTGGGTGCGCAGGGAGAAGTATATGCTGATTACTGGCTAGAAACGAGTTTTGAGATACCGAGGAAAGTCAAATACATTTCAGCCGCTGACAGCAAGTGGATATTTGGATTGAAAAATAGCGATGAAAAGGAGAAAGAGTTATCGTTTCAAAAAATCAAATTGCCAAATTGGATTTCAAATTACATCGAAATCAAAAAGACGCAAAATTATATTACAACTGTACAAGAACTGTCAGAAGATCAAATCGACTCATTTATTTTGCCGCTATTGCACGAAAAAATTTTAAAATCACTACCTCCAAAAACGATTATCAAGAAAGAAAATATTTTGCACGTTACCTTCGATGATGATAAAGTTAAAGGGAAAGTCCTTTTTTTGGTAAACGAAAATATTGCGAAAGAATATCCAATTAGTCAAGGAGATTAGATATGGCTGAAGAATTAACAGAGTTACATGTTGAAAACCCAAATGAAGCAATTATGCTTCTAGGAATGGGCGATGCTAATATAAAGTTAATTGAAGAATCATTTAATTGTCGTATCATTACTCGCGGTGAAATCATTCAAATTACAGGTGAAGTAGAACAAAAGAAGCAAGTAACATTGTTGCTAAAAGAATTATTAAAAGTTATTCGTAAAGGCATTAATATTGATTTAAGAGACGTTTCAAGTGCCATTGAAATGTTAAATAAAGGAACACTTGAATATTTTTCAGAGTTATATGACGTTGAAATAGGTAGAACTCATAATGGCAAGCCTATCCGTGCCAAAACGATTGGTCAACGTGAATATATAAAGGCTATTCGTTCTCATGATTTAGTTTTTGCCATCGGGCCTGCAGGTACGGGGAAAACATATTTAGCAGTAGTCATGGCAACACAAGCATTAAAAAATGGACATGTTAAACGAATCATTCTAACACGTCCAGCTGTAGAGGCAGGAGAGTCGCTCGGATTTTTACCTGGTGATTTAAAAGAAAAAGTTGACCCATATTTACGGCCATTATACGATGCCTTACACGATATTTATGGAACAGAACATACTCAACGATTAATTGAGCGGGGAACAATTGAAATTGCTCCACTTGCTTATATGCGTGGCCGTACGTTAGATGATGCTTTTGTTATTTTGGATGAAGCTCAAAATACAACCCATATGCAAATGAAAATGTTTTTAACTCGATTAGGATTTGGGTCCAAAATGGTTATTACGGGAGATAAATCTCAAATTGACTTACCGAAAAATGTAGAATCTGGATTGATGATTGCTGAACGAGTGTTGAAAAATGTGAAAGATATTCATTTTACCTATTTGGAAGCAGGAGATGTAGTAAGGCATCCTCTTGTGGCAAAAATTATTCAAGCCTATTTCGATCAAGAACTATAACAATGTGTACGCCAGTTCGTACACATTTTTTATTTACTAAAGAATCCAATTATACCAATGAAAAACGAACGAGAAATTGATAAACTATTAATATACAATATTGGGGGTGCGTTATGGATAAGCACTTAATAAAATTACTGGACATGTTCGGTTTTCGTGTATTACTGATTACTATATTATTTATTACTGGCCTATTACAGTTTTTTATCATGTTTGGCAATGTTCGAGGAGATACATATGATGTCCAACCATTTCAATTAGCTCCAGAAACAATACGAGCTGTGAAAACCGTAGAAGATACTGAGAAAACAGAGAAGGAAAGACAAGCAGCAGAAGATGCTGTGGAACCCGTATATGTCTTTGATGAAGAAATTGTCGATCATCGGGTGGCGCTTATTGAAACAATACATGAAATTATTTTGGACGTCCGAAAAGAAATTTCCGGAAATGGTACTAGAATATTATTGAAAGAAGAGCAAATTCAACTGCTTCAAGATAAATTAAAGGAAATCACTGAAAGTCAAACTTCCCTGCGATTCACAGATGAACATTTATGGACTTTTATCACTGTGGACGAAAAGGAATTAAGTAAAGCTCATACCACATTGATTCAACTAGTGAAAGATACTCTATCGGTCCCAATACGCAAGGAAAATGTCACATCCGTGCGCAATGAATTAGAATCAAAAATTCGTGCACATGAGAGTATTAGTAATTCCCTTATACCACCATTAGTTATTTTAGGAAGGGTAGCAGTTGTTGAAACTGAAACGTTGGATGAAGAAAAAACTGAAGAATTAAAACAACGAGCACGGCAAGCAGTTGAACCAACTCGTATTTTACAAGGTCAAATTATCGTACAAGAAGGCGAATTGATCGACAGAGAAAAATATCGACAGCTGGAATTATTAGGGATGACAAATAATAAGGCATCTATAAAACCTGTATTGGGACTAGCCATTTTAGTTATATTGCAAATGACTTTTCTTTATTTCTTATTTGACAAACTTAATATTGATGTGCAAAAAAAGAGAAAACAAGTTGTTGCAACGGTAATTGTTTATCTATTTTCAATCGGATTTATGGAACTTATTAATTTATTAGATGATTTTGAAGTCCAAATAGCCTTTTTATTTCCCTCTGCTTTAACGACTATGCTTGTAAGTTTATTAGCATCTCACAAAGTTGCAAGTCTAGTAACATTACTCACGGCCGCATCGGCAGGTGTTATATTCCAAGAAGGGTATTCGGCAGTATTGCAAATGGAAATTGCATTGTATATATTGCTTGGTGGCTATGCATGCATTTACTTTATGAAATCGATTGAAAATCGTTCTGATATATTAAAGGGTTGTGGAATTGTAGTTATTATTAATATATTATTTATTGCATTCTATTTATTAATGTCCCAATCCCATTATGAACCGTTAGAATTATTATTTTACGGAGTGGCAGCAGTAGTTTCAGGTTTGTTGTCTGGCGCTTTAACGATGGGATTGTTGCCATTCTTTGAATCAGCCTTTGGAATTTTGTCGACAATGAAATTAATCGAATTATCGAATCCAAATCATCCGCTATTGAAAAAAATATTAACCGAAACACCTGGAACGTATCATCATAGCATCATGGTCGCAAATTTAGCGGAAGCCGCTTGTGAAGCTATTGGAGCAGATGGATTGCTTGCTCGAGTAGGAAGTTATTATCATGATATTGGGAAGACGAGACGTCCTGCATTCTTCGTCGAAAACCAAATGTCAGGTATCAATCCACATGACTCGCTGCCACCGGAAAGAAGTGCAGAAATTATTATAGCCCATACAACTGATGGAGCAGAAATCTTACAAAAGCATAAAATGCCACAAGAAATTATTGATATTGCACTTCAACATCATGGCACAAGTTCGTTAAAATATTTTTTGCATAAAGCAAAAGAACAAGGCGTAGTAAAAGATGAGTCCATCTTCCACTATCCTGGACCAAAACCTCAAACGAAAGAAATTGCGGTCATTAGCATCGCTGATAGTGTAGAAGCGGCCGCTCGCTCCATGAAGCAACCTAATGCTGACAAAATTCGCAATTTAGTGCAATCGATTATTAAAAATAAATTAGAGGAACAACAATTTGATGAATGCGATATTTCCATTAAGGAGTTAAAAATAATTGAAGAAGTGCTTTGTGAAACACTAAATGGTACATTCCACTCTAGAATTGAGTATCCAAAAGAGGATAAAAATTAGGAGGAACTATGACTTTAACAATTGATTTTTTAGATGAGACAAATAAATTAAGCGATAAACATATCGAACTTGTTGAAAAATTGCTTCAATATGCTGCGAAACTAGAAAATATCAACAATGCAGAAGTTTCTGTTACCTTTGTAACTAATGAAAAGATACATGAAATAAATCGTGAATACCGTGACAAAGACCAGCCGACAGATGTTATTTCCTTCGCTCTAGAAGAAATGGGCGAAGGAGAAATCGAAATTATTGGAGTTGGAGAATTACCTCGTGTTCTAGGTGATATTATTATTTCTGTCGATCGAACGAGGGAACAGGCAGAAGAGTACGGGCATACATTTGAAAGAGAACTTGGTTTTCTTGCCGTACATGGATTTTTGCATTTATTAGGATATGATCATATGACGGAAGAAGACGAAAAAGTAATGTTTTCAAGACAAGAGGAAATTCTCACATCATACGGCTTAGGTCGTGATTTTCATGCGTAAATTTTTTCGTTCTTTCCACTATGCAATTGAAGGAATACGATTTGCAATGAAAGAACGAAATATGCGTATCCATGTTACTTGTGCTGTATTGGTTACGATTGCAGGCTTATGTTCGCAATTAAGTTCAGCGGAATGGCTGGTGTTAATCTTAACGATGGCCCTTGTGATTGCGTTAGAAATGGTGAATACTGCAATAGAAACAGTCGTCAATCTTGTTTCACCAGAATATCATGCTCTTGCAAAAGCAGCGAAGGATGTTGCGGCTGGTGCAGTGCTCATTTCCGCAATCGCAAGCATTTTCATTGGATTGATTATTTTTCTGCCTAAATGGTTTCTCATGTAATAGGAGGCGTATCCGTACATATGGATGTACAAAAGTTAATGAATGAAGCGAAACACGCCCGTGAAAAAGCCTATGCTCCTTACTCTAAATTTTCTGTTGGAGCCGCATTATTGACGAAGAGCGGGAAAATTTTTCACGGTTGTAATATTGAAAATGCTAGCTTTAGTATGACAAATTGTGCAGAACGAACTGCAATTTTTAAAGCCGTTTCAGAAGGGGAAACAAAATTTGAGGCAATTGCTGTCATTGCCGATACAAAAAATCCCGTTTCTCCATGCGGTGCATGTAGACAGGTAATGGCTGAATTTTGTTCACCAGAGATGCCTGTTTATTTAGCAAATTTACAAGGAAAAATACAAAAAACAACTGTAAAACAATTATTACCAAGTGCTTTTAATTCGGAGGATATGAAAGATGCATGACAATCATCGTTTTAAATCAGGATTCATTTCAATTATTGGTAGACCAAACGTAGGAAAATCGACATTTTTAAATCGTGTAATTGGCCAAAAAATTGCTATTATGTCGGATAAACCTCAAACAACTCGAAATAAAATACAAGGTGTATTGACGAGAGAAAAAAGCCAAATGGTATTTATTGATACACCAGGAATTCATAAACCGAAGCATAAACTAGGCGAATTTATGGTGAAGGTCTCTAAAAATACACTGCGTGAAGTAGATTTAATTATGTTTATGGTTAATGCAGAAGAAAAGATTGGCAAAGGCGACGAATTCATTATGGAATTGTTAAGTGAAACGAATACTCCGGTGTTTTTAGTGATTAATAAAATAGATAAAATTCATCCAGATGAATTATTAGAAATTATTGATGCTTATAGAGAAAAAATGGATTTTGCAGAAATCATTCCAATCTCTGCATTGGAGGGGAATAATGTAGAACGATTGCTAGAAACAATTGAAAACTACTTACCAGAGGGACCTCAATATTATCCAAGCGACCAAGTTACAGATCATCCAGAGCGCTTTATCATATCAGAACTGATTCGTGAAAAAGTCTTACATTTAACGAGAGAAGAAATACCTCATTCTGTAGCGGTTGTCATTGATAAAATTCGCAGGGATGAAAAAAATGAAAACCTCATTCACGTGAATGCCACGATTATGGTTGAACGGGATTCGCAGAAAGGGATTATCATTGGTAAAGGCGGCTCTTTGCTAAAAGAAGTCGGAACTCAAGCAAGAAAAGATATTGAAATGCTCCTAGGTTCAAAAGTTTATTTAGAACTTTGGGTAAAGGTTCAAAAGGATTGGCGAAATAAAATCACATACCTAAGAGACTTTGGATATCGAGAAGATGAATATTAAAATGTTTAAGAGTGCGTCTAATACCTTACGACGCACTCTTTATGAATATTTATTCATCGTCCTTTTATCGAAATCATTATTAAATAAGATTCTAGAATGCCTCAGTGAAAAGGGATGTGCAACAGATGCTAAGTAAATTAGAGGGCATTGTTTTAAAAACAAGAGATTATGGGGAATCAAATAAAATTGTTACACTGTTGACAAAAGAAGCTGGAAAAGTTGCAGTGATGGCTAGAGGTGCTAAGAAACCGCGGAGCAGGTTAGCGTCAATATCTCAAACTTTTATGCATGGTATTTTCATTGTACAACGATCTTCGGGTATAGGCACGTTACAGCAAGGTGAGCTTATCAATTCGATGCGACATATTCAAACCGATATATTACGAGCAGCTTATGCTAGTTACATTGTGGAAATGGTAGATCGATTAATAGAAGAGGGGAATCCGCAACCATTTCCTTACGAAGTGTTGAAACAAGCTTTATATGCGATTGAAGATGAGCATGATCCAGAAGCAATCGCATTGTTCGTTGATTGGAAGTTTCTTCCTTATGCAGGGGTAAGGCCTATTTTGCATCAATGTGCATCCTGTGGTGCGGTAGAAGGGGAATTTGCCTTTTCCTTTTCACAAGGAGGATTTCTTTGCCACCGTTGTTTTCATGTTGACCCCTATATTATTCGGTTAAGTCCAACACAATTAAAATTAATTCGCATGTTTGCTACTATTCCAATTGAGAAAATTGGAAAGTTGGAGTTAAAGCGTGAAACGAAACACTTTATCAAGAAAATTGTAACGACGATTTATGAAGAACAAACAGGTATGCGTTTAAAGTCTCGTTCATTTATTGAACAGCTTGAAAAATCAGAAGCTTTGTACTCGTTACAAAAAGACAATAAAGACAAAACAGGCGACAAACTTTAGACGCCTGTTTTTATTGAAATATATATTGTATTAATATTTCTATCATTATCTTAATTCAGCTAAAATAGGCATTAAATCTTCTTTAAAAGCTTGCCAAAATTTTTCCTCTAGCTCAGGAATTAGGATGTGTTTAACATTTTTCAATTTCAAATACAGCTTTTCAATTTTGTCATCGACAAGTCTCATTCGATGATTGATTTTCTCTCGTTCTTCTTCAATATTTAGAATAATAAAACTATCCATCAAAAGTTTAAGTTGATTATATTTTTTTATTGTACTTTCGTAAGCTTCTTTATGAAACACACCAAGCGATGTAGTAAGATCGATCTGTTTTCGGTGATATTGTGCCGCATGAAAATATTGTTGAATTTTCAAATTTGTATTGAATATTAATTGACTGTTGGAACTATTGGAAGGTACTTCTCGCTTTAATATCGCTGTCACAATATTCTTTAATTGGCTGAAAACGTCGCTAACTTGAAGTTCTTGTTGTTTCTTAAAACTTGTAAATGAACTAAACAGCATATAGCTCCCCCCTAATCCAAAATCCCTTAACTCAATTATACTAGAGGGGAGAAGAATATGTATATTAAATTCAGATAATTCTGATTTTAAAATAATGAACAACATATCATTAGACAAAAGAAAAAAAGCTGTACAATCATGTACAGCTTTCATCATGTAAGCAATATTAGAATTGTAAGTGTTTTTCAATATAAGCTTTTACATCCGCAATTGGCATGCGTACTTGCTCCATTGAATCTCGATGACGCACAGTCACTTGACCGTCTTCTTTTGAATCGAAGTCGTAAGTGATGCAGAATGGTGTTCCAATTTCGTCTTGGCGGCGATAACGTTTACCGATGGATTGAGATTCATCATAATCTACTGGGAAATATTTGCGCAATTCGTTCCAAACTTCAGTTGCTTCCTCTGACAGTTTTTTCGATAGTGGAAGAACTGCCGCTTTAAATGGAGCGATAACCGGATGGAATCTAAGCACTGTGCGTTTGTCTCCATCTTCTAGTTGTTCTTCGTCATATGCATCACATAGGAATGCCAATGTTACACGGTCTGCTCCGACAGATGGTTCGATGCAGTAAGGAACGTAACGCTCATTTGTAACTGGATCGATGTAAGTGAAATCTTCGTTTGAATATTGCATATGTTGCTTCAAGTCATAATCTGTGCGGTCTGCAATACCCCAAAGTTCGCCCCAACCGAATGGGAATTTATATTCGATATCTGTTGTAGCTTTCGAATAGTGGGATAATTCTTCTTCGGAATGATCGCGAAGGCGAATGTTTTCTTCGCTCATGCCCAAACTTAACAACCAGTTTTTACAAAATTCTTTCCAGTAATTTTGCCATTCTAAATCTTCACCAGGTTTACAGAAGAACTCCAACTCCATTTGTTCGAATTCACGCGTACGGAATGTAAAGTTACCAGGCGTAATTTCGTTTCGGAAAGATTTACCAATTTGTGCAATACCAAATGGAAGTTTTTTGCGCATAGAACGTTGAACGTTTTTGAAGTTAACAAAAATACCTTGAGCCGTTTCTGGTCTTAAATAAATTTCGTTAGAAGAGCTTTCTGTAACACCTTGGAATGTTTTAAACATTAAGTTAAATTGGCGAATTTCAGTGAAATCTTGTGCACCACAATCAGGGCAGGAAACATCATATTGCTTCATGATTTCTGCCATTTTTTCAAATGATAAGCCGTCAACGATAATTTCATCACCTTTTTGTAGAGCTGCTTCTTCTATTAACTTATCAGCTCGATGTCTTGCTTTACATTGTTTACAATCAATCATTGGGTCATTGAAGTTTCCAACATGTCCTGATGCTTCCCAAGTGCGTGGATTCATTAAAATTGCTGCATCAAGTCCAACGTTGTAAGGTGACTCTTGAACAAATTTTTGCCACCATGCTTTTTTAATATTATTTTTCAGTTCCACACCAAGAGGACCATAATCCCATGTATTAGCAAGTCCCCCGTATATTTCAGAACCTGGAAATACAAATCCACGTTGTTTTGATAAATTCACAATAGTTTCCATTGATTGAACAGCCATTTTTGTTCCTCCTATTTAATTTTATTTTTCATAATAATAATAGAAAAGCACCCGTCTCCGGGCCATAAGCCCGGGGACGAGTGCTGGAATACATAATTACACCCGCGGTTCCACCCCGATTGATTGCATTTCATTCATAGAATTGCAATCCTCTTTTTTTCATCATGGCTCGAGGCTGCCGTTTCTCTTTTCGTGTAGGCTTTCACCATCCCTACTCGCTGTTTGTTGAAAAGATACTTATAGTCCTGTCATTGCCCAAAATATTTGAATATAGTAATTTTTTAATTAGTTGTGACATTATTTTATCATGTAGGACTTTTCTTAGCAATTATAAAGAAAATAGTATATAATATTTAAGAAAAGTATAACACTAATTGAGGCGGTGAGTCCAATAGAACTCAATCAACGTCAAGATAAAATTCTGCAAATTGTTAAAGAGAAGGGGCCAATAACAGGGGAGAAAATTGCTGAACAATTAAACTTGACTCGAGCAACCCTTCGACCAGATTTAGCAATTTTAACAATGGCAGGGTTTCTAGATGCCAGACCTAGAGTCGGGTATTTTTATTCTGGCAAAAAAACGATGGCTTCTGTAACAGAGTCAATGATGAATTTAAAAGTTAAAGATTTCCAATCTATGCCAGTTGTTGTATCTGAGAATATGACAGCTTATGATGCTATTTGTCAAATGTTCTTGGAAGATGTTGGAACCTTGTTTGTGGTAGATGATCGATCCCGTTTGCAAGGTGTGCTTTCAAGAAAAGATTTACTTCGCACAAGTATTGGAACTCAAGCTATAACTAAGATTCCCGTTCATATTATTATGACGAGAATGCCGAATATTGTGTATTGTCATAAGAATGATTCACTCATTCATGTTGCTAAAAAATTGATCGAGCGACAAGTTGACTCATTGCCAGTTGTAGAAGAGAAAGAAGATGGGTTAGAAATTGTGGGTCGTATAACCAAAACCAATATTACAAAAGCTTTTATTTCATTAGCTGAGACGAATGATTTGTAAGAGGTGCTAATTTGAAAAACTTAAAAATCTTTGTCGTATCTGATTCTGTTGGAGAAACTGGAGAGCAAGTGGTTAAAGCAGCTGCTACACAATTTAGACCAAATTTTGATGGCATCATTATCCGAAGATTCCCACATATATCAAATGATGACCATATAAAAAACATTGTAGAAATTGCGGCGATGCAAGGTGCAATTATAGTGTATACATTAGTAGAAAAACAAAAACGTCAGTTAATGTATAATTTATGTCAACAAAATAACATTGATTGCATTGATTTATTAGGTCCTATTATTCATTTATTTAGTCATAGACTTGAAGAATATCCGTTAGAAGAACCTGGAATAGTTCATAAGTTAGACGATGACTATTTTCAAAAAGTAGAAGCGATCGAGTTTGCCGTAAAATATGATGATGGACGAGATCCGAGAGGAATATTATTGAGTGATGTGGTGTTAATTGGCGTATCTAGAACTTCAAAAACTCCACTATCACAATATTTGGCTCATAAAAGATATAAGGTAGCCAATGTTCCAATCGTTCCAGAAGTCGAACCGCCTGAAGAATTATTTCAAGTAGATCCAAGAAAATGTTTTGGTTTAGTGATTTCTCCTGAAAAACTAAACGTCATCCGTAAACAAAGGTTAATTGCATTGGGTCTAAGTGATGATGCGATTTATGCAAAAAGAGATCGCATTGAACGGGAAATTGCGCATTTTTATAAAGTGGTAGAAAAATTAGGTTGTCAAGTCATCGATGTTACAAATAAAGCTGTTGAAGAAACAGCGAATGACATCATTGAGCGACTAGAGCGTTTAAAAAAATAAGATAATTATTTACACCTCCAGATTATCGAGGAGGTTTTTTTTCATTTTTTTATAAATAAGTATAGAAAAATCATAAAGAATGTTTTATAATAATAAAATTGTGGTAAAAATATTTCTAACAAATAAATATTATAAAAAGTGAAGTTTTTTTGTCGCATTTTAAAGGAATTTTTAATTTTTTATCGAATTGTGTTATTTAGCAACAAAGTTGGTGATGGAATGATAGGCAAAATTCCTGAAGAATTAATTGAAAAAATCCGAACAGAATCGGATATCGTTGATGTAATCAGCGAATATATTCAGTTAACAAAAAGAGGGCGAAATTGGTTTGGATTATGTCCTTTCCACGGTGAAAATACACCTTCTTTTTCTGTTTCTGAAGACAAACAAATATTCCATTGCTTTGGTTGTGGTGCAGGGGGAAATGTTATAACCTTTGTCATGGATATCGAAAATGTATCCTTTCCTGAAGCGGTTTCTAAATTAGGGGAGCGCATCGGCATACATATTGATATCCAAAATCAAAGTATGGACAAAAATTTTCGCCGATATTCACCAAAAGAAGAAAATATGATAAATGCCCATCAATTTGTTGCTGAATTTTATCATCATTTATTGATGAACACAGAAGAAGGCGAAAAAGCATTAAATTATTTATTAAAAAGAGGATTTACAAGGGAAGATATCGAATCCAATGGTATAGGATACTCATTGCCAGTATGGGATTCAGTGACTGTATTACTAGAGCGAAAAGGTTTTTCGTTAGATGAAATGGTTGAATGTGGACTCATCATCCAAAAGGAAAATGACCATACTTACTTTGATCGCTTTCGAGGACGTATCATGTTTCCAATTCGCAACGAATTTGGAAAGGTGATTGGTTTTTCTGGTCGAATTCTTGAGGCAAATGAATCAGAAGCGAAATATTTAAATAGTCCAGAATCCCCGATTTTTCGAAAAAGTGAAGTTCTTTTTAATTTGGACAAGGCTAGAGCTTCAATTCGTAAAAAACGTCAAGTTATATTAATGGAAGGATTTATGGACGTGCTTGCTGCGCAAAAAGCAGGTATAGACAACGCTGTGGCAACGATGGGCACTTCCTTAACAAAAGAGCATATCACAAGGCTAAAACGCTTAGTTCGAAACGTAGTGGTTTGTTATGACGGTGATTATGCAGGTTGGGAAGCAGCGAAACGGGCCGCAGAAATGATTTACAACGAACAAATGGATGTTGAAGTTGTCGTACTACCCGATCAATTAGATCCTGACGAATACATTCGGAAGTATGGTTCAGAGTCCTTTGCACAGATGATTGAAAAACCACATGCATACATGGCTTTTATGATGATGTATGCACGACGCAATAAAAATTTTCAATTTGAAAATGATATTTTGCAATATATTCAAGAAGTGCTTGAGCATCTTGTTGGAAAATCATCGCCTATCGAACGAGAACTTTATATTAAAGAACTATCGAAAGAAACAAAAATATCGGAAGAAGCTATTTATGCACAATTCAGAAAATTAGATGCTGACTTTTCTAAAAATTATAAACGAGCTGAACAAAAAAATACAATATTTAGTGGCCAAATTCATTCCAAAAATTTAAATGCGACTGAACGTGCTGAAAGATTACTCCTTTCACATATGTTGTTTGATATGGAACTAGTGAAAAATATTTTACACAGTGATGATTCGCAACCATTTATTCATGATGAGTATATGGCAGTGTTTGTTCGCTTAATCGGCTTTTACGAAGAGCATGGCACTGCGGATTATCAAAGGTTTTTAGAAATTTTGGATGATGCAGAACTTCGAAAAATTGTTATGGAAGCTGCATTAATAGAGCGCGATCCAGAATTTAAAGAGGCTGAGATTGAAGATTGTTTAAAACAACTAAAAAAACATCGCATAAAGCTTGAAATAGAAAAACTCATGCACGATTCCCAAGAAGCTGAAAGAATGCATGAATATAAAAAAGCTTTAGAACTCGTCCAACGAATGATTGAACTGAAAAAAACATTATCTGCGATTTGAGTGATATTGGTTGTTATAAGGAGGAAGGTTTATGGCGGACAATATGTCAGAACGTTCAAGAGAAATTTTGGAAAAAAACTTGGAAGAAGCGAAAAATTTTCTTCGACAAAAAGCAAAAAATGATGGTATATCCATGGATGATATTTCAAAAAAATTAGATCCATTTGAATTGGAACCTGAGGAAATTTTTCATTTTGCTGAAGAATTAGAAAGCCAATATGATATTCGTGTGGAAGGAAAAGAAGAATTTGAAGAAGAAGCACTTGCGAAACAGGAAGCAAGTGAAGAAGAATTTGATTTGAATGATTTAAGCGTTCCTCCTGGTGTAAAAATCAATGACCCTGTCAGAATGTATTTGAAAGAAATCGGGCGTGTAGATTTATTAACTGCTGAAGAAGAAATTGAACTTGCAGAACGTATTGAGCAAGGTGATGAGGAAGCTCGTAAACGACTTGCGGAAGCAAACTTAAGATTAGTTGTTTCGATTGCTAAACGCTATGTAGGTCGTGGAATGCTTTTCTTAGATTTGATTCAAGAAGGAAATATGGGATTAATTAAAGCAGTAGAAAAATTCGACCATCGAAAAGGTTTTAAATTTTCTACGTATGCCACTTGGTGGATTCGTCAAGCTATTACGCGAGCAATTGCGGACCAAGCAAGAACGATTCGTATACCAGTTCACATGGTGGAGACGATTAATAAATTAGTCCGCGTCCAACGTCAATTATTGCAGGATTTAGGGCGTGAACCAACGCCAGAAGAAATCGCAGAGGAAATGGACTTAACGCCTGAAAAAGTTCGTGAAATATTAAAAATTGCCCAAGAACCGGTTTCATTAGAAACACCAATTGGTGAGGAAGATGATTCGCATTTAGGCGATTTCATCGAAGACCATGAAGCGCAATCTCCTGCTGACCATGCAGCATACGAACTGTTAAAAGAACAGCTTGAAGACGTTTTAGATACATTAACAGATCGAGAAGAAAATGTGCTTCGTCTTCGTTTCGGTTTAGATGACGGTCGTACACGCACTCTTGAAGAAGTAGGGAAAGTATTCGGGGTGACTCGTGAACGTATTCGCCAAATTGAGGCAAAAGCACTAAGAAAATTACGTCATCCATCTCGTAGTAAGCGACTAAAAGATTTTCTTGAGTAACATCATTCTGAGGAATGTAAGAGGTTGGGACAAAAGTAAAAACTCATCATTTTCTCTTAAAAGAAAATGATGAGTTTTTGATATTAAACTGAAAATTGATTTCCGTTCCGGGGACGCTTTCCACGGGCCCGACTCGAGCCCAATGTCATCAACTTATATTTACAATTAATGGAAGTTTATTAAAATACCAATTTTTAATTTAATATTCACAAAGATAGGTAATAAGACTCTTGTGTTTTTAAAAAGTCCACCAAAATCGTTTTAGAAGCCAATTTTTGGTTAATAAAACGAGGATGGTGGTTTTTTTGAAATCAAAAAGTACTTTTTTAGGGGCAATTGAGATTACTCGAAAGATGCTGAATGATGTGATGTTTATGATTGAATCTCGAACAAAGGAAACGTACTTTACGCGAAAAGAAAAGAAGTTAAATTTCAAAAATACAATTTTATTTAATTTAAATTTTGTCAAAAAGAGTCTTCAGATTGAACTTGACGACTTTTTTGACAAGTTTAATTTATCAGATATTAGTATTTCTAAACAAGGCTATTCTGCTGCACGAAAGAAGGTTTCTCCCCTCGCTTTTGTAAAACTCTCAAAAGCGATTGTTAATTGGTATTATGAAGAAAATTCTTTTAAAACTTATCGTGGATTTAGGCTTTGCGCAATTGACGGAAGTGTATTACAAATACCTGACACCGAGGAACTTCGAAATTATTTTGGGTATGGAAGAAATCAAAGGTCAAGCTATGCAAGAGCTAGAGCCTCTTGTATCTATGATCTTGAAAATGGGATTATAATAACTTCTAAAATCGATCCTTATAAGGTAGCTGAGCGAGATAGTGCAAAGAATATGATTAAAGAACTCGTACAAACCGGATTGAAGAACGACCTAATTTTGTTTGATAGAGGTTATCCGTCAAGAGATTTTATCGCTTTTTTAGATGCCATTGGCATCAAGTATCTTATGCGATGTCAAAAAAATACGATAAAGGAAATTGTCGAAGCGAAGAAAGCTGATCAAATTATACAAATAACACATGAGGGCCAAGTGGTTAATGCTCGTGTAGTTAGGTTCTTACTAGATTCTGACACAGAAGAAATACTTGTCACAAATCTAATAGAGGAAGGCTTCAATATTTCTGAGTTCAAAACTCTTTATTTTAAACGCTGGGGAATTGAAACTGAGTATAATAACGTGAAAAATAAAATCGAAATAGAAAATTTTACGGGTGGTTCGAAAATCGCAATTGAACAAGATTTCTATGCATCAATATATTTATCGAATATGGTCAGTTTATTGAGAAATGATGCCAATGAAACAATTAATGAGGAGAGTAAGAAAAAAAGACGAAAACATGATTATCAAGTAAACACAAATATCTTAATAGGAAAATTAAAAGATAGGATGGTTCACTTATTATTAGAAGATTGTCCAATCAAAAGAGAGAGAATGTTTACAAAAATCATGAAAGTGATTATAAGAAATAAGACACCTATTCGGTTTGGGAGAAGCTACCCACGAAGGAATGGTCTGTCCTCAACAAAGTATCCCCTAAACCAAAAAAGGTGTCTATAAACAATACATAGGATAAATATAACCTATTTGTTTATTAAATGTAAATAAATTAGGGGCTTAAAAAATAAATATTTAAGCCTCGGGCATTCTATTGCCTTTTTTACCTAACTTTAGAAAATGATTAAAGCTATAAAGGATGATTTAATATTTTTAAAAGGAGGCAACCGGTGGTTGCCTAATAACTGTAAATTTTTGGTTCAATAACTTTATGACATTGGACTCGAGCCTCCTCGGAGCTCGTTCCTCGCTCCTGCGGGGTCTCGAGTTTCGGGCTGTTCCCGTTGGAGTCGCCCCGTCACTCCAATCAATTTTCGTTGCATATCATTTTTTTACTATGCTTCTTCACTGATTCTTAATTAAATTAGCTATATGTCCCAACCTCTTTTTATTTGTGTAAAAAAGAAAACCCCCTGCTAGGCAGGGGGTTCCGTATAGCTTACAGCGAGGTATTAAAAAAGATCCCACTTGATGCTAAAATAAATTTCGGTTCGCCAACCAAATTTTAGTACCAAGGAGGGACCTATTATGTCTTCTGACACAAATAGTTTAGCACATACCAAGTGGAATTGTAAGTATCACATTGTATTTGCACCAAAATATAGAAGACAGATAATTTATGGAAAGATAAAGAAAGATATTGGACAAATATTAAGACAACTATGTGAAAGAAAAGGCGTAGAAATAATTGAAGCTACCGCATGCAAAGACCACATACATATGTTGGTCAGTATCCCACCAAAATTAAGTGTTTCATCATTCGTGGGATATTTAAAAGGAAAAAGTAGTTTGATGATATTCGATCTATTTTGGTGTAGAGGATTTTATGTGGATACGGTAGGCAGAAATAAAAAGGTAATTGAAGAATATATTCGAAATCAAATACAAGATGATATCATTGCAGATCAACTCAGTATGGAAGAATTCATCGATCCATTTACAGGTGAAGAGATAAAGCGAAAACCTAGGAAAAAATAAAAGAGACCCTTTAAGGGTCAGCTGGAAAAGTAGTGCAGTTGGCGAACCATTCGATGCCCCTTTAGGGGTTGGCCAGTAATAAAGGCTTCTAGCCGCAGAACAAACCACCCGTTCACACGGGTGGTTTTGATTAGTGCGCCTGGCATGGGTGTAATCTATAGGGTGTAAGTCCCGAACTGTGAAGGCAGAAGTAACAGTTAGCTTAACGCAAGGGTGTCCGTGGTGACGCGGAATCTGAAGGAAGCGAGCGGCAAACTTCCGGTCTGAGGAACACGAACTTCATATAAGGCTAGGTATCATTGGATGAGTTTGCTAAACAAAACAAAGTCCTTTCTGCCAAAGGTGGTACAGAGTAAATGAAGCAGATAGATGGAAGGAAAGATTACATTCTTACCCGGGGAGGTCTGGCGGATATGTGAAGTACGCTTCATAACCTACTTAGTGATAAGTAGCTGAACCGTCAGAAGTCAGCAGAGGTCATAGTATTAGTTGGTTTAGAACTACTAAGAAGGACCGAACAATTAAGAGAGAATAGCCCTTGGCATTCAGTGAGTCATGATGAACACAGAAAACGTAGTACCTCACTTGAGGAAGGAAGCGGTGAATCCCGTGGGAGACCTCTTGGAGGGTGGAGTGACCACTGGCATAAAGAGAACAGCTATTCACGGAAGTTATAAAGACTTGCGTCAATCATCTTAATTGAACCGCCGTATACGGAACCGTACGTACGGTGGTGTGAGAGGACGGGAGTTAATCGCTTCCTCCTACTCGATTGAAATTATAAAAAATTTTCTTTGATAATACTTTGTACGGATGTCGAAATATAGAAAATACTATACAATAATACATAAATAAACAAATTTGGTGAATGTTTATGGATAATCCGAAAAAACAAATCATAATCAATGAAATCTTATTTTGGAAGCAAAATAAGTTATTACCAGAACATTACTGCGACTTTTTAATGACACTTTATACTGAAGGTGAAGACATTCAACTTCAAAATCATATTAGTATTAAAAAATCAATTAAAATGAAAGAAAAACGTAAAAAAACAACTATTTCTTTATTAATAATGGCGATAACAGCAGCACTCTTAATACTCCTTTTCCTTATGACAGCATATTTTTATATCGCTGCTTTCATGGTCGGAATAATAGCAATACTTTTTCTTGTATATTCATACAAATTTGCAAAGAAGCATGATTTGATTGCTCCTATTTTGCAAGTAGCTGCGGCGCTATTAATTTTTGGAATTTCAGTAAAAGTTAGTTTAGTATATTTCGAAAATAATAATGTTGTACTTTATACTTTATTAGTAGCTAATTGTTTTATGTGGACGATTACAGGTATTAAATTAAAACTATTATATTTCACAATTTCTGGTGTATTAGGATTCATTATCATTATTGCATATCAATTGTTTTTCCTATAATTCCATCGAAAAGTAGTTTTTCATTTCGTTTTTTAAATATAATTTTTTGTTGAAAGGAAATAATAAAGACAATTGATAGAAAAAATGATGAATATATAATTATTCAATCGGAAATTTATTCTTTGGCTAAATTGTGAAAAAATGTCGAAATTGTTACATTCCTTGTAAAAGTTATGGTTTAGGTCTTTTCGTTTTAAGAAATATGAAGTACAATAATTGTTGTTGACTATATTCTATATTTATAGCATTGATGATTCTACAAGGGAGGTAAAGACATGAAAAATAATCCGATCGTTCCTTATATCCTCATTATGGCATTCGGTATCGCACTTATCTTCTTTATGTCATTAGATGGAGTTGGAAAACAAGCTGAATTAGCTGAAGGTGAACATGGAACAACTGAAGAAGGTGCAGGAGGAGATGAAGCACTAGTTCAAGCTTGTATTGGTTGCCACGGCGGCGACTTAAAAGGTGGTATGGGACCTTCATTAGTTGGACTTGATGCAGATCATATCGTTGACGTTTTAGAAAACGGTATTGAAGGAACTCCAATGACTCCAGGTCTTAAAACTGGTGACGAAGCTCGCGCGATTGCTGAGTACATCAGTTCATTAGAATAAAAAAATAAATCCTTAGTTGCAAAAGGCGACTAAGGGTTTATTTTTTTATATAATGAGAGTTAGAATTTTACAATAAAGGCGGGTACAACATGAATGCACAAAATCTTTCCAAACGACTAGAAAAAGTTGCTTCTTTTGTGCCAAAAGGGGCAATTGTTGCAGATATTGGTTCAGATCATGCCTATTTACCATGTTATTTAGTCCATAAAGGAATCATCCAAAAAGCTGTTGCAGGAGAAGTAGTGAAAGGACCCTATCAGTCAGCGTTAAAGAAAGTAAAAGAAGAAGGGTTAGAAAATCAAATTACTGTTCGACTTGCTGACGGATTAGAAGCAATTGAGAGCAGCGATCATGTTGATACAATCACGATTGCAGGAATGGGTGGTTCCTTAATCGTTTCTATTTTAGAAAAAAATCCTGAAAAACTCGAAACCGTTAATCGCCTCATCTTACAACCAAATATTCATGCACGCGTCATTCGACAATGGGCATTAGAAAACAAGTGGAAGATTATTGAAGAAGCTATAGTCGAGGAAGATCAAAAAATTTATGAAATCATCGTATTAGAACGAGGAAACATGGAATTAACTGAAGCAGAAATTTTCATGGGGAACATATTAATTCAAGAAAAATCAGAGGTATTTCTAAAAAAATGGTCGAATGAAGTAAACCATTGGAAAAAAGTACTTAAATCATTAGAAAATGCGGAGCCGACTCCTGAAATCGTTGAAAAACGTCAAGAATTACTTCATCAAATAGCACTAGTTGAGGAGGTAATCCATTCATGAAACAAGTTAATGGAAACGAAATCATTCAACTTTTTGAGAGCTGGTCACCGAAAAAACTTGCTTGTATGGAAAATGATCCCATTGGACTCGCAATAGGCACTTTAAATAAAGTAGTTACGAAAGTGCTTGTTACTCTTGATGTCAATCAAGAAGTTGCAGATGAAGCAATAGAGAAAGGGTGCCAATTAATTATTGCACACCATCCACCTATTTTCCGGAAATTGTCGAATTTAAGAACAGATACACCGAGCGGAAGACTATATGAAAAGCTATTGAAAAATGATATTGCTGTTTATGCAGCTCATACGAATTTAGATGTTGCTGAAGGCGGCGTCAACGATTTGCTGGCTGATGCTTTACAATTACAAAATCGTGAAATTTTAGAAAAAACGTATTCAGAACATTTAATGAAGTTAGCAGTGTTTGTGCCTGATGAGCATGCGGATGAACTTAGATATGTCCTAGCAAAAGCAGGTGCCGGGAAGATAGGGAATTATGATTCTTGCAGTTATTCAACGGATGGAAAAGGGCGTTTTCGTCCATTAGAAGGTGCCAATCCATATATCGGTGATGTTGGAGAGATCGAAGTAACCGATGAAGAAAAAATAGAAGTAGTATTTCCAACATCAATGAAAAACCGAATATTAAAAGCGATGTTAAATGCACATCCATATGAAGAACCAGCATATGATCTTTATACTCTAGCTCAAGAAACGAATGAATACGGTATTGGACGCGTCGGAATGTTGAAGGAACCTATGAGTTTGCGAGAATTTGCTGAATATGTAAAAGAACGACTACAAGTTCCAATGGTTCGTATAGTAGGGAATGAAAACAGTACAGTTTCAAAAGTTGCGGTACTTGGTGGAGATGGAAATAAATATATCCATATTGCAAAAAGAGCTGGTGCTGATGTATTTGTAACGGGAGACATGTATTTCCATGTTGCTCAAGATGCACAAGCGATTGGTTTAAATATTGTTGACCCTGGCCATCATGTTGAAAAAGTGATGATTAAAGGCGTTAAAGAAAAAATGACAAGCCTGTGTAAGGAGAATAAGCTTGATGTAGAATTTATTGAATCAGAAGTAAATACAGAACCATTTATTTTTATATAGGAATTTTAAAGTTACATGAGCGAATGAGAAAACAATTTGTTTTTCATTCGCTCAATTTTTATTTGAGTACAGAAAACAGGCGAGAAAAATTCGTATACGAAAGGTCCGATAATAGTCAAATATGTGACAATAATTGCCAATATCCAGTGGATAATAGTCAAACTTGTGAACATAATTGCCAAATGGATAAATAGAACTTTTGAAAAATAAGATAATAGTCAATTCGTTACAATAATAGCCAATCATGAAATAATAATCGTCATTCCTGTCATTTTAATAGTCAATCTAAAAAAAATAACCTCTGAAAAGTAAGATAATAGCCAAAACTTAACCGTTATTAGTCAAACTACTAAAGATAATAGTCAAATTTTGCAAATTAATTGCCAAATTCTAAGACATGAATTTTACCAACTTTTCAGCATAGCCTACTACCTGTTGCTGTACCTTTCAAAATGCATTTGCATATGATAGCTTTTAGAAAGCTTACGTCATTTGGAATAAACAGAAAGGAGATTTCTATGCGTCCACATCACTTTCCAAACCAAATGCCTCCAGGAAGACCTAATTTTTACGCACCAAGACCTCCTCAATACGGATTTAGACCAGGACCATATCCGCCACCAATGCCACCTGGTTTTCAACCACCAAAAGGAACAGCGAGATTGGACTCCATTTTAGAAACAGCTAATCGATTTTTAGCGACAGCACAAAGTTTTCAACCTTATATCCAACAAGCAGCGCCGATGCTTCGGAATTTGCCTGCACTATGGAAATTATATAAAGGGTTTCAAGGGCTTCCAACTCAAACTCAAGGGAAACAATCAAATGAGGAAGGAAAAAGACAAATATCACATTCAAATTATTCAAGACAAGAAAGAAGAAATGAAAAAAATCTAAAACAAGAGGAAATTAGTAGACCGTCAATTCCAAAAATCTATCAACCGCCGTTCGATTATTTTGAATAGAAACTTTGTAATAACACCATAGCTCCGTTATAATAAAGTTATGTACCAACAAAAGGAGTTGTCATGATGGAAGTCATTAAAATAAATCCTCGAGGCTATTGCTATGGTGTAGTTGATGCAATGGTTATTGCAAGAAATGCTTCATTAGATAAATCATTGCCAAGACCAATCTACATTTTAGGAATGATTGTTCATAATAAACATGTAACGGATGCTTTTGAAAAAGAGGGGATTATCACTCTTGACGGAAGCAATCGAAAAGAAATCATTGAAAAAGTAGATAAAGGGACTGTTATTTTCACTGCTCATGGAGTATCACCTGAAATAAGAGAAATGGCGAAAAGAAAAGGACTTGTAGCAATTGACGCTACATGCCCAGACGTAACAGTCACTCATGAATTAATCCGTGAAAAGACTCAGCAAGGATATGACATTATTTATATAGGGAAAAAGAATCACCCAGAGCCTGAAGGAGCAATTGGAGTTGCACCGAACCACGTTTATTTAGTTGAAAATAAACAAGATATTGACAATCTAAATTTACAAAATGATAAATTGCTAGTGACAAATCAAACAACTATGAGCCAATGGGATGTTAAGGATTTAATGGATTACATTAAAGAAAAATATCCCCATGTGGAAGAGCATAAAGAGATTTGCATGGCTACTCAAGTACGACAAGAAGCGGTAGCAAATCAAGCAGGAGAAGCGGATTTACTTATTGTAGTAGGAGATCCTCGTTCCAACAATTCAAATCGTTTAACTCAAGTTTCTGAAGAAATTGCAGGTACCCCAGCCTACCGCATTGCTGATATATCAGAGTTAAAAATCGAGTGGTTGATGGATATTGAAAAAGTTGCTGTTACAGCAGGTGCTTCGACACCAACTCCTATTGTGAAGGAAGTCATATCATTTTTAGAGAAGTTTGATAAAAATGATCCATCTACTCATGAAATAAAGCGTACTGTGACACTGGATAAAATACTTCCAAAAATTAAAGAACCAAAACCTGTTAACGTTATTCTTCCTAACGAGTAAAAGTGTTGCCAGTAGATGCTGGCATCACTTTTTCATTTTATCGCTAGTTTTATAAGCCGAAAGGGAAAAATGAATAATCTATCATATAATAATTATCGTTTAAATAGAATGTTAAGAATTATGTAAGATTTAAGTGAAATGAGTGCGAATAATTGAAAGTTTACTTAACTTTTTATACAGGATTGACAATTTGTATGTGTGAAAGATTGCAGTATATAGTATTTGACTTTCCATCTTTCATTTCAATGAATCGTCCCTCTACATGATTGATTTTTCCAATATGAGAAAAATCTTTGCCTAAATTTAAAATAACCAGTTGACCTTTTAATTCGGCAATTTGATCAGCAAATTGCTTTTTTAATGTTGGAAGCTTAATTTTCGATAAGGATAAGAATTCGGTTTCACTGATGCCGTAAGGAAGGTCATTTTTAATATGAGGTATTATCCATTTTAAATGTTTATTTGGAATGTACATAGTGTTATAAATGGGTGACTGAAATACAAAATAGTCATCCATTACAGACGTAATGACGCCATGTAGCGCTTCATTTCTTGTCACCATTAATTCTACGTGCAGTCCTTTTGCCATGGAAAGAATATTGAATAACGTCAAATCTTGATTGACTTTTGTAATAAATTGCGGTATTTCTGAAGGGGATTGAATATTATTTTCATTATCAATATCCCTTTCCAAAGTATATATATGGTCAGTTGGCAAATATACAAATTGATTATTTACGTGGATCACGAAAATTTCATCACTTGAATCAATTAAGGAGCCGTTAAATATTTTCCCGCCCATGATTTCAATGAAAACAACTTCATTATTTAAATGATGCATATGGTGCCCCTCCTATCTATTTACAATCAAGAACAAAAGTATTACTTTATGATATTTTTTTATTATTATTAATATTCCATTTTAATTAAACAATCGGTACATATTTCAACAATGAAAAAATTATGTATTATTATTTGCTTCCATTTGTTAGACAAAAAGTTTAATTGTTCCTATTTAATAATCGCTGTTGAAAGCATGATGAACGAAAGTTGTTTATTGTTCTTTAGAAAGTGTATTTGGTACAATAATATTCATGTTAGGAGGTACGAAAAATGTCGAACTTTACAGATTTTCAATTCAAACCATTTATTATGGATGCTATTCAAAAGCTCGGCTTTAAAGAACCAACTCCCATCCAAAAAGAGATGATTCCGTTAATATTGCAAGGGAAGAGTGCGATTGGACAAGCCCATACAGGGACAGGCAAAACCCATGCGTTTTTATTACCGATCGTTCAAAGAATAGATGTAGAGAATACAGAAGTCCAAGCAGTAATTACTTCACCAACAAGGGAATTAGCGACTCAAATTTTTGAACATCTAAAGCAATTGATAGAAGGCACTGAAATTTCCGCAAAATTATTAATTGGGGGTACGGACAAGCAGCGAACAATTGAAAAATTAAAAAATCAACCGCAAATCGTTGTAGGAACACCTGGGAGAATTCATGATTTAGTAAAGGAAAATGTTTTACTAGTTCACAAAGCATCTATTTTAGTAGTAGATGAAGCGGATTTAGCCTTCGATATGGGATTCATTGAAGAAATAGATGGATTTGCAGCTCGAATGCCTGAAGATTTAGAAATGTATGTGTTCTCTGCTACAATCCCTGTTAAATTGCAACCATTCCTCAAAAAATATATGGAATCCCCAGTACACATTCAAATGAACGATCGAAAACCGGTGGCGGAAGGAATCGAATTTTTCCTTGTACCGATTCGCTCTAAATCTCGTACGACTCGACTACTAGAAGTTTGTGAGGCGATTAATCCATTTTTATGTGTCATCTTCTGCAATACGCGAAAAACTGCTGAGGAAGTTGCAGACTTTTTAGCGGAAAATGGCATACGTACAGGACAAATACATGGTGATTTAACGCCTAGAGAGCGTAAAAAGATGATGAAGCAAATTCGAGATTTAGAGTATCAATATATCGTAGCGACAGATTTAGCTGCTCGAGGTATTGATATACAAGGTGTTTCTCATGTTATTAATTATGAAATACCTGAGGATTTAGAATTTTTCATCCATCGTGTAGGTAGAACAGCGCGTGCTGGACTTCAAGGCACAGCGATTACCTTATATGGACCGGACGATGAAAATGATTTAGCCCGAATTGAAAAAATGGGTATTCCATTTCAACAGAAAGATGTTAAAAACGGTGAATGGATTGAGTTAAAAGAACGGCACGCTCGAAAAAAACGAGTGAAACAGGAAAACGAGTTAGACCAACTCGCTAAAGCATTAGTGCGCAAACCGAAAAAAGTAAAGCCGGGCTATAAAAAGGCAATGAAAATGAAAATGGAACAGATTAAGAAGAGAGAAAGAAGAAAAAGAAATCGCTAGAAATGAGGGGAAGAGAATGTTAATTGGATCGCACGTATCCATGAGCGGCAAGAAGATGTTACTTGCTGCTAGTGAGGAAGCTGTATCATATGGATCCACGACCTTTATGATTTATACTGGGGCACCCCAAAACACAAGAAGAAAAGCTATTGAAGATTTAAATATTGAAGCAGGATTAAAGCATATGAAAGAACACGGTATCTCAAATATTGTTGTCCACGCACCGTACATCATTAACATTGCAAATACTGTAAAACCTGAAGTGTTTGCTTTAGGGGTGGAATTTTTGCAAAAAGAAATTGAGCGCACAGAAGCGATCGGTGCAACACAAATTGTTTTACATCCGGGTTCCCATGTAGGAGCAGGGGAAGAAAAGGGGATTAAAAAAATTATTGAAGGATTAAATGAAGTGTTGTCAGTCGATTCTCCTGTTCAAATTGCATTAGAAACAATGGCTGGAAAAGGATCAGAATGTGGCAAAAACTTTGAAGAAATTGCGATGATTATCGACGGGGTTACGAATAATGAGCGACTCTCCGTATGTTTTGATACATGCCATACTCATGATGCAGGCTATAATATTGTAGAAGATTTTGATGGTGTTCTAGAACAATTCGATAAAATCATTGGTCTAGACCGCATTAAAGTGGTTCATATAAATGATAGTAAAAATGAGAGAGGGGCAAGAAAAGACCGCCACGAAAATATTGGATTTGGCCATATCGGCTTTGATGTATTAAATTACATAGTACATCACGAAGCATTTAAAGAAATCCCAAAAATACTTGAAACACCTTGGGTAGGTACAGATTCAAAAAATAAAAAGCCACCATATAAAGAAGAAATTGAAATGTTTAAAACAAGTACATTTCAACCGGAATGGATTGAAGCATTACGCAACTAGGGACTGAAATAAGTCCCTTTTTTTAATGAAGGAAATTTTAAGTGAAAGTGACGATAAAAGAAGGCGTATACGAGCATAATAGAATGTAAAAGAATGGTTCAAGGTGGCTGCCATGATGAAAAAACAGTGTGTATTATGTATTGTTATCGTGTTTTTCTTTTTCCAATATCTTCATCCAAGCCAAGCGATGTCACTCCATGAAAAAATAACACACCATTTAGGTACAAAGGATATCAGCGTGTCCATTCGCGATTTAGAAACTGGAGAGCTATTATATACGAAAAATGGGGATATTGGAATGAAACCCGCGTCCACATTAAAATTGCTTACTTCAGCTAGTGCATTACATATATTGGGACAACAGCATCAGTTTGCAACAGAAGTTTATATTGATGGGAAAGTAAACAACGGGGAACTTCAAGGTAATCTTTATGTAAAAGGAAAAGGTGATCCTACTTTTCAAAAGAAACATTTTTTACAAATTGCAGATATTTTAAAGTTGTTAGGAATTTATTCGGTAAGAGGCAATTTATATGGCGATGATTTTTATTTTAATGGTGAAGCACTCTCTCCTGGCGTTTCAAAAGAAGATGAAAGTTTTTATTACGCATCAAGAATAAGCGCATTAACGATGTCACCGGACGGAGATTACGATGCAGGAACGCTCATTGTTCATGTAATCCCTACTTCCATTGGAAAAAAAACAGTCATACAAACGGAACCGAATGATAGTGGGATGATTTTATTGAACTACGCAATGACGGTTCCTTCGAATAAAAAAAATACTATCGAAATCATTCGTAAATATCATTCAAATGAGGTAGTAATTTCAGGAAATATTCCGTTAGGGGCATCTCATAAAGATTGGGTGACATTATATGACCCAACGCTCAACACGCTCGAGGCTCTCAAAATCACGTTGGAGGAAGAAGGGATTGCATTTTATGAAACATCTGTTGTTCGAAAATCTATACCTAAAAATGCAACGTTGATTTATAGAAAACAATCCCCCCCTCTGAAATATATCAACCATACATTCTTGAAATTAAGCAATAATAGCATTGCGGATATTTTAGTAAAGACAATGGGACAAAAAGTATATGGAAATGGAAATTTTGAAAATGGATTAAAGGTCATTCAACAATATGGCAAAGATTTAGGATTAAAAATGGAACAGTGGAAGTTTGAAGATGGTTCAGGGATTTCACATTATAACCGTACAACTGCTAATGAGTTAACGAACTTATTAGTAAAAGTTCAAGAAGAACCTTTTTTCCCGATCTTTTTTAGCAGTTTGCCTGTGGGAGGAGACACGAATCGACAAATCGGGGGATCGTTAAGAGAAAGATATTTAGGTGAACATTTGAAAAATCGAGTATTTGCCAAAACTGGCCACATTACTGGTGTATATACGTTAGCAGGATATGTAAAGGCTAATAGTGGGAAAATGTATGCATTTGCAATCATGACGCAATATCAAACAACTAACAAAATAAAAGACATTGACAAAGTTGTGGAATCGATTATTGAACAATACTAAACAAACATTTAAGAAAAAATAGGCTGTCTAGGAAGGAAAAACTTTCTAAACAGCCTACATTCGTTCACGATTGCCATTAGTATCTTTTTTGAACTAACTCATCGTTTTTTAAGTGCTTCTTGAGAGAAATTTAATTTCTTAAATCATCAAGCATTTTTTTATATTTTTTATACTTCTTAGAACCTAAAATCTGCTCGGCTTGTTTTAACACATTCTCAGGAATGCCTGTAATAAGCCAGGTGATGTTTGCTTGTTGGGCTAGTGGACGAAGTTGTTGGATTTCCTCAATCGTTAAATCCACACCATATTGTTTCGCCAATTTCCGAATTTCTTTATCGGATTTCGAAATTAGGGATTCCCAAAATTCAATCGCATTCATAACATCATCCTTTCCGTTCATCAAGCAAGAAACCTTTACAAAGAAAATTAAATCCCTTATACTAACAAAATGTAAATCGTAATGATTATGAATTAGAAAGAAGAGAAATGATGAAAAAAACTTTTGTGGAATTACAGAATGTTTCATTTAAATATAATTCGAGACTTGTATTAGATGATATTTCTTTTAATGTGAATGAAGGGGATTTTTTAGCGATTGTCGGACCGAATGGTTCTGGTAAATCTACTTTACTGAAAATCATTTTAGGATTATTGAAACCTAAAGGTGAAATAAAACTTTTTGGTGAACCATTCACTTCATTCCAACACCGTGAATGGATTGGATATGTTTCGCAAAAATCAAATGCCTTCAATTCTGCCTTTCCTGCAACGGTGAAAGAAGTTGTGCAAAGCGGATTAACGAAAAAAGTTGGTTTATTTAAAAAACTCCCAAAAGATACGATTAAAAGAGTAAATGATGCGTTAAGCGCTGTAGGAATGGATAAATTTATCAATCGTAATATCGGAGAATTATCCGGTGGCCAACAACAAAGAGTATTCATTGCTAGAGCATTAATTTCTGAACCAAAATTACTCGTATTAGATGAACCAACTGTTGGAATTGATATGAAAAACGTACAATCATTTTATGATATGTTAGGTGAATTAAATAAGAAACATAATTTAACCATTATTTTAGTGACGCACGACATTGAAACACCCTCCAATCAAATCAGCCATGTTGCTTTTTTAAATGGGAGAATTTTATTTTACGGAGACATCGAACAATACAATCAAATTTCAAAAGAACAAATTTATAAGTGGTACGGTCATTCCGTACGGGCGATGTAAGGAGAGAGGGCTATGATCGAAGCATTACTCAACTATGAATTTTTACAAAATGCCTTCATCTCTGGAATTATAATTGGTTTCATAGCTCCATTACTTGGAGTATTTATAGTTGTTCGTAGAATGTCTTTAATTGCCGACGCACTGTCCCACGTAACATTAGCCGGAATCACAGGAGGGTTATTTTTAAGTCAAAATATCGCTGCTTTCTTTTTTATTCATCCTATTTATTTTGGAATTGCGGCTAGTGTACTTGGTTCCATTTTGATTGAACGGTTAAGGGCTATATATAAACATTATGAGGAATTAGCCATTCCAATCATTATGTCTTGTGGAATTGGATTAAGTGCTATATTTATTTCTTTAGCAAAAGGTTTTAGTACCGATGTGATGGGGTATCTTTTTGGTACTGTTTCTGCTGTTTCAAGGCAAGATTTATTTGTTGTGATTACGATTGCGATTATTGTAATCCTATTTTTAGCTTTATTTTTTAAAGAGTTATTTGTCTTATCCTTTGATGAAGAATATGCGAATGCATCAGGGCTTCCATCAAAAATGATTCACCTATTATTTATGCTCGTTGTTGCATTGACGATTGCTGCTAGTATGAGGATTGTAGGAATATTGCTCGTTTCATCATTAATTACGTTGCCAGTTGCCAGCGCCATGCGATTGTCGAAAGGCTTTAAGGCGACGATAATATATTCTGTTTTATTTGGCGAATTAGCGGTTATTATTGGTTTAATATTGGCGTTTTACTTAAATCTTGCACCAGGTGGAACAATTGTCATAACATCGATCATCATTTTAGTGGTAGTAATCTTATTCAAGAAATGGTTTAAATTTGATTAGAAGGGAGTTACAGCTGTGAATCGGACACGAGCGTGGGAAATATTAAAAGCCCATGGATATAAAAAAACAGATAAACGTGAGCTAATATTATCAATGTTTGAGGAAACAGATAAGTATTTAACAGCTCGTGATTTATTGGAAGTATTAAAAAAAGACTATCCTGGAATGAGTTATGATACCATTTATCGTAATCTAGCAACATTTGTTGAATTAGGTATATTAGAAGAAACGGAATTCAATGGAGAGAGAAATTTCCGAATGCATTGCGAAATCGATCATCATCACCATCATTTTATATGCATGGAATGCGGAAATGTGAAGGAAGTTTCGTTATGTCCAATAGAAAAGTTGGAAGCAATACTTCCTGGATATACAATCGAATCCCATAAATTTGAAATCTATGGGAAATGTCCACAATGTAACGGATAATGTTTAAGCTTGAAAGGCGATACTGTCACTCCAGAAAAAAATATTTTTTATGGTAATACACCGAAATGATTTGAGAAGGAAGTTTTAGTTGAAAAAGTATAAAGAGAAAAGCAAATTGAAACGAGGGAAAAGAATTGAAGCGTATTTGGTTCTTAACTGTATTATTAATCGTGATACTAGCAGGCTGTGGCAACAATAAAGAAAATGGAACTTCACAGGAAACAGATCTACATAAATCCGATTATTTATATACAGTTGTTGATGACCGGGGAGTAGAAATTGCTTTCGAACAAGTACCTGAAACGGTCGTATCATTACAGCCGAGCAATACAGAAATTTTATATGAATTAGGTGTTGGTGATAAAGTTATCGGTGTTACAGAGTATGATAAGTGGCCAGAAGAAGTACAACATGTTGAAAAAGTTTCCGATATTACGACTGTCAATGTGGAGAGAGTAGTTGAGTTAAATCCTGATGTCATATTTGCTTATATCACTGGTGGAGAGGAACAATTGGAACAATTAGAAAGCATTGGTTTGAAAGTATTTGTAATCAAGCCAGCAAACTCCATTGATGATGTATATGGAGACATTCAGCAAATTGCTCAAGTCATGGGTGTTGAAGAAAAAGGGAATGAATTAGTAGAAAAAATAAAGGAACAGTTTGCAGTAATTAAAGAAAAAACAGCTTCAATTGAACAGAAAAAGAAAGTATATTTTGAAATTGCACCAGCTCCTGATATTTGGTCTATCGGATCAGGTACGTTTCAACAGGAGTTAATAGAAGCAGCGGGTGTTGAAAATATATATGCGGATCAACAAGGATGGTTCTCAGTTTCTGAGGAAGATATTATTAATCGAAATCCAGAAGCTATTATTACAACGGTCAATTTTTCTGATGATCCAACTGGAGAAATTAAATCTCGAAAAGGCTGGGAATCTGTACTTGCTGTTTTAAATAATGAAGTATATGTATTAAACCCAGATATTTTGGATAGACCAGGTCCACGAATTGCAGAAGCAACAGAAATAATTGCTCGGGCTATTTACCCAGAATTATTTGAAGATTAAAAGGCAGGGCTTTATCCCAATTTGTGCAAAAACGAGCGAATGGAGAAATTGTTTCCAATTCGCTCGTTTACGTGCGCCCGGCATGTACATGAACTATAGGGTGTAAGTCCCGAACCCCGAAGACAGAAGTAGAGGTTAGCCAAGAGCAAGGGTGTCCGTGGTGACGCGGAATCTGAAGGAAGCTGGAGGCAAAACACCGGTCCGAGGAACACGAACCTCATATAAGGCTAGGTATGATTGAGTGAGTTTGCGTAACAAAACAAAGCTCTTTCTGTCGAAGGTCATATCGAGTAAATGAGGCGGATAGATGGTGTGAAAGTGCATGTACTTACCCGGGGAGGTCTGGCGGATAGGTGAAGTTCGCTTCATAACCTACTTAGTGATAAGTAGCTGAACCGTCAGAAGTCAGCAGAGGTCATAGTATTAGTTGGTTTAGAACTACTAAGAAGGACCGAACAATTAAGAGAGAATAGCCCTTGGCATTCAGTGAGTCATGATGAACACAGAAAACGTAGTACCTCACTTGAGGAAGGAAGCGGTGAATCCCGTGGGAGACCTCTTGGAGGGTGGAGTGACCACTGGCATAAGAAGACAAGCTATTCACGGAAGTTATGAAAACTTGCGTCAATTATCTTAATTGAACCGCCGTATACGGAACCGTACGTACGGTGGTGTGAGAGGACGGGAGCTAATCACTCCCTCCTACTCGATTTTTTTAGGGCATAGCCTTTATAATTTAATTCACACTTTCCATCGGAGTTTTTTTCTTTTTTGATAAGAAGAAAGATAGAAGAAGTCCGACAAAAGCAAAAATGAGTGCCACTAGAAATGCGAGTTTAATTCCTTGAAAGATTTCATCGCTATTTGCTATCTGTTGCGATTTACCCAAACTCATCACCGAAACCAAGAGTGCAGTGAAAATTGAAGCACCAACTGTTCGAATGGTATTATGCATGGCTGTTCCATGGGCAATTAATGATTGTGGCAATGCATTAATTCCAGCAGTCATTAATGGCATCATTAGTAATGACATGCCAAGCATTTGAATGGAAAATATGACAGTAATGACGATAACGGATGTATCTTGGTTGATGAAGGTATATAAAATGGCCGAAAGAACCGTAAATCCAAAACCGACGATGGATAATCCTTTTGCCCCGAATCTGTCAAATAATTTCCCTGAAATTGGCGACATTGCTCCAGTGATGATCGCCCCCGGAAGAAGCATTGCCCCCGAAGTAAGTGCAGAACCTTGTTGAACATTTTGCACATAAATCGGCAAGATTGTTTCAATGCCGATTAACAACCCAAATACAACAATTGATAGGATTGTTGTGAGTGTAAATTCTTTTGACTGAAACACGCTAAAATTCAACATAGGTTGCTTTAACTTATACTGTCTTCGAATGAAGAATACTAAAGCAAATGCTCCAATTATAAGAGATGAGATGACATTTAAACTACCCCATCCATACGTACCTACTAAACTCGATGCGTAAAGTATACCTCCCCATCCAATGGAAGATAATATGACGGACAATATGTCGAGCTTTCTTTCCTTTTGTTCCGTCACATTTTTCATTAAAAAGATTGCTAATACCAGGACCACTAGTGTAAATGGCAAGACTGTATAAAATAATGATCTCCATGAAAAGTGATCAATGATCCACCCTGCAAGAGTTGGTCCAATGGCTGGAGCAAAACCTATCACTAAACCGCTCATCCCCATTGCAGTACCTCGTCTTTCCACGGGGAAAATTGAAAAAATGACTGTTTGCATTAATGGCATTAACATCCCCGCACCAATCGCTTGCACGATGCGAGCAACAATCAATAGCCAAAAGTGTGGTGTAATAGCACCGAGAAGTGTACCTAGTCCAAAAATACTAATGGCGGTAATTAGTAAAGATTTACTACTAAATTTTTCGATTAAGAATGCAGTAATAGGAATCATAATTCCGTTTGCTAACATAAATCCCGTTGTCACCCATTGAGCTTCGGTTGGGCTGATTGAGAATTCATTCATAATAGACGGTAAAGCAACAATTAACAATGTTTGATTAAGTAAAGAAACAAAGGATGCTGCAAGTAAAATGCTGACAATTAAACTACGATTATATGAAACATGATTCATAGTATCCAAAGCGGTAATACTCCTTTTAATGAAAGGGATTTTGTAATAAGAAAAGCTTAAAATATGTTGGTAAAGAAATCAAGCAAAGAAAGAATTGAACAATAACTAAGTGGATGAAGAAAAGATGTATGTTATTTCTATTTTGAGCCATAATAACAGCAAATGATGAAAGAATAGGAAGGTGATTCAGATTGTCACCGTTCTTTAAGAAAAGCAATCATTATGTAGACAGAACCCCAATATTTCCAGAAAGTCATATTGTCAATAAATACAAAGACAAACAAATCACAAATCGTCTTGAAGAAAATGTACAAATTTTTAAAGAAATATTTCAAAAAGATATGGATTTCTCTGTTCGGACATTTAAATTATTTCACGAAACACAATCTACAATTATTTATCTTAATTCATTAGCCAATAAAGACATCATTAATAACGATGTTATTAAACCCCTTCAAGATCATGAGATGGATGAAGAAAAAAATATAATTTTACCCCAATATATTATTGAGAATATACTCTTTTTTAATGATGTGAAAGCGATTAAAGACATACCGAAAATTATCAGCGCCATTGTTCAAGGAAAAGCGATTGTCTTTATTGATGGTATTCAAGAAGCATTGGAAATCGATGCAATTGAAAAAGAAAAAAGAAGTATAGAGGAGCCGGATACGGAGCGGGTTGTACGAGGACCGAGAGATGGATTTATTGAACAATTGCCTATCAATGTTGCATTGCTTCGATATCGCCTTCCCATTCCTGAATTCCGTGTAGAAGAAACGGAAGTTGGTACTCGTACAAAAACAAAACTCGCTGTCTGTTATATTGAGGATGTTGTAAATCCCACATTAGTGACAGAAGTTAAGAAGAGAATTGATGCAATTAAAATTGATGGGGTTTTAGATTCAGGTTATGTTGAACAGTTTCTCGAGGATAATCCAACATCTCCTTTCCCTCAGCTCATCAATACAGAAAGACCGAATAAAGTGGTTGGGAATCTTCTGGAAGGTCGCATTGCTGTATTAATGGATGGCAGTCCATCTGCATTAATTGCGCCTGCAACTTTTAATCAGTTTTATCATACAACGGAAGATTATAATGAGCATTGGATTATCTCTTCATTTGTACGATTTTTCCGAATCATAGCACTTGTTTTTTCATTGACCTTTTCTTCTTTGTACGTAACCGTCATTTCTTTTCATCCGGAATTGATACCGGCAAAATATGTTGTTGCAGCTTCCAGTGGAAGGCAAAGCATTCCATTACCGGTCGTCGTTGAAGTATTGTTGTTGGAATTGGCGATGGAAGTGTTGAGAGAAGCAAGTGTTCGAATGCCTCAACAAGTAGGTGGAGCCTTATCGATTGTAGGGGTACTTGTGGTTGGTCAGGCTGCTGTTCAAGCGGGATTTGTCAGCCCAATCTCCGTTGTAATTATTGGAATGTCCACAATCGGCTCCTTTGCTGTTCCAATTTATGATGCAGCCAATACTTTCCGCATGTTGCGTTTTTTGCTGATCATTTTAGCTGGTACACTTGGTTTATTGGGACTTGCCGTAGGACTCATGATCGTTGTCAATCATATGCTTTCTTTGCGATCCTTTGGTGTTCCATATATGGATCCATATGCACCATTAAATATAAAAGCTTTAAAAGATAGCATTATTCGAGCTCCATTCAATAAATTAAAAAGACGTCCATCCAACATTCATCCGAAGAATACCGTTCGTGTGGGAGAAACGGTGAAGGATTATACGAATTACAATTTCCTTGATGAAGAAGAAAGGGAAAAAATATGAAACATACAGATTCCATCAGTTCGATTCAATTAGCTGTCATAATTGCAAGTACAATCATCGGTGTATCTTTATTGGTATTACCTCGATTCATTGCTGCTGAAGTAGGAGAAGCAGCCATTCTTGCAAGTATCGTTGGAATACTCATCTCGTTAATTAGTGTGATTGCTATTACCCTATTAGCAAGGAAGTTTCGAGAACATACAATCATTGGATGTAATCGACTATTGTTAGGAAAATATTTTGGAAATTTATTTAATTACATGATTGTCATTGTGTTTATTGTCATTATGGGTCTTGAAGTAAGACAGTTTGCGGAAGTATTAGCAACTGGGCTTTTGCCCAATACACCCATTGAAATTTCCATTCTTATCATGATTATAATTTGTGCTTTAGTCGGTTATAGCAATGTTTCTACCTTCACCTATATTCACTTTTTTTATTTACCATTTTTATTAATTCCAATGTTTTTCTTTTTGTTTGCCCTAGAAGATATTGAAATCTATCATTTACTGCCGATTTTAGGCCATAATTTATCGGTGAAACAGTTTTTGTCTGGGGCCATCATCATGACGCAGGTCATAACGAATTATTTTGTTATTGCCATGTTGATACCGTATATAAAGGATTACGAAAATTGTGTTAAAAATGGAATTTGGGGATTCTTTTTAGGAGCATTAGCCATTCTTTATTGCATTGTGGTTTCTCTAGGGGTATTTGGTGCTAAGGAATTACAAGAAATGTATTGGCCTATTTTATCCCTTAGTCGAATTATCCAAATACCCGGAGAAGTTTTATCACGAATCGACGCCATTATTTTAATTACTTGGATTTTTGCTGTATTTACGACATTGCTTTCATATTACTTCGTGATTGTACGTGGCACTGCAGAGTTATTTCGTACAGATAAATATAGTTTCATTACAGTGCTCATGATTCCGGTAATTTTTGTTTTTGCGTTAATTCCAAATAATGTTTATGAAATATATGAATATGCTTCAAAAATTACTTATGTTGGTCTATTTCTATTTATTATACTCCCAGTTTGTTTATTAATCATTGGCCATTTTCGAAAAAGGACGGGAGTGCAATGAAAAGGTTTCAATTAAAATTCGCTTTTGTTCTGATTGCTGTCTTTTTGTTAAGTGGTTGTTGGGATCGTTATGAACTTGAAGAAAGGGCAAATATTTTAGCTTTATCGATTGATATTGCTGAAGAAGGTGAAGACATTGAAATGCCTGAAGTCACCCATTCGAAAGGAGAGTTTCCAGCAGAGGAAAAAATCATTTATAAAGTGGCAGCCCAATTAGCAGTACCAGGAAAAATTATGCTTGGACCCGAAGGAGGAGATACAAATTCCGCAGAGACTGATTGGCTGTTAGTAACATATGGATATTCAATGAAGGATGTATTATCCAATTTACAACAAGAACTTGCAGAAAAAATTTATTTAGGACATATTCAATTGATTGTTGTCAGTGACAAAATTGCAAAAAAAGGTCTTGAAGATATTATGGATTTTTTAAAAAGAGATTTTGAAGTAAGAAGAACTGCGTGGATTATGGTTACGGAAGGGGAAGCACTAGAAATATTAAATGCTACACCACCCATTCAAACAGTCCCTTCTTTATATTTAGCTAATACGTTAAGAGATGCTGTAAAGTTCGGAAAGTTACCGAAAGAGTATTTAGGGAAAGTGTGGATTGATTTTTCTGATGAAGGTGTGGATGCAATCATTCCTCTTGTAAAGCCAATGGGAGATCATATTTTAGTTGACGGACTCGTTTATTTTAAAGATTATCAAATGGTTGGTACGTTAACGCCAACGGAAACAGGAGCTATTTTAGCGCTGCAGGGAATAAATCCTGCTGGTTATTCTAATGTAATTGTACCTGGTGATAAAAAAGGGGTTTATCTTGTAAAGCCATTCAAAAGAATTTCAAAAATCTCAGTAGAAATTCAAGACGGAAAACCGAAAGTATTGATCGATGTCAAAGTAGAAGGTTTTGTTGAAGAACAACTTTATACGAATGATTTAAGTAAAGAAAAATTACAAGAACTTGAAAAATCAGCATCTGAGTTGGGAGGAAAAGCCTTAAATAGTCTAGTGAAAAAATTGCAGCAAGATGAATCGGATATACTTGCAATTGGTGCAAGGGTGCGTGCATATCATCCGAAATATTGGGAAGAAAATGTAAAAACAGAAGATGCTTGGCGTGAAATTTATAAAGAGATGGATATTCAAGTCAAAATGGATTATAAGATTTTGCGTGTCGGAATGGAATGGAAATGATAAATAAAATATATTTTTCGCAGGCTGTCCATAAAATGATATACTCATTTTGGACAGCTCTATTTTTGGGGGAAAATAGATTAGAGGAGGGGAGAGAATGGGAAAAATCATTTTTATTACAGGCGGGGTTCGAAGTGGTAAAAGTTCCTTTGCAGAAAGTGTGGCTGTCAAGTTTTTCGACCAAAATCAAAAAGGCCTCTATTATTTAGCTTCCGGTGTCCCCTTCGATGAAGAAATGAAAAGTCGAATAGTTCGACATCAAAAGGATCGAGAACGCTCGAAAAAGCCATGGTATACAATAGACGTAATTGATGACTTGCCTGTACAAAGGTTTCAAGAGAATGACATTGTATTATGGGATTGTATAACAACTTGGCTGAACAATATTTTATACAAGACCGAACATTTAAAAGAAGATCGATTACATAAAATACATCAATGGATAAATCAGTTTCAACAGGCAATAACGCAATGGAAAGAAAATGGTGTTATCATCTTAATTGTTTCAAATGAAGTGCTTGATGAAGTACCATCTTCATTCAAAGAAGTCCAACTATATCGAAAACTCCTCGGAACTCTTCATCAATGGATTGTCTCAATTTGTGATGAAGCATATGAGTTGGATTATGGTATTCGCGTACGCAGAAAATAGGCGGTGTTTTTGTGAAAAATATTATTGCAGGGTTATTATTATCTCTTCAATTTTTTACTTCTTTCCCCATTCGGAAGACACTTCCAATGAATAATAAAACTGTTACAGCTATGTTTGGCACAATGCCTTTCATTAGCTTCTTTATGGGGGTAATCGTTGTACTTGTCATTCTACTGAATGATGTTTATTTCAATTTTACTCCACTTTTCTTAGCAATTATCATTGTCATGATCAATATTATGATGACGGGTGGGTTGCATCTCGATGGTTGGATCGATTTAAGCGATGCTTATTTTTCTTATAGAGATAAAGAAAAACGACTAGAAATATTAAGCGATTCCCGTATTGGAGCTTTTGGTGCTATTAATCTAGTGCTCATTGTTCTACTGAAAATCGGCATATTTTATGAGTATTTACATCAGCGTCCAACAAACTTTTATTTATTTTTTATCATCTTACCTGTCTTATGTCGATTAGCAATATTGATTTATTTCAATCTGTCAGTAAATGTGAAGGAATCTGGATTGGCAGCCTACTTTAAAAAACATGTGAAGGCAAAATCGTTATGGATTTATATTGCGTGTTATATATTCATTATCCTCATAACAGGTTTTGTGTTAAATGAATATAAACTATTTGTTTTAACATTTAGCATGTTTGTGATGACTTGGATTTATCGGCATTGGACATATCGCCATTTTGGCGGAATGACGGGAGACTTGCTAGGTGCTTTATATGAAGGGATGGAATTGGCATTATGGGGAATGCTGTTACTGTTCATTTAATTCGGCATGAAAAAACGAAAGCGAATTTAGAGCGAAAATATATTGGATGGACGAATGAATCGATATACATACAAACAGCAAATTGTCAAGTACCGATTCATACTAAGGATGTATTTGGCAGTGACTTAAAGCGCTGCATAGAAACAGCGCAACTTTATTTCCCCGAGGCAAAATACCATCCTTTTTTTCAATTAAGGGAATTACATTTTGGAGATTTTGAAATGAAAACTTATGATGAATTAAAAGATAATCCAGCGTATCGGCAGTGGATTGATTCACCAGAGAAAGCTGCGCCACCAAATGGTGAATCTTTTGTTTCGTTTAAAGAACGGATTTTAAATTGTTTTCATCAAATCGTGAGCTGTGGTGGAGAATATGTGTTTGTCGTCCACGGTGGTGTCATTCGTGTTATCCTATCGAAATTTCAAAAAGAGAAAAGTTTTCAAGATGTTATTGCACAGCATCGGATGATTTATACCCTATGTTGGGACGATATTGAATCTTTGAAAGAGGGAAGAGAATGCAATCAGTTATTGGAGGCGCCTATAATGGTAAACGAAAATTTGTAAGTAACATGTTAAAAGAAATAGGTGCGAATCGCTGTTATTTTTATGAAGGCGAAATACCGGAAGGCCCTTTTACAAAAGATGAATACGTTATTATAGGTAGTTTTGAAAAAATGATTTTGCTCGTCCCGGATTTATCGGAAGATGAAATCGTATCACAAATAATGGGGAAATTAATGAATTTAGATTATAAGACAAACCTAATTTGTATTTGTACGGATATCGGACGTGGAATAGTGCCGCTTTCAAAAGAGGATCGTCATTTGAGAGATACTTGTGGTAGATTGTATCAACAACTTTTTGAGAAAAGTGAGAAAGTCATTCGCGTTTGGTATGGTATTCCTGAGATATTAAAAGAGGAAAATTAACCAACCGTTCTTAAGTTCTACGTATCGAGTGAATGATTTTAGTAGATACTGTATCATTTACCAAATAAGCTTGTAATTAACAATACTACATGTTACAATGAAACACGAAAACACAATATATAGCATTTCGTTTATTAGGTTCTACTATATATAGTAGATTAAAAGGGAAGTCAGTGAAAATCTGACGCTGTCCCCGCAACTGTAATTGCTGACGAAAAGTTCAAATCCACTGTACAAATTTGTATGGGAAGGGAACTTGGAGGATGAAGCATAAGCCAGGAGACCTGCCTAATAAACGTGAATTGCTCATTTCTTCGGGGGCTAGGAAATGGAAGCAAGACGGTCCATTTCCTAGTACCTGACTGTTTCCATTTCAAAGCCATACCGAAAAAGGTATGGCTTTTTTATTTTCATAAAAGAATGGTAGAAAGGGAGAAGGAAATGAAATTATATTCAAAAAAAGTTTGTCCAAAGTGTTTGTTAATGAAATACGAATTAAATCAACTTGGTTATGAAGGGAAATATGAAGAAATTTTGATTGATTACAATGAAGAAGCGAAAGAAAAATTATTGACTGCTGGATTTCTTTCTGTACCTGTAATCGAAATCGATGGAGAGCTAATGGGAGACATTGAAAATATGAAAAAATTCATTAGCAAGATCACAGTATGATTGCTTATGCTTCTCGAACTGGCAACGTGCGTTTTATCGTTCATCAATTAGAGTTACCACACATTGAAATTCGGGATGACCTTATATTAAATGATCCCTTTTTGTTGTTCACCTATACCGATGGATTAGGGGAAGTACCACAAATTGTGGAAAGGTTTTTACAACATAATGTTCGTTTCTGTAAGGGTGTTATTGCAAGTGGGAACTCGAATTTCGGCCATGCTTATTTTTGCCGTTCTGCTCATTTGATTAACGAAAGGTACGGAATTCCCATTGTTCAAAAGATAGAATTACGCGGATTTCAGAAAAATTATGATGCCATAATTGATTATTATAACAGAGTAATTCAAAAGGAGATTTAGTGATGAAAAGCTATTTAACTTTGAATAATGAAATTTTGAATCACTACCACCAAACAGGAAAAATTGATTTAGAGAAAGATCGAGAGGCTACTCGTCAATATTTTATCGAACATGTTAATCAGAAAATGCGGAAGTTTTCTAGTTTGGAAGAAAAGATTCGCTTTTTCATTGAAGAAGGATATTATGAGAAAGAATTTTTACAAAAATATTCTTTCGAATTTATAAATAAAATTTTTGACATTGCGTATTCTTATCGTTTTCGATTTCAAACATTTATGAGCGCGAGCAAATTTTTTGAAAGTTACGCAATGAAAAGTCGAGATGGAAAAGAAATTTTAGAAACTTATGAGGATCGGATGAGCATTATCGCCTTATATTTAGCGAATGGTGATGAATTGTTGGCAGAAAAAGCAATTCGTGCGATGATGGAGGCTTTTCAACCAGCAACACCAACCACACTGAATAGCGGTAAAAAAGCGCGTGGGGAATTGGTAAGTTGTTTTAAATTATCCATGGATGATTCGATGAATAGCATTGCAGAAAACCTCGGTTATTGTTTAGAACTCTCAAGGCTTGGCGGAGGGGTAGGGGTAAATTTAACGGATTTAAGACCTTTAGGTGATCCGATAAAAGGTATCGCCAATCGGGCAAGCGGTGTTATGCCCGTTGCAAAATTATTAGAAAATGCCTTTTCTTATTCCAATCAATTAGGACAACGGAATGGTTCAGGTGTTGCTTATTTAAATATTTTCCACGCGGATATTGAAGAATTTATTTCTTCTAAGAAGCCGAATGCCGACGAAAAAATTCGGTTACAAACTTTATCGACTGGTGTCATTATTCCAGATATATTTTTTGAACTGATGAAAAAAGATGAAGATATCGTTCTTTTTAGTCCTTATGATATTTATCGAGAATACGGAAAAAGAATGTCTGAAATAAGCATAACGGAAATGTACGGGGAGTTGTTGAACAACCCAAATATACGAAAGTTAAAGCAAATCAATGCTAGAAAACTATATACGGAAATCAAAAAGAGCCAATTCGAATCCGGATATCCTTTTGAAATATTTGATGATAATGTAAATAAACAACATCCACTAAAAAAACTTGGAAGAGTCAAAATGTCCAACCTCTGTACTGAAATTTTACAAGTTCAACAAACGAGCATCATTAATGATCAAGATACACCAAATGAATATGGATTAGACGTATCTTGCAATCTTGGATCATTAGATATTCACCATGCGACAAAGTTTCATGATTTTGAAGAGTTAGTAGATACAGCCATGCGTTTGTTAACACAAGTGTCTTTAATGACCAATATAAAAAACGTTCCATCTGTAAAAAAAGCAAACCAGATGATGCATTCTGTCGGATTAGGTGTTATGAATTTGCACGGACATCTTGTAACTCAAAATATATTATATGGTTCAAAAGAATCAATTGAATTTATCGATTACTTTATGGAAGCATTGAACTTCTTTTCATTAAAAGCATCGATGCTACTTGCGAAAGAAAAAGGTGAAACTTTTTACGGATTTGAAATAAGCGAATATGCAAATGGTCATTATTTTGAAAAGTACGTGAATAGATTGGAAAAGGAACCTAGTGAATTGGTGAAAAAAGCTTTAGGTAATGTTCCAATCATTACAAAAGAAATGTGGAGAAAATTGAAAGAAGATATAATGAAATACGGATTATTTAATGCTTATCGGTTAGCAATCGCACCAACCGGCTCGATTTCTTACGTTCGTTCTTGCACGGCATCCATTGCACCCATTACTGAGCGAGTAGAGATACGAGATTATGCAGATAGCCGCACGATTTATCCGATGCCATTTTTAAATAATGACAATCAACATTTATACGTAGAAGCATATGACATGAATGTCTATAAAATCATTGATTTATATGTCGCTGCACAAAAGCATGTTGATCAAGGTATCTCAATGACTTTATATGTAACAGACAAGTGGACGACGGAACAATTAGCGAAAGCCTATATTTATGCTTGGATGCGAGGAATCAAAACGGTCTATTATGTACGCCAACGATTACAATCACTGGAGGAATGTGTAGCATGTACAATTTAACATACGAAGCAGTCAATTGGAATCAGTCAGCAAGCAGTCTTGCTAAAATTTTTTGGGATCAACAATGGAAACAAATGTGGTTTCCAGAAGAAATTGCAGTTTCAAAGGATATTCAACAATGGAGAAATTTTGAGCATCAAGAAACATACAAAAAAGTGTTTGGTGGACTGACGCTGCTCGATACAATTCAAACAAATATCGGGATGAATGAAATAGCAAAATACAATCCCAATTTACAAGAAAAAGCTGTATTAACGGTATTTGGTGCCTTTGAAGCCATTCATGCGAAATCCTATTCGTATATTTTTACAACCCTTTGTCATAACGACGAAATCGAAGAAATTTTTCAATGGGTAAAAAAAAATCAACTATTACAATATAAAGCTTCAAAAATTGCCAATATATATTCGTCTATTAAGGAAAATGATTTAGTCAGCCTATGGAAAGCGATGTTTGCTTCCGTCATGCTCGAATCCTTTTTATTTTATTCTGGTTTTTTCTATCCGCTCTATTTAGGGGGACAAGGCATTTTAAGGAACAGCGCAGAGGTGATTTCGCTAATATTGAGGGATGAATCCATTCATGGGGTGGCTGTTGGAATATTCGCACAAAACATTTTTAATCAATTTTCTAAAGAACAACAAGATGAATTAAAAAATTGGGGCTATGAATTATTGCTAGATTTATATGATAATGAATTGCGTTATACAGATGAAATTTATCGAGGAACAGGTTTGGAAGATGAGGTGAAGGCGTATATTCGCTATAATGGGAATAAAGCATTAATGAATTTAGGGTTCGATACAATGTTTCCTGAAGAAGAAATTCATCCAATCGTGATGAATGGAATACGAAATGAAGGTTCCACATATGATTTCTTTTCTCAAAAGGGTTCCACATATGCCTTAGCAAAAGTAGAGCCTATCACGGATGAAACGTTCCATTTTGACATTTTGCTAGATGATTGAGGCTTATAAATTGCTGTTCGAATAAAATCATGTTCTAATAATTACAATGATTTCAAAAATAAAAAAGGAGTTTTGTTTTTATGTATACAGTAACTAATCGAATTAAAGTGAAAAAAGGCTTGGCAAAAAAGATGGCACCACTCTTCACGCAACCTGGTCCATTATTAACGTTTAAAGGATTTCGTAAAGTAGAAGTACTCGTAAGTACACAATTTGAAGACTACGATGAAATGAACGTCGTTATGTATTGGGATTCACTCGAAGAATTTGAGGCGTGGAGAGCAAGTGATGCATTTAAAGAAGCTCATAAACGTCCAAGCGGTAATAGCGAAGAAGCCCCTACACTCGAAAATGTAATCGTAATTTCTGAAGTTGTCTCAACATTAGAAAACAATTAATGATTAAATAGGAAAGAGGGTGTCTAGAAAGTCGAAAACTTTCTGGATACCCTCGCTTCTTATATATAGACCTTTGCTCCTGAAGTAAATCGAAACAAGATTTTACTATCCTCGTTTCAATTTTTCTTTTGCTAACCGTTCGAGATGTTTATTATATACTTTGTATGCTTCATCAATTGCATTTCTTATCATTCGATCAAATGAATTAGTAGAATGCAGTTCTTTCACAGCTGCCTTTACAAACTTCGATTGATCTTCTAAAAAGGATTGAATTTCATCTTCTGATCCTAAATGAGCATCAAAATAGATACGTTTTTTATTTCTTTCAATCATATATGTTAAATCATGTTTGATCATCACGCGTAAAATCCATTCGTTTAATCCTGTAGCTAGTTGGAGTGACATGATATAATATAATAGTTCTGGGCGATTTTCACGGAACTTTAATTGGTTAAAATGTACATTGTCTTGAAGAGCATTTAGTATAACGAAATTCGAGGAGTAGTATAGGGTTTTTTCAGCTGAGTGAATGATATTGTATTTATTGGGCAGCAATAAAAGCCAAATATTGAAGGCGATAATCCAAGCATCGATGATATTTAATGCGCCTTCTTTAACTAGATAATTGAATTGGCTATTTTGTTTCGCTAAATCAATAAATTTGTCTACATGATATTGCTCAATATATAGTATGCTTCGTTCTACTGTAATTTCCCTATACATTCCAAACACCCCTTTGCTAAGAATGTTGTTTTGTTTTCACCCAGTCAAAACAGACATTTTTAACCAACTCTACTAATAGTTTATCGTTTAAAAACTATTTTTCCAAATCATATTTCAAAAATCAGACAAATTTTTTAAAAATAATAAGAAAGATTTATGTTATCGACAAAATTTTTGATTAATATCAGTTATTTTTAGTAAATGAAACATACTATTTTTAAATAGAAATTAAGAATAAAATAATATTTTGGAAAAAAAGATTTGGGAATGAATCGTTGTAGGTAAGGGAAACTTGAGGAGGAAATAGAATGCAATCATTATATACATTCAAACATATTGAACCGAAAATTAATATTAAACAAAGTCCAGCTATTTTTTTATTTCATGGATTAGGAAGCGATGAAGAAGATTTATTACAAATCATAGGTGAAATAAAAGAAGTTTGCCATGTCTTTAGTTTAAGGGGACCAATCAGTCATGATCCAGGTTATGCCTTCTATACTTTTGTAGAGGAAGGAAAGCCTATTCAACCTGTTTTTGATAAAGTGATTGCTGTTACAAGAGATTTTATTTTACAAGCAATTAAAGAATATCAATTAGATCCGACGAAGATATGTATTGCAGGATTTAATCAAGGAGCAGTCATCGCACAAACATTATGCATCGTGATGGGAAATCAAATTAAAGCATGTGCATCAATGTCAGGGTTTTTACCAGATTTTGTGAAAGAACAATATCACAAAAATAAAATGGATGAAACGAAAGTATTCATTTCTCACGGGGAGTATGATTACGATTTTCCAATTATGTGGAGTGAAAAAAGTAAAGATTTTTTTGAGCAACATGGAGCGAAAGTTGTTTATAAAACCTATCCTGTAGGACACGGCGTTTCGCCAGAAAATATGAGAGATTTTGTTCATTTTATAATGGAAGAAATTAAATGAGGTTGGGACAAATCTAAAAAAACATCATTTTCTCCAAGGAGAAAATGATGTTTTTTTTGATATGTTATTAAAATTGATTTCCGTTCCGGGGACGCTTTCCGCGGGCCCGGCTCGAGCCCAATGTCATCAACTTATATTTACAATTAATGGAAGTTTATTAAAATACCAATTTTTAATTTAATATTCACAAAGATAGGTAATAAGACTCTTGTGTTTTTAAAAAGTCCACCAAAATCGTTTTAGAAGCCAATTTTTGGTTAATAAAACGAGGATGGTGGTTTTTTTGAAATCAAAAAGTACTTTTTTAGGGGCAATTGAGATTACTCGAAAGATGCTGAATGATGTGATGTTTATGATTGAATCTCGAACAAAGGAAACGTACTTTACGCGAAAAGAAAAGAAGTTAAATTTCAAAAATACAATTTTATTTAATTTAAATTTTGTCAAAAAGAGTCTTCAGATTGAACTTGACGACTTTTTTGACAAGTTTAATTTATCAGATATTAGTATTTCTAAACAAGGCTATTCTGCTGCACGAAAGAAGGTTTCTCCCCTCGCTTTTGTAAAACTCTCAAAAGCGATTGTTAATTGGTATTATGAAGAAAATTCTTTTAAAACTTATCGTGGATTTAGGCTTTGCGCAATTGACGGAAGTGTATTACAAATACCTGACACCGAGGAACTTCGAAATTATTTTGGGTATGGAAGAAATCAAAGGTCAAGCTATGCAAGAGCTAGAGCCTCTTGTATCTATGATCTTGAAAATGGGATTATAATAACTTCTAAAATCGATCCTTATAAGGTAGCTGAGCGAGATAGTGCAAAGAATATGATTAAAGAACTCGTACAAACCGGATTGAAGAACGACCTAATTTTGTTTGATAGAGGTTATCCGTCAAGAGATTTTATCGCTTTTTTAGATGCCATTGGCATCAAGTATCTTATGCGATGTCAAAAAAATACGATAAAGGAAATTGTCGAAGCGAAGAAAGCTGATCAAATTATACAAATAACACATGAGGGCCAAGTGGTTAATGCTCGTGTAGTTAGGTTCTTACTAGATTCTGACACAGAAGAAATACTTGTCACAAATCTAATAGAGGAAGGCTTCAATATTTCTGAGTTCAAAACTCTTTATTTTAAACGCTGGGGAATTGAAACTGAGTATAATAACGTGAAAAATAAAATCGAAATAGAAAATTTTACGGGTGGTTCGAAAATCGCAATTGAACAAGATTTCTATGCATCAATATATTTATCGAATATGGTCAGTTTATTGAGAAATGATGCCAATGAAACAATTAATGAGGAGAGTAAGAAAAAAAGACGAAAACATGATTATCAAGTAAACACAAATATCTTAATAGGAAAATTAAAAGATAGGATGGTTCACTTATTATTAGAAGATTGTCCAATCAAAAGAGAGAGAATGTTTACAAAAATCATGAAAGTGATTATAAGAAATAAGACACCTATTCGGTTTGGGAGAAGCTACCCACGAAGGAATGGTCTGTCCTCAACAAAGTATCCCCTAAACCAAAAAAGGTGTCTATAAACAATACATAGGATAAATATAACCTATTTGTTTATTAAATGTAAATAAATTAGGGGCTTAAAAAATAAATATTTAAGCCTCGGGCATTCTATTGCCTTTTTTACCTAACTTTAGAAAATGATTAAAGCTATAAAGGATGATTTAATATTTTTAAAAGGAGGCAACCGGTGGTTGCCTAATAACTGTAAATTTTTGGTTCAATAACTTTATGACATTGGGCTCGAGCCTCCTCTGATTCATTCCTTCACTCCTGCGGTGTCTCGAGACAAAGCAGGAGTCGCCCCGTTACTACAATCAATTTTTCGTTATATCAATTTTTTATCAAAACTCTTTCAACTGCCCCTTTAATTTTTTGTTTATGTCCCAGCCTCATTTTGAATTGATTAATTTTTCAGCTTCTACAATCGGCATTGGTTTATGGAAATAATAACCTTGACCTGTATGGCAACCAATTTGTACAAGGGTTTTATATTGTTCCAACGTTTCGATCCCTTCCGCTACCGCATGCATGTTTAAACTTTTTGCAAGTTGAACAATTGATTTTACGATTGCATACATACCTGAATCATGTATTTCATTAATAAACGATTTATCAATTTTAATTTCTGAAAAAGGCAGCCGTTGTAGATAACTTAATGACGAGAATCCGACTCCAAAATCATCAATCGAACTCTCATAGCCATGTTCCTTTAATTTTAATAAGATGTTCTTTGCTTTTTCAAAATCAAATAATTCAAAGTTCTCAGTAACTTCGATTTTAATAAATTTTGGGTCAATTTGATATTGGTGGACAAGGGTTAATAAATCATCTGCAAAAGAATCATGATAAAAGTGTACAGGTGATACATTGATGGATACAGGATACAATTGATGGCCTTGCTTCTTTCTTTCCCATTGCCATCGTAATACTTTTTCAAAAATAGCATGATCGATATCCCTAATTTTTCCGCTATGTTCGGCTATCGAGATGAATTCTGCCGGCGAAACGTTTCCAAGTACAGGAGAATACCATCTCGCAAGAGCCTCGAATCCAATAATTTCCTTTGTCAACAAATGGACTTTTGGTTGCAAATAAACGGAAAGTTCATCATTTTTTAATCCAGTTGTTAATTCGTTTAATACGTTCAGTTCTCTTTGTATTTGTTGATCGGTTTCTTTTTCAAAATAGGAAATGACAGTTCCTATTTTTTTTCTTGATTTTGTGATAGCAATATCTGCTTGCCGTATACTTTCATCAATCGACAGTTGTTGATGAAAATAACTAACGCCAATTTTTAATGATATAAACATTTCCCTTCCATTTACATCAAAAGGTTGGGAAGTGCATTCAATAATCTTATGAATGTAATCATCCACTTTATTTACAGGAATTACGCTCCCTAAAATAAATGTAGAATTTGAAAAACGACTAAAAATCGTTCGGTTTTTTTGAGTAATCATTTCAATGCGATGAACGATTTGTTTAATTAAACGGTCGCCAACTTTGCGCCCATACATATCGACTATGGAAGTGTATTCTCCTGGCTGTATTAATAAAATGACTCCTTCAACACCGTTTTGAATCCACTCGTTTAATTTTTTATAAAAATAATGGTAATTTGGAATTCCTATATTTATATCATAATAAGCTAATTGTTTTAATAGGTTTTTTTGTTTAAAATGTTTGACTGTCAAGGCGATAATAGGGGACAGTTTATTTAAAAAATCAATATCCGATTGTTTCAAATATAAATTTTTTTGAATATAGATCGTAAATGTGCCAATCATCTTTTTTTCGTTGTCGACAATTGGCTTTGACCAGCAATACTGAATGTTATAGGTTGAAATAATTTTCCGTAATTTTTCATAATCCTCTTGTGAGCTAATGGATTGTATATAAGATAAATCTTTCATATAAATTGCATTTTCACTATTACCCGTTGTTGGACTAACTTCCATTCCGACGAGGTTTTCTATCCAACTGAAGGGTATCGTGGGACTGGCAATAGCCTTTAATGTACCATCTTTTTGAAGAACATGAATAGCACAATAAACTTGTCTAATATAATTTTTTTCTACCTGTGCGGTTATTCGTTGAAGAATATCTTCTAGTTTACTATCCTTTCCTAATTCGACATATACTTCATGCTCAATTTTGTGAAGCATTTTTTCCAACATTTCGGATGTAATATCTTTGCATTGAATAAGCACAAAGGTTGCTTCTTTCTTGGAGTTTTGAATTGGTTGAATACTAAGCTGGTTCCAAAAAGCGGTACCATCTTTTTTGTAATGAATCATTGTTGTTTCATAGGTGAGCTTATTTAATATATGAAACTCCAGATCTTGTTCAGTTTCGGGAAGGGTATTTGGACCGCATAAACATGAAATATGCTTGTTTAATAATTCAGCCATATCATAACCAGTTAATTGGGCAAATGATTGATTGTAATACTTAATGGAAAGTGGTTGCCGTTTTAAATCAATGATTACAATTGGTTGCTGAAGTTGTTCACCTATCGTGTATAAATATGAATATAAATCATCATTTGTTAGGTCGATTTGTTCTTGTTTAAACATATACTTCCCACCGAATTTTGATAATACTGTAAAGTAATTATAACAAAAGTATTTATTGACATGCATTAATAATTTTTTGAAATAATGATAGTGTTTTATGTTTAATTTGTCGTATTTTTGGCAGAAGAGAATGGTATTTGAAAAGTTGAAATGGTTTTTCTAAAAATTATTATTTTTTAATAAAATTGTGGGTTTATGCATTTTATTTTGAATAAGTCATTAAAAAAATGTAGTACAAACCTTGTGATGGTTAGTACTACAAGAGTAAATTTTCATTACATTTTCTGTTGTAAATAAATATCGTATAAGTAATAAAGGTTTTCTGCTCCTTTTTCATCCACTAACAATTCTTCATTTAATTTCATGCTGACCGTTGTTTCATTTGAATTTAGCAGTCCATCTATAAATACTAATTCAATAAAAATTTTACCGCTCTTTGAGAGTTTTTCTTTTACATCATCCGTAAGCTGTAATTGTTCAAATAATGGTTCCTTCCATGTACCTTTTACTAGCAAAATATGCTTATTATGATTTTTTTCATATTCCCATTGGACATCACGTAGAATAGTTTTAAATAATTCGTCAACTGTAAATAATTCATCTTTATATTCAATCTCATACTCACGCAAAGTATATGCATCGATTGTTAGACCGCTTTTTGCTTTTTCTGCTTGTGTATGGATGCCAGAAACTGCCTCCTTTATGTCGCTGACGGAACTTTTGCAACCTATTAATAGAAACATAGCAAGTAGTAATACAACAGAAATATGTATGTTTCTCATTATAAAACCTCCTAGTGTTCAAACTATTGGCTATTTTCATCATAGCGAAAAAATTCATCGTTGTATTAGGAGATTTTAGAAAATTCCTTTACATTTCTTGTTTTTCAACTTTAATAGAAGGGAAGTTTTCATGAAAATCAATGATGAACTGCTGGAAAAATTAGGAGTGTATTTTGTATATCATGATATTTATAATCGATATGGAATTACTTTTGAAACATTTGTTGAACGTTGGGTGAGGGGAACATTAGAGATTTAAAACGAATAGCGTTCACAAAAAAATCGCTAGACGATGTCACAATTAGGTTGGACAAGTCTAGCGATTGAAATGTGGCTAAAAATGACGCTCAATCCATTCGTTTGCTTCTTTCCAATTATGAACTCGAATCACGTTGGAAGGGATAACTTTACGATTGTATGGCGTGTCAAATAACAGTACGGGAATTTGGAGTTCTTCTGCAAGTATCACCGCATTATCATGTTTATCTTCAAAAAAAACATCTACGCGATACTTTTTTGCAGCTTCCAATTTATCATGACTACCTATTAATTCAATATGATCATAAGGTACTTGATGCTGTTCAAACCATTTTTTCGTCACATCATATAAATGCAAGTCTCGAGCGGATATATAATACAATTCATATTGTTTATGCCAGTTGTTTAAGATTTGTTGAGCATCGTTTGCAATTTTGCTTACTGAATATAAATAAGGTTCATTTTCTTTAAACCAACGAGCAAACTCGTTTCGATCAACCGGATGGGGGAATGCGCTTAAAAAATCATATTCGATGACATCATCAAGTACGATGTTTGTATTGTATTGTTTATTTATATGTGGAATCAGCGTATCAGGAGTCGTTACTGTTCCATCAATATCAATACCGAAACGAGGCTTATTTTGCTTCATATGAACCCCCTAAGATTCAATTTGTTTTTTGTTCTCGTTCTGCTAACATTTCTGCAGCTAATTTATCGATTTCTTTTTTCAATTCTTCTACCATTGTTTCTTCTGGTACTTTTCGTACGGTTTTACCCTTCATAAAGAGTAATCCTTCTCCTCGAGCACCTGCGATTCCGATGTCTGCTTCTCTCGCTTCTCCCGGCCCGTTTACCGCACAGCCTAATACCGCTACTTTCAATGGTACATTCAGTTTTGAAATATACTCTTCTATTTCGTTAGCAATGGAAATTAAATCGATTTCGATTCGACCACATGTTGGACATGAAACTAAAGTAGCCATGTTTGATGCAAGACCAAATGCTTTCAATAATTCTCGAGCTACTTTTACTTCTTCTACTGGATCAGCAGAAAGAGAAATACGTAATGTATTGCCGATTCCTTTGGATAAAAGAGCACCTAAACCAGCAGCGGATTTAATTGTACCGGAAAAGAGCGTTCCAGATTCTGTAATACCTAAGTGCAATGGATAATCAAATGCACGTGCAGCTTTTTCGTAAGCTTCGATAGCAAGATTTACATCAGAAGCTTTCATCGACACGATAATATCATGGAAATCTAAATCTTCCAGTATTTTAATATGATGTAAAGCAGATTCAACCATTCCATCTGCAGTAGGATAGCCATATTTTTCTAATATATGGCGTTCTAAGGAACCTGCATTAACACCAATCCGAATTGGAACACCTCTTTCTTTTGCCGCATTCACTACGGCTTCAACCTTCTCGCGACGACCAATATTTCCGGGATTAATGCGTACTTTATCGATACCGTTTTCTATAGCCATCAAGGCAAGTTTATAGTTAAAATGAATATCCGCTACTAAAGGGATATGGATGCGTTTCTTTATTTCAGGAATCGCCGCTGCAGCTCGTTCATCTGGAACAGCAACACGTACTAGCTGACACCCTGCTTCTTCTAATCGTAAAATTTCAGCAACAGTAGCTTCCACATCGTGAGTTTTCGTTGTACACATACTTTGGATGATTAGTTCGTTACTACCGCCGATTGTTAAATTGCCGACACGTACTGGACGTGTTTTCGAACGATGAATAATTTCACTCATCAATAACTCTCTCCTTCTTGAGGTACTTTTTCCGTACCTTCACTTCCATTATTTTAGCAGTGTAAAATAGTGTCGACAAGGAAGAAACACGTTTTTTTATTTTTTACATTCATGGTTATTTGAGTAAATCGGTATTTTGATTAATTCACCTGGTGCTATGACTTGATTTTTTAAATATGGATTAAATTTATAAAAATCCGCCATTCGTTCTGGTACTGAAATTCTTTCATCTGTTGGATATTGGGCGAGTAACCCTTGTACAGTATCCCCTTCTTTTGTCATAACAGGTACTGTTTTTACAGCTAGTTGTTCATTGCATTGGCCAACGCTTTCAGAAAACGCGATTAATGGTACTGTTCCTTCAGTTAAATCTATTTTAATGACCGTAACGATTATGATGATGATAGATGTTAATAGAAAAAATCTCATATAAAAACCCTCCTTGCTCCACTATATGAAGCAAGGAAGGATTCAGAACTTCTTTTTTTCTATTTTTGGATATTTTAGTGATGCAATTATTAATAGAATGATGGTAATGAAGGCATTAACAACTGTTCCAAACCAACTAGATATATTCATAAATGAAAATAAGATAGATAGTAGTGTTGACCATGTAATTGCTAATGCGGTCGTTCTCCACATATGTCGATATTCCCCGCGACGATTGAATATTTTTAATAATAATGTTCCGATAGCTGCGTAAATGGTAATTCTCACAAATAATAAAACGGTAGAAGTTAAGAGTAATAAAAGAAGTGCAAAAGGATAGAGCAGCCATTGAATATCAGCAACATATTGTTGCAACCCTTCAAATTGAATAGTAGTTTTCGATACCCCTGTTAAAAATTGTATAAACGAAAAAATCGTAACAATCGCAATTAGAATAAATACATATTGAATTACTTTACCGATTGTTAATAGTCGATAAGCAGCTAGCTTGTTTGGTTGAAACAGGCTGTGTATGAATATTTGTAAATGAGTAACCATTTTCTTCTCCTCCATTGAGAGTTTATCATGAAATGAACAAAAGAAAAAACATACAAAAACATTTTATTGAAACTTTTTGCAAACCTGTCCGTAAACTGTATCATGGAGGGAAGAACTTGGAAATCATAGCTTGGTTGCTCATTATAATTTGTTTTATCGTGGCTTTTGTAGGATTAGTTTATCCAATCATTCCATCGGTATTATTTATACTATTAGGATTTATCGTTTATGGTTTGTTTTTCTCCTTTGCAGAACTTTCATGGTGGTTTTGGATCATCGAGATTCTGTTCGTGATTTTATTGTTTGTGGCGGATACTTTAGCGAATCTGATTGGCGTGAAAAAGTTTGGCGGAACGAAGGCTGGACTTTGGGGCAGCACGATTGGTTTATTAGCAGGACCATTTATCATACCATTTCTGGGCATTATTATCGGGCCATTTATAGGTGCAGTAATTGGGGAAATGCTAGTTGCGAAAAAAGCATTTAGCCAAGCGGTTCGAGCTGGTATTGGCTCGCTTGTTGGCTTCTTAACATCTGTTGCAACAAAAACGATGATCCAATTAGTGATGATTATTGTTTTTGTAATTGCAATCGCATAATATGTTTTTTGTATGAGCATTTTGCAAAATTAGATTTTTTGGATAAAAGTATAAAAAATAAAGCACTCGACAAATAGCTACCAGCATGTTATTTTACAAAATATTACAATAATCCTGTTTTTGGGCATACCTGCAGAATTTTTCACATTGAATTTTTTTAAGCGGCTTTCTTCCCTTTATTTTCCTTTGCCATCGCTAGCGCTGAAACAAGTAATACAATAGCGTTCAGGTAAATATGGCTCTTTACTTTCTCAATTCCCCATACATGTAGGGAGTTCGCCGTAAGGTAGCTTTTCATTCTTGAATTACAGCGTTCTACACTTGTCCTCTCGTTGTAAAGCTCTTTCCAACGTTTTGTATCACGGTGCGGATTGGAATATCGGCGCACATCCTTTTTGATGTCGACTTTTACCACCATTCCATAGTTGGAAGATGAACAGGCTGCCATTCCTAATGGGCAATCCACTTTGCCGGTTGCGTGAGGACATCTGAACTTGAGCTGGTCCTTATCAGCTCCCCAATAAGTCATTTCATAACCCATGGAACAACGCGGAGTTCCATTGGAAGAAATCCCTTCAGGAGGCTCTTTTTCGTTGCGCAAATTGAGCGGGATAATGGCTTGCGCTCCAATGTTTTTGGCTGATTCATAGTTTTTTAGTTGGTCATATCCGCCATCCATGATCAGAAATTCAATTTTGGATTTGGTACGCTCTGCCACTTGCTCGATTAATTCTGGTGCGACTTCTCCATCGTTCACATGGGCAGGGGTTACTTTTATGGCCATTGGCAGTTCGCTTGCGGTATCGACTGAAAGATGCATCTTATAGCCAAACCAGGTAATTTTATTGCCGAAGGAATCATATTTTGCGCCCCAATTGGCATTACCCGTTTGTTCACTACGCTTTTTGGGCTGTTTCTTTTCATAGGCATCAATGGCGGCACTGTCGATGGCCTGGTGGCTGCCGTCAATTATTCCTTCCTCCTGAGCTAACTGTACCAAGTCAAGGAAGATCTTTTCAGCCAGCTTTTTTTTGGTAAGTGCTGCAAAAACCCGGCTGAGAGTGGAGATAGACGGTGCGGGGCGATCAATCGATAAACCGCATTGATAACGGAAACGAAGGTCTTTATCCAATCGATGATGAAGGGCGGTAAAGGTGTCGATGCCTTCGAGTGGGGCAGCGATGAGAGCCCTTAGAATCCCTTCTCTGGAATGACCGTCAGCCCCTCGGGGTGAAGAACTTCTCAACTGTTTAGCATAAGGGCGTAAATCAAGCGAGCTAAAAAAGATAGGTAATTTCTCTTTTGACTCTAATTTTTGCAGTTCTTCAAAGGAAAATAGGCTTTCTTGTAGAATATACAAAGTGACTTCCTCCTTTTGAATTTTTTGTTGTTTCGTCACTTCAAAAATTCTACATTTTAGGGGTGAAGTCCTTTTTTATGTCTTTGAAATCCTTATGGCTCTTGGGTCAAAAAATATGCAAAATGCTCGTATAAAAAATCATCTAAAAGGAAATAGTGAGTTTGGTTGAAAAATAAGTGCGTCACTGGTAAAAGACAAACAATGGATTGATTTCAGCCAAAAGTATGAAAATCACTTAGAAAGAGCTAAATTATTGAATGACTACCTCTATTTTGATAATCTTATAGAGGTAGGAAATTACTGATTTATACAAAGGAGGAAATTCTAATGGCATTCGAATTACCAAAATTACCTTATGCTTACGATGCTTTAGAACCACACATTGATGCACAAACAATGGAGATCCATCATACAAGACACCACAATACGTATGTAACAAATTTAAATGCTGCTGTAGAAGGTACTGAATACGCTGATAAAGATTTAATCGAACTTATTTCAAATATCAATGCTCTTCCAGCTGATAAACAAACTGCAGTTCGCAATAATGGTGGCGGACATGCAAACCACTCATTATTCTGGGAAATTTTAACACCAGGAGGTTCAAAAACTCCAACTGGTGAGTTAGCTTCTGCAATTGATGCGAAATTCGGTAGCTTCGATGCATTTAAAGAAGAGTTTGCAAAAGCTGCTGCTGGCCGCTTCGGTTCTGGATGGGCTTGGTTAGTAGTAGATAACGGTGAATTAAAAATCACTTCTACGCCAAACCAAGATTCTCCATACATGGAAGGCCAAACACCAATCCTTGGATTAGACGTTTGGGAACACGCTTATTACTTAAAATATCAAAACCGTCGTCCTGACTACATTGCTGCATTCTGGAATGTAGTAAACTGGGACGTTGTAGCAGAAAAATACGCTGCAGCAAAATAATTGACTTTAAAAAAATGAGGAAAGCCTAAACATAGGTTTTCCTTTTTTTAGTGCGCCTGGCATGGGTGTAATCTATAGGGTGTAAGTCCCGAGCTGTGAAGGCAGAAGTAACAGTTAGCTTAACGCAAGGGTGTCCGTGGTGACGCGGAATCTGAAGGAAGCGAGCGGCAAACTTCCGGTCTGAGGAACACGAACTTCATATAAGGCTAGGTATCATTGGATGAGTTTGCTAAACAAAACAAAGTCCTTTCTGCCAAAGGTGGTACAGAGTAAATGAAGCAGATAGATGGAAGGAAAGATTACATTCTTACCCGGGGAGGTCTGGCGGATATGTGAAGTACGCTTCATAACCTACTTAGTGATAAGTAGCTGAACCGTCAGAAGTCAGCAGAGGTCATAGTATTAGTTGGTTTAGAACTACTAAGAAGGACCGAACAATTAAGAGAGAATAGCCCTTGGCATTCAGTGAGTTATGATGAACACAGAAAACGTAGTACCTCACTTGAGGAAGGAAGCGGTGAATCCCGTGGGAGACCTCTTGGAGGGTGGAGTGACCACTGGCATAAAGAGAACAGCTATTCACGGAAGTTATAAAGACTTGCGTCAATCATCTTAATTGAACCGCCGTATACGGAACCGTACGTACGGTGGTGTGAGAGGACGGGAGTTAATCGCTCCCTCCTACTCGATTTTTTGAAAAGATTATCGGTAAGTTTGACCGCGCCTAGATATTAAATTTCATCGTTGTTTGAACCTTGGAAAAAATGAAATGGTTGACGTTAGTTGCGTATGGACTTACATCATTGATAAACTCTTCTACCTTGGAAAAGCTTTCAAATTGCAGTTTAAGCATAAAGCATGCTTTTCCCGATATACGGTAACAAAACTCCACATTTGGCAGACCTTCTATAAAATTTTTAAAGGATTTATAATCTCCGTTTTTAACGGTTGCTTCTACTATACATTGGATAGAAGAGATCTGGATAAGAAGAGAATTTAAAGTAAGAGGCGAATCATTTGGGTTCGTCTTTTTTTACTATTTCAATGATGTAATTATTAGTGATTCATATTTCAGTATAAAATAATGGGTTTGTGACAAATTAAGTCCAATGGAGGTGACTACATTGTCAAAGAAGAAAAGAAATCAATTAGATCGGGAAGAGTATGGATATGGATATGATTTAAGTCCCGATGATTTAGATGTGATAGGTCAAAATGAAAAAGCAAAAAAAGAAAATCAAAATGAAAATAAACGTAAACCCTCTAGTAAGCAAAATCCTTCTATCTTAAATGAGTAATCAATATTACCAAAAATTCGCAAGCATTCCGAATAAACAGTCTACACTGTTATGGAACTTCCGAATTTTTTCTTATTGATTCGATTATTTTCGATAAATAGTTCTAAAATCCCTTATTTTTTCTTAAAGTATACCAATGAAAAATAAGGGAGAGAGAAAATGGAAATTGATGGTGTTTTTTCAGGTGGTGGAATAAAAGCTTTTGCGTTTGTTGGTGCCTATCAAGTTTTGAGTGAGAAGGGTTTTATCTTTAAAAGAGTCGCAGGAACGAGTGCTGGTTCAATTGTAGCTGCATTTATCGCGGCAGGGTTTACCGTAAAAGAGATTGAAAAGGCATTAGAAGAATTAGATACAAAATCGCTTCTTGATCCACCCAAATTTTCAAAAACTCTTCCTTTTATAAAATGGCTGAATTTATATTTTCGATTAGGATTGTACAAAGGAAAAGCGCTAGAAAGATGGTTGTACAAAAAACTAGCAGAAAAAGATGTGTATGCATTTGGGGATTTGCCAAAGGATTCGTTGAAAGTTGTCACTTCCGATTTAACGAATGGTCGCATAATTGTTATACCTGATGACTTGCATTTATATGGAAAGGATTGGAGAGATTTTTCTGTCGCAAAAGCGTTGAGAATGAGCTGTGGTATTCCTTTTTTCTTTGAGCCGGTCATGTTAAGTAATGGAAAAGGAGATTCCGTATTCGTCGACGGTGGTGTATTAAGCAATTTTCCATTATGGATTTATGATAACGGTAAAAGAAAAAGGCCATTACTAGGATTAAAACTAAGCAGACCAGAAGGAGAAATTCCACCACAGATAATTGATAATGGGTTAAATTTATTTGAAGCATTATTTAAGTCGATGATGAATGCCCACGATAATCGATATATCTCAAGAAAACACGAAAAAAATATTATCTTCATTCCTGTTGAACAATATAGTGCTACACAATTTGATTTAGATGATGATGCAAAAGAGCAATTAATTCAATTGGGAAGAGCAAGAACTGAAGAATTTTTAAAAAATTGGCGACCCGTTATTTAACAATCACATATTTTTAAGAATTTATGAAATACTAAAATTTAAAAGGTCAAATGGAGTGGTTGCAATGCCCAAAACAGATAAAGAAATTGCTGAAAAAATATTAAATAATCAGTTAATTGGAACAATGGCTACCATTGAAGGAGATAAACCTCACACTCGCTATATGACGTTTTATAACGATAATTTCACTTTGTATACGGTTACGAGCAAAAATACCCATAAAGTTGAAGAACTTTCGAAAAATCCATACACACATATTTTAATTGGTTATGATGGGAAAGGATTTGGCGATGCCTATTTAGAAATAGAAGGAAAAGCGGAAGTTTCATCCGATGAAGGAATGAAAGAAAAAGTGTGGAACAAAGTATTAAGATTTTGGTTCGATGGTCCAGATGATCCGAATATGGTAGTTTTAAAAATCGTTCCTTCTCAAATTCGCATCATGAATTCGAAAGGAAACGATCCGAAAATTATTCAATTTTAATTGATAGAACTATTGCTGATAGTCCTATAAAAAATAATATTTACTAAGTTAACAACATAAAAATGTTTGACGGCTTAGGCTTCACAATGTAGGAAGCTTGAGTCGTTTTCTATTTTATAGAAAAAGTTGATCAACGTTTATTTATTGATGTTTTTTAATTTTTATTAAACTAATCATCGAAGAATGTTTAATTTGAAAAATCCAAGTAATATCTTTATGTTAAAAAAGGAAACCTAAAAATAAAAAGAACCGTTACAAATCAAGAAGGGAATCTCCTTTTTTCTCAAACTTTAAAATGATATACTAAAGAGCATGTATGGGTTTTTTTGAAAGGGGGGGACATATGCGAAATGTAAAGAAAACAAACAATAAAGGAAACTCTCGTACCAGTCTTTCATTTCGAATGAACGTCCTGTTTATTTCGATTTTTGTTTTGTTCTCCATGCTCATTTTTCGCTTAGGTTATTTACAAATCGTAAAAGGAGAAGAATATGTTCGGGCAATAGAAAGAACGGAAGAAGTAGCGGTCAATACGAGTGTTCCCCGTGGAAGAATTTATGATCGATATGGAAGAATTCTCGTAGATAACGATCCGCAAAACGCCATTACATATACAAAGTTTCAATCAACGTCTCAAGAAGAAATGTTAGAAGTCGCTGAAAAATTGGCTATGCTAATTGAACAACCAACGAAACGAGTAACGCTTCGTGATAAGCAAGACTTTTGGATTTTAAAAAATACAGAAAAAGCCTATGCAAAAGTTTCGAAAGCAGAAGAGAAAAAAATAAAGGAAAAACATGAAGATGAGAAAAAGGCTCAAGCAGAAATCGACCAATTAGTGAGAGATCGAATTACCGAAGAAGAATTGGCGGAGCTAACGCCTTTTGATTTGGAAGTGTTAGCAATTTATCGTGAAATGTCTTCTGGATATTATTTGTCTCCACAAATTATTAAAAGTGAAAATGTATCCGATGAAGAGTTTGCACGTGTTTCTGAACGATTATATGAATTGCCAGGTGTCAATACGACGACCGATTGGAAAAGGGTGAAGTTAAGTTCCTTATCGGTATTAGGTAGAACAACAGTCCCTAGTAAGGGGATTCCAAAGTCTGAATTAAATTATTATTTAGCCCGTGGTTATTCTCGAAATGATCGGGTTGGAGAAAGTTATTTTGAATCGCAATATGAAGAATTACTTCAAGGCCATAAATCTGTTGTGAAAAATATTACGAACAAAAAAGGCGAAGTCATCGATATGATTACGACCTTTGAAGGGAAACCTGGGAATGATTTGGTAACGACGATCGATATTGAATTGCAAGCAGCTGCTGAAAAAATTGTTGAAGAGAAATTGCTGCAATTAAAATCGATGGGTGGATCTTCCTTATTGGATCGTGCCTTTTTCGTGATGATGAATCCGAATACTGGTGAAATACTGGCGATGGTTGGAAAGAAAATAGAAAAGGATCCAGAAACGGGAAAACCATATGTGATTGATTATTCTTACGGAACATTTACGACAGCTTATGAAGCCGGTTCAACGGTGAAAGCGGCTACTATATTAATGGGATATAAAGAGGGCGTTATAAAACCTGGTACAGTTTTAATTGACCAACCAATTAAGCTTGCAGGTACAAAATCGAAAAGTTCCATCTTCAACAGAGGTGGCCGCATTGCAATGAATGATTTAACAGCGTTAGAGCGTTCTTCAAACTCCTATATGTTCCAAATTGCTATGAAAATTGGTGGAGTAAACTATCGCTATAATATGGGGCTACAATTAAAAGAAGATGTTTTGAAAAAAATGAGAAATGGTTATGCTGAATTTGGTTTAGGTGTCAATACAGGAATTGATTTACCGAATGAATTTGCAGGATTCCAAGGAAAAATGGATACTCCTGGTAAAATTCTAGACTTAGCAATCGGACAATTCGATACGTATACACCGATGCAATTGGTGCAATATATTTCAACGGTAGCAAACGGTGGATATCGAGTGCAGCCAAGACTATTAAAAGAAATTCGTGAACCATCTAAAGATGGAAAAACTTTAGGGCCGTTAATTGAAGAAGTCCAACCGAAAATTTTGAATAGAATCTCAAATACTGAAGAAGAAATTAATCATGTAAAACAAGGGCTTCGCAGAGTATATATTGGCAGCCAGGGTACTGCCCGCGCTCAATTTGCAAATGCACCGTTTACAGCAGCAGGGAAAACAGGTACTGCGGAAGTAGTTTACTATGGTCCGATTCGAGAAAAATTTGGCACATTAACTCAAACAGTATCTCATGTTGGCTTTGCTCCATTTGAAAACCCTGAGGTTGCTTATGCTGTGGTGATTCCTTGGGTGACAACAAACTTTAGCCAATATATTTCACATAACAATCAAATTGCCCGAGAAGTATTGGATGTATACTTCGAATTGAAAAAGAAATATGCAAGTAGTAAAATCACTGACGAAACTGTGAAGAAAGAAATTTTACCTCCAACTACGAATGAAAAAATTGATGAGGATACAGAAGAACAAGTTGTAAATGAATAATAAACTTCAAACAACAATTCAAAAAGCAACATTTTCTCCCAAGAGAAGATGTTGCTTTAAATTATGTTAATTACTATTTCAATCTAAGTAAATGTTGAACATTCGCTTATTGAGCGGTATAACCTCCATCTAACACAACTGCTTGCCCTGTAATTCCTTTAGCGGCATCGCTAGCTAAGAAAAGCGCTAAAGAAGCAATCTCATCTACCGAAATTAGCCGCTTTTGAGGAACTAAAGGGTAAAGGACTTCTTCTAACACATTTTCAACTGCTATATTGCGAGTTTTCGCCAAATCTTCAAATTGTCCTCGAACTAAAGCTGTATCTACATAGCCTGGACATATCGCGTTCACAGTTATTTGATGCGGTGCTGTTTCTAATGCGGCTACTTTTGTTAGACCAATTACACCGTGTTTTGCAGAATTGTATGCTGACTTTCCAGCAAATCCAATTAAACCATTGATCGAAGCGATATTGATGATTCTGCCGAATTGATTCTTTTTCATATGTGGAATCGCATATTTCATCGTAATAAATGGAGCAGTCAACATAATTTTAATCATTAATTCAAATTTTTCGGTAGGGAAATCTTCAATGAACGCTACATGTTGTATGCCTGCATTGTTTATTAAAATGTCAATCGAACCGTATTTTTCAACAGTGAAATCAATTGCCTGTTTAATTTGTTCTTCGCTTGTTACATCACAGACAACACTTGAAACATTATCAGGTAATTCCTTTAATGCTTGGTCTAATTTTTCTTGATGAATATCCGAAATGACGACATTTGCACCCGCTTCCGCAAAGTTTTTTGCGATTTCAAATCCAATTCCCTGTGCACTTCCTGTAACAAAAAGTGTTTTTCCTTTCATGTTTGGACCTCCAACATTATTTTTATAAACCTAAAGAGAATAGAATGATTGCTAGAATAGTTCCGAGTAACGGAATAATTACTGTTAAAGCGCCCATTGCTGGATAAGCATCTTTATGCGATTCTTGTGCAATGGCAGTGATGGTTGTAACAACGTAACCACTATGTGGCAATGTATCTAAAGATCCTGAAGCAATGGCGATAACCCGATGCAACTGCTCCGGATTAACCCCCATATCTAAGTAATGTGGTGCAATTAATGGTAAAGCGATAGATTGACCGCCAGAAGATGAACCCGTTAGGCCTGCTAATACAGCAACAGCAATAGCACCACCAATAAGTGGACTGCCAGGGATGTTCGTCATATAATCAACTGTCGTTAAAAAGGCTTCTGTTTGTTTCACAACTCCGCCGTAACCAACCACAGCTGCTGTATTCGCAATGGCAATCACGGCTCCCAGTGCACCTTCTGCAATTGCTTTATCACGATTTTGCATATACTTGAAGCTAATAAGATAAGTTGTAATAATTCCACCTAGTAGAGCGATGATTAATGCCGATGTTCCTAACTTTTCATGGAAAATAAACGAAAACCCGAGCACAACGATTAATGGCAAAAGACTAAGTAAAGGACTAGGAAGTGCACGATTTTCCCCTTTATCTAGGTTATCTGCTTCTTTGGCAACAAATTTTTCACCTTTCGCAACAGCACGATTGACCATCCATTTTAGCCAAAAATACCCTGCGACTGCCATGAAAATGGCCACAATTAAGCTAACTTGCCACCCAGCGTATGGAGTCGTTCCTAAGTGTTGGATTGGAATCCAGTTTTGAATCTCCGGTGAACCAGCAGAAGTCATCGTAAACGTTACGGATCCCAATGCCAAAGCAGCAGGGATGAATCTTCTTGGTAAATTGGCTTCTTTAAATAGGCTTAATGCCATTGGGAATACTGAGAAGGCAACAATGAATAAACTAACACCACCATAAGTAAGAACAGCACATGCAAAAACAACTGCTAAAATGGCATGTTTAGCACCGATTTTTTCGATAATCCATTTTGAAACGCTATCTGCAGCACCGCTATCTTCCATCACTTTTCCGAATATTGCTCCCGCTAAGAACATGAGCCACCAAGAACTAATGAATCCCGTAAATCCGCCCATATAACTTGTGATAAAATCAGGAACTCCTTCAGCAGCTAATTGTGGGAAAATTGTAATACCGCTTAATATTGCTGCTATAAATGCTGCGAAAGGGGCTGCAATCAGCAAGTTTACGCCTCTCATCGTCAAATAAATCATTAATGCTAAACTACCTAGAAGCCCAATAAATCCTAATACCATAAAAAACCTCCTTTTTGTAAAATTCTAGAATTCTCAAGAAATTTCTTACATATTTTCAGAAATTCCCACTACCGTCGCATAAATGATGTCTGAATTTTCAGTTTTATTTTTTTCTGGACTTTAGAGAAAAAACGAAAACACCTAAGCGAGGGTAGTAAACATCCATTTTTTTACTATAACCTATGACTTGTGCAACAACGACTGGCAAACCTTTATGGGACGCCGTTTCCTTCGATTTTTCGTAACCAAATGTGAGCGGATTTCCACAAAGAAGCCTTTAAATAGCGACTAATTTGTAAGTAACTGCGTTCGCTATTCGTGTTCAACTGAGCTAAAACATTCAGACAGTACACTATCATGGCTACGTACACTTGATTATGCACAGCTTGTTCACTGTGACCGTAGAATTTTTTAATGTTCAGGTGCTGCTTCATCCATTTGAAGAACAGTTCAATCGCCCAGCGTGACTTGTAGATTTCAGCGATTTCAACTGCACTTAAATCAAAACGATTTGTCAGTAAATGAAGCTCATTTCCTTTTGTATCCTGCAATTTGAGTAAGCGAAACACGTTTTCAGAACGATTTTGTGGTGTCCCAATGACAACCATTTCATCAGAGAATACGGGTGAATCTTCTGGTAACGAAAAGGATTCTAACACTCGGACAACAGCGTTTTTACGCAAACGGGTCACAAAGAAATAGCCATCTTCCGTCATTTGATCAAAGCGCCCATAATCCAAGTAACCACGATCAAACACGTACATGCATTCTTTGTCATCCACGAATACTTCTAGTTGACCACGATCATGTTCGTTGGCATTCGTGAGTACGGCTTGATCTGGATAGGAGAGTCCTTTTTCCATAAAAACAAGTCGTAAGTGAAGCTTTACTCCTGATTTTGTTTTTCGAAACTCTGCCCACTTATGATGGGTCAAATCAAGCGGTAATGTACTCGAATCAATGATTTTTAGTGGCGTTGTCAGCTTTCTTCGCTTTTGAAAATGTGTTTTCTCATGAATTTGAGTCACTAAATCAAGAAAAATCGATTGAAAGAAAACCGTTGGAATGGCGTTGATTCGTCTCCCTAACTGTGAAAAACTAATCGATTCCAATCCCGTTGCTCGTTGTAATTCTTCTAAAAAGACAGCGTCACTCAACGCCCGTAAACTCTCGGTTTCATGGAGTTGGGCATACAAAAGCAGTTTCATAAATGAAGCCATATAAAGCTTCTTGGTATAGTGATTTAATTGATGAGTTTTCACTAGGTCGTCAAATAATGGACGATTAATCGGTGAAAACCATTGTTCAAATGATGTTTTTCGTGTAAACTTATCCATTATCGAAATTCCTTTATATTGGATTTGGATAGGTTTACTACCACCAAACCATTATAAAGGATTTTTTTGTGTTTGGATTATATTTCAGAAAATTCGGTTTGTTTGAAGGTGTTAAATTTTTTTAATGCGACACTAGTGAGAAATTCCTCATTAATACGTATGTAAAAGGGTAGAAATTATTCTCTAAAAATAGATGCATTATATTAAATAAGTCAAAAGTAACAGAAAATGATTTTCATAGATTTATATATATAAAATTAATCATATGATTGCGAAGCAGAGCTCAAATTTAATGAATGATTGCACAGCATAATATGCTTGATAAAGATTCTATTTTAAAAATTAAATTGCTATTGAAGAAGAATTTGGTAGAAGTTATACATGTATCATCCTATATAGCAACAATTATAAATGCCCACTAAGAAAATGAGTTTTACATGAAATACGTTGTCTCCATCAGAAAAACTAGGGAAACATATTTTGAGAAAATTGTACGAGATGCTCAGAAATACTGGAAATTTATATTCTAGATGGCTAAGGCGCAGAATAATGGGAGAAGAGGGTAGGGTTAGAACTAAAATGAACTTTCATAAAATTTAATATGTATTTTGTTATTTCAATAACAATAAAAACCGAACGATATTGAAACTAAATATAGAGTTTCAAAAAATCGTTCGGTTTTTCTATTCCTTTTGTCTGGTGATTGCTGAGTATTAAGTATAAACTTTAATCCATTGTAATGGATTCTAAAGTGGAAGTGACAATATATTTTTCGCCTTGATCTGTATTCATTATATATTCAGTTTTAATCTCTCCAAATCCTTCCGCGAAATATTTACGGTTTACATAGTTATCACCGTTTTCTTCAAATACAATTACATCTTCAAATGTTTTATATGGGGTTTCAACACTTATACCTGTGTCGACAATTTTCCAATTGCCGAACGTTGTACCGACTTGAATTGGTTTTGCAAAATAAGTTTCAATTGGCTGCATTGATTTGATTTCTTCTAATCCAGGGAAAGTTGCATCGTGGTCAACCGGTTCTTTGTAAATGATTTCAATTTTATCATCGCCGATTTTGTAAATATTCATCATGGTTACGCCGCCGTTATCGACAATCGTGCCTACATATTCTTTGTCCAACCAAGTTGTTTTTTCAGTATACGTTGCAAATTCATTCCCGTCTCCTAAGAACTTCGCAATGGATTTATCAGGTTTAAAAAATTGACTTAAGTCTTCATGATTATTTTCTGAAGCATTTTGATCGGTTGGGGAAACATCGTTTTGATTATTTGTGTTTTCTTGGGGTTGGCAGCCAATCAACAGGAACAAAAAGCAGAGAGAAAGATAAAAAGCCTTCAGTGTTATCGACTCCTTTCATTGGTTAGTATTTATCATTATATAGTTTTATATAAATTCAAACACTAAATCAATGATAATAATATTATGTAAACTAAAATAGGTTTATTTATTGAATGGCTATTATTTATAGAAATTTGACTATTATTTCTTGAAGAATGACTATAAAATCGATTATTTTGACTAATAAAACAAATTTTCGAAGTGAAAAATTAGCGATTGGCTAATATTGATGAAAATTTGACTATTATAACTGGAAGAATGACTATTAATTCGATTATTTTGACTAATAAAACAATTTTTTGAAGCGAAAAATTAGCGATTGGCTAATATTAATGAAAATTTGACTATTATAACTGGAAGAATGACTATTAAATCGATTATTTTGACTAATAAAACAAATTTTTGAAGCGAAAAATTAGCGATTGGCTAATATTAATGAAAATTTGACTATTATAACTGGAAGAATGACTATTAAATCGATTATTTTGACTAATAAAACAAATTTTTGAAACGGAAAATTAGTGGTTGGCTATTATCGATGTAAGTTTGACTAATATTTTTTAAAGAATGACTATTATATTCATCATTTTGACTATTAAATCGTTTGGTTTATCGTTGGAGCAAGCAACTTGCTAAGAATGTTGGTTATAATCCTATAAAGTGTTGTTGTTCACCTAATCTTAATGTATACACAAAAAAGGCTGTCGGAATAATATCCGAACAGCCTTGCACTAAATTACAATAATCCTTGCGCTTCTTTCCATTCAAGGAATTCGTCATATGTGCATTGTTTATCAAGAATAGTCCCGTCATCTTGAATTTCAATGACGCGGTTTGCTATTGTTTGAATAAATTGATGGTCATGGGATGTGAAAATCATAGCACCTTTAAAGGCAATTAAACCGTTGTTCAGAGCTTGAATGGATTCTAAGTCTAAGTGGTTTGTTGGTTCATCTAGTAGTAACACATTTGCACCAGAAAGCATCATTTTTGCTAGCATACAGCGAACTTTTTCGCCTCCGGATAACACGGAAGGTGATTTTTTCACTTCTTCTCCTGAGAAGAGCATACGGCCAAGGAAACCGCGTAAAAATGTTTCAGTTTGATCTTCTGGAGAGAATTGGCGCAACCAATCGACTAATGTTTTTTCAGTGCCTTCAAAGTATTTTGAGTTATCCATAGGGAAGTAAGCTCTTGAAGTAGTAACACCCCATTTAAAAGTACCACTATCAGCTTGTCGTTCTTCCATTAATATATCTAGCAATGCGGATTTTGCTAAAGGATTTCCTAGCAACACAATTTTATCGTCACGATTCATTATGAAACGAATATCTTTAAATAGCACTTGGCCATCTTGCGTTGCAGTTAAGCCATCTACAGAAAGACAGTCATTACCAATTTCTCGATTCATTTGGAAATTGATATAAGGATATTTACGACTGGATGGTTTAATATCCTCCAATTGTATTTTTTCGAGCATTTTTTTACGGCTAGTCGCTTGTTTTGATTTAGAAGCGTTTGCTGAGAAACGGGCAATGAATTCTTGCAACTCTTTAATTTTTTCTTCTTTTTTCTTATTTTGTTCTTGTGCCATTTTTAAAGCTAGTTGGGAAGATTCATACCAGAAATCATAGTTCCCCACATAAATTTGAATTCGTCCAAAGTCTAAATCAGCAATGTGTGTACATACTTTGTTTAAGAAGTGACGATCGTGCGAAACAACGATTACAGTATTTTCAAAGTTGATTAAAAACTCTTCCAACCAACGAATAGCTTTTAAATCTAAGTGGTTTGTTGGCTCGTCTAATAGCAGCACATCTGGTTTTCCAAACAGTGCTTGAGCAAGCAATACTTTAACTTTTTCTGAACCTTCTAAATCAGCCATTTTCATATAATGTTTATCTTCGCTAATGCCTAAACCGTGTAAGAGAGTGGCTGCTTCTGATTCAGCTTCCCAACCATTTAATTCTGCAAATTCTGCTTCTAGTTCGGCAGCACGCATGCCATCTTCATCTGAAAAATCTTCTTTCATATAAATGGCGTCTTTTTCTTTCATTACGTCATACAGGCGCTTATGTCCCATAATCACTGTTTCTAATACCGTATATTCGTCATATTCGAAATGGTTTTGTTTTAATACTGCTAAACGTTGGTCTTTCCCTATGATTACTTGACCTTCTTGTGGTTCGATTTCTCCTGATAATATTTTAAGGAACGTAGATTTTCCCGCTCCGTTTGCTCCGATGAGACCATAACAGTTCCCAGGCGTAAATTTAATATTTACATCTTCAAAAAGTTTGCGATCACCATAACGAAGACCTACATTACTTACTTGAATCATGTAAGTTCCTCCTTTAATACTACTTCGATGTGCAAAAAAGTTAAATTTTAACTTCTTTTTCTCTTTTACACATAATGGCACCATTATATCAAGAAGTGAAGGGAAAAGCTATAGAAGGTTTGGCATTCAACGATGAATTAGTTTGAAAGAATAGAATAAAAACAACGTAATGAAATGGTGACTGGTTACCAAAAATATAAGCAGAATTGGAATCATGAGTAATCCAATTCTGCATTTTTATGTAGGAAGGGGAATGCAAAAGGGGATTATAATGTATAGGCAATGACATTTAAGAAAAGAAGGGAATTTGTCATATTAAATTAATCGAGTTTCTTTCTTCTAAACCAAAGCGTTGCAATCCATTTTTCACCTATATTAACTGGAGCGCCGCCATGTAATGTTAATTCATTTAATGTTTGATTGTTGTAAAAGTATTCAAAATATACAGCCATTCCTTTTCTAGGATACACTTTTAATCCAAGTTTTGGGAAATAGGTTTCTCCGCCATCTTCCACATCACTTAAATATAAAACAACTGTACAAATTCGATTATTGCTTGCTGCTTTACTTGTTGCTGCGAAATAATCAAAATGCTCTTTATACTCTTGTCCAGGTTTGTAATTTAAAATATGCAAACCTTCCGCATGTTCAACAGGGATACCTACAATAGAAGAAATTCTTTTTTCAACTGTTGATACAAGGTCATCTTGAACATCCGACAAAAATGCTCCACTACTAGTTCGGATATCGCTAACAATTTTTTCTACACCAATTTTGGAACGTTGAAGACGATTTCTTGATAATTCAATTAATCTGTCACATTCTTCATCATCTAATACAGAACCCAGTACAACGACTAAAGGTTCCTCAAATTTTACCAATACATCAATTTCTCTGTCTTCTGTTTTGATTTTGTTTCCAGTGAAGTTAAAAATTGTTGGTTCATTTGAACGAGTATTTGTAACATATGTAGTCAATGCTCATTCCCTCCGATTAACTGGGATATAATGGAATAAAAAGGTATAAAAAGGAATATTGAAATGAATAATTAAATTTTACAATAATTTTCGCATTTTTTCACTACTGTTTTATAAAAAATGGATATGATCTAATCATTTTCACCTATAGCAATTTTGTTCTACGAAATGATATAGGTTACGAAAGTCTTTAGGTAATGAGTAGATCTAAATCCAATCCCAGTTACATTGAATGTTTCTATCGATTATTGAATAATACTTTTCACCATTTAAGATGAATATATAAATATTATGTAAACTAATTACCGATAAATAAAAAGGAAGTTTTTTAGTTAGGAAAGCAGGGAAGTAACTTTCAAATCATAATGAGCGTTTTTAAAAGAAATGAAAAGAGCGGCAAAAGTAACACACTTTTAACCGCTCAACATTTATTTATTCCAGTATTTTTTAATGAATTCATCTCTTCCGGATTTCTTCCGGTCTTCAAGGTAATGTTCGGGATTTTTCTTGTAATAATCTTGATGATATTCTTCTGCTTCATAAAATATCATGGCAGGTCGAATCTCAGTTACGATTGGCTTTTTGAATCTGCCGCTTGCTTCCAGTTCTTTTTTCGATTTTTCCGCTAAGATTCTTTGCTCTTCTGAATGATAAAATATAGCTGTTTTGTAAGATTCTCCGCGATCATGAAACTGTCCTCCATCATCCGTTGGATCGATTTGCATCCAATAAACTTCAAGTAGTTTTTCATATGGGAAAATATTCGGATTAAATTCGATTTGAACGACTTCTAAATGGCCAGTTTTCCCGGACTTTACATCTTCATATGTAGGATTTTCAACATGTCCTCCCATATAACCTGACGTTACTTTTTCAATACCTTCCCATTCAACAAATGGTTTTACCATACACCAAAAACATCCACCAGCAAATGTTGCTTTTTCCATTTTTTTCACTTCCTATTGCTTAAAATTCTTAACAATGTTACAAGATAACTTTATAGTATCAAATTTACAACTTTTATATACAAAAAAAGCTTTTCGTAAAATAGCATAGTATAATAATTGATATCGAACTTATCGTTTTGATTATCGTTATATTTTTATAAAGTTATATGTCTGAGGGGAATGAATATGGAAGAAAATCAAGTTCGTAGTAGAAGTGAAAAACGTTATAAGAAAAAACGTTTACGTAAAGGTAGAGTAATACTATTTTCAATTTTCATTGTGCTGATTGCAATCATTGCATATTCTATTCACCAATATCGTACGGGGTTAGAACTGGCTGGCGAAGAGAATAAAGAAGAAATAGAATTTACACCCGATGAACCTAAAGAAAAAATCGAGAATTATTTAATAATTGGTGTGGATAGTAGGGGAGAGGAAAAATCCCGATCCGATACGATGATGGTTCTTTCTTGGAATAAAGAAACCAACGATTTAAAGTTAGTTTCTTTCATGCGAGATATTTATGCAGATATACCAGGATATGATCGTTGGAAATTAAATACCGCTTATTATTTAGGTGGGGTACAACTGTTGAAGGATACATTGAATCATATGTTTGAAATCCCGATTCATCATTATATGGTGATTGATTTCAAAAGCTTTGAAGCGATGATTGATATTTTAGCACCAAATGGTATTGAAATAGAAGTTGAAAAAGACATGTCCGCTTATATTGGTGTAACCTTAACAAAAGGTTTGCAACGTTTAAACGGTAAAGAATTATTAGGATATGCGAGATTTCGACACGATGCTGAAGGCGATTTTGGAAGGGTAGAGCGTCAACAAAAAGTCATTGAAGCATTAAAAGACGAATTGTTAAAGCCGCAAAATGTTAAAAATTTACCAAAACTTATCGGTGCAGCACAAGGCTATATCATCACGGATATGTCTTCAGTAGAGGAACTAAAAACTGCTTTATCAATTGCAAAAGGTGGATCACCTTCCATCGAAAAGATGACAATTCCTGTAGAAGGGACATATCGATTTAACTCCTATCAACATGCAGGATCGGTCATTGAAATCGACTTGGAGGCCAATAAGAAAAAATTGCATGAATTTTTAAAAATAGGGGAGTAGAGAAGTTTTTTTCAGAAATTATTCATGATAAAATAATTTTGTCGAAATTTGATGAGGTGATTTTTTGGAAAAAGACAAAGAATTAGAGCAAGAAGTAAAACAAAATAAATATTCTATGTTTCAGACAACAAAATACATTCGATTTCTTGGAGGTAAAAATTTACTTTTCTCGCTAATCGTTCTTTTATTATTAGGCTGCGTAATTTTCGTTTTTAATAAAGTTTCGTTTATCTTTTATCCGATTCAAGTATTGTTTGAAGTAGTAATACTCCCAGGAGTTCTTGCTGTCATTTTATATTATTTATTTAGACCGTTATTGTATTTGTTGGAACGGTGGATCCCGAGAATTTGGTCAATTTTTTTAATATTCATTATTGCGATTAGCGCCATTACATTATTGGTATTACTTGTCTTTCCATTTTTGCGGGATCAATTTACGAATTTAGTACATGAGTTTCCTGTTTATTTCATGGCAGTTGTAGAAGGGACTGTTACGTTTTTAAATAATTCTGGTGTGAATGAACTATTCTCAAAATACAATATTGATTATGACCGAGTATTACTGGATGTAACGAACAATTTAATTACGACGGTAAGGGAAACTTTTGCGAATTTAGCAACTACTGTAGCGAGTGGCATCACAGGATTTGTTTCAACGGTAACGGGAATCGTTTTATCTTTAGTAACAGTACCGTTTATTTTATTCTATCTATTATATGAAGGAGAAAAATTCCCAAAATTCATTTTAAGTATTTTTCCTCCTCGCATGCGAAATGATGCATCCAAAGTGATGAAAGCAATGGATCATCAAATCAGTCATTACATACAAGGTCAAATTTTAGTTTCTTTCTGCATCGGCGTCATGATGACAATCGGATTTTTAATCATTGGGTTAGATTATGCGTTTTTACTTGGATTTTTAGCGATGATTACAAGTGTTGTGCCTTATTTAGGGCCAGCCATCGCCATCACACCTGCCATCATCATTGCAATCGTAAATTCACCATTGATGGTGTTGAAATTAATTATAGTATGGACGATAGTACAATTAATTGAAGGAAAGCTTATTACACCGAATATCATGGGTTCTTCATTAAAGATTCATCCAATTACGATTATTTTCGTATTATTAACAGCGGGTTCATTATTTGGTGTGGCTGGGGTCGTATTAGGAATTCCAGGATATGCCTTGCTGAAAGTGTTAGTGACATACATGTTCCAATTGTTTAAAAGGCGCTATAATCGATTTGAAGAAGATGAAACGAATAAATATCATGTAGAATAAATCGGCTATTTATTAGCCGGTTTTTTATTTTTTAGAAGAAATATCTTCGCATGACTAAAGTAATAAACGCTGCTCTAAATAAAGAAAAACTATCATTCAACTATTCAAGTGAATGATAGCTTATCAATTCGAATAATATTAAATTTTTAATTCGCGTAACCGTTCAATCGCTTCCTCTAATAATTCTTTTTCTTGAACGAGGGCAATGCGTACATATCCTTCTCCTTCAGATCCGAATGTAATTCCTGGGACCATGATTACTCCTGCTTGTTCTATAGTTTTAAATGCGAAAGACACACTATCAATGGAATAAGGATATTTCGCCCAAACAAACATCCCTCCGTTTGATGGGGCGTATTCCCAACCGATTTTTTCTAGCCCTTTTGTAATGACATGATGTCTTTCAGCAAATGTCTTACGTAAATGATCAGTGATAACTTCCGAATTGTCTAAAGCAAGTGCGGCAGTGGATTGAATCGGTTCAAAAATACCGTAATCTAAATTTGATTTCAATTGTTTCATAATATTTATCATTTCTCTATTGCCAACGATGTAAGCTACTCTGGCGCCAGCTAAGCTGAAACTTTTTGATAGAGAATTGATTTCTATTCCAACATCCTTTGCACCTGGAGCATTTAAGAAGCTGATTGGTCCCTCTCCAGTAAAGTAAAATTCTGAGTAGGCCGCATCATGTAGGACGATAATGTTATATTTTTTTGCAAATTCTACAACTTCCGTAAAATATTCGATAGTAGGCATTGCCGGAACAGGATTTCCTGGTAAATTCAAAATAAGCAATTTCGCTTGCTGGGCAATTTCTTCAGGAATTGCTGTTAATTCTGGAAGAAACCCTCTTTCTTTATTTAATGGTATGTAGTAGGGGCGGGCACTTGCCAAGTGAATGCCGGCAATATAAGCGACATAAGCAGGATTTGTCGTGAGAACGATATCGCCAGGCTCACAAAAGGCGATTGGTAAATGAACTAGTCCTTCTTGAGAACCCATTGTGAGTAAAACTTCTGACTCGGCATTAACATCTACTTTATTGACTCTCTTATAATAGCGTGCAACTGCCTCATTAAATTCCATTGTTCCTGTTAATGTGTACCCATAGGCAGCAGGATTTTTGCTTTTTTCCGCCATGTGATTCCGAAGCATTTCATGAGGTGGTAGATCTGGACTTCCAAGGCTCAAATCAATCATTTTCATTCCTTTTTCTTGATATGTTTTTGCATGATCCTTTAATTGACCGAATATTGCTGGTTGGAATAATGACATCTTCTTAGAAGGTACAATATTCAATAATAACACTCCTTAATTTTGACGAATTCGAATTTAAAAAATATTTTAACATATCTTTCAATACTTTTAATCTTTCTTCAATACAGTAAATATTAAGTTTTTTGATTTAATTAACAATTTTGTTTATGATACAAGAAAAATAATAAAAGTTTTGGAGATGAAAATATGAGAGTGTATTCCCTAAGTGGTCCAAGCGGTTCTGGAAAAAGCACGAGCGCTTTACAGTTTGCCCATGATCATCGAATTGAAGCAATCATTGATGATGGATTATTAATTAAGAACGGTCAAAAAATTGCAGGTACTTCAGCAAAATTTGAAAAAAATACGATAAAAGCTATTCGAAGAGCGATCTTTCAAGATGAATTCCATAGAAAAGAAGTAATGGATGCAATAAAAAAACATCATATTCAATCGATTTTAATTATTGGAACGAGCGATAAAATGACAAAAAAAATTGCTGAACAATTGAACATTGGTCCAATTCAACAGTTTTATTATATTGATAACATACGATCGAAAAATGAGATTAAATTAGCTCAATTTATTCGCTCGACTCAAGGTAAACATTTAATGCCCATTCCTTATCGTCAAGTAGAGCAAAATTTTTTTAAACGTTTTATTCAAAAAGGGTTTGATATTTTTTCAAAGAATCGGGTGAAATTAGGAGAAACGACGATTGTTCAACCTGATTTTCATCGTCAAACAATTGAAATATCACCGAATGTTTTTATTGATTTAATTCACTATGTTGTTTCGAATTATCCGGTTATCGCGAAAGTAGATTCTATACAATTCACAATGAAGAAATTGACGCCCAACATTTATATATCCCTTCAGATGAAAGCACCAGTACATTACGATGTGGTCAATGCTATCGAAGAATTGCAAAAGCAGATTTCCATTGAATTTCAACGCCATTTTGAATTTGAACCAATGCAAATGCAAATTTTTATTAAAGGAATAATGTAAAGGACTGTCCAAAAACTACAATACTTTTTCGGACAGTCTTACTATTCATTTTGTGTGAATTATATGAAAACATCTACTTGCAGTTATTGATTTTAGGCGAAAGGGAATCGATAGCCGTGATTTGGATTTACTAATGATTTTTCTAAAGCCCACAAAGCTTTAGTTTTTCCGTCTAAACTGAGGCATTCGTTTCTCAACGAAAGCACGTACTCCTTCAGGAAAATCCTCAGGATCGACAAAAGACGTGGAGCCTTGCCATAGAGCTGGAGTTGAGTTAACGCACTCTTTTACCGAATTTTTGACCGCCAGTAATGAAGCAGGGGACATGCTCGCCACTAGTTTTCCCAATCGAATAGAGAAACGGGTTAAATCTTTTTCAGGTACTAAGTAGTTTAACATACCGACTCTATATGCTTCCTCTGCTTTAAATGTACGGCCAGTGAAAACAAAATCTTTTGTCGTTGATGGGCCAACTAAATCAACGAGTCGTTTTGCAAACTTATTATTCAATGTAATGCCGAGCTTCCCAACCGGAATTCCCATGCGAGCTTTCTCAGAACCAATTCGTATATCACAAGCTAATGCAAGCTCAAGACCTGCTCCCATCGTTGGACCGTTAATGACACCAATTGTAGGGAGTGGTAAGTTTTCGATAGTCGAGATTGTATTTTCCATTCGAACAAAGGCCTCTTCAGCTTCTTCTAATGACATGCGATTGAATTCTTTTATATCTGAACCAGCAGTAAAATTCTCACCGGATCCTCGAAGAATTAATACTTTATTTTTTGGATTTTTTATAGATTGCGTAGCGATTTTTGCTAGTTGATCCCACATTTTTGCTGTCAAAGCGTTTTTTAATTGCGGTCGATGAATGGTGATAATGGCTAAACCAGCTGTTTCTTGATAGACAATTTTTGCTTCTTCTTCTTCGAGTCTCGTCGTACGAACTTGCATTCTCAATACCTCCTTTACATTAGTTTCATATTACTTGAATTAAGTAAATTATCCTACAGCTATTTCAATATTCACAATAAATTAAACAATTTTCAGAAATAATCGACAAATTTATTTAGTGAAGGGTAGGGAGGAGGAACAAAAAGAAATGAAACATTGTGATGACCATCTGCTCCAATCGCCGTAGTGATACTGCAAGCTCAATCGAGCACATATTTATATTAAATGTAGTGTTAGCCATTACAATGAATGTCTATTAATTAATATGGTTGAATATTTTTATTATAATGAAATACATAAAACATCAATAAAGGAGCATAATTATGTTGAAAAAAACAGTTTTTGAACAATTAAAACAAGCGATGAAAGAAAAAGATGTTGTGGCGAAAGGAGTTCTAACATTATTAAAATCTGCATTAGATCAAGCAGAAAAAGAAAAAGGCTCTGAACTTTCAATTGAAGAAGAAGTAGCGGTTATTCATCGTGAATTGAAACAGACTCAACAAGCGTTAGAGGGTGCAAAACAAGCGAGCCGTGAAGACTTAATTGAAAAAGAAAATCGTAAGCTGGAAATATTACAAAGCTTCTTACCAAAACAATTATCAGAAGAAGAAATTGTCAAAATTTTAGTGGACGCAGGTATTACAAAAGGAATGAATATGGGCGAGGCGATGAAAATTGCAAAACCGCTCCTTGCTGGCAAGGCTGATGGAGCAACAATCGCAAAAATGGTGAAAAACCTCATATAAGGTTAGCGAAGACTTGTTTAAATCATTAGACAAGTCTTTCATTTTACCGTTGACAGAAAATTAAAACTGTACTATATTAGAATCAAAATAAAATAGCTGTTATAGTACAATATAAAAGGGGGATATGTATGACAATTTATCAAGAAGGCTATGAGTATTATGTTTCAAAATGTGAGCAGTTTGGTCTTGAACCAATCAATTTTACTAACTTTATCGAACATTTGTCTCAAGAACAGTTAGACAGATTTAATGAGCATGCACGAATAATGAAAGAACAAGTTAAATAATTAGATAAAATCGCTAGATTATAGGAAAGAGGTTAATAATTTGGATATATTTAAAATTGAAGTCGATTAAAAGCCTCACTTGTTTTGTAACAACAAGTGAGGTATTTATTTGCACAAAATTGCAGTATGTAAAAAAATAACACCATTTTCATTAAAATGGCGTTCAAATAAAAAGATTATGAAGCTATTCATCCAATAAATCGAGTATACGATTGTATTCCGGGGCACCAATACAATCATAGTATTGGAAAAGTAAGTCGGAATTCACTTTGATTTTATCTTTATGATTTAAATACATCTGCTCTGTTAAAAAGCGAATAATTAATGGTACCGGTTTATCGTGATTAAATTGATTCATATGTTTTTCAATGAATTCTTCCGATAAAACACAACTTAAATTGTTTCCTAAGCATTCAAAGTCTACGTATTCTATATGCTCATTTAAAAATTCATCCGTTAAATGTTTATTATATAAACATACGATTTTCCAATCAATTTGGTCTTTATATCGGTTTAACCAATGGGGCTCTAAAATGGCACTAATTAATGAAATTTGTTTTGCATTGTATTTGTTAAATTGCTCATCCATTTCTTCATTTGTTGGCTTTTTATAGCCCATGTCATCATATAACTGGCAAGCGAGGGAAGGAATCCCTTTTACCATGTGTTCGCTGCCAGGCCATTTAAATGGACCGCGATCAAACTCAAAAAATTGGAAATCTATTTTTTCCTCTTCTTCCTCATATTCATCATCATCTATTAAATGAATGGTTGCATATTCACTAAAATAAGTGTCATCTTCAATAAATTCATCAATTTCATCTGCAAAATGAGGATTGATTTCTTCTTTTTTACGTATTAATTCGTCAACAATATATTTTTTAAATGAAGGAGTTAGTCTTGCGAGTACTGGATAATTATATTGCAGCGCGGCAACATCTACTAAATCTAAATGATCGATTAAATATTTTTCAGTGATTTGATCACATGCATAACATACATAAGCAAAATCTACATATTTTAAATATGGCTCAAATTCCGTTGGATGCAACTTTATTAAACTATATCTCCAGTAGCAATAATCCATTATAAATTTCTTTGATAAATGCGGATTGTCTCTTTGGATTTCTTCTGCACTTGTTTCATCAATAATCGGACCGTAATGAACAGGTATGGACGTGACATCAAAATCATCAGGTATGTTTAATTGTTCAAGGGTTTTTTTCGGATTAAATCGCTTTCGACGGCTTGAATGAGTTTTGATGGTATATGTCCCGATGGAACCTCTTTCGTCTAATAAAATATAGGATAATTCTTGTTTTTGATCTCTCGTTAACTTCGTATTTTTTGGAAATTTTACAGCAGCAAAATAAGTAATATCATCAAGATTGTAATAAAATTTATATTCGCCTTCACGAGTAAATTCAGACCGCGAATTATTTTTCTTCCAATATATTAACGCACCTAGAATAGGCGGATAATTTGAAAAATAGATGTTAGCAATTGAAAAAATATTATGAGATAAAGATTCATCATATATTGCTTTAATAAATTCGATTTTTTTAATTTTAAGCATGCTCGACCTCCATATTGTTATTATACCCTTTTAGGAATAATAACGTAGAATAAATTGTTTGAATAAATTGATGGAAAAAACAACAGTATCTCCATGTATATGTACGAATAGACTATCTTGTAAAGTTTATGAAAGTTATATCATAATCATGAATAATTTGCATTTAATTTTATTAATTTTAACAAATTCTTCATTTTGTTTGATTGAACATGAACAATAATTAAGTAAAAAATGATCATTTATAAAAAAATCATCCACGAAAGTTTGGATGATTTTTTATTCAAAATAGAACTTCTAAAAAAATGTTTTTAAATGGGACAGCAAATATGATTAGAAAAACCAGGTTGCTAGTTTTGTAACAGAATAATTTTCCTCGAAATTTGTAAGAGAGGCAATATAACTCAAGTGGGCAGATCAAAAAATTAAGGTAGAGGAAATTCATCCTAAATAATATTGATAGTCTTTTCATTGCTGAAGAAAATATTTTCGAGTTGATAAAAGGGAAGTGGGGAAGGGGAAGGACTAGCACGTAAAAATGATATGGTTACTCCAATTAAATTTGAAGGATTATATAAAAATTTTAGATAATACAGGAAGTTAGTGATTGTCTAATTACTGTTATTTTGCCTGTAGTTATTATTTTTATTTAATAGGAATAGGCATTTGTAGAAGGAGATTTACGTTAGATGTTTTCTATAAAAATGTGAAATTTTTTCCTTCATTTCTAGTACATATGACTCAAATCAATTATTAAAACTTGCATTTATTATAGTAACTTCAAGAATGGAGGTGAATGAAGTGATGGAAAAACACTTTAACAATTTAGGATTAGAATTCGGTGACACTATTTTGGTAGGAGGCAATGGTTTTTCAAACCAACAAGGAATCTTCATTGCATTCCAAGATAATTTCTTAGTTTGGGTAACTTTCATTAGCGGAGCAACAAGATTATTAAGTACAGATACTACTAACTTAACAATTGCTAGAGCATAATCTAATTAAAATATAAAGGGCGTCTCAATGCAATATGTAGGCGACCTCAATTTGTCGAGCGCTAGTTACACAGTTTCTGTAACTAGCGTATTTTGATTTGAACTACAGAGCGAAAAGCAGTGTATATGACATAAACAAAGATGTTGTTGGGATCTATTTACAAGTACTCTATTTTAGTCTACCATTAAAATGGTATTATTCCATAGAAAAGGTGAGTTCATTGATATATGTGTTCGATTTAGATGGGACGATTGTGTTTAATGGGCAACCGATATCAAAAACAATTCTTCAATCGTTAAAAAAGTTGAGGGAAGAAGGGCATGAAATCATTTTTGCTTCAGCGCGCCCCATTCGTGATATGCTGCCTGTAATAGATAAAGAATTTCATGATCTGACAATGATAGGCGGAAATGGTTCATTAATATGGAAAGAGGGAAAAGTGATAAAAAGTCACACATTTCCAAAGAAGGTAGTGGAAGAATTAAAAGAACTGATTAATCTGTATCAAGCTACTTATTTGATTGATGGGGAATGGAATTATGCTTATACTGGACCGAAAACACACCCAATTTTTCATAATATTGATCCAGGAAAATTAGCAAAACAAGTAAATATAGATTCTCTTGATAAAATTGTAAAAGTATTATTATTAACAGCTAATGATATGGATAAATTATCTGAACAGGTCTTAAAACTTGAAGTTTTTGTACATAGACATCGCAATGAAGATGTAATAGATATTAGTCCAAAGGGGATTCATAAAGGAAGTGCTTTAAAGTCATTGGGAATTGAGGAAAATACTTATATTGCATTCGGGAATGATGCAAATGATATATCCATGTTTGAACATGCATTCCATAACGTGATGATTGGTTCAAACGAACAACTAGCACCTTTTGCGAAGGAAAGTTTATCGATGCGCGGCGATGTTGAACAAGCAATCTCAGATAAAATCCTCTCATTATTATGATAACTGAACAATTGAAGTGCGTTTGAAAAGCAATTTTTAGTAGCCATTTGATGCTTATAAAGCAATAAATTTCGACCTGGAGAGAAATTTTAAAATCATATCATAAGTGGTTTGGCCTGACAAAAAGTTCGTCAGGCCATATTACTTTTATCAATAAACTCGTTTATTATATTCTTATAGAGGATGGTTCTGAAAAATCCTTTATTTATTGAAAACACTCGCTCCGAACGATTTATTAAAATCTAGTAAAAACACGTACAGCTATTATGGAGGGATAAAATGGGGAAAAGTACATTTGTCATTAAACAAAGAGCTTACTTAAAACTTTATATGCTTCATGCAGCAGAGAAGGGAAGACTTTATGGACTTCAAATATTAGAAGAATTACAAAATCATTTTAAAGATCTCGGTTATAAACCAACAAAATCTGAAATTTATAAGTCCTTGCATGAGTTGTTAAAAGAGGGCTATGTTGTTAGGGAGCCAATAACAAAAGAAGGAACAGAAATGCAGACGATTTATATTTATAGGCTGGGAGACAAAGAGAAGGTAAAAGCCTACAAAGATACGATTAAAGCTGACATCGACCGTTCAATTGCACTACTAAGTAGGGCTCTAAAAGATAATTATTCCCAGAAGAGAGGTTAAATAGAAAAAATCTGTATCTTACATTATGTATTATTTGATAACCTATCCTCTATTACTTATTTTAGTCCAAGCAAATCTCCGATGAATGAAATGTCTGATTTTAGAATTATTTATGACATACGGAACAGTATATAATATTGTTTGCTGAAAAGAGCCAGAGCAATTTATAACGAAATATAATATGGAGATGGAGTATATTTTGCTGCCACTGGAATGATCAAAACCTCAGTAGCATTTCTCTCGAGATAATAAATTTTCTACTTATAATATAGAGGTGGCCAAACATATCAATTTTAGTTTTGATAAGTAAAGATTGATGTTGGGAAATCACTTATATTTACGGTTAATTGGATTAAAATATCAAAAGTAAAGTGTTATTGAGGGTGATTCGTGTGTAAATCAATTAAGTAGAAAAATACTGGCAAAAATACATGTGGAAAGTCAAATTAAATAAAACTTTTGATAAACAATTAATCATCCGTCTTAATCTTTTGAAACCAACAAATTGATACTCAACCATTTATTGATTATTCAATGGGTGGGAAAGAATTCATATTTTATGGAATGAAAATAAACTAATTTTTTATTTCTGTTTTTAGTTTACATAATATATCTTATCGGAAGTTAAATCTCAAAATATAAGAATACTTGTAATAGTGAGACAGAATTGAAATAACTGTATTTATTTTACCTTAGTTTAAATTAATAAAAATTTAATAATATGAACTGTTAAATTAATAAAATGTTTCAGTTATACATAACTATTTATAGGATCATCATTATTTCACATATGTTGATCTTGTACTTTCCTATAATTGTTATTCCTTCAATAATTATTAACTTCTATTCACACCAATTTCTTCGGTCATTGTTCCTAACTTTTTTTCCCTTTTTTCTATTTTTTGTTTTTTTTCATTATCCTTCATTGTTATAATATCCCGAAAATATGTAAATTAATTGTCAAATAAATAGTTCTAACATACTGCTTATTTCTTAACTTTTGAAAAAAATTTCTCTTTTAATCTTGTTTTTTACTAAAAAAAATTGGAATATTTATAGAAAAAAGTTGTTGCAATTTTTTGAACTGTTAAATAAAATTAAAATTGTAAAATTCTTAAAAAAGAATTTTGCGCACACAAAGCAGCAAAAAAAATCAAAAATAAGGGGGTATGTTTATGGCGAAAGATAGCGGAAAGCAAATTGATTACGAAAGAATCGCCAAAATGGAATCGTTCAGACAGTTATCTAGAAAGAAAAACTCATTTCTCTGGACGATGGCAGTAATTTTCTTTGTCTTATACATGCTTCTTCCAGTTTTAACATCGTACACAGAAATTTTGCATCAAAAAGCAATTGGAGAAATTACGTGGGTATGGTTCTATTCATTTGGTCTCTTTATAATGGTTTGGGGACTGGCACACTTCTATGTTGGAAGAGCGAACAAATTTGACAAAGAAGCAAGAGAAATTATTGATGAATACGAAAGAGGTGCTGGTCAATGAGTCTTACTTCTATAGTCATGTTCTTAGCTATCGTTGCTGTTACTTTGTATATTACTTATTGGGCTTCTAAAAGAACCAGCACTGCAAGTGAATTCTATACTGCTGGCGGCGGCCTTAAAGGTTGGCAAAACGGACTAGCTATCTCGGGGGATTATTTATCTGCTGCATCATTCTTAGGGATTGCAGGTTCCGTTGCTTTATATGGATATGATGGTTTCTACTTCTCCATCGGTTATTTAGTAGCTTATTTAGTTGTATTATATATTGTTGCTGAGCCTTTACGAAATCTAGGTAAATTCACTTTAGCAGACATGATTACTGCTCGTTTCGATATGGTAAAAGTTCGTGGAGCAGCTGCATTAAGTACAATTGTTATCGTATTGTTCTACATGATTGCACAGCTTGTTGGTGCAGGTGCACTTATTCAGTTATTATTCGGTATTCCTTATTGGGTTTCTGTATTAATCGTTGGCGTCATGATGACAATCTATGTATTGTTCGGAGGAATGACTGCTACATCTTGGGTACAAATTATTAAAGCTGTTCTATTAATGTTTGGTACTGCTATTATTTCGATTCTTGTATTATTGAAATTTGATTTCAGTATTATTAGAATGTTCTCTGAAATGGCTACTGCTACCGAAGCAGGTGAAGCTTATTTAAATCCTGGTATGCTTTATAAGAGCGGTATTAATACAATTTCTACATTATTAGCATTAGTATTAGGTACTGCTGGTCTTCCACACATTTTAATGCGATTCTTCACAGTTAAAGATGCTCAAACTGCACGTTCTTCAGTAATTTGGGCTACTTGGATCGTTGGTATTTTCTATGTATTAACTATCTTCTTAGGATTTGGAGCAGCTGCATTCGTTGGTAAAGAAACTATTGTTGCTGCAAACCCTGCTGGTAACATGGCTGCACCATTACTTGCTGAAGCTTTAGGTGGAGATATTTTATTCTCATTCGTTTCAGCTGTTGCCTTTGCAACAATTTTAGCGGTAGTTGCAGGTCTAGTACTTTCAGGTGCTTCTGCCCTATCTCATGACATTTATGGTCAAATTGTTAAAAAAGGCAAAATTACTGAAAAAGAGCAAGTTATTGCTGCTCGTATTGGTTCATTAGTAATTTCCGTTATTTCTATTTTACTTGCATTAGGAGCTCAAACACTTAACGTTGCGTTCTTGGTATCATTAGCATTCTGTATTGCTGCATCTGCTAATTTACCAGTAATCATTTACACAATTTACTGGAAACGATTCAATTCTAATGGTGCTGTATGGGCTATCATTGGTGGATTAATTACTGCTTTAGTTCTTGTGGCAGTTTCACCAAACGTATGGAATCCAGAACCAGGTAAAGCGATTTTCGTAGGTACGCCATTAGTATCTTTAACAAACCCAGCAATTATTTCTGTTCCAGTTGGTTTCATTTGCGGTTGGATTGGAACTATTTTATCTAAAGAAACTGATTATGCAAAATATAGCGAAGTTGAAGTTCGCGCACAAACTGGTATTTCCGTTAATAAAGTCTCTCACTAATTCTAACCCTTTGATCCTTGAGTTTCATAACTCAAGGATTTTTTAATTGCATATCTTTTCCCCATTACTCCCCTACTCTTTTCTCCAATTGTTATTCTCTATTTAATTCTTATTATAGTAGAAATATTTTTATTTTTTTATTGCTAGATGGTATATATCACAAATCTGTCACATAAAGCTTTAATAACTTTAATTGGTATGCTGTTGGAATATGACGGGTTTGGAGGGATGTAATGTTGAAGAAAACTACCATTCTTATTTTAACTTTGCTTTTCTTATTTGGAATACTAGCAGGCTGTTCTACCAGCACATCGAATACTTCTAATAACACTTCCAATTCAACAAATTCTAAAGTCATCAAAATTGCTGCTCATGCACCAATGTCTGGTAGTAATGCTATCATTGGTGAAGCCATCAAATTAGGCGCTCAAATGAAATTAGAGGAAGAATTAGCGAAGTTTGAGGAAATGGGTTTTACATTACAATTGGAACCATACGATGATCAGGCAGATCCAAAAAAAGGCGTATCCAATGCCAATTTGATTGGAGCAGATGAATCTATTTACGGCGTTATCGGTCATTATAACTCTGGCGTATCGATTGCGGCTTCCGAAATATATGAAAAGTATTATGTTACAATGGTCAACCCTGCAAGTACAGCAACAGAAGTGACAGATCGGGGGCTGACAACAGTTAATCGCATCGTTGCAAGAGATGATCATCAAGGGCCTGCAGGAGCAAGATATGCGGTGAATGAATTGGGAGCAAAAAAGATTTTTGTTATTCAAGATAAAACAACATATGGTACAGGATTGGCAGACGCCTTTGTAGAGGAAGCTGAAAATCTAGGTGCTGAGATTGTAGGGTATGAGGGAATTACTGTTGGCGAAAAAGATTTCAATGGCGTATTAAACTTAGTGTTAAATAAAAAGCCTGATTTAATTTACTTTGGAGGTATTTTTGGCGAAGGTGGAATTCTTATAAAACAGGCACGTGAGAAAGGCATAACAATTCCAATTATGGGTGGAGATGCGCTCTATTCCTCAGCCCTTGTCGATATTGCAGGTGAAACAGTGAAAAATGTGTATATTACAAATATTGCTGGAGATGCGAGCTCTACAACAGAAGGTAAACAGTTTATTGAAAATTATAAGGCGAAATTTAATAAAGATATCGAGCCGTATTCTGCATATGCTTACGATGCAATGGGAGTATTTTTACAAGGATTAGAAAAAGCCATTCATGCCAATAACGGTGAGTTACCATCTAGAAAAGAAGTAGCAGAAGCAGTTCGATCCGTCAAAGATTATAAAGGCGTTTTAACAGACGTTTCTTTTGATGAAAAAGGCGATAATATCAACGCAAAATTGTATCTTTATAAATTTGATGAAGCAACTTATCCAGCCACATTTGTTGGTGAAATAAGCCAATAAAAAGACTTTTAACAACAAAACCAATTAGAAAAATAAACAATGCATTTTACTCAAAACAAAAAGAGGAAGGCAGATGAGCTTTCCTCTTTTTATCATTTTATTTAATTCGAAGGTTCCCTTCCCTACTCTCTCGATAAAATAACTATTGTTAGTAAAATGCATAACGATCCAATCCAATCAATCCATCCAAAAGCAACCCCTAAGAATGCTACTGATGTTAATGTTGCGGATAATGGTTCGAAACAAGCTAGTAAACTTGTTTCAGAAGCGCTTAAATATTTTAAGCTATCTAAATAAAAATAAAATGAAAGAACGGTTCCGCAAACAACGACAAATAAGAAAGCAAAGTTTGCCTCAATATGCCATTGTCCTTCAAATTGCCAAGGAGCTCTTATAATGCTAAAAACGATTCCCCCTATTAACATTCCCCAGCCAATGGTAATAAAGGATCCCCATTTTTTTAATAATTTAATTGGATAAATCGTGTAAAATGCTAAACCAAGGGCGGACAGAATCCCCCATAAAAAAGCTTCTTTTGAAATCGTTAATGTTTGAAAGTTTCCATGTGTGACAAGCAAAAAAGTTCCAAAAAGTGCTGAAAAAACTGCAATCAGTTCTTTTAATGTTGGTAGACGTTTGGCAATAATAAGATAATACATTGTCACTAATCCTGGACCTAAGTATTGTAAAACCGTTGCTGTTGCCGCGTTTCCGTGTTTGATAGCAGCTAAATATGTATATTGAACACCGATCATACCAAATATTCCGAAAATGACTAATGGAATGGCGTCATTTTTTTGTTTCCATATGTCAAAAATATGTTTTCCTTCTTTATTATAAGCAATGATTAATAATAACAATCCAGCAAGTAGTAACCGAACAGTTGTAAACCATTCTGTGTTGATATGTAAATGTTGAAACATATATTGGGAAACAGTACCGGATATTCCCCAAAACAATGCAGCAAGAATTACTAACGCCATTCCTTTCGAACGATGTTCAATGGATAACACTAATTTCCCCATAATGATTCCCCCAAAATAAACGATGATAACAATAGTAAACCGTTTTCGAAATTTTTTCAATTTAAAAGTGGACAACTCCATAATAGAGTCATCCACAATATTATGTTCTTATTGATTATAAATCCTTTATAACTTCTTGAATAGGTTTGAGAATTTTTACAAATAATAATTCACCATCGTTGTTTATATCGAATTTCAATGAACCATTTGAATAACGATCTGCTTTAGTGAGTTCAGAAATTGCAAATTTCTCTTGTACTTGTTTTTTCGTTACTACAAGTACCGAATCTTCTTCATTAACAACCAAAACGTTAAAGATACGGTGAGGATTTGTTTTTAATTCTTTCAATATGACAAGACCACGTTTAGCTCGGCCTGTTCGTTCGATTTCGGAAATACTCATCCGTTTGATTGCACCTCGATGGGTAACGACAAGTACATCTTGTTTAGCATCTTTTTCAATTACATTAACTGCGGCTAATATATCATCATCTTTTAAATTGATGCCTTTAACCCCACCTGTTTTGACACCCGTAATCGGTATTTCTTCCATGTTAAATCGTACTGTATAGCTTAAATATGATGTTAGGATAACATCCTTATCGGAAGATACAAGGTTTGCATAAATCATTTCATCGTCATTTTTTAGGTTCATTGACTTAATTGGTTTGGAGTATCGAGATACTTGATATTCAGCTAGACTCGAACGCTTCACTTGTCCTTGTTTTGATGCCGTTAATACATGTAAGTTTTCATCATCAAAGTTTTCAACGCCAATAGCACCTATTACTTTTTCGCCTTCTTCAATCGGAACAATACTTGAAATATGTTGACCTAAATCTTTCCAACGAATATCCGGCAATTCATGAACTGGTTGATAAATGTAGTTACCTTTATTCGTGAAAATTAATAGGTAATGTTGAGTATTCAATGTCTCTTCAAATAGTAAATAATCCGATTCTTTCATTGCAATATCTTCCGGGCTTGACGCTGCATAAGATCGTAGACTTGTCCGTTTTACATAACCATCTTTTGTAACAGTCACGACAACATCTTCGCTTGGCACTAAAACGTCTAGAGACAATTTGATTTCTTTAATTTCAGCTTGGATAGTGGAACGTCGAGGCTCGTCAAACTTTTTACGCAATTCTTGGATTTCTTTTTTAATGACCTTAATTAATTCTTTTTCACTACTTAATATTTTCGATAGTTTTTCTGTTGTTTTTTGTAATTCTTCATGCTCTTTTTGGAGCTGCGTAATATCTGTATTTGTTAAACGATATAATTGCAAGTTAACAATTGCTTCTGCTTGTGCTTCAGTAAATTGGAATTTCGATTGCAAATTGTTTTTTGCATCTCGTTTATCTTTAGAAGAACGAATTGTTTGAATGACGTCATCTAAAATGGATAAAGCTTTTATCAAACCTTCAACGATATGTAATCGATCTTTTGCTTTTTGAAGGTCAAATTTCGTCCTTCTTGTTACAACATCCTTTTGATGATCGATATATGCATCTAGCATTAATGGAAGTGTCATCATTGTTGGACGCCGATTATGAATAGCAATCATATTAAAGTTATATGTGATTTGTAAGTCTGTGTTTTTATATAGATAGTTTAAAATGGCTTCTCCATCAATATCTTTCTTTAATTCAATAACAATTCGGAGTCCTGCTGTTCGGTCGGATTCATCTCGAATGTCAGCAATCCCCTCTAAACGCTTGTCAAAACGCATTTCATCAATTTTCTTTACAAGTTGTGCTTTATTCACATCATAAGGGATTTCAGTGATGACAATTTGCTCTTTTCCACCTTTAATGGGTTCTATTGTTGCTTTGGAGCGAATAATAATTTTTCCTTTGCCTGTTTCATAGGCTTTTTTAATGCCATCAATCCCTTCTATGATTGCACCAGTAGGAAAATCAGGCCCCTTTATGACTGTCATTAAATCATCTACAGTACAATTTGGATGGTCTAGACGCATCAATATTCCATCTAATACTTCTGACAAGTTGTGAGGTGGTATATCTGTTGCGTAACCTGCAGAAATACCAGTAGCACCGTTTACAAGTAAGTTAGGAAGTTTAGCAGGAAGCACAGTCGGTTCAGTGTCTTGGTCATCAAAGTTTGGAACGAAATCGACTGTTTGTTTATCAATATCTTTTAGCATTTCTGCAGCTACAACGGAAAGGCGCGCTTCCGTATAACGCATTGCTGCTGGGGGGTCACCATCAACCGAACCGTTATTTCCATGCATTTCAATTAACGGATAGCGAGCTTTCCAATCTTGGCTAAGTCGTACCATTGCTTCATATACGGATGAATCCCCATGAGGATGGTAGTTACCAATAACATTACCGACTGTTTTCGCAGATTTTCGGAATGGTTTTTCATGGGTATTCCCTTCCCTATACATCGCATAAAGAATTCTACGTTGCACAGGTTTTAATCCATCTCGAGCGTCGGGGATCGCTCGATCTTGAATGATGTATTTACTGTAGCGACCAAAACGATCACCAATCACGTCTTCTAAAGTCAATTCATGAAATCGTTCGGTTGACGCCATTATTCTTCCTCCTTATGTTGGATGAAATCGGTTACTAAAGTATTTGTATCTTCTTCCATACCAAAATCTACATTGGATTCTATCCATTTACGGCGAGGTTCGACTTTATCACCCATTAAAGTTGTAACGCGACGTTCTGCACGGGCGCCATCTTCAATCGTTACACGAATCAGTGTTCTCGTTTCAGGATTCATCGTCGTATCCCATAATTGGTCCGCATTCATTTCGCCGAGACCTTTATAGCGTTGGATAACATAGCCCTTCCCTACTTTTTTAATTTTTTCTTGTAATTCATTTTCGGTCCAAGCATATTCAACAACTTCGTTTTTACCACTGCCTTTTGACACTTTGTAAAGCGGTGGTAAAGCTAAATAGACTTTTCCAGCTTCAATTAATGGGCGCATGTAACGATAGAAAAATGTCAGTAGAAGAACTTGGATATGGGCACCGTCAGTATCTGCATCGGTCATTATAATAATTTTATCGTAAGCCACATCCTCTAAATTAAAATCAGGACCTACTCCGGCTCCGATTGTATGAATAATGGTAGCAATCTCCTCATTTTTCATAATGTCCGTAAGTTTTGCTTTTTCTGTATTAATAACTTTACCGCGGAGTGGCAATATCGCTTGGAACCTGCGATCGCGACCTTGTTTTGCAGATCCCCCTGCAGAATCACCTTCCACGAGGTATAATTCATTTTTTTCGGGATTGCGAGATTGGGCAGGTGTTAACTTCCCAGAAAGAATTGTTTTAGCTTTTTTGCCCTTTTTACCGTTTCGTGCTTCTTCCCTAGCTTTTCTCGCTGCTTCCCTCGCCTGTCCAGCTCGAATTGCTTTCCGAACAAGAGATGCGGATAATTCTGCATTTTCTTCTAAAATATATAACAATTTTTCTGATAAAACAGATTCTACAGCAGTGCGGGCTTCGGGAGTTCCGAGTTTACTTTTTGTTTGGCCCTCAAATTGTAATAACCTTTCTGGAATTCGAACGGAAATGATGGCGGAAAGTCCCTCTCTTATATCGGTACCTTCAAGGTTTTTATCTTTTTCTTTTAATAAACCGACTTTTCGTGCGTACTCATTAAAGATACGAGTTAATGCAGACTTGGCACCAGTTTCATGAGTCCCGCCATCTCGAGTACGAACATTATTGACGAAGGAAAGAATAGTTTCGGAATACCCATCATTAAATTGGAAGGCAAATTCTACTTCTATATCATCATGATTGCCTTCCACATATTTTACTGGATGGATGACATCTTTTTCTTCATTTAAATATTCAACAAATGCTTGAATTCCGTTTTCATAGCAAAATACTTCCCGCTTTCCTTCTTCCCTTTCATCAATCAGTTCAATTGTCAAACCTTTTAAGAGAAAAGCTGATTCACGTAATCGTTCAGCTAATGTATCATAATTAAATTTTATTGTGGAAAATATCGTATCATCCGGTAAAAAGTGAACGAGTGTTCCAGTTTCTTTTGTCGTCCCAATTAATTCAAGGGTTGTTACCGGTTTTCCACCATTTTCAAAGCGTTGGCGATGAATTTGACCATCACGATAAATCGTTACTTCAAGAAACTTAGATAGAGCATTTACAACGGATGATCCCACACCGTGTAGACCACCGCTTGTTTTATATCCACCCTGACCAAATTTTCCACCAGCATGAAGCACAGTGAATATTATTTCAGGTGTTGGTTTACCTAATTTATGCATTCCTGTTGGCATTCCACGACCGTAGTCTCGAACGCTAATGGAATGATCTTTATGGATTTTGACGATGATATGTGAACCAAATCCAGCAAGGGCTTCATCCACTGCATTATCTACAATTTCATAAACTAAGTGATGAAGACCTCGGCTGTCAGTGGATCCAATATACATCCCTGGACGTTTCCGTACAGCATCCAAACCTTCTAATACTTGAATGGCATCGGCATCATATGTGATCCCTGTTTGATTTATTGCCAAATTAAATCCCTCCAAATACAAACATCCGTTCTGTATCACTAATCGTACAGAGAATCGTTCCATCTGTCAATCACTAGTACATTCGAGCATCCTTTTCATTTTAACAAATTTTTGAAAAGAAAAAAGAAAATTTTTCATAAAGTGTACTTTGTACTGTTTTCATCTTAAAAATAAAAGATTGCCTAATAAATATACTTGCCAACACAATCGCTTTATTTATTTTACAAAGGATAACATATATAATAAATGAAGACATTTCTTTGATTCACGATTAAACATATGATTTCCTTCCACTGTACTATATTTTTTCGCGAATAATAGAAAAAAGCGAAAATGACCTTTCTCTTATAAGAGAAAAAGTGTAAAATGATTATCGCTAATAGTAAAACGTTTATTTTGAAAGGAATCTTGGTATGATTAATGTAATAGCAGTCATTTGTGCGTATTTAATCGGTTCGATTCCGTCTGGATTATGGATTGGAAAAATTTTTTATAAAACGGATATTCGAGAATTTGGAAGTGGTAACTTAGGTGCTACAAATACATTCCGCGTATTAGGAAAAAAAGCTGGAATGGTTGTTACCATCATGGATATTTTAAAAGGTACAGTAGCAACGATACTACCAATGTTTCCGTTTTTCAGTGATACGATAGTACATCCTCTTATTTTAGGAGCAATAGCCGCGGTTGGACATATGTTCCCAATCTTTGCAGGTTTTCGTGGCGGAAAAGCTGTGGCAACATCAGGCGGTGTATTGTTAGGTTATTCATGGCCGTTTTTTATAATTTTAATCATCGGCTTCTTCATCAGTTTAAAACTGACGAAAATTGTTAGTTTATCGTCAATGGTTGTATCTGTCATAGCCGTGATTTATAGCATTATTTACTGGTTACTTACTGGTGATTACGCATTATTTATCTTAGTATTGATTTTAGCAACTTTTATATTTTATCGACATAAATCCAATATCAAACGCATCAAAGAAGGTACGGAACCGAAAGTTAAGTGGTTATAATGTTTTTCGAAAGGATTTGGCGTAAATGAAAATTATTATTTCGGATGAAGCGTTGGCTTGGTTCAAAGAAGAAATGGAAGTAGAATCAGGTGATTACATAAGGTTTTACGCTCGTTACGGTGGTTCTTCCCCTTTCCATGAAGCTTTTTCTTTAGGAATGAACCGTGAAAAGCCTCATAATATTGGGGTTGAAACGGTTGTAGATGGCATCCATTTTTATGTTGAAAAAGATGATGAATGGTTTTTCAATAATCATGACTTATATGTTTCTATTGATTCAAAAACGGATGAATTAATTTACGACTATAAAAAATAAAAAAAGGAAGTGGATCAAAAAATCCACTTTCTTTTTTACTTTAAAATTTTTTTATATCGATAACTTCTTTTTCGTATCCAAGTGCTATTACCATTTCGTTATATGCATTTAACACTTCATTATATAATAGGTTTACCTGTTCTTCATTTACTTCTCCATCCATCTCATAGCGTGCAGCATCAAATTGGCTACTAAATTCATTTAATTTCACTTTAAGAGTTTCTACTTGTTGCGATTGTCTCGCTTCCTCACTTGCATATGTATAAACATTAAATGAATGCTGGTTAGCAGTAAATTTTTCAATTAATTCGGTACGTTTTTTTCCTTTGACTGAAGCAATTTTTTTTAATTGTTTCATTAGATCCATTACATTACGGCTTTGATTTACGAGCGTTTCAACCATATTCATATGCAATGTCCCTCCCCAACATACTTAACTATTATCCACTTCATTATTTTATCAAAATTAAATGTAAATAGCATAAAATCTAGTACAAGTAAATAAAAAAAGCAATCATATTCAAATAAAAAAGAAACTGGCCTTTTGCCAGTTTCTCACGAATTTATACTTCTCCTCTTTTACGAGCAGCAGCTTCATCTTTAATTTCTTCACGGAAACCTTCGATTGCTTTACGGCGACGCTCATTCTTTTCTCTAATTTTTTCTCTTTCTTCAGGACCTGCAAATTCCATACTTGCTTCTGCTTCATGAATATTTTTAATTGTATTTTTCACCATTGTTTGTAATCGTTCTACGTTGTTTGAACGATTGTCTGGATTCGGTTTTCGATTTGCCATTGAATGCTCCTCCTCCTTCAAAAAATTCAGTATTAGTGTGAATCGAATAATATGAAATATGCATCTGGGATTGCTTAAGAATTTGGTTCCGATTCCATTAATTCATTTTTCAATAATTCCTCATATTCTTTTGAAGTTCTGATTTCAACCGTAATCGCCCCAGGTCTGTAATAAGCTTGAATGAGAAAAGGGATTCCGGTTGTATTTTGGAATTGGAAGTCTAAGCCTCCAAATGAAACCGTAGCATCTCTTCCTTTTGGAACGTATCCAACATCCATGGAATGATGATGTCTTTCGATAATTTTAATTGGAAGCTGATCAACAGCATTAAATAATGTGGAAGATGTTTGACATATGCCTCCACCAATTCCCATTACCAATTTTCCATTCACGATTTCAGGTGCTATTTGATAACCGTAAGCAATTTCTCTAGGTCCAACGACTGCATTAAAGGAAAATGTATCTTCGCTGCCAACAATGATGTTATGAATAGCTGCAGCTGAAATCTCGATGTTTTTACTTCTCCCTGCTTTATTTGGATTAAAGAATGTAGTAAAGGAAGCGAGTACAACTTCTTTTAAATGAGGAACATCAGTAAGTCGATAGTTGCTATCAGTAATCTTTAATGGGATTTCAATCTTTCCACCAGTAAATGAGCGCTTTAATATTTCATCTAACAACTGTGTAGTATTGACTTCAATTCTTGGGGAACCTTTAATAATTTCACCATCTTCATCAATTCGATCAAGGGACATTTCTTTGTAGTAATATGGTTCAATTTCATGAATCCATCGTTCCACTTCACTTTTAAAGATATTTAAGTCTAATTCGATGTCATAATCATACGGATGAAAGGAATGAACTATCTCCTTTGATTCGGGATCAATTATCTCGATGTTGATGGATTGATTATTAGAAAAAGGAAAATCAATCGTGGAAGCATTCACAAAAGGCTGGTTCAGATACATTAATAAACTGAAAAATACAAATAACTTCTTCATCAACTATCAACACAACCTAATCAATATTTTTATAATTATGTTTCCCTATTTGTACGGACTCATACAAAAAATGAGCAGTCTGAAAAATCATTTTGGATGGCTGATTGTCATGTACGATTTAGTCACAGATTAATTTTGCAGCGAGGGAAACTTGCATTGATTGTCGGAGGAGGAGAGATTTATATAAGTTAATTGTTATGAAGAAGTAAGGGTGTCAAGAATTTCTCTCGACACCCTAAGTAAATAAACAAGGAAAATAATTTAAAATTTAAACTTTTGCGCTGTTTCGTTTAATGTTTCTGCCATTTTTGCTAATTCATTTGCTGCCGAAGCAATTTCTTGCATTGTACCATGTTGCTGTTCTGATGCCGAAGCAATTTCTTGAATGCTGCTTGATGTTTGCATTGAGCTATTTAATACTTCATTAATGTGATGTACAATTCTTTCAACATGTTCTTTAATTGTTGAACTTTCATCTAAAATTTTATTCATTTGAGTGGAGACTTTTTTGACAGCAATCGTAATATTCGAAAACTCATTTCCTGCTTTATCGACATATTTCATTCCATCCTGAACCGCATTATTTCCTTCGTTCATTGCAAGAACAGAATCTGAAATTTCGCTTTGAATTTCTTGTATTAATTTACTAATTTGTCGAGAAGCATCACTAGATTGCTCTGCAAGTTTTCGAACTTCATCTGCTACCACGGCGAACCCTTTTCCATATTGACCTGCTCGAGCCGCTTCTATCGCTGCATTTAAGGCTAATAAATTTGTTTGATCTGCAATGTCTGTGATTACTGAAACAATCTCATTAATTTCATTCGATTTTTTACCAAGTAAATTAATTGCCTTTGTTGCAGTGTTTGTTTTACCTTCGATTGCTTTCATTTGGTTGATTGTTTCTTGAATGACTTCAGTACCTGTCATAGCAGCCATAACTGCATCATCTACATTATTATTCGTTTGTTGTATGTTTTCTGTTATCGCATGAACACGATTTGATATATTGGAAATAAGTTGGTTACCTCTTTCCATAAAACTTGTTTGTTCATCAGTACTAGCTGAAATTGTCTGAATGGATGCGGAAATTTGTTCTGTAGCAAGCAATGTTTCTTCTGAGCTTGCTGTAAATTCTTCGCTTGAAGCTTGTACTTGTTCAGTAGCCTTCTTAATTTCTGCTACTAAAAGTTTAACATTGTGAACCATATCATTGAAATGTTCTGTTAATTGGCCTATTTCATCTTTATTTTTACATTGAATTTTTTCGATATTTAAGTTCCCTGCTGCAACTTCGTTCATGCCTGCTGCAACTCGCAATATTGGTTTAGTAATCGTTTGAACAATCATGATGCTGAACAAGATAATAAAAATTGCTGAAATTCCAATAATGATATATACAGTATGCTGAATCGTTTTCGCTTCATTTAATACAATTTTTTCCGGCGTTTCTAAAATTAATCCAAAGCCAACTGATTCAATAGGAGCATGTGCAAATATGTATTGTTCACCATTTATACGAAGAGAAGAAATGTCCGAACTATTCAAGCTCTCTTTTAGAATATTGACTGTTCCTTGTTCAAGATTAGACTCATCAATATGTTTGCCAATTATTTCTTCATTATTAGCAACTTGGATATATCCTAAATTGTCAATTAAAACTAAATTAGAAGAAACATCTTCATCATTTTTTAATAGTGTGTCGACCAATATTTCAAAATTTGCAGAGCCACACATAATTCCTATTACATTACCGTTGTCATCTTTAATGGGTGTCGCCCCTACGATGATTCGATTACCGGTAGCTTTAGATATTAATACTTCAGAATATGTACTTTCTCCTTTTAAAGCAATTGGATAATAACTACGATCGGAATAATCAGATCCAATACTTTCAGGTTTTGAATGAGCTATAACGGTTCCATCCGTATTAAGCACAAACATCGTTTCAAATACTTTTGATCGCGCTTCAAGAGTTTGTAAATATGGAATCATACTTTCAGAATCCATCGATTTCATAACATCACTTTCTGCTGCAACTTGCATTTCTCCCATCTGTGCGGAAAACCATTGATTGACAAATTCCGCTTTACTTAACAAAAGATTGTGCATTGCTTCTTCTTCTTTTTTGACAGTAATTTTACTATTCATGTTTTGAATAACAAATGAAACTAGAATTAATGGAAGCACTGAAACCAGTAAAAACCAACCGATAAACTTCTTTTTAATGCTATACTTTGCATGTAAACTTTTAATTTCCCCCAAATGAACCCTCTCCCAATAAATATAATTTTTAGATTTTTCAATTTATTATATAACTAAAACGATTAGAAATAAATAACTTAATAGTAATTTAATGGTTGTAATTTATGTTCATTTTTTCTATTATTCTAACATAATTTTCAAAATCGAGTAGGAGGGAGCGATTAACTCCCGTCCTCTCACACCACCGTACGTACGGTTCCGTATACGGCGGTTCAATTAAGATAATTGACGCAAGTTTTCATAACGAGCTTCAAGACTTTTCAGCCCTTGGTTTCTCCAATAGGAGTTACCAAGGGTTCTGTGTAATATTGGACTATTTGAAATACGCCAATAACTCTTCCGAGTATTTCCCCATTCATACGCTTGCCATTGTGGTACGCCAAGTTGAATAAGGTTGCGTATCTTTGTTTTCGGTTTCTTCCAGTTCTTCCATAGACACATTCGAAGTCTTCTACGAATCCATTTATCTAATTCAAGGAATATAGATTTGGTGTCTGCTAACGCAAAATATCCACACCATCCCATTAGATATTGATTCAGTTTCTGAATGCGGTATTCCATCGGGTAGGGCATCTTGCGTGATGTGATTTCACGAACTTTATTCTTCATTCGTTTAAGGCTTTCTTTTGCGATACGAACCTTTGGCTCTTTATGATAGGTAAAGCTAAATCCTAGAAACTTACGTTTCCATGGACGGTCGACCGCTGATTTCTTTTCATTTACTTTCAGTCGTAGTTTTCCTTCAATAAATCGCTGGATACTTGCCATTGTGCGAAGTCCTGCTCGTTTACTTTTCACGTAAATGTTACAGTCATCCGCATATCGAACGAATTTGTGTCCTCTTCTTTCCAATTCTTTATCTAGTTCATCTAGTACAATGTTAGATAGTAGCGGACTTAATGGTCCTCCTTGTGGAGTTCCTTCTAATGTGCTTGACACCACACCATTAATCATGACTCCCGATTGTAAATACTTACGAATCAATTTCAGTAATGGTTTATCTTGGATTCTCTTCGCGAGTGTACCCATTAATCTGTCATGGTTGACCTTATCAAAGAATTTCTCCAAGTCCATATCTACAACCCATCGATGTCCATCTCTTATATATTCTTTCGCTTTCCTCACCGCATCATGGGCACTTCGGTTTGGTCTAAATCCGTAGCTGTTTTCAGAGAATGTAGGGTCATACACTTTTGAAAGTACTTGGGCGATTGCTTGTTGAATCAAACGGTCTGTTACGGTAGGGATTCCTAGTAAACGAACACCGCCGTCAGGTTTAGGGATTTCGACTCTGCGGACTGGCATTGGTTCATAAGTTCCCTTGAGAATTGCCTCCTTAATAGATAGCCAGTTTTCGACTATGTGCTGTCGTAGGTTTTGTACGGGCATCATATCTACTCCGTGGCTTCCTTTATTCTGTTCTACACGTTTTAGTGCTTGAAGCATGTTCTCCCGTGACAGGATTTGATTCAAAAGCATCGTTATTCTCCTTCCGTGAATAGCTGTTCTCTTTATGCCAGTGGTCACTCCACCCTCCAAGAGGTCCCCCACGGGATTCACCGCTTCCTTCCTCAAGTGAGGTACTACGTTTTCTGTGTTCATCATGACTCACTGAATGCCAAGGGCTATTCTCTCTTAATTGTTCGGTCCTTCTTAGTAGTTCTAAACCAACTAATACTATGACCTCTGCTGACTTCTGACGGTTCAGCTACTTATCACTAAGTAGGTTATGAAGCGTACTTCACCTATCCGCCAGACCTCCCCGGGTAAGTACATGCACTTTCACACCATCTATCCGCCTCATTTACTCGATATGACCTTCGACAGAAAGAGCTTTGTTTTGTTTCGCAAACTCACTCAATCATACCTAGCCTTATATGAGGTTCGTGTTCCTCGGACCGGTGTTTTGCCTCCAGCTTCCTTCAGATTCCGCGTCACCACGGACACCCTTGCTCTTGGCTAACCTCTACTTCTGTCTTCGGGGTTCGGGACTTACACCCTATAGTTCATGTACATGCCGGGCGCACAAAAGGAGAAAATTCTGCACTGAGCAGATTTTTCTCCTTATAAACAACACAAACGTATTTGAATATGATTTTAATAATGTTGTTCATAAATTGTTTTGTAAACCAAATTAACAATCGATTTTATAAATAAAAGTTAATACAACATTTCAAATAAACGGCTGTCCGCAATATTCGTATCGATTGGGCATACTTTTGAATCTCTACCATACTGCCATATCCATACATTTCCTTTACATGATACTTTTGTTGGATCGAATTTCGGTGCTAATTGTGCTTTCGTTACGCCAGGTGCTGGTTCTGCACTCCATAATATAGCTTGATTGGCAACGAGTTCATCATCGCTGACAGCTTGACAATAAGCATTTGCAAAGTTTCCTTCCGTCGGATCATGATAAAAGCCCGGTTTAAAATCAGTGTTATACAAGTAATTGACATAACCACGAATCCAATTGCTGTCTACTTCAAAAAACCGTTCAACATTTGCAAATATCGGAGTTCCCTTTCGAATACCGAGCCGTTTTGCATGATAAGACGCAAACATTGCAACCATTCTTCCTTCGTTCTCTCCAACTGCTCTTTTAAAATCGTTATATATTGGGAGTATCTTTGTTCCGCTATTGTGGAGCAGTTCAATTTCTTCTCGATCTAAACCTTCAGAAGCTCCTTCTACACGTGTTAAATATCTCCCCCAAAACTCAGGTTTCCCATAATTATTTAAAACACAATTGTAAAGGTCTGTCGTCACTTTTTGTGATGAATCAACACCCCAATGATAAGTAACCACTTCCGTACCTCTTTTCTATTAGTGTTTCCACTATTTATATATATTGAAATGTAGCAACAATTGTTCATAGAAATGAAAAATGAGGGCCGCATTTGACCCTCACTGAATTCATATCTTTGTAAAGATAATGCCCATCAATGCCGTGATTATCCCAACGATTTGATACAATTTTAGTTTTTCATGAAATACGACAAAACTTCCACAAACTACGACTAAGCAGCTTAATGATACGATGGAAAATACTATACTTGCAATTCCCGTTTGTAAAGCAAAGAAATAACAACTATATCCAATTACACTAATTATTCCTACCACAAAACCAATTTTTGCTTCCGGTGTCTGCCATTTCTCTTTTTGAATGAAGCTGTTAATCATTAAATAGACGGTACCTCCGCCGTACATGCAAATTAACATGTTGAGTGGCTGAATGTGCAAATATGTAGATGCTTTCATCAAGATACCGAGAACACCAAGTGAGAGAATGGCAAAGCTAATTCTCATCATCCAAGGTAAATATTCTATATGCATATGATTGGAAGGAGAATATTGAATCAAAACGGCTGAACAAATCATGATGATAATGCCAATCCATTGCAGGAGCGTAATATGTTCATGAAAAATTAATGCTGCGCTTAAAATAGGAATGATTGCATTCATACTAATTAATGAACTGGTGATGCTTGCTGGTCCTTTTTCAAAGGCTTTAGACATTTGAATATTGCCGTTTGTATTTAATATTCCGATTATCGCTCCAAGTACAACCGAAGCAAAGTTAAAATTATGTAATCCAACAATTAATCCATAAATCATTGTTAAAATAAAAGCAATCAAATAAAAATAAAGTTGAATATGTATTTTTGAGTACCCTTTAGTAGTACTCCATTTAAAAATCATATTATTTGCACCAAAACAAAACATGGTAGACAATGCTGCCCCGACCCACATAAGTAAGCACCTCTTGCAAAATTTAATTCATTCTATTTTAGGTTCTATACATTGAAAATTTCAATGATTTTTCAATCAATAATTTTCTTTATTTTCACCATATTTTCTACCTTATGTTATTTGCTATAATGATAACTCAAATAGAATGGACCCACCTCAAACCAATGGAGAAGGGTCCAGTACATAAAACAATATTAATAATTTTTTTCTAATCGCTCTTGTAAATTGATTAAAACTTCCTTGGCTTTTCCTTCTATTATACAATCAAAGTAGGTTGAATGATGTGCAATTTCTTTATTGATGTACACTTTTTTTCCTTTGGTCATCTTAGGAAGTTGGTTTACCGGATATACTTCCAAACTTGTTCCAATAACGATGACTAAATCTGCACTTTGAATATTTAATAATGCATAGTGCCATGCTCTTTCAGGAAGCATTTCACCAAATAACACAACATTTGGTCTTAAGTTTCCTTGGCAATGAGCACAATGTTCCTTGGCTAAAAAAGCTTCTTTTGAAGCGCTTCTTCCACACGAATGGCAACGAAATGTATAGATGGATCCGTGCAACTCTTCTACTTGGGTGTTGCCTGCTTTTGAATGGAATCCGTCGACATTTTGAGTAGCAATGTGTTGAAGGATTCCTCTTTTCTCCCAATCCGCAAGAATATAATGTCCTTCATGGGGAGAACATTTGTCCAGTAAATTAATTCTCATAGAATAAAATTCATGAAACAACGGATAATTGGATTCTAAAGCATCAACTGTTGCAACTTGCTGCGGGTCAGTTTTTGTCCACCAACCAGATGCAGAACGAAAATCGGGCACACCGCTTTCTGTTGACATACCCGCACCAGTCAATACAATTGTTTTTTTCGATGAACGAATCCATTCAACAACTGTTTGTATTTGGCTCAAATCCCCCACTCCTCTCTCCTATCCTTATCAATATTTATCTCATAAATTTTCCAAGAAGAAAATAAAAAAGTGCGATGGAAGTAGTGAATCCATTAAAATGTTTTATCGTACAGTTTATATATCTGCTCGTGCGGATAGATAAAACGCTTGTTCGTATGAATATGTCGCTTGTGCAGATAAATATATCCCTTGTGCAGATAAATATATCCCTTGTGCGGATGAAGATATTACTCGTGCAGATAAATACATCACTTGTGCAGATGCATACAAGTTCGCGCTGATGAAGCCTACTCTTGTTCAGTTAATAATTAAAAGTCTGTGCCAACATTACTTAACAGGCACAGACTTTTGTTCATCATCGTAGTAAAAATTCCGCAGTTATTTCATATCCCCGCATGTAATCTGGTGAACCCGGAAAACTTTGCATAAAACCATGAACGTTTCCATCAAAGCGAACAAGTTTTACATCAACACCAGTATTTTTTAATGTCTCTGCAAAATATTCTCCTTCATCACATAAAGGATCGTATTCCGCAACAAAAATTAAAGTGGGTGGCATTTGAGCTAAATACATATTATTTGTGTGAAGGGGGGCATAATAGGAAATAGATGTATCCTCAAGATTGGAGATATTCAAAGAATGCAATGTTAAATCAATTCCGTACTTTCCATTAAAAAGCATTCTTGAAATATGGGGACTGTTCTTTATATGTTGGTCTAATTGAATAATTGGATAATGTAACACTTGCTTTTTAAATTGGAAATTTTGCTGAATAGTGAAATCAAGAACAATACTGATGGCAAAATGTGCGCCCAAACTTGGACCGCCTATTGCAATATGATCCGAATGTCCTCCTAATTCTTCAGCGTGTTCTATAATCCATTTTGTTACGTTATAACAACGTTGAAGCATTGATGCTTTATCCGAATTCGTATCATAATCGACTGCAATCACTTTGTAGCCAGTTAAAGAACAAATCATTCGACAACTAACATCATGGCTTTCAACACCACCCGGAATAAAATCTCCTCCGGGGAAAAAAATGAAAATAGGATGTTTTTCCGCTTCATTTGGTGTATAAATGCGAATGGGAATCTCAGAATTCCCTACTTGAACAATTCGATCTTCCACTTGAAATACTTTTGGACGTTTTTCTAAAGGTGGATTTTTTACTTTAATCCCCGTTTTCCTTGCATCCGGATGTTGTTGGAAGTACTGTTCGATATATAAATGAATCGGCATTACTTCACTCCTTTCATTGACATAATTGTGATGGATTGCTCCATTCTAATCGATACACTGTACAATTAGAATGTCCAAATGAATAAAAGGATATGACAAATGAAAAAAACTAAGTATAGCCACTAAATCAAGTATCTATACTTAGCATGAAAAAATTGTGCTGCTTAACAAACTCACTATTTCAAATTTATCTCTATAGTTAAGGGAATCATCCTCATCGACGAAAATTTTCGCAATAAATCCACTTCAAATCGTTGATACTACTGGATTTTCACCCATTTTTTCATTAAAACCATGCACTCTCAGACGCATCGAAATCTAATTGAATGAATAACTCCCTTCAAAATGAGCTGTAAATCGTTTATACAGCACGTATTTAATAATGAAAATTATTCCTTTATTTTACTTTTAACTGCATATAATGTATATTATATGCAGTTAGATTTTTTTCATGGAAAAAGTATTTTTATTGAATCGGTACATTCGCACGTTTTAAAAAAATCGCATTCGCCTTAAACGAATACGATTTCGTGTTAATTACTCTTCCCTATTCCATTTTTTAGATGAAAGGAGGTTTTAAGATGAATACACAGGAAGCAAAAAATCAATTGGACTATTATGAAGATGAATTAGATATTTTTTATACGTATATGGAGGATTTAGGTTATTCGCCTCACACGATAAAATGCTATCTGTCTGATGTACAATCTTTTCTATTGTTTCTTCATGAAAAAGATGATCAATGTGTTCCACTCGATGAGGTTGGATCGAAGCATATTCAAGCGTATTTAAGGAAAACACAAAAAGGCAAAGCCAAAACAACTCGCAACCGAAGATTAATGTCTTTACGAACATTTTTTAAATCTCTTGTGAAAGCGGAAGAATTAACCGTAAACCCAGCAGCAGAAGTTGATTTAGCGAAAACAGAAAAGAATTCTCTTCCTACCTATTTAAATGATGATGAGCTTCGACTGCTTTTTAAATGTATTAAGCATGATCAATACTATATACGCAATAAATGCATTTTAATGCTTATGAGTCTAGCTGGATTACGTGTCATAGAAATACATAATCTGAATACAACAGATCTTATTCGAGATGAAGATGAGCCAGGGATTAAAGTATTAGGAAAAGGAAATAAATCCAGATATATTCCCTTACCTACTCCTTTGTTTAATTTACTTTTAGAGTACGAACGAATGTATAGACCTTTACCAAAACCTGAACATCAAAATGCTTTTTTTGTTTCGAAACGCGGAGAAAGAATTTCAAGAAGAAGAATACAAATGATTGCAGAAGATACTTTTGCTTCGTTAAAAAGTTTGCCTGATTTCACTTACTTACAAAACAAAAAGTTATCATCTCATAAATTGCGGCATACTTTCGGGACTAGACTTGTGCGCGGCGGAGTTGATCTTGTTACAGTACAAGAATTAATGGGACATACAAACTTGAGTACAACCCAAATTTATACGCACGTGAATAATAAACAAAAGCAAGAAGCGATGAGAAATCAAAACGTTGGGAAATTTTTTGAATGAGGTGTCTAGAAAGGTGAATACTTCCAGACACCCTTCACTTTTTATCGCAAGAGCAATGACTTCACAAAATTTAATACTATGAATAATAAATAAATTTTATTGCATCCATTCGTAATCTTCTCTCACATTCTTCGCAGCGGAAAATTTTACTCTTATTTTCCTTAAATAATTGATATTTTAAAGACCCCTCATATAAATTAAATTTTTGTTTGCAGCTAGAACAAATTACCTCATAGTAAATCATCGTTTTCCTCCTTAGTGAAATGTTTTTAGTTATGACTCCAAATAACATTGCTGAACATCTAACTATGGACTTCGCATAAACTTACCACAAGAAGTTTTTAAAAAAGATATGCATAACAACAATAATATGCTTTCAATTTTTAATGATCTAGGAGATTGCTGAACTTCTATGAGAGGAGTAATATGATAAACAGTATAATATTCAAAAATACCTTAATAGTTCCTTTTTAATTGCAAAGCTATGTAACCGTTTTCATCTTTAGATTTAATGTTACATTCTATTAGTTGATTATGATGGCATTTTCAATGTTTGTTGTTCCAATTTTTTACTTATAATTTAATTATAGAACAGTCATACAAAAAATGAAACTAAAGAGAATTCATGAAAATTTTCTGAATGGTTATCAATATCCTAACTGCTCATTTATTGATTCCTTATCAATAAATTCCATTTCTATTTAATTTGTTTACACAAAACATATATAAGACAAAATATATCGAATGAATATTCTAAGCACACACCCATTAGTCATTTGCCTCATATTCTAGACAAAAAATAAATTGAGGGAAGTGAACTATGGGAATTGAGTTGACGGCACTGCATTGGATCTATGTTGTGTTTATTGTATTGATTATCGGCTTTATGGTGAAACGCAGGGACACTACATTAATTTGTATAGTGGGTATTTTTTTGCTGTCTATTACAGCAACCGGAGATTTCGTTGCTTCCATCAGCAAAGTGTTTTCAAGCTTCATTTATGCCATCACCGAGTTATTATCGACCATCATCATCATTTGTGTGATTGTTGCCATGAGCCGCGTTTTACTGAAAACGGGCATTAATGAAGTAATGGTTTCCCCATTTGCAAAAATTATAAAGAATCCAACTTTAGCGTTTTGGACAATCGGAATTTTAATGATGCTAATTTCTTGGTTTTTCTGGCCTTCCCCAGCTGTTGCATTACTTGGTGCTGTTTTGTTGCCTGTTGCTATTCGTGCTGGACTCCCAGCTCTAGGTGTTGCGATGGCAATGAACTTGTTTGGCCACGGTATTGCCCTCTCTGGTGACTTTGTTATTCAAGGAGCGCCGAAATTAACAGCCGATGCAGCTGGACTTCCGGTTCATGAAGTCATTTCTGCAAGCATTCCTCTAGTGATTGTGATGGGGATTGTTACGACAGTTGTAGCATTTCTATTGTTAAAACGGGATATGAAGCGCGGTACGATTGACATGATTGGAAATTTTGATGGTGAAACTCAGGAACAAGAAGAGGTTGACACAAATCTTTTATCGATGAGACAAAAGCGAATATTTGCGATATTGATACCAATTGCCTTCTTATTAAATGTAGTGGCTATGTCTATATTTGATTTAACTGGTGGAGATGCGACAGCATTAATTGGTGGAACAACGTTAGCACTTCTATTACTCCTTTCAATGTTTGCCCATAAAAATGCTGGACTAGAAAAAACGACAAGTTATTTAATTCAAGGTTTCCAATTTGGTTTTAAAGTGTTTGGTCCTGTTATTCCAATTGCCGCATTCTTCTATTTAGGAGATTCTGGATTTACTCAAATCATCGGCAATCATTTACCAGAAGGATCTCAAGGCATCATTAATGATTTAGGGGTCGCACTAGCAGCGGTTGTGCCTTTAACCGCTGAAATTGCTGCAGTGACAGTTGCAGGAGTTGGCGCAATTACAGGGTTAGATGGCTCCGGATTTTCTGGTATTTCGTTAGTAGGTTCGATTGCTAATCTATTTGGTACAGTGATTGGTGAAGGAACTGCTACTCTTACAGCATTAGGTCAAATTGCAGCCATTTATGTTGGTGGTGGAACTTTAGTACCATGGGCTTTAATTCCAGCAGCAGCAATCTGTAATGTCAGTCCATTTGAGTTGGCTAGAAGAAACTTAATTCCAGTAGTAATTGGATTATTTGTGACGACAATTGTTGCGATGTTTTTAATATAAATAAAGAAAGAAACCGTATAACAAACGTTGCGGTTTCTTTCTTTCGTGCGCCCGGCATGTACATGAACTATAGGGTGTAAGTCCCGAACCCCGAAGACAGAAGTAGAGGTTAGCCAAGAGCAAGGGTGTCCGTGGTGACGCGGAATCTGAAGGAAGCGAGCGGCAAACTTCCGGTCTGAGGAACACGAACTTCATATAAGGCTAGGTATCATTGGATGAGTTTGCTAAACAAAACAAAGTCCTTTCTGCCAAAGGTGGTACAGAGTAAATGAAGCAGATAGATGGAAGGAAAGATTACATTCTTACCCGGGGAGGTCTGGCGGATATGTGAAGTACGCTTCATAACCTACTTAGTGATAAGTAGCTGAACCGTCAGAAGTCAGCAGAGGTCATAGTATTAGTTGGTTTAGAACTACTAAGAAGGACCGAACAATTAAGAGAGAATAGCCCTTGGCATTCAGTGAGTCATGATGAACACAGAAAACGTAGTACCTCACTTGAGGAAGGAAGCGGTGAATCCCGTGGGAGACCTCTTGGAGGGTGGAGTGACCACTGGCATAAAGAGAACAGCTATTCACGGAAGTTATAAAGACTTGCGTCAATCATCTTAATTGAACCGCCGTATACGGAACCGTACGTACGGTGGTGTGAGAGGACGGGAGTTAATCGCTCCCTCCTACTCGATTTTATATGCTTTTGTGAGTTAATGTTCAAAACCATCAACGTATCTTCCATCTTTCGGAATTGCCAATTCATCGAAGTGATGAACTAATTGGGCTAATCCATTTTCCAATTCTTCACCCGACATTGGAACACCGTGTCCACATAGTGCCACTCTTGGACGAAGATAAGCGAGTTTTGTAACGCTTTCTCTTGCTAATTTCCAATTCGTTGTAAAATATTTAGGCGGGCCAGAGATTTCCTTTTCTTGTACAAAAACTTTAAACAAAGACTCTTGTTTCACCGTAACGAACGCATCACCAGCAATTAGCGCACGGTCCCGTTCACGAAAAAGAGAGATATGACCTGGTGAATGTCCCGGTGTTGGAATCCACTTCCATTCAGGTAACATCGGGATTGTTCCATTTTTCGGCAGTGCATGAACAAAAGAATCTAACTGTATTGGCTGTTTAGGAAAGTATGGTGACATTCTCGCAACGAGTCCACGATCTACCGTAGGATCTGGATTTGGATAGCTTTGTTCTCCTATTAAAAATGGGATTTCTTCTTCATGGGCATATACTGGGACATTCCAATGTTTTACTAAATCAACAATTGCGCCAACATGATCAAAATGTCCATGGGTTAAAAGAATCGCTTTTGGGCGGGCATTTTGACCGAAACGCTGCTCAGCTTCTTCAATGATTGCATTAGCTGATTTCGGCATTCCCGCATCAACTAAAACCCATTGATTGTCTTTATCTGGATCACCAATAAAAAAACATTGACTACTTGGATTGTAAAATGATATAAATCCTCTGTAATGTTTAGCCCTACCCCACTTAATATAGAAGTGACGGGAATAAATTTATAATCATCACCATAATGTAGCTGTTCGGACATTTCATTACCCCCTTTACATATTATTGAGTATTTCCAATTATGAATTCTTTATTTGTTCAAGAACTTCATTTTGCACTCGCTATTGTCATTCATATGTATGAATTGTTTTATTAATAAAAAAACTGTAAAAATTCTTCCGTGGAAGAAGAATTTTTACAGTTTTCATTAAATATGATAATCAATTGGATCATGGCCGTCCACGAAATGCCAGTCATAAGGAGTTTCTTGGTAAACGTAGTAGTTCAACCAGTTGTAGAACAACAGATGGGCATGCGCTCTCCAACTATTTTTTGGCTCTTTTGTTGGATCATTGTTAGGGAAATAGTTTGCTGGTATTTCCACTGGTAAACCTTTCTTAATATCACGCTCATATTCTTCCTTAAGAGTTGTTGCATCATATTCCAAGTGTCCTGTAATCATAATGTGTTTATTATCTTTTGATTGAATGATAAAAGGTCCTACTTCTTCAGAATAGCTCAACAATTGTAAATCAGGATGTTGTTGCACTTCCTCTAAGGAAACTGACGTGTATCGAGAATGAGGTGCCACAAATTCATCATTGAAACCACGAACTAAATCGTTTGTTAAGTCTGTTATAGTGTGTGAATAGATGCCGGAACATTTTTTCGGCAACTCAAATTTCCCTATTCCGAAGTGATAATAGAGTGCTGCTTGTGCCGCCCAACATATATAAATGATCGATGTCACATTTTCTTCTGCCCAGTCTAAAATTTCAGTAAATTCTTTCCAATAATTCACTTCTTCAAATTCCATCCGCTCTACTGGCGCTCCTGTGATGACCATACCGTCAAATCGGCGATGCTTTATTTCGTCAAAGGTTTTATAGAACAATTCCAAATGGCTTTTTGACACATTTTTTGGCTCATATGAAGCTGTATTTAAAAATGTTACATTTGTTTGTAAAGGAGTGTTACCGAGTAAACGCAATAATTGTAATTCTGCTTTTTCTTTTTCAGGCATCAAGTTAAAAACCAAAATATTTAATGGTCGGATTTCCTGTGATAACGCACGGTCTTCTTCCATGACGAAAATCTTTTCATTTCTTAAAATTTCTCCAGCTGGTAAATTCTTCGGAATATTAATTGGCATTTCTCATGTCCCCCAATTCTACATTTAATTAATAAAAAACCCTCTCATTCCAGCATAGGAAATGAGAGGGTACAAACATTTCATGTACGCACTCTCTTATCTCCCAAGGCATAGCCTTGCTGGAATTAGCACCTTTCTAACAATCGTTAGAGGTTGCTGAAGCTTCATTGGGCCAAGTCCCTCCGCTTCTCTTGATAAGAAAGTTTTGAATCCTTATAAAATTAAGATAATCCTAACACATTTAATAGGGATTTGCAATATTAGGTTATTTTATTTTACTCTGCATTTTTGTTAGCCATTCCGAGCTCTCTTTCTCATTCAATTCTTGTTCTAATTGTTGATCCCAACTATTAAATAATGTATTCCATACGCGGATAAATAATTCCTTGTTTTCAGCGTTCCAAATAATGAATTCGATACAAGGGACATCATTTACTTGAGTATTTTCCATTGATAGTATGGATTTGATTTCTTGATGATCTTCTTCCAGTTCCGTCGCTTGCATGTTTTGTATTGCTTTCATCATAAAAGGTGCACTTACTGGCCCCTCTTCATTACGTATATAACGATAGATTTGTTCCGGAAAATCATCAAAGTCTAATACTTCCTCAATATCGCCTTCTACGATTTGATGATGTACAGGGCTATATAGTAGCTCTATTGCTACGGGTTCTAATTCCTCTTCAAATACTCCTAGAGAAAATTGTTTCATTCCTTTTTCGGTAAGTTGATAATAGTTATTTTCCCGTATCAACAACCCATTTTTTTGCATTTTCCGTAATAAATCTTCTATAAATAGTGGCTCTACCAGTAAAATTTCACTGAGCTGTTCAGCCCTTTCGAAAGTTGATTTTTGGCAAGAGAAAAGTAAGATTTTCATTAATATATCCATCGTCCTCTTTCGAACTGGCTGATAAGTGATTTCATACGTATGCATCGGAATACACCAAATATCCGTATGAATGATTAAAGCAGATTTTTCTTTTTCAAGCTTTTTTATTAATTGTTGCTGTATTTGATGGAGTTCCATGTTTATGTTAAGAACGTCTCCTTCGTTATTTTTCGAATACCTTGTTGTTTTTCCACTACTTCATATAGATATTGATACATTTCTTTAGTGTTCTTTGCTTTTGGTCGATTCATGAACATTTCTGAGCTGCCAATAATCATCAGTAATTCTCTTGCTCTCGATAATGCAACGTTTAACCGGCGGTAATCTTTTGCAAAACCGATTTCTCCATGTGGATTGTTTCGAACCATACTTAGTAGTATAACGTCCATTTCCATACCCTGGAATTTATCGACAGAGCCTGTCCGAATATGTAAATGGGACAAATTCAACTCTTCTATTAACAAATTAACTCGATTTACTTGCTCTCGATAGAAACTAATCACACCAACGGATTTTAAAGCATCATTTTCAAGTAAGCCTTGTTCTTTTGATTTTGCAGTTGCTTCGTTTAAATCGATTAATAGTTTCCGTATTGTTTCTAGTTCGGAAGAGTTAAATAAACTAGCGCCTTCCTTCATTCTTTCTTCAAAGTAATGTGGCTCGTTTGGTAGATCGAACCATAATAAATGTTCATGGCGTTTTACATAATTTCCATTTAATTTATGATCTCTTGCTTCATCAGAATTATCTAAACCACAATGTAAGGACTCGTTGCCGGTCCTATAAAATGGAGTGATGGTTTGCATAATCTTTTCATGCATTCTGTATTGAATTCCTAGCATTTTCTTATTTGTGCTAGGTAAATTTTTATATAGGCGTTCAAATAATGATTCTTCCAAAAGCTTCTCGAGTTCCCTTTTTTCTTCAAAAGTGTCGCTTTCTTTCATAACTACTTCCAATGTTTCTTCAAATGTATCGTCACCGATTAATGGTGGCAACTGATGGTGGTCGCCGACAAGAATAATTTTTTTCCCTTTTAACATTGGAAGTAATAATTCAGGCGGTGTTGCTTTTGATACTTCATCAATAATGACGACATCAAAAATAGGATAATTGTCCATAAAATCTTTATTTGCGGAAGCAACACAAGTTGTACCAATCACATTTGCATGTTTCACATATAGTTTTCGGATTTCATCTAAATCGTGTTCAGTAGAATTATTTAGTAATGAAAACCATTCTTTTTGAATTTCCTTTGTGATTGGCAACAGTTCAATTTGTTGATGTAATTTTTCAATTTTTAATTGGAAATCCTTAATTTTTTCTTTCGTTTGTTCCAGTTCGAACTCAGGATTTTGTTTTATGAGTTGTTGCAACTGTTCAGCTTTTTTCTCTAAAACAATGCCTTGTCGATGTAATTCTTTTAATTCTTTATGTATGGTCGATAATAATTCTCCACCATTGGAAAGTTCTTTTTCAATTGTGGCAATCTCTTGATTGATTTGAGCTTTTTCATGTTCATATGTTTGATAATTGGCTTGTTGTTCAGTTAGTGAAGAAATCTTTTCATTTAATGCGTCGATGATAACTTGTAACTCGTCAATAGATGGTATGAAATCTGTGTTTTCTATTTGGAAATTCTTTAGTTCTTGATGATATTGTTGAATCAATTGTTGCAGTTGCATCTCTTTTTGGCTTAACGATTGAATATGTTGTTCGCTAAGCCCTAATTGTAGTGAATATTGTTCCGCAACTTCCATTTTTAATTTTTCAAAAACGGTTTTCGATTCTTCTGCTAATCCTTTGAATTGCAATAATAGCTCATTGACATAAAGCCATCTGATATATAGGCCGCGTATAGAAGGAATTCCATTTTGGCGATTGATTTTTTGTTGTTTAAAAGCAAGCGCTAATTTATCTAGAAACTCATTCACTTCATGTAAAGAATATTGATGATTTGGCGGCAGCTGAACGGGCTCTATTTGAATTTTTAATGTTTTTTCATTGTATTCAATGGCTTTTTCAATCCGTTCAGAAATTTGCTTCGCGGGTTTTAATTTCAATATTTGTTGATAAATTTTGTCCATATCAAGCAGCAACTGATTAATGACAAACCCTCTTTTGATTCCATGAGTTTCAATAAATCCTTCTACTTCTTCTAATTTTTTATAAGATTGCAATTGGTTAAACGTATCGCTGAATTCCTCTTGTTTTCTTTTCAATATTGTGATTTCATCTACTACTCGTTGCCATTCAGCTTGTGCTTCATTCAATTTTTGTTCCACATGAACATAGTTGATTAAGTTTTCACTTTCTCGAATGTGTTTTTGTGCGTCTTTAATTTCTTGCTGAATTTGATTAAGACCTTTGCTTGCTATCGTTTCTTCGATTTCTCTGAGCTTTTCTGTCCGTTCGTTTAAAGAGTTTTGCAATGTTTCGATTGATTTTTCGGTTTTTTCTTTTTCTTTATTATTAGAGATAATTTGTTTCTTTAGCTCAGCAATCGACTCAAATATACCTTTTAATTCTTTCTCGGCTTCCTTTTTTCGCAAAATATCACGTTCAAGTTGAGCTACTTTTTCTGTTAGCTGTTCAATTTGCGTTTTGTAATCCTCTATTTCTTTTTGTAATAATTCTTCTTTATGCTCATGTTGGTTAATTTCCTTCGAAATGGCATCAAAGGTTTGTGTTTTCCAATATTCTGCAACATTTTCCTCAATAAATTTTTTGCCTTCTTCTTCAATGCTTTCTGTACGACCGTATCGTAAAATTCGAATATCTTTATTTGCTAGTAGTCTTCCAAGGGCATTATCAACAGCTAAATTTGATTGGGAGGCAATAAGCGTTCTTAGCCCCATTTTGACGTTTTGATAACAAATTTCAGAAATAACGGTTGTTTTACCTGTGCCAGGCGGGCCTTGAATGACAAATAAATCTTCAGCTTCTAGCGCACCCCTTACCGCTTCTCTTTGATATTTGTTTAAATTGTTATGGAATTCAATATCAAGATGGTTATTGCGTTGTGCTACGTTTGGAACATCTTCAAATAAAAAGTTTTCTAGATTAGGATTTGCGGCAAGTCCTTCTTTTAGTCGATCGAAGCCTTTTAAAAGACGATTTAACTGAGATTTTGTCGAGGCATTGCTAAAGGTGATGGAATCCGTATGAAAATCAAAAACATTTTCTTTTGCTAATTTACTTATTTGAGGAGCTAATTCAATTTCGATGGTTTGATGTTGAATATTTGTTTTGACAATTTCCCCAATTTCATTTTTTATGCCATGAACATAAGCGTTCATCCCTTTTAACGATTTCCACTCTTTATCGTGAATACCACGTACCTTTAATGAAACCGTTGAAAAGTCTGAACTGTAAGAAATGGATTGGATATTTGCCTCGATGTCATCGATGTTGGCATTTTTATATAAAACTTTTAAATAACCTTCCCAGCTTGAAATCCGTTTATTTACATAGTCGTATTTTTCTTGTGCTACAGGTAATTGAGCGATGGTTTTTATAAAGTGCTCTGAGTAAGAATGGCCATTGATTCTAGAAGGGACGAAATGGATTCGCATGCCCTTTCGTCTGTTTGTATCAACGGGTGTATGTTTACCCTTTGTTCGGAAACTTTTCGCTATAAGGCCATTTTTTATATCAAATACACAGTCTAAAATCACGACGCGTTCGTTCATTTTTTTCGATAATTTTTCATTTCGACGATTGTCAAAATAAATAGTAAGGGATAGGGATGTTTCTTCTATCGATTGTTTTTCTAAAAAAACAAAAAATGATGATTGTAAACTAAAAAAGGCATGTTCATCGGTAAAATGTTCCTTAATCGCTTCTCGGGCTGTGTTTGTTAAGACGATAAAACATTTTGTTAATTCTACAGTTTGCACCATGAACATCCCTCCTTTTTACTCACAATCGTCATTATATCAAAAATGATTCATCCAATATAGAATTATCGTTAAAAAGGAAAATGACTAGCCATAAAACTAGTCATTCATTTTATTAAGAAGTTTTTTCTTTTTTTGTTCGAGCAATTTCGTTATATTTTGAATCCCATTCAGGATCAACTTTTCGAAGTGGAACAGGTTTGAAATCGTCTTTTTTTACTAAGATATTTACAGTCGTGCCACTTGCGGCAACAGAACCATCTTCATGTAAAATTTCATAACCATATGTAGTCCGCAATTTGTCATGTTGTTCTACCCATGTACGTACTTTAGCAATTTGTCCATATCTCATTGATTTTTTATACTGGATGGATAAATCGATGACTGGCGAAACATAACCCATTTCTTCTAATTTTGCGTAGTTAAACCCTAAATCACGAATGAGTTGGGTTCTGCCCATTTCCATCCAAATAAGGTAGTTTGCGTGGTAGACAACCCCCATTTGATCGGTGTCCGCATAGCGGATTTCTACTTCTTTTTCGCTGAAAAACATGATATCACCTCTAAAACAGTATACCTCAATGAAATAATCATGCAAATGAGAGATGCGAGATATATCAATTTTTTCCATCTATATTTGGGGAGTTTTTTGGAAATAATACTGATACTTATACGATTTGCCTACTCTACAAAAATTGGATAGTGAGATACGATGAATATAAAGCTTCTAATGCGATATATTGGCAGCCTCTGGATAATTAAATATTATATTAAAATGAAAAAACTGATGTGAATGGACTATATCCTTCCATCAGTTTTTGTCTTAAAAACCAATTAATGTATTGATCAATTTGAGATCATTGAGAATATTTTCTTTATTGTTTTTGACATTTGTATACCAAGATTCAATAATTTCCATCGCTTTATCTTCAATTTGTTGATTTTTCTTAATTAAAGAAACAATCGTATCAATGAATTTAGTTCGCTCTTCATAAAACTTCGTACGCATTTCGAAATCTCTATTCACTTCCACCTGAAATACTTTACCAAGGCGGATGATTCCTAAATTTACATGTTGTTCAGCATAAAGGCTTGACCCAACATAAGCCAACTTTTCTTGAAACGAGACAGGTTCATCTTTAAAATAACTTGCCATTAAACTCTCTACTTCATTAGTTACAGATTTTAACTTATTAACTTGGGTTGGAGCGAGTTCTTTTGCTTGTTCAAAAATAGGTAACATTGCAAGGGTATCATCAAATAATTCCTTCACCTTTTGAATTCGTTCTGAATCATGAGGAAGGTTTAATTCATGGTGAATATTTTCAAATACATATAATCGTTGGAGATATCCTGTTAGTAAAACAATTCCGTTATACACTTTTCTAGCATCCATTGTCATATGAATCCCACTTTCATTTCAAATCTCTTTTTGAACATAACATAAAACAAATGAAAACAAAATAGTTGATTTTTATGAAAATTAATAAAATACGGATTTTTAGTTGTCGACATGAAATTGAAAGGGCCTGTCCAACAATTGTACTTTTGGACAGGATTACTGCTTATAAGTCAATTTGCATTCCCATATATTTGGAGCAAAGGAAAAAGCGACTTATGAAAAGAAGGCGTCTTGAAAAATCTCTCGAGACGCCTTCTCCGTTACCATTCAATATTTGCAATGATTCCTTCTTCATCGTGAAGTTCTAAAACAATTCGGGCTGACATTGCATCTCGATGCAATTGTTCCTCAATGTAAAGTCGAATTGCTGTAATGAAATTAACAGTGTTATAAGGTTCCATTTCGCCGTTTACATACGCTTCAGCTGTAAAACCACTAGCATCATCATACATCAACTCTACTTCCACATCTTCTGGATTGACATGTTTAAATTTAGCGTGGAATAGACAAACGGCATCAATGATCTCTTGTTCAGATAACGTTATCTTCTCCAATTTTCCGTAACCTCTTTTTCGCTTTTTCGTTTTATCATGAAATAAATTTTAATGATTAAATATGCAATCAATAAAATGGCACCGAGATTAATAACTAAGCCTAAGAGATTTCCTAGTAATCCCATGTCAGCAAATAGGCTTCCAAACAATAATCCAGCAAGTCCACCGATCATAAGACCTTTCATTAATCCACCGGAAGAAAAACCTCCCTTTTTCGTGGAAGTAGATGTATTATTGTCGTTTTTATTTGTTGTTGCTTTGTTAACGCTACCATTAGTACTAGCATCATCATTTGTCATGCGGTTTTTTGTTGCACCATTATTGCCGCTAAAACCTTTTTTGCCTGATTTGTAAGATTTGGCTTCAACAGTGAAGTCCCCACCATCGTGAAATACAACTGCACCAACATTTGAGAAAACTAATGCAAATGCAAGTACAATGGCTGAAAGTTTTTTCATTTTAAATCCTCCTATTTACATCTTTTGATGTCATACACTACCAGTATATCAAAATCATGATTGTGAACAAACTAAATACATATTTTAATTTTATAATTACATTTTAGTATACATAATAATATTATATAAACCTAATGATTATTTCTTAATAGTTTTATTACAATAATGATAAGATTATTATTCATGCAAAGAATTGTATAAAAATTTATTGTACAATGATGTTCAAAGAGGTAATATAAAAAATATATTTTTTGTTGTTTTAGGAGGTAGGAGAAGTTATGAGTAAAATTAGAATTGGGATTGTTGGTTACGGAAATTTAGGTCGGGGTGTAGAAGCGGCGATTCAACAAAATCCAGATATGGAATTAGTGGCGGTGTTTACGCGCCGAGATCCAAAAACAGTGGCTGTTAAATCAAATGTGAAAGTTCTTCATGTGGACGATGCACAATCTTATAAAGATGAAATCGATGTGATGATATTATGTGGTGGTTCTGCAACAGATTTGCCAGAACAGGGACCATATTTTGCTCAATATTTTAATACAATTGATAGTTTTGACACACACGCACGTATTCCTGATTATTTTGATGCTGTCAATGCTGCAGCTGAACAATCCGGAAAAGTTGCAATTATTTCAGTTGGTTGGGACCCAGGATTATTCTCTTTAAATCGCCTTCTCGGTGAAGTTGTATTACCTGTAGGAAATACATATACGTTCTGGGGAAAAGGTGTAAGCCAAGGGCATTCTGATGCAATCCGCCGAATTCAAGGTGTAAAAAATGCTGTACAATATACAATTCCTATTGATGAAGCGGTAAATCGTGTGCGCAGTGGTGAAAATCCTGAACTTTCAACACGTGAAAAACATGCTCGAGAATGTTTTGTCGTATTAGAAGAAGGAGCAGATCCTGCAAAAGTAGAGCATGAAATCAAAACAATGCCAAATTATTTTGATGAATATGATACAACTGTACACTTTATTTCTGAAGAAGAATTAAAGCAGAATCATAGCGGAATGCCTCATGGTGGATTTGTTATTCGAAGCGGTAAAAGCGACGAAGGTCATAAACAAATTATTGAATTTAGTTTGAATCTTGAAAGCAATCCGATGTTTACTTCTAGCGCTCTGGTAGCTTATGCACGTGCTGCATATCGATTAAGTCAAAATGGAGATAAAGGTGCTAAAACAGTGTTTGATATTCCATTTGGCTTACTATCTCCTAAATCTCCAGAAGATTTAAGAAAAGAACTTTTATAAAAGCTAATTGAACGAAACGGCTTCAGCTCGAAAATAATAGAGCGAAGCCGTTTTATTATGGTTGGCTTTTTTGACCGGAAAATCCCTTTTCCCCTTCTCCCCAACTTCTTGAGTCGCTTTCCCCCAACTATTCAAAAAAAGCAGGTTGAACAAGTCAACCTGCTTTCATATTGCTAGAAATTACTTTCCAGCTAATTTGTTTCTTAATACCATTTGTAGGATACCGCCATGACGGTAGTAATCTACTTCTACTTCTGAGTCGAAACGAGCTAATGCTTTGAACTCAGTTACTTTGCCGTCTGGAGAAACTGCAGTTACTGTTAAGATATCGCGAGGTTTTACATCGTCTGTTAAGTTAACAGAGATTGTTTCATCTCCTTTTAATCCTAAAGTTTCTGCGTTTTCACCAGGCATGAATTGAAGTGGTAATACACCCATCATTACTAGGTTAGAACGGTGGATACGTTCATAGCTTTGTGCGATAACTGTTTTAATACCTAATAAGTAAGTACCTTTTGCAGCCCAGTCACGGCTAGATCCCATACCATAGTCGTTACCAGCAAGAACTACTAAGCCAGTACCTTGTTCTTGGTATTTCATGCAAGCGTCATAGATGTATTCTACTTCGCCTGTTGGCCAGTAAGTTGTGAATCCACCTTCTGTACCAGGAGCAATTTGGTTGCGGATACGGATGTTTGCAAATGTACCACGCATCATGACTTCATGGTTACCACGGCGAGAACCGTAAGAGTTGAAGTCGCGGATTGCAACACCTTTTTCTTGTAGGTATTTACCTGCAGGAGTATCTTTACCAATTGCACCAGCTGGTGAAATGTGGTCAGTTGTAATAGAATCACCAAACTTCGCAATTACGCGCAAGCCTTTAAGCTCTTGAATTGGAGCTGGTTCTTTAGATAAACCTTGGAAGAATGGTGGGTTTTGGATGTAAGTTGAATTTTCATCAAATGTGTATAGAGACTCAGTTGATGTTTCAATTGCATTCCATTTTTCGTTTGCAGTGAATACTGTTTCGTATTCTTTCTTGAATAATTCAGGTGTAACGACTTTATTTAAGATGCCGTATACTTCTTCAGATGATGGCCAGATGTCGTTGAAGTATACATCTTTACCATCTTTGTCTTTCGCAATTGGATCTTTTTGTAGGTCGATATCTACAGTACCAGCTAAAGCATAAGCAACAACAAGTGGTGGAGATGCTAAGTAGTTAGCTTTTACTAATGGATGAACACGACCTTCGAAGTTACGGTTACCAGAAAGAACAGATGTTACAAATAAGTCTTTTGATTTAATTGCTTCTTCGATTTCTGGAAGTAATGGACCAGAGTTACCGATACATGTTGTACATCCGTAACCTACAGTGTTGAATCCGATTTGGTCAAGGTAATCTTGTAAACCAGAATCTTTTAAGTAACCTGTTACAACTTTAGAACCAGGTGCTAAAGATGTTTTTACCCATCTTGGTGGTTTAATACCAAGTTCAACCGCTTTTTTCGCAACAAGACCTGCAGCGATTAATACGTAAGGGTTTGATGTATTTGTACAAGATGTGATGGCAGCAATTGCTACAGCACCTGTAGGCATTTCTAATTCTTCGCCATCTTCAAATTTAATTGTTGAAGTTTTAGCAAATTCATCTTCTGTTAAGCCGAAACCTTGTACGCCCATTGGAGCTACAACCGCTTCACGATAACGTTTTTTCATTTCAGAAAGCGGGATTAAGTCTTGTGGACGTTTTGGACCAGAAAGGTTTGGTTCGATTTCGTCTAATTTGATTTCTAATACGTCTGTGTAAACTGGATCGAAGTTTGGATCAAAGAACATATCATTTTCTTTTAAGTATTTTTCAACAACTTGAACGTGTTCTTCATCGCGTCCAGTTAAACGCATGTAGTTTAGTGATTCATTGTCAATTGCGAAGAAACCGCAAGTTGCACCATATTCTGGAGCCATGTTGGAAATTGTTGCACGGTCTGCAAGTGGCAATGTAGCTACACCTGGACCGAAGAACTCAACGAATTTACCAACTACACCGCGTTTACGTAATACTTGAGTTACTTTTAATGCTAAGTCCGTTGCAGTAGCACCGTTTGGAAGTTTACCAGTCAATTTAACACCGATAACTTCTGGAATTGTGAAGTAAGATGGTTGACCAAGCATACCAGCTTCAGCTTCGATACCACCAACACCCCAACCAAGAACGCCAAGACCGTTAATCATTGTAGTGTGGGAGTCAGTACCAACTACTGAATCTGGGAATGCTTCGAATGTGCCATCTTCATTTTCTTTAACGTGAATAACTGGTGCTAAATACTCTAAGTTTACTTGGTGTACGATACCAGTTGCAGGTGGTACAGCACGGAAGTTATCGAATGCAGTTTGAGCCCATTTTAAGAATTTGTAACGTTCAGCATTGCGTTCAAATTCTAAATCCATGTTTGCTTGTAAAGCAGTTGGAGAACCGTATTTGTCAACTTGTACAGAGTGGTCAATTACAAGGTCAACAGGAATTTCTGGATTGATTTTTGATGGATCTCCACCTAATTCTTTCATAGCAGAACGTAAAGAAGCTAAGTCTACTACTACTGGTACTCCAGTGAAGTCTTGTAGAACTACGCGAGAAGGTTTGAATGGTACTTCTCCTTCTGGATCTGCACCTTCTGCCCATTTTGCAAGATTATTTACGTGTTCTTCTTTGATTACATAGTCATCATATTGACGTAGAACAGATTCTAATAATACTTTGATTGAATAAGGTAGGCGTGAAACTTTTGCAATGCCTGCTTCTTCTAAAGCAGCTAAACGGTAATAATAATACGTTTTACCATTTAACTCAAAAGAAGCACGACTGTTGTGTAAGTTGCTCTTTGTCATATGTAATCCCCCTATATAAATTTTGAAAAGGCTTGCTAGTTCTTTTCTCCATGACCAATCATAACTCACTTATCTTCATAAGTAAATTACATTAAAATTATGTTTTGTCATTAGAGATTTTTATGACCCATTTGGGCAATTAAATTTTATTCCAAAAGATTCAAGAATTCAACGATGTGTATAAAAATGCTACATTCATGAATTCTATGAATATTTTGGATAATGCTAATTATAGTTTATACTTAACAATAAAAAAATTAAAGAGAGATTTTCTATTAATTATTCCCTATTTCTAGTCAGTTATTATATTGATAATTCACTTAAGATTTCATCTTTATCATTTTTGACTACTATATGAAAATGTTCGGAATCTTGGAGTTTTTCCAAATCAACATACCAAATGAAATAATCATTTACCTTATATAAATCAATTGTTTCTTTTGGTAATGTTGAAAGATTGAGCAATGTTGCTTTTTCACCATTTACGATCACTTCTACTTGTCCTTCTTTATTTATTAATCCATATAGAATTTTTCCATCAGAATGAGCGGAAGTGATTTCATTTTCATTTAAACGCTTTGGCAGCTTTGCGTATACACCGTTACCGCTTGACCATCCTTTCAAATTTTTCTTTACTACACCCGTACCAAAATAGTTTCCATTGGACAAAAAGAAATATCGATGTTCTTTTTCTGTTTTCGGCCCTTCAATCCACTCATACTCTGCATCTTTTGGCAATGCTTCTTGCGGCGTGTCAAACCCTTCACCTGAAAATTGAATTGTAATCTGTTGGAACAAAAAGGCCAGAATTATGATTAATGCTGCAAATAATACCGCCCTTGTAAACCTGCTTCTCATGTATTTTCTTCCCTTCTTTAATTTTCATTGCGTCCTTATTTGAGAAAACCTTTAATATAAAAATTTAACATTTCATAAAATGAAGCGTACTCACCATTATGACTTAAATTTCAATACTTCTCACCACAACCCCAAATGGCTTTTATACACTTATTCAAGGAAATGACCACTTTACTCCTCTGTCCTTACTGAAGAAGGAATTAAATCCTTATACCATTTTAACGAAGACCCCTTATAACGACATCATTTTTTTACTTAGTTTCATTAAAAAAGGATTAGAATTCCAATTTTTTAGTGAGAATAGTTATATGTAAGTTTTTAGGAGGGGTTAAATGGTAATTCGTTTGTTTTACAATTTGATGTTTTCAAAATATAAAACACTAAAAGGTGCATTAGCTAAAGCGAGTAACGGTGAAGCAGTACAGCTGTTACCTAAAAAATATAAAGAATCAATTCAATTTGAAAAAGATATGACACTCATTGGTGATGGGAATGGTCAAACCGTTATTGAAGGAATGTTTATCATTCCCAAGAACGTTCGTATTACGTTTAAAAAAATGAAAGTTTCACCGACTGCCCAATTATATGTTGAGGGTGAAGCGATTTTTGAACACTGCATCATCGAAGGAAATGTGGATGTACTCATTACAGTAAACGGAGGATATTTAAAAGGTGTTAATAGCAATTTTAGAAAAGCAAAAGAAGTAGGAATCGCACTCCTAAATAATAGTAATGGTGTATTTATCAACTGCAAGTTTCATCATAATGGAAAAATGCAGCTTTTTGCAAAAAACTCAAAAGCTTTTTTAGAATCATGTGAATGTTCAAATGCTTTGAAAGGATTTTGGATCACAGATCAATCTTTTATGCAAACAAAGAAATGCCATTTGCACCATCACGCAGAAAAACAAATTTCAGTGGAAAGATCAACATACATGGATTTTAATAGTTCAATTGAACGTGGTGAAGGATTTGGAATTGTAGTCGAAGAAGCTTCAGATGTTTTTTTACATTCAACCATTCTTTACTCCCATAATGCTACTCAACTCTTTGTTGACAATAGTGTATTGAATGGAAAGCAATGCACAATTCAACATGGAAATGAATGCGGTGTCATCTTGCAAAATAGTGATGGAACACTATCCCATTGTGAGATTTCAAATCATCATAATATCAATGTTCAAGCAAGAAAAAAATCTAAAATGCAAATTGAGCGTTGTGAAATTCATTCAGGACATGAAAATGGATTATTAATAAGTAAAGAATCTATAGTCAATTGTAATGAAACGGTTATTAAAGATCATTTATCCGCTCAAGTGGCAATCACCGAAAAGTCGTTTTGTTCTATGAAAGATTGTTTAATTGTAAATGGCCGACACGTTGGAATATATGTAGAAAAAAAATCTGAGTGTATGCTCCTCCAATGTCAAATTACGCAAAACAACAATTCCGCTATTAATGTTGATCGCGGAATCATGAGAGTATACCGCTGTGAAATTTCAGAAAATAACGGAAACGGAATATTGGCAGTGACAAATTCATTGGTGGAAGTAGACGGGTGCAACTTTTATTACAACCAAATGCCCCATATTGCATGTAAATCAAAGGTAAAAATTTATTTAAGCAATTCGGATTTTCAACGTGGTAAAAGTATATTTCTGTTACATCGTTGTGAGATTTACGCAATTCACACGAAGTTTCATAATAGTATGAATGTACAAATTGAAATAAATGATCATTCCACTGCAAAATTCGAACATTGCCAAATATATAATGGAAAATCCTATGGAGTAAAGGTTTTGAAAGATTCAAACTTCTTTTTCTATCATAGTCAAATCTTCCAACATGATTTAGCTCAAATTGTTGTCAATGATAGTTCCGTTATATTGAATAATTCTGAGATTTATCAAGGGAAACGAAATGCTTTATTTATTCAAAACCACAGTGAAGTGTATATTCAAGAAAGTTTTATTTCGAAACATTTACAAGCTCAAATTTGGATTGATTACGAATCCATATTAGAGCTCATGAGTGTGCAATTAACAGATGGAGCGCATTCAGATTTACATGCGCAAAATCAATCAAAAATCTATGTAGAAAATAGCATTATTCGCAATGACAAATATCGCTATAATGTGCAAGCATTAAACAATTCAAAAATTGAAATCGTCAAAACCATCGTTGAAAATAAATACGGTGATGTGTACTATAGCGAAAATAATAGTTCCATCAATAATTCCGATTATTGATGGAATTTTTTGTTGTAGTTTAGCTAAATGTTTACTGATATATTATGAAAAATGTTCTATTTGCTGCAATTTTAGTTTTCGAAACTAGCAAACTATGAGAAAATAGTTAGTTGGAAAGGAAGAGATTCGAAAGATATGACTACTTTAGAAAAAATTACTCCAAATTATGATCCGTGGGAAAGTTATTTAGATGTTATGCAATACGGAAAACTTGTATTGTCGAATATTGAGTTTACAACAACTTATTTATGCAATATGCGCTGTGCTCATTGTGCGGTTGGATACACTTTACAAACAAAAGATCCAGATGCACTACCTCTTGAATTACTGTTAAAACGATTGGACGAAATTCCAACATTAAGGTCTTTGAGTATAACTGGCGGAGAGCCAATGCTTAGCAAAAAATCAATTCAACATTATGTGAAACCAATTTTACAATATGCCCATGAACGAGGAATTCGTACGCAAATTAATTCGAATTTAACCCTTGATTTAGAAAGATATTTGGAAATTGCGCCTTATATTGATGTGCTCCATATTTCTCACAATTGGAGTACGATTGATGAATTCGTTGAAACGGGCTTTGCGATGATGGATAGAAAACCAACTTATGAACAGAGAGCGAAATTGTTTGAACGTATGATTGAAAATGCTCGCGCTTTAAGTGAACAAGGTGTCATGGTTTCGGCGGAAACGATGTTGAACAAAAAAACGGTTCCATACATTGAACAGATTCATCATCAAGTAGTTCATGAAATGAAGTGTAAAAGGCACGAAATACACCCAATGTACCCATCCGATTTCGCTTCGTCATTAACAAGTCTTTCATTGGATGAAACACGCGATGCCATTCGCCATTTACTCGACATTCGAGATGAAAATACGTGGATGCTATTTGGTACACTTCCGTTTTATCATTGCAGTAAGAAAGAAGAAGATTTAGCATTGTTAAAACGATTAAAAGAAGCAAAAAATGTGACGTTGCGCAATGATCCGGATGGCCGTTCTCGTTTAAACGTCAATATCTTTACAGGAGACGTTATTGTCACTGATTTTGGTGACACTCCTCCTCTTGGAAATATTCAATCAGATTCATTAGTAGAAATCTTTGATAAGTGGTTGGATACACCTTTAGCAAAATCATTAAATTGCCATTGTCCAGCTGTGAAATGTTTAGGCCCTAATGTGCTTGTGAAAAACATGTATTATCCTAATGTAACATTTGAAAGTGGTTCAGCTAAGAAATAAAAATGGTGTCTAGAAAGTCGAAAGCTTTCTAGACACCATTTTACTTAATGAACATAAATCTTTGCTTCTGCGGTAGTCGAAACAAGTTTCTAATATCCTCATCGCAAATAAATTGGACTAAAGTTGCGCCACAGTTACAAAGGGACCGTCTTTTTCAGCCGACAATTTTGTGATTAATGATCGAAATTCAAAATCTGTTGAAAATCGATTGCCATCGGAATTGGAGGAATTTCGGATACTATATCTGATTCTGTTAAATTTAAAGGATAAAATGAATATTTTTCTTCAAAATCTACAGATATAGTGAGATTCTGTTCTATTGAGTCAATCGTAATATTAGATAATAATGCTTCGGTTGAAAAATCAACATTTGAAATATGATCGATTGTTGATAAAACATGATGAAGTTCTTCTTGTGAATATGGCAAAGATTCATTTTCTAATAATGGTTTCATTTCTTGCTGAAGAAATTCTTGTATTTCACGTATACATTGAAACTCATTTAATTTATTTACATATTTTTCTATATTCCTCTGCTGTTTTTTTCTGTTGCTATTTAATAAATGAGCTTTATTCATTATTTTTTCAAGTTGTTGTTGAGTTAAATCATTAATATGATCTTGGGTATTATATAAATCGTTAAGTAAATCAAGTTCAAGTCTTTTAATAGAATTATATGCATCTTTACACTTACACTGTAATTGATTCAGATGTTCTGCCTTCTTTAATAATAAATTGATTTCATTAGAATTGTCTTGAATTAATGGTTTTACAAACTTTTTACGTAAAAGCTTCTTTTCTTGTTTTTCAAAATATTGATATTCCAGCATATATTCACTATGAAGTTTTCGATATTCTCGCACTTTTTCATGATACTTTATTGCAAGTGTAACAAATAGATCAACTCTGTCGTCTTTTAAATATTTTTCAAATTCAAGAACTTGTAGTAACTGGTATAGCGTTTGAATATTTTTAAATATTTGGCTAATATGAGCATATTCTTTTTCATATTCAGATAAGATTTTTAAATCTCTTTCATAGCTTGAACGTTCTATCGTATTATTGAATGCTGCTAGATTTTTCATATAATTTGCAGCGGACAAATAAGGTTCGCGTTCCGGTATTAACTTTACTTCCCTTTCGAATAATTCAATCCACTGTTTAAATCGAAAGGCAATGTTTTTAGCCCTTTTTATGTTTTGCTTCGATAAATGGTTTATTTTAGTATGCAAGACGTTAATATGGCTATCAATATAAAGCTGCATATTATGGGATTTTTTTGCCTCCATCGCTTGTTGGATGGAAACACCAATAAATTCTTCGACGAAATCACCGTAGCGTTTTTTTTCAGATGCGATAAAATCTTCTATAATTTTGTCTTCATATTTGCTAGTGTTCAAAATAAAAAATGGCTTTTTCCCCATTTGATGAATCTTCTTTAATTGATCTAATTCTTCTTGTAATAACACTGTGTCATAATTCAATACCCAAAACACATCGTCTGCTCGCTGTATAAGCGTTTCAGATATATATAAATCCCCTTTTTGCCCTGCTTCCAACGGTGCCGAATCAATAAATATGACGTTCTTTAGTATTTCACAGTCAATATAAATCTCTATATAACTCAAATATTTTCGGAGAATATCCCCAACAAGTGTATTTGTATCAATGAATAGATGTAAATGTTTCATATCGAAATGAACAATTGTTCCATCTACAAATATTGCCTTTATTCTTTCTTTTTTTCCGTACCGAATCAAAGTATTTACATGCGTTCTGTTTCCTTCAGGCAGTATATTTCTACCAATGAGTGCATTGATTAGTGAAGTTTTTCCTGCTTTTTCCTTACCAATAAATAATACGATATATGGAGATTCAGCATCTTCAATCAGTTGTTTTAATTTATTGGAAGTATATTTTATATACGCATTTTTTTCTACTTTTGAAGAAAGTGTTTTTAATTTCTCAGTGAATCCGTTATTGGATTTTGTTAAAAAACTATTTTTTCCAATCATCGAATCAATCCTTTATCCTTTTATATAGTATAATTATATATGGTTTCTTTTATTGGAAATTGTATCTAAAGTGAAAATAAGAAAAGATGCTCACGGTTTTTTTACAAATTAGTCATTTGAACTTATTCGTTTTTTGGAAAAACAGAAATGTTAGTATTTTTTTTTTGATAAATGTAAAAATAATATAAAGTTTTGTAGGAAAATACGCTTAGGAATTAATAGTAAAAAAGCGATAACGTTTTTTGAGAATTACATTAGAGGTGGCATCATGAAGATAAGAAATCAATCAGCAATTTTATTCGGTATGTCCATCGCATTACTAACTGGTTGTGGAAGTATGATTGAGAGTGAAGAATTAAAGTTATCGAGCAATCAACAATATAGCCCAATGCAGCTTTCTATGGAATCACAAGAAGTGTTGACGGTTCAAACGGTGGAATTTTCTAGCAAAGAAAGCGTGGCCAAATTAGGGGTTGCATTATTTGATTTTGAAACAAAGCAAGAGATTGAGCGAGGAATTGTTGACCAAAACGGAATGGTTCATTTTGAGCAAGTATTTCCCGAAGTACTTTATGATATTGTTATTTATCGCATTACGGATCATGGAGAATGGATGGAGCAATCTCGAGAAAGTATTGTATTTAATCCTTCAAAACCCATTATACAAATTGAAACGTTCAATGTTTCACCTAAAGACAGTTTAAAGGTGCCAGTGGTACTGCAAAATCCTGAATTACCAAACGGTTGTGAAATTACATCATTGACTGCCATTTTAAATTACTATGGCATCAAAATGGATAAGCTTCAAATGAATGAATATTTACCTAAATCAAAAGTATATACAAAAAATGGCGTCACATATGGACCAGATCCAAATAAAGCATATGCTGGGGATCCGAAAGAAAAAGATGGCGGTTATTATGTATATGCTCCACCATTGGTAGATGTTGCAAATAAAGTATTAGCAGAAAACAATTTGGAATTCCGAGCATTAGATTTAACGAATGCCACGAAACAAGAACTAATTGACTATGTTAAATCTGGTGTTCCTGTATTAACATGGGTAACAATCGATTGGAAAGAACCACGCAAATTTAGTCATTGGGTAATTGAAGGAACAAATCAAAAGCATGGGGTTTATAAGAATTTACATGCAGTAGTGTTGACTGGTTATCAAAATGGAAAAGTGACGATTATGAATCCATTAACAGGCATCGAGAAAATTGATGAAAAAACATTTTTCCGTACCTATAAACAGTTAGGTTCCCATGCATTGGTAATATTGTAGCGATTGTAGCACTTTCATGTATTTTCTCATTTGAGACAAAAATTCATAAGATGAAGTTTTATGCGGTCTCTTTTTTGGAGCCGCATCATTTTTTTAAATTACACCAACAGTGAAGTTTTTTTGGATGCCAACAAAACTTTCTACTTCCTTATTAATCAATTTTATTTAGAAAAATTTTCGAGCTAAAACTCCTGTATTAAAGACTGATGACAATATATAAGTTCAACATTAAACGGTTTAAATAAGAGAATAGAGGGTATTTTTAGAGCTTTTTAAGAACAATTCTCAACCGTATTTTATTACATTAAAAAGAGCGTCCAAAATGACGCCCTTTTTTAATAAATTTATTTAAATACAATTCGTTTTTCTTCATATTCTTTAATTTTATCTTCATATTTAAATGTTAAAGCAATTTCATCCCAACCATTTAACAACATTTCTTTGTAGTATGGGTCGATGTTAAAGTGGTAAACTGCTCCATCTTCCCCTGTGACAGTTTGTTCAGATAGATTTACTTCCACTATATAAGGTTTTTGGAGTCCTTTCTCCAATATTTCGTCCACTTCTACTTCTTTTAATTTAACAGGCAAAATTCCATTTTTGAAGCAGTTGTTATGGAAAATATCTGCAAAGCTTGGAGCGATAATCACTCTAAATCCGTAATCCAATATCGCCCATGGTGCGTGTTCCCGGGACGAACCACAACCAAAGTTATCCTGTGCTACTAGAATTTTTGCTTCTTTATATTCGGGTTTATTTAATACGAAGTCTGAAATTTCATTTCCATTTTCGTCGTAACGCCAATGGTAAAACAAATATTTACCAAATCCAGTACGTTCAATACGTTTTAAAAATTCCTTTGAAATGATTTGATCTGTATCGACATTTTTTCGATCCAATGGTGCTATGACACTTTTGATGATATTAATTGGCTCCATTTTTAACCCGCCTTTCAATTATGCTTCTTGTTTTTGTTTCAAATATTCTCGGACATCGACGAAACGACCTTCGATTGCAGCAGCTGCTGCCATTGCTGGACTGACTAAGTGCGTACGTGCACCAGCTCCTTGACGCCCTTCAAAGTTTCGGTTGGAAGTGGATGCACAACGTTCTCCTGATGGAATGATGTCTTCGTTCATGCCAAGACAAGCGGAACATCCGGAATTGCGCCATTCAAAACCAGCTTCAATAAAGATTTTATCTAAGCCTTCTTCTTCAGCAGCTTTTTTCACTGAGTGAGAACCTGGAACAACGATTGCTCGAACGCCCGGTGCCACTTTCTTCCCTTTTACAATGCTTGCTGCTGTGCGCAAATCTGATAAACGGGAATTTGTACAAGAACCGATAAAGACGTGCTGAATTTCAATGGATGTAATTGGTTGCCCTTCTTCTAATCCCATATATTCTAGCGCTTTTCTTAAAGCTTGCTTATCTGTTTCGGATTCGTAATCATCTGCAGTCGGTACATTTTTTGTTACACCTGTCCCCATCGATGGATTTGTACCCCAAGTTACAACCGGTTCGATTTCACTTGCATCAATTTCAAGAACTTTATCATAGGTGCATCCTGGGTCAGATGCTAAACTTAACCAGTATTCAGCTGCTTTTTCAAATTCTTCTTTCGGTGCAAAACGACGACCACGTAAATATTCAATCGTTTTTTCGTCAGGTGAGATTAATCCTGCTTTTGCTCCAGCTTCAATGGACATATTACAGATTGTCATGCGCTCTTCCATTGAAAGATTACGGATGGCTTCCCCTGTAAATTCAATAATATGACCTGTACCTAAGCCAACTCCCCATTTTGCAATAATGGCTAATATGATATCTTTTGCAGTGACACCAAAACCTAGTTTTCCATTTACACGAACTTCCAAAGTTTTTGGTTTATTTTGCCATAATGTTTGAGTTGAAAGAACATGTTCTACTTCTGAAGTACCGATACCAAATGCTAATGCGCCAAACGCACCATGTGTGGAAGTATGGGAGTCGCCGCAAACGATTGTTTTCCCTGGTTGTGTCAAACCTAGTTCAGGTCCGATTACATGAACAATTCCTTGATCTGGATGGCCGATATCAGCGAGTTGAATTCCAAATTCTTCACAGTTTTTTGCTAATGTGTTAATTTGTTTTTTCGCAATAGGGTCATTGATTGTATAAATATCTTTCGTAGGGACATTGTGATCCATCGTTGCAAAACATAAATCTGGACGACGAACTTTTCGACCAGCAAGTCTTAATCCTTCAAAGGCTTGTGGAGAAGTTACTTCATGTATTAAGTGAAGATCGATATATAATAAATCTGGTTTCCCTTCTTCTCGATGTACAACATGTGATTCCCAAACTTTTTCAATAATATTTTTCGCCATCTTAACCACCAACCTTTAAATATATGATTCCATGATGCTATCAGCTACAAAACTTGTATCGATTTCAGCGATGACTTTGTCAGTCCATTCATCAGTTGTTAAAGCATGTTCTTTATCCTTCGCTAAATCCATTGTGAAGTAACCATCTTCGAATACAGCATTTACTGCACGTTCAATCTCTGCAGCTTCTTCTTTTAAACCAAAGGAATATTGAAGCATCATTGCCACTGAAAGAATCGCTGCTGCTGGATTTGCAATACCTAAACCTGCGATTTCAGGAGCGGATCCGTGAACCGGCTCGTATAGACCAAAAGAATCTCCCCGGATGGATGCAGATGGTAGCACCCCTAATGATCCGGTAATAACAGATGCCTCATCGCTTAAAATATCTCCAAACATATTATCCGTAACAACGACATCATAATGGCTTGGATTTGTGATAAGCTTCATGGCAACGGAGTCTACTAAGTTATGTTCCACTTCAACTTCTGGATATTGATGCTTTTTCTCCTCAACCACTTCACGCCATAAACGTGATGTTTCAAGAACATTTGCTTTATCTACCGAGCAAAGTTTACCTCGTCTTAATTTTGCAAGTTCAAATGCATTATCTACAATTCGTTCAATTTCTTTACGAGTATATATACTTAAGTCACTTGCTTCTGATTCTGTACGTTTCTTTTCTCCGAAGTATATTCCCCCAGTTAATTCACGGACAATCAATAAATCAACATTATCTGCAACTTCTCTTTTCAAAGGAGATGAATCAAGTAAACTTGGAAAAGCTTTTACAGGTCGCAAATTTGCAAATAAGTCAAAGGTTTTGCGAATTTGCAATAATCCTTTTTCTGGTCTTAATTCAGGAGGATTGTTATCCCATTTCGGACCACCTACAGCACCAAGTAAAATAGCATCGCTCTGTTTACAAAGTTCAATCGTATCTTCTGGAAGTGGAGTGTTAAATTGATCAATCGCAGATCCTCCGATTGATGCATAAGCTAATTGAAAGTCATGTTTATATCTTTTCCCGATAGCTTGAAGTACCCGAACAGCTGCTGCAACGACTTCAGGACCAATACCATCACCAGGAAGAACCGTAATTTTCTTTTCCATGTTATAAAACACCTTTCTATAGAGATTTAAAGAGTAAAGGAAAACCCAATGTTTAACAAACGCCATCAAATTTTTGGTTATTTGATGGCGTACGAAATGTATGTTAATACATTACTAGATTTAATAATTTTATATTTGAGCTACATGTTTCTTTACGAAGTTTTCGTGAATGATATGTCTGTTAATTGCGTCAATAAATGCATTAGCAGTTGCTTCAAGAACGTCTTGAGCTGAGTCGCGACCTGTTGTAGTGACGTCATTATAACGAATTTTAACAACGGCATCTGCTAAAGCATCTCGTCCTTTGCTAACAGATTTTACTTGGAAATCCAATACATTTACTTTTGTATCAACTAATTGTTCAAGCGTATTAAATATCGCTTCAACTGATCCGGCTCCTGTTGCTGCAAGTGTCTTAGTTTCCCCTTCAGGAGTAGTGACAGAAGCAGTTGCCGTTGGAATATTATCTGTACCATAAGATACTTGAACGCTATTTAATTCAAATTTTGCGATATTTTCAATTGAAACGGATTGTTCAGTTAGCAATGTAATTAAATCTTCTTCCGTAATCTCTTTTTTGCGATCTGCAAGCTTTTTGAATTCTTCAAAAGCTTTATTTAATTTTTCATCCGATAATTCGAAGCCCATTTTTTCAGCTCGATCACGGAATGCAGCGCGACCAGAGTGTTTACCGAGAACAAGTGGAACTTCTCCTTCTCCAACTAATTCAGGAGATATAATTTCATACGTTTCTTTATGTTTTAACACGCCATCTTGATGAATTCCAGATTCATGGGCAAAGGCATTTTTACCAACAACCGCTTTATTTGGAGGCACTAAGAATCCTGTTAAACGACTAACTAATTGAGATGTTCTTTTTATTTCTTTTAAATTGATGCCCGTTTCAGCTTGATAATAATCATTTCGAATATGAAGGGCTACCGCAATTTCTTCTAAAGAAGCATTTCCTGCACGTTCACCAATTCCGTTAATAGTACATTCGATTTGATCTGCACCATTTTGCATTGCTGCTAATGAATTGGCAACAGCCATTCCTAAGTCATCATGACAATGGGCTGAGAATTTTACTCTCTCTGAACCTCGTACATTTTCTTTTAAATATCTGAATAATTCACCATATTCTTGAGGTGTAGCATAGCCAACTGTATCGGGAATGTTAATTGTTGTGGCGCCAGCTTCAATAACTTTTTCGATAATGCGAACTAAAAATTCGCGATCAGAGCGGAAACCATCTTCTGCTGACCATTCAACAAGAGGAAAGAATTTTTTCGCATATTTTACTGCCTCTACCGCTTGTTCCACGACTTGATCAGGTGTTTTTTTCAATTTGTATTCCATATGGATTGGACTTGTTGCTAAGAATACGTGTACATGTGGCTGTTCAGCAACTTTCAATGCTTCCCAAGCGCGATCGATATCATGTTGTACACAGCGAGCTAGACCTGTGACGATTGAGTTTTTTACAGTGCTTGCGATTTTATTCACTGCATCAAAGTCACCAGGGCTAGAAGCAGGAAAACCTGCTTCTATAATCGTTACCCCAAGGCGTTCTAATTGTTTTGCAATTTCAATTTTTTCTGCGGTATTTAAGTTAATGCCAGGTGATTGTTCACCATCGCGTAAAGTTGTATCAAAAATATCAATCTTTCTCACTATTTAATCACTACCTTTCGATTTCCAGCGTTAATGAAAGGCATCATTTGACGCAACTCAGCACCCACTTTTTCAATTTGATGCTCTTTCTCTTTTTGTTTGTATTCGTTGTATTGTGGACGACCATTTGCATTTTCTTCTAACCATTCTTTTGCAAATTTACCACTTTGAATATCTTCAAGTATTTTTTTCATGTTAGCTTTTACATCTTCGGTAATTACACGTGGACCTGATACATAGTCACCCCATTCAGCTGTATCTGAAATTGAGTAACGCATGTTAGAGAATCCACCTTCGTAAATCAAGTCAACGATTAGTTTCATTTCATGTAAACATTCGAAATATGCACTTTCTGGTTGGTATCCAGCTTCAACTAATGTCTCAAAACCAGCTTTAATTAAGTGAGTTACCCCACCGCAAAGTACTGCTTGCTCACCGAATAAGTCAGTTTCCGTTTCTTCTTTGAACGTTGTTTCAAGAACGCCTGCACGAGCAGAACCAATTCCTTTTGCCCAAGCAAGAGCAAGATTTTTCGCATTGCCAGTAGCATCTTGATATACACCAATTAATGCTGGTACACCCGCACCTTCAGTGTAAGTACGGCGAACTAAGTGACCAGGTCCTTTTGGTGCCACTAAGAATACGTCCACATCAGCTGGAGGTACGATTTGTTGGTAGTGAATATTAAATCCATGAGCAAATACTAGTGCATTTCCTGGCTCTAAGTTTGGAGCAATTTCTGCTTCATACACTGCTTTTTGAACTTCATCTGGAAGCAAAATCATGATGACATCCGCTTCTTTTGAAGCCTCAGCAACAGTTTTTACTGCTAAGCCATCTTCTTTTGCTTGTTCTGCAGATTTACCTGGGCGAATACCTACGCGTACATCAAAACCAGATTCTTTTAAGTTTTGAGCGTGTGCATGCCCTTGAGAACCGTATCCGATTACTGCGATTTTTTTCTCTCTTAATACTGTTTCATCGATTTCGTTATGATAGTACATTTTTGTCATTTTAATTTCCCCCTAATAATTGTTAATTTTCAAAAGATTTATATTATTTCAATGTCAAAGATAGTTCTGAAAACTAACTTTGCATTGTGACGTTAAGACCACTTTATTCGCTTTATTTTAAAAGTGAAAGGGTTGGTTGATCATAGAAGTTTTGTTGTACTTCTCGTACTGTAGCAGTAACACCTGTTCGAGTTAATTCTTTGATGCCATATGGTCGAACAAGTTCGATAAAAGCATCGATTTTATCCGGATGTCCAATCACTTGATATGTGACTACATTTTTAGAGGTATCCACAATTTGAGGTCGAAATGGCTCAACAATTGCATTCATTTCCAGCCTTAAATTCGGCGGTGAAACAACTTTTACAAGTGCCAATTCGCGTAGAACAATCGCTTTGTCAGTAATGTCATTCACCTTTAAAACATCGATTTGTTTAGATAATTGTTTAATGAGCTGTTCCAGTTTGACATCATCTTCAATATTAACTACTAGCGTCATTTTTGAGATATTTGGCTGTTCTGTATGACCAACTGTAATGGATTCAATATTGAATTGTCTTTTCATTAACAATCCTGTTACGCGGTTCAGTACGCCGCTTTGATTGATAACATTTACAGTAATTACTCGTTTCAAATTCTTTTCACCCCTACCATTTCATGAAGCGCCTTACCCGATGGCACCATTGGATATACATTTTCTAATTGCTTTACTCGGCAATCAACAACCACCGGTTCATCGGAATTTATCGCTTCAGTTAAGATTTTTTCTGCTTCATCCATATTTCTAATGCAATATCCTTTTAGTCCATAGGCTTCAGCTAGTTTAACAAAGTCTGGTTGAACTGGCATTAAACTTTGTGAGTAGCGGCTTTCATAGAATAATTCTTGCCATTGACGTACCATGCCGAGCGCTGCATTGTTTATGATAATTACCTTTACTGGTAGGTTGAATTCTTTTAATAATGCAAGTTCTTGGGCTGTCATTTGGAAACCGGCATCTCCGACGATGGAGATTACTTTTTTATCCGGCTTGGCAAATTGAGCTCCAATAGCAGCTGGGAAACCGAATCCCATCGTTCCTAGGCCACCAGATGTCACCCATTGATGACTATGATTTTGAAGATAGTATTGAGCAGCCCACATTTGGTGTTGCCCTACATCAGTCGTAACAATAGCATCACCGTTAGTGATGGCGTGAATCATCTCGATTACTTGCTGTGGTAACATTTCTTTTTCATCTTCCACATACCAATATGGATACTCTGTTCTCATATTGTTTAAATAATCAATCCAACCTGCCGTATCTGGCGCTTTAAAATCATTTTTCAATAAAGATTTCAATGCTTCTTTAGCATCAGCAACAATTGGAATGTCTGTACGAATGTTTTTGCCAATTTCAGCTGGATCGATATCGATATGAATGATTTTTGCTTTCGGAGCAAATCGTGATGTATCACCTGTTAATCGATCATCAAATCGAGCACCGATATTAATAATTAAATCTGACTCCGTGATAGCATTGTTAGCTACGACTGCACCGTGCATTCCACCCATACCATAATTTAGCTCATGATTGCCCGGAATACTTCCTAATCCAAGTAACGTAGTAACCACTGGAAGTTTGTATTTTTCGACAAATTCTACGAGTTCTTCACTAGCGTTCGCAAATAGTACCCCTGCTCCAACAAGAACAACCGGTTTTTTTGCTTCACTGATTGCTTGAATAGCTTTCTGAATTTGCAAATAATTCGGTTTATAAGTTGGCTGATAACCTGGCAAGTAAACTTCATCTGGTACATTCGCTTTTGATTCATCAAAAATTGCGTTTGAAATATTTTTTGGCAAGTCGATGAGCACTGGCCCTTTTCTACCTGTATTTGCAATATGAAAAGCTTCTTTTACAATTCGTGGAATGTCGTTTACATCTTGGACTTGATAATTATGTTTTGTAATTGGTGTTGTAATTCCAATAATATCAGCTTCTTGGAATGCATCAGAACCAATTACATTTGTTGCCACTTGCCCTGTAAAAATGACTAATGGAATGGAATCAATCATCGCATCGGTGATTCCTGTTACTAAATTCGTTGCACCTGGACCGCTTGTTGCGATGACAACCCCTGGTTTATTTAAAACACGCGCATATCCTTCTGCTGCGTGGATTGCTCCTTGTTCATGACGAGTTAAAATATGTCGTATCGGATTTTTATACATTGCATCATATAAATGTAAAACTGCACCACCTGGATAGCCAAAGACGATATCAACACCTTGCTCTTGCAATGCTTGAATTAAAATTTCTGCACCATTTTTAGGTTTGTTTTCAATTTTTTGCATTTCTGCTGGTGTGGCATCAATTTTTGCGTTTGTTGACGCATTCGCAGTCATTGTATATACATCCTCCTTCTAAATCTCTAAAATAAAAAAGCCTTTTTCTCCAACGCAAAAGAAGACCTTTTGCGAAGGGATGAAAAAGACTTTTCATGGTACCACCCTTTTTCGTAGCGAAATCGCTACCTCTGCGAATAGCTGTAACATCCCATCTCATTGAAGAAATAAATCTTCAACTGCAACTTAGATGGGAAAGCTATTCATTGGTAACGGTGCACGAAATAGTGCCCGGAGCTATCTAATTGCATTACGCGTTTAATAGCTCACTCCGAGGGGATGTCGGATATAGTTGTATCATCGGCTTCCACCAACACCGACTCTCTGGTAGATACAATGCTCTATATCCTTTAACCTCATCATTGAGTTAAACAGTTATTTGCATATTTTTAATGTTCCTATTCATCTTAATTTTAAGAAAATTATATTTTCATAATGCCGCCTTTAGAAGCGTTTGTCACAAGTTTTGAATATCTTGCTAACCATCCGGTTTTGATTTTTGGTTCGAATGGTTTTAGTTTATTGCGACGATTTTCTAATTCTTCATCTGAAACTTTTAAGTTGATTGTGCGGTTTGGTAAATCGATTTCGATTATATCACCATTTTTAACTAAAGCAATAGGGCCATCTTCAGCTGCTTCAGGTGAAATATGCCCAATGGAGATGCCACGTGATGCACCACTAAATCGTCCATCTGTAATGAGAGCAACCTTCGTTCCAAGACCTCTACCGACTATAGCAGAAGTTGGAGCAAGCATCTCAGGCATACCAGGACCACCTTTCGGTCCTTCATAGCGAATCACTACTACGTGTCCTTCCCTTACCTTTCCTTCATCAATTGCAGCTAAAGCTTCTTCTTGAGAATCGAAAACAATCGCTTCGCCAGTAAACACTTTTATAGATGGATCAACAGCACCTACTTTAATGACAGAACCTTCAGGTGCAAGGTTTCCATAAAGAATTGATAAACCGCCAACTGGACTATATGGGTTATCTTTCGTTCGAATTACATCGGTATTTGTAATTTCATAGTCTTGAACAAGTTCACCTATTGTTTTACCTGCAACTGTAGGACGATCTGGATGAATGCAGCCAGGGATTTTTGTTAATTCGTTTATGATGGCACTTACTCCACCAGCCTTATTAATGTCATCCATCGAAATATCAGATGCTGGCATGATTTTTGCAATATATGGAACACGTTCAGCAATTTTATTAATGTCTTCTAAGTTATAATCAATTCCCGCTTCATTAGCGATGGCTAACGTATGTAATACCGTATTTGTAGAACCGCCCATAGCCATGTCTAAAGCAAAAGCATCGTCAATTGCTTCTTTTGTAATGATGTCGCGAGGACGAATATCTTCTTCAATCATGCGAATTAAATGTCTTGCTGCTTCACGAATAAGTTCTTTTCTTTGTTCACTCGTAGCAACGATTGTACCGTTGCCGGGAAGAGTAACTCCGAGCATTTCCATTAAACAGTTCATAGAATTTGCCGTAAACATTCCTGAACAAGATCCGCAAGTTGGGCAAGCATTCATTTCAATATCTTTAAATTCTTCTTCAGTCATTTGACCTGACTTATACGCACCTACTCCTTCAAATACTGAAGATAATGAAAGTTGTTTTCCTGTAGAACTTCTTCCCGCTTCCATTGGTCCACCGGAAACAAATATTGAAGGAACGTTTGTGCGAACTGCAGCCATTAACATTCCAGGCGTGATTTTGTCACAGTTTGGAATGAAAAAGACGCCATCAAACCAGTGAGCATTAATCACTGTTTCAGCAGAATCAGCAATGAGTTCACGGCTAGGTAAAGAGTAGCGCATTCCGATATGACCCATCGCAATTCCATCATCAACACCAATTGTATTGAATTCAAATGGAATTCCTCCTGCTTCAATGATTGCCTCTTTAACTTCTTCAGCAAATTCACGTAAGTGTACGTGACCAGGAATAATATCGATGTAAGAGTTACAAACACCGATAAATGGTTTACCTAAGTCTTTAGGTTTTACTTTCCCCGTAGCATATAGCAAGCTACGGTGAGGAGCACGATCAACTCCTACTTTAATCATATCACTTCTCATACTCTCAAACGCCCCTCACAAATACTAATATTTCCAATGTAGCGATAACGGGTAATAATCATTTCTCCGACTGATGGTTATAATAATTTCTTAAAGTTCTTTGGAAAAAGTGTCGGTGAAATTGTTGTCATAATAGTACATAAATGACCCTTTCGTCAACCATATTTTTTAAATTTTTTATAAAATTTCAAAAATTCAATTTTATTGCAAACGTTTTCTTTCTACGTTTTGTTGGAATTATTCTTATACTTTCAATTTTTTTCTGAATTTAATAAAAATAAATTTTTTTCAGATTCAACTATTATTATTGGAATAATAAACGATTTCATTTTGAGAAATTCGTGAAAAAGCGTTGTAAATAGAACTTTCTCAATGAAAAATCGAGTAGGAGGGAGCGATTAACTCCCGTCCTCTCACACCACCGTACGTACGGTTCCGTATACGGCGGTTCAATTAAGATCATTGACGCAAGTTTTCATAACGAGCTTCAAGACTTTTCAGCCCTTGGTTTCTCCAATAGGAGTTACCAAGGGTTCTGTGTAATATTGGACTATTTGAAATACGCCAATAACTCTTCCGAGTATTTCCCCATTCATACGCTTGCCCTTGTGGTACGCCAAGTTGAATAAGGTTGCGTATCTTTGTTTTCGGTTTCTTCCAGTTCTTCCATAGACACATTCGAAGTCTTCTACGAATCCATTTATCTAATCCAAGGAATATAGATTTGGTGTCTGCTAACGCAAAATATCCACACCATCCCATTAGATATTGATTCAGTTTCTGAATGCGGTATTCCATCGGGTAGGGCATCTTGCGTGATGTGATTTCACGAACTTTATTCTTCACTCGTTTAAGGCTTTCTTTTGCGATACGAACCTTTGGCTCTTTATGATAGGTAAAGCTAAATCCTAGAAACTTACGTTTCCATGGACGGTCGACCGCTGATTTCTTTTCATTTACTTTCAGTCGTAGTTTTCCTTCAATAAATCGCTAGATACTTGCCATTGTGCGAAGTCCTGCTCGTTTACTTTTCACGTAAATGTTACAGTCATCCGCATATCGAACGAATTTGTGTCCTCTTCTTTCCAATTCTTTATCTAGTTCATCTAGTACAATGTTAGATAGTAGCGGACTTAATGGTCCTCCTTGTGGAGTTCCCTCAAATGTGTTTGACACCACACCATTAATCATGACTCCCGATTGTAAATACTTACGAATCAATTTCAGTAATGGTTTATCTTGGATTCTCTTCGCGAGTGTACCCATTAATCTGTCATGGTTGACCTTATCAAAGAATTTCTCCAAGTCCATATCTACGACCCATCGATGTCCATCTCTTATATATTCTTTCGCTTTCCTCACCGCATCATGAGCACTTCGGTTTGGTCGAAATCCGTAGCTGTTTTCAGAGAATGTAGGGTCATACACTTTTGAAAGTACTTGGGCGATTGCTTGTTGAATCAAACGGTCTGTTACGGTAGGGATTCCTAGTAAACGAACACCGCCGTCAGGTTTCGGGATTTCGACTCTGCGGACTGGCATTGGTTCATAAGTTCCCTTGAGAATTGCCTTCTTAATAGATAGCCAGTTTTCGACTATGTGCTGTCGTAAGTTTTGTACAGGCATCATATCTACTCCATGGCTTCCTTTATTCTGTTCTACACGTTTTAATGCTTGAAGCATGTTCTCCCGTGACAGGATTTGATTCAAAAGCATCGTTATTCTCCTTCCGTGAATAGCTGTTCTCTTTATGCCAGTGGTCACTCCACCCTCCAAGAGGTCCCCCACGGGATTCACCGCTTCCTTCCTCAAGTGAGGTACTACGTTTTCTGTGTTCATCATGACTCACTGAATGCCAAGGGCTATTCTCTCTTAATTGTTCGGTCCTTCTTAGTTGTTCTAGACCAACTAATACTATGACCTCTGCTGACTTCTGACGGTTCAGCTACTTATCACTAAGTAGGTTATGAAGCGTACTTCACCTATCCGCCAGACCTCCCCGGGTAAGTACATGCACTTTCACACCATCTATCCGCCTCATTTACTCGATATGACCTTCGACAGAAAGAGCTTTGTTTTGTTTGGCAAACTCACTCAATCATACCTAGCCTTATATGAGGTTCGTGTTCCTCGGACCGGTGTTTTGCCTCCAGCTTCCTTCAGATTCCGCGTCACCACGGACACCCTTGCTCTTGGCTAACCTCTACTTCTGTCTTCGGGGTTCGGGACTTACACCCTATAGTTCATGTACATGCCGGGCGCACCAAAAAGACCCGACCAATAAGTTAACTTATTGGTCAGGTTCAAATAATCAAAATCAATATTTTAATGTTTTTGCTCCTGTGGTCGTCACATCCAACTATCCCTCATCATGAAAGCGTTAGCACCAGACGAAGGGGAAGTGCCTCAAAAGACTTTTCAGACTCCTCCCTTTTCTATTAACCTATTGGAACAATCGCAAAATCGATTGCTAAATTGAAAAATACGATTGTGTGAATGATAGCAAATATAATCCCCTGTCGATCTAAATTTCTTGTCATATTCATATAGATCCACCCCATCCCCCGTTAGTTTTGTCTTCTTTGTGAACATTATATGACATTTTTCATCATTTTGCAAAATATTCAAAAAATATTTTTTCGTTATTTCATTTAGACTAGTTTGTTTGCATATCTCAAAAGCATTTGAGCACACTAACATAATGAAGATGCATCATAAAAGGAGTGGAATTATTCATGAATTTTATTTGGTATTTAGTTATTGGTGGAGTAATTGGATGGCTGGCTGGGGTTATTGTCGGCAAAGATATCCCTGGTGGTATTATCGGAAATATTGTAGCCGGCATTGTTGGATCATGGATCGGTAGTGCATTTTTAGGAAACTGGGGCTGGGAAGTTTCAAACTTTTATGTATTTCCAGCTTTGATTGGATCCGTTGTATTGGTATTTATTGTAAGTCTAATCATGAAAGGGTTTAGAAAAGCGACGGATTAAAATACTGATTCACTTGTAAAATGATCATCCAATACAGGGATGATCATTTTACTATGGACCACTTTTTTAGCTTGAATTACTATTTGTGGCTGTTATCACTTCTTTTTCTAAAAGAGGACTAACACGCTCATATTGCTCATAATAATATAAAATTTTCTTCACATAATTATTGCTATGGTTATAATGATAAATCGCTTTTTCCATTTTCCCTTCCCTTACCCCGGCTTGAGATAAAAAATTGGCAGCACTAAATATTGCATCTTCAATATCAAATGGATCTGCCACCCCATCCCCGTTTGCATCAACTCCATAGCCGCCATATTTTTCTATGACTTTCGGATCGGTTTTTTCTGATTCCGGAATATTTCCCTTCCCAAGTCCATCACAAGTTGGATGACTCCATCCTACAAATGTACATGGCATAAATTGCATATGGCCTTCTGCTCCTACGGGTGAAATTAATGTGTTCATTGTTGAAAATCTCGTTTCAACTCGATGATGTGCAGCAAGTAATGTCCAAGGAACATTATATTGTTCACCGGCTTTCATATAAATTGGTATATATTCTGCTGGAATTTTTAAATCAAAGTCCTCTTGTATTTTTTCAATTTCAGTTGTTTCATTAGAATTAAATAAAGATAGTGATTTTAAATCTTCCCAAGCTAAATATGCAATGGAATATATGATTATAGATGCAGGAATGAGTAATATAATGAGGAATAGCTTCATTCCGGGGCTTATTAATGTTCTTTTCTTTTTCTTCTTTTTCGACATAATTTCCCCCTAAATCATAATGTTGTTTTTTCTCCCCTAAATAATGATTATATCCTAAAAATATAATAAAAATTAATTTTAAAAAACCATTAAAGTTTGATGAAAGTTAGAAAACAAATTTATAAATATTTAATTAATTCTATTAAATAACTAAGAAAAATCATGTTAATTTCTGAAACTATTGTTTTTAAATTTAGACCATGTTAAATTGTTAGATAACTAAAATTATTTAGTATTTTCAAGGAAAGAGTGACAGACATGACGAAAAATTCAATCGAAACAAAATTAGTTCAATTAGGAAATCAAAGTGACCCTAGAACTGGAGCTGTAAATCCCCCAATCTATCTATCTACAGCATACAAACACACCGGGATTGGAGAATCAACAGGTTATGATTATATTCGCACAAAAAATCCAACTCGGGAAATTTTAGAAAATGGAATAACAGAATTGGAAGGTGGAGATGCAGGATTTGCCTGTAGTTCCGGAATGGCCGCTATCCAATTAATTCTTTCAATATTTAAACCTGGTGATGAAATTATTTTGCCGGAAGATGTGTATGGAGGCACTTATCGTTTATTGAAATCATATAACGAGTTGTATAATATTCGACCTGTTTATTTTTCTAATGCGGAACAAGTAGAAGAGTTGATTAATGAAAAAACAAAAGCCATTTTCCTTGAAACTCCTACAAATCCACTAATGATTGAATTTGATTTAGATTACTTCAATCAAATTTGTAAAAAACATAATTTAATGTTTATTGTTGATAATACGTTCTACTCGCCTTATTTTCAACGCCCTATAGAACATGGTGCCGATATAGTAATGCATAGTGGTACAAAATATATTGCTGGACATAATGATACATTAGCTGGTCTTGTTGTTTCAAAAGGAAAAGAGTTAAGCGAAAAATTAGCATATAATCAAAATAGTATGGGTCTTGTACTTTCTCCTTTTGATAGTTGGTTAGTAATACGTGGATTAAAAACACTACATCTACGAATGAAACAACATGATGAAAACGCAAAAAGAGTCGTTAAATTTTTGAAAGAAGAACCTTTAGTAACGGATGTGTTATATACAGGTAAAGGCGGAATGCTTTCATTTAAATTACAAAAATCGGATTTAGTGAATCCTTTTTTAAAAAAAATGAAGCTGATTACTTTTGCTGAGAGTTTAGGCGGTCCAGAAAGCTTTATTACTTACCCTGCTACCCAAACACATGCTGACATTCCTTATGAAGAGCGTGTTGCTCGAGGAGTTGATGATTGTTTGCTACGTTTTTCCGTAGGTTTAGAAAATGCAGAAGATATTATTGCAGATTTAAAACAAGTATTTAATCAATTAAGAGAAGAACAATAAATTTTTGCTCAACAAAAAACCGAACTATTCAATTCTTGAAAAAATGATGCGGAATAGTTCGGTTTTCTTTATCTGTTTTGTGCGTAAGATAATTTTTCAAGAGTTTTTAATGGTTAATTTTAATTACTTCTTTTTCATGTTGTTAATTAGTGTCTCCATGTCGATTGCTATTTCATCATATGGGACAGCTTGACCGGAATTTTCCTCTTCTGAATAACCTGAATATAATTTTACAGCTACACCATTTTCATCAACCAAATAAAATGAGGAACCATGGATTACTTGATCGCCGTCTTCAGGCATTTTTACTAGAGTTTTAAACGATTTTAATGCAAATTGCTCGATGAATTTTTGATCATAACCAGTTAGTAAATGCCATTTTGATTCATCGGGTACAGTAAAGAATTTTAAATACTTCGAAAGCACTTCAGGAGTGTCTCTTGCTGGGTCTACTGAAAACCCAACGATTTTATAGTCCTCTAATCCTTTTTCTTTTAATTTTTCTTGTACGATTGACATATTTAACGTCATTGGCTGACAAATCGTGTTACAATTTGTAAAAATAAACATAGCAATCCAAGGTTGTCCCTTTAAGCTGTCTAATGTAACTGTTTCTCCTCGATGGTCAATCATCTTAAAATCTTCAATTTGGTACTCGATTGTCGGTTTAAAATTATAATTGCTACAAGCACTTAACACTATACTAACAATCAACATGATAGAAATAATAATAAAATTCCTTTTTTTTATAATCTTCATAAAGCCTCAACTCCCTTGGAATACTATGTTTATCATATAGGAAAGTAGTATAATAGTAAAAGCTTTTCCGCTTGAAAGGTTTTTAACAAATTTGTGAAATATTTTTCACTTTCTATCGTTCAAATACTTTTTCCCCATTGATGTTTTTCAATGATACGAGAACAGAATAAATGGCTTCAAGCTTAGCTTCGATTCGATGTAACAAATAAAAAGAAATGATAATAGGAAAACCAAGTTCTTGAATTAATGTGATCCATTGTTCCATCTATATAATCCCCTTTTTTAATATATTGATTAGAAAAATCGACAAAATCCAGTAAGGACTTTGCCGATTTTCATGAAAATTAAAGAATATCTGTAATCGTTTTATCAATCAGCCGTGCTTGTTTAACGCCCGCAAGTGGTGCTCCATCCAAATGAAAAACATCTTGATTAATTATCATTTGCATAGCATTGGATACATCTGTTGAAGTTAAATTTGGTTTTGGGTCGTTCAATGAGAGGGTTAAAATCTTTCCATTAGCTGCCTCAAATTTCATTTCAAGCACTGATGTCATGACATGTTACCTCCTTCATTATAAATCGATTTTTTCTGTTGTAGACAAAGTTGCATGAACGACTGGATAATTGGATAGTTGAATGAATGCTTGTACAACAGCTGCTAATTGTTCTGCTGTTACATTCGAGCGCACATTTTTGTAAGATCTAGAAGAGTAGACAACATCACCATATTCATCAATCCCCGTCTCATAAACGATTTTTAATGTTGCATTTTCAAACGTTAAGTTTGCCATTACTTATCCCCCCTTTCACTTATCCATATATCGAATTCATAAAAAAATAGAGACAACCTTAATGAAAAAATTTTTTACCTTGTTATAATGTTTTAGAGAGGAAAAAGAGGTGAACAAATTGGAAGGTTGGTTAATGTGGTTTCTCGTTTTTTGGAGTTTTGTAATGGTTGTATTAATGGCCATTGGCGGGTTTTTTATGTTCCGAAAGTTTTTAAAATCTTTGCCAAAAAAGGATGGAAAATCAGATTTAGATTGGCAAGATTACTATATCAAGAAGACTCTGCATTTATGGAATGACGAATCAAAGCAATTGTTAAATGAACTTGTTAGTCCAGTTCCCGAATTATTTAGACAGCAAGCTAAGGAGTCGATTGCTGGAAAAATTGGCGAACTTGCATTAAAAGAGCATGCCAAAACCATTACGCAAGAATTAATTATTCGAGGCTATATTATTGCAACTCCAAAAAGAGATCACAAGTTTTTGCGAAAAAAATTAGCTGAAATGAATATTGATGTAACGCCTTATGAAAAATATTTTGCGGAAAGCAAAAAATGATGGATATTTAATACCCTTATTATAGTACAAACCATCAATAAACTTTGAACAAATAATGAAGTATAAAAATGAGCTGGAACCAAACTAAAAAACATCATTTTCTCAAAAGAGAAAATGATGTTTTTAGTGCGCCTGGCATGGGTGTAATCTATAGGGTGTAAGTCCCGAACTGTGAAGGCAGAAGTAACAGTTAGCTTAACGCAAGGGTGTCCGTGGTGACGCGGAATCTGAAGGAAGCGAGCGGCAAACTTCCGGTCTGAGGAACACGAACTTCATATAAGGCTAGGTATCATTGGATGAGTTTGCTAAACAAAACAAAGTCCTTTCTGCCAAAGGTGGTACAGAGTAAATGAAGCAGATAGATGGAAGGAAAGATTACATTCTTACCCGGGGAGGTCTGGCGGATATGTGAAGTACGCTTCATAACCTACTTAGTGATAAGTAGCTGAACCGTCAGAAGTCAGCAGAGGTCATAGTATTAGTTGGTTTAGAACTACTAAGAAGGACCGAACAATTAAGAGAGAATAGCCCTTGGCATTCAGTGAGTTATGATGAACACAGAAAACGTAGTACCTCACTTGAGGAAGGAAGCGGTGAATCCCGTGGGAGACCTCTTGGAGGGTGGAGTGACCACTGGCATAAAGAGAACAGCTATTCACGGAAGTTATAAAGACTTGCGTCAATCATCTTAATTGAACCGCCGTATAAGGAACCGTACGTACGGTGGTGTGAGAGGACGGGAGTTAATCGCTCCCTCCTACTCGATTTGATTTCCGTTCCGAAACGCTTTCTAAGGATCGGAAACGAGCCTTCTCGTTCTAAAGGGTCCCTTTCCTATTACTTAATTTACTAAGTTTGATTTTTCGATTTTCTTATACTGAATGAACATGGCAATGCGCCATGGCCAGAGCATGGCAAAGGCAAGTATCCAAAACATGCCCGCTAATTCTCCAGGATCAAAAGAATCGGTTAATACAATTTTTCCAGCAATTCGTATCAATAACAAGCTTACCAAAATAATAAAAAATGCTTTGGAGCGTTTCATATAAATTTCATTGTTACGAATTTCAAATTTGGAAGTTGTAATTAAAACAATAGAAAAAATAATTCCTACTATAACAGCTTCCAATATTTGAAGAGGAGGTACACGGAACTCCTCGAATATAAACATTAATGCACCCGTAGACATAGCAATGGGCGGTATAAGGATTTTTTTTGCATTAACCGGTTTCTTTTGCGAACGCAATCTCATCATCATGATGAAAGTACCCATAAATATTGCCATTAACGTACTCGCAATAATGATATAGCGAGAAGGTATTGCTTCAAACATATAATCCCTCCTCGAAGAAATTACAACTTCAACACATTTGCTTAAAAAAACTGCCTGTTAACATTCAGGCAGTACCTTCATAATAATACCACATTATTATAATTCATATGTATCTAAGACTTTATTAACAATCATTTTTAATTGTGCTGCATCGAATGGTTTGGTAATAAAATCTTTTACCCCTATTTCAAGGGCTTCAACAATCAAGCGTTGTTGTCCTAATGCGGTAACCATAATAATGTTAGCGTTTGGAAAGTTACTTAGAATTTCTCTAGATGCTTCAATACCAGACATGATGGGCATCGTCACATCCATTGTCACTAAGTCCGGTTGATGGAGGTGAAATAGTTTTACGGCTTCTTCACCGTTAGTGGCCTCTCCTACTACATCAAAACCCCATTCAACAAATAGTTTTCTTACTGTTGTTCTCATAAATAATGCGTCATCCACAATTAATACAGAAGGCATTGACAAATCTCCTTTATTTCATCAGCATTCTAGAAACCAGTGAAACCGTCAAATATAGGCGATAAAATTCTAATAATTATATTCATGCCATCGAAGAATAATAATATTCCAACAGCGATCATTACGTAGCCACCGATTTTTACAATTTTATTGCTATATTTTCGTAGCCAACCAATTCTTGAAATGAAGAATGATAGAATAAAAAACGGAATTGAAAAACCTAAAACATAAGCAATCATGTACCCCATTGCCGAATTTGGATTTGTCATAGCAAGAGCAAAAATTGCTGCCAAAATCGGTCCAGTACATGGTGTCCATCCCGCAGCAAAGGCAAGGCCAATCAATGATGAACCTAAGTAGCCTGAAGGTCTATTTTTAAATTGTATTTTTCGATCTTTCATTAAAAAGTCGATATTTAGCCATCCAACGATCATTAGTCCGAAAAGAACAATTAATATAGCACCAATTTGGCGTATTAAATCTTGATAATTAATAAAAAAGTTTTCAATTGATAATAATCTTGCACCAAAACCTAGAACGACGAAAATAATTGAAAATCCTAGTAAGAAAAAGAGCGTATGAAGAATTGCTCTTTTTTGCAGCATGCCTTTATCATTTTTAATTTCATCATAACTCATACCTGTTATGTACGATAAAAATGCGGGATACAACGGCAATGTGCATGGAGATATGAAGCTTAAAAATCCTGCACCAAAGGCAAATAATATATTAATATTTGTTGCCATCTTTGTCTCTCCTTAGCAATTGATGTTTCTATCATATCAAATGTTGCTTAAAAAGTACTAATTTAAAAATTGAAAAATTATTAACAAATAATAATACATGATGTTGATGCATCGTTAATGATTATTAATAAATAATATATGCTGAAAAAATTTTGTTTATTTATTATCACTAGCATTGCACTAATTAAATCTGATGATTCAAAATACTAAGAATGTTCAATTTTTTATTGATTTCGAAACAAAAAAATCCTTTACAATGGAAGTACAGGTGGTTCCTGTCCAAATCCAATCGTAAAGGATAAACGTTATGGACAAGAATACACTAATTTCATCATTTGGTAAATGGGTTTCACCCATAAATATTCAAAAACTTAGCGAACAAGTCAAAGAATTGAAACAGGACTATTACACAAAAAAGCTGACAACAGAAGCCTATATTAAACTTTTATTGGTAGCCCAGCTGCTCGAATTTAAGAGCTTAGAGGAAATGAGTGATGCACTTGTAGACGAAGATCTTCAAAAAGCACTCGGATTTGAATCGATAAGTGCCTCTCAGCTATCCCGAAAAAACAATCAGATCAACCCACTAATTCTTGCAAATTTGTTCTTGGATCTTGTTTGGAAAATTCAACGGTACCATTATAAAACCGGAAAGAATATGCCACTGAAAATCATTGATTCAAGTACACTCCCGTTGAATTTGACCAATTATAAATGGGCAAAATTCCGTAAAACAAAAGCTGGTGTAAAGCTACACTTACGGCTCGTTTTCATGGATAAAGACACCGTCTATCCTGAAAAAGCAGTGATTACGACAGCAAAAGAACATGACCGAAATCAACTCGAAGTCCTAGTGGATGATAAAGAAGCCATGTATGTGTTTGACCGCGGTTATGTGGACTATGAACGTTTTGATCGGATGACAGATGATGGCTATTTCTTCGTTTCAAGACTGAAGAAAAACGCAGTCATTCGTGAAGTCTATACATTTTCACTTCCTGATGATTGTCACGTTCTATCCGATAAAATGGTCTACATTGGTACCACACAAAATCGTACTGAAAATGTCTTTCGTCTACTAGAAGTTATGGACACAAAAGGGAACTTACTTCGTTTCATCACCAACCGATTTGATTTAAAACCAGAAGAGATAAGTGATATTTACCGATCTCGCTGGGCTATTGAACTCTTTTTCAAATGGCTCAAGCAACACGTAGAAATTAAGCACTTTTATGGAATGAGTGAAACAGCTATTCAAAATCAAATTTTCTTAGCCCTTATCACGTATTGCTTACATGTTCTCATTCAATTGGAGATGAAAAGTAAGAAATCTCTACTTCGAATTACTCGTTGGTTAAAGAGAGCTCTGTGGAAACCAGCTTATGTTTGGTTGCGAAAATTTGATGGGCGAGCCAGTCCATAATCTCCCTTTTGTCGTTGTCGCTCTGGTTTAACTGTATATATTTACCAAATGGGCAGTGCCACCTTTCTTTAGGTTTTGTCTTTTTGGCACAAATTCACAAAAAATAATTAACAGAAAATTCTAACTATATTTATGCAATGCTAATGATTTATTATTATAAGAATAATTTACATCGCTTCCAAATCTTAAGTTCCATTGAGGTTCAAAACGATCGATGATCCAATTTTTCAATCGCTTCATTTCCTTTAAATCAGTTAACGGACATATTTGAAAATAAATAGTAGATTTTCTTATATGTTCAGCAATATTGGCATTAATATGACAATGAGTTGCAGTGCCATCTCGAAAGCACGACTTAGGAGAGATATTTCCAATATGTTGATTAAATCTTAATTTAAATGTATTGTTACAAATCCCTGCAAAAACTAGTTCATCGTTCTTAATCACTAAATAAACACCTTTTTTACTTAGCAAAGAATCGTTGCCTTTAACAATAAATTGGCAATAAGTTAAATCTCCATATTTATTTGAGCATTTTGCAAAATTAGATTTTTTGGATAAAAGTATAAAAAATAAAGCACTCGACAAATAGCTACCAGCATGTTATTTTACAAAATATTACAATAATCCTGTTTTTGGGCATACCTGCAGAATTTTTCACATTGAATTTTTTTAAGCGGCTTTCTTCCCTTTATTTTCCTTTGCCATCGCTAGCGCTGAAACAAGTAATACAATAGCGTTCAGGTAAATATGGCTCTTTACTTTCTCAATTCCCCATACATGTAGGGAGTTCGACGTAAGGTAGCTTTTCATTCTTGAATTACAGCGTTCTACACTTGTCCTCTCGTTGTAAAGCTCTTTCCAACGTTTTGTATCACGGTGCGGATTGGAATATCGGCGCACATCCTTTTTGATGTCGACTTTTACCACCATTCCATAGTTGGAAGATGAACAGGCTGCCATTCCTAATGGGCAATCCACTTTGCCGGTTGCGTGAGGACATCTGAACTTGAGCTGGTCCTTATCAGCTCCCCAATAAGTCATTTCATAACCCATGGAACAACGCGGAGTTCCATTGGAAGAAATCCCTTCAGGAGGCTCTTTTTCGTTGCGCAAATTGAGCGGGATAATGGCTTGCGCTCCAATGTTTTTGGCTGATTCATAGTTTTTTAGTTGGTCATATCCGCCATCCATGATCAGAAATTCAATTTTGGATTTGGTACGCTCTGCCACTTGCTCGATTAATTCTGGTGCGACTTCTCCATCGTTCACATGGGCAGGGGTTACTTTTATGGCCATTGGCAGTTCGCTTGCGGTATCGACTGAAAGATGCATCTTATAGCCAAACCAGGTAATTTTATTGCCGAAGGAATCATATTTTGCGCCCCAATTGGCATTACCCGTTTGTTCACTACGCTTTTTGGGCTGTTTCTTTTCATAGGCATCAATGGCGGCACTGTCGATGGCCTGGTGGCTGCCGTCAATTATTCCTTCCTCCTGAGCTAACTGTACCAAGTCAAGGAAGATCTTTTCAGCCAGCTTTTTTTTGGTAAGTGCTGCAAAAACCCGGCTGAGAGTGGAGATAGACGGTGCGGGGCGATCAATCGATAAACCGCATTGATAACGGAAACGAAGGTCTTTATCCAATCGATGATGAAGGGCGGTAAAGGTGTCGATGCCTTCGAGTGGGGCAGCGATGAGAGCCCTTAGAATCCCTTCTCTGGAATGACCGTCAGCCCCTCGGGGTGAAGAACTTCTCAACTGTTTAGCATAAGGGCGTAAATCAAGCGAGCTAAAAAAGATAGGTAATTTCTCTTTTGACTCTAATTTTTGCAGTTCTTCAAAGGAAAATAGGCTTTCTTGTAGAATATACAAAGTGACTTCCTCCTTTTGAATTTTTTGTTGTTTCGTCACTTCAAAAATTCTACATTTTAGGGGTGAAGTCCTTTTTTATGTCTTTGAAATCCTTATGGCTCTTGGGTCAAAAAATATGCAAAATGCTCATTTAAAAATTCTTTGTAAAAGAGGTCATGATTTTTTTTCATCTGATAAATAGCGATTCCAGCCGGAACATCTAAAAGTTCAGTATATTCCTTGATAACCTTTTCTTTTAAATGTTCATATCGTCTATGTTGAAGTAGTTCACGAATTGTTTTTTTATCAAACAAACGAAATAGTTCCTGAATGCCGGTTTCAATCAGTTCAATTCGAATGCGATGAAAAGGATATTCTCGATCCCCAACTTTTATGAACATGAACCAATCCCCTCCAAATAGCTAAAAAAACAAAAAAATCGAAATATTCCCAATCTACGCTTCATTATGGTAATTCGATAAAAACTAAATAATTCCTTTTACGCAAACTTACGTTTTTTTCGATTTTCCAAAACCGTAGATAAACTAAAGAGCAATATAGCTAGCCATATAAAACCGAAAGAAATCAACTCTATGTTTGTAAAGGGTTCTTTATATACAACGGTTCCCAAAATTAAAATAATAGTTGGAGAAAAGTACTGGATGAAGCCTAATATAGATTGTGGTAAAGCTTGAGCCCCTTTAGCAAATAAAATCAATGGGTAAGCAGTTACCAATCCCCCTAACATAAGAAAAACATCTGTTTTCCAATCGAATTGCAAAAATGACGTATTGTTAGTAAACATAAGAAAACCGTAATAAACTAGTGCGAAAGGTAAAATAAACAATGTTTCAATTGCTAATCCCCTTGTTGCATCGAGCTGAATTTTTTTCTTTAATGCACCGTAAACGGCAAATGAACAAGCAAGCCCCAATGCAACCCAAGGGATTTTCCCGTAACGAATTGTCATCAATGCCACTCCGATAAATGCTATAAAAACAGCTACGATTTGAGCTTTAGACAATTGCTCTTTAAAAAGGAATAGGCCAAACAATACGGTGATTAATGGATTTATATAATATCCTAAGCTTGTTTCGACTACATGTTCATTTGTTACTGCCCAAATATATAGGAACCAGTTACATGAAATGACAAAGGATGCTAGTAAAAGTAAGAAAAATGTCTTTTTTTCCTGCCATAACCATTTTAAATCTTCAATAAGTTTACTTTTTTGACCAATGATAAATATAAAAATAGTTGTAAAAATAAACGACCAAATAATACGATTTAATAATATTTCAATGCTATTGACGTGTTCTAATAACTTCCAATAAACAGGAAAGAATCCCCAAATGATATACGCTGCCATGGCACTAATCATGCCTTTTCTTTCTTCAAACATATTGATAATCAACCTTTCAATGATATGAATTAACTTACATACAAATTATAGCGATGGAAAATAATGAAGTAAATGTAATATCATACGAATACAATTCGTTATCTAGAGGGAATAGCTTATTAATAACGTTTCTGTATAGTTGATAAATTTAAAAAGTAAAAAATGACTAACTTGATTCAGTTAGTCATCGTGAAGTGTTTATTCATTTAGTGAACTAAGTGATGAAATGAAGAGCTGAATTTCATTAATTGTTTCCTTTATTTGACTTTGGAAATATTCATTTTTTGTGAAATAACTATGCACAAGTCCCTGAGCAATTCTTAATTTGACTTTTCCCCCTGAATCCTCCAATTTCTTTGCATAAGCAATCCCCTCATCTCTCAATACATCATTTTCGGCAACAATAATAAAAGCGGAGGGCAAGTTCGTCAAGTCCTTAGCTAGTAATGGAGAGACATATTGGTGATATGTTTCATCTTCATTGTTTAAATAATGTTGTTTAAACCACGCCATATCTTCTTTTAAAAGACCATATCCAACTGCAAATTCTTCATAGGATGCAGTGCTGAACGTCAAATCTGTTACAGGATATAATAATACTTGAGCATGAATTGTAGAACCTTGTAAATCTCTGTTTAATAAAGTGACGACAGTTGCTAAATTTCCTCCGGCACTATCTCCTGCTACTAAAATTTGATTGGTTCCATTCAAAAATTTTTTATTTTCAACTGTCCAAAGAAAAGCATCATAAGCATCAAAAACGGGCGTTGGAAATTTAAATTCAGGAGCTAAACGATAATTGACTGAAACCACAATTGATTTCGTTATTTCTGCTAACAATTCACAGGTTTCATTGCACGTTTCAATGCTATTTAACACCCATCCTCCTCCATGATAGTAAACAATAATTGGAAATGGCCCTTTCCCTTTCGGTGTGTAGATTCGTAACGTGATTGAATGACCATCTCTAACCGTAATTGAAACATCTTTTTTCGTTACATTGCTTAAACCCTCAGTACATTTTGTTCTTAAAAATTTTTCCCTTCTAGATCTTTCTTCAATTGGATTCATTGTGTATAACGGAACTTGGCGATTCGTTTCATTTAAATAACGGATAGTGTTTGGTAATAAGGTGGACATAGAGGATCAACCCTTTTTCCTTATATTTCTTATTGTATTACTATGATTTGATTGTACAATGAAATTCTAATTCAATCAACATAAATAGCTGAAGTATGCTGCACTATGTCATAATAATAACTTCTATCCATCAAAATTAGCAAAGAAGAAAATTTTAAACCTCTTTCAAACTAGCTCTCTAATAATAAATATAATTTTTTATTTCAAAATTTTATTTGTTCATCATAGGTATTAATCTAGTTTATTTTTTAAATCTTCCATATGTTATGGATGAATAAATAACTATTAAGGAGGTGAAAATAAATGTTTAATAGAAGACATCAACATCATCATATGAGACCGCAACCTATTTGTTGTCCACCAAATGTAATGCCAACACAAATTGCACCTGCTCAAGTTTCACCAACTCAAGAAGTTGTGAAAACGAATGTATTTAATACAATAGTTCCTCATTTCCATCCAGTGCACACAACAACAGTAAATCGACATATCTATCATCATCAACACTATTATCCAAGAACGTATTCAGAAGTGAATGAATATTATCAAACATCTCAGCAATGTGGTAGCCCTGAACCAAGGTGCTTCCCTCTACAAAGAAGATTTGGATATTAAATCCTAATAAATGACTGCACCCCTATTAAAGCAGCATAAAGCTTGCAAAGAGGTGCGGTTTTTTTATTTCATTACATCTTCTTTAACTTTTCATATTCAAGTTGAAGCTGTTCAATTCGTTTTCTACCTTCTTCGCGGCTTTGAATTGTTTCCGCTTGAATTTGTTTCGTTTCTTCAATTCCAGCCAAAATTGTTTTCCATGTATTTTCTATCGTTTCAATTTTAATACTTGGTTGGCTTGCAGTTCTAGCAATTTCCACACTGTTACGACGAATGTTTTCCGCATTTCTCAACAACATTTCATTTGTACGTTTATCTAGCTCTTGCATAGAGTCAGAAACTAATTTTTGACGTTGAATGGTTACTGCATGGATTAAACCTTGTTTAAAAATTGGGATTGTTGTTACAAATGCGGAATTAATTTTTGCAATCAAATGATTATTGCCTTGTTGCATTAAACGGATTTGCGGTGCTGCTTGGAAAGAAACTTGTTGTGCCATCTCTAAATCATAGCGCCGCTGTTCTAACAATTCGATAGCTCTCTGTAAGGATTCGAGCTCCATAATTGCTTCTTGATCCCCTTCATTTGATCGCATTTCTAATTTAGAAAGTTCCGGTTTTAAATCTTCCAGTTTTACTTCGATCGCTGCGATATGTTCGCTTAAACTTTTAAAATATTCAAGGTTTTGTTCGTACATTTGTTCAAGTTCGAGCGTATTTTTTTTCATTTCCTGTTCGTATTTCGTAATTTCTTGATAAATGACATCAATTTCTTTATTCATTGTATCGTATTTCGATAATATTTTTTGAAGTTGCTCTTTTCCCTTTCCAAACAGACGAGATAGAAAACCTTTCTTCTCTTCTTTGAAATCTTCCGGATCAAAACGAGACATGATTTTATTTAAATGATTGATGAGCTCACTAGATTTTTCTAATTTACTTTGTTTGATGGAAGCAAGCATCCGATCGGAAAACTTAGAAATGGCATTGGCGGTTTCCTTCCCGAATTCTAAAACCGCTATTTGATTTTTCCAGTCTATTTTTTCAGCAAGAGTACGAACGGCTGGATCTTTTTTTAACTCAATCTGTCTTTTACGCAATTGTGACTTTTCTTCTTCTGTTACAAGCTGAGGAGGAGCTTCAACAATTTCATGTTTTTCTTGTTTCAATTTTGCATCTAAATCTTCAAATAAAGGGTTTTTCATTTCTGACATGGCTTTCCTCCGTTCTTCAATGTATGTTACTCTTTCATTTACAGTTTACACTAACTTCTACAGTAATCATACGATTAAAGAAGTAGGAAAGTTTCATTTCGTTAACCACAAAGCAATAAAAGTATCACAACTTGTTAATAGAGCTCGATGAGCCAAAAAACCACGTTCTTGATTGAACGTGGTTTACGAATGATTAACGATTGTTTTGATTATGTTTAGGATTTGGAATTGCACCAATTGTACTTACCCAACGATTGGTGTAATTAAAGAAACCTACCACAAAAGCTGCTTCTAAAATCTCATGGTCGTTAAACCCAACTTCTCTCAACAAATCTACTTCTTTTGTTGTGATTTCGTCTGGATATTTCGTTGCACGGAAAGCGTAGTCACATAATGCTCTTTGTTTTTCTGTTAATTTTGCACTGCGGTAATTATACGTTAACGTGTCTACCCAAACTGGATCGTTTGTTAGTCTTCGTAACGTATCGCTATGAGTTGTCAAGCAATAGTTACAACAGTTCACCGATGATACAACAAGACCTATCATTTCTTTATCAATTAAATCTAAATACGTATTTTTCGTATTAAACAACGAATATTTAAAATCTAAAAAAGCTTTAAATTGAATCGCATTTAACGGCAAAACTTTAAATAAGTTGTTTACTACTCCTAATTTTTCTTCTTGCTTTTTGATGTTCTCTTCAAAATATTCTTGTAATTCTGGTGGTATTTCTTCTAATTTTGGCTTTTCTAAATAAGATAATTGTTCATCATACATTCCCATATTTCTCCCCACTTTTCTACTATAAGTTACTAATTAATTCATATGAATGATGTGATTACCTCTAGAACAAGGTTTATAATGTTCCTCCTGAACCACCGTCAATATTTATGGAAGTGCCCGTTACATAAGAAGCTGCATCAGAAACAAGAAATGTAATAACTTTTGCTGCTTCTTCTGTTTCGCCAATTCTACCAAGAGGAATCGATTTTCCAATTTCTTTAGAATATTCCTCCCATGAAGAATTTGGCATTTCTCTTTTCCATTTTTCTTCAATTTGCCTACTTCGAATAAGCCCGATACATACTGTGTTAACTCGAATATTATATTTTCCTAAATCTTTACTCATTGCTTTTGTTAATGCAAACCCTGCTGAACGACTAACAGTAGTTGGAAGGCTATTTTCACTTGGAGTTTTAGCGATTGACGCAGTAACGTTTACGATTGAGCCACCATATTCCTTTAAATATGGAAGTGCATATTTTGAACAATGAATTGCACCAAACAATTTTAAATTTAAGTCAGCAACCCAAAGTTCAGTGTCTACTTCTTCAAAAGAATAGGCAGCAGAAGTACCAGCATTATTCACCAAAATATTTAATTTGCCAAATTGCTTAACAGTTTCTTCAATTAAGCGTTTACAATCCTCTTCTTTTGTAACGTCCGCAACAATGGCAAGCACTTCTTTTCCCGTTTCCTTTTTTATCACTGTTTTTGCTTCTTCCAATGACGATTTGTTTCGAGCGCATATGGCAACATTCGCTCCTTCTTTAACTAATTGAAGTGCAGTATGTAGACCAATTCCTTTACTTGCTCCTGTGACGACGGCAACTTTACCTTGTAAATTTAGTTCCATTGTTCACTCTCCTTTACTTCTATTTTGCAAAATAAGAACAAGGTATGTAAATAGATACTTTATTGAAATTTCAAAATAATCAAATGAATATTTTCTATTTATTCTTAATCTTAATTGATTAGAACTTTCTTAGAAATAAAAAACTGATTCTAAAGTAAAAATTCTTTAGAATCAGTCTTTCTTAGAAAATTAACACCAACGTTTGAAATGTGTACCTACAATAATAAGTAGGATAAATAATACTACTAATAAAGCAAAGTTATTTCCATAATGGCCACCATAACATCCTCCGTAATAGCCCATGGATATCCCTCCCTCATCATTCGATACTCCAGTTTATGTGGAAACGATGAATGGGATAGGTACAAGTGCATAGATTAATATTTAAATTTTTTCTATTTTTATATGAAAACTTTTTTCGAAAAGAAATTTACCTTTATCAAATGTTCGTTCCACAAAAGTTATATTCCGATCCTCATCTATTAATAAGACGGTTGAACAACGAGTGCCATAATGGGGTAATTGAATAAATGCAGATGATAAATTTCTTTCCATCTCTAACCCAACACCTGTATTTGGTAACTGCTCATCTGGAGCGATTTCACGGTCCATGACAATTTCAAATAATTCATCGATATTTAATTTTCCGGTATTATTTTGTATATATTCTGCTAAGCGTGCCCTTCCTTTAACAACTTTTGGCCACGGAGTATTTAATGTATGATTACTGATGCTATGAGTCCCAGGTTGTATTTCATTTATTTCATTAAAGATATTATTATAGTGCAATAAATGCCCCTCATGCCAAACAATGACATTATATCCACCGTAATAATCTTTAGTTGTTACTAACTCATCTACAAAATCTTTTGGATGCCTCGTATCCTTCAAAAAATTTCGTACAATTTCTCCGCGTGAACGAGGCTTTGCAGGTAAACTCGGATTACGATAATTCGTAATAGCTGCAAAACGACCATTTCTAGATACTCCGAGCCATGTACCCATTTGAAGAAGATCTCTACCTGCCAAAATATCTGGTTCGTCTTCCCAAAAATGTGCAGGTTTTGCCGGGCGATCATAAAACTCATCCCGATTTGCTACAACAATTAATTTGTAAATTGGATGTTCTTGATAATGAAAATGTATTAAACACATGCTCCCAACCCTTTAACATTTTATTTATAAAAATAGTTTATCATTCATGAGCTATAATTTTACTATAAATTAAAATTGATTAGTTCTTCTTTTTTATTTCTTCTAAAATTGCTTCTAATATTTTATTTTTATGCCTTAATGCAGAAACCACACTCACCATAAACCAAATGATTAATAATGCAGGAATAACATAAAAGAGTATAGATACAATAATAGTCACAGCAATCCCCCTACTTTCCTTTGATTTCTTTCATAGGTCATGAAATAAAACAATAGAATTTTTATCATTATTTATAAGATAAATTTCACATGCTACATTTTCTAATACAAAAATTTTATATTTTTTATGAACTTGCAATAATCTAATCGAGTAGGAGGGAGCGATTAACTCCCGTCCTCTCACACCACCGTACGTACGGTTCCGTATACGGCGGTTCAATTAAGATAATTGACGCAAGTTTTCATAACTTCCGTGAATAGCTTGTCTTCTTATGCCAGTGGTCACTCCACCCTCCAAGAGGTCTCCCACGGGATTCACCGCTTCCTTCCTCAAGTGAGGTACTACGTTTTCTGTGTTCATCATGACTCACTGAATGCCAAGGGCTATTCTCTCTTAATTGTTCGGTCCTTCTCAGTTGTTCTAGACCAACTAATACTATGACCTCTGCTGACTTCTGACGGTTCAGCTACTTATCACTAAGTAGGTTATGAAGCGTACTTCACCTATCCGCCAGACCTCCCCGGGTAAGTACATGCACTTTCACACCATCTATCCGCCTCATTTACTCGATATGACCTTCGACAGAAAGAGCTTTGTTTTGTTTGGCAAACTCACTCAATCATACCTAGCCTTATATGAGGTTCGTGTTCCTCGGACCGGTGTTTTGCCTCCAGCTTCCTTCAGATTCCGCGTCACCACGGACACCCTTGCTCTTGGCTAACCTCTACTTCTGTCTTCGGGGTTCGGGACTTACACCCTATAGTTCATGTACATGCCGGGCGCACCAAAAAGAGACTCTACATTAGAAAAATGTGTAGAGTCTCATATCATTTTCTTATCACGTTATATGGCACGCTAAACATATTATCTCCATTATCTTCTATTTAGTGATTAAATTGTATATTGTGATGCCTTTCACTGCTTTATTAATCGTTATAACTTTCGTAAATATGCAGTAAATGTGCATAAGCACTTCCTGCTTTTAAAGCCGCTGTAACTAGTATTGCTTCAGCAATTTGTTCCTCTGACACCCCTAGTTTGATTGCATTATTTGTGTGGGAATTGATGCTTTGTGTACAGTGGATTGCATGAGCAACTGCGATAGCAAGCAGTTCTTTAAATCCATCAGTTAAAAAACCTTTTCCCATGACAACTTGAGAAAAATTAAAGTATGGTTGAAGTTTCGCTTTGAATGACTCTGTTTTATCATTCAAAGAATGTTCATGTTGATTTAAGGTTGTCTCTGCTTCAACTGCCATTACAACAAATATTGCCTCTATAAGTTCTTCTTGACATGCTCCTGCAATCTTTGCTTTTTTTGTATGAACATCTATACAATAGGGACATTTTGTGACATGGGCAATGGCGACTGCAATGATTTCCTTTTCTTTTTTCGTTAATGCCCCTGGTTTAAAAACCGTTCCATCAAATCTAGAAAAGGCTTTAAACTGTTCGGGCGCAAATTCTTTTAATTTCTTCATGTAATGATTTTTATTTTTTTCATAATAACTAGTCATTCAAATTGCTCCTTTATATTCGTAATAGAAAAATAACATAGCAGAAAATGAAATTCGAAATTGCAGAATTTTTATCAATTTAACATAAATTTTATGAATATCGGAATATTTCACTATTTCTTATAAAAATATTGTTCGATTTTATGGAAAAGAGTATATAATCAAACTATATTGCAATTTCAAGGAGTGTTTATCGTGAGTACAAACAAACGTGCATACAATTTTAATGCAGGACCTTCAGCATTACCCCTAGAAGTATTAGAAAAAGCACAACAAGAACTAGTAAACTATAACGGATCTGGCATGTCCATTATGGAAATGAGCCATCGAAGTAAAGATTACGATGAAGTTCATAACAATGCAATCAACCGTTTGAAAAAGCTCCTTTCCATACCTGATAATTACGAAATTCTCTTTTTACAAGGTGGAGCAAGTCTTCAATTCTCGATGATTCCAATGAACTTCTTAACAAAAGACAAAACAGCTAGCTATATTTTAACAGGATCTTGGTCAGAAAAAGCTTTGAAAGAGGCAACACTATTCGGTAATGCAGTCGTAGCGTCTAGTACGAAAGACAATGAATATCGAAATATTCCAAGTATTGAAGATATTCAATTTAATGCAAGCGATGCATATGTTCACCTTACATCCAACAATACAATTTATGGAACACAATGGAAAGAATTCCCGAATACAGGAGATGTTCCATTAATTGCAGATATGTCAAGCGACATTTTATCTCGCTCGATCGATGTGAATCAGTTTGGCATTATTTATGCAGGTGCTCAAAAGAATTTAGGACCTTCTGGTGTGACGGTAGTCATCATTCGCAAAGATTTAATTGAACAAGCAAATTCAGAAATACCGACTATGTTAAAATATAAAACACATGCGGATAAAAATTCTTTATATAATACTCCTCCAACATTTGGTGTTTACATGTTAGGAGAAGTTTTAAACTGGGTTGAAAATCAAGGCGGACTTGAGACAATTCAGAAACGCAACGAAGAAAAAGCAAAATATATCTATGATGTTATTGATGAAAGCAATGGATTTTATAAAGGACATGCGGAACCAAATAGCCGTTCTCTCATGAATATTACGTTCCGATTAGCTGATGAGGAATTAGAAAAGCAATTTTTAGCTGATGCAAAAGCTGCTGGTTTTGTCGGGTTAAACGGCCACCGCTCTGTTGGTGGTTGTCGAGCATCTACATATAATGCCGTACCAATAGAAGCTTGCATAGCTTTACGCGATTTCATGTACGAATTCCAAAAAAAACATCAATAAATAATTAATTATAAAAAGCGAATTGGAAAACACATCGGTTTCTCAATTCGCTTTTTATATACTTATTTTACTTCCTCTATTCTAAATTTTAAAAAATAAGTCAGGTAAATATTAGCAATCCTTTATAGGAAGTACGTGTTTTAATTTGAGGTGTTCTGTTTTTTTGGTGCGAGGATTAGTTATCGTATCAATGGATTATTTAGAACCAGGTTTAAATAGAAAATAGCTGGCGTTTTGCCTCCAGCTTCCTTCAGATTCCGCGTCACCACGGACACCCTTGCGTTAAGCTAACTGTTACTTCTGCCTTCACAGTTCGGGACTTACACCCTATAGATTACACCCATGCCAGGCGCACTAAAAAACGAGGCTGTAAATTTTCAACAGCCTCGTTTTACTTACGTAAGCAATTAATATGCTCTTCCGAACCATACTGTATGTTTTGCTTCTTTTCCACAATGAATGCAAGTGTGTTTCGTTGTAGGTGGGTTGAATGGAATATTGCGTGAAGTAAATTTTGTTTCTTCTTTTACTTTAGCTTCACATGCATCATCTCCGCACCAACCTGCAAGTATCCATCCTGGAATTGTTCCGTTTTTCTCGCTATTTTCAATATGTTCTTTTAATTGATCTAACGTATCAATATGCAAATGAGAATTTGCATCTCGGAAAGCTTTTGCTTTATCGTATAGACGTTTTTGCATTGTTTGTAATTCTTTCTCTACTGCTTCTACAACAGAATCGAGAGAAATTGTGATTTTTTCGTCTTCATCTCTAGCTTTTAAGATTGCTTGGTTGTTTTCTAAATCACGTGGTCCTAGCTCGATGCGAACAGGTACTCCTTTTAACTCCCACTCATTGAATTTAAATCCTGGTGATTGATCAGTATCATCTAATCGTACTCGAATCCCTTTATCTTTTAGAGCCTTAAAGATTTCATCTAATTTTTCAATGATTGCAGGATTTTTCTTCCATGGTCCAACAGGAATTAAAATTACTTGTGTTGGTGCAATTTTTGGCGGTAAAACTAATCCTTTTTCATCACCATGAACCATGATAACAGAACCGATTAAACGAGTAGATGTTCCCCATGATGTTGTATGGACGTGTACGTGTTTATTTTCTCGGTTTAAGTATTTAATGTTGAACGCTTCAGCAAATTTTGTTCCCAAATAGTGACTAGTACCTGCTTGTACGGCTTTACCATCTTTCATCATTGCTTCGATGGAGTACGTATCAACAGCACCTGCAAAACGTTCAGACGGTGTTTTTTGTCCATCATACACAGGGATGGCCAATACATTTTCTACAACATCTTTATAAATATTAAGCATCTGCATTGTTTCTTTGCGAGCATCTTCTTCATCTTCATGAGCTGTATGACCTTCCTGCCATAAAAACTCAGAAGTACGAATAAATGGAAGAGTCTTCTTTTCCCAACGGAAAACGTTAGCCCATTGGTTAATTAGTACTGGCAAATCACGATAGGATTTAATCCAATTGGAATATAAATGACCAATCATCGTTTCTGAAGTTGGTCTAAGTGCTAAACGTTCTTCTAGCTTTTCACCGGCAGCTTCTGTCACCCATGGTAGTTCTGGAGAGAAACCTTCAATATGATCTTTTTCTTTTTGGAAGAAAGATTCAGGTATTAACATTGGAAAATATGCATTACGATGACCCGTTTCTTTAAAACGTTTATCCATTTCAGACTGGATATGCTCCCAAAGTTCATAGCCATCCGGTTTAAATGCGATACACCCACGAACCGGCGTATAATCCATTAAATCTGCTTTTTGAATTGTGTCGATATACCATTTTGTAAAATCGTTCGTTTGTTGCGACATAGTCATCCTCCTTACAACAAAATAGCGTAAAGATGCCCGATTGAGGACGCCTTTACGCTGAATAGTAGTTCCCACCAACATTCGACATATATTGTAGTTTCAGATATTCAATGAAACCAATAAACGTCTTCTCCTTTTAAAGACATTAGGTGGTGATATAGCTCTCAGCGAATGCTATATTAACGGATTTTATTTGAAAAACGAATATTTATTTCTAATATAATGTACCAAATTAAAGCAATAAATACAATTACTATATAAAAATTTTGCTGAGGTAATGTTAAAAAGTTATACATTTGAAAACTTTTTTTCATCATTTAATATAGTTAAAAATTCTTGGACAATTCTGATAATATTCTCCTAAAAATTCGCAAAATTCAACCCTTTCAATTCTATGTAAAAATTTTGAAATGTTTGCAATAAAAAGATAGTTTTATCAATTATATGATGGGAAATTTCAATATATCCAAAATTTATTAAAAAATATATGAATAAAGTAGTATATTATTTTTTATTAATTTATGGTTTCATATAATCGGTAAATACTACTAGATTCGACAATCTTTAGTTCGAAGATTGTCATAATATGTAAATTGGAGGTTGAAAAATGAAAGTTTCCATTCGATGGAAAATTATTGGGATAGTACTTCTCGTCATTGTAATTGGTCTAGGTTCCCTATCAACAGCAAGTTCCATCTTAATATCATCTAAAACCGAAAATGCGGTCATCGATCAAAGTGAAGTACTAGTTAAAGAATTAACGAATTCCATTTCAACTTTTATTGATGGTTATGAAAAAAGCATTTTAAAAATGGCTTCAGACCAAGGTGTATTAGATTATTATAATCACTCAACAACGTTTAATGATGAAGCGGATCAAGCTTTTCGGGAACAATTAAAAAAATATTTAACCATTTACAACTCTGCTTCGTCCATTTACTTTACAGATGCAAATAAAATTATCACTGAACCACATTTCGATGAAATTTTTGATTTAGATGTAAATACCCGTTCATGGTATACTGAAGCAATTGCAAACCCAAATGAAGTGTTATGGTCCCCTCCGTATGTAGATGCTTCAACCGGGGAATACGCAATTGCAGGTTCAAAAGCAGTAGTGGAAGGAAATAAAGTTCTAGGTGTATTAGGAGTAGATATTTTACTATCAAGTTTGACAGAGGAAATCTCGAAAATCGATTTAGGCTTTGAAGGATATCCAATTATTTTCGATTCTTCGGGAGTTGCTATTGTTCACCCGACACTAACGGGGGAGAATTTAAGCAATCTAGAATTTGTTGAAAAGATTTTAAATGACGAAAATCAAAAAAATATTTTAAGAACGACAATTGATAATCAAGAAAATGTGATTGTTTATGAAAAAATTCCGACTTTAGGATGGACAGTTGGTGCTGTTTACAATGTAAAACAATTACATAGTACAGCAAATAGCATTCAAAATATGATTATTTTATTTACATTCATCATCTTAATCGCAATCTTTTTCGTACTGTATTTCAGCATTTCAAAAATTATCAAACCAATTTATTCCTTATGTACATCTATGGAAAAAGTTGCACAAGGCGATTTAACTGTACATATCGATACGAAGAGACATGATGAAATTGGTGAATTAGCAAATCATTTCAATAACATGCTTGAAGAAATGAAAAAAATCATTGGAGTAGTTCAGTCATCTTCAAGACAAGTGGAAGATCGTTCTCATCACTTAAGCGCCCTTGCTGAAGAAACGAATGCTTCCAGTGTAGAAGTAACAAATGCTGTGCGAGAAATAGCTATAGGCGCCACACAATCAAGTGAAAACGCAGATCAAGTAACTGTATCATCTGGGAAATTAGGAGACAAAATTAATCAAATGACTGAGCAATCGAAAGCGCTCAAAGGAATTACAAATGAAGCGAATGAATTGAATATTGAAGGACAAGAGAAAATGGACAATTTATTAAATTCCTTTGAAAATTCGAAATCAGAATTACACAATATGTCTATCTCTGTGTCTTCACTGGAAGAAAAAATTCATGCGATTGAATCTGTGATGGATACAATTTCTGAAATTTCGCAACAAACGAATTTACTCGCTTTAAACGCAAGTATTGAAGCAGCTCGTGCAGGCGAACATGGTAAAGGATTTGCTGTTGTAGCAGAAGAAGTACGTAAACTTGCCGAACAATCGGCTAAAGCAACGGAACATGTCAAATCAACAATACATGAATTGCAGCAAGAAGCAATTTCCGTCGTTAAACAAATGAATGAAATGCAAGATACATTCAAAGAACAAGGAACAGTTGTTGAAAATACAAGTATACTATTCCAAAATCTATCATCGTTAATTTTAAATATGGAACATACTTTTAAAACTGTTACGGAAGAAATCGATAGTATCATAAAATATAAAGATCGAGTTGTGGAAACAATTGAGGAAATGTCCATGACAGCACAATCAACTGCAGCAGCTTGTGAGGAAGTAAGTGCTGCTAGCGATGAGCAATTAAGAGCAATACATTCTGTTGCTGAAGCTTCAGAAGAACTAAACAAATTAAGCAAAGAATTATCAAAAACTGTAAGCAGATTTAAAATATAATAATAAAAGGGGCTGTTCAGAGTCGAACACTTTCTGAACAGCCTTACTTCTTATAGTAATATTCTCTTAAAAACTTTGCTCCTACGGTGGTCACATCAAACGCGCCGCCTCGTCGCAATTTATCTGCGGCGAAAGCGATAGCCGCAAAGGAGGCGTCTCAAAATGACTTTGATATGCCCCCTTTTTATTTTAATTATTTATTATGCTTGTTGCGCTTCTTCCCGTTTACCGAAGATTAGCTTTAATAATGGTGGAGTTACTAAAGTCGTAATAATGATGACTACAATCATTGCGCCATAAAACTCTTGAGATAATATGCCGCCAGTTAGTCCAATGGAAGCTAAGATTAATGCAACTTCTCCTCGGGAAATCATACCTGCTCCTATACCTGCGGAGGATTTCCAACCAAAGCCACAAACTTTTGCTCCAAGACCGCAACCGATAAATTTTGAAAGCACGGCAATAATAGAAAATACAATAATAAATACAATTTGATCTCCAATTCCATCAAAGCTCATTGGTAAACCAATGTTAATAAAGAAGAACGGTACAAAGATGCCATATGCAATTGGTGAAACACCGTGTTCAACTTCTTTTGCATATTTTGTTCTACTAATAGCAACCCCCATGAAATATGTACCGATAATGCCTGATACCCCAAGGAAATCAGCAAAATAAGCGAAGGCAAACAATAATATTAACCCCGCAGTAACAATCGGTTCAGTAATTTTAAATCCTTCAAAGAGATGCATAAACTTCGGCACAAGATATTTTCCAACAAAGTAAATGACAATAAAGAAGATAATTTGTTGAGCAATTACCCATGCGATATTTGTATCCGAGCCCACAAAAAATCCAATTGCAACAGCAATGAGAATTACTACAATTACATCATCGAGAACCGCTGCTCCAAGTAATGTAGCTCCTTCTCTACTATTTAACCATCCAATTTCCCGCAATGTTTGAACGGAAATACTTACGCTCGTTGCTGCGAGTAATAATCCTAAAAAGACCCCTTCAGAAGTTGGAATTCCAAATATTGGTGCAGCTCCCCATCCCATTAAAATCGGCATAATGACCCCTAAAACTGCCACTAGAGTTGCTGCTTTGGCATTTTTATTTAAGCTTTCTAAGTCTGTTTCAAGTCCAGCAAGGAACATTAATAATAATACTCCGATTTCACTGAACACATGAATTAATTCCGTTTGTTCTATCCATCCAAGAACAGCCGGCCCAAGAACGATACCCGCAATGATTTTGCCTAATACGGATGGTTGTCCTAGGCGAATGCTGATTTGACCAGCTATTTTCGCAACGAGCAACACGAGTACAATTTGTAAAATAAATTCAAATACATCCACAATAGTTACCCCCTTGTTGTAATAATAGATGGATGCAAAAAAAAGACATGGTGGTAGCCTTGTTGACAGACTCCACCATGTTTTGCTCCATATTCAAATACGTTTACTATTATAAACGAATTATATTATTATGTAAATTCCTTTTTTTCAGTTTATTTTTAAATTTTGTTATTCTATTTTGAGAAAAGTTACGATAGAATTACTTATTGTTATGATGTTACTTTCCCTTAAATTGCTGGACTGTCTGACTGCGATTATTGCTATTGCATATAGCGGAAATGACTGCTACTCCGTCAGCTCCTGCTTCTAATACCATATGTGCATTGAATGGAGTAATCCCTCCAATTCCGACAATTGGGAAATTCGGATACATTTTCCTTGCGTCCTTTAAAAAATCAACCCCAGCTGGCTTTTTGGCATCAGGCTTCGATTTCGTCTCGAAAATTGGACCAATCCCTACATAATCTGCCCCTCCTTCGACAGCTTTCACCATTTCTTCTTTATTATGAACGGAAACACCAATTATTTTGTGTTGAAACTTTTCGCGAATTTCTTCTATCGGTGTATCATCTTGACCAACGTGAATGCCATCTGCGTCGATTTTTAATGCAAGATCCACATCATCATTCACAATAAAAGGAACTCCATATTGCTTACAAAGGGATCGACATGCTCTTGCAAATTGTTCTAATTCTTTTCCCATTAACGGTTCATTTCCTTTTTCCCTTAGTTGAAAAATCGTAATACCTGCTTTTAAAGCATCTTCTAGCACTGATAGCGGGGACTCATTATTACAATTTTCCGTACCCATTATGAAGTAAACAGCTAAATCCGTTCTATTCAACAATTTCCACCTCTACTTTAGCACCAAAACGGTGAGCAAAGTGATTTGTTGGGCCATGTCCACGTCCGATATTTAGTGGATTTTCAATTGCCATTTGAACAAATTTTTTCGCTTCGATAACGGACTCTTTTAACGAAAGCCCCTTACCTAAATTTGCTGTAATAGCTGCAGAAAAAGTACACCCTGTTCCATGGGTATGTTTCGTATCAATTCGTTTTGATTTTAATTGAAAGAAAGAGCCGTCTTGAAAAAAGACCGTATCAACAGCAGATGGACCTTCCAAATGTCCGCCTTTCATTACTACACAATTAACACCAAGTTGCAAAATCTTTGCTGCTGCTTGTTGAATGTCATCTGCTGTTTCAATTTTCATACCTGTGATTGTCTCAGCTTCTGGAATATTAGGCGTTAATACGGTTGCTATTGGCAATAATTCATTTTTCATCGCTTGTACGGCCTCTTCTTGCAATAACGCTTGCCCACCTTTTGCAATCATCACTGGATCAACGACTATTTGAATATTTTTATCTATTAAATTTTTTGCAATCGTTTTAATAATATCTGCAGAAAATAACATACCTGTTTTTAATGCTTTCACTTCAAAATCTTGTAAAACTGTATTCAATTGTTGTTCCACAAATTCAGACGTTGCAGGATAAATACCTTCTACGCCTAATGTATTTTGAGCAGTCAATGCGGTAATGACAGATGTACCAAAAACATTTAGCTCCTGAAATGTTTTTAAATCCGCTTGAATGCCAGCTCCCCCGCCGCTATCTGAACCAGCAATTGTCAAGACAATATTCACAGTTATTCACCTCTTGAAATTTGATGTAATCCATTTAATATTTCAACTTGGAAGGAACCAAGGTATTTTTCTTTCGAAGCATTTTCAGCGACTTTTTTATAGTCAGCTAATACATTTCGAATATTTTCAAGTTTTCCTCCATCCAACGTTAATGCTGCAGCACAAATAGCACTTAATAAACAACCTGTTCCTGTAACTTGAGTCATTAACTCATGGCCACCACTAACTGGATAGTGTTCTATACCGTCAGTCACGAAATCTTCTTTTCCAGATACAGCGACAATTGCACCATACTTTTGAGCAGTTTCCTTAGCAACAAGGGTAATATCCATTTCTCCTTCTCCACTATCAACTCCTTTTGCTTGCCAATTAATTCCCGCAATTGCTGCTAATTCTCCAGCATTACATCGGATTAAATCAAATTTAATCTCTTTTAATAAATTTTTTGTAATTTCTTTACGATATGTTGTAGCCCCCGCCCCGACAGGATCAAGCACGACAGGAATGTTTAGTTCATTTGCTTTTTTGCCAGCTAATATCATTGCTTCTACTGAATTTTTATTTAATGTACCAATATTAATTAATAATCCGTTTGCAATAGCGACCATGTCTTCTACATCCAATGGCTCATCTGACATAACTGGTGAAGCTCCAATTGCAAGCAAACCATTTGCAGTAAAATTCGTTACAACGGTATTTGTAATACAATGAATTAATGGATTTTTTTTTCTTATTTTGATTAAGCTCATATATATCCTCCTATAATTGTAAAAATTTATGTAAAGAAAAAAGCTCCTTTGCACGGCGCAAAAGAGCTTTGAAAATAGAACACAATCTTTCATTGCTCCCTACGGCAGTGCTAACTGCATCAGGTTCTAAGGGTTAGGTGATATCACCTTCTCAGGCACTTGGCCACCCCTGCAATTATCATATGAAATAAAAAAACTCTCCAAGTTTGGAGAGCAACAATACACATAATCATAATAAAATTCATACGATAAGGTATTTTGCTCCCTACGGCAGTACTAGCTGCATCAGGTTCTAAGGGTTAGGTGATATCACCTTCTCAGGCACTTAGGCCACCCCTGCAAAATTTAATAATTTTTTTGTTGTTATGAAAATTATAACACATTTTCATTTTATTTTTTCAAATAATTTAATAGAATTTAAAAAGATTGCTAGATAAAACAGCTAAATCACTTAAATTCTAGATTGAATGTCACAAGTTTTTCTCGATTAATCTAACTCTATTTTTCCTTCAATTATGGTATTATTCAATGCTTGAGTTGCTAATCGATCGACTTCTTCATTCCCTTTTCGCGAAACTAATTTAAATTCAGATTTGATTCCTAGTTGATTTAATTTTTCATCAATTTTATTCGCCCAATTTGTTAATTCTTTTTCATAAATAGGCCATTCTCCACTCATTTGATTAATAACAACCTGTGAATCACCAATGAATCGAACAGTTTGATGATGAACGCCTATCATTTCTAACTCTAGAATACTTCCGTATAAAGCCGCATATTCCGCTTCATTATTAGATTTTAAGCCAAGTTGCATTAAATTTTTTCTAGTTCGATAAGATTTTCCGTTTTGTTCAAAATATATGGCAAATCCTAAACCGGCTTTTTGACTTTCTAAATCATAACCACCATCAAAATACACTGTCACATTGGATGGCTCAGTTTCGATTTCCTTTAAATATTTTTTTATTTCTTTAACAGACCATGTACTGTCATATTGATCAATAAAGGTCATATGTTTTACTTTTCCGGTTTTCTTTAATTCTTCTGCAATCAATAGGGCTTGAACTGGCGGCATTTCATCTGATCGAAAAGTTGTTTCCAATCCTTTATGATGATACGTCCATTCAATGGTTATTTTCATGAATATAACCTCCCTGTTCCTGTTTACTTCAACAATTCGATATGTGCACTAATGTAGGCTTTGGTTTTTAATTTTTTTTATGAAATGTAATCGAACATAACGAAACTTCAATCGCTTAATTCGATTATACATGATACGAAAAGATGAGCGGATGTTTGAATAATCTTCAATGAAATCGAGAATGACATGTTCAATCATAATGAAGAACCATAATGTAAGGAAAAGAACAAGGATTACACCATCAAATAATTTTGTGACTATCAAGTAATATGAATAGAAGAAGTATTTAATCGTTATAAAGATGAAGCTAACTGTGATGATAACTATTGGAATATATCGAAACAACAAAGTTTTTTTTGTGAAAACCATAAGGAGAAAACTTACAATACAACAAATCAAGACAAATATTACAGTTAACATATTAATAATCATTCAATTCACCTCACTATGCAACTGGATGAAGGAAATTACCACTTTTTTAGTTATTTTTTTCCTTTAATAACAAAAATATTCAATAACGTGAGGCATTTTTAAAACAGTAATCATAAAACGATTTATGAGCTTAATTAACACAAAAAGGAGCGATACCGCCCCTTTTTCTTTAACCATTTAAAAAATTCAAAATAATCAACCTGTAGAATCACTCCCTCACTTTATTACTACAGCTGATTAAAACATGAATGCTCAGAAAGTAGATGAGAAACAAATTGTTCTACAACTTTGCTGTATTGAACCATAAAATATTCAACATATTTATAAAGTGCTTTTCAATGTCAATCGTTCACATGGTTTGAGGAAATATCTTTAGGATATTTAATTGATAGTTATTTTAAAAATTTTCCTGTCATTCGTTGGTTGTATAGGTCGATTCGTATGACCGAAAACATCTCTAAACATTGTAATTTGTTCAATTGAAAATTCGATTGGCTCTTCAAATACAATCCAGTCAACCCCTTCTTTACAAGGAGGTGTCGTCAAAGAACCGGAATAGTAATACCCTTCCCTTACTTCAGGAATTAATTGTAATAAATTGAATGAATCCATTTCTTTTTCATTCATATTTTCATCTTGTATAAACTTCCATATTTCTTTAATTGCTTCGTTTTCTTCTCCAGATTTTATAAATACCGCTATTACAGCATGGTCGCCTTTTTCATTTTCGTGTACGAGATGTAATTCCATATCATAGTTTTGATTTTCGATTTGATGTTCACTTGGTAAATGGAAATGGAAGGAATGAAATTTGTATTGTTCATTATCAACCGAAATAAAACTTGTATTCGATTTCGAATATACTTTAAACTGATTTCTTTGTTTTATTAGTACAACAGGTTCCTTTTCATAATGTATGTTGATTTTTGGGGCATCTTCAAGAAGAACATTCTTGTATTCAATTTGTATAGGTGATTGCATTGTTCCTTTTTCACAAGCATGAACTTCTAATTCTTTTGAAATCTTTTTTTCTTCATCAGTATAAGAAACTTCTTTGAATGTATAGTCATTTTCTCCTGGTGATTGTTCAATAGTTGATTTTTGATAAGATAGATAACCAACTACACCAAGGCACAATGATAGCAAAAAAATCACAATATAATAGTTTAACTTCATCAATATTCCCCACCCATTTTTCCATTTTTTATTTAACTTAACCAAATAGATGATTGATTTATACTTCGGTCATGCTATATAGCACCATTCCCTTGTTTATAAACTTAATAGAGCTTGATTAAAAATACATACTTGCATGAGTGGGGAGCGGAGAGTCCAAGCCGCAAAAAAATAGTAGTACTTACCATAGCTTTGGTTAGTACTACGAAAATTAGAATGATTTCATTTATTTTAAGTAAAACAGTCCCCCGCTAACGATTTCAATTTTAATTCGAGGTTGAAATCGCTCTTCTAACGCTTTTTTCTCTATTTCATAAATTTCTGGTTTGTTTTCTACATCTTCATAAAAATGATCTAATATTTCTTGTTCCCTTTTCCATCGTTTTTTTGCCTCATCCGCCCAAGATAAATCATCATTTGCAATATAATTTTCAATTGCTGTTTCCAAACGTTCAATCGCCCTCATTGGAGAAACAATATAAGGTAGGCAATATGCGTTTTTTGGCAATTCATCCGTTAACTGCAACGCACATAATATATCTTGGAAGTCACTTTTGACGCTGCCATGAATTAAGTTAATTCCTAAAGAAAAGAGCAATTCCTTTGTTTGGTCTGTATGATAAGAAACTTTAAAATTTGCACCAATCCATGGAAATAAACTTGCTCCCTCAATATTCTCATACATTTGAACAAAACAGCCTAAGTCTTTCGTGGCTTGAAAAATTTGATGCATTCGCATCGACCCATAATGAATATATTCACCACGAATGTTTAAATTCTCTTTTTGTTTCGTAATAAAGGTTACTTTTAATGGGTTTGGCTCTCCTTTTGTACTTTCAATAAATTGCCAATAAAAAGGACGATTCATTATACGTTTATCAATATCAGCTGTTAATTGAACAGTTAAATAATCGGATGTTTCATCTTCAATTTTACAATTTGTCTCTATAAAAAATGTTCGTAAATAATGATGGATTTGTTCAGCTATCATTCTTTTGCTCCTCCCAATTCGAGAAGTTTGCATTGGAAAATTTATGTGAAGCCTAACTGATCTTCTAACCCGAAATCTTCAAAATGGAAATTTGGCACAAAACTTGGAGAATTGTATATTGGCTCTTCCACTTTGTTTGATAAGATATCATCTATTTCTCCCACAACTTTTTCAAAGACATCGATTTTATTTGTTAATAAGTCGATGATGCGATCTTCAATTGTATTTTGAATAGCTAAATTGTAAATATATACATCTGATTGTTGACCAAAACGGTGTACCCGGCCAATTCGTTGCTCAATTTTCATGGGATTCCAAGGTAAATCAAAATTTACAACATGATGGCAAAATTGAAGGTTAATCCCCTCGCCACCTGATTCTGTTGCTATTAATACGTCAGCGTAATCTTTGAATAATTGCCTCATCCAATCTCGCTTATTTTTACTAAACTTTCCGTTAAACAACACACTTTTAATTCCTTTTTGATATAAATACCATTGTAAATAGTGTTGTGTTGCTCTATATTCGGTAAAAATAATGACTTTATCTTTTGCCTTTTGAATAATTTCATAAGTTTTTTCTGCTTTTGAATTGATTTCTAAATTGGACATTTTCTCTATAATTTCTTCTATATAATCTATTTCATCTCTACTTTGCATCTTCTCTTTCATTTTCACTAATGTTAAATATGCTGCTTCTTTACTCGAGCACATTTCTTTTAATAGTGTTGTCATAGCAAAAGAATTGGCAAATACACTTGTGCGTTCCTTTAATTGTTGAATCATTTCGTAAACTTCTTTTTCTTCATCAGTAAATTGAATTGGAATTGTTTCAACATGTCTGCCAACCCACTCAATGCCCGTATCTTGCCGACGATTTCGAATCATCACTTGATTCACTAATTCTTTTAAGTATTCATCTTCCTGTAAGCCATTTTTCCCTTTTTTGAAATATGATTGGAAACTTTCTACATTTCCTAAGTGACCAGGTTTTAATAAGGAAACGAGATAAAAAATTTCAAAAATGTTATTTTGAATTGGTGTAGCAGTTAGCAATAAACAAAATTTCTTCTTTAATCCTTGTACAAATTGATATGATTGCGTTTTATTGTTTTTTAATTTGTGAGCTTCATCAATAATAATCATGTCATAGTTCTGTTCGTAAATCTTTTCCCGATATGGACTCCGTTTAGCCATATCCATACTCATGACAACAAAATCATATTGTTCGAAGGGAACATTCTTTTTTCGACAACCAATGGCAGGAATAAAAAATTTTGCGTTCAGTTCATCAACCCACTGAGTAAGTAATGATGCCGGCACTAAGATTAATGCTTTTTTTACCAGTCCTCTTAGAATATATTCCTTCAAAATTAAACCAGCTTCTATCGTTTTTCCAAGTCCAACTTCGTCCGCTAATATTGCCTTTCCATTCATTTTTTCAATAACCGTTCTTGCTGCATCTATTTGATGTTCGAGAAATTGTATGTTTGTTAAAAATTTCGGAGCTTGTAAACCTGAAAAATCTGTAATTAATTGATCTTTTACGACCTCATAAGCCATTTTGTATAGCATCCAATTATCCCAAGGGCCTCCCTTTTCAAGGCGACGTGCAAACTCCTCTTTCCATTCTGAGGATTTTTGAATCATCATGTCAGTTCACCTCTCTTATTGTTCATTAGGTTGTCCAAAATTTATAAACATATGATGATTCTATTGCCAATAAACCAACATTTTAGGATAAAAATTTTTCCCTTTCGCAAAATAAAAATTAGAAGCGAGGAGAAAGAAATGAAAAAATGGTTGTTCATCATCTTAATTGGAATATTTCTTTTGATTATTTTTTTTCCTGGATATTTTACGGATTATTCTCAATCTAAAGAATTTGAAGCATTGTATGAAACATTAGACGATAAATTTTTTCCTTTAGTAGATTGTATTAGTGATCACCTTAGTAAATCAGAAGAGAAAATGAATCAATTGCAATTTACAACGTTTTATGTATTAGAAGGAGGTATGGAAGAAAATTTAGAAATGCAACAAAAAATAGTTGAGTTGAAGAGTGAATTAATGAATTTTAATGTTCAATATCCAGATACCATTGCATTAAAAGAAAATGTTATTCAGCAATTGAACGTGTTAAAAAAATTGCTTGAAAAAATGTATAACGCACCACCCAATCTAGATGTAATGAACTTTCAGATGTTTCAAAATGAATATGAGAAAGATATTGAAATTCAATCACAATTGTTAGAAAAAATGGATTATATTTTAGAAAAAAATTACGAGTAAGTTCCAATTATAAAATAACCCGATAAGAGCAAATTAGGGCTAGGAGGTGAAGAATATGAGCAAAAATAATAAGAAAACGATTAACGAAAGAACTCACAATCCATTTGAAACTTATAAACACTTGCATAAAAACACAACTAGTCATGCTGAAAATCCAGAAGATCCAACAGTGGAAATTTCAGAAGAATTCGATTCAAAAGTAAAAAATAAAAACAATAAAACAAATCACGATAAAACTCAAAAAGCAAATAAAAATATTTAACCCTTTCTTTTTAATTCTCCTGTCCATTTGGAGGTTATCAAATGAATAAAAATCAAATTATTTTCATGAACCAGTCCCACCGCAACTTTAATATGTACATTGGTCATAAGGAAAAATTCGATTTTTTTAAAGATGTTATGTCAAAACAGCCTCCTACAGAAGATGAAAAAATTATTTCCCTTGATAATTATTTAAAAAAATAATTGTTAACTTTGTGAAAAATATTTTATGACATTAGCATTGCATAAATATAGTTAGAATTTTCTGTTAATTAATTTTTGTGAATTTGTGCCAAAAAGACAAAACCTAAAGAAAGGTGGCACTGCCCATTTGGTAAATATATACAGTTAAACCAGAGCGACAACGACAAAAGGGAGATTATGGACTGGCTCGCCCATCAAATTTTCGCAACCAAACATAAGCTGGTTTCCACAGAGCTCTCTTTAACCAACGAGTAATTCGAAGTAGAGATTTCTTACTTTTCATCTCCAATTGAATGAGAACATGTAAGCAATACGTGATAAGGGCTAAGAAAATTTGATTTTGAATAGCTGTTTCACTCATTCCATAAAAGTGCTTAATTTCTACGTGTTGCTTGAGCCATTTGAAAAAGAGTTCAATAGCCCAGCGAGATCGGTAAATATCACTTATCTCTTCTGGTTTTAAATCAAATCGGTTGGTGATGAAACGAAGTAAGTTCCCTTTTGTGTCCATAACTTCTAGTAGACGAAAGACATTTTCAGTACGATTTTGTGTGGTACCAATGTAGACCATTTTATCGGATAGAACGTGACAATCATCAGGAAGTGAAAATGTATAGACTTCACGAATGACTGCGTTTTTCTTCAGTCTTGAAACGAAGAAATAGCCATCATCTGTCATCCGATCAAAACGTTCATAGTCCACATAACCGCGGTCAAACACATACATGGCTTCTTTATCATCCACTAGGACTTCGAGTTGATTTCGGTCATGTTCTTTTGCTGTCGTAATCACTGCTTTTTCAGGATAGACGGTGTCTTTATCCATGAAAACGAGCCGTAAGTGTAGCTTTACACCAGCTTTTGTTTTACGGAATTTTGCCCATTTATAATTGGTCAAATTCAACGGGAGTGTACTTGAATCAATGATTTTCAGTGGCATATTCTTTCCGGTTTTATAATGGTACCGTTGAATTTTCCAAACAAGATCCAAGAACAAATTTGCAAGAATTAGTGGGTTGATCTGATTGTTTTTTCGGGATAGCTGAGAGGCACTTATCGATTCAAATCCGAGTGCTTTTTGAAGATCTTCGTCTACAAGTGCATCACTCATTTCCTCTAAGCTCTTAAATTCGAGCAGCTGGGCTACCAATAAAAGTTTAATATAGGCTTCTGTTGTCAGCTTTTTTGTGTAATAGTCCTGTTTCAATTCTTTGACTTGTTCGCTAAGTTTTTGAATATTTATGGGTGAAACCCATTTACCAAATGATGAAATTAGTGTATTCTTGTCCATAACGTTTATCCTTTACGATTGGATTTGGACAGGAACCACCTGTACTTCCATTGTAAAGGATTTTTTTGTTTCGAAATCAATAAAAAATTGAACATTCTTAGTATTTTGAATCATCAGATTTAATTAGTGCAATGCTAGTGATTTTATGAATAAAATGAGAAATACTTCACTAATCGTTTCTTTATGTGATTGAAAAGGAGTACAATGAAATCAAAGTTGATATATAAATATAATGGAGGCGTTAATGATGTGGGTCGTCACACTATTTGAGGAAGAAAATTTCCGCATTTATGAATTCGAAACGAAAGAAGAAGCAGTTAAAGCTATGGAAGAGTTACAATTGCCAGCAATCCTTTCCTTCACAAACTTGACTCTTGTAGCTTAAGTCATTTTCATAAATATTAGCAATCATTATTCGGAGCAAATAATGCTCCTTTTTTTTATGCTTTTTCTTGCTGAATATACCAATAAACGTCACTTTTTTATTTGCGAATTTTGGGAACGATAAAAGTGTAAGGTTAAAAATATTGAAAGCTAAAATCTTTGTGAGGTGATCAACATGAAAAAAAGATTTTATCTATTCACTTTCCTTTTAACCTTTGGACTTTTATTGTTCCCTTTAGGAGCAGAAGCTCATTATCATTCAAAATTTTTACAGGAATATGAACAGTTGGATAATGAAAAAAAGCAACAAGTGGATAAAATCTTAAATGATTTGCATTCTGAATTAGAAAATTTAGGTGTGAAAATTCCGCATTTAAATGCACATCTAACCTATTCTCAATTAAATGAAGAAACGAAAGAACAAGTAAAACAAATTATTAAGGAATTAGAAGAAGGTAAAATTACTTCTGAACAGGCAGATGAAAAACTGTATAATTTAGGCGTCATCTCCCCTAAAGATGAGAAATGTAAAATTTACGATGGACTAGATGAGGGAACAAAGCAAAAGGTAAAGGAAATTATGAAACAAATGAAAAGTGGATCCATTACGAAAGAGCAAGCAGAAGAAAAATTAAAGGAATTGGGCGTTGAAATGCCAAAAGAACCACAATTAGATGAAGAGACAAAAGAAAAAGTGAAACAAATTGTTGAAGAAGCGGAAAAAGAATTCGAAAATTTAGGTATTGAATTTCCAAAAGAATTTTATAAACGTATTCTTGAATAAATTGTACCAACAATCCAGCGAATTGTTACATTTTCGCTGGATTTTAAACTAATAGTAAATTTTATTAATAAAATGTATATTCATAAATTTTTGTAAATTTCTGATGAAAACGTCATCATATTGAACAATTTGTGAAATAATTCACTTTCTATTTTCTTTCTCATATATTAGGTGTACAATGAATTTGAAATTGATATATAACAATTTAACTGTTTATTAGAAAGCAGCAAATTGTTATATAACAAAATTATTTTGTGAAGGAGTTTGATCCCAAGATGTGGGTGCTTACTGTATTTGAAAAAAATTCTTATCGTATCTTTGAATTTATTGAAAAAAATGAAGCAACATTAGCACTTCAAAAATTCGGTCATTCAGCGTACTTGTCCTATACAAAATAATGAGTAGTTATAGTCATTGACAATAGATTATAAATAAATTATTTCTTGGTAAATTAAGGAGGCATTTTTTATGTGGGTTGTAACAGTTTTTGATGCAGACTCTTTCCGTTGTTTCGAATATGACTCTAAAGAAGAAGCAATTCGTACACTTGAAGTATATAAAAATAAAGCAATCTTATCATTCACAAATTAATGAGTATTCTTACATTTAGTCATTTAATAAAAGAGAGCCTGGCCAAAAAGAGCAAAACTTTTTGGTCAGGCTCAATTACTTATAAATATAATTCTTTCCCCTTTTAATGGTCACATCAAACGTAATCGTCGCTATTTTTCTAAGTTTGTATGCTTTGCTATCAGTCGTAAAGAGAGGCGATTCAAATCAACTTTTCAAGAGCCCAATCCTATTTAGAAATCCCCTTCTCTAATCTAAATTCATCACTTATAATCAATATCTCATCCCCTTCAACTTTGGATTTGGATGAGATTTCATTGAATTATATTATTACCTACAACAAAGATATATACCCCATTTTCTATTAGTTAATCCTATTAAATTGTGACAAATTTGTGAAAATCTATTTTTCCTCCACAATCCGACATTTTTTTTAATCTAAATAGTATACAATGAAGGAGCTTCAACACCATATATGAAAAATATCAAATTATGAACAATATTTACTGGAGGAATAAAAATGTTTAACACGCTGTATAAAAAAGTGTTAAAAGTTGTAATAGAAATAAAAAGAAAAGATATGTATCGAAAAGCACAAGAACTAGGATTCACCCATCCAAAAGTAGTAAATTGCAGCCAACAGTTAGACTATTTACTAAATAAGTATACAAAACAAGCGGCATAATTTATTAACTTAGGAATCATCCATTAAGTTAATTCGTTATTTATATAGGTTTATTATATATTTCTAAAAATACCCTTCAAAACCTTTTCTATAAGGTTTGATGGGTATTATTTTTCTTTATTTTAAAGGATTCTCTTTTGCACCTGAATAGTCTCTTTTAGCCTGAACAAATACAAATTCTTTTTCAGGATACCGATAAGCCGTTAACTTCCCTCCAAAAACAACTCCTTGATCAATATTAATTGTATTATTCATAATTAGCGGCTCTGGTTTTGGCTCATGGCCCCAAATAACAAGCAATGAACCTTTATATTGCTTATACCACTCACGACGTATTGGTTTCCCTTGTTCGTCCATGCCAGCAACATCGCCATAGCGGCAAAAATTTTTGATTCTATTGGATTCTTTACCGATAAATTCTTCTCGTATACCTGCATGCACACAAACGACTTTTGGATGCCCTTGATCTGTTAAGATATAATGTGAAGGTACGTTCATTAGTAAGTCTTTGAATTGATTTTTTAACTTTTTTGTTTTTTCTATACCATGTATTTTTTCATATTGATTAAATTCTTCTTCTACTTTTTCATCACCATGTTTTAACTGCACTTTTCTTCCATCTAGCCAACGGGCAATTTTCCAACCGTGATTACTATCAATCATATACGTGTTTACATTGTAATGTTTTAAAAAAAATTTCATCGTATCAATCGATTTTGGTCCCCTACTCATGATATCTCCAAGAGAAATAATTTTTCTCCCTTTTGGATGAGCGTATAATCCTTGTTCATTTTTTTCGTAACCTAATTGATGCAACATTTGAATCCATTCATCAAAACATGCATGGATATCTCCTATGATGTCTACTCCATTTCCTACTTCAATATACATTGATAGTTTGCCCCTTTATTTTTTAAATTTTTATAAATTATTGTATATTATTTAATGGAGCATTTTGCAAAATTAGATTTTTTGGATAAAAGTATAAAAAATAAAGCACTCGACAAATAGCTACCAGCATGTTATTTTACAAAATATTACAATAATCCTGTTTTTGGGCATACCTGCAGAATTTTTCACATTGAATTTTTTTAAGCGGCTTTCTTCCCTTTATTTTCCTTTGCCATCGCTAGCGCTGAAACAAGTAATACAATAGCGTTCAGGTAAATATGGCTCTTTACTTTCTCAATTCCCCATACATGTAGGGAGTTCGCCGTAAGGTAGCTTTTCATTCTTGAATTACAGCGTTCTACACTTGTCCTCTCGTTGTAAAGCTCTTTCCAACGTTTTGTATCACGGTGCGGATTGGAATATCGGCGCACATCCTTTTTGATGTCGACTTTTACCACCATTCCATAGTTGGAAGATGAACAGGCTGCCATTCCTAATGGGCAATCCACTTTGCCGGTTGCGTGAGGACATCTGAACTTGAGCTGGTCCTTATCAGCTCCCCAATAAGTCATTTCATAACCCATGGAACAACGCGGAGTTCCATTGGAAGAAATCCCTTCAGGAGGCTCTTTTTCGTTGCGCAAATTGAGCGGGATAATGGCTTGCGCTCCAATGTTTTTGGCTGATTCATAGTTTTTTAGTTGGTCATATCCGCCATCCATGATCAGAAATTCAATTTTGGATTTGGTACGCTCTGCCACTTGCTCGATTAATTCTGGTGCGACTTCTCCATCGTTCACATGGGCAGGGGTTACTTTTATGGCCATTGGCAGTTCGCTTGCGGTATCGACTGAAAGATGCATCTTATAGCCAAACCAGGTAATTTTATTGCCGAAGGAATCATATTTTGCGCCCCAATTGGCATTACCCGTTTGTTCACTACGCTTTTTGGGCTGTTTCTTTTCATAGGCATCAATGGCGGCACTGTCGATGGCCTGGTGGCTGCCGTCAATTATTCCTTCCTCCTGAGCTAACTGTACCAAGTCAAGGAAGATCTTTTCAGCCAGCTTTTTTTTGGTAAGTGCTGCAAAAACCCGGCTGAGAGTGGAGATAGACGGTGCGGGGCGATCAATCGATAAACCGCATTGATAACGGAAACGAAGGTCTTTATCCAATCGATGATGAAGGGCGGTAAAGGTGTCGATGCCTTCGAGTGGGGCAGCGATGAGAGCCCTTAGAATCCCTTCTCTGGAATGACCGTCAGCCCCTCGGGGTGAAGAACTTCTCAACTGTTTAGCATAAGGGCGTAAATCAAGCGAGCTAAAAAAGATAGGTAATTTCTCTTTTGACTCTAATTTTTGCAGTTCTTCAAAGGAAAATAGGCTTTCTTGTAGAATATACAAAGTGACTTCCTCCTTTTGAATTTTTTGTTGTTTCGTCACTTCAAAAATTCTACATTTTAGGGGTGAAGTCCTTTTTTATGTCTTTGAAATCCTTATGGCTCTTGGGTCAAAAAATATGCAAAATGCTCAATGAATAAAACACTTTATTCGTTAGAAATTTTTTAATTGTTGACACTTTTTAAAATTTCATGCATATTAATTAACAAATATACCACTAAATGTTTATATAGCAATCAGCTTAACGAAGATTAGTAAGCTGCACACTGTTGGAAAGAGAGCGATGTCCATAGGCTGAAAGACATCGTACAAATAAGAGCTGCTGAACCTGCTTCGCTAGCTTCTAGCTAAAACTAGACGCATGCTCAAAGCGTTATTTGAGGTAAAGTGGGATTATGTTGGCATAATCCAATTTAGGTGGTACCGCGGAAACTCCTTTTTCGCCCTAAAAATAAGGGCGAAAAAGGTTTTTTTATTTTAGTAGAAAGTTTTTAAGGATGGTTGTTGATGGAGAAGAAAAGAATTGTCGTTAAAATAGGTTCAAGTTCGCTTACAAATTCAAAGGGTGAAATTGACTATGTTAAAATGAAAGATCACGTTGACTCAATCTATCAAGTTGTCAAAGAAGGCCATGAAGTTCTTCTTGTTTCTTCTGGTGCGGTGGCGGCAGGATTTCGAAAACTAGGTTACCCTACTCGACCAGTCACTTTAAAAGGAAAACAAGCAGCTGCAGCTGTTGGTCAAAGTTTACTTATTCAACTTTATGCAGATCAATTTGCAAAATACGGAATCACAACAGCCCAAGTGCTTCTAACACGTACCGATTTTTCAAATAAAGAGCGTTATAAAAATGCTTTTGCAACTTTTAGTGAGTTGTTAGAACGTTCTATTTTGCCTATCGTAAATGAAAATGACACTGTTTCAGTGACAGAACTTACTTTTGGCGACAATGATATGCTTTCTGCCCTAGTAAGCGGGTTAGTACATGCAGATCAACTCATTATTTTGACGGATATTAACGGTTTCTATGACGATAATCCTTTAAAAAATCCAAAAGCTAAACGGATTCGTCATCTAACTGAAATTACGGATGACATGCTTCAACTAGCAAAAGGTGCTGGCTCCAAAGTGGGAACGGGAGGCATGCAATCCAAATTGCTAGCTGCTCGCACCGCTTTAAAAGCTGGTGTCAAAGTATTTATTGGAAAAGGAAGTGGACCAAATAAATTGCTCGATATTTTAAATGGTCATGGTGATGGAACGTATATTGATCGTGAACATCTAGCTATACTACCTAACCAAAAACAATGGATTTCTTTTACAGAAACAAAAGGAAAATTATTCATCGATAAAGGTGCTGAAGAAGCATTGTTATTAAGAGGAAAAAGTTTATTGCCTGCAGGGATTTTTCGAGTTGAAGGTGAATTTGACCGCGGTGATGTTGTGGAAGTCTATGGAGAATCAGGTCTGTTAGGTCGAGGAGAAGTGCTTTATTCCAGCAAAGAATTGGCTTTTGCTTGTGGTAAAAAAACCGAAGAACTTCACTCAGGATATATTGAAGTCATTCATCGAGATAAATGGGTAAAATTATAATATTTTTCTAGAATGAAGGAGGTATTTTCATGACACAATTTATGGTAGGTAGCGAAGTTAAAACAAAAGGTAAATTAGCGAAATTTGCAAGTTATTTAATGAATGTAAAAACAACAGAAGAAAAAAATGACGCATTAGCAAAAATTGCGGAACAGCTGCTTATTGAGAAAGATGCCATTCTTGAAGCAAATAAAAAAGATTTAGTAAGCGGAAAAGAAAATGGTTTAACCGATGCAGTACTAGATCGAATCATGTTAAATGAACAACGCATTCAAGCAATGTGTGAAGCTATATTTCAATTAATTTCCTTACCAGATCCAATCGGTGAAGTGTTAGAAAGTTTTACAAAAGAAAATGGATTAAAAATTGAAAAAAGACGAGTGCCGCTTGGAGTTGTATGCATGATTTACGAAGCCCGTCCAAATGTTACAGTTGATGCAGCTACATTATGTTTAAAAACTGGAAACGCTGTTATGTTGCGTGGAAGCTCATCCGCTAAACATTCCAATATAGCTCTTGTTTCATGTATACACCGTGCGTTAGAAAAATCCGCATTGCCGATTGATGCGGTTCAGTTGATTGAAGATACACGACATGAAACAGCTTCTGAATTATTCCATTTAAAAGAATATATTGATGTATTAATTCCTCGCGGCGGTAAAAAATTAATTGATTTAGTTGTAAAAGAAGCCTCTGTCCCAGTGCTTGAGACAGGAGCTGGAAATTGTCACATCTATGTCGATCAATCAGCAGACTATGAAATTGCTGAAAAAGTCATTATCAATGCGAAAACACAAAGACCTTCTGTTTGCAATGCAGCAGAAAGCTTATTAATTCACAAAGATTGGTTTAAACTGCACGGAAAAAAATTATTAACAAACTTAGAAAATGCTGGGGTTGAAATTATTGGGGACGAAAAAGTATGCGATGTGTTACCACATGCTACACTAGCATCAGACGAAGATTATGCAACGGAATATTTAAGTTTAACGATTAGTGTGAAGATTGTGAATAATGTTGATGAAGCAATAGATCATATCAATTATTATGGTACGAAACATTCGGAAGCAATTATCACAAATGATGAGAAAAGTGCTGAAATATTCTTAAACCGCGTTGATGCAACAAGCGTCTATGTAAATGCTTCCACACGCTTTACAGATGGATTTGAATTTGGGTACGGTGCAGAAATCGGAATTAGTACACAAAAACTTCACGCAAGAGGTCCAATGGGATTACCAGCTTTAACATCAACGAAATATTATATACGTGGAAATGGTCAAATTAGAGGATAAATAGTCCATCATAAAAATAACCTATCAATACAATGAAGTGTTGATAGGTTATTTTATCAATTTTGACATATTTAAGTTCTTTTCAACAGATTCAACAACATAACAAGGAGACTTGTCCAATTCTATAGAAGAATTTTGCACCAATTCTTAACGATCTGTTTCCCTATAGAGAATATCGATGACCTCTTCCGTTTCATTATCGAAAATAATATCAACATAGACGCCAAATTCACGATTGCCTTCTCTTAACCAAAGTTTAAATTTTTCCGTAGTAGTCTGATCTCCAATTTCTCTTCCGATATGGAGATAATCAATAATATTTGCTTGTGCATATTTCTCTTTTACCTTCTCCATAGCGATTCTTCCCCATTTTGCATAAGCAGGTGCAGTTTGTTGGGCATTGCTATCGGGAGAATCGGACATTATGTTGGCAACAAAGATTGTTGAAGCAATTAAGACAAGAGAAATGACGATTCTCAATGTGGTAACCTCCTTTTCCTTATTGTTTTCTATTTTGAGGAGGCTATTCATTAACACAATGACATAAAAAAGAGTCCACTGAAAAATCGTATTGAGACTCCCATTTACGGTGCTGATAATAGAAAGTTGTTTCGATTATCCCAGGAGCAAATTTATAAGAAATTATGATCATAAATAGTGAGAGTGTATAGAAAATTTTCGACCTTTCTATACACTCCCAAACAAATTAATTTAAACATGCTTTTGCTTTTTCGATTTGCACTCGAACTTGTTCAAAACCTGTCCCACCTTGAGAGAGACGACGAGAAACAGCCGCTTCAGGTTTAAGTACTTCATAAACATCTTCTTCAATCAGTTCACTTTCCGCCTTCATCTCATCTATGGACAAGTCTTGTAAGAAAATACCTTTTTGAATACAAGTAAAAACTAACTTTCCAGTCACTTCATGTGCTTTACGGAACGGCATTCCTTTTGTAGCGAGATAGTCTGCAAGTTCTGTGGCATTTGAAAAATCGCTATGTACCGCTTTGTGCAATCGTTCCGTATTAACAGTCATTGTTCGAACCATTCCTTCAAAGATCTTTAATGATCCTAAAATTGTTTGAAGAGTATCGAACATTCCTTCTTTATCTTCTTGCATATCTTTGTTATATGTTAATGGTGTTCCCTTTAACACCGTAAGTAAACCGATTAAATTCCCATATACACGACCCGTTTTTCCACGGATTAATTCTGCCATATCTGGATTTTTCTTCTGTGGCATGATGGATGATCCAGTAGAAAAGGAATCATCTAATTCGATAAATTTAAATTCATCAGTAGACCATATAATGATTTCTTCTGCAAAACGGGAAAGATGGGTCATGAGTAAAGATGAATTGGATAAAAATTCTACAATGAAGTCACGATCACTTACCGCATCCATTGAATTTTCATAAATTCTACTAAAACCTAACAAATCTGCAGTCAATTGACGATTAATTGGAAATGTTGTTCCAGCCATTGCACCTGCCCCTAAAGGTGAAATATCGATACGCTTCATTGATTCTTTAAATCGTTCTTTATCACGCTCTAACATCCAAAAATACACCATTAAATGATGGGCGAAACTAATTGGTTGTGCTCTTTGCATATGCGTATAACCAGGAGCAATTGTATCGATATGCTGCTCTGCTTTTTGTAAAATTGTTTTTTGGAAAGTTTCTATTAATTCGATTACTTCTTTTACTCGTTTCTTTAAAAATAAGTGAACGTCTGTCGCAACCTGGTCGTTGCGGCTTCGGCCAGTATGCAATTTCCCTCCAACAGGACCAATTAAATCAATCAACATTTTTTCAATGTTTAAATGGATATCTTCATTTTCAATTTTATATTCAAGCTCGCCATTTTCAGCACGCTTTTTTAATTCATTTAGTCCCCATTTAATTTTTTCCACATCTTCTTCCGGTAAAATACCTTGTACGCCGAGCATTGTTACATGAGCAAGACTTCCTTCAATATCTTCCATCACTAATTGCTGATCGAAACCAATGGACGCTCCAAATTCATCAACCCAGCTTTCTGCTGATTTTTGGAAACGGCCTCCCCAAAGTTTTGTCATTTGTTCCACCTATCCTTACTAAAAATAATGTTACAATTCATGTGAAAAAGAATAGCGAAGTAGTCTTGGTATGCTTGAGAAACCACCATTCTCAAGCACTTATTTTAAGAACAAGCCTCTTCTTCTCTAATCCTGTCTTAAAATAATCATACCTAGACCTCTTCGCACTCAACATAATTATTTACTGTTTACTTCTTTATTGTTCACTTGTGAAGCGACAACAGTTGGAAGACCCCAAAGTTCGATGAATCCAACTGCTGATGCATGATTAAATGCATCGTCTTTAGAGTAAGTAGCTAATTTTTCACTGTATAAAGAATTTGGAGATTTGCGTCCCTCAACAATTGCATGACCTTTAAATAATTTAACGCGAACTGTACCATTTACATATTTTTGCGTTTCTTTAATAAAGGCACAAAGTGCTTCACGAATTGGGTTAAACCATAAACCATCATAAATCACTTCAGAAAGTTTTTGTTCAATGATTGGTTTAAAGTGTGCTAATTCTTTTACTAATGTGATATCTTCTAATTCTTTATGAGCTGTTAAAAGAACTTTTGCACCTGGAATCTCATATACTTCACGCGATTTAATACCAACTAAACGGTTTTCAACATGATCAATGCGTCCAACACCATGTCGGCCAGCGATTTTATTTAACTCTAGAATTAAATCTGCCAATTTCATTTCTTGGCCATTTAATGCTACCGGTTTACCTTCAACAAATTCAATTTCTACATATTCTGGTGTATCTGGCGCATTTTCAATTGATACAGTTAAACCATATGCTTCTTCTGGAGGAGCTACCCAAGGATCTTCCATAACTCCTGCTTCATTTGCACGTCCCCAAAGGTTTTGGTCAATGGAGAATGGCGAATCAATTGTTGCAGGTACTGGTACGTTATGTTTTATTGCATATTCGATTTCTTCATCACGGCTCCAAGCCCATTCACGCACCGGCGCCAACACTTCCAAATTCGGATTTAATGCTTTAATAGATACTTCAAAACGAACTTGGTCGTTTCCTTTACCCGTACAGCCGTGAGCCACCGCATCCGCGTTTGTTTTGTTTGCAATCTCTACTAATTTTTTCGCAATTAATGGACGAGATAAAGCAGAGACTAATGGATATTTTTGCTCATACCAAGTATGTGCTTGTAGCGAAACAAGCGCATACTCCTCTGCAAATTCATCTTTTGCGTCAATAATATATGATTCAACAGCCCCAACTTGAAGAGCTTTCTTTTGTATAAATTCTAAATCTTTCCCTTCACCCACATCTAAACAAACAGCTACGACGTCGTAACCTTGTTCTTTTAACCAAGGAATCGCCACTGATGTATCAAGTCCACCTGAATAAGCTAAAACTACTTTTTTATTTGCCATATCAAATACTCCTTTGATAATGAATGTATTTTTATACAATTTTATAAAACTTTATACATGAATGTTATCAGATTATAATTTCAAATACAAGTGAATTTTTATAAGTTTGTAGAACATTTTATTACTTAATATAATTGTATAAAATTTAAATTTTTGCAAGATTTAAAATTATTTTTTTGTAAAGAATTTCTTACCTAATGTTTCAACAATTCTAGGGGCGACTGCATATAGCTTACTTGTAATAATTAATATTCGAGGCAAATTGATTTCTCTTGATGGCCGATCAATTAATTTTATAACTTCTTTGGCTACTTTTTCAGGACTCAATAATACCCCTTTTAGAGAATTTCTATATGAAGCTGATGATGAGGAAGCTTTATCTAAAAATGGAGTATCAATAGGTCCCGGATAAACAGCCGATACTTGTACATTGTGTGGTTCTAATTCCATTCTTAACCCGTTTGCAAATCCCGTAATTGCGTGTTTCGTTGCTGCATAAATACTCGCCTTTTTTGTTGCTACTTTCCCAGCTTGAGAACCAATAAATATAAAGTGACCAGAGCGTTTTTTTATCATTTTCGGTGATAAATTTTTCACCAAATACATTGGAGCTCTAACATTAATGTCTATCATCGCATCAATTTCTTTTTCTGAAAGTTTAAAAGCATATTCAAAAAATCCAACCCCTGCATTGATAATGGCGACATCGATATCAGGAAGTTCGCTGCATATTCGATGAATATCTTCTTTATTGCTTAAATCCCCTTTTATCACTTTTGCACCAAGTTTTAAAAGATGATTAAGCGCTTCCTCATTTCTGCCTGTTGCATATACTTCGTGTCCCCTCTTCAAGCATAATTCTGCAATCATTTTCCCTAATCCACTTGTTGCACCAGTAATAAAAATTTTTTTATTCTTCATAATCGGTATATTCCTTTCTTATTTGTTCAATTTTTTTATGATGGTATTCTATTCATGATTAATAGCAAAACAAAAAGGGATATCCAATAATGGACAATCCCTATTAATCAAGCTTCATTTGAAGTAAATTTGATAATTCTTCTTTCGAATGTAGAAAATCTGCTAATGTGTATCGATCCAACACATTTAAAAAAGCTTGCAAGGCTTCATACAGAACATGTTTTAATTGGCAAGAAGGAGAGATGATACAAAGAGGATTCTCACGATTAAAACAATCAACTATATGAAAATCTTCTTCTGTATGTCTTACAAGTTTTCCGATATTAATATCTTTCGGAGCAACTTTTAAGCGAATTCCTCCACCCCGACCGCGAATTGTTTCGATTAAACCTAATTGGCCTAAATCATAAGTCACTTTCATTAGATGATTTTTTGAAATATTATAACTATCCGCTATCTCTTGAATGGTGGATAGTTGGTCATTCCCTTTTAGACCTAAATATATTAAAACCCTTAAGGAATAATCAGTATATAAGGTTAACCTCAAAATTATGCACCACGCTTTTTCCATTTATAATTCGCATAACATTATACCATTTTTCAATAAATTAAGTTGTTTAAAAGAAAAAAAATTCGTTTTTAAAGATGTATTTTATATACATCAATTGTGGCAAAAATGTTAAAGATGTATCCAAAATATTGCTTATTATTTTTTTAATGTTTATAGTGTTTCTTGAAAGGACGTGAAAATATGTTATCACAAAAAACAATCGACATCGTTAAATCAACAGTACCAGTTCTTGAAAAGCATGGGGTGGATATCACGAAGCATTTCTATAAAAGAATGTTTACAAACCATCCTGAATTAAAAAATGTATTTAACCAATCGAACCAAAGAGAAGGAAGACAACCACAAGCCCTTGCAGCATCTGTGTATGCAGCAGCCGCTAACATTGATAATTTAGAATCCATTTTACCGGTTGTGCATTTAATAGCTCATAAACATCGAGCACTTGGTATCTTACCTGAACACTATCCAATCGTAGGAGAAAATTTACTAGCTGCCATTAAAGAAGTATTAGGTGATGCAGCAACGGATGAGATTATTGAAGCTTGGGCAGATGCTTACGGCGTAATTGCAAATGTCTTCATTCAAGTGGAAGAAGAGCTTTATCAACAAGCTGAAGCGAATGGAGGATGGCGTTTATTTAAACCATTTAAGGTAGTAAGAAAAGAACAAGAAAATGAACTTGTTACTTCTTTCTATTTAGAGCCGGAAGATGGGAAAGCGCTTCCACCTTATCAACCAGGTCAATACATCACAGTAAAAGTAAAAGCTCCTGGTGAAGAATATACAGCTCTGCGACATTACACTGTATCACAAGCACCGAATGGAAATATTTATCGTATTTCAGTAAAACGAGAAGCAAAAGGAGTCGTATCAAATTACATACATGATTATGTTGAAGAAGGAAGCACGCTACAAATCAGTGCACCTGCAGGTTTATTTACTCTACAACAAAACGATAACCCTGTATTATTTATAGGTGGTGGAATTGGCGTCACTCCACTTTATGCAATGCTTGATTCAATGGAGTTCGGCCGTAACGTAACATTTGTACAATCTGTTCGTAATGAAAAATTAGCTGTATTCCAAGACCAAATTCAAAAGAAAATTAATGAATTAAAAGGTTCGTACTTTGTGAAATATTCTGATACAGAAGGATACATTACAAAAGAAGATTTATCAAAATACATTCAAGAAAATACAGAAGTATATATATGTGGTCCTGAAGCATTTATGGAAACTGTAATTTCATACGTAAGAGAACTTGGTGTTTCTGAAGATCGTATTCACTTTGAATTCTTCGGACCAGGGCTTTCATTCAAAGCTTAATATTAAATCATTTTCCACCAAATCAAACCGAATTCATCTCAAAGAATAATTTCGTGGGTGTCTAGAAAGTTGAAAACGTTCTGACACCCTCATTTGTTTTTATTAAAATATTTTTCAATCTTTGCTTCTGTGAGTACAAATATACTTGCCATAAAGAGACCGTTTGAAAATGACTTTTCAAACGGCCCCTTCCATATCACATCATATTTCTTGTTTACTAACCTTTTCAGTATTCATTTAAGAATCGACTAGTATGTAAAACCAATCATGTTAACTTCAACTACTTTATAGAATAATAAATATGATTTAACCCTAGTAATCTTATCATTATTCTAGGTCTGAATAACAATTTTTCATGCAACATCTTTTGTTATAGCCTTGAATACAACTCATATTCTCCTACTTGCTCACATCGAATACGCTCATTTTTAACTAAAAGATCTAAATAACCTTGCGTCTTTGATAAAGTTAGCCCAAGTTGATAATCGTTAGCATTTGGGTATAATTCTTTCGTTACTTCATAAACAGTTTTTGGTTCATGTAAAATTTCATAAACTTGATTTGTTCGAAGCAAGTCTTTTTGGATTCTCACATCGACTAATTCTTTAACATCAACAATGTCATTACCGTGACCGGAATATAATTTAGTTATATCTAAAGAAGTTAAAAATTTTAATGATTCATGATACTGAATAAGTGATTTTGGTCTATCAAAAGATAAATCCACCGGTGGTTCAATAAGTGGGTTGGATGCGATTTTCTCTAATAACAAATCCCCACCTATGACTTCTTTTGATTTTTGATTATAAAAAATAAAATGGCTTTGAGCATGGCCAGGAGTATAATAAGCAATTAAACCTGGATGTCCTGGTATTTCATCTCGATCTTTTATAAATTGAGTTAATGGCGTGTTCCCATATAAATCCATTCTTCTTCGGATTTGAATGATTTTTTGAATATATTCTTCTGGAACTGCTTGCTTTTTTAACTGCAATTCATAAAAGTCATCGCGATATGATAATAATTCCTCTTTATTCATCCAATAATCGATATATTCATGCCCTAGTATTCTCGCATTTGGAAATGCCTCAATCCATCCAGCATGATCAGGATGGTGGTGAGTCAAAATCACTTGTTCAATATCACTTAATTGATATCCTGCATTTTTTATTCCATGAACGAGTGCTTCGTACGCAGTTGGTGTTTTCGTACCAACATCAAAAATAGAAAGCGCCTCACCTTTTACTAAAAAAGCATTGACATCTCCAACATCATAGGGAGTAGGTATGATAATTTTTGTTATTTCCATGTCTGTTCCCCCTTGTTTCTCTATCTCTCTGAATGAATACTTATTCATTTTATTTTACTTCTTTTTTTTTAATTAGTCCACGTCACTTAGTTGACATATTTTATCGAAATACATATAATTTCTGTAATAATTGAACAAAGTATTGCGATGATGAAGCCAAGTAAATGAATTGATGACTTCAGAGAGTGCTGCATTTGGTGAGAGTAGCATAGTCCTCTCAATTCATTGAACCTACTTCTGAGCAGTCATGAAAACATGACCGTTTCCCTTAGCGATAATAAGGGTTAGAGGTGTGCTATTTTTAGCAAACGAAGGTGGTACCGCGGAAACATGCGTTTTCGTCCTTTTTAATGAAGGATGAAAACGCATTTTTTATTGTTCATTATGGATAAAATATATCGGAGGGAAAAGGAATGCAAAAAATTGTATTTATGGGTGCAGGATCAATGGCAGAAGCATTAATTCATGGGTGGATCAAAAATGAAGTTGTTCCTGCTAACCAAATTTATGTAAAAAATCGTTCTAACGTTGAAAGATTACACGAATTAAGAAATATATATGGAGTTCACATTATTGAACAATTAGAAGAAATTAAAGATGCCGATTTAGTTATTTTAGCGATGAAGCCCAAAGATGCAAGAGTTGCTTTTGAATCGATTGCTCCTTATCTTTCCGAAAATACTGCAATCCTTTCTGTTCTTGCTGGAATTGCAATTGAAACAATTGAGAAAGCTCTAGGGGTTCGACCAATTGCAAGGGTCATGCCCAATACTTCAGCAGCAATCGGTATGGCAGCCAGTGGGATTGCATTTAATGAATATGTAACAGATTCACAAAAGTCTATTTATCTACAATTGTTAGAAGCAATTGGCATTGTCATTGAAGTGGAAGAAGATAAACTTCATGCTATCACGGCTCTTTCGGGAAGTGGCCCTGCTTATCTATATTATTTACTAGAAGCGTGGGAAAAAATTGGAGTAGAATTTGGCTTATCAAAAGAAACGGTTAGAAAATTAATGGTTCAAACGATTGCTGGTTCAGCAATGATGCTTCAAAAAGTTAAAGAAGAACCTGAAGTTCTTCGCAGAAAAGTGACAAGTCCTGGTGGAACAACTGAAGCTGGAATAAAAGCATTGGAAAACTTCCGATTTAACGAAGCCATTTATGCTTGTATTAAAAGTGCCGAAGCAAGATCTCGAGAACTCGCAAGGGGTGAGTAATTTTTGTTCTATTCTTTCTTGGGAAAATATCAAAAAATCCCTTGACTAGAAAAGAAATCTCCGTCGTTTCCATTAGTTGACTTTACAGTTAATATTGAAAGAAAATTCAAACTTTATCAACATTGTAAATGCTCCGATTACGGAGCATTTTATAATATTTAAAGAATATCAACCTTTTATCAATTATTTCCTAGGAAATGTATTTTTTTGCTATTTTATGTTGTCGAAATATATATTTTTGACTATTTACTTCGAAATATGTAAGGTTCCAAAAAGAATTTAGACATTTAAACTTGGGTTTTATCACCTACTAAAGTGCATTTTACCATGAAATTGCGAGTATGCTACTTAAGACTATTGACAAGGATTAGTACGAAATTTTGGAGTAGTAACAGAGCAGAATTCTACATAAAAAAATTTGGCTACCAAGAAAGAATTTTTCTTTCTAGATAGCCAAGTTTCTTATAACGCACCGCTTTTAATACGTTTTATAATCGAATAAGATGTATACATTGTAATAGGTAAAAAAATCGCTAATAGAATAATCCAAAAAGATAAAGCCTCAGCTGCTTTTAATTCTTCAAAGTTTGTAATGACAAAAAATATGATTCCAATCATTAAGCACCAAGCTAATAAGTTAGGAAAGACAACAAATAAACGCAGTAACCCCGGATTTATTTTTGGTTGATTCATACTCTCCCCTCCCAACAACATCATACAATAATTATCCTCAATCATTCTATTATTTTCTGAAATTTTAGGTGATTATTTATCTTCATTTCCTTCTGTTAACCTTCCATTTTTCCAATGAAAAAGAGAAAAATCATTTGCTACAAATACGTTAGGGAAAATATTTTTTGATTCTTTTATAATCTTATCTAAATCATGTGGTAAAAATCTTGCGCTGATATGGTTTAAAATTAGATACTTTGCAGCAGCCTCTTTTGCAATATTCGCAGCATCCACATTCGTCGAATGCCCATAATCTGCTGCAAGTTTTTTCGTAGAATAATCGAAAGTCGCTTCATGTATCACGATATCCGCATCTTTGCTTAATTCAATCGATTGATGACAATATTTCGTATCACCTAAGACTGTCACAACAAAGCCTTTTTTGCGTGGTGCAGTTACGTCTTTACTATAAACAATCGTTCCATCTTCTAATGTGACATCTTCCCCACTTTTCAATTTTCCAAGCATCGGACCTTTTGGAACTCCAAGTTTTAATGCCTTTTCAACTAATAGCTCACCAGGTAGCGGTTTTTGTTCAACACGAAAACCATAGCATGGTATGACATGCTCAAGTTGTTTTGCAGTCACAATAAATTGATCATCTTCAAATATTATCCCTTCATGAATTTCTACAAAATGTAAAGGATAGTTTAAATGCGTTTTTGTTAGTTGCAACGTGAATATAACCCAATCTTTTAATCCACAGGGTCCGTAAAGGGTCAACGGTGAAGTTTCCTCTCCTCCTAGAAAGGAACGGGAACTAAGAAAACCTGGTAAACCAAAAATATGATCTCCATGTAAATGGGTAATAAAAATTTTTTCAACTTTCCTTGGTTTAATAGTTGTATGTAAAATTTGGTGTTGCGTTGCTTCTCCACAATCAAACAACCAAATCGTTCCTCTTTCTTCAAATAATTTTAATGCAAGAGAACTTGTGTTTCGCTCTTTTGAAGGCATTCCCGCCCCTGTACCTAAAAACTGTAATTCCATGTTGAATCTCCATTCCTACTATTTATCGATTAAATCGTCAAAGAAATCTTTGCTAAAACTTGTTTTGGATGCATAACTTTTTTTCTTGACATCAATCCCTTTTTGTACAATACCTTTTCCGAACTTCTTTTCCATTGAATGAATAATTTCATAAATAGGCTCTTCTTTTGCAAATTGTTCAAAATTAAATATGGACAGTTGTTCAGCAAAATGTTTTTTATCGATTACGTTAGACACGGTCACTCCAAGAAGGCGGATTGGTGTACCATCCCATGCTTTCGAGAATAATTCCATTGCTTCGCGGAAAATATCTTTTTCTAAATAAATTGGATTTTGTACAGTTTTACTTTTCGATTGATTTTTCCAATGGCAGTCCCGAATTTGAATCGTAATAGTGGAACCGCATAAATTTTTTGCTTCCAATCTTTCTGCAACTTTTTCAGATAGTTTAAGAAAAGTTGTTTCGATATCTTTCATTTCGATGATGTCATATGGTAATGTAGTGGAATTTCCAACGCTTTTTGTATCATAAATTGCATTTGGATCCACTTCCCTTGTGTCAATCCCATTTGCTCTTCTTATTAGTCTAACTCCATTTTTACCCAATTTTTGTTTTAGTAACCTTTCATCGGCTTTTGCTAAGTCTCCAATTGTATAAATATTGAGTGTATGGAGTTTTTTAGCGGTACTCTCCCCTATCCCATGCATTTTTAATACGGGTAAAGGCCACAATTTTTCTCGTACTTCTCTTTTTCTTAATACCGTAATGCCCATGGGTTTTTTCATGTCTGAAGCTGTTTTTGCTAAGAATTTATTTGGCGCTATGCCGATGGAACATGGCAAATCTAACTCATTGAAAATTCGAAGTTGAATCTCTTTTGCGAGTTCTAATGGATGCCGTTCCTTCGAAACTTCTGTTACATCCATATATCCTTCATCAATTGAAACCGGTTCAACAAGATTTGTATAACTTTTTAAAATCGTAAATATTGCTTTGGAGGCTTCACGATATTTTGGAAAATCTGGAGGTAAGATGATTAGCTCTGGACAAGTTTTTAATGCTTCAGCTACATTCATCGTCGTATAAATCCCCTTTGCTCTCGCTTCATAGGAACTAGTTACAATAATGCCGCGCCGTTCTTTCGGATTGCCAGCGATGGCAATGGGTTTTCCTTTCAGTTCAGGATGATAGGCTTGTTCAACTGAAGCATAAAAGCTATTCATATCAACATGAAAAATCACTCTTGCCAAATTATCTCACCTCCAAAGATATTCCTTTCTGCAATATTTTATCATAAACTATTCCATTCCTCTTTTTCTTATATTTCACTTTAAATTATTATTTTCATAGATAAATTCGTATTGACTTTTGTAATAATGTTGGTTATTCTTTTTGTAAACCAATTATATAAACAGGTTAACAAAGGGGAGAAGACGGTGACTTCAACAAAAACTTATGGACTTGTATTAACAGCTTTTGGTGCAGCAATCATTGCTGTATTAGCTCAAATTACAATCCCACTTCCTTTAGTTCCAATTACTGGTCAAACTTTAGCAATCGGGCTTATTGTAACAATATTAGGATTAAAATATGGTACCCTTAGCGTACTTGTTTATTGTTTACTAGGCGCTATCGGTTTACCAGTATTTACAGGAATGTCTGGTGGGTTATCAATACTCGTTGGACCTACAGGTGGCTATATTATTGGCTTTATTCCAACTGCTTTATTCATGGGATGGTATTTAAATAAATTCGGATATACTTATATCCATGGCTTGATTGCAAACGTTTCGGGAATGATGATCACGCTTGCCTTTGGTACTATTTGGTTAAAATTCGTTGCCGATATGTCATTGTATGCGGCATTCATGGCAGGAGCAGCGCCATTTATACTGTTAGAAATGATGAAAGGTGTCATTGCTGCTTGGGTAGGAATTCTCGTTAGACATCGTTTATTGAACGCAAATTTATTAAAATTAGTTTAATTTGGTTTTGACCTTTTAAAGATACCCCTTCAAAATGTGAAAAACGAATGGCCATTATTGACCATTCGTTTTTAATTATTGTAATTCTTTTGAAGATTTAAAAAGATCATTTCCTTTTTTAATTAAATCTTTTAATTGGTCTTCGTATTTTTGTAAGCTCTTTAGTCCAGAATCTCGATAATTTTTCAGCACTTTTTCCGCGTCTTCAATAGCATCGGATACATTTCCACGAGCTTTAGTAACGCCTTTTTTATCCTTAACTGCCCTTTCCAATTCTTTAATTGCATCCTCTAATTCATCAATTGAATCTTTTAATTCAGCTTTAAAATAATCTTCACGGTTATCTTCTTTTTTATCAATTTCCTTTTCAATGTCATTGGAAAGACTTCTTGCCGTTTTGATTAAATCCTTTAATTCATTTTCTAAAGTTTTTAAGTCCACTCCAGCATCTTTCATAGAATCGTAAGCGTCTTCTGCTTTCATGATTGCTTCATTTAAATCTATCAGTTTGCTTTTCAACTCGTTTAACGAAACGTTAGATTTCAATACTTTTTTTCCTTTATCAATTACTTTTTCCAAATCTTTTTTTGTCTTTTTTCCCAATTCTTCGTAATAGTCTTTATCAAAAGTCTTTGCATATGCAGAGGCGTGGTCCCTTTTAGCTCTATTTATATCATATGCAAAAGAAATAATTGTTTGATCTAATTCTTTTTGATATTTTTCTTTAGCAGTCTGTAATATCTTTTCTGCATTATTCATTATCGAATCTAGATTTTTCAAAGCCTGTGATAATTTATTTTTTTGTATTTCATACTCTTCAATTAAATCTTCAAGTTCTTCTAATTCATCTTCAAGTTCATCAATTTTTCTCTCGATATCTCTAATTTTCTGTTTGTCTACTTCTTTTCGTTTTTCTTCTTTCTCTTTTTCTGATTTCTTTTTATCTATTTGCTTTTTTAAATATTGAATTTCTTCTTCAATTTCCTTAATATCTCCTATATCTTTTTTTACATCATTGAGTTTTTCCAGTTGTTTTTCTACTTCTTTTCTCGCATCTCTTAAATCGGTAATGTGAAACTCAATCTCTTTTTTCAAAACTTCTAGTTGTATATAATCGTCTACTTGCTCATTACCACCTTGATCTCCATTGTCATTATTATTTTCTTTATTGTTTTCATTTGAGTCTTCGTTATCGTCCCAACCTTTTAATGTGTCCCAATAATCTTCTTTGTCATCAGAACGTTTTAAATCGATTGTACGAGCAATAAATGTGATTAGATGAGCACGACCTACTCCATCATTCGGTTTAAATAAACCTTCATTAACTGTAATTCCTAATGATCCGATTGTTCCAATGTAAGAATAGTTTTCATCATTTTCTGGAACATCAGAAAATCGTTTTAATGTTGGAGCTTCCAATTCATAAGCTTTTACTAAAATTTTTGCCATTTCAGCACGAGTGATTTCCTCACCAGGTTTAAAATATTTCCCTTTATCAAATACACCGAGCTCAGTCAATTTTGCTATTGCTCCATAGTGAGGATTAGGAACATCCCCATATTGCTTTGGTACGTCTTTAAATCCAGGGTCTTTTACATTTTCCAAATCAAGCCCCATCGTTCTCGCAACGAAAGAAGCTGCTTGTGCACGATTCACATTTTGATATGGTCTGAATGTGTTGTCATCAAAACCTTTAACATAATCAAACTTTAAAAATTTTTTCAGTGGCTCAATATAGAAATCATCTGCTTTAATATCCTTAAATGGAAGTTCATTAGCACTGGCGGACATAGCACCAGCAGCGATTAAACAGGCGGCAATGGATGCGGCAATTTTTTTCTTAAATTTCATTTATATTACCCCTTTTCATTTATGTATTGATACATTTTCATCGATATCTTCTATATTATTTAAACGTATAGTAGAAGAAAAAGTTACAAAAATGTGTATAATTGTGAGTTTTTACCTATACACTTCATAATATCGACAAAATATTTCTTAACTGTATATACCTATTATTAAAATACCATAAAAAAACATACAATGAAAATTTTCCATTGTATGTTTTTAGGAAATATTATTCTAGTTTAAAGTTTTTCCAATCATATACTCTAGGGAAAGGAACATGTCCATTATAAGATTGATGCTTTACATAAACTTTTGTATTGGAATCTGTTAATGTCTCCAGTACAGCGGGTTTATCATCAAAATAAACATCCAAATTAAGCTTCTGAATGATCTCCAACTTTTCGTGATCCTTCATTCCGCAATAAAAATGTTCATCAATGACCGGAAAACCTCGATTTTTCATCCATTGTCGAGTTTTTTCACAATATGTTTTCGGTCTCGATGTGATATAAAAAATGGAATGCCCTTCTTTTTCAAGTTTACGGATAAAATCAATTGCCCCTTCAAAAACTGGACAGTCTGTAAAGTAAATTTCTTCCATTAACGAATTCCACATTACATGACCTTCATCTTCGTCTAACCCGAAAAGTTCATGAATTTCCACTCTTTTTAATTGATAAAAAAGAGCAATATCAATCTGTTTTCCTAATTTTTTATTATAAAGATGAAAAGCATGTTCTCGTAAGTTAATCAATGTATCATCTATATCAAAACCGATTTTCACTTTTCCCCTACTTTCTTAACCAATGATAATAAACTGGGTAGAAAAGTTTTTTTCCTTTTCTATTTGCAATTTTTGTAATTTTTTTACTTCTTCTTTTCTTTGTTTCTCACATTGGGATAAACGTAATTCATTTATATTTCCGGGATCAATACATTCAGATAACCGATCTGCATCTTTTAAAGCACTGTTTAATCCAAAGGCTCCAGTTGGTGTCATCGCATGACATGCATCACCTATTAACAGTATATTGTCTTTTCTCCATATTTCTGTGTGATTACTATAGACATCTAATAAGACAAAATCATCCCAAGTAGTAATATGTTTTCGAACCGATTCTTCTAATTCAGGAAATGCTTGAATCAATTTATCTATAAACAGTTGTATAGATTGTTTGCGGATTTTCGAAAAGGATCCCTGTGCAATGTTCCAGCCAATTTGCACATAACCCTTAGCTTGGGTAAATAATGATAATTGGAAACCATCTACTTCAGCCATTTTTATGGATGGTTGCCAATTGTCTGGTGCCGGTATTTTTGCCCAAAGTAAGTCATAGCCATGTTTACGTGTTATTGTTTCAATACCTGCTTTTTTTCGGACAGTGGAATATCTTCCATCAGCCCCTATAATCATCGAACTATGTATAAGGATTTCTTCCTTACCTCTTTTCCCTTTAATCCCAATGAAATGACCATTTTCATCTTTAAGTAAATCAATCACTTTTGTATTTGTCATGAGAGAAAAATTTTCGTATTTTTTTGCTTCTTCGATAATTACTGATAATAGATGTGCTTGCGGAACATGGATTCCTAAATGGCCAACTTGTTTCTCAGGTTGAATTGTTTTAAAGAGTTTTCCATTTTTCCAATATTCAATAACTTTCATTTTTAACAATCCGAGTTTTTCAATTTTTGAATACAGATTATGTTTCTTTAAAATATTTTCTCCCTCTTCATTCAAATGTTCACCTCGGAATTCCCTTGCAATTTCCTTATGTTGTTCAAGAAGGGTGACAGAAATCCCCTTCTTTGCTAATAGCAGTGCAAGTAGTGAGCCACTCGGTCCAGCACCCACAATCAATATATCAGTGAATATCATGTTGATCACCTAGTTTTGGATAAGCAATTATTCGTAAATCTTCTCCAACTTTATCGAATGAGTCAATTTCTACTTTTGCCGCTAAATTCATATTATCAACATCATCACCAGCTACCGGGGTAATGGAGTGGCGCCCTCCTAATATTTTTGGTGCAATGTAAATAATATATTTATTTACAAGTCCAGCTCTGATAAACGAGGCGTTTATTTCTCCTCCACCTTCAACTAACACATCTGTTATTCCATGTTTATATAATTGTTCCAACATTTCATCTAAACAGATACCCTTTTCATTTTTAGAACAGTATATAAAATGTACATTTTTCTTTTTAAGTTCCGCTATTTTGATTGGATCCGCACCGGTAGTTGTCACAATAATTGTTTCAGCTTCGTCATTTAAAACATTTGCATCCATCGGAATTTGTAAATGACTGTCTAAAATAACTCGAATTGGGTTTTTCCCTTTTTGATTGGGCAATCGTGTCGTCAATAGCGGATTATCTTTTAAAACGGTTCCTATTCCTACTAAAATCGCATCAACTTCATTGCGTAATTTGTGAACTTCAAGGCGGGCTGCTTCACCGGAAATCCATTTTGAATGTCCAGTATGCGTTGCGATTTTCCCATCTAATGTCATGGAAAATTTTGAAATAACGAAAGGACGATTTGTCAACATATTATGAATAAATCGTTCATTCAATTTTCTCGCTTCATTTTCTAATAAGCCTACTTCTACCTCAATTCCTGCTTTTCGAATGATGTCAACACCTTTACCCGCAACGAGAGGATTTGGATCAAGTGTCGCCACTACCACTCTGCTAACACCAGACTCTTTCACTAAATTTGCACAAGGAGGGGTTTTGCCATAATGAGAACATGGCTCTAGCGTGACATATAAAGTGGCACCTTTTGCATGCTCTCCTGCCATATGAAATGCATGAACTTCTGCATGGGCTTCTCCAGCTTTACGATGTATTCCTGTTCCTACGATAACCCCATCTTTTACTATGACCGCCCCAACAACAGGATTTGGATTTGTTTTGCCCTTTGCCGTTCGCGCTAAATTTAATGCTAATTCCATGTAATCACGATCCGTTAACACAATGACCCCTCCTAAAACAATTGTTTCTCTGGTATGTGACCTGCCTTTTTAATTTTCGTTTCTAAATAATAACGATTTGTTTCAGTTAAGCCGCCCCAAAGTGGAATATGTTTATCAGCTAATAGACCATGATGTTTTAACGCTTCCAGTTTTTTAGGGTTGTTTGTAATTAAAGTTACAGGTTTATTGCGAAGAGTCTCTAATACTTTAATTGCTTCTTCATAGGACCTTGTATCATCTTCAAAACCAAGTGCATGGTTGGCTTCTACTGTATCATAACCTTCTTCTTGCAATAAGTAAGCTAATGATTTTGAAAATAATCCAATCCCACGGCCCTCATGATTCGCTAAATAAAAGATTGCACCACATCCATGTTCAACAATCATTTTCATCGATTCATGTAATTGATAACCGCAATCACACCGTTGACTTCCGAAAATATCTCCAGTATGACAAATGCTGTGCATACGAATAAGCGCTTCCTCATCATTTTCAAAATCTCCGTAAACCAATACAGATGATTGTTGAGATTCTTGCAAGTTCGCACTTAAAATATAATTTAACACTTCTTCCTTTGTTGAAATGGGTTCATCTAGCTTCAACCAAGTATACCACTGGAATGTGGCTTCAAAATTATCTTGTTTTACAGGGAGTTTTACTGGGCCAACAAGACAAATTTGCTCATTTTCTTTATATGAAATTAACTGCATTTTTTTAAGCAAAATGTCATTCTTATTTAATAGTAGATTTTTCAATATTCATCACCTAATTCAACTAAATCTATTTAAAATTCCTATTTTATTAATAGGAATTAATCTTTGCCTTTTTTAATATAGCTGAAATAGGTTTAAAAAGCAAAAGAAGTGTTTTCCATGTTACTTTTTGTATAATAATAGAAATATTATTTAGATAAAACATTTTCGTACGAACTAATTGCTATTTTACATTTTTAATTTCGGCAGATTTTTCTTTATTATAAGAAGTGCTATTTTATCATTTTTATGCAATCATTGAACATGACTTTAAGGGGACAAAAGTCGACCAATTGTTATAATTTATTTGATTGTCAATATAATAAAAAATACACTTCATTTCTTAAATAATTGAAAGTGAAGTGTATTTTTTATGAGTTATTTTTTCATGATGATATGAAAGTTTAATCTAAAATTTTAATTTTTACCTTTTTTACTCCCCACTGCATTGCTTGATCATGGGAAGGGATGAATACATCAATTTTATTTCCTTTAATGGCTCCTCCAGTATCACCAGCAATTGCATAACCGTAGCCTTCCACCCATACTTTTGTACCGAGTGGGATAATGTTAGGATCAACAGCAATTACTTTCATATGTGGATTTTCTCGTAAATTTATCCCATAAGCAGTGGTACCAGAACATCCTTCACAGTATGCAGTATATGCTGTTGCTGTAACAGTCATTTCTTTTAATGACGGTTCATCTTCTTTTATCACTTGCTGAGTAGAGGTAGGTGATGCTTTCGTTTCTCTTTTCGGCAAGTAGCCACCCGTTGTGTCAGCTACAATAGAAATCGGTTTGTATTCTTTTTTGTATTTTTCGTCATTGTAAATAATCAATTTCTTACCAGGATGAATCAATGTATTGTCTAAATCGTTCCATTCCATTAATAAATCTAATGGTACTTCATGATTTAATGCAATGCGGAACAAGTTGTCCCCTTCCTTCACAGTGTATACAGTAAATAGTGGGGCTTTCATAAAAGCAATTTGGCGTGTAATTGCATCTTCCACCACTCCATTACCTAAAATGTTGGTGACAAAGTCGATTTCCCCTTCTTCCACTGATGTTTCTTTTGCATATGTCAATGATGTTGTAAACAATGTCAAACATAAAAGCATATATGCTGCAATTTTTTTCATACTTAGTCCTCCTTAACAAACAAACTTGCAATTCACTTTTTGTTAATACGAACTAAGTATTGTCCAAATATTTACATTTTTATTCATAATTTGATAAAAATGAAATAATACAGCTTTCAAACTAGTTGATAAAATGAGAGAAAGGGCTTGTATCAGAAAATTGCTTAGTTCAAAAAAGGTTCTGAATCGTTGTTACAAAAAATAAAATCCTCTAGAAAATCTCTAGAGGATTGTTTAATTTAGATATTCATCCGAACAGCTTGGGAACATATATATTCCTTGTATCATATGAAAATCATAATGTCTTTGTATAAATTTTTCTTGATATAAGTATTCCATTAAGGAGATTTCATGCTCATTTGCACTGCATAATACCCCTGAGACACTTAATCCATTTTTAAACGAAACACCGATGGGCTGGCCGATTAAATATTTTATTTTTTCAAACACGATTTGCCCCCTTTCTTACCTCATTGTATGCTTCTATTCAGTTAATTGGCTGTGTGGGCTATTTAAGAAATCTTTAGAGAGCAACTCATGTAAAATAAATGTTTAATCAATCAGTTCTTTCTACTATTGGTTTAGAACAACCTGAAACTTGTTCGTTAGTTTACATAATATATTTATTTCTGAATTAAAATGATTGTCCTTTTACTTGCTGCAACATTTCCTTAAATATTTCATTTCTTTTTATTATATCTCCTTCAACCGTAAGATTGTAAAATTTAGAATCCAATAATTGGGTTAAAAGTTTTTTCCTTAATGAACGATCAGCAATTTGATTTAAAACGATATGACGAGCGTAATCTAAAAATTCTATATAATCCTCAAATTTTTCATCAAATTGTTGTTCGAGATCTTTTTTAATTTTTTTTGCTAAACTAGGACTAGCACCGCCAGTAGAAATGGAGATGTTAAGTTTCCCTCTCTTTATGGTTGCTGGTGTAATAAAGTCACTATCTTTCGGATTATCTGCAAGCAACAAAAGTTGATGTTCTTTTTTATGGATTCGTATTTCATGATTTGTAGCTGAATCATTTGTTGTAGCAATAATGATATTTGCCTGTTCAATATCTATAGGTTCAAAAGTTTTTTCAATCCATTTCGCGTTATTATGTTTCATCCATTCCTTAATTTCTGGAATAATGGTTGGACTAATTATCGTTAAGTTTGCTTCTGTTCCCTCTAATCCTATTAGTTTTTGATAAGCAACACGTCCCCCACCGATTACGACAACATTTTTATCTTTTATATTCATCATGATTGGATAATACATGATTGACCTCCTCTGTTATATAATCATTCTTTTAAATTTTGTTTATTACTATAACCTAAAATTCATTATTAAATATAAAAATACACCATTTTTCTTTATTGAAAAATGATGTATTTTTGAACTAATAACTATCTTTATTTATGCAAGATATGCTTCTTTTACTTCTTCATTTTCAGCAAGTTCTTTTCCTGTTCCCGTTAAGACAATTTCACCATTTTGAATAACGTAACCTCGGTGTGCAATGCTTAATGCCTGATATGCATTTTGTTCGACTAACAAAATTGTAATGCCCATCTCATTCAATTGAAGTATGATTTCAAATATTTGTTCAACGACAATTGGAGCAAGTCCCATAGAAGGTTCATCAAGCATTAATAAATTAGGCTGCATCATCAATGCTCGACCGATTGCAAGCATTTGTTGCTCCCCGCCACTCATTGTTCCACCCTTCTGATTTATTCGTTCTTTTAATCTTGGAAAGTAAGTAAAGACATTTTCCATACGTTCTTCGATTACTGCTTTTCCTTTTACAGAAAATGCTCCCATAAGCAAATTTTCTTTCACTGTTAAATTGGCAAAAATTCTTCTACCTTCTGGTACGTGACTAATTCCCATCAATGTTGTTTCATGGGCTTGTTTGTTTGTGATATCTTGTCCATTGTAGAGTATCGCTCCTTTTTTCACTTTTGCTAAACCACTTATTGATTTTAATGTCGTTGATTTTCCCGCACCATTGCTCCCTATTAAAGTAACGATTTCTCCACGTTCTACTTGAAAACTTACCCCTTTTAATGCCTGAATTGCTCCGTAGTAGGTTTCAATATTGTTCACTTCCAAAACAGTCATTCCACTCACCTCTTTTGTAGTTCCAAAGCAGCTTTTCCTAAATAGGCTTCTATCACTTTTGGATTCGATCTTATTTCATCTGGATTACCTTCCGCAATTTTTTCGCCATGGTCAAGAACGACAATATGCTCAGAAATTTCCATAACTAATTTCATATCATGTTCAATTAAAATGACCGTTACATTGAATTCTTTTCCCATCCGTTGAATTACTTCGGTTAATTCCCGCGTTTCTCTTGGGTTCATTCCTGCTGCTGGTTCATCCAGTAAAAGTAATTTCGGTTTCGTTGCTAAAGCACGAGCAATTTCCAACTTTCTTTGGTTCCCATAACTTAGACTGCTCGCTTTTTCGTTTATAAATGGTTCCAGATTAAAATATTCCAAAAGTCGATAAGCTTCCACTTCCGCCTCTGACTCTTCTTTTCTTGTATTAGGTAGATTAAGAAAAATTCCTAATAGATTTCCTCTTAAATGGGTATGCATTCCAACTAATACATTTTCGATGACCGTCATTTCCCCGAAAAGACGGATATTTTGGAAGGTTCTGGAGATACCACGTTTAGCAACCTGATCCGGCTTTAATCCAACAATAGACTTGCCTTCTAGTAAAATTTCCCCTTCAGTAGGTTGATAAACTCCTGTAATCATATTAAAAAATGTCGTTTTTCCAGCACCGTTTGGACCAATTACCGCTGTAATGGAACCTTGTTTAACAGCCATTGAAATATTGGAATTGGCCGTTAATCCACCAAACTTCTTAGTTAAATTGGAAACTTCTAATATATTCATTGCTACACCCCCTAGGCTTGCACTCGATCTGTATCATTCGAACCTATATTGGATATTGCAGCTTTTTTCTGAGCTCTTTCTTTTATTTGTTCTACGTCAAACTTTTTATTCTTTGCAGGAATTAATCCCTTTGTTCGATAGATAGCAAAAATAACTAGTAGCACCCCAAAAATGAATCGTTGAAGTTTTGCAGGTGTTAATGCATCAGGAATTGTAATCACACCTTGTAAACTTAATTGATTCAGCCAATTCGTCAACTCCGTTAATACTTGCAAATTTAAAATTGTTACTAATGCTGCCCCTAAAATGGCTCCCGGAACACTACCCATTCCACCTAATACAACCATTACTAAAATCGTAAATGATTCTAGTAGTGTAAAACTTGTTGGATCTATAAATTGTTGCTTAGCTGCAAATACAACGCCCATGATACCCGAAAAAGAAGCACCTAAGGCAAAGGCGAGTAATTTTGTTTTCACTAACGGAATACCCATCGCTTGTGCAGCAATTTCGTTTTCTCTAACAGCCTTCCATGCACGACCTATTTTTGAATGTTCCAAACGATTTACTGCAAAAATCGTAAATAGTAAGATGAAGAGGACAATAAAGTAGTATTGATTTGGATAAATAATTTCCAATCCAAACAGATTTGGTGGTGTGATGGATGCAATCCCCATAGCACCGTTCGTAAAGTTAATTGGTCTATCTAAATTATTGAAAATAATTCGGATGATCTCACCAAAAGCAAGAGTAACTATAGCTAAATAATCTCCTTTTACCCGTAGCACAGGAACACCAATTAACACTCCGGCAATTGCTGCCATAATACCACCGATAATTAAAAAACCCCAGAAAGTACTACCACTTAATGGATATTCACCGAAGGGCATAAAGTTGGATGCCTGTGAAGTTGCAAAAATACTATACGAATACGCGCCAACCGCGAAGAACGCAACAAAGCCAAGATCTAATAATCCCGCCATCCCAACGACGATATTTAATCCAAGCGCCATCGCTATATAAATACCCACCATTGTTGCTACTTCCATATAAGAATGGAAGGCTGGTCCACCGCTAGACGCAAATGGTATAAGAATGAATAATAACCCTAACGCTATTAACCATTTCGTCACGACCTTTAAATTCATATAATAGAGAATTAATAGTGAAGACAGTAATAATAAGAATGAAACAACGGATTTTTGAGAGAAGTATAATGCGGATGAAGTCACGATGATGAAAAGGGTAAACAAAGTAATTTGAACAGATTTCTTTTGCAATAACATCGATAATTTTTCTTTCATTTCCATCACCTACACTTTCTCTGTTGCTGCTTTTCCTAACAATCCCTCAGGCTTGAAGAGCAGTACTAAAATTAAAATTGCAAAAGCAAATACATCTTTATATTCTGCTCCAAAAATGCCACCTGTTAATAAAGAAAGATTTGCAGAAGCAAACATTTCGATTAATCCTAATAAAAAGCCTCCAAACATCGCTCCACGAATATTTCCAATTCCACCCATTACTGCGGCTATAAAAGCTTTAATCCCTAAAATAAATCCAATGTAAGGGTCAATCGTACCGTATTGTATGGCAAAAAGCACTCCTGTTGCTCCTCCTAATGAAGAACCAATAAAGAAGGTAATGGCGATCACTTTATTTACATTAATAGACATTAGAGCTGCTGTTTCCCGATCCATTGAAACGGCACGAATCGCAGTTCCCCATTTCGTCTTATTGACAAAGAAATCTAGAGAAATCATCATACCAATGGCACAAATGAGCACTATAAAAAATGAAACTTTTAAACTTGCATCATTAAAAACTGATAAAAATGATGATACTGGTATTGTAATTTGTTTGGAAAATAAAGACGGTCCTGTCACAATATAATTTCCAGTCAAGATTTCAGCAACTATTCGAACAACATCTTGAAGAATGAAAGATACACCGACAGCTGTAATTAAGGCAACTAATCGAGGGGCTCGTCTCACCGGACGATAGGCAACTCTTTCAATACCCATTCCAAGTAAACCTGTACATAGTGCTGTTATAACTAATGCAATGATTAATAATAAAAGACTCGGTATCGATGAACCAAATCCCATTCCAAGAATGATGAGCAGAACAGCTGTTCCAATATAAGCACCCGTCATAAAAATTTCACCGTGAGCAAAATTGATTAATTGTAAAATGCCATAAACCATCGTATACCCTAGTGCTACAACAGCATAAACGCTTCCGAGTGTTAAACCATCAATTATCACTTGAGGTAAAGTTTGGAGCATCTCTTGAAACATAAAATTCCTCCAATCCGTTGTAAATTAAACTCGTGCTGTTTTATTCCCTCTCTTTTAGAAAAAAAGAGACGTCTGTAAAGGCAATTTAAGACGTCCTCCTTCGACGAGGTTAGTGACAAATTATATTGAGAACCATAGTAGCAATAATTTTTATTATTAGATAGGAAGGATGTCTAGTGTCCGGCTTTCTAGACATCCCCTTTCTGTCAGCTTATTGGCTTACTTCACCTACATACGATGCTGGATATTTTGCTTCCTCAAATTTATATAAATATACTTTTGCATTCTTGTTGTCTCCTTTTTCATCAAAAGAAACATCTGTGATGACTCCTTGATAATCAGTTATTGCTCTTACAGCTTCTACAACTGCTTCTTTCGGAGGAAGTTTGCCCCCATTTGCTTTAATAGCATTCTCTAAACCTTGTAAAAATACGCCCATTGCATCATATCCATAAGCCGAAAATGCTTCTGCTTCTTTATTGAATTTTGCTTTATAATCATCCATGAATTTTTTTCCTTCAGGGGTTGAACTTGTATCTCCAGCAACCGATGTAATGTACACATTCTTCACTGCTTCCCCAGCAATATCAACTAAACCTGAGGAGTCCATTCCATCGCCACCCATAATTGGTACATTTATTCCTTTATCACGTGCTTGTTTTATAATAATTCCACCTTCACTATAAATGCCTCCAAAGAAAATTAAATCAGGTTTTTTATTTAATGCTTGATTGATGACACCATTGTAGTCTTTTTCACCAACTGTAATTCCTTCATATCCAACGATTTCAGCACCTAATTTTTCCGCTTCTGCAACAAACGCATCAGCAATTCCTGTACCATAGGCTGTTTTATCTTGAATCACGAAAATTCTTTTTGCTCCTAATTCATTGACTGCAAATTGAGCACCAGCTGGTCCTTGGAAATCATCACGGGCAACAATACGATTCACAGTTTTTAGCCCACGATCCGTTACATCTGTCGCAGTACTTCCAGGATTCACCATTGTTATGTTGTATTTCTCGTATATTTCTGAAGAAGGAATCGTAACCCCTGAGTTAAAGTGACCAATTACTCCATAAATTGCATCATCTGCTCCTATTAAGTTGGCATTCGATACGCCTTTTTTTGGATCTGCTTGGTCATCATAAGGTTCCAATTGCAGTGTAAAGCCCATTTCTTCAAATCGTGATGCTTCTTCTTCCAATTTCATTTGAGCACCAAGTTTAATGGCTTCACCAATGATTGCATTACCACCGGATAACGGTGTATGGGTTGCAATTTTTATAACATTGGAATTAGCTCCAGTTTGTTCTGTTGTTGTTTGTTGACCGGATTGATTACTGGAACTTTGTGAACAGGCTGAAAGGATTACCAACAATAAAGCGCTGGCAAAAACAACAAGTAATTTTTTCATACATCTCCTCCTTTTGATAAATTGTTCTCTTGAAAATAATGCTAATTTTAGTATATTTTTTTACAATTTTGTGAACATCATCTTTGTAAGAACTCCTTACATACTTTTTTTATTAAACTTGCAACTTTTTTACATGTCGATTAATGAGATTTCTTGTAGAAACATTCACTATAAATATGATGTTAGTTTGGTATTTTTTTTCGAGCGGTTTAATAAATAGATATAGAGTTAAACATATAAGACTATCGGAAAGTGGGTAATGCTTGATGCCTCTACAAAATCATGCATATAAATATAAAAAGGTTATATCAATCGGCACTGTTAGTGAGCTTACAGGTTTGTCCCATAGGCAGATACGTTATTATGAATCTAGAAAATTAATTTTCCCCGAAAGATCAAAAACAGGTATTCGAAAATATTCCTTTCATGATGTTGAAATATTAATAGAAATTGCAAATCATTTAGAAGAAGGTGTGTGGACAAATGAAATTCGAGAAGAACTAAAAAAACGTCAAAACAATCATCAAATAAAAATAGAGCAACCATATAATACCTGTTGAGGCATTTTGAATTTTTAATATACTGTATTCTTATCTTTCCTACGTAATGACTAATTTTTTATTGTATTTGCATTATCATAATTGGAAAGTTGTTGAAAAAGGGTGTTTAGAAAGTCGAAAGCTTTCTAAACACCCTCTCTTCTTCTTAATAATGTTTAAGATTTATTTTGCAACATGTTTATTCATATGGATTAGAAAAATATTTCATGTTTTGTAGTGGATAAATTCTCAATTTAGATTCTCCAAAAACATCCTCTATTGGTATTAAACCATAATGCCGACTGTCATAACTATTCAAACGATTATCTCCTAATACAAATATATAGCCATCTGGCACTTTCTTTTCACCCGTCAAATCTTCCAATGTAAAATTTTCAGTCATGCGAATTTGATACTCAGCATTTCGTTTTACATATGGTTCTTCAAATTCTTTTCCATTGATAATTAATACATCATCTTTCATTTCAACCGTATCTCCAGGCAATCCTATGACCCGTTTAATATAATATTCATCTTCATAAGGTGCTTTAAAAACAATGTGATAAAATCGTTGGATTTTACTTATTTTGCTAACAATAATGACATCTTCATTTTCATATGTAGGTGACATTGAAGCACCATTTACAACAACGGGAGAAAAAATATATTCCCTACAGATTAAAGCAATGGTAATTCCCGAAACGAAAACAAAAAACCAAGATAGCAATTCTTTCCGAATGTTATTTCCCTTCATTTATCCTGCTCCTCGTAAACGACTTAAAATTGTCCAATTATTTAAATGCAATCCATGTACGATTCTGCTGTTCTTGTACGGATAGATCGCGACCAAAAAATTGAGATAAGTTTTGCTCGGTTAATAGATCATTTGCTAATCCTTTTGCATATACTTCCCCATCTTTTAGCAACAAAGTATGAGAAAAACAAGGCAATATTTCTTCTACATGATGAGTGACATAGATTAATGTTGGACAATATTCCTGTCGTGCAAGATTCCCTAAAAACGCTAGAAATTCCTCTCTTGCAATAACATCTAATCCATTACAAGGTTCGTCTAATATTAATATTTTCGGATTGGTCATTAATGCTCTAGCAATTAACACCCTTTGTTTTTCACCTTGAGATAGCAGGCCATATTGGGAACTTTCCAAATATTCAATTCCTAATTGTTTCATAAGCATATGTGCGATTTCCACATCTTTTTTTTCTACCGGTTCATATAGACCGATCGATGCGAATTTTCCGCTTAGCACAATGCTTAACACAGAATCAAATTCTCTTAACTGCTCTTTTAAAGAAGAACTGATAAAGCCAATTTCTTTACGCAATTCAGGAATATTTGTTTTTCCAAATTCTTGACCTAACACTTTTACTGTTCCTGAAGTAGGGTATAGATAGCCGGTGATGATATTGAGCAATGAAGTTTTACCCGCTCCGTTTAATCCAATGATGGACCAATGCTCCCCTTTATCTATATTCCAATTAATCTCTTTCAAAAGGATTTTGCCATTTCGTTTCACTGTTACATTTTTTAACTGTATCAATGTTCTTCCCCCATTTGTCCACCTTTATTAGTATTTTAATATTACAATAATTAAATATATAAAGAAAAGTAATAGATGTAGTATAGATTTATGGACACAACTTGGTTAAGTCATTAATATTAAACTAACGAAAGGTTGTGTCCGAATCATGAGTCAAAAACGGTATAATCAAGAATTTAAACAAACAGTAGTTGAGCTTTATCGCTCAGGCACTCCAGTCAGTCAACTCTCTAGCGAATATGGTGTTTCAGAAGTAACGATTTATAAATGGATTAAGCAACTCTCTCCAATTGAATGTGAACAGGAATTAACTTTGGCTGATATAGAAGCCATTCAAAAAGAAAATCTTCGATTAAAACAGGAGATCGAAATCTTAAAAAAGGCTATGACCATATTCGCGAGAAAATAGATGAGCAAGAACTGATTGACTTGATTACAAAAGAAAGCGAACATCATCCAATCCAAATGATGTGTCGTGTTTTAAAGATGCCTAAAAGTACGTATTATCAATCGTTTCACAAGAAGCCGAATAGCTATCATGTCGCCAACGAACAACTGCTTGAACGAATTCGAGCAATCCATAAAGAAAGTAAGGGTCGTTATGGGGCCCCTAAAATCTTTGAAATACTTAAAAAAGAAGGCTATACAGGCAGTATCAATCGAGTTCAACGTTTGATGAAACAAGCAGGCATCCAATCATGTATTGTAAAAAAATTCCGCCCAACACCAACACAAAAGCCCGTAGAAGAACGAGAAAATGTATTAAATCAAGATTTCACTACAACAACAATCAACGAAAAATGGGTAGCTGATATTACATATGTCCATACGCTTCGTGATGGTTGGTGTTATCTAGCGTCCGTTCTTGATTTACATACAAAAAAAGTGGTCGGATATAAATTCTCTCGTACCATGACATCAGAAATTGTGCTGGAAGCACTTCAGAATGCGATTCAAGATCAAAAGCCCGATCCTGGTCTTATCGTGCATACAGATTTAGGAACACAATATACAAGTGAAGCCTTTCAAAAACTACTAAAAAAACATGAAATGGTTCCGTCATTTAGTCGAAAAGGATGTCCATATGACAACGCTTGTATTGAATCTTTTCATGCCATATTGAAAAAAGAAGAAGTGTATCTAACCAAATACGAAAGCTTTGAGACAGCGAGAATTGCGTTATTTCAATTCATCGAAGGTTGGTATAATCGAAAACGAATTCATGGAAGCATTGGTTATTTGACACCGGATGAATACGAAAAAATGTGCCGAATAGCAGCGTAAAACATGGGGTACAGAACACTTCCCCCCTTCACATTTTTTTTGGCACAACAGCCATGGGTTTATTTCTCCACGTCCCAAGTAGATTGTCAAAGGCTCTTTTCACTTTGACAATCTACATGGGATGTGGAACAATCCATGAATGGTTGTTGTGCAAAAAAACTTAATCTTTTTGTGTCCAAAAACTTGACGTAGATCCATAACAATATTTTTAACTATTAATTTACTCCTATAATACATCGCTATTTTGATTTATCTTTTTATTATCATATTAATTTAAATACTTTATTTTTTTCAGATGAAGAATCGGAAGAAAAAGTATGTTACAGTTTACTTAATTTAGTATTTCATTTAGGAAAACGAGAAAGGGGTTATGTTATGAAACAAAAAAGCATTTACGCATCATCCATCAACCATTCATATATGGACTTATATATTGCCGCATCGGACAAAGGTTTAGTTTTTGTAGGGGCTCAACATTCTTCTATGGAAGAATTAAAACAGTATTGCCAAAAACAATATCCACATTGTGAAGTAGTTGAAAATGATCTATTCATTTCGCCCTATTCTTCCCAATTGATTGAATATTTAGATGGTAAACGCAAACAATTTACATTACCATTTGATATTTCTGGAACTCCTTTCCAACTACAAGTGTGGAATGAATTATGTAAAATTCCATTTGGCAAAACTGCTACCTATTCTGAAGTGGCAACGAATATTGGAAATCCAAAAGCAGTCCGTGCAGTAGGAGGAGCAATTGGAAGCAATCCATTATCCATCGTCATCCCTTGCCACCGCGTCATAGGTAAAAACGGAAGTCTTACTGGTTATAGCGGTGGACTGGATGTAAAAAAACGATTATTAGATTTAGAAGGTATTCCTTATTGATCTTTTCATTTTTCGTATGCTTTCCTTCACTTCTTTGCTGATACGATGAGACTCAATAATTTTTTGTAACGCTTTATTATAAGTAAAATCATCTAAAGAATTTTTTTGTAAAAATGATGTTGTTTCTTTGGGAAACTTTAAATAGGCAACGGATATCGCCCAAGCGACTGCCATTTTAACATAATAGCCGTCATGCTTGATGTCATCCCATATTTGAAATAATTCTTCAATATACTTTTCTTCAATAAAATAACTAAGGGACATCACGATGGCAAAACGTATTTCAAATTCGTTTTCTGAATGGAAATAGGAGGAAAGGATATTCCACACTTCTTCCCGATGCTTTTTTGTAAATTTTAATCCGACACAAAAACTATCACATACAGACCAATTATCTATTTTAGGTACAAACCACTTAATCCACTTTAGTCTTTCCTCTAATGGAATGTTTACTTGCCCGATCACCATGCCTTTTAGCATAATTTCTTCAAAATATTCCTCTGTTCCATTCAATAAAAAATCTTCCCAGTCGCTTTTTGAAATTTCTTTTGCTAATGCTCTTAACTTCGGAATGCGAACCCCAAGAATATTTTCTTGATTCGGTATTAATGTTTTTTGAAACAATTGATACTTCTGTTCAGACAATTCTAATAGTTCTTTCCGTATTTCCAATCAAATCAACTCCCATATTTCAACATTTCGTGTCATTCGGTATAGAAGTGTGGAAAATAATTATTTAATTTTGGATTGTTTATATATACCAATACCTATTGTAATAATGAGGGAAACGATAATCCCCGGAATAAACCAGATCCAAAGAAATTCGGTTTTACCTAATGCGATTTGTACAATTTGAAAATTAATCAATGCAAAAAGGATCATGCAAATATTTTTTATAATATTTAACATCTTTCGGCTATTTAAATAAAATTGTTCTGCATTTGATTCATTGATTCTTTCCGGATAATTATACATATGGGGAGCTTTTTCAAAAAGAGATGTTAACAATAAAACAAACATTCCAATGAATGGCAATATAATTAACTCATATTTTGAACCCCATCGATCTACTTCACCTTTAGCATTAAAATGTCCTGGTATTCGATCAGGAATTTGGCTCCACTGAAAAATAATAAACAAATTAGACAATATAAATAAACCAATACCAACGATATCACAGATTTTCTCCATTTTTGTTTTTGGTATATGAAGAATTGGTCGATATGGCGTTTTCATCATATTATTCCACCTTATATAAAAATAAAGCTAGAAAAGGCTAATGCCTTACTCTAGCAATTCTATATTTTATGAATTCATCTCTTTTTCCTCTTTCAATAAATGATGTAAATAATCAATAATTTCCCGAATTCCTTCTAATGAATTTATCAAAACGTCTGGATTCACAATCGTAATCATTCGATTTTCTAAATTGGCCACTGCTGTAAAATATTTTGTTTTAGAATAATTTACAAGCCCAACTTGTTGAATATCTTCATCAAGGAAATCTAATATTTCTTTTGCTTCACTCACAACTAATCCATAATTGACGATGTCCGTATTTAATACAATGATTCTCGCCAACGAATCCGTTGTTGGTTTGTTGTACAAAATAATATTAAAATCAAGGATAGGTATAAGCTCTCCACGAATTCGCGTAAAACCCACTAAATAAGTTGGCAAGTGAGGAATGGGGTTTATCTTTCCTATTTTTTCAATCGACACGACTTGATTAACAGGTATTGCGTATTCTTCATTTTCGCATCGATAAACGATTGTTTTCATGAACATCACCTCAAATTGAACAATTACTTGCAAGAACTTTTAACGATTTCTACTAATAAATCGGCTAATTTCTCCAATTCTTCAATAGGCATTCTTTCTTTTGTTGTATGAATATTTTCATAGCCTACCGATAAGTTTACTGTCGGAATTCCAAAACTTGAAATAATGTTTGCATCACTACCCCCGCCTGAAACGCCAATTTGAGGTGTACGGCCAATATTTCGGACAGCTTCGACTGCTATTTGCACCACTTTGTCTGATTCGTTTACTGAAAATCCAGGATACATGATTTGAACATCCACTTCTGCACGGCCGCCTAATTTTTCAGCAACTTTTTCGAAAGTCTCTTTCATATGTTTTGTTTGGTAATCTAATTTAGACTTTTGGATGGAGCGGGCTTCTGCTAAAATTAAAACTTCATCGCAAACGATATTTGTTGCCTTTCCACCTTCAAAACGACCGATGTTTGCCGTTGTTTCATGATCGATGCGCCCCAATTTCATTTCAGCAATCGCTTTTGCAGCTAGGGTGATGGCAGAGATTCCTTTCTCTGGTTCAACTCCTGCGTGGGCAGTTTTTCCGAATATCTTCACTTCAATTTTAGCTTGGAAAGGAGCTGCGACGACAATCCCCCCAACTTTTCCATCACTGTCTACCGCATATCCATACTTGGCGATAATCTTTTCCCGTTCCAATTCCTTAGCCCCACGAAGTCCATTTTCTTCACCAGCAGTAATTATGAATTGAATTGTACCATGCTCAATTGACTGTTCTTTAAGTCGACGGGCCATTTCAAATAGTGCAGCAATACCGGCTTTATCATCTGCACCTAGAATCGTTGTTCCGTCTGAATAAATATATCCATTATCCCGTATTTCAGGCTTAATTCCCTTTCCAGGAACGACTGTATCCATATGAACAGTAAAATAAATGGGTTCTATATCTTCTCTTCCATTCAATGTGGCTATAATATTCCCTGCACCATGACCATTTCGTGTATGGGCATCATCTTGATATACTGAAAAACCTAAATCCTCTAACTTCTTTATAAGTACTGGAGCAATTTTTTCTTCGTGTTTCGTTTCCGAGTCAATCTGTACTAATTCGATAAATTCATTTACTAAACGGCTGTTTCTCATCATCAAAACTCCTTTATCATACCTCTTTCATCATCATTCTACGCTTAGATGCTTAAGATTACAAATTTCTCCACTTATACTGAACAAATAAAAAAAATGGGACAAATTATATCCCATTTTTGATCTTCTTTTGATTTTCTAATAAAGAATAAATATATTCCATATTCAAATATTGCTGTACATGTTGTGCAAGTAAGTCGTAAGCTTGTTCTCGTTGTTCTTTATCGGATATTACATCCATTGATAATTCTTTTAAACCTTTACTTTTTCTAATTTCATTAAAGTAAGCTCTTGTAAAGGAACGATTTTGGAAAATTCCATGTAAATAAGTACCAATCACTTTCCCGTGATGAAAAATAATCCCATCACAAGATCCATCATCTAATTGTAAAAATGGTTGTACATTAGAGTCTTGCGTTACTTTTGTTTGACCTAAATGAATCTCGTAACCTTTCACATCAATTTCTTTATTAAAAAGCATTGGATGAATTTTCCCTTTCGTTTGGGTCGTGCGTTTATTTTTTTCAAAAGTCGTTTGAATCGGTAATAAGCAAAGACCTGTCGTTTCTTTTATATCGCTCTCCACAAAGTCAGGGTCAAACAACTTCTCTCCTAATATTTGATAGCCACCACAAATCCCAAATACCCGCGAACCATTCATAGAGCATTGCTGAATAGCCTCAAATAACCCCGTTTCTTTCAACCACTCTAAATCTGCTGTCGTATTCTTCGTACCAGGAATTATAATACAGTCAGGATTGCCTAAATCACTTGCATGACTTACAAAACGAACGCCTACATCAGGTTCATCAAATAGCGGATCTAAATCGGTGAAATTAGAGATTCTCGGCAATTGTATACAAACAACATCAATGAGAGAATCGTTCTTTTTCGGTCTTTTTAATTTTAACGTATCAAGGGCTAATGAATCTTCGGCTTCGATTTTCAAGTCAAAATATGGGATGACGCCAATGACAGGAATACCTGTATATTCTTCAAGCCATTTTATTCCGTTTTCAAGTATTTCAATCATTCCTCTAAATTTGTTAATAATTATTCCTTTTACAAGTTTTCGTTCATCTTCATCAAGCAATGCTAGAGTGCCAACAATGGATGCAAAAACGCCTCCTCGATCTATATCCGCCACAAGGAACACATCCGCATTGAGCATTTTCGCAACACGCATGTTAGCAATATCTCGATCTTTTAAATTAATTTCAGCAGGACTTCCAGCACCTTCTGCTACAATAATATCGTAGGACTGTTCTAGTTCTCGAATGGCCTTTTCAACAATTGGCAATGCCTGCAGCACAAAGTTATCTCTATAATTTGTAGCACTCATATCCATAAAATGTTTCCCATGAACAATGACTTCTGATACCATGTCTTGTTTCGGCTTCAGTAATATCGGATTCATCTTGGTTGTTGCGATTTCTCTAGCAGCTTCCGCTTGTACACCTTGAGCACGCCCAATTTCTCCCCCATCTTTGGTGACATAGGAATTCAGCGCCATATTTTGAGACTTAAAAGGTGCTACTTTGTATCCTGCATTTGAGAAAATGCGGCAAAGTGCGGTACAAAGCACACTCTTTCCCACATCAGAAGATGTTCCTTGAATCATAATTGAATTAGCACGCAAAAACGACCTCTCCTTTAAAATTCCAAGCCTTTTACTGCTGGAATCCCTTCATTGTAATAATGTTTCGTCGGTTCAATAGTTGAAACTAAATCTGCAATATCGATTAATTCTTGTTTTGCATTACGGCCTGTAATTACAACATGCATATGTTTTGGTCGGTTTTGAATGACGTTGATCACTTCATCTAATGGAATCACATCTTCAACTGGAAACTGTGTAATGCTTAGGGCATTGTTTAATTCATCTAATACTACAACGTCTACAGTTGAATCTTGAATGGCTTGTTTTGCTATTTCCCAACCTTTTTTCAAGGCTTCACGATGTTCCTCAGGTGTTTTTGTCCAAGTAAAACCGATTCCTAATTGTTCCATTGTCACCCCTAATTTTTTTAGAGCAAGGGCTTCACCATAAGTCCGTTCTTTCGATTTAATAAATTGTAAAAAACGAACGTTCATGCCGCGGCCAATTGCACGCAAAGTAAGACCTAAAGCTGAAGTTGTTTTCCCTTTACCATTTCCAGTATATATTAATATAAGTCCTTTTTGTTTCATCGATATTTCTCCTGTTTCTTTCATTCATTTACAGTGTTTTTCATATCATCTATATATTCTTCAAACCATTGGGCTTGTTCTCTGATACGTACCACTTCACCTACAATAATCATGGCAGGATTCCTAATCTGTGCTTTTACTGCTTGTTCAAAAATTGTTTCTAATGTCCCTGTAATCGTTCTTTGCCTTGTTGTCGTACCATTTTCAATTATTGCAACTGGGGTATCAGCTTTTTTTCCATGATGCATTAATTTATGACAAATATTTCTTAAATTACCTACGCCCATATAAAATGCTATTGTATCAATTCCGGAGAGGGAGTCCCAATTTAAATTATCAGAACCTTTATCTTTACTTCCGTGTCCTGTAACTAACGCAACAGTGGATGCATATTCACGATGGGTTAACGAAATTCCCGCATATTCGGCTGCTGCAACGCTTGCAGTAACGCCGGGCACAATTTCAAATGGTATTCCTTTCTTTTTTAATACTGCCGCTTCTTCTCCTACTCTTCCAAAAATACTTGGATCTCCACCTTTTAATCTGGTTACTACTTTTCCTTCTAATGCTTTTTGTACTAGAATTTCATGAATTTCCTCTTGGATTCGCATATGTTTTCCTGGAAGTTTTCCACAATATATAAGCTCTGCATTATATGGAGCATAATCTAACAATGCTAAGTTAATAAGCCGATCATATACAATGCAGTCAGATTGTTGAATACATTCAAGACCCTTAACGGTAATTAATTTCTCATCCCCAGGTCCAGCACCTACTAAATACACTTTTCCTAACCTCATATTTTCCCTCCCGAAACATTGTTGCTTCATATTTTTGTTCATCTTTTTCATTCTAAGATTATTAGATTGCATTTCGTTTCTGTTCTTGAAATTGTAAACATGCATTTATCCAGTTATCTACAAGTTTTGAATTGGAGGCGAAATGGAAATGAACATATCCTGCAATTAAAGAATGGAGAATGCAGCCAACTCGTTTTGCTCCAAATCGACTTTTCAATTCATAAGCTGGTGGATATAGTGAATTTGGCTGGAAAATTGAATAGTGGAATTCATGACCTTTCGCAACCTCTCCTTCTTTTATTAGGAAATTGTCATTCATGCCAAAAATTTCACGATATCCAAGGGCTGCAAGTGTGGACTGCATGGCTACTTTACCATCAATTACCCCAACCATTGGATAACTCATACCTTCTGTCGTCTCAATGGATTTTGTTAAATACATAAATCCACCGCATTCAGCAACAGTTGGAACACCTTTTTCAATCATTGCTTTGATGGATTGTTTCGACACTTCATTACTCGCTAACTTTTCAGCAAATTCTTCCGGGAAGCCTCCACCAATATATAAACCATCAACATCTTCCGGTACTGGATCATTTGCTAACGGTGAGAAGAAAAGAAGTTCTGCCCCTCGAGCTCGGAGCAATTGTAAATTTTCTTCATAATAAAAATTAAAAGCAGCATCTTTTGCTACTGCAATTTTCACATTCCCCTTTAAATTTTCTTCAAAAATAGAATGATTCACTTTTTCTAAGCTGTTTGTTTCAGAAATCGTTAGTAGTTTATTAAGATCAATCGTTTTTTCAACTTCTGTTGCCAGCATTTCAAAATAAGAATCTAAATCTCCCCGTTCAATAGCAGGAATTAACCCGAGATGCCTGCTTGGCAAGTGGAGTTCATTGTTTTTCTTCATATAACCAATCACAGGAATATGACATTCTTGTTCAATGGCAGCTTTTACAATGTTAAAATGGCTCTCACTTCCAACACGATTGGCTATTACGCCAACAATACGTGATGGTACATGGATTGTTTGAAAGCCTTTTACAATCGCAGCAGCACTTCTTGCCATACTTGCACAATCCACTACGAGAAGAACTGGACTCTCAGTAATGTCCGCAATATCAGCAGCAGAACCAGTATTTTCTAATGGATTTTTTCCATCAAAATACCCCATTACACCTTCAATAATTGTTATATCTGCATCACGACTATTGCGTTCCACAATATCGCGAATGACATCGTGGCTAAACATCCAACTATCAATATTTCGAGAAACTCGTTTTGTAACGGCAGTGTGATAGGTTGGATCAATATAATCTGGACCACATTTAAATCCTTGAACGACAAGATTTCGTTTTTTCAATGCCGCCATGATTCCGATTGTTAAAGTGGTTTTTCCAACCCCGCTCGATGTACCTGCAATCATTAATCTTTTTGCCACGGAAAATCCTCCTTATGCTCGAGTACCCCAACAGAAATTGTTACATTCCCACTTTTCTTTTTGACTAGAACTAGTGAATTTGATTGTAAATAACGTTTTGCTGCTGCTTCACTTACGGAATATGCTCCAGTATATTTATAAACCGTTTCTGATGGTTCTTCGATATGCATTTCATTCAATTCTTTAGCTGTGTACGTACAAAATTCCACATTTCTTTCGTTTACAACTTGCAATAAACCCTCTTCATCTTTCTTTAGATCAATCGTACAAATGGCTTTTACACTTTTTGATGAAAATCCTAACTCAAGCAACGTCTCTTCAATGACGAAATGAATTTCCTCCGCACTTGTTCCACGATTACAACCGATTCCTATTACAATTACTTTAGGCCTAAAAATAATGCCGTATTGTAAAATTGGTGTCTCTTCTGGTGTGAGTAACCGATGAGTAACAATTAGAGCACCGCTTGGTTTTGCATTGATTGCTTCCAAAATGGATTGATAAATTTTTATATTTTCTGGTAATGGGCGATCATATATCCACCATGAACGCTCTCCACTTTCCTGAACAACAGCAACATGTTCTTCGTTCACAACAGCTGCACTAACCTTCGTTAAATGTTCTTCTGAATCCCAAACCCAACCGAACCGAAAGCCAAATAAATCAACAGCGATAGTTTGCTGAACATCTGATGCCGTCGTAATCACAGGGTTTGCATGAAGCAATGCCGCGATTTCTCGCGTTAATTCATTCGCTCCACCTAGATGACCGGAAAGCACACTGATTACATTTTTACAACAATCATCTATAACAACAACGGCTGGATCAATTTTTTTATCTTTTATAAGAGGTGCTATCATGCGAACAACTGCACCGAGAGAAATAAATAAAATCAGACCTTTATATTTGTTAAAAATCGCTGATAACAGAATTCGAACATTGCCATCATATAGTTGGATGCTTAAGCTATCTTCATCAGCTTTACAAAACTTTTGCGGATAATAAAGGTCACAATTAGGAAAAAGTCCTTGTAATTTCCGAGCAATTTCTACACCATGTTTTGTTATAGCAACAACTGCATAATCATTTTTTTGATGAATGTTTGGAATTTCCTCTTCCACAAGTTGAATCACTTTGAAACTCCTTTCCGATAGCCATGAGTAAACTCGGCATCATAAAGCTTTGAGCGATACGTATCCTTTTCATAAAGGTTAGAGTCAAGTGCCCATCCTGCTAAAATCATGGCATGACTCCGAATGCCATTTTCTTTCATCGCTTGATCGAGATTCGCGAGTGTTGTACGAACGATTTTTTCATCTGGCCATGTAGCTTTTTGAATTACCGCAACGGGCGTGTCATCTTGCCACCCCGCTTCTTTTAATTCCTTCACTATTTTTTTCGTTAATGTTGCACTTAGGAAAAGAGCGATTGTACAATGATGGCTTGCTAAATCTTTTAATTTTTCTTTTTCCGGTACAGGTGTACGACCTTCAGCGCGGGTTAAAATAAGAGTTTGTGTTAATTCTGGAATCGTTAATTCTGCTTGTATTGCCGCTGCAGAAGCAAAAACAGAGCTTACACCAGGAATGATTTCTACCCCAATGCCTTCTTTTTTCAATAATGTTATTTGTTCAGCAATGGCACCGTACATCGATGGATCTCCAGTATGAATGCGGGCAACTAATTTATCACGTTTTACTCGATCGACTATGATTGAAACAATCTCTTCCAAATGCATTCCACTTGTTTTAATAATTTCTGCTTCTTTCTTTGCTTTGGCAATTAATTCTTCATTAACAAGGGAGTCTGTATAAAGAATACAATCTGCTTCTTGCAACATTTGTAATCCTTTTACAGTTATTAAATCGGGATCGCCTGGACCTGCTCCAATTATCCAAATTTTCTTCATTTGCGCACCACCATTAATGATAGATAATTTAAATCGGCACCTTCTAATTCGTTGATATTCCATAAGATTTCCTCGTCAGATGTAACTTTTGTAACTACATGTGCCTTGTTTTCTAATCCTAATTCTCGAAGCATTTCTAGCAACACATCAATAACCTTTGCAACTTTTAGAAATACTACAGCATCATGATTTTCAATTGCTTTTCTCATCTTTTCAACATCATCATTTGCGGGAATGATAGCCACTTGTTCATCACCATCCGCTAGTGGAATGGTTAATCGGGATACTGCACCGTTGACGGAGGAAATACCGGGTATGGAATGAATTTCTACATCGGGATATTTTTCCTTCATTACTTTCATTAGATGAATAAAAGTGCTATATAATAACGGGTCTCCTTCAGTAACAAATGCCACGTCTTTCCCTTGAGCAATTTTTTCATAAATTATATCAACGGCTTTATTCCATTCCCTCTCTAATACTTCCTCATTTTTCGTCATTGGAAATACAAGTCCTAACATTTCCTTTTCTTCAGGACGTATATAAACTTCTATAATCTTATACGCATAACTTTTTGAACCTCGCATTTTTTTCGGATAGGCTATTACAGGACATTCTTGAAGTTTCCGAAAAGCTTTAACGGTAAGTAATTCCGGATCTCCAGGTCCTACACCTATGCCATATAAAGCACCTTTACACATCCTCATCTTCCTTTCGTTTTGCACTTACAATAAACACAGGGTTTAATGGAGCGAATCGAGTCAACGATAATATTTGTTTACTTCTCGCAATTTGTACTTGGGTAACTTCTGTATGAAATCCTAACTTATAAAATATTTTGATAGATTCATATAAGTTTTCGATTGTTGCAGCATTTAGAACAATGCGGCCATTCTTGTTTAATCTTTCACAACATACGGTTAATAGTTCCTCCATGTTTCCACCCGTACCACCGATAAAAATAGCATCGGGATTCGGAAACTTTTCAAGGCCTTCTGGTGCTTTTCCGTGTACAACAGTGAAATCAACCCGAAATTTTTGTTGATTAAGAAGACAGTTTTTGATATCTTCTTCATTTTTTTCAATGGCAAAAATTTTACCTTCTTTTGCAATCTTCCCTGCTTCAATTGCAACGGAACCGGTGCATGTGCCGATATCCCAAACAATACTTTTTTCATGTAAATTCAATGCACTAATGGATAAAACACGAACTTCTTTTTTCGTGATTAAACCTTTCTCCGGTTTTCGTTGATAAAACTCTTCATCATCTATGCCAAGAGACCAATTTTTTGTTTGCTGAATTTTTACTAAAATTACAACATTTAAAGGGGAGAAGCTTGCTCGCTTCATTTCTTCAAGCGTCATTTTTCTGCAACGTTCTTTTTCTCCTTGCAAGTTTTCAGCAATATATGCTTCATATTCGGTCATTCCAAACTCTATTAAGTATGATGCTAGATTATTTGGCGAATTATTTTCATCCGTTAATATAATCACTTTGTCTTTTCCATCGATTTTTTGCGCTAGTCCTTTAATCGGCCTTCCATGAATACTGACAAAATAAGCATCATGCCAACTAATTCCGAACTTTGCGGCTGCAAGTTGAATTGAACTTACATAAGGATAAATTTCAACTGGAAGTTTTTTCGAAATGAGGCCTCCAATTCCATAGAACAATGGATCGCCAGAGGCTAAAATCACAATGTTTTGATTCCTATTTTCTAACTTTTCTATAACGCTCATTACTTTAGTTTTCAATAATATTTTTTCTCCATTAAAGTTTGGAAAAAATGATAATACTCTTTCTCCACCAACGAGAACTTCTGCACTTTCAATCCATTCGATGAGTTGTGGATGCAAACCTTGTGCACCGTTATCACCAATTCCAATCAATTTAATGGGCATCAATTATTTCCGCCTTTCCTAATAATTCACCTTTCATTGAATAAATCGCAGTTGAAACAATCAATCCGCCACCAACATGTTTTAAGATTTCTTTACAGCAAAGTTCTGATAATTTGTAAAAAAATTCCATACATCCTTGTTCTTTCATGATTTCCCCTACTTCATTTGCTGTATTTGCTTGAAGAATTTGTCTAACACTTTCATTGGTAGCGCCACTTTCTCTAGCAATGGATGCAAGAAATTCAAAATTGACTTGAGAACCTTTTGAATGAAGCATCATGGAACCTTGGGCAAGTTTTGAAAATTTTCCCATCATCCCGACTAAAGATACTTTCGGAATGCCTAATTGTTTGCACTGTTTCATTGAAAAACCAACAAAATCTCCCATTTCAATAAAAGCAACTTCAGGAAGCTCACTATACATGCTCATGGCAAATTTTTCACTTCTTCCACCAGTTGTAAAGACAAGATGTTCACTACCCGCTGCTTTTGCTACAGATATTGCTTGTACAATACTTGCCATATAAGCGGCGTTGGAAAAAGGAACGACTGTTCCCCTTGTTCCCAAAATTGAAATACCTCCAATGATGCCAAGACGACTATTTAATGTTTTTTTAGCAATTTCTTCACCCTCGGGGACAGTGATGATAATATTTACTCCGGTTTCAATTCCATATTGCTGTAAGACTTTTTCAACTTCTGTTTGAATCATTTTACGTGGAACGGGATTAATGGCAGCTAGTCCCACTTCAATTGGTAATCCAGGTTTTGTTACTCGGCCTACTCCCTTGCCGCCATCAATAAAAATTTCCTTGTCTTTTCTCCAAGAAACAGTTGCTTCAATAATTGCTCCATGAGTTGCATCAGGATCATCTCCACCATCTTTTATTACGGAACATTTTACTTCAATATCTCTTATTTCACATTTTTCGATTGAAAATTCAACATCTTTTCCCACAGGCAGATGAATCATTACTTTTTTTTGTTCTAGCTTTGTGATTAATGCGATTAATGCTGCTTTAGCACATGCTGTTGCACAAGCACCCGTTGTATAACCTTCCCTAAGTTCAGAAGGATCTTTTCTTTTCTGTTTTTGCATATACCTCACACCTGATCAGCTAAAATAGAAATAGCATTTAATGCGGCAACGGTTACCGTGCTACCTCCTTTACGACCAACATTTGTGATATAAGGTATTCCCTTTAGTTTTAAAAGTTCCTCTTTCGACTCAGCTGCGGAAACAAATCCGACAGGCATCCCAATAATTAAGTCGGGTTTTGCGATGCCTTCATTGATAAGGCGAATTAACTCTAATAAGGCTGTAGGAGCATTACCAATCGCATAAATTCCTCCTACATGTTCACGGATAGCTTTCCTCATGGACATAATTGCCCGTGTAACTCCTTCTTTTTTTGCTTCTTGTGCCACATCTTCGTCACCGATATAGCAATGCAAATCTCCGCCATATTTTTGAAATCGTTTCCTTCCTGAGCCGCTGACAATCATTTGAACATCGGCAATCACATGTTTTCCTTCTCGAATTGCTTTGATGCCTGCTTCAACTGCACCAGGAGAAAATACAACACTCCTTCCTAATTCAAAATCTGCTGAAGCATGAATAATTCGACGCACGACTTGCCATTCCAATTCAGAAAAATGATGTTCACCCATCTCTTCTTCAATAATGGCAAAACTATAATCATAAATTTTATTCGGTTCTACCGTAATTGGTTTAAAATTCATAGCACACCCTCGTTTCTTTGTATTTTTAAGAATTCTACAACTTCCTCCATTTTGTGAAACTCATTGCCAAATTGTATATTTGGTCTTGTAATCACAATCGTCTCAATCCCTAATTCTTTTGCAGCTTCTACTTTTTCATCAACAGCACCAACTTTTCCACTTTCCTTTGTTATCATGAGTGTCACTCCGAAATGCTTAAATAAGGCAGTATTTAACTCTTTTGTAAAAGGTCCTTGCATTGCTACAATATTTTTTTGAGGGAAGCCAAGTTGTTCGCATTTTTGCATATTATCGATTCGGGGAAGCATTCTGCAAATTACGCGAACATCATTTAGTGGCAATAATTTTTTCGCAAAGATTTCTAATGTTTTACTGCCGGTTGTTAACATGACAACTCCTTTTTTCTTTGCTGCGAGTTCCGCTGCTTCTTCGTAAGTTGAAACATAAATAATAGAGTCTTGTTCTAGCTTTGATTGTTCTCTTTCGTATCGTATATATGGGATTTTTAATTGTTCCGCTACGGATTTCGCTGTTTTATGCGCCTCCTCTGCAAAGGGATGACTTGCATCAACAATTGCAGTCACCCCATTTTTCTTTGAAAATTCAAACATTTTTTCTTCATTTAAGCGACCAACTCTTACATTGATTCCTTCATCAGTAAGTCTATTTGCAGCAGATTCTGTTACTACAGTGGCTATTAGGGGGAAGCCTTCCTTTTTTAACAAAATTGCTAACTCTCGTGCATCGCTTGTACCTGCTAAAAACAGAATCATGGTTTCACTTCCGTTTTTTCATGATGATGATGATGTTCATGGTCATGATGGTGGTGATGATGTTCATGGTCATGATGATGGTGATGATGTTCATGGTCATGATGATGATGAGAAATGAGTCCCAATTGCTTTAACCTTTGAATATTCTCCAAGTCCTTAACACCTTTTGAGTGTCCATTTAGTGCTTGATCCATTCGCTCAATGATCACTGATTTTAAAAGTGGATGATTTCCAAAATAATGTGCAATCTCTATTTTTACGTTCGGGTATTGTTCATTGAAACGCTCACAATATTTTTTCATTCGTTCGATTAAAATGCCTGTGAATAGAAAATATGGAAGCATAATTATTTTTTTTGCACCGAGTTTAATACAACGTTCAATACCCTCATCAACTAATGGTTCTGTCACTCCCATAAAAGCACTTTCTACTATTGGAACATCTAGTTTTTCCCATAAAAGTCTTGTAATCTTATAAAAATCACCATTTGCGTATTCATCGCTTCCACCACGAGCAATTAATAAAATCGCTGTGTCTTCATGTTTTGCCTGTGTATCAAAACCGATTTCTTGCAAACGCTCTAGTAAAATTTGAAGTATTTCTTCGTGAATTCCAACAACTTCACCATACGTAAATTTCACATGGGGATATTTATTTTGTGCTTCTACAATTTCAGCAGGAATATGAATTTTTGAATGTCCTGCATGTAGTAAAATAATCGGAATTACATATATTTCTGTTGCACCTTTTTCAACACAATAATCAATTCCTTGAGAAATGGTAGGTTCAGCAAATTCTAAAAAACAAGTCTCAACTAATAAATTAGCATCTATTAAAGGGGTTAATTGCTCCACAAATTCCCTTACTTCATTATTTCCTGCTTCTAACTTACTTCCATGTCCTACAAACAAAATGGCTTTTGTCATTATTTTCTTCCTCCTAATCTACACAAGGGATCGGTTGTAAATTCAATTTTGGTTCATTATCTTGATATTCGTAGCCTGCTAGCACTTTTTTCCGTTTAAAATATTTAAATAGTCTTTCATTTGGATGAGCATGTTCTTTATATTCCTCAATAATTTTTTCGATTAAATCAACTAATTGATCCGCTTCTAGTCCTTCTTCAATTAATTGTCCAGGATGGGCCGTACGCCCAACTGGTTTTGCCCCTAAAAACACATCAAACTTACCTTTTCGGTAAACGATTCCAATATCTTCCATAACTGCGTTGTAACAAGCCATTCCGCATCCATTAATACCGATCTTTAATTCTTTCGGCATGGCTTTTCCACCAAATCGTCTTTGAAGTTCTTCCGCGTATGGAATGGAATCAGCTTTTTCACCATCACAAAAATCACAAGCTTTTACCGTAACGACATTTCCAACCGGCATCACTAGCAATCCAACGTTTGATATTTGCTCTACTATTTTATTAGGATTATTGGTTGGAATACTTATGAGTAACTGATGATCCCTTGAATAGTCCATCCTTCCTTCATTTCCCACAATTTCTGCTAACAGCTGAAATTGCTCCGGAGTAAATCGTTTGTTTGCCACTCCAGGGCTTACCGCAAATTCAAAAATAGACATATTGCTTGGCTGTTCTACAACGAAATGTTGCTTTTGATCTAGCATGGCAATTGCTTCACATGCAAGTTGAAATGGCGTTTTTTGTTTAAATAGTTCACTTTCTTTCGACTCTAGATTTTCTAAAGACCAAGGTTCAGCTTCCTTTTTTAATCGTTCATGAGGTTTCAATGGTTGAATCTCGCTATCAAGCGTATATTTTCGTTTGTATCCTCTCGGTGTAATCATTAAGTCATCATACACAAAAGTGGAAGAATTTCCGATAATCACCGTTGTGAGCATACCAATCTCGTAATCTAGCATTTTTTCTAGCGTAGTAATTACAATATTTTGTCTCTCACGATAAGCACTCTTTACGAGTCCAACAGGCGTATTCGGTGACCGGTATTTTAATAAAATTCTCCTAGCCTCTACAATTTGTTTTGTTCTCCTACCGCTTTTAGGATTATATAAAGCAATTACAAAATCTGCTGCTGCCGCTGCTTCCAGTCTTTTTTCAATAATAGACCATGGCGTTAAATGGTCGCTTAAACTAATTGTGCATGAATCATGCATTATTGGAGCTCCAAGAAGGGAACCGCAAGAATGAACTGCAGAAATGCCAGGAATAACTTCAATTTCAACCCCGGTTTCTTTATTCCACCCTTGTTCAATGAGCACTTCATAAATTAAACCAGCCATACCGTATACACCTGAATCACCACTTGAAATGACCGACACATGGTGCCCCGCTTCAGCAAGTTTTATTGCCGCTTGTGCTCGTGATACTTCCTCTGTCATCCCTGTACTAATAATTTGTTGTTTGGAATCTAATAAATCTTTAATTAGCTCGACGTAAGTTTTATAGCCAATGATTGTATCACTAGCTTTGATTGCTTCAACTGCACGATAGGTAATGTGATTAGCATCACCTGGACCAAATCCGACAATGTAAAGCTTTCCCTTCAAACTCATCACCCCTTTTAATTCTTTGCCTTCATGAAACAATCATGAAGTACATCGATTACTTTTTCTTTTGAACGTACATCATCTAGTTTTGAAATGAGTCCTTGCATTTTCATCATTTGCGCAATTTCGAATATTATGGATGTTTCTAAATTTGCTTTTTTCACAATGTCCTTGTTTTCTTCAAACAAACGATAAAAAGCACCGTGATATAACATTTCTCCATGATGCATCACAACGACTTCGTCAGCCCATTCATAAGCAAAGTCAATATCATGAGTAGAAAGAATGAGTGTTCTCCCGTCACAATGAAGTTCGTTTAACAATTTTCGTATTTTCCTTGTGTAATAAATATCTAAAGATGCAGTCGGCTCATCTAATATGATGACTTCAGGATCCATAGCAAGAACTCCAGCGATGGAAACTCGCTTTTTTTGCCCAACACTTAAAAAGTGAATCGGTTTATCTAATAATGATTCAACATCTGTTTGATTAATTGCTTTCTCTATCAACGACTTTCGTTCCTGTTCTGCTAGATGTAAATTAAATGGCCCATAGGCAATATCATCCAAAACAGTTCCATTAAACAACTGGGTTTCTGGATTTTGAAAAACAATTCCAACCTTTCGTCTAACATTTAACAATTCTTTTTTTGAATAGGATAATGGTTGTCCTTTAAAATAAATTGTTCCGGAGGTTGGTTTTAATAAACCATTTAAATGCAATATTAAAGTAGATTTCCCTGCTCCATTACTACCTAACAAAGCAATTTTTTTTCCTTGATCAATTTGTAAATTTATTTTTTGTAAAGCTTCTGTTCCATCTTCATAGGTATAAGAAACTTCTTTCAATTCAAACAAAGGAGTATTCATTTTAACCAACTCTCCCAACGGTGAAATAAAAGACGATAATGAACAAATTCACTAACAACGTAAATATCCAACTACTTGTTGAAAAATGAAGTTCTCTTGAAATGACTGCTGAATAGCCATCTACACTTCTTGCATTTATCGCATTATTTAAGTCTTTCATTTCTTGAAATACCTTAATAAACAAAGCACTGATTATAAGCCCAATTGATTTGATAGAATTTAATAAAGAACTGTGACCTAACCTTGCTATTTGTGCAAGATAGATTGTCCTGCTGGAATCAAGAAATATAAATATAAATCGATACATTAATGCAATTAAATCCAATAAAGTAGTTGGTACTTTACAACACCTTAATCCATATAGAAAATCTTGAATCGTCGTAGATAAAATTAAAAAATACAAACAACTAATACTCGATAAAGCAACAACAAATAGCATCAATGCCTTTTCAACACTCGTTATCGAAATTGAAATCGTGACGGGACCAATAATAGATTGAAAAATGGCACCTTCTATAGGGTTAGTTGAAAAATTGAGTAAAATGACTAGTATACTTGAAATTAGAAATACCACTGGAATAAGCAATAACTTCAAATATACGCGAATCGGAACTTTTCCGATTATTAAAGTAATAACTGTCATGATGCAAAATATGAATATGGATGTAAGAACATGTTGAAATACGATATTCAATATTAATGGAATAAGAGCAAATCCCATTTTTTCGATTGGGTGTTTATTTCTTAAAGGTGATTGATAAGCGAAATATTCTAACATTCTCATTTCTGTATCTCTGCATTCCCGCCCCTATTCCGGCCTCGCATATATCCTATAAAGTAACCAATGAACCCTGCACCGATTGCTCCTTGTAGTACGAATAATAAACTTTCTATTTCACCACTAGGAGGCTCCCAAATACTTGAAAACCATGGTTCATAGGATTGGTTCAGTTCTGTAATTAATCCTTCCGCTTCTCCATCTGCACCACCATATTCTGCATCTCCGTTAACAATCAGCGGGACAATCATTAAAAAAATGATCAAAATTAATAAAAGCATATTCTTTTTTAACATCTTACTTCACCTCCTGGGGTTTCTTTAGTACTTGAAGTAACTTTAATTCTCTTTCGTTGTATTTCAATAAGAAATTCATCACCATTACTGAAATCAATCCTTCAATAATTGCTAATGGTACCTGTGTAACAGCGAATACGCCAGCAAACTTTACAAATGAAGCGAAAATTCCACCAACTTCAGATGGAAAGGCTAGTGCAAGTTGAATAGATGTAATGACATATGTACCTAAATCTGCTAATGTTGCTGCTGAGAAAACTGCTAGAGTAAAGGGCAAACCGATCCTATTGAAGCCTTTAAATACTCCATAGGCGATAAAAGGTCCAGCAATCGCCATCGAAAACGCATTGGCGCCAAGCGTTGTTAAACCTCCATGGGCTAATAATAATGATTGGAATAATAACACGATGGTACCTAAAACACTCATTACAAATGGTCCAAATAATACGGTTCCTAACCCAACACCCGTAGGATGAGAACAACTTCCAGTAACCGAAGGAATTTTTAATGCGGATAATACAAAAGTGAATGCACCCGATAAACCTAGTAATAACTTCGTCTCAGCATTTCTCTTTACTAAACTACTCATTTTCTTTAATCCAATGATTAAAAAAGGGAATGTAAGGAGCCACCAAAATATTGCCCACTTGATTGGTAAAAAACCTTCCATGATATGCATAGCAAAAGCTGTATTAGGAATGATTAATAATACTGCTAGAAAGTAAAGTATTTTGATTGAGACTTTCATAAAATTCCTCCTAAAATGAAAATTTGAAAATAAAAAAACACTGCCAAACTAGCAGTGTCCCACAATAAGACATAATAATCCAATCATGCCTATTCGTGTACCTATCCTCGTAGGACACTACCATCCACTCCATACGGCAGGTCTCCTGGCTTAGAGTCATCGCTACAAAATCGCCTTCCCGTTTGCACAGTGGCATTTGATTTTGAGCTCCTCTTCACAGTGGCGGGACCGCACTAGATTCTCACTAGTTTCCCTTTTAAGCTAATTTTCATTAGCACCGTATAGATTATTCAGTTGTTGAAATTTAGTTGAATTGTAGCATATTGTTTGAAAAATTTCTATATCTTTCTATAAATAAGACAAAATAATTACTAAATTCATATAATATTCATTACCTTTTGATATGAAATATTGTTAGAACCAATTTGAATTTTTGGAAAAATCGAAGTACAAACTGGGATTAGCTTGTGCTTCTAATGGTACGTAATTGGAAACTTTCACAATTATAGCGGAATATTTCCGTGTTTTTTCTTAGGTCTTGATTCTTCTTTATTTTCAAGCATTTCTAATCCTTGAATTAACTTAATGCGAGTTTCTCTTGGATCGATTACATCATCAACCATTCCAAGTGAAGCAGCAACATATGGATTAGCAAATTTTTCTTTATATTCCTCAATTTTTGCTTGGCGTGTAGCTTCCGGATCTTCTGAATTTGCAATTTCGTTCGCAAAGATGATGTTAGCAGCTCCAGCAGCACCCATTACGGCTATCTCTGCATTTGGCCAAGCGAATACTAAATCTGCACCAATGGCTTTTGAATTTAGCGCAACGTATGCTCCACCATATGCTTTTCGTAAAATGACTGTAATTTTTGGAACGGTTGCTTCAGAATAAGCATATAAGATTTTAGCACCGTGACGAATGATACCGCCATGTTCCTGTTTAACGCCAGGGAAGAATCCTGATACGTCTTCAAATGTAATGATGGGAATATTGAATGCATCACAAGTGCGAATGAAACGGGCAGCTTTATCGGATGAGTCAATATCAAGACCACCTGCTAAGGCCTTTGGTTGGTTACAAACTAATCCAACAGATTGTCCAGCAATACGAGCAAATCCTACAACAATGTTTTTCGCAAATTCAGAATGCACTTCCATGAAGGAACCTTCATCCACCACTTGTTCAATTACTTTACGAACATCGTAAGGACGTGTAGGTTCAATTGGAACAACGTCAATTAATTCAGGACGCCAATCGTCTCCTTCAGGGCGTGGTAATTTTGGTGCTTTTTCTTTATTACTTTGTGGTAAATAGCTTAATAATCTCTTAATTTGTTCAATCGCTTCTTCTTCAGAAGGGGCGCGGAAATGAGCGTTACCGCTGATTGTGTTATGCACTTTTGAACCGCCTAAATCTTCTGATGAAATTTTTTCTCCTGTAACCGCTTCAATTACTTTCGGACCAGTAATGAACATTTGGGATGTTTTATCCACCATTAAAATAAAGTCTGTAATTGCTGGAGAATATACAGCACCGCCAGCACATGGACCCATAATCACAGAAATTTGTGGAATAACCCCAGAATAAATCGAGTTGCGATAGAAGATGTGGCCATAACCGTCTAATGATAATACTCCTTCTTGAATACGGGCACCTCCAGAGTCATTGATGCCGATGAATGGCGCTCCATTTTTTGCAGCCAAATCCATCACTGCAGCAATTTTTTTCGCGTGCATTTCTCCTAATGCACCGCCGAATACTGTGAAATCTTGAGCAAATAAATAAACAGGACGGCCATTCACTTTACCGTATCCAGTTACAACACCGTCACCAGGGCCATTTTGTTCACCCATGCCGAAATCTGTTACTCTATGTTTTATAAATGGATTTATTTCAACGAAAGTGCCTTCATCCAGTAATAGATCAATACGTTCACGAGCTGTTAGCTTACCTTTTTCATGTTGCTTTTCAATGCGCTTGTCCCCACCGCCTAAATAAATCTCTCTTTTTCGGTCATACATTTCATCGATTTTATCTAACATATCCATGATTTCTTAACCCCTTTATCACTTTTTTTCATATAGTTCATATAAAACTCCAAAACTATCTTTTGGATGAATAAAGCATGCTTCAGCTCCCCCAGCTGCAGGTATAGGCTCTTCAGACAGAAGGCGAACTCCCTTTTCTTTTAATTCAGCCATTTTTTCTCGAATATTATCTACGCTAAAACAAATATGTTGAATTCCTTCTCCACGTTTTTGTATATGGTTATAAATCGCCCCTTCTTCACTTAAGGGTTGTAATAATTCAATATGTACATTCCCAGCATCGATAAATGCTACTCGTACATTTTGCGATGGAACCTCTTCAATTCTTTCTAATTTCAAACCTAAAACTTCAGTATAATATTTTACTGAATCGTCTAGGTTTTTTACTGCGATTCCAATATGATCGACTTTTTCCATCATGCCACCCCTTCTGTTATAGTACATAATCTATTGTAGCGAAATTACGAAATTTCCGCTACGTACTTGAGAAATTTTTCAGATTTGATAAACTAATCCTATGAAAAAAAGGAGAGAGCGAGAATATGAGCAACAAAAAATTTCAAAAAATAATAGTCTACACGATGATTGCAATCATGTTACTTTCAACATTGGCATTCGGTTTATCATTCTTCTAACATTCTTTACAGCGGTTACAAGATATGTAATCGCTTTTTTATTTTGAAAAAATGTATATCAACCAACAACACTGTACCACAACAGATACAATTTAAAAAATTTGATATAAAAATAAAATTAAATGATTTCTGAAAATATAGTAAGCAATTTTTCTATCTATTCATGAAATGAATAAGTTAGAATCCGCAATACTTGAATGATACGAGTATGCGGATTCTATTTTTGGTTTAATTATACTTCATCGCAATATTCTTCAAAATTGGCTTGTAAATTTGTAATAACTGACATTACATCATGTCCTTCTATTTCATGACGACCTATATCAGCGACAACTTTTCCGTCTTTCAGTAAAACAAAAGCTGGTGATGAAGGAATATGTTCGTCTCCAAAATGCGCACGTGCAGCAGCCGTTGCTTCTTTATCTTGTCCAGCAAAAACCGTTACTAGATAATCTGGACGTTTATCATAATGAATTGCACTTGCCGCTGCAGGTCGCGCAATACCTCCTGCACAGCCGCATACAGAATTAATCATGACAAGAGTAGTTCCAGGACGTGCAAAGGCCTTTTCTACATCTTCTGGGGTTCTTAATTGCTCATATCCAGCATTCTCCATTTCAGCTCGTGCAGTGGTAATAATTTCTTGCATAAATAAATCGTAATCCATACTCATACATTTCAATCTCCTTTCAAGTATTAATTTTAGCATAGAAGAAGGAAAAGTTAATTGCAAATACTTCAAAAGGATTCTCTGAAATGGGTTTTATACAGGGATTACAACCTAAAGGCAGTTACTGATTGGGGAACAATTTGTGTATGCCTTGCGTTACAGTTAATTTTCCTTGCAATATTTCTTCTTCCAGCTTTTTCACTAATTCTTTGTTTTCTTTATTACCAAAAAATGAATCAATTAGATGGTCTGTAATCATTGAATGGAACCAATCACTTGTTTGTTCTCGTCTTCTTGTGAACCAGTAGCTGGATTCTTTCATTTGTTTTTCAAACGATAAAATCATTTCCCAAACCTCTTCCAATCCTTTTTTTTCATAGGATGAAACAGGAACAGCTTTTGATTCCCAACCTGGAGTTGACGGTTGTAAGAAATGCAGGATTTTCCTATATTCTTGAACGGTTTTTTTCGCTTTTTTTACATTGTCTCCATCAGCTTTATGGACAACAATACCATCTGCCAATTCCATAATGCCTTTTTTCAAGCCTTGTAATTCATCACCTGCGCCTGTTAAGACGAGAAGAAGGAAAAAGTCAACCATACCACGAACATACGTCTCACTTTGCCCTACTCCAACAGTCTCAATTAAAATAATATCGTATCCAGCTGCTTCACAAAGAAGCATCGTTTCCCGCGTTTTTTTATGAACACCGCCTAAGGTACCGGCACTTGGTGAAGGACGTACAAATGCGTTTTGATGACGGCTTAAATGTTCCATTCGTGTTTTATCCCCTAAAACGCTGCCGCCGGAAATGGTAGAACTAGGGTCTATTGCAAGAACGGCAACTTTTTTCCCCATCTCGCAAAGCATTGTACCAAACGCTTCAATAAAAGTGCTCTTACCTGCTCCTGGAACCCCCGTTATTCCAATCCGAATACTGTTTCCTGTAAAAGGTAATAATTCTTGCAATAAATTTTGAGCCAGCACCTTATGTTCATGATTGGAACTTTCAATTAAAGTAATTGCTTTTGAAAGCGAAGTGCGCTTTCCTCCGCGCACTTCACTCGCTAATTGCTTTATATCAACTTGTTGTTGCCGCTTTTTTCGAAATTTTTTTGGCGCAACATATGACATTCCATCGTGTTTACTTTCAATACCTTTCATGACATATAGTGCAGTCTCTTCTGCGTTTTTTTCGCCCATCATTCAGACACTTCCTCATAACCTAATCGATGATAGATTTCTTCAATAATTTTAATCGCTGCAACTGGGATTACTGTACCTGGTCCAAAGATTGCAGATACACCCTTATCGTATAGGAATTGGTAATCTTGAGCAGGGATTACACCGCCAACGACAACGATAATATCTCCTCTACCTAATTTTTCTAATTCTTCAATTAATTCAGGTACTAACGTTTTATGGCCTGCTGCTAAAGAAGATACACCTACACAGTGCACGTCGTTTTCCACTGCCATTTGTGCCGCTTCTTGCGGTGTTAAGAATAGCGGTGAAATATCTACGTCAAACCCAAGATCAGCATAACCAGTAGCAACGACTTTTGCACCGCGGTCATGTCCGTCTTGTCCCATTTTCGCAATTAAAATACGCGGGCGACGACCTTCATTTTCTAGGAATTCATCTGTCATTTGTTTTACTTCTTCAATTAATTCATTATCGGAGAAGTTAGATGAATAAACACCTGAAATTGAACGGATAACTGCTTTATGGCGTCCGCAAACTTTTTCAATGGCATCGGAAATCTCACCAAGTGTCGCGCGAGCACGAGCAGCGTCAACTGCAACAGCAAGCATATTTTCTTCTCCTGTTTCTGCAGCTTTCGTTAAACGTTCAAGATGTCTTTGCACTTCTTCTTCATTTCTTTCTGCTTTCATTTTTTCAAGTCTTTCAATTTGTTTTTGACGAACTAGCGTATTATCAATATCTAAAATATCAATTGGTTCTTCAACGTCTAATTTGTATTTATTAACGCCAACAATCGTTTCCACTTTAGAGTCAATTTTTGCTTGGCGTCTTGCAGCTGATTCTTCTACTTTCATTTTTGGAAGACCTGTTTCAATCGCCTTAGCCATTCCACCCAGCTCTTCAATTTCTTTAATTAACTCCCAAGCTTTTTTCGTTAACTCATCTGTTAATTTTTCCACATAATAAGATCCGCCCCATGGATCGATGACTTTTGTCATAAGCGTTTCTTCTTGTAAGAATAATTGCGTATTACGTGCAATGCGAGCTGAGAAGTCTGTTGGAAGCGCAATCGCTTCATCCAAAGCATTCGTGTGTAAACTTTGCGTATGACCCATCGCAGCAGCATTTGCTTCAATTAACGTACGAGTTACGTTGTTGAATGGATCTTGTTCTGTTAACGACCATCCAGAAGTTTGGGAGTGTGTACGTAAAGCCAAACTTTTCGGATTTTTTGGATTGAATGTGCTCATCATTTGTGCCCAAATTCTTCTAGCTGCACGCATTTTTGCTACTTCCATAAAGTAGTTCATACCAATGCCCCAGAAGAAGGACAATCGTGGAGCGAAGGAGTCAATGTCGATGCCAGCTTTAAGTCCTGTTCGTACATATTCCAATCCATCTGCTAACGTATATGCTAATTCAATGTCCGCCGTTGCACCAGCTTCTTGAATGTGATAGCCGGAAATGGAAATAGAGTTGAACTTAGGCATGTATTTACTTGTATATTCAAAAATGTCAGCAATAATTTTCATAGACATTTCTGGAGGATATATGTACGTATTACGCACCATATACTCTTTCAAAATATCGTTTTGGATTGTACCAGCAAGTTTTTCCGGCGTTACTCCCTGCTCCTCAGCCGCTACAATGTAGAAGGCCATGATTGGAATAACGGCCCCGTTCATCGTCATAGAAACGGACATTTGGTCAAGAGGAATGCCATCAAACAAAATTTTCATATCTTCCACAGAGTCAATGGCAACGCCCGCTTTTCCCACGTCCCCTTTTACGCGAGGATGGTCGGAGTCATAACCTCGGTGTGTAGGCAAATCAAAGGCAACCGATAAACCTTTTTGACCCATTGCTAAATTTCTTCGATAGAATGCATTCGATTCTTCTGCCGTTGAAAAACCTGCATATTGGCGAACAGTCCATGGACGCGCTACATACATTGTTGGATATGGCCCACGGGTATTTGGTGCGATTCCTGGGAAGTCTTGTAAATGTTTTACGTCTTTTATATCTTCATTCTTATAAAATTCTTTTACTTCAATTCCTTCATTTGTTTTAAATGTATGAGATGGTTGAATTTGTTCACTTTTTATTACATCTTGTATATTGACAGAATGAAAGTTTGGTTTCATTGTTGTTGTACCCCCTTCAAGCTTTCAAGAAGCGCAGTGAGCTTTTCCACAATATTTTGACCTGCAAAAATAAATCCGTTTAAACCTTGAGATAACCAGTCTGTTTCTTCTTCTGGGAATTTCCCTGCAACATCTAAAATTAAGCCTTCTTTTTTACTTTCCAATAAAACTGGTACGATTTCTTTTGTTTGATCATTTGTAGCAGCAATCACTACATAATCAGCATCCGTTTGCTGTAACCAATTTTTTGCCTCTTCAATCGATTCAATTTCACCGGATTCTACAGGTACAACACCAGCTGTTGCGAAAAATCCTTCTACAAAGTCCGCTCGAGGTTTAAAGTCTTTTAATTTTCCGTAAGTGAGAATGCCGATTTTTGGATTCAATTGACTGTATTGCTCTCGAAGCATTTCAAATGGAATTGCTAAACGCTTAATATCTTTATATAACGGATTTGTTTCTGTTTGCAGCAGATCAGCTGGATTCGCATAAATGTTTGTACCAATTAACGAATGTTTTCTCGTTTCTACTTGACGAATACGCTCTTTATAGACTTCTTCAATAGCTGATTGTAATTTTCCGGATTTTTCGAATTCGTCAATGCCACCTGCTTCTTGAATTTGAAGGAATAATTCCCAAGCTTTTTCTACATATTCTGCCGTTAAAGTTTCTATGAAATATGAACCGCCTGCAGGGTCAAGAACATCATCAACAAATGATTCTTCTTTTAACACTAACACGACATTTCTTGCAATACGAACGGATTGTTCAGTCGGTTTTGTTAATACATCGTATGGGTGAACAGTAATGGCATCTGCTCCTCCGATTAACGCAGCAAAGGCTTCATTACCAGCACGGAGTAAATTTACGTAAATATCGTATTTAGAGAAACTGCGTAATGATGTTTCCACCAATACTGGAACTGGAACTGCTTCCGCATTGTATGCCGTAGCAAAGGCTTTCCATAAAACTTTAAAGGCACGCAATTTTGCAATTTCTTGGAAAAAATAAGTGTCAATTGCAAAATTTACGAAAAATTTATTTGCAAAGGATTCAAAGGATTCAGACTTCTCGGCATATTTTGCCCCTTGAGCTAGCGCAAGTGCAAGTTCTTGTACAATATGTGCACCATCGTTATGATAAGGAACTGTATTTGCCGCAAAAGTCCGAACCATCGGAAAATCATCAAGCATAATTGCTTCATTTGTAAGAACAAATCCTCTAACTTTTTCACGATCAGATTCTTGAATTTTTGAAAATACATTTAAAATCTTGTTTTCGTGTACGATTAATTTAAATGGATACTCAATTAAGTAATTAGCTAATTGAGTTAAAGCTTCTTCGTCCCATTCAAGGATTCTACTATCGATTGTAATGTAACCATTACCGCGATTAACACTATCTTTTATTTTATCAAAATATTCTTTTGTATTTTCAGCATAAATTGTTTGGGCAGCTTGAACAGATTTTGTAGCATTTAGCGCACGAATCGTGTTTACTTGTTTTTCTAATTGGTCCCCTAATTTTTCCACCAACATTTGTTGTGTATATAACGGTTGTAATATAACCCCTTCAATTGTTTTAGTAAAGAGTGATTCAAATGGCTTCCCCTTTAAAGATTTTATAGCTGTTTCTTTCCACTCTTCATAACTTGAGGATGGAAAATCGATCTCATGCATGTTGTTTGACATAGACTTCGCTAAACAGCTTCCCCCTTTTCATCAAATTATAAATTTTTATAATATTTATAATACATTAGAAACCGCTACCAATAAAGTCTAAAAATTAAAGAAAGCCTTGATTTACAAGGCTTTCTAGCACTTTTAATAAATATTCTTTTCATAATAATTTGTATTTTCGAGAATATCTTTTACTCTATTTAGAAATTTCCCACAAATGTAGCCGTCTAAAATTCGATGGTCAATTGACAAGCATAAATTCACTATATCGCGAATTGCAATCATATTATTAATAACGACTGGTCTTTTTACAATGGATTCCACTTGTAAGATCGCCGCTTGAGGGTAATTGATAATACCCATTGATTGTACAGAACCGAATGAGCCCGTATTATTTACAGTAAATGTTCCACCTTGTATTTGATCACTCTTTAATGTTCCGCTTCGAACACTTTGAGACAATTCATTAATTTCTTTTGCAATCCCTTTAATGGATTTGTCATCAGCATTTTTGATTACCGGAACAAAGAGGGCATCGTCTGTCGCAACAGCAATTGAAATGTTAATATCTTTCTTCTGGATAATTTTATCTCCAGCCCAAACAGAGTTAAGCATTGGATACTCTTTTAATGCTTGAGCAACAGCGTTGACAAAGAATGCAAAATATGTGATGTTGAATCCTTCTTTTTCTTTAAATTGTTTTTTAATGGAGTCACGATATTGTACAAGATTTGTTACATCTACTTCCATCATCAACCAAGCATGTGGAATTTCATGCTTACTTCTCACCATATTGTTAGCGATTGTACGACGAAGGCCAGATACTGGAATTTCCACATCACCTGCTTGTTTCTCAATGTGAATTGGTTTTGGTTGTACTGGTGATGGCGACGGACTTGTTTCTTGAGTTTGAACAGGCTCTTGTACTTGTCGTTCAACGGACGGTACGTTTCCATCTTTCATTGACTCAATAAAGTTTAGAACGTCTTTACGCGTAATGCGACCATTTAATCCTGTACCAGTTACCTGTTCTAAGTCTATATTGTGTTCGCTCGCTAATCTCAATACAGCTGGAGAATATCGATTTTTTTGTTTTGGAATGTTTTCCCCATAATTTGGTTCATTCACTTTTACTTTCACAGGTTCTTTCGTCGCATTGCGAATGGCTTCACTTATATTTGATGATTCTTTTTCCTCAACTACTTCAATCGTACAAATCACCGTTCCTACCGGATACGTCTCGCCTTCTTTACCATTTAATTCCTTGATAATGCCCGTGTAGGATGAAGGTACTTCCGCATTTACTTTATCCGTTAAAACTTCCGCTATAGGATCGTATTTATTTACATGATCTCCAGGTTTAACAAGCCATTTTTCAATTGTTCCTTCTGTAACACTTTCTCCTAATTGAGGCATGATAATTTTTTCAATTGACATACGTATCCCCCTTAAAAAGCGGCTAATTCCCGCATAGCCCGTTCAATTTTTTCAGGATTGATCATGAAAAATCTTTCCATCGTTGGTGCATATGGCATAGCTGGAACGTCCGGACCCGCTAATCTCATGATTGGTGCATCCAAGTCAAATAAGCAGTTTTCGGAAATGATGGCTGCAACTTCGCTCATGATGCTACCTTCTTTATTATCTTCCGTAACGAGAAGTACTTTTCCAGTACGGCTTGCAGCTTCAATGATTGCTTCTTTATCCAGTGGATATACCGTACGTAAATCTAAAATGTGCGCTTCTATTCCGTCGTCATGAAGGCGCTCAGCTGCTTGAAGGGCATAATTGACACAAAGTCCATAAGTAATAACAGTAATGTCGTCCCCTTCTCTTTTTACGTCTGCTTTACCGATTGGCAACACGTAATCATCAAGCGGCACTTCTCCCTTGATTAATCGATATGCCCGTTTATGTTCAAAGAATAAAACTGGATCTTCATCCCGAATACTTGCTTTTAGTAATCCTTTTGCATCATATGGAGTGGAAGGGATGACAATTTTTAACCCTGGTGTATTGGCAAATAGTGCTTCCACAGATTGGGAATGATATAACGCACCGTGGATACCACCACCATATGGAGCACGAACAACAAGCGGACAGCTCCAATCATTATTTGAACGATATCGGATCTTGGCTGCTTCAGAGACAATTTGGTTAACAGCCGGCAAAATGAAATCTGCGAATTGCATTTCAGCGATTGGACGCATTCCTACCATTGCAGCTCCAATGGCTACACCGGCAATTGCGCTTTCTGCTAGAGGCGTATCTAAAACGCGCCATTCACCAAATTGTTCATACAATCCTTGAGTGGCTTTAAATACTCCACCTTTTTTACCAACGTCTTCTCCTAAAATAAAAACGTTTTCATCTCTTTCCATTTCTTCTTTCATCGCCAAATTAATCGCTTCAATAAAAGACATTACCGCCATCTTATTCATCCCCTTCCCAATAAACATATTTCAACGCATGTTCTGGGGGAGCATAAGGTGCTTTTTCTGCATAATCTGTCGCATCATTCACAATTGCCATCACTTTGTCATTAATTTCTTCTAGAGTTTCTTTCGTTGCGACATTTGTATCGATTAAGTAGTTACCAAATAACAGCAACGGATCGTTTGCTTTTCCTTCTGCTACTTCCTCCCTAGAACGATATTTGTCATCATCATCGGAAGAGTGGCTCGTTAATCGATAAGTTACTGCTTCGATTAAGCTCGGACCTTCACCTTTAAGCGCACGATCAACGGCTTCTTTCATCACTTTATAAACAGCTAAAGGATTTTTGCCATCAACGGAAGCGCCGTGCATTCCATATCCAATAGCTCTGTCAGCCACGCGACCGCCCAATTGTTTTTCAACTGGTACAGAGATGGCATATTTATTGTTCTCTACCATGATGATAACTGGCAATTTATGAACGCCAGCAAAGTTTGCTCCTTCATGGAAGTCACCTTGGTTTGTGGAACCTTCTCCCAATGTTACAAAAGAGACTAATTCTTTGTTTTGTAATTTTCCTGCTAAAGCAACTCCTACAGCATGTGGTACTTGAGTTGCTACTGGAGATGATCCAGTTAAGATTCGATTCTTTTTATAACCAAAATGTCCAGGCATTTGTCTACCACCGGAGTTTGGATCTTCTGCTTTCGCAAACGCAGACAACATTAAATCCCTTGGTGTCATCCCAAAATGCAACACAACTCCCATATCACGGTAATATGGTGCAATATAATCCCTTGTTGGATTTAACGCAAAGGCAGCCCCTACTTGAGCAGCTTCATGGCCTTGACAAGAAATAACGAACGGAATTTTCCCAGCTCGGTTTAGTAACCACATACGTTCATCAAGTCTACGAGCTAAAAGCATTGTTTCATACATTTGTAACACATCGTTGTCTGATAAGCCTAATTGTGCATGATGTAAGTCGGACATCGATACACTCCCCTTTCACAAAACAGTTCTCATCATATATGAATCGCTTTTCCATCAACCGCTAAAGCAGCTTCATTTAAAATTTCGCTTAATGATGGATGCGGATGGATGGTTTCGCCGATTTCCCAAGGTGTTGCATCTAAAGTTAATCCTAATGCAGCTTCTGAAATTAAATTCGTTACATGCGGACCAATCATATGCACACCGAGTAAATCATCTGTTTCTCGATCTGCTATGACTTTAACAAAACCTTCTGTTTCACCATATACCACTGCTTTTCCAATTCCCTTAAATGGAAAGGTTCCTATTTTCACATCGTAATTTAACGATTTTGCCTCATCTTCAGTTAACCCAATGCTTGCAACCTCTGGGAATGAATATACGCATCTTGGAATGTTTCGGTAATTAATTGCTTTTTTCTTTCCGGATGCAATATGTTCCACCGCAATAATCCCTTCGTGAGAGGCCACATGGGCAAGCTGAACACCACCAATGCAATCTCCTATAGCGTATATATGTTTTTCTTTCGTTTGGTAAACATCATTTACTTTGATAAAGGAAGAATCCGTTTCAATCTCAGTATTTTCCAACCCTAAATTTTCAATATTTCCAATGCGGCCTATTGAAATTAACATTTTCTCCGCTTCAAATTTCTTTTCTTCACCGTTCACGTTTGCGTTAATTGTTACCGAATTATCACCTTTTACGATGGATGAAGGGGAGATTTCGGCTTTCGTCACGATGTTAATACCGCGTTTTATAAGCTGTTTTTCCATTTCTTTTGATATGGCTATATCTTCATTTGGCAAAATGCGATCTGCATATTCTAAAATTGTTACTTTCACGCCAAAATCGCTTAAACAAGAAGCCCATTCAATGCCAATTACACCGCCACCGATTATAATCATGGATGCTGGAAGCTCTTCCATTTCCAATATTTGATCGGAATTTAAAATCATTGTCCCATCATATTCAATTCCGTTAAATGGACGTGGCTTGGCTCCAGTTGCGATGATGATATTTTTAGGCAACAGCATTTCATTTTCAGACCCATCATTCATCTCAACTGATACCGTTCCCCCTGCAATCGGAGAAAATATGGATGGTCCTAAAAGTCTTGCAGTTCCGTAATAGCAATCAATTTTTCCTTTTTTCATTAACCCTTTGATACCTTGATGTAACTGTTCAATTACACTTTTTTTTCGTTCTTGTAATTGTTGAAGATTAAATTGAATGTTTGAAATTTGGATTCCATATTCTTTTGCATTACTAGCATCACGATACATTTCCGCACTTCGTAAGAATGTTTTCGTTGGAATGCACCCTCTATGAAGGCAAGTACCACCTAATTTTTCTTTTTCAACGATGGCAGTCTTTAAACCTAATTGCGCTGCTTTTATTGCTGCAACGTATCCCCCAGTTCCTCCACCAATAATGACTAAATCATATTCTCGAGCCAAAGCCATCCCTCCAAATCAATTTCATCTATAGCGAAATTATTTTTGTCTTCTACTTAAGATGTTTTTTTCCTTTTGTAAAAATTGTTTTCTTGATTTTAGTACACTGTTAATTCTTTCTTCAGCCAAACGATTAGCAGCTAAATAAGTTGGGATGTTTTCATCTTTTGAAATTTTAAAAATTTTTGTTAAAGAATCATAAATTGTTTCTACTCGTTTCATTGCTCTTTCTCTGTTATATCCGTAAAGTTCATCTGCAACATTAATTACTCCACCAGCATTAATTACATAATCTGGTGCATAAATGATTCCTTTTTCATGAAGAATTTGCCCGTGGCGAGATTCTTTTAACTGGTTGTTTGCACATCCAGCGATGACTTTTGCTTTTAATTGCGGTATCGTTTCATCGTTAATGATTGCACCAAGTGCACATGGTGAGAAAATATCAACATCTTGTTTGTAAATCTCATTCGGACTTACCGCAACTGCACCAAAGTCATTGACAGCTCGCTCTATTGCTTTTTCATTAATATCCGTGACAATCAGTTTTGCGCCTTCTTCATGCAAGTATTTACACAAGTTATATGCAACATTACCTAATCCTTGAACAGCAATTGTTTTGCCTTTTAGGCTATCATCTCCAAATGCTTCTTTAGCACTTGCTTTCATTCCCAAATAAACTCCGTAAGCGGTTACAGGAGATGGGTTACCAGATGAACCAAATGAAGGTGATACACCTGTTACATAATCTGTTTCTTCATAAATCAAGTCCATATCTTCAACAGTTGTACCAACATCTTCTGCTGTAATATAACGACCATTTAAACTTTGAATAAATCGTCCTAACGCGCGGAACATTTCTTCGTTTTTGTCTTTAGCTGGATCACCAATAATTACTGTTTTACCACCGCCAAGATTTAAGCCACTTACTGCATTTTTGTACGTCATACCTCTAGCAAGTCTCAATGCATCCTCGATGGCTTCTTCTTCAGATTGATAAGGCCACATGCGAGCGCCACCTAATGCTGGTCCAAGCGTTGTATCATGGATGGCGATAATCGCTTTTAATCCAGAATTTTTGTCCTGACAAAATACCAATTGTTCATAATCATATTTTTCCATGTACTTAAAGATTTCCATTCAAAAAACCTCCCTAAAAATATAATGGAGTAAAATCTCTAAAATTAGCGACAAATTTTCTACAATTTGCACTATTTTACTTTACAATACTTTTTATTTTTTAATTTATCAACTAGAAATATTGGAAAATATACTTTTCCTAATTTTCTGATTTTTTGTACTATTAAAAATTATAATTCTAATATAATTTTTATGACAAAAATGTGCAAAAGATTAGCAATTTTTTGTCGAAACTTGACACTATTTCTTGGCGATGTAAAATTGAATTAATTGCGAAGGAGGTTATTTCATGGCCCGATTAATTGCCTTTATCATTTTATTGATTCCCGCATTAATTGCTGGTGCAGGTATCAAGTTTATGCGCGATACTCTATACGGCATATTAAATTCCCCTTTTCCTTGGTTATGGTTCCAATTTCTTATAGGTCTTATCTTTAGCATCATCGGAATTGGATTTTTTGCGGGCTATTTATTGCATCGAGATCGAAAAAGGGGAAGAGTGGCTCCAAGGTTTCAAAAAAAGGATGAAACAAAAGAAATTAAACAATAGATTATTATATAAATAAAGCGTTCAATGAGAGACAAGTCCCTCCACTGAACGCTTTTTTATATATTTAATTCGCCAAATTCCAGTAAAAATTTCCCTTTTGTTGTCTTCGTTATTAAGGACGATTGTTTCCCTATTTGGATATAAGTACCAGGATACGCTTCTTTTTTAACAATGATTTCCTCTTTGCCGATGGATTTTATCGCTGCAATCATCTCTTGAATTTCATTGTCCAATTCAATTACTTGCTGCTTCTTATCTTCCAATACTTCTTTCATTTCTTTATAAACCTTCGCTTGAGCAGGTGTTAGCCGATTTTTTAATGCTGCTAGTTTCTCTATCTTTTCAGATAATTTCTCCATTTCTTCTTGTGTCGACTTTAATAATGCTGCTTTTTCTTGAATAATCTTGTAACCTTCTTGCCGATTCACTGATTGGATAATTAATTCCGTCCGCCTTTCCATCCGGTTACCCGATATAGCGGTCACAATAGTGTTTCTCGCAATTGCCTTGCCACCAATAATTTTTCCTTTCCGCTCATCCACTAAAATCGAATCAGCTTGCAATGAGGAGTTTAAAGAATAAAACCCGATGACAATATTTTTTTTCGCATATAAATTTGCTTCATTGACATGTTTTACGTAAATGTTGCCACCAGCTTTTACAGTTGTTTGACCTAATCCAAATATACCACCTTTTATGTAAATATCTCCTTCTCTAGATTGGATTAATTTCGCACCTGTAACACCTTCTGTACCCTCAATGGAAATATCACCCGTTGCAATGACACTAAAACCTTTTTGAACAGTTCCACTAATGCTAATTGAACCATCAAATTCAAGATTTCCTGTCTCTAACCCAACATCTCCATCGATTGGCAAATGATTATTAATCATTAATAATCCTTGTCTTTCCTCTACAACGCCTTTATTTAATGCCCGAATGACAATTTTTCCATCCTCTTCTACTTCATATGCAGATTTACGATCATACTTTAATGGTATATCTTTACCTGGAGGAGCTGGAATTTCTTCTCCGTAAACATTTTTTCCATTTATACCAGGTTGGGCGGGGATTTTCTCTCCTAACCAGTCATTTTCATTGATTTCAAATATAAAATTCATATCAAAATAATCAGCTTTTCCATCTTCCCTTATGACAGGTTTTCTCTCCGGAATCTTTATGTATGTAACCTGTGCATCTTCCCCTTTAATTGGTTCCGTTCCTTCAGCAATTACAATTGGTTTCCCGATCGTAATCGATTCTAGATTAAGCTCTTTTATTCCATGGACAATCTGTCTTTGAGTCAATATGTCATTTAGTTCTTTTTGAAATTGACTTGGATTTTCCAAAATGGTTGATTCATAAACAATAAGATGGGCTGTCATCTTATCTTTTGATACTTCAATTTCCATCGGAGGCAACCAGTAACCGATTTCGACAGGATTCGACACTTCTTCTTGTAGAGATTTTTTTAAATTCGAAAAATTTGACAGTTTCATTCGAGTAAGAGAGCCTAATATTTCATCGAATTGTTTAATTGGAAAACCCTTTTTATAGTTTTGAATATAAACTTTACCATTTTCTTCGATTAACTCAAAATAATCATTGGAAAATATACGCACATATGCTCACCTCTTGTACTATAATATAATTTTTTTATTTAAAGTGTAATACCTTTTATAAAATTAATACGATAAAGTAATAAAAAGTCACCTCAATAAAGAGGTGACAATTGGACGGAAAAGCTATTGTTAATAATAATATGACAATGACAGAAAATACGATTATGAAGCCACTAGTTCAATACGAATTTTATCAGCAATCATGGCAATAAACTCGCTGTTTGTAGGTTTTGATTTTAAATGATGGACTGTATATCCAAACATTTGAGAGATGGATTCATAATTTCCACGGTTCCATGCAACTTCAATGGCATGACGGATTGCTCTTTCAACACGAGAAGGAGTTGTACCAAATTTCTTTGCAATTTCCGGATATAAAATTTTTGTAACAGAACCTAACAATTCAATATCGTGATATACCATTTGAATAGCTTCTCGTAAATATGCATAGCCTTTGATATGCGCAGGTACGCCAATTTCCTTAATAATTGATGTAATCGTAGTATCCAATTGTCTCTGATTCACTTTTCCATTTGGTTCAGGCTGTAACACACTTTGTCTCTTGACAGTTTCACGCTTTTGGCCTGCGCAATGCAAAATTTTCTGAACGAGCTGATCAAACTCAAAAGGTTTTAACATAAAATAGGAAGCCCCGTATGTAACAGCCTGTTTCATTACATCTTCTTGTCCAAAAGCCGTCAACATAATGACTTGAGTATCGCGAAAACGATCATTTTTATACATTTCTTGAAGAACGCCTAAACCATCTAAATGGGGCATAATAATGTCCAACAACAAAATGTCTGGGTTATATTCTTCTAACATATTGAGACACAATTTACCGTTTGAAGCAGTTGCAACTATTTCAATGTCTGGATGATTTTCAAAGTATTGTTCCATTGTTCTTACTAAATCTCGGTTATCATCGGCAATTGCAACTCTAATTTTCGTCATGTAAAATCCCCCTTATAGCCTTCTCCCTAATATTGCATTTTTAATACTTATATGTCATAGTTTCCGTTTACTTGACACTATTCTTTTCGACATTTTATCGAAAAAACCTTTATCGAATTTAAAAATGAGAAGGTAGTCGTAATTTTTATGTATATTGTGACAGAAATCACCATTTATTTCTAATTGCATTTTTTCGTCATACAATGTTTTTAATTCGATTATCAAAAAAAGACTATACCAAAATGTTGGCATAGTCTTTTCGGCTTAATTTGGCTTCTTTTTTAACATCTCTGATAAGGTTATGGCTGCACCTCGAGCTGGTTGTTCGACAAACATATGTGTTACTGCACCAACAAATTTACCATCTTGCAAAATGGGACTTCCGCTCATCCCTTGTAATATGCCACCTGTTTTGGATAAAAGATTTTGATCGGTTATTTCAAATTGTAAAAAATTATCTTCTATCTTCACAATTTCAATTGTAAAGGATTCAACTTTTGACCCTTCAATAGCTGTAAGAAGTTCTGCTTTTCCTAATTGAATTTCATCATCATGCATAATCTCAATAGGCTTACGCATTATTTCTTTTACATCTAATTCCCAATTACCAAAAATACCATATATATCATTGGATGAAATATTTCCTAAACGTATATCGTCATGATTAATGACAGAAATTTTATAACCAGGATTTCCAGGGCTCGATTTTTTTATTTGCTCAATAGACGCTAAAAAAATAGAACCATCTGTAAATTCAGGTGGTTTATTTAATACACCGTCGATGATTTGATGACCTAATGCACCGTATTCTTTCGATTCAGGATCAATAAAGGTTAATGTACCGATGCCATCCGTTTCATCTTTTAGAAAGGGAAGTATATTATTTGCTTGATCGTTCGTTAGCGTAATGGTTCTTGTATGATTGGTCGATTGTTTAATGGTAAGGCTTATTTCCGAATCAGTCATGGATTCCTTCAACATCTCGATGGATTGTATTGGCTTTCCGTTGACTTCTTTTATAATATCACCTTTTTTTAACCATTGTCCATTTGGTAATAATACATCATGAGCTACATATATAAATGGTAATTCTAACTGTATCCCTATCGATTCACCCATCGGAATTAGCTTTTTTGCTTCGGCTGCTGCTGAAGGTGACAAAAGTGCAAGTGCGATGGTGAGCACAAGATAAGTCAACAGATTACACAAATGGCATTTCATAGTCCACCTCCTCAAATTGTTTGTAACATTACTATGTGTAACTGTTCTTTTAATAATGTGAGGTAAATATTTGTCGCTTAGGTACTTTCAAAATTAGTAAAAGTAGATTTTGTAATATAAGGAGTCATCAAATGATGACTCCTCCTTATTGCATCGAGGTAGAACTTTTTAATTGTTCTTTGATTTCATTTTTCTTTATAAGTGCCAATTGCAATAATTCTCGCGCATGTTGCAACGTTAATTCTGTAATTTCAGTTCCACTCATCATGCGACTAATTTCTTCTACCCGTGTATCATTTTCAATTACTTGAACTGTCGTAAAAGTACGGTTTTGTTCAACTTGTTTTGATATTAAGTAATGCTGATCTGCCATTGCTGCAACTTGAGGCAAATGAGAAATGCATAATACTTGTGAATTGAATGAAATATTGGCGATTTTTTCAGCAATTGCCTGTGCAACGCGGCCGCTTACACCTGTATCCACTTCATCAAAAATGATGGATGTAATTTGAGATTTCGATGAAAAAATGGTTTTTAATGCAAGCATTATTCTCGATAATTCTCCACCGGATGCAATTTTTGGCAAAGATTTAGGAGGTTCTCCTACATTGGTGGATATATAGAATGATATATAGTCTTTCCCATTTATGTCGAAATTATTTAAACGCTCAAACTGAACGATAAATTTCGCTTTTTCCATATGTAAATCACGAAGCTCATTCATTATGGCTTCACTCAATATACCTGCACATTTTTTTCGAACTTTCGTTAATTCATCACACAATTGGTCTAATTCAGATTCCATTTTTCTTAAATCTTGTTCTTTTTGTTGAATAGCTTCATCTCGATTTAATAGTGTGTTTAGTTCTTCTTTAATTTTTTCATAATATGTAATAATCTCTTTTACGGTACTTCCATATTTTCGTTTCATCATTTGATATTGTGCAAGCCGTGATTCTATTTCATTTAATCGTTCAGGGTCAAATTCAAGTTCATCAATGATATTTTTGATTTGATATGAAGCATCTTGCAACGCATAGAATGAAGATGATACAGCTTCAAAGGAATCATGAAATTGCTCATCTAATGAAACGATATCTTCCAAAGCGCTCATCGCTTCTCCAATACAATCTAGTCCTTTTAATTCTCCAGAAATTGCATCGTATGCATGAATGGCTCGTTCATAAATCTTATGAAAATTTTGCAATCGTTTCCGTTCTTCAAGTAAAGCCTCTTCTTCTTTTTCTGATAATTTTGCATCTTCTAGCTCTTGAATTTGGAATTGATACAAATCAATACGTTGAGCTGTCTGTTGTTCATCGATATTGATGGCATCGACTTCTTTTTTTAATAGACGATATTCATGATAGAGGCGATGATATTTGTCTTTGATTGGCTGGATTTGTTTTTCCGCAAATTGATCAAGTAAATCGATATGGCACTTCTCATCCATTAATTCTTGGCTTTCATGTTGTCCATGAATATCCACTAACGTGGAGCCGATATCACGTAAAATTGATAATGTAACAAGTTTTCCATTAACTCGACATACGCTTTTTCCGTTTTCATTAATATCTCTCCGTAATATAATGGTACCTTCTTCATGGTCTATACCGGCATCAGATAATTTTTCAAAAACAGGATGATTGTCGGAAACAAAAAACAAACCCGTTAATTCCGCTTTTTTTGCACCGTGTCGCACAAATTCTTGACTTGCTCGTCCACCAGCTAACAAATGAACAGCATCGATAATGATGGACTTTCCGGCTCCTGTTTCACCTGTTAGAACGGTTAATCCATCATTAAAGTAAACGGTTAATTCGTCGATAATGGCGAAATTACGTATATTCAGCTCTTTCAACAAACTGACCACCTCAAATTATATTAAATCTAAAATGCGTTGTTGTATGATTTCCCTCTGTCCTTCATCCCGTACGATGATGAGAATCGTATCATCACCGGATAATGTACCTAATACTTCCGGCCATTCTAGATGGTCAATCAAAACCGCAACAGCATTTCCGTTTCCTGGAAGTGTTTTCAACATTAAAAAGTGAGCAACGCCATCAATGCTGACGAAAGAATCGGTTAAAGCCCTTTGCAATTTTTGCAATGGATTAAACCGTTGATCTGCCGGTAAACTGTATTTGTATCGTCCATCAGGAAGTGGTACTTTCACTAAATGTAATTCCTTAATATCTCTTGAAACCGTTGCTTGTGTAACATTAAAACCTGCTTCTTTTAAAGCAGAAACTAGTTCATCTTGCGTTTCAATTTCATTGTTAGCAATAATTTCACGAATTTTCATATGCCTTTGACCTTTACTCATAAATAGCACCTCTTAATGTATATAAATGTATATTTATACTATCATTATAAGTTCTTATTCAGCAAGTAAAAATAGGGAATGACGATTGCCATTCCCTAGCATACAACTTAATTTAATTCTTGGTGAGCTAAGTCAACAACTTTTTGGAAATCAGTGAATGCCGAAACATGTTGTCCTTCTGATGGTTTTTGTAGATGGAATAAAAATTCAATATTCCCTTCCCCTCCCGTAATTGGAGAGTAGGTAGCATTTTTTACTACAAAACCAACATCTGTCGCCATTTTTGCAGTGTTTTCCAACACTTCTAAATGTGTTTTAGGATCACGAACAATGCCCTTTTTCCCCACTTTTTCTTTACCAGCTTCAAATTGTGGTTTGACAAGTGCCACTACATCACCGTTCGGAAGTAAAATGTTGTGCAAAACTGGTAAAATAAGCGATAAGGAAATAAAGGAAACATCAATCGTCGCAAAATCTGGTAATCCCTTTGTAAAATCTTCCGGCTTTGAATAGCGAAAATTTGTTTTTTCCATTACCGTGACACGTTCATCTGTTCTTAATTTCCAAGCTAATTGGTTGGATCCTACATCTAAGGCATAACAATGTTTAGCACCGTTCTGAAGAGCACAATCAGTAAATCCCCCAGTAGATGAACCAATATCTAGCATTAATTTTCCTTCCACGGACAAATCGAATTCTTGTAATGCTTTTTCTAATTTTAAACCGCCTCGACTAACGTATTTTAATTGTTCACCTTTCACTTCCAACGGCGCATCAATCGAGATTTTTTCTCCCGGCTTATCAATTCGCAATTCTTTTGAAAAAACAATGCCCGCCATGATTGCTCGTTTTGCTTTTTCCCGGGTTTCACATAACCCCCTCTGTACGAGAAGAACATCTACCCGTTCTTTCGGAGATTTCGTCATACGGTATTTTTACCTAACGATTTTTTAATTAAGGATTCAATGCGAGCAATTGTTTCTTCTTTTGTAATGTGCAGTTCTTCCAATAATAAATCGACACTGCCATGGTCCACAAAACGATCTGGAATCCCCATTCGTTCTATTTCAACTTGGTTGTATTTATTATCGCTGGCAAACTCTAATATGGCACTGCCAAATCCACCTTTTAATACGCCTTCTTCAATCGTTAATATCGGCATATTTTTCCCCATGATGTCATGAAGCATGTTGTCATCAAGTGGTTTGATAAATCGAGCATTCACTACTTTTACATGTATATTACGACTAGCTAACTCATCTGCAGCTTCTAAAGCCATCGAAATAGTCGTACCGAATGTTAAAATGGCTGCATCTTGACCTTCTCTCAGCACTTCCCAAGAACCAATTGGAATCGTTTTTAGCTCCTCATCAAGAGGAACGCCTACCCCATTGCCGCGGGGATAACGGAGAGCGATTGGTCCTTCATTATATTCAATAGCAGTTTTGACCATATGTTGCCCTTCGTTTTCATCTTTCGGCATCATGATTACGATATTTGGGATATGGCGTAAAAAGGCAATATCAAAAACACCTTGATGGGTATCGCCATCTGCACCGACAAGTCCCGCACGATCAATGCCAATGAAAACATTTAAATTTTGGCGAGCGATATCATGCAGTACTTGATCATATGCTCGCTGTAAAAATGTCGAGTAAATTGCTAAAAATGGCTTCATATTTTGTGTCGCTAATCCCGCAGCCATTGTCGTTGCATGCTGTTCTGCAATTCCAACATCGAAGAATCGATCTGGAAAATCTTTTTGAATACCTTCCATTTTCGAACCTACTGGCATTGCAGGTGTGATCGCTACAATACGTTTATCTTCTTTCATTAATTTTCGAACGGTTTCCGAAACTAAACTAGACCAAGAAGGGCCTTTCGCATTATTTTTGACGAAGGCTCCTGTTTCAATTTTATAAGGTCCTGTACCGTGCCAAGTACCAATTTTATCTTCCTCAGCCGGCTTATATCCTTTTCCTTTTTTTGTCACTACATGAACAAGAACTGGTCGATCTTCTACTTTTTTCGCATATTCTAACGTTTTTTCTAAAGCATCGAAATCATGGCCGTCAATCGGACCTAAATATTTAAAGCCCATTTCCTCAAAAAACACTCCGGAAACAACAAGATACTTTAAACTATCCTTCACACGATCAGCCGCATGAGCAAGTTTTCCACCAAAAACAGGCACTCGCTTCATCAAAGATTCTAATTCTTCTTTCGCCTTAGAATATTCCTTAGCAGTTCTTAATCGGCCTAAAATATTGTGCAATGCACCGACATTTGGCGCGATGGACATTTCGTTGTCATTTAAAATGACAATCATTCTTCTTCGATCGTGCCCAATATGATTCAATGCTTCTAGTGCCATTCCACCAGTTAAAGCCCCATCGCCAATAATCGGAACAATATAATTGTTTTCCTTCTTTATATCTCTCGCAATGGCCATTCCCATTGCTGCTGATAATGAAGTTGAACTGTGGCCCGTTTCCCATTCATCGTGCTTGCTTTCTGCTCGTTTTGGAAAACCACTTAACCCTTTATATTGACGTAATGTGTTAAATTCTCTTGCTCGTCCTGTCAAGATTTTGTGTACGTATGCTTGGTGACCTACATCCCATAGAAACTTGTCAAAAGGGCTATTAAAGGCTCTATGCAATGCAATAGTTAATTCAACTACCCCTAAATTTGGTCCGATATGTCCACCTGTAATTGAGCATTTTTCTATTAGAAAATCTCGAATGTCTTGAGCAAGTTCCTCTAATTGTTGCTTATTTAACTTTTTTAAAAAGGATGGACCAGTAATTGTCGTTAAATCCATCTCTCACACACCTTTTCATCAGTTTATTCACATCGAAGTTTTAACCATTATATCAAGCTAATATCAATGGCAAAAGCGATTTATTTTATCTATTAATTATTTCTGGATATGATATAGTTCGCAAATTCTCTTAATAATGTCGTGTCTTCCGATAAATTATCCAACGCGTTCAGAGCGTATTGATAATGTTCATTTAATTTTTGTTTTGCACCATCCAGTGTGAGTAGTGCAGGATAAGTACTTTTATTGCTCTCTTCGTCCTTTCCAGCTGTCTTTCCTAACTGTTCTGATGTGCCTTCCACATCTAAAATATCATCTTGTATTTGAAATGCGAGGCCAATATGTCGTGCATATTCTATTAACGCTTTTCGAGCTTCCATTGTTGCATCGGATAATACTGCACCCGCTTCAATGCTAAAACGAAGAATTGCTCCTGTCTTATTTAAATGGACTTGTTCCAGTTCCGATAAATTCAATTGACGGTTTTCACCATCTAAATCTAGAACTTGTCCCCCAACCATGCCTTCCGCACCGCTAGCAACACTTAATAAGTTGATTAATTCAACCTTTTTATCAGCAGAAATATTTTCCATTCGCGCTAAAACACCAAAAGCCAATGTATTTAAAGCATCTCCGGCAAGGGTAGCCATCGCCTCTCCGAATACAACATGATTCGTCGGTTTACCGCGTCTTAAATCATCGTTATCCATACTAGGTAGATCATCATGGATGAGGGAATATGTATGAATCATTTCAACCGCAGCACCAACAGTATAAACTTCTTTTTGTTTATAGTTAAACATTTCGGAAACGGCAACGACAAACAATGGACGAATTCTTTTTCCTCCTGCCCTTAACGAGTATAACATAGATTCTTTTAATGTATGCGGTGCAACTAATCGTTCCACTTGGTATTCAAGTTCACGGTTAATATAGTCAAGATGTTCATTTATAAATAGCTTTAAACGATTATTCATTGTATTATTCCTCTCCATTTGTTGGTTCGAAAGGCTTCTTCTCGCCATTTTCATTGACAATTGAAATCAATTGTTCTTCAGCATTTCTTAGCTTTTCGTGGCAGTATTTTGACAACTCCATACCCTTTTTATATAAGTCAATGGCTTCTTCTAGTGGAACATCTCCCTGTTCTAATTTACGAACAATCTCCTCTAATTCCGTCATTGCATCGGCAAATGTTTGTTTAGTCATCTTTTTCACCAACTTTTTCTTGAATTTCTATTACCTTTGCATGCACGATTCCATCCTGAAGATGGATCGAAAGGTCATCTTGTTTTTCTAATTGAGAGATCGATTTAACGACCTTTTCATCTTTATATGTAACGCTAAATCCTCTTTCCATAATTGTCAAAGGATTTAATGCTTGAAGGGTGCGAATCGTGTAATGGAAATTCTCTTTTTTTCGATTTAACGCTTGAAAAGCAGTTCTTGTCAACAAGTACGAAATTTGTTCTAATTGTTTCTTATAATAGACAATTGCATTTTGTGGTGAATGAATTTTTAACGTACCATCGAGTTGAGATAATTCATTTTTCTTTTTCATCAGGAACATTTGACTGGCTCGTTGTAAATTTATATCCGCTTGAATCAATCTTTCTGTAAAAGGCCGATACAACCGTTCAGGTTGAGATAAAGGATACGATTGTTGCAATTTATTAAGACGATTTCTTTCATAAATCAACTTGCTTCTTACGATTTGATGCATTTGGGATTGAAAAGCTAATATTCGTTGATATAGTTCCTGAATGTTCGGTACAGCAAGCTCTGCAGCGGCAGTCGGTGTTGGTGCACGGAGATCTGCAACGAAATCTGCAATCGTCGTATCTGTTTCATGACCCACTGCACTAATAATTGGTATACGACTCTCAAAAATCGCTCTTGCAACAATTTCCTCGTTAAAGGCCCATAAATCTTCAATGGATCCTCCCCCTCGACCTACAATCAGTACGTCAGCAAATCCTTGTTCATTCGCCAATTGAATATTTTTCGCTATAGATTGTGCTGCACCATTTCCTTGGACAAGGGTAGGATAAATGATAATTTCTGCAAGTGGATATCTTCTATTAATGGTTGTGCAAATATCGCGAATTGCTGCACCTGTTGTTGCTGTACATACACCGATTACTTTTGGAAATTTTGGAATTGGTTGTTTAAAGTTTGGATTAAATAATCCTTCTTTATGTAATTTTTCTTTTAATTGATTAAAAGCGATAAAAAGACTTCCGATACCATCCGGTTCCATCGATAGTACATATAATTGATATGAACCTTGAGCTTCGTAAACATTAACATCTCCACGTATAAAAACTTGCATGCCATCTTCAGGTTTGAATTTTAATTGGCTTGCATGTGTCCGGAACATCAGTGCATTAATTCGAGCGGCATCATCTTTTAAAGTGAAGTAAATATGCCCAGATGTATGTATTTTTACGTTGGATAGTTCACCTTTCACATAAACGTCTCGTAAGTGTGGATCCGCATCAAATTTTCTTTTAATATATCTCGTTAAAGCTTTCACTGTTAAATAAGAAGATGGCATCGTGTAACTCCCCTTTTGCAAGCCTGTTATAGTACAAAAATTGCAACCATTAGAAAAGCTGTTTTCCTAGAAAAACAGCTTTCTCTTTCATTGTACAATTTTTATCGTTATTTGTCGCCTAATGTTTTTTCTGCCGATTTAACTGTATTATACAGCAACATCGTAATCGTCATTGGCCCCACTCCACCTGGTACAGGGGTAATATATGAAGAGATTGGTTCCACTTCTTCATAGTTTACATCACCAACTAACTTGTTGTTTTCAACTCGGTTGATACCTACGTCTATAACGACAGCACCTTCTTTAACATGTTCACGCGTAATGAAATTCGGTCGGCCTACAGCGGCAATTAAAATATCCGCTTGCTTCGTAATAGAAGGTAAGTCTTTCGTTTTTGAATGGGTATATGTAACTGTTGCATCGTTTTGCAGTAACAGTTGGCCCATTGGTTTACCAACGATATGGCTGCGACCCACTACAACTGCATGTTTTCCTGCGATTTCGATGCCAGAGTACTCTAATAATTTCATAACGCCAAATGGAGTACATGGTAAGAATGTATCTTGCCCCAACATCATTTTACCAACGCTAACTGGTGAAAAACCATCGACATCTTTATCTGGTGAAATTGCGGCGATCACCTTATCTTCATTAATGTGTTTTGGCAATGGCAATTGTACTAAAATACCATGAATCTCTTTTCGTTCATTTAACGTGTGAATTTGCTCTAATAATTCTTCTTCATTTGTATTTTCTGGTAATTTAATCACTTCTGAATAAATGCCAATCGCTTCACATGAACGATGCTTATTTCGTACATACGTTTGAGATGCTGGATCTTCACCTACTAAAATAACAGCTAAACCTGGTGTTACTCCCTTTTCCTTTAATTCTTTCACTCTTTCTGCAATTGACTCGCGGATTTGTTGCCCTATTGCTTTTCCATCAATAATTTGAGCCACGATTCTTCCTCCCAGTAGTTTCTCTAATTTCATGGAACTTTTAAAAATGAATGTTCTTACTGTTCAACAAACTTAGAAAGTACTCCATTGACAAATTTGCTAGATTTGTCATCTCCAAAAGTTTTTGCTAATTCGATTGCTTCATCCAACACGACTGCTGAAGGTGTCTCATCCATATAAAGTAATTCATATAAGGCTAATCGCAAAATAGTTCGTTCTATTTTAGGCAAACGATATAACGACCAATTCTCCAATTTTTCTTCAAGTTGACGATCAATTTCTTGTAGTTTTTCAGTTACACCATATACTAACGTTTTAAAAAAAGGATTCATTTCATTGTCTTCTATTATATGACTAATTGCCTCTTCTAGCGTTAAATCGGTATTTTCTAACTGAAATAAAACTTGTAACGCTTTTTCACGAATCTCGTGCCGTTTCATAATTTAACTCCTTCATTTCTAACATTCGTACCTATTATAACTATTGTTTGCAAAAAATACATTAGCAAATCACAATTTGATAAAAATACAACAATTTCTATTATAACATTACTTTTTCAAGTTAAAGAAATAAAAAATTTTTATGGCGTACATGAAATGTAAAAAGCTCCATCAGCAATTCGACTAATGGAGCTTTAAAATTCTTTACATATTCATTTTGTTGTTGATGTTTTTTTCTGTTTCTTTTGCCTGCTTAAAATCTTTCTTGTAATGAACTTCTTGCGTTTTTGTTAATTTATTGTTTTTCTCAGATAATTTTTCGTGGATTGGCTTTTTCATTTTCTCTCTCCTTTCTCACTTATACTTCGTTAGTTTGAACGTTTGGAGGAGAGAAATTCTATTACCAATTTTTATTTGAAATATCTTGCCGCATTGACAGCTTTTTTCCACCCTTGATACAGTTTCTCCCTTTTTTCGGAACTCATATTTGGTTCAAATCTTCTCTCAAGATTCCAATATTGTGCAATCTCATCTTGATTTTTCCAAAAACCAACTGCCATTCCAGCAAGATAAGCAGCACCCAGCGCCGTTGTTTCATTCACAGAAGGACGCTCAACCTGCACATTTAATAAATCGGATTGAAACTGCATCAATAAATTGTTTTTCACAACGCCCCCATCTACCCGTAAAGACTTTAATGGAATTTCTGAATCCGATTCCATCGCACTGCACACGTCTTTCGTTTGATAGGCTAATGATTCCAAGGTTGCTCGAATGAAATGCTCCTTCGTCGTTCCTCGCGTTAAACCGAATATAGCGCCTCTTACATCGCTATCCCAATATGGTGTTCCAAGCCCAACAAAAGCAGGTACTACGTAAACCCCTTCTGTTGAATCAACTCTTTCTGCATAACGTTCGCTTTCACTGGAATGTTGAAACATGCGAAGTCCATCCCTTAACCACTGGATGGCAGAACCAGCTACAAAAATGCTACCTTCTAATGCATATTCCACTCTTCCATCGATTCCCCAAGCGATTGTTGTAAGTAGTCCATGTTTTGATTGTACAGCTTTTTCACCGGTATTCATCAACATAAAGCAGCCGGTACCGTATGTATTTTTCACCATACCTGGAGTGAAACATGCTTGACCGAATAAAGCTGCTTGTTGGTCACCAGCTATGCCACTAATCGGTACCTCAACTCCAAAAAAGTTCTTTTTTGAAACATATCCATAAACTTCTGAAGATGGACGAACTTTCGGCAGCATTGTACAAGGCACGTTTAATATTTCGAGCAACTCTTCATCCCATTTTAAATCGTAAATGTTATACATTAAAGTTCTAGAAGCATTGGAATAATCCGTCACATGTACAGATCCTTCTGTTAATTTCCAGATAATCCACGTATCAATTGTCCCGAACAGTAAGTCTCCTTTTTCAGCTTTTTCTCTTGTCCCTTCCACATGATCTAAAATCCATTTTACTTTCGTTCCTGAAAAGTAAGGGTCAATTAATAATCCTGTTTTATTTCGAAATAATTCGTTATAGCCTTTTTCATTCAACTCGTCGCAAATTTCTGCAGTTTGTCTTGATTGCCATACAATGGCATTATAGACCGGATTCCCGCTGTTTTTATCCCAAACAACCGTCGTTTCCCGTTGATTTGTAATGCCAATTGACGCAATTTGCTCTGGTTGTATATTTTTTTCAGATAAAACTGACGCAATTACCGATAAAACCGAACTCCATATTTCATTCGCATCGTGTTCGACCCAGCCTGGTTTAGGAAAATATTGATTGAATTCTTTTTGAGCAATATGAACAACTTCTCCATGTTTATTGAACAAAATTGCTCGTGTACTAGTCGTTCCTTGATCTAGAGATAAAATATATTGTTCCACATCCTTCACTCCTTCCACATTCCACCCATTGAATAATTTATTCTTGATGGATAGTAAAACTCCTTTGATTTCCATGAATTTCGATAACACATTTCAGAAAAATTGTTAAATAAAAAACATCAAAGGACAACTTTGATAGTCATCCATTTGATGTTAATAAATGCTTATATAATTCTAAAGGGAAATCTCCTCTTCGGCATTCGTTTCAAATTGAATTGCGGTAATGTGAACATTTACTTCGCTCGTCTCAATGGATGTCATGTTATAAATGGCTTGGCGAATGGCTGTTTGAATGTCTTTAGCTACTTTTGGAATTGAATTTCCGTATTTTATTGAACAATATACGTCAATCAGCATTTCCCCATCTTCGCTGATTGTTGCTTTAACCCCTTTTGAATGTACTTTTTTCCCAAATCGTTCAGCGACTCCAGATGCAAAATTACCGCGAGTAGATGCAACACCTTCTACTTCATTCGTTGCAATCCCCGCAATCACTTCAATGACTTCTGGGGCAACCTCAATTTTCCCAAGTTCTTCTTTGCCGGAAGGAGCAGGTTGTATAAATGCTTTTGCAGACTTTTCAGCCATCTTCTTCATCCTCTCTTTTCTTTCCAAAACTGTTTATCACAGTTCTCAAATTGTACCGATTAATGATTATTATACAAAATTTTCTTCATCCCCTGTACTAAAACAAAGAATTTCACGAAATATTCTAAGCCTGTTCTTTGAAACTTTGTGCAAGCAATTCAAAGGATCTTCTTCTTTTCTCCTGATCGTAAATCGGACCATTTACCATGATTTCATCAACAGCTCTTCTCTGAGCTATAAATTCCATGATTTGTTTATAAACAGTTTCTTTGGATCCCGCAAAAGTATACTTTAATGTGTGTAAAACTTGCTTTTTCTCTTCTTCGTTCCATAATTCATCCATGTTTGTAGGTGCGGGTGTTTTTCCACGCTTTCCTCGAATCATCCCTAAAAATTGCTGGTATAATGAGCTTGCTAAAAATTCTCCTTCGTCATCAGTATCAGCAACAAAAGCATTAATGCTGACCATCGTATAAGGAGCATCTAAAAATTGTGAAGGTCTAAAATTCCGGTGATATGTATCAATTGCATCGTCTAATAGATCCGGAGCAAAGTGACTTGCAAAAGCAAAAGGTAATCCTAAAACGCCTGCGAGTCTTGCGCTATATAAACTGGAGCCTAAAAGCCATATCGGAATATTTAAGCCTTTTCCAGGCACTGCAATAACCGCACGGTGTTCATCATCAAAATAGCTCATCAATTCATCCACTAATTCATCAAATTGATATGCTCCTGCCTCATCTCTTCTTAACGCTCTCGCCGTTAACATATCCGTTCCAGGTGCTCGTCCTAGTCCTAAATCGATTCTTCCCGGAAACATGGACTCTAATGTTCCAAACTGTTCAGCAATGACGAGCGGTGCGTGGTTTGGAAGCATGATTCCTCCTGCCCCTACACGAATTTTATTCGTTGCTCCTGCTAAATAACAAATGAGAACAGCAGTTGCTGAACTTGCAATTCCTTCCATATTATGATGCTCAGCTACCCAATATCGATGATAGCCACATTTTTCTGCAAGTTGAATTAATGCGCGGCTATGAAGAAAAGCATCCGCTGGAGTTTCACCTTCTAATACAGGTGCTAAATCAAGGACTGATAATTTCGGTAACATTATTTCACTCCCTTTCTCGTTAAACTTAGTATAGCGCTTTGTTAAGGAAAAAGCATAAAACACGCTTCTCCGAAAGTGGTTATTAAATAAAAAGAGCCTTCAAATTGAAGGCTCCGTAAGTTCAGTTAGGTTTTCACAGTTTCTATTTTTGTATTTAATACATCATTTTCTTCAAGGAATTTTGTATTGAATTTCCCTGATTTAAACACTTCGTTGTTCATTAAAGCATGGTGGAATGGTATCGTTGTGTGAATACCAGACCCTTCAACAACAAATTCGCTCAATGCACGATTCATACGAGCGATTGCTTCTTCGCGTGTATCCGCATGTACAATTAATTTTGCAACCATTGAATCGTAGTATGGCGGAATTGTGTATCCAGGATATACTGCGGAGTCGATTCGTACTCCAGGACCACCAGGTGTAATATATGTTTCAACTGTACCAGCAGCTGGCATGAAGTTTTTGTATGCATTTTCCGCATTGATGCGGCACTCAATAGCCCAGCCTTTTAATTGAATATCTTCTTGTGTCAATGTTAATTTTTCGCCGGAAGCGATTTTGAGCTGTTGCTGAACTAAATCGACGCCAGTAACCATTTCTGTTACAGGGTGTTCTACTTGAATACGAGTATTCATTTCCATGAAGTAGAACTTGTCCTCATTATAATCATAAATAAATTCGATTGTACCAGCACCTTCATAGCCACAAGCTTTTGCTGCCTTTACAGCAGCTTCCCCCATCTCTGCACGTCTTTCTGGAGATAATGCAGGAGATGGTGCTTCCTCAACTAATTTTTGCATGCGTCGTTGTACTGTACAGTCACGTTCACCAAGATGAATCACATTTCCATATGCATCTGCTAATACTTGGATTTCACAGTGACGGAAGAATTCGATGTATTTTTCTAAATATACACCAGGATTTCCGAATGCTGCTTGAGCTTCTTTTTGAGTAATTTCAATACCTTTTACTAACTCTTCTTCTGTACGAGCAACCCGGATTCCTTTACCACCGCCACCAGCAGTCGCTTTAATAATGACTGGATAGCCAATTTCAGCTGCCCATTTTTTACCTGTTTCAATATCAGGAACAATGCCTGTACCAGGTACTAAAGGTACTCCTGCTTCTTCCATTGTCGCACGGGCAACGTCTTTCATCCCCATGATGCGAATGGATTTGGAAGAAGGACCAATGAATTTAATGCCAGCATTTTCACATGCTTCAGCAAAATCTGCATTTTCTGCTAGGAATCCATAACCTGGATGTATCCCATCGGCACCCGTTTTCTCTGCAACGCTTAATACGGCTGGAAAACTTAAATAGGAATCTTTTGATAGTTTTGGACCGATGCAATATGCTTCGTCAGCAAGTTTTACATGTAAGCTATCACGATCCGCTTCAGAATATACTGCAACCGTTTGAATTCCTAATTCTTTACAAGCACGAATAATACGAACCGCAATTTCTCCGCGGTTAGCAATTAATACTTTTTTTAACATTTTGGTCACCTCTTATTCAGTAGGTTTCACTAGGAATAGTGGTTGACCGAATTCTACTAGCTGTTCATTTTTCACCAGTACTTCAACAATTTCACCTTTAACTTCTGCTTCGATTTCGTTAAATAATTTCATTGCTTCAACGATACATACAATTGTATCAGGTTCCACTTTGTCCCCTACTTTAACGTAAGGAGGTGAATCAGGTGATGGTGCTGCATAGAATGTTCCTACCATCGGTGAAGTGATTTTATGTAATGTAGGATCATCTAAATTTACAGGTTTTGCTTCAGAAGTACTTGCTGCAGGTGCTGCGCTTTCAGCTTGTGGTTTTACTTCTTCTTTTGGTTCTGCTTGTACCTGTGGTTGAGCTTGTTGTACAACAGTTTGTACTTTCGGTGCTACCACTTCTGTTACAACACCTTGATTTTTCTTTAATTTAATTTTTGCACCATCTACTTCATATATGAATTCGTCAAGAGATGATGAATCAACTAGTTTAATAATCTCACGAAGTTCTTGTACTTTAAACAATGTAGACACCCCTTCTTTTTATTCAATACAATAATCATTTTATATCCTTTCAACAGATTTTGAAACAATATTTTTTAATTTTCTATAAAATGAGCAAAAAACAGTGCTTTCGTTACGTAAACGAAGCACTGTTCATCTTCTGTTATACAACATCGTTTCTCCATTCAAAATTATATCTCAATAATAATTGGATTGAACGCTTACTGTCACATCTTGAATATCATTAATTTGTTGACGAACAACATAGATAATTTCACTCGCTTGAGCTTTCGAAATTTCATCGGATAATACTGTCACTTGTACTTTACCATCTTTTACATGTACTAATGCATCAGAATAGCCAAGATTTTCAATTAACATTTCAAGCATAGCCTCAGCAGATTCTCTCTTAATTAACTCATTCATTTGATTATATGCTTCATTTTTTTCCTCTGCAGAATATTCACTGGAAGCAATTTTTTGTTCTAATTGCTCTCTTAATTGGCTACGTTCATTAGCAATTTCCATTCTTAAATCTTCAAATAAATGGCTTTCAGATACTGTAGGCGTTGTTAATTTTTCATCTGCATTTGTTAAAGTTGTTTCTTCAAGGGTATCATCCGTAAAAATTGTCATTAAATCCACATTACGATTTGGTTCAAATACATAATACACTGAAATGACAGCAGCTAAACTCAATAATGTTAATAGCCAAACAGTTCTTCTTTTTACTTTCATTGTTCATCTCCTTTACTTTCCATCGGTACAATCATAATTCTGTGGGTAGGCATTTGCATAACTTTACTGATCGTTTCAAGAAGTTGCCTTTGGACTTTTGGATCCTTCGCACCTTCTGAAACAATGAGCAATCCTGATACAGTAGTGGTATTGTTACTTGAACGAAAATAGTTGCTTAAAGTTCCATCCGTATTTGAAGGATTTTCATCGTAATGAAAATAAACCTTTACTTGTCCAACACCTTCTATTTCACTTAAAGCTTGTTCAAGTCTACCTTCTGCTGAAACAGTATCATATCGCTCAACGGATGCATCACTCGTTGCTGAAATGTACGCAATGAACGCTAGAACTGCAATAGGTATAATTAATAGATTTAACTTTGTCCATTTCTTTTCCACCTCACGTTCTTAGTGCCCCCCTTCTCTCATGTTTCAAAACATTGTATGAATGAAGTACAAGCTCTATGCTTTATAGTTTGAGAATTTCTAATAAAGTTGTAATGACAATTAATAGAGTTGCTAGTTTGACATAGACCATAATTTCTTTTTCCTCAGCCAGTAATAGCAAGCACTTTCCTATTAGTATGATGGCGATTAATTTGATCAAAAGCTTTTTCCCACCCCGAGCTGCAAAATTACCATGAAGATGAGCCAAATGAAAACGAAAGCGATTCCTAATAGCATTGCTGAAGCGCATAAGACGAGTAATGACTTTCCAATATCATCAAGGAGACCGCTAATCGTTCCACCAGAAAAGGGCTCGACGATTGCAGCTAAAATTTTAAAAGTCATTGCATGAATCAACAGCTTTCCAGCCGGATAAAACGCGGCTATCCAAAATGCAGTCATAGCACTAAATCCCGCTAAAGTAGTGGCAGCAGATTGGTACTTTTGGAAGATTGAAAAACCTTCAACGATTAGTGAACCAACAATTGGAATCGTTTGTTCAATTACTTTTTTCACAGGGCTCGCAATCGCTTTATCTACGGTAAAAAAGGCAACTCCTGCAAAAGATAAAAATGCGACCATCAACAATAACGATGCTGTAATTAATGTCATGACGGTTCCTCGTATTAAATCGGAAGCTTTTGAAAAAGACATTTCGCCAATAAATCTTGTACAAAAATCCAGTAGCAGCGCGATGACGATTCCTGGAATAAGCACCTTTTGACATAACAATATTAAAAATTCAAATATCGCGATAACAATAGGACTCCAAGCTATGAAGGAAAATACTGCATTGAGCACAACGATAATGGACATGAGAATCGGTGTGATTGATAAAAAGAATTCGGCAGCGACATTCACAACTTCACCAATTAAACCGAATGACTCCATTACGGTTTGTCCAAGTGTCAACACGAGGACAATAATAAATAATGTATCTCCCCATTTTTTAAATTGCGGTACAAAAGCTTCTAATATCAGAAATAATATGGTGTATGTGACTACGAGTACAATGGATTTACCTGCAATTTTTAATGGATCGATAAAAATGTTCAATAGTTCATCCATTATGAAAGCCCCTTATTGAAGCTTATCTAGAATTGAAGAAAAACTAGAAAGAACTTTGGCAAACTCACCAACCCAATAAGATAGTAATGCGATCCGGACCGAAAACATGACGAATTCTCCCATCGTCTCATGCTCTTGTTCATCAAAAAGCATCTTAAAAAATATACCTAATTGATAAAAAAGAGCAGAATAGACAAGTTGAGGAACATATGGTACTGAATTTACATATGACAGGATTTGTCCAATTAATGGAAGTACAGATTTCGATAATAGAAAATGTAATATTATAAAAAAGAAGATGATGGCAATGAGCGAATGAAGTTTTGGGACCGTTTCTTTAATCAGTATGATAATGAGTAGTAGAATTACGGCATAAATCAAAATCGTCATATGTCAATTCGTTAACCATTGGAAAAATAGCATAATTTCACCGAAAAAAAGCCGTAAAAATCGGATTAGTTCTGCAGCCATGTATAGGTATGCGATAAAGAATATATAGAATGTAAATTCCTTCTTCCCAACTTGGTCAAAGAAAACATGTAACAGTGCAATAATTAGCCCTACTCCTGCCACCCTTAATACATCCTGTAATTCCATTTGACTCCTCCTTGTGAAAGCAATATATGAGCTTGTTCAAATAAATAGACCAAAGAACAATAAAAAAAGCGGACGTGCTTTTGACGTCCACTTAATTTTTATTGAAATTATTAGTTAGCGCGGGAAACATACGATCCATCAGAAGTGTTGATTACTAAAATATCACCTTCATTAACAAAGAATGGTACTTGTACGACAAGACCAGTTTCTAAAGTAGCTGGTTTAGAACCTCCAGAAGCAGTATCACCTTTGATACCTGGTTCAGTTTCAACTACTTTTAATTCCACAGTATTTGGAAGTTCTACCCCAAGCATTTCTCCTTGATATGACATAATGTAAACTTCCATATTTTCTTTTAAGAATTTTAATTCATAATCGATTTGATTTGCATTTAATTCGATTTGTTCATATGATTCTAAATCCATGAAAACATGGGAATCACCTTGTGCATATAAATATTGCATTTTGCGGTTTTCTACCATCGCTTTTTCAACTTTTTCACCTGCGCGGAATGTTTTTTCAGCTACGTTACCATTTCGTAAGTTACGTAATTTGGAACGAACGAACGCTGCTCCCTTACCAGGTTTTACGTGTTGGAAATCAAGTACTCGGTATAATTCTCCATCTACAATAATTGTTAGACCAGTACGAAAATCGTTAACTGAAATCATGAATATTCCTCCATCATTATAGAATAATTAAATCTTTCGTCGAATGAGTCAATCTCTCATTGCCCGTTGCTGTGATAACAATATCGTCTTCTATGCGAACTCCACCGATACCCGGCAAATAGACACCAGGTTCGACTGTCACGACCATATTAGGCTCTAATGTTTGATTATTACGATAGGAAAGAGCTGGACCTTCATGAATTTCTAAACCAATTCCGTGGCCAGTTGAATGTCCAAAAGCCTCTCCATATCCTTTATCTGTTAAGTAATCTCTCGCAATTTTGTCCGCTTCGATACCAGTCATGCCTGGTTTAATTTTTTCTAAAGCTAATAATTGCGCTTCCAACACGACATTATACATTTCTACCAATTTTGTATTAGGATTACCTACCGCAATTGTACGCGTCATGTCGGAAACATACCCATTATAAACGGCACCGAAATCAAGTGTGACAAAGTCTCCTTGCTCTATGATTTTGTTTGTAGCAACACCATGAGGTAAAGCGCTTCTTAGACCACTTGCGACGATGGTATCAAAGGATGAAGACGTTGCACCTTGTTTGCGCATGAAAAATTCGAGCTCATTCGATACTTCTAGCTCTGTAACGCCAGGTTTAATAAAGTTTAAAATGTGCGAAAATGCAGCATCAGCAATTTCACATGCAACCTTTATAATCTTAATCTCTTCATCAGTCTTAATCAAGCGAATTTTTTCAATTAATCCGGATAATGGTACTAGCTCCACATTCAACAGATTTTGAAAAGATTCATATTCTCCATAAGTTACTGTATCTCTTTCAAAACCTAATGTTTTAATTTTACATTCATCAACAAGCTTCTCTACTTCTTTTAGTATGGAACCTTCCTGCTGAATAATGCGAAATTCTTTCACTTGATGATTTGCTTGCTCCGTATAGCGAAAATCAGTAATAAATACCGCATCGTTTTTTGTTACAAGGGCTGCACCGCTCGATCCTGTAAAGCCTGTCATATATCGGCGGTTGTATGGATTTGTAATAAGCAATGCGTCCACATGATGACTTTCCAATTCTTTTCGTAATTTGTCTAGTTTATTCATGGACTTTTCCTTCCTTATTTTTGTAAAAACTTTCGTAATGCCAATTCATATCCAAATGTTCCAAGACCACAAATTTGACCAACACATTCTGCCGCAAGTAGGGATTTATGACGAAATTCCTCCCTTTTATGTATGTTAGAGATATGAACTTCAATAACTGGTACGCTAATACTTGCAATGGCATCTCTAAGTGCGACGCTTGTATGCGTGTAAGCTCCCGGATTAAATACAATCCCGTTAACTCCTGTATCCTCCGCTTCATGTATCCAATCAATTAATTGTCCTTCATGATTGGATTGTTTAAATTCCAGTTCCGCATTAAATTCTTTCACCAAAGCAACGCATCTTTTTTTTACATCTTCCAAAGTTTCTAAACCGTAAATTTCTGGTTCCCTTTTACCCAGTCGATTTAAATTAGGCCCGTTTAACACTAACAACTTCATCGCCGATTCTCCTTTAAAATTAGAGGAAATTACCACTTTTATTTTATCACAGACTCCTTATACGGCAACCTATTTCGTTCCAAATGAGCTTGATAATGGAAAGAAGCTGTTTCAATAATAAATCTGGCCGTTATCACCACCATTACAATAAATGGAATGGACAGTTTTTTAAAAGAAGATAATTCTGCTGGTAAATCGTAAATAATCCATTCTGCAATAATGGCAAAAAGTCCACCTATGACAAGAGAAGTAATAAATGGAGGCACATTTTGTACATATTGCATGATCAAATAAATTATTAAATTTACGACAAAAATCAAAACCGCTAAAATAAGCCAGTTGATAAACGGATGACTACCTTCAAAAATTTCATATTTTTTGGAAAATCCAATGGGATTCCATTGAATGAATTTGAAAAATGATAACATTTTTAAACTAACTGTAAGAAAAATCGATGCAAATAAACTAGTAATGAACGCTAAATACAACATGCCAACCACTCCTTTTTTTATATATTTTTACCAATATTGATTTTTCGTATGCGTACGCTAGTACAATTGCTGAAAATTTAGTACAATAAAAAAAGTTGATAGAAAGAAATATTGTTAGAGAGTGGTGTCAGCTGTGGGCAATCAAACACCTATTTATGGAGGACAGGCGCTACTTGAAGGGGTCATGTTCGGAGGAAAAGAACATACCGTTTCCGCAATTCGCCGAAACGATCAATCCATTGAATATTACTATGCGAAAAAACCTAAAAAGCCTTGGATGCAAAAGCTTAAAAAAATTCCTTTCATCCGAGGAAATATAGCCATTATTGAATCCGCTGGAATCGGTTCTAAACATTTACAATTTTCTAGTGATCGTTACGATGTGACGCCCGGCGAAGAGGAAGATGGCCAGGAATTATCAAAGCTAGAAATGATATTCGGCGTTGCAATTGTCGGGATTCTTTCTTTTTTATTTGGTAAATTTGTCTTTACTTTAGTTCCCGTTTTTATTGCCGAATTATTTTCTCCATGGGTTTCCGGTAAATATCCACAAATCTTTTTGGAAACTGGCATTAAACTAATTTTGCTTCTGATTTATTTATATTTCATCTCGTTAACGCCTATCATTCGTCGAGTTTTTCAATACCATGGAGCCGAACATAAGGTCATTAATTGTTACGAAAACGGAATTGAATTAACAGTTGAAAATGTGCAAAAACAATCAAGATTACATTACCGTTGTGGTTCAAGCTTCATTTTATTTACGGTCATTGTCGGGATGTTCATTTACTTATTCTTCCCCGTTGATCCATTATGGTTCCGTGTGCTGATTCGTATCTTATTAATCCCTGTCGTATTAGGCGTTTCCTATGAGGTATTGCAATTTACTAATTCTTTAAGAGATATACCAGTATTATGCTATTTAGGATATCCAGGATTATGGTTGCAATTATTAACAACAAAAGAACCGGATGATGACATGGTAGAAGTTTCAATTGCTTCCTTTAAGAAACTACATGAAATCGAAAACAATCCAGAAATCATCGCCCAATTGAATCACGACTAATCAATGAAATGACGTCACAGCATATGATTGCTGGAACGTCTTTTTTGTACCAAAAAAAACAAAATATTTACTCTCCCCTACCAATTCGGTAACATTACTTTTATAAAAAAATATGGGGGATAGAGAAATGGAAATTGATGTCATAACCGTAATACTTCTTATATTTTTTGGTTTTTTAGGAGCTTTTTTAAATGCCATTGTAGGTGGCGGAGGTTTAATAACCGTACCAGCACTGATGTTTGTTGGACTCCCGCCAGCTAGTGCCATCGCAACGAATAAATTAGCAGCAACGATGGGAAATTTAACAAGCACTCTAACATTCCTAAAAGCTGGTAAAGTAGATATGAAACTGTTAGGGCCAATTGTTCCTTTCGTTTTTATCTTTTCCATGCTTGGTGCCTGGACCGTTCATTTATTGGATCCAGCAATTTTAAAACCCCTTGTGATTATCATGCTGCTTCTAGTTTTCATTTACACAGTAATAAAAAAAGACTGGGGGCAAATTGAAAAGAAAAAAGAATTGACGTGGAAACGAAAAATCGTTTTCCTTTGTTCTTTACTCGCCATCGGATTTTATGATGGTTTTTTTGGTCCAGGAACAGGTTCTTTTATCATTTTTGTATTTTTAATGATAGGTTTTGATTTTTTACAAGCATCAGGAAATGCAAAATTATTAAACTTTACTAGTAATCTTGCAGCATTAGTGATGTTTTTCATACTCGGGGAAGTATTGTTCATCTACGGAATAATCATGGGGATTTCCATGATATGTGGTGCCTATGTAGGAACAAAGTTTGCATTGAAACAAGGAACTACTGTTGTTCGTATTTTATTTATCGTCACGACATTAATTTTACTAGCGAAAAATAGCTATGATTATTTTTTCTAATGATCGTTTGCTGATTTTCGCAAATTAGAAAATATAAAAACAGCTTAGGGGAACCTCGAATTTCCCCTAAGCCATCCGATTACATATTACTAAGTAATGTCACTAAAATTTATTCACCAACACCATTTGACAAAGAACCATTTTTTATTGGTCACACACTTTTTACAGTATGACTTTGTCATAATTATAAACCACATTTTAGTTGGGCACCACATACGGTACATGTGTTGCATCCACCAATTTCTTCTACTGTTCCTTGGCGGCAAACTGGGCATGTATCTCCTACTTCTGAACCGATGTTCACGTTTGTTTGTTGAAGCGGAGCAATTGTTTCTAACAATACGACTGGCTTTTCAACAGGCTCATCCTGCAATTCTTCAAATGTTAACTGCTCTTCTTGCGTCATTTCCGCTTTTAATGTTAACACTTGCGAATCACGGCTACCGTCAACGTAAACCGTTCCACCTTTTGCTCCACCTCTATATAAACGTTCATAAACTTTTTCTACTTGTTCCACCGTGTATCCTTTCGGTGCATTTACCGTTTTAGAGATAGATGAATCTACCCAACGTTGAATGATACATTGAACATCTGCATGAGCTTCTGGCGTCAAATCCATCGCTGTTACAAACCAGTGAGGTAAGTGATGTTCATTTACTTCAGGATGCTTTTCTAAGTATTCTTGAACAATTTCTGCTTTTACTTCGATGAATTTTCCTAGGCGACCAGAACGATAATATGTGAAAGAGAAATAAGGTTCTAAACCAGTTGCAACTCCCACCATAGTACCTGTTGAACCAGTTGGAGCAACAGTTAACAGATGGGAATTTCGGATGCCATATTCAAGTACCCCTTGACGAATATGTTCTGGCATGCGTTTCATGTAACCAGTATTAATGAATGCTTCACGTAAGCGTTTCGTTTCCTCTTCTGTTTCACCTACTAAGAATGGGAAGCTGCCACGTTCTTTTGCTAGTTCAATGGACGTTTCGTAAGCAGTTGTCGCAATCGTTTCGAAAACTTGATCGACAAGCTTGTTTCCTTCTTCTGAACCATATTCTTTTTCGCAGTAAATTAGTAGATCAGCTAAGCCCATTACTCCAAGACCGATACGTCGCTCACCTAGAGCTTGTCTACGGTTTTCTTCAAGGAAATACGGAGTTGCATCAATGACATTATCTTGCATGCGAACGCCAACGCGAACTGTTTCTTTTAATGCCTCAAAGTCCACTGTTTTTTCATCTTTCAATGCAAATTGAGCTAAATTCACTGCTGCTAAGTTACATACTGAATACGGCGCAAGCGGTTGCTCACCACAAGGGTTTGTCGCAACAACTTTTTGGCCATAAGCGCGGGCATTTGTCATTTCATTGGCATTATCGATGAAGAAAATACCTGGTTCTGCAGCATAAGTTGCACATATATTAATTAATTTCCAAAGTTCTCGTGCTTTAATTTTGCGATAAGTGCGCACTCCGTAACCGAGAGCTTCCCACTCGCGCACGTCACCAATTTTGTGCCATTTCTCATTGTAAATTGCCATTTCTTCCGGCGTATAGTTTTCTACATCTGGGAATCGAAGCGGGTATTCTTCGTCTTTTTCAACCGCTTCCATAAATTCATTTGTAATAGTAACAGAGATATTGGCACCTGTTAAAAAGTCTGGATTATGCACAGTGTACGTTCCGCCATCGCGAAGCTTTGTTTCCGCTTCTTTAATAATTGCTTCGCTAAATCCTCCTAAACCAGGGATGTTTTTATAGTTTAGGATTCCTTGATACATCGCTTCTTCAAGCGGCGTTAATGGTTTGAATTTTAATTTTTCTTTCGCATGGCGAACGATTGATTCATCTTCCATATTTTCAATTAAATAGCGCAAAATGCGAGGATTTTGCATTTTGGAAATGATAAATTCAACAATATCTGGATGCCAATCAGCGAGCATGATCATTTGTGCTCCCCGACGCGAACCACCTTGTTCGACAAGATGTGTAAGTTTCGCAATATCATCAAGCCATGATACAGAACCGCTTGATTTTCCATTGACCCCTCTTGCAAGCGTATTGCGAGGTCTTAGTGTTGAACCGTTTGTACCAACACCGCCTCCGCGGCTCATAATTTCCATTACCTTTTTGCGATGTTCACTAATACCTTCTCGGCTATCTGGAACGAAAGGCATTACATAGCAGTTGAAGTATGTGACTTGCGTTCCTGAACCTGCACCGTATAGAACTCGTCCAGCCGGCACGAACTTTAAAGAAGCTAATTGCTCGTAAAATTTTTGGAACCATTCATTGCGTTTTTCTTCTGTTTGTTCAACAGCCGATAAGCCTGTTGCATTTCGTTTCGCAATTTGTTCATAAAAAATTTCTAGAGGCTTTTCAATAACATCTAGAGAACGAACGATGATGCCTGTTTCTTGTTCTTTTGGATCATCGAGTACATTTCTGTATTCTTCTTCAATTAATACTTCTGCTTTATTAGCATTCCAATCAATTGATTGGATATAACCTAATCCTCGAGCTGGAAACTTTGGATCTTCTTTAATTGTTAATACAACAAAATCTCCAGGTTTTAATGTTTTCTTTTCCGTATCCTTGAATGAGTATCGGTCAATCATGACTAATCTCGATACACCTTTATGCGTTATATGCATATCTGGAGTAATTGAATGAACTTGTGGAAATTGTTCAATATCTTTGTTTAGTTGATCAATGAGGATGGTCGTATAAGAATCTACCATTACCATCTGCCAGCCTCCCTTAGCACATATATAATTTATCTATCATTTCCTATATATAAACAATAAAACACAATATATTGTATGTCTAGTAAAATGAACATACAATATATTGTTTCGTTCTACTTAGAAAAGATTACCTCATAACTAGAATCGATTCAAGGGGTTGACAAATAATAATTTCTATGAATCTTAGAAATTTCTAAGTTTGGAGCTGATTATTAAATTTTAGTCACGATTTTTGAACGATAATTTTTAATTACTTTCTGAAATTCCATTCATCATTTGCATATTTTTCTTCTTCTAATTTTTTCACATATTCCTTTTGTTCTTCTGTTAATTCATATGGAACAAGTTCAATTTGTAAAGCTTCTTCAAATCCTTTTTTGAATGCATGAATGCATTCCTCAATAGTGATGCGTCGTGTTGATAAACGGTTAATTGCAACTGCTCTTTCCGGCAATTGTTTTCGCATCCGCTCTTTTGCCTCTTCGGAAGGGAATTTGAACAGAGACAACAGCTTGTCCTCATCGAGATCCAATAAAATCGCACCGTGCTGTAAAACGACACCCTTTTGTCTAGTTTGCGCACTTCCAGCAACTTTCTTTCCTTCTACAACGAGTTCATACCAGCTTGGAGCATCAAAACAAACTGCACTTTTTGGTTTTTTCAATGCTTCTTGTTTTTCCTCCGTATCAGGGATGCTGAAATATGCATCTAACCCTAAATTGTGGAACCCTTTTAACAAGCCTTCGCTTAAAAAACGATAAGCTTCTGTAACCGTTTCAGGCATATTTGGGTATTGTTCTGTAACGATGATGCTATATGTCAATTCGCTGTCATGAAGAACTGCTCTTCCACCAGTAGGTCTCCGAACAAAGCCAATATTTTGCGTTTTTAAAGCATCAAAATCAATGTCTCGATGTGCTCTTTGGAAATATCCAATAGAAAGGGTTGGCGGATTCCACTCGTAAAATCGAATTACTGGTGGAATTTCGCCTCTACTATGAAAATCGAGTAATGCCTCGTCTAATGCCATATTATAAGAAGGACTGCATGGTCCTGAATTAATGAAATACCATTTCGTTTTCAACTTGTTTTCCTCCTCACAACTTTTTTTATTGTATCAAACTGAATGGACGAATGCCAATTTCTTATTTATAATGTTCTATGTAAATAGAAAGGAGAATTTTAGAAGTGGCGACAGTATTATATACGATTGCAACAATCCTAGGACTTATCATTATCTATGTTTTAGTAAGTTCATTCCGTTTGAAAAAATCTGTTACTAATTTGACGCAAGAAGAATTTATTAAAGGATATCGAAAAGCTCAATTAATCGATGTTCGAGAAACAAAAGAATTTGATTCTGGTCACATTTTAGGAGCACGTAATATCCCTTTTACTCAATTGCGTCAACGTTACAAAGAAATTCGTCCAGATCTTCCTGTATATTTATATTGTCAAAATATGACAAGAAGTTCTAGGGCAGCTCTTTTCTTAAAGAAAAAAGGTTACAATCAATTGTATCAACTTCAAGGCGGTTTCAAAACTTGGACTGGTAAAATTAAAACAAAAAATTAGTTTGCCTGTTGAAATTCCTATATTTAAAGAAATGACATGATTCGCCAACAACATTTATGATATTTTACTCATGTCATATATCATCTTTAAAATAGCTAGTTTTAAAAGTAGTAAAAAATATCCATGAGATGCACTCATGGATATTTTTATTTTGAACGCTATTGTTTTTGATAACGCAAAATTGGATTTCTAGCAGCTTGAGTTTCATCTAATCGACTCACAACAGTTGTATGTGGTGCTTCTTGTACAATAGACGGATTCTCTTCCGCTTCTTTTGCGATTTGGATCAGTGCATCACAGAACGCATCTAATGTTTCTTTCGATTCTGTTTCTGTAGGCTCAATCATCATTCCCTCTTCCACATTTAATGGGAAGTAAATTGTTGGTGGATGATAACCGAAATCAAGTAGTCGTTTCGCAATATCCAACGTACGAACACCCAGTTTCTTTTGACGTCGACCGGATAAAACAAATTCGTGTTTACAATGACGATCATAAGGAAGGTCAAAGTAAGGTTGTAGTTTGCGCATCATGTAGTTCGCATTTAATACTGCATATTCTGTTACTAATTTTAATCCTTCAGGACCCATTGAACGAATATACGTATAAGCACGCACATTGATGCCGAAGTTTCCGTAGAATGGTTTTACACGGCCAATGGATTGTGGACGATCATAATCAAAATGGAACGTGCCATCTTCTTTTTTCACTAATACTGGTTTCGGCAAGAATGGAATTAAATCTGCTTTTACCCCTACAGGACCAGAACCAGGACCTCCACCGCCGTGTGGACCTGTGAATGTTTTGTGTAAATTCAAGTGTACACAGTCAAATCCCATATCTCCCGGACGAACTTTCGACATGATCGCATTTAGGTTGGCTCCATCATAATACACTTTGCCGCCCACACTGTGGACGATTTCGGCAATTTCAATGATATGTTCTTCAAATAGACCGAGTGTATTTGGATTTGTCAGCATAAGTGCCGCTGTATCTTCCCCAACTACTCGACGTAAATCTTCCAAGTCAACTAAACCATTTTCATCCGATTTTACTGTAATTGTTTCAAATCCAGCAACAGTAGCACTAGCTGGGTTTGTTCCGTGTGCAGAGTCTGGAACGATTACTTTATTACGATGACCTTCCCCATTTGCTTCATGGAAAGCACGAATCATCATTAATGCTGTCCATTCTCCATGCGCACCCGCAGCAGGTTGTAATGTAACTTCATCCATACCTGTAATTTCTTTTAAAGCTGTTTGAAGTTCGTACATTAATTCCATTGCACCTTGAACTGTTGACTCGTCTTGTAACGGGTGAATATTTGCGAATCCAGAGAAGCGGGCGACTTCTTCATTAATTTTTGGATTGTATTTCATCGTACAAGAACCTAGTGGATAGAATCCAGAATCTACGCCATGATTGCGGCGAGATAATGCTGTATAGTGGCGCATAATATCCAATTCTGAAACTTCCGGTAATTCAGCAGGTTCTTCACGCAAATATTCTTGTGGAATTAATTCTGATAATTCTACCTCTGGCACATCTAATTCTGGCAAGCTGTAGCCGATGCGCCCTTCCTTCGATAATTCAAAAATGAGCGGTTGATTTTCGTTATGCATTGTAAGCCCCCATTTCTTGCACTAATTGATCAATCTCTTCTTTCGTACGCAATTCTGTAACGGCAATAAGTACATGGTTTTCAAGTTCAGGATAATCGCGGCCTAAATCATAACCACCGATAATGCCTTTTTCTAATAATCTTTTGTTTAATTCACTCACTGGTTTGTTTACTTTTACAACGATTTCGTTGAAGTGAGCACCTTGGAATGGAACTGTAAATCCAGCTTGCTCAAACGCTGTTTTTGCATAACGAGTTTTCACGATGTTTTGCTTTGCCATTTCTTGAATACCGCGTTTACCTAAAGCTGTCATAGTAACGGATGCAGCAAGAGCAAGCAATGCTTGGTTCGAACAAATGTTAGAAGTTGCTTTTTCACGGCGAATATGTTGTTCGCGAGCTTGTAATGTTAATACGAAACCGCGACGTCCGTCTTGGTCTACTGTTTGTCCTACTAAACGGCCAGGCACTTTACGCATTAATTTTGAAGTCGTAGCAAAATAACCGCAGTGTGGTCCTCCAAAACTTTCAGGAATACCAAATGGTTGTGCATCCCCTACAGTAATGTCAGCTCCAAGTTTTCCAGGAGGCGTTAACACACCTAATGCTAATGGGTTTGCAGAAACAATGAATAATCCTTTCGCTTCATGTACTAGCTCACCCATTGTTTTCAAGTCTTCAATTTGACCAAAGAAGTTAGGATACTGAACCATAACAGCCGCAGTATCTTGATCAATCATACCTTTTAATGCTTCAATATCTGTTACTCCATCTTTCATTGGCACATTTACTACTTCGATTGATTGGCCATATGCATAAGTTTCTACAACAGTACGATATTCAGGATGGATTGCTTCAGATACTAACAATTTTTTACGTCTTGTTGAGCCAGCAGCAAGCATCCCTGCTTCTGCAAGCGATGTTCCGCCATCATACATGGAAGAGTTTGCTAAATCCATACCTGTTAATTCGGCAATCATTGTTTGGAATTCAAAAATAGCTTGTAGTTCACCTTGTGAAATTTCCGGTTGATATGGTGTATAAGCAGTATAGAATTCAGACCGAGAAATAACATGGTCCACAATAACAGGTTTGTAGTGATTGTATACACCTGCACCTAAGAATGAAACAGCTGTTTCAGTGTTGATATTTTTATCTGCTAAAGCTTTTAGTTCTTTTAATAGCGCAGATTCAGATGCTGCTTCTTTAATATTATAAAGCCCTTTAAAACGCACCTCTTCAGGAATATCCGCAAATAATTCATCAATGCTTTCTACTCCAATGGTAGAGAGCATTTCTTGTTTGTCTTGTTCCGTTATTGGAAGATAACGATGCTTCATTGTTTGACCTCCATTAATTTTTATTTTTCACGTTTATAAAATGGCTTCGGCACAACATGTGCTTTTACCTTTTTATTGCGTAGTTCTACTTCCACTTCTGTACCAATTTCAGTATATTGAATATCTAATAAAGCAAGTCCTAAATTACGTTTCGTACTAGGGATTTGTGTACCAGTTGTAACTTCTCCAATTTCAGTGTCGCCTTTAAATACTTTATAGCCATGGCGAGGAATCCCTTTATCAATCATTTCAATACCAACCAGTTTTCTTGAAAGCCCTTGTTCTTTTTGGTTTTTAAGAGCTTCTTTACCGATGAAATCCGCATCTTTTTGAAGTTTTACTGCAAAGCCGATGCCTGCTTCTAATGGAGAAATATTTTCTGATAATTCTTGTCCATAAAGCGGTAAGCATGCTTCAAAACGCAACGTATCACGTGCTCCAAGGCCGCATGGTATCAATCCATCTTCTTTTCCTGCTTCTAATAGTTTATTCCACAATGCTACAATTGAATTTGGCTCCCCGTATAATTCGAAGCCGTCTTCACCTGTATATCCGCTGCGTGATAACAATACAGAATAACCACTAACTTGAACAGATGCTTTAAATTGGAATGGTTTTAATTCAGATAAGTTCACATCTGTTAATGTTTGCAAGATTTTTTCTGATAGAGGTCCTTGAAGTGCAATTAAGGCATATTCATCTGATTGATTTATAATCGTTACATCGCCTTCTGCATGCTTTTTCATCCATTCAAAGTCTTTTTCAATATTTGCCGCATTGACAACAAGCAAGTATTGGTCATCGCCAAGATTATAGACGATTAAATCATCTACAACCCCACCATTTTCATAGCACATCACATTATATTGTGCGCCGCCAACTGGAATTTTTGAAATGTCATTGGACAATAATTTTTGAAGATAGCCGAGAACATCTTTCCCTTTTACAAAAATTTCTCCCATATGGGATACATCGAAAAGTCCAGCACGATTTCTTACAGCTTCATGTTCATCCTTTATTGATGAAAATTGAACAGGTAATTCCCATCCACCAAAATCAATCGTTTTTGCACCATATTTCGCATATTCATCAAATAATGGTGTTCTCTTTAATTCTCCCATCGTGAAACCTCCCTCATTAATTAACAATTTACTACCAATATCTTTAAACTAGGCAAAAAGGACAGAAAATCCCCTTTTTAAAGGAATTCTCTGTCCTTGCACCTGAAAGTTACACCTATTATAAAATAGGCTTTCCCCTTGGGTGGCTGTTATTCAGCACTCTCCAGAGTTGCGTCCCGTACGAGTCTTTTTGCCTGAGAGATTCATAGTTCTACTACTTGCTCCTTCGGCGACGTAAAAACGTTCTCTCCCCGCACAATCATCCGCACCATATGAAATTTTTCAACAAACAGACATCTTTGCCTATATCCTAACATTGAACGTAATAGAAGGCAATCATTTTTTAAAATTCCTTAAAAAAACGAACATTTTTAAACAACAACACCTTATCATTCGCCTTTTAGTCGATTCACTTGAAAAGCAATATAATTTACCACTTGGCGAATTGTTCGATCTTTTGTAAGGACACGGATGTGAGCGGCTCTTTTATAAAATTTTCTCCTATAATAATATAGTCGTTCCAGTTCTTTTTTAGTCGAACGTTGTGCAATTGGTCGATTTTTGTCATTTTTTATTCTTTTATAAATGTCTTCAAATGATGCATCAAGAAAAAAGATTAAACCTGTTCTTCTCATTATTTGTCGATTTTCTTGTCTCATTGGAACGCCGCCACCAGTCGCAATAATGCAAGCTTCGTCACGAAAGTTTTTTAAAAATTCAGTTTCTAAATTTCTAAAATATTCTTCTCCAAACTTTTCAAAAATTTCTGGAATCGACATGCCTTGTTGTCTGACGATTTCTTTATCCATATCATAAAAGGGCAATCGTAGGGCATAGCTTAATTGGCGTCCGACTGCACTTTTTCCGCACCCCATAAACCCTACTAAGTAAATCTTTCGCATAATTAGACACCTTTCTACTAAAACTCTGCGGTTTCTCCAAGTAAATTTATCGTAGCACGAATGTTTATGTTTTCCAATGAATTTATAATAGAAAATTGAGTTAAGTAGGTTGAACTGTAAAAAATTACAACAGTGATAAGAAAAAACAAAAAGACAATGGCAACGGGAAATATCATGCCTTTTTCGTTATTTATGATATTGTACAAGTAACGCTCTCTCCTTTACAATACCATTCAAGAATTCTACTTTTATCGTTACAATATTGTTTGAAAGGGAAAACTCGGCATGCCGAATACCAATTAATAGTGGCACATAACCTTGATCATTGATTTGCAAACGAATCACATCTGTAATCTTGTTTATTTTTATCGTTTTTGTGGAAGAGTCTATGATATATAATGAATTATTCATTATATAAATATCCTCTGCATCAAGCAAATATTGTTGTAAATCATGAATAAAGATTTCCCATTTAATTTGTTCTTCTGCCACGATCGTGTTGTGCCATTGTTGAATTAATAGATAAAAAATAAAAATTACTTGAGCGAGTAACGAAAAAATCACCAATTGAAACAGCGCCTCGATAAATGTAAATCCATTTCCACTTCTTACAATTCGCCATCGCCATTGATGCATTTGTATCGTACCCCATCTAAATTGTTAAATCGTACACAAACCGCATCTGTTTGAAAATACCAAGCATATTCTACGTTGTCGATCCATTTTTTCCCTTCGAAAATACCGGTATTTTTAGCAATAATAACTGCTTCATAGGCCACTTGGGATGCATGTAATTCCAACGATTGATTGTATAGAGAATGCTGAAGTTGAAAAATGAACGGAATAAAACTTATGGCTACTATAATAATCATAAGCGTTAGCAACGATTCTAACATGGAAGTCCCCTTTTCATTCCACATAACGAATTCGTCCTTTATTGATATTAATGACAATATGTTTTTGTCCGAAAGGAGTGTAAAAAGTGAATTTCCCAAAATTTTTTACATTTCCATCTGGATCAATTCGAAGAGTTAATAAATTACTATACTGATCAAACTCAATGATTTCCGGTAGTTTTCTCTCTAAAATCACTTCATCTAGTTGATGGTATATTCTATAAGTATCTTGATTTACAAAAGAAACAAAACAGCTCCTTTGCTTTTCCAAGGCCAACATTTGTGCCATTTGAATGTCTAATGTAAATTGGTGGAAAAACTGTTCCACAACCATTTTTTCTGTCATTTTAAAAGAAAAGGTTGTCCCTAACATACCAACCAATACGACAATCATTAAAACGAATAATATTTCTAATAGCGTATACCCCTGTTCTTTCAATAGCTCTATGCTCCTTTATTGATTGATTAATGTCACAGTTCCATCCGTCTCAATGGTAAATCCCTTGCCATTCGGACATTTATCCATCCCCTCTCTTAAGTATCCCTTGTTTACTAACTGATCTAATGTAGGGATGGTTTTGTATTCAATTTTGTATGATTCTACCTGCCCTTGTACCATGCGGATATATGCTTCACAACCTTTATCATCAATCGTATTCCGATGTTTCGTTACGTTTGGAACAGTTACTAATATTAAGATAGATATAATAAATAGCACAATTAACATCTCAATTAACGTAAAACCTTTTTGATTTTTCATGATTTCACCTCTATTACATGATTTCGACTAAGTCATACATCGGCAGCAGTATACTTAAATACGCTGCAACAATGCATATCGCTATCAAAATAAAGAAAAGAGGTTGAATGCTCGCCAAGCAAAATTTGATGGTCGATTGGATCCTCTCATTTAGCAATTCGCTGAATATGAGCATTTCCCGGCCTAAGTATCCATTTTTTTCACCGTGTTGAATCAATTCATCAAACTTTGGCATAAACAGTTGAAGTATCTTCACAGCCTCTGACAATGAATCACCGAACTTCACCCTTTGTTTCAATAGTGCTGTGATATATGATAAGTGGCGACTTATTTGTTGTTGTTCTAAAATAGACAATGCTTGTTGAAGTGATATACCTGATACTAATAAACTTCCAAGCAAATGAGAGAATTGTCTTGTTAAATTCACTTGATAAACATACTTCACTATAGGGATTTTCATAATGATGTTTAGTTGATGAGCGATTTCTTTTTTTCGAATGGAATGAATTGAAATAAATATCAAGAATAACGAAATAATGAAGAGGAGTATGAGAAAATCTGGTATATGAAGCAATACAACAGCGAAGTTTATACTATTGACCTTTTCTGAATGATTTGAAATCACGAGTTGCTCTATGTTTGGTAAAAAATAACTTCGAAACAATATAAAAACCATTGTTAATAAAATCATCAAGAAAGCGGGATACATTAGCAACTTCACAATTTTCCGCTGAGTATCTTCTTGAAATTTTATTTGCTTACTTACGTGGTGCAATGATTCAGCCAAATCCCCTTTTTCTTCTGCAATAGCTATCAATAATAAAAAATGTTTTGGAATTGAAAGTTGTTGTAAAATATCCACTGCCGATGAACCGTTATTGAACTGTTGTTGTAATAAAGCATTCCACTTTTCCAATTCTTTAACGTGATAAGGAAGTAACATAAACAAGGCATCTGAAAATGTATATCCTTCTTTCAGTAATATGCTTGTCCTATTTAGGAGCGATGGAACATCCCGAACTTTCTCCTTATAATTTCTTTGAATGGGGAAATTCATTCTTTCGCTGATTTGCTGTAGCACGACAAATCCCCCAATTCTTCAATTGCAGCTTTTTGGAATTCCAATGTTTCCTCAACTGGCAAGTGATATTCAATTCCTTGCGCTGTATTTATAATTGCTTCTTGTAAAATATCTTCCGACAAAATTTCATAAATTGCTTTCCTGCTATCGCTATCATGTAACTGAATTAAACATTGGGCAATAATTGCAATCAAAGCTTGCCGAATTTCTTCTATGGAAACATTTAAATCCATTAAACGATATAGACAATTCACCGAATCTTTTGCATGTATAGTTGATAGCACCAAATGACCGGATAATGCAGCACGCATGGCGATTTCTGCAGTCTCTTCATCCCTGATTTCACCAATCATAATGACATCGGGCGAATGTCTTAAAATTGCTTTTAAACCAGCTGCATATGTAATACCTGCAAGCTCATTTACTTGAATTTGAAGCATATACGACTGGCTGCTTTCCACTGGATCTTCGAGAGAAATTACATGTCGCCCTAATGTGTCACTGCAATATTTTGCTAATGAATATAATGTCGTAGTTTTGCCCGATCCTGTGGCGCCACAAAATAATATCAATCCTTGTCGATTGGAAATCAATCTCAATAATTTTTCTGCTGAATGGCGATCGTAACATAATGAAGCAATCGGATATGAGGCATTTTGTAAAAACAAACGGATAACGAGGCTTTCTCTTTTATATACGGAAGGTAAAGTAGAGACTCGGAAGGCATACAAACGATTGGAAAACATTTCTTCAAATGAACCGCTTTGCGGCTTTCGCTTTTCACTAATATCTAAAGAAGATTTATATTTGAAAAAGGAAATCATTCGATCCCCTAATTCAATTGGGAAATGACCTGCAGGAAATAATTTTCCATATTTGCGAAACTGAATGGTGTAATGGTTTGGAGTTGGCTCAATTAAAATATCACTAGCTCCGAAATGTAAAGCTTTTAACAATAATTGAGTTGATTTTGTTTCAATAACGGACTCCACTTTCAAACGCATCACCACTTCCCTATATTCGTGACCGCTGAATTTAGCAATAGTATAAGACGAAGTTTATATTTGGAAAAGGCTTTTTCTTAAAATTTTTATTTGACCCCTTTTTTCTGTTGAAACTTTATTTTTGAAAAGTTTATGGCAGATTTTATTACAAATTTTGAATATTTTGCTAATCCCCAATAATCACCACGTATTTTCACTATCATTTTATTAATAATAAAGCTAAAATTGAAGTAGCATAAATATTACTGAAGGTGGGATAACAACATGTTGCATCCATTAAAAATTACGAGTACTTTAGCAGATGAAACTCGTTTTCAAATATATGAATACATGTTGCAACAAAAAAAAGCATTTACTGTACAAGATATTGCAGATAAATTTAATATACATCCAAATGTGGCAAGATTGCATTTAACGAAATTATCGGAGATCCATCTCATCACTACTGATTTTTTTAAATCAGGTAAAGGTGGAAGACCTGGTCGAATTTATCAAGTATCTGAACAAGGGGTTGAGTTGACTCTCCCAAAACGAGATGAAAAACATCTCGTTAAATGGGCACTTCAACTTGTATGTGAGTTGGGACAAGATGCATTGAAGACAGCGAAAAAAATTAGTTATCAAGATGGCTTAAAAGAAATTCAAAAAAGATTATCAAAGATAACTAAACCTCTTAGCTTTGAAGAAAAATTAGAAATCTTATCTGAAGCTGCTCTACTAGTTGGCTACATTCCAAAAATTGTAGATACTGCTGAAGGAAAGAAAATTACGCTAACGATTTTTAACTGTCCATATAGAAGTCAAATAAAAGAACATAGCGATATAGTATGTGAACTACATAAATCATACTTACAAGGTCAAATCGACACACTATTTGAAAAAAATGAATTTGTTCAATTTGAAAGTATGGTTCACGATTGCGATTTTTGTAAATATGAAATATTTGTGCCAAATGTTGCTCTGTAAAAGATACACTTGATTGTCACAAATCTATCGAAGTATCAGTTTACAATATTGTCAATTATCATTTATAATAAACATTGAGATTATTGTGTCGTACAAAAGGAGGGATTTGACATGGCTAATATGTATAAAGTTTTAGCATTCTGGACAGGTATTTTTGCCGTAATGTTCTATCTTGGTCATATGATTGAGGTTTCGCTATTATTCGTAGGTAATTCTGTATTATTCTTATTATTAGGCTTCTTAAACCTTTCAGAACGCATGTACATGTACATTTTCGGAGCTTATTTGACAATATTCTTTGCTGGATTTACTTATTACACAACGTTTATCCACGTACCGGGTGGACTTGGACACTAATAAATCAGAAATGGGGCTGTCTCAAAAGTCATTTTGAGGCGGCCCTTTTTGCGACGAGGATAGTGGAAGTTTGTTTCGACTATCACAGGAGGAAAAAGCAAGCAAGGGTGCCTGGAAAATTCTCGACTTTCTAGACACCCTCTTATTAAGTTAAAAGCCATGTAAAAATGGATTCGTATCCATTTCATGAGCTGGTGTTGTATAGCCTCCATGTCCCGGATAAATAATAAAATCATCAGGCAGCACAAGCAGCTTCTCATGAATGGATTTTAATAACACTTCCAGTGAACCACCAATTAAATCTGTTCGACCGATGCTTCCTTGAAACAGCGTATCGCCTACAATTGCAAACCCATCGTCTTCGAAAATATATGAAATGCTTCCTGGGGAATGTCCTGGCGTAAATACCGCATGAAATTTCATGCATCCTACTTCAAAAGTCTGCTCTTTTTCGATGATATAATCTGCCGATTGCAGACGGTACGTTGGAAGATCCGCATATTTTCCTGAACCATTTTTATTTGGGTCCATTAACCAATCCTCTTCTTCTTTATGAATATAAACAGGAATATGAAAAGCCTGTCTTAATTCATCGACAGCACCTATATGGTCAAAATGAGCATGAGTTAAAAAGATGGCTAGTGGTTTCAACTGTTGAGACTGAATAGTAGAAATGATTCTATTTCCTTCTTCGCCTGGGTCAAAAATGATGCATTCTTTTGATTGGTTGCTCACTATATAGCAATTTGCTTGCACTGGACCGACACTTAATGTTTTAACATCCAACAATCTCATCACCTCTAGCGTATTATACTATGGTTTGGAAAAAATGAACATTGCCAACTAATTCATTTCTAACTATTAAACGAATCAATCGTTGTTCATATAAACGTCACTTTTAAAACTCGACATTTTATGACTGTTGCTATAAAATAGAGAAGGAATATTGTTTTACCGACATACTCTTTGGATGTCGAAAGGAGTGTAATATTTTTCATGAACTTATTAATGGTTATTTTCGGTTTAATTGCAATTCTTTCATTAGTTGCGGCATTCCGCGCAATCAAAGACAAAAACGTTTTAGCAATTATTTTTGGATTAGCATCTGGAGTAGTGTTTGGTTGGTTTGTCATCATGACTGTATTATACCAAGGCTATCCACCAGTACATCACTAATGAAAAGAAATAAAAAACGAGGTGCATTGCCGCATCTCGTTTTTTATTTAAATTAATTTTTTAAAAGGAAAAAGGTTTCTAGAAAATCAAAGCATTCTAGAAACCCCCACATTCTATAATCATAGCCCTTATAACTCTTTTCTGCTACAGAAGCAGAAATAAGTCTCTGCTATCCTCTTTGCCATTACTCTGTAGCTAAGCATGCACCACAGTCGAAAGTGACCGTTTAAAACGGTCACTTTATCAACAATTATTTAACCGCTTCAGATATTAAATTTCCAGTTTCTTCATCATAGAAGCGTAATAAGTCACCATTGATGATTTTATCTGAATATCCAAGCTCTTTTTGAGCTCGTTCAATATAAGGTGCACATCCTTGAATATCCACCTTCTCTCCTGTTGCACGATCGAAGCATGTTTGATCCGCAAATACATACTGATCCGTCACAAAGCGTCCATCACGGAAGATGACAAAGTCTTCGTGTTCATCAGAGAACAAGTCTGCACCTAATTGCATATCATTGGAAGTGTCAATTCCCAACAAATGTAAAATGGTTGGTCTTAAGTCAATTTGACCTCCAACCTTTTCGATGATTCGCCCGTCACCAGATCCCGGAACGTGAATGAATAGCGGCACTGACTGCAACAATGCGCTATCGTATGGCGTAATTTCTTCTTTTTCTAAGTACATAGCCATCGCTTTATTATGGTTTTCAGAAATTCCATAGTGATCTCCGTACATAACAATAATGGAATTTTCATACAACCCTTTTTCTTTTAAATGTTCAAAGAATAATTTGACCGCCTCATCCATGTATCGCACAGTTTGGAAATAACGGTTTAACGTACCTGAATTAGAGTTGTACTCAGGAATCATTTTATCTTCTTCATCCAATGTGAATGGGAAATGGTTTGTTAATGTAATTATTCTTGTATAGAACGGCTGCGGCATTTCAGTCATAATTTCCGCTGATTGTTCAAAGAATGGAATGTCTTTTAATCCCCAGTTTACAGAATTATCTTCGTTTACTTCATAGCTATCAATATCATAGAATTTTTGCATTTTTAATGATTGATATGTCATATCACGATTCCAGAAAGATTTATTGTTTGCGTGCATGACACTTGTAAAATATCCATTTTTCCCTAGCTTTTCAGCCATCGAATTAAACGTATTTCCACTATGCGTAAAGAATACAGCACCACGGTCTAAACCAAACAGTGAATTTTCCAATAAGAATTCAGCATCACTTGTTTTGCCAAGTCCTGTTTGATGATAGAAATTATTAAAGTAATACGTATCTTTATCGTGAATTAAGGAATTCAAGAATGGTGTAACTTCGTATCCATTCATGTCATTTTGCAAGACAAAACTTTGCAATGATTCCAGTTGAATGACAATCAAATTTCGACCTCGATATTTACCAAACATATCTTCATTAATGGCTGCTTGGTTTGCTTGAACATAGTTATTGACTTCCACTAGTTCGCTCCCATCGGCAAGAGCACGTTGAGCGGAAGATTTTGATTGAATGTAAATATCATATAAATGATAATTATAAGTTCCAATATTTTTTACTAGTAATTCGCGGTCAAAACTACGAGTTAAAAGCTGTGGCCGTTCTGTTTCAGAAAGACCTAAATTTAAAAATAACACAGCTAATGATAGGACAAAATATGCGCGACGAACTTCTTTTCGAACGCTATATAATGTCTCCATTTTTGGTAAGTATTTAATTGCCAACAAAATAACAAATACATCAATAAAGTATAAAAGATCCTTAAAATTAAGTATTTCAGCTACAGACGTTCCTAATTCTCCGAAATTGCTTGTTTGGAATAATACAGGAAGCGTAATAAAATCGTTGAAGAATCGATAGAAAGCAACATTTGTATAAAGTACAATACTTAACACCATACTTGTAATGACAATCCAACGATTCCGCGCCTTTTCTGTTTTGAAAAATAAAGATATTCCGTAAGCAAAAAGTAAAAAGCTAAGAGGATTTATAAATAAAATGAACTCTTGCATTCCATTTTCTAAATCGAATTCAAAGCTGGTTCGATAGACGATTGCAGTCTTAATCCAAGTTGCGATAATGGCTACTATTAAAATCGTATGTTTAGGCCATTTCCATGACTTCATCTTGCATCCTCCTCTTCTTACGTATTCAAAGTCACAACATTCGCACATATACTTCATATATTTAGAAGAAGGCAAATAATATCTTAATCTTTTTCTTGCCATTATTCAATGAATTGCACTACGAAAAAATTAAAAGAAATTAGGTTATAAAAATTATATATTACCTTTCCTTTACAAACCCCCAAAAATATTTACGTCTTTTTTACAAAAAGGTTCCCAAAAATAAAACAGTGGCTTCTACACTGTTCTTATGAAAATGACTTAACAAGTCTACACCTTTTTAACAATTGATTCAATCATTATTTTTTTCTTTTATTGGCTATATTAGTTATTTAATTTCATTTTTCTTTCTTCTTCTTTTTTTATTTCGTTTCGAATTATCAATAGAGCCGATTGGAATTCTTTTGGATCGATAACTTGCGACTTATATAATTCGCGTATTTCATCTTCCATCATCATCAAATCCCCTAAGCGATCTCCTGTATAAATAAACGATCCATATTGCTTCAATATGTTGCGAATATCGAGTATCGTTTTCATTCAGCTATCTCCTTTCGATTGTTGGCACAATGTATGAGAGCTTTTTCAGTAATAATGAAATCAACTGGAATATCATGAGATTCTTTTGGCAATTCTTCGACAATTTGTAAATGAAAAGCTAGAGATATCTTATGCCCATTATAATTCGTTAAATACCGGTCGTAATAACCGCCTCCATAACCAATTCGATACCCAAGCTGATCAAATACAATCCCTGGTACAATCATTAAATCAATTTCTTCAGGAGATACATAAGTTGTTTTTTCTGGTATAGGTTCTTGCAAATCTATATATACCGTTTCCAGCTGAGAAAAGCTAGTGATATGATAAAAATCCATTGTTCGTGTTTTTGGATTGCATTTTGGAACAGCTACTCGCTTACCAAGTTGCCAACATGCCTTAATTATTTCATAAGTATCCACTTCAGGCTGTCTTGAAATAGTCAACGCAATCGTATGGCATTGTTCTAGGATGGGTTCATTGAATAAGCGCTTTTTTATCATTTCGGAAAGTAAATGATATTGATTATTGGACATTTGGTTTAAAGAGGATTTAATAGTATTTCGCCATTCTTTTTTGTTCATTTCAATCAATCCTTTGCTTATAAGTAAAAAGCCAAAACCGGAATTGGTTTTGGCAAAATCATTACTTCGTTTCACGGTGAAGAGTGACTTTCTTCTCGCGAGAGCAATATTTTTTTAGTTCTAGACGTTCTGGATTGTTACGTTTATTTTTTGTAGAAATATAATTACGTTCTCCACATTCTGTGCAAGCTAATGTAATGTTTACGCGCATTATTAACCCTCCCACTCTCTATCATGAATTTATATATAAGCATGATTTATACGACTAAGTCATTATAACATAAATTGAAAAAAAATCTAGCGTCATTTATTAATTAAAATCCTTATGTTAAAATAATTCAAAAATGTAAAATTCGGAGGAGCGATTGTGGAACTATCAACGTTACTAATCATCATCGGCATTATTTGTATTATTGCATCTTTTTTCCTAAAAGATACATCAAAAAAATTAGAACGAGATGTTGAAGAATTGTCTCTGCAATTTTATCAAGAAACAAACGGAATTAAAAGAAGATTAAAAGTGATCGAAGAAGAATTATTACTCGAGCCTTCTTTTAAAGTAAAGCCGGCGACAAAACCTATTACAACTAAATCAGAAAATGTACCCAAACAACCGAATAAGCCGGTCAATCAAATTTTAGTTCGACAAGTCATCGAATTAAATAAGCAAGGATACCCAATTAGTGAAATCAGCAAAATGTCAACATTATCTGAAGAACAAGTTCTACATATTCTTAATCACGGAGGTCAATCATGAAAAGATCGACTGTTCGTGGGTTTGGCCTTGCTTGTTTAGTCATCGGCATCCTTTATACAGGGATGGATCGTTTCTCTCATACAGAATCAGAGTCAAAGGAAATTGCTAATTACGAAGAAAAAATTGCACAGCTAGAATCCCAATTAAAATTAGCAAAACAACAATTACAAGAACTTGAAAATCAATCATCTTCCAATTCAACCGAAACGCAAGATGAACCCGAGGTAAATAATGAGCCTTCTGAAACGACTACATCGACACAACAGGAGAATGTAGTAGAAGGCATTCTATATATTTATTCCGGCCTAACACCTTATGAAGTTTCAAAAAAATTGGAAGATATGGGCGTTATTAAAAATGCGGTTGAAATGGAGTTATTTTTAGCACAACCGGAATATGCCCGCTCAATTCAAAAAGGGCAATTTAAAGTCAATTCCACGATGACCATTGAAGAAATTGCTAATTTAATTACAGGCAAACAAAATTCTTAATTCATCAACCCAAACGGATGGAAGATGATTCTGTTTGGGTTTTATTAATAAAAAACTCTCGAACATATTCAATAAATTGCTTTACTGCTCCACTCATATAACGATTTTTTAAATAGCTTAGTCCAATTTCCCTTTTGCAGTCTTTAGCATCTACTTGTATGATGTGTACATTATATTGGTCTAGCCCTTTAATATGTGGAATTAACGAAACTCCTAAGCCGCTCTCCACAAGCCCGGCAATGGTATGTACTTCTTCCCCTTCAAAAGCAACATTTAATTGAAACCCTTCTCGTTTAAAAATCTCATCAACATATTTCCTCAATGAATTTCCTTTTTTGATAGAAATGAAAGGCTCCATTGCAAATTCAGCAAGCTTGACTTTTTTCCGATTTTTTAATGGATGTTGTTTCGGAACAATTAAAAATAACTCCTCTTCCCATAATTTTTCCCAATGGACGTCTTTACTAGTTTCAAGAGAAGATACTAAACAAATATCAAGCTCTCCCGTTTCCAATTTTTTCATAATGACACTAGAATTGCTTTGAGTTAATTGAAAACGCATATGAGGAAATCGCTTTTTCGCTTTCATCATTAAGGATGGAATAACTTCGAGCCCCAACGTATGCATAAATCCTAATGAGACTTCACCAACATCAGGTGTCACAAGGTTGGTTAAATCTTCTTTTGCCCGTTCGATTTCTTTTAAAATCAGATTCGTTCGTTCTAGGAAGAATTTCCCGTATCGGTTTAATTTAATGGAGCGGCCATTTCGATCGAAAAGTTCAACTCCTAAATACTCTTCCAGCATAGCAATCGATTTACTGAGGGCAGGCTGGCTTATATGTAAAGTTTCTGCTGCTCGCGACATATTTTCATATTTTGCAACAGTTTGAAAATAAATGAGTGCATTGATATCCAATTGATTGTCCCCTTCTCCTTCATATTCTTTATCCAAATTATAGCATGTCCGAAAGATGTCACAATGAAATGGCATATTTTAAAGATACATCTACTTATAACTCAAAGTTATTAGTGAAATAAAAACTATGAAATTACTATTTTAGAAAATCACCATTATAATTATCGGTAAATTGATTGTTCAAAAAAATGTCAAAATTAAAAGAGGCGAAGAACAGTGTATATCCAAAAAGGAACTCGAGAATTTACATTAACGAATTTAGCATTGTTTGCAGCAGGATTTATTATTTTTGCAAACTTATACATTACGCAACCTTTATTTCCGCAATTTTCTGAAGAATTCCATGTTTCACCTGCTGTAGCCAGTTTATCATTATCAGCTTCTACTGTCGCCCTATCCTTTAGTTTAATTTTATTTGGATCATTATCGGAAGCTTGGGGACGAAAGCGATTAATGACCTTTTCCATCTTTGTAGCATCGTTCATAACTATTGTGCTAGCATTCTCTCCTTCTTTTGAAATTTTATTGTTATTGAGAGTCATACAAGGCATTGTTTTTGCGGGAATTCCTGCCATTGCGATGGCCTATTTAGGAGAAGAAATGGATCCTTCTAGTCTAGGTATTGCAATGGGACTATATATAAGCGGAAATACAGTTGGTGGCCTTAGCGGGCGGATTATCATGGGAACGGTAACAGATTTATTTTCGTGGCAAGTAGGAATGCTTTTTCTTGGTATTTTAAGTTTAATTGTGAGCTTCTTTTTCGTATGGGCATTGCCGGCATCTCAACACTTTGAACCAAGACCTTTACAATTAGCTTCCTTGACGAAATCACTATTTTCCCATTTAAAAGATCCAGGTTTAGTCTGCTTGTTCGGAATTGCATTCACATTAATGGGGGGATTTGTCACTTTATATAACTATATTAGTTATAAATTGCTAGATGAACCTTACAACCTAAGTACAACTATCGTTGGCTGGATTTTTATAGTTTATTTAGTTGGAACTTTTAGCTCTGCTTGGTTTGGTAGTTTATCGGATCGGTTTGGGCGTCAAAAGGTGCTGTTAGTCGGGATTATGATTATGTTATCGGGAGCTTTATTAACACTTCCCGTCAATTTAATAATTAAAATACTTGGGATTGTTGTATTTACTTTCGGCTTTTTCGGGTCACATTCCATCGCAAGTTCTTGGGTAAGCAGCCGGGCAAAAAGCAATAAAGCTCAAGCCTCTTCCCTTTACTTATTTGCCTACTATTTTGGTTCAAGTGTTGGTGGAACAACAGGTGGATTCTTTTGGTCTAGTTTCGGATGGAACGGGGTAATCGCATTCATCAGTGCGTTTATCATTACTTCTCTCCTATTAGCTGTTATACTGAATTTAAGCAGTAGAAGAACTGAGAATTAATAGTGAAAGTGAGGAGCTCTCATGGAATTTTACGATATCGAAGTAACAACTGCTAAGGGAGAAACATATCCATTAAGCCGCTATAAAGGACAAGTAATGTTAATTGTGAACACTGCATCTAATTGCGGTTTTGCTCCACAATTTGATGAACTAGAAAAAATTTATCAAAAATATAAAGATCGTGGGTTTGTCGTTTTAGGATTCCCCTCCAATCAGTTTAAACAAGAATTAGACTCTGCAAAAGATGCGGAAGAAGCATGTCGAATCAATTACGGGGTGACATTCCCAATCCATGAAATTGTAGCAGTTAACGGAGAAGAGGCACACCCTTTATTTAAATTTTTAACCCGTAATACAAAAGGCGTTCTCGGTTCGAAAGTAAAGTGGAATTTTACGAAATTTTTAGTGGATCGAAACGGTGAAGTAGTCGCTCGTTTTGCCCCGATGGATAAACCATCCAAATTTGAGAAAGAGATTGAGAAATATTTATAATAACGCTTTATATTTCTGGAATGGCTATTATAACGTGCAGATTGACCATTATCCTATTGGTATTGACTATTTTTTGCTTGACTTTGGCTATTATCACTTCTTTATATCGGCATGTTCAGCTCATTGACAAATTTGGCCATTTTCCTATTGAGTTTGGCTATTATTTTCTAAACTTTGGCTATTATCGCTTCTTTCTATAGGCATTTTTATCTGATTGACTATTATCATCACAAATTTGGCCATTTTCCTATTGAGTTTGGCTATTATTTTCTAAACTTTGGCTATTATCGCTTCTTTCTATAGGCATTTTTAGCTGATTGACTATTATCATTACAATTTTGGCCATTTTCCTATTGAGTTTGGCTATTATTTTCTAAACTTTGGCTATTATCGCTTCTTTCTATAGGCATTTTTAGCTGATTGACTATTATCATTACAATTTTGGCCATTTTCCTATTGAGTTTGGCTATTATTTTCTAAACTTTGGCTATTATCGCTTCTTTCTATAGGCATTTTTAGCTGATTGACTATTATCATCACAAATTTGGCCATTTTCCTATTGAGTTTGACTATTATTTTCTAAACTTTGGCTATTATCTTTCAATCAATAATCGTTTTCTTCATAATTGGCTATAACTGTCACAATTTTGACTATTATCCTCCTCAGATTGACTAATATGAATTGAAGTTTGACTAATAACCATCTATTAGGACTATTATCTTCAATAAAATAACAGGCTTTCTAGAACGTTATACATTCTAGAAAGCCTTTTTACTATGCATTCGCTAAAAACGCCTTGACGATATGATTTCCGCTTGGTGTACCGATTGACTCAGGGTGGAATTGTACGCCATAGATAGGTAGCTGTTTATGTTGAATAGCCATAATTTCTCCATCATCTTTTGACGTTGCAATTACCTCAAAGTCTTTACTTAATGTCGTAGGTTCAATGACTAATGAATGATAACGCATCACTTCTACATCATTAGAACACTCTTTGAACAATCCCTTTCGTTCATAGTTTAATAGCGACGTTTTTCCATGCATGATGCGGTTTGCTTGCACAATCTCACCGCCAAATGCGGCACCGATAATTTGATGCCCTAAACAAACACCAAGGATTGGAAACTCCGTGTACAGTTCTTTTACAACATTGACCGTTTGAGGAATATCATCAGGTCTTCCGGGTCCTGGCGATAATACAATCGCTTCAGGCTGCATTTCACGAATTTCGTCAATCGTGATGTCATCGTAGCGAATAACCTTCACTTCTTTTCCGAGCGAGGCAATTTGTTGATATAAATTGTATGTGAATGAATCGTAATGATCAATTAGTAATATCATCGCTCTACCTCCAACAAAGCCTTCATTTTATTCAGTGTCTCTTCATATTCAGATTGCGGAATGGAATCATACACGATTCCTGCCCCAGCTTGCACATATGCTTTTTCGTCTTTTACGATCATCGTACGTATCGCAATTGCCAAGTCTAAATTGCCATTGATTGAAATATAACCAATTGCCCCTGCGTAAACCCCTCTTTTTTGTTGTTCCAGTTCATTGATAATTTGCATGGCGCGAATTTTCGGAGCTCCGGAAACCGTTCCAGCAGGCAAGCAACTAGTAATGACATCCACTACATGAACATCATCTCTTTTTTCACCGATTACTTCGGAAACAATATGCATTACATATTTATACTTTTCTATTTTCATATATTTTGAAACGTTCACTGTACCGACCTTCGAAACCCGCCCCAAATCGTTTCGACCTAAATCAACGAGCATGCGATGTTCCGCAAGTTCTTTCTCATCACTTAGAAGAAGTTCCTCTAATTTTCGATCATCTTCCTTTGTTTTTCCACGAGGTTTCGTTCCAGCAATCGGATTCGTCTTAATGAATCCATCGGTGATTTTTACTAAACTTTCTGGGGAAGTACCCAAAATTGTATAATCATCAAACTCTAAATAGAACATGTATGGTGATGGATTCGAAGTACGCAGACTTCGGTATAAAGAAAAAGGATTTCCTTTAAAATCGGACGAAAAACGTTGAGATAATACAACTTGAAAAATGTCACCACATTCAATATAATTTTTTGCTTTTTCTACCATATTAACAAATGTTTCTTGATCAATGGATGGACGAAATTCAACTGTACTTTTTTCTACTTCAATAAGCGTAGTACCATTTTTCAATTGTTCTTCAATCTGATGGATGTATTCATCCATCTCCTCTCTTGTTTTACCTTCTTGGAATAAATCAATGGCCACGATCGATACTTTTTGTAGTAAATGATCGATGACAATAAATCGATTATAAAACAGAAGATGCACATCTGGCATATTCAACTCATCTGGTAAGAGAGGTCCGATTTTTTCAGTATAAAAAGCCGTATCATAACTAAAATAGCCAATTGCCCCTCCAAAGAAGGAAAAAGGAAGTGGTTCATTGGAAATAGGGATTAAATCTCTCAACTTTTGAAAGACCGAACCTTCCCTCTTTTCCTCCTCCCCTTCTTTCCTAAACAAGTAACTCTCTTTATTGCCAATTAATTCTGCAATCGGATCATAGGCAATAAAGGAATATCTTCCACTTTCCTCATGTTTCGCAGCAGATTCAAATAATACTTTATTTTTTCCTGAGACACTAAGGAAAACAGAAATAGGAGTCATCATATCTCCCTGTAAAGTTTTCATTACATAATTTACTGTCATCTCTACCTTCTCCTCTCAACTCAACTAACTAAGCTATCAAAATAAAAAACTCCCCTAAAATTAAAGGACGGGGAGCCGTGGTACCACCTTTATTGACATAAGAAGACTTATGTCCACTCAAAGTTTGTAACGTAAACGATACGCTAGCACCTACTAAACTTTCAATGCTAGAGCTAGAAAACCCATTCGTATTATGTCTTGCACTAGCTCGCACCAACCGCTAGCTCTCTTAGCCAATCCATAATACTACTCTTTTTCATCATCGCTTCCGTATTTGGTTGAAATCATTTTATTATAAATTTTTTCATTATTCAATAAAAACCCTTTTGAAAAGTTAGAATACAACATTAACGGTTTAAATCTAAGTAAAGTCCTTTTTTCAAATAGAGGATATATTCTGCGATATTCGTTGCCAAATCCGCACAACGCTCAATAAATCGGCATACAAAAGATAAATACGTGATTTGCGAAACACTTTCAGGACTAATGGCAGAAAGTTTCATTAAATGTGCAATCATATTTCCATACATTTCATCGATTTGATCATCCATTTCAGCAATTTCTTTTGCATTTTGGACATTTTCTTCCACAAATGCATTAACGACTTGCCGAAGCATCGATATCGTTTTATAGCACATATCTTCCATTAACTCTACTGACGTAATAAATCGTTCCTCCCCAATGCGAATGGCTCCCTTTGATATGTTCACTGCATAATCTCCAACCCGTTCCATATCTGAAGCAGCTTTTAATAAAACGATAAGACGACGAAGATCTGTTGCAACAATTGGTTGTTGTTTGGTCAGAAGGAGCACTACTTTATTATGAATCTCTTCTTCCATCTTGTTCATTTCCACATCTTCTTCTATTATTCGTTTTGCTAATTCCATATCTTTTTCAATAAATGCTTGAAACGATAATTCAAATTGATGAATACTTTTATCGCACAAAGTTAAAAATGCTTGTTGCACAGATTCCAATTCTTTGTCCAATCTTTCTCGAATACTCACGCACCCATCACTCCTTATTAGCCGAAACGCCCTGAAATATAATCTTCTGTACGCTGATCACGTGGTGTTGAGAATATTCGATCTGTGATGTCAAATTCCACTACTTCTCCATTTAAGAAAAAGGCTGTTTTGTCTGAAATCCGGGCCGCTTGTTGCATATTGTGTGTCACAATAATAATGGAGTAATTCTTTTTTAAGTCCTGAATGAGGTCCTCAACTTTTAATGTAGAAATTGGATCAAGGGCAGATGTTGGTTCGTCCATTAAAATGACATCTGGTTCAATCGCTAGACACCGTGCAATACAAATACGTTGTTGTTGTCCTCCTGATAAACCATAAGCATTGTGATGAAGACGATCTTTCACTTCATCCCAAATCGCTGCACCTCTCAATGACCTTTCTACAATTTCATCTAATATTTTTTTATTTTTAATGCCATGAATTCGCGGCCCATAAGCGACGTTATCATATATGGATTTCGGGAAAGGGTTTGGTTTTTGAAACACCATCCCAACTTTTGTACGCAATTCTTCTACTGCATAATCAGCAGCAAATATATTGCGACCACGGTATAAAATTTCTCCGCTTATTTTCACTGATGGAACAAGTTCCACCATACGGTTCAACGCTTTAATAAAAGTTGATTTTCCGCATCCTGAAGGCCCGATGATGGCAGTCACTTCATTTTCTTGAACGTTAAATTGAATATCTTTTAACGCATGGTGCTCACCATACCAAAGATTAAAATTGTTCGCATAGAAAACGGATGCTTTACTGTTTGTCTGGAAATTTTCATTGACTTTGAACTGCTTTTCAACAACACGCAAAGGTTTCAGTTCATTGTTAATCATTGTTTGTACCACTTTCACCCATCCTTAATATCGTTTTTGGAATTTATTTCGAATCAACACGGCAATCGAATTCATCAGCACAAGGACAATCATCAACACAATAATTCCCGCTGCAGCAACATATTGAAATGCTTCTTGCGGGCGTTTTGCCCAATCGTAAATTTGCATCGGCAAAGCTGTAAATTCACTAAGCAAACCAGTAGGCAAGAAATGGATAATTACAGGGATTCCGATTACAACTAATGGCGCTGTTTCTCCAATTGCACGAGATAAAGCTAAAATGCTTCCCGTCAAGATTCCCGGTATGGCAGATGGCAATACAACTCGAGTAATCGTTTGCCATTTGGTTGCGCCCATACCATATGAAGCTTCCCGCTGTTCTTTTGGTACAGCACGGATCGCTTCTTGTGCAGCTACAATAATGACAGGCAAAATTAATAAACTCATCGTTAATCCAGCAGCTAGAATACTTTTTCCTAAACCAAACATGCGGACAAAAATGGTTAATCCTAATAAACCAAAGACAATTGATGGTACACCAGCTAAGTTGGATATATTTGTTCGAATAAAATCATTAAATCTATTATTCTTTGCATACTCTTCCAAATATATTGCTGTTGCCACCCCAAGTATGATGGAAGTTGGAGCTACAACGAGCATCATACAAATCGAACCAATTAATGCCGCTTTTACTCCAGCTTTTTCAGGAAAACGTGAACCGAAATTGTTAAAGAAATCCCAATTTATGTATCCCGCTCCTTGAGATATTATTCTTACAATTAATACAACGAGGGTTAACAATGCAAAAGAAGCAGCAAGGAAAAATATTATTTTCCAAATTTTATTTTTTCTTAATCGAGACTGCATACGCTTCATGACGACGGTATCGTCAATGTATTTCGTCATATCAATATTCCTCCCTGAAGCGTTTCGAAATATATTGAGCTACTAAGTTCATCAATAAAGTGAATATAAACAACGTAAATCCAACTGCATACATAGAATAGTAAATTGTTGTGCCGTAACCTGCATCACCAGAAGATACTTGTACGATATAGGCTGTCATCGTTTGAATTGAACCCGTGATATTGAAATCAAAAGTTGGGGTTGCACCGCCGGCGAGGGAGACAATCATCGTTTCACCGATAGCCCGAGAAATGCCCAATACAATGGATGCAACGATGCCGGATAACGCTGCAGGAAGTACAACTTTTAACGAAACTTCGAGCTTTGTAGCACCCAGCGCGAGAGCTCCTTCTCGAATAGCATTTGGTACAGAATTCATGGCATCTTCCGATAAAGAGATAATGCTAGGTAAAATCATGATTCCCACTACGATCCCTGGACTAAGAGCATTAAATAATTTCAGCGACGGTATCAAAGTTTGTAATATCGGTGTGACAAACGTCAGAGCAAAAAAACCATAGACAATGGTCGGTACACCTGCTAATACTTCCAAAATCGGTTTCATGATTTTTCGAGTTTTGTCAGAAGCATATTCACTTAAATAAATTGCTACTGACAAACCTATCGGAACAGCTACACCTATTGCAATCAGCGTCACTTTGAATGTTCCTAATATGAGTGGTAAAACACCAAAGGATGGACTGCCACTTGAAAATGGATACCATTCTGTTCCAAATAAAAACTCGACAATTGATACTCTCCTAAAAAACTCAAAGGTCTCGAAAATTAATGTAAAGACAATGCTCAATGTGGTAACAACAGAAATCAGTGCTGCTAATAGGAGTAAAATAAGCATTATTTTTTCAATGATTTTTTTGCCCTTTTTATTTCGAGATTTCTCAATCAATTGTTGGATTGATTGCTCTTTCTCAATGCTTTGAGCCATTTCATAATCTCCCTTCTAACCCTGCAAAGTGTGTGGGTGAAAGCCCCCCACACACTAACAATCTAAAGGATTATTTAAATTGTTCTAACGTTTTCAGCTCTTCTCTATACTTATCATCAGGTAAACGCACATATCCAACAGCTTCAGCCATGTCTCCAGCGTTTTCTAAAGTGAATTTCATAAAATCGTAAAATGATTCATTCTCAATGATTTTTTTATTGTTTACGAATACAAATAACGGACGAGAGAGCGGCGTGTATTCCCCGTTTTCAATTGTTTCATTTGATGGTTCTATACCGTTCACGCGTACCGCTTTTAATTTATCTTGATTTTCCAAATAGTAAGCATAGCCAAAGAATCCGATCGCGTTTTTATCAGAAGCAACGCCTTGAACAATTACGTTATCATCTTCAGACAATTGAGCTGATCGAACTAAATCTTCACCTTCCAAAATCACTTCGTCGAAATAGTCAAAGGTACCTGAATCTGTTCCTGGTGCATAGTAGACAATTTCTTCATCTGGCCAAGATGGATCAAGATCAGACCATTTTTTCACTTTTCCGTCTTCAATCCAAATTTCTTTTAATTGTTCAATTGTTAAATCCGTAGCCCAATCGTTATCTGAATTAATTACGACAGTGATTCCGTCATAAGCAATTTCAAATTTTGTATATTCAATACCCGCATCTTTTAAAGCTTGAGCTTCTTCTTCTTTAATTTCTCGTGAAGCATTTGAGAAATCCGTTTCGCCGGCGATGAATTTTTCAAATCCTCCACCAGTTCCAGATACCCCTACAGATACTTGTACATTTGGTTCAACAGCAGCATATTCTTCCACAAGCGCTTCAACAATAGGGGCAACAGTTGAAGAACCATCACCTGTTACAGAGCCTGCTAATTGTGCTTCTCCATTTTCTGCTTGTTGTGGTGTATTTCCAGCATTTGTGCCAGCTTCATTTTTTTCTCCGCCACATGCTCCAAGTAGTAATGCAGAACTTACCATTGCAGTCATCGTTAAGAACTTCCACTTTTTCATCTGAAATTTCCTCCATCGTTTAATAGTTTAATTCTCACTACATTTCCCACTATAAAATTCATATATTGATCTTGTTTAAAGGAATTGTTAAGAGATTGTAAATTTGCACTACTTTTGGATGCAGAAAATGTTAAGATTGCAATTTAAAAGAAAGAGGAATTTTTACTAAAAACAGAAATCGAGTAGGAGGGAGCGATTAACTCCCGTCCTCTCACACCACCGTACGTACGGTTCCGTATACGGCGGTTCAATTAAGATAATTGACGCAAGTTTTCATAACGAGCTTCAAGACTTTTCAGCCCTTGGTTTCTCCAATAGGAGTTACCAAGGGTTCTGTGTAATATTGGACTTTTTGAAATACGCCAATAACTCTTCCGAGTATTTCCCCATTCATACGCTTGCCATTGTGGTACGCCAAGTTGAATAAGGTTGCGTAACTTTGTTTTCGGTTTCTTCCAGTTCTTCCATAGACACATTCGAAGTCTTCTACGAATCCATTTATCTAATTCAGGGAATATAGATTTGGTGTCTGCTAACGCAAAATATCCACACCATCCCATTAGATATTGATTCAGTTTCTGAATGCGGTATTCCATCGGGTAGGGCATCTTGCGTGATGTGATTTCACGAACTTTATTCTTCATTCGTTTAAGGCTTTCTTTTGCGATACGAACCTTTGGCTCTTTATGATAGGTAAAGCTAAATCCTAGAAACTTACGTTTCCATGGACGGTCGACCGCTGATTTCTTTTCATTTACTTTCAGTCGTAGTTTTCCTTCAATAAATCGCTGGATACTTGCCATTGTGCGAAGTCCTGCTCGTTTACTTTTCACGTAAATGTTACAGTCATCCGCATATCGAACGAATTTGTGTCCTCTTCTTTCCAATTCTTTATCTAGTTCATCTAGTACAATGTTAGATAGTAGCGGACTTAATGGTCCTCCTTGTGGAGTTCCCTCAAATGTGTTTGACACCACACCATTAATCATGACGCCCGATTGTAAATACTTACGAATCAATTTCAGTAATGGTTTATCTTGGATTCTCTTCGCGAGTGTACCCATTAATCTGTCATGGTTGACCTTATCAAAGAATTTCTCCAAGTCCATATCTACAACCCATCGATGTCCATCTCTTATATATTCTTTCGCTTTCCTCACCGCATCATGGGCACTTCGGTTTGGTCTAAATCCGTAGCTGTTTTCAGAGAATGTAGGGTCATACACTTTTGAAAGTACTTGGGCGATTGCTTGTTGAATCAAACGGTCTGTTACGGTAGGGATTCCTAGTAAACGAACACCGCCATCAGGTTTCGGGATTTCGACTCTGCGGACTGGCATCGGTTCATAAGTTCCCTTGAGAATTGCTTCTTTAATCGATAGCCAGTTTTCAACTATGTGCTGTCGTAGATTTTGTACGGGCATCATATCTACTCCGTGGCTTCCTTTATTCTGTTCTACACGTTTTAGTGCTTGAAGCATGTTCTCCCGTGACAGGATTTGATTCAAAAGCATCGTTATTCTCCTTCCGTGAATAGCTGTTCTCTTTATGCCAGTGGTCACTCCACCCTCCAAGAGGTCCCCCACGGGATTCACCGCTTCCTCCCTCAAGTGAGGTACTACGTTTTCTGTGTTCATCATGACTCACTGAATGCCAAGGGCTATTCTCTCTTAATTGTTCGGTCCTTCTCAGTTGTTCTAGACCAACTAATACTATGACCTCTGCTGACTTCTGATGGTTCAGCTACTTATCACTAAGTAGGTTATGAAGTGTATTTCACGTATCCATCAGACCTCCCTGGGTAAGAATGTAATCTTTCCTTCCATCTATCTGCTTCATTTACTCTGTATCACCTTCGGCAGAAAGGACTTTGTTTTGTTGTGCAAACTCATCCAATGATACCTAGCCTTGTATGAAGTTCGTGTTCCTCAGACCGGAAGTTTGCCGCTCGCTTCCTTCAGATTCCGCGTCACCACAGACACCCTTGCGTTAAGCTAACCGTTACTTCTGCCTTCACGGCTCGGGACTTGCACCCTATAGATTACATCCATGCCAGGCGCACACAAAAAAACATCATTCTCTGTTAGAAAATGATGTTTCCAAATCGAAAATAAAAAGAGGCGTCCAAAAATGGATGCCTCATCATATTTAAGTTCGTTTATAATTATAATTTAACAACGTTAGCAGCTTGAGGTCCGCGGTTGCCTTCAACCACTTCGAATTCCACTTTTTGACCTTCATCAAGAGTTTTGAAACCTTCACCTTGAATAGCTGAGAAGTGTACGAATACGTCGTTTTCGCCTTCAACTTCGATGAATCCAAAACCTTTTTCTGAGTTAAACCATTTTACTGTACCTTGTTTCATTGAAAAAAACCTCCAAAAAAATAAAAATATTTTTACAATATGGAATTGTTTTTATTACCAGAATAAAAAAATTCACATATTACGAAGAGTACCGACAAAAACACCGATCACTCTTTGTAATATGTGAATCACTTGTTTCCGGCCTTACAATTCAATTGTATTTATATTATACCACCATATTACAAAATGTCAAACGATTTTTATACAGATTTGAAATCGTTCTCGAATGGATCGGGATATATTTTGTTACTATTATTGATTATATTCAAGTTGTTGCACAATTATACCATGAAAAATTTGTAATTCATCATCACAAGCTTCACAATAAGTTTTTTCATCTTCCGACCAAAAGGCAAAATACTTTCCTTCCCTGCTCTCCTCATGGTCAAATTTTTTTCTAAACACATTAAGAGTTTCTTTTATTGCAACTTCAAATTGTTCTTTCGTATCAAAAACTTCTTCTGACACAATATGTGATTCCCAACCTTCAAATTGCCACCAAGGTTCAAAGTCTGCCTTCATATAAATAATTTTATACACGTTGAAAAACCCCATTCTTTTCATAATAAAAAATATGTTAAAATATCTATAACTTGGTAATTTTTGAATCGAAAGGAAGGACTTAAGTATGGTTTTAACATTTAAACCAAGAGTTCATTTAAACGATTTATTAGAACGTGGAACTGATATAGAAGCATCAGGACGTTTTTTAAAAACCTTACAATATAATCATTTTACAAAAAAGGATCAGCAAAATTTACAAGAATTATTTAAAAAAATTGTAAACTTCACTCCAACAATGAGCAATATTTTTCAACGCTATTTAAAAGAAATTTCACCGAAAGGCGAAAATCCTATTCCAGAAGAAAAAATTGAAAAATATTTGCAACAATTTTTTCTTAATGAACGAAATGATGAGTATGTACAAAATGCGATAAAATTTTTTCACTTATTCAGAATACATAATTTTGAAACTGGAAAATTAATCGTATTATTTAATCAATTCTCCTTTTACATTAGTACTCACATTTTACATAACTTTGGTATGAAACCTCATAAAGCATTGGAATATTTGCGCTCATTAAACGCTGCAATGAATGTAGAGCAAGAGTTATTGGTAGAAGTATTAACAGAAAGAATGATCGAAAATGTCATTACAGAAATTTCTTCGCTAATTGAATCCAATACGAAAATCATCTACATGAAAGATTTAATTCAACGCGTTGATCAACAAACAACGGAAATTCAAAATTCCACCGCAGCAATCGAACAAGTTTCCGCTTCGATTGGAGAAGTTGCCCGTGCTTCATCGCAAATATCTGAGAAAACGACGGATTCAGTAAGCAATGTTATCGACGGAAAAAATACAATTGAAAAAGCGTTAAATGATATTTTTCAAACGGATAATACGTTCCAACAAATTGTTAAATCATTCCATCAATTACAAAACTATGTGAACGAAATTGATAGTATCGTCACAATAATAAACGAAATTGCAGACCAAACAAATTTACTAGCACTTAACGCTTCTATTGAGGCAGCTCGTGCTGGTGAACATGGGAAAGGTTTCTCTGTTGTGGCACAAGAAGTACGAAAATTAGCTGAAGGAACAGTGAACGCATTAAATGAAGTATCACAAAATGTCGATGCATTTAAACAATATTCAAATATGGTTTCCGATTCCATTGCAGATGCTTCACAGAAGATTAAAGAAGCTACTTCAGAGGCAAAACAGTCGTTACCTTTATTAAACTCAATTGTACATGCAATTGAAAGTATTAAACATGATGTTGCCAGCACTGCTTCCATTACTGAAGAACAAGCTGCTGCCGTTGATGAAATTACTAAACGTATGTCTGAAATGGCCAATCTTCAAGAACAAATTCATAGCTTAGGTAAACAAACGTCTGAAAGTATATTTGCACTAAGTAAAGAAATGATGCGTTTCCGAAATGACATTATCAATAATAACCCTGTTCGCTTATCCAGTACCGCCCTTTTACAATTATCAAAAACTGATCATCTATTATGGAAATGGCGGGTATATAACATGATTTTAGGAGTTGAAGAATTATCACCAGAAGAAGTTTCCTCCCACCAAGATTGCCGTTTAGGAAAATGGTATTATGCAAATGACACCCAAGCTAAATTTAAACATGTAGAATCTTTCAAAGAATTAGAGTACGTTCATAAGCAAGTTCATATTGCTGCAAAAAATGCAATTTTGGAATTAAGTAGAGGAAATCGACAACAAGCAGAAATCCATTTGCAAGAAATCGAAAAAGCTTCTGAAAAAGTCATTCACTATTTAAATGATTTAATTCATATGTTGAAAACCCACGGCTGAATGAAAATTTAATTGATTGTAGGTGGAGTGATGGCAAAGAGGGCGCACATTATAATCAATGTCGCTGGAAAAAGATTTGGCAACCGATTTTTCATTCAACAGAAGGCGTTAGAATTAGGATTAAAAGGGAATTTTCGTATAAATGAAAACGATCAGCTTGAAATCGATGTGGAAGGGAAAAATCAATCTATTGATGAATTTTTGCATTTTATTCAAAAAGGTGAAAATCTAAAATCAAGTTTGTCAATTGTAATTTTTGATGATATACAAGGATATGACAAATTGAATTTTGAATTGCTGTAATTTGGACGTTTTTTAAACGTCCAATTTTTTGTATTTCCCCCATTCCTTCTCTTTAAAAATATGTGAAAAAAGTAGTATCATTTAAATAGAGAAATGATAAATTCAAATAAGTTTTTGAAACTTTTATTCCCCACCGAACGTATTTATACTAAGAACACGAGGAGGTACGCATATGCTGGGGGTAAGCAACTTCATCATACGACATTTACTCAATTTTTTCTTTAGTTTTACAGTTTTTATCATATTAGTTGTTCAATTAAATATCAGTTTTCTGAATGGATTAATCATACCGATTGCATCCATTCTAACTTATATAGTTAGTAATTATATCATTAAATCTGTTCAAAAATATAAAAAGACGAAAGCACTCGGCTTTACCCGTTCAGAATATAATCATATTGAATCCCAATTAAAACAAGCAAAAAGCCACATAAATTTATTAACACAGCAATATATTCGAGTGCGTTCCATTCGTTCTTTTAAATTACTAAATGAAATGACAAAGTTGTCTAGAAGAATAGTCAATATCGTTCAAACAAATCCGCAAAAATTTTACACAGTTGAAGATTTCTTCTATTCTCACCTGCCTTCAGCTGTGCAATTGAGCAAAAATTACGCAACGTTAGTACAACAGCAAATTAAAGATGCTGATGTGCATATCGCTCTTGAAGAGGCTCGAAAAGCGATGAAAAAATTACAAAGTTCGATGGAAGATGACTTAAAAGCTGCTCTTGCATCTGATTTAGAAAATTTAAAATTGGAGTTGGATTATGTCAAACTCGAGCATGAAAAAAAACAAAAGCAAATAGAATTTGGGAGGGAAAATCAATGATGGAGAAAAAGAGCTCAGAAGGTTTTGAACTGTTCCCAAACGAGAGCTCTTTTTCTATTGTGGAGAGTAAAGTATTCCCTACCCTTACTGAAGAAGAGCAGTCAAAAGCATTATATTTAGCAAGCGAGCTAGATAGTACTTGCTATGAAGCCATTGTTCGTTTTGGTGAAGAAGTTCAAAAATCCCTAAAACATTTTACCCATCAATTATTAGTTCAAGTACAAAGAAACGATACTTCACCAATTCGAGAGATTTTATCGACCTTAATTGAACAGTTGGATTCAATGAATCTCGATCAATTCAACATTCAAGATAAAGGATTTTTAAGAAAACTATTTAAACGAAAAACTTCCATTCAACAAATCGTTTCCCAATACAATCGCTTAAGTAAGCAAATCGACCGTCTAACGATTCATTTAAAACGAGCTCAAGAGAATTTATTGACGGATAACAATATGTTAAATAAGTTATATGAAAAAAATGAAGAATATTTTCAAGAAATCAATTTGTACATTGCTGCTTTGGAAATGAAAAGACTTGACCTTCAAAAGCAGTTGCAAATGGTGGAAACGGATTATAACGATATGGACAACCCCATGATGAGGCAAAAGTTACTCGATATGAAAAATGCGGCGGAATGGCTAGATCGAAGAATGTATGATTTACAAATATCGCGGGAAATAGCTATTCAAACTGCTCCCCAAATTCGCATGATTCAATCAACCAATGAAATGCTCATTGAAAAAATTCAGTCATCTATATTATCAACAATCCCTTTATGGCAATCTCAAATTTCCATGCTCGTCAACCTCAATCGCCAACATCGTGCAAATGCGACAAGTCATCATTTAATGAATACTTCAGAGAAGTTAGCGATGAAAAGCGCTGAAATGACGAGCATTACCGAAAGTCATGTAGAACTGAATCATTTAAAAGAAACGCAAATACAGCTTATCGAATCAATCGAAGAAACATTGCAAATTCAAGCCGACCGGAACGAAAAACAACAATTGATTGAACAAACCATCCATGAAATAGATGGCAAGTAAAATAGCACGAGTGATACAAAACACTCGTGCTTATTATTTATTCGAAGTACTCCTTATAATACCCGCCTACTTTTCCAGTATTATCAACTATAAAAATAAATTCTTCTGTTTCATTTTTCACTTCATATTCTTTCCCAACAGTTAACACGTTAGATACTAAATATTTTTTCGCATTTGTATTCACACATTTTACTGTACGAATAGTAGGTGCGTCCTTCCATTTTAAGTGTAGCATTATCATACCCTCTCTCTTCATTAAACTATCGTTTACAATTATATCATCTAATTGCCAAGTACATACATGAAAGTTTTCAAAACCATCTCTCATGAACTTCTTGTCCAGTTAACACATTTATTTTAACAAATACTGATGGATTTTGTCGTCCATTAGGTAATTTCGATTTACTTAATTTATCGTATGCTTATTTATGATTCTTTATTAATAAAAATATGGTTTAAATCTGTTGTAGTAGAATTTTAGATAAATCCATTTCTTGAGCACTAGCAACTTTTCTTCCCTTTCCTTTTAAAAAATATTCGCCAACCATCACCAGTAAGCCTTATTGAAACTTTTCCAAACATAAGTACAGTTGTCACGGTACATTTCTGTGCAATTTACATATAATAATGAAAACGTTATTTTCCATTCTGGTTGATAAATTTGTTGTTATTTGCAAAGACTATCAAGTGAACCATCCCTGTGATTTCTCAACATACGCTGATGAAATAGGTGATCGTGATGTTAAACTACTTAGATGTTGGGACAGGTGAAGAAATAGTCTTTATTCATGGATTAGGAAACCGCATACAAGCTTGGGCTCCCCAATTGGAACTGACTACACAATATCGATTAATTATCATCGAATTAAGAGGACATGGTGACTCTCCAGAAAAGGAAAATATCAATGTCGAATTTTTTGCAAAAGACATAATTGAAGTATTAGATTATTTAAATATCGAAAAAGCACATTTTGTTGGTTTATCACTCGGTGGAATCGTTGCACTAGAAATATGTAAGCGTTTTAAAAAGCGTGTAAAATCACTCATTTTATGTAATACAACTTACTATATTCCTACTTTGCTTGGGAATATTACTCTTGAAAAAACAAAACGATTTTTAAAAAAATCGTCACTCGAACAACTGAATGAACGGCTCATCAAAAAATGTTTATACAATCCTGAAGAACAAAAGGTTTATGAATTAGCAAAGAATGCTTTTCACATTCGAGAAGATACGTATTTAAAATCCGTTCAATCAGCTTTTGGAAGAAACTATTTTTATGATTTGTTGACCATTAATGTGCCAACACTGATTATTGGTTCACTAGAAGATAAAGTTGTACCTATTCAAAATGCCTATCTGATGCATTACATGATTAAGTCTTCCAATTTAATTATTTTTGAAAATACAGGACATTTGTCGAATATCGAGCGACCAGAACTATTCAATTTAGCCATTGCTCAACATATCAAACAATTTCAAAATAAAGTAAGTTAAAAAGGGGGCGTCTAACAAGTCATTTTGAGACACCCCCTTTGCGGCTGTCGCTAGCGCTTTCGCCGCAAATAAATTGCGCTGTCGCTAGTGCTTTCGACGCAGATAAATTGCGACGAGGAGGCGCGTTTGATGTGACCACCGCAGGAGAAAAGTTTTCAAGAGAATATAACTATTAAGAAATAAGGCTGTTCAGAAAGTGATTGACTTTCTGGACAGCCCCGTTCCATCTTATTTATTTAATGTTCGTCTTAAGAACTCTTTTGTTCTTTCGTGTATTGGGTTGACTAGTACTTGTTCAGGAGGCCCTTCTTCAACAATGACCCCTTTATCCATAAATACGACTCGATCTGAAACTTCTTTTGCAAATTCCATTTCATGGGTAACAATTAACATCGTATTTCCGGCCTTCGCAAGGTCTCGCATAACCTTTAGTACTTCCCCTACCATTTCTGGGTCAAGGGCAGAAGTCGGTTCATCAAATAGCATCACGTCTGGATCCATTGCTAAAGCTCTTGCAATTGCAACCCTCTGTTTTTGTCCACCTGAAAGTTGTCGAGGTCGCGCATTCTTATAGCGATCCATTCCAACAATCGTTAAATATTTCATCGCATTGTTTATGGCTTCCTCTTTTGAACGTTTCAATACTTTTACTTGTCCGACTATACAATTCCCTAATACATCCAAGTTATTAAATAAGTTAAACTGCTGGAATACCATACCTAAGTGCGTACGATATTTTTCTTTATTGTAACCTTCCGTTAAAATATTTTCTCCATTAAAAATAATCTCACCGCCTGTAGGAGTTTCCAGCAAGTTAATGCAACGCAATAATGTGGATTTTCCTGATCCTGAAGCTCCAATTAACGTTACAACTTCCCCTTTTCTTACTTGGAAATTGACATCTTTCAATACTTCATGATTGCCGAATGTTTTATTTAAATGTTTGATATCAATGACCACTGTCATAGCATTACTCACCATCCTTTATCGGCTTGTTTCCTGTCACAAGCTCCACTCGGTACGAATCAGGTCCATCCATTTTCTTCTCAAACCAAAGAAGAATACGAGTTACAGTGAATGTCATAATGAAGTACAATACGCAGGCAATTAAGAATGCTTCTGCATAACGATATGTACTACCCGCAACAGAGTTCGTTGTAAAGAATAATTCAACTACACTAATGACACTTAGTACAGAAGAGTCCTTTATATTCATAACGAGCTGGTTACCAGTCGCTGGTAAAATATTTCGAGCTACTTGAGGAAGGATAATATAGAACATTGTTTGAAAATGATTCATACCAATCGCTTCACTGGCCTCGTATTGTCCTTTATCGATTGAAACAATTCCACCTCGCACATACTCTGCCATATAAGCACCTGTATTTAAGCTGATAACAATTAGACCAGCAACAAAGCGATTTAATTGAATATCAATGGCATAGAGTCCGTAGAACACAACCATCGCTTGTACCATCATTGGAGTGCCACGGAATAGTTCAACATAGCAAGTTAGTATAAAATTAATAGTTTTTAATGCATATGTTTTAAAGGATTTTTTTTGCAATGGAATCGTGTGCATAACCCCGATGAAAAATCCGATAATCGCACCAAAAATCGTACCTAATATCGCAAGAATTAATGCAATCCATGCTCCTCGCAAAAACAAATCCCAGTTATTCTGAAAAATATTCCAAACTGTTTCTAAGAAAGACATAAAGAAATCCCCTTATTGTTTTTTTGTTCGCACTTAGAAGAATTAAAGTTAAGCACAGTAAATAACTTTACAGGGAAGGAAAATGGAAAAAGGTTGTCTTATAGAAAATCTCAAGACAACCTTTCACCACACTATTGTTGTGATGGTTGATTTTTAATAGCTTCTTCCATGATTTGATGACGTTCATCTTCCGTAATACCAGCTAAAATTTCGTTAATTTTATCTTTTAAGTCCGAACCTTTTTTCAAGCCAACAGCGATTGCTGTATCAGATTCATCAGCCTCAAATCCGTCTTCTGGAACAATGTAAGTAAATCCTTCAATTGCTGCCTCAGCAGACATCCCTTCTGGACGTTCTGAAATATAAGCATCAATTGCACCAGAAGATAATTGGATTCGCATTTGGCCAAAATCTGTAGCTGGTACTTGTTTATTAACGCCAGTCATTTGATCGATTACTTTGTAGTGAGTAGTACCTTGTTGTGCTGTTACTTTAGCCCCTTCAAAATCATGAATCGATTTTGCATTTGCATATGGACCATCTTTTTTCACAACAATTACGAAATCACTCGTATAATAGTTGTCTGTAAAATCGATTACTTCCATGCGTTCAGGAGTAGGTGACATACCCGCAATAACTGCATCAATTGCACCAGATTGTAATGATGGAATTAAACCATCCCAGTCAGTTTTTACAATTTGAAGCTCCATCCCTAATCCTTCAGCAATACGTTTTGCGATTTGAACATCGTAACCGTTTGCAAACTCTTTAGAATCTGCAATAGGAACTGCTCCATTTGAGTCATCTTTTTGAGACCAGTTAAATGGTGCATAAGCAGCTTCCATACCTACTCTTAATACACTTTTTGACTCGGATGAAGATTCTGAATCTTTTTGTGATTCTCCACCTGTTGATTCTTTGTTTCCTGAACCACATGCTGCAAGAACGAGAACCGTCATCATGGTTATGAAAAGTAGCAATAATTTCTTTTTCATCTTAATTCCCCCTGTCTCTGTTTAGCTTAGCTTCACAAATAAAAAGCGACCTAAGAAGAACTTAAGGTCGCATCAATTTGTTAGACTAATACCTCTAGTTCCACTTTGGAATAGCACACCTTACATATAAACATGTAAGACAGTGTTACAGTTATTCACTGTAACCCCAGCATAGTTATCTGAGCAAATAACTACACTTCGGCGATATTTCCTTCTTTCCCACTTCTTCACTCGCTCAAGCTCCATGAGAAACTAATAAATACCGCGCCTCTACCCTACCAAGTGAGGCTAGAATATTCAATTGTTAAGAGAAGCATAACCTAAATGGTGTTTACTTGTCAATAACAAATAGGAAAAGTTTAATAGTACCAAATATACTCCCCAAAAATAGTTGGGGAGTATATTATACATTTTCTTATGAATTTAGAAGTAAATCTTCAGGATTTTCGATTAATTCTTTAACTGTTTTTAAGAATCCAACTGAATCTTTACCATCAATGATTCGATGATCGTATGAAAGTGCCACATACATCATTGGACGAATTTCAACTTGGCCGTTTACAGCTACTGGACGGTTTACAATTGAGTGCATACCAAGGATACCTGCTTGCGTACCATTGATAATCGGTGTTGAAGCTAATGAACCAAAGATACCGCCATTTGTAATTGTAAATGTTCCGCCTTGTAAATCAGAAATTGCTAATTTCTTTTCACGTGCTTTTTGAGCAAGTTCTGCAATTTCTCTTTCAATTTCAGCGAAGTTTTTGCGATCTGCATCACGTACAACTGGAACTACTAAACCTTCTTCTGTAGATACCGCAATACCGATATCATAAATGTTAAATTTATGAATTTCATCACCAACAATTTGTGCATTTACATAAGGGTATTTTTTCAATGCAGCAACTACTGCTTTTGTGAAGAATGACATGAATCCAAGTTTAATACCATTCTCATTCACAAATTGTTCTTGCTTACGTTTACGTAATTCCATTACATTTGTCATGTCAATTTCGTTGAATGTTGTTAACATTGCCGTATTTTGTTTAACTTCAAGAAGACGTTTTGCAATTGTTTGACGTCGACGGCTCATTCTTTCAACTGTAACGCGAGATTCATCTACAGTTACAGCAGGTGCTACAGGTTGTGCTGCTTGCACTGGTTGTGCTGGTTTAGCAGCATGAGCAGCAACATCTTGTACACGAACTCGGCCTTGTGGGTCTACTGGTGAAATTGCTGCTAAATCAATGCCTTTTTCACGAGCAAGTTTACGTGCAGCTGGTGAAGCTACTACGCGCTCATTAGATGTTTCCTCAACAACCGGTGCAGCTTGTGCTGGTTGTGCTTGAGGAGCTTGTGGTTGTTCCTCTTTAACCGCTTCTTTTGCAGGTTCTGCTTGAGGTGCTGGAGTAGGTTCAGCTCCACCTTCAACAGGCTCAACGATCGCAATTGTTTGGCCAACTAATACTGTATCGCCTTCTTCAGCTAAAATTTGAGTTAATACTCCTGCTTCTTCAGAAATAATTTCTGCATTTACTTTATCTGTTTCTAATTCAACAATGAATTCGCCTTTCTCAACGCGATCTCCAACTTTTTTCACCCATTGTGCAATTGTACCTTCCGTAATCGATTCTGCTAATTCAGGGACTTTAATTTCAGCCACTTTTTATATCCTCCTTTAATTCTCAACACTGTTAAATCTTAACGTAAATTATGCAAGATTACAAATCTGCTAAAGCGTCGTTAATTACTTTAGCTTGAGCAACTTTATGTGAGTCCATGTCACCTTCTGAAGTAGAAGACATTTCTGGACGTCCAACATAACGTACTTTTTTGCCTTCAGCTAATTCAAATAAGTATTCTAAGGCAAATTTCCAAGGACCTTGGTTTCTAGGTTCCTCTTGTACCCAAACAATTTCTTTCGCGTTAGGGTATCTCGCAATGATTTCAGAAAGTTTTTCCATCGGGAATGGATATAATTGTTCAATGCGAAGGATGTGAAGTTTTTCGAATCCTTCACCGTCTTTAATTGCTTCTGCTAAGTCAATTGTCACTTTACCAGAAGCTAAAATAATGCGTTCCACTTTTTTAGGATTTTGTCCGAGTCCTGGTTGTTCAATGACTTCCTCGAATTTTCCTTCAGATAATTGCTCTAATGTAGCTGCAGCTAATGGATGACGCAATAATGATTTTGGTGTTGCAACTACTAATGGACGCACTCCTTCAGTTCCAAGCATTTTCGCTTGTCGACGTAATAAGTGGAAGTAGTTTCCGGCATTTGAACAGTTTGCAACAATCCAGTTATTTTCAGCACATAATTGCAAGTAACGTTCAATGCGTGCTGCAGAGTGTTCTGGACCCTGTCCTTCCATACCATTTGGTAATAAAAGAACTAATCCAGATTTAAGACCCCATTTAGAACGAGCAGCTGTAATGAAGTTATCAAACATTACTTGAGCCATATTTGCGAAGTCCCCGAATTGTGCTTCCCAAATTGTTAATGCTTTCTCATTTTCCAGGTTATAACCATATTCATAACCCACGATTGCCGCTTCTGTTAATGGAGAATTGAATACACTAAAGGAAGCTTTAGCTCCTGAAATATTGTGTAATGGCGTCCATTCAGAACCGTTATTTTTATCATGTAGTACTAAATGGCGTTGCGAGAAAGTACCACGTTGAGCATCTTGCCCAGTCAGACGAATTGGGTTTCCTTCACGTAAAATTGATGCAAATGCCAATGTTTCTGCATGACCCCAGTCAATTTTTCCTGTTTCTAGCGCTTCAACACGTCTTTTTAGAATTCTTGCCAATTTGTTTTGAGGCTCAAAGTTTTCAGGCCATGCTAACAGTTCTTCGTTAATTTGTTTTAATTCCTCAGCAGAAACACCTGTTTCTAATTGTGGATAAGGTTGTTTCACCTCTTCAGGAATTTCCACTTCGAGATGATGACCCTTTTCTTCGCCTACTGCTTTAACATGATCGTAACTTTTTTGCATTTCGCCATAAATTTCTTGGTTTAGCTGTTCTACGAATTCTTTTGTTACAATACCTTCATTTACAACTCGTTCACCATAAAGTTCACGAACTGTAGGATGTTTATCAACAATTAAGTATGTTTTTGGATTTGTTACAGTCGGATCATCAGTTTCATTGTGTCCAAATCTGCGGTAACCAATTAAGTCAATTAAAATATCTTTACCGAACATTTGACGATATTCAAAAGCAAATTTTGCTACTTGAATTACTGCTTCAGGATCATCTGCATTCACGTGCACTATAGGAATACCGTACCCTTTTGCTACGTCTGATGAATAGTGTGTTGAGCGAGAATCGTAATATTCTGTTGTAAATCCAATCATGTTATTGGAGATGATGTGGATGGATCCGCCAGTAGAGAATCCTTTTGTTCCAGCATAGTTAAATGTTTCTTGTACGATTCCTTCACCGCTAAATGCTGCATCTCCATGAACAAGAACCGCTAGTGCTTTTGATGTATCTTGCACTGGTTCTCCAGGATTAGATGTATCTTCTTGTGCTGCTCTCGTTGAACCAGTTACAACAGGGCTAACTACTTCTAAGTGTGAAGGGTTATATGCAAGTTTTACCGTTAATCCAGATGGTTTGTGATAAGTTGCACCCATGTGATATTTCACATCACCAGTCCAACCTTTTGTAATTTCAATTGAACCATCTTCAGGGAAGAAGTAATCGTTTGGAACGTGTGCGAAATCTGCAAACATCATAGCGTATGGCTTGTTTACGATGTGTGTTAATACATTTAAACGTCCGCGGTGTGCCATACCGATTTGTAAAAATTTCATTTGATCTTTTTCTGCGGATTTTACGATTTCATCAATTAAAACTACTAATGTATCTAAACCTTCAATAGAGAATCTTTTTTGACCAACGAATGTTTTATGAATGAATTTTTCAAAGTTTTCAACGCGAGTAAGTTTTTCTAATACGGCTTTTTTCTCATCTGCAGATAGTTTTTGTTTGAAGAATCCTGATTCAATTTTTGATTGAATCCAATTTCTTTCGGATTGATCTTCTACATGTGCATATTCGAATCCGATTTTTTCAGTGTAAAGTGAACGTAAATAATCAATCGCTTGTTTACCGTTGGAAACGTTTGCAGGGACATTATTTAAGAATAGTGAAGCAGGTAATTCAGCTAAATCTGCATCTGTTAATCCGTATGCTTGAGGCTCAATTTTTGAAAAATCTAATGGACGGTCTTTCAGTGGGTATACGTCCGCTCCATAATGCCCAAAAGCTCGTATTGCATCTGCTAATTTTACAGCTGCCAATACTTTGTTAAAATCTCCTGTTTGAGCCACTTGCGCACCACTTGAAGTTTCTTCTAGTACTGGAGCACCAAATTGTTGGAATAATGAAGCCAATTCCGAATCAACTTCGTCAGGGTTTTGTAAGAACAGTTCATATTGTTCCATTACATACCCTAAGTTCGGTCCAGAAAATACTGACCAAGGAGATCCAGTTGTAATTACATTGTTCGACATGAGAAAAACCTCCAAATTTTGCTAATAGCAATTACATTTTAAATAGAAAGTATAAAAATCATTCTTCTATTAATATAAATTTATATAACAATTTGAGAAGAACCTTTTTTCCATTTCAATCTTACTACTCTTCATAAAAAATACAACTATTTTTCACAAATTTAGATGAAATTTTTTGAATGGAATTAAAAAAATGTTTTAAGTAGGTAAACGTAATGTAAAAGTTGTGCCCTTTCCTACTGAACTCGATACATCCATTTCAACTTGATACTTGTTTGCCAACATTTTTGAGATGCTTAAACCTAGTCCAGTTCCACCTCCATTACTCCGCGAACGATCCACGCGATAAAATCGATCGAATATAAAAGGTAAATGTTCTCTTGAAATGCCGATACCATTATCTTGTATCGTCATAAAAATATTTTCTGTAAAATAATGAACATGTATTTGGATAATGGGTATATTTTCGTTATATCGAATTCCATTTTCGATAATGTTTCTTACAATTTGTGCAAACGCATTCTCTGATATTTGTGCCATCCTTTTTTCGCCATCGAACACCACATTCATTTTAGCATTTGAATAAACAACTTCAAGTTCTTCAATTACGGTATTTAAAACTTTTTCTATATCACAGGAAGCTTCTTCTTTTCCTTCATTTCGAGCCAAACTTAATAATTCCTCAATCATTTTCTTCATGCGTTGAACTTCATCTATTGCCAAATCCAGCGATTCTTCCAACACTTGTGGATCATCCTTACCCCATCGCTTAATTAAAGACAGGTGTCCTTCAATCGCTTGAATGGGTGTGCGAAGTTCATGAGATGCATCTGAAACAAATTGTTGTTGCCGCATAAAAGTTACTTCCAATTCATTCATCATGGAGCGATAAATTTTTAGTAAATCACCAATCTCATCATCATGATGATAAGTAAAATGAATATTTTCTTGAAAACCTTTTTCTTTTACTCGAGTCATGGAATTCCGCAAATCTTTTAATGGCTTCATTATTATATGAACCAAATAATGACTCATAGTTACTGCAATGAACAATGCACCGATTCCTGCTATTATCAAAACCGTCAACACATAACGCATCATGGAGTGAAACGTGTCAAGCGGGTGTATTAATTGAATAATTCCTTGAAAAAATCCGATTTGAACTAAACGATTCACAACAATGACTTCTTTATGATCTAGCGATAGTTTCTCAACGACAGTTTTCTGTATTTCATCAATCGGATAATTGATGTTTGCACTAGGCGAGTAATCATTAATCCTCAAAACTTCATAACCATCCATATTATATAGACGAACCGTTTGATTTTGATGAACAATTGACTTCAATAACCCTGTATTGTCTTTCAATTCATTGATTGAAATTGATTGGCCTTGGGTATGAAAAAAATCCGTTAAATCATCAACAGTTCGGACTGCATTTAATTCCTCTTGATGGATGAGCCAAGTATAGAGTGCAAAATAGATGATGATACAAATCGTCGCATAACTAAAAAATATGACTAGTGAAGTAGATAACGTCCATTTTTGTTTTAATGTTAGTTGGAACATTGATTGTTTAATTTTTTTCATTCTCTCACCACATACCCAACGCCACGAATTGTTTCAATATACGGTTCTTTTTCTGTCTGTAATTTTGAGCGTAGATGGCGAATATAAACATCTACTACGTTTGTTTCCACTTCCATATTATGTCCCCATACTTTATCTAATATTAACTCTCGAGTACATACTCGGTTTTTGTTTTCACACAACAATTTCAATAAATCATACTCAGTTTTGGTTAAATCTAATTTTTTCCCTTCAAACATTACTTTATAGGATGCGGTATCAATTTCAAGGTCTCTTACTTTAATGACTTTTCGTTGTTGTTCACCCCAATTGGCTCTTCTTAAAACAGAGCGAATTCGAGCTAATAATTCTTCAATCGCAAAAGGCTTAACAATGTAATCATCCGCACCGGCATCCAATCCTGATACTCTGTCCGTAACCGCATCACGAGCCGTTAATAAAATAATCGGCACATCGGAATTTGCACGAATTCGCCGACAAACTTCAACACCATTGAGACTAGGTAACATCACATCAAGCAATATGCAGTCGAAAGGTTCATTTAGCGCTTTTTGTAAGCCTTCTCTGCCATCACTGCATGTTGTCACATCAAAATGTTCATGAATAAGTTCCAATTCAATAAATCGGGCTATACTTTTTTCATCTTCCACTAACAATATTTTTTTCATTTTAATCACCTTTCATAAAGGTATAAATTTATAAAAAATGGTTATATTACCAAATACAAGACACCCCTAACACTTTTTTCACAAAGAATATATCCTTAAACTTTGAAAGCCACAATTTAAGTTTACCTTAAATTGTGGCTCTTTTTTTAATGAATTGGATCGAATTTTCCTCATAATCTGTAATCGCCCTACGATTGAAAAAGTTATTTCATCCTTGTAACTTTTTTCCCTAATCTGCATATTTTACGTTTATGCCCTATATCGATACAAATTTCGATAAATTTACCTAGTTTTAGAGTTATTCAATCTAGGTATTATATAAATAAAACATCTATAGTTTTCAATTTTGAGAGATGTTATGCTAAATGAATCTATTTTAACCATTAACAATTTCATTTATTGAAACATCGATGGTTTTTTTATAAAATATTTCTTATTACGTTCACAAACTTTACACAGAAAATACTGGTTTTTTTCAAACAAAATCTTGTAAGAACGATTATATTTATTATAAGATATACTGGTCAAAATTTTTTTAGAATATTAGAACGGGAAAACTATGGATGCATGTCTATAGTTTATAACGTCTAAACTTTTAGGTTTTTGGTGTCGTTGCTCTTCGTGTTATTGGAAATTTTTTGCAACTATCCTAAAAAGGAGGCGTTTACATGCTGAAACATCGAGATTTATTAGAAACTAATGAATTGTATCAATTACTCATACACCCGTCGGTTTTCCCGTATGTTCGTCATAAAGCGACGAGCCCAGAGGAATATCTATTTATGACTAAACAAATTATTGAAGAAGAGGCTTTAGGCAAAACGATATCAAGAACGATTCTTGATGAATGGGGTCAACCCATTGGAACAATAAGTTTGTATGATATTGAAGATGGCGCTGGATTTTTAGGCACTTGGATTGGCGCCCCATTCCAAGGAAAAGGATACAATCAGATAGCAAAAAAAGAATTCTTATCCGAAATATTTTTCAAATATAATTTCCATACCGTTTTTTTAAGAATTCGGAAAGAAAATGAAAAATCGAAACGTGCCTCCTTAAAGTTGCAATATGTAATTTCCGCTAATGAATTACATCCAACTTTATATGAGGAAATTAATGCTGGCGAAGCAAAATATGATTTATATAAAATTCCAAAAGATTTATTTTATTTAGTAACGGCTCATGAGCAAGAAGATACGGAAGAACAAGTAATTTAATAAATGAAATCAACACCAAATCTCAAAAAGGAGATTTGGTGTTTTTAGTGCGCCTGGCATGGGTGTAATCTATAGGGTGTAAGTCCCGAACTGTGAAGGCAGAAGTAACAGTTAGCTTAACGCAAGGGTGTCCGTGGTGACGCGGAATCTGAAGGAAGCGAGCGGCAAACTTCCGGTCTGAGGAACACGAACTTCATATAAGGCTAGGTATCATTGGATGAGTTTGCTAAACAAAACAAAGTCCTTTCTGCCAAAGGTGGTACAGAGTAAATGAAGCAGATAGATGGAAGGAAAGATTACATTCTTACCCGGGGAGGTCTGGCGGATATGTGAAGTACGCTTCATAACCTACTTAGTGATAAGTAGCTGAACCGTCAGAAGTCAGCAGAGGTCATAGTATTAGTTGGTTTAGAACTACTAAGAAGGACCGAACAATTAAGAGAGAATAGCCCTTGGCATTCAGTGAGTCATGATGAACACAGAAAACGTAGTACCTCACTTGAGGAAGGAAGCGGTGAATCCCGTGGGAGACCTCTTGGAGGGTGGAGTGACCACTGGCATAAAGAGAACAGCTATTCACGGAAGTTATAAAGACTTGCGTCAATCATCTTAATTGAACCGCCGTATACGGAACCGTACGTACGGTGGTGTGAGAGGACGGAGTTAATCGCTCCCTCCTACTCGATTTTATTTTTCATATTTTAAAATTAAATTTACCATTTCTTTCGGAGTTTTCGGTCTTTCCGCTTTCGCCATCGCTTCTAAAATGGATTCTTTATTTTGAATTAATGTTTGAAGGGATTCCAAAAATGTTTGCTTCGTTAAATTTTCTTCTTCCAATACTTCCGCAAAACCTTGATTTTTAAATAATTTTGCATTTAAAATTTGATCGCCTCGGCTTTTTGCGGATGATAACGGAATAAGTAACATTGGTTTTTTCAGTGCTAAAAATTCAAAGATGGAATTTGAACCTGCACGCGATACAACGAAATCTGCCGCGTTAATTAAATCTGGTAATTCCGATGTCACGTATTCGAACTGCTTATATCCTTTTAATTCTAATAAGGATGAATCAACATTCCCTTTACCACAAAGGTGAATGACGTTGTAGTCCTTTAAAAGCTCTGGTAGATTGCTTCGGATTGCGTCATTTAACACGACGGAACCTAAACTACCACCCATAACAAGCAACACCGGCTTTTTGCTTTCAAATTGACAAAGTTTTAATCCCCTCATTTTGCTTCCTTTAAACAGCTGTTCCCGAACAACAGAACCGGTACATGTTGCTTTATTCGCAGGTATATATTTTAATGTTTCCTTAAAAACCGTAAAAATATGAGAAGCAAAAGGTTGAGCTAATTTATTTGCAAGACCTGGCGTCACATCCGATTCATGAATGACTACTGGAATATTCAACAATTTTGCTGCAATCACAACTGGTACGGAAACGAATCCACCTTTAGAAAAAACAATGGAAGGTTTCACTTTTTTTATAATCGAAAACGCTTGACCGATTCCCGCTAAAACTTTAAAAGGATCTGTGAAGTTTTTTAATGAAAAATATCTTCTTAATTTACCACTTGAAATGCTATGGTAAGGAACTTCAGGAAAACTATCAGTAATTAATTCCTTTTCAATACCATGATGTGAACCGATGTAATGAACTGTGTATCCCTCCGCTTGAAGAGAAGGAATGATTGCCTCATTTAACGAGACGTGACCAGCAGTTCCCCCACCAGTTAAAACGATTGTTTTTTCGCTCACAAAAATTCTCCTATTCTCATGAAACTACGTTATGTTCAAACTTCTTGTTTACATTATGCTTCATTAAAGCAGTACATGAAGCCACCAACACTGATTTTATCATAAAACACGATAGAAACAACGGAATTTCACATTTGGATAAAATGATGCTTCTGTTATGGAGAGTTAGGCACTTTCAGTAGTTTATTAGCTAATCCCAATAAATGAAGCGTTACTCTATGTGATATTGGTCATTCTTGGGTACATATTGGCCAAATCCGACAATATATTGACCAATCCCTCACATTTATTAGCCAATCCACATAAATGAAGCTTTCACCCATGCGATAAATTCTCCTGTACTTATTTCTTAAAACTTTTCCATACGAAAAAAGCTCAAAAAAATCATCCATCAATTAGATGGATGATTTTCACTCGTTTTCGTTACATTTGGATAAATTGTTGTGTCCAGTAGTATCCATTTTCAACGAAACCTACACCAATATGTGTGTAATTGGCATTTAAAATGTTTGCTCTATGGCCTGGAGAATTCATCCAAGCATTAACTACCTGTTCAGGAGTTCTTTGACCTTGAGCAATATTTTCACCTGCAGCACGATATTGAATGCCTGCCGCGCGCATTTGATCAAATGGGCTACCGTATGTTGGGCTTGTGTGAGAGAAATACCCTAAATTCGCCATATCTTGAGATTTTGCCTTGGCTACTGCCATCAATGGCGCATACATCGTAAGCGGTTTTAAACCTGCTTTTGCCCGTTCGGCATTCGTTAACTCCACTACTTGACGTTCAAATTCAGATACTTGGTTAGTAGGTTGAGAGATTGTTGGTTCTTCTTTTACCTCTGGTGTTTGAACAGGTTGACTAGGAGTTGTTGGCGCTGGTGTGACAGTTTTTTCACCATTAAAGTTTGATTGATATTCTTTTAGATATTGATCCAATATTTGTTTTAACTGTTCGTTATTTAACCCTTTATTTGAAGGTGTTTCTACATTTTGCTCTACTGGAGTTGAAGGATTATGTTGTTCCTTTTGACTTGGAGAATTTACACCTTCTTTTTGTGTAGGCACTGTTGGTTTTGTTTCATTTACTACCGGCTTTTCTTGTTTTTCAGATTGATTAGGTTGTTTCGTTGCTTTATGCAACTGTGAAATAATTTTTTCTGCTGTATTTTTCGCCAGTTGAATTGTTTCTGGCACATTTTTTAATGGCACTTCTGTTAACGCTAATTCTTCAATTGTTTTAACAATGATGCCATTTTTATTTTCAAATTTAATTACTTGAACGTTTCCGAATAGATGTCCAGATTTTCCCTCTCCTAAATCAGCTGCACTTACTTGAGGTATAACCGTTGCAAATAAAAATAATGCGCAAAAAGTAATGAACCATTTTTTCATTATCGTTCTCCCCTTTCTGTCCTCTATCATAAAGGAGAAAATTTGAAAAAAATGGTCCATATGTTGGTAGAAAAACCAAATAATTTTCGAATCAAAGATATAAAGAGTTTTCAGAAAAATAAATATACAGCATTTTACAGCAATAAAATATATTTCTAACAAAAATCTATTGACAAATAGAAAGAATGATAGAAATAAGTCATTTTTATTACGAATTTTACATCTTTAACTATTCTTTCTTTTCACCAATCACTGATATAGATTGTACATCTTCGCCAATCATCACAATTTTTGGCGGCATATTCATATATTCTGGCATCCATTGAACTAAACCATATGCATATTGGAATAACATTGGATATTGCATTCCTTCAATGGGTACATAACCTTTCATACGATAAACTGTCGGCGGAAGTCCCCTAACCCATTCTTCAAATTCTTCTTGAGTAAAGCCTTTTTGAAATTCAATCACTCGAGAACTTAAATGCAAATGTCTGCCGATTTGAGCCGGTTCTATTTCTTTATTTAATGCTGTAGCTTGCATGTTTTTCAGTAATTTCAAAGGAACTCGTCCATTTGTTGTTTGCAATATAAACGCATTGGGATTAAGTCCTTGCAATTCAAACACAACGTTTGCTTTTTCCGCTTCTGTTAATAAATCGCTCTTATTGGCAAGAATCAAATGAGCATGGCGAATTTGTTCCAAAAAGAGGCTTCTTGCTTGTGGAGTGAGCTGTTCACGCTCTAACCATCGTTTACTGTCTGCTACCGTGACAATCCCCTTAATATTTAACAGTTCAGCAAATAACGGAGAATATACGGCATCCAACGCTTCTACAGGATGTGCAGCTCCCGTTGTCTCAATAATCAGCACATCAAAATCTGCTTCGTAAAGCAATGTTTGAATTTGAGCTTCCGTTTTCTCTCCACCAGTACAACAAATACAACTGTCAAGTATTTCCTTTAACGGAACTTCATCATCCACTGCTTGAGAATCAAAAGGAATTTCCCCAAGTTCATTCATAATAACGGCTGGTTTATAGCCTTCTTCTTTCAATTGGCGTAAAACGTCCACCAACATGGAAGTTTTACCGCTTCCTAAAAATCCGCTAAATAAATAAACGTCTTTCACGTGATATTCCTCCATTCATAAGAGAAGAGCTGTCATTCAATGTTAAGAATGCAGCTCTTTTCATTGTAACCATTATTGAACTTGTAGCAATTCTTTTGCTTTTAAAATGTGTGGATCTTCTTTTTCAATTTTTTCACGTAATGCATCCATTAATTCATACGTTGTATCTCCTGAAATTTTACCTGTACGTTCTAGCCCTTTGTCCTTTTGGAACTGAAGTACTGCCGCTTCTGTTGCAGCATCAAAAGTAGTGTCGATAGTTCCAACGCTATATCCAAGGGCATCAAGCATTTGTTCCGCCGCTTTTACATAATTCGATACAACGCCTTTTTGTAATTCATTTTTAGGATCGACATAAGCAATACTCATATATTCAGGATAAGGCACTTCTACATCTGGTTTGATTCCTTTTTCATGAATCCAGTTCCCTTTTGGCGTTAACCATTTGCCCGTCGTATATTTTAAATTTGAACCATCTGGCATTTCAGTCACCGTTTGAACAGTCCCTTTTCCAAAAGAATTCAAACCAACAATTTTAGCATTAGCTGATTCTTTTAAAGCTCCTGCTAGTATCTCAGAAGCAGAAGCACTTCCGTTATCTATTAACACCACAATTGGAAATTTATATTTTTTTCCGCCTTCACTTAACACAACTTCTGGCTCACCTTTGCGCCCTTGTAATTGGACAATCGGTTTACCTTCTTCAATAAATAAGTTTGAAATTTCAATCGCAGCGTTTAAATATCCACCAGGATTTTGTCTTACATCTAATATGATGCTCTTCATACCTTCTGCTTCAAATTGTTCAAGAATCTTCAGTAATTCTTCATAAGTCTTATCACTGAAAGAAGTAATTTGAATATGAGCTATTTTGTCCTCTCCCATTTCACCATATACCGTTTCAATCGGTATTTCATCGCGAATAATTGTCATTTCAATTAATTCATCGGATTCTCCCCGCTTGATTGTTAAGTTGACAGGAGTTCCTTTTTGGCCGCGAATTAAGAGCACTGCTTCAGTAGCACTCATTCCTTGTAAACTTTGTCCATCTACAGATAATATAATATCTTCAGGTAATAGCCCTGCTTTTTCAGCTGGTGAATTTTTTATGGGCGAAACAACAACAATATTTCCATTTCGTTCTTGAATTTCTGCACCGATTCCTTGAAAACTCGATGAAAGATCAGAATTAAATTGTTCTGCTTCTTCTTTTTCCATGTAATCAGAATATGGATCGTCTAGTGCGTCAAACATACCATTAATGGCACCGTGAATAATTTTTTCATCATCTATTTCCGTATAATATTTTTCTTTTAGTTCATCATAGGCATCGTATAGCTGTGAAAATTCTTCTCTTTCAACTGGAACCGCTACTTCTACAACTTTTTCATCTCCAAAAGTTAATGCAAATATCGTTAATACTGATGTGAAAAGAATTGTTAAAAACATCATCATAATAAAAGTAAATGGTTTTAACCGAATAAATCTCGTAGCTGGTTTGACTTGTTCTTGTTGTATTTCTTTCTCTTGTTGATTTTGTTCTTCCATAGTTTCACCACTCTCATATACACTTTCTTTTACGATATTTCCATATTAACAGTTTCAAGCTTTTCCGAAAAGAAAAAGACTGTCAATATTTAATGACAGTCAACATATTTTTAGTTTCATTGAATTTATATGTGACAGCAATATCCAATATTTAAATTCTATATCAAAATGTTAATAAATATTTTTTAGATGGCTGATTCATTTTCTATTGCAGCTTCTAACGCCACTTGAATCATATCATTAAACGTTGTTTGCCTTTCTTCTGCAGTCGTCATTTCGCCTGTCAAAATATGATCTGAAACTGTCAATACGGAAAGGGCTTGTCTTCCGTACTTAGCAGCTAATGTGTAAAGGGCTGCTGTCTCCATTTCCACTGCTAAAACCCCATAACGCGCTAACTTTTCATTTTGATTTTCATCTGAATAAAACATATCAGCTGTAAAAACATTACCAACTTTCAAATTCAAACCAGCTTTCAATCCAGCGTTATAAGCTTTTAATAGCAAATCAAAATTAGCTGTAGGCGCAAAGTCAATTCCATTAAAAATAATTTCATTCATTTTGGAATCTGTGGAAGCGGATTGGGCTAAAATCACATCCCGCACTTTTACATCTTTTTGCAGAGCGCCACAAGTACCAACGCGAATTAATTTTTTTACTCCATAATCTTGCATTAATTCCGTAATATAAATAGAAATGGACGGAACCCCCATTCCCGTTCCTTGCACAGAAATTCTGTGACCTTTATACGTTCCTGTAAATCCAAACATGTTGCGCACTTCATTATAGCATGTCGCGTTTTCTAAAAATTTTTCTGCAATATATTTTGCTCGTAACGGATCTCCAGGAAGTAAGACAATATCTGCAATTTCTCCAGGTTTCGCATTAATATGAATACTCAATGGCTTCCCCTCATTTCAATGATTTCAAACTAAAATATACTTATTTTTCAAAAATTATGCAATGAATAATTTGTTACTCATTCACCATCATTTTTCATGCGATAAATTTCCCATAGTTCGTCAAAAGCATTCGTGGATAAATCATCATCTGCTAATGTTTCAATGTAACTGGACAGCTCTTCAAAAGAACGGCTAATTTTGGGAAAACTGTGATCTTGAAACATTTTCTCAGCAAACCGAGTTTTTGGATCCGATAAATCTCCTCCACGATAAGAAAGGACAAATTGATAAAAACTTTGACTCATTCAGTACCTCCCGCCTATCTAGTTAAATTTATGTAGGACTTTTTAACATTTTATAGTAGAATAGATTTGAAGATAGCAATACATGGAAACAGCATTTTTTAAAGGGGATGTTTACAAAAATGACCGTAAAAGTACAGAAAATGAATAATCAATCCACAAAAAAAGTTCAAGCAAAAGGGAAAAAACACCAAACGAAAAGTCCTACGAAAGGCCGTTTCTATCACACAATTCGTGGTCGAATTGTACTGACCTATGCAATACTCATTACAATTATCGTTATCATGCTTATTCTATCCTATATTAACATAACTAGACTACAACAAAACTTAAATCATTTTGCAGAAGTAAACTTAAAGGAACAAAGGGAAATCAATCAATTAGCAAATGACATTGCGAATTTGACGATTTTTGAACAAGCGTTTCTCATTTACGGGGATGAAGGAAACTTAAATAAATATAATACAACAAAGCAATTAATTGAAAATCAACTCAACGAACTTAGCAAAAACTTTGAACATCGCCCGGAAGAATTCCAGCTTGTCAGTTACATTCAACAATTTTTTCGCTCATATTTGTACGCATCTACAGGAATTATTGAAACAAGACAATATTACAGTTATGAACAAGCCGTTCGTTTAATGGAAAGAAGTGAAGGACCTGCCATTAAAAATAATATCGAAAAACATGCTGATGAGTTGTTGCATTTATTAGAAGACAAAAACGAAAAAACGATCAAAGAAATCGAAAAATTTGCAAAATTCTCGCGCATCGCCTTCATCTGTCTATCATCATTTTCATTGTTTATCGCTGTTTTCTTTAGTTATCTGTTATTCCGTTCTATTCGAATCAATACAGCGAAAATTAATCATTCCATTCTTGATATCGCCCATGCTGGAGGAGATTTAACGAGACGGGTGAAAGTAGCGACAAAAGATGAATTTGCTGAAATTGCCCACTCCACAAACTTGTTAATCGAATCAATTTCAAAATTAGTAAAAAAAGTGGCCAGCTTAGCTGAGCATGTTTCATCTAGTTCTCAAGAATTAATGGCATTAGCAGAAGAAAATGCAAAATCAATTGATGAAATTGCAAGTTCTACCCATGATATTGCAAATGATTCCAGCTCGACAATCGAACGAATGAATGAAGCTGCATTAAAAATGAAAGCACTTGAACAGTCAATGGTTGAATTAAATGATGAAGCATATGAAGTTCAAAAAGCAGCAAAAGAAATGCAATCAGCTGCTCAAAACGGCAGCCAATCAGTAAAAGATTCGACAAATGTCATTCATTTCATTGAAGACACGATGAAAAACACTACTTCAACAGTTGAAGCCCTAGGACAAAAATCAAAAGATATTACATCCATCATCTCAACGATAACAGCTATTGCAGAACAAACAGATTTGCTTGCTTTAAATGCAGCAATTGAAGCTGCTCGTGCTGGAGAACATGGAAAAGGTTTTGCAGTAGTAAGTAATGAAGTGAAGAAACTCGCCATCCAATCGCAAGAAGCAGCAAAAGAAGTGGCAAAAATTGTTCATTCTATTCAAGATGAAATTAATACGATTGTCATGCAAAATGCAAAAGGCGTAGAATCCATTTCTCGCGGTGTGGAAGTAACGAATGAAACAAATGAAGTATTAAATGGCATCCTATCTCAAACAAATAAGACAACACATATTATTATTTCGATGGTTGAAAAGATTAGTTCTACTTTAAAAATTGTCAATGACTTGACAACATCTTTCCAAGAAGTCAATGCTCTCAGTCAAAACACAAGCCTTGCAACGGAAAGATCGGCACATGCTGCGATGCAAGGTTCCGCTGCAATGGAGGAAATCAATGCCAGTGCAGTAGAACTTGCAAAACAGGCAGATGATTTAAGAAATCTAGTTAGCGAGTTTAAAATATAATAGGGACTTTTAACAAAAATAAAAAAATTCGCTATTTACCATGTAGATAGCGAATTTTTTTTATTTTTGGTTAGACTTTTCATAGATAGAGATAATTCTTTATAGAAAAAACTGATGTTATGGAAGAATACAGAAAAAGATGGGCGCATTCCTTTGAGTGAAGATTCGATTGATGTTCATGTAACGGTTGATAAATTGAAATCCGGAAGATCAATGTTCAAAGATACGCTTAAAGAGTATCCGTAAAGGCATCTTCTTTCTAAATGATGTCAAAAAAGTAGGGCTGTCCAGAAAGTCGAACACTTTCTGAACAGCCTTACTTCTTACTAGTAATATTCTCTTAAAAAACTTTGCTAATGCGGTGGTTACATCAAACGCGCCTCCTCGCCGCAATTTATCTGCGGCTAAGCATTTGCGACAGCCGCAATTTATCTGCGGCGAAAGCGATAGCGACAGCCGCAATTTATCTGCGGCGAAAGCGATAGCGACAGCCGCAAAGGGGGCGTCTCAAAATGACTTTTTTCAGACGCCCCCATTTTCTAATAAGTACATGTTTATTCCTCAAATAACTTCAAAAACTCTCCGTAGCCCTCTTCTTCCAATTTCTCTTTTGGAATAAAACGCAAAGCGGCAGAGTTGATGCAATAACGAAGCCCACCTAACGCTCTCGGCCCATCAGGAAATACATGACCTAAATGAGAATCTGCCGTTTTGCTGCGAACTTCGATGCGGCGCATACCGTGGGACAAATCCAATTTCTCAACGATTTCACTCGCATCAATAGGTTTTGCAAAACTTGGCCAACCGCAACCTGCATCAAACTTATCTTTGGAACTAAAAAGCGGCTTGCCTGATACGATATCCACATAAATACCTTCTTCAAAATGTTGGTCATATTCATTTTGATAAGGCGGTTCTGTACCATTTTGTTGCGTCACATAATATTGCATTGGTGTTAACTGTTTTAATCGTTCTTCTTTATTCATTCATATCCCCCCAATGTTGTTTAATAAATTGAGCTCTACCAGATCCGATAAAATACCGTTCATAATGTTGCGGGTTTTTCTTGTAATAATCTTGATGATATTCTTCAGCTGGATAAAATGGTTTTGCTGGAAGAATTTTTACGACAATCGGTTTATCAAACTTTCCCGACTCTTCTAGACGCTTTTTAGATTGTTCTGCAATTTTTCGCTGCTCTTCATTATGATAAAAAATAGCCGTTGTATAAGACTCCCCACGATCAAAAAATTGTCCTCCCGGATCAGTCGGATCAATTAATGTCCAATAAATCTCCACTAATTTTTCATATGGAAAAACTGCTGGATCAAAGGTAATTTGTATTGCTTCTACATGACCCGTTGTCCCGGAACAAACTTGTTGGTATGTGGGATTTACCACATGGCCCCCTGTATATCCCGATACAACTTTTTCAATCCCTTTTAGTTGATCAAATGGCTTGACTAAACACCAAAAGCATCCTCCAGCAAATGTGGCTAGTTCCGTTGGCATTTTGTTCACTCCTATTCATTTGGAATCACGATTTCTAATAGTATTCGATTATTTTTCAAATCAATTTCTTTTGCTTTCACCCTTGCACCAGAAGATAGCGATAAGTTTGATAAATCCACAAATATTTCTTGTGAATCAGGTCGTATAATCATCCATTCAGGAAAATCAATGGCTTCATTCATTAACTTCAATACCATCGAAGAAGGGAGATTTAAACTCCCTACATTCACTTCTGATTGAACTAAATGAATATTGCCATGTTCATTGACAACTGGATCGAATTTCATGGAAACAGGTACAGTAATCCCAAATGCAATAATCTCACTGGAAATCTGAATAGCATCATTTATCTCTAAATCCACCGGTAATGACGAATTTTTTAATTCTTGCGCTAAATATTTAATGGCCATTTTTTCAAAATCTTCCGCTGTCGTTTCAACATAAATGACACTATCTGTAGGTTTTAGAGACGTTTCTTTAGGGGAAGGAATTGCTGTTTCCACAGATGAAGTCGCCCAGTAAATAACGAATGCCAATAATAATACAATGGAACCTGATAAAATAAAAAAGGCGACTTTCCAAACATTCATTTATCTGACACTCCTATTCAATCTTACAAATGATTCTATCAGCACTAATCTTTTAGTATGCATCATACTCTATTAAATATACATGCATTTGTAATCTTTATTATAAGTTGATTGGAAAATTTAATAAAAGAATACGCTTGTAAACATAAAAAAAGTGTCTACTCCCTTCGACAGGTTGTTGACACTTCGATTCCAATATTTAGTTATTCTGCAAAAAACACTAATGCAATGGCTCCTCGACCGACGTGAGCACTAACGATTGGAGACGTAACCGTTACTTCAATATCACAAAATCCCGATTGTTCAATCAGTTCTTTTAACGGTGCTCCTACATTTTCCATCCCACCTGCATGAGAGATGCAGATCGATTTTACCTGTTTCCCTGTGATATGTTTTGTATACTCTTTAAACATATATTTTACCACTTGACTATAACTTCTTACTTTGGCAACAGGTAGATACTCACCTTGTTCTAGTATAGCAATAGGTTTAATGTTCAATAATGAGCCTAATAGCGCTTTTCCCTTCCCTATTCGGCCACCTTTGACTAGATTCGTTAGCGTATCTAAATAAATATACATTTTAGTATTGGCGCGAACTTCTTTCAACCTTTCGATGATGTCATGGACAGAAGCTCCAACTTCTCTCATCCGCACCGCTTCCCGCACTTGGATTGCTAATGCAGAGGCGATGAATTGTGAATCAAATATGGTTACCTTTGCATTGGCGATTTGTGCTCCTTGTTGAGCTGAGCTTAATGTGCCGCTTAAATTGCCAGCAACGTGTATTGAAATGATTTCATCGCCATCTTTTCCTAATTTTTCATAAATCTCTGCAAATTGGCCTGGCGCTGGCTGTGAACTTTTCGGTAATTCCTTTGCTTGATCCATCATGTCTAAAAATGGTTCAGGATGAATCTCCACCCCATCAACGTATGTTTTTCCATCAATGTGCACCGTCAGAGGAACAATATGGATATCTTTTTCTAACGCCTCTTCTTTTGAAATATCACTTGATGAATCCGTCACAATATGAATCTTTCCCACTTGCACACTTCCTCTAGCTAATTTGAATTATTATATAAAGTGATGATCCCGGTTGTAAAGATGACAACTGTCATAACTTTCATGGGTATTTGAAATATGTGACAAATGATAGTGTTGTATTGAAATGTATTCATGTAACCTATTCATTATTAGGAGAGTGATAAGATGAACAATATCCATCAAATTGATTACAAAAATTGGAAAGAAGAATTTTGGAATGCCATCACTCACGGAATTGGATTACTTTTAAGTATTCCTGCTTGTGTTTTGTTAATATTATTGGCTGTGCATAATGAAAGCGTCGTACAAATTATTTCCTACTCCGTCTTTGGTGCATCGTTAATTGTGTTATTTTGTATGTCCACTTTATTACATAGCATGCCGGAAAAATATAAAAAGTTTTTCTCCATTCTCGATCATTCCTCGATCTATGTATTAATTGCAGGAACGTATACTCCGTTTTTGTTGATTGCTGTAAACGGAACACTTGGACTTGTACTATTATGTATTATTTGGTCCATTGCCTTGTTTGGAATTGTGTTTAAATGCTTGTTTATTCACCAATTTGAAACTTTTTCTTTAATATTATATTTGGCAATGGGATGGCTTATTATGTTTGCTATTAAACCGCTCTATGCATTTTTACAGTTAGAAGGTTTTATTGTACTTCTTGCCGGAGGATTGTTTTTCACAATAGGTTCCATTTTTTATGCTTGGAGAAAACTTCCTTATAATCACGCAATTTGGCATTTATTTGTCATCGCAGGATGTACGTGTATGGTGGTTTGTGTGGCGGTTTATTTGTAACAAAAAGATGATGAGGCGGATAATAGTCAATTCAAATGAGATATCCGTCAAATGAATCCATCTAATAGCAAATTCACTAAAATGAGACTGCAATGAACAGATATTAACCAAATCCGCTATGATAATAGTCAATTCAAAACAGATATTAGCCAAATAGATCCATTTAATAGCCAACCATTAAAAATGCGATGGTTATGAAGCAGATATTAGTCAAAGTCGTCTCGATAATAGTCATTTTAAATCAGATATTGGCCAAATGAATCCTTTTAATTGCCATTTAACTTAAAGAAAGTGCATTCCAAACTTTAATGGAAAATAGTCAAATAATGGCCATTCTTCAAAAAGAAAAAAGTGCGAAATAGTTCGCACTTTATTCCATTATCAAACTGGACTTACTCCATGTTTACGCTCTGAGAATACGAGATATTTTGAAGAATAAGCATGAAGTCTTGCAGTCAACACTTGACGCAACTCATTTGGCTCGATGACATCGTCCACGATTAATTCTGAAGCTAACTTATAAATGTCGATTTCTTCACGATATTCATTTCGTTTTTCTTCAATAAATGCTTGTTGTTCTTCTTTTGGCAGTTGAGCTATCTTATTCGCATAAACCGCATTCACTGCCGCTTCAGGTCCCATAACTGCAATTTGCGCTGTTGTTAATGCAATCACACAATCAGGTTCAAAAGCAGGACCTGCCATTGCATATAATCCAGCACCGTATGCTTTTCTCACAATGATTGTAATTTTTGGAACTGTCGCTTCACTCATCGCAAAAATCATTTTTGCTCCATGGCGAATGATTCCTTGTCTTTCCACTTGAGTACCAATCATAAATCCTGGTACGTCCGCCAAGAAGATTAATGGAATATGGAAAGCATCACATAGGTTGATGAATTTAGCCGCTTTATCAGCAGAATCGTGGAATAATACTCCGCCTTTGACTCTCGGTTGGTTCGCTACAATTCCAACCGCTTGTCCATCAATCCGCGCAAAACCAGTAATGAGTTCTGCTGCAAACAGCTTTTTCACTTCACAGAACGAACCTTCATCAATGATTCGATCAATTAAATCATACATATTGAAAGGTACGTTTTGATTTTTTGGAATGATCTCCTCAATTGTTTTTTCGAATTGAGCTGGCAATTTTGGTGCTTGTACTGGAGGTTTTTCGCGATAATTATTTGGGAAGTAGCTTAAATATTTTCTTGCGTATTCAATCGCTTCTTGTTCCGTCTTTGCAAGAACGTCTCCACAACCAGATACAGAGCAATGCATTTTTGCTCCGCCCATTGTTTCTAAATCTACTTTCTCACCAATTACCATTTCAGCCATTCGAGGAGAACCTAAATACATGGATGCATTACCATCCACCATGATGACCACATCACAGAATGCCGGAATGTAGGCGCCACCTGCTGCAGATGGACCAAATAATAAACATACTTGAGGTACTTTACCCGATAGCTTTACTTGGTTATAAAAAATGCGCCCCGCTCCTCTTCTTCCTGGGAACATTTCCACTTGGTCAGTAATACGAGCTCCTGCAGAGTCAACTAAATAAATGATTGGACAAGCTAGTTTCTCAGCAGTTTCTTGAATGCGCAAGATTTTTTCAACTGTTCTTTTACCCCATGATCCTGCTTTTACCGTTGAATCATTGGCCATAAAACAAACTGTTTGTCCATGGATTTTGCCTATCCCAGTTACAACTCCATCTGCCGGCAAATCTCCCGCCATTACGTTTGCAAATATGCCATCTTCAATTAATACATCCTCATCAAAAAGCAATTTAAGTCGATCGCGTACAAATAATTTCCCTTGCTCTTTATTTTTTTGATGGTATTTCTCATGTCCACCTTTTTTAATTTCTTCTATTAAATCTGCGTGGGATTTTTTTGTTACCGTATCACCCATGAATGAATCCTCCTTTGGCTCTGAAAGCGTAAATTAAGTTATCTTCCTACATATTGAGGTTGTCTTTTTTCTTGGAATGCTACTAAACCTTCCATACGGTCTTCAGTGTATAGCAACTCGTTATATGCAAGTTCTTCGATTTTTAATCCCGTTGTTAAATCGACTTCAATCCCTTTATTAATGGCAATCTTTGCTTGAATAAGTGATAACGGTGCATTTTTGGCAATTTCTCTAGCCAGTTCTGTCGCTCTTTTTAGTAAATCTTCTTTTTCAACGACTTCGTTGATGAGATTGATTTCAAGGGCTTCGCTTGCTGTAATTCTTCTTGCTGTATAAATTAATTCTTTCGCCTTTCCAAGACCAATTAAACGAGGTAAACGCTGCGTACCACCAGCACCTGGAATAATGCCTAAGGAAACTTCCGTTAAGCCCATTTTTGCCTCACTGCTGGCAATGCGAAGATCGCACGCTAGAGCTAATTCCAATCCGCCGCCGAAAGCAACGCCGTTTAAAACAGCGATGACTGGTTGTGGCAGAGCTTCTACTCGATTGACCGTACTGCCAATGAGTCTTACTGTTTCACGAACTTGTTGTTCGTTCATATTTTTGCGCTCTTTTAAGTCTGCCCCAGCGCAAAAGGCTTTATCACCACTGCCGGTAATTAATACAACACGAATTTCTCGATTTTTAGCAACCTCATCCAAACATTCATTGAGGTCCGTCAATAATTGAATGGACATCGCGTTTGCTGCTTCTGGCCTATTTAACGTAATGAGACCAATGCCCTTTTCGATTTCGTTAAACTGTACGAGCGTTGTCAACGTTAGCGCTCCTTTCATTTCTTGCAATTTCCATTTGCTTTGAAACTAATTTCTTACCAATTTTTTCTTCAATGAAAAATGCTGATTCGATCAGTGCTTCTTGATTAACGCCAGTTTCGATGTTCATGGCAGAAAGCATGTATAATAAATCCTCAGTGGAAACATTTCCTGATGCTCCTTTTGCATATGGACATCCACCAAGCCCACCAGTTGAACTATCGAATGTCGTAATACCCATTTCTAAAGATTTCACTACATTTGCGAGAGCCGTACCTCTCGTATCATGGAAATGCATGGCAAATAGATTTGATGGGAAGTGTTTTAATAATGTAGAAAGTAAACTTTCCACTTGCGTTGGAACCCCGACGCCAATTGTATCTCCTAATGAAATTTCATAAACTCCCATTTCCGCTAATCGGTCCACTACTTTTAACACCTGTTCTGGTGAAACAGGTCCATCATAAGGACAAGCAATCACCGTTGAAACGTATCCGCGCACTTTTACATTTGCTTTTAACGCTTCATCCACAACTTCTTTTAATACAGGAAACGTCTCATCAATCGTTTTATTAATATTGCTTTTATTATGGCCTTCACTAGCGGACATAAACACACTGACTTCATTTACGTTGCAAGTTAAAGCCCTCTCAAGCCCGCGAATATTCGGAACTAAGGCAGCATACGTTACTCCCTTTTCTCGATTGATTGACTTTAATACTTGCTCACTGTCAGCTAATTGTGGAATCCACTTCGGATGAACGAAGGAGGATACTTCAATATAGTCTAATCCTGTTTTACTTAATAAGTTGATCCAATCCACTTTGTCTTGTGTCTCAATGAACTTGGATTCATTTTGCAATCCATCTCTTGGACCAACTTCTTTAATTGTCACTTTCGTTGGAAGATGCATCCTTTTCACCCTATTCGATTTCTAAAATGTCATCATCTATGTTAATAAAATCGCCTTCTTGAACAAAGATTTTTTTCACAACTCCTGCTGCTTCAGAAGCAATCGGAATTTCCATTTTCATTGATTCTAAAATTACAACATCTTGTCCTTCTTGTACTTGTTCCCCTTCAGATACAACAATTTTCCAAACTGTTCCTGCCATATTTGCTTTTACTACTGTCATCATAATCCCTCCAAATATTATTACTAACGAAATGAAAAAATATTGAATAGCTGTTCAATGATGGAAAGAAAAGCTATTATCATTGAACAGCTTAAATTTACTTACTTAACCTGAAATTCAGGTAGATAATATTCATCTACAAAACTTGTAGTAATATTACCTTTTCTAAATTCTTCGTGACTTGCAATTTTCATAAGCATTGGAATATTTGTCTTAATTCCTTCTAGTTTGTATTGTTTCAATGCTTCAACTAAACGTTCACATGCTTTTTCGCGCGTCTCACCGAAACAAATCAATTTGCCAATCATCGGGTCATAGAATGGCGTAACCGCTGATCCTGATTCAACAGCACAATCGTTTCGAATTCCTTCCCCTTCAGGCAATTCCAGTAAAGTAATTGTCCCCGGTGAAGGATAAAACGTTACTGGATCTTCGGCATAAATTCGCGCTTCAATCGCATGTCCTTTCATCTTGATTGAATCTTTCGAAATCTCCAACGGCAACCCTTCTGCAACCCGAATTTGTTGTTCTACAAGGTCAATTCCCGTAATTTCTTCCGTTACAGGATGTTCCACTTGCAATCGAGTATTCATTTCTAAGAAATAGAAATTTTCTTTGTCATCTACTAAAAACTCAAAAGTTCCAGCATTAGTATAGCCAATATACTTCGCTGCCTGAACAGCTGCTTCTAACATTTTTTCTCGCGTTGCATCTGAAATTGTTGGAGATGGTGCTTCCTCAATCACTTTTTGATTTCGACGTTGGATTGAACATTCTCGTTCAAAAAGCGGTACTACATTTCCATGTACATCGGCGATAATTTGCACTTCTACGTGGTGAGGATTTTCAATGTATTTTTCAATATACATCGTGCCGTCACCAAAATAAGACTGTGCTCGCTTTTTATTGCCTTCAAAGGCTTTTGAAAGTTCATCGCTATTATTAATTCGTTGCATGCCGATGCCACCGCCGCCGCTAGAAGCTTTTAACATTAACGGATAGCCAATTTGATCTGCTATTTTGACTGCTTCTTCTACGTTTTCAATAGCAACGTCTACCCCTTCGATAATTGGTACCCCTGCTTCTTTCATTTTAATCCTTGCTTCTAACTTACTTCCCATTGCAGCGATTACGTCATGTTTCGGTCCGATAAAAACAATGCCTTCTTCTTCACATCGTTTTGCAAAATTGGGATTTTCAGAAAGTAAGCCATAACCGGGATGAATCGCATCGACATTTGCATTTTTAGCAACTTCTATTATTTTTTCAATATTTAAATAACTTAAAGAAACAGGGGGTTTACCAATTTCATACGCTTCGTCGGCTTCTCGAACGAATAGGGATTCACGATCTGCCTCCGAATAGACCGCTACTGTACGAATATTCAATTTTTTGCAGGTACGAATAATTCTTCTAGCAATTTCTCCGCGGTTTGCAATTAATATTTTCTTAAACATCGGCATACTTCTCCTTCCTACTAGTGTACAAGTTTTGCAGTAAATTGTTCTCTCAACTTATATTTTTGAATTTTTCCTGATGCTGTCATTGGATATTGGTCTACGAAGAAGATATATCTAGGAATTTTATGTTTAGAAATTTTTCCATTGCAAAACTCGCGAATTTCATCTTCCGTTGCTGTTTCACCTTTCTTTAAGATGATAAATGCAGCCACTTCTTCTCCATACTTTTCATCTGGCACACCAACGATTTGTACGTCATAAATTTTTGGATTTTTATATAAAAACTCTTCAATTTCACGAGGATAAATATTTTCTCCACCGCGAATAATCATATCTTTCAAACGGCCTGTAATTCGCACATAGCCGTTTTCATCCATTGTAGCAAGGTCCCCTGTGTGAAGCCAGTTATCTTCATCAATGGCTTCTTTTGTGGCATCTGGATTATTATAGTAACCTTTCATCACGTGATAGCCACGCGTACAAAGTTCACCTTGCGTATTAGGCGGCACTTCTTTACCAGTAGTTGGATCAATGATTTTTACTTCCACATTCGGTAAAGCTCGCCCTACTGTACCCACTTTTAAATCAAATGGATCGTCTGCGCGTGTTTGTGTAATTACTGGTGAAGATTCAGTCTGTCCATAGCAAATCGTAATATCTTTCATATTCATTTTTTGAATAACAGCTTTCATTACTTCTTCAGGACAGTTGGAACCAGCCATTACACCTGTACGTAGTGATGATAAATCAAATTCATCAAAATTAGGTAAATTCAATTCACTAATAAACATCGTTGGTACACCGTGTAAGGCAGTACATTTTTCTTTCTCCACCGTTTTTAAAACTTCCACTGGATTATATTCTTGAATCGGCACCATCGTACCGCCAACGCTTACAATGGCCAATGTTCCAATGACGCATCCGAAACAGTGGAAGAACGGAACTGGAATACATAGGCGATCTTCATTAGTCAGCTTCATACTTTCTGCAATATTAATGGCATTGTTTACGATATTGTAATGTGTTAACATAACACCTTTCGGGAATCCTGTTGTTCCGGAAGTATACTGTAAATTAATGACATCATCATAGTGAAGAGAAGCTTTTCTTTGTTCTAATTCTTCATCCGACACTTGATCTGCCAGTTTAATGACGTCACTCCAGTTGTATACTCCGTCGAATTGGTTTTCGCTTATAATAATGACATTTTTTAACATCGGCAAACGTTTTGAATTCAACTTGCCTGGTTTGGAAGTTTTCAACTCAGGGCAGATTTCATAAACCGTATCAATAAAGCGGTGATCTTTGTATTGCTCGATTAAAATCAATGTTTTGGAATCGGATTGCTTTAATAAATATTCAAGTTCTGCAGTTCGGTAATTTGTATTGACCGTTACGAGCGGAGCACCCATTTTGCCAGTAGCAAATTGTAATGCTACCCACTCTGGTACGTTTGTTGTCCAAACGGCGATATGATCACCCTTTTCAATTCCAAGGGCCATGAGTGCTTTCGCTACTTGATCAGACCAAGCATCAAATTCTTTATACGTTAATCGTAAGTCTCGGTCTGAATAGACAACTGCCTCCTTATTAGGATATTTCTCCGCTTGCTCCTCCAACAATTGACCAATAGTTTTATAAACAAGATCAGCCATTCAGTTCCTCCTTCAAATTTTTTTAGCAACCTATTAATCTAGATATTACTAATCTTTGAACTTCAGAAGTTCCTTCACCAATTTCCATTAATTTAATGTCACGTAAATGTCTTTCCACATCGTATTCTTTCATGTAACCATAGCCACCGTGAATTTGAATCGCTTGGTTACATACTCTAAAGCCCATTTCCGATGCGAAAAGTTTTGCCATTGCTGCCTCCTTTCCAAATGGTTTATTGTTGTCTTTCAACCATGCTGCCTTATATACCATGTTGCGAGCTAATTCTATTTCCATTGCCATGTCAGCTAATTTAAACTGAATGGCTTGGAATTTAGAAATCGGTTGGCCAAATTGATATCTTTCTTTTGCATATTTCAACGCTTTTTCATAAGCGGCTTGAGCAATCCCTACAGAAAGAGCTGCAATGGAAATTCGTCCACCATCTAATGTTTGTAAGAATTGGCTAAATCCTCGTTTCGGATCACCTAACACGTTTTCTTTTGGTACACGAACATTTTCTAATACAATCTCACAAGTGTTAGATGCACGAACACCCATTTTGTCATAATCGCAACGAATTTTTACGCCAGGAGCATCAGTAGGAACAATAAGAGATGTGATGATTTTCTTTCCATCTTCTCTTTTACCTGTTACAGCTGTTACAATTACTTGTCTAGCGTATCCAGCATTCGTAATCCATTGCTTTTCACCGTTGATGATATATTCATCACCAACTAGTTCAGCTTTCGTTTGAGTACCACCTGCGTCAGATCCAGCATTTGGTTCTGTTAAACCAAAGGAACCAAGTGTTTCTCCTTTCGCCATTGGAACAAGCCATTTTTGCTTTTGCTCTTCTGTTCCGAAATAATAAATAGGAGATGCACCCAAACTGATGGCAGCAGCGTAACTTAGTCCTGTACCGCCACAAGCTTTTCCGATTTCTTCAACCGCAATCGCGTAAGAAATCGTGTCTCCTCCTGAACCGCCGTATTCTTCCGGGAACGGAATACCTAGTAGTCCAAGTTCACCCATTTTCTTAAATGTTTCAATTGGGAATGTGGAATTTTCATCATGTTCTCTTGCATACGGTTTAATTTCTTTTTCTGCAAAATCTCTTACCATTTCTTGAATCATTAATTGTTCTTTTGTTAATTCGAAATTCATGAACATTTCCCCCTATTTTTAAAACCGACTAGTCGGTTTGTTTTTGACCTATGGTTATTCTATTAATTGATTTAATTGTTTAGCTTCAACCAATCCTTGCTCTGTGACAATTGAGCGGAGGATTAAATCTTTGAAAATGGCTGTAATTTCTTCCATAGTCATTGGTCCATCTTGCTTAAACCATTTGTAAGTCCAATTGATCATGCCGATTATCGCCATTGTTACAATATTGGCTGGCAATTCATTTCGAAAATCTCCACTTTCTTGGCCTTCAACAATCACCTTTTCAAGCAACTTTCGATAGCGATCTCGTTTTTCATTGATAACTTGTTTAAATTCATGATTTAGATAAGCGCTTTCTTCGTAAAAAACTGTAATGTACGGTTTATACATGTCAAAAACTTTAATGAATGAATTCAGTATGGCGGATAATCTAGAAATCGGCGTTTTATTCTCCGTGTAGGAAAGTTCCGCTTTTTCTATCACATAGGAAATAAATACATCATGGATTTCATATAGCAACTCATCTTTTGACTTATAATTGTGATAAAATCCGCCTTTCGATGTTCCCGCTTCTAAGACGATTTTATCTACCGTGACTCCGTGATAACCATGTTCCTGAAATAAGTGCAATGAAGTTTCTAAAATTCGTTCTTTAACTGATTTTTTCATTTTTTTCCGCCTTTCGGTTTCACGTTTGAACCAAGCGCTAATAGAAATATATTTATTTTCTTAGAATTTCATGACATAAAACATATAAATTTCAACAAAAAATTTTTTACCACTCTATAAGATTTGGTGAAATGCTATATTCAGCTTCTGTTTTGCTCTTTAATTCTTCCAAGGAAATGTCCTTTGATTTTTCTATTAAAACCATTCCTTCTTCCGTGAAATCAAATACAGCTAATTCCGTAATTAAACGGTCCACTACACCTTGACCTGTAAGCGGCAAAGTACATTCTTTTCGTACTTTTGGCTCTCCTTTTTTGGACAAGTGCTCCATGATTACAACGACGCGTTTCGCCCCTTGCACTAAATCCATCGCACCGCCCATTCCTTTTACCATTTTTCCTGGAATCATCCAGTTAGCCAAATCACCCTTTTCAGACACTTCCATTCCACCTAAAATCGCTAAATCAATATGTCCACCGCGAATCATGGCAAAGGATTCAGCACTATCAAAAAATGCTGCGCCTTTTACAGCAGTTACCGTTTCTTTACCTGCATTTATTAAATCCGGATCCACTTCATCCTCTGTCGGATATGGACCAATACCAAGTAAACCATTTTCAGATTGTAATAAAACTTGATAATCGCTTGGAATTTCATTGGCGACAAGCGTCGGCATACCGATACCAAGATTAACATTCATGCCATCTTTTATTTCTTTCACAGCGCGTTTCACAATTTTCTCTCTAGTTGTGAGAGTCATCTTAATAAACCTCCTCTTTTTTTCGCGTTGTCTTTCTTTCAATCCGTTTTTCGTAGTGGTCGCCAACTAAAATACGTTGAACGTAGACGCTAGGCGTATGAATTTGATCAGGATCTAATTCCCCTACTTCAACCAGTTCTTCTACCTCTGCAATCGTAATTTTTCCAGCCATTGCAGCTAAAGGATTAAAGTTTCTTGCTGTTTTCCGGTAAACTAAGTTTCCTAATTTATCGCCTTTCCATGCTTTTACAAATGCAAAATCACCCACGATTGCTCTTTCTTCGATATACGTTTTTCCATCAAATACTTTTGTTGGCTTTCCTTCTGCAATAGGTGTCCCAACTCCTGTTGCTGTATAGAATGCTGGAATACCGGCACCTCCAGCACGAATTCTTTCTGCTAGTGTACCTTGAGGTGTTAATTCAACTTCAATTTCCCCATTTAAAAATTGTTGTTCAAAGGTTTTATTTTCCCCTACATAGGAAGCGATGATTTTAGAGATTTGCTTATTAGCAAGCAGCAATCCAAGTCCCCAATCATCTACTCCACAGTTATTGCTGACAACCGTTAAATTTTTTGTTCCCTTTCTTAAAATGGCTTCTATCGCTTTTTCAGGGATGCCACATAATCCAAATCCACCAACGATAATGGTATCCCCATCTTTCAAGTCTTGGATGGCTTCATCAAAAGATGTAAAAACTTTTGACATGTTGTGAGTCCTCCTTTATCTTTTTAGCAACTAAATATATCTATATTTTAAAAATATGTGTAATAGAATAGTTTTATACTAAATTTTTATTAGAAAAATAAATTATTATATTAATATTCTGAAAAACGTTTCCATTCCAAAACTAATGATGATGTATGATGAAATAGTGAAAATCATACCATCACCGTCATGGATGAATCAAATTCCTTAATACCCTAAAGAAGAAAATTAAAACACGAAGGAGAAAATTTTGAAAAAATTAAGATTGTTTTCAATTGTTTTTATTATATTTCTTTCAATCATTTTGTTCAATAAATTTCTTATCCACTCTTTTCAATCGACAATATCACTCCAAAAGGAGCAATAGAAAAATGGGAAAAATTGAAGTTGTAGGTGTTTCTATTTGGTATATTACTACACCTGAAAATGAGGGAATGAAATAAGCAGATGAAAACATTATGTTCAAAAGTTAGGAATTCAAGGAAAAGGATGGAGCTGGTCTTTTTTGAAAAGGATGGAGAACGTTTCATTGCTATTAACTCAAATGTGGAGGAAAGAGTATGTACTTGTTAAAGTACATCGTAAAACGAAAAGTATATTAGAAAACTAACAGATACTATTATTAAATATTATTCAGAAGTAGATTTTTTGAAGTTCCATTTTTTGATAATTGACAATTTCACAATTACAAAAAGAGCGCCAAATTCTTAGACGCTCCTTTAATCATTTTTTTCATAAACTAAATATTGAAACGTATATCCTTCATCGGCTTTAAAAACTTCACTTGATGAAACGATTTTCCATTCTTCACCGTATGCCGGAAAGTATGTATCACCTTTAAATTCATGATTAATAAGTGTAATATACAATCGATCTGCAATCGGCAATGCAATTTTAAAGATTTGTTCTCCGCCGATAACCATGATCTCCTGAGCATCACCCGCAAGTTTCAATGCTTCATCGAAACTTGAAACCACTTCAATCCCTTCATGAGTATATTCTTTGTTTCTAGTTATCACAATATTTCTTCTCCCAGGCAAAGGCCGTCCAATAGATTCAAATGTTTTTCTCCCCATAATAATTGGTTTTCCCATTGTTTTTTCTTTAAAATATTTTAAGTCCCCAGGTAAATGCCAAGGCATTTGATTTTTATATCCAATTACTCGATTATTGTCATGTGCTACAATTAGTGAAATCATGTTCTCTCTCCTATTTTAAATTTCATTTTATTTTTACCTTGATTCCATGATTTTCAGTAAAATTTCTTCATACATACTAGTCATTTCTTTTGTAGCATTTATCAAATCAAATACATTATTACTCTTAAACTGCTACAGGCGCTTTGATGGTTGGATGTGGGTCATACCCTTCAATCGACAAGTCATCCAACTCGATATCAAATACCGATTTTTTCTCAGGATTAATTTTTAGCGTCGGGAGGGCTTTCGGTTCTCTAGAAAGCTGTTCCTTCACTTGTTCTATATGATTTAAATAAATATGTGTATCGCCAAAGCTATGAATAAACTCTCCTACTTCAAGTCCGCATTCATGAGCGATTAAATGCGTCAACAATGCATAAGAAGCAATATTAAACGGCACACCTAAAAACACGTCTGCACTACGTTGATATAGTTGACATGATAATTTCCCTTCTGCCACATAAAATTGGAATAACGTATGGCAAGGTGGCAGCGCCATTTCATCCACTTCAGCTGGATTCCATGCAGAGACAATTAATCGGCGGGAATTTGGATTTCGCTTAATTTGCTCAATCACATTTTTTAATTGGTCAATCGTTTCACCGTTGTCATTAGGCCAACTTCTCCATTGTTTTCCATATACCGGACCTAATTCACCATATTTTTTTGCAAATTCATCATCCGTTAGTACTTTTACATGGAAGATTTTCATTTGCTCATCTAACACTTTCGCAAACTCTTCATCCTTTGCTGCACGTAATCCGAAGTCGGTCATATCCGGTCCATTATACTCATTTGATTCAACCCACTTTTTAAACGCCCATTCATCCCAAATGTGGTTATTATGCTCGAGTAAATAGCGAATATTTGTATCTCCTTTAATAAACCATAACAATTCGCTAGCAATCAGTTTAAAAGGTACGCGCTTCGTAGTTAATAATGGAAAACCTTTGCTTAAATCAAAGCGCATTTGATAACCAAAAATGCTGATTGTTCCTGTCCCTGTTCGATCTTCTTTCTTCACTCCCGTATCTAAGATATGTTGCAATAAATCTAAATACGCATACTCAGGATGGCGCATATCAATACACTCCCATCTATGTAAATTCTAGTTCGTAATCATTTTTCCAAACTTACAGCAATTTATGAAATAATATTGCGTCATCGAAAAAAGAACTTTTCTTATCATATCATAAAAGAAAAAAGATTGGTTTCAAAATGAAAAATGAATGGATTTGTAAAATGTTGCATATAATTACTTTCTAAACATATCTTCAATCGGAGGGATTATAATGGATGCAGATTTTTTAATTGGTATCGGACTTATTTTATATACAATATACTTAACAACCCTTTGCTTTACAAATTAACAATAAAAAAAACGAAAAGCTGATTCAATGAACTCGAATCAGCTTCTCCATTTGTCTTTTACCAAATGTCCTCATTGGAACTATTTCATTTTATCATTCCCATAATTGATAACAATATTTTTGCATCGTTATTCAAATTTTTTAGTGTATTTTCCCTTAATAATAATTGTTCTTTTTCTCTTAAAAATATCTTTAATCCGCTAATATCGAATCGACTTGCATAAGTATTAATGACAGTAATGGCATGTAATTCATCTTTTGTTAACGTTTGTTCCACCGATTCAAATTTCTGCTGAACAAATAAAAGAATTTCCCGAGCATTACTGTTAAGCAAATGTCTATTCTCATAAACAGTATCAAAGTTTTCCTCTATGTATCTACGAGCTGTACCATAATCTAATGCATCAACAGCGCCATTTATCCTAATAATCAAGTTACTCAACAACACTACTAAAGACCTCCTTGACATAATAACATATCGGTATAATAGTAGTATTGTTTAGCCTATTTTTTAAGAAATTGGATATAAAATGAAAAAAAGATATATTTGACAATATATCCCCAATTTTTGAAAATAAAAAAATACCACCCATTTTTAGGTGGTATTGGATATTAAGAAAGCCATTTAGGTGGAGTATTTTTAGAATAGTAAATATCCCCAATCGTATGATGGGATGCAAAGTGATCCTCGTGAGTATGATAATGGAAGTTGTAATAATATCCTTCTTGAGGACGCTTTTCCGTACGAACATGGAATCGAAGTAAGTCTTTTCCGCTTATACCATCCGTAATATGAAATATTTTTTCAGAATAATTTCCGCCCGGTTTTTCAGAAATTGTTAAATAACGTTTTGATTCATCATCCAAATTTGATAAGGTAGTAGAAATAATTCTTTCTATATTTGGGAAAATCTGTTGTTCGAATTCATCTTCAATCACCGGCGTAATTTTTGAACCAAATTTTATGTATGATTGTTCACGTGCAAGATGAATAATTGAATCAATTGGATCAATTGATTCAATCGACTCGTTACTTTCTTCTATATAAGATTCTTCAATACTTTCATTTGCTTCTTCAACATTTTTATAATCGGAACTTGGCGTTCGATTAGAGTCTTGTCCATTTTCTAATACATCCCAAATGGAATGATCAGGCGTAATGAACCCTAATGTTAATAAGGCAACGGTAAATACGAGTGCTTTTTGCCACCACTTTTTCAAGGACCTCACCAGCTTTCTATACAAATCTACTATCATTATTTACGATTTTCTATGAAAAAGGTTTCCTAATTTAAGTTTTCATAGTAAAATTACTAGGGAATCGACCATTGTTTTCTATTAAGGAGGGATAAGGAATGGCCTCAATTACTATTGCCATTGGTCTTGTTCTTTATTTAGGATACTTAACTTCATTCTGCTTTTCTAAATAAGTCATGAAAAAAGCTGCGTCTCGTGGCTTTTTTTGTTTATCGGAGGAGCACTGCTATGAATCTTTGAGAGTAGCAGTGCAGTTACACTTAAATTCTCAGCAACTCTGCGATATTCTCAACTAGTTCCAACACAAGTTGTTTTGCATCTTTCATTGATTCTTCTATCGAACTCGGTCCTTTACATATTGAGAAAGCCGCGGATAATCCTAATTCTCTTATTTCATTTCTCGATAATTCAATATTGCCGCAAACCGCCACAACCGGGATATGATGCTGATTGGCAAGTTCACAAATTCCTTTGATTACTTTTCCATTAAGGGTTTGATGATCTAGTTTCCCCTCCCCTGTTATAACGAAATCCACCGTAGGAAGCAACTGATCTAATTGTAAATATTCTATTAATATGTCAATGCCTTGTCTAATTTGCGTTTTAAAAAGTGCCAAAAAGGATGCAGTAATTCCCCCAGCAGCACCAACGCCTTCGCGACTTACAATCTCCTTACGAAATTCTTTTTCTAATACGTTTCCATAATGTTCAAGGATTCCATCAATTTCGTTTAAACGCTCTTTGGCAATGCCTTTTTGCGGTCCGAATACGAAAGTCGCCCCCTGCTCTCCACAAAGAGGATTATTTACATCCGTCGCCAAAATAAATTCACATTCAAATAGCCTCGGATCAACCTTTTGTAAATCAAGTGAAGCAATTTTTTGGATATCCGTTAATGATTCAATTTCTACAGGTTTATTGTGAACATCTCTGAACGACACGCCCAATTCCAAAAGCATCCCAACACCCGCATCATTCGTAGCACTACCGCCAAGGCCGATAATAAAGGTACGACAGCCTTTATCTAAACCATATAAAATAAAATTTCCTACCCCGTAGCTAAATGATTGATAGGGATTTCGTTCATCTTCCGATACAAGTGTTAACCCTGTACTTTTTGCCATCTCGATAAACGCCGTTCGTTTTTGTAAGTCAAACGCCATTTTTCCTTGAATCGTTCTCCCCAACGGATCTTTGACGTTTACCAACTCCACTTGGAATGGATGCACAGAACAGATGCTTTCTAAAAAACCTTCTCCTCCATCAGAAATCGGAACTTCGATTACTTCTGCATCCATGACCTTGTTCATCCCATGGCGAATTGTTTGGCACAATTCAATTGATGAAAGAGAGCCTTTAAAGGAATCCGGTGCAACTAAAACTCTCATATTTTCAAACCTTTCGTCACAGGCGTAATCGGTTCTTTACCCGATAACACATTGGCAATATTGTTCGCAGCGAGTTCCGCCATTTTTGTTCTCGTTTCATATGTAGCACTGCCAATATGAGGAAGCAAGATGACATTATCTAATGCCAATAACCCTTCCACAATTTTCGGTTCATGTTCGTACACATCGAGTGCCGCCCCAGCGATTTTTCCTTCTTTTAAATGTTCATATAACGCTTGTTCATCAATTAATGACCCACGGGATGTATTAATTAAATAAGCATCTTTTTTCATGAGATGTAATTCTTCTCGCCCAATCAAATGATAAGATTCTTCATTTAATGGTGCATGGATTGTGATATAATCGCACTCTTTTAACAACGTTTCCAAATCGACATATCGTGCATTGTATTCTTGTTCCTTTTCTTTCGGCAACGGATTTCGATTATAATAGTAAACCTTCATATTGAATCCTTTTGCTCTTTGACATACAGCTGACCCAATTCTCCCCATCCCTATGATGCCTAATTTCTTTCCATATACCATATTGCCGATAAATAAATGCGGAAGCCAGCCGGTAAACTTCCCTTCTCGAACGAAATGATCGGCTTCAACAATTCTTCTTGCTATTCCAAGAATCAGTGCCCATGTAAGGTCTGCCGTTGCATCATTTAGAACATCTGGCGTGTTTGTTACGACGATGCCACGTTTTTCCGCAGAAGCAATATCGATATTGTTATAGCCAACACCGCAATTGCCGATAACTTTTAACTTTGATGCTTGTTGTAAAATGTCATCTGTAATGAAATTGTTGACCATCGAAAGCACGGCATCTTGATCTTTTATTTTTTCGAGTAACGCTGGCCCATTCAACGTTTCTTCCTTTTCCCAAACTTCCACTTCACCCACAGATTTTAATATGTTTAATGCTGAATCACTAATTTTACTCGTCACAAAAATCTTAAACATTTCTACCACTCCTCTTCTACATACATACATATTCTCGGTTTTTTTTAATAATCCTTCTGTCGAAACTTTTTCGAAAAGGAACTCGTATAAAGTAGGAAACCGCTACAAATAATGCATGGTTAAAACGAATAGGAGAATGAATATTGGAAACAAAGGAGCAATTATTGGCCTATTTACAAGAGATTGAAGCATGGGAAAAGAAACAAAAAGATTTATTTTTTTGGGAAAAAATCGGTAGAATCCCCTTTAAAATTTTAGATAAATTGACACCAAAATGGATTCAAAAAAAAGTTGCTGAATTAGTGGATGAATTAGGAAGCTACATTCAAACAGGCGGAAAATATTTAGTCAGTGAACAAGCTATCATTAAAAGAATCAATCAACATTCCTCTGTTAAAAATATCCACTCGATAGAAGAGATTCGAAATTTGCCGATTGAAGAGATGAAAAAGATTTCCGAGCAGCTTTCGAAAAACCGCGCAGCAATTGCAACGGTGCAAGGAGCTTCAACGGGAGTAGGCGGATTATTTACTCTTGTCGTCGATATTCCTGTGATATTGGGAATTTCCTTGAAAACCCTTCAGGAAATTGCCATAATTTATGGATATGATCCAAATGATAAAATAGAACGCATATTTATCGTGAAATGTTTGCAATTTGCAAATGCAGATATTGTTGGAAAGGAAGCCATCTTAAAAGAATTGTCGGAAATGGATAAACAATCCTCTACGGATGTAATCCAGCAATTAAAAGGATGGCAAGAAGTGTTTTATACGTTCCGTGATCAATTTGGTTGGAAAAAATTCTTCCAAGCGATACCAATTGCCGGCATACTATTCGGAGCTTTCGCCAATAAAGGTATGATTGAAAACATCGCAGAAACTGGCAACATGCTTTATCGGAAAAGAAGAGTGAAGGAAAGATTAAAAGAATTGTCTGTTGGAGAGTTTCGATGAATTTTTTCATAACGCACCGATTTGGATCTAGCGAAAATAAAAGCGCGTTGGCGACATCATGTTTCGATGAATTCTTCATTACGCATCGATTAGGGGGAAATCATGAAGAAAAATATAATATTTACAATAAAAGTTGCTGAATTGTACTATGAACAACTACAAAAGGAAATTCAATCCAGTGGGTTAACAGTAGAAGAATGGTTTAAGCAAAAAATAGAACAATTACAAAAAGACACTCGATCACAATAATGGGCGAGTGTCTTTTTATATGGAAAATGAATGAAAATACGCTTAGTAAATGTGTAAAAGTAGATTGGAAACATCTATTTGGAGCATGGTGAATATTTGATCAATACAAGTTATACTGCTCCATTCGCACGAGAAAGCTTGTTCCTATACGCACGAGTGAGGGCTTCTTCTGCACATGTTGGGATGCTATATATACGAGGGAGTACTTTATCTGCACTAGTTGAGATTCCATACGCACGAGTGAATACTTTATCTACACAAGTTGGTCTCCCATACGCACAAGCGAACACTTTATCTGCACTAGTTAATTTCTCATACGCACGAGTGAATACTTTATCTACACAAGATGAAATCCCATACGCACAAGCGGCTACTTCATCTACACAAGTTAAGATACCATACGCACAAGCGAACACTTTATCTGCACTAGTTAGTATCCCATACGCACGAGTGAATACTTTATCTACACAAGATGAAATATCATTCGCACAAGTGAATACTTTATCTGCACTAGTTAATTTCTCATACGCACGAGTGAATACTTTATCTACACAAGATGAAATCCCATACGCACAAGCGGCTACTTTATCTACACAAGTTGGTCTCCCATTCGCACAAGCGAATACTTTATCTACACAAGTTGATTTCCCATTCGCACAAGCGGCTACTTTATCTACACAAGTTGATTTCCCATTCGCACGAGTAAATACTTTATCTACACAAGTTGGTCTCCCATTCGCACAAGCGAATACTTTATCTACACAAGTTGATTTCCCATTCGCACAAGCGACTACTTTATCTACACAAGTTGATTTCCCATTCGCACAAGCGACTACTTCAATCATAATATTTACTACTCCCCATCCGCACCTAATCGAGTAGGAGGGAGCGATTAACTCCCGTCCTCTCACACCACCGTACGTACGGTTCCGTATACGGCGGTTCAATTAAGATAATTGACGCAAGTTTTCATAACTTCCGTGAATAGCTTGTCTTCTTATGCCAGTGGTCACTCCACCCTCCAAGAGGTCTCCCACGGGATTCACCGCTTCCTTCCTCAAGTGAGGTACTACGTTTTCTGTGTTCATCATGACTCACTGAATGCCAAGGGCTATTCTCTCTTAATTGTTCGGTCCTTCTCAGTTGTTCTAGACCAACTAATACTATGACCTCTGCTGACTTCTGACGGTTCAGCTACTTATCACTAAGTAGGTTATGAAGCGTACTTCACCTATCCGCCAGACCTCCCCGGGTAAGTACATGCACTTTCACACCATCTATCCGCCTCATTTACTCGATATGACCTTCGACAGAAAGAGCTTTGTTTTGTTTGGCAAACTCACTCAATCATACCTAGCCTTATATGAGGTTCGTGTTCCTCGGACCGGTGTTTTGCCTCCAGCTTCCTTCAGATTCCGCGTCACCACGGACACCCTTGCTCTTGGCTAACCTCTACTTCTGTCTTCGGGGTTCGGGACTTACACCCTATAGTTCATGTACATGCCGGGCGCACCACAAAAAAGAGCGAACTTGCCATATTCGCTCTTTTTATACTTTATACACTTGCTGTAATCAGCAATTAATTTTTTCTAATACTCCGTAGTGGAATTTCGATGTCAAGCGCACTTTTCGCTCAAAACCCAAGTCTTCAAAATGAGTTGAACGAAAATGAGCTTTTAACACCACCCGCTTTTTCGCCACACGATACGCTTCCTTCACCCATTCTTCCGTTAATGGATGATGGCTGCCGACTTCTCTTAGTGATTCAAAGTTATTTGATTCTTCAATGGTCTCCTCAAACATCGGATCAAGATATACAACATCAAAGGAACGATCTGGCTGTTTCTTTAAAAATTCAACTGCCTCAGCATGAATAACCTGAATCCGCTCCATCGCTTGTTTTAGCACTGGGTCTGTCGTTTCATATTCTTTTAATCCTCTCCGGACAAGATAAGAAATGATAGGCTCTACTTCCACACCTACCACTTTTCCACTTTCGCCAACAGCAAAAGAAGCAATAATCGCATCTGAACCAATTCCTAATGTACAGTCAAGAAATGAATCGCCCGGTTTCAGCCCACAAGACTCAATAAACGGCTCCGTTTCCCCTCTCTCTAATCGCTTCAAACGAAAAGCGGCCGTATCAGGATGAAAAAAGAAAGGCGTTGAAGAGCCTTTTACATAATACTCGAACCGATTTTTTCCGGCAACAATCACATTGGCTTGATAAAGATTGCCAATTTTCGCAACAGAACGTTTCTTTCGCGGAACATAACGAACATGAAGTTCTTCGCTAATTTGTTTTGCCAACTGAAAAGACTCTTCATCTGGCCTCCCTGCTGTCGTCACAATTACTTTCCGCATGCTTGTTTTAACACGCCCGTAATATGGTCACGGATTTGTTCCACTGAAAAACCTTCAATTTGTTCTCTTGGAATAAAGTATTCCAATTGTCCATCACGTAAAATAGCAATGGATGGGGAGCTTGGCGGAATATCTTCAAAGTATGCACGCATAACCGCTGTTGCTTCGCGGTCTTGTCCAGCAAATACCGTCACTAAGTGATCTGGTTTAATTTCTTTAATTGCTTCTCTTACTGCTGGACGTGCACTTCCAGCCGCACAACCACATACGGAGTTAATCACAACAAGCGATACCCCTTTCGCTGTTGCCATAAATTCATTGACTTCATCTGCTGTTGTTAATTCTTTAAATCCAACGTCCACCAATTCTTGACGCATTGGCTTCACGATGGCTTGCATGTATTCTTCGTAAGCGTTCATCGTTTCGCACCCTTTCATATTTTTTTGCAAAACTTATTATATCAAGGTTTTGCATAGTTTGACAGAAACTTGCTTTTATATTTTTTTAATTATTGAAACCTACCTTTTGAGAGAATAACACACGGAAAGGACAACCAATTGATTTTAATTAAAGGTTGTCCTCTAGATTAGTGGTAGAACATAATTCTTCCTTTTCTAAGTAGCCATTCACTGTAAAAAAATAGATGAACACAGGTGTTTCACCCGTTCACCCACTATTTTTTCATATAAAGTGTATTTATCAAAGCTTCATCGCTCTACTTTTTATTCCTTCTTTGCTGAATCGTAATATATAAACCGAGTAATCGATCAGCTGTCATTTTTTTATTTCGAAGGTCATCTAAGTGATACGATTGAATGAGTCCTTCTTTAACTGCTTGTTCCAGCATTTGTTCAGCTGCTGAATACATCGTCGGTGATTTTGGATCCCACACGCCTGCTTCCCCCTTTTCAATATCTTTTTCATCGATAATGAGCTGCACTTTTAACTTGCTCGTTGTTGGCACAATCACCGTACCTTCTAATTTATAACCCTTTGGCATCGTCCAAGATGGAGTTACTTCAAAATGAGGACGATCGACACTGCCGACCCAATCTCCACCCCAAGTAATGCCCAGTTTTCGAGCAATGGCGCCAACTTTATTCAACGTAGTCACATCGTAAAGATCTTTAGGTGGTGCTACTGCGATATCCCACGCTAAGCGGCTTGTGTGTCTGCTGTTTAAGGTCCATGTGATTATTGGGCCTGGACGACTACGACCTTGCTGATATAAATAATTTTGTCGTTCCTGCGTTCGGTAAGTTTCTGTAATAAAAATATCTCGAATCCCCGCTTTATAGCATTCTTGAAACAGCAACTTGCAAGCAGTTTGTGCTACGGGCAATAGTTGAGACAAATCACGAATCACTGTTGTTACACTCATGTAATTCACCACCCTTCTGACTTATATATATCCAAAACTCTCTAAAAAGTGCCGGCAAGTTTAAAATTTATAGTTTTTTATTGCGATCCATATTACTTATTTATAAATAAAAAATAGAGCTGCTCCTTAGCATATCCATTACAAAGAGCAGCTCTTCTCCTATTTATTTGCAATTGAGTTTATAAGTTTTCATTTTAATTTGATAGACACTTTTTACCCTCTTAATCTTATAAAGTTATGGAAGATTTATATGTATGCCCTACTCAATCTTCATTTTTGCCATAGTATAAATATGTACTAGTTATATTGGAAATGGGGGGATATTAAATGTTCCAACGTCGTAGATCGCCATTCGGTTTCTGCTATCCTGGTTATCGTTACTGCGGACCGGGTTGTTCTGGACCGGATGCACCAACAAATCCCGTCGACTTTTGTTGTTTACAACACGATATTTGTTACGCAATGTACGGACCATGCCGCTATTGTGATGATTTGTTTCAACAATGTTTAGCACCTTATAAACATCCTTACTACGGCAGAATGGCACGGGATGCAAGACTATTCTCTAACGTCATGAAAATTCGTAACTTCTTTTTCTAGTAAGGGCTAAAGGACGTTTTTCATACTGAAAAATTTTAGGAAAGAGCAATATTAAAAAACAGCCTTTTTATAAAAAGTGTCTTTTTTTATGTCTACAATCGCCTCTTTCAATTTAATGAAAAAGCGTACCTTTAATCAGTACGCTAATTATACAAAGTTATTCGCCTGACAAATGCGCTGCGCTGCATTGCCATCTCCAAATACTTGAGGTTGTGCATGATTCAAGCAGTCTAATTTTCTGGATGCCTTTTCCATAATCGAATGAACATTGATTGGACATAAACTATTTCAACCATTTTCTAACGTTTCAATCGTAAGCGCCAAATATCCCATATTGTCTTTCCAATTCAATTTTGATTCGTTTTCTCCCCACAGTACCACGGTGATCGTTAAACACCCCAATAGCTGGATGAACTTTTCTTCATAGGTTGTCCAGCTGGCGGCGCGTGTAAAGATGGGACAGCCTATGGCACGGGCTTGCGCTTCCAAAAATTCAGGTGACAATCGGTGGGAGTAGGAGAAGTGATCCGTTTCATCCAGCATCCCGATCAGTCCAACCGGTTCTCCCGCTTGCATGGCTTTATATAAAAAGCGTACTGTCCTTTCCCCCGCTGAAGGATACGATAAATTTTTTATTCTTTACTTTCGTAATCCAATCATTCACTGCACATACAGCCTTTCTTTCTATTATAAATTTTTCATCATGCCGGGCTTGGTTGGATCATTCAAAATTATTTTTGTTGTTCCATCCCTAGATTCATTAACCATTCACGCAATTGGGCCTTTGGATAATACACTTTGCCATTAATCAAAATATGCGGAATGTCAGGATGTTCCTGAATCAATGATTTTGCATCTTCTTTGGAAATCCCCATAAAATAATGCACGTCCCGTTCATTGATCAGTTCGTAATCGTCATCATCCAATGAATCCAGTACATCGGGTCTTTTGAAATTCTTTAAACCTTCCCCAATAAAATATCCAGCTGCCGCAATTCCCAATGCTAAAATGAAATAATTCCAGTCCAACCCTTTTCCTCCTTTGATAACGATGTTAATAACCATATTTTACCACATTCTCCAATGTAAATTCAATGTGTATTTGTATCCAAAGAGGAAAGCAGATTTGATGAAAATATTGTGTGGGATTTTCTTCAAATATTGGCTTGTATTCGCATAAAAGAGGGAATCATTTTCTTCTGCTCAAAAAAAAGGATCTATATGCACCAATTGGGATTCCATCTGCACGAAAAGGGTCTCTATATGCACGAATTTGGATTCTATCCGCACCAAAGGGGTTACCATATGCACGAATTGATACTTTATCCGAACCAAATGTTGTACCATCCGCACCAAAGAGGTTATCAAACGCACGAATTGATACTTTATCCGAACCAAATGCTGTACCATCCGCACCAATTAAGTTTATATACGCACGAATGAAGGGAACTCTATAATTTAAACTGCCTTCCCCTCATCCAAATCCATTGAAAACGAAAAAGGCCACCCGGAAAACTGGCCGTTTCCAGGTAGCCGCGCCATCTTACTCATCTCTTTGATTCTCTTCCACGATTTTCTTTGTCCCATTTTTAAATTCCCTTAAGGTTTCCCCGACTGCCCTACCCAATTGGGGCAATTTACTTGGGCCAAATAACAAGATGGCTATGAATAAAATAATGATGAGTCCCGGTATTCCAATGGAGGGTAGACTCAAACAATCACCGCCTCATTCAAAACATTAAACCAATAATCCGCCCTTTTGCAGATATAAATCAATTCCTTCAGTCGCGCGATATGCCAATGCCCCCACCGTATCTGTCGGATTGTAGCCGGAGTTGTGGGGGAATGCGCTGGCCCCCGGAATGAAGACGTTTTCAAAATCCCACATTTGCAAATAATTATTCAATACACTCGTCTCCGGGCTGGACCCCATGATGGCGCCACCGGTATTGTGGGTGGATTGATAAGGAACGATATTATAAGGCCCCAACGTTTTTCCTGCTTGAATAATGTCCGCGCCCATCTCTTTCATGATTTTTTCCGTTTGTTCCCCTAAATACGCCACCAGCTGACGATCCTGCTCTTCAAAATCAAAGGTGATCCGCAATAACGGCAGTCCGAAAGCGTCTTTATAAGTCGGATCCAAATCGAGATAATGGTGCCGGTATGGCAAACTTGCTCCTTGGGCACCGACGCTTAATACACTGTTGGCATATTTAATGGATTGTTTTTTAAACTCCGCGCCCCAGGATGGCGTACCAGGAGGCGTCCCATTGTTGGCGATCGGTCTTCTGCCGGTCTGGGTGATGGAAATATTGGCCCCGTGGAGGAAGTTCAAATCCGAATGGTCGAAGTTGTCGCCATTGAAATCATCAAGACAAGCCCCCAATGCTCCTGCGCCGGCATACAAATTGAATTGTTTATTCTCAAAGAAGCCCTGTGCGGATGCGCCGAATGTTTGATAGCAGTAGTTTTTGCCGACCACCCCTGTACCCGTGTTCGGATCATATGGTTTGCCCATTTTTGAAATCAACAGGAGCCTCACATTATTTAACGCATAGCTCGTAATGCCCACCACTTCCGCAGGTTGGATATATTCTTCCCTTGTGATCGTATCAATATATTTGACTCCAACCGCTTTTCCATCTTGATGGAGGATCTCCACCACATTGGCGTGCGTGCGCAATTCAAAGTTGCCTGTGTTCAACGCAACCGGAATCACCGTATTCAGCGGATCGGCTTTTGCGGCATATTCACAGCCGAAACGTTCGCAGAAACCGCAGTATTGGCAAGCTGGACGCGAGATGTTGTCCGGATTTGTGTAGTTTTCGGATAAATTGGCGGAAGGCATCATGTATGGGTGCAAGTTTAATTTTTTCGCTGCTTCGAAGAATAATTCGAGGGCTGGGGTTTTCTTCATGGGAGGAGTCGGGAATGGATTGGATCTCGGTGCGCCTAATGGAGCTTCATCTCCTGAAACGCCGATCGCTTTTTCGAACTGGTCGTAATATTTTTCAAATTCATCATAGGTGATGCCCCAATCCTGCAACGTCATTTCTTCCGGTATTTTGGACTTTCCGTACCGTTCCACGGTTTTTGTATATATTTCAAAATCGTATGGCAAGAAACGGAAGGTTTGTCCGTTCCAATGCGTTCCGGCACCCCCCACATTGTTCCCCAATAGGAAGGAACCGTATTGTCTCATCGGCAATGCCCGCATTTTAAGATTGTTGCGGAATGTAACTGTTTCTGTTGAAAGATCCTGCATCATTTCGAATCGGTGGGCAAACCGCAATTCATCATGCATCATTTGAAAGTCGGCAAGCGTCTGATTTTTCCCCCGCTCCAAACCGACGACTTTATATCCCTTTTTCGACAATTCCGCTGCCAAAATTCCACCTGTCCATCCCATTCCGACAAGCACGACATCCGTTTTTTTCAATTCTTTCGCCAATCACAATCACCTTTCATGAATGATGTTGGGAATGTAAACTTTGCGGTTCAATCACAACAAATTCGTCTTTATCGATAATGTCTGCAAAACTCATTTGATGTCCCGGAAATTTTTTCATTCTCCATCCTTCCATATTGCGGTTTCCACCGTATAACGGATCGGCATACACGCCTTCCAAAGTCGCACTGCGCAACAGCGAGAAGAAATAGGATGAAGAAACCCCTTTGATTTCGACTTCCCCTTTTTCAAAAGCTTGTAAAATCTCATCTTGCTGTGAACCTTCCAAGCTGGTGAAAGATTGGTTGAATCGTTTCTTTGCTTCGTTTTGGAGAGCTTCAATGCCCAATCGGAAAATTTGTTGTTTGTTCAAGTGCCCTTGATACCCCTGGGTCGGTTCGCCCGGATAGAAAGGTCCTTGCCGATATTCTTTGGAACCAGTCCCCCAGGCACCCGCCAACTGATGATCGATGAAATAAGAAACCAATAATTCCTTTGCTCCCGGGCCATTTTCATCTTTCGGGAAAATCCTCTCCGCCGCCGCATCGATTACGGCGTGTTCCGTTGGGGTAAAAAACATGAGCGCTTTGTTATACTCGGTTGTCTCAACGTGGTGATCCCCTTTTGGCGTTTCCTTGGAGGAAGACATATTCGCAGCGATCGTTCCTACGATCCCGCCGCCCAGTGCCATGCCCCCAATGGCCAATCCTGCACCTTTCAAAAATTCTCTTCTGGAAACCAAACAGATACCCCCCTTTTTCTTCACCTTATGGTTCATGAAATCCACTACCTGCACGATTCCAACGAACTGAAGCCGCTCCCCTTCCGAACCACTCCTTTTACACTACTGTTCAGTTCCTATTTTAGTAATTGGAAGTATTATGTATGACCTAAAAATTCAAAAAAATTTCAATTTCAAAATGAATAATGAATAGAAAAGCGCTTCCATTCATTAAATGTATTAAATCCTGGTTCAAGCGAATTTAAAGCGGGTGATAGAAAATAATGGAAGAAAAAGAACAAACCGTCATTGACCATTTGGAGGAATTGCGGAAGCGGTTGATCCTCGTTACGGTTCTATTTATCGGATCGCTTGCGGTAGGGTTCTGGTTTGCACCAAACCTGCTTCAACTATTGAAAAATCAACCTTCCGCGGCTGGAGTGGAATGGAATCTGTTTGGTTATACGGATGGCATCATGATCTACCTGAAATGTGCGTTTATTTTGGCGATTTTGGTCACCTTACCGATGGCCTTGCTTCAAATTTGGTTGTTTGTAAAACCCGGTTTGACAGAAAGGGAAGCAAAATACACAATGACCTTCATCCCGGCCTCGTTTCTCCTATTTTTAGTGGGCATCAGTTTCAGTTATTTCATTTTATTTCCGATGATGCTCGAATTTTTATCGAAAATTAATACTTCCATTGGGGCGACGGAAACCTATGGAATCAATCATTACTTTTCGTTGCTGTTCAATTTGACGATTCCTGTCGGCGCCGTTTTTGAATTGCCCATCGTGATTTTATTTTTAACGAATGTGGGGATTGTGACACCGGAAAAATTGAAGCGGATGAGAAAAGTGGCCTATTTCATCTTGGTGGTGGTCGGCGTGTCCATCTCGCCGCCGGATTTTATTTCAGATTTTTTGATTATTATTCCGTTATTGCTATTGTTTGAAATCAGCATTTTCATTTCCGGCTGGTCGATGAAGAGAAGAAATATGAAACAAGTGATGAATCAAAGCGGCTCATAAAGTTAATGAATATCGAATGGAGGGATTGTGGATGCCAAATATCGGTGTACCTGGATTGATTGTCATTTTGGTGATTGCCCTGATCATTTTCGGGCCAAAAAAACTGCCGCAATTGGGAAGGGCGGTCGGCGAAACATTGAGGGAATTCAAATCATCGACAAAACACATTGTCGATGAAGTGGCGGAAGAATTCAAACTGGAGGAGGCAAAAGAAGAAAAGAAAGAAAAAAGTACGGCGGCGAATTAATGGATGGCGGAGGGAGTTCTTAAAGATTATGCTTTTGGAACTCCCGCTTTCATTTAAAATAGGGCACCCCAGTTTGTGTATGCCGGCAATATCCGGTGTAATCAAACGATAGAACACTTAGCAGAAAGCTCTTTATACCCATTTTCTAATATGGGAATAAATTTTTTATGGCTATAAATACTTTGGGATTCCGCAATAGTTTGCGAGAGGACATCGCCGATCGAACTTAATAAAGTTTCCAATGCCCCTTTAGCGAAGCCATTCTCAAATGTTTCAAAGGGTTCCGGCAATTCCTCTTCATCCAAAATAAAATGCTCCCCATTTGGCAGCGCCAGGACATCAATAATCAAATCTTCAAATACGACCATACCCTCTTCGAATTTTGTATTCTTTACAATGTTAAAATACGAAGCTAAATAATGTCCTGAATGATCTCTCCAAAAATACATATTATATGGACGATCCAACCAATAATAAGCAGTTGTATAACTCCCCACCGGAATGGTCAGTTGAAAATCATCCACTTTAATGGTAAAAGGTTCTTCTATCAGATGAAATAAAACGATACGGCGATTTTGGGAATTTAGTAAATGGCATTTATACTCAACCACTTTCGCATCATATCGTATTTTTCTCTCGATCATTTTCTTCCATTTATTTCGATTTCCAGCGAAATTACTCAAAGCCTAACTTCCTTTCAAAGATCTCCATTATCAGCTTATCAATACATCAAACGGTTTTAAAGAATGATTTCAAAAATGAGCTTTCTACTGAATAAACGCGCACTTTGCGTGAAGGAACAAACTAATTAAAGAATTCTGTAATACTCGTTTTCTATGTATGATTCCGATGATGGTTGAATAGGATGAATAAGAAGGAGGTTCTTTATCCCCCGATTAGTGTTGAGCAAATAAGGACAAGGCTTTTGAGGTGAAAAGGATGACAACCGCTTTACAAGACCGGTATTTTGCGAACCGGAATGATGATTTACAGGCATTTGAAACCATCCATTATGTGCACGCTGTAAATTATTAACTTGCTTTGACATAATGGAAACCGGCATCTTCCAGGCCATGCCCCGGATCATTGAGGTGAAAAAAATCGGGAGGCCAGGCAGAAAGAATCCGCCTGACCTCCCGTAATTTCATTATGCTTTTTCCAAAGTGGAAGCAACTTCTGAAATGATAATTTCACTACCTAAAATTGGAGATACCTCACTGGAGTTTTCCGGTCCTCGATGGGCCTCTCTGAATGCATCACTTTTTCTCCAGCGGTTAAAGTCTTCGATTGTTTCCCAATACATATTGACATTCAATTCATCATATTCTGTAAGATTTTTTGTAATGAGGACTTCCACTTTCACAAAACCTTCCATTTCTTGTAAAGCCCCTGGTCTTGTAAAAAATGGCGCCATTTTTTCCGCAAAACCTGTTTTTGTTTTAATTTTATTTGTGACAACGATCATTGTGATTTCCTCCTGATATTTTACAGATGTTTTATAAAAATCTTTTGCGGCCTAAAGCGTGGTAGAAAGGTTTTTATCCCCTTTTCGATTCACTACATCGCAATGATGGACTTTTTTTCCATCAGATTCTTATTAAGTTCTATAGTCGTAATTGACTATGTTTCGATTGTAATACTATTACCGCAAATACTCAAACATGATTATTCATAATCATAATATTAAAATTTTTTCAAATAAAAAAGAGCGGCTCGCCATTGAACTGCTCCTTTGGTTGTTATAAAAAAATCTTCTCCCGATTTACTCAATTTATACATTTGGAAATTTTATGGTTTCCTATATTTCTTAAAGGCTTTTTTTGGATCAAGATGAACATCTTTGAAAAAAAGGATCAGCCAAATGACAATGGCGAGGAATGCACCATACTGACTGAGAAAATATCCGAAAAGGGCCCCTGATAATAAAAGGATGGACCAAAGAAAAAGGGAATTTCTCATATCGATGCTCATTTTCTTTTGATCATAGTTTGCTTGTTCCTCTTTGGACAGCGTATTAAATCCACTAATGAGCATTGCGCCTTTTTCTTTTAATAGCGCAAAAATCATCGAGATCATTCCAAAGACCACTGCAAGTAGTAGACAGATGATTGTTCCGATATTCATAGGACTCTTTCCTTTCATAATTGCGATTGAGTTTCAACACTGCAAAGAATGGATTCCTTTTTCAAAGCAATCCATTCTTCTCTTGTAATTGCATAAACCTTTGTGATTCCATTTACTTTATCAGGAAATTCCTCCACCAGTTTCATTCCCGCCGAAATCGCAGTACGATATGAACCGGCATTTGTGTGCTTCATATATGAATAAAGAATTTGAAACGGAGTATTTGTGAAAGCCCAGTCGATCACCGCTTTTGCGGCTTCAGTTCCATATCCTTTTCTCTGCATATCTTTTCGTATATGATAACCGATTTCCGGTTTGATGTTCCCGCCAATCTGCTGCATGGTCAGTCCGCAATCTCCAATTAATTCCCCTGTTTCTTTTAATACAACCGCCCATAATCCAAAAGAGAAAATTTCATATCTTTCAATATTCCGATGAATCCATTCCCTCACTTTGGTTTCATCAAAAACATTCGGATAGTGTTGCATCACTTCGGGGTCTCCCAAAACGGCAAACAATGCGTCAAAATCCTGTTCTGTCATTTCTCTAAGAATTAATCTCTCTGTTTCAATCATCTTTTTTTCCATATGTACGGCTCCTCACCCATTGAAATTGGGGTTTGTTTTTATTTCGTTGTAACTGTTATCATAAATAATGGAATGAAAAAACACAATCCGGTTGGTAGTCCGGATACATCAATCGCCATATTGATGTCAGTAACCTTCCCTTCCTCGGGTTGTCCATCATTCCATGATTCATTTTTTAGAGGAGGGAGTCGTCATGATATTGACGATTTATTATGATGGCCAGTTTTGGATTGGAGTGATTGAATATCACGAAAACGGAAGATTAAAGGCGTATCGTTACGTATTCGGCACAGAGCCCAATGATACGGAAGTATGGGAATTTGTGAATAATCGGTTGCCTAAAATCATTCAAAGCAGGAAACAAATTGGAATTGCCGATCGGAAAAAGCTGAAGAAAAAAGTGAATCCGAAACGCCTTCAACGGAAAGTCGCCAAAGAAATGCAAAAAAGCGGGATTTCCACCAAGGCGCAGGAGGCAATAAAAAAAGAAATCGAGCAACGCAAACGGGAAACGAAGAAACTCCAAAAAGAACGCAACGAAGCACTTAAACAAAGAAAATGGGAATTAAAAAAACAAAAAGCGAAACAAAAGCATAAAGGCCGCTAGACTGTTCATTTAGAGATGAAGCGAAAAGTGCGCAACTTTTTCCTGTACGTACTGATAAAACATACTAAGATTAGTAGTACAAACCAAGGCCAAGGTTTGTGCTACTATTTTTTATAGTAGAAGTGAAGAAAAGTCGACCAGCCTCAGGGATCTTTGAATCCGTATTAAAAACTGGCTAACTTCACACCCTTATGCGAATCAGTTTAGTATGTTGGGTCCATAGAGATCGTGTATAAGAAAGTGGAATCGATAAGGTAATGTGAAGACTTCTATGAATTGGCAAAGAAGGAGTAATGGAATGAAACATGTTATTGGATTAGATGTTAGTAAAGGAAAGAGTACAGTAACGATCTATGATAGTTATCGTCAGTGCAAATATGAAGGTGAAATCAATCATACACGAAGAGATTTTGAACAATTGCATAAGCGAATAGTAGATATTACATCACTTGATGACCAAGCACCAGACATTGTATTTGAAGCAACAGGTGTTTATTCAAAACCGATTGAAGCATTTTTAAAAGATTACGGTTATGCATATTGTCGGATGAATCCCCTTGAAGCGAACTTACAAATGGCGAAGATGCGTCGACATAAAACCGATATAAGCGATGCTCATGAATTAGCCAAAACACATTTTAAAATGGAGAGAGAACCAACCTATATCCAAGATGATTATTATGAGCAGATGCGTGCATTGACACGTTATTATGATGAAATTGATGAAGAAATGATTTTATTAAAAAATCGTATGCATTCCATTTTACAATTGAGTTTTCCAGAATTAGAAAAAATACTGACACCAAATTCTGCACTATTTTTAAATATAGTACAACTATACCCTCACCCAACACTTGTTTTAGCTCACTCTAAAACTGTCATTAAGAATCGCCTAAAAGCGAATACAAGAAAGAACCTTTCTTTAGAACGTGCAGAGAAAAAAGCAATTGCTTTATTAGAAGCTGCTCAAAATAGTTATCCAGCGATTAAATCTACCGATGTGCGATGTGAACAAGTCCGTGATTACGCAAATCGAATAGCAGAATTAAAGGATAAAAAAGAAGCACTTGTCCAACAAATGATTACTTTATCAAAAGATCGAAAAGAGTATATTGTTTTACGTTCCATCCCTGGTATCGGTGATTCTACTGCTTGTAGATTAATTGGGGAAATGGGTGATATTCGTCGCTTTCAAAATGCTAAACAATTGAATGCTTATGCGGGAATTGATATTATGCGCTATCAATCGGGGAATACACAGTATCATGATCGTATTAATAAAAGAGGTAACAAACACTTGCGAAAGCTTTTATATTTTATGGTGTGTGCCATGATTATGAAGAAGAAAGATAAACCGAATCATTTTGTAGATTACTATTATAAATTAAAAACACAACCTCAGAGAAAGCCTCATAAGGTTGCGATTATCGCCTGTATCAATAAATTTTTAAAAGTGACGTTCCAGTTACTGACACATGGCATTTTATACGATTATGAAACTGCCTTAAGTTAAATAATCGATTAACTACACTATACCATAAATGACCTTTCGAAAAAATTAAAAATCGTTAGGTCTTTTTGGCATGCCAAAATTTAGTTGTAGTTGTGAGGGGGTACCCCCTCACAACTACAACTAAAATAAAAACATATACAAATTCACTAGCATTGCACTAATTAAATCTGATGATTCAAAATACTAAGAATGTTCAATTTTTTATTGATTTCGAAACAAAAAAATCCTTTACAATGGAAGTACAGGTGGTTCCTGTCCAAATCCAATCGTAAAGGATAAACGTTATGGACAAGAATACACTAATTTCATCATTTGGTAAATGGGTTTCACCCATAAATATTCAAAAACTTAGCGAACAAGTCAAAGAATTGAAACAGGACTATTACACAAAAAAGCTGACAACAGAAGCCTATATTAAACTTTTATTGGTAGCCCAGCTGCTCGAATTTAAGAGCTTAGAGGAAATGAGTGATGCACTTGTAGACGAAGATCTTCAAAAAGCACTCGGATTTGAATCGATAAGTGCCTCTCAGCTATCCCGAAAAAACAATCAGATCAACCCACTAATTCTTGCAAATTTGTTCTTGGATCTTGTTTGGAAAATTCAACGGTACCATTATAAAACCGGAAAGAATATGCCACTGAAAATCATTGATTCAAGTACACTCCCGTTGAATTTGACCAATTATAAATGGGCAAAATTCCGTAAAACAAAAGCTGGTGTAAAGCTACACTTACGGCTCGTTTTCATGGATAAAGACACCGTCTATCCTGAAAAAGCAGTGATTACGACAGCAAAAGAACATGACCGAAATCAACTCGAAGTCCTAGTGGATGATAAAGAAGCCATGTATGTGTTTGACCGCGGTTATGTGGACTATGAACGTTTTGATCGGATGACAGATGATGGCTATTTCTTCGTTTCAAGACTGAAGAAAAACGCAGTCATTCGTGAAGTCTATACATTTTCACTTCCTGATGATTGTCACGTTCTATCCGATAAAATGGTCTACATTGGTACCACACAAAATCGTACTGAAAATGTCTTTCGTCTACTAGAAGTTATGGACACAAAAGGGAACTTACTTCGTTTCATCACCAACCGATTTGATTTAAAACCAGAAGAGATAAGTGATATTTACCGATCTCGCTGGGCTATTGAACTCTTTTTCAAATGGCTCAAGCAACACGTAGAAATTAAGCACTTTTATGGAATGAGTGAAACAGCTATTCAAAATCAAATTTTCTTAGCCCTTATCACGTATTGCTTACATGTTCTCATTCAATTGGAGATGAAAAGTAAGAAATCTCTACTTCGAATTACTCGTTGGTTAAAGAGAGCTCTGTGGAAACCAGCTTATGTTTGGTTGCGAAAATTTGATGGGCGAGCCAGTCCATAATCTCCCTTTTGTCGTTGTCGCTCTGGTTTAACTGTATATATTTACCAAATGGGCAGTGCCACCTTTCTTTAGGTTTTGTCTTTTTGGCACAAATTCACAAAAATTAATTAACAGAAAATTCTAACTATATTTATGCAATGCTAATGACTGCTGGTAAACAGTTTTTATCTTTTCATATCCCCAAAAGTCTACGATTTCATTCATTAATTCTAAGAAGTCAGCTTCATCTTTTTGAACAGAAAACCCCATTAACTTTTTCTTACAGGTTGATATCAATGTATCTAGTGATTTGTAAAGTTCACCTATATTTTCAAACTCATCATGATCATCAATACCATGTATTAAAAACGAAAATTCGGTTAGAAACATCCATTTGTCTGCATTACGTTCATTTGCTAAATATAAGACACTTAAAAGGAGTTTAACTATATCTTCCTTCAATAACTCTTGAAACTTTCCTTCATCTCTTGAACGAATATTTAATTCATTCAATTTATCCTGGATTTTACATGTATAACTAGATAAACTCCGCTTCACAAGAATAACAATTTCACGTGGATCAACATTAGATTGAATTAAATTTTTTATTTCATTAGCTATTTTCTCTGCCTCTTGATCACAATCATCAAAATAATACTAATTAGCCTCTCCATCTTGCATATTCCATCTGTCATTAGCTTGAATATGAGCTTTTTCTTTATTAAGTAGTGGATATAAAGATGTTTGAAGCTGAATTAGTCTTGGAGCGGAACGATGATTCATTAAAAGCTCTATTTCAGTACTTTTAAAATCATGTTTAAAAGCTTCGAACACGTCTGTTTTTGCTCCTGCCCAAACCATAATTCTTTGTTTGCTATCGCCTACGGCAATAAGTTTAACTGAAGATTGTAAGAAACATGTCCTAACTAATTCATATTGGATGAACGTAGTGTCTTGAAATTCATCTAAAAATACATGACTATATGTAGCATTTAACGCTCTTAAAATCAAAGGATTCGTTCTGATTAAATACTCAGCTAATATTGAAATCATCGAAAAAGTTACTTGAGACTTTCCTGTTTCATTATCAATTAGTAAGTCGTACCACAAGTTTTTAAGTGTCTGATTCTTATGAGGCAAAGATATCTCTTTCTTTATTGTTGCATGCATTATTTTGTTTAACTTCGATTTTTTATAATGAATTGCATCTGGGAAATGTTTAATAAATATCTCTTGTAATATCTCATCATTTGCAATTTCATATTCTTGTGAAGGTCTATATTCTTCTGGAATTGCTAACCGAAACTGATCAACAATAAATTTAGCAAAACTATCAAAGGTCATTGAATCAAATCTTTTGGAAAGCTCTTTTCCACAACGTTTTTCAACTCTCTCAGCTAAATTAGACTTTGCATCTTTTTTAAAACTAATAGCTAAAATCTTCCTTGGATAGGGACATGTATTAGTTTGTAATAAATAACATGCTTTTTGTGCTAATAACTCGGTTTTTCCCGCACCCGGTCCAGCTACAACAAGCAAGTTTTTATTAGACACAACAGCTTCTAATGCAGCATCTTCTAAGCATACTCCTTCAGGTTTCCAATCAGCAGGATTCACAAACTTCATATAAAACCTCCCTCCTATTCCTCTATTTTTTTCACAACGGCATCTATAAGACGTTCTAAAGGCTCAGGTAATTGTAATTTGGAGAAATCTAATTTTTCAAGAGCTCGCATATGAGTTACAGGTTTACTTTTGGATAAAAAAAAGTAGTTATACCAAATCATTAGTTGTTTTTGAGCCATACTATAAGTTCTTCCGTCCCCCCATTTTGTTTTAATGTTATATGTATATCAGAAGTTAATCGTTCTTGATATTCTCGGGAACTATAATCTTCATCACTAAGGTCAGCTATTTTCTTAGTTACATTATTAATTTTTAATCTAGGTCCCTCGTTTTTATCTAAAGAGTCTATATATTCCTTATAGTATTTTTCAAGCAACATGAAGTCTAAATCTAATGGATAGGAAAAATAAACGTTGTTATCTTCTAATAACCTAATCCAAGGATTAACTATTTTATCCTTGTAACCTTTCAATTTTTCTATTTGTTCTAAGTCCTCGTTTAAAAAATCCGCTCCACCTTCAATGGTTAACAACTTTTCTTTTGGAAATCCGTTCTCAATTAATTGTTCTATTGCGTATTTAATTCTTCCCCATCCACCACCTTGTCTTTCACGATCAAAATCAAGGAGTGTTATATGTGGGATGTCTAAATCTTTTAATAACTTCCAAAAATGATTAACATGCCGTCCACCAAGTGGAACAATTGATATACCTTGGACATCAATATCACGTCCCAGAGAAGCTAATATTTTCTTAATAACATATTCTTCACTATCACCTTCACCTAATATAACAAGTTTAGCGAAATACAACTCCGGATAAGCCTCCACTGCACCTTTGACATACTTAAAGCAGTCAGATTCTTTTTCAGGTAATCTTATTTCTTTTATTACAGATGATCGTCTCTCATTACATATCCTAAAATGACGAATGCTCTTACAGTCTACTCGTTTTATAATTGCTGGCGAGTGTGAGGTCAAAATGGTTTGAGCATTTTCTTTTGTCGAAATGTCAATTAAGTTTTTCACAACTTTTCCGAGCAAATGAGGAGCAATGTGATTTTCAGGTTCTTCGACTGCCACGATTGTTAAAACGGGTGGAATTATGTTAAAAGAGCGTTGATTATCCCCTATTTCAGAAAGTGCCTTGTTTTCAATTTCCAATAAAGTATTTACCATCGACAAATAAAATAAAGATCGTAATCCGTCCCCAAGTTCATTTACACTATAATCTCTTTCAGTTTCTGTAGGAAAAAATTTAAGCTCCACTCTTTTCAGAATCGTTTCCATGTCAGTACTATTAAATGTTAAAGCGGCTTGATTATATCGATTATCTCCATGATATTTGTTCCAGTATTGTTGTATCGCTGATTTAAGAGTATTAATACCTTTTTCATTATTGAAAAGGTTATCTAATTCAGCAGTCTTTTGCCTTATATTATCAACTGTTCCCTCTGTCCAGTTAATTCCATTCAAAATACGATACAGTATAGATCCTGAAGCATTTTTCAGTTGTTCATTTGGATCACGCAAGGCGGGAACATAAATACACTTAATATTTGACAAAATTGCTTTCGTAGCCCGTTTCTTATGTTGCTCTTCGATTTCACTATCTTCTGATACAGTAACAAAATAAATTTGACTATCTATATTACCTTCAAAACTATTCCCTCTTTCCCAAGTAGCTTCTAATCGAATTCGTATATAAGGAGGTTTACCAACATCCTCTACCACAAAGTTTTCAAAAAACGTTGGAATGCTATATGTTATAAAACCATGATTATCTTGTAATTCTGGAAACTCAAACACCACTTCAATATATAGTTCACATCTATCCATTTCATCTGGTTTTTTATCAAAAGGCAAATGAAAATCTGAGCGTGTCAATGAGTTATTTCCTTCACCAAATAGCTTTAATAATGCATGAATAAGAGCCGTCTTCCCAGAACTATTATTCCCAATAAAAGTAGTCAACTTTTCAAATCGCACAACTGTTTCTTCATCACCACCAAATGAGCGAAAATTTTTCACTTTTAATTTTGTTAGCTGCACCCAAAACACCCTCCAAAAAAAAGAATTAAGCGTATGTAACCAACGAACAACATTCGCGGTGATAGGCATCTTTCCAAAAAATTCTATCAAATTCTTTTAGTTTATCTTAGCTAATTTTATAAGAAAATATTGTCGAATCCTGTCATAAAAACAAAAAAAGGCGAACAGCGACAGGAACTGTTCGCTATTTATCTACCGCCATATTCATCCAATTGAGCGATTATGGAGATGGCTAAAAGAAACAGTCATTTCCAATCGGTTTCATTCCACAAGTTCTTCGATTGAAGAAGCCATGAACTCGTTTTTGAGCGAGATTTCCAAAAGTCCAGACGATGTATTGCGCCGGATAGGTATCGCCTAAGTTTCGTGTCGAAAAGTTAAATCAGTTTTATATAACTTTTTATAATATAAAGAGCAGAAATTGAGATAGAAAGCTTATTCATTTCATCCTCACTTAGATGCTTTATAGCAATCTATCAGAAATAAGATGTTGGTTGCGCACAAATGCAACGCGTATGCAACCAAATGACGTGGAACCTCTTTTTTCTTCTCTCCTTGCCCATGTCCACTTGTACGATTCCTAATAGTCGAAAGTCCTTCCAACGTAGTTTTCAATGAAGTCAAGTGTGTTTGGAGGCTTTTATCAACGATCCCATTTTCAAATAAAGCATTAATCAATTTTGATGCTGTATCCCTTCCATCATATGACCATTTTTTGCGAACTAAAATTGTTTTCATTACGCTTTCAAAAGCCTTCATAGCCTCTATAATTGCCTCTTTATCATTTCCTTTTCGAAAATGCTCGTGTGCTTTCATAAACTCATCAGATGCTCCTTCGAATCCCTCGTCAAATAAACGCTGAATGGCAGGCTCTACAGCTTCTCTGTAAATGTAATCAGAATCAACACGAACAATATTGCCTTTTACGTATTGATAACCTAATCCATGTTCACGAAAACGTTGGTTTAGCTCCAAAATTGCATCATCGGGAGTTTGTACGACCCCCATTTCTCTCCATTTATATTCCAACTCTCTGATTGCAACATCAATTACTCGAAATGTTAACTCAATAATGTCGAGGACTCTTTCTATTTTCAGTTCATTTAGAATAAAGTATTGACATTTAATAAAAGGATTATCGCCACCACGGTCGCTTAACTCGAAAACACCGTATTCTTTGCAAAGTAATTTGTGTATTTGAGCCCACAACCTCATTGATTCTGAGTAGGGTTCTGCTCCAATCGCATCACTCCATATATGTATAACTTGTACACGAAATTCTTTTGGAAAGTCATCATACTTAAATATTGGATCCATGTCTTTACGATTTCTCTTTGAAAAAATATCTAATATACCCATTCTATTTTCACCTCAAAATTAATCTTCTAGTCCAAGTGATTGGCTATTCTTATTAATATTAAATAACTGAGACAACTGATCATTTATTGAATCTTCCCCATATTCAATTTTAGAAATTAATTCTCTAATCATATTCCTCAATTGGATAATATTTGTAGCAAGATAACCATCCATTTTTGCATTAGATAACTCATAAATTCTACCTTTTTCAAGGTCTTTAAGTTTATTTTTAATATCCTGTACCTCTCTAGTATACTTATTAATGATGTCAATCTTTTTCTCTTTCATTCTATATAACACTCCTTGTATAATATAGAATTTTTTATTGAATGGACTATAAATTCTCCTTTTTTCTTTTCTTCTTTGATTTGTAATATTTCATGTCATGCGAAAATAAAAGAAGAAACAAGAGGACTATATTTTCTCCTTCTCGTCTTAACCATTCATTCTCAGCCTGTCAAGTGCTTCCCTTGACAGGCTTTCGGAGTCCTGAGACTCTTGGAAAAGACGAGAAAAGAAAAGGAACCAGAACCGTTTAGCCCTGATTTCTCATGCTTAACCGATTTTGTATTGTCTACTTTTCGGATCGCAATGCACAGGCACGCACTCCTGAAAGTTCCGCCTTTTTTCTTAGCTTCTTAATCTGGTTTTTTTATCCTGCAATTTCATTGCCATTCTCCTAACAAAAACTTTTATTATGCTAAAAAAGCAGAAGTGCTCTTGACATCTAACACTTCTGCTCTCTCAAAGTTGTTTTATTTTGTCAACATCAACGCTTACAAACAACTCTCTATTCGATTAGGAGCCTTCTACTTCGCCTGCTAATATCTTTTTAATCATCTTGTCAATGTATGTTTCTTTATCGTCATATTGGAATAAAATATTTCGTTCTTCCATTTCCTCTTTAGAAAGCTTATACCCTGTATCTATAAGATCAGCGTGAAGCGTATTTGATATGATAAAAGAGTTTAAAATAATCGATTTATCATTCAATTTTGTTTCCATCTCTTTGATAGTGCGATAGAAATTCAGCTTTCCGTCTGTTATAGAATGATACTTAATTCCTTTCGGGTCAGCAAATGTAATGTATTGCTTGTTATTGTACAGTATCCAGATAATAAAATCTGGATAAAAACCGCCGGCTTCAAAGAATCCTATGCCGCGTCCTCTGGTTTGGTTTCGGAGTAAATATAGTTCTTTGTCTTTAAAAAACTCCTTGTTTTTCTCGTAATAATTTTTTAAATCTATAACAAATTGGTATTCGTCTTCATTCAATGCTACCGGCTTTACTTTTATCGCTGACGTTTTGCCTTCTAGAGAAATAAGCGGTTGATATAAATGCTGTTCGACAGAAAAAACTTTTAACTGTCCAAATTCAAGATTTGGTAATTCTTTTTTCTCAATTGCTGCCTTCAGCTTTTTCAGTTCTTCCAGCATACTTTGTTCATTAGCTTCTAAAGTCAATTGGTATTCATTAACAAAATTTTTATCAGTTTCATCTAGTTCATAATATTCCATATGAGGAGCTTCCCACTCTTTTTTAGCATTCAAATATTGCTTTTCACAATATTTCTTGAGCAAAGCAATAGCTATTTCTTCCCAACGTTTTACTTTCTCAAAACGCGAAAACTCAAGCTCTCGTTCCGGAATAAGAAGAATATACCATGAATTGTCTAACAATAACTCCCTTAGCCGTTCTTTAGATAACTGTAAATTATACCATGAACGTTCGTTCTTGAATCGTTGCATTTCAAAATAAATGGTATCCATATTCATAAAAGCAATATGAAATGGCTTAAAGGTTGTTTCATTTAGTGTCGCTATTTGTGTTTCACGAACGTTTGTTGTTTTACTATCACGGAATTGAATTTTTGGATACCAATTCACTATAATTTTTTCACTAGTAGGAACTGGTGTACTCGGCTTTGCCAATTCTGTTCTTGGTCCCTGCTTTTTAAAATTAATTCCTTCTTTAAGACGGAGGGCTTTTAATTTGAGTTTTCTTTTTTTGTATGTTTTAAGAACCGGTAGTGTAATTTCTTCGTACTCAGTTTCCGTCTTTATTCCTTCTTCCTCTAACATTTCTTTAAATTGCTGCATGTAATCTGCCCGAATGCCAAAAATATTTAATGTTTCAACAAACTTTAAGTATTTAAGATTTGGGACTTGAGGAATTTCTCCCTTTAAGGCATCACTTCTTTTTAAGCTAAATTTATATCCTTTTAAACGGACTCCTCTTCCAAACAATTGTATGACTTGGGTTCCTTCTTTTTTACCAATATTCATGAGACCCATTGTACTTACTCGCCAACTGCTCCATCCTTCGGTAAATTTTTTAGAACCAATTAATACATTTATAGTTGAATCTTTTTTATCAATCTTATGAAAGTATGACTCAGAAAAGTCCCGTTCTGTTGTTACTAATTCAGGATATTCTTCACATAGATTCCATAACTGCGGAGCGTCACCGACGTTAATAATTCCAAAAGGTTCATGTTCTCCGAGCCTTAAAGCCAGTTCGTTTTCTTGGCCTTTTAATTTTTCAATTCTCAAAGTTGTTTTTGCCATTGTGGAATTGAAAACGATCTTTAAAATATCATAATAAATTTCTTGAGGTTCCAATCCTAATGCCTTTAAATATGGGAAAGAGTTTCTAAATATTTCTTGTCCTTTAGTATCTAATAATCCCGGTTTTCCACTTAATAAGGCTTTAAGCAAATCAATACTTTCTTTTTCTTCTTTAACAAATCGGGAAATAAATAACAAAATGTCAATAACATCAGATACTTTTCGACCATTTTGTGTTCGCAAAGCATTTACGCTACCACCGACAAATATCCATAAAGGCTTTTCCAATAAAAAAGGACGATACGCCACTTCATTATCCATATAAATTTTCATTTGCTGATAAAACGATAATAAACATGATGTTAAATAAAGATGCCGTATACTTTCATCTTTGTCATTTTCCAAATTTAAAATTCGATATTCTTTTCCGTACCCATCAGCATGAAAATAGCGATAAGAATAATCAAATAAAATACATTTTGAATACTCATCTATGAGTTCTTTTTTCTTGCTTACTGCTTGTCCAAAAGTTGCTGAATACTCAAATGCAAATCCCTGTTCACTTAGTTTCTCGCGCTTAGTTTTCCAGTCTTCTCCACTGGAGCCCCGATGTCCTTCATCAACTAGAACAAGATTATTCCCCTCAAATGTATCAATGGCTACCGTTTTTTCTCCTGCTTCGTCTTTTATCTTGTGGATATCGATAATTGAAACTTCCTTACCTCGGAATAAACCGTCTTGTTTTTTATCAAATAATACAGCTTGAATACCTGACTTTTCAAATTCCCTTAAATGCTGTATTGATAAGTCCTCACTTGGAGTAAGAAGAATAATTTGTCCTAGTTCATCTTGGCGATGATTTTTATAGAAGTAGTGTTGATATTGTTTAATATTTACGTGCATCAACAATGTTTTTCCAGAACCAGTTGCGTTCCAAAAAGCTAACTTTCTTAAATCAGCTTCTTTATACGGAGATGGAGATAGTTGCTCTTTCTTTGGGAGTTCTTTATTAAACTCCTCAATTAAACCATTTAAATCATTAAGTAACTGTTCCCTTTGATGAAAATAGCGATCTAAATATATTTCAGTAAAAAGCAATGAAAGATATTGAAAATATTTCCATTTTATTCTTTCCTCACGCTTTTCACTTATCTCAAAAGTATAGCGGACAATATTTTCATCATATTGCCTTAGCATTTCCTTTGTAAGATTTTCCCGTTCAATCAGTCTGGAAGTTAGATGATGATAAAATCGCGAAACATTATCAACATCTAGCTCTTCTAGCGAGGCATCTTTCATATCTTTGGTTAGACTTTCAAAGCTATCTGCTTCGAAAAGACGAAGCAGATAGCGGTTAAGTATCAACTGGTCACTCAAAAGGAACTTTTTCTTATTAGTTGCACTTTTTTTGGTCATTTTTTCACCACCTATACATCACGAACATCAAACATAAGACGCTTAAATTCTTCTTCAATTAAAACAACTTTCCACTTGTTCTCTTCCAATTTTAAGTTTTCAAGATGGTTATCCCCGTTAACGTAAATACGGTCAAACTCTGAATCACGAGTGTTGTAACCTTGTTTTACAAAAAACTTTTCTAAATCTTCATTTGTTGTTTCAAGAAGATTGCGCCATATAATCAAAACTTTCTCACCTGAACGCAGTTCACCTTTTATCACTTGAAAACCGCGAATAAAATCCAATTGTTTAACATGCAAACCTAACAAATAATTAAATCTCAACTTTCGCAGACTGAAATTGGCAAATAAGCCTTGATATAGCTAGGAAGGTTGGATATCCACTGTTCTAGTTGACTTTGAATTAATTTTTTGATTTTCTTGTTGGTCTGTTTTATTACATCTTGAAGAAGCTCGATTAACTGCTGCAATGCGACAGCCCAATCAAGTTCATTTACTTCATCACATAGTTCATAAAACAGACCACCAATTGTTCGTTCATCCGTATTACAACGATTCTGCCAAGAGAGTACAATAAAACGTGTAAATACAATCGTTGTATGGGCAATAAGCGCATCATATGAACGACTTTGGAACTCTTTTTCAAGTTTTAAAAGGGATTTGGTTGTCTTAAAGAAAACCTCGATATCCCAGCGCATTCCGTAGATTCGCACAATTTCTTGTTCGGAGAGCGTGCAATCGGTACTAAGGATGGCAAGCCACTCACTTTTCTTATTTCTATTTTGAATGAATACCACTTTAACGGGTGTCCCGTTAGCCATTGTTGTATGAATTGAACGAAGAACTCCTTTCCCGGATGGAACAGGTACAGCTAAGCGATAAAGTTGCTTTAGTGAAACCATTTTATCGTTTACGTTATAGCGTTGTTTTGTTTCTTTAACCATCCCTATGACATCTAATCCTTGATCGACAATCGCTTTAACAAGTGGTGGCAAGGTAAACCAAGAATCCATAAGAACATAGCTGGCTTCGATTCCACTCGTTAATGCACGCTTAATCATATCAGGAATCTGTTCAGGCTCTGTTTGAAGTGCATTTTGTCTACGTTTATAGCCACATGTGCGTTTATCAATGTGATCAGAAATACCATTGATTTGTGACTTTCTCGAACTGACTAAAGAAAAGTCAATTGGCATAAATGTATGGCCATCTGACCAACCCAAAGTAAGCATACGAAAACCTTTATAAAAGCGCATTTTAAGTGAAGCATGATCAAAACAACGAGCGAGCAATTCGACCTTTTTACTGCGATTTCGATCATAGGAAGAATCATCAATAATGAACACTTTTGGTCGTGTTCGATTCGTAAGACTTGCCACTTTTCGAATGGTAAAAGTGCTCAATAGTAATAAAAAGCGGCGCCAGTTGAACGTTGCTTGGTTTAAAAAACGATAAACAGCGTCCTTAGCTGGAAATTGATCTGCTTTCTTTGAATCCAGTAGGGAAAACCAATTTCTATGTTGAAAAATCAAACAAAAAATAAGTTGAAATAAGTAAGAACAGCTAAAGCCAAACGATTTTTTAATTCCTGCTTGGCGTAGATGCTTATTTATTTCAAGCTCAGAAAAAACAGAGTCAAGTTCTTTTGGTAGTTGATTAAATTGGCTATTTTGGTTTATCATATAGGGGACACCTCTTCTGTATGGTAGTGTTTTTCATCAATTACACTATACCAAAGAACGAGGTGTTTTTTCATGATTATTTAAATTTGTCAACGAATATATTTGATAAACTCTGGTTTCAATAAAACCAATGATTAATGCTTATTTTTTAGGTGCGAAAGTTGAGTTAAATGTTTCAACTAAGTCAACTTTTTGAATCTTTGTCTCTGTTCCATTTGTAATTTTCATTTTATAATCAAACGGATTTTTAAACTCGTCTAAATTTAACAATGAGGCACTTCCTTCTGCTTCAATATCAAGCATGTAAGAAAGTATATAGTCTTCTCTAGCTTCGGGGGACATATATTCGTCAATTACTGTTTGTTGTTGTTCAGTACGCTTTAATTCAATATTGTTAAGTGCGTCTTCATATGACTCTAATCGCATATATTTAAACATATGACTTATACCTTCACGAGAAACAGGATTTCCATCTTTCCAATCTCTAGAATAAATAGCTTTTTGAATACGTGGCTTTAGAACTGTATCAAAGTATTCTCCCATTTCGACCAGTAAATATCTCCGCTCTCTTGAGTCATCTCTTATTAAATCAATCACTGCATGTCCAGTTGTTCCAGAACCAGCAAAATAATCCATTATTAATGGGTTCTCGATATCATAAGTTGATGCATCAATCAAATCTTTAACTGTATATAGTGACTTAGGATAAGGAAAAAGACCTTTGTTTCCAAATAAATCAGAAATTAAGTTAGTCCCGTAAGTTCCAGCGTTATATCTCTTATCAGTCCAATTACTAAACAAAGTGGTTCTTCTATCAGTATTAATAACAACTTGATAAATCGTGTAATTTTCACTGCACTTTAGTAAGTTTTTCTCTAGTGCTTTCAAAGCGCCTTCATAAGATAAACGCCACACCCTTTCACTTCCGTCTCTGCTTATAGGGTAAATTCTTAACCATCCCTCTGCTGTTTTACCTTTTGGATAATCATTTCCAACAGGTGGTTTTTCTAAGCCTTTTACTTCATAAGTTTTTTCGTCAACTAAAACAGCATAAAAACTATTTGGCCTACCGTACCTAAAATTATTTTCAGCTGTCCCACTTCTCATAAAACTTCGTAGTTCTATTGAATCTTCTTTCGGGCTACCACTTAAAATATTTTGATTTTCTGGAATCATTATAATTGCATATTCATGAGTTCTTGATATGTTAGAACCGCCACTTCCTTGAGGATGATGATTAACTATTACCATATTTCTATCGTATCCTAGGAAGATACTATCCGCTAATTGGCTTAGATTTATTAACTCATAATCATCTATTGCCATAATAAAAACACCATCATTACGAAGAAATTTTTTCGATAGAGAAATTCTGTTTTCCATAAGAGTCAACCAAGAAGAATTTTTAAAATTATTCTTGTATATAATTTCTGATGGTCCAGTATTGTATGGAGGATCGATATATATACTTTTCACTGTGTTATTATACTTTTCTTTAATTAAATTTAATGCTTGAAAGTTTTCAGCATGTATCAGTATCCCTTCAATTTGTTCATCTAAATCATCAAAGTGGGACAACAGTTTGTTAACAAATTCTCTACTAAAAAATTTAGTATCAATTACTAAATACTGATTCTGTTTTAAAAACTCTGTTGTAAGGGGAACACTAAACCCAATTGTTGTTAAATCAGCTTCAATTTTATCTACAGCAAATAATTTCTTCCACTCTTCGATTTGCTCTTTATTATCAATGATTTCTTGGTAAAGTTCTTCCGGGACCCTGTCTAACGTTACGCAATAATTTGTTTCAACAACAAATTTCTTCTTAAGCCATAGTTTCTTTTGGAAATTCTCAATTTGCTCCAAAAACTTAATAATTTTGTTACCAATAGACTTGATTACTTTTACCTTTGAGATATATTGTTCAAAGCGTTTCTCATTTTCTGTATCTAAATCATCAAGATGCATAATTTCGTTTTTTATATAAAAGTCAAGTTCTCTTCGCAGGAAACCACCTAAATCTTTATGAATAAAATAATCGAATGTGTTCCTCGCTGTATAATCATTTAAATGTTTTTCTAAAATAGTTCGATTTTTATTTTTTTCTGTTGGTGATAATGTTTTTAGTTCGGCGATCCAATTTTCTAAACCGTCATAATTAAAAATTCGTTCAATCGTTTCCTCATTAATTTTTTCTCTTTTACGTTTTTGCTCATCTGGTCGATATTCAAAGCGAATAATTAATTCCCCATTTTCCTCAACTATTGGCTCATTATCGGTTAATATAAAACGCCGTTCTTTTCCTTCCTGCTCTTTATTGTTATTTTGTTCGGTACTTGCTTCAACTAACTTAAAATGAACTTTCCTTCCCGAAGGTAATGTAAACGTGTAATCCCGAAAATGTTCAGAAGATTTTACATAGTATTGATCAGCATTTGCCCAATGAAGTTTTACTTCTTCACCTTCATAAGGAATAGCATAAACATCTTTTTTATAACGGCGTAATGAAATAAAATCACCTTCATGGTAATAACGTTTAAAAAAGTTAGTTAAATCAGAATAGACTTCATTTTCTAAAGCAGTAATGTCTACTCCTTTATTTAATTGCTCTTGAAGTGCTCGATATTTTTCCGAGCTTTCTTTAGCAACCCCCATTTCAGCAAGCTGATTTTCTAACTTAACTATTTCTTGTATAATTGCTTCGATATCTGCATTTCGATATTTTTCAAAAGCCTTTTTTACTTGAGGCACTAATTCATTTTCTAAAAACCGCTTAATTTCTTCTCGCTTTTGATTCATAATGCGATAAATTCCAAAATCTAAATCAGCTTGATCAAACTGAAACATTTCTTCTAGCACTTTTATAAATTTTTCTAACTGCGTACTCACTTTCATTCCTCCTGTTACACGACTGTCCAACGTATCGTAAATAACTCTTCTTTTTCTGTTTTTTGCACAAGCTGTTTCTCAAGATCATCAATCAGTTTATCACGCTTTTCCATAATTTCATCTTCTATATCAAAAATTTGTTGTCTTTGCCTACGTTGTTTGCGCTCCATTTCTTTTATCTTTTTCTGTATCTCATGTTGTTCTTCTGTAGAAACTGCTAGGCGTGCACGTCGTTTTAATTCTTTTATTTTTGCTTTTGTATCACTTAACTCCCTTTCAGCAGCCAATATTAAATCATCTGCCCATTTCTCTAGGCGTTCGCGTTCCTCATGGAAAAAGCGGTTATTATTTTCAAGAGACTGGCTAATTGTCGCAGCTACATGGCGCTCAACATCAACTTTTAATTTTTGTTCAATCGTTTTTGACCATGTTGTTGGTTCTTTTACGATAGCAGAACAATTAAATAACTTCTCACAAATTTCTTGATCTAATACTTCTCCATCATCCGTTACAGCGTTAAACAACAAGTATTCTTCACGCTGATAAGAATGAGTAACTAATTTCGTTAGTGTTAGATAACCACTCTTTCCTTTTAATGCTTCAATAACAGAAATCTTAAAAGGATGATTCGTGATATCAAACACTAACTCTTTCGGTGGAGTAATAACCTTTTTACCTTGCTCTAGAACATACTCTCCTAAAGGATGGGATAAACGATATACCTGATATAAACTATTTTGTTTATCTTTATCCTTAGAGATTAACTGATAAGTTCCTGAATAAGTTTCACTGTTTTTAATTGGCTTAATTAGCTCAAACTGTAGTTTATCATCATTGAAACATGCATGATCCTCTAAAATAACCTTAGTTAATGACCAAAACATTTTAGTAAAGCGGTCTAAATGGTGTTTGGTATTATCAAGATGCAATTTAAAACGGCTATGAACATCCTCATCAAAGTATTCAAGTAAGCTCTTTCGTGTATCTTCCATTTTACTTTTAATTTGACTTTCTAACTCTTCTTGAAGTTGTTGAAAAGCAACTTGTATTTCTTCAGGTGTACGACACTGTTGGTAAATACTCAAAATTCTTTTTTCAAAATCCACGCCTGATTCGATGGTTCCTAAAACTTCATCAGAAGCACCTAAAACCCCAGTAAAAAGGTTAAATTTGTCTTTTAGAAGTTCATATACCCTTTTATCAGCATCGTTTCTTTGGTTTAAAAAATTGATAACAACTACATCATGTTGCTGGCCATAACGGTGACAGCGCCCAATACGTTGCTCAATTCTTTGCGGATTCCAAGGCAAATCATAGTTTATAATAAGTGAGCAAAATTGCAAGTTAACACCTTCAGCAGCCGATTCAGTTGCAATCATAATTTCCGCTTCATTGCGAAAATAATCAATAAGTGCCTGTCTCATGTCTGCTGTTTTAGAACCGCTTACTCGGTTTGTACCTTGATTTTTTTCAAGCCACTTTTCATAAATTCGTTTTGAATCACCATCTCTATTCGTGCCATTAAAAATAACTAACTTACCTGCAAATCCGTTCGACTCTAGAAAATTCTTTAGATATTCTTGTGTGCGTTTTGATTCTGTAAAAATTAATGCTTTCTGTTGCGCTCCCATCTTACTCATTTCTTTAAAACCTGTATCAATAGCAGTTAACAAAGCGCGTGTCTTACTGTCAATCTTAATAGAACGAGCCCATATAATGTAACGGTCTAATTCTTCAATTTCTTTCAGCAACTTTTCCTTATTGATTTGTGTTTTTATGTGCTCTGTATCTTCTTCATCTTCCTCATCAATGAAATCATATTCCATTTCATTTTCAGCTACTAATTCTTCAAGCCAATCATCTTTGTCTTCCTCTTGTTTCCCTTCGGATCTCAACAGTTCTACTAATCTTTCTTTCATTGTCTGTAGTGTACCAGCAACAGCTTGGGAAGAGGAAGCTAATAATTTTCGAAGAATAAGCGTGGTCAGTATGCGTTGTCGTTGAGGAATAGCATATGTATCTTCCCGTAATAAAAAATTTGAAATCGCTTGATAAAGCTCTTGCTCGTCATCTGTCGGTGTAAATGGTATAGTATACGCCTTTCTTTCAGTATAACGAATATATTCTTGCACTTGCGAACGTAATGTTCTATGGCAAAAACGCTTTAACCTCGCTTTTAATTCGTCCAAATCTCTATCATTACCCATATATTGGCTTCGGAAAGCACCAATATCCCCGAAAATTTGTTCGTCAATGAGTGTCGAAAGACCGTAAAGTTCTAATAACGAGTTTTGCAGCGGTGTTGCAGTTAATAAGAGCTTTTTTGTATCTTCGGTTGCCCATTTAATCCCTGTACCGAGTTTGTTATTTTTACGATATACATTTCTTAATTTATGGGCTTCATCAATCACTACTAAATCAAAGCCAGCTAAACGAATTTCATTACGCTTACGATTAGCAAAATGATATGATGTAATAATAATTTTATCTTGAGAAAACGGATTGCTATACCCGTTACGACAAAATTCATTAAATGATTTTGTTTCTAAAATCACATTGGGCAAGTTAAACTTTTCTGTTAACTCGGCACTCCATTGCTTACGAAGTGAAGCAGGGCAAATGATGAGTAATTTTCTCTTTCTTTCTGCCCAATATTGACAAAGCACAAGCCCCGCTTCAATCGTTTTCCCAAGACCGACTTCATCTGCCAATAACACACCTTTCGACAAAGGAGAACGAAACGCAAATAATGCTGCCTCAATTTGATGTGGGTTCAAATCAACGTTTGCATCAAATAACGAGCGAGAAAGCTTTTCAACTCCCCCATCTGCCGATTGTCGCGTTAATTCATTCGCAAAATATTTAGCATGATAAATTGTAGACATTATGACCACCCTGCGTTCTATTCCTATTTAACTTTTAATAACTTAGTAGACATAATCATGAATTATTTTTGCAAAAACGTATCCTTCGATGGCATGTTGTCAAATAATTGTTCCTAAAAAACTGTTAGATATTCGATCTTTACAGAAAACATTATCATATTTTTAAGGAAATTTTTCAAAATTCGTCACATATGTAAATAAACAGATACCCCTCTAGTTGTATCACCAGCCAGCGTTATTTTCCTTATAATACAAATTTGTTTCTTTAACATGTTTAAATATTTATTCTTTCTGTTTCTACGTACATTATAGACATACAAGAAAAAGTTGCTTTAGGAAGTGTCAAGTAGATCTATATATCGAAAGTTTAAGTTAGGCTTATACACTTTAGTTATATCCAAAGACTACATTAGCAATCGAAATTATATAAATATAGATTGATTTATCGGCATATATAAAATGTCTCAACAGCTCTTTTGCCTAACTTAAACGCCTTACTTTGTGAAATGTTTGCTTATTAATATGAGAGTTTTGCAAAATTAGATTTTTATTAGAATCAATTTCATAAATCATAGTATTTCTGAAGTATAGAGTACCCCTATACTAAAAACTTTGTTTTTTTTTAATTATGCAACTTGGTTTTGTTGCTGTAATAAAGCATTAATTCGATCAACTGCTAGTTTGCAGGTATTATAAATTAACGTCACCAGATTGAAATGCATTTTTGCTTTCTTTCCTGTACGATGACGGACATTGTTTAATTGAAAGTATTCCTTTAAATAAGCGTTAACGCGTTCGACTGCTGTACGTTCTTGATAAAGCAGTTTCCATCGTTCTGTCCCACGTGCTGGATAGGTAAATTTACGGATATCTATATCACATTTGATTTTGAAAACTTTTTGACAAAGGGTGTCTTCTCGTAATGGGCAAGTTGCACATTCCTTTGGACGTGTGAATTTTAATGTATTGTACTTAGCGTCAAAGCTGTCATATTGGTAACTATGTTCACGCACACAGGTTGGACGAAAATGTTCATCGAATCCTATATATTCTCCTTCTCGGCGAACGTTGTAAGGAATCACGACTCGCATGGACTGTGATACAGCTTGACGGTAAATAGGTTCAACATCATAACCAGCATCAAATATAGCTATTGTAAATTGACCGTTTCCTAAGTGATGAAGTTTTTTCAATAACGGAATCGCAGCTTTACAATCACTTAAATTACCTGAGGACATCAAGCGCGTGATGATATATTGACTTTTCGTCGAAACAGCTAAATGGGCTTTATAACCAAACCAAAATGTATTTTTTCCTTTACTATTCTTTTTCACACCCCATTTTGGCTCAATCGGTACATCCTTCCAAAGGGTTTCTAATGGGATATCCAGCTGTTCTTTCAGTTCTTTTTCATAGGTTGATTGATTTCCTTTTTTCTCTACTTGTTCGGCTAACCAAACAGCTCGTTCAGCTTTCGTTTTACGACCACGTTTTTTAGGAGTTTTAGGTGCTTTCTTTTCTGATGGTGTGAAAGCATCACGAGCTTCAAAGTGACTCGCATCGATGGCGACATGTTCATCATTTAGAAAGCCTTCCAACATCGCTGTTTTGATGAGTGTATCGTTCATTTTATCTAGCACATCTGATTCACTAATGACTTGAATCATGCGTGAATAAGAGCTTTCAGATGGTACGACATCAGACACAAGGAATCCACAGTCGAAACGAAATAAAGGATCATGAACCAAACGTTTGACTAAATCCTTGATTGTTGGAATACGTTCGACAATACGTATAATCAGCGATTGAATCATTGCACCATCATTCAATTCACGTGGTGCACCTTTCAATGTCTTTTTAGAAAACAATTGAAATATAGGCTGAATGTCGATTGCACTAAAAATGGCATCATAACGATGGGAACTTTCCATTTCTAATAATTGATGGATGTCAAAAAGAGAAATTTGTTTTACAATAGTCATAGGGTACTCACCTCTTTCGGATGGTTTGTTTGGTTACCTACCATTATAACGAAATTTGGGGAGGTACCCATTTTTTATTGTCTTGAATCCCTTGAAAATCGAGGGGTGAGAATTATGAAATCAACTCAATTAAAAAAATTTTTATTGCATTTTTGATGACGGAAATGAAATCTGCTTTGAACATATTTTGGTTAATTTTTACTTTTTATATATAATACCTATTTTTTTATTAATTTGAAATTCCCTTTTCATCACTCCAAACTCTTTTTTGAATTTTCATTAGGCTTACCAAAAGAATGTCCACTGTTCTTCAACCACACTTACCTTACCAATAAAACGGCCGCGCATTGATAGATACAATGCGACTTTTCCTTGCAAATGTTTGTTAAATCCTTAACAATTTTTCCTTTTATCTTAATTATTTCTATTATTACCCCCCACCACCACAAATCAAAAAATATTTTCATATAAAAAAAACAGAAGCTCTCGACTTCTGTTTTCTAAATAGTAACTATTGTACTTACAGGTGGGGCAATTCGCCCCGCTTTATATTTTATCTTTTGTTAATAGTAACTATTGTCCCTTAATCAATCCATCTTTCTATATTTGTCGGTATCGACAACAAAATTCACAAGACTGCTCCTTTAGGTAATTGTTCAATTAGCTTTTCTGTAGGAGAAGCAGGAGGAATGTCATCTCCATCATCTTCCATACAAGTTCGCATAAGTATCAATGCTTCCTCTACCATCTCTACCGCTTCAAGTAATGTGTCTCCATAAGTAAAGCAGCCTCAAGTGTATGGAAAATTAACGATATAACAGTTATCTTCTTTACTATTTTCAATGATAGAATAAAATTCATATACAGCCATTAAAACACATCCATTGTTGTTCGTGAAATACTTTCTATTTAATTTGAGGATCAATCTCTCTCCCCAAGATATTGTTTATATAACCTCTCCGCTTCCTCCTCCATCTCTTTCACCAGCCGCTTCGGATAGACCACTTTCGCATCAGCCCCCCATGAAAGCAGCCAGCGCACGAGCCCTTTGCTGATGATGGCTCTTGTGATTAAGCGAAAATGGTCGTCGTCCACCCTTTTGATGTCGGAGTTAAGGCCAAAGCGGTCAATCACGGCGGGCGCCAAATTATTTTTAAAAATCACCTCGATGGACGACTCTTCCCCGCCAAACATGAAAAACAGCAGATTGCGATACTTGTTGATATCAAAGCCCGGCTGAACGGCAAATTTCTGTTCCAGCAATCGGATATCCCTGATCCGGTCAATCCGGTAATGATGGATGTCCTCCTCCATCACGTTATAGCCAATTAAATAATACATCTCTTCATTCCAAATGATTCCATAAGGATGGATGAGGTAGGTTTTGGGGTTGGGGCTTCCGGATCGCACAAATTCTTTTTCCACCGAATATCGGCCATATTGGAACTGAATGGCCCTCTTTTCCGCAATGGCCTGGTGAATGGTTTGAACCGTGTTGGCAAATTGCGGACTGTCGATTTTCGCAAAGGTATGGACCAGCTGGTTCTCCAATAAAACCGCTTCATCTTCGGAAACAAAGGCTTTCAACTTTTCGATGATTTGCTGCGTTTCTTTCTCGGATATGAAACGGGCGGAAGAAATGGCATCCATCATATAGCGCAGCTCATGGATTTCAAAAAATCGATCCGCAATCCAATAATGTATAAATTGATTTCTTCCGCTTTGGCTTGTTTCCACTTTGATGAACGATTCCCCCGAAGTCAAAAACTTCAAATCATTTCGAACCGCTTTTAATCCGCCTTCTATTTGATGCATCTCCAAATATTGCAAAATATCTTCAATCGACTTCGGATGTTGTTTGGCAGAATATTTCCATAAATATTCAATAATCGCTAGGAGTCGTTTATATTTCACTGAACCCACCACTTACTAAAAGTTTTGATTTTATTATAAGCCATTACTAGGTTCAATTACTAAATCATCAATATATTGTAAAAATTTTATAAAGTTATCAATCTATTTCTACCTCTGTCCTTTTGGATAACCAAATACTGTAACTACTAATCCGGAAAAAAACAATACAAGGAACCAAATAATTATTCCTTTTATTTAGTCAACCAAAATGGAAAAGCAGTGAAATATTACGATGGTTACTCGGAGGAAGAGAAAGGCGTACCATACGATACAATTGCGATTGACTTAGAAACTTTAATTGAAGAAGGGCCACAAGATTGAGCTGCTTAACGTAAAAAGCTAAGCAGCCCGGAAATACACGTAATATTGTTCATTCAATGATCACAACCGGTTCAAACAACCAATCTCTTGATTTGTAATTATTATCATCTCTATTTATAACTTCCCGAATGATGCCATTTTCAATTAATAAATCTCTAAACCTTTTGCTCAGAAATACAGGTCTATACGCCCAGCTTCCATTGGCTTTCAACTCTTTCATGATATTTATATCTTTAATAGGGCATTGTTCAAGATTCCTTTTATTATAGTGATATGGGTAATCAATCCGCCCCCTAATGTTACATGTTTGACATCGTTCTTCCGGTTCCGTGATAAAATAATAATGTTTCATTTCGGAACTCCACGATGGAAGAACATTTGTAGGAATCACTTGAAATACGGGCTGTGCAGGCTTTTTGCCGCTATGTATCACCTCTCTCAATTCGTACCCTGTTATTTCCCACTCTTTCATTAAATGCGCCATTTTCTCCGATACAACCCAGTAATCGACACCGACATTGACCATATATCGATTCCCCACTTTTGAAGTATCCATGACTAAAGGGGAAGTCTGAACTTTTTCCTGAAGGCCGCAAGATGGGCAAATCGTCTTCCATTCAATTCCATCCTTTTTGTGTTCCAAAAATGCTTTGGGTGAATTACCTGTAGAACTTAACTTAAATAATGGCGATCTTTCAAAATCCAAATGATGAAACTTGCAGGAAAATGATTCACCACATGAAATTTGATATTCTTGTTTTAAATGTGAAATGAGATATGAAAGTGTACCGATTCCTTCCTTTCCGTTGATTCGGATTGGAACTTGAAGATATACTTCAGTCCCCATTTTCGGCTTATCCGGAAAGTTTAATGAAATATCAAATTTCTAGAAAACCCTTTCAAGCTCCGTTTTTAAAGAATATTCAGCAAAAAAGCCAATACTTATATAAGCTTCCATGCTGAATCATCCTCTTTGGTAAGATTTTAGGGAAGGTTTCAAAGATTTATTCCTTAGTTTTATATTGTAAACATTTAGGGAATTTTTTACAAAATAGTTTTATTGGAACTTGGTAGGAAAAGTATTGTTTTTATGAGAAATTCTTCAGGTAGTTTTGATATTGATAAAGTTCTATTAAACTTACTGAGCTTCCTTAGTATCATCAAACATCACAGATATTTGAAAATAAGATAGTGGGAAATAATGATATTCTCCAACATTTTGAGTGCTTGCTGGCAATCTTAAATCTATCCATTCATGTATCATTTTTATAAACTGTGTATATACTTTGTATATACACTTTTATTTTGAGGTGATATAATGAGTGCAGATAAGTATTTAGGCAATCAAAAAAATTTAGGAGGAAATCACATGGCAACCGTTACTGCACAAAAATGGGGAAACAGTTTGGGCATTCGGATCCCAAAAGAGGCAGCTGATAAATTAGGTATCAAACAGGGGTCGGAAATGATATTACGAATAAATGAAAGTGATGGAATCATCACATTGCAACCAAAAAAAAGTCGTAAAAAATACAATTTAGAAGAATTGGTATTCCAAATCACTCCGGAGAAAAGACATGAAGAAATTGACTTTGGAATTGAAGGACGTGAATTGATTTAATGTCGAAAGAAACGTTAAATCGAGGAGATTTTATTATTTTAAACTTTCATCCGCAAGCCGGCCATGAACAAGCCGGTACAAGGATTGCTATTGTTTTGTCACCAAGAGCTTTTAATGAAGCAACGAATTTTACGGCTGTTTGTCCAATCACAAATCAACTAAAAGGTTATCCGTATGAAGTTGCATTGCCAAAAGAAGGCATCTTCGTTAAAGATGGCAATCCAATTACCGGATCGATTTTGGCTGACCAAGTTAAAACATTAGATTTATCTGCACGTTACTATAAAATTTTAAAGAAGTATAATCCCCAAGATGAACAAATTGAAATCATTAATGAAATCATTGAAGAATGTTTAGCCAAAATAGAAACATATTTAGGGTTCTAAGTGGTTGTCAGCTCTTTTTTCGATAAGTCCTTTGCTTACAACTCATTTGTTAGAAAGAAATATAGAATTAACAATAAAAAATTCTATACAAAACGAGGATGGGACAAAAGATAAAAAACACCATTTTCTTCCGTGAGAAAATGGTGTTTTTTGATAATTGAAGAAAATTGATTTCCGTTCCGGGGACGCTTTCCGCGGGCCCGGCTCGAGCCCAATGTCATCAACTTATATTTACAATTAATGGAAGTTTATTAAAATACCAATTTTTAATTTAATATTCACAAAGATAGGTAATAAGACTCTTGTGTTTTTAAAAAGTCCACCAAAATCGTTTTAGAAGCCAATTTTTGGTTAATAAAACGAGGATGGTGGTTTTTTTGAAATCAAAAAGTACTTTTTTAGGGGCAATTGAGATTACTCGAAAGATGCTGAATGATGTGATGTTTATGATTGAATCTCGAACAAAGGAAACGTACTTTACGCGAAAAGAAAAGAAGTTAAATTTCAAAAATACAATTTTATTTAATTTAAATTTTGTCAAAAAGAGTCTTCAGATTGAACTTGACGACTTTTTTGACAAGTTTAATTTATCAGATATTAGTATTTCTAAACAAGGCTATTCTGCTGCACGAAAGAAGGTTTCTCCCCTCGCTTTTGTAAAACTCTCAAAAGCGATTGTTAATTGGTATTATGAAGAAAATTCTTTTAAAACTTATCGTGGATTTAGGCTTTGCGCAATTGACGGAAGTGTATTACAAATACCTGACACCGAGGAACTTCGAAATTATTTTGGGTATGGAAGAAATCAAAGGTCAAGCTATGCAAGAGCTAGAGCCTCTTGTATCTATGATCTTGAAAATGGGATTATAATAACTTCTAAAATCGATCCTTATAAGGTAGCTGAGCGAGATAGTGCAAAGAATATGATTAAAGAACTCGTACAAACCGGATTGAAGAACGACCTAATTTTGTTTGATAGAGGTTATCCGTCAAGAGATTTTATCGCTTTTTTAGATGCCATTGGCATCAAGTATCTTATGCGATGTCAAAAAAATACGATAAAGGAAATTGTCGAAGCGAAGAAAGCTGATCAAATTATACAAATAACACATGAGGGCCAAGTGGTTAATGCTCGTGTAGTTAGGTTCTTACTAGATTCTGACACAGAAGAAATACTTGTCACAAATCTAATAGAGGAAGGCTTCAATATTTCTGAGTTCAAAACTCTTTATTTTAAACGCTGGGGAATTGAAACTGAGTATAATAACGTGAAAAATAAAATCGAAATAGAAAATTTTACGGGTGGTTCGAAAATCGCAATTGAACAAGATTTCTATGCATCAATATATTTATCGAATATGGTCAGTTTATTGAGAAATGATGCCAATGAAACAATTAATGAGGAGAGTAAGAAAAAAAGACGAAAACATGATTATCAAGTAAACACAAATATCTTAATAGGAAAATTAAAAGATAGGATGGTTCACTTATTATTAGAAGATTGTCCAATCAAAAGAGAGAGAATGTTTACAAAAATCATGAAAGTGATTATAAGAAATAAGACACCTATTCGGTTTGGGAGAAGCTACCCACGAAGGAATGGTCTGTCCTCAACAAAGTATCCCCTAAACCAAAAAAGGTGTCTATAAACAATACATAGGATAAATATAACCTATTTGTTTATTAAATGTAAATAAATTAGGGGCTTAAAAAATAAATATTTAAGCCTCGGGCATTCTATTGCCTTTTTTACCTAACTTTAGAAAATGATTAAAGCTATAAAGGATGATTTAATATTTTTAAAAGGAGGCAACCGGTGGTTGCCTAATAACTGTAAATTTTTGGTTCAATAACTTTATGACATTGGGCTCGAGCCCAATGTCATCAACTTATATTTACAATTAATGGAAGTTTATTAAAATACCAATTTTTAATTTAATATTCACAAAGATAGGTAATAAGACTCTTGTGTTTTTAAAAAGTCTACCAAAATCGTTTTAGAAGCCAATTTTTGGTTAATAAAACGAGGATGGTGGTTTTTTTGAAATCAAAAAGTACTTTTTTAGGGGCAATTGAGATTACTCGAAAGATGCTGAATGATGTGATGTTTATGATTGAATCTCGAACAAAGGAAACGTACTTTACGCGAAAAGAAAAGAAGTTAAATTTCAAAAATACAATTTTATTTAATTTAAATTTTGTCAAAAAGAGTCTTCAGATTGAACTTGACGACTTTTTTGACAAGTTTAATTTATCAGATATTAGTATTTCTAAACAAGGCTATTCTGCTGCACGAAAGAAGGTTTCTCCCCTCGCTTTTGTAAAACTCTCAAAAGCGATTGTTAATTGGTATTATGAAGAAAATTCTTTTAAAACTTATCGTGGATTTAGGCTTTGCGCAATTGACGGAAGTGTATTACAAATACCTGACACCGAGGAACTTCGAAATTATTTTGGGTATGGAAGAAATCAAAGGTCAAGCTATGCAAGAGCTAGAGCCTCTTGTATCTATGATCTTGAAAATGGGATTATAATAACTTCTAAAATCGATCCTTATAAGGTAGCTGAGCGAGATAGTGCAAAGAATATGATTAAAGAACTCGTACAAACCGGATTGAAGAACGACCTAATTTTGTTTGATAGAGGTTATCCGTCAAGAGATTTTATCGCTTTTTTAGATGCCATTGGCATCAAGTATCTTATGCGATGTCAAAAAAATACGATAAAGGAAATTGTCGAAGCGAAGAAAGCTGATCAAATTATACAAATAACACATGAGGGCCAAGTGGTTAATGCTCGTGTAGTTAGGTTCTTACTAGATTCTGACACAGAAGAAATACTTGTCACAAATCTAATAGAGGAAGGCTTCAATATTTCTGAGTTCAAAACTCTTTATTTTAAACGCTGGGGAATTGAAACTGAGTATAATAACGTGAAAAATAAAATCGAAATAGAAAATTTTACGGGTGGTTCGAAAATCGCAATTGAACAAGATTTCTATGCATCAATATATTTATCGAATATGGTCAGTTTATTGAGAAATGATGCCAATGAAACAATTAATGAGGAGAGTAAGAAAAAAAGACGAAAACATGATTATCAAGTAAACACAAATATCTTAATAGGAAAATTAAAAGATAGGATGGTTCACTTATTATTAGAAGATTGTCCAATCAAAAGAGAGAGAATGTTTACAAAAATCATGAAAGTGATTATAAGAAATAAGACACCTATTCGGTTTGGGAGAAGCTACCCACGAAGGAATGGTCTGTCCTCAACAAAGTATCCCCTAAACCAAAAAAGGTGTCTATAAACAATACATAGGATAAATATAACCTATTTGTTTATTAAATGTAAATAAATTAGGGGCTTAAAAAATAAATATTTAAGCCTCGGGCATTCTATTGCCTTTTTTACCTAACTTTAGAAAATGATTAAAGCTATAAAGGATGATTTAATATTTTTAAAAGGAGGCAACCGGTGGTTGCCTAATAACTGTAAATTTTTGGTTCAATAACTTTATGACATTGGGCTCGAGCCTCCTCTGGCTCCTGCGAGGTCTCGAGAGGGCTCGTCGCAGGAAAGCTTTGAATTTACTTCCTTGAACTTGCTCCGCTTTGCGACTAAGCGTGCGCGACAGGAGCACTCGCCCCGTCACTCCTATCAATTTTCTACGATATCAATTTTTTACAAAAAATTCTTTTTGCAGCTCGTTCATTTTATTAGTTATATCCCAGCCTCAGAGGCCATTTAAATTAAAAGTAAGCATGTTTTTTCCCAACATAAGGTTTTTAATAAATTTTTTTGTAAAGTAAAAGTTTTATGACTTTTCCCCCTTGCCCCCACTTTTAATGGGGTGATTGTTCTTTATAATCTGCAATCTGCTTTACATTTGGTTCTGCTTCAATTTAAGAATAAGCCTATCAAAATGTCCTTCATATTTTACAAGTTGATAAAAACTGAAAATACCCCATTATTGCCATGATAATATATTTGCTTTTCTAAGCCACTTGAACAATTACTTACTCGACAAGAACAAAGGGGCATCAAAGGCCACTTCATTAATTACGTGAGCATTTTGCATATTTTTTGACCCAAGAGCCATAAGGATTTCAAAGACATAAAAAAGGACTTCACCCCTAAAATGTAGAATTTTTGAAGTGACGAAACAACAAAAAATTCAAAAGGAGGAAGTCACTTTGTATATTCTACAAGAAAGCCTATTTTCCTTTGAAGAACTGCAAAAATTAGAGTCAAAAGAGAAATTACCTATCTTTTTTAGCTCGCTTGATTTACGCCCTTATGCTAAACAGTTGAGAAGTTCTTCACCCCGAGGGGCTGACGGTCATTCCAGAGAAGGGATTCTAAGGGCTCTCATCGCTGCCCCACTCGAAGGCATCGACACCTTTACCGCCCTTCATCATCGATTGGATAAAGACCTTCGTTTCCGTTATCAATGCGGTTTATCGATTGATCGCCCCGCACCGTCTATCTCCACTCTCAGCCGGGTTTTTGCAGCACTTACCAAAAAAAAGCTGGCTGAAAAGATCTTCCTTGACTTGGTACAGTTAGCTCAGGAGGAAGGAATAATTGACGGCAGCCACCAGGCCATCGACAGTGCCGCCATTGATGCCTATGAAAAGAAACAGCCCAAAAAGCGTAGTGAACAAACGGGTAATGCCAATTGGGGCGCAAAATATGATTCCTTCGGCAATAAAATTACCTGGTTTGGCTATAAGATGCATCTTTCAGTCGATACCGCAAGCGAACTGCCAATGGCCATAAAAGTAACCCCTGCCCATGTGAACGATGGAGAAGTCGCACCAGAATTAATCGAGCAAGTGGCAGAGCGTACCAAATCCAAAATTGAATTTCTGATCATGGATGGCGGATATGACCAACTAAAAAACTATGAATCAGCCAAAAACATTGGAGCGCAAGCCATTATCCCGCTCAATTTGCGCAACGAAAAAGAGCCTCCTGAAGGGATTTCTTCCAATGGAACTCCGCGTTGTTCCATGGGTTATGAAATGACTTATTGGGGAGCTGATAAGGACCAGCTCAAGTTCAGATGTCCTCACGCAACCGGCAAAGTGGATTGCCCATTAGGAATGGCAGCCTGTTCATCTTCCAACTATGGAATGGTGGTAAAAGTCGACATCAAAAAGGATGTGCGCCGATATTCCAATCCGCACCGTGATACAAAACGTTGGAAAGAGCTTTACAACGAGAGGACAAGTGTAGAACGCTGTAATTCAAGAATGAAAAGCTACCTTACGTCGAACTCCCTACATGTATGGGGAATTGAGAAAGTAAAGAGCCATATTTACCTGAACGCTATTGTATTACTTGTTTCAGCGCTAGCGATGGCAAAGGAAAATAAAGGGAAGAAAGCCGCTTAAAAAAATTCAATGTGAAAAATTCTGCAGGTATGCCCAAAAACAGGATTATTGTAATATTTTGTAAAATAACATGCTGGTAGCTATTTGTCGAGTGCTTTATTTTTTATACTTTTATCCAAAAAATCTAATTTTGCAAAATGCTCACGTATGTACACCACATTGCTATGTATTATTTGTCACGGTTTTATATACGATCTTCTCTCGGCATACTCCACACATAATGGGCATACTTTGATTGTCTGATTATACTCATTTTTGTAAGTTCTCATATCATTGGTTTGACGTTTACAAAAATAACATACCTTTTTCGATGGTTTCCTTTTTTGATTTTTATTGCGGTTAAATAATTTTGTCAAAATACCCATACAAACTACCAACCTTTCCAAATCATTATCTACTAAACAACTATGAAACTGGATGATCTTGACAACCAGCTGAAAAAATAAAATGGATTTAGGAATATTTTATCATATTTTCCAACTCAGAATATCTCCTTTTACAAAAAACAGCCCGGATGTTCCAGACACCCGAGCGTTTAAAATGAAACCATATTTCATTCCCCTACATCGTTTCCACATCACGGAAATTTGTCGACTCCTCGATTTCCGTGCCTTTCTGAAACTCCACCAATCTCGCAAAGGCGCGCCAGTAATGGTAGACGAGACGGTCAATCCACAGAAGCGCCTGAACGTTGGACATGGCCACTTCCAATTTTGTTTCTCTTACCGCCGTTCGCTCATAATATTTTCTTCTGCGCACTCGTCTTTCTTCTGCAATTTTGTGGGCGGTTTTCTCCAACTCTTGCTCCATTTCCAACAACTTTTCTTCGCTGTCAAAACTTTGATTGATTTGTTCTAACGTTTTATGCCACCATTTCATCAATTTCTCGTGATGAAAAACTCCTTCTACCTTTTGTTGTTCTCGCAATACGCGAATTAATCGGCTGATATGGTCCAACACATGCAATATGGCAACATGTTGATTACGAAGTTTCGTTGAATCCGATTGCAAATCATTGAGGAATTTGCGGAGTAACACAATGGCTTCCTCTACTTCCTGCACTTTTTTTTCGTAGCTAGCCGTTCCCTTTTTCGCTTCAATTAATTCTAACATTGCATCCGTTAAATGTTTCATCATTTGCAATAATGTTTGATAAGCAACTTCTAAGGCAGCGGATGGAATGGATACCAATTGATCGTCGAGATTTCGAGTCAACGCATTCGCCTTTTCTGGCAACATTTTCGTTAAGAGCTTTGAAAACTGCTTTGTAAATGGAACGAAAATGATGGCCCCAAATACACTAAACAGCGTATGGAATAATGCAAGCCCCACGGTTTCATCAAAGCTACCGGTAAACGCAACAGTCAAAACCTCAACAAATTGTAAAATGTAGCGAATGAAAATGGTCACAATGAAAGCGGTCACAACATTAAACATCAAATGGGTTGCCGCTGTGCGTTTTGCTGCGATGGATGATCCAATCGAAGCCACAATAGCTGTTGCAGTCGTTCCGATATTTTGACCAACGACTAAAAAAGCAGCCTGTTCAAAATCAATCGCTCCAGCAAATAATGCAGTAAGCGTCGTTGCCATCGCTGCACTAGATGCTTGCATAATAATGGTCATAATAATGCCAATTCCAATTAATAACAAAATGGACAGAAAGGATTCAGTATCCAATGACTCAAAGCGAATCCAATGTTGGGCCGTTTCCATCCCTTTTTGGAGCAAATCGATTCCTAGAAATAGAAGGCCGAAACCGGTCAACACGCCTCCATATTTCTTGATGTCGCTTGGAGCCACATATTGTACAAATACCCCTAAACCAATCATCGGCAATGACATGGCTTGCAGGCTGATCTTAAACCCTAAAAGGGAAATAATCCACCCTGTACTTGTACTTCCAATATTGGCGCCAATGATAATACCAATCGACTGAAAAAAAGAAATAAGTCCTGCACTGACAAAACCAACTGTTAAAATCGTTGTTGCGGTTGAAGATTGAACGAGCACAGTCATAAAAAATCCTGTTAATAAGGATGTAAACGTTCCTTTTGTGAAAGTATGTAACCATTTTCTCAACGTTTCGCCCGCAATCTCTTTCAACCCGTTTGTCAACATCGACATTCCTAATAAAAAAATGCCGATTCCACCTATTGCATTAATCATCAAGCCACCTCCTTCACTAGAAAGGGCAATTCACTGGAATATTATTATTTTACAAAAAAAACAAAATTGCGTTCCTAGAAGAACGCAAAATTAGACGAAAGAATCAATAAAAATTCGACCATCTGATATGGGCAAGACGCAGTATTCATTTTGAAATTATATTTCACAAAATATTATTTCTATTCTGCATCAATGACAAATTGTTTCATTGACTCTCTCGAATCTTCCTCTTTTAAATAAATCACTAGTTCTTGGCGATATTCATTTCCCTCTAAATAGTGGTCAAGGGTATGAAAATCATATTTATAACTGCCAAAAGGAAACGTTACATATTCTCCCTTCACCGCTGCAAGTAAACCTGCAACATCGTGGGAGACCATTTGTAATAATTCTTGACCTGTAGATGTTAATACAAATATTACATTCATCTTCTTTCACCTTTTCATGAAAAAACGTTGCCTTTTAAGCAACGTTTTCTTAGTCTATTTATGTAAGCATATTTTACCATATGTATTAAGCATTGAACACTGTTGTGTCTTCTTTCCGCTTTGCAATTTTTCCCCAAGGAGTTCCGAGTTTTAATAATACCCAGCGATCTAAACCATACCAACCTGCTACTTTCCAAGCTAACATTAAGAGAATGCTGAGTAATAATAGACGTGGATTTGAACTTAACGTGCCAGCAAATAAGAAGGCAATATTCATCATCGATCCGAAAAAGGCTGCAATGGCTGTGAACAATCCTATTATTAATCCAATCCCAACAAGCACTTCCCCAAACGCAACTAAATAGCTAAAGATTGTCGCATTCGGCAAACAAATATGTTCTAAAAAGGCTGCATACCATCCCATTACATCATTCGTCGTGGATGCTTTTTCGATGGCACCTTGTAAATATCCGCTGACTGCCGCTCCCGCATTCTTACCAGTCCAAGCATCATCAAATACTTTATGAATTCCTGATTGGAGCCAAATCCATCCTACATAAATGCGGACAACTAGCCAAATGGCCGCGGAACGAGTGTCATTAAATAAAAATTGAGTCACTGGATTTTCCGGATAGAAAATCAATTCCTTTTTTTCCATTGTTTCACTCCTTTCACCACTTATTATATAGTGTTTTATTACTCCGAACTATCTTTTTTTTCTATATACAAATACTTTTTATAATGAAAATTCATGAATTTGAAAAAATTATAAATAATCGAGTAGGAGGGAGCGATTAACTCCCGTCCTCTCACACCACCGTACGTACGGTTCCGTATACGGCGGTTCAATTAAGATAATTGACGCAAGTTTTCATAACTTCCGTGAATAGCTGTTCTCTTTATGCCAGTGGTCACTCCACCCTCCAAGAGGTCTCCCACGGGATTCACCGCTTCCTTCCTCAAGTGAGGTACTACGTTTTCTGTGTTCATCATGACTCACTGAATGCCAAGGGCTATTCTCTCTTAATTGTTCGGTCCTTCTTAGTAGTTCTAAACCAACTAATACTATGACCTCTGCTGACTTCTGACGGTTCAGCTACTTATCACTAAGTAGGTTATGAAGCGTACTTCACATATCCGCCAGACCTCCCCGGGTAAGTACATGCACTTTCACACCATCTATCCGCCTCATTTACTCGATATGACCTTCGACAGAAAGAGCTTTGTTTTGTTTTGCAAACTCACTCAATCATACCTAGCCTTATATGAGGTTCGTGTTCCTCGGACCGGTGTTTTGCCTCCAGCTTCCTTCAGATTCCGCGTCACCACGGACACCCTTTCGTTGAGCTAACCTCTACTTCTGTCTTCGGGGTTCGGGACTTACACCCTATAGTTCATGTACATGCCGGGCGCACCAAAAAAAGATGCAACAGGTTGTCTGCTGCATCTTCATTATATTAAATCGTTACAGGTGCAAAAAACTCCTCATACAATGCGCGTAAGCATTGGTCTTCATATGGCTGCAATACACCAAATACGAGGCTAACTTCTGATGACCCTTGATTAATCATCTCGATATTTGCTCCAGTTCTAGAAATAGCTGAAGCTGCACGGGCTGCTAATCCTGTATTATTGCGCATACCTTCGCCTACAATGACAATCATGGAAAATCCGTGACGGAAATAAACATCATCTGCGTGAAGTTCTTCTTTCACTCGTTTGACAATGCGTTCTTCTTTTTCAGGATTTAATTGGTTGGAACGAATGATAATTGAAATATCATCCACTCCAGATGGCGTATGATCGTAAGAAATGTTTTCTTCCTCAATGATTTGCAATAGTTTTCTGCCAAATCCAATTTCTCGATTCATTAAATATTTAGAGACGTACAAAGTCGAGAAACCGTGATCTGCCGCTATCCCAATGACCGGTCGACCATTAGGCTTGCGGGATGGAACAATGCGCGTACCAGGAGCAGAAGGATTATTTGTGTTTTTAATATTCACAGGAATCCCTAGTTTGAATACAGGAATTAAAGCTTCATCATGGAATACTGAAAATCCTGCATATGAAAGCTCCCTCATTTCACGGAATGTAATTTCTTCAATACCGATAGGATCGTTTACCACTTTCGGATTTGCAGAAAAAACGCAATCAACATCTGTGAAGTTTTCATACAACTCTGCTTTGACAGCCGCCGCTAAGATGGAACCTGTAATATCGGAACCACCGCGATCAAATGTACGTAATACACCATCTTTTGTATATCCGAAAAATCCAGGGAAGACAATGATTTCCTCACTCTTGCCAAGATTTTTTAAGTTTTCATAAGCCTCTGGTAAGGCAACTGTTCTTTCAGGAGGGTCGTTTACAATTAACCCATCTTTTGGGCTAACATATTTCGCCTTCATGCCAATAGAATTGAAATATGCCGCAACTAATTTCGCGTTATTGTCTTCTCCACTTGCTTTTAAATTATCAATGAATAACTCTTTTTCTAATTTTAATGCAATGCGTTCGCGTAAATCTTTCTCTATTACTTCGCAAATGTTTCCGTCTAAACCTAAACCTTGGGCAATTTCAATATATCGATTTAACACATTTTGCAGCTTCTCTTCAACTTGATCATTCCGAAGAGCTGATTCTGCTAAATCGATTAACAAATCCGTCACTTTCATATCATCACCAAAGCGTTTCCCTGGAGCAGATACCGTCACGATTCTTCTTTTTGGATTAGCCTTCACAATATTTGCCACTTTTTTAATTTGTTCTGCACTTGCAACAGAAGTACCACCAAATTTACATACTATCATTTTTTTCATCAAATCCTTACTATCCAGAATTGTATTTTCCATAAAAACATTTGACTTTCCTCAGTGTACAAATTTTATAAAAAATCGTCAAGACCAATTAAATAAAAAGATAAAATATTTGCAAAATTTAATCCGATTATATTAATTCGTCCTAGTATATGTAGAAATTCACTACAAAACTGCATAGTTGCCTAACATAAAAAACTTCAATTTTTTTTAAAAGAAAACCGTGCACACCTATTCGGTAAAAATAGATGCACACGATTTTACTATATATCATGTGTCAGTATCGATTATCAATACTTAATATTTAGTAGTTTTATTATATACTATCTTCTTGATTTTTCTAGTCTAAATTTATTGTTGATTCATAGATTTTTATAACTTTTTATCATTAAAAAATCGAAATGACAGAAACTAGAATAATAATCATGACCATAAGTACTAATTGAACATACATCCAACATTTTATATGAAAATCGTCCATAGTAGAATGTATTTTTTGAGAAATAATTGTGACGAACCCGACAAGTACGATTTTAAGTAAAAGCAACAGCCCTAACGGCTTTAACAATAAATCCAATGGCGAATCATATTTATACGCTAACAAACTACCGGAAATAACTAACATCACAATGCAAACAAAAGCATATTCAATGAAAATGGCAATGAAGTTTTTTACCATTGTTTTATATTTAGAATAGAAAAAAATAACAATGGCAAGACCTGTAAACCAAATCGCAGCCGCAATCAAATGAAGGATTTCAAATAGTGCTAAAATAAGTGAGCGAAAATCTGCTGGATATTCGATTTTACAACCTATAAGTATCAGTACAAACAATAAATCGAACCATCGATTTTTATACAAAAACAATAACCCTAATACTGAGATCATAAGCGAAAGATACCAACCATACTGAATTGATGATTGATTTAGCAAGGAAGGAATGAATCCATCCGTTAATATATTCATTTCCATTAAAATAAGTGAAATCAATGCGAGAAAATGAAAGCATTGAAAAACAAATCCCCATTGCAAATATGTTTTTCGTACATAGAAGGAATAATTCTGTATAATTCTCCACCAAATCACCGATCCGACAAGTAACAAAAAACCAATGGTATAAAGGGATTGGATGGCAATCAAAATTAGTTGGGACTTTTCAGTAGGATTGTGCCATTCATGATGCTCTAAAAGAGTGATGGGCGAGAAATTTCTAGTAAAATGCATGAATTCGTAGAGGGGATTAGGGAATGCATTATTCACAGATTGAGTAGTACTCTCAATATAAGAAAGATTTTGAGGAAGGAAATTAGTGTCCGATGTTTGATTCATAAGCATTTTGAATGATGGATTATGCTCTACATGCGATAATGCTTGCCACTCATCATCCAATGCCACTGGCCAAAAAGCATAGAATCCATAGACTAAAATGGCAACAATCATCAATGGAACAAAGCGTTTCCTTATGATGATGAAAATCCTTTCCTCTTTTTATTATCATATTCAGATACACTTCAAATGGATTATTCCATCAAATATATCCTTACTTTCCTCGCTCTACGTTGTTGGAAAATTCCATCTTCCAACTGAAATATTCTTCTTCAGGATTTTTTTCATAACGCAACATTGCATCAAACTTATTCCCTTTTTTGCTTGTGAGACCTTTCACTAACACATTCCCATCTCTCAACAACTGCTTCACCATCGTTTTCGTCGGTTTCTTTTTCATGGAAGCCAGGAATTTATCATTTTTCCAAATGACAAATTTACATCCATTTTTCCAATTGCTGCAACCAAATCCTTTTTGCCCTTCAATGACCGCATGACCACAAACTGGGCATTTCCCTAACACTTCAAAGGTTTTCTTCTTTTTCTCCACTTCATTTAAAATCACATCTTCATCTTGTTGAATTGTATGTACAGCTTTTTTCGTAAAGTCAAAAATAAATTGTAAAAATCGTTCCCGCTGAAATTTTTGTTTTTCAATATCCGATAACGTTTTTTCTAATCGGCCTGTAAACTCTAAATCAAACAATTCTTTGATTGGAAATGTTTCAACAATTCGCTTCCCTAGCTCTGTGCAAATTAGATATTTATTTTTCGTTGTAATGTACCCAATTGATTTCAACTTTTTGATTGTTTCTGCTCTTGTTGCCGGCGTGCCGATGCTAAAACCGCTTAAAATGGTCGCCATCATTTCATCGCTTTCTTCCAGCTCTTCTCCCTTCCCTTTTCCGCACGTTTCCATCACCTTCAATAACGTTTTTTCCGTATGATGTTTCGGCGGCTTAGTAACATGAGAGGTCAGTTCATGGTCCTTGATTGTCACTAGCTCATGAAGGGTTACATTTGGAAGAATCATATCTTTTGACTCAATTTGTTCTACTTTTCTCCACCCTTCTACAATTTGAACTCTGCCTTTTGAAATAAACTCTCCTTTGATTTCGTTCACTTTCGTTATGATTTTAGTTTCTTCATGTTCAGCCACAGGCATAAATTGCATTAGAAAACGATTTTTAATCGCTTCATAAACGATTTTCTCATCATTCGGTAAACGGGCAGGCTTCACATACGTCGGGATAATGGCGCTATGGCTTTCGACCTTTGAGTTGTCAAATACACGTTTCTTTTTAGCAAAAACGATTTCATCTTCATAAGGTAAGCCTTTTTTTACAATTTGAAGAACCTTCATTGCTTTATCCACTAAACTTTCTTCCAATACGACGCTAGCTGTACGTGGATAGGTAATATATTTCTTTTCATAAAGGGATTGGGCAACTTTCAGCACTTTATCGGAAGTCCAACCTTTATATTTGCTCGTAATATACCCTTGCAAGTTTGTCAAATTGAATAAGTAAGGAGGATATTCTCTCTTTTTCTCTACGGTCTTTTCGATAATTTGTGCTTGATGATTCGCTAATGCTTTTTGAATGTTTTCTAATTCATCTCTATTCTTAAACTTTTCCTCTCCATTTACGTGATACGTTCCTTTATACACTTCCCCATTTTGGGTTTGAAAGGACGCTTCGAGTTTGAAATAATCTTCAGGTTTGAATTGTTCGATTTCTTTATCTCGATCATAAATTATTTTTAATGTAGGTAATAAAACTCTTCCGATGTTTAAAGCACTACCTGATCCTTTCTGATATTTTAACGTTGCAACAGACGTTAAATTAATGCCAATCACCCAATCCGCCCATTGCCGACTAATTCCTGCATCCAACAGCGGTCTCATTTCCGTATTTGGTTTTAATTGTTTAAGTCCTTTCAACACTTCTTCCTTCGTCCATTCATTTTGCAACATTCGATACACGGGCTTATTCGTTTTCAAATTATATATAATTGTATCGCCAATCAGTTGCCCTTCCCGATCATAGTCGCAGGCAGAAATAATCATTTCCACGTCAGGGCGGTTCATTAACTGTTGGATAATTTCCAGCTGCTTTTTTGCCCCAAAGTCTTCTTTCTCTTTATTTTTAGGATCTGTTTTCACTTTGTATTGAAATTTTTGTGGGATGAAAGGAAAGTACTCCATTCTCCATTTCGTCATTTTTGGATCATAATCTTTCGCATCATACAATTCAAGAAGGTGTCCGAAAGCCCACGTAATAATGTATCCGTTCCCTTCAAAATATCCTTCTTTTTTTGTTTTTATGTTTAACGCATCTGCAATATTTTTCGCAACGGATGGTTTTTCTGTTAATATTAATTTCATTTTTTACAATCACCTTGTGTTGACTAGTTTTATTTATAACTCAACTTTCGCACACAGATATTGTCAGACATCTCTTGATGTAATTGGGTAAAGACGCAATCCATTCTTGTACTTTACTTTTAAATAATTCCATGTTCAAACAAACATTAGCTTCTGCTAATGTTTGGAAGATCGCTAATAATTGATTCAATGCACTCTCTAGATTCATATCTTTTACATCTTCACATAATAGAAAAAAGAGATTTCCAATCGTTTTAGGATCGTTGTTTTGTCTACGCTCCCACTCTAAGAGTATAAAGCGAGTAAACACAATCGTTGTATGACTAATCAACAGATCATACGAACGACCTTGAAATTCTTTTGCTAGGTTAAGCAATGATTTGGTACACTTGAAAAATGTTTCGATGTCCCAGCGCATCCCGTAAATACGCACAATTTCTTCATCTGAAAGTGTGGTATCTGTACTCAAAATGGCTAACCATTCACTCTTTTTATTGCGGTTACGCACGAATACAATCTTGACTTGTCGTCCTTTTGCAAGATGAACATGGATCGAACCGAGTAGGTCTTTCTTTTCCATGGTACGCTTTGCTTTTTTAAAGAGTTCATCCAGAGTATGGGCTTCACCATCTATGAAATAACGTTGTTTTAGCTGCTTGACCATACCAATGACAAATAAACCTTTATCCGTGATTTTTTCAATCAAAGGCTCATGCGTAAACCAAGTATCCATTAACACATAATCAGCTGTAATTCCTGCATTTAAGGCATGATCCAATAAAGCAGAGACAACGCTTGGCTTATCTTGTTGTGCTTCAAGACGACGCTTGTAGCCGGAAGTGCGTTTATCAATGGATTCATCGACCCCGTTAAGTTGATTTTCCTTTTTCGCTGAACTCAATAAAGCAAAGTCTACAGGTAGAAAAGAATATCCATCAGACCAACCAAGAGTAAGCAACTGAAACCCCTTATAGAATCGTTTCTCTGTATGATCAAATACTCGTGAAAGAAGTTCAACAGACTTGCTTCGGTTGCGTGAAAAGAGTGAATCATCAACAATAAACACCTTCACTCTGTTGTTTGATGTAAGCTTTTTTATACGTCCAGTAAGATCTTGACATAAGGAAAGTAAAAAAGTTCGCCAAGCATAAGTAGATGAATTTAGAAAACGGTAGATCGTATCTTTTTTAGGTAAGTCCACGGCTTTCTTACTTTGAAGTGCTTGAAACCAATTTTTATATTGGAAAACAAGCAAAAAAATAAGACGGAAAATAGATAAGCATGAATAACCAAATCCCTTAGTAATTCTCGCTTTTCTCAAATGTTTGCCTATATTTAATTCAGAAAATCTTCGTTCAAGTTCTTTTGGTAGTTGTGCAAAAGTATCTTTTTTCGTTATCATAATGGTGACACCTTCTTTGGTATTTGGTTTGTTCACCATAATTTTACCAAAAGATAGGTGTCTTTTTCTTTTAAAAAAATAAAATCAATAAAAAACAAGAGAAATAATGAAAGACGATATAAAACAGTCATATCAAGAGTTGCAATAAGATATTACTCTGCGAAAGTTGAGTTTATAATTATAATGTTATTTTCTTTGATTAGAATGTATTGGGATAACCAGAAATTTTATAGAAAAAAGTATTTGATATTGATATAATGTCACTACAAAGGTAAGGGGAGTTTATTGCCATGCAAAATGTTTCAAAACGAACGATTTTATGGATTGTACCTATACTCATCCTTTTTATTTTTTGGTATATGTATAAACCAACGGATGGTGCTGAATATATATCTTATATTAAAACACAAATTTTTGGTAGCAGCCCTTCGTTAAGCTATGAAGAGGCTTTAAACAAAACTTGCGAAAATGAAGAATGGATTTATTTTAAAACGAACAATCGCCAACATGTTGTAGAGTTTAAAGGAGTTTGTCCTGTTGATGGACAAGAAAAGGCGGATATCAACTTGCAATTTATTGTGGAGAAAGATTTATCAGACTTTAAAGTTGGAGCAATGTTATTGAAAGGCGAGCAACAAACTCCTGAAAAGCGGGATGCGTTTTTAAATGAAGTTCTATCAAGTCAATGATTCATCAGAGCGAATGAAGTAAATTCGCTCTGTTTTTTTATTTTAGGGATATTGACTAATGGCTCACCTTAGCATTTGCTGGTAATTTTCATCGATTGGCTATTCTCTTCCTAATTTTGGATTATATTGAGTTTGCTGATGCCTTTTTCATCCATTGACTATTATCTTCTTGATTTTGACTATTATCGTATCGGGCGAGGCACCCTTTTTCTTCCGTTGGCTATTATCTTGCCGAGTTTGACTATTATCCTTGCATGGTTGACTATTATCTTCATCATTTTGACTATTATCGTATTGGACGAGGCATCTTTTTCTTCCGTTGGCTATTATCTTGCCGAGTTTGACTATTATCCTTGCATGGTTGACTATTATCTTCTTGATTTTGACTATTATCGTATCGGGCGAGGCAACTTTTTCTTCCGTTGGCTATTATCTTGCCGAGTTTGACTATTATCCTTGCATGGTTGACTATTATCTTCATCATTTTGACTATTATCGTATTGGACGAGGCATCTTTTTCTTCCGTTGGCTATTATCTTGCCGAGTTTGACTATTATCCTTGCATGGTTGACTATTATCTTCATCATTTTGACTATTATCGTATTGGACGAGGCATCTTTTTCTTCCGTTGGCTATTATCTTGCCGACTATTATCGTATCGGGCGAGGCACCTTTTTCTTCCGTTGGCTATTATCTTGCCGAGTTTGACTATTATCCTTGCATGGTTGACTATTATCTTCTTGATTTTGACTATTATCGTATTGGACGAGGCATCTTTTTCTTCCGTTGGCTATTATCTTGCCGAGTTTGACTATTATCCTTGCATGGTTGGCTATTATCTTCTTGATTTTGACTATTATCGTATCGGGCGAGGCACCTTTTTCTTCCGTTGGCTATTATCTTGCCGAGTTTGACTATTATCCTTGCATGGTTGGCTATTATCTCCACGATTTTGGCTATTATCGAACATTGCAGATTTCGATTACACTTCATCATGTTGTAACTCAAAAAATAAAAGGCAAAGAGCACCTCAATAGTACCCTTCGCCAAAAAAAGTAGCATTATTTTCTTCCAGCAATTCCCGGATGTGTCATTTCATATGGATTTAAGATTTCATTTAACTGTTCTTCTGTTAATACGCCATACTTAATGCAAAGTTCACGGATGGATTCCCCTGTAAGATATGCTTCACGTGCTAATTTTGCAGCTGTTTCATAGCCTACATGTGGGTTAATTGCAGTGATGATTCCAATGCTTTTCTCAACATATTCTTTCATGCGTTCTTCATTTGCCTTAATGCCTTTTAAGCAGTTTTCTGTAAAGGATTTAAAGACATTTGTCATAATCGAAATCGATTGAATTAAATTGAAGAATAACACAGGTTCCATCACATTTAATTCAAATTGGCCTGCTTCAGATGCAGATGTAATTGTTAAATCATTACCGAACACTTGGAATGCCACTTGGTTCATCACTTCTGGCATAACAGGATTCACTTTACCAGGCATGATAGAAGATCCAGGTTGTCGAGCAGGAAGAACGATTTCTGATAAGCCTGCGCGTGGTCCAGATGCCATTAAGCGTAAATCATTGGCAATTTTAGACATGTTGATCATGCAAACTTTTAATGCAGAAGAAACTTCTGTATAGCAGTCTGTATTTTGAGTTGCGTCCACTAAATGTTGTGCACTTCTTAATGGATGTCCGCTGAATTTCGCTAAATGCTCTGTTACGATTCTTATATATTCAGGATCTGCATTTAAGCCAGTGCCGACTGCTGTTGCACCCATGTTGATGTCGTATAAATTGTTTCTCGTATTGGCAATACGTTCAATATCGCGGGCAATTACACGAGCGTATGCTTCAAACTCTTGTCCTAATAAAATAGGAACAGCGTCTTGCAAGTGCGTTCTTCCCATTTTAATAACGCCAGCGAATTCATCTGCTTTTTTCATGAATTCTTGTTGCATGTATTTTGTAGTTTCAATTAATTGATTTAATAAACTTAACACAGCAATATGCGTTGCAGTAGGGAAAGCATCGTTTGTTGATTGAGACATATTTACATGGGAGTTTGGACTAATTTTTGAATAGTTTCCTTTTTCCTCTCCCATTAATTCCAATGCGCGGTTAGCAATCACTTCATTTGCATTCATATTAATGGAAGTTCCTGCCCCGCCTTGAATTGGGTCAACAATAAATTGATCATTCCATTTTCCTTCAATCACTTCGTCAGCAGCTTTTACGATATATTGCCCAACTTCTTTATCGAGTAAGCCAACTTCCATGTTTGCTAATGCGGCTGATTTTTTTACAATCCCTAGTGATTTAATTAATTCTGGATGAATACGATAACCTGTAATTGGAAAATTTTCCGTTGCCCGAATTGTTTGTACGCCATAATAAGCGTCTTTCGGAATCTCCTTTTCTCCTAAAAAGTCTTTCTCAATACGAACATCGGTATTCATAATAAAAACAATCTCCTTTTCTTTCTATCGAAGCTCTAAGCAAACGTTTACATTGTCGAACTTGTATTAGAGTTTCTTTATTAAATCCTACACTATTCTATCATAGAAAAATATAAAAAGAGCCCTGTTTCCTAATAATATTTTGTAATAGTATTGCCAAATTCACATAAATGTTATTTAATAGATTCTATATTGTTTTATTTCAGAGTTTTCGGAAAATTATAGGATATTAATATAGTTTTGAGGGAAGTCAAATGAATGTATCTGCTATGATTAAACTGTCAGTTAGTATGGCCATTTTTGGTTCCATCGGTTTATTTACAGTGAATACAGGGATTCCTGCTGTAGAGCTCGTATTTGTTCGTTGTATCTGTGCAACTTTATTTTTAGGTGGACTATGGTTGTTAACCGGAGGACATAAGACAGAAGTTTGGGATCGTAAAGAAGTATTACAAACTCTATTTTGCGGAATATTCCTCGTATTGAATTGGGTGTTTTTATTTAAGGCATTTGAAGAAATGTCCATTTCCGTAGCCATTTCTATTTATAACTTAGCACCCATTTTCGTTGTGATGTTAGGTGCGGTATTATTGAAAGAACACATTACGATTGGGAATATTCTTGCCATTATCATCTGTTTTGTTGGCTCTGTTTTTATTGTTGGAATGGAACATTTACATTCCATTGAAGCTTTTATGAATTCTGGATTTATATGGGCCATGTTATCCGCCATTTGCTATGCGTTGACGATGTTTTTAAGTAAGACGCTAAAAGGATTATCACCTTATGCAACGACATTTGTACAAACAGCTTTGGGCATACTCATTTTGTTGCCAATGTGCGATTTTACGGTGTTTCATGGTTTAACAAGCACAAACATAATGTTTATAGTGGGAACAGGTATTATTCATACTGGATTTGTTTACTATTTATTCTTTGACAGTATTCGTAAATTGCCGACAATCATTGTTTCTGTTTTAACTTTCCTAGATCCAGTTGTAGCGATTTTACTCGATATGGTGATTCTTGATTTTAGACCAAGCCTCTTGCAGACTCTTGGTATTTTGTTTATTTTTGGCGGAATCTCATATACGGTATTAAAGCCCAGAAAATATACACAGGAGAAGTTAGCGTAATAAAAAATTTCTTCTTTCTTTTTATTGACGATTAAGTTTCGCTTTGATGATATGAAACATTCCCTGTTTATCGAATATTAAATTCACTAACTTGAAAAGTATTTTGGAAATATCAAAACACATAAATAAAAGGCTGCCTGGAAAGTAACGACTTGTTAGGCAGCCATTTTTACATTGCAAAGGGCACAAAACTTACCCACTTTTATACTCAGTTATTATTTCTCTCCATCATTTGCTTCCAGACGGATCCTTTTGCTTCTTCGCCTTGCTCGATTCGTGCAATAGCCATCTTTACTTGGAGTTTCACCTCAAATTCCGGATCATTTTCCGCATCCCTTAATGCAGGAAGACTCCGTTCCGTTCCAGATTCATATAAAAACATAGCTGCACGCCAGCGGACAAGTTTATTTTTATCTTTTAACGCTTCCATCATGGCCGGTTCAAATTCTACAAATCCAAGATCGCTCATGCAATCTCCTGCAGTGCGGCGAACCGCGGCGCTTTTATCTTTCAATGCACGAACAAGAAGCGGCACAACTGCCTTATCTTCAATCATGCCTAAATACACTGTTGCGAGTCTCCGAATGGACATCTGTTCATCTTCCAAAGCTTTTTCCAATAATGGAAGATCATCCAAATCCGGATCCGGAATTTGATCTAGCATTTGGAAACGTTCCTTCCAATCCTCCACCTCAAACTCTTCCACCGTAATTTTCTTTCTTTTTACGGTTTCTTGTTTTTTTGCATTTGCTGCTTCCACTATGCGGGCAATCCGTTCATCTGGATATGTTGCTTCAATTTCTTTTAAGACGCTTTGCGCAATTTCTTCTTTATCTCCATAGCGAATGCCAAAATCTGCCCACTTACGTTCGAAAATATAGTTTTCGTCTGTCTTGTCAACTTTAATTTGATGAAACGCATTCACAAACCGCTCACCAGTTGAAATCCGATGTTCACCGGAAGAATCAAACACTTTAATTTGAAGCGGCAATCCTCTAAACATTTGAACGTGGACAAAAACTTCTCCATAATGATCCACAGCTTGTTCCTTTTGTTCCACCTCTTCTGTTTGATCACCAAGCGCATTGCGAACTTGGGATAAAATCGTTTCCCATTGATATTTTGCATTCCGCTCAACCGCTAAAAAATCTAATACGCGATAAACACCCTTAACGCCTTCAATTTTCAAGATTTCTTGGATTTCACTTGGCGCTTCTTCTATATTTTCTTTCGTATAATTAAAGCTTTTGCCAAAAGGCAACTCCTCATCCACTACCACTTTCATTGAATTGGGACTCGGTGTTGGCTCAATCGTTACTATTTTCAATATTCTTCCCTCCATTTAATTTCCGTTCACAATTCCATCTAAATACGTCCATCTTTCAATCAATCGTTCATATTCAGCATTTAGTTCGTTTAATTTATCTGTATATTCCTGTAGTTTCACATAATCCGATCCACAGCCTGCCATTAGTTCTTCCGTTTCCGCTATTGCCTCTTCCACTTGTGCAATTGTTTCTTCAATTGTTTCCCACTCTTTTTGTTCTTTATAAGTTAATTTTTTCTTTTCATTTTTTGGCTTCTCTTGCTTTGGTTTTTCTTGTTTTTCTGCTTTTATCTCCAGCTTTTCAGCTTCGGATTTCTTCGCTAAATATTCTGTGTATAAATCCAAGCTTTCCTCTACATTCCCTTTTCCATCTAAAATCCATAACTTTTTCACAATTCGATCTAAGAAGAAACGGTCGTGGGAAATGGTAATCACAACACCTGGGAAATGTTCAATAAAATCTTCCAATACTCCAAGTGTTTCAATATCTAAATCATTTGTCGGCTCGTCCAATAACAATACATTTGGCTGTTCCATCAATAATCTTAATAAATGCAGTCGTTTCCGCTCACCGCCTGATAACTTCCCAATCGGTGTACCGTGTGTATGTAATGGGAATAAAAATCTTTCCAACATTTGGGCAGCTGAATAACGAAACCCTTCCGAGTCGGTAATGTCGTTCGAAGCCTCGCGAATATATTCAATCATTCGCTGATTTTCATTCATTTTTGGAAGCATTTGATGAAAATGGGCTATCTTAACGGTAGGTCCAACAATGACTTCTCCTGCATCTGGCTGAATTTCCCCTGCCAATATCTTTAATAAAGTCGATTTTCCATATCCGTTAGCACCAACAATGCCGATGCGATCCCCTTGTTGAATCAGAAAATTAAAGTCTTTTAATATCGTTCGCTCCCCAAACGATTTGGATAAATGGACGCCTTCTAAAACCTTTTTCCCTAATCGGGTAGTCGATAGCGACAGTTCAAGTTTTGCTTCTTCTTTATGCCGTTCAATTTGCTTGTCTAATTCTTCAAAGCGCTGAATTCTTGCTTTTTGTTTCGTCGTTCTTGCTTTCGCACCGCGGCGTATCCATTTCAACTCATTGCGGTAACGATTGCGTAATTTTTCTTGCGTTGCCTGTCTATTTTCTTCCCGAATTGCTCGCGCTTCTAAGAAATCCGCATAGTTGCCGTTATGGCGATAAAGGGTTTGATCCGCGAGTTCATAAATATGAGTGGCAATTTCATCTAAAAAATAGCGATCATGGGTGATAAAAATAACGGCTCCTTTTAAGCGAAGTATCATTTCTTGCAGCCATTCCGTTGATTCTGCATCAAGATGGTTCGTCGGCTCATCCAATAAATAAAGATCCGCCGGTTCAATTAAAACCTTCGCTAAAGCCACACGCTTTTGCTGCCCACCTGATAAATTCGAAACATGCTCATCAAACAAATTAATGCCCAGTTTCGTTAAAGCTTGTTTTGCGAGAGCATTAACATCCCAAGCTTTTTCAGCGTCCATTCGCTGCTGCAGTTGGAATAATTGGTTTTGAAACGCTTCTGATTCAGGCTGAATGGCGAGTTTTGATACGACTTCTTCATACTCTCTATTTAATTGCAAAATGGGAGAGTTTCCTGAAAAGACAGCTTGCAGAACGGTAAGTCCTTCTTCAAATACAGGTTTTTGCGGCAAGTAGGCAATTCGATATTTGTTTGGATGGTCCATTTCGATGGAATCGGCTTCTTGTTCGCCAGCTAAAATGGAAAGTAAAGTTGACTTCCCAGTACCATTAATTCCGATCAGACCTGCCCGCTCTCCTTCATAAATGGTAAATTCAACGTTTTTAAATAGTGTTTTATCTCCAACAGTTTTTGTTAAATTCGAAACAATTAAATGACTCATCGTATTCCATCTCTTTCAATATAAACTTCTATTCATTCTATCATTTATTATATAGAAATTTTTATCTCCTTGCATTCTTCAGTATCTTATCAAACTGTTCCACACTGGAAGATTTATTTTCTTCTATTTTTATTTAATCTTCGCTCTCAAAATTATTTTTTAAAATAATATTATACTTATAATGCCTGAATACAGATTTATTGTAAAATTTGGATAAGCTTTGGATAATTATCGACAAAATCTAAAACAATTCATGTCTGTTTTGTGAATTTTACACTATAGCCATAGTGAAAACGATGTTAAATTTCTTATTTTGATATAGAATTAACTCAAAGTGAATTGAAAGGAAATCGAAAATCGATTTTCTATTAGAACGTTGAAAGGAGTACATCCATATGAAACGAACTCTGCTGTTATCTCTCCCAATGCTTCTTGTCTTCCTCGCAGGTTGTGAACCTTTATTGGTGTTAGACCCAAAAGGACCTCAAGCAGCACGTCAAGCAAGTGACATTATGATTTCCATCGGGATTATGGCATTTATTGTAATCGTTGTCATGGTTTTATTAGTTTACATGCTTGTTAAATATAGAGCTTCGAAACTACCGGAAGATTACGAACCTCCTCACATTGAGGGTAGTCCTTTGATTGAAGGACTCTTTATTGGTATTCCAATCATTATTGTGGCCGTTCTTTCGTTTATTTCAGTGAAAAGTAACTACATTGTAGAAGCAACTCCACAAGGTTATGAAGATCAAGAACCATTAATCATTTACGCTTCATCTTCCAACTGGAAATGGCACTTTAGTTACCCTGAACAAGATATTGAAACGGTGAACTACTTATATATACCAACGAATCGACCAATTGAGTTTAAACTTTATTCTTACGGACCTATTACAAGTTTCTGGATTCCACAATTAGGTGGTCAAAAATATGCGATGGCTGACATGGTGACAACACTTCATTTAGCTGCGGATACACCAGGAGAATATATGGGACGTAACGCTAACTTCAGTGGTAAAGGTTTTGCTGAAAATACATTCACTGTAACAGCCATGAATCAAGCAAAATTTGACGAATGGGTGGAAGAAGTTCATGCCAATGCTGAACCATTAACTGAAGAAACTTTTAATAAATTATTAGAACCTGGTCATCTTGGAAGAATGACGTTTACCGGAACACACCTTGGATTCAATCCACCTCCAGAACATGACCACGGTGCAGATGAAGGAACGGAGCTTGAACATACAGAGCACGAAATGCATGCTGAGCATTCACACGAATAAACGTAAATCTAGTAATTTACGTAATAAACTTTGAGAGGAGAAAAATCCATGGAATTTTTTGAACGATTTGCTGTGCCGCATCCAAGCCCAGCAATCTATGCATCTATGGTAGCGATTGTTGTTGTCTCCCTAGCCATTGTCGTTGGTTTAACATATTTTAAAAAATGGGGGTACCTGTGGCGAGAATGGCTTACGACTGTGGACCATAAAAAAATCGGGATTATGTATTTAATCTCCGCAATTTTGATGTTGTTCCGTGGTGGAGCTGACGCGATTATGATGCGTGCACAGCTCTCCATGCCGGAAAATCAATTATTGGATGCGCAACATTATAATGAAATTTTTACAACGCACGGTGTAGTCATGATCATCTTTATGGCAATGCCTTTCATCTTTGCCTTCATGAACATCGTCGTTCCATTGCAAATTGGAGCTCGTGACGTTGCCTTTCCAAGACTTAACGCTATCAGCTTTTGGCTTTTCTTCTTTGGCGCGATGTTATTTAATATTTCGTTCGTTGTCGGTGGTTCACCAGATGCAGGATGGACGTCTTACTTCCCACTTGCTGGAACGGAATTTAGTGAATCTGTCGGAACGAACTATTATATGATTGCTATTCAGATTTCGGGTATTGGATCCTTAATGACTGGTATCAACATGATTACTACGATCTTAAAAATGCGTGCTCCAGGAATGTCGCTGATGAAAATGCCAATGTTTACATGGGCTACATTTATGGCTTGTGTCATTATCATCTTTGCGTTCCCAGTATTAACAATTGCGTTATTAATGGGTACAACAGACCGCTTATTTGCGACAAACTTCTTTACTTCTACAAATGGCGGTATGGACATGCTTTGGGCAAACTTCTTCTGGGTCTGGGGACACCCGGAAGTATATATCTTAATCTTACCAGCCTTTGGTCTTTACAGTGAGATTATTTCTACTTTTTCTGGACGAAACCTTTACGGATATAAATCAATGGTAGGATCAATGGTGATTATCTCCCTGCTTTCATTCCTAGTTTGGACGCACCACTTCTTTACGATGGGTCAAGGTGCTTTAACAAACAGTATCTTCTCCATTTCAACAATGGCCATTGCGGTGCCTACTGGAGTGAAAATCTTTAACTGGCTGCTTACGATGTGGAAAGGGAAAATTCGCTTTACTGTTCCAATGCTGTACTCAGTAGGATTCATTCCACTATTTACAATCGGTGGGGTTACTGGGGTTATGCTTGCGATGTCAGCAGCGGACTATCAATATCACAATACAATGTTCTTAGTCGCTCACTTCCATAATACAATCATACCTGGTGTCGTATTTGCGATGTTAGCTGGCTTACATTACTACTGGCCAAAAATGTTCGGCTTTATGTTAAATGAACGCATTGGTAAATGGGCTTTCTGGTTCTTATCAATCGGATTCGTCCTTGCCTTCTTCCCAATGTACATTACAGGTTTAGACGGACAAGCACGCCGTATGTATACGTATTCAGAAGCGACAGGTTTCGGTCCTTTAAACTTTGTTGCATTCATCGGTGCAGGTTTAATGACAATTGCCTTCTGCATTATCGTCTATAACATTTTATATAGTATTAAAAATTCTCCAAGAAATGTTGGGGATGACCCATGGAACGCTCGTACATTGGAGTGGGCAACGCACAACCCAGTACCAGAATACAACTTCGCACGCACTCCACATGTAGCATCGAGTGAAGCATTATGGGATGTGAAGAAAAATGGACATGAATTATTTAAAGGTGACATTGAAAAAATCCACATGCCAAATAATAGTGGTGTCCCATTTATTATGGGTGTGATTTTCTTTATCGCTGGATTCTCCTTCGTATTTGCATTGTGGGTTCCTGCAGTCATCGCGCTAATCGGTATTTTCGCATGTATGGTGCTTCGTTCCTTTGAAAAAGATGATGGACGCTATATTTCAGTGGAAGAAATTAAAGCAACGGAAAGCACATATGGAGGTGCTAATTCATGAAAATCGATCACACGCAGCCTCTTGAATATGGTACACACCAAAACCAATTGAATATTTTAGGTTTCTGGATTTTCCTTGGTGCGGAAATCATGCTGTTTGCAACACTTTTTACAGCCTACTTCATCATGGAACATCGAACAGGAAATGGACCAACTGGACCGGAAATCTTCGAAATTTCACCAGTGCTTATTGAAACGTTTGTATTGCTCACAAGTAGTTTCACCATTGGCCTTGCTGTTCATGCAATGAGAATCGGACGTAAAAAGGCCATGTTAGCATTTTTAGGTATTACCCTATTACTTGGTCTAGGGTTCCTTTCAGTAGAAATCTTTGAATTTATGCATTACTACCATGTTGGTGCAACTTATCAAACAAGCGGATTTACTGCTGCACTCTTGACAACGCTCGGTACCCATGGTGCCCACGTTACCCTCGGATTGTTCTGGGGACTCAGCATCATCATTCAGGTGGCAAAAGACGGCATAAATGCACGAACAGCCAATAAATCCTTTATCTTCTCTCTCTACTGGCATTTCCTAGATGTTGTCTGGATTTTCATTTTCAGCTTCATCTACTTGAAAGGAATGATGTAATATGAAAGAATTATTTCCTGCAAAACAAGTCGGCGGCTATATCTTTTCATTAGTGTTTACGCTTATTGCTCTGCTTGTATATTTTCTGGATTTTACTTTCCCAATAGCAATGTCAATCCTACTTGTCACAGCTTTTGTCCAAGCAACAGTGCAATTAGTGCTATTTATGCACGCAGGTGAAACGGAAGACGGTAAAGCGATTTATACAAATGTGCTTTACGGAATTATTATCGCAGTCGTTACAATAATTGGTTCATTATTGATTTTAATTTGGGATATGTAATGGACATGGAAAAAGCTTGAATCTTGCATTCAAGCTTTTTTATTATTTGACTGAAATTCAAATTGGATTAAATGAAGAAATAGGCCAATGAGTAATAAATAAAAACTCCCTTTCACGATACTAATACCGTACCACATTGATAGATTGGAAACAAAACTAATTCCAAGTAATATCAAACCCAGAATAAAAAGCAACGCAAACAGATTCATAAAATATTTCAACATAGTCCTCTCCCCCTTGCTGTCAACAATCGTGAATACCCTTTTGTATATTTTCCGTTCACAATTTAGACAAATTTTTTCTTAAAAAAATAATACCATACTTTTTATACTTCAAACATAATAATTGTATTTTATGAACTTTTTTTGTTTTATGTTTACACTTTTATTAAAATGACTTTCAATTCATCTTTTTAACTGCTCTCAAACTTTGTTCTCCTTATGCATATTCCTATCCATGACTTTTCGTTTTATTATTCTTACTTTTTTCATTTTTTAAAATATTTTATATTAATTATTTATAAAAAATCATTCTAATTTATATTGACGATTCAAATGAAAGCTGTTATCATTTTTCTAAACTTTTTAATATAACATAAAAACCTTGTATAAATTCAAGAATACGGCTTGAATGTTTCTACCAGCTACCATAAATAGCTTGTCTACAAGGAATGAAAACTTATTATACATAATATTTTTATTCCATTTTGTAGAGAAACTTTGGCCTAATTGTCGCCAAAGTTTTTTTATTGGGGAAATCTATTAGCTGTAAACTTGCTTTCATATATTCTTTGATAAAACTAGGAGAGTACATCATGAGAAACTTTTTTAAATTTACAGAACGAAATACATCCTATAAACAAGAAACATTAGCAGGGATTACGACTTTCTTATCCCTTGCCTATATTTTAATCGTTAATCCGCTTATTTTGAGCCAATCTGGGATGGATCAAGGAGCAGTATTCACTGCAACAGCTCTTACTGCCATCATTGGTACACTACTTATTGGGCTGCTTGCTAACTTTCCCATCGCCATAGCTCCCAGTATGGGATTGAATTCTTTCTTTACTTTTTCCGTATGTATTGGAATGGGGATTGACTGGAAAATTACACTAACTGGGGTTTTTGTTGCGGGCATTATTTTTACGTTATTAAGTTTAATGAAAGTTCGAGAAAAAATTATTACGATTATTCCATCAGATTTAAAATACGCCATCGCTTCCGGAATCGGGTTCTTCATCACGTTTATCGGTTTAAAAAATGGTGGTATTGTTATAAGCAATGAAGACACATTTGTTTCCATTGGAGATTTGACTTCACCGATGACTCTGCTTGCAATAGTTGGACTCACTATCACAATTATTTTATTAGTGCGTGGAATCAATGGCGGCATATTCTATGGAATGTGTATAACAACCATTATAGGTATGATGTGCGGCTTAATTGAAGTTCCTTCATCATTCATTGGAAGTATCCCAAGTATTGAACCAACTTTTGGTGTCGTGTTTAATCACTTAGATGAAATATTTACACCTGAAATGTTGACAGTCATCTTTACCTTTTTAATTGTTGCCTTTTTTGATACGGCTGGTGCTTTAATTGGATTAACAAGCCAAGCTGGCATGGTCAAAGATGGTAAAATCCCGAATATAGGTAAAGGATTGCTTGCTGATTCTCTTGCCGGTGTATTTGGTGCTATTCTAGGAACTTCAACTCCTGCCACAAGTGTTGAATCGTCAGCTGGTATTGCTGTCGGAGGAAGAACGGGCTTTACATCTGTCGTCATTGCAGCGTGTTTCCTAGTTGCGTTGTTTTTCTCACCGCTTGTCAGTGTGATTTCGGCGGAAGTGACATCCGCTGCATTAATTATTGTCGGTGCCTTAATGGCAATGGAAATCCGTAAAATCAATTGGACAAAGTTAGAAATTGTAATTCCATCGTTTTTAACAATAATTATGATGCCACTTACGTCTAGCGTAGTTATTGGTATTGGATTAGGGTTTGTCCTTTATCCCATTTGTTTAATGGCTCAAAAACGTTTTAAAGAAGTTCATCCAATGATGTATTTACTTTGTATTCTATTTATTTTATATTTTGCGTTTTTCATCTAAGAAACACATTGATGAGTGATGTCAAAAGTAATAACCACTACATAGAATAGTCTAAAAAAATGCTGATAGAAACCCTCCTCTGAATGAAAGTGCCTGTGAAATTTTTTACTGCGAAATTTCACAGGCAATTGTATTTTACACGCAATCCCATCATCGACACTTTATCTATTATATTAAGAGTATTTTCGTTGTAGTCCTTCATGCTGATTACAATGAAAAACGGCTTTCAAAAGAACTTCTACACCATTTATTTTAAAAATATCAAAACCTTACATTTAGAGAGGCACTTCTAAATGTAAGGTTTTCATTATTACGCTTTTAATTTCAATGGCAAAAATGCATAATTTTCATGTGTAATAATGTCCAACGGTTGAACTTGAAGAGGGGCTGAAAATATTGGACCATCGATCACCGTTGTATGGAACTCGCCCCCTTCGCCGCAAGGATCAATAGATCTTTGCTGAAGCTCGTCCAAGAAGTCTCTAGTCAAGATTCTTCCTAAGTCTTCTATACGCATACCGAGTGATAAATTCACGGTTGTCACCATAGCTATAAAGCCTAAATCAATAAATTCTTCAACTAGCGAACGATGATTTTTAAGGTAAAGGGGCATGCTTAATGTGATCCCTACTTTATTTGTGACATCTGCGTGCCATGTTCCCTCATATGCTACGTCCACGTCTCCAGTCACGAGGACTTCCGCACCTTTTTTCTTCGCCTCTTGTAATAGCTCAATGAAATGTTGTTCATATGTTGTCCAGCTTGCTCCCCGTGAATAAATGGGATAACCAATAGCTTGAGCTTGCGCAGTTAAAAATTCAGGAGTCAGTCTGTGCGAGTGGGAATGTTCTTCTGTTTCATCCAGCATTGCAATTAGTCCAAGTGGTTCTGCTACTTGCTTCGCTTTATATAAAGCAAGCATACTATCCTTTCCCCCGCTAAAGGATGCGATAAATTTTTTATTTTTTACTCTTTCCAGCCAATCATTCACTATCGTTTCAGCCTTTCAATATATGTTTTTTCTTATTTATTATAAACCCTTTATAGACTCAGTGCTTCGAAAAACAAAAAAACGAATTAAAGTGTAAAATAGCTCTACTTCTATAGTTACAATTTGCTATATAGAAACAAACAGTTTGAATTCGAAACTGGCTGTATATAGAGCATTAATTTTAAATATGACTCCCTTTTATTTTTGATTCATCATTTTTTCATAAGCTGTTTAAACAATACCTCTTTAAATGCTTGATCATGTTCAATTTTAAAGGCTCTTTCAAAACTTTCCTCCGCATGTTTTTTCATATAACTTTTTGTGAATCGTAAAGTCTCAGCAGGAGATTCTAAAATTTGTTTAGCTATTTCAATACATTTATTTAATACTTGATCACTTTCCACAAGGTAATTAACTAATCCAATTTCATACGCTTTTTTTGCATCAATTATTCTTCCTGTAAAACAAATATCCTTCGCAATTCCTTCTCCAACTATCCAGCGAAGTGGAGTAAAAATAGGAGGAGCTCCAAATTTTATTTCGGGATGTGCAAAAGTTGCATCAACTGAACAGATCCCTTATTTTGTTAAATTTATAACTCCTAATGTTTTTTTAATGTTGAAAAAAAGAGGAATTATGTTCAACTATTGGAACATAATTTCCTCTTATTGATTTATAACCACGATTTTTTCTTGTATTCATCAACTTTTTAGTAATGATTGATACATCTCTTCTAATGAAATTACACGTCCTTTATTATCTTTATATACAACATGTTCAGGTTTGAAATGGATTGGCGATTCAAGACCACAAGCAGCCGCTATACGGAAAAGTCCTTCCCTTAAGGTAATGACATAATTAGCCGTACGATATTTCTTTTCATCAACGACAAGAGCTTTTTGCAAATCAGCGTCTGTCGTTGCAACTCCAACAGGACAAGCATTTGAATGGCATTTTAATGCTTGGATGCATCCTACCGTAATCATAAATCCACGTGCGATGTTGACAAGGTCCGCTCCCATGGCTAAGGCAATCGCAATCCGATCTGCAGAGAACAGTTTGCCGGAAGCGATGATTTTCACCTGATTCCGTACACCGTAATTGATTAATGCACTGTGAACTAATGGCAAGGCGGATTTAATTGGCAATCCGACACTATCTGCTAACTCTTGGAAGGATGCACCTGTTCCACCTTCCCCACCATCAACCGTAATGAAATCGGGACCTTTTCCAGTCTCTTTTATCGCTTTTGCTAAAGCTTCTGATTCATCGGGGCTTCCAATAACTACCTTCATGCCAACGGGTTTTCCTGTTTTTTCTCGAATTTGTTCCATAAATTCAAATAATGAAGGGAAATCATTAAACTCTTTAAATCGGTTCGGACTATCGATTGCTTTAAACGGCTCCACCATACGAATTCTTGCAATTTCCTCTGTCACCTTTTCAGCGTCGATATGGCCACCGCGTGTTTTCGCACCTTGAGCTAATTTAATTTCGAATGCCTTAATCTGTGGAATCTGACTTTTTTCCAATAATGCATCCCAATTAAAATTTCCTTCTTTATCTCGCACACCAAACAAACCAGGGCCGATTTGCATAATAATATCGACATTACCTTTTAGATGATATTCCGAAAGCCCTCCTTCCCCAGTGTTCATCCATGTCCCTTTCGCTAATCCTAACCCCTCTGATAAGGCAGTAATGGCATGATCTCCTAAGGAACCATAACTCATAGCAGACATGCCGATTTGCCCTTTCACAATAAACGGATGTTTCGTTTTTTCTCCAATGACAATTGCATCTTCATCATGTAATAAAAATGCCTTTGAAACATGATCTTCAAATATTTCCTTTCTTTGGCCAAATAAAGGCTCTTTCACTAAGAGGTATCTTTTTGTCTTTATTTTTTCATCGTCCATTTTTAATTCTTCTGTTAACTTAGGAAACATGGAGTTGCGAATATAAAAACCGGGTTTTTCAAAATCTCGAAGTGAACCAAAACCAATTACATCCCGTTTATATTTTGCCGATTTGACAATAGTTTGATATTCGATACGTGAAAATGGCTTCCCCTCAGTATCATTGTTAAATAAATATTGGCGCAATTCAGGACCAATCGTTTCAAATAAATAACGGGCTCTCCCAATTAGTGGATAATTGCGAAGTACAGGATGTTGCTTTTGCGTCCGGTCAATAAAATATAGATATAATCCAATCACGACAAGAATGAATAAAAGGAAGCCTATTAGTACCGAACCAATTACAATCAGCACATCTGCAAGATTCAATATGGATACCTCCAAACAATATTAATTGAAAAAATCCCTATAGTTTAGATTTCTCAATCATATGGAAACTATTCAATTTTAGTTGCGAGAATTCCGATGATGTATTTTCTTCATTTCTGTCAGAAAGAATTTAGACTAAAAATCTGCTGCTTCTAGAATCTGATCCGCCAATAAAATCTATACATTAAACATTTGGAAAATATATCTTGATTTTACAAATTACTTAATAAATCGTTCCCTCAAATATTTAAATAATAGCCAAAACTTTGCTTTTAATAGTCAAACTCCGTAAGATAATAGTCAAAATAACACACTTAATAGCCAAGCAGCTCAAAATCGCCCCTATAAAATCCGATAATAGTCAATTGCTAGCACATATTAGTCAAAATCCAAAAGATAACAGTCAAAGTAACTTACTTAATAGCCAAGCAGCTCAAAATCGACCCTATAAAATCCGATAATAGTCAATTGCTAGCACATATTAGTCAAAATCCGTAAGATAATAGTCAAAGTAACATACTTAATAGCCAAGCAGCTCAAAATCGACCCTATAAAATCCGATAATAGTCAATTGCTAGCACATATTAGTCAAAATCCGTAAGATAATAGTCAAAGTAACATACTTAATAGCCAAGCAGCTCAAAATCGACCCTATAAAATCCGATAATAGTCAATTGCTAACACATATTAGTCAAAATCCGTAAGATAATAGTCAAAGTAATGCTCTTAATAGCCAAACAAATAAAACCGTCCTTACTACAAAATCATGCAAAGTCAAACTATGAAAGATATAGCCAACCTTTACAATATTTCATCTCCAAAATTAAAGGGCAGTCTAAACAAAATTCTAGACTGCCACGAAAAACAACCTATCCAAATAAACTCCCCACTGCAGTAATAGAAGTCGCTAAATCTTTTCGATAGTTCGAATCCTTTTCATTTAAACTATTGATGCTTACCTCATTTCCTCCAAGCGAGGAGTGAACATACAGTCCATTCCCCATATACATGGCGATGTGTCCAGGGAAATAAAGCAAGTCGCCTTTTTGTATTTTTTCAAAGGGTATTTCCTTGATTGGGAAACCTTCTACAATTTGTGCATCTCGGTAAATATAAACACCATTCAACATGTATGCCATAGAACATAATCCAGAACAATCAATTCCCAGCGGCGATTTTCCTCCCCAACGATAAGGCGCCTTTAAATAGCTCAATGCAGTTTGAACAACATTTTCTCGAAACGCTTCCTCAGAATCCAATTCTACAATTCTTTCACGTATCCAATAAGAGCGACTATAACCAATCTCGCCATTCACCAATTTTACTTTAACCCATTCTGGATTCAAACTCGAATCTTCCACTAATGAAATAGAAGATCCCTTCACTAATGTAGCGATTTTCGCGCTTTGAATTTTTGGTTCCGCTAAAATATCTGCGAAGTTTTGAATGATGACATGTTTTGCTTCTTTATCCCATTGCCCAGCTTTTCCTTCATTGATGAGCAATTTTTCTTTTAAACAATACCCCTTATATCGATAGGCGGTTTGAACATGTACCCAAGTGCCACAATCTTCGAGTATCTCAACAACCATGCCATATAATACTTCGTCAACACATTCAGAAGTAGAATACGGGTGTTTATGTAGGGGTACAATCATATCACTTGCAACTGCTTTCATAGGGTATCCCCCCTATTCGAAATAGTCATATACGATTTTGGAAATGCGGCCGATGAATCGCTTTCCGAATTCAAAATCATTTAATTCCGTTAGAAAAACTCCGATCAAATAGTCCATAGTTGGATGATAGACAATTCCTGCATCATGACAAACCGTATCCAAACTGCCTGTTTTATGGGCAATCCGGACGTCCGCTATATATCTCTTTAAGCGTTCATAGTCTCTTTGCTTGCACAAAATATCAATTGCTATTTTATTAAATTCGTCTATTAATAATTGTTGTTGATAAATCAATGAAAATAAATGTGCCATATCTCTCGCAGTCGTCACATTATCGTACCCAAGATTTATTTTTTCAAAATCCATCATTTTGCGTTCCAGGTTTGTATGAGCCAAACCGATTTTCTTAAAATAATGGTTCAACTTTTCAAAACCAAGTAAATCAATGAGTTCATTTGTTGCAGAATTATCGCTCGTAATAATCATCCATAATAGCAACTCATAGATGGTACAGGATGTTAAGTCTTGCTCCGTGATTACACTAAAATCCACTTTATTTTCTGGTGAAATTTCTACTACATCTGTTAAAGAAAATTGATTTTCTTGTACATAATGCAATACAGCTAATAAAATGGGAACTTTTATAATACTCGCACTTGGAAAGACTTCATCCATCTTTTCAGCAATCAGGTATTGATCCGTTTTCAAATCTTTCACAACAAGATGCACCTTACAATCTGCTTCATCTAGCAAGGTTCGGATTTGCTCCATCCTAATCGCCACCTACCCCATTACTTTTATCATTCTCAATTCGGTATTAAATGAAATCTTCTTGCCTAATGGCAGCGTCATCGTAGGCAGCACATGACCACATGTAATGTCCATTAAGATCGGTTTACCTGTCGGAACTAATATTTCTTCAAATATAGTGTGCAATCGTAAACTTTGTTCAGGCTTATCTGGATTTTGTGGACCACAATTTGTCCAAGCTCCCAGCAAAATGCCCGCAGCATCATCCAGTTTACCTGCAAGTTTTAATTGTGTAAGCATTCGATCAACACTTCGCTCATATTCATCGATATCTTCTAAAAATAATATTTTTCCTTTCGTATCAATTTCATAAGGAGTGCCCAATGATGAAGCCACCAATGTCAAATTGCCGCCAACCAATTCACCAGTCGCTTCACCTGGTACTAATACTTTCACGGGATTCCCAGGTGCATTTTCTAAAAAATAATCCGTGCGTTCTGTATCCATGACGCTTGTCAAAAACGAATTCCACGTATAATCGTCCATTTCATCTTTAATGAATTCCGTAGATGGCATAGGCGAATGGAATGTAACAAAATGACATAATTGGTTGAATACAATATGAAGCGCTGTGACGTCACTATACCCAGCAAAAACTTTTGGGTTTTCTTTAATCATCTCTAAATCCAACAATGGCAAAATTCTTTGGGCACCATATCCTCCGCGAATGCAAAAAATCCCATCAATTTCAGGATTGCGGAACATTTCATTGATTTCTTGTGCCCGTAAGTCATCTTTTCCAGCTAAATATCCATGCCTTTCTTTGCAAGTTTCGCCTACAACGACGTTAAAGCCAAGGTCTTCAATTGCTTTGATGGCTCTAGGCAACACTTCAGATGGAGTTGGACTGGACGCACTAACCAACCCAATCGTATCACCCTTTTTTAACGATTTTGGTATTCTCACATGCTAACCCCCATTCTTCTCGTTTCACGGTAACGGGCAATTTCTTCTTCGTTTGCCAATACAAAATGTCCCTTTTCTATTTCAATAAAAGAAGGCGGCATTGTTTCATAGTTATGCTGAGTAGGGTCATAGATTTCCACCTTTTTACTACGTTCTTTATACGGATTTGGTTCAGGCACAGCTGATATTAATGCACGGGTATAAGGGTGAATGGGATTGGAAAACAATTTTTCTGTTTCTGCCAATTCCACAATATTCCCCTTATAAATCACTGCCGTTCGATCTGTGAAAAAGCGAACAATGGATAAATCATGGGCAATGAATAAATAAGTTAAATTATTTTGTTGTTGTAGGTGTTTCATTAAATTCAATACTTGCGCACGGATGGAAACATCTAAAGCTGAGATTGGTTCATCTGCAATAATAAACTCTGGTTCCATCACTAAAGCACGAGCAATTCCAATTCGTTGACGCTGACCACCTGAGAATTCATGAGGAAACCTTGAGGCAAATTCCGGTAAAAGGCCGACTTGTAGCAAAGCATTTCTTATTTTCTCTTGTCGTTCTTTTTCACTGGAATAATTTTTAGTATTTATTAAGCCTTCACTAATGATATAGTCCACTTTTGCCCGTTCATTTAAAGAAGCCATTGGATCTTGGAAAATCATTTGAATTTTTTGTGTGATTTCACGATCCCAATCACGAGGGATTTTTCCATTGATTTTCCTTCCTTTAAATAATATCTCCCCACTTGTAACTTCATTAATGCGCATAATCGCACGGCCAATCGTTGTTTTTCCTGAACCAGATTCTCCTACTAATCCAAATGTCTCTCCTTTATAAATTTGAAAGCTGACATCTTTGATGGCTTCAAACTTTTTCTTACCTTTTCCAAAGGTCACATTTAAATTTTTCACTTCAAGTATTACTTCGCGATTAGCCATTTGCTTATTGTCTCCCTTCTTCAAAAAATTTTTTCAACACTTCGGGAGGCTCTACTTTTGGGGCATTGGGATGAAGCAGCCACGTTTTGGCATAATGGGTATCACTGACTTTAAAGTATGGAGGGCGTTCTACAAAATCAATTTTCAATGCATATGGATTACGTGGCGCAAATGCATCTCCTTTAATTTCATTAAATAAATTCGGCGGCGTCCCTTTTATGGAATAAAGTTCTTTCCCTTTTTCACCTAATTGTGGTAGTGATGAAATTAATGCCCAAGTATAAGGATGTTTTGCATTGAAAAAGATTTCATCCGTTTTCCCAAATTCAATAATGTCACCTGCATACATCACCGCAACGCGATCCGCTACTTTTGCTACAACCCCTAGGTCATGGGTAATATAAATCGTTGTCAATTGATATTTTTCTTGGAGATTTTTCAACAACTGCAAAATTTGCGCTTGAATCGTTACGTCAAGAGCTGTTGTTGGTTCATCACAAATTAATATTTTTGGATTACATGCAATCGCGATGGCAATCACAATCCGTTGACGCATACCACCTGAAAACTCATGAGGATATTGTTTGTAACGTTTTTCCGCATCTTTTATTCCAACATCCCGAATTATTTGAAGAACTTTTTCGTAGGCTGATTTTCCCTTTAGTCCTTGATGCAAAATGACCGCTTCCTCAATTTGCTTCCCAATCGTTTTTAACGGATTAAGAGAAGTCATAGGGTCTTGCGTCACCATCGCAATTTCTTTCCCTCGAATTTTCAACCAATCATTTTCCGTTTTAAATTGCGCTAAGTCATAATCTTCATACAAAATTTTCCCTTGATCAATATAACCGTTTTTATCCAATAGCCCTATGATCGATTTCATTAATACAGATTTTCCAGAACCTGATTCTCCTACGATGGCTAAACTTTCACCTTTATATAAATCTAAAGATATATCACGAATAGCCGTCAGTTCTCGTCCACGCAATGTAAACTTTATGACTAGATTTTCAATGGACAAGATTTTGTTCTTCTCATTTACCATTTGAATGCCTCCTATACGTGATTTTTCGGATCAGCCGCATCAGCGAATGAGTTACCTATAATATAGAAAGAAATCGTAATCACACTTAATACGATACTTGGGAATAGTAGCTGATATCTTAAATCTGGAGACATCATTAATACTCGACCTTCGTTAATTAAGTTGCCTAATGATGGCTCACTTACAGGCAACCCTAAACCGATATACGTTAAAAATACTTCTGCTCCAATTGCATAAGGAACAGCTAAACTCATTCGCAACATAATGATTGAAATTAAATATGGTAACAAGTTTTTTAAAATAATACGATAACTTGGCGTTCCTAACGTTCTTGATGCCAAGTTATATTCACGGTCACGCAAGATGACAATTTGGTTGCGAATAAATCTTGCCATCTCAACCCAGCCAGTTATACACATTGCCACAATAATCGTAGTGATATTTGGTCGTAATATTAAAGACATTAAGATCAATACAATCGTCGTTGGTATATTTTCAATCACGTTATAAGCATGAGTGAGAGGTGCTTCTAATTTCCTTGAATACCCCCACAGAGCACCGATGGTAATCCCAATAATCGCCTCAACAATAGCTACGACCACACCAATAAATAACGATGTTCTTGTTCCTGCCCATATGCGAGACCATAAATCTTGTCCAATGGAGTTTGTACCAAACCAGAATTCCTCGTTTGGTGGGACATTGCGGGCTTGGTAGCCAGTTTCAGGATCCAGGTAGATTTCCGTTGGCGATTTTTGGTTAGGTAAATATGGCTGAATCAGAACAAATAAAACAATCGCAATAACTAAAATCAATAAACTTACTGCTACTTTATTTTTTAAAAAAGACTTCCAAGTAGAGCGCCAATAAGAATAATTCGAATAGCCGATTTTTTCTGCATTGTTTTCATCTGCTACCGCAAATTCAAATAATTGTTTACTAGATTTGTCCGTAATATTGCGTATTTCTTCAGAATATAAGCCCATCAGCTAACACTCTCCCCTTTGCCGAATTTGATGCGAGGATCAACAAGGGCCATTGCTACATCTCCTAAAAATAATCCAATGATCCCTAAAGATGAGAAGAGTAATACAAGAGCTTGAACGACTGGATTATCTTGACGCTGGATGGCGTCAACGAGCAACCCGCCCATTCCCGGTATGGAATATAAAGATTCAATATAAATGGAGCCAGTGATAGTTAGCAAGATGGTTGCTGGCAAATACTGAGCCAATGGAATAAAAGCATTTCGCATAACATGTCTAAACATGATGGTGCGTTCTTTTACACCTTTAGCCCGCGCTAGTTTAATATAATCTTTGTTTAATTCATCGACCATATAACGTCGCATCCACATGGCATAAGAAGCGATTGGCCCTAAAGACAGTGAAATTAATGGCAACACCCAAGTAATGGGCTTGTTTTCATTAAACAACATAGGTAAATTCAAGAAGTCCGTTATATATACTTGAATGAGCAAGTAATAGACCATGGAAGGAACTGCCACAATGAACACAATATAGCCCGTCCCAAGCCGATCTAACCATCTTCCTTTAAATTGAGCCATGAAAATTCCTAATGGAACGCCCACGCTAATGGATAAGGCAACAGCTGCGACTCCAAATGCAAATGAATACACGATTTTATCTGCAATAATATCAATAACGGGTACATCCGTACGATATGTAATGGATTTGCCCAAATCGCCACGCAATAAATCTAAATAAAAGTTTCCTAGCTGAACGAGGATTGGATCACGCAATCCTAAATTCGTTAAATAGACTTCTTGTTGTTCGGGTGTCATTTTATCAGCAGCGGCACCTAAATAACCTTCTTCAGGCAATAAGCGTAATAAAAAAAACACGACTGTAATAATGACAAATAGTGTAACCACTGACTGTAACAGCCGTTTTACGATATATCCTAGCATGAGAACCCCCCTTGTTTACCTAAATAAGAGAAGAAAGGAGATGTAAGTTAGCCATCTCCTTCTTCAAAGATCGACTATGAATCTTTTCATTAATTGAATAAATTCATAGTGAATTATTGACTTGCTTTAGCTAGCGCTTCAGCACGCTCTTTCTCCCATTGCGCTTTCGCTTCTTTAAATTCTTCGTTGTTCATCGGTTTGTCTAGCAATTTTTGCCCTTTAAATTTCTCCATTGTTACCCCAAATGGTGAATATTGTGCATCAAATGGATTTAATTTAGATGCTACGTATCCAGTGCCACCTACTTTGTAAGGAACAACGAATGCTTCTTCGATTAAGAAAGCTTCTGCCTCGGCAAACAATTCATAGCGTTCTGCAAAATCAATTGCTGCTTTCGCTTTGTTTACCATATTTTCATAAATCGGTTGACCATTCGTATCAGTATATCCTTCAGCTAATTCTGGTTTGTTATATGTTCCACCTATTGTAAATGGATCTGTATAAGTGGATGGATCTGCATAGTCTGGACCCCAGTTCACTTCCATAAATGCAAACTTTCCTGGTCGCCGAACTTCTCCAAGGAATCCCGTTGAAGGGCCAGCATAAACAATAATGTCAATATAATCTTTGCCTAACAAATTTTCCATTTGTTGTTCAATAACTTGAGAGCGGTTTGCCCAGTCAGGCATTCCAGAGTTATATGGCATTAATACTTTAACAGGGAAAGTCGCTTTACCTTGAAGTTCTGCCATCGCTTTTTCTTTATATTCAAGCGCTAAGTCAGGGTTAAATGAATCATTATTTGTAAACTTCGCTAATGGTTCTAATTGTGTATAGTCAACACCATCTATATCAACAAAGTTTTTAGGCGTAATCGTATTGTTTAATAATGATTCAGGATTATATGGTTCGTCCGTCAACATAGCAGAAACTCGGTCAAGCGCATGGAATAATGATTTACGGAAGTTTTTGTTGTTTACTGCAATCTTCCAGTTTTCCGGTTCATATTCTGCATCAAATTGTGGATTAAAGTTTAATGCATAGAAATATGAATAGAAGTTGCTTCTACTTTGACGAATTAATTCTTTTTTCTCTGAATCTTTGAACCAATCATCTAAAATGGCAGTTGGAATTGCCGCTTCGTCCACTTCTCCACGTAAGAATAATTCTGGTGCAACAGTAGCTGCTTCTTTGTTATACTTATATTCAATTTTGTCAATTAACACATTTTCATGATCCCAATAAGTCGGATTTTTCGTTAATACACGTTTATTTTGAGGTTCAAACTCAGTTAAAATATAAGAACCATTGTATAAAAGGTTTTCTTTTGATGTACCAAAGCTGTCTCCCTTTTCAGCTAAAAACTCGCCATATACCGGGAAGAAACATACATAGTTCAACATGGAAAGAAAGTAAGGCGTTGGTCCCTCCAATGTATATTCAAGGGTATATTCATCTAAAGCTTTTACCCCAACTTGAGAAAAATCTGTAATTTCTCCTTCATAGAATGCATTGCCGTTCTTCACAACAGTTGCAATCCATGCAGTTGATGATTCATTTTTTGCATCGAGCACATAATGTAATCCATCTACAAAGTCTTTTGCTGTTACTTCAGCTACTTCATTACCTTCATGGTCTACCCATTTCACACCTTTTCGAAGTCTAAATGTCCATACTGAAGCATCTTCATTTGTTTCCCAAGATTCAGCTAAACCTGGTTGAACAATGCCGTATTTGTCATATTCAATTAATCCATCTACTAAGTTTGCAGCAACTGCAAATTCATTAGTTTCAGATGTTTTTAAATAGTTGAGCGTTTTTACTTCTCCGGAATATACTGTGCGAAATACAGATTCATCTTTTGTTTCTTCATCATCGCTACAAGCTGTTAGCATCATAACGATACAAGCGAGCAAAAACAGTAAATACTTTTTCATAGAACCCCCCATTTTTTCTCTAACTTTCTATTGAAAATCCTAACCCAGGATCCTCCGACATTCTAATCCATTGGCTTTCGAATGTTGGACCACCTGAAATAGGATCTTTCAAACATAGGCTTGGCCCATCTAAATCAACGAGCGTAATGTTCTTTTGTGACGCAGCAAAATGAGCCGCAGCGCTTACGCTAATTTTTGTTTCCAACATGCAACCAATCATGCATGCAATTCCATTCGCTTCTGCAATATGGGAAATTTTTTGTGCCTGATAAATACCACCCGTTTTCATCAGTTTAATATTGATACAATCACAAGCACGCATTTGAATAACCTTAAGTGCATCTTTTGCTGAAAAAACGCTTTCATCTGCTAAAATATTTGTTTCTGTATGAGCTGTTACATAGTGCATGCCTTCCAAATCAGCATAGTGAACAGGCTGTTCGACTAATTCGATGTTGACATTTGCATCCTCCAATTTACGAATTATTCTGACAGCTTGTTTTGGAGACCAGCCTTGGTTGGCGTCTACACGAATTTGAATGTCAGGTCCCACAGCGTTTCGGATAGCGATAACTCTTTCCGCATCACTTTCAGGATCTTTCCCAACTTTCACTTTTAAAATTTGATAACCACGTTTCACTGCTTTCAAGCTGTCATTGACCATCGTTTGTGCATCATTAGCACTAATGGTGATATCCGTTACAAGCTCTTTACGATAACCACCCAACACTTTGTATAAAGGAGCATTATAACGCTTTGCAAACAAATCATAAATAGCCATATCTACTGCGGCTTTTGCACTTGTATTTTTATATATGCATTGATCAAGGCGTTCCATAATGAACGCAATTTCTTCGATTTCCAATCCGATTATTGCAGGTTTTATGTAACGCTCAATTGCGTTTACAATTGATTTTCTCGTTTCACCAGTAATGACAGCCGTTGGAGCTGCTTCCCCAATCCCAATTTCTCCCTCATCTGTATAAACGTAAACACCAATATTTTGAATATTTTCGACTGTTCGAAGTGCCGTTTTAAAAGGTGTAATAAGGGGCGCTGCAACTTCGAAACACTTGATGTCTGTAATTTTCATGTTGGCTCACCTTGATTCATTTAAGTTAAAAACTGCAATATTCGTAAAACGTCAAAATAGTTATCTGTTTCATATTCCACTGTATTATGAGGCTTAAATTTTGCTCCAGGATAAAAAGAATTTCGATATGCACGTGTATGATCTCTGTAAATAATTTCGACATTGAATTGCTTTGGAAGCTCTATTTTAATTGAATCTCTATCAACCTTCATCGCTTCTTCTACCAATCTCTTTGTTTCGCTAATTGCTAATTTAGGGCTAATACTTACAGTAGCCCCACCAATTCCCTCCTTGATAGGAAGCGTAACAATATTTTCGTTAACAGCCTTGATTTCCTCTGTCAGTCCAACATCTCCACTGACAAATGCAACAGGAACTCCATGTAGTGCTGCCGCATAAGCATTAATTAAAAATTCACTTGCATATTCACCGTTGATTTTCACATCGGCATTCACGACCAATGTGTGGGCCAATGGATTTCGATGGCTTCCACCTTTACTGTGATAACCGATGAAAATGGCGCGATCAAAACTTTCATCTAATCCAGCAACCATACACATTGGATCCCCTGTCCAGCCACGAATTATTTTCACATTTACTGGTAAGTTTGAAATATCAATATTCCTTGCAGAGTCATGGGCATCTTTTAATACGATTTCAGTTGCTCCACCCGCTATTGCTCCTTCGATTGCGGCTTCAACTTCTTTTGTCATTTGCTTTTGAAAAGGGGCATAATCCGGTGTATTTTTTTCCGTCTCAATCCAAGTTGTTGAGCCAGCAACTCCTTCTAAATCTGCACTAATATAAACTTTCATATAAACTGAAACTCCTTTACATCATTGTTTTCTAGTTCTGCTAATACTGGGCCATAAGGGACGACTTGTTCATTTACTCTCCTTGCCCAAGAGATATTTCCGAAATCATAATGCCACCATTCATCAGCGTAATTTGTAAAGCCGACATGGATTAAACTGTTATATAATATTCTTCTATTTTGAAGTGCTGTAACATTTTCTTCTGGATGATCTTCAAAATATCTCGTTGCTGATTTTTCGTTCATTTCATCAAACTTTGTGCCTAAGTCTAGTTCGTTTCCATTCGCATCGCCTAAAGTTAAATCAATCGCTCCCCCTGTAATATGGGGGGAAGTACGTGTTGGCTCAATGCTTGGATACGCAACATATTTTAAAGTGATTTGAAAAATTTCCTCTTCCGTCAGCTCAGGATGCTGCATTTTCGTTTTTTCTAAAAACAGATTGAATAGAGATTGCTGAACCTGAAATGGACGAAATCCATCGAATAGAATGAAACTATACTGACGAGGCAATATTTCTATAGCTTTCTTGATTCGTAGATAAACTCCCTTACGTAAATAGATTGATTGAATACTAGATGGAATGATTAGTTCATAATAAATAGGTCTGATGTATAATCGGTTCGGTACTTGTTGCACTTTAATAAGTGGTTCCTGAACTTCAAGTATTTGTGGATTCCATTTTTGTGATGGAATTTTAAGATCTTTAATGGGTGAAAGTAGAAAATCCTGTATGAAAATCACCTCAAATAATCGTTAATACTATTAAATTTTCATAATGAATTACCATATGACAGAATGTTTTGATAATTCTGTATTCAAACGAAATATATCATACTTTCCTTGTTTTTTTCTAGTTCCTTTTTGGTTAATTATTATAAATAAGTATATATAGTATTCATTGATATCATTTTATTATTAGTTCGCTATTTTTATAAAACTTAGGGTTTGAATAATAAATGCATTTTGCAAGCACGTGTATTCTTTGCTTCCTCTACGGAAAATAGGACCAATTCATTTTATTTACCAATTAAATGAATGAACGACATGTCCATTTCTTCCAGTTGTTGTAACAGCTTGGGATAAGGAATTTAAAATTGCTTCTTCCGTTGTTTCTGCAGCAGCAATAAATAATTGATTCATGATTGGATGATCTTCTCGTAGTTGGATTCTAGATTCAGTAATATAATCAGTGGAATGTGGAATTTTGTGAGCAGTCGTAAAACCAATTACAATATCACCACTGCCGTGAGAATAATGGCTTCCTGTTCTAGCTAGTCCAATTCCACAACGTTTAATTACGCGCAATAATTGCCGGCTGCTTAACGGTGCATCTGTTGCTAGTATAATGATGATTGAACCATCTGTCGGTTTAAGAGTGGAATCCTCTTGACGTTGGTTTCTTATATATTGCTCACGTCGAAACTCAACACTTTCTCCAAAATTACTCAACACTAAACATCCAACTGCATAGGATTGGTTCTCAGCCGTTACAATTCGAGATGACGAACCAATTCCTCCTTTATAACCAAAGCAGATCATTCCTTTTCCTGCTCCAACAGCTCCTTCCTCCACTACTTTATCAGATGCATTTTGAATCGCTTCAATGGCATGTTCAGGTGTGACAGGACATGCACGGATAGAATTTAAATAACTATCATTACACTCTCCTACAACAATATTAATGGTTCCTGTTGAGATACCAATCTCAGGATTTTGTTCTAACATATATTCTAAAGTGCCTTGAGTGACAGCTGGAACGCCAAACGTATTGGTTAACATAATCGGTGATTCGATGACACCTAATTCATTGATTTGTACAAGGCCTGTTGTTTTTCCAAATCCATTCAGGACATAGCTAGCTGCAGTTACCTTTTCTTTAAATAAATTACCGCCATGCGGTAATATGGCAGTTACACCTGTACATGCATATGTACCTTGATCATCTATTGGATAATCCAGCGTCACATGACCCACCTTTACCCCTTCCACATCGGTTATGCAGTTTTTTTCTCCTACTGGCAATCTTCCAATGGTGATTCCAAATTCTCGAATCTTTTTCCTCATATTCCAACCCCCATCGATTTTTATAATGTATTTTAATAGAATTGATAGGTTTGGAAAAGATTAGAAGAAACAAAAAGCACATGAGCTGGATTTAAAATCAAACAGATCGTTGAAATAATATATTTTAAAAATATGAAAAATTTGAAGGAAATAGAACCAACTTCTCTTTATTTTTCTCATTTTTGCAAACATTTTCATATCTATTTAGCGTCATAATCTATATTTATAATTAAATTAAACATATTTTGCTAGAAAAGATGTTGATTCAATCTGAAAGTGAAAAACTAACAGGTTGCCAAGTAATTTTATTGGCAAAAATAAAACGATATAAAATTTGAATGAAACGGTGCTATGTTTGGACGAGCGATAATATGATAGTAAAAAAGCAGTTGGAAGGAGATTTGATTGAGAAAAAGTGAATTTGGAGGTTTTATTCTTCGGATTGTTCTAGGAGTTATTTTCATCGTTCACGGATTAGCAAAATTGCAGGAAGGAATTACTGCCGTAGCAGACCGATTTGCCAGCTACAATTTACCGTTCCCAGAAGTTTTTGCATATGGTGTTACAGGTCTTGAAATCATTGGAGGAATTTTCATTGTCATTGGTTTTTCCATACGTCTATTTGCTTTTTTATTCATTCTTCTGATGGCAGGAGCCATTGCAACAGTGAAATTTGCTGTTGGGTTCCTCAAAGGTTATGAATTTGATTTAGCTTTGATGGCAATGGCTACTTATTTACTTTTTGCAAGCAATCGTTTTCTTGCTCTTGATAACTTCATTGTAGAAGGAAAAGAAAAAAGGAATAAAGTACGATAAAAAACAAAGGTAGAACGTTGCAGCAATTCATGCTACTAAGTTCTACCTTTTTATTGATTATTGTTTTGTAACTAATTCTAAGTCAACTGGTACGAATTCTTCTACAGATTCACCGTTTAAATATTTAATAGCTGTTTCTACAGCAATTTTACCAATTTCCTCTGGTTTTTGCGCAACAGTTGCAGCCATTACGCCTTCTTCAACTTTCTTCACAGCATCATCTGTAGCGTCAAATCCAATTACAATAATATCTTTACCAGCTGCTGAAATTGCTTCAATTGCACCTAAAGCCATTTCATCGTTTTGTGCGAATACTGCTTCAATGTCAGGATGTGCTTGAAGCATATTTTCCATTACAGATAAACCTTCACTACGGTTGAAATTAGCAGTTTGACTAGAAACAAGATCTACTTTACCTTCTACAGCTTCAAGGAAACCTGCACCACGGTCACGAGCAGCAGATGATCCTGGAACACCTTCAAGCATTGCTACTTTTGCACCTTCACCAGCAAGCTCAAGTAAATATTCTCCTGCAAGTTTACCACCAGCTACGTTATCAGAAGCGATATGTGAAATCACTTCACCACTATCTGCAGAACGGTCAACTGTAATAACCGGGATGCCAGCAGCGTTTGCAGATTCTACTGCAGAACCTACCGCTGAAGAGTCAACAGGATTGATTAACAATAAGTCAATTCCTTGTTGAATTAAGTCTTCTACGTCAGAAGCTTGTTTAGAAGCATCATCTTGAGCATCTACAATCACAAGCTCTACACCATTTTCTTCACTAACAGCTTTTGCACCTTCGCTAAGTGTAACGAAGAATGGGTTATTTAATGTAGAAATGGAGAAACCAACTTTTACTGCTCCTTCTTTTGTTCCTTCATCTGCAGCATCATTTTGTTCCACAGATGAATTCATGGAACATGCAGATAAAACTAACATTGCAATGACAACAAAGAATAGATGTTTCATTTTTTTCATTCTTAACCACTCCTTATTCAGATTTTTTTCGATCTAGTAAAACTGCTAATAATATTACGATCCCTTTCACGACTTGTTGCCAGAAAGAGGAAACGCCAATGAGGTTCATACCGTTATTGAGTACACCAATAATAAGTGCCCCAATTAACGTACCAAAAATCCAACCTTTCCCGCCATTTAAGCTTGTACCGCCTAACACAACCGCAGCAATCGCATCTAACTCATAAGATTGCCCTGCAGTTGGTTGAGCAGAATTTAGGCGAGAAGTTAAAATTAATGCAGATAATGCAGCAAGGAAACCAGAAATCGCATAAACTGCAATTTTCACTCGGTCTGCATTTATACCTGATAATTTCGCAGCTTCTTCATTTCCACCAACCGCATAAACACGGCGGCCAAATGTTGTTTTATGCAAAATAAAATAAAGAATACCAAAAGTGATTAATGTCGTAATAACTGGAATCGGAATTCCTAAGAAATATCCTTTACCAAATAATTGGAATGAAGCATGGTCACCTAAACCTGAAATTGGCTTACCGTTTGTATAAACAAGCGTTAAACCTCGATAAACAGTCATTGTTGCTAATGTCGCAATAAATGGTGCTACTTTACCTTTTGTAATAATTACCCCATTTATTGCACCTAAGATGAGACCTAGAATTAAAGCAATTCCCATAGAAAGGATTGGGTCAAACCCACCAGCTAATAAACTTGCGGCAACAGCCCCTGTTAATGCTAGTGTTGATCCTACAGATAAATCTATACCACCTGTGAGAATAACAAAGGTCATTCCGAATGCAATAATAGCGCTGATTGATACTTGTCTTAACACGTTGAAGATATTAGAAATGGTTAAAAAACTAGGATTCAATATACTAACGACAATAATTAAAAGAATTAAACCAATTAATGGCCCTAATTTTGATATTATTTCTTTCGACGATTTAGACAACTTGTTCACCTCCAGTTGCAAAATGCATAATTCTTTCTTGCGTCATTTCTTCTTTCGAAACTTCTCCCGTTAATTTTCCTTCATGCATAACAAGAACGCGATCAGCCATTCCAATGATTTCTGGCAATTCTGATGAAATCATTAAAATCGCTACACCTGCTTGTGCTAAATCGTTAATGATTTGGTAAATTTCTTTTTTTGCACCGATATCGACACCGCGAGTCGGTTCATCTAATATTAATACTTCAGGTTCCGTACCTAGCCATTTAGCAAGAACCACTTTTTGTTGATTACCACCACTTAATGATTTGGCACTTTGTTTTGGACTCGATGTCCGAATTTTTAACTGCTCAATATATTGGTTGACGAGGGATAATTCTTTCTCTTTCTTCACTACACCTGAAGTGGAAACTTTCTTTAAGTTCGCCAACGCTACATTTTCCTGAATGGAAAAATTCAGTACTAACCCTTTCGTTTTACGGTCTTCCGTCACGTATCCAATTTTGTGTTTCATTGCATCAATCGGTGATTTAATGGATACTTTATTACCATCAATCAAAATGTCACCACTATGTGCTTTTCGATAACCGAAAATGGTTTCAGCTACTTCCGTTCTTCCAGCTCCCATTAATCCGGCAACACCAACCACTTCACCTTTTCGTACGTTAAACGAAATATTTTCAAACAAACCTTTCACTGTTAAATTTCGGACTTCCAGTTTGATGTCTCCTATATCGCATTGTCTTTCGGGGAATCGTTCGCCCAATTCCCTTCCTACCATCATGGCAACAATTTCATCAAAATTCGTTTCAGGGATATTTCGTTCCCCCACATATTGTCCATCTCTTAAAATGGTAATGCGATCACAAATGGAGAAAATTTCCTCCATACGGTGAGAAATATATACAAACGAAATTCCTTTCACTTTTAGTTCATTAATTGTTTCAAATAATGTTTTTATTTCCCGATCCGTTAAGGCAGCAGTTGGTTCATCCATCACGATATACTTCGCGTCACTGGCGATCGCTTTAGCTATTTCAATGATTTGCTGTTTTCCGACAGACAAATCTCCAGCACGAGTTTTCGGATTCACGTGTAAACCTAACTTAGATAATAGCTCCTCAGCTTCTCTATCCATTTCTCGGTTTTTTAAAATACCGAAAGGACCGTATGTTTTTTCTTTTCCTAAAAATAAATTTTCAGCAACAGTTAAATCAGGTAATATGTTTAATTCTTGATGTATGACAACGATTCCGTATTTTTCAGCATCTTTAGGAGATTTAAAGTTGACAGGTTGACCATCTACTTTAATTTCACCAGCATCCTTCGTATAAATGCCACTTAAAATTTTCATTAATGTCGACTTTCCAGCACCATTTTCCCCCATTAGTGCATGGATTTCACCTTCTTTAAGGTTAAACCGAACATCTTTTAACACGACATTGCCATTGAAGGCTTTCGAAATGCCTGTCATTTCAATCATGAAATCACCTACTTTTTCAAGAAATCTATTAAAAAATCACACCGCATTGCAAAATGACATTGGCATAAGGCGTCGTTTCACCAGTGCGAATAATGAACTTCGCATTTTTCGTTAATCGCTTAAATTCCTCATGTGAAACATACGAAATGTTCGGTAATGTGTTTGTTAATGTTTTCGAAAGCTCTGCGTTTTTTGTTTTAATTTCTTCTGCTAAAACGGCGCTTTCTACGACTAAATCGTCAAGTACAACTTCTAACATAGTAAGAAAACTCGGCTCTCCCAACTTATATGATAAATCTATACAAGGTACATCATCTGGAATTGGTAAACCACAGTCGGCAATAACGATTTGATCCGTATGCCCTAATTTTGCGAAACGACCAGCTAATTCTCTATTTAAAATTCCGTGTTTTTTCAAACTTCATGTCCTCCCAAGCGAGCTAATACTTCATCTATAGTTGGCATGCCGCCTTGTGCGCCAAACTTTTCAACTGAAAGGGATGCAGCGATGTTTGCAAATTCAACCGCATCATCAATTGATTTTCCACTGCAAATCGCATGAGCAAATGCGCCATTAAACGTATCCCCAGCTCCTGTTGTATCAACAGCAGTTGTTTTAAATCCAGGGATTCTTACAATTTTTGATCCATCATAGTAAGCCGCACCTTCACTACCTAAAGTAACAATGACTTTATTTGGATACTCTTTTAATACCGTTTCCCAATCAGCACCAAAGATTAATTCACATTCCGTTTCGTTTGGCGTTAAATAAGTAATTTGATTCATCCATTCTTTTTTGAAATTCGCAGCAGGTGCTGGATTTAATAAAACTGGAATAGCATGCTCTTGACAGATAGTGAATACGTACTCAATCGTTTCTGCTGGTATTTCCAACTGCATCATCACAAGTTTGCTTTCTCGAATCAGTTGGATATTGGCATCGATAATTTCTTTATTTAAATCAAAATTCGCTCCTGGAACAAAAAGAATGCGATTATCACGATTATGTAGCAAGATATTTGCTATTCCAGTGGAATTATTTGTTTTCACGATGCCTGAAACATCAATATTTTCACTCATTAATTTTTTATATAACTCTATTCCAAAGCTATCGTCTCCTACTGCACCAATCATGCGAACTTGACTTCCAAGTCGAGCGGCTGCAACAGCTTGATTTGCACCTTTTCCGCCTGGAATCGTCGTAAAAAGCTTTCCTTGAACCGTTTCTCCCTGTTTCGGGAAAGTGTCAGTTTCCACTACAAGATCCATATTTATGCTTCCAATCACCGTGATCATTGTAAGAACCCCTTTCGAGTCGTCTCTCGCACAACTAATTCCGGATTAATGACAATGTTTTTCTCAGTTATGCTTTTGCCTTCGATTTGTTGAATTAATAATTCTGCTGCAGTTTCACCTAGCTTGTATATGTTTTGGGCAACAGTTGTTAAACTAGGAGTTGTATAATTTCCTAACTGTATACCGTCAAAACCAATGATTTGAATATCATTCGGCACGCTTCTATTCAATTTTTCACAAGCTTTTAACGCTCCAATTGCCGAAACGTCGCTACTGCCAAATATTCCATCAATAGTAGAATGTTTTTGTAAAAATTGGAATGTAATATGTTCAGCAACTTTAAAATCATAGGGACTTTCAACTATGTGTACTTTTATATTTTTTCCTTCAACAGCCTTTAAGAAACCTTTCAAACGCTGTTCGGATGAAATAAGTTGCTTAGGACCTTTTAGAAAAAGCAGCTCTTTAGCACCACACTCTAGCATGTAGCGGCCGGCCATTTCTGTTCCCAGTATATTATTTGTCGTTACAGATGGGATGTCCATAATCGGAGCCCGGTCTAAGGCAACGATTGGAATAGTTGCTTCTTGACCATTTCCTGAGTGAGTAGATGTGATAATAACACCAGCCACGTATTCTTGAGTAAGAGCTTTAAAGTAATGTTGTTCTTTTTTAGGATTCTCGTCCGAATTACATAATATAACAGTGTATCCATATTTGTAGGCGGTATCTTCTACAGCACGGGCAAGCTCTGGAAAGAATGGGTTTTTAATATCCGGAATAATGAGTCCAATCATATTGGATTGTTTAGTGGATAGCGTCCTTGCAACATTGTTTGGGACAAAGTTCAATTCTTTAATCGCGTGCTCTATTGCTTCTCTAGATTTTTTTCCCACATAACCATTCTTATTAATGTATCTAGAAACTGTGGCTGCAGATACATTTGCCCGCTTTGCTACGTCATGAATCGTTACCATACAATCACCTTTCGAATCATTGTGGTACCGGTTACACATTTTCATGAAAAAATATGTAATCGGTTACACATTTGACCTCCTAATGTGTAATCGGTTACACAATCTACCGCCCAAAAAATTTACGTGTATATATTACCTGAAATAATCTTTTATAGTATGTCATTTTTCTTTTAAATAGGCTATACCATTATCGATTGTTCACAAATTGTTCATCATTTTGTAATTATATGGAATAACCTTTTTGTTTTCAACTGATTTCTTTAGATTTCAACTTTACATTCAGCCTGTCTATATAATGATTGGCGTCCTTAAATTGTTGTTTTATAAAAAAAAGCTTCGCTATCTCTAAATAGCAAAGCGTTTTCCAATTAAAACAACCCGATTGCATTCCCTTTTTCATCAACATCCATACGTAATGCGGCGGGTGCTTTGGGCAATCCTGGCATTGTCATAATATCGCCCGTTAAGCAAACCAAAAATCCTGCCCCTAATTTTGGAATGATTTCTCTTACAGTAATCGTAAATCCAATTGGGCGACCTATTAATGTTGGATCGTCTGACAATGAATATTGTGTTTTTGCCATACAGATTGGTAATTGATCCCAACCATTTTCCTTAATTTGTTTCAATTGCTTTTTCGCTTGATTTGAAAATTCTACTCCAATCCCGCCATATACTTTTTGGACAATCGTCGTAATTTTCTGTTCTATGGAATCGGATAATTCGTAAAGCGGAGCAAATTGTTTCGGTTCGTCTAAAACTTCCAATACTTGTTTGGCTAGATCCATTCCACCTTTCCCGCCTTCTTCCCATACATTTGTTCTAGCGATGCGGACATTGTTTAATTTCGCCCAATTTAGAAGCGTTTGAATTTCTTGCTCCGTATCCGTTATAAATCGATTCAAAGCAACAACCGGTTCAATTCCGAAATTTCTTACTGTCTCAATATGTCGAGCTAAATTTGGGATTCCGTTGCTGAGAGCTTCAATATTTTCTTTCGCTAACTCGCTTTTTTCTGCTCCGCCATGCATTTTTAATGCGCGAATCGTTGTCACAATTACGACTGCATCCGGATGGAATTCACCTTTTCTTGCTTTAATGTTCAAAAATTTTTCAGCACCTAAATCCGCACCAAAACCAGCTTCTGTCACGACGATGTCCGCTAATTTCCGTGCGGTTTGCGTAGCAATCAGGGAATTACATCCATGAGCAATATTCGCAAAAGGTCCACCGTGAACAAGAGCAGGAGTTCCTTCAATAGACTGTACAATGTTCGGTTTGAACGCTTCTTTTAAAATTAATGTTAATGCCCCCTCAATTCCTAGGTCCCGCACAAAGACTGGGTGACGATCATAAGTGTAACCAATTAACATCTTGGATAATCGTTCTTTCAAATCCTCCATACTTGTTGCTAAACAAAATACCGCCATAATTTCAGAGGCAACTGTTATATCAAAGCCGTCTTCCCTTGGAACTCCTTGCGTTGGACCTCCTAGTCCTACAACAACTTTTCTAAGTGCTCGGTCGTTCATGTCCAATACACGTTTCCAAATAATTCTTCTAGGGTCGATGTTTAGTTGATTTCCTTGATGAATATGATTGTCAATTACTGCAGAAATTAAGTTATTCGCAGTTGTAATCGCGTGAAAATCTCCATTAAAATGCAAGTTAATTTCTTCCATTGGAAGCACTTGTGCATAGCCGCCCCCTGTTGCTCCACCTTTGATGCCGAATACGGGACCTAACGATGGTTCGCGAAGAGCTACCATGACCTTTTGATTTAATTGTTTTAAGGCATCAGCAAGTCCAATAGTAACCGTTGATTTTCCTTCTCCGGCAGGTGTTGGATTCGTTGCTGTCACAAGTACAACTTTACCATAAGGCTCACCCGGAATTTTTTTCGGGTCGATTTTTCCTTTATAACGTCCATATTGTTCTAGTGCATCATCTGGAATGTTTACTTGTTCTGCAATTTCTGCAATAGGTTTTAATGCTGCACCATAAGCAATGTCTAAATCCGTTAATGGTTTTGTAATTGTCATACTAATTCCTCTTTCTAGTCAGATTGAGTTTACTCTTCGTTATGAACGTTATTATTTACACAAGTGTTTGTTTTATAATGTTTTTGTTTTGTCTGCTTTGTTAATTAATGACGGATTTTATTATTACTACATAAATTCACTTTTTAGAAATGGGGCTGATAATAGTCAATGCTTGGGCAATAATAGTCATACGGATGAATCATAGTCAAATTTGTGAACATAATTGCCAACCCATAGAAATTTGCTTCAAGTCAGTTTCAAGCATTTAATAGTCAACTGGCCAAGGATATTTGCCAAATTGATGAACATAATAGCCAACTACATATAAACGATTTCCTTGAAATAACGATAATAGCCAAAATCAAGATTATAATAGTCAATCTTTGATAAATAATAGCCACACTCGAGCAAATAATAGTCATTCATTTTTTTTCGTATCCTATCCATCATTATACAATTCTTCTAGCAAGATTTGCCCTTGAGCTTTCAAAAGAATTGTGAACTCTCATTGTAAAAATTTCACCATAAAAATGAAGAAAAGGCTGTCTAGAAAGTCGGAAACTTTCCAAACAGCCTCACTTCCTCATAATCATGATTTTTTCTGTCCAAAATGACAGCCACTTTTTGTCATACTATTTATTCATTCATCCACATTATTTATAGGCACATACCCGACCTTTTCAATCAGTTGTTGTCCTTGAGGAGATAGAACCCAATCAATTAATTTGTCGACATTTGGATTTTCCGTACCTGCAGTAACAATATAAAACTCCCCTGTTATAGGATATTCGCCACTTCGAATCGTTTCTTTTGTCGGAGGAACTCCGTCAATGGCCAATAGTTTAATTTGATTATTGCCGACCATTTCTTGTGAATAATATCGAAACGTATAGCCAATTGCGTTTTCGAAATTTCGATATTGTGCCACTTCGCTAATGATTTCTCCCATGCCGCTCGCCACATTTTCTCTTGGTGCATCCATAATAGGCGTATCACCCATTAATGACTGCAACGCCGTTTGAGAACCGCTATCTTCAGGGCGTTGATATGCCCGAATAGGTTCGTTTTTACCACCAACCTCTTTCCAGCTAGTGATTTTACCGGAATAAATATCTTTAATTTGTTGCAAAGTTAACCCATCAACTTCATTTTTTTGATTGACGAAAAATACAAACGCTTCCTTCCCAATGGGTATTAATTTTAGTTCGACTCCCTTTTCTTTTGCTCGCTGCAATTGTTTTTGAGAAGGCTCATTGACAAAAATCATATCCACTTTACCATTAATTAAATTTTCGTAGGCTTCTGGCGTTGTATTGACCATCACTTCACTATTATATGGGTCGTATTCTTTTTTCGGATATGTAGCTTGTGCAATGGCGGAATAGATCGGATACAATGCTGTTGCACCATCCATGATTGGTAATGAATCGGATAATTGAAGAGTTGCTTCTTCTTCTAAAGTTACTACTTTCGAATTTTCTTCAAAAGGCATGTATTCATAAATATTTACTTCTGCTGAAACGGTTGGAATGTTCTCCACATATTTTTGGTAAATCGGCCAAATGGAACTAGCACTAATCGCAACACAAGAAATAACGACAAACCAAATGATTCTTTTCTTTGTTTTGAAATATCGAAATAGAAATGCTAAAAAAAGCAAATACAGAAAAATTGCAAAAATAATGATGAATGGAATCCATACGAAATTTCCTATCAACAGTTCCATAAAAACGATACCAAATGTAAAAAAACATAGAACGAAGAAAACAATGATTGACACAAAAATGTTCGTCATTACAAAACACCTCCTACCACCTAATTCGGCATGTAGGAGGTGTTTCCCTTTATTTTCATCGAACGAACAAATAATTCCCGTCCTCAAGCGTTACATGCTTTTCTTCTTTCGAACCGCTAATTTTCACTTCAACGATTTCATACTTTTGCTCTAAATTAAATTTGAAATGACAATTTGGCGCTTTTAATGTTATGTATGAGTCTGTACTCTCCACTATTTCATGTTCAAATAAACTTGCCCATTCTTTTGCCCACTGTAAATCTGTAACGGAGAAGGAGATTTCATCAATTGTTAAGTCTCCTAAAGGATGCTTTTGGATTGTTCCATTGTTTACTAAATCATTGTATCGTTCTTCGTCTGACCCTTCCCATTGAATCAGAAATGGATATTCAAAAGGCAACTCTTTTTTGCCAAAATGCAGTAATTTCCAAGTTAATACACTTCCATCTGGGCGTATTCTTGAAAATGAATCAGGTCCAATCACTTCATAGCCTGCATCACGAAGTTTTTTTGCATCTTCTTCAATTGTCGATGTCCGAATGGCAATTCGTGTAAAACCATTTTCTTTGTTTCGTTTTTTATAAGATTCATGCAATGTATATGGAATTTCCGCAGATTTTTCGAGCAACGTTTCATCAAATACGCCAATGAATTCAATATAAGAAAGGCCGAAATAACTGAGGGAATTATAGGTTCCCCACATTTCATGTTTTCCTCCTTCTACTGTATGAAGGCCAATTTCTTTCGTTTTTTCAACCATGGTTTTCGGCTCTTTCACAAAATGTACGATATGATCAAGTAAATACATGTTTCTCACCTACTATAATTCATTTGTTGCTGCAAATTTACTAATGTCCGTTAATGTTTCATTCCAATCTTTTCCGACATCCACCCACTCTTTCGCATTTGAAAATTCAAACAATTCATCGCAAGTCAATTCGATTGCAGAATTGATGCTGCCGCAAGCTGGAAACACTGTTGTAAAACGTTTTAACGAAACATCTAAATAAACATCTAAATCATGAGCTAATCCAAAAGGACATACTCCCCCAATGACATGCCCCGTAAAATGTTCTACTTCTTCTGAACTTAACATTTTCGCCTTAACGCCAAAAGTAGATTTAAATTTTTTATTATCAATTTTTGCATCACCAGCTGCTACAACGAGAAAAGCATTTCCTTCTTTATCTTTAAATGATAATGTTTTGGCGATGCGTGCAGGAATGACGTTTAATGCGATAGCTGCTTGTTCAACTGTTGCACTGCTTTGTTCATATTCTAAAATATCTTGGTCACGGTTAAATTTTTTTAAATGTTCTTTTACACTTTGTAAAGACATTTTCCCATCCTCCAATCCCGATAAAACAAATTCGAATTATTACCTATTATATACAAGAAAAGACTAGTGAAACTAGCCTTTCGTTTTAATTTCAATTTTATACTTTTTCGCACAGTATTTCCAATAAAGTTCTTGCCGTTTGTTCTTTGCCTTGAACTTCAATGACATCTCCAGTTTGAGAAATAATATAATGCTGAACATCGCCATACAATGATTGAGAACTATTTGCCACCATAATGTTAGCATTCGATTCTTCCATTCGCAATTTTGCACGTTGAATTAAATAGTCTACATCTTCCGTTGCTTCAAGTTTAAACCCGACAAGAAGCGTTTTTGGATCCCAACCTTTAATTTTCCCTAAGATTTTTGGCGCTTTTTTAAAATGAATAATCGGTGGTTCATCCGAAGACATTTTTCCATTTTCCGTGATTAAATTACCGTTTTGGTCGTAAACTTTGTCTACAACCCAGTCAGAACCAGCCGCTGCCATAATCACAATATCAATGTTTTCACTTTGCAAAATATGTTTTATTTTATTTCCTAAATCTTCAATTCCTTCAAAACCTACTAATCGCATGGATTCTTTATGTTTCGGAAGCTTCGCAAAATATCCGTGTAAATAAACTACTTCTGCCCCCATAGAAAAAGCTGTTTCAGCTAAAAAACAGCCCATCGTGCCTTTTGAAAGATTCGTATGTCCGCGAACCCGATCCCATTTTTCAAGGGTTCCTCCGCTTGTAATGAGCACTTTTTTTCCTTCTAATGTCTTCACAGCTATCACCTATCATTTTTATCTTTCGTTATAGATTAAGTTTACTGAACTTTAACTCCATTTTCATTAATAAATTCTAATTTTTAAAAACGAGTCGTTATGTAAAAAGCTTCAGTTTCGGAAAATATAAAAAAGCAGCCCCTATTAAGGGAGCTGCTCAACCTATGGTAACCAACCGTGTATATATTAATCCTCAGAAGATATATCATTTCATGTGTAAAGACATATGATATGATAGATATATTGAGAGCATTAATATTACATTGATAATATTATCATTATTTTATCAAAAATTCAATACAAAAAGGTACTAAAGTTCTATTGCATCATTTTTCCTGCATCTTTAATAATTCGTTACCCAAAAATTGCAATTGTTCGCCAACAGAGCACTGTTCAATGCAAAACCGGTGTGCTCCTGCTTTTCCTCTTATTTGTCTTAAATCCCTTTTGATGGGACAATCTATGCAATAAGTATCAATTAATTCATCTATATCTTTAATCACTGCACTTTTATCCACAAATCACAATCCCCCTTTATTAGTTTTTATATTTTACTATCGTCATTTTTTATTTGTCAAAGCGCATTGCTTCCAGTTGAAACAAGCTTATTATGTTGTATAACAATTGAGAATATGTCTATTGCGACATTTTCTGAGCTTGTCCTTTTGGAACAATAGTTGATATACCTTTTGCTCGACAATTTTTTATAATCAAGTCTTTACGATAGTCTATGATAAAGGGGATAAACACCGTTTGTGCAGTAATTCTTCAACTTAATTAAAAAGCAGCAGTTCCAAAGGTGAACTACTGCTTAACGAACCATTGATTTCCTCTACGTTAAATGATTCATTCAATTTTTAAATAATGGAATTCGTATTTCGTTTTTCAACGGAATGACTTCCGTTTCAGCAATGATATGGAGTGTCATTTCTTCAGGAATCTCTTCTAACTCAGAAGAAACCAATTCAAATGTTCGTTTGAATCGACCTTGCTGATCCGTTTCATCTAAAGTTGATCCTCCATGGTGAATCGTATATTTATTTCCTTTTTCATCTTCTAGTGCCCATTTTTCTATGTTAGGAGCTTTTTGCAAAGCAAATCCTGATAATTGTATTTCAACACTTTTTTGACGTTGTATTGGCATCCATGATTTCTGTAATGAATAATCTGTTTTTTCTTGCACAGAATCAATAGTTAATTCATATCCGTTATATTCAAAGGTTTTAGGTAATTCTTTTGGATTAAATGTAATTGAGAATTCACTAATTTTTGGTCGATAAATTGTATCTACAACGAAATATAATTCTTCTTCAGCATTTTTATTTGGAACGAATGAATCAATTTGTTTGTAAGGACCAAGTTCACTAGGCTCTCCATCCCATTGTCCCATGCCGCTTAACATATTTTCGGAAACAGGATGGCCCCGTTCTTTTGAGAAATAAATATTTTCATAACCTAGCACTACCCCTTTTCCGTTTTCAATTCGATAGCCAATAGAAGGGAAATATAGGAATTGGACAATTTCATTATTAAATTGTAGCTCTTTTTGTTTTAATTGCTGTTTTAATCTTTCTTTTACTTCCTCGGTATATTCTAATTGATAATAGATGTCTGTTGTAGAAGTAGCGTAATTGACTTTATCCAGATGAATTTTAACTCCTTCAACTTCGTAAGATTCATTCAACGCTACAACTTTTTGCTGTTCATAAGCGGAAGTCAAATCAATTGGTATATCGATTTGCCATTGTCCATCTTTCCCTGCAAGATGATGGATGTCCAATCGAACGGTTCCTTTTGTAAAGTTATCGATATTTACTAACGATATTTCATAAATCCCATAGTCATCATGAAGTCCCCAACTCATTGAATTAATTTCCACTTCATTTTGATGTTCATCTAATACTTTGATTGAATATAAATCGGCATCTCCAATAAATGGATTTAATACTTTACCTTGTTGATTGGTTACCCGATAGGAAAAAGCAATTCGCGACGTATCGGCTATCAAGTCCTCAATGTGCAGCGTTATATCTGCATCTGTTGCTGAAAGATTAACAGGTGTTGCGATGTCAGTATCAATTGCCATTCGCAATCCTTCATCCACCGTTTCACTGGAGAAGATTCCACCTACAAGTTTTGCAACACTCGGACTCACCGACATGAACACTCCCCCTGCAAGAAGTGCGCTTGCTGCCGTACCCAGCACCCATTTTAACGGTCGATTTTTTTTGCGTTTATGCGGTTCCAGCTGATCGACAATCTTTTCGGCAAAATCATCTGGCAATATTGGAGATTTTAGTGTTTGTTCTAATAGTTCATTTTCTTTTAATAGCAGTTCTAATTGCTGCTCACAATAAGGGCAAGACTGTATATGACGTTCCATAAGATCTTTTTCATTGTCTTCTAAAATGCCTTCAATATAATCGAATAACTTATCATCTTTCGGACACACCATATAAATACCCACCTTCTTTTGCATTTTTTCGTAATTTTTTCTTAGCTCGGTACAATTTATTGCGTACCTCTATTATCGAAACCCCTAATGTTTCACTAATTTCTGCGTAACTCAATTCGTTGGCATAACGTAAAAGTAAAATGTTTCGTTCATCTTCCGGCAATAATGAAACCATTTTCTCCAGTTCTCTACTCTCTTCATTTTGTAATAAGACTACTTCTGGTGTATCGTTGCTTCGTATAATCGTATTTTCAATTTGTTCCGTTTGAATTCTTTTTTTCCGAAGCTGATCGATACAGTAATTAATGGCAATGCGATAGAGCCAACTTTTAAATGGACCTTTCGGATTGTATTTTGGTAATTGTTCATACACTTTAAAAAATACTTCTTGGAGCAAATCTTCTGCCGTTTGAGGATTTTTTGTCATCCGTAAAATCGTTGCATACAAAGGATTTTTATAACGATTAATAATGTGTATGTAAGCTCTTTTATCTCCTGCTAAAATTTGTCGAACGTATCGGATTTCCTCATCCATGTTATTCCTCCTTTCTTTCTTCACTTAGTAAAACGAGATTCATCATGAAAAAATCTCACTTTATTTAAAAAATTTTTATTTTCGTGGCCACCTAGATTCATTACTGAAAACCATTAACAGATTAGAATGTTTTTACACGCTTTTGATATATTGCGGTATAATATAGTAAAAAAAGTTCTTGGGGGCAATATGTTAGAAGTTTATATTGATGGTGCTAGTAGCGGAAATCCCGGTCCAAGCGGAATCGGTTTATTTATAAAGGGAGAAGGACATTCCATACAAATTGGAGAATTTATAGGCGAATCAAACAATCATGTTGCGGAATTTATCGCTTTAATTCGAGGTCTAGAAGAAGCAAAAAAATTAGGAACGTCATTCGTATCCGTTCGTTCCGATTCGAAAATTGTCGTGAGTTCAATGGAAAAGAAATATGTAAAAAACGAACAATTTAAACCCTATTTAGAAGAAGCTTTAAAACTTGCTGATGAGTTTGATTTGTTTTTTATAAAATGGATTCCAGAACAACAAAATAAAGCAGCTGATCTGTTAGCGCGACAAGCTATTCGTAAAGGGATGTAATTTTCGCCATAATTAAAAAAGTGTGATGCCTGAAAAGTCACTTTTCTGTTTTACACCTTTGCGTCTCGCTAACGCTTTCGTCGGAGATAAATGCGACGAGACGGGGCATTGATTGTGACCACTACAGGAGTAAAGAAAAAAACAATCATTATGTATTTGAGCCTGACCAAAAGTTTTGCATTTTTTGGTCAGGCTCTTTTTTATAATTGTGCAATATTTCTTTGTTCTACTTTATTTAAAAGAGCACCTATCGCTCCTGAAAATCCACAATCTTTTAAAAAGATTGGCTTGTGTTTTTTCAAAATCGTATAATTTGCAATAACTTCTTTCAAATGATCATTATTCGTCAATGTCGATCCAATATATATAATCGTTTCAGAATTTTTTGTATCTGCATATTGGATGCTTAAAGTTGTAATGACTTCACCAACTAGCGCTTGAATGGTTGCTAATAAATCAGGAACAGGATAATCGTTATGATTTAATATGTTGACTTTTCCAAAATTACTCGCCGTCAAATGGCCTTCTATCGGAGGATTCATCCCTTCAAAAATATCTTTTACAAATAAATCAATGAATTCCCTTTTACCTTGCTTTGCAATTTTCGTGATTTCATTAAAATCCGAAAGCCCAGTAATAATCGTTGATAACCCTGTTAAAGTACCTCCGCCAATTCCAGTTCCACCAACACGCACATGTTTGTCATTTTCCATATAATGTATACTTGTGCCTGTTCCAACATTCGTTATGATACTTTTTTGAATTTCATGGCCTTCTTTTTTTAATAAGTATTTTACCCCTTTGATTGTTGCATCAAATTCTACAACATAATCGATTGATTTTTTTGTTTTTAATTTTGCCAATAGCTGTTCTGTTCGACCACCTGTAATTCCAATTTCTTCAATGTTTGGATTTGCTTCAATCCATTCCTTCACTAGTGTTAAATCTTTGGAAGGAAAGACCTTAAATTGGAATTCATTTTCATCATCCAAGTAAGCAACTTTTGTTAAAGTGCCTCCTGCATCGATTCCTATTGTATTGCGCATAAGCTTTCTCCTTTATAGATTCCCTCTATACACTTTAACTGTATAAGCATATGATTGCAATTTTTTCTAATTTTAACACTATTCAAAAAAACGGTTACTATATTAAAATTATATTAATTTTTGTTAAAAAATTAAACTTTTACTACCTCATTAGAGAATAAATTTCTTTTTTCAAATTCATCAATTAGTTTGTGTTTATATCGAAATAATAATTTAGAAATTGTTTTTTCATATGTATCGATGGATTGGCCATTCATTGTAAAACGGCTTAGCAGTCCCTCATCCATTAGCAAGTGTTGCAGCGTCATCACTTCAGTTTTTGGTAAAACACAATGGTGTAAACGGTAAATGCGAGAAATTTGTTTTAAACCAGAGCGGGTTATCAAAACTTTATTCTCTAAATCATCTCTCACTGTATGTAAAAATTGAGCTAATTCCTCATTTGGAAGAATTTCATTATATTCCGATTTAACAATCGTACCGTCTTCTTGAACAATTTCCTTTTCTGTTTTTATGCATGATAACGATTTATGTAAGGAATTAATCGAGTGAATACGAATATGGGAAGGAAAAACTTCTCCAGTTACATAGGTTAAGTATACATCAACTTCATTTTCTTCATGATGATTTTCACTTAACATGAGGGCGAATTGATTCGTTTTTTGCTTTTCAATCATTTCATGGCCGCCTGAAGCTTTAAATATTTTAAAAAGGGTATTTGCATCTTGCAAAGCACGATGTTGTTCAGCAACCACTTCAAATTTTTCCATTAATTCACTTAAACTTGGTTGAACTTTTAATTGATTTTCAATCATATATTTTTGCTGAAAATCCACGATGGGATATATAAAATGCCGTTGGATTCGATTTCGAAAAAGCTCTTCTTCCAAAACTTTTCGATCAAACTCACCAAAGGTAACGAAAATTGTATCTCCTTGGCTCCATTCCATAAAGCGTTTAATGACTTGTTTAAAGGAAGGAGCATATAATAAATCTTCCGTTTGAATTCCCGTTAACTTTTGGATGCGGCTATTCAGCTTTTTAAATTTATATGGTTGAATTAATTCAGAAAAAAATTCAACTTCATCATTTGGCAACCATTTCACTGCCCCTATTTCAATGATGTGCTGTTTTCCGCGCACAATGGCTGCCTCAATATCTAAAAAAATATATGTTTCCTTTCGCACGAATGAATTCACCTTTTTTCTATCAAACTATCACATTTCATTGTAACGAAAATAGTCAATAATGACACGTAAAATAGTAAAAAAAACTTGCCAAAGTTTGTTAAACATAAATTGTAATTAATATTTTCCTTTTGTCTATAATAATTTCAGAAGTTTTATTTTTCATTTTAGAAAAATTATTGTAGGATAAATAGAAAGGTTAATGATCGGAGGAAATTTGGTCTTATGAATCAGAAAGCGCTTGAAAAAGATGCTATGAGAGTATTAAAAGAAACGAGTCGCACTTTTTATATACCGATTACATTTTTAAAAAAAGATTTGAAAAAGGCTGTTGCCAATGCCTATTTAATTATGCGTGCATTGGATGAAATCGAAGATAATGAACATCCAGAAGTAACGAATGAAATCAAATATTTCTTATTAATGGAAGTAAGCGAACTATTAAAAGAAGAAAACTTTAATAACGACAAATATTTACAACTGTTAGAACCTTATAAACAATACATGCCTGAAGTAACGATGCGTTTAAATGATTGGATTTTACTGTTACCTGAAGGAACGAAAAAAATTGTCTGCGATGCTGCAAGTGAAATGGCATTCGGTATGGCGAAATGGGCAAAAGCAAATTGGCAAGTTCGCACGAAGGAAGATTTAGATGAGTATACATACTATGTAGCCGGACTTGTTGGTGTCATGCTTTCCGATTTATGGGAATGGGATAGTGCAGTAAAAACGGATCGGGAATTAGCCATTGGATACGGCAGAGGTTTGCAAGCGGTAAATATTTTAAGAAACCAACAGGAAGATTTTGAAACACGAGGCGTCAGCTTTATCCCTGAAGGTTGGACAAAAGAAGATTTGTTCCATTATACAGAGGAAAATTTAGAAAAAGCTTATCAATATATGGATGCAATCCAAAAACGTTCTATTTTAATGTTCTGTAGCTTACCCCTTGCTCTCGCTCATAAAACATTAAATGCTTTAAAAGAAGGCAAGGAGAAAATGAGCCGCAGCGAAGTGGAAGAAACCGTAAAAGAATTGATGGTGGATTAACAAAGATAAAGCTTGTCCGAAAAGTAAGGTATTGAAACCCTCTCTCTTTTCGGACAAGCTTTCAATATTTTTATGCAATTGTTTCTAAACGGGGGAAAAAGCGATATTGTTTAATTATCCATGTCACAATAAAATGAAAAAGTCATATTAGCGTTTTCGGAGTAAACTGGTAATCCACCTTTTTCATAAAATTGATTAATTGTATCTACAGCAATTCGATGTTTTAAATTAACGTTTATTATAAGTAAAATTGCTGTGATAATCATAATAATTGAAATTACAATAATCGTTGGCTCAATAATTTTTGATCTTGTATTATCCACTTCCACCCTCCTTTCTTCAATTACTCGCAGCACCTACATTAGCAGCTTCAATTATTACCTTCGAATCTATTTTTAAATCATCTTCAATTCTTTTGCCAATGACTCAGTTAACAATTCAACATTTAAATCGCTAGATTAGTTGATTCAACCATTATAATTAGTGTACTTATTATCGATTCAAATAGGCTTCCCTTTGTTCTTGCGGCACCATATTGCCACCTGTCGCCCATAAAATATGAGTTGCTTGATGTAATCGATTCGTTAATTCATATTTTTCTATATACGCATTTCCTTCCTTCAATAATTGTATCGGCCCGTATACGCTTGCATGGCTGGAAGGTTCCATAAATATCCCTTCATGTTGCATCATTTCTTTTAAACTCTCAAATAAAAATTCATCATCTACCGTGTAACATCCGCTCAGAATCGGCTCCATCAACTTCCCAACAAACTTGGAAGCTCGACCAACTGCTAATCCGTCCGCTTCTGTTCGATTCGTCAATCCAATATCATTGACAGCAATTTTATCATGCAATCCTGTCATCATTCCTAAAAGCATGCAAGGAGACTGAGTCGGCTCACCAAAGAAAATGTGGACATGTTCTTTATATAGGGCTTTTAAACCATATGCAACGCCTCCCGGTCCACCACCAACTCCACATGGTAAATATACAAACAATGGATGTTCTTCATCCACTTGAATATTTAATTCTTCCAGCTGATTCTTCAATCGTAGGGCACTCACTGCATAACCACTAAATAAATCGATGGAATTTTCATCATCCACAAAGTGGCACATTGGATCATGTTCTGCTTGTTTTCTTCCTTCCTCCACCGCTAAGCTATAATCCGACTCATATTCAATCACTTTGACACCTTTTTCACGAAGTAAATCTTTTTTCCACTTTTTCGCATCCATGGACATGTGTACTGTCACTTGAAACCCTAGTTTCGCTGCCATTATGCCAATACTAAGACCTAAATTTCCAGTAGATCCCACTGCAATTTTATATTGACTGAAACATTGGCGAAACGCTTCACTCTTAAACTTTTCATAATCATCCGTTTCTTTAATGAAACCCTTCTCGATGGCGCATTGTTCTGCGAATTTTAACACTTCATATATTCCGCCTCGCGCTTTAATGGAACCGGAAACTGCTAACTCATGGTCACATTTTAATAACAGTTTACCTAACAGCGGCTTTTCAGCATTCTTCTCGATAAATGGTTTCATTTTTGGTATTTCAATTAAATCCGATTCAATGATTCCTTGTAATTTTTTCGTTTCCGGAAACACTGCTTGAATATATCGGCTAAACCGTTGCAATCGTTTTTCTGCGTTGATGACTTCCTGGAATGAAAAGGAATGATTTTCTGGTAATTCATCTGTTTTATTCGGATTTAACCATAGTACAGTGTTCTGTTTCTTCATGTTCTCTAGAATAACTTGTTCCATTTCCGAAAGTTTGCGTTGAAAATTAAGCATTATCATTCTCCTTTTTTAATAACATTGCTCGTTCACAAATTTGTCGAAATTTTATTTCAAAGTCCAAATTATTTTTCTCTGTTCGTTTTTTTGGACCTTTCGTTTTTCCACCAGCACGGCGAAATTTTGCATTTTCATGCCTAAAAAATAACATTTGATCAATATTTTCATCTGTAAATTCTTTTCCATTTTGATTTAAAACAAAGGCACCTTTTGCCAAACACATGGCAGCTAAACCATAGTCTTGTGTAACAACAATATCAAATTTTGAAACCGCATTCACTATTGCAAAATCAACAGAATCTCGCCCCTCGGCAACTTGAATTGTTATTGCATCCTCCCTTTCTATGAGATGAGAAGTATCGCAAAATAAGAATGGTTTTATCTCGTATTGAGATGAAACAAATACAGCAATATCAACGACTGGACAGGCATCTGCATCTATAAACACGGATATTATACCCTTCAACTCCCTACCTAATTTTTGGTATTTTTTATTATATAAACATAATTTATTTTCCCTTATTTTTACATTTTATTTTCCCTAACTCAAAAATTAATGATTGAATTGTTTGAAAAATCATAATAACATTTTCTCATAAGATTTTGAGGAGGGAAACAAACATGACAACAACAGATGTAAAAACACAATCCAAAGCAAAAGAATATATTGATTTTGTATATAATCAACTTAAAAATAAATATGGATATCAAACGGAATTTTTGCAGGCTGTAGAAGAAGTATTTTCTACATTAGTACCTGTTTTTGAGCAACATCCTGAATATATTGAACATAATATTCTTTCTCGAATTGTAGAACCGGATCGTATCATTACTTTCCGTGTAACTTGGCAGGATGATCAAAATCGAGTTCACGTAAATCGTGGTTACCGCGTACAGTTTAATAATGTTATCGGACCATACAAAGGCGGTTTACGTTTCCACCCAACAGTAAATGAATCCATTATGAAATTTTTAGCTTTCGAACAAATCTTTAAAAACGCACTAACTGGACTGCCAATTGGCGGTGCAAAAGGCGGTTCTGATTTTGACCCTAAAGGAAAATCAGATGCAGAAATTATGCGTTTCTGCCAAGCATTTATGACTGAATTATACCGTCATATCGGTCCAGATGTCGATGTTCCTGCTGGAGATATCGGTGTTGGTGCACGCGAAGTTGGTTATCTATGGGGTCAATATAAACGCATTAAAGCGATGCATGAAGCAGGCGTTCTTACTGGTAAACAGCCAGGTTACGGAGGTTCACTTGTTCGTAAAGAAGCTACAGGATACGGTTTAGTATACTTTGTAGAAGAAATGCTACGCGATAAAAAAGAATCATTCTTAGATAAAACTGTTGTTGTTTCCGGATCAGGTAATGTTGCTATTTATGCCATCGAAAAAGCCCAACATTTCGGTGCAAAAGTTGTTGCATGCTCCGATTCAAATGGTTATATTTACGATTCTGAGGGCATTGATTTAAACATTGTAAAAGAAATTAAAGAAGTTCAAGGTGAACGAATTAAAAAGTATGTTGAATATCGTCCAAATGCAACATATACGGAAGGTTGCACAGGTATTTGGACAATTCCATGTGATATCGCACTTCCATGTGCAACACAAAACGAAATTGACGGAGAATCTGCTCGTACTTTAATTAGTAACGGCGTAAAAGTTGTTGCGGAAGGCGCAAATATGCCTTCAACTCCTGAAGCGATCAATGAGTTTTTAGAAAATGGTGTCTTATACGGACCTGGTAAAGCAGCAAATGCCGGCGGTGTAGCAACTTCTGCATTAGAAATGGCACAAAACTCAAGCCGCACTTACTGGTCATTTAATGAAGTCGATGAAAAACTACATGACATTATGAAAAACATCTATAGAACAAGTAAAGAGTGCTCTGAAAAATATGGATATCCTGGAAATTTAATGCTTGGTGCAAACATTGCCGGATTTATCAAAGTTGCGAACGGAATGATTGCTGAAGGGGTTTATTAATCGTCTATTATTGGGAGAAATGATTTCAAATGGGGTTCAATATAGAAAATAAAGCCAATTGAAATGTGCTATTTTGCATATTTCAATTGGCTATCTTTTTTCCTATTGAAGTTCGTTAATCAAATATGTTTTACTAAAAAAAAAGAAAATATTGGGAGGTTTTTAGATGAACGAGTTCGAAACACCGCAACAAGAAAAGATTAATCCTTTTTTCACGATATGGTTGCATCCTAAAAAAACAACTCGCTATGTAATACAAGAGAAAAGTTGGCTTTATGTCATTATTCTCTTATCGATTGGTTATATTGGAAGTTTGTTTACAGGATATATGGATATAGGTATTTATCCAAACTTTCCTCTTTGGGCAATGATTCTAATTACCATTATTCTTTCGCCTATTGTGGGGCTAATTAGCAACGCTTTTTCAGCTCTTTGTACTTGGCTAATCGGGAAAATGTTTTCAGGAAAAGGAACTTACGCACAATTATTCAAAGCTTCTTCCCTAAGTGTATGGCCGTTTATTGTGTTAATTCCCATTTACTTGCTTTGGATGTTGATTGATCCGAATAGTTTAATGAATATGAGCGAAGATTTTGGTGCATTTGCAATCATTGGAGTATTGTTCACATTCATTGCAACCATATGGTCAATTGTCATTACGATTGCAGCAATTGCTGAAGCTCATCAGTTTTCTAATTGGAAGGCCTTTTTCACACTATTGATATTTGCTATAATCATAGCAATTATTTTTATTCTAATCGGCGTTATCATTGGCATCATCATTGTCTTACTGGGACTTAGCTATTATATGTAATCAACGATATGGCTTGGTATTAGATAAAAACCAGTCAGCCCCTACTTTCTACCACCAAGCCATATTTTTTATCTTTTCAAATTGTAAAAGAGATTTTCATTTTTTCAATCTTTCAGTTTACCATACAAGAATTGATAACGAACATTCACACTAAATTACTTTTGCTTGTTGATTACTATATAGCCTTGATACGCCCGTTTCAATTGCCGCGTTAGCCACTGCTTTTGCAACAGCAGGAACAACTCTTTCATCCAATGGTTTTGGAATCACATAATCTTCTCTTAACTCATTTTCATCAACAAGAGACGCAATGGCATTTACAGCGGCAATTTTCATTTCTTCGTTAATTTCTGTCGCAAATACATCCAATGCCCCTCTAAAGATTCCTGGAAACGCTAATACGTTATTTACTTGATTTGGATAATCGGAGCGACCAGTACCGATGATTCTTACTCCCCAACGCTCAGCGTTTTCATAAGTGATTTCAGGATTTGGATTAGCCAATGCAAAAACAATTGGATCCCGATTCATGGAATCAATATGTTCCTTCGTTAAAATATTTGCGATGGAAACTCCAATAAAGATATCCGTCCCTACCATTGCATCGTCCAATGTTCCTGTCAACTTTTCAGGGTTAGTAATTTTCGCAATTTCTTCTTTTACAGCATTCATTCCTGAACGCCCTTCATAAAGGATACCCTTTGAATCACAAACAACAATGTTTTTATATCCAATGCTTGCTAACAGCTTTAATGTAGCAATACCAGCCGCTCCCGCTCCATTAATTACAATTTTCACTTCTTCTTTTCGTTTTCCAACAAGCTTTAATGCATTTTCTAATCCCGCTGCAACAACGATGGCTGTACCGTGTTGATCATCATGGAAAATTGGAATATTGCATTCCGCTTTTAATCGTTCTTCAATTTCAAAACAACGAGGCGCTGCAATATCTTCTAAATTAATAGCGCCAAATGTAGGTGAAATCGCCTTTACTGTTCTAACTATTTCATCCACATCTTTTGTGTTCAATGTAATTGGCACTGCATCAACATTTGCAAATCGTTTTAATAACAACGCCTTTCCTTCCATAACAGGAAGAGCTGCTTCCGGTCCAATATCCCCTAAGCCTAACACCGCAGTTCCATCAGATACAACCGCTACTAAATTCCCTTTCATTGTATAGTCATAGACGCGCATCGGGCTTTTTTCTATTTCTTGGCAAGGTGCCGCAACACCTGGTGAATAAGCCAAACTTAAATCATAGCTATCTTTAAGAGGTACTTTTGATACAATTTCCATTTTCCCCTTAAATTCTTTATGCATTTCTAAAGACTTTTTCATTAAATCCATACTTTATCATCCCCTAACCATTATTGTTTAATATTGTATTTTGTATAATATTACTTTACTTCATTAAAGTCAATAACATATTTTGTCGAAACCTCAAAACACATTGAAAATACCGAGTTTTTAAAGCGCTTTCATGATTTTTTCGACCAACTTTTCTTAATTTTTTGATCAAATTTTTATTATATTAATATAATTAATAAGGCGTTTTTCACAATTCAAACGTTGATACTATCAGCATTTATTTGTGAAAATGAAAACAGACTATTTTGCTTAGTTAAATATGATATTTTTCACATACTTCAATTTAGAAAAAAATGACGTTGTCACATATTTTTCACAATTTTTCATCTTAATAATTAAAAAAACAGCCTGACCAAAAAGTTTGCCCTTTTTGGTCAGGCTCAAATCTCTAAATTATAATTCTTTTTCTTCTGCAATCACATCAACTGCGCCGCCTCGTCTCAATTTTTCTAAGACGATAGCTGACGTCAGCCGTAATCTATCTTAGCGACAACCCCAATTTACTTCGGTCACAGTAGCAAAAAGAGCGCCCTAAAATGAATATTCAGGCGCCCTTTATATAACGGTTGGTATCCCAATTTAATTATTTAAAAATTCCCCACAAGTTCCTCAATGAATTCGTACGGCACGTATGTTTTACGAGGCTCTAACAATGCAGGTGCTTCTACAAACTGTTTCGCCGTTCCATTTGTAATGTAAGATTTCGTTCCTCTAGTAATCGTAAATGAAACTTCGCCTTTTGATACAATTGCTCCAACGCCAGTAGAGTCTACTCGGTAGCCCAGTTGCTCAGCAATCAATCGTAAAGGTACCATTTTAACATTGTTGACGATGTAGAAATCATTTTCAGCGATTTGATAAGCTTTTTCGATTTCTGATGGTTGTTTCGATTGCTCATTTCTCTCTAATACAATTACTTTAGAAGGTCCTGTTTGAGCAGGGTGGCTTTCTAACACAACTTCATAGAAAATTAATACTTCTTTATCAATAACATCTTCTTTTGATAATTTTTCACCTGATAAATTCATAATATTTGACTTTTCATTCAAATGAATAATTAAATCTTTTGCGACATTTAAGTAATTTTGATCAAATTGATCCAACTGTACTGTACCTGGATTATCCGTTTGAACAATGACTACATCAGGCGAATATTGAGGTGGATAAATCATTATCATTGGTTTAAGACTATCAACATAGGCTGTGATTTGCATGCCTTCCTTCAACTTTACCGCGTTTCCACTATTATCGAAAATGAAAGTGTCTTCATTGAAATAAAAGCCGAATGGATTTTCCTTTGAGTCTATAGTTGCAAAGAATGATCCATTTTCTTTTTCAGTAATACTACTAATTGTTCCGCTTACTTGAAAATATTTAAATTGGTGCTCTTCTTTAGCTTCAATAACCGAATTGTCATTTACTTCAAGTGCTTGTACATTTCCATCAGGAATCAGCGTGAAGCTACTTAGCACCGCTAATGCACAAAGAGCAGATAATTTCTTTTTCACATGCACCTCTCCTTTCATAATTCTGTTTTCGTTCAATTAGTCGAATAACGACGGAAAAGGTTACAAACTTCCACAAAAATTTCTACATACATAAGTTTGCAAATAAAAAAGGTGCTAGAAAATGGAACTTTTCTAGACACCCTTACATTCTTTTACCTAATTGATTTGTTAAAACTCTCCGCGCCTGCTGTAGTCGAACAAATTTCCACAGTCCTTCGCCACAAATTATTTGTGTCGAGCCTCAAGGGGAGCCGTCTCAAATAGACACTCCGTCGCTTTATTTGACTTCTACTTTTTGCAATTCTTGATAGATATTTTTCCAAGTCGCCAATCGGCTTTCTTCTTGTAGCAATAAGCGTTCTGTTTGAATTTGATTCATCGCTTGGTGATAAATATGTTCGCGTAAACGTTCAGCTTCCTTCGCAATATACGTCCGCGCCCAATCCATCACTTGTTGTTTTTGTTCTTCTAAATATTTCTCAGCATCTGGTTTCGTTAATTCTTCTAACGCTGCTTTCAAATGTTCTTTTTCGTTCTTTTCAAAGAAAGATTTCGTATTTTTGAAATATGATTTTACGGATGCATATTTATTGAAATCATCAAACGGACCATCGAAATCCAATAATTCCGCATCTTCAAACTCATAAGCAATAAATGAGAAACTTTGGTTCATTTCCTTCAAAGAACGACTTTCTTCTTTGAAACGTTCTTTCATTTGTTTTTGAATGAATTGTGCGATGCGGAAATTCGTAACTCGAAGTTCTTGAGCAAAGTCAAATTTTAAAGAACTTAACGTTTCTTTTAACGCTTTACTTAAAGCTTCTTGTGGCGACAACGCTGCAAATGTCGATGGATTGTAACTTTCTCTAAAGAAGTCTGGATAACGGTAATAAACTCTTTGCAATACATAATATAATAGTTCATCGAGTTCTTGCTTCGTATCGCTTTCAATCATGCTTGTTCCTAACGAACGATAATGTTTCTCTACATAATCTTCTAGCTGTGCCAATTCCTCTAATCGTTCATCTTTTCGTTTTAAGTTTTCTTCAGTTTGAACAATTAAATCTGATAAACGTTGATGAGTTTTTTCAACTTCCTCATGTAATGCTTGAATCGCAATTGATGCCAAGTCTTCATTTAAGAAGCGATAAAACGCTTGTTCAAACTCTTGCATTCCAGATGCCAATTCCGCCTTCTCTTGCTTCTCACGCAACGCAAGTAAACTGGAGACGCCATACAATTTAGGGAAACGAATGCCGAAGCGCTGCAATTCATTGCGAACATAAGCTTTCACATCTTCAGCTTCTTCTTGGTTTTTCGCTAAATCGATAGCATTAACGATAAAGAACATTTTGTCCAATTCAAAGGCATCTTTCACGCGACCTAACTGGATTAAAAATTCACGGTCTGCCTTAGCAAAAGCATGGTTGTAATACGTGACGAAAAGAATTGCATCGGCATTGCGAATATATTCGAATGCGACACCTGTATGACGAGCGTTGATTGAATCCGCTCCCGGTGTATCTACCAATGTCACACCCATACGAGTGAGTGGACAATCATAATAGAAATTAATATTATCCACAAAGCAAGATCGGTTTTCTTCCGCAACAAACCGTTCAAATTCTTCTCGGTTTACACGAAGAATCTCACCGAGTTGATTGCTGTAAGTAGGATAACCTTCTTTATATGCGCGAATAAAGGATTTATGAACATTTAAGCGCTCATCCTTCAGTTCGACTTTTAATGCTTCATCTGCACGATTGTATGCCTCATCTAACGATTGGACCGTCATTCCAATCGCTTCATATGCAAATTGAATATCCTCTAGTAGTTGTTCTTTCGTTTTGAGTTGAACATCTGCTGTTTCATGGTGATGCTGTTCATCTACAGGGCGTATTTTGTTAATGGCCGCTGTTGTTGGGTTTGGGGATACCGGTAATACTTTTTCGCCCATTAATGCGTTTGAGAAACTTGATTTCCCTGCACTAAATGCTCCGAATAAGGCAATCGTAAAATCTTTATGTTGTAGCCTTTCAACTTTTTTCAAAAAGAAGTCGGCTACTTCTTCAAAGCCTTCCACTTGTCTTACAAGATTTGCTGTATGCAAAGCATTGTCAATTACTTCATCGCCTTGCATTGATACACCCATTTGTTGTGGTACCTCTTCTACCACCACTTCTTCTTGTTGCTCTTGTTTCAGCATAGATGGGTCAAATAATCGAACTTCATTTAACTCTTGTTCGAACTTGTTTTCCCACTGCTCTTTTTGTTTTTTCGCTTCATCTCTCGTATTTTTTGATGCATGAACGAGCTGTCTTTCTAAAAATTCTTTTCGTTCGTCCATTTCAGAGATGCTTTGAATTGCTTTTACTTTCTTTTCTAGATTATTCAATTTTTGCTGTACTGGAGCTTGTGATGTTTCACCGAGTTCTTTTAATAATGGAATTTGACTGTCTTTCCACGCATCCGTTTCACGAATAAAGTAGCGACGAGTTGCCTCTCTTACTCGATTAGCAAAGTTTAACACCGCATCCCCTGTAACAATAGCGTTTCTTTGAACGCATTCTTCAATTAAAGTAAACGGCACATCAAAAGCGATGGCATCGATTTGGCTAGCCCTTTCATCTGTTAATGCTCCAACATCTTTTAATGACTGTTTCATTAACGATTTCATATGACCGATGATTTGGGATTGTAAGATGGTTTGATACTGGTCATAGACATCCTTAATGCGTCGTTGGATTTCCTCTTGAGTTTTCTTTTTCGAAGTGAAAAAGCCACCTACTTTAAATCCTTCTTGTTGACTCTCTAAATATAGACGCAGTTTTTCTCGGAAGTCAGCTGGTATGACTGCTGCATTTTCTAGCAAGTCATTTCGTTTTTCCTTGAAGCTTTCCTCCCAATTTTCAATGGAGAATAGTTCTGTTTGCAATTTTAATTTTTCATATTGCTCTAAAAGATCTTCACGGTTATCCCATTCATCGGTTGATAAAACTTCACTATTCTCTTCAAATCGTGCATTCTTTTCTTCCTCTAAAAACGCTAAATGTTCACTTTGCATCTTTTTCAATGTGTTTTCAGCCGTTTCTACTAGGCGATCTTGCCAGTGTTCCATTGAATCCATCACAATGTTTTTTACTTTTTCAAAATCATTGTGAGGATGGTTGAAATCTTTAAGAGATGTGAAAAAGATACCCTTCGGCTCCACTCCCCAAGCTTTAAAGGAGTTATATACCGATTCTTTATATTCTTCAAATGAAAGTTCTTGTTCATTATGTTTGTCAATCTGGTTGACAATCAAATACACATTTGGATTATATTTCATTAATTGTTTTGTAAATTGGAAGTTTAATTCAGACTGCACATGGTTGTAATCCATTGTGTAAAAAACAATATCCGCAATATGTAATGCTGATTCCGTACTCATACGGTGAGCATCGTCTGTAGAATCGACTCCCGGAGTATCCATCACAGTGACACCGACAGGCAACTTTGAATCTTTATGCCCAATTTCGATTTGCGTAACGAGGTCGCCATTTTTACTTAATTCTTTTACCGTTTTTATATCATATCCAGCTTCAAATTTGACAGGCTTGTCGTCTTTCATATAACAAATAGCGAAATCTTCATCTGATTTATGGACTTTTACGATGTTTGCACTCGTCGGAATCGGGCTAGAAGCTAAAATATCTTCACCGGATAATGCATTAATCATACTAGATTTTCCAGCTGAAAAATGTCCGGCAAATCCAATGACATATTCTTTTTGTAATAGTTTTTTAGCAAATAAGTGGAGCTTTTCCATTCGCTCTGTATCTTCATTATTCTTAAATATTATGTATTGAATTGCGGATTGCTCTAACAATTGTGATATTTTTTCGTCAAAACTACTCATGGAATAAATACCCCTTTGCCTTCATTTTGTCACAATTATAATATTAACATGCTTTTCAAGTAAAATCGCTAGTAAATCAAAAAGATTACAAGAAAAATGAAGTTTTTATTGAGTATATTTAGAATGTGTGAAAATACAAAAAATTTGTGCCAATCGCTAAAAAAAGTTGATTGGCACTATTTCGTTACATTTTTAAAGATGTATGTACCGATCCAATAATATATGGCAATCGTCCCAGCAATGAATGCGTAAACCATTCGTTTTTACCCCTTTTTTCGATGAGAATTCTTATCAATTATTATAATAAAAATAAAATAATAATAAATATACAAAATTCTTCTTAATTTCGGTTTTTTTTCTGCTAAAATAGGTAAATAAATACAAAAGGATGCGATAAGATTGATGTCTATGACTTCTAAACATGTACAAACGATTTTAAACGGTGCAATCTACACGTTAAAACAAATCATCCCAATGAATATCAACATTCAGTCTCCCTCCTTTTTGACCGAGCCTTTTACCCATAAAGAAATTGGCGTTCTAGTCGGTTTGACTGGTGATATAAAAGGTAGAGTAATACTGGATAGCACTTCCGCTATTTTTTCTGCGATAGGAATGAAAATGTTCGGCATGAATTTAGAAGGCGAAATGTTGAAATCATTTACAGGGGAATTCGGTAATATGTTTGCTGGAAATTTAAGTATTCAGGCAAGTGAAAAACAACTATTTATTGACGTGACTCCACCGACGATACTCATCGGCAAGACAACTCTTCACGGTATCGATAACGCCATTAAATTACCAACTATCATCGAAGATATAGGTATGTTGACGGTTTTGCTTACAATCGATAATAAGTAAGTTATACATAGATTTTCATAAAAATTTATTAAAAAATATAGAACGATATTACGTTTTTTGCATGAGCATTTTGCAAAATTAGATTTTTTGGATAAAAGTATAAAAAATAAAGCACTCGACAAATAGCTACCAGCATGTTATTTTACAAAATATTACAATAATCCTGTTTTTGGGCATACCTGCAGAATTTTTCACATTGAATTTTTTTAAGCGGCTTTCTTCCCTTTATTTTCCTTTGCCATCGCTAGCGCTGAAACAAGTAATACAATAGCGTTCAGGTAAATATGGCTCTTTACTTTCTCAATTCCCCATACATGTAGGGAGTTCGACGTAAGGTAGCTTTTCATTCTTGAATTACAGCGTTCTACACTTGTCCTCTCGTTGTAAAGCTCTTTCCAACGTTTTGTATCACGGTGCGGATTGGAATATCGGCGCACATCCTTTTTGATGTCGACTTTTACCACCATTCCATAGTTGGAAGATGAACAGGCTGCCATTCCTAATGGGCAATCCACTTTGCCGGTTGCGTGAGGACATCTGAACTTGAGCTGGTCCTTATCAGCTCCCCAATAAGTCATTTCATAACCCATGGAACAACGCGGAGTTCCATTGGAAGAAATCCCTTCAGGAGGCTCTTTTTCGTTGCGCAAATTGAGCGGGATAATGGCTTGCGCTCCAATGTTTTTGGCTGATTCATAGTTTTTTAGTTGGTCATATCCGCCATCCATGATCAGAAATTCAATTTTGGATTTGGTACGCTCTGCCACTTGCTCGATTAATTCTGGTGCGACTTCTCCATCGTTCACATGGGCAGGGGTTACTTTTATGGCCATTGGCAGTTCGCTTGCGGTATCGACTGAAAGATGCATCTTATAGCCAAACCAGGTAATTTTATTGCCGAAGGAATCATATTTTGCGCCCCAATTGGCATTACCCGTTTGTTCACTACGCTTTTTGGGCTGTTTCTTTTCATAGGCATCAATGGCGGCACTGTCGATGGCCTGGTGGCTGCCGTCAATTATTCCTTCCTCCTGAGCTAACTGTACCAAGTCAAGGAAGATCTTTTCAGCCAGCTTTTTTTTGGTAAGTGCTGCAAAAACCCGGCTGAGAGTGGAGATAGACGGTGCGGGGCGATCAATCGATAAACCGCATTGATAACGGAAACGAAGGTCTTTATCCAATCGATGATGAAGGGCGGTAAAGGTGTCGATGCCTTCGAGTGGGGCAGCGATGAGAGCCCTTAGAATCCCTTCTCTGGAATGACCGTCAGCCCCTCGGGGTGAAGAACTTCTCAACTGTTTAGCATAAGGGCGTAAATCAAGCGAGCTAAAAAAGATAGGTAATTTCTCTTTTGACTCTAATTTTTGCAGTTCTTCAAAGGAAAATAGGCTTTCTTGTAGAATATACAAAGTGACTTCCTCCTTTTGAATTTTTTGTTGTTTCGTCACTTCAAAAATTCTACATTTTAGGGGTGAAGTCCTTTTTTATGTCTTTGAAATCCTTATGGCTCTTGGGTCAAAAAATATGCAAAATGCTCGCATAAAATGTCTCTTTTTTTGAGACATTTTATTTTTTTTGCTTCCATCGACTTTCACAGGAAATTCACATTTCCAGTATTGAAGTGTGATTTTTATCACATCTTGGAAGTTTGATTTTTATTATGATGAACGTGAAGTACCATATTTGAGTTCATTTCATAGGAGGGAGAGACATGACAAATCACAAAAAGAATTCTTCGGAGGAAAATTTAACAGGTACTCTTTTAGCGACTTTTGGTATAGGTCTAATTATTATTATTTTTTGGATCGCTGCATTCGATTTATACATCGGTCGCTTCTAACACTTGAGCAGGAGGGAAAACAATGCACATACACAAGTATGAGAAATGGTGGTTAATATTTGGCACAGGTACACTCATCGTGTTCTTAATTGTTCTCGGTGTAAGCGCATTCCATGGAGGAACGCATCCAAATAACTCGAAATGGACGATAAACTACGAAAAAGTAGATGAAATCGCACCTTTCAATAACCCCGGAATACACAAAGTAGAAGGTAAAGACTGGGATTATGAAGTGGTACTTGTTGCACAAGCGTTTGCTTACACTCCAATGGAACTTGAAATACCTGTTGGTTCTAAAGTTCGTTTCATCGCAACGACAAAAGACGTTATTCACGGTTTTGAGGTTGCAGGAACAAACATAAATATGATGCTTGAACCTGGATATGTATCAGAAAAAATTACAACTGTGGATAAAGTTGGAGAATATACAATCGTATGTAACGAGTATTGTGGTACTGGTCACACATTAATGTACTCGACTTTAAAGGTGGTGGACCCTAATGACAACAGCAACTAAGGAAACAGTACAAAGCACTGTATCAACAAGTTTAAAAAAGCAACTTGAAATGGTTGATCGAAGAGATGGTAAATTAGCATTAGCATATATTTATATCGCATTTATAGCAGTATTATTAGGTGGTATAGCTGGATTACTTCAAGTATTAGTTCGTGCTGGTACACTTCAGCTCCCTAGTTTTCTTAATTACTATCAAGTGTTAACAGTACACGGTGTTTTACTCGGACTTGTATTAACAACTTTCTTCATTATGGGATTCCAAACAGCTGCTGTTAGTCGAACTTCTGGTACATTTACAAATAAACAACGAACAATTGGCTGGATTGGTTTCTGGATTGCTACAATTGGATTAGTTGCAGCAGCCGCAATGATTCTAACGAATGAAGCTTCTGTTCTTTACACATTCTATGCACCATTACAAGCCCACTGGGTATTCTACCTTGGTTTAGCATTAGTAATTGTTGGTTCTTGGTTTACAGGTTTAGCACAAATTATGCGTTTTGTTCAATGGAAGAAAGAACATAAAGGCCAAAGTACACCGCTATTATCCTTTATGGTTGTAGTGAACAACTTCTTATGGTATGTCGCTACATTAGGTGTAGCAATTGAAGTATTATTCCAATTAATCCCTTGGTCAATGGGATTAGTAGAACGTGTTGACGTACTACTTTCTAGAACATTGTTCTGGTATTTCGGTCACGCATTAGTTTATTTCTGGTTATTACCTGCATATATGATTTGGTACACAATCATTCCTAAAATCATCGGCGGTAAAGTTTTCTCAGATGCTTTAGCAAAATTAACATTCATGTTGTTCTTAATTCTTTCAGTACCAGTTGGTATTCACCACCAATACACTGAACCTGGTATTGATCCATTATGGAAGTTCATTCAAGCAGTATTAACATTCTTCGTCGTAGTTCCATCATTAATGACTGCCTTTTCCATGTTTGCAACATTTGAATTGCGAGGACGTGAACTTGGTGCGAAAGGCGTATTTGGATGGTTCAAAAAATTACCATGGAATGATTCAAGATTCTTACTACCATTCATTGGTATGGTTGCATTTATTCCTGGCGGTGCCGGTGGTATCGTTAACGCCTCTTACCAAATGAACGAACTGATTCACAATACAATTTGGGTAACAGGTCACTTCCACTTAACAGTAGCTAGTGCTGTTGCATTAACATTCTTTGGTACAGCATTCTGGTTAATACCGCACCTAAATGGTAGAACTTTAACAAAACGTGCTAATAGCATGGCAAACTGTGCAGGAATTTTATGGGCTATTGGTATGACGATTATGTCGAGTGCCATGCATATCGCAGGTTTATTAGGCGCACCACGTCGTTCTGATTACTCTACTTACGGTGGTTCAGAACAAGCGGCTGAATGGCTCTCTTATCAAATTGCTCAAGCGGTTGGTGGATCAATCCTATTCATCGCAATATTAGTAATCACTGGATTAGTAATTTACGTAGGTTTCTTTGCTCCTAAAGGTGAGGAGGATTTCCCAATTGCAGAAGTTGCACCAGGAGCTGCTAAAACTCCAGCTGCTATCGAAAACTTCAAACTTTGGGGCGTCATCATGATTGCAGTAATTATCTTCGCTTATACAATTCCAATCATCGATATTATATTTAACTCGCCTCTTGGAGCTAAAGGCTTTAGATTATGGTAAGAAAAAAATGCAACACAATTCCCTCCCCACATTGACGGGGAGGGTTATTTATGCACATATTATGAATATTAAAATATGATGAACTTTTTTTCAATAAGTATTTTGAATTTTACATCATAATTCCACCATCTACATGTAAAATATGACCTGTGATGTAATTTGATTCATCCGAAGCTAAAAACAAGTAAGCGTTTGCAATATCGATTGGCTCCCCTAACCTTTTTAAACTTGTAATCGATTCCATATAATTTAATATTTTCTCTGGCATCTTATCAACCATTGCTGTTTTCGTAAATCCTGGAGCGACAGCGTTCACATTTATACCCTTTCTTCCAAGTTCCTTCGCCCACGTTTTTGTCATGCCCACTATTGCCGCTTTTGCAGCAGCATAATTTGTTTGCCCCACATTCCCATAAACACCGCTTACAGATGAAGTATTAATAATCTTTCCATGTCCTTGTTCAATCATCACTTTTGAAACCGCTTGCGTACAATTGAAAACTCCCTTTAAATTTACATTGATGACTTCATCAAATTGTTCTTCTGACATTTTTACAAGCATCGCGTCCCTTGTAATACCTGCATTATTGATTAAAATATCAATCTTGCCATAATGTTCCTTCACTTTTTCAACCATTTTTTCAACTTCTTCTTTTTTTGCAACATTTACTTGGTAAAATAAAACGTCATAACCTCGCTCAGTTAATTCTTTTTCAAATTGTTTTCCTTCTTCTGCTTGTATATCTGCGATGACTACTTTTGCTCCCTCTTCCAAAAACCTAATGGTAGCGGCCTTACCTATTCCATTTGCACTTCCTGTTATAATGGCAACTTTTCCTTTTAATCTCATATTTCTCTCCCTTTTTCGAATAGATTAATCCGTACATCTTTTACAATAACAGACATTCATCGACATAGACAGCATTGACACGACCACTTTCAACAATTTTTAAAAAATTATATTCTTAAAAATAAAAAAATATGCAAAAAATCTATATAGACTTTTTGCATATATCTGTTCGTTCATTATTGTGGTTTCACTGGCAATACTTCAACAAAACGTGATTGTATTGCATTATCTTCTTGATTTAATAAAATGTGAACGTCACCGTAATCTTTTGAAGTGCGGATGAGTCGACCAATTCCTTGTTGCAATCGCAGTAACATAAATGGTAAATCTACTTCTTCAAATGGTTTCTCAACAAATTTTCGTTTTGCATCAAAAAGCGGATCTTTTGGTGGAAATGGTAATTCATAAATAACAACTTGTGTCAATGCCTCTTCTGGCAAGTCCACACCTTCCCATAAATGATAGGAACATAGGGTTTTAATAGTGCCGTTTTGGAAATCTTGAATAATGGATGTTAATTCTCGATCTCCTTCAAAACCAACTGTTAACCGTGACATTATTGGTAATTTGTTTTTAAAATTCAACATCGATTGTCTAGATTTAAACAGTACCAATGTTTTCTTATTTTGTTTTAGCAGCTCTTCTACTTTCTTCACTTTCTCATCTTCATTCAATTCATGTAAATATATTTTCATAACTTCATCATAATCAAAAGGAGAAGGTACGCTAAAATGCTGATACTTTTTCACACCCAAACTGGAAGCAATGTAAGAAAAATCTTTATTGACGGATAATGTTGCGGATGAAAAGATAATCGGTATATTGTTCGAGAATAACTTCTCTTCTAATACTTCTGTAATTAATCTCGGCATGATGACTAACGTTTCTTCGCCATCCGTATCTTCCAGCCAATCAACTGCTTCGCTTTTTGAAATAAATATTTTTAAAGCGGCCTCATACTCTTCTAAAAATTCTTCAACAATATTCAATTCATATTCCGGAATAACGTACATTTCTGATTCAAAAACAAACTCTTCCAATAATTTTTCTACATCATCGATTAGTTGCTTTCCTAATGCCAATAATTTTTCGGATTTCTGAATTGTTTTTCTGTCTTCATCGGATGGTACGATATCTTCCCGAAGTTGGTCAAAAAATAATTCGTGGTCATCTTGCAATTTTTCCATCGCATATAACGTGCTTTCACGAATACCGTCTACCATTAATTGATCTAGCAATTTTACAATGGTATAATTTTGCACTTTATATGTCATCGCTTTTTGAGCTGCATATTCCAATAAATGCCCTTCATCTAATACAATCAACGAAACATCAGGTAAAAGTGTTAATTGCCCTTCTCTTTTACGAGATTCTTTTGTTGCTAAATGTTCCATTAAAAAATCTTGCGAGCAAATAATCAAATCAGTCGCTTTTCGATAATGCGTACGATGCAGCGTCTGACCACAACGATTACGTTTCTCGCACGTACTACACTGCATAATGGAATTGTAATTCACCTTATTCCAATTTTCATCGCTAATTTGTGGATAATCGCTTCTTGCACCATAAAGGGGGATTTGTACAGCTGAACTTTCAGCAAACACTTCTTCTGGAATGTTGAAAGCAATCTCATCTATCCATTCATCATCTTCATGCAATTCCGCTTCCTCAAAACGTTTTAAACACAAATATTGATCACGGGATTTCGCAAGCCTTACATCAATTTTCAATCCTAAATATTTCTCAATTTTTGCGATGTCCCCTTCATCTTTCACAAGCTGATCAATCAATGTTTCATCAGCACATGCAATTAAAGCGGGTTTCCCTTTGTAACGAGCGTAAGCGATTGCGGGCAATAAATAAGCGAGGGTTTTCCCTGTTCCAACACCCGCTTCCGCAAACAAAACGTTATTTTCTTTTAATGCTTTCTCTATTTGATAACTCATAAAAATTTGTTCATCCCGACATTCAAATCCTTTTTCGGGTAATACATCATAAAAAATGTCGCCAATCCAATCCCCTAAGGAATCAAAAAAACTTTTCTCTCTTGATAATTCAAAAGGTAATGATGGTCTCATTGTTCAAATCTCCTTTATGAATGCCTACTTTTTAGACATTAAGAAAAAGTGTCTCGAAACTATTCAAGACACCTATTGAAGTCTACATAATCTTTGCTAATCACTAACAATATTTATATTATAAGAAAATCGACATAAATTAACAACATTCGATATTCATAGGTTGTTACTTGATGGATTTCTGTCCCCAAAATTGATAAAAATCAGTACGAATAAATCCATTAAATAATTTTCTTTTTTTCGTTGCTTTTTTGCCGTACAATTCTTCAATATTGTCCATTGAAGACAGCAAATAAACCGACCAGGTTGGATAATTTTTCATTATTTCACCTAGTTCAACAATAACCTTTTCAATTTGCTCACGCTCACCAATTCTTTCACCATACGGAGGATTCGAGATGATTACCCCGTCTGTTAAAGTAGTCGTAAAATCAGTTGCTTGCATTTGTTTAAAAGTAATAAGATCACTAAAACCTGCTTCCATTGCATTGTCTTGTGCAATTTTCACCATTCGATGGTCGATATCTGTACCTAAAATTTCAAGAGGCTGATCATAGTTTGCTAAGTCTTCTACTTCCACTCGGGCATCGTCCCAAATTGACTTATTCATCCAATCCCATTCTTCCGAAATGAATTCTCGGTTATATCCAGGAGCAATGTTTTGGCCAATCATCGCTGCTTCTATTGGAATCGTACCTGATCCGCAAAAAAGATCTACAAAAGGTCTGTGAGGTGACCATTTTGAGATTTTTACCAAAGCGGCAGCCAATGTTTCTTTTAAAGGTGCATCACCCTGGCCTACCCGATATCCTCTTTTGTGGAGTCCCGCACCACTTGTATCAATTGTCAGTGTTACCAAATCTTTCAAAATTGATACTTCAATTTTAAAAGTTGCTCCCGATTCTTCTAAAAAGCCAATAAGTTTATAAGCATGTTTTAACCGTTCCACAATCGCTTTTTTTACGATTGCTTGACAATCCGGTACACTATATAAAGTTGATTTCACTGATTTTCCGCTGACAGGGAAGTTTGCATCAACAGGCAAATATTGTTCCCATTCAATGGCTTTTGTGTTCTCAAATAATTCATCAAAAGTCGTTGCAGGGAATTGTGCAACAACGATTTTTACTCGATCGGCAACTCGAAGCCAAAGATTTGTTCGAGCAATCGCTCTTTCATCACCTTCAAAATAGATTTTGCCGTTTTCTGTTTTCGTTTCGTATCCTAATGCTTTTACTTCGTCTGCAACAATTGATTCTAATCCCATTGCAGATGTTGCTACTAGTTGAAATTTTGTCATTTACATCCATCCTTGATGTTCAATTTCCCATATTTTCAAGAAGTCTATTATATCATCAATTCGTTTAGGCTTACAAAAATAATATCCTTGAATATAATCACAACCCATATTCTTTAATAAGTTGCATTGTTGAATGCTTTCTACCCCTTCAGCAACAACTTGAATATTCAAGCGATGAGCCATTTGAATAATTGCATCAACAACAGCTTGTTTATCAGCAAAAGCGGTAATATGTTGAATAAAACTTTTATCAATTTTTAAAAAGTCAATCGGAAATCTTACTAAGTAGCTGAGAGATGAATAACCCGTGCCAAAATCATCGATGGCTATTTTAAAACCAAGTTGCTTTAATCGAACTAATTTTCTAATCGTATCCGCATCGTTATTCATAATTGTTCGTTCTGTTACTTCCAACTCTAAATTTTTTGCTGATATGTTATTTCGTTCTAATATCGTTTGGATTGATTGTAAAAAATTATATTGCTGAAAGTGAAGCCCGGAAATATTAATTGAGATTTGGAGATTTGGAAAGCCTGATTGATGAAGATAACTGATATCATTACATACTAAATCAATGATTAATTCTGATAAAGGGATAATTAAGCCGCTTTCTTCTGCATATGGAATAAATTCATTTGGCGAAACATATCCTAATTTTTCATTTTCCCAACGAATTAGCGCTTCTAAACCCATTACTTGATTTGTAGTTAAACATACTTTTGGTTGATACATTAAAGTAAATTGTTTATTGTCTATCCCTTTCCGCATTTCATTATCGAGAATTAATAATTTGGCCTTATTCACATTTAATTCATCAAAATAAAAGGAGAAATGATTCGCACCTTTTTGCTTTGCATAATACATTGCTTTATCTGCACAATAGATGAGCTCGTCTGTCGTTTGGCCGTCAATGGGGTAAAGGCTAATGCCAATGCTCGTTGACATATAGATTTCATGACCATCAATAAAAAAAGGTTCCTCTATTTTACGAATAATTTTTTCTGCAAAGTGCGCAGCGTCTCTCGGGTGAGAAATATTTACTAAAGTGATGATAAATTCATCTCCTCCATGGCGGGCAATTATATCTTTTTCACTCACTAAATTTTTTAAGCGGTTCGCTACTTCCACAAGCAAAGCATCGCCAATTATATGACCTAACGTATCATTTACTTGCTTAAAACGATTTAAGTCTATGAAAATCACAGCATGTTGTACTTTCATTTTTTTATTATTCAAAGTGTTGGAATCCAAAAGAGAATTCATTTTCACTAAGTAAGAATATCGATTATTCACATTGGTAAGTGTATCGGTTAAGATTTTATTTTTTAATTCATCTTCAATAATCTTTTTCTCTGATATATCAGAAAATATCCCGATATAGTTTGTAATTTCCCCTTGTTCATTTTTAATGGCCTTAATTTTTAACCACTCAGGATAAATTTCGCCATCTTTTTTTCGATTCCATATTTCTCCTTGCCATATCCCTTGTTGATGAATGGATTCCCACATAGATTGATAAAATCTGTGATCATGCATGCCAGATTGGAGGATTGTAGGATTTTTTCCAACAACCTCATCAAAATGATAGCGAGTTACGTATTCAAAGGCTGGGTTAACGAATATAATTCTCTTCGTTTCATCCGTTACGAGTACGCCTTCAGTCATATTATCCATAATGATTTTTAATACCTTCGCTGATATTGACTCGGTTATCTGTTTATCTATTGATTGATTTTCATTTTTCCCCACCATTATCCATTCTCCCCCGTATCGATTATATAAAGAAAAGCTCTCCTTTAATGGAGAGCTTATGACGATAATTTTAATTGAAGTATACGATGAACATTTAAAAATGTGTTTGTTTCCTTATCATAGTGATTTCTGTAAGCCATGTTCTGTGCCTGCGTACTCAAACGGCAATCGCCTCGTACTGTCAGGTAGTAATCATCTATCTACGGGAAGAACCACTCTTCCCGTCCCTCCCTCCGTTCATTTCCTTCGGGAGGGCGCCCCTACCATAATTTGGGTTTCTCACTCGTGGGGTTTACCGCGTTCCACCTTCACCGTTTCCAGTGAAGCTACGTCACTGTGGCACTTTTCAGGAAGTGTCGACCATATCGCACGAAGCGACTTAGGTCTTCCTTCCGCCGTCAAAGCTTTAAAAGCTTTGCCTTACCTTATTTTTTCGGTAAGCACGAACACTACGGTCATCTCAGATCCGTGTGAGCATGGACTTTCCTCTACAAACGAAAATCGTTTGCAGCGATTACTCAAAACCACTATGATCTAAAAATCATTATACTAGACAATTAATTCAAAAACAACTTGAGGATTTTATCAATCATACAATTTACTTCCAAACACATGTTTCTCTAAATTCGATAACCGTTTTAAAATATCAAAATTCGTATTTCCTAAAGTTTGTTGAGGTATCTGTTGTTTCTTAGTCACATTTTCTAGTTCTTTTTTCAAACGTTCGTTTTCAGCTTGTAATTCTTCAATCATTTTATTGAAATTGTCGTAATCTTCCATGATAATATCTAAAAATTGGTCTACTTCATCGACATTGTAACCCTTCATTTGTCTTTTAAATTCTTTTTCCAATATCATTTTAGAATTTAATTTTATTTTCATGCACATCGCCCTTCCATCGATACATACGTACCCTATATTATATCACATATAACGTTATAAAAGGACAAAGAAACATCTTATAATTATATTTTTTGCAATTTTCGACTCATCGAAGGAAAAGATTTTGTCAATATTTGCGCTTACCTGGGAAATGAAAGTTTCTATTCAAAAGTATGAAATAATTTCCCATTTTTCTTTTTTATACGCTGCAAACGTTTATCCCAAGTTTCTAGCTGTTTTTTCTTTTGATTCTCATTGAAAAATGTTGCCTGTTGAAGCAAATCTATTCCTTTTATTGTATACTGTAATGCTTTTGAATAGTCTTTCATTTGATGTTCATAGAGCATTGCCAATTGTTCAAAAGCTTTCAATTTTTTTCTCTCGTCAATTATATGTATTGCCTTTTGAAAAGATTCAATTGATTCTAGAAATTGTTTATTGCGTTTTTGTTGAAATGCTAAATAGAAATATGCGAGTCCTGATTCTTTTACATCAAATTGATTTGTTACAGATAATAATACTTTCTCGCTTTGTTGACGTTCCTTTAAATCATCGTACCATTTTCCAATATTTATATATGTAACTGCATCATCTTGTAACGCATGGTCAAGAAGAAGAGTTGTTGAATGAATATAAAGCGTCAATAATGATAATATATCCCATTCATTGTGTTGAAGAACTTTCATTAGTTCGATAGCATTTCCGCTCTTCACCGCATCTGCATAAATAATCGGAGCAAGAAATCCCGGAATATCATGTTCCCTTTTGAAACCTAATTTTTCTTCTTCCACTTTCGTCAACTTTACTTTTTCTAAGTGGTTTTTCCAGATTCGCTTTGAACTATGTAATAAATCGATTTGTCTAGGCGTTTGTAATTTCGGCAAAAAGTTTTTATGAAAGGTCCAACGCATCTCAAGCTGCGGCCAATCAAAACTTTTCCCGTTGTATGATACAATTGTATTCCCCCATTGCCATAGCTTTGATTCAAATAATAATGCTGCTTCATTTGCTGGATCAGCTAATACGTATTGATTCAACACAAATTCCTCTTCATCAATCCCAAGCAAACCAATGAGAAAAATTTGAGTTCCAACTCCCTTTAAGCCCGTTGTTTCTGTATCAAAAAACAACACTGTTTCCTCTGAGGATATAGCATATGGATGGTGAAAATTAGTCTGTTCCCACTTCTCTACTGCCTGAAAAAATTGTTGAAGTTGATACCATCCATGCTGATAAGTAAATGGATATCGGACTTGTCGATGAAACACCACTCCAAAGTCATTTTCTACGATAGAAAGCCCAGCCTTTTCCCAATTGGAAATATAGGCTGGTTTTTCTGGTTTTTGATATGAAGGTTGTTCAGAATGCTGTTCTTTCTTCTTTCCAAGCATTTTTTTCAGTTGCATTATTTTATTTTCGTAACTCATACCATCACATCATTTCATTAAATAAAATCTTTAATATTTTCAATACTCTCGATTTTCCATCGGATAAATTATCTTGTGCACCGATGCAAGACGGGCAACCATATTCACATGGGCAAGATAAGACATGTTCAATCGTTAATTCTAAAATAGGTACGAGAAGATCATATACTTTCTCACTTAAACCGATTCCCCCAGGATAGCTGTCATAAATAAACAAAGTCGGTTTTTCATTGTGTACGGACTTTACTTGTGGAACAACTGTGACATCATTTCGATCGCATTGGATATACAACGGGATGAATGATCCGATGGCATACGCAGCCCCAGTTAATGCATCTGTCAGCATCTCCTCTGACCAATTTTCCGGCAAATCAAAGGAAATCCACGTAGCATTTGTATGCATCTCCATAGGTGGTATATGAATCTTTCCGGATCCAATATTATCTAATGTTGTCATATGAATCTTTTTGAAAATAGTAGGTATAGCGACTAAACTTACATCTCCGTAGCTAACCGTCACGCCCTGATACATAGCTGATTTATCTTCACTTAACACTTTTAGTTCCACAGCTAAATTGGCGTCTGTGTAGTAATTTACATCGACTTCACGAACATATGCCTTCTTCTCTTCCCAATCGAGTTTTTCCACTTGGTATTGAACTCCTTGATGAAGATAAATCGCTTCTTCATGCAATAACGTCATAGCAGAATACGTATCCATTTCACCAATTACTTTCGTGCCCGCTGGAATGGTTTGGTCAATAATGACGACATTTTCGCCAGCAGCTGAACGCAAGTTTACATCATGAGCTGGAAAACGGTCGCTCATCCAATAATAATGAGCATTTGTTTTCACTAGAACGCCCTCTTCTTGCAAATACTCTAACAACTCTTGAACTTCAAATTCTCCATAAGTTTCATTCGTCGAAAAAGGTAATTCAAATGAAGCACACTTTAAATGACTCATCAAAATCAAAATATTATCTGGATTAATAAGTGCTTCTTCCGGAGCGTTGCCCAGTAAATAGTCCGGGTGGTTGACGACATATTGGTCAAGAGCAGTAGAATTTGCTACATATATTACCAATGCGGAATCTTGTCTTCTCCCCGCTCTTCCAGCTTGTTGCCATGCACTGGCGATATTTCCTGGATATCCTGTCATAATACAGGCTTGTAACTGTCCGATATCGACACCTAATTCAAGGGCATTCGTACTTACAACAATTTGGATTGTGCCATCTCGCAAACCTTTTTCAATTTGACGCCGCTCTGAAGGTAAATATCCGCCCCGATAGCCTTGAATTGATTCATCTGCAATTTTATTTTTTGTTAGCTGTTTTAAATACGTAACGAGCCTTTCGACGCTCACACGGGATTTGGCAAAGACAATCGTTTGAATCCCAGCTTGATATAGTTTCGCTGCTAAATCTCTTGCTTCTAATATAGAACTTCTTCGAACACCAAATGTTGTATGTATAATTGGAGGATTATAGAAAATAAAAGTTTTCTTTCCTACCGGTGCACCTGATTGAGAAATTAATTCATGCTTCGTATTTGTTAATTTTTCAGCCAACTCTTTTGGGTTTTTGATCGTTGCTGATGTACAAATAAAAACAGGATTGCTGCCGTAAAAATGGCAAATTCGAAGCAATCTCCGAAGGACATGGGCTACATGACTGCCAAAAACACCTTTATATGTATGGAGTTCATCGATGACGATAAACTTTAAATTTTCAAAAAGCGAGACCCATTTCGTATGGTGGGGCAAAATGCCTGAATGTAACATATCGGGATTCGTCATTACAATGTGGCCAGCTTTTCTTACTTTTTGCCGAATATTTGGTGCTGTATCACCATCATAAGTATAGCTGTATATTTCCTCATCCATGGCGTCAATCAAGTGATTTAAATCTGTCTTTTGATCTTGTGCCAACGCTTTTGTCGGAAATAAATAAATCGCTCTTGATGAAGGGTCTTCTAAAATCTTTTGTAATACGGGCAAATGATAACAGAGAGACTTTCCGGAAGCGGTTGGCGTAATTGCAGTAAAAGATTTTCCTGCAAGAGCTAAATCAAATGCTTGGCGTTGATGCGTATATAATTTTTTTATTCCTCGCTCTTGTAGCGCTTTTTTTATAGAAGGATGAAGATGTTCGGGAAAATCTGCGTACTGCCCTTCTCTACCTTCCATTGTCACGATATGAGCAATATTTTGTTTTATTTCCTCATCTTCTTGCCATTCCCTAACTAACTCATCAATCGTTCTTTTTTTCTTCACCGTTCTTCTCCTCCAAATACCTTAACAATGTTGAAAGTGTATATTGTACCGAATGCACCGATTGAAGGAATCTTTTTTTGCTCGTTTCTTTATAAAAGGATTGTACGACGAACTGATCCATCGATTCTACGACATTGTAAATTTGTTGTATATGCACATATTTTGGCTTAGTTTCTTCAATCCATTGAATGGCCAGTTCTTTCCAGTCTATGAGGTATTGGTGTACATCATCCGAATGCGGTTTAACTTCTTCAAAAAATAGAGGTGTTGCGTCAAGTTCTCTCATTTCAAAAAAACGTTTTCTTGACGCATCACACTCATCCAATAACCATTTCGTCAGTTCTAGCAGTTTCATAGAGATTACCCTCTTATTCTTAGTGTATCAAAATCTATTCTAATTCACTAGCAATAGGGGAACAAGCATTCTTTACATGAACATTCTTTTCTGCTAAGCTTACTTTTTGATGAGTGGAAACAATTTGTCCGAAAAAGTAGTCATTAATCATAGCTCGTTCATTTTCTAGTTTGGCGGTCATCATTTCATCTAAACAATCCAATTGAGATATAAGCAATTGAAATTTATTCATACGAATCCCTCCTTATATTTGTTAATTCAATATATATAGGAGAAAACCTTTCATCTAGCCAAAACTAGACATCGTTAGCTAAAAGAACAATTTTTTCGATAAATTTTTATGTTAAACTTATTTCTAGATTTGGATATCATTTTCAAGAGGGTGATTTTAGGATGCTCAAATATCCGAACGGAAAACCATATAAGCCGAAAAGTACAACATCAAATGCGAATCCTATTCAAGAGAACAAAGATTTTTCTTTTGGAAATCGAGGAAAAACGCTTGAAGATGAAATCAATGAGACAAATGCGTACTATTTAAGTAGACAAATTGCAATCATTCATAAGAAACCTGTTCCCATCCAAATCGTCAGAGTAGAGTATCCAAAAAGGAGTGCGGCAGTCATTCGAGAAGCATATTTTCGTACTCCATCTACTACAGATTATAATGGGGTGTGGAACGGCTACTACATTGATTTTGAAGCAAAAGAAACGGAAAGTAAAACTTCTTTCCCTTTAAAAAATGTACACGAACATCAAATCACCCACATGAAAAATGTAACCAGTCAACAAGGAATAGCATTTACCATTGTGCGTTTTTCTAAACTGGATCGATACTTTTTACTACCTTTTTCCGTTTTATATGATGCGTGGTGCAACATGAAAATCGGAGGACGAAAATCGATACCAATCGATACATTTGAGGAGGAAAGCTATGAAATCATTCCAGGTTATAATCCTAGAATCGATTATTTAAATGCTATAAAAAAACTCATTTCCAATGGAGAATGATAGACATGAAGCGAGGAGATAGAATTGAGTGAAAATAGACGCTCTCGAACAGAAATACGAAAAATACGAGAATCTCAACAAAAAAATCATAAAAAACCTATAAAAAAATGGTTGAAATGGGGAATCATCTCCATTTTTACTCTCTTTTTCGCCGGTTTAGTTTTTGGAGCGGGATTGTTCTTTTATTACGCAAGTTCAGCGCCTGAGTTGAATGAAGAATTATTGAAAGATCCGATTTCTGCAGAGTTTTACGACATGAATGGAGAACTCTTTGCAACAATCGGTGTTGAGAACCGAAAATATGTTGAATATGACGAGATTCCACAAGAAATGGTTGATGCGATTCTTGCAACAGAAGACGTAAGATTTTTTGATCATTTTGGAATTGACTTATTCCGTCTAGGTGGTGCGGTAATCGCGAACTTTACCGGCGGATTTGGTTCACAAGGAGCAAGTACGATTACTCAACAAGTAGTGAAAAACTCTTTTTTAAGCCATGAAAAAACATTAAAACGTAAGGCGCAAGAAGCATGGTTATCGATTCAATTAGAACGCATGTATGACAAAGAAGAAATATTTGAAATGTATTTCAATAAAGTTTTGATTTCAGGGAACATTTATGGATTTGCTACAGGAGCTGAATACTTCTTCGGCAAAGAATTAAATGAATTAGAGCTAGATGAAATTGCCTTATTAGCCGGTATGCCACAAAGTCCAAACAATTACAATCCGTTTAAAAATCCTGATAGAGCGGAGAAACGCCGCAATATCGTATTAAGTTTAATGGTTCAACACGGAAAAATTACGGAAGCCGAGGCTGAGGAAGCAAAGAAAATTGATGTGGCTTCACGCTTATTACCGGAAGAACAAAGAAAAGGCGTTGCCGGCACAAAATACGATGCCTTTTTAGACATTGTATTAAATGAAATTGAAGATCGGGATCCAAGTCTATTATCTGAAGGTATAAAAGTTTATACAACGTTGGATCCAAAAGCACAAACTACCGTTGAAAATATCATGAATAACGCAAGCAATTTCCCGACAGAAACGATTCAATCCGGGGTGGCAGTTGTTGATACAACATCTGGTGCACTGCGAGCAATTGGCGGTGGACGCAATTATGGTGCAGATAGAGGCTATAACTACGCTGACGACGCAAAAAGACCTCCTGGTTCAACAATGAAACCGCTAATCGCATATGGTCCTGCCATTGAATATTTCAAATGGTCTACCGGAAAAACCATTGTGGATGAACCGCATACGTATTCCAATGGTAAACAATTCGGAAACTGGGACGGAAAATATTTTGGCCCAATTACTATTAGGGAAGCGTTATATGCTTCTCGAAATATTCCAGCAGTAAAAATATTGCAAGAAGTTGGGCTCAACCAAGCAAAAGAATTCATTTCAAAATTGGGTATTGAAAGCGATGAAATTGTAGAAGCAGATGCTATTGGTGGCGGTAAAATTGAATTATCGCCTATCGAAATCGCTGCGGCATATGCAGCTTTCGGTAATAACGGTGTTTATAACAAACCATATGCCATTAAAGAAATTGTTTTCCGAGATGGCTCTAAAATCTCGTACAAACCTGATCCGGTATTGGCGATGAATGACTATACAGCTTATATGGTTACAGATATGCTTCGTGATGTAGTAAGTTCAAAAAGAAACGCGACAGGTACAGCAGCAAGAGTTTCAGGATTAGATATCGCCGGGAAAACTGGTACAACAAACTATGGTGCCGATGAATTTAGAAAATATAACCTACCAAGTACAGCAGTGCCAGATTCATGGTTTGTCGGATATTCAACGAATTATTCCATAGCTATTTGGAGTGGATACGAAAAACGTTCTGAGCCTATAACAACTTGGGATGAACGACGCCTTCCACAAGTATTGTTTAGTAAAATCATGGGGGAAATTTCTCAAGGAAAAGAGACGAAACGATTTGCAAAACCAAATTCAGTCGTTGAAGTAACAATTGAAGTTGGTACAGAACCGTTAAAACTCGCAAGTAAAAATACACCTAGTGAACTTCGAAGAACAGAGCTGTTTGTACGTGGAACAGAACCAAAAGAAGTTTCTGATGCATATGAAGAAGTGGATATAGGAGCACCGTTTAATTTACAAGCAGTTAACCAAGTATTTGGAGTAGTTGATTTAACATGGGACTACACAATTCCGGAAGACTATGAAGGTTCGGATGTTCAATATGAAGTATCCATGCAATCCGATGATGGCAAATCATCCGTCGTCACAATTACAGCGGATAAACATGCTTCCATAACAGGTATTGAAGCCGGCAAAACATATACTTTCACCGTTGTTGCAATTATTGGAGAAAACCGAAGCACACCAGCATCTGTATCCATTACTATTGATGGCGGAATAACAGAACCGGATGTTGAATTACCTGATGATACCGAGGAACCTTCAACTGACCATCCACCAAATCATAACGGAAGCAACGGTAACCAAGGAAATCCAAATGGTAATAATGGTAATAACGGTAATAATGGAAACAATAATGGAAACAACAATGGTAATCCAAATAATGGAAACAACAATGGTAATCCAAATAATGGAAACAATGACGATTTTGATGATTGGTTCTCACCAGGAGGAGAAGGCAATGTCGTAAATCCCCCTAATGGACCAACACCACCTGGGGAAGCTTCAAAAGACGACTAAAATTCAATAATCATTCATTTATCAAAGTGACAGGATTAATCCTGTCACTTTTCTTTTCTATTTCATCCAATAAAGAAAGGATTCGTTGATTCTGTTCTACTATCTTGTCAACCTTTTTCTTTATTTGAACAATCAAATGAAAGAAAAGGTATTCAACTATACAAAAAGCATAAAAATTTGCACTTTCTATATCATCAACTTCTTTTGGAATAATCCGCTAATATTTCTCCACAAAAAAGTGGCACAAACGATTACACTCGCCTATGCCACTATTGTTCCATTCATTATTTCTGTACCCTTAACCGCGCATATCGTTTCTTCAATTCTTTAAATAACTCATCTAACTGGACAAAACATGCGTACTGTCCGGGTCTTCCTTTGATGAATTGAAAACGCTCCATCCCATTCAATGGCATTGCCTCATATTCTTCAGAGAGCAAGAACTGTTGAACTTGCGATTCTGAAGTTTTGACAATCAACTCCTCAAACAAACTAATGCCTTGCTCCATTAAACTCTGAGCTTTTTTTCCATTGCGTTCGTCATGCGCATCAAAAATTTCTTTTGATAACTTTTCCCAAGCTTCAAAATAAAGCTCGATTTGTTCCTTTTGTATAGCATCTTTCCTTACCCGTATCATTGTTTAACCAACCCTTTTTTCAACCGTTTTTGCCCTTCGCGACATAAGTCAAGCAATGGACATTGATGGCACTGAGGGTTTTGTGCCTTGCAATGGTAACGGCCAAAGAAAATTAATTGATGATGGGTTTTGGACCATCTTTCTTTGGGTGTTTTTTTCATTAGCGTTTCTTCTACTTCTAACACGCTGTCCTTCCATCGACAAAGCCCAAGTCGTTTTGTTACTCTTTCCACATGGGTATCTACCGCGAAAGCCGGAATTCCAAAAGCCACTGACATCACAACATTCGCTGTCTTTCTTCCAACTCCAGGTAATGAAGTTAACTCTTCTCTCGTTTTTGGAACTTCTCCATTAAATTCTTTTATAAGTTTTTCACACAACTTTTGAATATTTTTTGCTTTATTGCGATAAAGCCCAATGGAACGAATATCTTGCTGCAACTCTTCCAATGGTACCGATAAATAATCTTCTGGTGTTTTATATTTTTGAAACAATTTTTTTGTCACTTTATTGACAAGTTGATCAGTACATTGGGCAGATAGAAGAGTTGCGATTGTCAGTTCAAATGCATTGCTGTGTACAAGCTCACAGTGAGCATCTGGGAACATTTCGTCGATTACTTCTAAACAATGCTCCCACTGTTTTTTTGTCAACATTCTATCTCCCCTATTCTCTTTCATCTAACCAATTGTAAAATGGTACTTTTTTTCGATTTTCTGTTGTACTTTGATTCGGAGGGACGGAAGGTGAATTATGTTTTGCAAATTGCTCCCGCTGCTTTTCAATTTGCTGGATTGTTCGAATATTTTTCTTTTTCCATTCAAATAAAATACGGTCAATGTAACGGAAAGACAATTTTCCAGCTAGCACTGCTTCCTTCAAAGCTTCTCGTATAATTTTTGGAGGGTGATGATCCTGATCTAACCATAAAGAAATGGTTTCAATCTCAATCGGTGATAGTAAACGACCAAATTCCTGTTCAAAAAGGGAGAATAATTCCCCTTCCTCTTTTTTCTTTTGGAATTCTTCTTGCTTCATGGATTGTGCTTCCATTAAATCTAAGATTCTATCCCATAGAGGGAAAATTGAATATTTCTCATAAATTTTGCCGCTTGAGTCGATTCCTTGAGTGATTTCGATAAAGCCTTTTTGAAGCAATCGTTGTAACTTCGCAGTAATTTCATTTTCCGTAAAATGCATTCTGTCCGCTAATGCACTTGGGGGAGGAAAATCAATGTTGTCGGAATGGAATGCAATAAGTTGGAGTAATAGCAATGCTTCATCATCAGAAATCCCCAATCTTTTGTAATATCGAAAAAATAGTTCTGGGATGCTTACATTTTTTTGCTCTATCCAGTTACGGAGTCGATGATTTTGTTCCTTCATATGCTTGACTCCTTTCATTATGAAGTAAGCGTCCGTAATATACGGACGCTACGTATTGCGAAACTGCTTATTCTTGCCATTTATCTTTAACAAATCGATCGATTCGTTCAATGGCTTCTTCAATTAAGTTTAAAGATGTTGCGTAACTGATTCGAATTGTCGTTGGCGCTCCAAAACCAGAACCTGGGATTACCGCTACGTTTGCTTCCGTTAGCAACGCACTTGCAAATTCATCTACTGAAGCAAATCCAGTTTTTTGAGCTGCCTCGCTGACATCTGGCAATAAATAAAAGGCACCTTGAGGTTTCACTACTTTGAAACCAGGAATTGCACTTAATTTTGGATAAATAGTTTCTAATCGATACTCAAAGGCTTTTCTCATTTCTTCTACAGAGTCTTGTGGTCCATTGTAAGCTTCAATTGCTGCATATTGAGATGCAGTTGTTGGATTGGAAGTTGAATGAGATGCCAAATCTGTCATCGCATTAATAATATCTGCATTACCTGCAGCATAACCGATTCTCCATCCCGTCATTGAATGGGATTTTGAAACACCATTAATAACAATCGTTTGAGCTTTCACTTCTTCGGAAATTTGTGCGATAGAGAAATGCTCCGCTCCATTGTATAATAGTTTTTCGTAAATTTCATCTGATACAATCAGAATATTATTTTCTAATGCTATTTTCGCAATGGCTTCCAATTCTTCACGAGTATAAACCATTCCCGTAGGATTGCTTGGTGAATTGATAATAACCGCTTTTGTTTTATCCGTAATAGCATTTTTTAGCTGTTCAGCAGTAATTTTGTAGTTTTGTTCACTTGTTGCTTCAATATAAACTGGTACTCCACCAGCCAGTTTTACTTGCTCAGGATATGAAACCCAATATGGAATTGGAATAATCACTTCATCGCCTTCATTTAAAATCACTTGGAATAATGTGTAAAGAACATGCTTCGCTCCAACACCAACAATGATTTCATTAGGTTTATATTCCAATTGATTATCTCGTTTAAATTTCTCAATAATCGCTTGTTTTAAAGCAGGAAGACCTCCAGAAGGCGTATACTTTGTATACCCTTGTTGCATTGAATCAATGGCTGCATCCATGATGTTTTGTGGAGTGTTAAAATCTGGTTCACCAGCTCCAAGACCAATCACGTCAATGCCTTGCGCTTTCATTTCTTTTGCTTTTGCTGTAATTGCTAAAGTTGTAGATGGTGTTAAAGTTTTTACACGATTGGCTAATAATTCTTTCATTTGTAATCTTCTCCCCTATAAGTTCAAAATGCGTTTCCACCATTGTCCATCTTCAAACAAAATGTAGACGTAATTGAGTTTATCCGATTTGTTGATATAAGCGATTTCCCAAACAGCGCCTGGTTCCTCATAGCCTAATTTTGTATGAAGCACTTGTTTAACATTTTGTTCTTCTAAAAATGATTTAGCCTCATCTTCTGTTATACCGTCTTTTAAGCTAACGATTTGTATCGATTTATCATCTAATGTAATCGGTACAAAAACAGCCTTTTCCTCACCCTTTTCATCGACTCCGAAAACGGTGACATACGGTTTATTTCCATTGTAAACATAAGCATCAGTGGCCGTTTTGATGGAATTAGATGAAATTGCTAACTCCACAGCCTGCTTCTCTATTTTTACAAATGGACTTGACGCTTTCCAGAAGACTAAAACAGATATTCCAATAGTTAATATTAACATAAAACTTGTGATAAAAATAATCCAATTTTTCATTTAAACACCTTATATTTTATGGAATAATTTTTTCTTTTTTTCAATTGTTGTCTACCTGCTTTCCTTCCTCACCTTTGTTATTATACCAATGTTGTAAGTCTTTCACCATATGTTGTAGAGGGAGTTTTTCAATTTTAATGTTAGGAAGTGCTTTTATAAATTCTTTACCATACGATTTCGTTTCAATACGTCGATCCAGTACAATGAACACTCCTTTATCTTTTGACGAGCGAATGAGTCTCCCGAATCCTTGCTTGAATCGTAATATTGCCTCAGGTAAAGATAAATCTATAAAAGCGTTTTGCCCTTTTTCTGTTAACATCGTTGCTTTTGCTTTAAACGTTGGCTCATCAGGGGAAGAAAAAGGTAGCCTTACTATGATGACAGCACTCAAATCTTCTCCAGGTACATCGACCCCTTCCCAAAAACTGTTCGTACCAAACAATACAGATCGATGGAATTTTTGGAATGATTTTAATAACCTCATTCGGCTACCGCTTGTAACACCTTGTGCAAATAACAAATAGTCATTTAATAATTCTGCTTCTTGAATAAGCTCAACCGTTCTTTTTAGCATATCTTGCGAAGTAAATAAAACAAAACATCGACCTTCAATCGTTTGAATAATTTGAGTTACAGCCGCTGCAACCGATTCAATATAATCCGACTGCGATACTCCTTGAATATCTGGCATATCGGATACGATATAACCTTTCGCTCCACCGTAATAGTTTTGGGGAGCTTCCAATTTAAGAATCGGGACATTGTCGGCGATTCCTAATTGTTTTGCTATAAATCGCTCATTATTCGGAATGGTCAAAGTGCCCGACGTCCATATAACACCTGCGTTTTTCCTTAAATTATTAAACAATACATCGACTGTTTCTGTTATTTCAATCGGCTTCTTGTATATGCGAAGGCTGCCTGGGATATGCCGTTTATCTATTTCAACCCAAACGGCAAATTGATTGCTTTTTACAAAAAATAGTTCATCCCATTCAGCTAATTTGATTTTTAATTCTCGAATCCAATAATCCCAACGTTCTAACAGCAGCTTATTTTTCTTTGGGAGTTCTTCAACATCTTGACGAACTTGGTTTGAAACATATTCCGCTAAATCAATCCATTTTTGCAAAGTTCTCGAAACATCTTTCAACAATGGCATATTTAATGATAAATCTTTTAAAAATGCCGTCTGTTTATAATCTAATAAAGGTGGTTTTTGATTTTGTATTGAAATTGCGAGTGTTTGCATTGCGCTTTCAATACGTTCCAAAGTAGTTGCAAAAGACTTTTCTAATTGGAAAAATAGTTGTTCAGAGACTCTTCCTGTTTGTATTGCTGCTTTTCGAAAAGCTTGGAATAGACCTGAATCAGAAGAAATTCCAATCTGACCAAAAAGATATTTCCATTGAGCATAAGAAAACATAATTTGATCACGTTGAATTGCTGCTTGTACAAATTGGTGCGCTTCGTCAATTACCCATCCGTCAATCGATTGGAAAATCGGCTCAATACGCACTAAATCAGCTAGCAACATTGCATGGTTCGTTACAATAATATCTGACTCTAAGCTTTCCTTAATGGCTTTTTCAAAAAAATCAAAAGAATTTTGGTGATTGCGATTTTTTTTGCGAATTTTTTCAACGAATAATTGCCCTCCGCCGGATAGATTCAATTCGCTTAAATCACCAGTATTCGTTTTTGATAGCCATACGATAATTTGCAAAATCGTCAACGTTTCATCGTAGGAATGTCCATCTTGTTGAATGAGCTGTTCAAATAACTCTAAATCGATGTAATTTTTCATTCCTTTTAGTAGAGATACATTTACCTTTATTCCTAAAACCTTTTCAATTTTAGGAATCTCTTTATATAAGATTTGTTCAAGTAAATATGACGTATAAGTACTAATGCATATTTTCTTTCCTCGTTGCTTTGCATAGATAATTGAAGGTAACAAATATCCAAGCGTTTTCCCAATCCCTGTGGATGCTTCAATCATAATTTCTTTTTTCGCTTGATAAGTTTCCCAAATGGCATCCATCATTTGAAATTGCTCTTGGCGTTTTTCAAATTTGGGAAAGTGTTTTGAAAGAAGCTCAACTTTTTCTTCAGTAGAATTTGGGTAACTTCCCTTCAAATCTTTTTCAGCACTTTTTATCGCCTTTTTCTTTAATGCGAATTGTTGATAATAGATATAATCCGATTCGTTCTCGATCGTTTTCCGTTTTACTTGTAATGCTTGGAATAATAAATGGGAAATATTCGATTTTAATTTAAATGACTGTTTATGCAATTGTTCAATAGTTGGAATGGGAAGTGATAACATTTCTTCCCAACATTTCTTGAATAATAAAGCCGTTGCCATCGCATCATCATCCGCTCGATGTGCATTATTGAGAGGAATATTTAATTCGCTGGCAAGATCCGCTAATTTATAGCCTAATGCCATAGGAAACAGTATTTTAGATAGTTCAACAGTGTCAATTTTCTTCCCTTTCCATCTCGGCAATCCCGCACGTTCAAATTCCGATTGCAAAAAAGATAAATCAAAGTCGGCATTATGAGCTACAAAAACTGCATCCTGCAATATTTCATATATTTCTTCTGCATATGATTCGAATGGTAATGCGTCCTTGACGTCTTGGTCTGAAATATTTGTTAGATCTTGTATAAATAAAGGAATCGTTCTTCCTGGATGGATAAAGGTAGTGAAAGTTTTTTCCACTTCCCAATTTTTCATAATGACCATCGCAATTTGAATCATTCGATCTCCTTCTTTAGGAGAATGACCGGTCGTTTCTAAATCGACAATGACATATTTTTGAATTTCCATTTGAATCTCAACTCACATTTACATATGTTTATAATTTATAAGCGAATTTTATCATAACATAAGAATGCATGGTCTTGTTTTACAACATTCATCGAAATTCATATTTTACGAATGCTTATCGTTAATTTGGCTAATTCGCTTCGGATTTTGAGTATTTTCGAATAAAAATATATCTTATTTTGATGGCACTCATTTGCCACATAAAAAAAGCGAAAAGGATATGGAACCTTTTCACTAAGTTAATGTTTTTAAATATGGATTCCTTTCCAAAATACAGTTCTTGCTGCATCTCCAATAAGCTCGCTTTTTGTAGGATGCGGGAAAATGATTTTAGCTAAATCTTCCGCTGTTCCACCAGCCACTTTTACTGCAAGCATGGAATTAAGAATTTCCGTCGCACCATCTCCTACAACGCATGCTCCTAAAATGCTATTGTCCTTTTTGCTTGAAATAAATTTAATGAATCCATCTGCATTTCCTTCCATCAATGCTTTCGGATTTGTTTTAAATGGTAATTTTGTAACAATGACTTCGTCTGCACTTACTTCATTTTCCAATGCCCCAAATGTCGCGATTTCAGGAGTTGAATAGACGCAACGTGGAATGGTAGATAAATCAATCGGTTCTGGTTTATTTCCTAAAATTGCTTCAATGGCATGAATCCCTTCTGCGCTCGCTGCATGTGCCAATTGATGACCTCCGATGATATCGCCAATTGCATATACATGTGGCATACTTGTTTCATAATATTCGTTAACTTTAATGTAACGGCCGTCCATTTCTAATCCAAGTGCTTCTGCAATTTCTACATTTGGTCTTCTACCTGTTGCAAATAATAAATTTTCATATGTATAAACCCCTCTTGAAGTCACAATTTCATTTCCACGAATTTCTTCAAATTCAAAATCGAGTACAAGTTCCACTCCTAACTCATGCAACTTTTTCCGTATAATTGGTCGTGCATCGGGTTCTTCTGTCTGCAAAATGTCACGGCTATGATTTAAAATCGTTACTTTTGTGCCCATTGGTGCTAAGCTAAAAGCCATCTCAATTGAAATCACGCCACCACCAATGATTGTGAGTTGCTTTGGCAGCTCTTTCATATTGAAAATCGTATCAGTTGTGTAATATGTTGCTGTCTCTAACCCTTTAAACGGAGGTACAAATGGTTTACTTCCTGTCGCTAAAATAATGTCTTTCGCCTCAAACTCTTCTCCGTTTACTTTAACAACTAAATCTTTTGTAACTTCAGCTTTTCCGGAGTAATAAGTAATCGTATTATTACCAATATAGCGATGAATATCTTCTAGTAATTGCTGAATCAAGTCTTCTTTCCGTTGCATTAATTTTGGAAAATCGATTTCAATGTTATCAGTCGAAATTCCCCACTGCTCTCCTAGCTTCATTTTTTGAATGAGTTTCGAATGTTCAATCATGATTTTGGACGGAATGCACCCAAGATTAAAACATGCTCCTCCCACTTTACCTTTTTCTACTAAAGCTACGTTTAATCCGCTTCGAGCCGCATAAATTGCTGCAACATAGCCTCCTGCACCTGCTCCAATAATGGCAACGTCGTATTTCTTCATTTTCATCACCTCTTTAACAAAAATATCACCTAAAAAATTGTAAATCAATGTAAATGAAGGAATTTTTCTTATGCAAAACAGCAATTTTGGAATAGTTGCAATTTCATTATGTTATTTGCCATTTTCAGAAAAATATTCTTCATTTATTTAAAAATAAAAAAGAGCAAATAGGATATGTCGTTCCAATTTGCTCTCTTTTCTACAAGATTACAGTACAGTAGCTTCAGGTTCGTAGTGGATAATTTCTTTAATTTTATTTCCTTCATCCATAATTGCCACAGTAGGCTTATGTTCCGAAAGTTTTTCTTGCTCTACATAAGCATATGAAATAATAATTACAATATCCCCTTTTTGAACGAGGCGAGCAGCAGCTCCATTCACACAAATAACGCCGCTACCTCGTTTACCTGGAATAATGTATGTTTCAAAACGAGCACCGTTATTGTTATTTACCACTTGCACTTTTTCGTTTGGAAGCATGCCTACTGCATCTAAAATATCGGCATCGATTGTAATAGAACCGACATAATTTAAATCGGCTTCTGTTACTTGTGCACGATGAATTTTTGCGTTCATCATTTCTCTAAACATTCTCTGTATCCCCTTTATTCGTAAACATAATATTGTCTATTAGTCTAGTTTTTCCAATAAATACTGCTGCTGCAAGTAAATATTGCTTTGTGCTGTCATCTATTGGTTTTAAATCTGGATAAGCTAACAATTCAATATAATCGATACGCCCTGTTGTTGTGTTCTTTAAGATATAGTCTTTTGCAACGCCAATAGCTTTTTCTGCATCTTTGGAAGATAAAAATTCCTCTTTCGCAAGCTGCAGTCCTCGATAAATTGCCGGAGCTTCCTTGCGCTCATTTTCAGACAAATACACATTTCGAGAAGATTTCGCAAGTCCGTCTTCTTCTCGAACAATTGGCACTGTGCGAATTTCTAATGGGAAATTAAAATCTCTAACAAGAGTAGAAATAATGGCAGCTTGTTGTGCATCCTTTTGGCCGAAATAAGCTCTTGTCGGTTCTGCTAAATGGAATAACTTTGTAACTACTTGCAACACACCATCAAAGTGCCCTGGCCTTGATGCACCACAAAGAATCGTTGCTTGTCTGCCTGCATGAATTCGAATACCGCCATCAGTTGGATACATTTCATCAACTGATGGAGCAAACACAACATCTACTCCTACCGATTCGGCAATTTTTTGATCTCGTTCTAAATCCCTTGGATAAGATTCATAGTCTTCATTCGGTCCGAATTGAGTAGGATTCACAAAAATACTCATGATGATAAAATCGTTTTCTTCTCTTGCCGCTTTCGCCAACGCCATATGACCTTCATGAAGATAGCCCATCGTTGGTACAAGACCGATTGTTTTTCCTTCTGCTTTTGCCTTTCTTACAATCTCTTTTAGTTCGGCTATTGTTGTGACGACTTCCATCGGTTTATTTGCCTCCATAAATTGAAAATAATTCTTCATCTTTCATGTTGAAGCAATGTTCAGGAGCTGGGAACGAGCCATCTTTTACACTCTTTGTATACCCTTCAATCCCCTTCTGAATGTGTTCCCCAACATTTGCAAATTCCTTCGCAAATTTCGGAATATGGTGATTTCCATATCTTAATAAGTCATGGAATACTAGTACTTGTCCATCTGCTTCAGGACCAGCACCAATGCCGATTGTTGGAATAACTAGTTTATTGGATACAATTTCTGTTAATTGATGAGGAATACATTCCAATACTAGAGCCATGGCTCCTGCTTCTTGGCAACGAAGGGCATCTTCAATTAAGTTTTTAGCTTGTTCTGCCGTCTTCCCTTGGACTTTATATCCGCCTAGAACCCCAACCGATTGAGGTGTCAAACCTAAATGAGCTACAACAGGAATTCCAGCTTGAACTAATTTTTTTATCACATATAACACTTCACCGGCACCTTCTAATTTCAGTGCATCTGCTCCTGTTTCCTGCATCATGCGAACTGCTGTTTTTAACGCTTCATTCGGATCACCATGGTAGGATCCGAAAGGCATGTCCACCACTAAAAATGTGTCTTTAGCTCCTCGACGAACCGCCTTTGCATGATGAATCATATCTTCCACAGTTACTTGCACTGTAGAATCGTAGCCTAAAACAACCATCCCTAACGAGTCGCCGACAAGAATCATATCGACTTCTGCTTCTTCTGCATATTTTGCAGCAGGATAGTCGTAAGCAGTAACCATAACGATTTTCTCACGATTCTGCTTCATCTTTAAAAAATCGCTCGTTGTTTTCATATTGTTTCCTCCTTATTAAATTCGGAGGAAGAAAACAAAAAAATATCCTTCTTCCAAAAATGGACAGAAGGATAGTATTTGTTCGGATGTTTCGAACTTGTTTTCTTCCGTCCCTGTCTTACTAGATCAAGGCAGATTCCATTTATCAAGTTGCGTACAGGTACAGTTCGTTACGATACTGCCCATCGAACTACACAACTTTATTAAAAAGATACAGAAAAAAGCCTAGTTTGTAAAGCGTTGAATGAAATATAAGACAGGGCGTTTGAAATAGCTATTGATTTTGAATCTCAATATCTGCAGAATAAACTTTCTTTATTTGACCGTTATCCAATAATATTTCCAGTACGCCTTCATCAGTAATTCCGATTGCTTTTCCTTCAATAACTTCCCTAATCGTTGATGCTCTAATTCGTTTTCCAATTGTACAAGAATGCTCTACCCACAATTGCTTAATGGACTTAAAACCATTTTCGATATACTCATCTGTATATCGTTCTAAATATGATAGAATCTCCGCAACAAGTTGTGCACGGTCCACTTTTTGCTTTTCCTCTATGGCAACTGATGTTGCAATCTCTTTCAGTTCATCTGGAAAATCAGTCTGTTCATGATTGGCGTTGATGCCAATTCCAATTAACAAACCGTCCACCCGATCCATTTCTGCTAGCATTTCCGTTAATATCCCAACGCATTTTTTTCCATTAATTAAAATATCATTTGGCCATTTAATTTCTGGTGTAAAGTTAGTATATAAAGATTTCATTGCCATTACGATGCTAACCGCAGCGATTAATGTAAATTGAGGCGCTTGGTGAGGGAGAAGATCTGGACGAACAATAACTGTCATCCAAATCCCTTTCCCTTTTGCAGAATACCATGTTCTTTGCATTCTTCCTTTTCCACCAGTTTGTTCTTCAGCAATGATGATCGTGCCGTCTTTCGCACCATCTCTTGCCAACTGGTGAGCCAGCCTTTGTGTCGAATCTATTTCTTCAAAATAATGAATCGTGTGGCCAAAGCGTTTCGTTTTTAAATAGGATGAAATTTTAGCAGCATCTACACGATCAGGTACAGCAATTAATTTATACCCTTTTTTCTTAATCGTAATAAATTCATATCCCTCTTCTTGCAGATTTTGTAAATGTTTCCAAATTGCTGTACGAGAAATTCCTAAATCATCTGCCAATTGTTGCCCCGAAATTGGCTCATCTTTTGCTTCTAAAAAACGTTTAATGATTTTGTCTTTCATCGATAAATTCATTGTGGAACCATTCCTTTAAGTGTTCTTCATCATTTTTTACTCTGCCTGATAATACTGCATATAACGCTTTGTTTAATGCTTCTTTCAACCAAGGTCCGCCCTTTAAACCTGACCATTCCATTAAGAGGTTGCCATTCAGTGCAAATTGTTCCATTGATTGAATTGGTAAATGTTCTTTCACCTTCGCAATATGCTCTTTTTCAAATGGAACATTTTTTCCTTGCCATGTTGCAAAATCATAAGCTGTTTCTAAAATTATTAGATCATTTGAAAAATAATCATATTCATCCCAACGTTTTAAGAGACTGTCATACGCTTGAATCACTTTTTTCGTAAAGTTTTTTTCTTTATTGGATAATTTATAAAAATCATTAATATTCTCTATATCATTACGGTTTAGCAAACAGAGGTATGCCCATCCAACTTCCTCTTGCTTTGTGTGAAATTCCTTCCAAGCCTCTAAATTCTCTCTAAAGTTGCCAGGTAAGTAAAGGGCTAAATCACTGTCGACTAGAGCTTTAACACCGAAATATACATAATCTGCTACCCACATTTTTGAGAATTCCATATGAATTCGTTCACGGGCAATAAATTCAATTAAATCACAATCTTTTTGGATGGCTTTCATCGTTGATTCATCAATATCAAAACCTAATTGTGCAGCAAAACGCACTGCTCGAAGCATTCGAAGAGCATCTTCTCGAAATCGGGAATTGGCATCTCCAACTGCTCGAATTATACGATTCTCAATATCTTCTTTCCCACCAAATAGGTCGATAATGGTACCATCCTTTGTATAAGCCATGGCATTAATCGTAAAATCACGCCGTTCTAAATCTTTTGGCAAATCTCGTACAAATGTGACTTCTTCCGGTCGGCGAAAATCTGTATAGGTTCCGTCTGTACGATAAGTTGTTACTTCAATAGGTTTCCCTTCGTCTAAAACAACCACCGTGCCATGCTCAATTCCTACATCAACTGTATTGGAAAATATTTTTTTAATTTCCATCGGTAGTGCACTTGTTGCCACATCGACATCATGTATTTCTCGTTGCAGCAAATGGTCGCGTACTGCACCGCCAACAATGACGGCTTCAAATCCAGCTTTTTCAATTTTATCAATGACGCGCAATGCGACATCCCAATCTTTTACCTGTTTCATACTTTTAATGCCGCCAATCGATAATATAATTCTTCGTATTGATCGATAATAGGTTCTTCGTGGAATTTTGTTTGAACCGTTTGTATTGCGTTTAGTTTAAATTCCTCATGTTTATTTTCATCTGTTAACAATTCAATCGCATATGCAGCCGCTTGTTGCACATCACCTAACTCAACAACATAGCCGTTGACACCATGCTCAATTACTTCCGGTATTCCTCCAACGTTCGTTCCAATACCCGGAACACCGCATGCCATTGCTTCCAATAGCACTAAACCAAACGATTCTTTTTCAGACAATAATAATTTTAAATCGCTAATAGAAAATAATTCTTCCACATTTTCTTGTTTTCCTAAAAATAAAATATCGTCTTTATATGGAGATTCTTTCACCTGAACCATCACTCGGTGTTTTTCAGGGCCATCTCCAACGAGCAGTAATTTTGCTGGAAGCTGTTTTCGAATTTCGATGAATGTTTCAACAATGTCTGGCAAGTTTTTAATCTTTCTGAAGTTTGAACAGTGAATGATGACCTTTTCATCATCACGAATACCATATTGCTGTTTTAACAGAGTAGCTTTTTCTATTGGTTTAAATACGGATTCATCCACAAAATTATATATCGTTTCGATTTCTTTATTCGTACCAATAATATCATAGGTTTGTTGTTTTAATGCGTTGGATACTGCTGTGACTATGTCGGATTTTTCAATTCCATATCTGATGGCTTGGGAGAGTGTGGAATCTTGGCCTAATACAGAAATATCTGTTCCGTGTAACGTTGTGACAATTCCAATATTTTCTCCACACATATCGCGGGCAAGGACTGCACACACTGCATGCGGTATCGCATAATGAACATGCAATACATCTAATTTTTCATCTAAAATGACATCGGCCATTTTACTTGCCAAAGCGATATCATACGGAGGATATTGAAAAACGGAATAATTATTTACTTCTACTTCGTGGAAAAAGACATTCGGGTAAATTTTCTTTAACCGAAAAGGAACACTAGAAGTGATAAAATGGATTTCATGACCACGCTCAGCAAGTTTTTTACCAAGCTCTGTCGCTAACACTCCTGAGCCACCCACAGTAGGGTAACATGTAATACCTATCTTTAATTTTCTCACCGACACACGTCCTTTCAATTTATGCGTATTCATTATATTCACTAATTTATACCAACATAACGAAAAGACTAAACTGTTAAACTGAACAATGGCATTCAAATAAGGGAAATCAACAGTAAAGCCACTGTTTAATTAAATTTTCTTTCTTGAATGAGTCTCCAATCAACGAAACCTTTTTGTAGCCCTTTTAATAAGATTTCTGCCGTTCCCATATTCGTTGCAAGCGGAACGTGATAAACATCACATAAACGCACGAGGGCTGTAACGTCTGGTTCATGAGGTTGCGCAGTTAACGGATCGCGGAAGAAAAATACCATATCCATATCGTTGTTTGCAATCATCGCTCCAATTTGTTGATCGCCCCCTAATGGACCTGATCGGAAACACGTAACCTCTAATCCAACTTCTTCAATGATGCGGCGACCTGTTGTTCCTGTAGCATATAATTCATGTTGCTGTAATATTTCTTTATATGCAATGGCAAACTCGACAAGACTATCTTTTTTACGATCATGGGCAATTAATGCAATTTTCATATTCACTCATTCCAATCTTCCCGATTTATAAAATATTTTCCATTCCATAAACTAATTTGTCTAGTTCCATGACTTTTTCGACACAATACACAATGCCATCCATAAAGGATTCTCGGTTAAAGGAATCATGACGAATGGTTAATAATTGACCTTTTCCGCCAAAAATTACCTCTTGGTGAGCGACTAATCCAGGAAGGCGAACAGAGTGAATACGCATCCCTTCAAAATCTGCTCCTCTTGCACCTTTCATCGTTTCCTCTTCTAATGGATGTCCTTGTTTTTGCGCTTCTCTAACTTCTGCAATCATTTGAGCGGTTTTCTTTGCTGTACCAGAAGGAGCATCTAATTTGCGATCATGATGTAATTCGATAATTTCAACGTTAGGCAAATATTTTGCCGCTTCTTTTGCAAACTTCATCATTAACACAGCACCAATGGCAAAATTCGGTGCAATAATACAACCCGTTTTTTGTTCTTCGGCAAGCTGAATTAATTCCTCTAGTTGTTCGTCTGTAAATCCTGTAGTTCCAACAACTGGACGAACGTTATGTAAAAGAGATACCTTTACATGGTCATACACTGCTTGAGGACTTGTTAAATCAATTAATACATCAGGTTTTGTTTCTTCAATTAATTGTTTTAAATTCAAATAAATCGGTACATCTAAATCGGGTGGGAACATTTCAAGTTCCGCAAGACTTTCTCCAACATGTTTGTAATCAAGAGCTGCTACTAACTCCATTCCTTCTTGATTGACAACAGTGTTGACAGCTTCCTTCCCCATTTTCCCTCTGCAACCTGCGATTGCTACTCTTATTGTCATTGGCATTCGTCCTTTCATATCATCAATGTTTATTTCTTCTTATAAGGTTTCAAATGGTACTTCTATTCCCCTACTTGCTAATGTCTTTACTCCTATTTTACTCGAATGTTTGCATCTAACAAAAAATTAAGTCGAATATTGTTATTATTAAAAGTTTATTATATTATCATATCACTCTTTCTTAACAATCGTAATGAAAAGGGATTTCGTTGTCAAAAGTAGAAAAATAAAACATAATTAAAATGCAGTCTTGCCATAACGCCCTTTCTTCATAAGGAGGTAATAGATTGAAGGATATTAAAATCCAACAAATTATTGGAATTATTATAGGAACTGCCATTTTCAGTTTCGGTTTCGTCCATTTTAATATGTTAAATGGGCTGGGAGAAGGCGGATTTAGTGGAATTACTTTAATTCTATTTTTTACACTTAATTGGGATCCGGCAATTATGAACATCCTTTTAAATATTCCAATGTTTATTTTAGGTTGGAAATTGCTTGGACGTAAAGAGTTTTTCTACTCGGTTCTCGGCATCATAAGCGTTTCTGTATTTTTAAGAATTTTTCAAACCTATCAATTTCCGCTAGATTTGCACAACGATTTACTACTGGCGTCTTTATTTGCAGGAGTATTTGTAGGTGTCGGTTTAGGTATCATTTTTCGTTGTGGTGGGACTACTGGTGGCGTTGATATCATTGCCCGCCTTGCCAATAAATATATTGGTTGGAGCATGGGAAAAACAATGTTTCTATTCGACTCTTTAGTACTAGTTGCCTCTTGGTTAACTTTCTTAAGTTCCATCACAATGATGTATACGCTTGTGGCTGTATTTGTGGGAGCTAGAGTGATTGATATCGTTCAAGAAGGGGCATATTCTGCTAAAGGGGCATTCATTATTTCCAATAAACCAGATGAAATTGCAAAATCCGTAACTGAAAAAATGAATCGTGGAATCACAGTTTTTCATGCTTACGGATACTATACAAAGCAGTCAAGAGATGTGTTGTACTGCATCGTCAGTCGAAATGAAATCGTTCAACTAAAATCCATTATCCGTAAACTCGATCCAAATGCTTTCGTGTCGATTGTTGATGTAAAAGATGTAACAGGAGAAGGCTTCCGAATTGAAGAATAATAAAATGCTTTAGCCCTTTACTTGATTCCATTACATTCAGCTCGTACATTCAAAGGCTGTCTAGGTAAATCTGCTCCATAAGACAGCCTCAAAAAATGTCAAGTATATTAATGATCTTCTTCGAATTCGATTGAAATGCTCTCCTCTGTTGAATCTGATTCTTTAATATCTGAAATTCTAAAACCATCATACGTTTCTTCATCTTCATTATCTAAATAGCTTAAAGATAATTTAATGGAATATATTGCAAGACATAGAATAATAATGAAACCAAGAAACCCGAACAAAAACAGTTTCGAATAACTAATCTTCATCTTTCCCCTCCTGTTCAAGCCGATTTGCTATATCTTATTAATGAAAGGGAGGGCTTATTAATTTATTCATGGAAAATTTGAATTTTTTCTTACATATTTATTTGTTCAAGTTAAATGGAATCTTTGTCACCCCTATATTCCAACTAATTATTCTTCTAAAAAGCAAAAAGGCGAATTGGCATTTGACCAACTCGCTCTTTACAGTTCATTAATCTTCATTAGAACTCATATTTGTAAATATTAAAATTAAACGCAATAGCTCTAGTACAGCCACTGCAGCTGCTGCAACATAAGTTAATGCTGCTGCACTTAATACTTTTCTTGCGCCACGTTCTTCATCATTGTTAATAATTCCTAATTGAATGACTTCATTCATAGCGCGTTTCGACGCATCAAATTCCACTGGTAATGTTACAAGTTGGAACAATACGCCGGCACCAAGTAAAATAATACCTAATAAAAGCATATTGGCACTGTACGAAATAATACCGATTAGTACAAAAATCCAAGATAAACTAGATGAGAAGTTTGCAACTGGTACAAGTTTTGAACGTAAAGTTAAAAAAGAGTATGCTTCTTTATGTTGAACAGCGTGTCCGCATTCGTGGGCAGCTACTGCAATTGCAGCCAATGAATCATTATGATAGTTATCTTCAGATAATGCCACAGTTTTTGTCATCGGGTTATAGTGATCGGATAAAACACCTTGTGTTGGAACGACGCGAACATCATAAAGTCCATGACTATCTAAAATCATTCGCGCTACTTGAGCACCTGTTAAGCCTTTTGACGCATGTACACTTGAAAAACGTTTATAAGTGTTTCGAACTTTAAATTGTGCATAAATTGGTAATAATAAAATGATTAGAAAGTATAGAATATACATCCTGTTGACTTTAGTCCCCTTTCCTACTGTTCATCTTACTTTTTATTCTAATTATTTATTAAATTATATGCAAATAATTACGCTTCTTTAAAGAATAATAGGAAATAGCTATGCAGGCAATTGATAACCAAAATGTGAAATATCCAATATGGTTGGCATATTTGTATAAACTGCTGTACGTTGGCATTTGTCCATATACATAATCGATGACATCATTATGCAAAGTCCAGATAGCAGCAATGGCAATATGAATGTTTGTAAAGCGGTATTTCTGCATATATAGAATTCCTTCAACTGCCATCATACCATGAGAAATAATCAACATCCATCCTGCAAGCCCAATTGAACCTATCTCCATCAATGTTAGTATATTCATCACTACTGCCCATATACCGTATTTCACTAACGTTATTAATGCAAGAGCTTCGATTAATTTAAAGTTCGTGCCCAATAACCAGCCTATAATAGCTAAACAGAAAAATAAGCTCGCAGTAGGGCTATCCGGTACAAAAATGAGAAATTGTGGTGCCGTTCTTGAAAGTTGAGGAATATACCAAATATATCCGTAGATGGTACCTAAGAAATTAACAATGAATAACAAAGTTAAAAAGGTGCGATGTTGTAACACGTACGTAAACTGCGGCAATAAGGTTTTCATTGTGTTTCTCCTTTTTGAAAAAATAGGCATATATGGTTATTATTTTTCATAAGTAATAATACCAAATATGACAGCAGATTGTGAATTATTTTCGAATTTTATATATACGCCATAAAGAAAAAAGGAGCTAGCATAATAACTAACTCCCTTCAAAAACATTATTCTTCTTTTAATGACGCAATAAATTCTGCTAATGTTTTTAATTCTTCATCCGTACCAGAGAATTGTCCTGGAGGCATTGCACCACGGCCATTTCGAATTACTTCTTCAACTTCTTCAGCTGTTAGTTCATTACCTAATAACATAGGGTTTGAACCAACACCTGTTAAATCACCGCCGTGACAAGCAACACAAGTTTGTTGAGATTGGAAGATTTGATAGCCTTCAGAATTCTCATCAATTTCAATATCTGGTACTAGTCCTAAATCTTTTGGTGTAATTTGACCTTGAGCTTTTGAAGCTTCCCAGTCATGGTTTACAACAGACTCCCATGTTAAATAGAACATTGAAGCTACTACCAATAACATAATTGCAGTTGGAATTGGTCGTTTTGATGGACGACGCTCAGGACCTTTATCTAACCAAGGCATTAATAATAATGCTGCAACAGCAAGTCCTGGCATAACAATTGCACCGATAACGTTATAGTCACCAGAAGCAAATGAATATTTTAATAATTGATATAAGAATAAGAAATACCAGTCTGGTAATGGAATATAACCTGTATCAGTTGGATCAGCTGGACGCTCTAATGGTGATGGGTGAGCGACTGTTAAAATCAAATAACCGATAAGGAAAACAGAACCAACCATCCATTCTTTTAATAAGAAGTCTGGCCAGAAGGCTTCTGTTTTACCTGGATATTCGGAATAATCTTTCGGCTTATTCGGCATTCGGTTTGAGGCCTTAACGCGAGAGTCGCCGACGAATTTCATTCCTTTTCCGCGATGCATGTTGTCCCCTCCTTTTGAATAACAACTCTATAAATTAAATCATAGTGGTCCTGAAATACCTTGACGACGAATCATAATAAAGTGAACTGCAAGCAACGCAAATAAAGCTGCTGGCAAGAAGAATACGTGAATAGCGAAGAAACGAGTTAATGTTTGAGCACCGATGATTGTAGCATCACCAGCAAGTAAGATTTTAATTAAATCACCAATAAATGGTACAGAACCCGCAATTTCAAGACCTACTTTTGTAGCAAACAACGCTTTCATGTCCCAAGGTAGTAGGTATCCTGTGAATCCAAGACCTAACATAACACAGAAGATTAATACCCCTACAATCCAGTTTAATTCACGAGGTTTCTTATAAGAACCTGTGAAGAATACACGAAGCGTATGTAAGAACATCATTACGATAACTAATGAAGCTCCCCAGTGGTGCATACCGCGCACAATCTCACCAAATGCTACTTCGTTTTGCAAGTAGTATACTGATTTCCATGCATTCTCTACGTCTGGTACATAATACATTGTTAAGAACATACCAGATAAAATTTGAATAACCGTAATGAAGAATGTAAGTCCTCCGAAACAGTAGACGAATGCAGAGAAGTGATGTGCAGGGTTTACGTGCTCTGGCACTTCATGGTCGGCAATATCACGCCAAATTGGGGTGATATCTAAACGTTCATCGACCCAATCATATAATTTATTTAGCACTTGTGTTGTACCCCCTAACTAATTAAACTAATGTGTTTGGTATTTTCTTCCCAAGCATTAAATAACCATCTTTTTCAGATACTTCATACTCATCTAACGGACCTGTTGGTGGTGTACCTGGAATGTTTTTACCATTCTTTTCATAACGTCCACCATGACAAGCACAGAAGTATTCATTTGGGCGGTCACCTTCCCAGTTAACCGTACAACCTAAGTGTTTACAAACAGGTGAAAGAGCTACGATTCGATCTCCTTCTTTGTAAACCCAAGCCATTTCCGAAACTTCAGACTTATACCAAGCGTCTACTTGTTCATAAGTAAAGTCAACTCGTACGGGAACATCAGTTAAGTCAGCAATTTTTTGGCTAGTTAGTATAAAATCGCCTTCAGCTTTAACTTGTAAAGCTGGATCAATTGCAAAGCGTAACATTGGCATTAGCATACCTGCCGCCATAAATCCACCAACACCAGTTAAAGTGTAGTTAAGAAATTGACGTCTTGAAACCTTTTTGTTAACCATCCTTTTCCCCCCTCTAACTTAAGGTCAGTCCAACAGACATAATAATAATAGTATAAACTAGGACATATCTATGATATATCAATAAAATAGGCAGGTCAATATTGCAATATCTCGTATTTATTTAGAATGTGAACAATTATTGAAATAATTTCTACTGTTGAGTCCACTTAGATGTCAGAACTGGGATTACTTGTTTTAATTGTTCTTCTAAAATTCGTTTCTTCACATCTTTGTCCATCGATTCAATTGGTATTGCAGGCAACCAAATAACATCCACTTCTTTTTGAAGGTTTGTCCAATAATGATCGCAAGTGATAAAGATGACGTGTTTAAATCCTCCTTCTTGTATATTTTTTTTCAAGATTGGGACAACCTGCTCGCTTCTTGTGCTTTCTGTATAAGAAAATGGAGGAATTAACATTAAGCGGCCTTTAAATTGCTGTTCAATAAAGGATGTAAGCGACATTAAAAACTCTACATCCGAGCTGCTTTTTACCATCTTGTCCTCAGCAAAATCTAAATAAACTAGTGGAACGATTGCAGTATCAATAAATTCTTTGTTCTGTTGATATTGTTGTACATCTTTTACTTGAAAATACATTTTTATTTCCTCCAAATAATCATTTTTTCATCAATCATAAATCATTATACCCCACTCTATTAGAAAAAGATGATGAAAATAAAAAATCCAGTCGAAAAGAGCGTCTCTTTCGACTGAATTTCGCTAGTGATGTTTCGAAGTTTCTTTTAATGCTTGTAATAGATTCGAAAGTTCTAAAAACTTTTCTTTATCTCCTTGGTCAAGCGCTTCATCTATTTCTTTTAATAATTTCTCTTCTTGGAACGTTAGCATGCTCGTATTCAGTATTTCTTCTGCAATTAACCGGTCTTTTTCATTAATATGCAAGTATTTTGGCATATACGGATTTTCTTCCAATACTGCCAAATACAATTGGTTAGGTGGCACATTCGGAAAGTTTAGCTGAATGTACATATCTTCATTTGGATAAAGTCTTAAATCATGAAAGGATTTTTCAGCATCACTTGTCATAATGTTGCCTTTGTAAAATCTGAACGGCACACCATTTGAATCAACACTCGACATTACAATCGCTCTCGGACAATAATGAGCTTCTTCTACAAAATGAATATTTTCAAGCAACTGATCATTACTAAGCAAATAATTTAATATCCATACACATTCTCGTCGCTTCAATTGGAAATTTTTTAAAAACCAGCGCACAAAATTCTTTTTGTCTACAATTGGTACGGAAGAAGTCATGAGTGTCCCTCCCCTATTCTAGACTCTCAAGCAAATCTAACCACTGTACTTCTGCAGGTTGTAACTCAATTAATCGTTGTACTACTTCTTTCGCTTCATCTCGTTTACCATCTTCAATAAGGAAATAACAATAGTTTTCTAGAAAAGATGTATCATCCTTTAATTCATTATATGCTGCTTTATAAATTTCGTATGCTCGTGTGTACTCTTCATTTTTTGCATAAGCATCCGCAATGAAAGGATATAGCGAAATCCACTCAAACTGTTCCTTTTGTAAATTTTCATACAGCTCAATGATTTCATCATAGCGTTCCATTTGATGGTAAATAGACATTAGTACAAGGATTGCTTCCATATATTCAGGGTCTAGAGCAATAGCTTTTTGCAAATGCTCAATGGATTCTTCGGGAAGGTTATTTTTTAATGCAATTTTACCTGCAAATAAATAGAAGGATTTTTCATATTCATCTCGTTTAATTCCTTCTTTTATTATACTATATGCTTTTTTATTATCCTCTAACATGGCATAACTTTGGGCAAGTAATAGATAACTGCTAAAGTAATCTGGATCTAGTTCTTTTAAATCTTCTAATTGCCTGATAGCCGTTTCATATTTTTCGCATTGGAAAGCGCTATAAGCACTGCCGTATAACAAATCAGCAGTTACTTTCTCTTCCAATGCTTCCATGTAATAATCAAGGGCCGTTTCATATCCCCCGCCTGCACGGTATACTTCTGCAAGCCTTTCTGCCAGTAATACACCCGCAATGGTTTTTTCTTGTTTATGCAAGTCTTCGTAAATTCGTGCAGCTTCTGTAAAACGTCCAATTTCAAATAATAACTCCGCTCTTGCAAATTGAATTAGCGGTTCATCGGGAAGTATTTCCAACGCTTCGTTGATCCGTTGTTCCGCCACTTCATACAACCCTTGCATTTGATAGTAATCAGCAAGAATTAGCAAGCATTGGGGATACTCTGGTGCGCTCTCTTCAATGCTAGTTAAAATATTGAGCGCTTCTTCTTCCTCACCAAGCTCAATTAACACGGAAGCGTAGTCGATTGCAATTTGTGCTTCATCAGGAAAGATGAAACGTAAATGTTCCAGCACTCGTTTTGCATGCTGTATATACCCATATTGCAAAAACAAATCACTAATTTCATATTGAACTTCTGGTGTTTCGTTAAGAAAAAATGTCTCTAATAGGGCATCAATGCGTTCTATTTCTCCTTCTTCAATTGCTTCGATTAAGTCCTTTGTGATGTTATTCAATTTGCTCACCTTTACTTTCTTTATCTATTAATATGCTACAAAACTAATTTTCAATAGACAAGAAAAAGAGGTTGGGACAAATCTAAAAAAACATCATTTTCTCCAAGGAGAAAATGATGTTTTTTTGATATGTTATTAAAATTGATTTCCGTTCCGGGGACGCTTTCCGCGGGCCCGGCTCGAGCCTCTGATTCAATCCTTCGCTCCTGCGGTGTCTCGAGAGGGCTCGTCGCAGGAAAGCTTTGAATTTACTTCCTTGAACTTGCTCCGCTTTGCGACTAAGCGTGCGCGACAGGAGCACTCGCCCCGTCACTTCAATCAATTATTCGTTATATCAATTTTTTATCAAAACTCTTTCAATTGCCCCTTTAATTTTTTGTTTATGTCCCAGCCTCTTTTTATCAATTATTTTAATAGTAAATCAAGATGCTCAAAAAATGTTGGATAGGAAACGGCAATACAATCTGCATCATCAATTTCAATTGAAGAGTCAGTAATTAATGAGGCAATTGCTGCCATCATCCCGATTCGATGGTCGCCGTATGTGCTTAATTTCGCTCCTTTTAAACTTGTTGGACCATTAATAATCATGCCATCATCCGTGGCTGTAATATCTGCGCCAAGTTTCTTCAACTCTGTTACGACTGCTGTGATGCGATCTGTTTCCTTCACTTTTAATTCTTCTGCATCGCGAATAATTGTCGTTCCTTCCGCTTGAGTAGCCAGTAGCGCAATTATTGGAATTTCATCGATAAGACGCGGAATAATATCCCCTTCTATCGTTGTCCCTTTTAAATTGGACGTCCTAATCGTAATCGTTGCTGTTGGTTCTGCTGCATCGGATAACTCTTGATCAACCGCTACATTTGCTCCCATTTGCTGCAAGACTTCAATAATGCCAGCCCTTGTAGGATTAATGCCGACATTTTTCAGAACGATTTCACTATTTGGAACAATCGCACCAGCTACTAAGAAAAAGGCCGCAGATGAAATGTCGCCCGGCACATCTACATGCGTTCCATGAAGTCGTTGACTGCCTTCTAAGGATATAACGCCATCCTTTACGTCAATCTTTGCACCAAATTGTTGTAGCATGCGTTCTGTATGATCCCGAGTAATCTCTTTTTCCCGTACAATCGTAGTACCGTCTGCTCTAAGTCCAGCTAACAATATCGCAGACTTCACTTGAGCGCTGGCAACAGGCATCGTATAATCGATAGCTTTTAATGCTGTTCCTTGAATGGCAAGTGGCGTATATTGTCCATTTTCACGTCCATTGATTTTTGCTCCCATTTGTTTCAATGGATTCGTGACTCGACCCATAGGACGCTTTCCAATAGAGGCATCACCAGTCATCACACTATGGAAGTTTGTCCCTGCAAGGATGCCCAACATTAATCTTGTTGTCGTACCTGAGTTGCCTGTATATAATACTTCTTTCGGTTCTTGCCAACCGTCCATTCCTGGACTATTGATTTCAACATTTGTACCATCCACTTGAATATCAACACCGAGTTTTCGGAAACAATCAATCGTGCTTAGACAATCTTCACCGGGAAGAAAACCTGTAACAGTTGTTTTTCCTTCCGCAATAGCTCCAAACATTACCGCACGATGTGAAATTGATTTATCACCCGGTACGGTAATAATGCCTTCTAACCGTGGTTTATTATAAACTAATACTCTTGAAGTCAATTTTATTCCCCCTTTCCACATACGAGTTAAGAAACGTGCATTTCAAAGTTCGTATGTGAACGAATGCATTTCATTGCTTTTTCTCGATCTTTTTCATTTTGGAAACTAATCACCAAAATACCAAATATGTCTTCTCTCGTTTCGACTACTCGGATATTTGTAATACTGATATTTTCGTCTGCTAGGTAGCCAGTAATTTCGGAAATTACACCAGGATAGTCTGGAATATCTACGTATAAATCGTATGTAGTATAGAATGCCCCTGTTGAAATTGGCAATGCATCACGAACATCTTTCGCTTTTCTAAAATACTCTTCAACAGATTCATCATCATTTTCCAGTAATATTTTCTTTACTCGTTGCATTTCATCAATCCAAGCATCCATTTGCCCGATGAGCTCTTCTCGATTTTGCAATGTAATGTCTCTCCAAATCATCGGGTTCGATGATGCAATTCGAGTAATATCGCGAAAACCACCTGCGGCAAGCATACTTGTCATTGGAAATCTTTTATTTTCCTCATTTAACTGGTGAACAAGGGAAGCAGCTACGATGTGAGGAAAGTGGCTGACTACCGCCGTCATATGATCATGTTCTTCCGCATTGATTTTCACTAATTTTGCTAACGTATATTTTAACAACTGTTCTAGAGCGATAAGATTATTTCCATCTTCATCGTCAAAAGGAGTTAAAATATAGTACGCATTTTCAAAAAGGTAGGGTTTTGCAGCCGTGATGCCGCTTTTATGGGAACCAGCCATTGGATGTCCGCCAATAAATGTAATTCCTTGTTCTCTTAGCTCTTCAGCTTTCTTCATAATTAACCCTTTTGTACTTCCTGTGTCGGTAATAATAACATGTTGCTTTAACGACCAGTGCTTCAATTCATCCATCCATTGTAGCGTTGCGTTTACCGGTGTTCCAAAAATGATAAAGTCCGCAATTTTAGCCGCTTCCTCTACATCCTCCACCACTTCATGAACAATATTTAAAGTTTCTGCAAGATTTCTCGTTTTTTCAGAAAGATCATAGCCAACTACTTTTGTTTTGGGAGCTTTTTGTAGAGCTAATGCCAAAGAGCCCCCAATTAAGCCTAATCCTATGATTAACACATTACTTGTCATGCCAATACTCCTTGCTCCTTTAATACCTCTTCAAGAAGTGATAAAAACTTTCGGTTTTGTTCTTCTGTACCGATAGAAACTCGAATGAATCCAGGTGTGCCTAAGGCATTCCCACTTCGAATAATAAATCCGCGTTTCATCATTTCTTGGAAGATCACATCACTGTCTGCTTTTACTTCAAATAAAATAAAGTTTGTTTGTGATGGGTAATATTTAAGTCCATGTTTGTTGCAAAATTCAACATATTGCTGTTTACCTTTTTCCGTTTGTTCCACTGTTTCTTGAATAAATTGTTGATCTTCCAATGCAACAATCGCTACTTTTTGACTTAATGCCGTGTTGTTGAAAGGTGCACGCACTGGGTCTAATGCGGCAATCAATTTCGATTGACCGATTGCATATCCGATTCGGAAGGCAGCTAATCCGTATGCCTTAGAGAATGTACGCATGATTAATACATTCGGATATTCCTCTACGTAATGCAACGTATCTTTATAAGCAGGATCTGTTATATATTCAAAATAAGCTTCATCTAATACGATTAGTACATCACTTGGTACTTTCTCTATAAAGGAGCTTAATTCCTCATCCGATACAATAGTTCCTGTTGGGTTATTTGGATTACATACCCATACAATTGACGTGTTTTCATCAATTGCTTCTAACATTTTTTCTAAATCATGCTTACCATCTTTCAATGGCACTTTTCGAACTTCTGCTCCTTCAACTTCTGCATTATGACTGTATTGAGAGAAAGATGGATCTGCCATGACTGTATTAACACCGGGATAAAGAAGTGCCCGCGTAATGATTGCGATTATATCATCTGAACCGTTTCCAAATAGCAATTGTGATTCATCTACACCAAGATGTTGACTCACTGCTGTACGAAGTTCTTGCGCATAACCATCCGGATAAATGGCAAAATTCATTCCATTATTTACAATAAAATCTTTCACTTTAGGAGAGCAGCCAAAAGGATTTTCATTTGAAGCAAGCTTAACAACTTCCTTTAAACCAAATTCTCTTTGTACCTCCTCAATGGGTTTACCTGGTTGGTAAGCTTTCATACCGTAAATTTGTTTTTTAAATTTCATGATTGACGCTCCTTTTTATCGATTTTCATTGACTAAATCTGGTCTTAGTTTCACCGCATCATTTAAATAAACGTGGCGTATTTCTTGTTGAGGTACAGATGTATTCACATGCATTAACACTCGAATACATAAAGGCAAAGATCCAGGAACATCCATTTCGTGGGTACACATCGTTGGTACATATTTCCACCCATCAATTGAACGCACGGCCTTTGCTGGGAATGCGGCGTTAATATCCGGTGTTGTCGTGACAATCACCGAAGCAATATCTTCTGGAACGATATTGTTAACTCTCGCCATTTCTAACACTAATCTTTCCGTTTCACTATAAATCGCATCGGGCGTATTTGATTCAATCGTTATCGCTCCACGTATGCCGCGAATCATTTACATACCTCCTCTAGCAGATAGCGAAGCTCTCTATCTACTTCTCTACATTCCGATTCCCCAATTTCTCTTACGAATGGTTGGCCGATTTCCTGTAATAAAACAAATTTTAATTTGCCATATTCAATCTTTTTATCTTTCATTAAATATCCATATAATTCTTCAAAAGAGAATCTCTTTACTTGTTCGAATGGATAGTCGTTTCGATATGCAAACTTTAGAAAATCAATCGTAAATTCTCTAGAAATTTGACCGTATCGTTCGCTCAAGAGAAGTGCATACACCATCCCAATCATGACCGCTTCTCCATGGGCAAGGCCGCCATAACCAGCTGCTGCTTCAATAGCATGACCATATGTATGCCCCAAATTTAAATATTTTCGGACAGATTGTTCAGTTTCATCTTGCCCTACGATTTTCGCCTTTACTTCGATGCCTGATTTCAAGTGGTTTGCTAAAGCTGTTTTGTCAATTTTCGTAATTGATGGTGTTTGCATCAATTGTTTTAACCATTTTTCATCTGAAATCAGCGCGTGTTTAATTACTTCAGCCATTCCTGAACGAATCTCTTTTGTTGGTAAACTATCTAAAAAGTTGATATCATAAATGACCGCTTCCGGTTGATAAAATGCTCCAACTAAGTTTTTGCCTAGCGGGTGGTTAATTGCCGTTTTTCCTCCAACGGCTGAATCGTGAGCTAAAATGGTCGTTGGAATTTGAATGTATGGGATTCCACGCATGAATGTTGCTGCTACAAACCCAGTCAAATCACCAACTGCTCCTCCACCAAAGGCAAATAAAAAGGATTGGCGCGAGCAATGTTTTTCAATTAAAAAAGTGTGGGCATCTTCGAAATTTTGAAAACTTTTACAAGATTCCCCACCTGGCATCACAAACACTTCGAAAGGATAAGGGAAGTTTTCTTTAAAATATTGTTGTTGTGCTTGCCAAACATTCTCATCGGTAAATACGACGAGTTTATCTGCCTTTTCAATTTTCTCTTTTAATGAATCGCAAGCGGTACATAATATACCGCTTCCGATGAACACTTCGTAGGAATGGCTTTGGGTATTTACTGGGATTCGCATCATTAAAACTCCTTCGCCAATTTACGTGCTTCTTCAATTTGTGCTTTTAATTGTGGTAATTGATCGCTATGGAACTGTTCGACAATCGCCTTGGCAATTTCCCAAGCGATGACGCATTCAGCTACAACAGATGCAGCTGGTACTGCACAAGCATCGGAACGCTCCACACTTGCTTTAAATGGTTCTTTCGTTTCGATATCAACACTTTCAAGAGGTTTGTAAAGTGTAGGAATTGGTTTCATTACACCGCGTACAATGATTGGCATTCCTGTAGACATGCCACCTTCAAGGCCGCCTAAACGATTTGTACGACGATGATAGCCTTGTTTTTCATCCCAAACGATCTCATCATGAACTTCAGAGCCTCTACGACGAGCCATTTCAAAGCCGATACCAAACTCAACCCCTTTAAACGCATTGATGGATAACATCGCTTGCGCCAATTTACCATCTAATTTACGGTCATAATGAACGTAAGATCCTACTCCCGGCGGCATACCTTCCACAATGATTTCGACAACACCACCGATGGAATCTCCTGCTTTTTTCGCCTCATCAATTGCTTCTACCATTTTCGCAGAAGCTTCTGGGTCCACTGAATAGAAAAGATCGTTTTCAACAATTTGGCGAATTTCATCTGCTGATTTGCCTGCAACTTTTGATGTATCTGCTTTAATGCCGTAAATTTCAGTAACATGTCCTACGATGGAAATACCTAATTCTTTTAATAGAGCTTTTGCAACGGAACCAACAGCCACTCGCACAGTCGTTTCTCTAGCGCTCGAACGCTCTAACACATTTCGCAAGTCACGATGACCATATTTAATTCCGCCGACTAAATCAGCATGTCCAGGTCGAGGTCGGGAAATTTGACGCTTAATTTCTGAAGGATCTACATCTTCTGGAAGAGGTTCAATTCCCATAATTTTTGTCCAATGTTTCCAGTCATCATTTTTTACCACTAATGCAACAGGTGAACCTAATGTTTTTCCGTGACGAACTCCTCCAACTATTTCAACAGTATCTTTTTCAATTTGCATACGGCGTCCGCGACCGTGACCACCTTGTCGTCGTTTTAAATCGTAATTAATTTGTTCTGCAGTTATCGGTAAAAGGGACGGCAACCCTTCAATAATTGTCGTTAATTGTGGACCGTGGGATTCCCCAGCAGTTAAATATCTCATCAAACACTTTCTCCCTTCAACTCGTTAAAGTATGTATTTTTTAATATAACATAAAGCTAGTAAAAAAACATTGTGAATAAATAATTTTAATATAATATAGAATTTAACGAAAATATAATACGCTTTTCGCACAAGTCGAAAAGCGCCCAATCCTTTTTTTCAATCTCATATTTTTCGGTAAAAAAACGTATCTTCCACTTCAAAACCATAACGAGCAGGATTGAATATTTGCTCAGTAGATCCTACAAACAAAATGCCACCTGGTCGTAAAGAATTGCTAAATTCTTTATAAATATGATCCTTTGCCTCTTCAGTGAAATAAATCATAACATTGCGACAAACGATTAAATCAAAGTTTTTCTCATATGGGTCACTTAATAAATTGTGCTTTTTAAATGTTACAGTATTTTTAATTTCATCTTTTACACGATAAAACTGCCCTTCTTCAATAAAATATTTTGCTTTTATAGCCGCAGGAACTTCTGCTAAGGAACGATCAGGATAAATGCCTAGCTTTGCTTTTTGAAGACAGTTTTCATCTATATCAGTAGCTAATACTTTTATGTAAGATAATGGTACATGGTTAGAGAGCACCATGGAAATTGTGTACGGTTCCTCGCCTGTTGAACAGGCAGCACTCCAAATTTTCAAACGGTTATTTTTTTCAAGCAGTTTTGGAAAAATTTTATGTTGAAGTACTTCCCACCGTTTCCCATTACGATAAAATTCTGAAACATTAATCGTCATTCGATCTAGGAATTCATTCAATAAATCTCGATCTTTTTCAACCCCGTGCAAAAAATCAACAAAATCTTTAAAGCCTTTTTTTTCATAAAGGGATGTTAAACGGCGTTTCATTTGTGCTTCTTTATATAGCGATAAATCAATACCTGTTAATTTTTTTATACCATTAATAAACAGTTCGTAGTCTGTCATAGTTATCGATCCCCTCTAATGACGTACACTTATTATATACAAAATTTTTCTTTTCTGAAATATGTAAAAGTTCAAAAAGTAAATTTCTAAAGCAGTATTAAATTTTTTTGGTTAGTATTTTTTCTACTTTCGAATTTCACTACAGGCGAATGCTTTCCGCATGTTCGTCCTTAAAGGTTATTCCTTGCCTTTGCATTGTATCGATACTCGTGTTATTCCCTTTGCTTGTGTAAAAAAGAAGTCACCGTCTTTTGCTTATTATATTCATATTATCAAAATTTACGGTTTCTGCAAAAATTTTCTATTGACTAACCTTTTGTAATACCATATTAATAAAAAAACTATCCCAACAGCACAATTGCTGTGGGATAGCAAATTTACAGTGTATTAAACGATTTCATTGTTGAACCATAAATTGATTTCACGTTCAGCAGATGCTGGTGAATCGGAACCATGGATAACGTTTTCAGAAATTGTTACCGCATAATCGCCGCGAATTGTACCTGGTTGTGCTTCTTCAGGTTTTGTAGCGCCCATCATCACACGAGCTAACTTAATAATATTTTCTCCTTCCCAAACCATTGCAAATACTGGTCCAGAAGTGATGAAATCTACCAATTCACCAAAGAATGGTTTATCCTTATGCTCTTCATAGTGTTTTTCAGCTAATTCACGTGGAACATTCATTAACTTTGCTCCGCGCATTACAAATCCACGACGCTCAAAACGGTCGATAATGTCTCCTACTACTTGGCGTTTTACACCATCAGGTTTTACCATAAGAAATGTTCTTTCAATTGCCATAAGTTAAACAACTCCTTAAATCTCAATTAAGCTTTATTACCTACCGCTAAATGTTACCAAAATCAAGCACAAGCTTCAACTATCAATATTAGAAATAGATATATTTTTTAAAACTTACGTTTACCGATAAACAATGCAATATCTCTTAGTTTTTTCTTTGTTGGATGTTCTGGTAATTGCTCTACTTCTCTCATTGCTTTCGCTAAATATTGATCGCTTACTTTCAAAGCTTCTTGAATTGAATCAGAATTGCGTACAATTTGAAGCATTTCTAACCGTTCCTCTTCTGACACAATTCCTTTTGAAGCCCGCTCAATAAATTGGATAATTTTTGGATGATCTTTCATGAGCAATATAGGCAAAGTAATGTTTCCCTGCAATAAATCACTGCCTGCAGGTTTTCCAAGTTGTTTATCCGTTGATACGAAATCCAACACGTCATCCACGATTTGATAACTCATACCCACATAATAACCGAATCTCTTTAACCGCATTGTAACAGCAGGATCAACATTTGCTACTACTGCTCCCACTTCGCAACTGGATTCAATAAGAAGTGCCGTTTTTCTTTTTATTCGACGGAAATAATCTTTTAAGTTTTGATTTAGTCGAAACTTATCTTCAATTTGAATGACTTCACCATTACAAATTTCAACCATCGTTCTTGCTAAAATTTGATGCGCCTTCGGATCTTTAATTTGGGATACATATTGAATTGCTCTACCGAAAATAAAATTACCAGTATGCATTGCAACTCGATTGTTCCATTGAGAACGAACGGTAGGACGCCCTCTTCTCATATCGGAATGATCGATTACATCATCGTGGACAAGGGAACCCATATGAATTAATTCGAGAGGTACAGCAGCATATTTCATTCTGTCGATATTATAATGACCAAATTTTGCACTCATTAAAACAAAAAGTGGGCGAATTCTTTTTCCGCCCGCACGTAAAAGGTGGAGAGAGGCATCATTTAATACATGCGACGTTGAATAAAGTGCTTTTTCTAATTCATTTTCGATGATTTCTATATCCGGTTTTAAATCGGAATAGATCATTTTTAACTTCATCTTTTCCACTCGCGAACCTCTCCCTAAACTTCTTTCTTAAATCCCATATGCATTGCTGCTGCACCACCACTATAACTTTTGTATGTGACGTTTACAAAGCCAGCTTCTTCAAACATTTTTGCAAGCTTTTTCATCCCTGGGAAAGTGCTTGCGGATTCTTGTAACCATGAATACTCTTCATAACTTTTCGCAAAAATTTTCCCGAAAAGCGGCATAATATATCGGAAATAAAAACGAAACAATTGTTTATATCCAGGCATTTCTGGTTGAGATGTATCTAAACAAACAGCCATCCCACCAGGTTTTAATACACGATGCATTTCCCTTAATACTTGCATATAATCCGGTACATTTCGTAAACCAAAACCGATTGTGACATAGTCAAAAGTGTTATCTTCAAAAGGTAGTTCCATTGCATTCCCATGTATTAACTCCACATGAGGATACGGCTTTACTTTCTCAGCTCCAACTTTTAGCATATTTTTGCTAAAATCAAGCCCTTTAACAACTCCATTTTCACCTGTTGCCTTTGCTAATGCAACTGTCCAATCAGCTGTGCCACAACAAACATCTAAACATGTAGATCCCGGTTTTACATTCATGCGTTTCATAATATCTTCACGCCATTTGACATGAAGCTTGAAACTAATCACCGAATTCATTTTGTCGTAGTTTTCGTAAATTTTCTCAAACACTTCATGGACGCGTTCTTCTTTGGATTTTTCCATCTTTTTCATAACCTTTCTTCACTCTATCTAATCAACCGTTCTGCAATATATTGTTTAAGTTCAGCTTTGATAGAAGAGATACGTAACAATTCTTGCAATTGTTGAATAAGAACATCCAATTTTTTCAGAAGGTATTGTTCAAAATTCAAATGATCAACGGGTACAAAGCTTTCTATCATTTTTTGTAAAAGGAGCGAACTATTACCTTCTCTATAGTTTAATAGTTCATTTTGTAATCGTAGAATCAATAAATTGATTTGCATTATATTTAAATATTGATCGTAATTGTAAAGTTGATAAAATCTGCTAATACATTCTGTTTCAATAACCGTTATACTATCTAACCAATCATCGATGGCGTATTGTCTCGGTTCATATACTCGAATTTCATGTTCAGATCTTAATACAACACTTTCAGAAAGTTGACGTATCAAAGAAATATTACCTGAATTTGCTAATATTTCATAATAACGACCACTGTAATAATCGCCGGACAGAACTGTTAGCTGCTGCTCTTTCGATGTTGCATCATACTCGTTGATGAGACCATGTTCCGCTAAAGATGCTTGTACAATTCCGACAGTAATGATTCCTTCATATTTTTCATCATCCCAATGGTCTCCATTAAAAAATGGCAACAGCATGTAAAATAATTGATTTTCATCCACCAATGGATTTCCAGTATATTTCAGAAGTGTTTTATGTTGCACATAACGATAAATATCTTTTTTTAATTGTTCAATATGGTTTTTTATATATGTTGCATCCATAGGTATTACTCCATTCCAATGTAAGCACAATCTACTGCACTTATTACAGTCGTCATCATAATGAGCGGTTTATTTTTTTGATTGGCTTTCAATGATTCCATGCGATGTATAGATTTTCGCTTTTCCACGAATTTTCATGGCCGACGTATGTTCAGTAAATTGAGCTATCATCACTTCTCCGGTATCTAATTTTTCTGAATGATGAAATTTCGTATCTTCACCACGAGTTAACCCAATTACATGTACGCCATCTTCTTCTGCTTCAATTACGACATAATCAGATTGGTTCATACTTCTCCCTCACATTTACATATTCTTTGTTATCATATCACAATCTATTTTGTTAATTAAGACATTTGAATAAATGAAATCACTTCTTGTCGTTTTACATCATCTACTTCATAAATTCCTCTTGCACATGAAGTCACTGTTTTTGTCCCAGGTTTTTTTAATCCTCTCATCGTCATACACATATGTTCAGCTTCAATCAATACAAAAACGCCTTGCGGTTCTAATTTTTCCATTAAAATATCTGCAATGGTTGTTGTAATTCGTTCTTGTAATTGAGGCCTGTGACTTACGGATTCCACTAATCGACCGATTTTGCTTAAACCAGCAACTCGGCCATCTTGAGGTATGTATGCAACATGAGCTTTTCCGTAAAAAGGAACTAAATGATGTTCACACATCGAATAAAAAGGAATATCCTTCACAAGAACAAGCTCATCATGGTTTTCATGGAAGACCGTTTCAAAATAAATTCGCGGATCTTCATTAAGCCCTTTAAACATTTCTTCATACATTTTTGAAACGCGTTTTGGTGTATCGATGAGTCCTTCACGATTAACGTCTTCACCTACGGCCTCTAAAATCATTTTTACAGCTTCTTCTATTTTTTTTAAATCAACATTTGACATATATGTTCCTCCTAAATCGACAAAGCACAACACTGTCAAAATGAATCGTAGCACATACAGACGTGAATCGCAAAAGGCTTTCACTCAAATTGTACTCTTATATGTGTTGCTTTTTTGCTCCAATGGTAGAATTGATTTATCTTTCATTAATATTATAATATGTAAAAAGAGCAGTCATCATATTCATGACGACTGCTCTATGTAATTTTAAAGAAGCTATTATTTTACAGCTTCTTTAAGTGCTTTTCCTGGTTTAAATGCTGGCACTTTGCTTGCAGCAATTTCAATTTCTTCCCCAGTTTGAGGGTTACGACCTTTACGTGCAGCACGTTCACGAACTTCGAAGTTTCCAAAACCGATTAATTGCACTTTGTCACCCTTTGCAAGAGTGTTTTGAATTGTATCAAATACTGCATCTACTGCTTTAGAAGCATCTTTCTTAGAAAGACCTGCAGCTTCAGCAACAGAGTTTACTAATTCTGTTTTGTTCACACTGTTCACCTCCTCTCAAAGGGTTAAAAAAGCTAAATCATGTAAAAAGAGTAACATATAGAAATAAGCGGTGCAACTGTATTTATTCATGTTTGTCCAAGAAAAATTGAGTTTTTGGCACTTTGGATAATGAAAAGGACTTTTCGTCTATATGACAAAAAGTCCTTCTAATAAAATTCCATTATTTTTATTATCTCACTTTTTTTAAATAATAAACGTAATGAGTCCTTTTTCTCCTTCATTCACCATTCTTTCAATTGTTTGACGCATTCTTTTCTTTGCACTTGGCGGCACAGCATTCATTTTGAATCGAATTCCTTCCGTCAACACTTCATGCAGTGGCGTTCCAAACAATTGTGTTTGCCATAACGCTTCTCGATCATGTTTATATGCATACTGCAAGTCTTTCAATAACTGTTGGCTGTGGAACTCTGACCCAATTAATGGCGAGAACTCAGATTCCATATCGACACGTATGATATGGTAAGATGGAGCTTTCGCCTTCATGCGAACACCGTAGAAATTATTTTGTTTAATTATTTCTGGCTCACTTGGCTCAAACTCTTCCATCGTCGGAAGCGTTACACCATAGCCATTGATTGTCGCTTCTTCAATCGCATCTCGGAAGCGTTTTTGTGCTTTTTTCGCTTCTTGTGCCTCTTTAATGAAGAGCAGCCAATCTTTTTTCGTGTCAATGGGCGCATCTAAAAATTCATTGCAAACCCCCTTATAAATTTCCGGTTTTAATGTGATGCGCACCGTTGCCACACCAAGTCCTGCATCAACTCTTTCAATTTCGCAGCTTTCAATAAAATCAATTTCTCTTAAATCTTCTACCGCATTATGGACATCGCGAATTTTCATTACAGAATTCAGCACATTTCCAACTGCTTCTGAAAGCGTTGCATTGACGTGATGAGTCGGTTCTAATACATCAAGCCAATCAGGTTTTTCCACTTCAATATCTTCCACAGGGAATTCATACAAAGCTTCTTCTAAAATAAACTCCATATCATTTAACGTCATTTGATCAATAGCTATTGCAATGACAGGAACGTTATAACGGGAGAGCAATTCATTGCGCAACTTTTGCGTATTTTGATTGTTTGGATATTGGCTGTTTAAAATGATGACGAATGGCTTACCGATTTCCTGCAATTGTTCAACAATTTGTTCTTCCGCCACTTGTGCAGCTTCTCGTGAAATCCCATTAACAGTGCCGTCTGTCGTTACAACTACACCGATGTTTGCATGGTCGCGGATCACCTTATCTGTTCCGATTCGAGCTGCTTCTTGGAATGGAATAGCTTCAGTGTTCCATGGTGTGTGCACATACTTTGGTCCATTTTCATCTTCATACCCTTTTACACCATCAATGACATAACCAACACAATCAGCAAAACGAATCCGGAAAGGTATTTCACTTTCCCCAATACAAATTTCTGTACCATGAGCAGGAACAAATTTTGGTTCTGCAGTCATAATGACTGGGCCAGGTGAACTTTGTGGTAGCTCGTCCAGTGCTCTTTTCCGTTCTTCTTCATCCACGATGTTTGGTAGGACGATTGACTCCATCATTTTTTTCACAAAAGTGGATTTACCAACCCTCACAGGCCCTACAACCCCAATATATACATCACCATTTGTTCTTTCTGCTATTTGTTGAAAGATTTGTTCGCCTATTGTAGTTCCTCCTTTACGTACTTCAATCTATGAATTATATACTTAAGATATGAAAAACCTTGCACGAAAAGTCGTACAAGGCTTAAATTTTTTTATTTTTTTATTGGATCAAACATAAATATCGGTTCATTATTCTCGTTCACAGTATATGGCAGTGAATAGGCCGGTACTACTGGATAAGCTTCCACAAGCAACATACGAATATCTTCTCCTGGCTCAGGCTTCAAATGATTTTCTCTTATAAACTGAGCTAAATCGATGGAGTAGTCTACATAGGCTTGTCCTTCTGTTGAAGCAACTAATGGTAAATGATTATTCGAATATGGACTTGGCACAGTTAGTTCTTTAGCAAAGCCTAATTTCTTAAAATCTATTGAATATACATAATCCGCAATTCTGTCTTTATAAGGCATGTATTTTGTTGAGAGAAGGCGAATATTTAGATCTCGAATCGTTTCTGCTGAACGTAAGTCTACTAATTTTACAGTTGGATTGTTTTCCGGGTCCCAAATAATATATTGGAATATGCCACCTTTTTCGTATGAATTTCCTGGGATATTCGCTAAATATTTTGGAACCAATTTCGAGAAATCGATGGGATATTTAATAAATATATCTGTATCCATATCTTTATTTTTTATCGGCAGCACACCTGTTTCCGCTCGATATTGATCAATGGCATTTTGCACAGCAATCAGTTGAGCTTCATCAGGTATTTGATTCTCAACACGTTCTTCCTGTGGAAACAAACATCCAGATAGTAAAAGGGATGTCGATAGTAATAGTATGAAAAAAATGAATTTCCGTTTCTGTTTCATGATTTTCACCCCTTTATTTATGATGGCCACGTAAAGATTACTAAAACCATTAATAATGTGCCAAATATAAAAATAATAAATGCAATCAGTCTAATGAAAAAGGATAATATAGCATTATTCACCCATTTGCGAGCTGCTGTTATCATAAGAATGGATAAAATCATTGCAGCTATCGAGTAAAAGGAAACCCACATGACATCCATCGGGTGCATGTTCGCTAATGGACCACGTGCAGCACCAAGTACGAATTTATCTATATCCATTAATAATGGATGACTCATTGCAATTCCTCCTTTCAAGAAGCGGTATGTATACATATTTGCCTATGAACACTCTTTCGCACATGCGTTCGTTTTCATTGCACATGAACGGGTATTATTTGTAGTTCCCGATACTCAACTCGACTTTGAATTTTTTCATACCCGCTCATTGATGCAACGAAAATGCTTGTCCTTTTATTGTAAATAATCGATTTCTCTTTTCTTTAAGCGATTCATTAACTCATCAACAGCATCTTTCGGTTCTTTTTCATTAAATAATACTTCAAACAATGCAGTTGTAATTGGCATCGGAACATCGTATTTTTTGGCAAGCTGGTAAGCAGCTTTTGTCGTGCGAACTCCTTCAACGACCATGCCCATACTCTCTAATACTTCCCCCAGCTTCATTCCCTTTCCAAGCATGTTCCCTGCTTTCCAATTGCGAGAATGAACGCTCGTACAAGTAACGATCAAATCGCCCATACCAGTTAATCCTGCAAAGGTGAAGGGATTGCCTCCCATTCGCACACCTAAACGAGCAATTTCCGCAAGTCCTCGGGTAATTAATGCTGCCTTTGCATTGTCCCCATAGTTTAGGCCATCGGAAATCCCTGCTGCTAAGGCAATTACATTTTTCAATGCACCACCTAGTTCAACGCCGATTACATCGGTATTTGTATAGACACGGAAATACTGGTTCATAAACAAATCTTGTATTTTTTCAGCGGAAAGGAGATTTGTACAAGCAGCAGTAATCGTTGTTGGATGATGCAACACCACTTCCTCCGCATGGCTAGGACCTGATAATACAACGATATCTTCAATCACACGCGGGGATAGAGACTCCTCTAAAATTTCTGAGATGCGTTTTAAAGAATCTGGTTCTATCCCTTTTGATACGTGCACAATTAATACTTTTCTATTTAAATAATTCATAATGTTTTCTGCTACTTCACGAATCGCTTTTGTCGGAACCGCAAAAATGATGATATCTCCATGTTCTGCCGCTTCTTTCAAATCACTTGTTGCCCTTAAATTTTCAGGTAGTTGTATATTCGGAACATATTTTTCATTCGTATGTTGTTCATTTATTTCTTTCGCTTGCTCATGTCGGTGGCTCCAAATTAATGTATCGTGTCCATTTTCAGCCAACACCATTGCTAAGGCAGTTCCCCATGAACCTGCTCCTAACACTGTTACCTTTTTCATTTTTATTTATCCCTCACTCTTTTACTCACGTGCCCGTGGTATGATACGTATCGGCGTTCCCTCAAAATCAAAGGTTTCACGAATGCGGTTTTCCAAAAATCGAAGATAAGAGAAATGCATGAGCTCTGGATCGTTTACGAAAGTGATAAATGTAGGTGGCTTAACCGATACTTGTGTCGTGTAATAAATGCGTAAACGTTTTCCTTTATCTGTAGGGGCTGGGTTTCTTGCAATCGCATCTTCAATTACATCATTTAATAAAGAAGATTGAATGCGCATTGCATGGTTCTCACTTACCCGCTTTACTAATGGTAAAATTTGACTCAACCTTTGTTTCGTTTTAGCAGAAACAAACACAATCGGAGCATAATCCAAAAATAAAAATTGATCGCGAATCGTTTGGGTAAATTCATTCATTGTTCGTTCATTTTTTTCAATGGCATCCCATTTGTTCACGACAATGACGATACCTTTACCCGCTTCATGAGCATACCCTGCAATTTTTTTATCCTGCTCTTGTATTCCCTCTTCTGCATTTAATACGACAAGCACCACATCTGAACGTTCAATCGCTCTTAATGCTCTTAATACGGAATATTTTTCTGTGCTTTCATATATTTTCCCTTTTTTCCGCATTCCAGCCGTATCGATAATGACAAAATCTTGTCCGTCATACGTATAAGGAGAGTCGATTGCATCTCGAGTAGTTCCAGCGATATCACTAACGATTACCCGCTCTTCTCCGAGAATTGCATTTACTAATGAAGATTTTCCTACATTTGGTCTACCAATTAATGAAAACTTAATGACATCGTCTGAATATTCATCTTCATATTCTTTAGGGAAATATTTTGCACATTCATCCAATAAATCCCCAATCCCTAATCCATGCGAACCGGAAATTGGAATCGGCTCCCCAAAGCCTAAAGAATAAAAATCATATATTAATTCACGCATGTCTGGGTTATCAATTTTATTGACTGCCAGTACAACTGGTTTTTTTGTTTTATAAAGCATTTTTGCGATTTGCTCATCTTGAAGAGTTACTCCTTCTCGACCGTTCGTCATAAAAATAATCACATCGGCCTCTTCCATGGCAATTTGTGCTTGGGCACGAATTTGTTCTAAAAATGGTTCATCTCCAAGATCAATTCCACCTGTATCAATAATATTAAATTCATGGTTTAACCAATCTGCCGAACTGTAGATGCGATCTCGGGTCACCCCAGGTATATCTTCCACAATGGAAATGCGTTCACCAACAATTCGGTTGAAAATTGTTGATTTTCCTACATTCGGACGACCTACGATGGCGATTACTGGTTTTGTCATCTGTCCTTCATCCTTCCAAATTCTTATCCTTTGTATTATACACGATATCCAATTATATATCATTTTTTGACATAAATGGACATAAAAAAAGCGCACTCCTTAAAGCACGCAATTTTTATTCGAAATAAAATTTATTGATCTGTAAATTTTTTCAATTGTTCCCCTATTACATCACTAATGGAGAATCCTGTTGTCTCTTCTGGTAATTGATAATCAAATTCTTCTTGATGCTTTGGGTTTTCTTCAAGTTCTTTCATGCTTAATGATAAGCGCTTTTCTTGCTCATTAACATCAAGCACTTTCACTTGAACCTCTTGACCTTCTTTCAACACTTCGTGAGGGGTATTGATGTGTTTATGAGAAATTTGTGAAATATGAACTAACCCTTCAACACCTGGGAACACTTCAACAAAGGCACCGAAGGACACTAAACGCTTCACCGTACCAGTCAATACTTGACCTTTTGAAACACGTTCTGCAATGTTTGCCCATGGACCAGGTAATGTCTCTTTAATGGATAGAGAAATTCTTTCATTTTCCGGGTCAACAGATAAAACTTTTACTTTCACTTCTTGCCCTTCTTGAAGAACTGTGTTAATATCATCTACATGTTCATGGGCTACTTGTGAAATGTGCACAAGCCCGTCAACGCCACCTATGTCAACGAAGGCACCAAATGGAGCTAATCGTTGAACTTTACCATTTAATACGTCTCCTGGCTTTAGGCTCTCTAGCAATTCTTTCTTTTTATTTGCTTTTTCTTCTTCTACAACTGCACGGTGAGATAAAATTAATCTTCCTTTTTCTTTATCTAACTCTGTAATTTTGAATGTTAGCGTTTTACCTTTGTAATCTTCAAAGTCTTCTACGAAATAATCTTCTACTAAAGATGCTGGTACAAATCCTCGTACTCCTAAATCAACTACTAAACCGCCTTTTACAACATCTTTTACTTCTGCTTCAAAAACTTCTCCCTTTTTGTATAGCTCTTCTAATTTATCCCAAGCTTTTAAAGCATCTACTTTACGTTTCGATAAAACAAAGTTTTCTTCTTCTACTTTCGTGATCATTAATTCTAGCTCATCGCCAACAGACACCACATCGGATGCTTTTTCAATGTGCAAACTAGAAAGTTCACTAATTGGTACAATCCCATCAAATGGTGCACCTTCTATTGTAACGGTTACTGCTTTGTCTTCAACTTTTGCAGCAGTCCCTTTTACAATGTCTCCTTCACGAAATTCTTGGCCAACTCCTAAGTTCATTTCCTCGGACATATGTAACCCTCCTTCGCATCTTACAATATCTATTTTATTAGAAATTGCATTTAAACACAAAATTTTTTCCTTATAGTTTAAATATTTCCTTTTTTATGAATAAAATACGCGAAAAGAAACGATTATTATTCCATCTTTTCTTTCGCTAAATGTAAAATTTTTTCTGCAACTTCTTCAATTGATAAGTGAGTAGTGTCTAAATAAATGGCATCTTCCGCTTGAACTAATGGCGATATTTTACGTTCCATATCTTGCTGATCGCGAAGCGCTATTTCCTCTTTTAGCTGTTCATAGTCAGAAGGAATGCCTCGTTTTTTATTATCAAGCAATCTTCGTTTTGCTCGTTCTTCAACGGAGGCAGACATAAAAATTTTTAATTCTGCTTCTTTTAATACATGAGTTCCTATATCTCGTCCATCCATGACAACTGCGCCGTCTTTTGCCAACTGTTTTTGTTTAGCAACGAGGATTTCACGAACCTTTGCAAGAGATGCAACTCGCGGAACGTTCGCTGTTACTTCATTGGAACGAATTTTTTTTGTCACATCCTCTCCATCTACGAAAACAAGTTGTCCATTTGGAGATGACTTTAAGTCGATATTTGTCTTTAGCAGCATTTCTTCTAGTTTTTTTTCATCATTTAATTGTATGTTTTCTTTTAACGCTTTATACGTAACAGCTCGATACATCGCTCCAGTATCAATGTAAGTGAATCCTAATTGTTCTGCCACGATTTTTGCAATTGTACTTTTTCCTGCACCAGCAGGCCCATCGATGGCTATTTGTATGTTTTTTCCCATGACAATCCCTACTTTCCTTCAACATTGTAACATAAACAAAGTTTTTTACTTTTACTATTTTCATAGTTTGTGTAAATAAAAACAACTAGTTTGTATTACATATTGTTGTCGAATCCTTTATTTTTATCCATAAAAAACAATCATGAATTTTCATTCACAACCCTGGCATGAAAATGGATATTTCTTTCCCATAATGTAGATAACACAAACAGTTAACAATACGTAGGCTTTTATGGTGGATGATACCCTGAATAAAAAACTGTTTGAGTGGATTTGGTGAACAACCCATTGTTAGCTCATTCATTTGGAATGATGACTACGTACAGAAAAATGCTTATATTTCAAATTCACTCGCTGTTTGTGAATCTACTTTATGGGAGGGATTATATTGGATGTACTGATGACACGTTGTGCAGGATTAGATGTACATGCTGAAACAATTGTTGCTTGTGTCATGATTGGCGAACAGGACGATGAATTATTCATTGAAACAGAAACTTTCCCCACTTTAACAAAGGATCTCTTTCGTTTACTAAAGTGGTTGGAAAACCATGGCATTACGCACATTGCGATGGAGGGTACTGGAGTTTATTGGAAACCTGTTTATAACATTTTGGAGGATTACTTTGATATTACATTAGCGAATGCTCAAAGAATCAAGAATGTCCCTGGAAGAAAAACAGATGTTTCGGATGCAGAGTGGATTGCGAAGTTATTGCGTTATGGACTGATTGAAAAAAGTTTTGTTCCACCAGAAGATATACGAAACCTTCGTGATTTAACTCGGCTTCGTAAAAAATGGATCGGCCATTTGACTTCAGAAAAAAATAGGATTCTGAAAGTATTAGAATGCTCAAATGTTAAACTAAATTCAGTTATTTCAGATGTGTTTGGTGTTTCTGGAAGAAAACTTCTATCCAAATTAATTCAAAATGGATATGTTGATTCCATTGATGTAGAAAATAGTATTCACGGAAGAATGAAGCACAAAAAACAAATGATTACAGAATCTTTATTCGGTACTTTAAACGATCATCAAATCTTTCTAATCAAACAATCTTGGCAACACATCGTTTATTTAGAATCATTAATCAGCCAAATCGAGGAAAGAATAGATGAAATTCTGAAGAATTATAAAGAAGAAGTGGAGTTATTACTAACGATTCCGGGTATTAAAAAGGATTCCGCAGCAATTATTATTGCAGAGATTGGGGTGAACATGGAACAATTTCCTCCCTCTCAACACTTAGCGTCTTGGGCCGGAGTTGCTCCAGGAAATCATGAAAGTGCAGGAAAACGAAAGTCAACTAAAACGACTAAAGGGAATCCTCATATCAAAACTGTACTATGCGAAGTAGCATGGGCAATCTCTAGAAGTAGGAATCGTTGGTTAGCTGCTAAATATTGGTCGATTGCTGCAAGAAGAGGAAAGAAAAAAGCACTCGTTGCCATATCGCATCGAATGCTTCGAATCATTTACTCCATGCTAATTAATAAGGAGCCTTATAAAGAACCTTTAATTAATTAGTATAACCAAAGAAGAATAAGTTTAAACAAAGTTACCTTCCATTAGGTAGCTCTGCTTTCTTATTGTCTTTTTTAGGTTATTTATATATTACCCTCAATAGATCGAAGCTATTCATGGGCTAAGTGGAATTAAATTATTTTCACAGAAAAAAGCTGGCAATAGCGATAGGGTTTGTGAACCCCATCCACCTATTGTCAGCTTTTGGCTTATTCATTTTCAGCTGGATTGCTGACCGGAACGACTGCAATTTTATTTACCCGCTCTCCGGTTCTTTTTGAATAATATCCAATTTCTATCTCATCGCCTGTTTCTTCATCAACAATTTTTTTATAGCATTTTTTTAAATGTTTGCTTCCCCATATAATGAAGGCATTAAAAACATCCTCCAAATCTTTTCCACTGTCCGTCAATTTATAGCAATAGCGGGGTGGGTGCTCCGAATATAATTCGGTTTCCACGATTCCTTGTTGTTCCAAATATTTCAGCCTCTCAGATAAAAGATTGGAAGAAATCCCCTTTAGACCTTTTTTGATCTCGTTGAATAACGTATGTCCTGATAAAATTTCGTGAATAATCAGCAGCGTCCATCTGTCGCCGATGATATTCAGCGATTGTGCAATATTGCAAGGGATATCGTATCGAGTTTTTGTTTCCATATTCAGTCTACCTCCGTTTTCCCAGTTTAACATAAAAATTATTTTATATACAAAGTTGATTTTTTTAACTAAGTATAATATTATAACCTTACCAGAAAACTAAAAATTAAATTTAAGCGAGGGGTTTATTTATGGAATTATATTTAGTTGAATCTTCCTTAAAAGGAATTGTATCTACAAAAGATGAATTGAATCAGACTACAAAGTCACTGCAGAAAAAATTGGCAGCAAACAATGCCTCTTTAATTGAATTGCAAGTATCAAAAGATTTCACTCGTGCATTTTTTATCTTTGAAGGCGAAAAACGCGCCAATTTTACTGATGTGTTAAGAGAATTTTCCATCCCGGTTCAACTTGTCAAACAAGTCCGCCTGGTTGGTAAAGACTTGGAAGAAGTAAAGAAAAGCAATGAAGTTGTCAACTACTTAGTTGAATGGAATATCCCGGAAGATATTACGATGGATCAATACCTTGCCAGAAAACAGAAAAACTCTGTACATTATCAAGAAGTGCCGGAAGTGAAATTCTCAAGAACTTATGTATGCGAAGATATGACAAAATGCTTATGCTTCTACGATGCGCCGGATGAAGAAGCTGTAAAACGCGCCCGTAAAGCCGTTCAAACACCGATCGATTCCATTACAGAAATTTTGCCTAACGAGTAAATGTTTTGCCCATCCTTTCCAAGAGGCTGGGACAAAACTAGCTTCTAGATAGGAAAAAGGAGAATTTGAGCCAACTCAAATTCTCCTTTTTCCATTTATCCCCATTATTTTTGGTTAGTTGATCTTTGTTGGCCGTGTATTTTCGTAAATTCACGGCCATTAAGGCAATGCCCATTTCATTTTCCACTTTCGATTTTCCTCGAACGGAAAATCGAGTGAAACGCAAATTAGCCTTCAAGAATCCAAAAACTGGTTCTACGTCTATTTTACGTTGACGGAAAATAGAACCAGCTTTTTCTTCTGAAAGCTTCGCTCTTACATATTCTTTTTGTTGTTCCCATTTTTCATTCACCATGACCTTTCGGTGATTGCCTTCCTTTGCTTTTGTGCATGATGAACGAAATGGACATCCTGAACAGTTTTCACATTCATAGATTTTCAATTCTCGTTTGAAACCAGTCTTATCTGTACGTACAGAACGATAACGGAAGGTTACTCGCTGCTGATTTGGACAAATGTAGGTATCACTTTCTTCGTCGTACATCCAATTGTCTGGATGAAATGGATTTTGTTTATATTTCTTCTTTTGTTCTTTCTCATACATGGTATATGGAATGAGTGCCTCACATTTTCGATTCGAAAGGATGTCTTCATAGTTTTGTTCACTACCATAACCAGCATCTGCGACAATATACTTTGGCAACGGAAAATAATCCTTTTCTATCTTATTCAAGAACGGAATTAATGTACGTGTATCAGTAGGATTTGGAAAGATGCTATAAGCTAGTGCGTATTGACCTTCTGTTGCGATTTGTACGTTGTATCCAGCCTTCAATTGACCGTTTTTCATATAGTCGTCTTTCATTCGCATGAACGTCGCATCTAAGTCTGTTTTGGAATAACTATTCCGTTCACCCAAGATTTCGAAGTCTTTTTGATACTTTTGTTTACGTAAAATCAAGTCAATCAACTGTTTGTACACTCGCTTCGGATATTTCCGTTCGCTTCTTAATGCTTTTCGTTCTGTGGCATCGGGCGATGCTTCTATCTTTTGGTCATATTCCGTAATCACTTCATCGACTTGTTGCACCATTTGAGCGAGTTCTTCAACGGACAGTTCTCCCTCATTTTCCCGCTCCATTTCAGGGATGATTTCCTTCTCTAACAGTTCGTTGTAGAGCTGATTGGATTTTTCAATTAAGCTTTGGTTGTATTTTTCAATGGATTTCTTCCATACGAAAGTAAATTTATTGGCATTCGCTTCAATCTTCGTACCATCGATAAAAATGGCTTCTTGATCGATTAACTTTTCTTCCACCAGTTGGCAACGGAATTGGACAAAACATTGACGAATTAATTCTTTTACTTCCGGATGCACACGAAAACGATTGATCGTCCGATAACTTGGTTCATATCCTTGTGCCAACCACATCATTCGTATACTGTCCTTTAATAGCGCTTCAATTTTTCGACCTGAAAAGACAGACTGCGAATAGGCACACAAAATAATTTTTAGCATCATGCGTGGATGATAAGCAGGACAACCTGTATTTCGAAGAAACGGCTGGAAGGCTTCATCTGGAATACTTTCAACTAAATGGTGAATGTGGAAGGCAATATCATTTTCTTGTAATTTTATTTCTAAATCTAGAGGCAAAACTAATTGATTCATGTTATAATATTTGAACATAAGGACCCTTCTTTCTGTTAGGTTTTGTGTGCTAACTTAATTTTAACAGAAGAGGTCCTTATTTTTTATTGAAAAAATGAAAAACAGCCCATGAAATTTCATTCCAAAATTTCATGGGCTGTTTCCATTTTAGAGGGGGTTTTGTCCCAGCCTCATAAATAGGCCGCTTCTGCATCTTCTTCTAAATCCTTTAATTCAATTTCATTAACTTTAATTGGTGACCGTTGATGTAATAATATGAAGAAATCGTACATGTATCGTGATTGTAATAACGGTGATAACTTTTCATCGTTACGCAATTCTTCAAACCACTGTTCTAACGTTATTTCTTGTTGTTCTTCTAATCTCCGTAGCAATAGGGTTAATACGACAGAATAAAACTGGACCATTTGTTCATTTTGGATCTGTTTCTTCTCCTCATCCAGCTCCAGTATGGTGGACGTTTCTTGTTCGTGACGCTCTTCATAAATATTTTGTTTATCGAAAATCGTAAGAAGTGACCATTGTTTTTCTTCATGTACTTTTAAAAACGGAACGACAAAAGCTTTTAAAGATGAAACAGGCAGTGGACTTGAAATAATGCGTGCTGTGACGTCTTGATCAAAGTTAAAGGATTCGACCCCTATGTAATATAAAGCTTCTTTTGCAGCTTCAAGAGCTGTCGTTTGTAACTCGATACTTTTTTGAAGCAGTTTCGTATGTGAAGCATGTACTTTTTCTAATTCCATGGAAATCGTTAAAACAAAATTGTAAGCATCCGTTTCTCTATTCATGATATCTTTATAATGAAGTCGCTCTTTCGCTTCATTCACAAACTGCGTAAGCTCATCGAATTCCTCATTTTCATATTTAAGCCGATAAGAAATATCTTCTATTAACTTTTCATATCGTTCGAAAACTTCATTTGATGCAATATTGCGGCGAATCTCTTGTTGAATGCGACTTAACTGTTCTTCAATGGATTCCACCGCTACCCGCATTTCATTAATTTGCCGTAATGCCCCTTTAAATTCACCCTTTTCAAGTTGCTTCCTTAATAACAGCTGACTGATTGATAATTGAAATTCACTATAAAATTCCTTTGTCGCAAAGACAAGCTCTAAACCATGTTCATCTAATACATAAAACTGTTCATTAGTCGAAACATTAAACGAACTAGCCTTTAAATATTGGTAGCCCACTGTTTCGTTCTCACCAGTCGCCCAATTGAAAAATTCAGCTGTTTTAATTTTCCCGCTACCTGGCCTAAATGTTTCAATGATTATCCCCGCTAATTGTTGAAACTGATCCAATGTTAAATCAATATATTCATTCGTTGCCGCATACAAAAATTCCGCAAGATGCCTTCTTCCCGCTTTGGTATTTCGCATAATTTTTTGCTCAAAAAAATAAAGTAACGTTAACAAACCTAATCCTCGCATATCAATCGGGCGATTTTGGCCATCCTTTCTTTGCATCGCAGACAACTTATTTAATGGTTCAAACAATAGTAACTTCTCGTAGCGCTCCCCAAATCCTTTCAAAATTTCTTTTACATCCAACATTCATTCCTCCATATATGTTGCAATTCCTCTGCATTTAAAATTTCTTGCGGATAATACAAACCGTTTTGTAATGCTTTTACGATTTTGTTTGCTTCATCTTGTGAAAAATATCGAAGGAAAGCGTTGATCGCTTCATCATTCTTTCTTTGATACGCTTTCCCTTTTGCTGCCTCTTTTTCTAAGCAGGCTTTATAAAAAGGAAGGGCCAATGAGACGTCATACTTTTGGGAAAGGGAATACCAAATGGAAATCCCCTCCGCATCCAAATCTCCAAAATAATAAATTTCCGCCTTTTCATAGTTTAATGGAAGCTGTTCTGGCAACACTTGAATCGTTCCAACAATCGCTTTGCCTTGTCCATATACAAGTGCCGTAAAACTACTATTCTTTAACGTAGGAAGTAAACTATAAAAGGTCGCTTTATTTTCAACGATTAATACTTTCGGCGTTTCATCATGAAGACGCATTGGATTAATGGCAAAACTAACCGGATCTGTAATCGGCCAAATTTCAAGCAAATCCCAAACTTTTACCTTTTCTAAAAATTGCTGACCACCTTTTTCCGTTATCCATTTTTCATCCTTACATATTTCAAAAGATCGTTCTTGTGCAAGGGCTTTTGTTGTAGGAAAGCCCTGTTGCTTTAAATATGCATTTAATTGTTCAAGTACAACTAAATCTTGCTCGAGCTCGTCCAAGTTTTTCGTTAAATAATATTCAACCCAAATAGCTGGATGCAATGTTTTTTTCAACGCTTTTACTCGCCGATGTAATTCTTGTCGAACAAACTTTTTATTTATTTTGTATTCATTCGCGAGTTCTGGCTCTTTCCCATTCGTCCCTGCTGCCTTTATCGCTGTTAACAACTGTTGATCTTCTAAACGTAAAATGGATTGGGCAAAATTTTCATAAGAAAGTCGTGGACATTGATTCATTAATTGTAGAATCGTAATTTTTGATTTGTTATAGGTTGTAAGGAATTGGATGAGTTGATCCATTCATAATCCTCCAAATGAATTCATTATACTGGTTGTCTACTTTTAATGATATATGAAGTGGAAATTTCACACACTAAAAAATATAGTGAAATTTTTAGATTTAGTTGAAAATTTTATAAGAGTTGGATGAATAAAGTGCTGCATCATCACTTCACTATCACCCTGGATAAAATATCTAACTATTCAAGCCTTAATGATCGATTTTTTATCTAGAAAGTTTGCAGAAAATAATGAGAGCCTATGAAAGTTTGTGCAACGCAAACTTCATAGGCTTTTTTATTTCAACGGATGATTAGCAAACTTTTACTTACAAAAAATGGGCTTAATTTTTTTCATTACACGATGACGTTAAATCATCCATCTACATTCAACGTCATCGAGTATTTATACTCTTATATACTCCAAATAAAAAACAAGGGAATAAAGCTATTATAAGGATGGAAAAACAATATGGTAAAAATCCGTAATATATTAAAATTGAGCGTTGTAATGATGTAAGTGCATCAAGAGAATTTAATCTGTAACTGATAAAGATGGGAACTACAATAGCCGCAATCACCATCGTAAAAATTAACGGTAATAATTCAAATAATAGGCCATCCCTATTTTGAAATGGATTTATATACAATATTTTTCCGATTTTACTTTCTTTAAAAGCATACGCAAGGCCGAGAATAAATGTTATCAGCCAACCTGCCAATACTAATAGCCATAAATTGCTTTCAATGTTTAACAACATTTTTACAGGCGATTGGAAACCTCCTAATGACATAATCAAACCCATTGCATAAATACCAATGAAACCTTGCTTGGTATGATTGTCACTTGACTTTTCCATGAATAAAAGACAAGCAGCAAAAAAAGATGTAACCAAATAATTGATGATAGAAAAGATGGTATTCCCTATTGGAAAACCGCTCATAATCCAAGCCTCTATGAATAACATAATCACAAATGAGATTGTAATTTTTATGTATTTTTCGTTCTCCATCTACATCACCTTATATTAATGTTAGTTTCCTCTTCTTTTCATTGAATTCTTGTTCGAATTCTACTCACCTGATATAATCAATTTTCCAGTATCCGGATCATATATTTTATGATGAATTTTTAGTTCATGATCCTTTGTAACCGTTACTTCACAATAAAAGGTGTTTTCAATTCCATAATCCATAATTTTAGAAGGTTCATCAAAAGCAAGTTCTGCATCAGTAGCAAAAAAATAATCTTCATTCGTATCAAGCATTTTCATATCAAAGCTGAAGCCAAGGTGAGATGAATCCATTTCAAACACACATTCCCCTTTAATGACTTCATAATCTTTTGTAAGCACATATTTGAGTGTTGGTAGATTGCCGAAAAAAAGTAGTGAACCCATAAACCCAACCAAAATAATCAAAAATAACATAGCACCTTTATGCTCTTTCGTTTTAAACAATTCAATTAATAGTCTTACCGTTACTAAAAGTAACAAAGCCCCTATTATTAACATGCTATAGTACATCACTATATTTGAATTCATTACTAGAAACCCTCTTTCCACAAATACTTTTAATACTTTCTACGATTTGTTTTTAGTATGGTTTCATGTTGTGAGTGAGGTATTTTGGGATTTTCGAAAAAACAAGTTAAAATTTTTTCCTATTCTATCTTTTCAGATTGAATTGTGTAGTTTTCCCTTTATTCAGCTTACAAAAAATAAAAGTGAGTGTTCTGCTTCACACTCACTTCATATGGAAGCACTCATCTATCCACTTTTTTGTATGAGTTTCATATTTTTCCTCTAACTGTTCAAGAGCCTCTTTATAGTTTTATATTGATGGCCTTTAATTCTATATTAAACTGTTTAATTTCATTATCAATCCATTTATGTTAGGCACTATTTTTAGTGTTTAAATATTCGTAGGCTTCATTATTCAAAATATTTTCTTAATTCATATAAAATGAAATATATTTTATCTTTCTCTTGCATACATTTAACGTTTTCTCAATTCGCTTTTTTAGGAACTTCTTGGCTGTCCATCCCTATGTAACTACGAGTGCCAATGAATCTTTGCTATAGCAAATTTATGATGGAAAATAAATTCATACAAAAACCTAAATCCTATTATGAAAATATGTTACTATATGAAGATAACAAATGAATTTGGAGGGGTTTTTATTTTCGCAAAAATATTAGCCAACATTTTTGGTAATTCAACTGCTAAAAATAACAATTTAAAACAGAATGAACAACAACAAAAGTCTTCAAAATTGAAAAATAATCCTCTGTATATGTTTAAAAAAGTATTCGTACCAGATGAAATCCAAGTAAGCAGCAGGCAACAACACATTAAAAAACTGCAATTAGAGGACAATATACGGCTTACTCCAAATCCGAGTAATTCATGTATAATGATTACGGATCAAAACGGAAATGATCTTGGGATTTTATTGCCTTCCAAAGCGAATGAAGTGAAACAACAATTCGAAAAAGAATGTACAGAGTATGATGCAAATGTCATTGAGTTAGATTGGAAAGACGGGTATTATCATTATTCTTTTGTAGTGATGTCAGGGATGTTAAAAGATCAATCAAATCGATTTTCATATGATGATGATCATGACTGGGATGATATGGACCCTTCCAGCGACTGGGACGAATATGATGAAGATGGCACCCATTATACAGATTTCCCGGAAAAATACGGTTACGATCGAGATTATTTTTCGTAAGCTTATGAATCATTTCAATCTCCTTCTTACTTAACTGAAAACTACTATCAAAGAAGTAATCATTACTAGCATTAAATTCATTTAACAAGACATGAAAGGTTTATTCCATTTCATGACTTGTTAAATGATTGTTATTAATCTTCAATTGACGCATGACTTTTATGTACCTTAAAAGTTTTCAGTACAAATATTCATTACAATTTTTTAAGGATTTCAAATACTTTCGATTGTGCGTCTTCCTCGTCAATATAAAAATAACTTTCATGTGAATTGCATGCAAGCCAAATTTTATCTCCATTATAAAACATTAAATCTTCTGGTAACCCATTCATCCACCCAAATAAAGAATTACTTTTCGTTTGTAAAAAATGCTTTGTCTGTTCATTTAGCTCATAATAATATATATACGCTGTTGCTTCTAAAAGTATATTTACTGCCCATTGAGATTCCTCTTTCACTTCAATTAATGAACTTTTAATATCTTTTAATAATTCGTTGTAATATTTCATCGCCAATTTTTCATCATACATCATGTCTTTCCTTATAACAAAAGCAAATTTATCACATTTCTCATAAGCTATTTCAATCAATAAACGATAATCTTCACCTTTTATGTCTTTATCATACTCTAACATTTTATTACGTTTCCTCCCTCAATAAATGTTGTTATATCAATGGTTTGCGCCGTTTTTGAGTGTTTGAAAAAAATTTTTTCGACACATACATTTATCTTAATTTTGAAATGATTGATTTTTATTCCAAATAGTCCGTACGCTTCACTAAAGGAGTGACCATTATTTGGTAATATCACTCCTGATCCTTTGTTGTATTTTGATGCACTATTGGATCTCTGCGTTGCTTATGATGACGGACCCTCCCATATCTCTAGGCGTCGATTGCGCGTACATTCCTTCGTTCGGTCTATTCATAAGGCAGAGGCTGGCGATGCTCCTCTAGGGACTCGTGTTTACACGGTCGAATGGTGAAAATAGTGCCGGCTTCTCCGTGTCATCCTTTTTTGTTTAACTTTCGATAGTGTCACGCTTATGCAGCCTGTTGATATGGGGCGAAATCATCCATCATTTTGTTTACGTTGAATCGTTGTTTTTTGTTGCACATGGCATGTAAAATCTTGAGTAGCTTTCCACACAGGACGACAATCCATTGCTTTTTACGCAGGGGATTGACGACGCGTGTCGTATAATATTCGTGTAATGCTTTGAACGCTGGATTATGCAAAATGAGTGGCATCATGACGCGAAATAGGAGCGCACGTAATTTACGTCTACCTCGTTTGGAAATCCGTTTTTGGCCTTTTTTCTGCCCAGAAGAGTTTTCACGCAATGTGAGTCCCACTAGTTTGATTAATTGGCGTGGATGCGTATACTGCGTAAGAGAACCCACTTCTGACAGTAATTCGACAATCGTTACATCCCCAATTCCGGGGTACCGATGCTAAATATTCATAATCGGTCATTTGTTTTGCTAATTCAATTAACTGAGCTGTTAATTCATCGAGTTGAGCCTGCATCATCTTGTGCTGTGCAAGGAGTGTGGCGATTTCCATACGTGCCATCACTAAGCCTTCTGTTAGCCCAATAGAATGAGGTGCCATCTCAACTAATTGTTTTGCTTTTGATCGTTGAGGACTTTTCATCCCTTCTACTTGACGATACAGGAAGAGAAGTTCTTCCGGTGTTTTACCCTGAATGTCCATTGGTAACGGTGTCTTTTCGAGCACCGCATAGGCCATTTTCCCGAACTTTTTAAATACTTGTGTAAACTCTGGGAAGAATCGATCTAACCAACGAACAATACGGTTTTGAAGTGCATTTAAATCTTCTTGAAACTTCGTACGTAACGTCACTCCGTTACGTAGTTCCGCCTCGATACCATCCAAAATACGAGGATAGCTGAAGCGTCCATCGCGCATTAAACGTGCAATGACAAGTGCGTCTTTTTGGTCATTTTTCGTTTGTAAGTTATCATCCAGTTCTTTTGTTCGATTAACGTGCATTGGATTAACCATCACATAAGGAATCCCATGATGTGTTAAGAACGCCGCTAAGTTCATCCAGTAGTGGCCTGTTGGCTCGAAACCAACTAGGATGTCCTGTTTATCATGCATTGCTTTTAACGACAGTAGACGCTCATAAAAGGCTTCAAATCCTGTGTGCGATTGTACGATTGGAAATGATTTTTGTAGCACACGACCACGATCATCGATGGCACAAGCGAAATGCTTCCTCTTCGCGATATCAATTCCAATCACAAGAGTGTTTTCTGAAACTTGATTAATTTTTTCATTTGTATTAAAATTCATTAAGCAAAGTCCCTTCTGTAGATGTATGAGTCGAATTCGTGTTAACACTCAAGCATCATACAGGAAGGCTTTTTTCTTTGCAAGCCCCTAAGAATCTTTCTAACAGGAATGCTCCTATTATGTGAAATATACTGTTTTTGTTTTAAAAAAATCTATTGATCTAATAGTTAATTACAAGACATATATATTCATCTTCAAGAATAGGTTGTGATCAAAGACCATGAATGTTTTTCTATAAATTTCGATAAATACTCAAATTGAAATTTATGGCTTTCCCATATCTTTTTATACATTTTTCTATATTGAATGGATTTACGTCAAGTTTTTGAACACAAAAAGATTAAGTTTTTTACACAACAACCATTCATGGATTGTTCCACCTCCCAAGTAGCTTGTCAAAGTGATAAGAACCTTTAACAACGTACTTGGGACATGGAAAAATAAATCCATGGATGTTGCGCCAAAAAATGTGAAGGTGGAAGTGTTCTGTAACCCCAATTTTTACGCTGCTATTCGGCACATTTTTTCAAATTCATCAGGTGTCAAATAACCAATGCTTCCATGAATTCGTTTACGATTATACCAACCTTCAATGAATTAAAATAACGCAATTCTCGCTTTCTCAAAGCTTTCGAATTTAGTTAGGTAAACTACTTCTTTTTTTAATATAGCGTAAAAAGATTCAATACAAGCGTTGTCATATGGACATCCTTTTCGACCAAACGACGAAATCATTTTATTCTTTATTAGAAGTTCTTGAAAGTCTTCAATAGTGTATTGTGTTCCTAATTCCGTGTACACTATAAGACCAGGATCAGGCTTTTGTCTTGAATCGCATTCTGAAGTGCTTCCAGCACAATTTCCGTTGCGGCTTTGATGTTGGAGTGGGACGATATTTTTTAACAATACAAGATTTGATGCCTGCTTGTTTCATTAGACGTTGAACTCGATTGATACTACCTATATAGCCTTCTTTTTTAAGTATTTCATAAATTTTGGGTGCTCCTAATAATACAAAATATTCAGTTGGTAAAGTTTTCCACAAAAAAATCCTTTAAAAAGGTTGGGTGGTAGTAAACTATCTATAAAAGACAACTCCATGGATAAGTTTACACGAAAATGAAGCCCATTTTGTGTGCCCAACTTCATAAAACAGAGAGTTTACGGGCATTAAGTGATGCAGTCTTTCCCGAGAATTACAACAAGCAACGGGATTAAAAACGAGGCTGCCAATGATATTTCACAGGTTAATCATAAACTCTATTTAAGAAACGACTATAAATACAAGGCTCCATACAAGATTATTCTTGAGGAGCCATAATGCTTAAATTTATAAAATTATTTATATGGTGTCCCATAAAACGCATGTACGCCATTCTGATTTTTTTTCTCTTTTCCAGGAAGACGAATATATTCACCTGATGAATTCTTTTCTTTCGCTACATGATAATGATAAAAATAGCCGACTTTAGGTAAACCATTTTTCCCTTTATCAATTTCTGGTCCAATGGCTTTTGAAATTGGACTAGCTTCTTTCGCTATTGTTTGGGCATTACTTTTTGTAGTTGACCAAGTATCTTTCCCTGATTTCAAACGAGAAACTGCTTTAGATTTACTCAACCCACCACCAATAAATAAACCATCACCATTAAGAACTGCTTCATAATGGTTATGTTTTTTATCGTTTTTCTCATAAAATTCTGAAAAAGAAATATAGGCAACTCCGCCAATGATAATTGCTAATCCTAAGCCGATTAAAGACTCTATTAATGCTCCTCCTAAACTAATCCCAACAGGAATAACAAAAGCAAAAGATGGACTAGCATCTACACTATTATAAATATACTCTTCATTATTATCCGTATCAGTAAATTTAGCTATAACACCTTCTTTTGTTGCCTCTTCAACTTCTACAATATATTCCTTCTCTTTTTTTCCATTTTTATTTTTTTCATTCGTTTTATATGTTATATCACCGGTATTTTTATCAAATTCTAAAAAAGCTACAATGTCTTCATGTTGAGCTTTTAATTTTATTTTTTGAGGATTATTTACTAGAATTTCAAAATTCCCCTCTTTATTTTTAGCATGTGTAGTTGAAATTCCACCTAAAATATTTGAACTAAATATTAAAGTGATAATCATTAAGTAAATTAATATTTTTTTCAACATAAACATCCTTTCATGATAATAATTAAAATTCTAAAAATTTATTACCTTCTACTAAATTAGCGTATTTATTTAACTTTTTATTTAAAGAATAATATACATTTTTTTCATTGAGAAGATTATTATCATTTTGTAAAAGCAATATTACTAGTGCTGTTACACGAGCGGTAGCAATTGAGGACCCACTTTCTATTCTTGTATCTAAGCCAAGGTCAACATGTATATTCGTTCCATTTGTGAAATAGTCAATATTATCTTTAGCAGCATAATCTGCTATTTTATTCCCATCTAATGCTGAAACAGCTATTACATTTTCAAAAGCAGCAGGATATTCGGTTGAAAATCCAAATGTATTTCCACCAGAAGCAATAATTATAATCCCTTCATTAATAGCTTCTTCAATTTTCTGTTTCAGTTTTTCATTTTCATGTTTAAAGCCAAAACTTATATTAATAACATTCATTTTATTTTTTATAGCCCACTCAATCGCTTCAATTACACTTTCATTTTTACCGTATCCTTTATCATCCAGCACTTTTAAGGAGTAAATTTTTGTATTCGTAGAAGATAATTGTGCAGTTTCTATTATAAGATTTGTTATAGCTGTTCCATGTCCAGTATTATCGGAACCATCTTCAGAATCAGTGAAATTATATCGATAAATAGGTAAGTTTAAATTTAAATCAGGGGAGATTCCGCTATCTAAGATTGCTACTTTCAATTCTATGTTTGGATTTCTATTTTCTATAAGTTTACTATAAAATTCATGTTTAAATTCATTGCTTTTTGTAGCTATTGAAATGAAACAGATAAGAGACATAATCGCTATGACTACTATAAAAGCTTTAATCTTTTTATTAAAAAAATACATTATACTCCTTTCTTGATATATAAATAAATAAATTTGATTTGATACAAATAATAGCCTATTTTTTATAGTCTAAAATTTGGTTGTCCATTTCATAGAAACATTACAAATTAACAAAACTCTCTTATTATTTGATTCCATAAAAATTTCCTTCATAGTCTCTCAGAACTGTTTTCATAGGATTAGTATTAATAACTATCATTGTATTTAAATTTTCTTCAATATACCGTAGTTTTTAGTCAACTTCCTGTTGTAATAGCAATAAAATCAAAAATTCAATCGGTGAACGAGATTGACATCTTCATCAAATAGCACCCCCTTTAACACTTCTTTTGTGAATATTAACACTTTATACTTATTTTGAAAATAGGTGATTTTACTTATAAACACCAATAGCCCTACAATCCTATTTTTTTCGGATTGAGGGCTATTTTGTAGTATATGGAATAAAGATTACATTCCTATTCGAGGAGGTCTGACGGATACGTGAAGTACTCATCATAACATTCTAGTGATATGTAACTGAACCTTAGAAAATCAGTACATTTCTAGTATTAGTTGGTCTAGAATGACTAAAATGGACTGAATAATTAAGAGAGAAAGCCCTTGACATTCAATGCGTCATGATTTACACAGAAAACGTATTACCTCACTTGAGGAACAAAGCGGTGAATCCCGTGTGGGGCTTTTGAAGGGTGAAGTGACCACTGACATAAAAGCGAGAAAATGTATTAAATCAAGATTTCAGTACGGCAACAATCAACGAAAAATAGATTGCTGATATTGCGTATATCTATACAATTCGTGATGGTTGGTGTTATCTAACGTAAATTTTTAATTTATATACAAATAAAGTCACTAGTGTCACATTAAAATAATATAATCCGATTGATAATACAGAATATTCTGTTAGTAAACTTTTCCATAAAAAACAATCATGAATTTTCATTCACAACCCTGGCATGAAAATGGATATTTCTTTCCCATAATGTAGATAACACAAACAGTTAACAATACGTAGGCTTTTATGGTGGATGATACCCTGAATAAAAAACTGTTTGAGTGGATTTGGTGAACAACCCATTGTTAGCTCATTCATTTGGAATGATGACTACGTACAGAAAAATGCTTATATTTCAAATTCACTCGCTGTTTGTGAATCTACTTTATGGGAGGGATTATATTGGATGTACTGATGACACGTTGTGCAGGATTAGATGTACATGCTGAAACAATTGTTGCTTGTGTCATGATTGGCGAACAGGACGATGAATTATTCATTGAAACAGAAACTTTCCCCACTTTAACAAAGGATCTCTTTCGTTTACTAAAGTGGTTGGAAAACCATGGCATTACGCACATTGCGATGGAGGGTACTGGAGTTTATTGGAAACCTGTTTATAACATTTTGGAGGATTACTTTGATATTACATTAGCGAATGCTCAAAGAATCAAGAATGTCCCTGGAAGAAAAACAGATGTTTCGGATGCAGAGTGGATTGCGAAGTTATTGCGTTATGGACTGATTGAAAAAAGTTTTGTTCCACCAGAAGATATACGAAACCTTCGTGATTTAACTCGGCTTCGTAAAAAATGGATCGGCCATTTGACTTCAGAAAAAAATAGGATTCTGAAAGTATTAGAATGCTCAAATGTTAAACTAAATTCAGTTATTTCAGATGTGTTTGGTGTTTCTGGAAGAAAACTTCTATCCAAATTAATTCAAAATGGATATGTTGATTCCATTGATGTAGAAAATAGTATTCACGGAAGAATGAAGCACAAAAAACAAATGATTACAGAATCTTTATTCGGTACTTTAAACGATCATCAAATCTTTCTAATCAAACAATCTTGGCAACACATCGTTTATTTAGAATCATTAATCAGCCAAATCGAGGAAAGAATAGATGAAATTCTGAAGAATTATAAAGAAGAAGTGGAGTTATTACTAACGATTCCGGGTATTAAAAAGGATTCCGCAGCAATTATTATTGCAGAGATTGGGGTGAACATGGAACAATTTCCTACCTCTCAACACTTAGCGTCTTGGGCCGGAGTTGCTCCAGGAAATCATGAAAGTGCAGGAAAACGAAAGTCAACTAAAACGACTAAAGGGAATCCTCATATCAAAACTGTACTGTGCGAAGTAGCATGGGCAATCTCTAGAAGTAGGAATCGTTGGTTAGCTGCTAAATATTGGTCGATTGCTGCAAGAAGAGGAAAGAAAAAAGCACTCGTTGCCATATCGCATCGAATGCTTCGAATCATTTACTCTATGCTAATTAATAAGGAGCCTTATAAAGAACCTTTAATTAATTAGTATAACCAAAGAAGAATAAGTTTAAACAAAGTTACCTTCCATTAGGTAGCTCTGCTTTCTTATTGTCTTTTTTAGGTTATTTATATATTACCCTCAATAGATTGAAGCTATTCATGGGCTAAGTGGAATTAAATTATTTTCACAGAAAAAGCCTCCAATATCGTTTATTGGAGGTCCTTTGTCTCCTTACGCAGCATCACTTGGCGTTCAAAACAGAATCGAAGGATGAATTGTTTATCTAGTTCGTCCGTATCGATAAATTGAAGAGATGCAAGCGTTTGGTCATTCTTTTCAAATATACGAACCACTTCTGCATCCGTTTGAATGTATTGAATTTCTCCAGATTTATAAGGCAATACAATCGTTAGTTTGACCTTATCTCCCTCTGAAAATGGAGGGGATATAGGCACTTTGATAGCGGCTCCACCTGCGCTAATATCATCCGTTACGTATTGATAAAATTGATTTAAATGCTCCACTGCAACGTCTACAGGTGTTTTTACTCGAACAAATTCCCTTCTTTGGATTTTGATGAATTCATCATCTGGAGGACAAGAAAGCATTATCATAGGAATTCGATCCATTTTACGACCGACAACTTCCGTTTGAAATGCATAGTTGATATCGTCATCATTTCGAAAAATTGCACGAAACTGGGAACCGTCAACTAGATAAACTGTCCTATCCGTTTTCGTATCTACGGGATAAGTAATAAAAATGATATTGTCTTTCTTTTCCACTACTTTACATTTAAATCTTTCAACTTTTTCCGATGTCGTTGGTTCCAATGTGAGAACTGTTCCAATCTTAATATCCATACTTATTCGCCTCGCACAATAATTGTAATTTTATTATTGCACGAATTAAGGCGAATTTCTAGAGCATTTTGATAATTATGGTAATTGTTCCACTTTTATGACATCATGATTTTCCGTATCCACAACAACTCGATATGTTTGATTGATATTGTCTGAAAAACGAGCAATTACTTCATAACATAATCTTAATTCATATGCTTCATTTTCTGTGTAGATAAACCGCTCTTCTTCCACTACTGTATTTGGTCGGAAGAATTGTTTCCAATCGATTGGTACCACTGGTTGGTTTTCATTAATGTTTTCTCTTTGTACATATTCCATTGCATTTAGCCCTAATAACTCACCGCTATCTTTAGAAACTTTTAATTGTACTCCATCAGGATACACAAACGCATTATGCTTGCCAGCCACTCGAGCAAGATGAATATGCCAAGCTTCATGGTTTTCTCGCATTTCAACTAACGCTAAATCATCATATCCAGCTCGGTCTATAAATTGTTGTACTAACTCCTTCACTTTTTCTTGTGTAATATTTTTGTCTGGCTGTACCGGACGTTCAGATAAGAAGGAAATTAAATGGCCACCTTTTACAGTAATGTCCGCATATCCGACCCGACTACCCTTTACAAATTGAATGTGATAAAACGGATAAGGTGCATCATCTTTACTTTTCGATACAGTATACGTAGCATCTTCAATTCCAGGAACTAGTTTCTCTAATACTTGAATTGCTTCGTCCTTCGTAATTTCACGATCTCTTATATGTTTTAAGTCTCTTTTCTTTAGCCAATCAGATTCACTCGTTGTTAATGGGAAGTCCTTTTCCGTGTAAGTTTTTAAGTTTGATGCGAGGTTTTTAAATGGTGATTCTTCAAGCTCTGTTTTTGCAACTTGTTGCCATTTATCAAAGTTCCCATCATTCTCATAAAATTGAGCTGTTGCAACAGCCCATTCATCTGTTAGTTGCTCTAAATTTTTGTTTACAACTTTCATTTTGGATTGCCAAGTTTCATAATCACCATTTGTCGAAGCTCTTTTTGCTTCATCTCCTATTTTCCCAATATATCGTAGCCATTGATTTGCTACGTCAGGATTTAAAGGCAACCCACTAATAGATGAACGTAATTCATTACTAGTACGCCAAATATTATCAAGTTCATTTTGTAACGCCTTCTCATCTTGGAACAATAGGGATTGAGCTACAGACCGTTGCAAATAGGATAATTTTTCGCTGGCATTGGATAATGAGTTTGTATATTGAGCATGAATAGCTTGTTGTAATTGTTTATTATCTTCTTTGACATCAAAAGCATATAATCCTAGTGCGATAACAGCAATGGAAAGTAAGTAAACTGCACTTTTCATATTGTCGCTCCTTTAATAGCAAAAGATATGTTGACCAATTTGTTTAATTTGAGGTCTTGACCAAATCCATTTGCTTGTAGCTGTATTAGGATTGAAATAATAAAGAGCATTTTCAGATGGATCCCATCCGCTCATTGCATCAAGTACTGCCTGTTTTGCTCTTTCATTTGGCGTTAACCAAATTTGTCCGTCAGCTACTGCTGTAAATGCACCTGGTTGGAAAATGATCTCTGAGATGGTATTCGGGAAATCTGGAGATTCAAGTCGATTTAGAATTACTGCTGCCACTGCAACTTGCCCTTCGTACGGTTCTCCTCTTGCCTCACCATAAACTGCATTCGCCATTAGTTGTAAATCTTGTTCTGTAAATTTCGGAGGTAGTTGATAACTTGTACTTCCTGATGATCCTTTGTTGCCTTTTACTTGTTGGTTCAGAGGAATTCCACCATAATAAGTAAAATCTCTACCTGCATTGATTTGAGCATGAACCCATTCACGATCAAAATCACTGTTGTTAACAAGTACTCTTTTTGTTTGTGCTCCTGCAATGCCGTCCACTTTCAAGCCATAACTTTCTTGGAAGTTTCGTAAAGCCCAATAAGTACCATAGCCAAATTTCCCATCAATTTTTCCATGATAGAATCCTAAGTATTGTAATCTTGCTTGTAACTCAATCACATCATCACCGAAGGCTCCCCGTTCTAAAACTTGGTTAGAAAAAGCGAATGATTCTTCAGGCTTCATGACAGTAAATGTACCGATTGTGGTCATTAATATGAGCATTGAGATCAGAAGTTTTCTTACCATATATTTCACTCCTTTTTCATAGCATGTTAAATTTAGCATCATTTATGCACATTCGAATGAAAAAATGGTCGAATCAACAATCGAAACGACCATTCAGGAGTTATTATGTACAGTGAATGAAATTTTATTGTTATTTTCAAATAAAATAAAAAATGACCTAAAAAGCAATCTCATTCCTTTTAGGTCATGCTAAATTTTATTTTGTTCTATTAAATGCTTAATTAAATGCTCGTGAGCTAACTTCACTTTCCTTAACGCAAACCACCATAAAAATAACATAAATGGTGCGATTAAATAAACCCAATAATCTTCAAACATCAAAATAGAGTTATAGGCAAAATGCAATAGAAGCGGCGCTCCAATAGAAAGAACTAAGTATTCCATTGAACGATTATTCTTTGTGAATTTACTTTTCCCAAAATAATAGCCCATCACCACACCAAATAATGCGTGACTTGATACAGGTAGTAACGCACGCATAAATGCCGTATCTATTCCAAATGTCAACAAATAAAGGAGATTTTCCATTGTGGCAAACCCAAGCGAAGCAGCTGCTCCATACAAAATTCCATCATATGGATCGTCAAATTCAACATGGCGATAAATAAATGCAAAAATAATGAACCATTTAAAAAATTCTTCCATAGTACTTGAGAAAACAACATTGAGGAGAAATGGATTTGTAATTAATTGTTCTTCCTGCAAGACATATTGAATGAACATAATAGGGAAAGTAATTAATAGTCCAAAAATAAATGTTCGAACAAGTGTTTTTCGAGGTTCAGTCGCCATTTGATTTCGCAAATAAAAGTAGCTAAATAATGCTAATCCTGGAGCAATCGCTGCAGAGAGTAAAATAAACAATATCGACGCTCCCTTCCTTATACATAATATTTTATAGTATTACCTACCTTTTTTAAAGTTTAGGACCATAAAATTTCTAACAATAAATAAAGCGACGATTATCCGTCGCGAAAACCTCACGAAATTAAAAATTTTTTCTAAAACCCCTTTATTATGCTGCAACACTAAATTGTACTGTAGATCGTTGCATTCCCAATACGAATCTCTTTCTTTTTCAAAGTGCACATCATCATATCCTATATATTACCTCATATCAGAAATATTTCTATAATGTAAAATTTGTTATATCCTCATTTCGAAGTAAATTTAAAAAGTTCGACTTATCGAAATATGCATTGTAATTATTGCATATAAAAGTATTCAATCCATTTTTCATAAAAAAGCACTACCCATTCATTTAATGCGGGGGTAATGCTTAAAATGACACGATTTATTAATAAACATAGAATGTCTTGCCCGTATGAGCACCTAGAATACTCTTTTTATAGGCAAGAGCAACTCTTTTTACGGGCACTGGCTCAAATCCTTCAAACATAGATCCATAATCTTCAAATGATTCTTCTAGAATTGTTGGGCTAACGCTATTAATTCGAATTCCTCTTGGCATATCAATAGCTGCGGCTTTGACAAATGCATGTACGCCACCATTTGCCATGGCTGCAGAAGCTCCAGTTTTGATCGGATCATCCATTAGAACTCCAGTTATTAAAGTAATTGATCCATTGTCCTTAATATAAGGTAAACCTAGTAATACTAAATTGATTTGACCTAAAAGTTTACTTTGTACTGCAATTTGATTTAGTTCAGGCGTCAATGTTTCAAGGGACGTATAGTGCACTCCTCCCGCTGCACTTACTAAAGCATCGATTTCGCCTACTTCTTTAAACATCTGTTTTATACTTTCAACTGATGTAATATCGACTTTTATGTCCGCTTTACTGCGACTTGCACATATAATTTCTGCACTATCTTTCATTTCTTCAACTACTGCTTTTCCAATTGTACCAGTAGCTCCTACAACTAAAATTCTCAAAACAATTCCTCCTCTATCCAAAAAACCGTTTATGAAAAAACATTACTTGATTTCATGCTATTAATATAAAATCTGTTTTATGAAAATGTAAAACTTGTCCGTAAAGACTCGTTTACTTTAGAAATGTTTTATTTGAAATGTCCATTTAAGTGAAGGCGGCTTGTCCCGTCATTCCTCTTCCGTAGCAAAGCAAGACTTTCTATTGGAAAAGCGTAAAAATCACAGAAGTGAAGAACGAGCTCCTGCGAGGCTAAGAATACCCCCCGCAGAAAGCCCGCAGAAACGAAAATCGATAAAACAATTTGAAGGCGATAGTTGATTAACCCTTACTTTTTCGCTTTTTTTTCTTGAATTGCTTTTGCAATAAAGGCTCCATGGAATTTACCGTTTTCGATGAAAATTTCATTGGCATTGTTGCCGGCAGCGAGAACTCCAGCTATGAACAAGTTTTCAATATTTGATTCCATCGTTTCAGGATGATATGTAGGTCGACCCGTTTCCTCATCAATCGTTACACCCATTTTTCGAATAAAAGAGTGGTCTGGATGATATCCAGTCATTGCAAAAACAAAATCGTTTTTAATTACTTTTTCTTTCCCATGAATATTTAAAACAACTTCATGTTCACGAATTTCTTTAACGGTCGTATTAAAGTGCATAACCACTTCACCATTTCGGATAAGCGATTGAAATTCTGGTAATATCCAAGGTTTAATGCTAGGAGAGAAGTCGCTGCCTCGGTAAGCAACCGTAACACGTGCTCCTGCCTTATGCAATTCTAAAGTTGCATCAACCGCAGAGTTTTTCCCACCAACAACTAACACATCTGTATCAAAGAATGGATGGGCTTCTTTAAAATAGTGGAATACTTTTGGTAAGTCTTCTCCAGGGACATTCATATAATTTGGATGATCGTAATAACCTGTCGCCAAAATAACGTAAGGTGTTTCATATTGTGCTTTATCTGATGTTACAGTAAATAATCCATCTTGTCTTTTTTCCACAGAAAGTACTTTCTCAAATCGGTTCACATGAATATTTTTTAATTTCACGACTTCACGATAATAGACAAGAGCTTGATTTCTGCTTGGTTTTCGTTGTTCAACAATAAACGGAACATCGCCAATGGCTAATTTCTCACTTGTTGAAAAGAATGTTTGATGGGTTGGGTAATGATAAAGCGCATTTACGATGTTCCCCTTCTCAATCACGATGGGTTTAAGCCCAATATTTTGCAGTTCAATCGCTGCCGATAAACCACAAGGGCCTCCTCCAACGATAATTGCATCTACTTTTTGCATTGAATACATCTCCTTAATTCGACAAACTACTTCTTATTATAACGCGAATTGTCAATCCTTTGTTTAAAGTTCACTATGGAAGTTTATATCAATAATGTGGCATTCCGGTTTTGCACCAAAACGTAAGGGTACCATCGATGTTCCATAACCATTACTAATGAGTGTATACTTGCCATCTTTAGCGCTAAACGAGCCAACAGGATAAATACCAAAAGGCCCTAATCGAATTTGTCCTCCGTGGAAATGTCCGCCCAACCTTAGATCAGCATGATAATCTTTTAATTTTGGAAATAGATTTGGATTATGAGAAACGAAAATAACGATATCCTCAGGATGACATTTACTAAATGCTTTTTCAGGTTGAGCTTTGCGTGATGATAGATCATCGACCGCACTCAACCAACATCGATTTACCGTATTCGGGAGTAACACTGCATCGTTTTCTACGATTTGTACACCCGTTTCTTGAAAGATTTCTCTTAATCGCTCCTCTCCCACTTCCCGATCATTATTTCCCCAAACGAAATAAACAGGACCTAATGTTTTTAGAAGATGAAGATTGCGGTAAATGGTCGATATTTTTGTTCTCCTATCTGCTAAATCTCCTCCAATAATAACAGCATTGATTGGAGCGTTTATGTCTTGAATCAATTTGTCGCTAATTAATCGGGTATGAATATCAGAAATGAAAAATATCGTGTATTTTTCCTTTTTACCTTTTAATGATATTTCATGATGAATGACGTTATTTTCAAAAGCTTCCTTTACCATAAAGGAAAGAATTGAACCGAAGATGAGGACCGTTGCCAAAACAATCATGTAAGTTGTACCCCTCCTGATAAAACAAAAAGACGTGGTGAATATACCATCGTCTTTTCAATCCACTAGCCTACAGTAATGTATAATATTTTACTGGATTTTATTCAACTGATAAAATATTTTCTTTTATTCCGGAATTATGAGCGACTGTCCTGGACTAATGATATCGGATGATAAATTATTTGCCGCTTTAATTTTTTCAACACCACTCATAGGATCACTATAGTATTGTTTTGCAATACGGAATAAATTTTCATTTGCACTAACAGTATGTACTTTTACACTTTCTTTTTGCTTCTCATGATGTTGAGGTGGACTATTTTCTTTTTTCATTGAAGAATCGTCCTTTTCTGTTTGTTTATGTGAAGAATCGGTTTTTGATATTTGTTTAGCTTCCGAATCCTTTTTTCCCTCTTTTTCCGATGTTTCAGATGAAGATTCTTTTCCTTTGTTTACATCCGCTTTGTCTTTTTCGTCCTTATTGCTAGCTGCTACTGCATTATTTCTTTGGACTTCAATCAGATTTTCATCTTTATCAACAGCAACTTCTTCATTATCTCCTGGATTCCAAAAGCCCCAAACATATATTAAAATCGCTAATGGAATACCGATCAGAATAACGGTTAAAGTGGTGAGTAATGGAGTTTCTTTTGTTTTTTTCTTTTTACGACGACGTTGTGAACGACTTAGTCTCGTTTTTGAATCTTTTATCTCAATCGATTGGCGGTGTTCTTCAATCTTTTTTCGATAATCATTTTTACTCATAATGCACCTCCATTTGCAATCATATCTAATTATGACGAAAATGAGGGAAAAAGTAAATGAGAGGAAATTTTTATTTTCAAAGATTTTTGTCGCAATTATGATTATTTTACTACAATCAGTCAGTTCCTAATAAAATTTGTCGCAATCTCCTCTGCCAAGTGGTCGAATTTCTTTTTGTATCTTTTGTTGTTCTTGGAAGGAGAAAATGCTGGTATTCTAAACCACAATGTTCACAGCAATGCTCTGGTTTACTATTTAATGTTTGGCCAAAGTAATGGACAAGTTGTTCTCGAATACATTGATCACTTTTTACAATGTTCAACATTTCTTCCACAGAACGATATTTGTCATTCATCATTTGTCGAAAAATAGACTTGACTTCATCCATCGAATAATGCTCCATCCAATAGTGCAATACGCGAAAAGATGTTTCAGAAATCAGTCCATCATGAATCATTTCTTTCGGATTAACTTGCCTTCTTACATATTCATCGTACAACTCAATTTGATTTTCATTCGGCAAATCTTCCCCTGCAATATAATGAGCTACATCTTCATCCCCTTCACAATACAACAAAATAGCGATTGCGTCTTTGCCGTCGCGACCAGCTCTTCCTACTTCCTGCATATAATCTGCGATGTTTGAAGGAATTGAATCATGAATAATTTGACGTACATTTTCTTTATGTACGCCCATGCCAAAAGCGTTCGTAGCAACAATCCATTCCAAAGAGCCGTCTAAAAACTGCTGTTGAATAAATTGTCGGTCTACCGCATCTTTTCCCCCGTGATAGGAAGAAACAGAAAGCCCGTGATTCAATAATTGTGTTGTGATATCATCCGTTCTTTTTCTCGATCGCGTATAAATAATGCCTGGCCCTTCTGTATGAAAAACATGTTCAAAGAGCCATTCCATTTTTTCTTCCTTTGTGTGAAATATTTTTTTCCCGTAACGAATGTTTGGACGGTCAACGGAATGAATGTATTCATAAGGGTCATCCATCTTTAAAACATGCCGTATATCTTCTAGCACTTTTTCTGTTGCAGTTGCAGTTAATGCTAAAATCGGTGGTCGTTTATCTTTGATTAGGTCTCCAATTTTCAAATAATCCGGTCGAAAATCAAATCCCCACTGGGAAATGCAGTGGGCTTCATCAACCACAATTAACGCCAATTCGATCTGATTCAGTCTGCTTTTAACCTGTTCCTGCATCAACATTTCCGGTGAACTAAAAATAAATCGGTATTGAGGTAAATATTGTAAAACTCGTTGTTTTTGTTCACGATTCAATAAAGAATTCAATGCTACTACCCGTTTTTCACCAAATTGTTTCATTCGGTCAACTTGGTCTTGCATGAGGGATAGTAATGGAGAAATAATTAATATCGGTTTTTTAAATATGTATGCTGGAAGCTGGTAACATAAGGATTTCCCCATTCCAGTGGGAAGTAAAGCGATTGTATCTCTTCCATTCATTAATTGTTCAATGACTTCTTTTTGTCCTGGTCGAAATGAAGTGTATCCAAAATGGTTTTGTAACAGCTGTTCTAATTGCAAAATTTTTCACCTCTCGCCAGTGCAAGACGCAATTGAAAATAAGATAAATGCGGTAGCACTTCATGAAGAATTTTCAACTTTTTCGTATTGTAATCTTCTGTCGCTGTAAGTACGAGTTGTATATCTTCTTTTTTTATAAATTGTTCAATAGGAAACGTTGAATCATTGATTGCTAATTCAACTAAGTGGTCTTCAATTGTACTTTGTTTTAACTTCCGAATTTTGCAGATTTGTTCAATCGAATATCCTTTTTTAAAGAGCATCGCAGTATGATAAGCAGAACCCGTCAGCGGAATTTCTACGCGAATCTTATCAGCGATTTGAGATAGGTATGGGTATTGTTTCGTGTTCAATAGTATTTCATTCAACCATTGATGAAGACAAGCTACAAATATAATTTGAACATCTATTTCGGCCATTTGATATTCCATGCTAATTTGTTCCCAAGTAAATCCAGTTTCTTGATAGCCCGCTAATCGTTTTACAACAATTTCTTTTGCTTGTGTATTGATTTGTGCCCTTTCAAGACTTTGTAGAATTTCATCATATAAGCTATGGTTTAGAAGTCCCGATTTGTAATCATTGATTAAAAGGAAATGTCGCACCCAACGCTGAATTTCTTCATCTTTTTGAATAGGAGAAAATGCCATGACATTTTCTCTTGCATGCGATAAACTTTGTACTGTTAGTGAGAGTCTTGAAAAAAAGATCTGTTCGTTTCCTCTATATTGCCAACCATTCAAAGGAAGTGGCTCATAATGCTGAAGAAGTTCGTTTGCTTGTTTCGTTAATTGAAAACTATTTTCTGATATAACGATAAATTGATGTTCAACAAGTTTTTGAATCTCTTTATCATAAATTTGCCTTGTTAATGTTGGTAAAATACCAAAATATGAATGCAAGCGAAATATACCAACATCTTGAATCGTTTGGCCAGAGCGCTTCCCTTTCAGCAAATGATAAGGAGAAGAAATTGTGCGCTCATTTTCTACGGTTTTTAATATATCTAAGACTAAATACTGAAATAGCAAATCAGAACCTCCAATTTTACAGTCTTAATGTTGAAAAGTGTAATAAACAGTTTTAGAATAATAAAGAAGCTTTAACTTGGAAGCGCAATAGAAAAAAGGAGAGATTACTAAATGGCAAAATACACAATTGTAGATAAAGATACATGTATCGCTTGTGGTGCTTGTGGCGCAGCTGCCCCTGACATTTATGATTACGATGATGAAGGAATTGCCTTCGTTATTTTAGATGATAACACGGGTACCGCTGAAGTACCAGAAGATTTACTGGAAGATATGCAAGATGCCTTTGAAGGTTGCCCTACAGATTCTATTAAAGTGGCAGATGAACCTTTCGATGGCGACCCATTGAAATTTGAATAGAATATAAGAGTAGGTGCACCGATAATGGATGCACCTGATTTTTATTTCCCTTAGAATTTTACAATAATTTTTTCCCCTACTACGCCTTTTGCTCCCGCATCTTCTTAAATAAATAAGAAGCTAACAACATGAAGCACCCTAGGCCAAAAATGGTATAATATGAAACCTCAAATGAAGGTCCAAATGGTTGCATCGCAAATCTTACATAAAAGCTCATCGCAAATAAAACAATCGTGATGAATCCAAATAAAATTGTCATTTTTTGTTTTGTTTTTGGTTCTTGAAAAGCTTCTTTTTTCAATAGATTCACTATTAAATAAATCAACATCAATAAACTACCGACTAGCAGAAGAGTTGAGATAACAAGATTTCCAGAATAAATTATTTGATTCTCTTTATTTAGTAAAGGCAATATTCCACGAACAATCAAATACCACCCGAATAACGTAAAAAGGATTTCAAAAGCGAATTCTAATTGGCGCTTCCAAGATTCTTTTGGTAAAGAGGCAATTATTTCATCCGCTAAATCTTTTGGGTTTTTCCCGAAAACTTCAGATGCTGTTTTTCCTTCCTTCTGTGCTTCTAATAGATGTTCTAGCATTTCAAGTAAAACTTCCTCTGTAGCTCGCTCATTTCTCGATAAATTGGCGCGAATGTAAACAAGGAGATTTTCATAATATTGCTGATTTTCTCGTGTAAGCTGTTTTCTTTTTTCGTTATTTTGTCGTATTAACTCTTTCACTGAAACTTTCATTTATTATCACTCCCCAACAATTTTTCGATGGAGGAAGATAGGATTTTCCATTCTTCCCGAATATTATCAAGTACTTCTTTTCCTTTCACCGTAATAGAATAATATTTTCGATTTGGGCCTGAAACAGACGCCCTCATTTCCCCCACAATATATCCATTTTTTTGAAGCCGTAATAGCACTGGATAAATTGTGCCTTCACTAATATCTAAGCCTACTTGTTCTAGCTTTTTTGATAATTCGTATCCATAGACCTCATCTTTTTCAATAATTGCTAATATACATCCATCGAGCACTCCCTTTAACAATTGACTCCGAATAGACAAAGACTTCACCACCTCAATTGTTGGAATGATAAGCACCTATCTTGTAAAACAAAGTAGCTATCCATAACTATATTGTATTACAAAATAGCAGTCAATAGTTTATATTGATTTTTATTAGAAATGCTGTTACACTTCTAGTAGTTGGTACTAATAACTGATGTTAAAGGGGTCAAGTACATGGATGTATTAAAATTAAAAGATAAAAATATCGTTGTGATGGGCGTTGCCAATGAAAGAAGCATCGCTTGGGGAGCAGCAAAGAAACTATTAGAAGTTGGAGCAAACGTGATTTTCACGTATCGAAAAGATCGTTCAAAAGCAAAACTAGAAAAAATTTTAGAAGACTATCAAGACCACAAAACAGCAATTATTCAATGTGACGTGAACAGCGACGAATCGATTCAAAATGCATTCAAACAAATTGGTGAACAATTCGGTGTCATCCACGGTATCGTACATTCTGTAGCCTTTGCTCATGCAGAAGATTTAAAAAATCGCTTTGTTGAAACTTCTCGAGAGGGCTATGCCTTTGCCCAAGATACAAGCGCATATTCATTAATTGCTGTTGCTAATGCAGCGCGTCCTTATATGACAGAAGGTGGCTCTATCGTTACAATGTCATACTTGGGTGCAGAACGAGTTCTTGAAGGATATAATGTCATGGGTGTTGCGAAAGCTGCGCTTGAAGCAAGCGTTCGTTATTTAGCTGCGGATCTTGGCAAAGAAGGTATTCGCGTTAATGCCATTTCCGCTGGTGCAATTCGTACATTGGCTGCTAAAGGTGTTCCAAGCTTTAACGAAGCCCTTCACCGATATGAAGAAGTATCTCCATTGAAACGCAATACAAATAAAGAAGAAGTTGGAGATATGACAGTCGTAATGCTTAGCGAATTATCCCGCGGCGTTACAGGAGAAACGATTTACGTTGACTCAGGTTATCATATTATGGGATAATCTTTCACTAGCTGTAGTACAAATCAATTGTTGGTTTGTGCTACTTTTTTTCTCACAATAAAAGGCCATTCTCTAAACGAATGACCTACTTACAACTATTTAAAAATTTTCCCCAGAAAGGAGGCTTAAAATCGTAATCCACTCTTTTATTTACATAACCATAATATTCTTTTAAACTATGCTTCTCTTTCGAATCCATTTGCAATATCGATTTCCTCGTTAATTCAGCTATTCCCTGTTCAATTAAATGAACCAACCCCGTTCCGAACAATAATCAACACATTGCCATCAGCAAAATGACTCAGTATGGACTCCCCTGATTTCAACTGGATATTCATCACTTACGTCTTTTTTGTATTAATACTGTCTAGTCTTGTTTATGTTTTTTAGTAAGTATTCATGTATTTATCTGAAATTTTTCTAATAATATGTCTTTTGTGACAGGGCCGACAATTTTTTCGGTTATTTTACCTTCTTCATCTATAATGAAGCTTGTAGGAATCGTAATGATTTTATATTCCGTCGAAACCGCACCGGTATCATCAAATAATATAGGAAACTTTATTTGATATTTGTCAGCAAATTTTTTCACGTCATCCATTGATAATTCTTGATCGGTAATGTTGATGGCCAATATTTCGATATTGTTCTTTTTTGCAAATTGTTCATAGAACTCATTTAAATGAGGCATTTCTTCTTTGCAAGGGGGGCACCAACTTGTCCAAAAGTTGATGAAAACTTTTTTCCCTTTCAAATCAGACAATTTAATTGTTTCATTTTGCATTGTTTTTAGTTGAAAATCGCTTGCCTCAACATCCACCACTTGATAAGTAGTTTCAATCATGTCATATTCAAATTCATGAATGTCAACATCGTGTGGATCCTCTAAACCTAAATTTTGATAAAGAAAATCGATAAACTCGTCTTCTGTAAAAGACTCCTCTAGACCTTTTTCATTCTTTATAAATTTCGAATAAATCGTCCAAGTGAATGCACAGAGAATAAGCAAGAGAAAGAAAATGGATACTTTCGATTTTTCCATAACACCTTCCTTATAACGGTTGTCATTTTTACTATATGTATGCTGCTGTTTCAAAATCCAAACAGTCTTGCAAGGCACACAATTATAATCACAACCGGAACAACATACGTCATCAATGCTCTATAAACGTGATAATAACCTTCCCCCATTTGGCTTCCTTGCAATAATTCCTTTTTTGCTAATTGTTTATCCATCACATATACAATAAATATTGCAATTAATATATTTCCTAAAGGTAAGAGCACGTTGGAAACAAGATAATCCGTGGCATCAAAAATACTTTTATTAAAAATTGACACATTACTTAATAAGTTGAAAGATAATGCAGATGGAATCGAAACAATAAAAACGATGATTCCTAAAATGACAGTTAATTTCGTGCGGCGAATATGTAATTTCTCAATTAACGCAGCAACGATAATCTCATACATGCTAAAAGATGAAGTGAGCGTTGCAAATAAAAATAATATCAAAAACATCGCCAAAAATACTTCACCGAAAGCCATTTGACTAAAAGCAGCAGGTAAAACCATAAACAATAATCCCGGTCCTTCAGTTGGCTCCATTCCAAATGTAAAGACAACTGGGAAAATTGCTAGTCCAGCAAGAAATGAAACCAAAATGGTTAACACAACAACCCATGTTGCCGATTGAGGTATGCTAACTTCCTTTTTTAAATAGGAGCTATAAGTTACAAGGCACGAAAATCCTACCGCCAGTGCAAAAAAGGACTGTCCAAGAGCAAACAATAACGATTCCCCAGTAATATTTGAAAAATCAGGCCATAGGAAAAATTTTACCCCTTCCACTGCTCCATCTAAAGTTAAGCCGCGTACTACTAAAATAATAAATAGAATGAATAATAACGGCATCATAACTTTATTGGCTTTTTCAATTCCGTTTTGCACTCCTAATGCAATGACTAATACATTTGCTAAAGTAAATAGTGCAAGACCTAACAACGTAATCCATGGTGTCCCTATAACATAATTAAAAAAATCTCCTGGATTGGTATTCGGCTCAATGACTCCTCCAACCAATGAAACGCCACTGTATATAAATATCCATCCACCTACAACGCTGTAAAAGGATAGCATAATAAAGCAACCGATAACTCCTAACTTCCCAATCCAAGACCAGCGAAGATTATGGGGGGCTAATAATTTATATGCTGTTACTGCTTCTTTTTGAGTGCTACGACCAATAATATATTCCGATAATAGCATTGGCAATCCTATGAGAAGGGTGAAAATAACAACGATTAAGAAAAAAGCTCCCCCTCCGCTTTGACCTGTCACATAAGGCATTTTCCAAATAGCGCCGAGTCCAATGGCTGCCCCTGCCGAAGCTAATATAAATCCAATTTTACTCGTCCATTGCCCTTTATTTTGATCCATTGTAAAATTCCTTCCTTTATGACTTTAAACTAATAAACATGATGATTACATCATATCAATTTTTTAAAACAATATCATTAGCATTGCATAAATATAGTTAGAATTTTCTGTTAATTAATTTTTGTGAATTTGTGCCAAAAAGACAAAACCTAAAGAAAGGTGGCACTGCCCATTTGGTAAATATATACAGTTAAACCAGAGCGACAACGACAAAAGGGAGATTATGGACTGGCTCGCCCATCAAATTTTCGCAACCAAACATAAGCTGGTTTCCACAGAGCTCTCTTTAACCAACGAGTAATTCGAAGTAGAGATTTCTTACTTTTCATCTCCAATTGAATGAGAACATGTAAGCAATACGTGATAAGGGCTAAGAAAATTTGATTTTGAATAGCTGTTTCACTCATTCCATAAAAGTGCTTAATTTCTACGTGTTGCTTGAGCCATTTGAAAAAGAGTTCAATAGCCCAGCGAGATCGGTAAATATCACTTATCTCTTCTGGTTTTAAATCAAATCGGTTGGTGATGAAACGAAGTAAGTTCCCTTTTGTGTCCATAACTTCTAGTAGACGAAAGACATTTTCAGTACGATTTTGTGTGGTACCAATGTAGACCATTTTATCGGATAGAACGTGACAATCATCAGGAAGTGAAAATGTATAGACTTCACGAATGACTGCGTTTTTCTTCAGTCTTGAAACGAAGAAATAGCCATCATCTGTCATCCGATCAAAACGTTCATAGTCCACATAACCGCGGTCAAACACATACATGGCTTCTTTATCATCCACTAGGACTTCGAGTTGATTTCGGTCATGTTCTTTTGCTGTCGTAATCACTGCTTTTTCAGGATAGACGGTGTCTTTATCCATGAAAACGAGCCGTAAGTGTAGCTTTACACCAGCTTTTGTTTTACGAAATTTTGCCCATTTATAATTGGTCAAATTCAACGGGAGTGTACTTGAATCAATGATTTTCAGTGGCATATTCTTTCCGGTTTTATAATGGTACCGTTGAATTTTCCAAACAAGATCCAAGAACAAATTTGCAAGAATTAGTGGGTTGATCTGATTGTTTTTTCGGGATAGCTGAGAGGCACTTATCGATTCAAATCCGAGTGCTTTTTGAAGATCTTCGTCTACAAGTGCATCACTCATTTCCTCTAAGCTCTTAAATTCGAGCAGCTGGGCTACCAATAAAAGTTTAATATAGGCTTCTGTTGTCAGCTTTTTTGTGTAATAGTCCTGTTTCAATTCTTTGACTTGTTCGCTAAGTTTTTGAATATTTATGGGTGAAACCCATTTACCAAATGATGAAATTAGTGTATTCTTGTCCATAACGTTTATCCTTTACGATTGGATTTGGACAGGAACCACCTGTACTTCCATTGTAAAGGATTTTTTTGTTTCGAAATCAATAAAAAATTGAACATTCTTAGTATTTTGAATCATCAGATTTAATTAGTGCAATGCTAGTGAAACAATATAAACTTTCTATAATATTGATCGAACAGAAATATAATGTAAGTAATCATACAATTCCTTCAAAAGGGTATTCGTAATTTACTCAAAATAAAAGAGGTTTGCACAAAACAGCAAACCCCTAATAATCTATGTTCTATTATTGTTTTTGCAATAAATATTGTGCTCTTTGATTTTCAATCCAATTTCTCATCGTTCTAAATAACATCAATACTAACACCATCAACAAAATACCTTTGATAATATTAAATGGCAAAATTCCTAGAACGATAGTTTCTTTTACATCAAATGTACCCATTCCTAAGAAATATGTGTACATTGGCAGGAAAGCAACATAGTTTAATATGCTCATGCCAATTGACATCGTAAATGTTCCAGCTATCAGTCCAAAGATTAACCCTTTTACTGAATTAGTTCTTTTATATACATAGTAAACTGGCATGATAAACAAGATCCCTGTTGCAAAGTTTGCCATATGTCCCACTGGCACCCCAGTAGGAGCACCCATAAATAGCCAATTCAAGATATTTTTAATGAATTCAACTAAAATTCCTGCAACAGGTCCCATCGTAATTGCCGCAATCAATGCAGGAACATCACTAAAATCAATCTCTAAAAATACCGGAAAATACGGTAATGGAAAATTTAAAAACATTAAAATAAATGAAATACTCGATAGCATTGCGATTGTTACAAAAGAACGCAATTTCATTTTGTTCATTAGCACTCTCTCCTCTTTGCTGATTCAACTCGCAAGAAGAAAGGCACATAGTCGACTTCGTTAAAAATTAAAATCCCTTATGCCAAACTAGCATAAGGGAGAAAACGGGTACACGAAAAGTTATACATGACAAAAAGAGAATAGGAAAATAGTGCGTTGGATTAATACAAAAATTTCCAACACAATAATTGCCACGTGTCTGCGTTACATAACGAAAAACGACCGTACCTTCATCTTCTCCCATCCAGACTATACTGTCGGCTTTGGAATCTCACCAAATCCTGCTCAAAAAGAGCTCGCGGGCTTAAGAACAACCGTTCTAATACCGCCGGTCGGGAATCTCACCCTGCCCCGAAGATGAATCATTATTTTATTATTAACTTAGTAATATTATAGGAGTATTCCGAGTATTTGTAAAGGAATTAATATGAAGTAGTGAACTACCCCCCACCTATAGAGGTGGTGGCTTCGTGGTCAAGGTAACTTCTGTTACCAGATTACCCACGCTCAAAGGGCTGTTCCTTCCCCTGTTTTACCACCTACATGGCTAATTTTAGTAAGTTCTTTGATGCATTTATATCTCTATCATGGATAGTGCCACAGTTTGGGCACTTCCATTCTCTTAATGCTAAATTCTTTACTTCTACATTTTTATATCCACATTCACTACATATTTGACTTGATGCATAGTTTTGTGGTGCTATTATTATTTCTCTACCATACCAGTTAGCTTTGTATTCTAACATCTTTCTAAATTCTGACCATGAAACTTCACTTATTGCTTTTGCTAATCTGTGATTTTGTTGCATATTCTTTACCTTTAAGTCCTCCAAAACTATAACTTGGTTTTCGTTTATAATTTTAGAGGATAACTTGTGTAAAAAATCTTTCCTTTGATTTGCTATTTTCTCATGTAGTTTCGCAAGGTGTAACCTTGTTTTTTCATAATTCTTACCATGTTTTTGTTTTCTTGATAAATCCCTTTGGACTTTCTTTATTCTCTTTTCAGTTCTTCTTAACCATTTAGGATTTTCTATCTTTGTACCATCTGATAATACTAAAAAATCCTTTAATCCTAAATCTATTCCTACTTTTTTATCTGTGTTAGGTAATTTTTCTATTTCAGTTTCTACAAGTATTGAAGCATAATATTTACCTGTAGGTGTTTTTGATATTGTTACTGATTTTATTTTACCTTCAAACAATCTATGTTGTTTTATTTTTATCATAGTTTTTACTTTTGGTATTTTAAGATGACCATTTATAATTGCCACTGTACCATTTTGATTGTTTGTTGTATAAGATTGATAACCCTTCTTTTTCTTGAATTTAGGAAAGCCTACTTTTTTATCTCTGAAAAAGTTTTTATATGCTTTTTCTAAATTTATTTGTGCATTAGCAAGAGCAAGACTATCTGCTTCCTTTAGAAAAGGAAACTCTTTTTTATACTGCGCAGGTGTATTTTTTAGCATTTTTCCTGTTTGTTTATAATGCTCTATTTTGTCATAAAGCATTTTGTTATATATAAACCTTACACACCCAAATACTTTTGATAGATATTCTTCTTGTTCTTTAGTTGGATATATTCTGTATTTATATGCTCGAAGCATATTATCCTTTCTCTCCTTGACTTTCAATATATCCTTTTATTATTTCAATTGGCGCACCGCCTGTTGTTAGTAAACAATAACTTCTTGACCAAAAATATTCTTTCCACAATTGTTCTTTTATTTTAGGATATTCTTTTTTAATCAATCTTGATGAAGCACTTTTATAAGCATTTATAAATTTTGACAATTCACTATTCGGATGTGCTTTGAACAATATATGAACATGGTCTTTATCATGATTCCATTCTTGTAATGTAATATTATAATTGTCTTGTATTTTTTCAAATATCTCTTTTAGTCTGTTAGATATAATATCATCAATAACTTTTCTTCTATATTTTGTTACTAAAACAAGATGATAATACAACAAGAATACTGAATGGTTATTATTATCCAAAATCATTGATATATCACAACTCCTTCCTCTAATACTGATTAGACAGTATTAGGAAAGAATTGTCAAGCGACATTCATCACCCACTTATAGAAGTGGGCGACTTCTGTCGTTGATTAGGTTAAAACAATCATTCTTTATTATTATATAATCATCAGCTCCTAGTCCAAGCCCAAGCAAACGATCCTCATCTTCTCCTCTTGCCGTTGAAAAAATAACAGGTATATTCGAATATTGGCGAATGGTCGATAAGATAGAATCCATCGCCATCTGGCAACATCACATCTAAAATTGCTAGATCAGGCTTAATCAATTGAATCATTTGCTTTGCTTCTTCACAGTTTGTTGCTTGATAAATACGCTGAAACTGCAAAATGGGAGTTAATGATATTATTGCGACAGAGGCACTCACCCCGGCACTCCAATCAATTTTTAAATATATAAAAATATATGATCCCGGCATTTCTAATACTTCTTCTCAATCAATTTCAAAATACCCAAATGGAAAACTTTATCTATTTTCTAATACAGTATATGGCAACTCATTCGGTCCAACTGGAATTGGCAACGGTTTTGTAAAATCGAAACCTTCCCATTCTGTTTGTACAATGTTTTTAAATTGTACCGATTTATTAAATCCAGCTGCTGTTAATAACATCGCTTCAATCATTTGCATCGCTTCCACTTGATTATACTCAAATAAATCTAAGCGATTTTTAAATGTAATTATTACTACATCATGATTGACAGATACGGAATAATCAGCATTGGGTAAAATCACTGATTTGTAAATATCATTTGTACTTACCTTTAACGCTTCCATTGCTTCTTCTACTGTTGAATAAGTTTCTCTAAAATTTGGTGCTAAAAACTCCGATCCATCATTTTGCACATATTTAAAGTAACTATGTTGCTTTGATTTTTCAGTTAATAGGGTATATTCTTCCCCAATATCTTCTAAAATTACCGGTTCGCTGTTTTCATCAACAATTTCCATTTCACTGTAATCAGAGAAGGTATCTGTTAAAGTAGCATAATAAGTTGCCGCATCTTCATCATATGGATGATTATTCGGTAATTTATGAATAACCTTTCCTTCACTTTCTGTTATTTCACCCACATATGGATGATATTCATTAAACCCTAGTAACTTTTCATTTAACTGCGGAGCATATTCATTGTATAACTCCACCTGTGTTGGATTGTCTTTTCCAAAATCTTCTACAATTTTTTCATTTGGGATTAAGATTGTTACTGGAATGCTTTCTGCTTCATCGCTTGCAAGACCAATCTTGAAAAGAGTGTTTCCTTCCAATTGTTCAGGATATACAGCAGTTTTAATATCAGCGTCCGATGTTGACATAGGTGCAAAGTTTTCCTTTTCTTCCATGTCATTTGGAAGAGCAAAAGTTTCCATTTCCTGTTGATCTCCACTGGAATCATCTTGTTCACTATTTAATATTGCTTGTTCCTCCATTGAATTGTTCGTCAAAGATGGTATGAGAACAGCTGCAAATAACGCAGCACAAGCAGCAATCAACCATGGCATAATTTTCGTTTTCTTTTTAATAATTGGTGAATTTTTCGGAGGCTCTTCATCAAATACTCCATCTCTTTTTAATCGTTCAAATACTTCTTCTTTTGAACGGACATCATGAATTTTTGGAACATTTTTTAATAGCTCTTCAATTCGATCCTCATCCCAATGTTCATGATTCATTTTGACTCGCCTCCTTGTTTCGTGATAGTAATTCTCGCAATTGTTTAATTGCTCGGTGTTGTGTTGTTTTGACTTTACCTTCTGTCCAATTTAAAATTGCTGCAGTTTCAGCAATCGATAATTCCTGAAAATAGCGCATAATTATCACCATTTGTTGATCACCTGTACATTTTTCCAGCGCCTCTAGTATTTGCCTCGTCTCATCATTTAATTCTATGAAAGATTCTGGTGATTTTGTTGGTGATACTAGTTGTTCTGTTTCCCAATCAAAGGCGGTAAAAGAATGGGCTGAGCGAACTGCATTTTTTCGAAAATAATCAATTGCTACATTTTTTGCGATAGCAAAAAGCCAAGTTTTTTCAGAACTTTTCCCTTGAAAACGTTCGTATGATTTTAAAACACGAACGTATACTTCATGAGACAAATCTTCCGCAACCGATCGATCTTTTACTAAATAGATTAAAAATTGGAATACATCTTGATGATATTGATCATACAGTCGATGGAATATGGATTCTTTCAAATCCATGCCACCTCCATCCTTATTAATTTTGTCGTTTCAAATCGTAAAATGTTTCATTTTTTTCTGGACTTTAGAGAAAAAACGAAAACACCTAAGCGAGGGTAGTAAACATCCATTTTTTTACTATAATCTATGACTTGTGCAACAACGACTGGCAAACCTTTATGGGACGCCGTTTCCTTCGATTTTTCGTAACCAAATGTGAGCCGATTTCCATAAAGATGCCTTTAGATAACGACTAATTTGTAAATAACTTCGGTCACTATTTACGTTCAGCTGTGCTAATACATTTAAACAATACACAATCATCGCAACGTACACTTGGTTGTGGACGGCTTGTTCACTGTGACCAAAAAACTTTTTAATGTTCAGGTGCTGCTTCATCCATTTGAAGAACAGTTCAATCGCCCAGCGTGACTTGTAGATTTCAGCGATTTCAACTGCACTTAAATCAAAACGATTTGTCAGTAAATGAAGCTCATTTCCTTTTGTATCATGCAATTTGAGTAAGCGAAACACGTTTTCAGAACGATTTTGTGGTGTCCCAATGACAACCATTTCATCAGAGAATACGGGTGAATCTTCTGGTAACGAAAAGGATTCTAACACTCGGACAACAGCGTTTTTACGCAAACGGGTCACAAAGAAATAGCCATCTTCCGTCATTTGATCAAAGCGCCTATAATCCAAGTAACCACGATCAAACACGTACATGCATTCTTTGTCATCCACGAATACTTCTAGTTGACCACGATCATGTTCGTTGGCATTCGTGAGTACGGCTTTATCTGGATAGGAGAGTCCTTTTTCCATAAAAACAAGTCGTAAGTGAAGCTTTACTCCTGATTTTGTTTTTCGAAACTCTGCCCACTTATGATTGGTCAAATTAAGCGGTAATGTACTCGAATCAATGATTTTCAAAGGCGTTGTCACTTTTCTTCTTGTTTGGAAATTGGTTTTCCGATGAATTTGTGCCACTAAATCGAGAAAAATCGATTGAAAGAAAACCGTTGGAATGGCGTTGATTCGTCTCCCTAACTGTGAAAAACTAATCGATTCCAATCCCGTTGCTCGTTGTAATTCTTCTAAAAAGACAGCGTCACTCAACGCCCGTAAACTCTCGGTTTCATGGAGTTGGGCATACAAAAGCAGTTTCATAAATGAAGCCATATAAAGCTTCTTGGTATAGTGATTTAATTGATGTGTTTTCACTAGGTCGTCAAATAATGGACGATTAATCGGTGAAAACCATTGTTCAAATGATGTTTTTCGTGTATACTTATCCATGGTTTTATCCTTTGTATTGGATTTGGATGGTTTACTACCACCCAACCATTATAAAGGATTTTTTTGTGTTTAGATTATATTTCAGAAAATTCGGTTTATTTGAAGGTGTTAAATTATTTTAATGCGACGCTAGTGCCAACATTTATATAAAAAAAGAATTCGCTTCTACTCCAGGTAAAAGAGTACCATACTTATGCAGAATGGCAAGTCCTATCTTTCCAAATTTCTGCAACTCATTTACCTAGAATATCCACGAATTCTGATCCATAAACTATTTTAGTTTAAAGGCAAATAGAAAGTAAAAGTTGTTCCTTCTCCAACTTCACTATCAACTCGTATATTACCATTATGGGCTTCAACGATATTTTTAGCGATAGCTAGTCCTAAGCCAGTGCCAACTTTCCTCGTGCGTGTTCTCGCCTTATCCGCCTTATAAAAACGTTCAAACACAAATGGTAAATCTTCTTTCGGAATTCCTTCTCCTGTATCAGATACTTGCACTTTCAAATAAGATAATTCTTGTTCCAATGACACCGTTACACTGCCGTCTTCTGGTGTATGACGTATCGCATTATCAATTAAATTTGTTAACACTTGTTCAATTCGGTCTTCATCGATATTTATCAATACATCATCTGACATTTCCGTATGGAACATTAATTGAATATGATTTTCTTTCGCCACTTGACTAAACTTTTGCGTAATTCGTTCAAAGACAGGGTTGATTGGTACAGACTCTTTTACAAGCGTCGTATGTCCAGATTCCATTCGAGCTAAATCCAATAAATCCGCTACTAGGCGACCCATTCGTTGAGACTCATCATAAATAATTTTAATCATCTCATTCTTGTCTTCCTCTGACTCAACAACACCATCAATAATTGCTTCTGAATATCCTTGCAACATGGCAATTGGCGTTCTTAATTCATGAGAAACATTAGCAATAAAGTCTGAACGTAATTTATCCAATTTAATTTGTTCAGTCATATCACGTATGACTGCAATCGCGCCACGGATTGCTTGTCCACTGCTTTTTAATGGACTGATGGTGATGCGGTAGTACGAACCGTCTATTTCCAAATCTTCTTCCAACTTATCTTCAAAAGTTAGAACATGATCTAACATGGCATAAATTTCTTCTGGTAAGAATAATTCTTTATCGACCCCATTTCGAATAAACCAACGTTGTAATAATCGATCAGCTGGAGGATTGCTCAGCAAAATCGTTTTATCACGATTAAACGTAATTACCGCATCTGTCATTGAAGTGAGAATGTTAGACAACTGTTCTTTTTCTTGATTAATGACTTCGAGATGATGTTTTAACTGACGCCCCATTTGATTGAAAGCTACAGCTAATTGACCAATTTCATCGCTTTGATTTGTTGGCAATTGCTCATCAAACTTACCTTTTGCAATATCAAATGCATAGGCACGCATTTTTCGGAGAGGTAACGTAATTTTGGAAGATAAGAAAAAGGCAAAAAATGTTGTTAATACAAAGGCGATAAATGCTGAGAGAAAGACAATCTTCGTCGTTTGATTCGTCGTTTCGTGAAGAGCAGAAGGGTTTTGATAAATAAATAGAACTCCTTGCACTTCATGCTCAATCGACAATGGATAGCCTAAAACAAAATAGGATTCCATTTTATCTTCATCCGCTTGAGAAGATAAAATCATTTGTCTTATAAGCGGTTCATTCGTATCTAAGACTCGTTGAAATTCCTTAGAATTTAACAAAGCATTTCGAATTTTTTCTTGATTTATTCCAGTTTGATAACTGGATATAACAGTTTGATTATTTAGTGCAATAAATCCATTTGTATCTCCATTTAATAAGTCTTCCAACAACTCATCGGTGATTTGATCGATATCTGTATGTGCAACAATGTTCGAGATGGTCGTTGCTGTTTGCTTAAGCGAACTTTCCGCTTGTTTCATATGGAAATCATCTAAGAATTCAAGCATGGCAACTGTGAAAATAAATAACACAAACGAAACGAGAAGCAATATGGTTGCCCATAGCTTCCCGACAATACTATTCCATATTCTAGTCATTGATTACCTCGAATTTGTAACCTACGCCCCAAACGGTTACAATCATTTTAGCTGCTTTGTCTGATACGCGGTTTAACTTTTCACGTAAGCGCTTTATATGCGTATCGACTGTGCGCAAATCACCAAAGAAATCATAGTGCCATACTTCTTTTAACAATTGTTCGCGATCAAATACCTTATCTGGTGATTTAGCTAAGAAGTAAAGTAGCTCATATTCTTTCGGTGTTAAGTTTACTTCTTGTCCATCACATGTTACTCGGTGTGCATCATTATCGATAGTTAAATGAGGGAACACAACGATATCTCGAGATGTAGTAGTACTAGAAACTTGATTTAATGCACTTGAGCGGCGTAAAATCGCTTTCACTCGCAACACCACTTCTCGTGGACTAAATGGTTTTACGATATAGTCGTCCGCACCTAATTCAAAACCTTGCACACGGTTTGCTTCTTCGCCTTTTGCTGTCAGTAAAATAATGGGAGTAGATTTCTTCTCTCTCAACTCTTCACAAACTTGTAATCCGTCTTTCTCCGGCATCATGATATCTAAAATGACACAATGATAATCATTATCTAGTGCCTTTTTTAACGCTACTTCACCGTTCTCAGCTTCATCTACCTCGTAACCTTCCCGTTCTAAGTACATCTTTAGCAGGCGACGAATGCGATCTTCATCATCTACAACTAAAATAGACACTTTTTCAGACACGATGTCTAACCCCTCTCTTTGCAATCTCTACCTACATTCATTGTACAATTTTATGAATAAAAATTAAAGACTATTAAGAAAGCTCTCCATAGTTTTGAGGAGAGCTTTCACATTTTATTAATATTTATACGTTTATTATAGTATATAGAAATTATGCATATGAATGGAGTCCTGCAATCACTAAGTTTACAAAGACGAGATTAAAGATGATGATTGCAAATCCGATTAATGCGAGCCAAGCAGACTTTCTTCCTTCCCATCCTTTAGATAAACGTAAATGAAGATAAGCTGCATAGAATAACCAAGTGATGAGAGCCCATACTTCTTTTGGATCCCATCCCCAGAATCGACCCCAAGCTATTTGTGCCCAAATCATGGCAAAGACGAGAGCCCCTAATGTGAAGACAGGGAATCCGATTAATACAGAACGATATCCAATTTCGTCAACTAAATGAGAGTTTACTTTTTTCACTAAAGGATGAAGCAACTCACAAATCGGTCTTCGCACAATGAAGCGATATAACAAGTATAGAATCGTTCCAACCAAGAATGACCATACAACAGTCGTTAATTTCTTCGCATTAATAATCGCAGGCATTTCGACTAGCGGCTCCATAACGCCTTCCGTTTTTAATTCAGATTCATTCATTCCGAATAATGCCGGCATATTATAAACGATTTCAGATTCCATACCATTATTATTAACATAAGTAAATTGTGCTTCATATCCCATGCCGCGGAATGTAATCGTTACAAGTACAAAGCCGATTACAACTACGCAGAAATATAAAATGGCTTCAAGCCAAAAACGTTCCCTTGAGCTTGTTTTTGGATCTACTTCCTTTAGTAAATAAACAAGTCCAGCCACTGCGCTAATAGCAAGAATCGACTGTCCAATTGCCGCTGTTACAACGTGAATAGTTAGCCAATTACTTTGTAGCGATGGCACAAGTGGCGTTACTTCTGTTGGGAACATTGTTGCATAAGAAATAAATAATACTGCTATCGGTAATGCCACTAAACCAAGAACCGTAACACGATACATAAAGTAGATTAATATAAATGCTCCAACGAGGAACATTCCAAAGGCTGTAGTAAATTCAAACATGTTACTTACAGGAGCATGTCCCGCATAGATCCAACGGGTAATAAAATAGCCTAGCTGGGAAATGAAACCAATAATTGCAATCACAATTCCTATTTTTCCCCATTTTTCGGCTCTACTAGCAGCACCATCGTTTCTTTTAATGGAACCCGCTATGAAAACCGTACCTATAATATATGCAAAGAATGCTATAAAAAGTAAATTACCACTAATATCAATTAAACTCATTCGGCACCGTCACCTTCCTTATCCTTCTCATCTTTTTCTTCTAGTTGGTCAATATATTGAGGTAAATGCGCATATTCTGTCACAACATCTAAATCTTTTTTCATGCTAAACCAGTTTTTGTTTGTATGGGCAGCAAGCATAATTTTGCCATCTTCTAATTGTTGTACCCACAGGCGACGATGATTCCAATAAGAACCAATTGCTAATCCTAATAAGAAAATAACTCCACCAATAATCAAGATAGGAATCGTTACATCTTTTCGAATTGTTAATCCTGATACATTTCTTGTTTCTACACCTTTAAAGGTCATTTTATATTCATTTTCCCCCGCTTCAATTGGAGAAGCACCAATTGAAACGAAACTTACTTCCCCTTCTGGCTTATCCGGTGTCATCATTTTAAACACAAAAGCAGGGTTATTTGGATATTGGGATGCAGTTTGAGGAACACCATCTTTTAGTCCAGAAAAGTCTGGGTAGTAGTTCAAGATTTGAACTTTTGTATTTTCCCCTAAAACATATTCTTTTTCTGGATTTGTCAAATCAATTTTCATCGATCCAAGAGACTCACCAGATTGTTTATGGGTTAATTCAAACGTCATTGATTTTAATTCATTTAATCGATAATCCATTTGATAAATAGCATAACCATCATATTTTAATGGGTAGTTAACACGAATGGAATACTCTTTAACGAGTTCCATATTTTCCGTATCCCCTAACACTGCACCTTCAGCCTGTTTATATAACTTTACATCCGTCTGATAGTTTTTCGCAATGGCAGCAACACCTTGTTCAATTTGTGCTCTCGTTGGATCATTGTCATAAGTTTCTAAAATAAATTGTTTATTTTCTAGGAAATATCCATCCATTCCAGGAATCGCACGAACTTCTCCTTCGCGAATCCACATCGATTCATCTACGTGGAATCCCGGTAGGAATCGTAACATTACTCCTAGCAAGAAAATAATGAGCCCAAGGTGATTTATGTATGGACCAGAGCGGGCAAAGCGATTTTTTTCTGCCAATAAAGCGTTTCCATCTCGACGAACTTTATAACGTAAACTTTTCATTTTTTCTTCAATTAAATCAAGGGTTTTCGAAGAATCGCCTTCTGTTACTGGCCCATGAGCAACAATTCGCTGCCTTTTCATAAAGCTTTCATGGCGCTTTACACGTTGATTTTTTAACGATTTATATAGAGGAAGACCTCTGTCAAGACTTGCTACGATAATGGAGATTCCTAATAGCCCTACTAGAATCTGATACCACCACGAACTATACAAATCAGATAAACCTAAATTGTAATATAGTTCACCAAAAACGCCATAGTTTTGTTTATAATAAAGCGCTTTCTCTTCTTGTGTAGCCACTTGAACGTAAAATTCTTGAGGAAAAATCGTACCAAGAGCTGATGCAACAAGCGTAATAATAATTAACGAAACGCCCACTTTAACACTCGAAAAGAAATTCCAGATTTTATCAATAATGGATTTGTTGTATGTTTTAGAACGAATGGCTGTACCATCGTATCGCATATCAAGAACTTTTTGAGCTTTCGCTTCTTCAGATAATGGTCTACCACATTTTTCACAAATTTTTGTACCAAATGGGTTTTCATGACCACAAACACATGAGATTTTTTCCATAATTTTAAATACTCCTATTCTGGCTTAATTGACTCCATAAGAGATTGAATTTGTTCTTCTGACAATTCACCAGGAGGAACTTTTTTCACTTTTCCTTCCGGAGTAATTAAATAAGTTGCAGGTAATTTCCCGACATTATAAGCTTGCATCACGCTTTTTGTTTTATCAATGACTACTGGAAAAGTAAGATTATACTGCTCAACAAAATTTTCTACTTCAAAATTGGACTGAGCTATATTTACTGCTAAAATGTGTACACCTTGATCCTTAAATTGTTGATATTGTCGTTCCATCGCAGGCATTTCTTTTTTACACGGTTCACACCATGTGCCCCAGAAATTTAAAAATACCCCTTGACCTCTGTAATCGGATAGACGATGTGTGTTCCCTTCTAAATCTACTAATTCGAAATCAGGAGCTGTATCTCCATCAGCTAAAACCTCTACTGTATCTTTTGTCGCAGTATTGTATATTGTATAAATAATTGCACAAGCCAATACTCCAAGTATGATTCCTCTAATAATCAAACGTTTCTTTTTCTTTTCCATTCAGCAACCTCCTTGAAGAGAACATTCCAATCTCTTTCATTATAGCAAATATTTAAAGGCCAAATTTGAAATGTTTATGAAGGTTATCACTATGAACATAGTATCAACCGATTTTCCCTGTTTCTGCCAACACGCGCAACTGCTTCACTTCATGGGCAGTAAGTTCCCGAAATTCTCCTGCATTTAATCCTTTTAAGTCAAGAAAAGCAAATCTTTCACGTTTTAATTTGACAACAGGCGTTCCAATTGCGTCAAACATGCGTCGTACTTGTCTATTTCTCCCTTCATGAATGGTAATTTCACAAATTGCTTTATTTGCTTTTCGATCAACTTTTTTGATGTTCACCTTTGCAGGAGCAGTCATACCGTCCTCAAGCATAATACCTCTCCGCAATTTTTTGATATCTTCAAAACTCGGAATCCCTTTTAACCTTGCAATATATGTCTTTTCAATTTTGTATTTCGGATGGGTCATTAAGTTAGCAAATTCGCCATCATTCGTTAATAATATTAAGCCCGATGTATCAAAATCTAGTCGACCTACAGGGAAAATTCGCTCTTCCACGTGATCGTGAAAAAAGTCTAATACTGTTTTTCGTCCTCTGTCATCGGATACCGTTGATACGACACTTCTTGGCTTATAGAATAAGTAGTAAACTTTTTCTTCCCTTTCTACTTTTATACCATTCACTTCTACAACATCGCTTCTTGAAACCTTTGTCCCGAGTTTTGTAACGACCTCACCGTTAACTTTCACTTTTCCTTCTAATATCAATTGCTCCGCTTTTCTTCTGGAAGCAATACCTGCTTGAGCAATTACTTTCTGAAGCCTTTCCATTTGATGACTCACCTCTAAATACATATAACTATAATTCATTAGCTTCTTTACTGATGAAAATTATGTCATATTTTGTCTCAATATTAAAGAAAAACAACTCAGTTTATACAAGTGAAAAGCTGCCCGAAAAATAAGAGCGTTTCGGACAGCTTTTATATGTTATTATTTTAACTTTACCTTTGTTGAATAAATACTTTCATTATTTAAAAACACATGCCAAATGCCGAATTTAACATCTTGATTTCGTGATAGATGCAACACGTTTTGCAATTGATCTTCTTCTTCTTCCGAGATCAGTAATTTAATTGGTTCCTTCAGCTGAACTGTAATATTATCATTCGCTTTATACTTTCCTTTTTTTACAATCGTTTTCACATCATACTCTTCAAACACCTGATTTGCAAGTTGTTTATGTACTTGCCAATCGTTGGCTTCGTTTAATGTTACGACGATAATGCGTTCATTCTCCTTTTCAAAATACGTTGCAAGAGTTCTTCCAGCTACTTTTGTGTATCCAGTTTTTCCTGCTACAGCGCCAACATTCTCTCGGAGTAAGCGATGTTTATTTAACCACGTCGTTCCATTTTTCGTATTACTTTTATATTGAATCGTTGATGCAATTTTTAAAAAATCTTCATTTTCTAAAGCAATTCTTAACATTTGGGCAGTATCATAGGCACTGGATAAATGCAAATCATGATGCAAGCCTGAAGGATTAGTAAAATATGTTTGATTTAAGCGATAATATAGTGCTTTTTCATTCATTAAATCGACAAATCCTTCAACAGATCCGCCTGCATGTTCCGCTAAAGCGTACGCTGCATCGTTCCCTGATCGAAGCATAAGACCATACAACAATGTTTCTACAGTGACCACTTCGCCTGGTTCTAAATAAATTGATGACCCTTCACTCATTGTAGCCTCTCGAGAAATAACAACTTCATCATCTAAATTGCTATTTTCAATAGCAATAAGTGCAGTCCAAATTTTTGTAAGGCTTGCTATGGGCATTCTTGCATGCTCATTATTTCCAATCAATGTTCTTCCAGTATCTGCATCAATGACAACATAAGATGCTTTTACAACATGATGGAGCGAGAAATAAAACATCAATGAAAAAGCGAAAGTAATGATAAATTTAGCTAATTTCACTTAGCCACTCCTTTATTCATTTTCATTATGAAATACTTCTTGGAACTTTGTCATAAAGAGATCTGTTTGTTCATTTTCAACATCTTCATCACCTTCAGGTAATGGAGGAAGCTCTGATAAATCGGATAGTCCAAAATAATTTAAAAACTCTTTTGTTGTTCCGTAAAGAATAGCTCGTCCTGTACCTTCTGCTCGTCCGACTTCCCGAATAAGACCTCGTGATGCGAGAGTCTGGATAGGACGTTCACTTTTCACACCGCGCAAGTCTTCAATTTCTGTCCTCGTAATAGGTTGTTTGTATGCAATAATTGCAAGAACTTCTAATGAGGCTGTTGAAAGTACTTGACTATTTGGATTTTCAACTAATTTTTTGATCGTATTTGCTAATTCTGGTTTTGTTGTTAATAAATATGTATCAGACAATTGTTTTATTGTAAGACCAGATGCATCATTATTTTCATAAAGGGTTTTTAACTCACTTAATCCAGCTTCGATATCAACTTCATCTACATCTAATAATTCCGCCAGTTGTTTAACCGTCAGTCCTTCATCTCCTACAACGAATAGTAATGCCTCCATCCTAGCCATCAAGATCTTCGAGTTCACCTAATCGTTCCTCCTTCTGCAAAATCACGGTCAAATCTTCAAAGTTTCTTTCTTGTTCGACGAAAACAACTTGACGTTTCATCAATTCTAACAGCGATAAAAAGGTAACAATGATTGTGGATCTATCTTCATAAGGGAAGAGATCTGAAAAGCTGGATTTACCACCCCGTTTTTTCAGCACATCCACAACTCTTAACATTTGTTCTTTAACTGGAATATCTTGTTTTTTTACAGTCGTTTTTAATGGCTTTCTCAATTGTTTTCTTCGAAGCATTTTTTGAAATGCGTACAGCAAATCATAAATATTGACGTCTGCATTAAACAATGCAAGTTGCTCATCCGGCATAAATGGAGACAGGTCACTTGGCGGCTTTGTAAAGTTCTCTGGTCGATTTTCTTCCATCTTTTTCAATTCAATTGCTGCTTCTTTATACTTTTTATATTCAATTAACTTTAGGACTAATTCTTCCCTTGGATCGGGTTCTTCCACCTCAAATTCTGTTTCTTCCATCTCCCCTTCATGAATCGGGAGTAACATCCGGCTTTTAATGGCAAGGAGTGTTGCAGCCATCACTAAATATTCACTGGCTTCATCCAACTCCAGCACCTTCATTGCTTGAACATGCTCCATATATTGAGCGGTTAATTCTGCCATCGGGATATCATATATATCAATTTCCAAACGTTGAATTAAATGCAATAATAAATCAAGTGGTCCCTGAAAAGCATCTAGTTTTACTTCATACATATGTCACACACCTTGCGTTTCATATTAAAAAATGAGTATAGAGAAAAGAGGTTCATATTCACTATGCATCCCTTATTTCATCCGCTATTTATCGATTTTTGCGCATATTTCAATGGTAATCAAGATTATTTTGAATGTCACGAAGTTTTAGAGGAATATTGGAAGACAATTGCACCTGGAAAAAAAGAACATCCTCTCGTTGGGTATATACAATTGGCGACCGGCTTATATCATTGGCGAAGAGGAAATCTTCCCGGCGCTCATCGCATAATGAGAAAAGCCTACAAAAAATTTTTATCCAATCAAGGACATCCATTTTTTGATTATATCGATTTTCAGCAATTATGTAACGATTGTTTAAAAAGTATTGATGCCATAGAAAACAATCAACCATACAAAGCTTTTCAAATCAAATTAATGAATCGTGATTTAATAGAAAAAGTCAATGGCAAGATTTCATCACTTCCACCGTTGTCCCATGAATTTCTTCTTCATAAGCATATGCTGCGCGATCGTTCAGATATTCTAACAATGCGTGAAGAAAAAAGAAATGGCAGACGTTAATTTTCGTCTGCCTCTTGTAAGCTATGTAAGCATTTCTTAACAAAGGGTTCTGTTTCTTCACAAGCTTTGATTTCTGTATATTCACCACATGTTTTTAATTCTTTTAACATTTGCTTGGCAATTCCCTCACCTCTATAGGAAGGAACAACCGTAATGTGCTGAATCGTCGCTACAGAATCTTCCTCTAATACGCCTACAATTCCTACATACTCATCATCTTTTTTCCATAAATATAATTGCCAATTGTCTTCTTGTTCATAAGACTGCATTGTTTCCATTAATTTTTTGACGTCCTTTTCTTGGGGCATAAACGAAAGTAAACCCATCGCAATTTTTTCGAGTGATTTTTTATAACGTACTAACATGTATCATTCCCTCGTTTTCTTATCGCATACAAACATTCTTTACTATCGTACACGATTTCAAATTAAGAATCAAATTTCACCCAGAAATTACCAGCATCTCAATTCATTTACTGAAGTTTAGGAATTAGTACAAAAATGTAAAACAATGCCCATACTAAACAAAAAACGACAAAAAATCCTAACAATGTCCATTTTGAAAATTTCACAATTTATTCACCTTGTTTAAATGATATTCTTGATCGTTTACAATAATATCTTCATAGCTCTCTCTTCTAATTGCTAGTTGATGTGCACCCTTTTCCACAAAGACAACTGCTGGTCTCGGCACACGATTATAATTAGAAGCCATTGCATAGCCGTAAGCACCTGTACAAAAAATTGCGAGTATATCACCAGGTTCTGCTTGTTGGAGAGGAGCATCCTCAATTAGTTTATCACCAGATTCGCATAGTTTTCCAGCCACAGTATAAGTGTAATCTTTTGGCAGATTTGCTTTATTAGCAATGACAGCTTCATATTTTGCATTGTATAATGCTGGACGAATATTGTCGCTCATTCCACCGTCAACTGCAATATATTCACGGATATTTGGTACGACTTTGTGAGAACCAATAGTGTATAATGTAGTTCCTGCATCTCCAACTAGGGAACGTCCTGGTTCAATCCAAATTTCAGGCATTGCTAAACGACGTTTTGAAGCTTCCTCTTTTACTGTTTTGACCATCTCTTCAACATACACATGGGGTTCAAGAGGACGATCTTCTTCTGTGTAGCGGATGCCAAAGCCACCGCCTAAATTAAGTACTTTACATTGGAAGCCAAATGCATCGTTCCATTCGCCAATTTTTTCAATTAATTTCCCTGCAGCTAAACTAAAGCCGTCCGTTTCAAAAATTTGAGAACCAATATGACAATGTAAACCTAGTAAATTTAAATATTCATGATTCGCAACTAGCTTGAATGCTTCATCGGCTTGACCGTTATATAAATCAAAACCAAATTTAGAATCTGCCTGTCCAGTTGTAATGAAATCGTGAGTATGTGCTTCCACACCAGGAGTGACACGCAATAAAATATTCATCGATTGTTTTCGAGATTCTGAAATTTCTTTTAATAGTTCAATTTCATAGAAATTATCTACAACGATACAACCAATTTTTGCATCAAAGGCGAGGATTAATTCATCATAAGATTTATTGTTTCCATGGAAATGAATGCGTTCAGCGGGGAAGTTTGCCTTTATAGCAGTATATAATTCTCCACCAGACACAACATCTAGCGATAAATTTTCTTCGTTAACAAATTGATAGATTGCAATACATGAAAATGCTTTCGATGCATATGCAACTTGTGCTTCAACACCATGTTTAATAAAAGTGTCTCTAAATGCGCGAGCACGATTTCTTATTAATTCTAGGTCATAAACGATTAGTGGAGTCCCATATTCTTTAGCTAGCTCAACTGTATCAACACCACCGATATGTAAATGGCCATTTTCTCCGATTGTTTGAGTTCCGTATAAGTGCATAGATTCCCCTCCGTATACAAATAAGCTGTCCATGTCAAAAATTCTAACTTTTTCCTCTAAGGATCGGCTAAACACTAAGCATTCCATTTCAACTTTATGAATTCCATCTACCAGTCAGCAGATAAAATGGTAGGAAAGCCCAATTTCGCCAACTTTCCTTGAATTAAATCATCTATACAATATAGATTGAATATTTTGACACTGGACAGCCTTAAATTTTTAGTTTTATGTTTGAACTTTAACATAGGCGCACATCTTTCGCAACTGAATTTAAACACGTTTCCGCTGCTTTGCTCCAACAATATATGGCCTGAGGGCATCGTCTGCCATCGGGAATCGAATGAATACCCTTAAAAAGGCTTTGGGGAAAAATGGTATTAGTGGCCACATGTAAGGAATTTGCATCGGCCTTAGTGCACAAAAATACGAAAAGATGAAGAAGAAGCCGATGAAAAATCCACTAGGTCCAAATAAGGCTGTTAAACCTAATACGATAAAACGGAAATATTTTATGGAAACACTTAATTCGAAGGTTGGAATGGAAAAAGTAAATATTGCGACAACTGCTGCATAAAGTACAACTTCAGGTGAAAATAAACCTACATCAATGGCAATTTGTCCAATGATTACACCCGCTACTAACCCCATTGCAGTGGATAGTGGCGTTGGTGTATGGATTGCCGCAATTCTCAAATATTCCAAACCTAAGTCGGCAATGATGATTTGCAATAATAATGGAATATTCGATTCTTCTTTTGAACCGATAAAATCAAGTGCTTCCGGTAAATATTGCTCATGGGTGGCCAGCAAATACCAAATCGGCATAAATGTTAAACTTAAAAGAATTGCAGTATAACGTAAAAATCTAACGGTTGAACCAACAAAGGGTGATTGTCGATACTCCTCGGCGTGCTGCATTAAGTGGAAGATCGTAATCGGCAGCAAAATAACCGACGGAGACGTATCAACGATAATGGCAATATGGCCTTCAAGCAAATGGGCGGCAACAATATCTGGTCTTTCCGAATACCGAACAAACGGAACTGGGTGAAACCTTTGTTTAAAAATCCACTCCTCTAATGTTTTGTCTGCCATCGTCAATCCATCGTGGTTAATTTCTTCTAAACGTTGCTTCAACCACTTTAAATGTTTGTCATTGACAATATCTTTAATATAGGCAATTGCAACATCAGTTCTTCCGTTTGTTGTGATTTTATATAGTTCAAAACGCAGCTCTGGGCTTCGAATTCTCCTGCGAATGAGCGCCGTATTTAGCATAATGTTTTCAGCAAACCCATCTCGGGAACCTCGAATAACTTTTTCATTATCCGGTTCATCCGGTTGACGACCTGGATAACTTCTTATCTCTGTTAAGTAGGCGTAGCCTTGTTGTGTCACAAACCCAACTTGACCACTTAAAACGCCGAGCAGAAATTCTTCTTTATCTTTCGGCTCAGCTTTTCCATAAAAGTTGAACATATTGTCAAAATAGATGTCGTCATTTTTAACCGGATGAGCAGATTGTTTTTCTTCACTATCAAAATAAAGCGGTGTTAATTGCACAGTGAGCGTCATTCCATCAACAAGACCGCTGATATATACGCATAGTACAGGCAAATCTTTGACATGAACTTCTTTAATGCAGACATCGAAAGATTCATCTTTACCAAATTTTGAATATAAGAACTCTTTCGCTTCATCCAATGATGCAAAAATTTTGTTCGTCATTTATTCACCGTCTTTTTTGTTTTACTTGATGTATTTGATGAAGTATCCATCCATTGTTTTAATTGGGCTAAGATTTTCTTTTCTAGCCTTGATACTTGAACTTGAGATATGCCAAGCCTTTCAGCAATATCCGTTTGCGTTAAATCTAAATAATAACGTAAGTAAATGATTGCTTGTTCTCGCTTATCAAGCTTTTTCAATACTTCTTTTAATGAAATATATTGAAACGGTAATTCAGATTTTTCATCCTTCATTTGATCCATTAACGTAATGGAGTCTCCCTCTGACTCAAACAACTGTTCATGAAGAGACGCCGGATCTCTCATTGCATCAGTTGCCACTAAAATTTCATCTTGTGACACACCAAGCATTTCCGCTAATTCTGAGACTGAAGGCGGCTTCTCATTGGTCTTTAAGTATTCATCGGTGACTTGACGTATTTTAAAATTTAACTCTCGGATGGAACGGCTAACCTTCACCATTCCATCATCTCTCAAAAAGCGCTGAATTTCTCCGATAATCATTGGAACAGCATAGGTTGAAAACTTTACATCATATGATAAATCAAACTTATCCACCGATTTCATTAATCCAATACAACCAATTTGAAATAGATCTTCAAGCTCTACTCCTCGAGAAGCAAAGCGTTGAACAATCGACCATACGAGCCGCGTATTTCCTTCAATCATCTGTTTTCGTGCTTCCATATCGCCGGCCTGAGCAAGCTTAATGAGCTCCCGCATCTCTTCTTGCGTTAACAAAACATTGGACGGCTGTTCGATTGTCCTCATCCCCCTTACTTCTTCCAAATACCTTTAATATTGGCATCCAATTCAAAAATTATTCTTTTAAACTCAAAGGTGTTGAATTTCACTCATGTTGTTAAGATATTTGCGTCATTTTCATCGAGTGAAATTTTTTGGAAAAAGTAACGACCGTTCCAACACCAGGTTCAGATTCCACTTGAAGATGATCTGCAAAACTTTCCATGATTGTAAAGCCCATCCCAGACCGTTCCATATCTGCCTTTGTCGTAAATAAAGGCTCCATAGCTTTTTTAATATCTGGAATCCCCTTTCCTTGATCTTTCACAGCTACTGAAACGACATCTCCTTCACGAACTGCATGAACAGTGACAATCCCTTTGCCATCCTCGTCATATCCATGAATGATTGCATTGGATACAGCTTCTGAAACAATCGTTTTGAATTCAGATAGTTCATCAATTGTTGGATCTAATTGAGCCACAAAACTTGTTACCGCAATTCTCGCTAAGCTCTCATTTTCACTTAAAGCTACAAATGAAAGTGTCATTTCATTATCCATTCACAATCCCCCTTGCATATAAGATCGCCTCTTCTTCTTTACCCTCCATCACATACTTGCTTAACCCCGAAAATTGAAATATTTTTTTCATCGTATTTGAAGGGTTTAAAATGATGGTTTGTCCATTGACCGCACTTAACTCTCGCATGCGGCCTAAGATGAGGCCAATCCCTGAACTGTCCATAAAATTTAATCTCTCTAAATTCCAAATGATAGTGTGCAGATTTCCTTTTAAAATCGTTTGAGAAATGTGAGTACGAATTTTTTCGGTTTCATGATGATCCAATTCGCCATATAGTCGAATGATGGCAATATCTCTTTCCATATTTATTTCAAAATTCATCCGTTACATCGCCTCCTCCCTTCGCAATTCCACATAGCACGTCAAAATCCCTTTCGGTTGACAATAGTAGAAGAAATTCGCCGAAACTAGTAAAAATACGACAAAAACTTTTAAATAATATGTTTTACTCGTTTCTCATGCTTTCTTCATCCACCACCTATACAAACGAATCAATTTGACGAGCTTGCGAAATAACGAAGAACGCTAGTAGGAGTCGATAAATGGATTGCAAGCTCATCTGGAAAGGCGTCATCAATTCATAAATCTATTAACTCACAGCATACAATTGGCATTCAATCAAATAATGCTTCAATCCTACAATTCAGTTATCCAACCCGCCTTCCCTTATTCCACTTGACCTATGCTTTTTTGCACTGGAATTTGGCGTCATCATGAAACCTCAAGATAAGAAGAGATTACCTAATCAGCTTTAGTATGGAAAAAAAGGGAGAATTTTAAACATAATTAAGGACAGATTTGAACCAAAATACTTTCAAATCTGTCCTTCCAATCATTTTAACTAATTTTTGTTGTTGATAATTCTTCGCATTCACGGAAAGCGTAATGTTTACATCCAATACAACTGTTTCGGTTAACGCATCCTAATGCGCAATTAATGGCATCTCCAGTATGTTCGAAAAAGTTATGTTCACCTATTTCATTTGTTAAACCACTTTTATTTAATAAGGTTTTCAAACTTGGTTGTACGCCTGTTACTAGCAGTCGTCCACCTTGTGATTTAAAATTGCGAACAATATTTCGCAAATATGCCTCACCGGTTGCATCAATAAATGGCACTTTCCCCATTCGAAGTACAAGAATTTGCGGTTTATAGTGAAGGGACTTTAAAATTCGTTCTTCAAAGGTTTGGGCTGCACCGAAAAACAGTGGACCTTCAATTGTATAGATACTAATTTGAGGACAATCCCGAGATTCACTTACGACATGGGATTGAACTTTTCCGTTATTTTTATGGTCGGGCAATACTTTCGACACTATCAGCATGTCGCTCATTCGTTTTACAAATATCAAGATGGCCAACAACAATCCTACAAACACTGCGATTGTTAAACTTGTAAAAACAGTCAGTAAAAACGTAATAATTAATACAAGTGAATCCCCTGATTTTAGTTTTAATACATGAGCAAAATGTTTACGCTCACTCATATTCCATGCAACAACCATTAACACAGGAGCTAAACTTGCTAACGGAATATGCACCGCTAAAGGCGCAAACAACAATAATGTGATGAGAACAAATAGTCCGTGAATAACACCAGACATAGGCGATGTAGCTCCGAACTTAATATTCGTTGCTGTGCGGGCAATTGCACCAGTTGCAGGAATACCACCAAATAGTGGCGTTACCATATTCGCTATACCTTGTCCAATTAATTCACGGTTTGAATTGTGTTTACTATTTGTCATGCCATCAGCAACTACTGCAGATAACAATGACTCGATTGCACCTAACATGGCGATGACAAAAGCTGGCCCCAACAAAGACACCAATCGTTCAAAGGAAATTTCCGGTAATTTTAATTGTGGCAATGTGTTAGGAATAGCTCCGTAAGTAGAACCAATGGTAGCCACTTGTCCATTAAAGAAAATAGCAGCAACAACTGACGAAATAACAATGCCCATTAATGGCCCCGGCACTTTTGGCAACACTTTAGGAGTAATGAGGATGATAGCCAAACATAATATGGCAATAAAAATACTATAGACATTCATTGTATTCAAATGAGAGGCGATTTCCCACATGTTATCAATGAAACGCTCATGCTGCTCCAAACCTTGCAATCCTAGAAAATTAGCAATTTGTCCAGTAAAAATGATTACTGCAATCCCAGCAGTAAAACCGATTGTAACAGGTCTAGGAATATATTGAATAAGCACTCCTAGTCGCAATACACCCATTAATACGAGCATAATTCCCGCCATCAGACCGGCAAGCAGCAAATCTTCATAGCCATATACAAGTACAACGCCTAATAAAATAGGAACAAAAGCACCTGTTGGTCCACCAATTTGATATTTCGATCCCCCAAATAGTGAAATAAGAATCCCCGCAATGATTGCCGTATAAATTCCATACTCTGGCTTCACACCAGAGGCAATCGCAAAAGACATCGCTAAAGGAATAGCGACTATTCCAACAATTGTCCCTGAAACTAAATCTTTTTTAAAAGAATTTAACGAATACCCTTCAAATCTCCCCCGCCAAATTTTACCCACTCTTATCCCTTCTTTAATTTTCTCTTTTATTGCTTTATTAAGTTAATAATATACATTTTTCATATTTTTGTCATATTTTTTATGAAAAATTTAGAACTTTTTAGTCTCTTAAATTAAGTCTATCGAACCCTTTTGCTCATAACCATCATAAATTGCAAGAAAACGAAAAAGAGCGAATTGGAAAACTCACCATTCACTCTTTTTAAATCGTCTATTCATTTTGCGTGTATTACTACATGCAAAAGTTTCATTCTGTAACAATCCCTTTAATCAAAGAAGGAGCTTCTACTTTTTGATTCGATATGAAGATGTTCGAATATATTCTTTCTTTAATCTCATTGATATTTTCTCGGTTTGAATGGATCGTTGCTAGTGGTTCACCTTTTTCAACATAGTCTCCAACCTTTTTATTTAACACGATTCCAACAGATAAATCAATTTCGGAATCTTTTGTTGCCCTTCCAGCCCCTAAAAGCATAGCGGCTACACCGATTTCGTTGGCAATTATTTTTTCTACATGACCTGACTCAGTTGCTGGAATCTCAACTTGAAATTTTGCCTGTGGTAATAAAGTTGGGTCATCCACAATTGATGGATTTCCACCTTGAGAAGCAATAAATGCTTTAAACACTTCCAATGCTTTTCCGTTTGCTAATACATTTTCCATCTTCGTCCTAGCCTCTTTTAGGGTTTGTGCTTTGCCACTAAGATAAACCATTTGTGAGCCAAGGGTTAAACAAAGCTCTTTTACATCTTCCGGGCCATTCCCTTTTAGCACTTCAATTGCTTCTTTTACTTCAAGGGCATTTCCGACAGCATAGCCGAGCGGTTGACTCATATCGGATAAAATAGCAATCGTTCTTCTTCCTAATTGATTGCCGATTTTCACCATTGCATGGGCTAACTTTTCTGCCTCTTCGACCGTTTTCATAAATGCCCCTTCACCGACTTTTACATCTAAAACAATGGCATCAGCACCACTCGCAATTTTTTTGGACATAATGGAACTCGCAATGAGAGGAATGCTAGGTACGGTACCTGTCACATCTCTTAAAGCATAGATTTTTTTATCCGCGGGCGTTAAATTTCCGCTTTGGCTAACAACTGCCATTTTGATGTTATTGACTTGTTGAATAAACTCGCCGCTAGATAGTTCCACTTGAAAACCAGGAATAGATTCAAGTTTATCAATCGTTCCACCAGTATGTCCTAACCCACGTCCACTCATTTTCGCAACTGGAACTCCACAAGCAGCCACCATAGGAGATAAACAAATAGTCACTTTATCTCCAACACCACCTGTAGAATGTTTATCACACTTAACTCCTTGTATGGCAGATAAATCAATGGTATCCCCCGATTCTACCATCGCCATTGTTAAATCTGTTCGTTCTCTTTCTGTCATATCTTGAAAATAAATGGCCATCAGTAAACTTGCAGCTTGATAATCTGGGATTGAACCTTCTGTATATCCTTTGACAAAAAATTGAATTTCTTCTGTTGAAAGCTCCTTCCCATCTCTCTTTTTCTCAATAATATCCACCATTCTCATTTGACTCACCCCGTTAAATTAAATTAGACAAAAAGCTCGTACCATTCGCCGGTGCGGGAACATTAAAGTTTTCAGCAATTGTTGCTGCAATGTCCGCAAAAGTTTTTCTCAAACCTAAATCTCCTGTTTCTTTGAATCTTTTCGAATATACGAGCAATGGTACATATTCACGAGTATGGTCTGTTCCTTTAAAGGTTGGATCATTTCCGTGATCTGCCGTAATGATGAGTAAATCGTCTTCTTTTAACAACTCGAGCACTTCTGGTAATCGCTGATCGAATTCCTCCAACGCTTTTCCATAACCAATTGGGTCTCGCCGATGTCCATACAACGCATCGAAGTCTACTAAATTTAAAAAACTTAATCCGTGGAAATCTCGTTTTACCGCTTCTACTAATTTATCCATTCCGTCCATATTATCTTTCGTGCGAATGGCTTCCGTTACCCCTTCACCGTTATAGATATCCGAAATTTTCCCAAGGGCAATCACATCAAAACCATGATCTTTAAGTTCATTCATCGTCGTTCTTCCAAACGGCTTGATTGCATAATCATGTCGATTCGCAGTGCGAGTAAAGTTTCCAGGTGTTCCTACAAAAGGTCGAGCAATCACACGCCCAACTAGATACTCCGGCTCTAGAGTAAGATTTCGTGCAATTTTACAAATTTTATATAATTCTTCTAATGGGACAATGTCTTCATGGGCAGCAATTTGAAGAACTGGATCAGCGGATGTATAGACAATAATTGCTCCCGTCTCCATATGCTCCTGTCCTAGTTCTTCAATAATGGCGGTTCCGCTTGCAGGTTTATTCCCAATTACTTTCCGACCCGTTTTCTCTTCTAGCTGCTTAATTAAGTCATCCGGGAAACCATTTGGATATACTTTAAAAGGTTGATCTACTCGTAACCCCATAATCTCCCAATGACCGGTCATCGTATCTTTTCCTGCTGAAGCTTCTTGCATCATTCCGTAATAGGCTTTCGGTCTAGAAACCTTTTTTATACCTTTTATTTCTCGGATATTTCCTAAACCTAACGCCTCCATATTGGGCATGCGTAACCCATTCATTTCTTCTGCTATATGACCTAACGTATCGCTTCCAACATCGTCGAATTTTTCTGCATCTGGTGCTTCCCCAATTCCTACTGAATCCAATACGATTAAATGAATTCTTTTAAATGGTTTCATTTTTTTCCTCCTTATCATTAACAATCTACGCACGAGGATGGAATTGCTTATATACTTCTGAAAGTCTTGTTTTACTAATATGTGTATAAATTTGTGTTGTAGAAATGTCCGCATGTCCTAACATTTCTTGTACCGAGCGGAGATCCGCTCCGTTTTCAATTAAATGTGTAGCAAAGCTATGCCGCAAAGTATGGGGAGTCATTTCCTTTTTGATATTTGCAGCTAAAGCATGCTGTTTCAGTAGTTTCCAACATCCTTGCCGCGTTAAACGTTTCCCTCTACGGTTAATGAAGAACGCATCTGTTTTTGGATAATTCCCTTGCAACAGATGGCGAGCTTGTTGCAAATATGTTTCACATGCATAAAGTGCGCTCTTTCCTAGAGGAACAATTCGCTCTTTTCCACCTTTTCCATAAATGCGCACAAATCCCATCGATAAATGCACATCTTCTAAATTAAGTTCAATACATTCACTAATCCGCATACCCGTACCATAGAGCAATTCAATCATAGCCACATCACGGATGCCTTGGGGTTTTGAACGATCAGGTGCATGTATTAATGCTTCGATTTCTGCAATGGATAACACTTTCGGCAATGTCTTTTCAATTTGAGGCATTTCCAAATGTACTGTAGGATCATGATCAGTGATTTTTTCCCTTAATAAAAATTGATGGAATGAACGGATTGATGAAATGTGGCGGGCAATCGTTCGAGAAGATTTGCCATTATCCCTTAAATGCTCCAAATAGACTAGAATTCTAGTACGATCAACATCATTTAACCGCTCTAATTTTTGCCCTTTATGTAAATGTTCAATATAATCTTCTAAATCCCTTCTATAAGATGCTAACGTATTTTCAGAATATTGCCGTTCTACTCTTAGAAAATGGAGATAATCTAGGACGGCTTCTTGCGCTTCTTTCATTTTCTCACCTGTCCCTTCCTTTATATAAAATGATAGAGATTTTTATGAAAGCATACAAGATTTAACATTTTTTTATTAGGAATCAGATGCAAGAAATCTTAAATAATTGATATTCTCTATAATCATCATTCTGCATTTTATTACGAAAAATCGTGCAAACTTTACAATTCTGCAAGTATTTCAACGGATGTCGAAAGCATTTGAATTTCTAACGATTATTCGAATCGAGTAGGAGGGAGCGATTAACTCCCGTCCTCTCACACCACCGTACGTACGGTTCCGTATACGGCGGTTCAATTAAGATAATTGACGCAAGTTTTCATAACTTCCGTGAATAGCTTGTCTTCTTATGCCAGTGGTCACTCCACCCTCCAAGAGGTCTCCCACGGGATTCACCGCTTCCTTCCTCAAGTGAGGTACTACGTTTTCTGTGTTCATCATGACTCACTGAATGCCAAGGGCTATTCTCTCTTAATTGTTCGGTCCTTCTCAGTTGTTCTAGACCAACTAATACTATGACCTCTGCTGACTTCTGACGGTTCAGCTACTTATCACTAAGTAGGTTATGAAGCGTACTTCACCTATCCGCCAGACCTCCCCGGGTAAGTACATGCACTTTCACACCATCTATCCGCCTCATTTACTCGATATGACCTTCGACAGAAAGAGCTTTGTTTTGTTTGGCAAACTCACTCAATCATACCTAGCCTTATATGAGGTTCGTGTTCCTCGGACCGGTGTTTTGCCTCCAGCTTCCTTCAGATTCCGCGTCACCACGGACACCCTTGCTCTTGGCTAACCTCTACTTCTGTCTTCGGGGTTCGGGACTTACACCCTATAGTTCATGTACATGCCGGGCGCACCAAAAAATCCCTAAATAGGGATCACCTATTTAGGGATTACTCATCTTCATGATCATGTTTTTCTTGGCAACGATGACAAATTCCATGGAATGTGAGACGATGGTCTTTAATGATAAAATTCCATCGCTTTTCTACTACCATTTCTACTTCTTCTAATAAGTCTTCTTGAATTTCATCTACTGAACCACACTCAATACATACTAAGTGATGATGGAAATGTTTTGCACCTTCTTGTCGAAGATCATATCTGGAAACGCCATCTCCAAAATTAATTTTATCGACAATTTTTAGTTCTGTTAATAATTCTAGAGTGCGGTACACGGTAGCTAGACCAATTTCAGGCGCTTTTTCTTTTACTAATAGATATACATCTTCTGCGCTTAAATGATCCTCTTCATGTTCTAATAGTACTGCAACTGTCGCTTCACGCTGTGGCGTCAGTTTATAGCCAGCACTATGTAATTGCTTTTTTATACGATCAATACGGCTTTCCATATGACGCCCTCCTAAACACATTCCATTATAACAAAAGTCTAAAATTAATTACAAGATTAGGGGACTAATTAATGATAGATGAAATAACGAACATTTCCCCAACGCACATCACTGTAAAAGCAACCATTAATGTAATAAATAAATGTTTATTAAAAACAAACTTACGATTCGGCCCTACTTTTCTAGTTCCAAATACAGAACATAGCGCTAATAGTAAGATACAATAAATTAGCTGAAATGGAAACCACCAAACACTATAGACAAGAATCGATTCTTGTTGAGTTAACAAAAATACCGAACCGAAACCAAAAAATGTGGCCTTTACTGCTACTACTAGTCTAGCAAAAAAATGGAGATATGGGTGAGTTGTAAAAAATAATACAAATAATCCCCATGCAACAATTGGTAATATCGTTTGCCACATAGTGACATCTGATAGTTCTAACACACGCGGATCCACTAACTTAATAAGATTCATAGACTTGTCCAAAGAAAAAGCTTGGAAACAAATAACCCCACTGACAAAACCTATTGCTAGTAAAAATCCATATTGAATAACTTGTACGGAACGAAACATAAGCATTCTCCTTTCGTTGTTACAGCTTATGCTCGTCCACGGGGTTTATTAGTACGAATTTTAGTAAATTCTATCAAAATTTCGCTCTTCATAATTTTACATTTCGTTTAATTTTACCCAAAGCACGCTAAATGCTGTTTTCGCATCATAGATTTGCTGGTTTTTCACCATTTCTTCCGCTTCTTCTAACGTTACTTCTATGATGGATACAAATTCATCTTCATCCAATTCTCGTTTTTCTTCTATTTTATATAAATCTTTTGCCACATAAAGATGAATGATTTCATTTGCAAATCCAGGGGATGTTGCGAACGATTGAATATATGTCAATTCTCTTGCACCATAACCTGTTTCCTCTTCCAATTCTCTTCGTGCACAGACGGCTGGATCTTCTCCTCGTTCCAACTTCCCTGCTGGAATTTCAATTATTGAACGTTCCAACGCTTTTCGATATTGTTCTACTAAAACAATCTTTCCTTCATTGGTAATTGGAATAATCGCAACTGCTCCAGGATGATGAATAATTTCTCGCTTCGACTGCTTTCCATTCGGCAATAAAACATCATCTACTTTTAAAGAAACTACTTTCCCTTTGAAAATTTCTGTCGAATGAATCGTTTTTTCTTCAAATTTTTTCATACTAATTCCTCGCTTGTCCTTCATACTGAATTCATTGTACCATTAGTTCTTTAAATGAAAAGCAATTTGTATATCGGAAAGCGCCAAAAGCGAATCATCAAATTTTTTCAAGATTCCCTAAAATGATGAAGATGGTAAAATAAAGCATAAAACAGAATGATATTGGGGTTCGTTAGGATTGTTTTGGGTTTGTTAGGGGTTATTACATGGGCATCAATATGAAAAAAAGAAGAATTATGAGCTCGCTCTGATTATCCTTTTTTCTATTTCCTATTATTATTTTTTGCTAATGGTCATATTAAAGGCTTTAAAATAATCGCTAGTTGGATTTTTATATTTTAAATTTGCTATTTTTAATTTAATTTTCTACACTAGTGTCGCATAAAAAATATCAATAGACATAATAAATCTGAATTTTCTGTAACTATATTTTTCTATAAAAAAATCCTTTATAATGGTTTGGTGGTAGTAAACCTATCGAAAACTTAGGTATAACTGGGGAAAAATTAGGGTTAGTGAATAGCCCCTAACCGCCCCCCCTTGACATTTACTAGATTCTTAGCAATTTATTCTGATAACTTTTTCTATAACTATTAGTTCTTTAATTGAAAAGCATTTTGCAAAACATAAAACCCCAAAACCGGATTATATGGATTCAGAATTTTCTTTATTATATTATTTGGAAATTTATAATTTTTTGGTAGATTGTATTTAAACTCATTCTGGGTACTATTTTGTTAATAGAACTTGCTTTGTCGCAAATTCATAAAACAGTGATCGTCTTCTAGATCCCACTTTTACAGTAATTTAGGTAGTTTTATACATTCATATGAGTTTTAACACTTGAAAGCCTTAGATTCTATTTTTACATCACTAGAAATCCAAATTATTCAAAATACGGTAAAATAAAGTATAGGTTTTGTGTAGGAGTGAAAAGATGGTTAGAAGAAAAAGGCATTTATCAAATAAAAATTCGTAATCAACAACTGATTTGTTCATTTTGCCAAAACAATGAATTTACACATCGCGAGGTTTATTTGGATAGAGTAACTTTCAATAAGGATGAAAAAGAGAAACTGACATTGCAATCTTTTACCTGTACATCTTGTGGTGATATTCGATTGTTTCAAGAAAAATTTCGGTATGACCATTCTTTGCAAAAACACATATCGATTATTGAGTACACGGAAGTGATAAAAAATGAGCAGAACAGATGAGTCTTTACGTCCCTTAAAAAGCCGAATTACGATTTTTGATGAGCCAATTATTTGCAGTTTCTGTACCTATGATGTGTTCATTCCTTATGAAGTATATGTAAATGTTGAAGAGCCAGGTATTGGTGTATATCATGTTCGCTACTCAGCCATTTGCCAGCACTGTGGACAAGCAAAAATTTTTAGTGATCCCAGTCACTTTGATGAAAAAACAAAAAATTACATTTGGGCATTGAATCAGTATTTACTTTCCGAAAGAAAATATAAAATTAAAATTATATTTTATATCGGGAAAAAAAGAGAGAATAAATTACAGATATTTTTAGATATGTTACTAGAAAGTCAATTTGAAATTGATAGCATTCTCCGTGAAAAAACAGAAGTTTCCGTACGGGCAAAAATTACTACTATGAATGAACTCCAATGGATTAGGGATACAATTATGAATTCTGCAGGAAAATTATTTATTTCGATTAAGAGTTTAAGCATTAAATAAGATGCTATTAGTGGATTTAACAAAATGACGATGGAGGGATTTTTGTGATACCTATGGCTTCAATAATTCTATATATAGTTAGTTTAATAATTCTTTTTGTTGTTATCGAAACTGCAGTTAGAAGAGGGATTAACAGTTCAATCGTTGGACAAGCAATTGAGAAGAAATTTGGTATTACAGAGGAAAAGAAAAAATCATTTTTTGATAATGATTTAGATGATGAGCGATGATATCTACTTCAACAATTGTAGAAGGGAGGAAAGTATGATTGACTATTTTGAAAGAAAGTTGAGACTAAAAAGGTTTAGAGGGTGTTTTTTGATATAAATAAATTATATCACTAGCATTGCACTAATTAAATCTGATGATTCAAAATACTAAGAATGTTCAATTTTTTATTGATTTCGAAACAAAAAAATCCTTTACAATGGAAGTACAGGTGGTTCCTGTCCAAATCCAATCGTAAAGGATAAACGTTATGGACAAGAATACACTAATTTCATCATTTGGTAAATGGGTTTCACCCATAAATATTCAAAAACTTAGCGAACAAGTCAAAGAATTGAAACAGGACTATTACACAAAAAAGCTGACAACAGAAGCCTATATTAAACTTTTATTGGTAGCCCAGCTGCTCGAATTTAAGAGCTTAGAGGAAATGAGTGATGCACTTGTAGACGAAGATCTTCAAAAAGCACTCGGATTTGAATCGATAAGTGCCTCTCAGCTATCCCGAAAAAACAATCAGATCAACCCACTAATTCTTGCAAATTTGTTCTTGGATCTTGTTTGGAAAATTCAACGGTACCATTATAAAACCGGAAAGAATATGCCACTGAAAATCATTGATTCAAGTACACTCCCGTTGAATTTGACCAATTATAAATGGGCAAAATTCCGTAAAACAAAAGCTGGTGTAAAGCTACACTTACGGCTCGTTTTCATGGATAAAGACACCGTCTATCCTGAAAAAGCAGTGATTACGACAGCAAAAGAACATGACCGAAATCAACTCGAAGTCCTAGTGGATGATAAAGAAGCCATGTATGTGTTTGACCGCGGTTATGTGGACTATGAACGTTTTGATCGGATGACAGATGATGGCTATTTCTTCGTTTCAAGACTGAAGAAAAACGCAGTCATTCGTGAAGTCTATACATTTTCACTTCCTGATGATTGTCACGTTCTATCCGATAAAATGGTCTACATTGGTACCACACAAAATCGTACTGAAAATGTCTTTCGTCTACTAGAAGTTATGGACACAAAAGGGAACTTACTTCGTTTCATCACCAACCGATTTGATTTAAAACCAGAAGAGATAAGTGATATTTACCGATCTCGCTGGGCTATTGAACTCTTTTTCAAATGGCTCAAGCAACACGTAGAAATTAAGCACTTTTATGGAATGAGTGAAACAGCTATTCAAAATCAAATTTTCTTAGCCCTTATCACGTATTGCTTACATGTTCTCATTCAATTGGAGATGAAAAGTAAGAAATCTCTACTTCGAATTACTCGTTGGTTAAAGAGAGCTCTGTGGAAACCAGCTTATGTTTGGTTGCGAAAATTTGATGGGCGAGCCAGTCCATAATCTCCCTTTTGTCGTTGTCGCTCTGGTTTAACTGTATATATTTACCAAATGGGCAGTGCCACCTTTCTTTAGGTTTTGTCTTTTTGGCACAAATTCACAAAAATTAATTAACAGAAAATTCTAACTATATTTATGCAATGCTAATGAAATTATATATTTTCTGAATTTTGTTGTAGCCGAAAAGATATATTAAATGAAAGGCACCTCACACTCTATAGGGTCGCCTTCCATTTTTAAGGTTTAGGATTATAATAAGTAATGACTAAAAAAACACCGATACCACCAATCGCAAGGTAGTTGGAACTTCGATTTCTCGCGAAGGCAAAACACTATGAATGAAAAAGATTAATATTTTGAATGTCTTGTTGTTTCATGCCCAATCAAGATAATCTTCCCATTCCACTAATAGCATTTATGATATCTGCAAAGAGAATGGACTGAAATCGAAAAGTTTAACTGCAATATCGAAAATAAAAACAAGAATATCGTTAATCAATGGATTTTATTACAATATTCGAATCATTTTTCTCTTTGTCATATTCAACTGTTACTTCAAGTTCAAAATCAAATTTTTTCTTGTTATCATGCATGGAAAAAAAACAACCGATTCGGATTTTCTAATAATTTTATTGACTCACTACCTTTACTAAAAACAATATCGCTATTCATATCATTGAAAGATAGCGCATTAAACATTCCTTCTGTCAGTACAGCAAAATTTGTTTTTTAATCATTCGTGTCAAACACAATGATTAGATCATCAACGCCATCATTTGTTACATCAAACCAAATCTTATTATATACATTAGCGTCTGGAAATCGTGATTGAAATCTTTTATCTAGTTCTTCAGTATCCTTTTCATTATCTAGTTCTTCGTGTATGATTTCTTTTGCATATTCAACCTCACTAACACGATTATCAAAATTCGATTCACAACCTACCAACATCACAATCAATAACAAACTAATATTTAATAGATATTTCATAACCCCCACCATTCTAAAATTTTGTATATTTTATCATTTTTTGTGAAGATTTTGGAGGTAAGTGTTGGATATTTTTCCCATCACCAACGATGCATTTCGTTTACAGACAACGAAAAATACCATTTAATTAGATTTCCGAAAGTCTAAACAATGTTGTAGTCTATAAAACCTTCTAACATTTAATTATAAATTTGTAAAATATACCACAATAGATTGTTGTTTTATTCCAAGTATTGGCATACTCTATTCCTTGATATTACTAGATTTTGAGCATGTTTTATGATAATTTTTCTATATCCAATCGTTTGAGTAAATGTAAGAAAGAAAGCGGGGATTCGATGAAAAAACGTAGATTAGGTACAAGTGCTTTTGAAATTTCCGAAATCAGTTTAGGGTGCATGTCCCTTCCAACAAACTTAGAAGAAGCAAAACCAGTAATTGAAACGGCTATCGAATGTGGCATTAATTATTTTGATACAGCTGATTTATATAATAAAGGCATGAATGAAGAAATTGTCGGTGAACTGTTAAAACCCTATCGAGACCAAGTATTCATTGCTACAAAGGTCGGAAATCGCTGGAATGTTAACGGTGATGGCTGGTATTGGGATGCATCAAAAGAACATATTGAAGAAGGAGTAAAAGAAAGTTTACGCCGATTAAAAACCGATTATATTGATTTATATCAACTTCATGGCGGCACTATCGACGATCCATGGGATGACATCATCGACACTTTTGAGAAATTAAAAAAGGAAGGACTCATTCGGGAGTACGGCATATCTTCCATTCGTCCAAATGTTATTCAATCCTTTTTTGAACGCAGCCAAGCCGTATCCAATATGATGCAATATAGCATTTTGGATAGACGACCAGAGGAATGGCTACCTTTCTTTGAAGAAAAAGGCGTTTCGATTGTTACACGAGGTTCCATTGCAAAGGGATTATTGACGGATGAGTGGAAAAAACGAGTGGAAAAAGTCGATTCCTATTTGAATTACTCGAAAGAAGAGCTTGTCTCTATTTTAGAAAAAATTGAATCGCAATACGGATCGGTTCACCCTGCTGCGATTGCTTATAATTTGAGTCAACCTGCTGTAGCATCCATTGTTGTTGGAGCAAGAACAAAGGAACAGCTGCTGATAAATATGAAGGCTTATGAAGAAGCTCAAAACATCACCGACATTTCTTTTATTCAAAGTATTACAAAACAAGAAATATATACTGATCACCGATGAAGAAATATTTGTTTTTCGTCATCACTTCGCTAATCATTTTATATTATCTTTCTAGCATGCCTTATGAACAGCAGACTATTGTTCCTGAATTAAGAGTGCTTCTAAGCAACCAACCTTTTTATGACTTGTTAAGTAAAATTGAAGTAACATATTGGGGGAGAACGATTTCTGTCGAAACCCGTGGATATTATTATTTCGTTGAATTTTTGATTCGTAAAGCATTGCATTTTATTGGCTATGGAATCGTTGCCGTGCTCTTATATTTGCTATTTCGTCGATTGAAATGGACATTTGCAGCGGTTATTTCTTGTTTAGTTACATTCTTCATTGCCATGTTAGATGAATATCACCAAACTTTCGTAGATGGACGTACTGGTGTGTTTGATGATGTTTTAATTGATACGGCAGGTGCCATTACTTTTATTTTTTGTCTAAAGATATATTTTTTTATAAAATATTTGTTGAATCGAAAATCTTATTAGATTGCCAAAAAACAACCTAGCTTCTATTTGCTAGGTTGTTTTGCTTTTTATCTATTATCATCTAATTATATATCTGCTCTCTTACTGCTTCTTCCACTTCGCTGAACGCCCAATGGGTTTTTGGAACATCTGAAAACGTTGGAGTTTCTACATTAGTTAATGGCCCTCGTTTGAAAAGCATGTTTATTACTTTTACCGCTTGAGCTCTTGTTAGTTCCGGGATGATAATACGAGCAGTGTCAAAACCTTGTTAAAAATTCTGCTCTCGTTGGTATTTTCTACTCAAAATTACGTTTACGAATTCTATTTCGATATAAGATATTGAAAGAAAAATAGTTTATTGATAAACTTTTGAAGTTACCATCAAAAAAAATGATGATTTTGTTTAATAAAAGTGATAACTAAGATTAGGAAAGCGCAAATTGTCATTCCTTTCCTAGTTAACGAGTCTTGGGGGCAACAAGATGAAACAGAAAGAATTAAAAAGAGAATTAAAAAACAGGCATGTACAATTAATTGCAATCGGGGGAACAATCGGTACCGGACTGTTTTTAGGATCTGGTGCTGCAATTTCTAAAGCAGGTCCATCCATTTTATTAGTTTATCTTATTGTTGGGACTGCCCTATTTTTTGTGATGCGTTCCCTAGGAGAGATGCTGTTATCCAATGCTGGGTATCAATCCTTTACCGATTTCGCTACAGATTATATAGGTTCTTGGGCAGGGTATGTAACAGGATGGACATATTGGTTCTGCTGGATTATGACAGCGATGGCTGATGTGATTGCTGTTGGTGTATATGTTCGTTATTGGTTCGATATCCCTCAATGGATTCCAACATTGATTGCGATTATTTTATTGCTCTTATTGAATCTATTAACTGTAAAACTATTTGGAGAGTTGGAATTTTGGTTTGCAATTATTAAAGTAATTACGATTATTGCTTTAATTGTAATCGGTATTTTCTTAATCATGATTGGATTTGAAACGGATACTGGTCATGTGTCAGTAAGCAATATTTGGAGTCATGGTGGAATTTTTCCAAATGGTATGATTGGATTCCTTTTTGCATTCCAGATGGTCGTATTCTCTTTTGTAGGGGTTGAACTTGTGGGGGTAGCAGCAGCGGAGACTTCGAATCCCGAAAAAAATATACCCTCTGCTATCAATAAAATTCCCATTCGTATATTGCTGTTTTATGTAGGAGCAATTTTTGTCATTTTATGCATTAATCCTTGGACTGAATTAAGTGCTACCAATAGCCCGTTTGTACAAGTCTTTACTTTGGCGGGAATTCCATTGGCTAGCGGCATTATCAATTTCGTTGTGTTAACATCAGCCGCTTCTGCCGGAAATAGCGGTTTATTTTCAACAAGCCGGATGATGTACAATTTAAGTAAGAACCATCTAGGGCCAAAATTCCTATCAACATTAAATAAAAACTTTGTCCCTGGAAATGCACTTTTCATTTCTTCCATCGTTGTTTCAATAGGGGCTCTATTAAGTTATGTTATTCCAGATACAGCTTTTAGTATTGTCACCACAATTAGTGCTATCTGTTTTATTTGGGTTTGGAGCATTATTTTAATTACTCATATAATTTATTTAAGAAAAAGACCGGATTTACATAAAACATCCATTTTTAAAGCTCCTCTTGCACCATTTGTAAATTATATTGTGTTGATATTTTTTGTGGCTGTATTAGTCGTGATGTTGATTTCCGAAGAAACAAGAATAGCGGTTTTACTTACTCCGATTTGGTTTATTATTTTGTTTATTACTTACGCCCTTCGCAAGAAAAAATAAGCGCAGGGCGTTTTTTCTGGAAATTCCCTTTTATGTATGTGATACGTAGATTGAGGTATGATGATTGAAGAACTCATTACCGAGACAGAGATACGAATCAATCTTTAAGCACACTAAATGAAAAAAGTGTCGCATTATTTTGCGACACCTTTTTATTAGTACTTAGAGCCTTTATCTCCATACTTTTCAAGCAATTCTGCAAAGCTCATATTTTTCTCCCGCTGTTTTCTTTCAAATTCGAGCTGTGCTTGTCGTTCTTCCTCTTTTCTTTTTTCCTCAGCGGCTAATTCTTTCTTTGCTTCTTTTAATTTTGCGATTAACTCGCTATCTAGTTGATCTTGAAGAGTAATCCCTTCATTTGTTGCTTGATGATTAGTGTTCTTATTCTTTTTAGCCATATTCTCACCTGCTTACTTTTTTGCGGTGGAAACAACAGCTTATCGTTGAATAATTGTTGCGACTCCTTGTCCACCACCAATGCAAAGTGTGGCAAGCCCGTACTTCACATCTCGTTTTTGCATTTCATGAAGAAGCGTCACTAAAATACGTGTTCCACTTGCACCGATTGGATGTCCAAGGGCAATTGCTCCACCATTTACATTTAGTTTATCAGAATCAAAGTGAAGTTCGCGATCAACAGCAATAGACTGAGCCGCGAAAGCTTCATTTGCTTCAATTAAATCGATTTGATCGAGCGTTAAGTCAGCTTTCTTTAAAGCTTTTCGAACAGCTTCAGCTGGACCAATACCCATAATCGCAGGATCTACCCCAACTGCAGCGTTTGCCACAATCGAAGCGAGCGGTTTAATTCCTAACTCTTCCGCTTTTTTCTTAGACATGACCACAACTGCTGCAGCACCATCGTTAATTCCGGAAGCGTTTCCAGCAGTGACTGTTCCATCTTTTTTGAAAGCTGGACGTAATGCGGATAATTTTTCTACCGTTGTGCCAGGGCGTACAAATTCATCTGCATCGAAAATAATTGGATCCCCTTTGCGTTGAGGAATTTCAACTGGCACAATTTCATCTTTGAATTTCCCTTCCTCAATCGCTTTTGCTGCACGAGCTTGGGAACGTGCCGCGAACTCATCTTGTTCTTGTCGCGTAATATGATATTGAGAAGCTAAATTTTCTGCTGTTACCCCCATATGATAATCGTTAAATGCACACCATAACCCATCATGAATCATGCTATCAATTAGGTTTTGATTGCCCATTTTAAAGCCGGAGCGAGCATTTTTTAATAGATAAGGTGCTTGACTCATATTTTCAAACCCGCCAGCCACAACGATGTCGGCTTCACCTACTGCAATGGCTTGTGAGGCAAGGTGTACCGTCTTTAAACCGGAACCACAAACTTTATTAATTGTCATAGCCGGAACTGTTTTTGGAAGTCCCGCTTCTATTGCTGCTTGGCGAGCTGGATTTTGTCCTAACCCTGCTTGCAAAACATTTCCCATGATGACTTCATCCACTTGATCCCGTTGAATTCCTGCACGACGTAACGCTTCTTTAATGACAATCGCGCCTAATGTTGTGGCAGGGACATCTTTTAACGAACCTTGGAAAGAACCTATTGCTGTTCTAACCGCACTTACAATAACTACATCATTTAACATGAACATCTCCCCCAATTTCAGTTTACATTGTATACACGATTTTGTGTGAATCCTAGAAACTAAAAATGTATTAGTAGAAAACAATTCAAAACCGTGCAATATTATTCTACCAAATGATATGTTATATTTTGTTTCATAATCAATATTTTTTTGTTAATTTGCGTTCATTTTCGACTTTTCAAAATTTATTGTCTTTCATTAGCATTGCATAAATATAGTTAGAATTTTCTGTTAATTAATTTTTGTGAATTTGTGCCAAAAAGACAAAACCTAAAGAAAGGTGGCACTGCCCATTTGGTAAATATATACAGTTAAACCAGAGCGACAACGACAAAAGGGAGATTATGGACTGGCTCGCCCATCAAATTTTCGCAACCAAACATAAGCTGGTTTCCACAGAGCTCTCTTTAACCAACGAGTAATTCGAAGTAGAGATTTCTTACTTTTCATCTCCAATTGAATGAGAACATGTAAGCAATACGTGATAAGGGCTAAGAAAATTTGATTTTGAATAGCTGTTTCACTCATTCCATAAAAGTGCTTAATTTCTACGTGTTGCTTGAGCCATTTGAAAAAGAGTTCAATAGCCCAGCGAGATCGGTAAATATCACTTATCTCTTCTGGTTTTAAATCAAATCGGTTGGTGATGAAACGAAGTAAGTTCCCTTTTGTGTCCATAACTTCTAGTAGACGAAAGACATTTTCAGTACGATTTTGTGTGGTACCAATGTAGACCATTTTATCGGATAGAACGTGACAATCATCAGGAAGTGAAAATGTATAGACTTCACGAATGACTGCGTTTTTCTTCAGTCTTGAAACGAAGAAATAGCCATCATCTGTCATCCGATCAAAACGTTCATAGTCCACATAACCGCGGTCAAACACATACATGGCTTCTTTATCATCCACTAGGACTTCGAGTTGATTTCGGTCATGTTCTTTTGCTGTCGTAATCACTGCTTTTTCAGGATAGACGGTGTCTTTATCCATGAAAACGAGCCGTAAGTGTAGCTTTACACCAGCTTTTGTTTTACGGAATTTTGCCCATTTATAATTGGTCAAATTCAACGGGAGTGTACTTGAATCAATGATTTTCAGTGGCATATTCTTTCCGGTTTTATAATGGTACCGTTGAATTTTCCAAACAAGATCCAAGAACAAATTTGCAAGAATTAGTGGGTTGATCTGATTGTTTTTTCGGGATAGCTGAGAGGCACTTATCGATTCAAATCCGAGTGCTTTTTGAAGATCTTCGTCTACAAGTGCATCACTCATTTCCTCTAAGCTCTTAAATTCGAGCAGCTGGGCTACCAATAAAAGTTTAATATAGGCTTCTGTTGTCAGCTTTTTTGTGTAATAGTCCTGTTTCAATTCTTTGACTTGTTCGCTAAGTTTTTGAATATTTATGGGTGAAACCCATTTACCAAATGATGAAATTAGTGTATTCTTGTCCATAACGTTTATCCTTTACGATTGGATTTGGACAGGAACCACCTGTACTTCCATTGTAAAGGATTTTTTTGTTTCGAAATCAATAAAAAATTGAACATTCTTAGTATTTTGAATCATCAGATTTAATTAGTGCAATGCTAGTGATTGTCTTTATACATATTATCAAAAATGCGAAGGAGGAGTCCTAGATGAAAAAGAAAAAACGTAAAATTCTTTGGTTTTCAACTTTCATTACAATGACAGCTAGTGTACTGACTACAATTTTTGGTTTTGCATTAACAAATCGTCTTATGTACATCCAAAAGAAAGATGACGATTTTATATTAGATCGAGAATTGAAAGCGAATCGATTTGATGAAAACTGGTATAATCACGTGAAAAGAGATGAATTTACAATCGATTCCCCTAACGGCTATCCAATTAAAGGCATACTTTTACAACCTTGCCCTACGAAAAACACTGTGATTATTTGTCACGGTGTCACGGAAAATAAAATAAATTCAATTAAATATGCGCGAATGTTTGAAAGGTTAGGATTTAATTCTTTTGTTTACGATCATCGAAGACATGGAGAGACCGGTGGAAAGACAACAAGCTATGGCTATTATGAAAAGTTCGACTTAGACGCTGTTGTCAAAATGGTTCGTTCAGTTATTGGAGAAGATGCAAAATTAGGGATTCATGGTGAGTCGATGGGTGCTGCAACCATGATTTTATATGCAGGTACGGTTGGAAATCATGTAGATTTTTATATTTCGGACTGCGCTTTTTCTGATTTTGAAGAATTGTTGCGTCACATCGTCAAAAATTCAACCCGCATCAATCCTGATATTCCTATTCATTTAGCGGATTTCTTTATTCGTTTCCGAGATGGCTATCGCTTTAAACATCTCACACCGAAAGAAGCAGTAAAAAATATTAAGAAACCTATGCTATTTATTCATAGCATTCCAGATACATTCATTCCTTGTAAAATGACAGAAGAAATGTATGAATTGAAGAATGGCCCAAAAGCATTAAAACTATTTGAGATGGGAGCTCATGCCCAATCATTTAATGAAAACCCAAGAGAATACGAAGAAACGGTTCGCGAGTTCTTAGAGAAATATATATATTAGAGAGGTTTGATTAGCATCAAATTCTTTTCCTATACTTCTTTTGTATTGAATTCGGACAAAAGAAAACAAGCCCTCGATTGATAAAGCTTCTTATGAGGGCTTGTGTAGAATCCAGCGCCATTATAGATGGATTTAGTACAATAGTTTTCCTTTTTATGTATATTTCAAATCCTCATATGCTGAAAATCCATCAGCTAGTGTATTTATCTCACCAACTTGTGCACTTACTTCTCTTGCTCGTGCATTTCTCTCACCAACTCGTGCACTTACTTCTCTTGCTCGTGCATTTCTCTCACCAACTCGTGCACTTACTTCTCTTGCTCGTGCATTTCTCTCACCAACTCGTGCACTTACTTCTCTTGCTCGTGCATTTCTCTCACCAACTCGTGCACTTAGCTCAATCACTTGTGCATATAACCACTAGCTTGTGCATTTAGCTCACTCACTTGTGCATATAACCACTAGCTTGTGCATTTAGCTCGCTCTCTTGTGCATATAACCACTAGCTTGTGCATTTAGCTCACTCACTTGTGCATTTAGCTCACTCACTTGTGCATTTAGCTCGCTCGCTTGTGCATTTAGCTCGCTCGCTTGTGCATATAGCTCACTCACTTGTGCATATAACCAACTAGCTTGTGCATATAACCAACTAGCTTGTGCATTTAGCTCACTCACTTGTGCATATAGCCACTAGCTCGTGCATATAACCACTAGCTTGTGCATTTAGCTCACTCACTTGTGCATATAACCACTAGCTTGTGCATTTAGCTTACTCACTTGTGCATATAACCAACTAGCTTGTGCATTTAGCTCACTCACTTGTGCATATAACCACTAGCTTGTGCATTTAGCTCGCTCTCTTGTGCATATAACCACTAGCTTGTGCATTTAGCTCACTCACTTGTGCATATAGCCACTAGCTCGTGCATATAACCACTAGCTTGTGCATTTAGCTCACTCACTTGTGCATATAACCACTAGCTTGTGCATTTAGCTCACTCACTTGTGCATATAACCACTAGCTTGTGCATTTAGCTCACTCACTTGTGCATATAGCCACTAGCTCGTGCATATAACCACTAGCTTGTGCATTTAGCTCACTCACTTGTGCATATAACCACTAGCTTGTGCATTTAGCTCGCTCTCTTGTGCATATAACCACTAGCTTGTGCATTGATCATACCCGCAAGAGCAGATACATACCAATCTCGTGCATATCATTCTTCAACTCTGCAAAAAACTCACACGTATAATACAATCATATCTGCATAGATCTCCTCAACTGCAAATACACTATGACCAATGCATAAACCTCATCAATCCACAATAAAAAAGGTTATCCCTTTCCAGAATAATTCCGATACAGGACAACCTTGTATGATTATTTTTGTTTTTCTTGAATTTTATTTAATTGAGCCATCATTTGACGAACTTGTTTTTCAGATGGTTTACGGCCCATTTGTGCCATCATTACACGAATCATTTGTTCATTAATTGGTGGGTTTTCTTTTAAATATTTCATCATTGATTGACGAGCTAGGAAGAATCCTAACGCAACGCCAGCTACTAACGCAATAATAATTAATAATATCGCTAGCCAAGTTTCCACAATACTTACCTCCCTCTCAACTTTTCCCGAGAAAAACTTTACTCTCCACGATGGATTATACACTATCCATAACAGCGATTCTAGTTTTTCCCGAATTTTTCTAAACCCATACACTTTACATACCTTATGTATTTTAACCAAATTCCTCTATAATATAAAGATATTTTTCCAAAATAAAATATTTTTAATTTTCATACTTTATTAAAATGATACCTTTTCCAACTCAAAAAAATCCGAACTTATTTGAAACTCTCTGTACTAGAGTTTCAAATATTGTTCGGATGCTGTGATCATTCAAAATTCGTTATTTCGAATTTTCAGTAATCCATTGTTCAATAAATGGATAGTTTTCAGCTACGGCGCGTTTACCAGTAATAACCGAAACGTGTCCTGCATTAACAACATGCAATGTTTTATTTTTGCTGGAGACTTTATCATTCAACGGTTCAATTTGTTGCGGTAACACAATATTATCGCGAGTGGCAACAATATTTAATAAGTTCGCTGTAATGTTTGACAATAATACTCTTTCACCACGAACTTCTAATTCATCGTTAATCAATTTGTTTTCTTGGTAAAATTCGCGTATCCATTGGCGATATGCCTCACCCGGAAATGGCACACCATCATTTAGCCATTTTTGCATTAGCTTCCAGTTTAAAATTTTCTCTTCATTTTCAATATTAGAAGCAACATTGACGTAAACACCTACAGTATTTGAAAGTGGATTTAATAATTTATTACCAAAATCAATGAATTCAAACGGTACATTTCCGAAAGTTTCTACAATATTATCTAATTTGAAGTAGCGTTTATCTAACCAATTTGTATAAAGTCCGGCATCTTCGAAATCAATTGGACTTGTTAACAAGACTACATTGCGAATCGGCAATTTCTTTTGATAAAGAGCAGTAAAAATCGCCGTCATCGTTCCGCCCATGCAATACCCAAACATCGTGATTTCTTTTGCGCCAGAATGTTTTAACACTTTTTTTACAGCCCGTGGTATATAATCAACAATATAATCTTCTAATTTCATATGGCGGTCCTCGAAACCAGCCGTACCCCAATCTAGTAAATATACATCATGGCCGCGGTCTGTTAAATACTCTATAAAACTATTCCCAGGGTACAAATCTAATATATAAGGTTTATTAATGAGTGCATAAATCATTAAAATTGGCACTTTATTCGTTTTTACTTTATTTGGCTGATAACGATATAATTTCGCTTTATTTTTTGTCCAGATCATTTCTTTTGGCGTTTGACCCACTTGAGGTTCTGGATCGGTAAATAATACTTTATTGAAACGTTGCAATTTTTCGAAATCTTTGTTTTTAGGCAAACTTTCAAACCATTCTTTTAATGGTGTTGTATCAACAGTAACCACAAAATCCCTCCCAACAATTGTTCCAATTAAACGATTTACATATATAGACCACCGTTTACAGCAATCGCTTGACCTGTTACATAGTCTGCTTGAACAAGATATAACACCGCTTGAGCAACTTCGCTCGGCAGTCCTAATCGTTTCATTGGAACTTTTTCTACAATATTATTCAGTACTTTTTCCGGCATAGCAGCCACCATTTCCGTTCCGATGTATCCAGGGCACACTGCATTCACCGTAATACCTTTGGAAGCAGTTTCTAATGCTAAAGATTTCGTAAAACCTAAAATCCCTGCTTTTGTCGCTGAATAGTTAGTTTGTCCAAACGCACCAGCTTGGCCTACGATGGAGCTAATCGTTACAATGCGGCCATAATTTTGCTCTAACATATGTTGGATAACTGATTTCGTTGCATTGAACACACCATTTAAGTTTACATTGATTACGGCATCCCAGTCTTCTTTTGACATATTTTTAAATGTTCGATCTTTTGTAATTCCTGCATTGTTTATTAAAATATCAATTTTTCCAAACTTCTCTATTACTTCTGCTGCTAGTTTTTCAGTATCATCAAAAACGGATACATCCGCTTGAAGGGCATGGAATTTGCCGCCTTCTTCTTCAATTACTTTCGCAACATCTTCAATTTGTTTTGGGCTGTTATTATATGTGCCAATAACCGTTGCACCATTTCTGGCTAACACCTTAGCAATCTCTGCACCAATTCCACGGGATGCACCAGTTACAATTGCCACTTTTCCTTCCAATGGTTTTAATGAATTCACTTGTTCTACTTCAAATACTGTAGTTGTCATAAAACAGTCTCCCTTTCTGAATATATTTTTATCTAAAGATTATTTTGAAACCGTTTTGTTTGCTGTTGCCGCTACAGTAGCATTTGAGTCTGATATTGATTCAATCGACTTATTTAATAATTCAATGACCTTATCGAGTTTCTTTTCTAATGAAGAAACGGATTTTTTCAGAGCATCCATTTCTTTTACTAAGCGCTCTTCTTTCTCATCTATTTCATCTTCCAATTGATCAATTTTTGAATCAACATCAATAATGAGGGAAGCCACATTGGCAATTTCATCACGTGATGGTATATTTGTTTGTTTTAAATAGCTTTCCGTCATTTTATTGACAAGTTCTTGAAATTGAACATATTGACTTTGAATTTGTCCTAAACTTTCAGCAAAAGATTTTTTCTCTAATGTTTCTTGAATGGCATCATGCCATGCACTTTCTGTTTTGTTATAGATTTCTTTCCATAAAGAAAAAACATCAAAGGTTGATTGGGTCAACGAAGATCATCTCCTCTACAAATCTTTTTATTTTTTTCATAACATATTTCAATATATTATTTATGCAGAAATTTCATTCTTATGAAAAATTTACAAATTTATGTATTTTTTGTAATAAAATAAATAATTTCAAATAAAAACAGTTGACAACAAATACATCTATGTGTAAATTACATATATAAATAAATATCAGAGGGCGGTGTAAAAATATTGGTATCGAAAGATGAAAAAAAGAAACCGAAAAGTCCAAGTATTGGAGCGCCGAAAAACTTTTTAATCCCCATCATGTTGTTACATTTACGTGAATTTAACACTCATGGTTATGAACTGATGGAGAAAATTACAAAGTTTGGCATTGAATCATTGGATCACGGAAATTTTTATCGCCTATTAAGACAGCTTGAAAAAGAGAATTTAGTAACTTCTGTTTGGGATACAAGTTCTGGAGGACCAGCAAAACGCATTTATTCCATTACAGAAGCTGGCGAAAAATATTTAGATATGTGGGCTAATTCTTTAAGTGAATATCAACGTTTATTAAATCAATTTTTCAATTTATATAATCCATTTTTCACACCAAATACGACATCAAAACGATTAGAAGAACAATTCGCAGCAACTCCTCAAGCAACAGACGTACCAACCAAAGAAAAAACATCTACGAAAACCACTTCAACAAAAGCAAAATCCACAGCATCCACGACAAAACCTAAATCCACTCGTTCTCGCAAAACAAAAGCACAAAGTTCCAATGCACCTGAAGAGCAACCACAATCTTAAATTTTTGGATGTAATGCATGAAAATGCATTCATTATAAATTTAAACTCTGGTTACATTAAAGGAGGAAATCAAGTAATGGCAAAAGAGCAACTTGCAAAAGGTGTAGATTTAGTATGGGACAGCTGGGTAAATAGCTTAAAGACGATTGAAAAAGTCCAAGAAGACTTTGAAAAAAGAGCTCTACAAACATTTAACGTACAAAAGGAATTTATTGAATCTTCCGTAAATGCCATTAATGCCATTGAAGAAGAAGGGAGAAAAGCTTCAAGAGAATGGCAAGAAAGACTTGAAAATAGCTTCAAAGAATTAGGTAAAGAAGGTCAATTCGATGACATTTCGAAATGGTTGGAAAGCGTTCAAGAAATTACAGACAAAGCACAAAATTTAGCTTGGAAACCAAACAACGCACTTCTTGATTTATTTACAAATGCGCAAAAACAAATCGAAATAACGCTTCAACAAGCAATCGAGCAACAAAAACAAGAACGCATTGAAACATTAAATAAAATCGAAGAAATTGCTAATCAATTAAAAGAAACTCATAAAAAATTGTTGGCAGTTGCAGAATAATTTTTCCTACTAAACTTATAGTTAAATCCCCTTTTTATTAAAAAAATCCCCTAACTCCCCTTTAAAACCCTGTTGTCCCATGTTGCCAACAGGGTTTTTCATTTCTTTCTAATACGACGCATATTTCACCGGCTTTAACCAACCACATTCATGTTCCTCTTTATTAAATGCAAGAAAAGAATCATTTATTTGGCTTAAACTTTGGAACAAATCTAAATCAAGCATTCGCGATCCTTCACAAATGGCTTCAATATAATATTCGAACACTTTAATTTTAATTCGGCCTTTTAATTTATGTTCAAACCCTAAGTAATCATCCATCCAATGCATTTCAGGAAAACATTTTTGAAGATGCTGATAAATTTTTCCCTCTACATCCCCTTCAATTGGTTCACATAGATAACTTAATTGTTTTCTTGCAGAGGACTCCTGTTGATCATCTATTTTTGCAACCATTTCTAACAGCATTCTTTCCCTTCCAAAAACGAATGATTGATATTGTTTTTTTATGATGAATATTGAATATATTCTCATCTGCCTGTCCTCCTTCCTAACCTCATTATAATTGAAAGATTTTGAATTTTTTGTCAAACCTTGTCCCAATTATCGATATTTTTTTGCCAAATTCCGATAAAATCTTTCTTCTATTTTTATATTCCAAATCTCGGTCTTGAGTCTTAGTCGAAAATACAATTCAAGGTCATTTTGAGAAATAGTAATGCATTGTAACATTAAGGTACAAACGAGAAAGGAGAATGAAAATGAAAAAATTACTCTTATTGCTTGCAGCAGTGGTTCTAGTATTCATTATCCTTGGAACATTAGGACCTTTATTAGGGCTAACTTTTGCCTTAGCTTTTGTATTCCTAGGAATGCACTATTACGTTAAAAGTAATTCTGTTTTTAGCAAGGTGATTTGGATATTCATTGGTTTAATTGGATTATTGATGGCTGTATCCAATATCCCTGCTTTAGTTGGTCTTGTAGCAATCGTCCTCTTATATGCGCTATATAAAAAATGGAAAAATGAAGATATTACACTTCCTATCAAAGAAGAGGATGATCCTTTCACAAACTTTGAAAATGAATGGTCAAAAATTACAAAATAAGGAGAGATTTTAAATGATGAGTTTATTAAAACGTTTCCGCTATACATTAGAAGCAGATTTACATGCACTGTTTGACAAAAAAGAAGCGAAAAATCCAATTGCTATATTAAATCAATATATTCGCGAAGCTGAAAAACAAACAGAACAAACAGGGAAACTATTAGAAAGACAAAGATTATTAAAAGAAGAATTGGAACAAAATTTAAAAGAAACTGGCAAAATGCTGGAGAGAAGAACAAATCAATTGGAGTTAGCAAAAGCTAGCGGTGAAGAAGATTTAATTCTCTTTGCGACACAAGAAGTGGAAACTTACAAAAGCCGCCAAATGACATTACAAGAAAGCTTAAATCAAGCGAATGAGGAAGTCATTCAATTAGAACAAAAATTTGAAATGATGAAGCATAAGATTCAAGATATGAAAGTTCGACAATTGCAATTAATGGGGAAAGAAAATGTCGTGCGAGCGAATGTAAAGATGAATCGTGTATTAAATTCTGAAGATATGAACTTCCATGAGCTATCAACTTATATAGATCAACTATCAAATAAAATTGAGAAAAACTACGAATATACTCAACTCGAAACTCGCTTAGCCCTATTAGAACAACAATCAACCAAAAATAACGATGAAACATCGATACTTTCATCAAAGGAATAATCGAACATGCTATAATGAAAAAGATGAGAAATTAAGAAGGGAATTTTCTCCCTTCTTTATTATTATTAAACATTTATCGTGCAACATGAAGGAGGAACCACGTTGAAAAGTTTGACGACGAAGCAGTTAACAACCATTTTTATTATGATGTTGCTTATTGTTTTTGCGGAGCTAACCATTTTCAATAACGGTGGTGCCTTCTTTCTAATTATTGGTGCATTTCTTCTTTATAAAAGTTTTGTAAAAGAGAAAAAGCTGTATTTTTGGTTAGGTGCTTTTTTTATCTTTTTAGCTATTATCACCATTTGGAGTTTGCGATTCTTTATCGTCTGCGTAATCATTTATATTCTCTTTAAACATTTAACAAAACATCATAAAGAAGTAACCATTTTAGCAAAAGACTTTGAATTAGGGACAGTTCAGAAAAATGATTTTATACACACCTCATCCATTCCAATGGAAAATTATAAATGGCAAGATATCCAAATCCAAAACTTTTTAGGCGATTACACGATTGATGTAACAGAAACGATTTTACCAGCAGGTACTTCTGTCATAACGATTCGCCAAGGGATAGGAAAAATAAAAATTATTTTACCTTATGAAATTCCTTTCCGCATTCAATATTCTGCTCTAATTGGTGAGGCAAAATTATTGCATTATTCACCGAAAAGATTGTGGAATGAACGGCTTGTTTTTGAAGATGGTGACCCGAATGAAGCAAAACGAAAACTAGTTATTCATGTGGCTACTTGGCTTGGGGATGTGGAGGTGATTCGGAAATGATTTCACTGATATTCCGCACCTTTACGATTTCACTGATTATTTTAGGTATGTTTTTTGGACTTTTCTATTTATTATATGGTGTACCAAATGAAACAACTTGGAGTCCTATATGGGAAAATTATTATAACGAGCTGCCGCTTTTTGCAATTATTGTAATTGGTACGTTCATTATCAGCTTTTTCATAAGCTTATGGTGGATGATTGTAGAAAAATCAAAAGAATTCACTACATTACATTATGTAAAGCAATTGGCTGAGCCTGAGCTAACTGTTAAACGAAACGTTTCCTATCCACTCCGAAAAGCTTTAATTGAAACGAATGAATTAATCGAAACGCAACGAAAAAGTCTGCAACGTTTATCCAATGAAAAAGCAGAAGCAAGTGACAAAATCATTCAGGAACGTATTATCGCAGAAAGACAAAGACTTGCAAGGGAACTTCATGATTCCGTTTCTCAACAATTGTTTGCTGCGTCGATGTTGTTATCTTCCATAACAGAAACGGAGACTCCACCGGATAATGCAAAACATACGCTAATACAAATTGAAAAAATGGTGCAGCAAGCCCAATTAGAAATGCGTGCATTGTTATTACATCTCCGACCAATCGCATTAAAAAACAATACCCTTGCTCAAGGGTTAAAAGAATTAATTAACGAATTAAAGCAAAAAGTCAACGTTGAAATTGAATATGAAATTGAAGAGATTCAGCTTTCAAAAGCTGAGGAAGACCATTTATTCCGCATCGCTCAAGAAGCGTTATCGAATACATTGCGCCATGCAAAAGCAACGGAAGTGGAACTGCTACTGATTGAAAGAGATCAACTGGCAATATTAAGAATTCAAGACAATGGCCGTGGATTTGATATGAATAAAGAATCCAATACGACTTCTTATGGTTTACGAAACATCGCGGAGCGTGCTGTGGAAATTGGAGGAAAATATAAAATAGTTTCGGTGCCTGGCGAAGGAACGATTGTTGAAGTAAAAATACCATTGAAAGCACAAGATGAGATGGAAGAAAAGATTTCACTTGATGAAATACGGGAAAAGCATTTGATGGAACAGAAAAATTCGGGAGGTGAATCAGATGATTAAAGTATTCATTGCCGATGATCATGAGATGGTTCGCATCGGTGTCTCTGCATACCTATCAGCCCAAACAGATATGACCGTTGTCGGAGAAGCAAGTAATGGTCAAGAGGCAGTGGAAAAAATTCTCCAGCTTAAGCCTGACATTGATATTATCTTGATGGATAATGTGATGCCAGTTATGAACGGTGCTGAAGCGACGAAAGTAATTTTAAAAGCATGGCCGGAAGCAAAAGTTATGATGGTGACAAGTTTTCTTGATGATGATAAAGTTTACCCTGCACTAGAAGCTGGCGCTATCAGCTACATTTTAAAAACTTCCAATGCCAAACAAATTGCAGAAGCGATTCGAAAAACCGTTAGCGGCGAATCCGTGTTGGAACCTGAAGTCACTTCAAAGATGATTAACCGGATGCGAAATACAAATAGCCATCCCCTTCATGAACAATTAACTGATCGGGAAATGGAAGTATTATTACTTATAGCCCAAGGTAAATCAAATCAAGAAATTGCAGATGAATTATTTATCGCTTTGAAAACCGTAAAAACGCACGTGAGCAATATCTTATCGAAATTGGAAGTTCAAGACAGAACCCAAGCAGTGGTATATGCATTCCAAAATGGGCTGGTGAAATAACAAGATATGGGGTGTCTAGAAAGAGGAAAACACCCCTCTCCTTTTCTCCTGCAGTCACTATCCTCGCCCAAAAGATCCATCTCAACATTTAACCACCTCTAAAATCTTCTTACCCCTTCTATTCCAATCGAGTAGGAGGGAGCGATTAACTCCCGTCCTCTCACACCACCGTACGTACGGTTCCGTATACGGCGGTTCAATTAAGATGATTGACGCAAGTCTTTATAACTTCCGTGAATAGCTGTTCTCTTTATGCCAGTGGTCACTCCACCCTCCAAGAGGTCTCCCACGGGATTCACCGCTTCCTTCCTCAAGTGAGGTACTACGTTTTCTGTGTTCATCATGACTCACTGAATGCCAAGGGCTATTCTCTCTTAATTGTTCGGTCCTTCTTAGTAGTTCTAAACCAACTAATACTATGACCTCTGCTGACTTCTGACGGTTCAGCTACTTATCACTAAGTAGGTTATGAAGCGTACTTCACATATCCGCCAGACCTCCCCGGGTAAGAATGTAATCTTTCCTTCCATCTATCTGCTTCATTTACTCTGTACCACCTTTGGCAGAAAGGACTTTGTTTTGTTTAGCAAACTCATCCAATGATACCTAGCCTTATATGAAGTTCGTGTTCCTCAGACCGGAAGTTTGCCGCTCGCTTCCTTCAGATTCCGCGTCACCACGGACACCCTTGCGTTAAGCTAACTGTTACTTCTGCCTTCACAGTTCGGGACTTACACCCTATAGATTACACCCATGCCAGGCGCACTAAAAAAAGAGGATACCTTCTAAATAGAAGATATCCTTCTTTCAGCATTATAAAGCTTTTACTTTTGCCACTACATTGTCGACAGTAAATCCATATTTTTCCATTACCACTTCTCCTGGGGCACTTGCACCAAACTTATCAATCGCAAGTACATCTCCTTCAGTGCCAACATATTTATGCCAGCCTAAAGAAGAACCCATTTCAATAGCCAATCGTTTTGTCACCGCTTTTGGCAATACAGATTCTTTATATTCATCAGATTGCTGTTCAAATCGATCAACAGACGGCATCGATACAACCGATACATCGATACCATCTTCACGTAATTTCTCTTGGGCTTTCACCGCTAATGCTACTTCAGAACCTGTAGCGATTAGAATAGCATCTGGTGTATCTTTTGTCGCTGGTGATACGACATATGCACCTTTTGCAACACCTTCTTTAGCTAGAGCTGCTGTATTTTCAAGCACAGGCAAGTTTTGGCGTGAAAGCACTAAAATTGTTGGTTGATTTGTTGATTGAATGGCAAGTTTCCATGCTTCTTTTGATTCATTTGCATCAGCAGGGCGAATAACAGAAACATTTGGCATAGCACGGAAAGATGCTAAATGTTCAATTGGCTCATGTGTTGGCCCATCTTCCCCTACAGCGATTGAGTCGTGCGTGAACACATAAGTAACTGGTAGTCCCATCAATGCAGATAAGCGAACTGCTGGTCGAATATAATCAGAGAAGACGAAGAATGTACCACCAAATACTCTTAAACCACCATGTAGCGCCATACCGTTTAAAGCTGCACCCATCGCAAACTCGCGCACGCCAAACCAAACGTTGCGACCTTCAGGTGTTTGCGCTGAAAAATCGCCTCCACCTTTAATTGTTGTTTTGTTAGAACCAGCAAGGTCGGCACTTCCTCCAAAGAAATAAGGCACTTTTTTCGCTAATGCATTAATTACATCGCCAGAAGATGAACGAGTCGCAATAGATTTTCCAGGCTCATATGCAGGAATCTCTTCATCAAAATCTTCCGGAAGTTCATTATTCATAGCTTTAATAAATTGCTCTGCTAATTCTGGATATTCCTTTTTATAGTTTTCAAATTTCTCGTTCCATTCTGCCTCAGCCTGTACACCGTTTACTTCAGCAGCTGCTTTGAATGTTTCATACACTTCTTCCGGAATTTCAAACGGCTCGTGCTTCCAGCCATAGAATTCCTTCGTTAACTGAACTTCGTCAGCTCCAAGTGGTGCACCGTGAACATCGGATTTTCCAGATTTATTTGGCGAACCATAACCAATTACTGTTTTTATTTCAATTAATGTTGGTTTCCCTTTTGACTGCTTTGCTTGTGCAATGGCGTCATTAATTGCATCCACATCTGTGCCATCTTCTACACGAATATAGTTCCATCCACAAGCTTCAAAACGTTGTTGAATGTTTTCAGAGAAGGCTTTTGAAAGATCGCCGTCTAATGAAATATCATTTGAATCGTAAAGTACGATTAATTTTTCAAGTTGTAAATGTCCTGCTAATGAAATAGCTTCGCCAGCAACGCCTTCCATTAAATCTCCATCACCGCAAAGAGCAAAAGTATAATGATCTACAATTTCATGACCAGGTTTATTGTATGTAGCTGCTAAGTGACGTTCAGCCATCGCCATACCAACAGCCATTGCAATACCTTGTCCAAGTGGGCCAGTTGTTGCTTCAACCCCTACTGTGTGACCGTATTCAGGATGCCCAGGCGTTTTTGAACCCCATTGGCGGAAATTTTTGATTTCTTCCATATCTAAGCCATATCCACCTAAATGGAGAAGGCTGTATAATAACATGGAACCGTGTCCTGCGGAAAGAATAAAGCGGTCGCGGTTAAACCATTTTGGGTTTTTTGGATTATGGCGCATTTGTTTCGTCCATAATGTGTATGCCATTGGAGCTGCACCCATTGGAAGACCTGGATGCCCAGAGTTCGCTTTTTCAATGGCGTCAATTGATAAAGTTCGGATTGCGTTAATTGCAAGTAAATCCGCTGTAGTCGTCATATGATTGACATCCTTTCTCGTGCTAAATATTTGTTCCGTATTCAGTTTAGACAACATTTACAGAGAAAACAATCTAATTTTTAGGAATGTCATATTTTTTACTTTAGATAGCAATATACTTATAACTCGTTAATTTAATTTATTGCGGCGAAGCTGTTTTATTTTATCCGGTGTGACATCGTTACCTTCGATATCATATACTTGCACATTTTCAATGGTCTTTCTAAAAGACTCACGGAAAGCCTCTAAATATTCTTTCCTTAACATTGTGCGCTCTTTCGCTTCTTCTTCTGTTAATTTACCCTCCTTCGCTTTTCTCGTTAATTCATTGATGCGGGCAATTTTTTCTTTAGACAACATTCCATTCACACCTTTCCTTTTCAATACATAAAAGGATATGCAAAAAAGACTCGAAGTGCAAGTAGATTAATCTTCGAGTCTTTCTTTATATTCCATATATCTGCGATGAACAGTTGCTTTACTTACCTCATATCCTAAACCTCTCAAAATTGAAGCAATTTCTTGGAATGTTAATCCTTTTTCCCGTAAATTGACAATTTCTTCAATCGGAACATCAATCCGTTCTCTCCCTTCACGTTTATGTTTATTTTTAAAATTCCGTTCAGGGCGATATCCGTTTTCCACTGCTCGACGCATTCCTCGTTTTATTTTGGCATTATGTATTTTCCGCTGATATTCTTCAACAATGGCTAAAATTTCTAACAGCATCGTATCCATTTCATTCATTGTTAATGGACCGGCATCATTAAGAGAATATATTTCTATATCGCTTTTTTTTAGCAAATGCAATACTGCAACGCGGGCATGTCCACGGCCTAAACGCGTTTCATCTTGAACGAAAACACTTCCAATATTGTGTTCCACAATATAATCCATCATTTCGAGCAATCCTTCTCGGTTTACATCATAACCGCTATGTTGATCTTCGAAAATGTTGACTACTTGAAACCCTAATTGTTGGGCATAGATTGAGAGTTCCTCTTTTTGTCGTTCTAATGAAGTTTCTTGCTCGTTTTTTTCAGTGCTTACCCTTGCATATATAACCGCTTTATTTTCTTTCATTGTCTTTTACAGCTACCTTTATTGATTGAATTTCTTCTTCATTCATCGCAATATAGATTGCATCTTTCGGAATAGGAATCATTAATGTCTCACCTGCAATGATATAATCAACGTTGATGTTGTTTTCCTTCGCTACTGTTCGAATCCATTCCTCCGTCGTCATATATCCTTTATAGCGATCTGCTAATGTCCAAAGCGTATCGCCTTCTTTAATTGTAATTTGTTCAAACGTCATATCTCCATCATCTGTAATGAAAATATAAGCAATAATGAGTAATGTTACAATAGATAGAATTTTAATATAATGATTCTTCTCTAACCAACTCATTTTCCGTTCCCCTTTTCTCGAATACTCGTTCGGAATATCTGTTCTTAATATAATACGAACGTACGTTTTTGTCAATAGGTTTTTCGAACTTGTGTTTGCATTGTTCGAGATGTGCTGTTATACTATATGTAAAATATGTAAAACTATTCACATTAGAGGTGACCAACATGGAGAAATTATCAAAAAGGCAAAAGGATATTTTAGAATTTATAAAAGAGGAAGTTCGAGCAAAAGGGTATCCTCCATCCGTTCGCGAAATAGGTGAAGCAGTTGGGCTTGCCTCTAGCTCAACAGTACACGGTCACCTTACGCGCCTAGAACAAAAAGGATATATTAGGAGAGATCCTACTAAACCTCGAGCAATAGAAATATTGGATAGTGACGAAGTGGTTCAAAAACAGCCAGTTGTCCATGTGCCATTAGTGGGTAGAGTAACTGCTGGTAGTCCAATTACAGCGATTGAAAATATAGAAGAATATTTTCCGCTACCTGCTACATACGGAACAAGTGAAGATCAGCTGTTCATGCTAGAAGTAATGGGAGATTCGATGATTGAAGCCGGTATTTTAGATGGAGATTACGTCGTTGTGAAAAAGGCATCTACTGCAAACAACGGAGAAATTGTAGTTGCCATGACGGAAGAAAATGAAGCGACTGTGAAACGATTTTATAAAGAAAAGAATTATTTCCGCTTACAACCTGAAAACTCTTCTATGGAACCAATCATTGTCGATAATGTCACGATTTTAGGAATTGTAGTTGGTTTATATAGAAAATTTCATTAATTACTAGAAAAAACTCGCAAACTATTCATCTGAATGCGAGTTTTCTTCATTATTATTCTTTTGTACAAGCAGCAACAAATGCTTTGAATAATTTTATTGCTCCTTCCTCACCATTAAAAGCCAGCTCTTCTGGATGCCATTGAACGCCGATGCAAAATGGTGAAGTTTTATGTTCTACCGCTTCCACGATGCCGTCGCTAGCCACTCCGACAATTGTCAGGTCTTCCGCAATTTCTTTTACAGCTTGATGATGGAAGGAATTCACTGCTATTTTTGTGGAGCTTACAACTTGCTGCAATTTACACTTATCTTGAAGATGAACAAAATGGGATGTTTCGGAACGATGAGAATTTTGGGTATGCAGAAGAATTTCTCTTTCATTTTGTGAGTAAATATCTTGGATAATTGTCCCACCTAGCGCTACGTTTAACACTTGCAATCCACGGCAAATTGCAAGAATCGGGATATTTCGTTGAAGTGCAATCTTTGTCCATTGAATTTCCCTTTCGTCACGCTTTGTTACAACTCTCCCCAATTTTGGAAGCGGTTCTTCACCAAAAAAAATGGGATTGATATCTCCTCCTCCTGTGAGCAATAATCCATCGATTTTATTTATCAATTGTTCTCCATCTTCTTCTGAAATATAAGGAAGGCAAATTGGAATTCCACCTGCATTGAGAACGGCTTGCACGTATGAATCATTTACCCGATATGTTCCCCCCTCCCAATCCATTGTTATCCCTATAATTGGTTTCATATAGTCATCCCCCTTGCCATTATATTATGTAATATATTTTATTATATTTGAATTGTATAGGAATATTTTGGTATTTTTTTGAGTATTCATTTTATGGGAGACTCTTTGCATAATCGTGAATCTTTACACAAGAGAAACGAATTATTTGCTCCTGATACTTCATATCTGCTCAAGTGGACATCCTTTTCGCACAAGAATACTCCATCTACACTAGTGGGCACTCTAAACATGTTGTTTTTTATCTGCTCAAGTGGACACCCCTTTTATACACACATGTTGGTATTATTTGCACTTTATTCGCACAAGTGGCTGTTCTATCTACACAAGCAAGCACTCTATTCGCACATGTTGCTACCCTATCTACACAAGCAGACACCCTATTCGCACGAGTTGCCACCTTATCTACACAAGCAGACACCCTATTCGCACATGTTTCAACTTTATCTACACGAGCGGACACTCTATCTGCACAAGCAAGTATGCTCATGCTCCTGTCAAGTAGACATTTTTATCCGCCCCGTATTAATCCAAATTTATGCTGCTTTTGTTCTATATTCCATCGGGCTCATTTTTAGTTTAGTTACGATACGTTTGGTGTTATAATAATTAATATAGTTTTCTACTGCTTCGTAAATTTCTCGTACAGTTTCGGGTTGGCTAAAACATCCAAGTTCAACCTTCAGATGACTAAAGAAATTTTCGATGCAGGCATTGTCCCAGCAGTTGCCTCTGCGGGACATGGATTGAGTTATCTCCATCTCACGGAGATACTCTTGATAATCGGGATTAGTAAAGTGAGTGCCTTGGTCACTATGGAGAATCGCTCCTTTACTATATCCCCTTTTTTTAAGCATTTCTAAGGCGCGATACACTAATTTCATTTCCAAACTTGTCCCCATTGAATAAGCCACGATTTCCTCATTAAATAAGTCTTTAATGGCACAGAGATATACCCATTTTTGACGTCCTCTTTTCACGCGAATATACGTAATATCAATGGAAAACTTTACTCCTTCTCGAATGGCTTTGAAGTTACGGCTAAGAAGATTGGGAATTTTTCCATGAACACTTGGACGATATCTAAATTTCTTTTGGCGAATTTTGCATACCAATCCATATTTCCTCATTAAACGGGCAATCCGTTTTTCATTGATGACTAACCCATATTGTCTTTCCAATTCAATTTTGATTCGTTTTCTCCCCACAGTACCACGGTGATCGTTAAACACCTTTAGGATATAAGGGATTAACCGTTCATCAATTTGATCACGATGTTTTTCTCCATTTCTCTTTAACCATTTATAATAACCCGCACGGGATACATTGGCGATTTCCGCTAAAATAGAAATCGGATATTGTTCTGCGTAAGCGTGAATAAAGGCAAATTGTTGTTCTTTGTCATTCACCCCTTTCTTAGATCTAACAACTTTTTTAAGTATTCGTTCTCCAACTGTAATAGGAGATATTTTTCTTCCAAAGATTTTTCAACAGGCGACTGTTTCTGTTTAGCTACTTTTTCTCTTTTGGTTAAGAGAGCTTCATAGCCTCCTTCTTTCACAATTTTCACCCATTCAGAGACTCTTCTCCGATGAATGTTATATATTTTAGCTACCTCTGTGGAAGAATACCCTTCGAAATATTTTTCAATGACTTGTTTTTTGAATTCAAATGTGTAATATCGATATTTTTTCGCCATTTCCATATCCTCCATTCATGTACGAAGTACGCCACCATTGACACCTACCTGATTGTCCGTAGTGATTGTAGATTGCAGATGATCTCAAAAAATAGCTCCTTGCGCTCACTCCGTTTGTCATTGTACTACGGACAAATCGCTTCTAAGTACTTGTTGGCGGGGCCCCGACCCCATCCACCAAGTACTAAGAATCGTGGTAGGTGTCAATGGCATTGCAGCTACGCTGTGGCTTTTTAATAAACCCAATAAATTCCCACATTTTATATTTATTATGCTCATCTTATGGGCGCTTTAATGTGTAAACTTTACAGGTATAATAGCAGTACTTTATCCGCACAAGTTGCCACCTTATCTACACAAGCAGACACCCTATACGCACGAGTTGCCACCTTATCTACACAAGCAGACACTCTATTCGCACATGTTTCAACTTTATCTACACGAGCGGGTACTCTATCTGCACAAGCAAGTACTTTATCCGCACGAGTTGCCACCTTATCTACACAAGCAGACACCCTATTCGCACATGTTTCAACTTTATCTACACGAGCGGACACTCTATTCGCACATGTTTCAACTTTATCTACACAAGCCGGTACTCTATCTGCACATGTTGGTACCCTATCTACACAAGCGACACTCTATTCGCACATGTTTCAACTTTATCTACACAAGCGGACACTCTATTCGCACGAGTTGCCACCTTATCTACACAAGCGACACTCTATTCGCACATGTTTCAACTTTATCTACACAAGCGGACACTCTATCTGCACATGTTGGTACCCTATCTACACAAGCGGATACCTATTCGCACATGTTTCAACTTTATCTACACGAGCGGGTACTCTATCTGCACAAGCAAGTACTTTATCCGCACGAGTTGCCACCTTATCAAGCTTCAAAAACCTAACCTCACACACTATTGTTTTAACCCAAACAAAAAAGCACCACCCAAAATAGGTGATACTCTCCTTGATAAATTTTAATGAAACAACCACCAATACCACCGGATGATTGTACCGCCGTAAAAATACACGATGACCGCTGCCAATGCAATGGACGGGCCAAATGGAACAGGAGTTTTGCGACCTTGATTTCGCACCGATAACACAATCATACCGACAATCATGCCGATGACGGATGCTAAAAATAAAGTTAGCAAGGTTTTCAAAGTCCCTAAAACCAGACCGATTAAGAAAAATAGTTTAATGTCGCCGCCACCCATTCCTCCTTTTGAAATTACCGCTATCAAAAGCAATATTCCAAAACCTATCACCGCACCAAGAAAAGCATCCCACCACGGTTCAATCGGCGAAAGAATGCGACCTAAGATTAGCAATGGTAAAAAGAAAAGAAGCACTTTGTCCGGAATAATCATATATTTTAGGTCAGATACGACAATGATCACTAATAATGAAATAAAGAAAAGCGCAATGGCCAATTCAATGGACAATCCGAGCTGTATATAACTAAATGCAAACAGTAAACCTGTTGCAAGCTCTGAAACTACATAAATCGGCGAAATCTTCGCTTCACACGTCCGGCATTTTCCTCGTAACCATATGTATGAAAATACAGGAACTAAATCAATCGCAGTCAGTCGCCTTTGACAATTCGGACAATGGGATGGTGGAGTAATGATTGACTCTTTCTTAGGAATTCTTAGGCCTACAACGTTAAAAAATGACCCAAACACAATTCCAAATAGGAAGAAAAAAATTCCATACACAATTTCCATGTAAAGCGCTCCTCACAAAATCGATTGACTATTCATCTCCTTCATAATAGAAGGTTGTCACTTGAACAGTTGCTTCGATGCTATCCACTGGATCCTCAGCGAATTCATTTTCTTCCCCAGGCAGAGAAAAATCGATAATATCAATATGCATAATACGTTCTATTTTTTCAATTTCTTTAATAAAATGGACTAGATGCTGGAAATCTGGGGATTCCACATTGACTTCAAATGTAATTAATTTTAACTCTGGAGGTAAAGATTCTTTTGCAATTGTCGAAACAGGTCTTTCGTTTGAAGACGTTTCTTCCCCAGAGTCATCTACATTTTCACTGTCTTCTGTTGGAGCGTTAGGGTCTTCCAACTCGGAATTAGAAACAAGCGTATCGTAGTTGTTAAAATCAACTGATAAAATTTTTGTGCCCGATACATATTGAGTTTCTTCTATATTTAATATGAGATCATCTAAATTTCTTGTAGCAGGAACTTTCTGACGCATTTCAAAAAGCGTTGCTTCGTCAATGCTTTTACTAGCATTAATTTCCTCGATTTGTTGTTGAATTGTGGTCATTTCAGAGCGAGTCGAAGCAATGGACGATTCGAGTGAGGCGACTTCCTCTTTTTTCGGTAAAATAACGTAATAATATACAGCAAATAACAGTGCTGCTACGAGGGCAATAATCAACAAGGTGGATGAATTTTTACCACTTGTTAATTTCATCTGTCAACACCTCCAGCAGCTAAATATTGTTGATCGATAAAGAGCGTAAATACTACTTCATATCGAGGAATTTCGTTGAAGTTTGTTGAGTCATCCTCTTCCTCGAAATCACTAGGATCAAAATGTTCTATGGAAGTCACTTGCACATCTTGGAAGTAAGCGCTTCCTGTTAGTCGAGACAAATAGTTCGCTATGTCGCTTAATGTTTCAAAGTCCATTGTTACCTCTGCTGTCTTTGCGTCAAATGTATATTCCCTTAAATAAGAATGTCCCGTCTGCAAACGAATCGTTTCATCGATTATGGGTGAAACTGGATACGAAATTGTCTCAACAAATTCAATGGATTGCTTTAACGAACCTGTGTTAACGGTCATGCTGTCGAGTTCTTCTTGCAATTGATTCCGCTCTGCAATCACTTGTTGTTCTTCGCTTCGCAAATGTGCAATTTCGCCTCGAATTTTAAAATATTGGAACACAAAAAAAGCAACGAGAAGTAAAACAACAATTGTTAAGAGAATATAGAGATTTTTCGATGCGGACTCCCTTTTATCGACTCTCGGCAACAGGTTAATATCTGGGATCATGATTAACCTCCTTTAAGGCCAGTCCCATTAACGATGCATGTTTTGCCTTCAATTCGGGATAATATTGTTGAATAAACGAATCATTAATTAATTGCATAGGTAAATCAAAACTTTGTTGCAGAAAAGAATGAATTTCATCAAGATAGGGGTTATCCCCCATGACGATGATTTCATCGACTCCCTTTTCTCCTTTATTTAAAGAGAAACGGAAGAAATTCATGATGCGATCGAGCTCTAACACTTGGTCTGAAATGAGCATGCGATAATCTTCAAACTCTCCATAATAGGAGAAGTCTAGTTGATGCTCACCCACTTCTTCCGCCTTCCATCGGCTCAAATCCGTATCAATGGGTTGAAAACGTTGGAATTCGACATTCCCTTTAGAATAAATCGTAATGGATAATTCATTAAGTAACCAATTTGTCAGCAAATAGGTTTTTTGTTCATTTAATAGATTCAACGATTCAAGCAATCGTAAATTACAGAGTGCCCGAACATCCGCCGCTTCCGGATGCATCGAAATATCTAAAAATAAATGTATGTATTTATTCACTTGTTCAGAGCTTGCGGCAAACAGCATCGCCTTGCCGTCCCCTTCCTCCGGGTCAAACACATCAATAAGGGGCTCTTCAAATGGAAGATGAATGGAGTAACCTATTTCCATTTCCGCATATTCTCTTAATTTAGTTGCTTCAATATCATTCGGATGTTCAAACGATTTTAATAGAATGAAAGAATCCGGAACGAGAAAACGAACATGTTGGTTTTTCCCACCCCATTTGGGAGCGTATTTTTTTAAGAGTTCATACAGAGTCAACTCATCTTTTACGTCAGATTCTTCAATTACCCCTTCTGGAATGGCAATCTCCATTACTTTCGCCTGCGATAGATCTGATCCCTTCATCACAAGGGAGCGAAGTACGTAATCATTGATTTCAATGGATACATGAGATTTTTTCTTTCGTCTAAACATACGCAGGGCTCCTTTTTTCCAGCATAAAAAATTATTCTCAAATATTAGTTTTCCATTTCCACCCCCGAAAAAACTCTTTCAGGAGTGGTTTGGAAAACTAAATATATTACGTCTCATTAATTTGGATATATTTTAGAACCATCTACACGAATTTCAATATTACTTCCGGCTTTAGCCTCTTCTGCCTTAATATCTTCAATTGAAGCGCCAGAACTTTCATTTCCAAACTTAATTGTGACATTTCCTTTTGTACCAGTTGCTGAAATTTTACCATCTCTAGTAACTGTTAGGCCATCTTTACTTATTGAACCAAAGTTTTGAACATAGTCTTCTCCTTTTATCTTAGTAGTATTACCAATTTTTTCACCAAACTTCTCTTCCCCACCATCAGTATAGTAGATTTGAGCTGCACTAATTACGTTAATTGCATCCGCTTTAATTGCTTTAATTCTGTTATTCTCAATTAAGTTTCCGATTGCTGGAATCGCAATCATTGCCACAATTGCTAAAATTACAACTACTGCTAACACTTCGATTAACGTTAAACCTTTTTCATTTTTTAAACGTTTTTTCAATAATTTTAACATATAAAAACCTCCTTTAGGATTAGTATGTAACTCGTTATGACTTAGTTCGGACTACACTTTTACCCGTTAACCTCACCCCCTTAAAATAGTCCGAAACTATTAATCTATTTTCCTACATTTGTTCATACAAGCTAAACATCGGCAAGAAGATGGCTGCAACGATTCCACCTACGATTACTGCCAGAAATAGAATCATGATAGGTTCAATTAACGACTTTAACGTATCCACATTGCGTTCCACTTCTGCCTCATAAAATTCCGCAACTTTTTCTAGCATATAATCGAGGGAACCCGTAGATTCTCCAATCGATATCATCGATGTGACAAGCGGTGGAAATAACCAACTTTTCGCTAAAGGTTCTGATAGTGGACTCCCTTTTTCAAGACTATCTCTTGCTTCTCTTACAACTTGTGAAATCACCGGATTCCCGACCACTTTTTCTACAATCGTTAGACTTTGCAAAATCGGTACTGCACTACTAAACAATGAAGACAAAGTGGATACCATCCGTGCAATAACAGATTTTTGCAATAGCGGACCAAATATTGGAAATTTCAACAATAAATAATTCATCGTATAGTGAAACTCTTTATTGTTTTTATAAAGGAAATAAAACAGCACAATTGCGATTACAAGAATACCAAGTACTACCCACCAAAAATTTCGTAACCAATCGCTAATTTTGATGGTGATGATGGTAACTGTTGGCAACTCTGCCCCCATGCTTTCAAAGGATTCAGTAAATGAAGGAACAATAAAGACCATCATAAATATGGCTACTGCAATAGTTAAAACAAGCAATATTAACGGATAAGTCATCGTCGATTGAATCTTTTTCTTTAAGTTGTATTGCTTTTCGAAGGTTGTAGCCAATTTATCCAAAGTAATATCCATATTCCCCGATACTTCTGCGGAAGCGATCATGTTAGTAAACAATTCGGGAAACACTTTCGGATGTTTTTTTGTCGCATCGGAGAAGGAAATCCCCGTTCGAATATCCTCCTCCACCATCTCCAAGGCTTTTTTTAACGGCTTGCTCTTTGTTTGGCGAGATAATATATTTGTAGAATCAACAATCGATACACCTGCGCGAATCAGCGTAGCAAATTGTCGGCAATAGATGACGAAATCCTGGTTTTTTACTTTTCCCCCACCGAAATTCAGCTCTTTGTCAAGGATGCTCGACGATTGATTGACTTCCCGGGGGTTGATACCTTTCTCCCGAAGTTTTGCAATCGCAGCTTTTTTACTTGTTGCATCGATTTTGCCTTTTATTACTTGACCTGTTTTCGTCCTTCCTACATACCTGTAAATGGTCAATGGTAATCACCAACGTTCATGTAAGGTTTCACTTCCTCAAACGACACGATGCCTCTTGAAAGCAACTCTTGAATTGAATGTTGCAACGTATGCATGCCTAGTGCACGGCTCGTTTGCATGATATTTTGAATTTGGTGAATCTTTTCGTTGCGAATTAAATTTGTCACTGACGGCACAGCCACAAGAATTTCGGTTGCTGCTACACGGCCACTTCTATCTTTTCGAACGAAAAGTCGTTGGGAAATTACTCCTTGCAACACATTAGCAAGTTGATTGCGAATTTGATTTTGCTGATGTGGTGGAAAAACATCGATAATACGATCAATCGTTGTCGGTGCACTGGATGTATGAAGTGTACCAAACACTAAATGCCCTGTTTCTGCAGCAGTAATTGCAGTTGATATCGTTTCTAAATCCCGCATTTCTCCAACGAGAATGACATCTGGGTCTTGACGAAGAGCAGCTCTTAGTCCTGTTGCAAAATCTTTTGCATCAATTCCAATTTCCCGTTGATTGACAATGGATTGATTATGTTGATGAATAAATTCAATCGGATCTTCTAGCGTAATAATGTGTTTTGCCTTCGTTTCGTTGATATGGTGAATCATTGCTGCCAACGTAGAAGATTTACCAGAACCTGTAGGCCCCGTTACTAGCACAAGTCCTTGTGGTTTATCCGCCAAATCATATAACACTTTCGGCATTCCGAGCGATTCAATTGTCGGGATTTTCGTTGGAATTAATCGAAAAGCTAATGCTGGTGCATTTCGTTGATGATAAGCATTGACACGGAATCGAAAATTTTCGTTAAAAGCGTAATTAAAATCTGCATCTCCTTTTGAACGATATTCTTCTAATTTGTTATCCGGAATAATAGCGTTCACCATGTCAATAATCTCTTCAGCAATCAACTCGGAATCTCCAAACCTTTCTAATTGACCGTGAATTCGGTACACTGGTGGAGTTCCAACGGTAATGTGTAAATCTGAAGCATTTAATTCATAAGTTTTTTGTAGTAAATCTTGGATTGAATATCCCATGGCACATCCCTTTCTATTCGACCGTTGCTACGCGTAGTACTTCTTCTGTAGTTGTCAAGCCATTTAATACCTTTAAAAATCCGTCTCCAAGTAAAGTTCGATAACCTTCCTGCTTCATGTAATCCATAATGGTTGGAATTCCTTTTCGTTGCAAAATGTAATCTCTCACCGTACGATCAATCGGTAAGATTTCATGTATTGCAATTCGACCTTTATATCCCGTATGGTTACATGCTGGACATCCTCGACCTCGAAGCACCTTATCAATTTGCAATCCTTCCCTAGAAAAGATTTCCTTTTCTCGAAGGGTTGCAGATACTGTTTCTGCGCAGTCGCGACATACCCTTCTTACTAATCGTTGTGCAATAACTCCTACGACGGAAGAAGCGATTAAAAACGGTTCTACTCCCATGTCTTCTAGTCGAGAAATCGATTCAACAGCACTATTTGTATGGAGCGTGCTCAAAACTAAGTGACCAGTAAGGGATGCTCGAGTTGCAATTTCTGCTGTTTCGGTATCCCTTATCTCCCCAATCATTACAATATCTGGGTCTTGACGGAGGATGGATCGCAACCCTGCCGCAAATGTTAAACCAACCTCTTCTTTTACTTGAATTTGATTGATTCCCTCGAGTCGATATTCAACTGGATCTTCAACGGTAATAATATTTACCCCTTCTTGATTAAGTTCAGATAAAGCGGCATACAATGTCGTCGATTTACCTGAACCGGTTGGACCGGTGATTAATACGATGCCATTTGGTCTTGAAATCATATTTCGGAATAATTCTTCGTTTTGTTTACTAAATCCTAATTTATCGATACTTGTAGCAGCATTGCTTAAATCAAGAATACGCATAACGATTTTTTCGCCATAAATGGTCGGCAATGTTGATAAACGAATATCCACCGGACGGAAATTAATGGTCGTTTTAATGCGGCCGTCTTGTGGTACACGGTTTTCTGTAATATTTAAATTCCCCATAATTTTAATGCGAGCTGTCACCATGTTTTGCATATGTTTTGGAAGTGAACGCTCCGTTCTGAGCACACCATCTATCCGGTATCTTACGCGAAATTCCGTCTCTTGCGGATCAAAGTGTATATCACTCGCCTTTTGCAATACCGCATTGGAAATTAATTGGTTTACTAATCGAACAATCGGTGAATCGTCATCGGTAATTTGCTGATCTACCGTTTCCGATGCAGCAATGTTTAAATCGGCCATCGCCGCATCCATCGATTCTTGTAAATCATAATATTTAGCAATTGTTCTGTATAAATCATCTTTCGCAGCTATCCCCGTCTCGATGTGACATCCGGTTGCCATTCGAACTTCTTCTATAGCAAAGTAATCCATCGGGTCAGCCATTGCGATAAACAATCGATTTTTATCTCTGCGAATGGGCATAATTTGTGCCCGTTTTGCCAACTCTGCAGGCACTAACTGAAGTACTTCTGGATCGATTCGATATTGGCTTAAGTTTACATGCGGAACACCTAATTGAAACTCAAGCACTTCAATTAATTGTTGCTCTGTTAAAAAGTTTTCTCGGATTAAGAAATCCCCTAATTTTTCGTTGCTCGATTTATTTTTTAGTGCGTATTCAAGTTGTTCAGTTGATATAACCCCTGCTTCAACGAGCAAATCCCCTAATCGCTTCCTATTTTTCGTAATCATTTTGCCCTCTCCTTTCTATGGAGTTACTAAATTTCCGCCTTTATCATAGTAACTTCCAGGAGGCAACCCATCCTCGAAATGATGATTTTTGACTTCGTAACGGTCGTCATAATCCGGTAATCCATCACCATCTAAATCCACATTCTCCACAAGATTAAAGCCTGCTTGATTACCTTGTTCTTCCATCACGCCGCTGCCTTCAGAAACTGGTTGTCTTGCTGAATTCAAAACAATTCGATTTTTTGGAGGATAATAATCTCTACTAATCTCTTGTATTCTTTCGTCCCCATTTTTCGAAATTGTTCTCGTAACCGTTACTCGAAGCCCTTGTTTTCCTTCTTGAATGAGCTTTGTTGTTCCCATTGGTAAATCATTAGAATAGCGGTTAATGATTCGAGGATCAATAGTCTGTTGATGAACAGAAATGTGAATAGTTGCATCTTTTACTGTAGAATGTAACGCTACTTTTAATTGGTCACCTTCGACTGTTGATTTAAATAGATAAGGATGTTCAGAAACATTGACAAATTGCAAATCTTTTTCGAAAAATGCATCTACATATACGTCCATTCCTGGTTGCAAATAAGTAGAAATTTCTTTTTGAGAATGTCTCTCTAAAATATCAACTTCCCCTTGTAATACGGTATTGTAAATCAGCGAGCCAAAGAAATTGAATCCTTCCATATTTGCCGCATCTGTTAGATTCTCGAAATAGGTTAATAGAGAGAATGGTTCGTTTGGTTTTAATATGTAATCGTTCAACGATTCCGCTAATACTTGTACGCCTCTTGCCTCAGTTGGAATTTGTTCAATAGATAATGCGATTCTTTCATTTTCAAGTTGCGTCGTATCTGTGACTGTTGCCTCAACTTCATGGGATTTTAAATAAGAAGCTTGCATAACAACTTGATTGTATGTTTCTTCTGTATCCCAAACGGAAATGTTTGAAATTCGATTTTTTACAACTTCACTATCTGAAATGTGAATTGGTATATGAACGACCTTATCAGATGTCCAAAATAGAAAAAAAGGCTTGTCTGTTAAATCTCGATAATTTTGTATCGACCGTTCTATATCAAATTGTATTTCTTGCGGATCAATTGAAAGTTCCGCACCGCCACCCTGTATGATAATCGGTTCTGATTTCCATTCAACAATTGCACTTTCTAGTACTTCTTTTATTTCATCATCTTTTAGACCAGAAACGCTAACTCCTCCAATCGTAGAACCGTTTGTTTGTTTTCCGTCCGCAAAAGCTTTTAATGAAGTTTGCATCGGAATCAATATACAAATCATTGCAATAATCACTAGGATGAAGGTGAATGCTTTGTGAGATTGTAAATATTTCAACGTATCCACCTCATTACACAACACTTTTTGTAGCAATATTAATCATAATTTACTATATCTCGTAGTAAAAAATACCCTAATCAAATTCATATAAAATAGGATACATTAATTTACAATTTTTAGCACGATTCTTTATACCTATTATCTTTAAATTTTTTTGTACAATAAATTTATAGACTAAAAATCATCCATTTTACTGGAAATTTTTTATTTTATAATATATATCCATTCCTGAGAAATAATAGTTCCCTTCTACTATAATTATATTTTTGATTACCTTTGTTATATGTATATAAGATTTGTAAAAAATGTTTCATTTTTGTTACATAAACAATATGTTACGATTCCATAATGTTTTGTAAGCAAGATAAATCAAAACATCAATATATTGTGACAATGAAAGCACAATTCTCTATCTTCTATAGCAATTTTCAACGTTTTTCATTACATTGAAATTAGAATTCATTCTACATGATAAGTAGGTGCTTATAGTGAAATATCTATTCAACCAAAGAGGCGGTAAATCGCTAGTTGTTACAGCAATCACGATTTGTGTACTTTTCCTTATTTCAGGCGGTGCAATGATTTATTTTACAATTAAAGATCAAAATATCGAATTTTCTGAAGAAGTGGTAGCTGAGGCTACAAGGGTGGCAGAAGCGGAACTTAATAAAGCCTATGCTGTTGCGGAACAATATCCATTTGAAAAGCGATTCGAAGCAATCCAATCAATCGGCTATCGCGAACCAAAGGAAGGAGAATATGCCATCTTCACCTTTGAAAAAGAATATAAAGAAGAAGATGAATTTTACGTTATTTTAAAAATGAAACCGCATGCAGAATACGAAAATCTGACAAGAGTGTATGTATCGGTTTTTGATAAAGAAAACGGGGCACTTATTGTTGAAAAAGAAAATGTTTTGAAATGGGAAACGGAAGGAAAATAATTCTAATAATCGGAGCGAATGATGATAACATTATGTTATTCAATTCGCTCCTTTTTTCTACGGTAACTTTATTTATAAGGAATTATAAAACTTTCATTTTATATTCATCAAATGTCAATATTTTTATAATAAATAATACCCATTAAAATTTCATAAAAATGTATAATGAAGTATAAATAGTATTTTGTTCCCGTTTTAGACTGTAAATAAAAAAATCAACCTCGATAGTTTATATAGCGCTCTTTATTCATCAGGTTATACATAAATCTATTTTAAGTGAGGTTAATTTTGTTCTTTAGGAGGAGTAAATGAAAAAAATCTTACGAAATGAACTGGGCCTTTCATTATTAGAAGTAGTTGCTTCAATCATTATCCTTTCCATTATTCTAATTGCTTTTTTCACTTTCTTAGTACAATCCAAAAAAATAAATCGTATATCCGAGTCTATCGCAGACGCAACATATATAGCGCAAATGGAAATGGAAAATTTATATTCATTATCGAATGGTGAAAACTTTAATAATCTAATATTAAAACTGAAGTCTGACAGTAATTATACGTTGCAATCAGAAAGTCTAAAAAAATGCCCAAATAATAATCAAGATTATTCTGATTATGTGTTCGAAAAAATAGATTCTCAATATCCTAATTTCAAAGGAGAAATTCATATAAAAACTCTTTGTCAATATGAGAATAGCGTATCTTTTCGGATAGAGTTGATTGACGTGAATACAAATAGCACAAAAGCTATTTTAGAAAATGTTTATATGTTAAAGGTGACAAATTAGGCGGTGGGATTATCAGAATGTCTAAGCATAATCAACAAGGCTTGACTTTGGTGGAAGTTCTAGCTGTTATCATCATTTTATCGATTATTTTCACATTTATCTTTTCTATTATGAACTCTTCTATTTCACAACATTCTGAACAAGGAAAAGAAGTACAACAAATTCAAAGCGGTGCATATATTTTGAAACAAATCACGAAAGACATGAGAAAGAGTTATAGAATTGAAATTAATGCGAATAAATATTATCTATACAATAAAGAAAAACTACTCTATCAATACGAATACACGTCAAACGCTGAATTGTTACGAACAGATGAAAACAACGATGTTACAGTAGTAGGAAAAAATATAGAAAGCTTTTTAATCTCAACTGATAATGAAGGAAAAGAAGCAACCATATTTTTTGAAATTAATGGCAAAGAATATCGAACGACCATTAATTTTAGAAGAGGGGGATCGTGATGAAGTTCATTAAAAATCACCAAGGCTACGCATTATTTCTGACCATTTTGGTTCTTATGTTAGCTTCTGTTATCGGAATATCCCTATTAACCATCACGTCAAATGCAAATAAAACAACTATCCACGAAAGAGAAAATCAAGCATTATTTTACATTGCCGAGGCAGGTGTAAACCTTGAAAAATCAAATGTATTGAAAGTGTTAAAAGAACTGGACGGAGATATTAAAGCCTCTTTCGAAAATTTGGATCCAAATATCGATAAAAAAGACTTACAAAATTTATATTACGAAAAATTAGTAGATGATTTTTGTAAAAAATATACTGGTGGTAAATGTGGTTCTACTTATTATTTGGAAGAACAGTTCTCCAAAAAACCTAAAGCAGAAACAGAAGTGTCGATACATTTAAATCAACAGCCAATTATCACCATTACATCAACAGGTTTTTTTGAAGAGTATCCAGCGCAATCACGCACAGTTACTCAAGAATTGTATTTAAATATTAATGTCAATATTCAACCTAAAGAAGGTGGAAATGATCAATCGAACGGAGATGGACGCGAAAATAAAAATGAAGAAAACGTTCTCCCTTTAGAGAATTTTACAGTGTTTACAAAAAGAGATATAGAATTGAGCGGTGGAGCAACCATCCATGGTAATGCAGGATCTATACAAGGCGATATTTCTTTAAACGGAGGTTCAACCATTACTGGAAGTATTGCAGCAGCTGATGAATTGAATCTAAAATATCCAAATTGGATGTATGGCATTAAAGAAAAATTTACATCACTCCCTGAATTTTTACAAAATTCCCCTTCAAAATTAGATTATTATTTACCTGAATTTCCAGATAAGATTTTTCAAGAAGGAGAATATTTCCCTCTACCAGAGGATTATGAAATTGTGAGAAGTCCATACAATAAACATTGGGTCATAAAAGATGGGCATTTAAATGCTACTTCTTATTTAGCAGATAACTTTACATTAACATTGAATAACGACACAAGACTTAAATCTATTAACATAACTGGTAGTAATACAATTACAATTGATATTGGTAATAAGGATATTAATTTACTCGTTGATGATTTAAACATTTCACAAGGTCATATCAACATTATAGGATCAGGAACATTAAATATTTATGCGAAAAAAATTTCTTCTATCGGAGGATCTTGTCAATTAAATTTAAATGGCAACCCTGCTTCTTTTAATATATTTTATAATGGCACTGCCCCTCTCTCCTTCTCTGGTGGAGCAAAAGTAAACGGATCCTTGTATGTAAAACAAAGCAATTTATCCTTATCTGGTGGTTTTGCTTTTTATGGCAATATTTATAGCGGCGGTTCAATGATTAGTATATCAGGAGGAGTACCAACAAGAGGTCAATGGATAGTCGCTCCAAAAGCAACTTTATCCTTATCCGGAGGCGGTAACGTAACCGGCACAGTTATTGCAAATTCTATCGACGCTAACGGAGGAACAAGTATAAAATATGGTGAACCTATCGTTCCAAATCCAGCTGTTCCACCAACACCAAATCCTCCAGCAGATTTAGAATATAATCTTGATACTGACTTAAGTGATCCATTTATTGAACAACCATTAATTGAAATTGAAAAATAAAAAAGAAAGCGTAGAAACTCTCCATTTCAGAAAGTTTTCTACGCTTTCATTATACCTTAGTACATCTTCAAATAATGCTCTCTCTCCCACGGGTGAACTGTGGAGCGATACATTTCGAATTCGATTTCCTTCGCTTCTTTAAAGTTTTGGTAAATATGTGGTCCAAGTGCGTTTTTCACCACTTCATCTTGTTCCAACAAGCGTAGCGCATCGTCCAATTGTGCAGGCAAGTTTTCAATTCCGTTTTCACGGCGCTCTTCTTCTGTCATGATATAAATGTTTCGGTTAATTGGTGCTGGCGGCGTTAATTTATTTTTAATTCCGTCAAGACCAGCCGCTAAAATAACTGTCATTGCTAAATATGGATTCGCTGATGGATCAACAGAACGCACTTCAATACGTGTTGACACTCCGCGAGAAGCTGGTACACGAATTAATGGAGAGCGATTTTGTGCAGACCAAGCGACATATACAGGGGCTTCAAACCCAGGTACTAAACGCTTGTAAGAGTTCACTGTTGGATTTGTAATGGCCGTAAAGCTTTGTACGTGTTTTAATACACCAGCCATAAATTGCATCGCCGTTTCGGATAATCCAAGTTCTGTTGATGGATCATAGAATGCATTCTCTTTTCCTTTGAATAAAGAAACGTTGCAGTGCATACCTGACCCTGCTTCACCGAATAATGGCTTCGGCATAAACGTTGCATGTAAACCATGTTTGCGGGCAATGGTTTTCACCACTAATTTGAAAGTTTGAATATTGTCGCAAGCTGTAATAACATCCGCGTATTTGAAGTCGATTTCATGTTGTCCCGGCGCCACTTCATGGTGAGACGCTTCCACTTCGAAGCCCATCTCTTCTAACTCTAATACAATATCGCGGCGGCAGTTTTCTCCAAGGTCAGTTGGAGCTAAATCAAAATATCCACCATGGTCGTTAACTTCTAAAGTAGGTTCGCCGTTTTCATCCAATTTAAATAAGAAGAACTCTGGTTCAGGCCCTAGATTGAAATCGGTAAAGCCCATTTCTTGCATTTCTTTAATAATTCGTTTCAAGTTTGTGCGAGGGTCACCTAAGAATGGTTCGCCATCAGCAGTGTAAATATCACAAATAAAACGAGCTACCTTTCCTTTCCCAGTTGTCCAAGGGAATACCATGAATGTATCTAAATCCGGATATAAATACATATCAGATTCTTCAATTCGCACAAATCCTTCAATGGAAGATCCGTCGAACATCATTTTATTGTTCAATGCCTTATCCAATTGGCTTACAGGAATTTCCACGTTTTTGATTGTTCCTAAAATATCTGTAAATTGTAGTCGGATGAATTTTACTTCCTTTTCTTCTACTAAACGATAGATATCTTCTTTTGTATAACGACTCAAAAAATCCACTCTCCTAATTATGTTAGCTTTGCTTTGACGATTGTTATTGATAGAGCCTATTAACGTCTCCATAACGCAAGGAAGGTTTTTGCAAACGGGATTGAGCAATCTTCATTTCTTCCCGCAAAATGCTGCGGATTTTATCTTCTGATAGTTCTTTTCCGATTTTATTATGCTCATTTTCCTCTTTTTTCATTTCAAAGACTTTTTTGATTCCCGCAATGTTTAAGCCTTGTTCAAGTAAATCTTTAATTTCTAGCAGTTGATCAACATCATTTAACGAAAACATTCGTTGATTGCCTTCTGTACGATGTGGACGAATTAAATCATGTTCTTCATAATAACGAATTTGGCGCGCCGTAAGATCCGTTAATTGAATTACCGTACCAATTGGCAATAAAGGCATAGATTTTCGAATTTCACTCGTCCGTTTCTTTTGATTTGACATGTCACTCCTCCCCAATGAGGAAATTTTACTACCCGTCATTTTATTTGTCAATGTCATGTTAGAAAACCTAACATCAGTAATTTATTGTATATTCGAGATAAATTGCCATTTATCCTAAGAAAAATTGTTTATTTTTTATTTTGACGCAAAACAAAAAGACTGTGGAAAAATTGATTGTCATTTTCCACAGTTTTTTCCTTTATCATTATCCTTTTTTCAATCGGTAAATCAATTCTAATAAATGGATAAATAAATTGATAAAAACTAAATATAAACTCAAAGCCATCTTTACAACTTCATCTTCTTTTACATAATGATTCCGAATTAAATTAAAATCATACACAGTGAAAAGAGCAAATACCAATACGATTAAAGCTGCAATCAATATATGTACTGTACTGCTAACTGAGATAAAGAAATAAATAAGGGAAAATATAATAACAATAAGTAAAATTGCCACTAAATACATTCCCCAGCTAGAAAGATCCCGTGGTATATTTAATCCCACTAACGCAAGTATAATAAATAGAATTACCGTTCCGAAAAATACGGAAAGCAAAAATGCTGCTCCTAATGCCTCTATAAAAAACTGACCTAACCAAAAGAACATAATACCTGTTAAAAATGGAACAGCATATAAAATTCCACCCGCTAAATATACATTGCGTACAAAAACGACGACAATTAACAAGATAATATTCATAATTGCAATGGCCAAAACAATTGAGGATGGCAATAACATTCCAATCAATAAACCAATGGCCGTTAAACCCCACATTAAAGCAAAATGTTGTAATACAAGTCTTAAATGATGGGCGTACATGTAAACAACTCCGTTTATCTTATTTAGTTCAATATATTTTTCATTGGAGTTGTATATTCAAACTAAAAGACCTTTCCGGTATATTCAATCATTCGATTTTCCTTTGTCACGATAATTTTTGTGACACTTGCTCCTTCAATTTCAAAGTCCCATATATGTTGAATTGGTAATCGCAAAATCGATAATATTAGGGCGCGAATGGCTACACCATGGGATACAACAAGAATTTTCCCCGAGCTCAATTTTCTTGCACAAAATTGAACAAACTCGTCCATTCGTTGAATAACTTGTTGGAAACTTTCCCCGGTATCAGGGGTGTATCGTTCTGGATAACAGCAATATTCCTCGTATCTTTCTGCATCATCATTTTGAATTTCTGCAATCCGCTTTCCTTGCCAACTACCTAAATGAATTTCTTGCAATCTAGCATCTTTTTCAATCGTTAAATAATGACCTACTAATATTTCGGCAGTGTCATAGGCTCTTTTTGAAGGACTAGAAAAAGCCGCATCAAATGAAATGTCTTGAAGTTGCCCTTTTAAACGCATGACTTGCTCAATGCCCATTTTCGTTAAATTTGAATCGAGCCACCCTTGCAGCCGCCCTTCTTTATTCCATTCTGTTTCTCCATGGCGCACGATATAAAGTTCTAATTTATTTTCCATACCATTCATCCATAACTTGCTGAAATTTTTCGATTGCTTTTTCGCTTTTAATTCCAATTCGAAGCCATTTGCCATCCATACCAACAAAATTTTCTGTATGTCTTAAGACAACTCCATTACGAAGGCAATAAAAATAAAAATCTCTTGTTTTTTGCGATTCTTTCAATTGAAAGCATAAAAAGTTCGCAACGCTTTTCGTTATGATGCATTGTTGTTTGTGCAAATAGTTTTCTAGATTTCTTTTTAATGATTGGTGATTTTCAATGCTTTCTTTTCGAAATTTATCATCTTCTAAACACAATCTGCCGATTTCGATTGCCAAAGCATTTACGTGCCAATGAGGAAGCTTTTCTCTCAACTGATTGATAACATTTTCGCTTGAAACTAAATATCCTAATCGAATGCCAGCAATACCGTACATTTTCGTCATCGATCTCATAACCGAAAGATTAGAATATTGTTTTATTAGGGAGATAACAGATTCAGATTCATCGGTCCAATCCATAAAGGCCTCATCAACTAACAGCTCACAACCTACTTCTCTTCCGTAAATCAAGAGTTCTTCAATTATATCCTTTGAAATAAGGGAACCCGTTGGATTATTCGGATTACATAAGTAGAGGCAAGAAGCATCATGCATGCTCTTTTTGATTTGATTCATTGGAAGTTTGTATGTCGTAATTTCATGAGCCACATATTCAATGATTTTGGCTCCTTGCGCTTCCAACGTCGATTTATATTCAGAAAAGGTTGGATGAACGATGATTACTTGTCGATTAGTAAATCTTCCAGCAAAAAAGGTTAATAATTCTGCCGCGCCGTTTCCAATGATAAGGTTTTCTCGTTGAACATTTAGTTTCTTTGCTAGCATTGTTCTTAACGGTTCTGCTTCTGGATGCGGATAGGTGGAAATATGGTGAATGAATTGGGGCCAAGCATCTTTCACTTTCTGAGGAAAGCCAAATGCATTCACATTTTCACTTAAATCATATACTTTTTCAGGAATTGGAATCTGAAAACGTTGATAAAGTGTTTTGTAATTAGCCCCATGCGACGGTAATTGCAACGACGCCACCTCCCATGATAATCGTAAATAGTGCTGAAACGATAAACATATGGCGAATTGCTTCTTTAATATGGTTTACCTCTAACGGCACATCCGCTTTTCCCATATAAGCTCTAAAGGATTGTACACCTTGGTAAGAGTTGTAGCCTCCTAGTCTAATTCCAAGTTGATAGCTGGTAGCAGCTTCTAAATAACCGCTATTAGGACTAGGATGTTTTTTTGCATCTATCCTCCATAAACGAATCCGTTCAGTTAACGAGCGATGGGTTTTATTTTTCGTGAACAATAAAATAATCAAACCTGTTAATCGACTTGGAATAAAGTTAGCCACGTCATCCAACTTTGCACTAAATTTTCCAAACTCAATATATTTTTCATTTTTATAACCAATCATGGAATCTAACGTGTTAATTGCTTTATAAGCCCATAATCCAGTTGCTCCAAAAAGACAAGCGTAAAATAGTGGTGCTGTTACCCCATCACTTGTATTTTCAGAGACTGTTTCTACAACACCGCGCACAATTTCCGATTCCTCTAAATGTTCGGTATCGCGCCCCACAATCCACGATAGTTTTTTTCTAGCTTCATTTAAATCTCCTGCAATTAACGCATTATATACTTCCATTGCTGCTTCTTTTAAACTTTTTTGGGCTAGTCCAATCCCAATCAATACCCCTTCAATGAGTATGCCTACTATTACATGAATTTTATAAGCTAAATACACTATAAGAAAAGTTGTAATAGCTACAACAGATACAACGAGAATACCGGTAATCATTCCTTTAAGAAAGCAGTAAGATCCTTTATTGAAACGATTGGTAAGGAATCTGATGAATGAACCGATCCACCGAACAGGATGGGGAAATTTTGGAGGGTCACCGATAAAAGCATCTAGCAATTGTCCTACAATCACTGCAACAACCGTCATGTTTTCGATATTCCTTTCGTATAAGCAATATATTCATCAACGGCCATTGTTAACGTTTCATATAAGGCTTTTCCAACAAACGAACCAAGTTTTGTAATGGACCCTCCATATTCATGAAATTCCCCTTTTTGAGTGGAGGCAATGCATACGCTATCAGTAGAAGTACCTGTCGCAATCGTGCCGGAATTGGAATCGATAATGTTTCGTTCCGCGAGCACTTTTGTTTTCACTTCAATAGCGCAACATAATGCTTGAATTAATGCCTCATCCGTTAAATAACCGTTTATGAAAATAAAGATATTGATTGTGCCATTTGCTGGTTTATAAGAATATGCATGAGATTTTGTAACATCCACCGCATTACTCAATCCAGCAGTAACAAGTAAAACGATGGAAGTTTCACCCTCCTCGTAAAAACGTGAAAAGGCAAATTTCATATCGACAGCCGTCATCATCGCTACGGTTTTATCAAGTGGAAAGCCTTTGGATAGAAGAAATTGTTTCATTTCTTCATGGGCATCCTGAGGAAAGTAGGTTTTATCAACAGTACGATTAATAAAATATTGATAATGACCATAACCAGGATTGTGCATAGCTGAACTAAACGTGCGCAGGGGTTCATTCGCTTCAATTGCAATAAATTCTCCATAGTTTTTGATACATTCAAGTGTTATCATTCTATTCCCTCTTTTTGACTACTCTATTAAGTAAGTTAACACAAATCGAAGTTTAAGTGAACAAACAATACAGCAGGTTAAGAAAAACTTATGACTGAATGTTCAGGTGTTTCCATTTAACTTTTTCCGACAGAAGTCTCCCATCCTCAAGGAATGTGAAGGGCGATAGCCCAATGAGTAGGTGGGAGATGAATGTCGGTTGGCGATAGCCAAATCTTATGATAAACTGAATGTATCATATGTTTCTTGATAAGTGGCTATATGGTGGTTGAGTGGACAAATGAATAGGCGAGAACCAAGCAGATTCCTTCCACTTGTAAAATAGCCAAGGTAGAAATGTCGGATATCTAGGGTTGGGACGACCCGAAGTCACGCTCAGGGAGACGAAAGGTGGCTTTCGTCGCGGAACTGAGAAGCTCCCACTTCAAGCAAAGCTAAGTGGGAGTAGTTCACGTTACTAGTAACCTGCTAACGTAGTAGATTTTTCAATAAAACGAGAAAAAGCAGCTCTTAATGAACTGCTTTAAATAGACTTTAATTTTTGAACTGCGCTGCAAACCGCATATTTTACATGCTCGTATGTTAAGCCACCCTGTACATATGCAGTATACGGCGGTCGTATTGGACCATCTGCTGTTAGTTCAATACTTGAACCTTGAACGAAAGTGCCTGCCGCCATGATGACATCATCTTCGTATCCAGGCATGTATGACGGAACAGGTGCATAATGGGCATTAATTGGAGAGGCTGCTTGGATTTCTTGACAAAAGGCAATCATCTGCTCCGAAGTTTGGAACGATACGGATTGTATTAAATCCGTGCGGTATTCCGTATAATGAGGAGTTGTCTTCATTCCAACTTCCTCTAATATGGCAGATGTAAAGATTGCTCCTTTCAAACTTTGCGCCACAATATGAGGTGCTAAGAAAAAGCCTTGATAAAAATCGATTAGCGTATTTAAAGATGCGCCAGCTTCTCCACCAATGCCAGGGCTCGTCATACGATAAGCGCATTTCTCAACTAAATCAGCTCTACCAGCGATGTATCCACCTGTTTTGGCAAGTCCTCCTCCTGGATTTTTGATAAGTGAACCTGCCATTAAATCAGCCCCAACTTCTGTCGGCTCTAATCTTTCTACAAACTCACCGTAGCAATTGTCAACAAAGATTACGACGTCTTGTTTGATTTCTCTTATTTTTTCACACATTTCACGTATTTGATCAATTGTAAAGGAAGGTCTGATTGCATAACCTTTTGAGCGCTGGATTGCAACCATTTTCGTCTTTTCATTGATGGCTTGTCGAACACCTTCCCAATCAATTTCACGATCATTAATTAAATCAATATGTCGATACTGAATATCGAAATCTTTTAAAGAACCTGTATCTTTTTCACCACCATCAACAATCGATTGGAGGGTATCGTAAGGTTTCCCTGTGATATAGATTAATTCATCTCCAGGTCGTAGCACACCAAATAAACTTAACGTAATCGCATGAGTTCCAGAGATAATTTGACTTCGAACAAGGGCACTTTCTGCACCGAACACTTCCGCATAAACTCGTTCTAAATTATCTCGTCCCTCATCATCATATCCATACCCTGTTGATGGATTAAGATGAAAATCGCTTACTTGATGTTTACGAAAAGCAGCTAATACCTTTTGTTGATTGAAAAAAGCTGTTTCATCCACTCTTTCATGGTAAGGCTTTACTTTTACTTCGATTTTTTTTGCAAGTTCTACAATTTCAGGTTTTAAGTTAGATACGAACATTTGTGATACTCCTGTCTTTTTTGCTTTTGAAGGAATTTCTTTTATTTTTATCCTTTACCATCTTATCAGTTCGTTGAAAGGAGTCAACTGTATTGCTGGAAATAGACAACCTAAACACTTGAATTTATTTAAATACTTTCGCCTTTTCCTCAAATACATGCTGCACTGGACAAAATTCCTGGAGTTATCAACTCGCTCAATAAAAAAGGGGAGTCCTCTCAAGAACTCCACCGAATAATTCATTATTTAACGGCTTTCCGAAAGAAGTCTCCCATCCTCAAGGAATGTGAAGGTGCGAATAGCACCAATGAGTAGGTGGGAGATGAATTTCGGTTGGCTTTAGCCAAAGCTATTTTTCTAAGCCTTTTCTCAATAATTCAAGAATAGTCGCTGTTCTTGTAGAGAGGCCATTCTCTTTTTGGTATTGATCTAATTTCTTGATAATTGTTTTGGGCATACGTATTTCTACACGCTCTTTTTCAACATTTTTCATATTATCACCTCATAATTGATTGTCGTATTGTCAAAAATTTATAGATAAAATCTAGATGATTTATTGATATATAAGGTTTTATAAACAAAAAACTTGCCACCCCCTTAAAATTAGGGTATTTATGAGGTAACCACACACTCAAAAATCCCTAATGAAGGAAGTGACAAGTTGTTACCTCAATTATTAACCTATTTGCTTGAATATATCAAGTACCAAGATCAAATGATTCGAACATTACTTACCCTTCTGATTGGAAAAAACATGTTTGATAAGCCAACTGAAAAGCCTGTCAATAAGCCTTATCAAAAACTCCAGGTGGATGAGCTGCCAATCATTGAAACTCTACAAAAGCTTGATTATCAAATTCTTCTCAAAGAATATTTGGAGAAGAACGGGAAACCTCTCAAACCTGTTCAGAGACGCTCCAATTCAAAAGGTAAAGTACCTTCATCCATGAAATGTCCAAGGTGTGGTGCTCCGTCAGATTATCTTTATGCCAATAACGGAGGTAAAGGACAGTATCAATGCAAGGTGTGTGCGTGTCTGTTTAATAAAAAGAATCAATATGCCAAGGAGGCTGTACTAAAATGTCCACACTGTTCGAAAACACTCGAGAAGATCAAGGAAAGAAAAGATTTTCTCGTATTTAAGTGCAAAAACAATGACTGTCCGTATTACAAAAAGAAACTGCGAGGAATGTCTAAAAAAGAGAAAAAGCAGTTCGAAAAGGATCCTCAGTCTTTTAAAGTTCGATACATATTCCGTCAGTTTCAAATTGATTATCAGCCGTTAGCCAAACATTCACCTAAGAAGCCAAAAGTGGATTTGTCCAGGCTTCATGTGTCACCGCACACATTGGGGCTCATTTTAACCTACCATGTAAACTATGGCTTATCGGCTCGGAAAACAGCTGCACTGATGAAGGATGTTCATGGTGTACCCATCTCTCACCAGAGTATATTGAATTACGAAAACAGCGTAGCACTTCTGCTCAAACCTTATGTGGATCATTATCCTTACGAGCTTTCTGATCAATTCTGCGGAGACGAAACATACATTAAGGTGAATGGCCGTTGGCATTATCTTTTTTTCTTTTTTGATGCGGTAAAGAAAATTATTCTGTCCTACCCTGTTTCTCCAAATCGTGATACAGTATCAGCCATTCGCGCGATTGATGAGGTCTTATGGAAGATGAAAGAGATTCCTGAAGACCTCACCTTTGTCGTAGATGGCAATCCGATTTACCTTTTAGCACAACACTTTTTTGCCCAGCACGGTATTACGTTTGATGTGAAGCAGGTCATTGGACTAACCAACGAAGACCCGGTTTCAACGGAATACAGACCGCTAAAACAAATTATTGAAAGACTGAATCGAACATTTAAGGGTAATTACAGATCGACACACGGATTTGGATCCGATCACGGATCCGTTTCTTATGTGACTTTGTTTGTGGCTTATTTTAACTTCTTGCGGCCACATTCAGCCCTGGAAGGCAAAGTGCCTGTAGTCATTCCAGAACTAAAAGAACTGCCGAATATGCCTGCACGTTGGACAAAACTGATTGGTTTAGCTCAACAATGGCTAGTAGAGCAAACTGCCTAACTTTTTGTTTAGCAGAGCCCTTACCAGCATCGGCGAAGCGAACTCTTGACAAACCGAACCAGTCAATGGTTTAAAATGGGAATTGGCAAGGGCTTCTTTGGTGTGCCTTCTTTTTGTTCCCTTCACCCTTGTTGGTTCGAAATCAAACCATTGACGTGTTTGTCAAGAGCGATTGCGGCGGCATTTTCTCTATTTTCGTTAGAACACATCCTTCCAATACTGAGTTTTCATAGAACTTTTGACACTACCTTGATTGTACGGTTTTTTTACGATATAATCAATATATACGATATTTTTCCGTATAAAGTGAGGTGATTTGATATGACCAAGCAAAACAAAGCCTTCAAGTTCCGCTTATATCCAAATAAAGAACAGGAAGAGTTATTGTCAAAAACTTTTGGTTGTGTTCGCTTTGTCTATAATAAGATGTTAGCTGAACGCAAAGAAACGTATGAAAAATTCAAAGATGATAAGGAAACTCTTAAAAAGCAAAAGTTTCCGACACCAGCAAAGTACAAAGATGAATTTCCATTCTTAAAAGAAGTGGATTCTTTAGCTTTAGCAAACGCACAGATCCATTTACAAAATGCTTATAAGAACTTTTTTGAAGGTCGTGCGGAGTTCCCTAAATTCAAAAGTAAAAAACACAAGCAATCCTATACAACCAATATGGTCAATGGAAATATTAAGATTGAAGATAGTCATATCAAATTACCAAAGTTCAAAAAGCCGATTAAAATGAAGCAACATAGAGAAATCCCCGCTGAGTATAAAATCAAATCTTGTACTATTTCTAAAACAAAGACAGGCAAATACTATATTTCGATTTTGACAGAATACGAGAAAAATATTCATCCAGTGAAAATCCAGAAAGTTGTCGGTTTGGATTTTGCAATGGATGGTCTATATGTCGAAAGTGAACAGGGTAAGAAAGCCAATTACCCACGTTATTATCGACAAACGTTAGACAAATTAGCAAAAGCACAACGAATTCTTTCTCGAAGAAAGAAAGGTTCTACACGATGGGAAAAGCAACGTCTGAAAGTAGCTAAGCTACACGAAAAGATAGCGAATCAGCGTAGAAACTTTCTTCATCATAAGTCAAAAGAATTAACGATAATCTATGACGCTGTGATTATTGAGGACTTAGACATGAAAGGAATGTCTCAAGCCCTCAACTTTGGAAAAAACGTTCATGATAACGGCTGGGGTATGTTCACTACTTTCTTAGAATATAAGCTGAAAGAACAAGGGAAACAACTTGTGAAAATTGATAAGTGGTTTCCTTCTACTAAGAAATGTTCTTGTTGTGGCAAGGAAAAAGAAATGCCATTATCTGAACGTGTATATAAATGTTCTTGTGGCATTGTATTAGATCGTGATCACAATTCAGCAATCAATATCAAAAATGAAGGGTTACGCTTGTTAGCATAAAAAATAATAACTTTCGGAACGAGAGGGATAGCTCGGTCAATTTCCCGTCAATAGATGGGATTACCCGAGAAGCCCCCACTTCAAGTAGACCGGAAGGTTAACTAAGTGGCGGGTAGTTCACACTCTAATTCTCCATCGTACGCTTCCATGCCGCCTTCTAAATTTGTCACATTATACCCATTTGATTCTAAAAATTGGCAAGCATTAGCACTGCGAACACCCGAACGGCATACAATAATATATTCTTTTGTAGGATCTAATTCCTTCATGCGTTCAGGAATAGATCCTAAAGGAATATGAACAGCACCTGGAATCATTCCGTTTGCCACTTCAAAATCTTCGCGTACATCAATAATATTTAAGTCCTCATTTGCATCCAATAAATTAATCAATTCTTCCGTTGTCATTGTTTTCATACGAATACCTCCAAACTTTCATCTGCCAAATATTATAATCCAATCGAGTAGGAGGGAGTGATTAGCTCCCGTCCTCTCACACCACCGTACGTACGGTTCCGTATACGGCGGTTCAATTAAGATAATTGACGCAAGTTTTCATAACTTCCGTGAATAGCTTGTCTTCTTATGCCAGTGGTCACTCCACCCTCCAAGAGGTCTCCCACGGGATTCACCGCTTCCTTCCTCAAGTGAGGTACTACGTTTTCTGTGTTCATCATGACTCACTGAATGCCAAGGGCTATTCTCTCTTAATTGTTCGGTCCTTCTCAGTTGTTCTAGACCAACTAATACTATGACCTCTGCTGACTTCTGACGGTTCAGCTACTTATCGCTAAGTAGGTTATGAAGAGTACTTCACCTATCCGCCAGACCTCCCCGGGTAAGTACATGCACTTTCACACCATCTATCCGCCTCATCTACTCGATATGACCTTCGACAGAAAGAGCTTTGTTTTGTTTGGCAAACTCACTCAATCATACCTAGCCTTATATGAGGTTCGTGTTCCTCGGACCGGTGTTTTGCCTCCAGCTTCCTTCAGATTCCGCGTCACCACGGACACCCTTGCTCTTGGCTAACCTCTACTTCTGTCTTCGGGGTTCGGGACTTACACCCTATAGTTCATGTACATGCCGGGCGCACCAAAATAAAAATCGGCGAGTAGAATACTGCCGATTTTCATGCGTTTACTCTTCTGATTGAAGGGAAACATTTTTGGATGGTGAAAATGTTGAAATGGCATGTTTATAAATTAAATGTTGTTTACCTTCCGATTCAATTAACACCGTAAAGTTGTCATAAGACTTAACAGTTCCCTTTAATTGGAAACCATTTAATAAAAAGACAGTTACAAATGTATTGCTTTTACGCAAATTGTTTAAGAAAGCATCTTGTAAATTCATTGATTTCACACCGCACACCTCATCTATTTTTTTCTCTAGTGTAAATTATTCGATGCAAATGGATTATTTTCCTTCTTTATTATAAAAAAATTTAGACATTTTTAAAATACTTTCCCAATCATTTCCTATCCATTGCACATCCATTTTGTTTCGAAAATAGGTTAACTGTCTTTTTGCATATCGACGGGAATTTTGCTTAATTTGTTCCACCGCTTCTTCTAAGGAAATATGGCCATCCAAATAGTCATATAACTCTTTGTAACCAATTGCTTTTATGGATTGTACACCGCGGATATTTTTCTTCCACAAGCTTCGGACTTCTTCAAGCAACCCTTGTTCCATCATTAAATCGACCCGTTCGTTGATTCTTCTATACAATTCTTCCCGGTCGATATTCATACCAATAATTAAATGGTTGTACAATGGAACATTACCTCGATTCAGTTCCTCCGATTGTTTAGAAACGCCATGCAGTTCAATTAATTCCAATGCCCGAATGACGCGGCGTGTGTTGTTCGGATGAATTGTTTTTGCCGTTTCCGAATCTAGTGCTGCAAGTTTCTCATGCATTGCTTTTGGCCCTACTAATGCGAATTCCTCGTAATATTTCTTGCGCGCTTCTTCGTTGACTTTTTCTTCCGTAAATTGAAAATCGTATAATACAGCCTGAATATATAAACCTGTTCCGCCAACGATAATTGGCAGTTTTCTTCTACTTTGAATTTCCTCTATTTTTTCTCTTACTAATCGTTGATATTCCGCTACGGAAAAGCTTTCAGTCGGTTCTTTGAAGCTTAATAGATAATGAGGGATGCCTTCCATTTCTTCTTCTCGGATTTTTGCAGTCCCAATATTAAGACCTTTATAAACTTGCATTGAATCGCCGTTAATGATTTCACCGTCAAAAGCTTTCGCCATTTTGATGCTCAATGCCGTTTTTCCAGAAGCGGTAGGGCCAACGATTGCTACTACATCAATTTGTTTTTCCATTTTTTAACCACCGTAATAGGACTTGATATACTACTTCTTTATTTTGTTCATTTAATATTTCATGTCGCATGCCTTCAAACAAATAAACCGCAACATGCTGAAGGCCTGCATCTGTTAATTCTTTTGCGACTTTAAACACCCCTTTACCATTGTTCCCAACCGGATCTACACTGCCGCTAACTAAAAGAACAGGCAAGTCTTTTCGTATTTTTTTATTTTCATCTTTTTGATGAATTAACAGCAGCCCTTCTGTTAAATCTTTAAAAAATTGATGGGTTGGGATGAATCCGCAATAAGGATCTTCCAAATAATTTTCCACTTCTTTTATATTACTGCTTAACCAATCAAATGGGGTTTTAGCGTTTTCAAATTGTTTGTTGAAGCTTGTGAAAGTTAATTCATTCATCCATTTACTTTCCATCTCTTTTCCTTGATAACGAGCAAGAAATTTGGCAAGGACATTCCCTACATAATGCAAAGCTGTTGTTGAGCCCGTTCCACATAAAATACATTGATGGACGAGACTTGAATGAAGTTGAATAAATCGGCGGGCAATAAAGGAACCCATGCTGTGGCCAAATAAAATACACTCAAGCTCATCATTCATCGTTTCATTCATGACTTCATACACATCTTGCACAACTCGCTCAAAACCATCTTCGTCACAAAAATAGCCAAACTTTCCGCTCGCTTCACCCGTTTTCCCGTGCCCTCGGTGGTCATGTACAACCACTCGATATCCATTCTGACACAGTATACGGGCAAATTCATCGTAGCGATCTCCATGTTCTCCCATGCCGTGAAGAATATAAAAGTTTCCGATTGGCTGTTCTTGTTCATAAATTCTTGTGTAGATTTGTACTCCGTCACTCATCGTGATCCATCGTGCATTTTTCACCGCCATCACCCTTCGCATCTTGAATAAATTGATTTAACTGCATGGAATAAAATAATTTTTCATTTTCAGAATAGCCAAGCCTTTTACTCATTATGTCAATGACCACATCTTTTGTTCGTTCCACGAGTGCAAGATCAAAATACATGAGGCCTGTTCTGCGGATGAAAAAATCAGCTGGTGTGTATGCCATTTCATAATAAATGCTATAAAGCAACTGAGCAAACAACGTTTTTGGAAGTTTATCAGTCGGTTCTTGTGATTCTAGTAAAGTAAATACCCGTTCGACATTCCTTCCATACATGCGGGCAAGCATCTTTGCTTCTTCGAAAGGCAGTCCAACCTTTGTCCCTTCCATTGCCTTGTGATTTACAAATGCCTCAAAATTGTTAGAGTGAAGACCCTCAGCACCAGAAAGCGATAAAGTTTTTGTTTTGCATTTTGTCGCATGACGAAAACGATGTTTCTTCACGATTTTATCAACAATTTGTTCCGACATTAGACGATACCCAGTGAGCTTTCCCCCTGCGATAGTCATTAATCCGCTTTTTGAAGTCCAAATTTCATCCTTTCTTGAAATCTCAGACGGATTCTCTTCTTTTTCAAAAATGAGAGGCCGAATACCAGCCCAGGTAGACTCTACATCTTTTTTATCTAAAGATAGGGATGGAAATACGGAACGCAGAGCATTCAACAAATATTCCACTTCTTCTTTTGTTGCAACCGGATGAACAAGGTCTTCATGATAAAACGTATCTGTTGTTCCGACGTATATTTTTTGATTTCTCGGGATGGCAAACACCATTCGACCATCTTCTGTATCGAAATATATCGCCTGCTCTAAAGGAAGTGCGGACTTGTCTATTACAATATGAATTCCCTTTGTTAATTTTAATACCTTTCCTTTTTTATTATGTTGAACATCTTTAGATAAAAGTTCATCTACCCAAGGCCCTGTAGCATTGACAATTTGGGTGGCATGGATTGTTATTCTTTTCCCAGTTATTTCATCACGTACTTTTGCTGCAACAATTCGATTTTTCTCATAAACAAATTCCGTTACTCTTGCGTAATTTAAGCAAATCGTTTTATATTCTACCGCTTTCTTAATTGCCTCGATGGTCAGTCTTGCATCGTCTGTTTTATACTCCACGTAATAACCAGCTCCGCGCAAGCCGTCCTTCTTCAAAAACGGTATGAGTTGAAGTGTCTCTTTCTTTGAAAGCATTTTTCGTCGTTCTGATTTGCGTACTTGTGCTAATGAATCATAGATTTTTAAGCCAATGGATGTGGATAGTTTCCCTAAAGAACCATTTTTGTAAATAGGAAGTAGCATTTTTTCAGGAGTTGTAACATGGATGCTATTTCTATAAACAATTTCTCTTTCTCTCCCTACTTCCGCTACAAGAGCAAACTCCAATTGTTTTAAATAGCGAAGTCCTCCGTGAATCAGCTTCGTTGAACGGCTGGAAGTGCCTGCTGCGAAATCTTGCATATCCACTAACGCCACGGAAAGACCTCTTGATGCAGCATCCAACGCAATACCTGCACCAGTAATTCCACCGCCAATAACCAACACATCAAACGAATAGTTATTTAACAGTTGCAACATGTTGGAACGATTTTGAAATGAAAACATCCGAACACTCCTTTATTAAGTTTTTGCTACTTCCTTTTACATAACCCGTTTAAACATTTTTTCAATTTCATAAGTGGAGAAATGAATCATCACCGGACGTCCATGAGGGCAAGTAAACGGATTTTCCGCTTTACGCAGGTCGTTAATAAGCGCCACCATTTGTTCTTTCGTTAAATAATAGTTCGCTTTAATGGAACGTTTACAGCTCATCATGATGGCTGCTTCTTCTCTTAATTTTTTTACATCCGTTTTTCGAGTTTTTAATACTTGTTCAATTAATTCTTCGATGATTTCTTGTTCAAAACCTTTTGGGAACCAAGTTGGATGTTCACGAACAACAAAAGAAGATGAACCAAACTCTTCGAGAAATACCCCTACTTCTTCTAACGCTTGTCGATTTTCTTTTAAGATGAATGCCTCATCCTGGCTGTAGTGGAACGTTAAAGGCAGCAATAATGCTTGCCGCTCATTCGGATCCACTTCCCCCACCTTTTCTTTAAAATATTCATATTTTATTCGTTCTTGTGCAGCGTGTTGATCGATTAAATAAAAGCCATCTTCCATTTGTGCAACGATATAAGTTCCGTGAATTTGCCCAACCACTTCTAGCTCCGGAAATGGTTCTGTATGTTTAGCGACGATGGGCTCTTCAACAACTGCCTCAGCCTTTTCCATAGTTGTTTCATCACCCTCATCTGTTTCCTGATGGCTAGTTGTATTCTCCCATTGGTTCACTAATTCTGTTGGGGGTGACTCTATTTCTATTTCATCCATAGCAGGACTTTCATTTATAATGGCCGATTCATCGGCTAGACGTTCGACAATTGTCTTGATTTTTGATTCATTAATCGTAGGTTGTTTCCAAATATTCATTTGCTCAGAAATTGGTCGAATGATTTTCTCTTTTTTTTGAGCTAATGGGACATTCATACGTTCACGAATCGCATGGCGAATCGTTTGTTCAATCAACGGCAGCAACTCTTCTTCTTTACTTAAACGAATTTGTAATTTCGTAGGATGCACATTGACATCAGTCAAATATGGATCGCCTTCGATGTACAATGCAACGATTGGAAAGCGTTCGATCGGCAAAAAAGTGTGATAAGCATCAACGATTGATTTTTGGACTAAGTAATGTTTCACCCATCGGCCATTGACGAAAATGGAGATATAGTTTTTAGACGCGCGTGTAATTTCAGGCAAAGAAGCATATCCGTGAATGGAATAGTCTCTATTTTCTCCACTGAAAGCTATCATCTTTTTTGCATTTTGCATTCCGTAAATCGCTGCAAGTACTTGTTGCACATTTCCACGACCATTTGTTTGAAGGAGTGTTCCTCCATTATGAACAAGCTTAAATGCGATATTTGGATACGCAAGGGCTAAACGATTCATTAAATCGATGGAGTGCCCGAGCTCTGTTTGAATTGTTTTTAAATACTTTAGCCGAGCTGGTGTATTAAAAAATAGTTGGGACACGGTAATTTCTGTCCCTTTTCTTAGTGGCCCCGGCTTTTTCGATACAATATTTCCACCTTCAAGTTCTAATTCAATTCCCGATTCCCCATCAGAAGTTTTTAATTGAAGTTTCGAAACAGCAGCGATAGATGCAAGAGCTTCCCCCCGGAATCCAAGGGTGCGGATGCGAAATAAATCTTGCTCTTTCGAGATTTTGGATGTCGCATGGCGATAAAAACATAACATCGCATCAGTCTCATCCATGCCGCTTCCGTTATCAATAACTTGAATAGAAGTTAAGCCCGCTTCCTCAAGGAAAACTTCAATGGATGAACTTCCTGCATCAATGGCATTTTCAACAAGTTCTTTCACAACCGATGAAGGTCTTTCAACAACTTCCCCCGCTGCTATTTTGTTGGATAGCCATTCATCCATCAGTTGAATCTTACCCATGCGTATCCCTCCTTATTGTTTTAGTGATTGTTGCAATTCGTACAAAAAATTCATTGCTTCCATCGGTGTCATCGATACGATATTTACTTTTTCTAATCGTTTTAAAACTTCTTGCTCATGAGATTTCAGCGATTTCTTTTCTTGTTTAGGCTCTACATCTTCTTCAAACAATGATAGTTGATGAACCTCTTCCTCAATTTGAGGGGCTGAGTTGTCTATTTGTTGTGATTCAAATTCCTCAAGCAAAATTCTTGCCCTTTCAATAATCTTCTCCGGCATATTTGCTAGTTTCGCCACATGAACACCGTAACTTTTATCTGCTGCTCCTTTTTTCACTTTATGCAAGAACACCACATTGCCATTTTTCTCAACCGCACTCACATGAACATTTTGAAGCCGTTCAAGTACCTCTTCTAAAGCAGTTAGTTCATGATAATGGGTGGAAAATAGCGTATTTGCACCGATGTGGTCGTGGATATATTCCATCATGGCTTGAGCAAGGGCCATCCCATCATAGGTTGATGTACCTCGTCCAATTTCATCAAATAATAACAAACTTTTTTCCGTTGCATTCGTAATGGCATGCTGACTTTCCAGCATTTCCACCATGAAAGTGGATTGGCCAGAAGCTAAGTCGTCAGCGGCTCCTATGCGGGTAAAAATTTGATCGGTAATCGGCAATTCCGCTTCATCACATGGTACATAACACCCCATTTGCGCCATTATGACAATCAACGCTACTTGACGCATATATGTACTTTTCCCAGACATATTCGGTCCGGTAATCAGCATCATATTTTTTTCTTCTGTTAACACGCAATCATTTGGTACATAGCCTTGTTTATTTAACATTTTTTCAACAACCGGGTGTCTTCCGCCAATGATTTTTAAGCCTTTGCCTTCATGGAAAGTAGGCTTTGTAAATTGGTATTTTTCAGAAACAACTGCAAAGCTTACGTACACGTCCAATTCGCTAATAATTGAAGCGAGTTGTTGTACACGGGGAATATATGCTTTTAACTGTTCTCTTAATTCAACGAATAGTTCGTACTCAAGAGCTAAGCTTTGTTCTTCCGCATTCAAGATTTGGGTCTCTTTTTCTTTTAATTCTTCCGTAATAAAGCGCTCTGCATTGGCTAGTGTTTGTTTTCGATGATAGCGAGATAAATCTACATTCGATAAGTTCGATTTTGTTACTTCAATGTAGTAACCAAAAATTCGGTTAAAGCCAATTTTTAAATTTTTGATGCCTGTTAGCTCCCTTTCTTTTTGCTCAAGCTGAGCAATCCAATCCTTCCCGTTTCGGGCAATATAGCGCAATTCATCTAGTTTTTGATTGTAGCCTTCTCGGATCACATCCCCCTCTTTAATGGCAACTGGCGGATGATCCGTAATAGCTCTTGAAAGCAATTGCTCAATATCCTCACAAGCGTCCATTTTACTCGCAAGGTTTATTAACGTTTCTTTATTGCTTTCGAGAAGTTTTTCTTTAATGGTTGGGACTTGTCTTAATGATTCACGAAGTTGCGCTAAATCTCGACCACCTACATTGCCAAATGCAACTCGTCCTGAAAGGCGCTCCAAATCATAGACGCTTTTTAGCAGTTCCCTTAATTCATCACGCAAGAAAAATTCATCCAGTAAATCGGTCACGGTGTTTAGTCTTTCTTCTATTTGTGCTCGGTTCGCGAGAGGTTGGTGGAGCCATTGTTTTAACTTTCTTCCGCCCATTGCCGTTACCGTCTCGTCTAAAAGCCAAAGCAAAGTTCCCTTTTGATCCTTTCCACGAATGGATTGCAGGAGTTCTAAGTTGCGTTTTGAATTGGCATCGATTTGTAAATATTGTTTCGTTTCGGTATATGTAAAAGGTTGAATGTGAGATAAGGAGCGCATTTGAGTACGTTCAATATATTGAAGTAAATATTTAGCCACACCGAAACACTTTTTCGGGAGATGGAGTAAATAGTTGTTAGCTTTTTCATCGTGCATCTCTTCATTTTCAATAGATAAAACAATGCCGAGATTTGCCGCTTGTTCTTGTAAGAGAATTTTTAATTCATCTGTCACTACAAGTTCTCGAATATTATAGGCTTGTAATTGTTGAAAAAGCCCCTTTACGCCGCCTTCAATGATGAAAGACTTCGCTTCGCCAGTGGAAACATCCAAATAGGCAAATGCAAATTCATGATCACTAATTCGCTCAGCACATCCGATGAAAATGTTTGATTTATTGTCAATTGTTTTTCCTTCAATCATCGTACCTGGTGTAATGAGTTGAATGACTTCACGCTTCACTACACCTTTTGCTTGTTTTGGGTCTTCCACTTGTTCGCAAATGGCTACTTTATAACCCTTTGATACTAATGTTTCAATGTAGCTTTGGGCGGAGTGATATGGTACACCGCACATCGGTACTCGTTCATCTCCACCCGCATCACGTCCTGTTAAAGTGATTTCAAGTATTTGAGACGCTTTCAGTGCATCTTCAAAAAACAATTCGTAAAAGTCACCTAATCTAAAAAAGAGAAAAGCATCTTCGTAATCTGCTTTAATGGATAAATATTGTTGCATCATTGGTGTATATGTAGTCATGTTATTACCTCACTTAAAATTCTCTAAGCTATTATAACATGACGAAAATTATAGCGATAACCAAGAAAACATGCTTTTTAATATTGGGAGCACCATCTTATTATTCTATTGATGGTGCTCTCAATGGAGATTATTGAAATGAAGAGGAGTCTTCACTGCTGCTTGATTTTTTATAATCGAAATCTGAAGAACTTGAAGAGGAAGAGGAGCTTGATGATTCATCATCATCGTCATCAAAATTCCATTCTTCTTCAAATTCAATTGGATGAACTGATACTACCACTTTTGTTTCACCGATTACTTCCACTAAGAATTCGCGTTCAATCACAATGTTGAAGCTATCGCCTTGTTGGTTGATCACTGCTTCAATGCAGTTTGGTTGTTGTAATACTTTTACATGGACTTCATTTGAATCGATGATTTCTTCATCGCGATAATGTAATTTTATTCTGTCTTTATAAGGAATTGTTTCTGTATAAACAGCAGTTTTTGAATGGTTATGATATGCATACCACACATTCACATCAAATTTACCAGAAACTTCTACATATTTACCCACTTTTTTCGCAGAATAGTGGTGGTTGATTACCCAACAACCTAATATGCTTGTTGGCGTGTTAGGTGGACGCATCACTTCACTGGATTCCGTACGTTTTTTCCCTTTCGCCACAACCGCTTTTGTCACGATTTGACGCAAACGTTTCAAACAATTTCCTCCTTTACATCTAGTCGAACTATTGTATGCGGCGAATGCCTAATTGGTGAAATATGATCTTTGTTTTTAAAGAAATTTGTTAAATCCTGTCGATTAAAGCAATAATGAGTTGAACTAGTGCATTTGCCTAACAAACATATAGTATTAAGGGAGGTTAAGAAGTGTTCCAGTTTGCGTAAAAAATTCAAAAGAAAAAAGGCTACTGGAAAATCAAACATTCGATTTTCCTTGTAGCCTTTTATTAAGAGCAACTTCCAGGACTCGTATTTTGCACTTTTGATCCCGTTTCACCAGTAAGTAAATTGCCGCCAGTTGATTCAATAATATCGTTTGTAACAGTTGTCGCAATCGCGTTGGAAACTAATTGCAATAGTATATTAACTTCCATTTGAGATTGTTTAAACTGCTGAACAACTGGTAATTCATCGATTTCTTTTTCTATTTCCTCGATTTTTTTCTCAACAAGTTTCAGCGCTTTTTCTTTCCCTAAATGTTGGAAGTTTACAGCTTGTTTTTGAAGGGATTTTAAACTTGCAATTTTTTCACGCACAAATTGATTTTCATTAATTTGAGCTTCTGCTTTTTTGAAAAATTCTACTTCTTCAGTTTGGGCAATCATGTGAGCGATTTCTTTCGCTTTTTCAACAATTTCATCTTTTGTATATAATTTAGTCGCCATTAGATTTCCACCTCTTGTCGTTTTACCACTTCTACGAATTCACCGCGAAGAGAGTAAGAACTTGCTTTCGTGATTTTCACTTTTACTAACTGACCAATTAATTCTTTCGGGCCAACAAAGTTTACTAATTTATTTCTTCTTGTATAACCAGCTAATACATCACTGCGTTTTTTACTTTCGCCTTCAACTAACACTTCAACAATTTGATTTTCATATTTTTTCAATGCAGCTTTTGAGAATTCTTCTACAACGGCATTGAGGCGGTATAAGCGATCTTTTTTCACTTCCATTGGTACGTTGTCTTTCATTTTTGCAGCTGGCGTACCTTCACGTGGAGAATAAATGTAAGTAAATGCTGATTCAAATCCAACTTCACGATATAAATCAAGCGTTTCTTGGAATTGTTCTTCCGTTTCGTTCGGATATCCAACGATGATGTCAGTTGTCAATGCCACATTCGGAATAGCTGCTTTAATTTTTCGAACAAGTTCTAAGAATTGTTCTCTCGTATATTTACGAGCCATAATTTTTAAGATTTCATTTGAACCAGATTGAACTGGCAAGTGAATGTGTTCAACTAAGTTTCCGCCTTTTGCTAACACTTCAATCAAGTGATCGTCAAAATCGCGAGGATGGCTCGTTGTGAAACGAATGCGTGGAATATCAATTTTACGCAGCTCATCCATTAAATCGCCAAGTCGATAGTTGATATCTGTGAAATCTTTACCGTAAGCATTTACGTTTTGTCCAAGAAGCATAATTTCTTTGTATCCTTGAGCTGCAAGTTCTCTTACTTCTTGAATGATTTCTTCCGGTCTGCGGCTGCGCTCTTTTCCTCGAGTATAAGGAACGATACAGTATGTACAGAATTTATCGCATCCGTACATGATGTTTACCCAAGCTTTAATAGAGCCTTGTCGGGCTTTTGGAAGGTTCTCGATTACGTCCCCTTCTTTTGACCAAACTTCAACGACCATTTCTTTAGACATGTACGCTTCTTTTAAGATATATGGTAAACGGTGTATATTATGCGTACCAAATACCATGTCAACATGTTGGTATTTCGTTAAAATTTTATTGACAACCGATTCCTCTTGGGACATACATCCGCACACCCCAAGCAACATATCAGGATTTTCTCGTTTGTATTTTGCAAGAAGGCCTAGTTCACCAAATACTTTATTCTCTGCATTTTCACGGATGGCACATGTATTTAAAAGTACGACATTTGCATCTTCTACTGAATCAGTAGGTTCATATCCTAGTTGCATGAAAATGCCGGCCATTACTTCTGAATCGTGTTCATTCATTTGACAACCGTATGTGCGAATATAGAATTTACGGCCGTCTCCCATTCCTCGAAACTCTTCAGGAATTTTAAAATCTTTATGATATTTCACTTCTTCTTTTCCGCGTTTTTTCGCTTCTTTTAAAGAAGGAGCAGTGATTACTCGTTCAAAATATTTGCTATAATCTTTTTCAGTTTTTTGAGGTTTTGGCTGTGCTGCCTGACTATTTGCTAAACGTTGTTCTTCGTTCATTGATTATGAATGACTCCTTTCTAATGGATTCATAGAGGAATCCCATTTTTTAATTATAACGAATAGTTCATTAAAAGAACAATATTTATGATACGATTATGCTACTTTTGACATATTTACCGTACTGAGAGAAATCGCTCATATTGCTTGTGATTCTTCTCTTTTATAATGGTCAAGAAGGTTAGGCAATTTTGAACAACGGTAAACCAATTGAATGGATATCGTTGTTCAAATTGATATTTCGACAAGGTCAATACGGATTGAAAAAGCTCTGTTGGTTCAATATTCTTCGCTTGTAAATGCGCTAAAAAAGCAAGGAACCTTTTATGATCTTCAACTGTTAGTTTTTTTTCATCTACAAGCTTATCAATTTGTTCTCGATTTTGAAACGAATTTGCTTTACGAAACAAATTAAATAATTGTTCCTCATGTTTTCTCTTTTTCATGGAGATGAAATCAATTACATTGCTCAATGGTAAGACCTCGATTTCTATCGATCTAAATATTTTCCTATACCCATTAATGAAATTGCGCGCTTATCTCCCATATTACCCTCTTTGGAGAATAATTTCGAATGAAAAATATAGAAAAAGAAAGAAAGTACTTTTAACTTAAATTATTGCAAGTTTTAAATGAAATAGTAAGATAAGCCAACATACTCAAAAAAATACCAACTTAAGAGAATCTGACGGTCAAAGGACAGAATTCACTTAAGTTGGTTTCACTGCATTCATATTCGATTTGACACAAAGAGCATTTTACATAAATTCTTTTACTAATTCGTTAAATTGATCTTCATCAATTTTTAAATCCATATCCACTAGCGGCTTTTCTGCAAAACCTTCTAATTGTTGTTCATAAGGTACGGATTTAGTATCTTGATAAACGATACCTGTAACAAGTCCATCTTTTTCCATTACTGTTTGCATCGCCAATTCACGATTTTGAGGGTCGTAATGTTCCATATCGCTTAATTTCGTTAGATGTTCTTTAAACCATTCATACGTGTTCACTTTATTGTAAGTCACACATGGGCTAAATACGTTAATAAAGGAAAATCCTTTATGTTGAATACCTGCTTCAATTAAAGCAGTTAGTTCTTTAATATCAGATGAAAATCCTTGAGCAACAAATGTTGCACCTGCTGATAGAGCAAGTTCCAATGGCTTAATCGATGGCTCAATTGAACCATTTGGTGTTGATTTTGTTACGAATCCGTAAGCAGAACGTGGAGAAGTTTGACCTTTTGTTAAACCGTAAATTTGGTTATCCATTACGATGTAAGTAATATTGATGTTACGGCGAATGGCGTGAACCGTATGAGCCATCCCAATCGCATAACCGTCACCATCTCCGCCAGTAGCAATGACATGTAAATTACGATTGGCAATTTTTAGACCTTGAGCGATTGGCAATGCACGGCCATGTGTACCGTGAAAACCATAGGAATTGATATATCCACTAATGCGTCCTGAACAGCCGATACCGGAAATGATTGCAAGTTCATGTGGTTCGATACCGACATTGGCAGCTGCCCGTTGAATCGCTGCTTGCACAGAAAAATCTCCGCATCCAGGACACCAGTTAGGTTTTACGTTGTTACGAAAATCTTTAAATGTTGCCATTAGTCAAGCAACTCCTTTACACGAGTTTTTAATTCACGAGGCAAGAATGGAGTGCCGTCATATTTCGTGATACTAAATGTTTTGTTATGTCCACCAATATTCATTTTCATAATATTGGCCAATTGACCTGTCGCATTATTTTCCACCACAATAATTTTTTTCGCACGGTCTGCATAAGGTCTTAATTCATTGGCTGGGAATGGATGAATTAAGCGGACATGAACGTGGTTCGCTTTAATGCCTTCTTGCTCCAATAATGGGCGAATTTCTTCAATCGCACCTCGAGTTGAGTTAAAACCAACGATTAAAACATCAGCTTCCTCATGAGGCGCATCGACATAAATTGGATCTTTGAAGTTTAAATAATTTAATTTACGTAAACGCTTGTCCATTTGATTTCTACGGTTTCCTGGTGCTTCTGCCGGTTTACCCGTTTCATCGTGCTCGTTTCCTGTTACTTTATGAATGCCGTGTAGTTGGCCTGGAAGAACACGAGTTGAAATTCCGTCTTCCGTTACTTCATATCGTTTGAAATCTTCTTTCGGATCTTTTTCTGGCAATTCATCAAGGTTCAATTTACCACGGCGAATTTCAATTTTTGAATAATCAAATGGATCAGCAGTTTGTTTACCAAGAGCCAATTGTAAATCCGTCATCACAATGACTGGTAGTTGCAATTCTTCAGCAATGTTAAATGCTTGGATTGTATCGTAAAAGGCTTCTTCTAGTGTTGAAGGAGCAATTACTACTTTTGGAATTTCTCCGTGTGTACCGTAAAGCATCGCCATTAAATCAGATTGTTCTTGTTTTGTTGGAAGCCCTGTTGATGGACCGCCCCGCTGTGTGTCGATGATTACAAGCGGCTGTTCAGTCATACCAGATAAACCGATGGATTCCATCATTAAGGATAAACCAGGACCTGCTGATGCAGTAAAGGCACGTACTCCGCCAAAGTTCGCACCGATTGCCATCGTACAAGCGGCAATTTCATCTTCTGTTTGAATAACCGTACCACCAAATTTAGGAAGTTTTTTAATTAAATATTCCATGATTTCAGAGGCCGGCGTGATTGGATATGCAGCCATAAATCGAGAACCAGCAGCAATCGCACCTAGCGCAACCGCATCATTACCAATCATGAACATGCGTCGTTTGCCATCTGCTGGTTCTAATTCCCATTTACCAACTTTATCGCCAATGAGTTCGCAAGTTGCATCATAACCTCGTTGAATGGCTTCCATATTCTTTTTTACTACTTCTTCACCTTTGCGGCCAAAAATTTCATCTACAACTGCTTGGAAGCTTTCAATTGGCAAGTTTAATAAAGCCGCAGTTGAGCCAATTGCTACCATGTTCTTCATTAACGATGTGCCAAGCTCAGTAGCAATTTCTGTAAACGGAACAGAAAAGAGTGGCGCTTTTGAGTCTTCAGGATTTACCGGCTCAAATTTACTATCAGCCAAAATGATGCCGTTTTCTGTTAATTCTTTATAATTGACCTCTATAGTTTCTTGGTCAAATGCCACTAAAATATCTAAATCGTCCGCAATTGCACGAACTGGTGTTGGGCGAACAGTAATTTTATTATTTGTATGACCTCCCTTAATGCGAGAGGAGAAATGACGGTAGCCATATAGATGATAGCCTAAACGATTCATTGCCATTGAGAAAATTTCACCAGTACTCTCAATACCTTCACCTTGTTGCCCACCGACTTTCCATGAAAGCTGATGTAACATTCTAACATCTCCTTAAAAACTTTTAATTACATACTTTTTTCTTATTTAAATATAACATGAATCGATTTTCTTGAAATACGAAAAACGGTTAAATATTTCAATTTCAGACCTTAGACGGAAAAGTTCGTTCAAAACTTTGTAAAGGTTACAACACTTATTTTTCCCTGCTATGTATTTTCTAAAAGAACTTTTCTTACATAGGAGAATCTTGTTAATTCGATCATTATTGATCATTTCAAGAGAATTCCACAAAAAAATGGTGGAGAATTTACTCTCCACCCTCCGTAAGTTTTGGAAGAAGTACTTCCATTCGCCACTTTGAATGATTTATCGCTGGCGTTTCTCAACTACAAGTTTTAGTGCAGTACGATCTTCTCCACCAATTTGAATGTCTGCAAATGCTGGAGAACAGATTAAATCTGTCCCGCTTGGTGCTACAAAACCACGGGCAATGGCTACTGCTTTTACCGCTTGGTTCAGAGCACCCGCACCTACAGCTTGCATTTCTGCATATCCTTGCTCTCGAATTACCGCAACGAGCGCACCTGCTACAGAATTAGGATTTGAGCGAGACGATACTTTCAATGAATCCACATTTATTCCTCCCCATATTTGCTTTTTTATTGATTTTGAATGAAGCTTTTTTGTTGGCATTCATTCAAAGGACTTGAACTTATGTCCGTAGCACATTTTATGCAGCAAAGTAGAAAAATAGAATCATTTTGGAAGGGAATCATGCAAAATCTTGGGAATTATCCTTGGAAAGGATAATCGTCATTAATGTAAATTCTTTCACAAAAAGTGGCTTTGCCCGTTTCGTTATCAATATCAACGAAAAAGCCGCTGAATACGTCTCTTCCCGATTTTGGCACTTCAAATCGAGAAGGCATATTCGTTTGGAATTTGTAAATGACGCTTTCTTTTTTCATGCCTAAAATTTCATCGTATGGTCCAGTCATCCCTACATCAGTTATATATGCTGTACCACCTGGAAATATTCTTGCATCTGCTGTTTGAACATGTGTATGTGTTCCAACGACTGCAGAAACCCGTCCATCCAAATGCCAACCAAATGCAATTTTTTCGCTCGTTGCTTCACCATGGAAATCAACAAATACTAAAGGAGAAATTTTTCTTGCTTCTTCAACTAATTCATCCGCCATACGAAACGGATCTTCATGGGGAGGTAAAAATACGCGGCCATGTAAATTGATGACCGTTAAAATATGTCCATTTTTCGAGATTTGGACAACGCCTTTACCAGGTGCCTCTTTAGAAAAGTTTGCAGGTCGAATTAAATATTGAGCCTCGTCAATAAACTCAAAAATTTCTTTATTGTCCCAAGTGTGATTACCCATCGTAATCACATCAATGCCCATTTGCAACAATTGTTGATAAATTTTTTGCGTGATTCCTCGACCCGCTGCTGCATTTTCTCCATTTGCAATAACTACATCGGGTTCATATTTTTTCTTTAATCGTGGTAAATATTTTTCGACCGCCTCTCGACCGATTGATCCGACGATATCACCTATAAATAGTACTTTCAAGCTTACTACCACACTTTCTATAAAATCTATTCAATTTTACCATTTTAACGCCGGTAAATCTAATGGAATGTTATTTTGGACGATTTCGAAGGATTTTGTATGAAAAGGAATAGTACATATTGTTTGCATAATGAGCTCCATCCATGACAAAAAAGACAAGGGCATGTATACCCTTGTCTGAATTTTTTTGGTTCTTTGTCAAATAGTGTTGGTGAAAAAATTTTGTGACTTTCCTGGTATATGCAACCGCACAGCTTAGAGGAACTTCGAATCCTCTAAGCTTTTTTCATTGTGATTAAATTTTGGGTAATCATAATCCGATTTTTAAAATGGTGGAAGCAGCGATAACCGAAAGAAATGCGTTTCATCACTTTGATTTTGTTATGAATTCCCTCTAAAATGCCGTTGTTATTAATCGTATTTCAACGTATTCTCGACGTCATTGATGGATTTGTTGATTGTCTTGATGGCGGGTTTCATATAGCGGGAAACGATATTTTGTTTATTCTCTAATGTTTTCTTTAGGAGCTCAAAGTCTTTGATTTTGATGCAATGTTGCACGTATTGATATAACTCATAGGACGCTTTTAATTCAGAATCTAAATCAATGAGATAGTGGAGAATCTCCACCTCACACATATGCTTTTTAAAGCAACGATGATATGTATAGCTCTTATAATCAAGTTTTGTTTGATCTTTCAGAAGGAGCTTCCAGTATTTTTTTCAATTTATTGTAATTCTTTTTATCCCGATTCATGACGTTGATGCGCGTTTTGTTTAAAGCTCTGCTAAATAGTTGGAGGATATGGAATTTGTCGAGTACGATTTCCGCTTTAGGGAAAACTTCTTGGATTAAGGAAATATAAGGGCTGTACATATCGATGACAATCGTTTTTACCGCATCTCTCGCCTTCTTGGAATACCGTAAGAAATACTCTTTGAGGACATGTAATCTCCGGTCCTCCACGATATCCACAATCTCCCCCGTTTCAGAGTCGCAGAAAATAAAGGACATCGCTCCAGCTGCGGATTTCACTGATTTAAACAAAACACAAATGCTTTGGAAGATAGTAAACATTTGGTTGATAATAGCTATAAAAGCTGTCAATGACTCGACTGACAGTGGCATGAGAAACATTATGTTTCATCGCAATATCTTTTTCGGATATTTTATCTTTGGCGTTTAAAGCAATCGATACTTTGGTATTGTTGGAAATACAACAGTTTTTAGCCACGACGCTCGTTTTTAAAGTAAACGTGGAATGACAATGTTTACAGAAATACAGCTGTTTACGCAATTTTAAGTAGGTATGACCGTGTTTAATGATTTGATCATCGAAGACATGGCTACAAGCATAACAAGCTTTTGGTTGATACGTTAACGTCCCATGAAAGACTTTCGCTTTTACTTTTTTGATCGTTTCGGTAGAACAAAAATTTTCATCAAATGTGATATTTTTGTCTTTTATATTGAGTAGGTTTCGTATAGAATGATGGTGAGACATGTGACACAACTCCTTTGGAAAATGTGTTTTGGCGATTACATTTTACCAGAGTTTGTCACATGTCTCGTTTTTTGTGTAAAAAAATGGTGCTGGTTGTATCCACCAACACCAAATATTATAGAGCCAAAATAACCCTCTAATGCGAGGGTTATTGATTAATTAAGCTTTCAGATTCGATTATTGTATGGTGAACAGCTAAATTATTAATGGCATGGTTAAAAAATATTCCACCACTTACGTTTTTGTATTTCTTCCGGTTCATAAATGATAAACGGTTTATTTGCCAAAATACGGGCATTATTTTCAAGGAGAATGTCGATTGCATCAAGTTCTTTCTTTTTTTCCAAAAATGACAGCCCTTCATTAAATAGAAAAGGCCTTGTTGTTAAATGATGTACATCAGAACCGTATGTATGAACAAGATTCGCTCGTACTAGATCCAATGAAAGTTGTTGTACCGACCGTCCAAAATGCCCAGCCAAACTTCCGGCTGTCACCTGTGCAACAGCCCCTTCCCTAATTAAACGTTCAAGGCGAGCCGGCTTTTCTGCAATGGATTTATTCCGTTCTGGATGTGCAATGATTGGTGTAATATCATGGATCAACAGTTCACGGATAATATTGATCGTATATGGAGGAACAGTACTTGAAGGCAATTCAAGCAATAAATAGTTTGAATTTGCCAAGAGATGAGTTTGCTTTGTTAGGCAACGTTCCACAATCGTTTCTGAAATGCGTGCTTCATGCCCTATATGGATAGTAAGTGGTACTTGACGAATCTCTAATTCATTTTGCAGTTCCTGGACTTGTTCAATTACATCATTTGAAGAAACATCAAATTGCGGATGACTCGCATGGGATGTTGAAATAATATCTGTTATCCCTTCAGCCGCTGCAGTTTCCAGCATTGTAATCGATTCTTCAAATGTTTTCGGCCCATCATCCACACCGTATAAAATATGGCTATGTATATCAATCATCTTTCCACCTACTTAATAGTTTAAACATACTATCATTTGAAAATATCGAAAATATCACTTGCCTGCTTACATAGATCAATATGGCGATCTTTGATTTGTTATGCTGGTCGATTGTACATATCCCTATTTTAAAAGGTTAATAAAAAAGAGTAAAGGCGATTTTAGCCGTTACTCTGCTGTACCATAATAATAATAGTAATAATGACCTTTTTCTATAACTGCGTTATTGACTACTACCCCAATGATATTAGCTTTTGACAAATCCAACAATTCTTTTGCTTTTACGATGCTCGCTTTTTGTGTATCTCCGGAACTGACAACGAGTATTGTCGCATCGCATTTGTTCGATAGAATTTGTGCATCGGTCACCGATAATACCGGTGGTGCATCAATAATAATTAAGTCATATTCTTCTTGCAAAATATCTATTATTAATTCCATTTGTTTAGAAGCAAGCAATTCCGCAGGATTGGGAGGTATCGGACCACTTGGAATAACATAAAGATTTTCAACGTCAGTTTCCTGAATGGCTTCATTAAGTTGACATTGTTTTGTCAATATACTTGATAAACCAAATGCATTTTTAAGGACAAAAGTATAGTGGACGGTCGGTTTACGCATATCACCATCTATCAGCAATACTTTTTTGCCCTCCTGTGAAAAAACTGCCGCGATATTTGCTGAAACTGTTGATTTTCCCTCTCCCGCACCTGCAGATGTAATTACGATCGTTTTCAAGTCTTTATCCGGCATGGAAAATTTTATATTTGTCCGAATGGTACGAAACTGCTCAGAAATAAATGATTTCGGATCAGTTTCAACAATTAATTTCCTTGCCATTGATTTATTTTTTTTCTTTTTCTTTTTAAACATTTACTTTTTCTCTCCTAACTGTTTGTTTAGATTTCACAGTTGTAGGAACTTCACGGTTAGAATCCGGAATTTTACTTATAAAACCTATAATCGGTAAATTCAACAGTTCTTCAACATCTTTTTCTGTTTTAATCGTTGTATCCAAATATTCAAGTAAGAAGGCCAGTCCAACGCCTATCATCAAACCAATTACCAAAGCAATCGCCATATTCAACATTTTATTCGGCTTAACAGGAGAAGGATTCTCAGGCAACTCTGCCGGCGATAATATATTTACGTTATCAACGTTCATTAATTGTTTAATTTCCTCTTCAAACACTTTAGCAACAGTGTTTGCAATATCAACAGCAAGATATGCTTGTTCATCCTGTACGCTAATATTGACAACTTGGGAATTATTTGCATTGGATACAGTAATTTGATTTGAAAGTACCACAGGTGTTGTATTTAAGTCCAGGATCTCAATCACTTTATTTAAAATTACAGGGCTTTTAATAATGACATTATATGTATTGATTAGTTGTAAATTTGCTTGAATGTCTTGGCTTTGAATTTGGTTTTGATGTTCATTTGGTTTTTGGTTGACTAATATTTGTGTCGATGCCTGATAAATTGGTGTTAATATATAGAAACTGATAATTGCAGCCGTTAATGTTGCAACAATAGCGATACTGAGTATTAACACTATTCTTTTTCTTAATACTTTGAATATATCATATAAACTAATCGTCTCTTCCACAGTTGTTCAACCCCCCTTGTTATTATAACGAAAATATTTCCATATGAGTGTGTTTTCTAATATTTTTAACTATTTATTTAAGATACTTATTCACGTTATTGTAGAATTATCTGGTTATAAGAACTCTTTTGCCTTTTTTAACAAACTATTGCGCCGTTCTTCTTTAGCCGCTTCGTATTCATCCCGAATGCTTTGTGCATGGGCTTTGTCAAAGCCATTTGCTTCTAGTTCATTTTCAATTATGGTGATTAGACTATTAAAAGCAGCGTCCGTATTAACTTCCAATGCTTTTGCAGCACTCACATATTTGTTGTAAAAATATCCAACGTCAATTTTTTCACCGTTTGCTTTCTTTGTTGAATATTCATTGATTGCTCGGCCAATGAGTGCATTGATATTATTGTTAGCTTGCGCTTCCAATTCTCTCAACGTTGGCATATATTTTGCTTTGATTGATGAAACGGTAGGTTTATCATTTTGAACAGTACCTTCTCTTGGGCTATTAGAGTCATTTATAGAAGGGGTTGATCCATTCGCTCCTGTGCTCGTATTTTCATCAACACCATTTGCATCGCTTTGTTCGTATGGCGAATTTTTGACTTCTTCAATGATATTCCCGTCTTTATCTACTACCACTTGTGTTCCATCCGGCAATTTTAAAATATATGTTTCTCCAATAATCTCTTCAATTTCCGGATCAGCTACGTCATATTCTTTAAACTTAAATATGTATAATCCATAGCCTCCGATACTAACGACTAACAGCACAATGACAAGTAAAAGGTACTTCCATATCCTTTTCATAAAAAACTCCTTTTCCCATCAACATTCCGCAAATAAATAGAAATTTTCATCGAATCAAATTCCCCAGAACACCCTTGTTCTGGGGAATTTGATACATAATAGTCTATCATGAAAATTAAGAGATTTATATAATTATTGTTCTAATTTTAAATCTACTTTATAGATTAGTTCAGAACCATCATCAAATGTAATTTTGATTTCAGACTTAGATTTTTTTCCTTCTTCAAAATATCTTCCAACTGTGTAATACTTTGCTTCATCATGAGTTAAATCTGTTAAATCAATTAATAGATTTGCAACATATGAAGTATTTAAAACTGAACTTAATTCATCAATATAATTATCTTTTGTAATTGCATTTTTATTTATTTTTTTCTCATCAATATAAATGTCTTTAATGTTATCGGCTTTAGACTGTAATTCAGAAAGAGCTTTTATTGCACTAATTACATCCTCTTTTAGTAAAGAACGATTTTCTATACTATTTTTAATGTCCGCAAGTTTTGTATCTCCATTTTTAAAGACAAACTCATATGGTTTACCTTCTGAAATTACTTTACCCTTTGAATCTTTTACTTTTGGTTCTCCTAATGTGAATTCACCATATTCTTCATAATATTTATTCGCAACTTTTTCTAGTTCTTTAATAAGAGTTGTAGCAGCAGCTTTTGAATCTTCTGCAAGATTAGTAGGTGTTGGAGTAGGTTTACTACTTCCGCCTCCTCCACCGCCGGTAGATTTGGATACAGTTTTACCTGTTGTATCTACAATTTCTTTGATTGAATTTTTCACTTCATTGTAGTTTGCAATGACATCACTAGGTTTTTTGCCTTCAGGAACTACCAATTTTTCAATTGTTGCAGTAGGGTCTAAAGTGATTTTTGTTCCTTCAGCTACTTTCAATTCTTTTACTTCAACAGATTTTAACGTTACTTGAAGATTTTTTTCAATAACTAATTGATCTGCTTTTAATCCAGAAATTTCAACATTATTTGCATTGATTGTTACGGATGGAATTGGGTATCCATCTGCATCAAATGAAGTATTTGAAGATACTAATGTTAAACCATTAATACCTACGATGTATGCTGTTTTTTCAGCTGCAAAATTGTTTAAAGAAGCAACTTTTGCAGTTTGTACGTATTCAACAACGATTTCAACTTTTGCATCTTTTAAAGCTGCTGCATTTTTTGCATTAAATACTTTTTTCAGCTCTTCACTAATCTCAAATGTACCATTTGCAGTAACGACTTTGCCGTCTTTAATTTCAGCAACTGTACTTTCGATGTTTACTTTTTCCTCACCAGGTGTTGCAGATTTAGCTTCCTCTGCACGAACTACAAATGAAGCTAACTGGCCGCGAGTTACCGGAGATAAAGGAGCAAACGTTGTTGGAGTTGTACCAGTTGTTACTTTATTTTCATAAAGCGCTGCAATATATTCTTTATATTCAGAATTGACAGTATCTGTGAATGGAGCAGCACCATTTTCTGCTTTTAATTCAAAAGCTCTTGCAATAATTTTCGCCATTTGTCCACGTGTTAACGTTCCATCCGGCTTAAATGTGCCGTCCGGGAAACCATTAATGATTCCTGCATTTGCTAAAGCGGCGATTTCCTTATAATATGGATAATTTGTTGGAATATCTTTAAAGCCTGGGTTTGTTACATTTTGCGTATCTAACCCTAGAGCTTTAGCAATAATTTTTGCTGCATGTGCACGGCTAATTGAATTATTTGGCTTGAAAGTACCATCCGGATAACCTGAAATTACACCGCGTTCCACCAATTTCATTACATTCGTATAATGAGGGCTGTCCGGAGTTAAATCTGAAAACGATTTTGCTGCTTCTGCATCAGCTGGAGCTATAGCGACTACTGCAGCTGTAGCGACTGTTGCAGCTAGAGCCATATGATAGATTTTGCTATTTTTATACATCCACTTTTTCCTCCTACTTACATATTTATGAAATCATATTGTAATTATATCATTATAATAGGATATTTAGTAGTCTTTTTTTATTATTTTTATCACTAGTGTCGCATTAAAAATATCAATAGACATAATAAATCTGAATTTTCTGTAACTATATTTTTCCATAAAAAAGACCTTTATAATGGTTTGGTGGTAGTAAACCATCCAAATCCAATACAAAGGACAAAACCATGGATAAGTTTACACGAAAAACATCATTTGAACAATGGTTTTCACCGATTAATCGTCCATTATTTGACGACCTAGTGAAAACACATCAATTAAATCACTATACCAAGAAGCTTTATATGGCTTCATTTATGAAACTGCTTTTGTATGCCCAACTCCATGAAACCGAGAGTTTACGGGCGTTGAGTGACGCTGTCTTTTTAGAAGAATTACAACGAGCAACGGGATTGGAATCGATCAGTTTTTCACAGTTAGGGAGACGAATCAATACCATCCCAACTGAGTTCTTTCAAACGATTTTTCTCGATTTAGTGGCACAAATTCATCGGAAAACCAATTTCCAAACAAGAAGAAAAGTGACAACGCCTTTGAAAATCATTGATTCGAGTACATTACCGCTTAATTTGACCAATCATAAGTGGGCAGAGTTTCGAAAAACAAAATCAGGAGTAAAGCTTCACTTACGACTTGTTTTTATGGAAAAAGGACTCTCCTATCCAGATAAAGCCGTACTCACGCCAACGAACATGATCGTGGTCAACTAGAAGTATTCGTGGATGACAAAGAATGCATGTACGTGTTTGATCGTGGTTACTTGGATTATGGGCGCTTTGATCAAATGACGGAAGATGGCTATTTCTTTGTGACCCGTTTGCGTAAAAACGCTGTTGTCCGAGTGTTAGAATCCTTTTCGTTACCAGAAGATTCACCCGTATTCTCTGATGAAATGGTTGTCATTGGAACACCACAAAATCGTTCTGAAAACGTGTTTCGCTTACTCAAATTGCATGATACAAAAGGAAATGAGCTTCATTTACTGACAAATCGGTTTGACATTGACGCAGATGAAATTGCAGAAATCTACCAATCACGTTGGGCAATCGAACTTTTTTTCAAATGGATGAAACAACATCTGAACATTAAAAAGTTTTTTGGTCACAGTGAACAAGCTGTACATCATCAAGTGTACGTAGCCATGATAGTGTACTGTCTGAATGTTTTAGCTCAGCTGAACACGAATAGCGAACGCAGTTACTTACAAATTAGTCGCTATTTGAAGGCTTCTTTGTGGAAATCCGCTCACATTTGGTTACGAAAAATCGAAGGAAACGGCGTCCCATAAAGGTTTGCCAGTCGTTGTTGCACAAGTCATAGGTTATAGTAAAAAAATGGATGTCTACTACCCTCGCTTAGGTGTTTTCGTTTTTTCTCTAAAGTCCAGAAAAAATAAAACTGAAAATTTAGACATTATTTATGCGACGGTAGTGAATTTTATTATCAAAATTCTAGTTTAATAGATTTATGCAAATAATTGAGGCTGGGACATAACTAATAAAGCGAACTAGCTACAAAAAGATTTTTTGTAAAAAATTGATTGGAGTGACGGGGCGAGTGCTCCTGTCGCGCACGCTTAGTCGCAAAGCAAAGCTTTCCTGCGACGGGCCCTCTCGAGACCCCGCAGGAGCGAAGGATTGAGCTTCGAGGAGGCTCGAGCCGGTCCCGCGGAAAGCGTCCTCGGAACGGAAATCAATTTTCTTCAATTATCAAAAAACACCATTTTCTCCCGTGAGAAAATGGTGTTTTTTATCTTTTGTCCCAGCCTCTTTGTTTATTTCGCATATTCAACTGCACGAGTTTCACGGATGACTGTCACTTTGATGTGACCAGGATAATTGAGTTCTTCCTCAATTTGTTTTCGAATATCCCGCGCAAGTCGATGTGCTTGTAAGTCATCAATTTTTTCAGGTTGCACAATGATTCGGATTTCACGGCCTGCTTGGATTGCGTAGGATTTTTCTACCCCTTCATAGGATTCTGAAATTTCCTCCAATTTTTCCAATCGGCGGATGTAGTTTTCGAGTGTTTCACTACGAGCACCAGGACGGGCAGCTGAAAGAGCATCTGCTGCAGCTACAATCACTGCAATAACGCTTGTAGGTTCCACATCGCCATGGTGAGAAGCTATACTGTTGATGACAACAGGGTGTTCCTTATACTTCGTAGCAAGTTCAACACCGATTTCCACGTGGCTTCCTTCTACTTCATGGTCAATTGCTTTACCAATATCATGAAGTAATCCTGCCCGTTTCGCGAGCGCTACGTCTTCACCTAATTCAGCAGCCATGAGTCCTGCCAAATGGGCAACCTCAATGGAATGTTTCAATACATTTTGGCCATAGCTTGTCCGATATTTCATGCGGCCTAAAATTTTAATTAAGTCTGGATGTAAATTATGAACGCCGACTTCAAACGTAGTATGTTCTCCCGTTTCACGAATATGTTCGTCCATTTCTCGGCGTGATTTTTCAACCATTTCTTCAATTCGAGCTGGATGAATTCGTCCATCTTGCACGAGTTTCTCTAATGCAAGACGAGCAGTTTCACGACGGATTGGGTCAAAACCAGATAAAATAACCGCTTCTGGAGTATCATCAATAATTAAATCGATACCAGTAAGCGTTTCAAGGGTACGAATATTACGTCCTTCACGACCGATAATTCGGCCTTTCATTTCGTCATTCGGCAAGTTTACAACCGACACTGTTGTTTCTGCCACATGGTCAGCAGCATATCGTTGCAGAGCCAACGATAAAATTTCTTTTGCTTTTTTGTCAGACTCTTCTTTAGCACGCGTTTCAGCTTCTTTAATCATCATAGCGATATCCGTTGAAAGTTCTTGTTCAACTTGTTTTAAAATGATATCTCTCGCTTCTTCTTTCGTTAAAGAAGCAATGCGTTCTAATTCTGACTGTTGTTGTTCTACTAGCTCTTCCACTTTACTTTCCATCTGTTCAATATGCTGTTGTCTTTCGGCTAGAGCCTCTTCTTTTCTCTCTAGACTTGCTTCTCTCTTATTTAGAGCATCATCCTTACGATCGAGATTTTCTTCTTTTTGCAATAACCGGTTTTCTTGTCTCTGAAGCTCAGCGCGTCGTTCGCGGATTTCTTTCTCAGCCTCAGTTCGAAGTTTGTGAGTTTCATCTTTCGCTTCCAATAGTGCTTCTTTCTTTAGCGCTTCCGCTTCTCGCTTAGCTTCATCTATGATGAGCAAGCTCTGTTGTTTCGCACCATTCACTTTCGATTCATTCACTTTTTTCATATAGAAATAGATAACAGCGGCACCGACGATGAGTCCAAGCAAAGCGGAGATCATGTATTCCATACGAACACCTCCTCTTGCTATAATCACATGCATTTTCAGTCGGCTCATATATTGACAATTTTTCTCAACATACTGCCTATTTCATTTTATCATTAAAAAAAATTATACAGTCTAATTGTATAGTTCACAATTGGCTCTGTCAAGGATTGCCACCACTAATGACGGCTGATTTTGATTCTCAATACTTCGTTATTTGATGATAATTTTAAGGAAATTTTTCTGTTTTTTTGATATAAATTCGTGGAAAATCATTAGCATTGCATAAATATAGTTAGAATTTTCTGTTAATTAATTTTTGTGAATTTGTGCCAAAAAGACAAAACCTAAAGAAAGGTGGCACTGCCCATTTGGTAAATATATACAGTTAAACCAGAGCGACAACGACAAAAGGGAGATTATGGACTGGCTCGCCCATCAAATTTTCGCAACCAAACATAAGCTGGTTTCCACAGAGCTCTCTTTAACCAACGAGTAATTCGAAGTAGAGATTTCTTACTTTTCATCTCCAATTGAATGAGAACATGTAAGCAATACGTGATAAGGGCTAAGAAAATTTGATTTTGAATAGCTGTTTCACTCATTCCATAAAAGTGCTTAATTTCTACGTGTTGCTTGAGCCATTTGAAAAAGAGTTCAATAGCCCAGCGAGATCGGTAAATATCACTTATCTCTTCTGGTTTTAAATCAAATCGGTTGGTGATGAAACGAAGTAAGTTCCCTTTTGTGTCCATAACTTCTAGTAGACGAAAGACATTTTCAGTACGATTTTGTGTGGTACCAATGTAGACCATTTTATCGGATAGAACGTGACAATCATCAGGAAGTGAAAATGTATAGACTTCACGAATGACTGCGTTTTTCTTCAGTCTTGAAACGAAGAAATAGCCATCATCTGTCATCCGATCAAAACGTTCATAGTCCACATAACCGCGGTCAAACACATACATGGCTTCTTTATCATCCACTAGGACTTCGAGTTGATTTCGGTCATGTTCTTTTGCTGTCGTAATCACTGCTTTTTCAGGATAGACGGTGTCTTTATCCATGAAAACGAGCCGTAAGTGTAGCTTTACACCAGCTTTTGTTTTACGGAATTTTGCCCATTTATAATTGGTCAAATTCAACGGGAGTGTACTTGAATCAATGATTTTCAGTGGCATATTCTTTCCGGTTTTATAATGGTACCGTTGAATTTTCCAAACAAGATCCAAGAACAAATTTGCAAGAATTAGTGGGTTGATCTGATTGTTTTTTCGGGATAGCTGAGAGGCACTTATCGATTCAAATCCGAGTGCTTTTTGAAGATCTTCGTCTACAAGTGCATCACTCATTTCCTCTAAGCTCTTAAATTCGAGCAGCTGGGCTACCAATAAAAGTTTAATATAGGCTTCTGTTGTCAGCTTTTTTGTGTAATAGTCCTGTTTCAATTCTTTGACTTGTTCGCTAAGTTTTTGAATATTTATGGGTGAAACCCATTTACCAAATGATGAAATTAGTGTATTCTTGTCCATAACGTTTATCCTTTACGATTGGATTTGGACAGGAACCACCTGTACTTCCATTGTAAAGGATTTTTTTGTTTCGAAATCAATAAAAAATTGAACATTCTTAGTATTTTGAATCATCAGATTTAATTAGTGCAATGCTAGTGGTGGAAAATATATTAATTATAGGAAATATTAAGTTTCTATTTTCAAAAAATATTTCCTTCACTTATTTTCCCAATTTTCATTTGATTTTATTCATCTATAAATGAAATTTTGTATTTTCAAAGATGCAAATATAACCAAAACTCCACCAAGAATAATTACTGCTCTTTCTAGAGAAAGAAAAAGAGCAAAAGAGAATCAAAAAATTCTCATTCGCTCTTTTAATGAAGTCTTTGGGCAAACCTTCTATTTACTTTTTTATAATGCTATTTAGAACATCACCGTTTATTATTCTTCATCAAATAACGGTAATTCTTCTGCGAGCTCTTCGTCATCGTCATGAGCTGCAATCATGTAGGAATTCGATGTCATGCCAAAGGATTCACGAATTTTTTGTGCAATTTCATCGCGAATTTCTGGATTTGCTTTCAAGAATTGTTTCACGTTTTCTCGACCTTGTCCAATTCTCTCATCGTTGTATGAATACCAGGAACCGCTCTTCTGAATAATGTCTAGCTCTGCACCAATATCGACAATTTCGCCTTCTTTCGAAATTCCTTCACCGAACATAATATCCACTTCTGCAGTGCGGAATGGTGGAGCTACTTTATTTTTCACTACTTTAATTTTTGTTTTACTTCCTACCATTTCGCTACCTTGTTTAATTGTTTCCGCACGGCGAACTTCTAAACGGATGGAAGAATAGAATTTTAAAGCACGGCCACCAGGTGTCGTTTCTGGATTGCCAAACATGACGCCGATTTTATCACGAACTTGGTTAATGAAAATGCAGATTGTATTTGATTTATTGATGACCCCAGATAATTTTCGTAAAGCTTGAGACATTAGGCGAGCTTGTAACCCCATGTGTGAGTCGCCCATTTCTCCTTCAATCTCCGCTTTTGGCACTAATGCCGCTACAGAGTCGATGACAATAATATCAATTGCACCGCTTCGCACTAATGCCTCAGCAATTTCCAACGCTTGCTCTCCAGTATCAGGTTGGGAAAGAATTAATTCATCGATATTAACGCCTAATTTTTGAGCGTAAATTGGGTCTAATGCGTGTTCTGCATCAATAAATGCCGCTTGTCCACCTTGTGCCTGAACTTCCGCAATTGCATGTAATGCCACTGTAGTTTTACCGGATGACTCTGGACCATAAATTTCAATAATACGTCCTCTCGGATATCCCCCTACACCAAGGGCTGCATCAAGAGCTAGTGAACCACTTGGCACAGTCGAAATTTGCAAATCCGTTTTTTCACCGAGTTTCATAATGGAGCCTTTACCGAATTGCTTTTCAATTTGTTTTAACGCCATATCTAAGGCGGCTTTACGATCACTCAAAATGTTTCCTCCTTAAAAAGCGAATCTGTATTGTTCTGTTTCTACTATACTTCTTTTTTGAGAAATAATCAATAAAAAACCGAACGTATTTTCGCAAAAATAAAATTTGAGCCATTTTTTTGGCTCAAATTTTATTTTTAGACCTTTTGATATCTTTTTTCCTCAAGCAATCGGATTAAATAACTCAACGTATATTTGACGGTACGTAAACGGTTGGTATTTCGAAGTCCAGACAATTGAAGTTTCCTCGTCACTACATCCTCGCCAATCGCGATGCCAATCCAAATTGTTCCTGCCGGCTCTCCGTCATGTGGTTCTGGGCCAGCAGCTCCTGTCAAACCAATGCCAATGTCCGTACCAAACTTTTCACGAACATTTCTTGCCATACTCGCAGCACACTCGCTACTCACGATACCATATTGATTGAGCAATTCTTTTGGAATTCCCAGCTGTTGGATTTTTGCCTCTTCTGTATAAGTCACCATTCCACCAACAAGCGTGCCGCTAACGCCAGGGATTTCCGCTAGTTCTGATTGAAATAATCCCGCTGTTAAACTTTCAGCAGCTGAAATCGTTAACTTATTTTGAAGGAGCATTTCAACCGCTTTTGATGCGAGCGTATCATCGTCAACACCATAGTTATATTTGCCAACAATCGATAAAATTTCCCTTTTCTTTTCATTTATTAATTCCCAAGCTTCTGCTTTCGAATCCGCTTTCGCTGTAATGCGCAACGTCACTTCACCATCAGAAGCCAGCGGGGCAATCGTTGGATTTGATTGGGCATCTAAAATATGTTGAATCTTCGTTTCCAATTCTGCTTCTCCTATGCCATAAAAGCGAAGAACGTGAGATAGAATAATTCCTCCTTTGCTGATAAGAGAAGCTAACTTTGGTTTGGCTTCAAATTGAAACATCGGCTCTAATTCTTTTGGCGGACCTGGCAATAATATGTATGTCCGTCCTCCCTTTTGAAGCAGCATGCCTGGAGCTAGACCGTGATGATTGACTAATACCTCACTACCCTGTAGAACTAGAGCTTGTTTTCGATTATTTTCTGTAAGCGGTCTACCTTGGTTAGTGAAAAATTTTTCAATTGCTTCTAGTGCTTTTTCATCGAAAACGAGAGGCACATTTAAATGCTCTGCAATCGTTTCTTTTGTTAAATCGTCCTTCGTTGGTCCTAATCCGCCGGAAAAAATAATTAAATCTGCACGGGATTCAGCAATTTCAATCGCTTTTTTGAGCCTACCTCCGTTGTCGCCAATCACCGAATGATAATATACGTTAATACCAAGCTCTGATAATTGGCTGGAAATAAATTTTGCATTCGTATTGGCAATTTGACCTAAAAGCAACTCAGAGCCAACTGCAATAATTTCGGCATTCATCTTTTCCCCTCACTTATTTGGAATTAACAAAAACTTGTCGGTTTAAATAAAAATAATCCCAACCAGACCAAATTGTAAAGAATAATGCAACGTAAAGCATCAACTTATCAAATGGTATGCCGAACATAATAAAAATAGTATTGTGCAATAACAGTGCAGTAATGGCAACAATTTGCGTCCATGTTTTTATTTTTCCTAAGTTGCTGGCAGCAACAATTTTTCCTTCACCGGCCAAAATGGAACGCAAACCAGTAACAGCAAATTCACGGCTTAATATGATGATAATGACCCACGCAGGAGCAAGCCCTAATTCCACTAACAGTAAAAATGCAGAAGTGACTAATAATTTATCAGCAAGGGGATCTAAAAATTTTCCTAAGTTTGTTACAAGATTATATTTGCGGGCAAAATACCCATCGATCCAGTCAGTACACGATGCAACAATAAATATCAATGCACCTACAAAATGATGGACAGGCATTTCAGCGCCGAACAATTCCATTGTTCCCCAATTAAAATCATACATCATCACAATGACAAAAATAGGAATTAGTAAAATGCGGGAAACAGTAATTTTATTCGGTAAATTCATTATCTACTACAACCTTTCATGCGAAAGAAAATAGTCATCTATAATAGATGACTACTGTTCCTCGCTAAATTTAATAATAATATTTTGAGCGCTCAAGTGTTGAACGTATTGAATTTCTTCATCGTTCACAAACACTTTTGCATTTTCAGAGAAACCAAGTCTTATGCGGGCATATCCGTTCGCAGATGAATCGTGTTCTACTACTTCTCCTTGTTTATAGACACGATCATCCACTTGTTCATTACCATTTGCATCGCGAATGCTTACCCAAGTATCACCAGAAACTTCAACCCGGATTTGCATTTTGTCTGTTCCTGATAATTCGTAAACAGTCGAAACCCCATCCGGTTGCACTTGTCCCTCTGAAATGACTTGCGTTTGTTGTTCATCATCTTCTTGCTCATCTACAATTGGTTGATCATTAGGCTCTTCCTCATTTCCAGCCTTATTTTCGTCCTTTGCTGGAGGATTATCAACATTTGTTTGCTCATATTCAATTGGCTCAGTATTATTTTCTGTTACTTGTTCTTCTGGAGCTGATGGCCTTTGAGAGAAAAAGAACCAAAGGACAGCAATGATGATGATAATAAATAAGGCAACAACATATTTAGGCAAAGATTCCATTAATTTATTTGTGGATGTTGTTTTTAATTTTTTACGAGTTGGACTTTGGGAGAATGATTGTGCTACTTCCTCCGTTTGATGACTAGGAATTTCGTTTTTAAATTCCTCAAAAATTTCATCCGGATCGAGTCCAACTGCTTCAGCATATTGCTTGATAAATGCTCGTACGTAAAAGGTACCCGGCATAATAGAATAATTTCCTTCTTCAATGCCGACTAAATACCTTTTTTGTATTTTCGTAATCTCTTGTAAATCATCTAAACTATATCCTTTAGACAATCTCGCTTCTTTTAGGCGAGTACCGAGCTCTGTCAACCATAACACCTACTTTATTTAATATTATTAAAATGAGAAAAAGTCCCCATTGGCAAAAGTGTCATTCTTCCCAATGGCATCATAAACGATTTCTTCATCTGGATGATGGCGCAATTCGATAATATAATCAAAATCTTCAATGTTATATTCGGAGTGTTTTACAAAAATATCTGGATGTTCTATTACTTTTACACTAGGCATTTTCATTACTTCACGCACAAGTTGCAAATGCCTTTCATCTGTCGTCATTCTAGAAACGACTCCGTCGAGAATAAAAATATTATTTGTATTAAATTCATCTCCCATTAATTGTTTTCGAATCGTTTGTTTAATCATAGTAGAGGATAAAAATATCCATTTTTTATTAGCACAGACACTCGCTGCAACAATTGATTCTGTCTTGCCTACTCGAGGCATTCCACGAATTCCGATTAACTTATGTCCCTCGGTTTTAAATAATTCAGCCATGAAGTCAACTAAAATTCCTAGTTCATCTCGAACAAAACGAAAAGTATTTTTTTCATCTGCGTCTCTTTCAATATATTGACCATGTCGAACAGCTAAACGATCTCGAACTTTTGGCTCACGCAATTTTGTGACGCGGATATCATCAATTGTGTTGACAATCGATTGAAAACGTCTAATGGATTCCTCATTTTCGGATTTTAACAACAAACCTCGACGGCCTTCGTCTACACCATTAATCGTTACAATGTTCACTTTAAGCATACCAAGTAGAGAGGCAATATCACCTAACAATCCTGGACGATTTACTTGAATTTCATATTCAAAATACCATTCACCCATTTACAACCGTCCCCTTATTTTTAACGAAAATAATGACCTACAAGTTTCATCATATCTGATTTTATATGTATTGAAAAGTTAGAATGCGACAAAATTATGCTAAATTGGACAAAATTATTCATCTTTTTACGACTCATTCATATTTGATGAATTGGAATGAAGAAAAAGGAGGAAATTTCCCCCTTTTTCCTTTTAAATACACATACGGAAAGGAAACTAAATACTATTCAAGATGATATGAATAGTTTAGTTAAAAAGTAACAACCAAAAAAGTTTCCATCATTAGTTAATGTTGTTGTTTTGGACTAATTTCATAACACAGCTTGCTAGTGCATGTTTTTCTTTTTCACTAGCTACTGACCATAAATCGGCGAGCACTCTCTCTTGTTCATTTTTTGGGTCAACATTTTTCGCTAAATATTCGCCGATTTGGACCGCTGTTTTTTCGATTGTGTTATCAGACAAGCCCATATTTTTTGCATTTTCTACTTGTTGTCCAAGAAATGATTTCCATCGTTCCCAGTTTTGTAATATTTCCATATTATCTCCTCCTTTTCATCATTAGTATGGACAAGCAACGTTCATTATATGTACCAACCACCATTTAAACGTATAATTTGGCCTGTGACATAATCTGCCTGTCCACTAATGTAAAAGGAGACCATATTCGCAACTTCCTCAGGTTCCCCCATGCGATGAAGTGGAATCTCATTATAAATTTCCTGTTTTTCTTCTTCCGACAAATGGTCATTCATTTCCGTATTGATGATACCAGGTGCAATCGCATTTACTAAAATCCCTTGATAGGCTGCTTCTTTTGCATATGCTTTCACGAAAGCATGTTGGGCACCTTTTACTGTAGCATACACAGTTTCATAAGCAGCTCCAGCTTCTCCCCAAATAGAACTGATAAACATAATATAACTAATATCATGTTGACGCAATTTTTTTGATAAAAGTGCAACAAGCCGAATGGGGTTTTGTACATGCTCTTTCCATAGTTGATCAATAACGCTTGATGGGGTATCTTCAAGTAGACCATAATATGCGGTACCACCGGCAAAAATGACCGCTTGAATAGAATAAATTTGATTGACCAATTGTTCTGCCCCACCATCAACGGAGAAATCCGCTTGTACCGGGATGAATTCCAAGTGAGGATAAGCAGTATTCAAATCATCTACTAAATGCTCCACTTTTTCACGATTTTTAAAATAATGCAAATAAAGCGACCAGCCATCTTTAGCTAGACGCTTTACAATCGCACTACCGATTGCACCGGAAGCTCCAATCACAAGTGCAAATTTTTTCATTGCGGGCTCCTTGTCGGTAAAATTTTGAATGTCGTTTGTTGAGATTCGCCTTGAATGGATTGAAAAGCTTCTTTCACATCTTCCAATGTGATTTTTTCAATTACAGGAACTGCATCAAACAAATTCATATCATTAAATTTATATCTTGTAAATTGGTTTGCAATATATTCTAATGAATTTAACGCTCTTAAGAAGAAGCCGATTTTTTTTCGTTTTATACGTTCAATCGCCTCTTCATTGAAAATTTTGTTTGCATGATTAACGGTATGCAATATTTTTTCGACGAGTGCATCAGGATCCGGTGAATCTGAGCCGACTAAAGCGAATCCAAATCCCTTCTCTAAAGTAAAATCGTAAGCAAAGGACTCATCAATTAATCCGTTTTCGTAAACATCTGTATAAAATTCGGATGCGCGGCCAAATAAACATTCTAAACCAATTTGTACAGCGAGTTCATGTTTGAGCATTTCTTCCCCACTCAAATTTGTCTCCTTCGCTTTCAGTCCGACATACACTTTCGGCTGTTGAACATCCATTTTGATTTCTCGCTCTTTTACTGCAACATCAAGTGGTTCTTCTTCAAAATAGCGATCAATTTCAGGTGCTTCTTTAAAGGACTTTTTATTTTGGTTTTCTTCAATAAAATTCATCATTTCTTTTGGATCCACATTTCCAACAATAAATAACAACATGTTGGAAGGATGATAAAACGTATTATAGCAAGTATATAAATGTTCAGCTGTAATTTGATCAATGGATTCAATCGTTCCAGCGATATCAATTTTTACAGGATGATTGTGATACATATTTTCAATTGTCCCAAAATACAGTCGCCAATCCGGCTGGTCATCATACATTGTGATTTCTTGCCCGATAATTCCTTTTTCTTTTTCTACCGTTTTTTCAGTAAAATACGGTTGTTGCACGAAGTCTAACAATGTTTCCGTATTTTCGAAAATATTATCCGTTGCAGAAAATAAATAAGCTGTTCTTGTAAAAGAAGTAAATGCGTTTGCAGACGCTCCTCTTTCACTGAACTTTTGGAATACATCGCCTTCTTCTTTTTCAAACATTTTATGTTCAAGGAAATGGGCGATGCCATCTGGAACTGTGATACGCTCCGATTCTCCGATTGGCGTAAAGGTACGATCAATGGATCCATATTTTGTAGTAAAAGTTACGAAAGTTTTAGAGAATCCCTTTTTTGGCAATATATATACATCAAGTCCATTGGATAATTTTTTATAATATAACGTTTCATCTAATTGTTGAAATTCAATCGTTTCCATTATTTCGCCTCCTTTCCGCATAAGAAATATGTTGCTTCATGTTGAATTAGAGATGCCATTTGTTTTAAATCAACTTTTGTCACTTTATTCCAACGTTCCTTCCACAATTCTACAGAAAATTCTTCATCTAAATCTTTATATTGATCAAATATGTCAATTTGACCACGAGCTAAATCCAACGCTTCTCTCAATTGATTTGTCAACATCGCCCGCGTTTGATTCAATTCTAAATCGGAAATATTTCCTTTTTTCATGTCTTCTAACTGTTCAAAAATAATATCAATTGCCTTTTTCTCGTTGCTTGGTTCAATTCCTGAAACAACGAAAAGTAGACCGTAATGAGGCGAATAGGAACTGGAAGCGTAATATGCTAAACTTTCACGCTCACGGACATTCATAAATAGTTTCGAGTGGGCATATCCGCCAAATACGCCGTTGAAAATTTGCATTTTAGGAAAATCTGGATCGCCAAATTTCACCGGTGTGCTAAAGCCAATATGCAGCTTACCTTGCTTCATATCTTGAAACTCTTTTACATAATCTTTCTCAGGCTTTGATTCCTCATTGTAATTTAGTTGTTGAGGAGTTCGATCTTTAAACTGGAAAGCTTTTTTCATTTTTTCTTGAATTTCTTCCGTGTCGATATCTCCTGCTACGTATATGTCAATTTTGTCGTTATGAATCATGGAATAATAAGCCTCTGTCAGCGACTCCGGAGTTACTTCCTTTACCGCTTCAATTGAGCCGCTTGCTGGAATAGATGCAGGATGATTCGGACGTAAAATTTGTGTTAACCGTTGTTGAGCATAGCGAGTTTTATCGTCAAAAATTGATTCAATTCGTTGGATAACAATTTGTTTCTCCCGTTCGACGATTGATGGAACAAATTGTCCGTTTTCCATATTTGGATGGAAAATAACTGTTTGTAATAAGCCAATCACATCATTTAAAACAGGATGATTCGATAAATATTGATCATTTACCGTTTCTACGTTCAACACTACAGTATGTTCCACACCGCGTTTCGATACGTCGAAATAAAGCATCGTACCATATAAATCATCTAAATAACTGCGAAACTCTGCTGATTTTTTAAACCGCTCATTGCTATGTTGTAATACGTTTGAAAGAACAGCTCGCTCCGCTGCCACTTTTGTCGTTAAAGGTGTCCTAAACTTAAAAGAGAAATTCACCGTCTTAAATTGTGTCGTTTTTCTTATATGTAGCGAAACGCCCTCCGCTAATTTCGTCGTTTGAAACAAAAAAATTCCTCCTGACTTCCCATATATTGTGTATATGCCTCATAAACATAATTTTCTCAAGAGGCTCGTTTATTATTCAGAAATATACCCAATTAACTGCTATTACTACTATACATGCAAAGGAACAGTTTATGTACAACATTTTCATTTTAATAGAAAATTTTCCTTTTAGCATTACATATGGCTTAATGAAGAATTTTTTGAAGATTGTAGTATAGTAGATTCTTCCATTACCGCGATTGTAACCAACCATCAGCTAATGTTTGTATGACAGGATGAATCTTTTCTAAAGGGATGGCACCAAATCCTATCATGACTAGGTTTTGAGGTGTAGTTGTTTGATAATATTTTGAGACCGGATCAATATCAATTCCTTTTTCAAGAGCAATTTGTACAGCACGTTTCTCAGATAACCATGGAGGTAATTGTATGACGATATGCAGTCCTGCTGTATCGCCGAAAATTTTATATTCATCCGTTAAATAAACTTGTAATGCTTCTATTAATGTTTTCCATTTTTTTCTATACAGTGTGCGCATTTTTTCAATATGTTTTACAAAATAACCAGATTCCATAAATTCAGCCACAACAAGTTGATCAATTCTCGACACAGTTGATTTTTGATGCTGATAAAAGTTTTGGAAATCAACAGCAAGGGAAATTGGCAGCACCATATAGCTCATGCGAATCGATGGTAAAAGGGTTTTTGAAAAAGTACCGAAATAAATGACGCGCTGTAGCTGATCCATATTAGCTAGTGGAGGAATGGGCAACCCTTTATAACGAAATTCTGCATCGTAATCATCCTCAATAATATAGGCATTTGTTGCCTGTGCCCATTGAAGTAATTGAGCTTTTCGCTCAATTGGCATAACGGCCCCTAACGGAAACTGATGAGCAGGAGTCACATAGTATAATTTTACTCTGTTCGTTGGGATGGTGGCACCGTAATGATCAGTTCTTACATATTCAATGTTATATTTCATTTGTTGAAAAATAATATTTGCTCTATAAAATCCAGGCTCTTCAATTGCAACTGGAATGTTGCCAAAAAAGATGCATAATGCTTGTAACTGTTGCTGTGTACCACTAAAAACAAAGATTTGTTCAGGTTCACATTCAATTCCTTTAGCGATGTGTAAATAATTTGCAATATTTTTACGCAACGTTCTTTCACCTTGCCAAGGACTAGCGTGTGCAGGGAATTTTTGTAATTGAGTTTTATATAGTTTTTGCCATACCTTGTATGGAAAAGCCTCTGCATCTACTTGCCCATTTTTTAAATTATAGATTGAGTTCTCCTCAATCAATTCAATCGAAGGTTTATCTTTTACAACTATGTGACACCAATCACCATTATATTCTGAAATAAAATAGCCTGAGCGTTCTACACTATAAATGTATCCTTCACTTAGCAATTGTTCATACGCGTTTTGTACAGTTTGAATGCTAATGTTCAATTGCTCTGCAAGCTTTCTTTTTGAAGGTAATTTTTCATTAGCCCTAAGTTGTTTCGTAATGATTTTTTCTTTTAGCTGTTCATATATCGCAATATATTTTGGCGTCGTCTCGGGAAACTGAAATTGTAACTCCATTTCAACCTCCTGGTATGATAAAAAATTCAGAATTTGGTTATTTCAAAAGTATCAAATGAAGCTTTTAATAGCAATAAAGGAGGTTGTTCAAATGAAAAATATAATACTAGAAAACGATATTGTCTTACTTCGTCCAGTTGAATTAACCGATATTGAATCTATTGCGGAAGCTGGAAGAGATGAGCGTATTTGGGAACATATGCAAGTATCTTTAACGACGAAAAAAGCAGTTGAACAATATGTTAAAAACGCAATTGCTGAACGCAATTTAAAAGTTTCCTATATGTTTGTCATCATCGATAAAAAAACAAACAAAATTGTGGGTTGCACTTCCTTTTTAGATATATCGCTGGAGCATAAAAGATTAGAAATTGGTAACACATGGATCAATCCTTCTGTATGGCGTACGCCGATTAATACAAATTGCAAGTTTTTGTTACTTACGTATTGCTTTGAACAATTAAAGTTAAATCGGGTTCAACTAAAGACAGGTCATCAAAATATACGATCCCAAAAAGCAATTGAACGAATTGGAGCAGTAAAAGAAGGAGTTTTTCGAAATCATATGATTCGAAGAGATGGAAGCATTCGACATACGGTCATGTATAGTATTACAAAGGAAGAATGGTTAAACGTAAAAGAACAATTTCTTCAGCATTTGTTGTCGTAATGTATCCTACTAGTTTTCACAATGAAGAATAAGATAAAAAACGCTCTCGATTAGGTCAACGATTGAATCCGTCATCCTAATAGAGAGCATTGAATGAATCGCTTATTATTCCTGTATACTCGAGATTAATACTTGTCTTGGACGACTGCCATCAGGTGGGCCGACTACACCGCGAGCTTCCATTTGGTCAACAATTCTTGCTGCGCGGGAATAACCAATTCGAAAACGACGTTGCAGCATAGAAATGGATGCAGATTGCATTTCCACCACTAATTTCACCGCTTCATCATAAAGCTCGTCTGTTTCTTCTTCAAAAGATTGATCATCTGGTTCATCAGTTGGAATCATCGTTTCATCATATTGGGCTTTTTGTTGAGCAATGACATAATCTACTACCGCTTGTACTTCCTCATCAGAAACAAATGCCCCTTGAACACGTATTGGTTTGGAAGTACCTGCTGGCATAAACAACATATCCCCTCGACCTAAGAGGCGCTCTGCTCCGCCTGTATCAAGAATAGTTCTTGAATCGACAGTACTTGATACAGCGAAGGCAATTCGAGATGGGATATTTGCTTTGATGACTCCAGTAATGACATCAACAGAAGGCCGTTGAGTTGCGATAATTAAGTGAATTCCTGCTGCACGAGCCATTTGTGCAAGTCTCGTAATGGCATCTTCCACATCGTGGGAAGCTACCATCATTAAATCTGCTAACTCGTCAATAATGACAACGATATAAGGTAATTTTGATAATTGCTCTTCATGCTCTTTGTTGTAGCGCTCTACGTAGCTGTTGTACCCTTTTATATTTCTCGTTCCAGTATGAGAGAATAAATCGTAACGTCTTTCCATTTCACTCACAACCTTTTGCAAGGCTTGTGAGGCTTTTTTCGGGTTCGTAACAACAGGCGCTAACAAATGTGGAATTCCATTATAAACATTGAGCTCAACCATTTTCGGGTCAATTAACATCATTTTCACTTCATGTGGTTTTGCTCGCATTAAAATCGAGATGATGATGCCGTTAATACATACACTTTTCCCACTTCCGGTTGAACCTGCAACAAGCAAGTGAGGCATTTTATTTAATTCAGCTAAGATTGCTTGTCCAGCAATATCTCGACCAAATCCAATCAACAGTTTAGCATCCGGTTTGTTATTTTCTTTTGACTCTAAAACTTCTCTCAGCGTTACAACTGCCACTTCACTATTTGGCACTTCGATACCGATGGCTGATTTTCCTGGAATCGGCGCTTCCATTCGAATATCTTTTGCTGCAAGTGCAAGAGCTAAGTCATCTTGTAAATTGACAATTCGACTAACTTTTACTCCAACGTCTGGCATCACTTCATATTTTGTTACGGCTGGACCTAAATGAACTTGCACTACTTTTGCCTTTACGCCAAAACTTAAAAGCGTTTGCTCAAGTTTTTTTGCGTTCGCTTGAATGATAGAATATTCGCCGCTTTGATCATGCTCTGGAGGGACATTTAATAAAGTCATAGGCGGCAACCGGTAATCTTGATTTTCCACGTTGTTTTCAACGGATTGTTGAATTGTATCTTCAATTGTATCCTGTTTATCGTCTTCTTGTACTTCTTGCGCTAGTTTCTGCTCTTTTTGAATATTTTGAGTAAAATCAGAAATGATTGGTTCATCATCTTCATCATCTTCCACTAACAATAATGGAACCGATTCTTCACTTGTTGCCGCCATCTCTTTTAATGCTGTTTGCTCTTCAGATTTCGTTCGTTTTCGCTTATTCTCGTCTTTATTTAATGAACGGCGTTTACGTTTTTTCTTTTTCGGCAATTTTAATTTGAAGTTTGGAATTTTTTCAGCAATCATCGGTACAAAAGCTTTTCCTGTGACTAAAACAATTCCAATGAAAAATAATAGAATTGCTACTACTTTCGCTCCAGTTGCACCAAATAAAATGTGAAACATACTAAACAAAAACGCACCAATCATTCCACCGCCAAGCACATTGCTTCTATTTTGAATGCCCTCATCACTAATCATTATTCGCCAAGTTTCTTTCAATACTGATTGAGATTCCAACGCATCCCGCTTATATAATTCATCAAACAAAACACTATGACTAAAAATGGATAAACTGAAAATCATCATCATCGCACCGAGTAAAACGCGATCGGTAAATGGGATTTTTTCTCGCTTAACCATCAATAATATTGCGAATAAAAAGAGGAATGTTGGGACTGCGAAGTAAAGATTACCGAAAAAAAACATCGAAATACTTTGCACCATTCGGCCTACAAAACCATATTCAAAAAAGATGATGATGGCAAAGCCAATTAAAATTAATCCGATGATTTCAAAATAAAGGGGAGAAATGCCAGCCTTTGCTTTCGTTTTTGCTTTCGTTTTCTTCCTCGCCATATTGTTCACCTACTCTACAAGAAACAATCATCAGTATGAGAAACAGGATTTCCTTAACCGCTGTACGGTGAAGAAAATCCTGTCTTATCTAGTCTAGCTTAATATTCCATAATAATCGGGATTATCATTGGTCGTCGTTTTGTTTTTTGGAATAAATAAGCATTTAACGTTTCTCGGATTTCTTGTTTAATATTTGTCCATTCGAACGTGTCTTTGCTTACATATTTTTCTATACATTCACGGGCAATTTCCGTCGCTTCTGAAATTAGTTCTTCAGATTCACGAACGTAAACAAATCCGCGAGAAATAATTTCTGGTCCTGAAGCAATTCGATTTTGGGCACGGTTTAAGGTTACGACAACGATGAATATACCGTCTTGGGAGAGCAGTTTTCTGTCGCGCAAAACGATATTTCCAACGTCACCGATACCGCTTCCGTCAATAAGGACATTTCCTGCTTGTACGCGGCCGCTTATGCGCATTTTACCATTTCGATATTCCACAACATCGCCTTTATCCGCAATAAAAATGCGCGATTTATCAATTCCAACTTGCTGTGCTAATTTGGAATGTGCAATTAACATTCGGTATTCGCCTTGGATCGGGATAAAATATTTTGGTTTCATTAAGTTTAACATTAGTTTTAAATCTTCTTGGCTACCGTGCCCAGATACATGGACTTTTTTATCGGCTGCCAATACCGTTGCACCAGCTTTCGCAAGATTGTTCATGGCATTTGACATCTGCACTTCCATTCCTGGTGACGGCGTGAAAGTAATTAATACAGTATCTGTTTCTTTTATTCGAATATCGCGATGTTGTTTTCGTACAATTTTATCAAGGGCATCTAAAGGTTCTCCTTGATTGCTTGTCACAATAATAATCAATTCATCATCTTCATATTGATTAATTTCTGAAACAGGAATTAATGTGTTTTCGTCTATGGATAAATATCCAAGTTTTACTCCAATATCGATGACTTTTTCGAGGCTTTTCCCAACGATAGCTACTTTACGATTTGATTTTTGTGCCTGGTTAAATACTTGTTGAATGCGGATAAAATTTGAAGCATATACTGCAACAATGATACGGGCAGGTGCAGAATGGAAGAATTTCGCTAACCTTTCCTCAATTACCGTTTCACTCGTCGTATACCCTGGTCGCTCTGCTTCTGTTGATTCTGAAAGTAAAATAAATACTCCTTCTACACCTAATTGAGCCATTTTGGCAAGATCTGGTTTAAATTTTCCTTTTGCAGATTGGTCAAATTTAAATTCTCCTGTGTGCACAATTGCCCCTTCAGAAGTATGGAAAACAATTCCTAAAGAGTCAGGAATGCTATGTGTTGTATGGAAGAAGGTTACATAAGTCGATTGAAAGTTCATGCGACTTTTGTTTGTTACTTCGAAGAATTTCACTTGATGTGGAGCAGGTAATTCTTTCAAATGTTCCTTAGCAAGAGCAATTGTTAATTTCGATCCGTACACAGGTGCATTAATTTTTTGCAATACATAGGCAATAGAACCAATTGCATCTTCATGACCATGAGTAAGAAATATTCCTTTAATCCGATCTTTGTTTTCTTCCAAATAAGTAAAGTCAGGGATGACGATGTCAATACCAAGCATTTCATCTTCTGGAAACATTAAACCGCTATCGACAATAAAGACTTCGTCATCGATTTCAATAACGTACATGGATTTCCCGATTTCTCCCACGCCTCCAAGTGGGATGATTCGGATTACTTCATTTTTTGTTTTTATCACAATCTTTCCTCCTAATATTATCCCGAACGCACAACCACTTATTTATCATTATACGGTGAGAGGGGAGGAAGTACAAATAAAAAATGGTATTTCGATATTGTAAATTTTAAAAATAAAAAAAGCCTATCACCCAAACAACTCAAAAAGAATTGTTTGGAGAGCAGGCTTCAAATATTTTGCTTCACTTGTTCCCAAACATGATCAAATTCTTGTTTTGCTTCATCGGTCATCTCGACTAAAGGCAATCGAACTTTTTCAATATGGAAACCAACTTTACTCATTGCGTATTTTATCGGAACCGGATTTGGGTTTTTAAAGAGTTGCTTAAACAAAGGTAATAGCGTTTGATGCATTTTCGCTGCAAATGCGTGTCTTCCTTCTTCAAAAGCTTGAATCATCGCTTGCATTTTGTTTCCTACGATATGCGAAGCAACGGAAATGACACCTCGTCCTCCAATTGCCAACAGCGGTAGTGTTAACGCATCGTCTCCGCTATAAACGAGAAATTTATCATGAGTATTTGCTAGTATTTCAGATATTTGATCTAAATTACCGCTCGCTTCTTTTACGACTTGGATATTAGGTATTTTACTTAATGCAATTGTTGTGGCTGCTTCAATATTCGAACTCGTGCGCCCTGGCACATTGTACACAACAATTGGTAATGTTGTTTCTTCTGCTACTGCCTCAAAATGTGCATAAAGTCCTTTTTGATTAGGTTTATTGTAGTAGGGAGCCACCAACATAACCCCGTCAACTCCGAGGCTCTCTATTTTTTTAGTTAGCTCAATTGTTTGTTTCGTATTATTGGAGCCTGTTCCTGCAATGACAGGCACCCGTTTGTTCACCTTTTCAACCGTAAACCGAATCAACTGAAGTTTTTCTTCAGTTGATAGAGTAGGTGATTCTCCAGTTGTTCCACAAACGACAATCGAATCGGTTCCATTCGCAAGAAGATATTCAATGAGTCTCTCCACCGCCTCAAAGTCAATATCACCATTTTCTTGAAACGGTGTAACCATGGCAGTAGCGATTCTACCTAAATCCAAATCTAACCCTCCTTATAGTAAGTTATCCTCTAGCATTGCTTCAGCGATTTGGATTGAGTTTAAGGCAGCTCCTTTCAACAGGTTATCTGCGACAACCCATAGGTGGAAACCGTTTGGATGATATAAATCTTTTCGAATTCTTCCTACATACACTGGGTCTTCCCCTTCAGTATAAAGAGGCATTGGATAAACTTGATTATTTAAATCGTCTTGCAACACAACGCCAGGTGCGTCTTTTAAAATATTATAGATATCTTGTACACTTGCCTCTTTTTCAACTTCGATATACACAGATTCAGAGTGACCGTTCACAACCGGTACACGTACACATGTGGCTGCCACATGTAAATCTGGTAAATGCATAATCTTTTTTGTTTCGTTAATCATTTTCATTTCTTCTTTAGTAAATCCATTTTCTGTGAACACATCGATTTGAGGGAGAACATTATATGCAATTGGATAATGTTTAGTTTCAGATTTTACTGGTAATACCTTCGCTTCTACATCTTTTCTGTCATCCCAATGCTTGCTCTGTTCGCGAAGCTCTTCGATGGCAGACATCCCTGAACCAGAAACTGCTTGATAAGTGGAAACGATAATTCTCTTTAAACCTAATTTTTGTCGAATAGGTTGCAATGCTACAACCATTTGAATTGTTGAACAGTTTGGATTAGCGATGATTCCGTTATGTTTCTTTAAGTCTTCGCGATTGACTTCGGGCACCACTAAAGGCACATCCGGATCCATACGGAAATGACTTGTATTATCAATTACAACCGCTCCACGTTTTACCGCCTCAGGAGCAAGTTTTGCGGAAACAGACCCTCCTGCAGAAAATAGCGCCACATCTACCCCTTCGAAAGCTTCAGGAGTAGCTTCCTCAATTTTGTACATTTTTCCTCCAAATTCTATTTCTTTTCCTGCAGATTTGGCAGAGGCTAAAAACTTTATTTCTTTAATTGGAAAATTTCTTTTTAGTAATTGTTCTTTCATTTTTGTACCGACTGCACCTGTTGCACCTACAATCGCTACTGTTAATAGCTTCGACATTCTATAAATCTCCTCCTAATACATTTAAACCATATAATCCTTATATAATGATGAAAATTTTATCATAATTTTACTGAATTGTGTGATAAAAATTAATTTTCTTTATGGTACTGAATAAATAACGGTTGAAGCTGCTTTTTGTAGTAAATTGCATGCACAACCGTATCTACCATTTTTGTGAAATCTGCAATTAATGAAGTTGGTTTATTAAATGGATCATCTTGGCCGAAAGGAATAAAGTAAATGTTTTTTGAGTTTAATAGTTTCATAATGTTGACACCATTTAAACCTAGCGCATCATTTGTAGAAATTCCTAATACTACAGGATTTCCGTTTCTTAAAGTTGCTTTTGCAGCCATTAGCACTGGGCTGTCAGTCGCCGCATTGGCAAATTTGCTGATGGAGTTGCCTGTCATCGGTGCAATGACCATGCAATCAAGCGGATTTTTAGGCCCGAAAGGTTCAGCTTCGACGATTGTAGAAACAACTTTATTTCCAGATAATTCCTCTATTTTTTTCACCCATTCCTCTCCTGTTCCGAAGCGAGTAACAGCTGTTAATACCGAATGGGTTGCAATCGGAATGACTGTCGCACCTGCATCGCGAAGATTTTTTATTTTTGGTACGACATCCTCATATGTGCAATGGGATGCGGTAATGCCAAGCCCAATTCTTTTACCTTTCAGCAAGATTTTCTCCTCCTTAATTGGCCAACAATCGAATTATACAAAATTTTCGCCGCATCATGCGGGAAATATTTCCCAGGTAATGCTGGTAATAATTCATAATGATCACGTCGTTCTACATCATCTTTTAAGCAACCTGGGTAGGAAGCTAAATCATAAATCGGCATGTTAATTTTTTCTTTCACACTTGCATCTAGCCATCTAGCAGGAATTGTATTAATAAAATAATCCGCTTCTATTTCTCCCACATCAGCTAAATATACAGATTCGAAACGGAAAGCTTTCGCTTCATTCAATTGAACATCCGACCTTACAGCAATAACCACATCAGCCCCAATACTTCTCAATAAATGTCCAAGCGTTTTTGCTACACGACCAAATCCAGTAATAATAAATCTTTTTCCAGAAATCGCATGTTTCGTATTATAGAAAGTTGCTACAAAAGCTTCTGCCGTAAGAAGAGCATTTTGCCAAATAAACTCTTCATCCTCTAAATAATAGTAAATTTGATTTTCCTTTAAGATTTCTTTCCATTCTTCATTTGTCTTCCCACTAAAAATAGTCGCATTCGTTATACCTAAAACAGCAGGTACTTCCACTTTTAGTGGCTGGATTGGTAATACGACATAGTCCGGTTGTATAGATAACGAAAGATGGTTTAGTTCATGATCCCAATTTGTTTTGCTTTTGTAGTAAATAGTCCTCTCTGGATTTGATAACTTTTTTGCAAGAATTTTCAATCGCTCATCCGTTCCAATTACAAGCCATTTTTCGTTCGTCATCGGTCATAATGCCTTCTTGTACTCGTTGTTTTTCGAAATAAAATACGGTCTTCCCCTATGAGATGTATTTCTTCCCAAGGAATAAATATTGCCGTCGTTGATTTTTTTTTTCTGGAACGGTAAACGGGAAGGTTCTATTAATTCAAACCCTAAAATTTTTCCTGTTTTAGGATCAAAGATGCATTCCGTCTCAGATAGATAGCCGTAACGAACTCCATTTTCCATTTCGATTAATTCCTTTTCAGCAAGCTCTGATAATAGCATCATTTCCCTCCTCCATGAGCTTATTAGTACTATATGCATGAAAAATCCGTTAGGTGCCCATCAAGTTTAAAAGTTTTATTGTTGACAATCCGTTACAACTGTATATACTGTATATATACAGTTGTAAATCAGAATGGTGGTGACTCCGTGGATATTAAACTTAGTAATGCAAGCGATAAACCAATTTATGAACAAATTACAGAACAAATTAAACAAGCAATTATTACAGGAAAATTAACACCTGGTGATCCATTGCCTTCCATTCGCAATCTAGCGAGAGAATTAAAAATTAGCGTTATGACGACAAAGAGGGCGTATTCCGATTTAGAACGGGATGGATTTATCGTTACTTTTGCTGGGAAGGGAAGTTTTGTTGCGGAACGAAATCAGGAGTTTTTGCGAGAAGAATTGCTTCGGCAAGTGGAAGACCACTTAAATAAAGCCGTTCAAATCGCGAAGCTTGCAGGAATTCATGGAAAAGAATTATTGGATTTACTTTCATTGTTAGTAGAGGAGGAATTGGAATGACGTATGCAATTGAAGTCGCAAATTTAAGAAAAAAGTTTCCTCAATTTCAATTAGTCGATGTTTCTTTCCAGTTACCAACCGGTACAATTATGGGCTTTGTTGGAGAAAATGGTGCCGGAAAAACAACGACCATTAAATGTCTTTTAAACTTGCTTCAAAAGGATAGAGGAGAAGTTAAATTACTTGGATTGGATTATGTTGAACACGATACAGCCATCAAAGAGCAAATCGGTGTCGTATTTGATGATTTATATGTACCTGAAACATTAAATGCAACTCAAATCAATCACATATTAGAAAAAATTTTTGCTAATTGGGATGAAGCTTACTACGTTGAACTATTAAAGCGCTTCAAAATACCTATTAAAAAGCCAATTAAACAGCTTTCCCGTGGAATGCGGATGAAACTGTCCATTGCCATGGCTCTTGCCCATCATCCAAAATTATTAATTTTAGATGAACCGACGAGCGGATTAGATCCGATTGTGCGGGATGAAATTCTCGATCTTTTTATGGAATTTATGCAGGACGAGGACAACAGCATTTTATTCTCCACCCACATTACATCTGACTTAGAAAAGATTGCTGACTATATTACGTTTATTCATGAAGGGGAAATCGTCTTTAGCAAAAATAAAGATGAACTGTTGTATGACTACGGAATATGGAAAGGAACGGTGGAGCAATCGAAGGAATTGCCTGAACATGCAAAAGTGCGCATGAGAAAAAATGCATTCGGAATAGAAATTTTAGTGAATCGAAAAGAAGTGAACAAAGCTTTCCATCTCGATAAACCGTCCATAGAAGACATCATGTTATTTTTTGTGAAAGGAGCTTATGTATGAAAGCACTGATTTTAAAAGATTTGTACGTCATACTTAACCAAAAAAACTCTTTGTTAATGCTCATAACGCTTTTTGTCATCGCTTCTTTCTTTTTGGGTGATACGGGAATGTTACTTATTTTTCTTACGGTTTTATCCATGACTTTAATCAATATCACCCTTTCCAACGACGAAACAAGTCATTGGAATCGATTTGTCAATACACTGCCAATCGAAAAGTCCGATATCGTAAAAAGTAAGTATATTTTAAGTCTGTTCTTAATACTTTGTATGGTTGTCATTGTTTTTCCAATTTTTTTATTAACAAATACGATTACTAAAACATTTACAATGGTTAATTTTATTTCAATTTTATCCATCTTCATATCAGGAGTCCTCATGATGTTGTCATTCGTGATACCAGTGACCATTAAATATGGTGCCCAAAAAGCTCGCATTTTCATTTTGGCTCTAATTTTTATACCTGTCATTGTAATAAATGTCATTTCAAATGGTTCATTCTTTCATCAATTACTTGAATTTCTTCTTTTATTTGGATACATTGCTTTGATCATTGCGGTTGTCATGTTTTATTTATCCTATCAACTCTCCGTTAAGTTTTTTGAGAAAAAAGAATACTAAAAAAATGAGCAAGGGAACCTTACCTTGCTCGTTTTTATCAATTCATTATTTTGATGAATCTTTTATACCCTGACCAATAATTGCCACTGCTGGTTTAACGGAGAAAATCTTATCGATCAGCTCCTGAATAGAATCCAAAGAAATCGCATCAATTTTTTGAAGGATTTCATCCACCGTCAAATGACGACCAAAAATCAATTCGTTTTTCCCGTTACGGCTCATGCGATTCGTCATGCTCTCCATATTCAGTAGAAAACTTGCTTTTAACTGTTCTTTTCCGTTATAAAGCTCTTGTAGCGTCACGCCATCTTTTTTTATTTTTTCAATGGATTTAATAATTGTCTCATGTAGTAAAGGCAATTGTTGATTGTTCGTACTTCCGTAAATGGTTAATGCACCGACATCCATATAACAGGATGGATAGGAGAAAATTGTGTAAGCTAATCCCTTTTCTTCCCTTACTTCTTGGAAGAGGCGGGAAGACATATTGCCACCTATAATATTATTTAAAGTGATAAAGCTATAGTAATTTGGATCTTTTACACTGATGGCGGGATAACTCATCGCCAAATGGGACTGTTCTACATCCCGTTCCTTTACGAAACGTCCTGAATGAAATGTTGGATTTGATAAGTTTAGTGGGACAGCTTTTTCAGATGGTTCGAAGTTCCCGAACAACGATTCAATATGTAAAAGCAAATCTTTTGATATATTCCCTGCCAAAGAAATAACAACATTCTTTGGAAAATAATGTTTATCCATATAGTTCAAAATAAAATCACGATCAAATTTTTGAAGGGTTTCATTCGTTCCTAAAATCGGAAGGCCCAATGGATCGTTTGGATACATCGCTCTCCATAAACGTTCGTGTACATCATCATCAGGAGCATCTTCGCTCATTAAGATTTCCTCTAATACAACTTGCCGTTCTTTCTCCAATTCATTTTTTTCAAACACTGAATGGAAAAACATATCAGCTAATATACTGATTGCCAACTTTCCATGATGCTCCAACACCTTTGCATAGTAGCAAGTATTTTCCTTTGATGTAAATGCATTTAGCTCTCCGCCAATGCGATCAAACTCTTCTGCAATTTGTCTAGCAGTTCGAGTATTTGTTCCTTTAAAGAGCATATGTTCAATAAAATGGGTAATTCCGTTTTCTTCTGGCAGTTCAAATCTAGATCCTGCTCCAACCCATATTCCTACAGAAATTGAACGCACGTATGGAATATGTTCATATACAATCCTTACGCCATTTTGACAAGTATAAACGTTAACCAATTTACAACCTCTTTCTACTGACATTTCCTATCTGTTCGATCTTTATAATCGAAACTACTTCTTACTTTACAAAATATTTTATAGGAATAAAAGTTTTTTGATGTCCTATGTACTTTCATTTCAAACAAATAAAAAGAGGTTGTTCTCCTTTTCTACAACCTCTCAACATATTACTGTTTTAAATTTTGTTTTGCTCGCTCTTTATCTTCTTTAATGACTACTTTTCGCGATAAATTAATGCGACCTTGATCGTCAATATCGATTACTTTCACCAGTACTTTATCGCCAATTTTGAGTACATCTTCTACTTTATTTGTACGTTCTTCTTGAATTTCAGAAATGTGGAGTAATCCATCTTTGCCAGGGAAAATTTCACAGAATGCACCGAATTTTTCAATGCGTTTTACAGTTGCTAAATAGTATTCTCCCACTTTTGCTTCGCGAACAATTTCTTCGATAATTTCTTTCGCGCGTAAGTTCATTTCTTCATTCACAGAAGAAATATAAATTGTACCGTCTTGTTCAGTATCGATTTTTACACCTGTTTCATCGATAATTTTGTTGATTGTTTTTCCCCCTGACCCAATAACATCACGAATTTTTTCAGGGTTAATTTTAATGGAAATAATTTTTGGAGCATATTTTGAAAGTTGTTCACGCGGTTTTGCAATCGTTTGTTTCATATGTTCTAAGATTTTCAAACGACCTTCTCTTGCTTGCATTAACGCTTCTTCTAAAATTTCACGTGATAATCCGTCAATTTTAATATCCATTTGAAGCGCTGTAACACCTTTTTCTGTTCCAGCTACTTTAAAATCCATATCTCCAAGATGGTCTTCCATTCCTTGAATATCTGTTAAAATTGTATAGTGTTCGCCTTTTTTCACTAATCCCATCGCAATTCCTGCAACAGGCGCTTTGATTGGAACACCTGCATCCATCATAGCGAGTGTACTAGCACAAATTGACGCTTGAGAAGTTGAACCGTTGGACTCTAATACTTCTGATACACAACGAATCGCATATGGGAACTCTTTTTCATCCGGAATGACTGCAAGCAATGCACGTTCACCTAATGCACCGTGTCCGATTTCACGTCGACCAGGACCGCGCATAGGACCTGTTTCCCCTACTGAGAATGGAGGGAAGTTGTAATGATGCATGAAACGTTTTGATTCTTCTAAACCTAATCCATCAATGATTTGCACGTCTCCTAATGGACCTAAAGTACAGATGGAAAGGGCTTGTGTTTGACCTCGAGTGAAAAGACCTGAACCATGGGCGCGTTGCAATAAGCCGACTTCAGATGATAGCGGGCGAATTTCATCTACTTTTCGTCCGTCTGGGCGTACTTTTTCCTCTGTAATTAAACGTCGAACTTCCTCTTTCACCATTTTATCTAAAACAGTGTTTACTTGTTTCAACGTTTCTTCTTCAGCTTCTTGTTCTTCATAATAAGTAATTACTCGCTCTTTAACAGCTGCAATTGCTTCTTCCCGAGCTAATTTTTCCACAGTTTGAATGGCAGCAATCATATCTTGCTCGCACATTGCTCTAACTGCATTTTCAATTTCTTCATCAATTTCAAACAATTCTACTTCAATTTTTTCTTTGCCGACTTCTGCAACTATTTGTTCCTGGAATTCAATTAATTTTTTAATTTCTTCATGCCCAAACATAATGGCTTCAAGCATGATTTCTTCCGGAACTTCTAAAGCACCTGCTTCAACCATGTTGATAGCGTCTTTATTGCCTGCTACAGATAAGTGGATTGTACTTTTCTCTGATTGTTCTATATCTGGATTAATAACAAATTTTCCATCTACATAACCTACATGCACACCCGCGATTGGTCCGTTAAATGGAATATCTGAGATGGAAAGAGCTAACGATGAACCAAGCATTGCAGCCACATCTGTTGGACAATCCGGGTCTGAAGACATGACAATTGAAACGACTTGTACTTCGTTACGGAATCCTTCTGGGAACATCGGACGAATCGGACGGTCAATTAAGCGCGAAACCAAAATTGCATGTTCAGATGGACGGCCTTCTCGCTTGATAAACCCTCCAGGTATTTTTCCTGCTGCATATAAACGTTCTTCGTAGTTTACAGTAAGAGGGAAGAAATCTAATGCTTTTGCCTCTTTAGACATCGTTGCAGTGGAAAGTACTGCCGAATCGCCGTAGCGAACAAGCACAGCCCCATTAGCTTGTTTTGCTAATTGGCCAACTTCAATTACTAATGGGCGTCCAGCCCAATCATATCGATAGACTTTTTTTTCGGTCATTCATTAATCCCCTTTCTCTTTGAGAACACTCGTCAGGAGTATTTATATACCATTAGTAAGTGTATCAAAAAAGAATATTCTATGCTAAACATTTTCAATTAAAATATGGTAATTTTACTTTTATTGTTACCCAGTTAATTGTTTTTTGAATAAATAAAAAGCGGGAAAATCCCGCTTTGAATTAACGACGTAAGCCTAATTTTTCGATTAATGTACGGTAACGTTGAACGTCTTTTTCACGTAAATATTTTAATAAATGACGACGACGACCTACTTTTTTAAGAAGACCGCGTTGAGAGTGGAAGTCTTTCTTATGAACAGCTAAGTGATCGTTTAATACGTTAATTTCTTCTGTTAAAATAGCGATTTGTACTTCTGGAGAACCAGTATCTCCTTCATGAGTTTGGAATTCTTTAATGATTTCGTTTTTACGTTCTTTTGAAATTGCCATGTTTAGTTCCTCCTAATATTTATTTACTCCTATAGCACAGTCAACCGTTGGAGAATCGGTAAGCCGAGCTAAGGAATGTACGATTAGTACACTAGGAAATAATATCATAGTTCAAATGGATAAGCAACTTATTTATCGGCAAAATACTCAATTGTTCGTTCCTTATCTCGAGAGATTTGAGCTTTTAATGATTCAATGCCGTCAAATTTTTGTTCGTCACGTAAACGTTTATACCAAAGGACTTTTACTTCTTCACCGTAAATATTTTTTTCAAAATCTAATATGTGCACCTCAATTGTTAATTGTTTTTCATCCGGGTTTTTAAATGTTGGTTTAAAGCCGACATTGCAAACACCATCATATAATCGATTTTGCACGAACACCCTCACTGCATAAACGCCATTTTTTGGAATAAAACAGCCTTCCATTGATTGAATATTGGCTGTTGGAAATCCGATGGTACGTCCTCTTTTATCTCCTTGAACAACAATTCCAGGAACTTGGAAGGGGCGTCCTAATAAATGATGGACGGTTTCCATATCTCCATCTTGTAAACATTTTCGAATGCGAGTTGATGAAATTTTTTCCCCATCGTCCACCTGTTTTTCCACTACTGTTACACCAAAATTACCAAGGGACAGTTCCTTCATTAAATCCATATTTCCCTTCCCAAATGCACCAAAAGAAAAATCAAAGCCGGCAGTTACATGTTTAACATTCAAATCTCGAATAAAATATTGAATGAAATCCTCTGGTGAAAGCCTAGCAAAATCAGATGTGAATTGTACGACAAATGTTGTATCTACGCCCATTTCTTCTAATATTTCTAATTTTTGTGGAAGAGGTGTAATATAAAAAATTTTTTCATTGCTTTTACCTAATACAATAGAAGGATGGGGATCAAAAGTCATAACAGCACTTTTAATATTCAATTCCTCTGCTTTTTCCATTGCTGCACTGATAACAGCTTGGTGTCCTCTATGTACTCCATCAAAAAAGCCAACTGCTAGGGAATAGGAAGTGGAAGGATCAACTTTATTTAATTGATATGGATATTTTAAATGAATAACCTTCATTCGATTGGCCTCCTAGAAATTATTTGGAAACATCTTATCTGGTTTCATGAGTCCAGGTTTCGTTGGATGTTTTTTATATACTGCAATCGCCTTCCCATTTCGACTAAAAACGATTTTTTCTTCCTGTTTTAATAATGAATGGACTTTTAAAATTTGTCCATTACAAATTTTCTTTTCGTTTGATTCATCGACCTCGATAAATGGATAAGTTAACGCATCTTCAATGGGAAGCAGCAGTTGTTCAAATGTTCCTTCCTCCACAGCCTTTTCAATATCACGAAGAGTATAACAATCCGCTTTCGTAAAATTCCCTGAGGCAGTTCTAACAAGAGAAGCCATATGACTAGGATAGCCTAATAATTGTCCTATTTGTACAGCAAGAGTTCGTATATATGTGCCTTTGCTGCACTTGATTCTTATATGAAAAGTAATTTCCTCGCCTTCAAAAATGGCTTGATCATCAAGCAGTTGCAATTCATGAATCGTTACTTTTCTTGAAGGTCGATCTACTTCAATTCCTTTTCGTGCATATTCATAAAGTTTTATTCCGTTTACTTTTACCGCTGAATACATTGGGGGAATTTGTTCAATTTCACCAGTAAGTTGTGAAAGCACTTTTTGCAATTGCTCACGGGTAATAACTTTATAAGATAGATCTTCTTCTACCGTTTCTCCTTCAGCATCTTCAGTTGTTGTTGAGCGACCAATAGCTACAGTGGCTTCATAAGTTTTACCCATATCCGTTATATACTCGGCAATTCTAGTTGCTTGTCCAATGCAAATCGGTAAAACTCCTTCAACCGCTGGATCGAGCGTTCCTGTATGTCCTATTTTTTTGTATTTTAAAATTTTTCTCAGTTGAAATACACAATCGTGACTCGTTAAACCTCGTTCTTTCCATAGTGGTAAAATCCCGTTCACTCTATCCCCCCTAAAATTTTCAATAAAAAAAGCCTACCTGCATTATGATGCAGTCGCAGGCTTTTTTAAACTATTTAGAATTACGCCTCATCATGATCTTCTTTAATAGAGCGTAATAATTGTTCGATTTTGTTGCCGTATTCGATCGATGAATCAAACTTAAATAAAAGTTCAGGTGTTCTTCTAAGACGAATACGTTGGCCGATTTCTGTGCGAATGAAACCTTTCGCCTTTTCCAAGGCTTTTAACGTTTCATTCTTTTCTTCTTCATCGCCTAATGTGGTGATATAAATCGTAGCTTGTTGAAGGTCGCCTGTCAGTTCGACAGCCGTTACCGTAACAAATCCTACGCGAGGATCTTTTAATTTTCGGCCAATGATGTCGCCTAATTCTTTCTTCATTTGTTCAGCAACACGATTTGCACGTAGAGACATGTTGTCACCTCTTTTAAAAGCAGAATAAAAGCGAAACGAACTGGCTTTTATCTACTTTACTTCATAGTGTTATTGTTAGTTTAATGGGAAACCGGAAAATTATCCTCTTGTTTTTATAAATATTCCCGAGAAAATTCTAGCAATTCCCATAATGGATTTGATTGTAAAAAGTGAAGTACATGATCGATTTCACGGTCAGCTGCAGCACTCGATGAAGCAACTGTTACAACAGCTATCTTTGTTCGCTGCCACACGTTTTGATGATCGATTTCTGCAACTGATACATTAAATTTTTGTTTTGTACGTGTAATCATCCGTTGGAGAACTGCACGCTTTTCCTTTAAAGAATGGGCATCCGGAATCATAAATTCTGCTACAAGATAGACAATCATTTCCGCACAATTTCTTCCATAATGAAGGCTTCGATGACGTCGCCTTCTTTAATGTCGTTAAAGTTTTTAATTTGCATACCGCACTCAAAGCCTTTAACGACTTCTTTTACGTCATCTTTAAAGCGTTTTAGCGACTCAAGTTCTCCCTCATAAATAACGATTCCATCACGGATGACGCGTACGCCTGCATCGCGAGTTACTTTACCATCTGTCACATATGAACCTGCAATTGTACCCACTTTGGAAATTTTAATTGTTTGACGTACTTCCGCTTGCCCGATAATTTTCTCTTCATATTCCGGATCAAGCATTCCTTTCATTGCAGCTTCAATTTCTTCAATTGCTTTATAAATGACGCGGTGTAGGCGAATTTCTACGCCTTCTTGTTCCGCTGCACGTTTTGCATTGACGTCTGGACGAACGTTAAATCCTATTACAATGGCATTGGAAGCCGCTGCAAGACTAATATCGGATTCAGTAATTGCCCCTACACCTGTGTGGATAATTTTCACATTTACACCTTCCACATCAATTTTCATAAATGAGGAAGATAGAGCTTCTACTGAACCTTGTACGTCTGCTTTGATGATTAAATTCAATTCTTTCATATCCCCTTGGGACATTTGTTCAAACAAGTTATCTAACGTAACTCGTGATTTTTGTGCACGGCTTGCTTGTATTGCCATTTGTGCACGAGCTTCACCAATTTCGCGAGCCGTTTTTTCATCTTCAAAGACTACGAATCTGTCACCTGCTTGAGGTACTTCGTGTAAACCAGTAATTTCGACAGGTGTTGCCGGCAACGCTTCTTTAACTCGACGTCCTAAGTCATTGACCATAGCACGAACACGACCGAACGTATTTCCTACAACGATTGGATCTCCAACGCGCAACGTACCATTTTGCACTAATAATGTGGCCACAGAACCGCGCCCTTTATCTAATTGTGCTTCGATAACTGTACCGATTGCTCTGCGGTTTGGATTCGCCTTTAATTCAGAAACTTCTGCAACTAGTAGGATCATTTCTAATAGTTGGTCAATTCCTTCACCTTTTAACGCTGAGATTGGTACGAAGATTGTATCGCCACCCCAGTCTTCTGGAATAAGACCATATTCAGTTAATTCTTGCATAACGCGATCAGGATTTGCTGTTGGTTTATCCATTTTGTTTACAGCAACAATGATTGGTACGTTAGCTGCTTTCGCGTGGTTAATGGCTTCCACAGTTTGTGGCATGACACCGTCATCAGCAGCAACAACGATAACAACAATATCGGTAATCTGTGCACCTCTAGCACGCATTGTTGTGAAGGCTTCGTGCCCTGGTGTATCAAGGAAAGTAATTTTCTTTCCGTTAATATCCACTTGATATGCACCGATATGCTGCGTAATACCGCCAGCTTCTCCTTCTGTTACTCTCGAATTGCGGATGGAGTCTAAAGTTGTAGTTTTCCCATGGTCAACGTGGCCCATAATTGTTACAACAGGTGGACGTTCTTCTAAATCCTCTTCTGCATCCGCTTGTTCAAAGTAAATTTCTAAGTCCGTTTTATCGATGCGAACTTCTTCTTCCACTTCTACGCCATAGTCCGCACAAATTAATTCTATCGCATCTTTGTCTAAATCTTGGTTAATTGTAGCCATTACACCTAGCATGAAGAGCTTTTTAATGATTTCAGAAGGTTCGCGATTTAATTTCTTCGCAAGTTCTGCTACCGTTAGCGATTCGTAGAAAGTAATTTTTTTAGGAAGTTCCTTTTGAACTTGCTGTTGAAGTTGTTGTTTTGGCTGACGGCGTTTACCACCATGAATACCAGGCTTTTTACGTTGATTACCTTTATTTTTTGGTTGATGTTGAAGAACATCTTGATCTTTTGGAGATTTGTTTCTTTTAATTTTTTCAAAAGCAACGTCTGACCCATTATCATTATTATCGGTTTTCTTTAGCTGTTGCTCATGTCTTTTTACTTCTTTGTTTTGCACTGGCTTTGACTTTTGTTGTTCTGCATTTTTTTGCTTAACTGGTGCTTCATTCGTATTTTTGTTAAAGACTGCGTCCAATTTAGCAACCTCTTCTCCGTTAAGCGTAGACATATGATTAGTTACATTTATATTTAATTTTTTCAATTCTTCAATGATTTCTTTACTAGGTCTATTAACTTTTTTGGCATATTCATGAACTCTGATTTTGGTCATCTGCTCACCCCCGATTAATTTTCGTTGAGTAGACTAGACAATTTTTTGGCGAAACCTTGATCGGTGATTGCAATAACCACCCGGGCTTCTTTCCCAATCGCATGTCCTAGTTCATAGCGATTGCCAAATATATGATACTCAACGTTATAAAACGTACATTTATCTTGAATTTTTTTTCTTGAATTGTAGGCTGCATCCGAAGCAAGAATGACTAACTTCGCATTGCCTTTTTGAATTTCTTTGACAACTAATTCTTCACCAGTAATGATTTTTCGAGCTCGAGTCGCCAAGCCTAGCATTTGAAATATCTTTTCATGATTCATTTTTAAATAGCGACTCCCTGCGAATTAATCTAATTAATTCATCATAAATTTCATCTGGTATTTTTACTTCTAGATGGCGTTCTAAAATCTTTTTGTTACGAGCTTTTTCAACTACCTCTTCCGACTTAGAAACATATGCACCGCGACCTGACTTTTTTCCAGTCGGATCTACCGATACTTCTCCATCTTTCGAGCGAACAACACGAAGCAACTCTTTTTTTGGGAAACTCTCACCTGTTACAACACAGCGGCGTAATGGAACTTTTCTTTTCGTTGGCACGTAATATCACCTTCCCTATAAGCTCATCATACGCATTCCTTGTTCGATGTCATTTATTTTTCATCATCTTGTTCTTCATAGATTGTGTCTTCATCGATTGTAACTTCTTGATGTTCATCATCGTTGATATCTTGATATAAGTCATATTCAAAATCGTCGAAGGAAGACTCTTCATCATTTTGAATGTCGATGATTGGACTGTTCTCATTAGGATAAATTCCTAATTCACGAGCATCAGATTCGCTTTTTATATCAATTTTCCAACCTGTTAATTTTGCTGCAAGTCTCGCATTTTGTCCCCGTTTACCAATTGCTAATGACAGTTGATAATCTGGAACGATGACTGTCGTTGATTTTTCTTCTTCATTCACAATGACATCTAACACTTTTGAAGGGCTAAGAGCATTTGCAACAAATACAACAGGATCTTCTGACCATTCAACAATGTCAATTTTTTCGCCATTTAACTCATTGACGATTGCTTGTACACGGGCTCCTTTCGTACCAACACAAGCACCTACTGCATCCACTTCTGGATCGTGAGTATAAACGGAGATTTTTGAACGATCTCCTGCTTCGCGAGCGATTGATTTAATTTCTACAATACCATCATAAATTTCTGGTACTTCCATTTCAAATAGTCTACGTAGTAAACCTGGATGTGTACGGGAAACGATAATTTGTGGTCCGCGAGTCGTTTTTTCGACTTTTGTAATGTACACTCGAATGCGTTGTTGAGGCTTATATTCTTCACCTTGAATTTGTTCATTTAATGGTAATGCAGCTTCTACTTTTCCAAGATTAATATAAATATTGCGAGCGTCTCTTCGTTCAATAATTCCATTCACGATATCATCAGTGCGATCAACAAATTCTTCATATATAATGCTTCTTTCTGCTTCACGTACGCGTTGAGTAACAACTTGTTTTGCAGTTTGTGCAGCAATTCGACCAAAGTTGCGAGGTGTCACTTCTTGTTCAACAATATCTCCTGGTTCATAAACGCTATTCATTTTTCTAGCTTCTTCTAGCGAAATTTCTAATCGTGGATCTTCCACTTCCTCCACAACTTCTTTTCTTGAGAAGACTTTTATTTCACCTGTTTCTTGATTAAAATCAACACGTACATTTTGTGCTTGATTAAAATTGCGCTTATATGCAGTCACTAATGCGGCTTCGATCGCTTCCACTAATATTTCCCTTGAAATGCCTTTCTGCTCTTCTAGAGCAATTAAAGCATCTAGTAATTCACTGCTCATTGTTTAAATTCACTCCTAATTAATTTGATGAAAAATCGATTGCTAGCCTAGCTTTTGCAATCTTTTCTTTTGCAATTTTTATTACAACATTCCGTGTTTTGATACGTATTTCAATTTCCAGGTTCTCTTCATCGTTGGATTTTAAGTATCCATAGAACTCTTTCATTCCTTCTATTGGTTCATACGTTTTGATGTAAACGTATTTTCCAACAGCTTTCTCAAAATCCGATTCTTTCTTCAATGGGCGTTCCGCACCAGGAGAAGAAACTTCTAGATAGTAGTTTTGTTCAATCGGATCCTTTTCATCCAACACGGCACTTAATCGCTCGCTAACAAGTGCACATTGGTCGATATCAATTCCACCTTGAGGAGTATCGATGTATACACGGAGGAACCAAGCGCGTCCCTCTTTTACAAACTCAATATCCACTAATTCAAGATTTAAATCCTGTAAAATCGGTGTCACCAGCTGTTCTACTATTGTAGTAATTTTGCTCATAATATCCTCCCAACGTCTTGTTTCGTTGACTAAAAACAGAAATTCCACCAATATTGGTGAAATTCGCATTCCGTGTACTTTTTCAATCGCCCCCTTGGTGGAGAGCAGAACTCAAGACACAATGTAAACAATAGAAAAGAGCGGGAAAACCCACTCTTTTGCTGCAAAAACTATCAACAAATTATTGATATTACAATAGCACAATTTCTTAATAAATGCAAATTTACAAAACGATTCCACCGTATTGACAAATTTGCAATGCACGGCTTAACTCGACATCTTTTCGAAAATTAGAATAGTGATAATTGGTCTTCATCTGGAAGGCCTTCTAATACACCTAATTGTTCCATGTATTCAATCAATGATTTTGATACACGACCGCGAGTTTGTAAATCTTCTTTTGATAAAAATTGTCGTTCTTCTCTTGCTGCTACAATTTGTTTCGCAACGCTTTCCCCTAATCCTGGAATTGCATTGAACGGGGGGATAAGGGAATTTCCTTCGATTACAAATTCTGTTGCCTTTGATTTGTATAAATCGACATTTTTAAAGCTCATTCCTCTTTCGCACATTTCAAGAGCAATTTCAAGAACCGTTAACAAGTCCTTTTCTTTTTTCGTTGCATCTAATCCTTTTGCATTGATTTCTTCCACTCTTGTACGAATGGCTCTTGCCCCTTTAATCATCGCTGGTAAATCAAAATCTTCAGCACGAACTGAAAAATAGGCACAATAATATGCTAGAGGAAAATGTACTTTAAAGTATGCCACCCGCACAGCCATTAATACATAAGCGGCAGCGTGAGCTTTCGGGAACATGTATTTGATCTTTTTACATGATTCAATATACCAGTCTGGCACACCGTTTTCTCTCATCGCTTTCTCCATATCTTCTGTCAAACCTTTTCCTTTACGAACGGATTCCATCGTTTTGAAAGCAAGAGAAGGTTCTAGCCCTTTGTATATTAAATATACCATGATATCGTCACGACACCCGATCACTTCTGAGAAAGAACATACGTTATTTGCTATCAATTCGCTGGCATTTCCTAACCAAACATCAGTACCGTGGGAAAGCCCAGAGATTTTTAATAACTCTGAGAACGTTTTTGGCTTTGTATCTTCCAACATTTGACGAACAAATTTTGTTCCGAATTCTGGTATGCCAAGAGTTCCTGTCTTACAAAAAATTTGCTCCGGAGTTACCCCTAAAGATTCTGTTCCAGTAAAGATCGCCATCACTTCTGGATCATCGGGTGGAATTGTTTTAGGATCGATGCCTGTTAAATCTTGCAACATGCGAATCATTGTCGGATCATCGTGCCCAAGTATATCAAGTTTTAAAATGTTATCGTGAATCGAATGGAAATCAAAGTGCGTTGTACGCCATTCAGCATCTTGGGCATCTGCAGGATATTGCACAGGTGTAAAATCGTAAATATCCATATAATCAGGAACAACGAGAATCCCTCCTGGATGTTGTCCAGTCGTTCGTTTAACGCCCGTACAACCTTGTACTAAACGATCGATTTCCGCTGCTCGGAAATTTATATTATTATCATTTGCATAACCTTTTACAAATCCGTACGCTGTTTTTTCAGCAACGGTGCCGATTGTTCCTGCACGATATACTTTATCTTCCCCGAACAATACTTTCGTATAGTTATGGGCGCGAGGCTGGTATTCCCCTGAGAAGTTCAAGTCGATATCAGGAACTTTATCTCCATTAAATCCAAGGAACGTTTCAAACGGGATATCTTGTCCGTCTTTATTTAAAGGTGTTCCGCATTTTGGACAATCTTTATTTGGTAAATCAAATCCTGAACCGACGGAGCCATCTGTAAAGAATTCAGAATAGTAACAGTTCGGACATACATAATGAGGTGGCAACGGATTCACTTCCGTTATTTCCATCATTGTTGCAACTAGGGAAGATCCAACAGAACCACGCGAACCTACTAAATAACCATCTTCTAAAGACTTCTTCACGAGTTTTGCAGAAATTAAATAAACAACCCCGAAACCATGGCCTAAAATAGAGTTCAACTCTTTTTCAAGACGTTTCTCTACGATTTCCGGAAGATTTTCACCGTAGATTTTATGAGCCATTTCATACGTCATTCGTGTAATTTCTTCATCTGAACCTTCAATTATAGGTGTATAAAGTTTATCTTTAATCGGCTTCACATCGCCAATCATGTCTGCAATTTTTTGAGAGTTTGTGACAACGATTTCCTTTGCAGTTTCTGGACCTAGAAATGCAAATTCTTCAAGCATTTCATTTGTTGTGCGGAAATGCACTTTTGGAAGAGGATAACGATTTAAAGGATTCGCTCCACCTTGAGAAGATACTAAAATTTTACGGTAGATGGCATCATGTTCGTCTAAATAGTGAACGTTACCAGTTGCAACAACCGGTTTATCCATTTTCTTGCCAAGTTTCACTAATTTACGAATGATATCCTCTAAATGCCACTCATCATGAATCGTGCCACTGTCAAGCAGTTGAGAATAAACTGATTTTGGATGCACTTCAATATAATCATAAAATTCCGCTACTTCTTCTGCTTCTTCAGGGGATTTATTCATCATTGTTTCAAATAATTCGCCGTTGCTACAGCCAGAACCAATGATTAATCCTTCCCGATGTTTCATTAAATCTGAGCGTCGAATGCGCGGCACTCGATAAAATGTTTGCGTATGAGAAATGGACACTAATTTGAATAAATTTTTCAAACCGTTATTATTAACTACTAAAATTGTGCAATGATACGGTCTAGATTGTTTATATGCTTCTTCTCCACCCATGAATTTATTAAAATCATCATGGTATTTTATGCCTTTTTCTCTTGCCTCTTTTAATAGATGCAATAATAAATAACCCGTCGCTTCAGTATCATAAATAGCTCGGTGATGTTGCGTCAATTCAATACCGTATTTTTTACAAAGCGTGTTTAAACGGTGATTTTTAAGAGTTGGATTAATTAGTCTTGATAACTCTAACGTATCAATTACCGGATGTTTAACTCCTTCAATTCCCGCTTTTTCATATGCTGCATAAAGGAACCCCATATCAAAGGAAGCGTTGTGAGCAACAACAATTGCATCACCAATAAATTCGTGAAACTCTCGTATCACATCGTCAACTTCTGGAGCATCTTTCAACATATCATCGGTAATATGAGTCAATTCAATGATTTTTTCCGATAACGGTCTATGTGGATTAGCAAATCGTTCGAATTTATCAATGACTTTGCCTTCCTTTATTTTAACTGCTGCTAATTCAATAATCGTATCGTAAGCAGTAGATAACCCGGTTGTTTCCACATCAAACACGACGAACGTCGCATCATCTAAGAGAATATGCTGTTCTTCGTAAGCAATCGGTACACCATCATCCACCAAATTTGCTTCCAAACCGTAAATAATTTTAATACCGTGCTTTTTCCCCGCAGCGTAAGCTTCCGGATATGCTTGGACGACAGCGTGATCTGTAATCGCTACTGCTGGATGCCCCCACTTTGCAGCTTGTCCTACAATTCGGTCAACTGGCGTGACAGCGTCCATTTGACTCATCGGCGTATGTAGATGCAATTCAACTCGTTTTTCGCCATCAGGTGCTGTATCTTTTCTTGTCTCTTTATGAATTTCATTGATATCATTCGCCATTACCACTAAATCACGAACGAACGTATCGTTTTGAACGGATCCTCTAACTTTTACCCACATCCCTTTTTTAATACGGGACATAGTTTCAGCATCATCATTGTTGCGAGAAAACATTTTCACAAGAATGGAATCTGTATAGTCCGTCAATTTTATTTCCAACAATGAACGTCCGCTTTTTAATTCTTTCACTTCCACATTGAAAATGTAACCTTCAATCACGATGCGGCGCTCTTCCTCAACAATCGATTTGATATCAACAATTTCTGTGTCATTAATAATAGATCCGAGTTGCACAGGACCACTTTCAACTTGCGGCGTTTCCTTCTTCTCTTTTTCCCGTTTTTGGAAGTCTTCAATGGCTTGTCTTGCCAGTTCAGCTTCTTCTAGCATTCGCTGTTCCAATAATCTTTCTTGCTCGGCCTTTTCCTCTTCTGATGCTTCAACTAATTTGAAATCGACAGGAAACAGTGGAAATCCAAAGCAAGCATAAGATTCTGAAATGATTGCGCCATATTTTGATTTTAATGTCAATTGTTCCATTTCTGATATACATGTAAGAACTAATTTGTTTCCTGCCCATGTTGGCATCTGACAAGTGAGTCGTTTTTTTACTGGTGGAGATGCATCAATGCGTTCTACAACAGACAACCAGTAGTCTGTAATTAGTTCTTCCGTTATTTGTGGATTGATTGCTTCAATTGTTAACGTTGTTTGGGCAATATGATGAAATTCTTCTTTTAATCGAGAAGAAAATAATTGATAGATTTGATAGGGCAAGATATTTTGAAGCTTTACTGAGAAATTCCAAATCCGTTTTTTCTTATGAACTGTTAAGCGAGTGAGTTCACCTTGTTCAAAAAAAGACATGTAAATATCATCTGTTAAGTTAATTTGTGAAAGGAGCGTATTAAAGCGCTCTCTTGCATCTAAGTTTGCCAATCAACTCACCACCTTCTATATTAAGAAGCCCTCAAAAGGAAAGTAAAAAATGAAAAGAATTCGCATATCTCTGTAGATAAGGCGAATAAACGCCTCATCTATAGAACGAGCGAATTCTATTTTCTATCCAACTATTAAGTATACACTATTTTTCAACGGATTGTTTGAAATTATTGAGTTCGATAAAATTCATTTAATCGGTCAATAAGCTCTTCCTTCGCGCATTCAAAAGTCTCTCCTGTTTTTCGAATTTTAACTTCCACGATTCCCTCCATCGCCTTATTACCGATTGTAACGCGAATTGGTAAACCGATTAAATCGCTGTCAGCAAATTTGATGCCTGCCCGATCATCCCGATCGTCATATAACACATCATAGCGATAAGTTGTTAAGATATTGTAAAGCTGATCTGCAAGATTTCGTTGAGCTTCATCTGCTACGTTAACTGCCATCAGATGTAAATCGTATGGAGCTAAATGTTTTGGCCAAGTAAATCCTTTTTCATCATGGTATTGTTCTGCTAATATGCCAAATAGTCTAGTCAAATCTAGTTCGTAACTCGCTACATGCATCGGTATTTTTTTACCTTCTTGATTTGTAACATATGCTTTCATTTTCTCTGCGATAAGCGTGTTCAGTTTAGTTACTCGTCCAATTCCAATTCCCTTTTCTAAACGAATAATGCCTTTTCCGTCTGGTGAAGGGTCACCTTCTTCAATATACCGAATATCTCCATATAAATTGATAGCAAAATCTCGATTTGGATTCACATTAATGTAATGATAGCCGTTTTCGTTAGCCCCGCTCACACCGTTTACAATGGACTTAATTCCATAGTCAGCAACCACTTTTATATCAAGAGGAAGTTTAATTGGACCAATCGATCCAATAGAACATCCGAGCGTTTTTTCAATTTCCTCTCCACTTGCAAACTGTACTTTTGATGCATTTAATAATTTCATGATTTTTATCATATTCAACTGGTGGTCTCCGCGAACTAATGCGACGATGATTTCGCCATCAACATTTAAAACTAGGGATTTAATGCATTTCGTCGATTCAACTTGTAAAAAATCACATAATTCGTGAATCGTTTGAACATTTGGTGTTGCAACTTTTTCTATCGGTTTCAATTCCTCATTGGGTTGTTCATATTCAATGGCCACTTCTGCAATTTGTGCATTTGCTACATAATGTGATTGATTTGAAAAAGCGATCATTTCTTGTCCATTATTGTTTAGAATAACAAATTCAAACGATTGATCACCAAATGCTCCTGAATCCGCTTTCACAATATGCACGTTTAATCCAAGACGAGAAAAAATTCGTTCATAAGTACTAATCATCTGTTCAAAGCTTCCATTTAAACTTTCTTCATTATCGTGAAATGAATAAGCATCTTTCATCAGAAACTCCCGCGCTTGAAATAAATCATGGCGGTACTCCTTTTCGTCACAGAACCTCCTTTGAATTTGAAATAGCGTTAAAGGTAATTTTTTATACGTTTTGATTTCATCCCGAACAATAGAAGTAATCAATTCAATGCTTGGTCCCATGACTAATTCACGTTGGTTACGATCTTTTAGATAAATCCATTCTTCGTTGAAAAACTGCAATCTACCTGACTGCTTCCATAAATCAATCGATTGAATCGACGGCAATTCCAATTCAATGGCTTGACGTTCCTCAAGTTCCTCCCGTACGATTTGCTCAATTTTATGTAATACCCGTTTCGCTAAAGGCAAATACGTATATGTTCCATTTGCATGTTGACGAATATATCCAGCACGCAGCAACATTTGACAAGATTTTGTATTGGCAGTTTGAGGCACTTCCCGCATTGTTGGTATAAACGTTAAACTTTGTCTCATCAGTGCTCCACCTTTATGATTTTCTATCTTTCTTAATAGAATAGCATATCCTTGAAGAGAATGAGTATATACATTTTTTTTATAAATAATGACTAAAATCAAAGACTTTCTGTCATTTTTGTAATAAATGATAAGAAACGCACTTATTCCAATGTCTGCATACAACATCCTGTCACAATTGCATCATTTTCCTCAAAATAAAAATCGCCTCCGATATAATAATCGGATGGCGATTTATTAAGGTCGTACTATATTATTTATTGGAAAAACAACCGCTGAATATCGTTCCATGTTACAGCAATCATTAAAATCATTAATAACACGATTCCTACAAAATGAACCATGCCTTCCTTTTGACGATCGACAGGTTTTCCTCTAAGTGCTTCAATACCAAAGAACATTAATCGGCCGCCGTCTAAAGCTGGAAGTGGAAGTAAATTCATGATTCCTAAATTAATGCTTAATGCTGCTGTCCAGTACATCAGCGTAAAGAAACCATGTTTTGCTACTTCTCCAGTTACTTGATAAATACCAACTGGACCAGCCAAGTCATCAAGAGTGAAATGTCCAGCGATTAAATGAACTAACGCCTGAAGAATTAAAATAGTGTATTCCCAAGTTTGTTGGAAGCCATACACAACAGCTTTAAATGGATTTTTTACAAATGGACTTTTGTACATAACGCCAATTTGTCCAACTTCTTCGCCATTTTCCAGCTTGACTGTATCTGGAACAATATTTAACTCGACAAGTTCTTCATTTCGCTCTACAATGACGGATAACTCTTTGCCGGCACTATTTTGAACATAACTTGTTAAATCAGCCCACTCATTAATAGGCTTTCCGTTTATAGATTTCACATAGTCTCCGGCTTGCATACCAGCTACAGCTGCAGGACTGTTGTCTACTACTTCCGTAACAATCGGTTCATTTGTTGGTACTCCTTGGAAAATACCAAGAAGTAAAAAGATTGCAAAGGCTAAAAGAAAGTTAAATAAAGGACCAGCAAAAATTGTTAAAGTTCGGTTCCATAACGATTTCGCTTCGAATGTTCGGTCATAAGGAGCAATTAACGTTTCTTCGCCATTTTCAACAATTATTGCATTGCGAGAAACATCAAAACGAACTAAACGCTCTTCTTCATCGTATCCTTCGATCCATAATTTTTTAGTTAAATCCGCTCGTTCCACTTCCATAAATAATACGTTCGGATTTTGAACATTTTGATTTAAATAAATCTTTTCGACCTTTTCTTCATTATTCAATATGAGCCCAACACGATAGCCAGGTTGAAGTTCAATCCGATCAAAATCATCTCCGGCCATTCGTACATATCCGCCTAAAGGTAATAGACGAATGGTATATATTGTTTCCCCCTTCGTCATACCAAAAATTTTTGGTCCCATACCAATAGCAAATTCGCGCACTAAAATACCTGCTCTTTTTGCAAAAATAAAGTGTCCTAATTCATGAAAGAATACGATTAATCCGAATACGAGGATAAATGCTAAAATAGTTTGCATAAAATACCACCTTTAGAGCCAAGCTCGTGTTTATTGTACCATATGAAGCACTTTTTTTCTTGTTTCACTGTCAACATGCAAAATCGTTTCCAAATCTGGATTCAGTACATTGTGATGGTCATTCATGATGCGTTCGATAATCTCTTCAATCTGTAAAAATGCAATTTTTTCTTCTAAAAACAACTGTACTGCTGCTTCATTAGCTGCATTCATGGCCGTTAAAATGGTTCCGCCAATTCTTCCTGCTTCATAAGCCAGTTTTAATGCTCTGAATCGCTCAAAATCAACTTCTTTAAAATGTAGTTGTCCAATTTCAGCTAAATTTAATGACTTTCCACCAACAAGTGGCAATCGGTCTGGGTAACTTAATGCATATTGAATTGGTACACGCATATCTGGAGTTCCTAATTGAGCGATGACACTTGTATCATGGTATTCCACCATCGAGTGGATAATGCTTTCTTTATGAAGCAAGACATCAATTTGGTCAAAAGGCATGTCAAATAGTACATGGGCTTCAATCACTTCTAATCCTTTGTTCATCAACGTTGCAGAATCAATTGTAATTTTTGCACCCATTGACCAGTTCGGATGATTCAAGGCATCCTTGACTGTAACATTTTTTAATTCATCTCGAGTTTTATCACGAAATGCACCGCCAGAAGCTGTCAAAATTAACCGCTTAATTTGTTTTGGATTTTCCCCATTCATCGCCTGGAATATCGCTGAATGCTCACTGTCAACTGGTAATATCGGTGCATGATGTTTTTTTGCTTCTTTCATTACTAGATGACCAGCGGTAACAAGGGTCTCTTTATTAGCGATTGCAATCGTTTTTCCCATGCGAATGGCAGCTAATGTAGATGGCAAACCAACACTTCCTAAAACTGCATTCAATAAAACGCTCGTCTCAGGATGTGTTGCAACTTCTACTAAACCTTGTTCGCCGTATGTAAAATGTATATGAGGAAACTCTTTTTTTAATGCAAGTGCATCTTTTTCCTCTTGCACAGAAACTAACTCAGGTTGTAATGTTTTAATAATTTCTCTAGTTTTTTCTATATTTTTTCCTGCAGAAAAAGCAACAAGTTGGAACTCTTCTGGATGGGATTTTAATATATCATAAGTTTGCCATCCAATTGAGCCTGTTGCCCCTAACAAACTAATTTTTTTCAATTTGGGTCCTTCCCTTCATTAACTAACAAAATGCAACAAGTTGAATAATGGTAATACAAACAATAAACTATCGAATCGATCTAGTATTCCACCATGTCCAGGAAGAAGTTTTCCTGAATCTTTTACATCATAATGTCTTTTAATAGCAGATTCTACTAAATCACCTAATTGTCCAAAAATAGAGCTTACAATCGTTACAAGTATTAGTATAAACCAAGGTTTTTCAAAGGGGTAAATAAATTGCATAACACAGGCAGATACAACCGCTATCAAAATCCCTCCGAAAAATCCTTCAACCGTCTTATTAGGTGAAATTTCTGGCCATAGCTTGTTTTTCCCAAATTTTCTACCAGTAAAATATGCCCCTGAATCAGTAGACCAAACTACAAGTAAAGCAAAAATAATAAACTGTAACCCTGCATCTCTCGTTTCAATTAAATAATAAAATCCGATTCCTATATACAAAGCTGACAGTAGGACAAATCCAATTTCATCGAATGTAAAATGATTTTTTACAATGACAGAATGAATTAATAATAACAGTGCAGCAATGACAAGAAATTCTAATTTCGAATAAGATGTGATATCTTGGATTTTTGCCGCAAAATGATCAGGCATTAATAGCATATATACGGTAAGTAATCCAATTAAGCCTGGAACTGAGAAAATAGCCATCTTTTTCATGCGTAGTAGTTCGAACATTCCAACTGTAGCCATTGCGTAAACTAATAGAGTAAACGGGAGATTACCATATAATACAAACGGGATGAAAAAAGCTGCTGCTACTACACCCGTTATAATACGTTGCTTCAATACATTTCTTCTCCTTTCAATCCACCATAGCGACGATTTCTTTTTTGATAGGCTTGAATTGCTTCTAAGAAAGTTTCCTCATTAAAATCTGGCCATAGCGTATCCGTAAACCAAAACTCAGTATAGGCTAATTGCCAAAGCATAAAATTACTTAATCGTACTTCTCCGCTTGTACGAATTAATAAATCTGGTTCCGGTAGATGTGATGTCATTAGATATTGGTTCATTGTTTCTTCAGTAATCGAATCAAAATTTAATGTTCCTTCTTGTACATCTATCATCATCTTTTTTATAGCATTCACAATTTCGGCACGGCTGCCATAATTCATCGCAAAATTCAAAATAAGCCCTGTATTATTTTTTGTTTTTTCTAACGCTTTATTTAAAGCTTTTTTTGTATGTTCTGGTAAACCTTCCTTTTCACCAATCATTTGCACGCGAATATTTCGTTCCATGATTTCAGGTAAAAAATCATTAAGAAATTTTTCTGGTAAGCTCATTAAAAATTCTACTTCCGATTTGGGACGCTTCCAGTTTTCTGTTGAAAAGGCATATAGTGTTAACACTTTCACACCTAAATCATCTGCCACACGTGCTATTTTTCTAACAGTTTTCATCCCCTCATGATGTCCAGCGATTCGTGGCATTGCCCGCTTTTTTGCCCAACGTCCATTACCGTCCATGATGATTGCAATATGGGAAGGGATTACTTCAAGATTGATGCTTTCTTCGGCTATTTTTTTCTCATATTTAGTTTTATTAAAAAAATTTTTTAATACCATTTATTCCCCCACCTAACAACGTTTTGGACGTATTCTTATTAATAATATCAAAAACAAATATACGTGTCTTTTATTTCCTTGATAATTATTCGTATTTTTTGTAATGTTTTACTATCATATGTATTTTTTGTTCAATCATATCAATAATAATTGATGGATAAAACATAGATGAGATAAATGAAAATGACGTCCTAGATGAAAGGACGTCACATTCCTACAGAAAGTTCTGTTATAACTGAGTAAGCATTAAATTGCAAGGATTTCTTCTTCTTTTTCTTTTGCCAAATTTTCTACTTTTGCAATAAAATCATCAGTTAATTTTTGAATATCATTTACTTGACCACGTAGTTCGTCTTCCGTAATCTCACCATTTTTCTCCATTTTCTTCAAATCATCATTCGCATCACGACGAACGTTACGAATTGCAACTTTTGTGTCTTCCGCTTCTTTTTTCACGATTTTCACTAATTCTTTGCGACGTTCTTCTGTTAAAGGTGGAATTGTTAAACGGATTACATTTCCATCGTTTGTAGGCGTAATACCAATATCAGATTTTAAAATCGCTTTTTCAATTTCACTTAAAATTGATTTATCATAAGGTGTAATGACAAGGAGTCGTGCTTCTGGAACCGAAATACCAGCAAGTTGGTTAACCGGTGTTGGTACCCCATAATAATCAACAGTGATTCGATCGAGTAATGAAGCGTTTGCTCGACCAGCACGAATTGAAGCAAGTTCGCGGGTAAAGGCAGCAATGGATTTGTTCATTTTTTCCTTCGCTTGTTCATATACATTATTTGACATTATGCATTCCTCCTAACAACTGTCCCAATTTTATCACCTAAAACGGCACGTTTAATATTACCTTTTTCCATAATAGAGAATACTATTAATGGGATGTCGTTGTCCATACATAAAGTGGAAGCAGTGGAATCCATCACTTGTAAACCTTGTTGAATGACATCTAAATAAGTGAGTGTATCATATTTCACTGCATCTTCGTGAGTTTTTGGATCCGCAGAATAAACACCATCGACATTATTTTTCGCCATTAAAATGGCTTCTGCTTCTATTTCTGCAGCTCTTAATGCAGCTGTTGTATCTGTAGAGAAAAATGGATTTCCAGTACCAGCAGCGAAGATTACTACACGTCCTTTTTCAAGATGACGCACTGCTTTTCTACGTATGTAAGGTTCCGCCACTTGGGTCATTACGATTGAAGATTGCACTCGAGTTTCCACGTTGAATTTTTCTAATGCATCTTGAAGTGCAAGAGAGTTCATCACAGTCGCAAGCATTCCCATATAGTCGGCAGAAGCACGATCCATTCCCATTTCACTTCCTATTTTACCACGCCAGATGTTTCCTCCGCCAACTACAACTGCAACTTCAACACCAAGATCTACAACTTCTTTAATATCTTCAGCAACTGACTTAATGATTTTTGGCGAGATGCCGAATCCTGCTTCTCCTGCCAATGCCTCACCACTAATTTTGATTACAACTCGTTTATACTGCGGCACACTCATAGTAAACCTCCGTTATGTGAATAATGTATTTTCATTTCTGAAAAATAGGGAACACTTAGAGTGCTCCCCATAAAGTTTGTGTATTTATCCTACAATTATTTACCTTTCACTTGGCTCATAACTTCTTCTGCAAAGTTGTCTGCACGTTTTTCAATACCTTCTCCAACTTCATAACGCACGAATGAAGTTACGTTACCGCCAGTAGATTTCACGAAATCGCGTACTTTTTTATCAGAATCTTTAACAAATGCTTGATCAAGTAAGCAAACTTGTTCGAAGAATTTTCCAAGACGACCTTCAACCATTTTTGCCACAATATTTTCTGGTTTACCTTCGTTTAATGCTTGTTCAGTTAACACTTTGCGTTCACGTTCAACTTCTTCCGCAGGTACTTCTTCGCGAGTAATGTATTTTGGATTGATCGCAGCGATATGCATAGCGATATCTTTTGCAGCATCGCTGTCTGTTGAACCTTCAAGTACAACTAAAACTCCGATACGTCCACCCATGTGTAAGTAAGAACCGAATGTATCAGCATCTGTTTTAGTTTTCACTTCGAAACGACGAAGAGTGATTTTTTCACCAATTGTTGCAACAGCAGAAGAAATTTGTTCTGCGATGCTAACACCTTCTTCATTTTTTACTTCTAAAGCAGCTTCTAAAGATTCAGGTTTAGCTTTTAATAATTGTGCCGCTAAGTTTTTTACTAATTCTTGGAATTGGCTGTTTTTCGCAACGAAGTCAGTTTCAGCGTTTACTTCTAAAATTACAGCATCGTTACCTTCAGTTAAAATGTAAGTTGTACCTTCCGCAGCAATACGATCAGCTTTTTTACTTGCAGATGATAAACCTTTTTCACGTAGGTAATCGATTGCAGCATCGATATCACCGTTTGTTTCTACAAGGGCTTTTTTACAATCCATCATACCTGCGCCCGTTTTTTCACGAAGTTCTTTTACTAATTGAGCAGTAATTGCCATTGAAAGTTCCTCCTTGGATAATTTATGTTTACTATAAGTTTTAGCCTTTTTATATAATAAGAAACCGTAGTTTCTTAAAAAAAGGTGATAAGTGAAACATCCACTTATCACCCTTTGTAGTAGTGAATTACTCAGCAACTACTTCTTCAGCTGGAGCTTCTGATTCACCTTGTTTAGACTCGATAAGAGCATCTGCCATTTTAGCAGTTAATAATTTTACAGCACGAATCGCATCATCGTTTGCAGGAATTACGTAGTCAATTTCATCTGGATCGCAGTTTGTATCTACAATTCCTACAATCGGAATATTTAATTTACGAGCTTCAGCTACAGCGATACGTTCTTTACGTGGGTCTACTACGAACATTACGTCAGGTAATTCAGTCATTTCACGAATACCGCCAAGGAATTTCACTAAACGTTCATGTTCTTTTTTCAATTTCGTCACTTCTTTTTTAGGAAGAACGTCAAAAATTCCTTCTTCTTCCATTTTCTCAATTTCTTTCATACGAGCAACACGTTTTTTAATTGTGTCGAAGTTTGTTAATGTTCCACCTAACCAACGTTGGTTAATGTAGAAGTTGCCTGAACGTTCAGCTTCCTCTTTAATAGCGTCTTGTGCTTGTTTTTTTGTACCAACAAAAAGAACTTTTCCGCCATTAGCGCCAACTTCACGCATGAACTCGTAAGCTTCTTCTAATTTTTTTACAGTTTTTTGTAAGTCGATAATGTAAATGCCGTTACGTTCAACAAAAATGTATTTTTTCATTTTTGGATTCCAACGGCGAGTTTGGTGTCCGAAATGTACACCAGCTTCAAGTAATTGTTTCATTGAAATTACTGACATGAATTTTCCTCCTAATTATATTGGTTTTGTTCCTCCGCATTTCTCATCTGAATAAGCAACTTAAAAGATTACTTTTAAGCACCACTTATTCATCGAAAATGCGTGTGTAATAATCACACCACTTGGTAATATAACACAATCCCTTTTACTGTGCAAGAAATTTTATGAATTGAACTTTAATAAAAGTTCAATTTCCGTTTTTCCTTTTTGCGTGATTTTTGCGATTTCCTCAATCGATTTACCTTCTTGATGAAGAGCAACGATTTTTTCTTTGAGTGTTGGTGATGTCATTTGTAAATTAGTTTCAGTGAGTTTTTGCTGTTTTTCTTCATTTACCGCCTCTTCATTCAACTTCTCTCTATTTGACGTATGGGATTTTTGTTGTTGAATATAGGCATTTTTTGCAACAGCTTTCGGAATCACTTGCAACTTTTCTATTTTTTGATTCCCATTGTTTTCTTCATTTTTTAATTGAACACTGTCTTTATTAATATGATCAGAAATTCGTTTATTTATTTGTTCATTTGCCATGTTATAGCTTTCATTTGGTTGAGGTTTTGATAGCTTTGTTAATTCATCAATAAAACGTTCATTTTCTTCCTTCATTTCCAACAAATAGACGCTAATTGCATTTTCCATTTCTTCCATTAATTTATCTTGCCGCAATTCCAAATCTTTAAATTTAGCGATTTTCGCATTTAGAATGAAAATGAGGAAAAAGCTAATCAATTGAGAAATAATCAATAGAATGATGATTATGGTAGTCATAAAATCTCCTATCCGCTAAAATCTATATACTTTCCTTTATATGGATGTTGTACTCTCTGCTGTTCTTGTTGTTGTTTCTTTTGTCCATTGTAATTGTTGGATGATTGTTTTCCTTTTCGTTTTTTTTCTTTTTCTTCTTCAGAAACTTCTGAGATTTTTTCGGTGTCATTCACGCTAAGCTGCTTTCTTTCAATCTCTCTTTTTAACGACTCGTTAGCATTATATTGTTGCTGAACGACGTGCTGTTGATGCTCCCCAACCATTTTCCCAGCGTCAACAGTTTTCGGAATAGCAATTTGTAATTCAACACCTTTTAAACTCATTAGCTCCTCCTAATTTAAGCATTAGCCTCGCTTGATAGCAGTTTTCTCAATTTCAATAACGCTTTTGAGTGAATCTGCGAAATACGAGATGTGGATAAATCTAACATTTCTCCAATTTCCGTCAAAGTCATTTCTTCAGAATAAAATAGACTTAATACAAGTTGTTCCTTCTCACTTAACTTTTTAATATTTTCAGCAAGTTCGTCCACTAGTTCTTTATGAAGCGCCTCTTGTTCAGGTGTTCGTGTATTTTCATCTCGAATGACACAAGCTTTCCCATCAGTATCTTCAGAATCTTGCTGCGTTTCGTTTAGAGATAATATATTTGAAAAGAAATGTTCTTGTACTGTTTGATATACTTCTTCTACAGGCATATTCATATGTTCTGCCAGTTCTTCAGGTGTTGCATGGCGCATTAATTTTTGTTCTAATTGTTCAATTGTAGCTTCCATTTTTTTCGCTTTTTCCCTTGCAGTACGAGGTAGCCAATCCTCTTTTCTTAGGCCATCAATAATGGCTCCCCGTACACGAAAAGATGCGTATGTATCAAACTTTAAATCTCTATTAATATCAAATTTATTTAAAGCGTCAAATAGTCCCATCATACCTAAGCTAGTCAAATCATCCCGAGACACATTTTTTGGCAATCCAGTACCTATACGTTGAACATGATAGGACACAAGCGGTATGTATTTTTTTATTAGTAAATTCCCTGCATGCGGATCTCGATCTTTTATCCAGCTATTCCATAATTTTTGTTCATCTAGCTTACTTACCATCGAATCCACCTTTCTTTAACAAACGCTTTTCTTTCCATTATTATACCAAATATAGGTTTAAAAAACACAGCATTCTATAGGACTAAATCATTTACTAACCATTAGAAAATTCCTCTTAATAGATATGAAAAAAGAGCCTAAATTCGGCTCTCTACAATTTATAAAATAGTTCTTAGGTATCTCTTTCTTCTAGCAACCTACGCACGACATCTGCAATTTCTTCTGGATTTTCATCTTGAAAATCATTAGAAGCTCTTCTAAATCTATTATCCATTTCCTCATCCATTATATTTTCACTGTTCTTAGATGCAACTTCTTCAATAAAATCTGCAAAAAGCGCGTCATCGGGTGTATACAAAATATAGCCTATTAAATACCGTACAGCGAACATTACAACAAAGGCAGCGAGTGCAACAATGAATGAAACAAGTAAAATCTGCGAAGGAAATATAGAAATTTGAAACATAATCGCAAAGGTAATGGTAAATGCTATTAAACTACCCCAACAATTATAAAATATTGAGCCATACATCATATTTCGCTCACCCCTTTATTGACTGTTCGAATCATTAATTTACTAGTATCAGGATCAAATTCAATCGTCCTACCGCTATTACCACCTGTATCTTCCGCAATGAGAGGAATCCCCAATTCTTTTAATACTTTTTTCACAGCTTCAACATTGCGAGGACCTATTCTCATCATATTCTTATCTGAAGCAAATTGGAACATTTGGGCTCCACCAGCTATTTTGGCCTTTAACCGATACTTTTGAGCCCCTTCTACTAATAACATCTCTAGTAGACCTTGAATACCAGTATCGGCAAATTTTGCACAATTGATTGTTTCTGAACGGCTTAATGAAGAATCCGGTAACATAATATGAACAAGCCCTGCAACCTTCTTCGTTTCATCATATAAAACGACTCCCACACATGATCCTAGTCCCGAAGTTCGAATCGTATCCGGAGATTTGACTACATCCATTTGGGCAATTCCAACTTTAACTACCTTTCCTTCCTTCGATGCAAACATACTATTCGACCCCTAACGCCTTAAATATTACATTAAAAGACTCAGGGTCAGGTAATAATAAAAAGTGCCCTTTCATTTCTGTATTTTCAAGCCCTTCTTCCGAAATGGATGTATTGATGACAATCACATAGTCGCTTACTTGAGAAATTTCAATGAGGCCAATACTAATGATTGCCCCAAACATATCAATGCTTAAACCAGGTACTGTAGGATACATTTTTAATTGCAAAAAATCAGACAAGGCGGATAGATAAGATCCAGATAATATGTTTCCCATTTCTTGCATTGCGGACATTCCGATGAAAGAGCCATTGGATTGAAAATCGAACTGGTCATCTTGAATGAGATGTTGAATGAACCGATTGGCCTGTTCAATCGGCAATATGAAAAACATGCTTCCTTCTAAATCGCCTTCGATTCGCAAGAAAATACCTACAACTACTTTTTCCGGTCCGCCAGCTAAATCCATCATTTCATTAAATGTAATCATTTCTACTTTTGGGACGCGCATTTCGATTTTTTTCTTTAGCAAATCCGATAAAGCAGTCGCTGCATGAGCTGCACCTATATTTCCAATCTCCTTCAGAATGTCTAAATGCATAGAATTAATTTTAGGATGCCCCATATGAATCCCTACTTTTTTAATATACTATTCAGATATATTTAATACTTTATCTAAATGTAGCAATATTAATAAACGATTATCAATTTTAGCAACCCCTGAGATGAATGCTTCTTCTATCACACCTACTACTTCTGGTTGAGGTTCAATAGAATTCACTGGAAGATCTATGACATCGTTCGCGGAATCTACTACAAATCCTACTTCCATGTCATCAAACTGAACAATAATAATTCTTACGGATTCAGCATTTTCCGATGATGGAAGACCAAAACGTTCACGCAAATCAATAATAGGTGTTACAACTCCGCGCAAATTGATGACACCTTTTACGAATTTTTCTGTTCTTGGTACTCGAGTAATATGCATCATTTTCTCAATACCTTGAACTTGGCTTACAGGAATAGCATATTCCTTATCCATTAATTGGAAAACTATTACTTTTATACTTTCTTGCTCTACTACAGTTGCCATTTACAACACCTCATTTCATGGAATTATTTCATTAACGCATTAATATCAATAATTAACGCTACTTGTCCATTACCTAAAATTGTAGCACCTGAAATGGCAAAAATATTTTTTAAATAGTTGCCTAATGATTTTAAAACAATTTCTTGTTGGCCAATGAATGAATCAACGACTAAACCAGCTAATTTATCACCTTTTCGAACAATCACAACAGATAAATACTCATCATCATAAATTTCATTGCGCGGTACTTCAAATACTTCATCTAAGAAAATTAACGGAACAACTTTTCCTCGGAAATCAATTACTTTTTGATTATGAGCATTTAAAATCTCAGATTTCTTAATAATTGAAGTTTCGATAATTGATGATAACGGAATCGCATAAATTTCTTTCTCAATTTCTACGAGCATGACAGAAATAATAGATAGTGTTAATGGCAATTGAATGGAGAATTTCGAACCAACATCTTGTTCTGACTCAATAGAAATGCTGCCTCCAAGAGACTGAATCGTTGTTTTTACTACGTCTAAGCCGACACCGCGCCCAGAAACATCCGTTATCTTTTCAGCTGTTGAGAAACCTGATTCAAATATGAGTTCATTAATTTGCTTATCGGTTAATACTAACGCCGATTCTTTCGTCACAATACCTCGATCGATTGCCTTTTTTAATACTTTATCTTTGTTGATTCCAGCTCCGTCATCTTCTATTTCAATAAATACATAATTTCCACTATGATATGCCCGTAAGATGACCGTACCTTCTTCTGGTTTACCTTTTGCTTTTCTCACTTCCGGACTTTCGATACCATGGTCTACAGAATTACGGATTAGGTGAACTAACGGATCGCCAATTTCATCGATTACTGTACGGTCTAGTTCCGTTTCTGCACCGATAATTTCCAGATTTATTTTTTTATTTAAATCTCTGGATAAAGAACGAACCATTTTAGGGAAGCGGTTAAATACCGTTTCAATTGGAATCATGCGCATTGTAAGGACAATATTTTGTAAATCTCCCATCGTACGGCTCATTCGCTCAACTGTTTCTGTTAATTCTGAATGTTTAACATCTGTCGCAATCGATTGTAATCGTCCCCGGTCTATTACTAATTCTTCAAATAGATTCATTAAAATATCAAGGCGCTCGATGCTTACCCGAATCGTTTTTGACTGTGCACTTTGTTTCGTCGCATTCGATTCTTTCTTTAACGGTTCAGATTTTTTCTGCTGTTTTGAAGGTTGTTGTTCAGATTTTTTTGATTCTTGTTGAAGTTGTTCTTTTGAAACCAATTCTTCTTTGCTTGCTTCTTTAATCATTTCTTTCGTCAATGGCATTACTACAACTTTATCAATCTCAGAAACTTTATTAATTTTCTTTTGAATTTCTTCCGCAGAATCTTTCGTAATGAATGTTACTTGGAATGTTTGATCGAACTGTTCTTCCTCAAGCTTTTCAACCGTTGGAAAAGATTTTAATACTTCACCATTTTTTTCCAAAACCTCAAAAACCATGTATACTCGAGCTGCCTTTAATAGACAGTCAGGTCGAAGGGAAACAGTAATTTCATATACATTAAACCCTTGTTCTTTCGATTGTTGCAATACTGTAACATCGTACTCATCATAAATTAAATATCGGTCAGTAGTAGGTTCTTCCGTGTATACATCTGCTGCCATTTCTTGTTCAGTTGGAGTGCTTGTAGGAATCAGTTGACCTGCTTCAATCGCTTTTAATTTCGATACTATATCGGAAACATCCCGTTTCCCATCACCGCCATTTGCTATATCCACTATCATCGCTTCTAAATGGTCTACCGATTCAAATACAATATCTAATAGATTTGAATCAACAACGATTTTTTCATTTCGAATGGCATCTAGAACGTTTTCCATTTTATGTGTTAAATCCGCTAAGTCTTCAAATCCCATCGTAGCAGCCATTCCTTTTAATGTATGAGCCGAGCGGAAAATCTCATTAACGATGTATAAATCATTCGGATTCTTTTCAAGTTCTAATAATTGATCGCTACAAGCTTGTAAATGTTCTTTACTTTCTTCTATAAACATGTCCAAATATTGCTGATTCATTTCCATTCGAAAACACTCCCTTTATGACAAATATTTCATCATTGTCTCTGAAATTTCATCTAAATTGACTACTTCATCAACTAACTTTGTCTCAACGGCAGCTTTTGGCATACCATAAACGATACAAGTTTCAGCTGATTCAGCAATCGCGATGACATTTCCAGATTTCTTCAATGCCATTAACCCTTTAGAACCGTCATTACCCATCCCAGTCATGATGATTGCAATTTTATCTAATTCATTAAACTGGCTAATATTTTCAAAGAGAACATCAACGCTTGGTCTGTGGCCAGCTCTTGGTGGTTCCTGATTATCTAAAACAATTTGATAATGTTGGCCATTTTTTTTCATTTTTAAATGGTAACCACCTGGTGCAATATAAGCTGTTCCTTTTTCAACAATTTCACCCTGTTCAGCTTCCTTCACTCGGATTTTACTAAGATGGTTTAACCTGTCTGCTAATGATTTTGTAAACCCTGGTGGCATATGTTGAACAATTAATATGGGTGCCGATAAGGATTCAGGCAAATTTGTAATCACTTCTTGCAAAGCTCGTGGCCCACCAGTTGATGTACCTATTAATACAATCTTCTCTGAAGTTTTTGTCCAATTTTTATTACTAGTAGATGAAAATTCTGTTACTACTTGCGTTTCATTAATGTTTAGTGTTGTTTCTTGTTGAATATTGTTTATATAATGTTTTTTTGGATTAATTTGCTTTCTTAATTTTTCAATTGGAATTTTTGAAGCGAGCTCTACTTTTCGAATAAGCTCGTCCTTAACTTTATGTAAATCAAGAGAAATCGTGCCCCCAGGTTTTGTCACAAAATCAACTGCCCCATATTCCATTGCCTGCAATGTTTTCTGAGCACCTTTTTCAGTAAAACTGGATATCATAACGACAGGAACAGGGGAAATTTCCATTATATGCTTTAACGTTTCAATACCATTTAATTCCGGCATTTCAACATCCATTGTGACAACATCTGGGTTTAGTTGTTGAATTTTTTGAATTGCATCCTTTCCATTCCTTGCTGTACCAATTACTTCAATCGATGGATGTTGATGAAAGAAATCACTGATTACTTTCCTCATGAAAGCGGAATCGTCTACTATTAGCAATTTATGTTTTTTCGAAGGTTCCAATTAATCACGACCTTTCGAGAAAATACGTTTTAGTCTAGTAATAAATGAATTGGATGAAAGAGGAATCTCTTCTCCTAACTTATTATGAATAAAACGATTTACAATTTCATGTAATGATTTTGAAATTTGAGCATTTGGATATGAAATTGAAAAAGGAACTTGCTCAATCACTGCTTTTCTGACTGCACTATCCTCTGGTAACCAACCAAGAATCACAACTTCTTTTGATAAAAATTTCAACATTGCATTTTTTAGCCTCTGCAACGTTTCCCTTCCTTCTTCATTTGAAAACGCTCGATTACATAATAGATAAAATGTTTTACTCGGTTCTTTTAAATAAATGAATTTCATCATTGAATAGGCATCTGTAATCGAAGTTGGCTCAGCAGTTGTGATTACAATGACTTCCTCAATGGACGTAACCACATCTAGCGCCCAATTTGTTGCTCCTGCTCCCATATCGAATAAAATATAATCATAATTTTTCTGCAATTCTTCAAATGCATGTATGAAGGCATCAAACATCTCTTCTGACCATTCAATGACCGATGAAAAACCGGAACCTCCGGAAATGTAATGAATGTCTTGTGGACCTGCATAAATGATTTCTTCGAATGAAACATGTCCTTCTAAATAGTCCTTCAAATTATATTGAGCCTGTTTCCCTATTAAAATGTGAACATTTGCCATTCCGAGATCCATATCTAATATGACAACTTTTTTCCCACGTTTCGCTAGATTAATAGCAAAGTTTGTTGTAAAATTACTCTTTCCTACTCCGCCTTTACCGCTAACAACAGCGATGGATCTCCCTAATGCACCTTGACGCTCCAACATTTTCATTCGTAATTTTTCTGCTTGATCTCTCATTTGAATTCTCCTTGGAAGAACAATTCAAGTAATTTGTCTGCAGTTGCTTCTTCAATATCTTCCGGTACTTCTTGCCCAGTTGTATAGTAAGCAAGTCCTTTATTATATTTAATCATTAAATTATACATCGCGCCAATAGAATTTGTTTCATCAATTTTAGTGAAGACAAACTTCTCAACAGGTAATTCATTAAATTGTTCGATTATCGTTTCAATATCTTTCTCTTTAGCAGTCAAAGATAGAACAAGATAAGATTCAACTTCTTCATCGAAAGAAATCAGTTTCTTTAATTCATTCACATATTTTGCTTCTTTATAGTTGCGCCCAGCTGTATCAATGAACACTAAATCTAAATGTTCAAATTTTTTTATTGCTTCTTTATAATCATTGAAGTTGTAAACAATCTCTACGGGGGCTTGAAGAAGATTAGCGTATGTTTTTAACTGTTCAATTGCTGCAATTCGATATGTATCGGTTGTTATAAATCCGATTCTTTTCTTCTTCTCCAAAACACTTCGAGCTGCCATTTTAGCAATCGTCGTTGTTTTTCCTACCCCTGTCGGACCTAAGACACACACGTATTTTTTCTCATAGGATAAACCTCCTAATGGGAGGGGAGAAAGTTTCGCTTGTAAAATTTTTTTTGCAATGTTTTTTATTTCTTGATTAGATATTTCCTTCGTCGTTTGCATATGTACAAAAAGCTCATCACAAATGGCCGTGATGAGCTCTTGATTAAGCTCTTGACGTTTCATATATTCAGCAAATGGTTTAAGTTCATCAGGCAATGAAGATTGAATTGATTCATGTTTCATTGATTGTAATATTTTTTTTAAGCTGTCAATCTCTTCTTTTAGCTCCAAAACATTTCCTGCTATAGGTAGTTCGTCTTTTTTTGGAACGATGGGCTGAACTTTAACAGGGCTATCCATTTGTTCTGGCATATCAAATTTTGGACGTTCAACTACGTCAATTCCAGCCAGAACCTCAAAATTTTTCTGTCTTATCAATCCGAAAAATTTCTTTTTGACAATTACTTTAGAATTGATGATGACAGCATCTTCACCTAATTCTGAACGCACTTGTTTCATCGCTTCAGCAATAGAAGGTGCTATATATTTTTTCATTTTCATTCAACAGTCACCACCCCAACACTTTGGATTTCAACGTTGGCATCCAATTCGTTATAAGACAATATAGGAATTTGTGGGAAATATCGTTCCGTTAATTGTCTTAAATACATTCGAATACCTGGTGAACATAAAATAATTGGCGTTTGTTCCATGTATGAAACTCTTTCCACTTCTTTTGCAATGGACTCAAGAACGTTTTGAGATTCTTGTGGATCCATCGCCAAGTAATTTCCGTGTTCTGTTTGCTGAACGCTATCTGCAATGATTTTTTCTAATTTTGCCGGAACGGTAATTACTTTTAATTGCGATCCGTCTTGTACATATTGCCTTGTAATTTGTCGTGCAAGGGCTTGTCTTACGTATTCTGTTAGTACATCCGTGTCACTTGTCAATTTTGCATAATCTGCCAAAGTTTCAAAAATAACTGGTAAGTTGCGAATCGAAACATGTTCCTTTAATAATTTTGCGAGTACTTTTTGAATTTCACCAATCGATAATGGGGTTGGTGTTAGTTCGTCGACTAAAATAGCATGTGTTTCTCTCAAATGATCGATCAGTTGCTTTGTTTCTTGTCGACCGAGTAGTTCATGAGCGTTTGCACGAATGACTTCTGTTAAATGTGTGGATACAACACTTGGCGGGTCAACAACAGTAAATCCTCGCATCTCCGCCTCTTCTTTTACTTCCTCAGTAATCCATTTTGCAGGGAGACCAAAAGATGGTTCAATTGTATCAATACCTTCAATCGAATCGTCATCACCAGGGCTCATCGCTAAATAATGGTCTAATAATAATTCTCCCCTTGCCATTTCATTTCCTTTAATTTTAATACGATACTCATTCGGCTGTAATTGGATGTTATCTCGAATGCGTACAACAGGAATTACAAGACCTAGTTCTAATGCAAGCTGACGACGAATCATCACAACTCGGTCAAGCAAATCCCCACCTTGCTGCGCATCAACTAAAGGAATTAAACCATAACCAAATTCAAATTCAATTGGATCAACATTTAATAAATTGACAACATTTTCTGGACTCTTCATTGTATCGGTTACTTGTTCTTCCTCAATTTCCAGCAATTCTTCTGGGTCCTCTTCTTTTTTGCGACTCATTAAAAAGGCTCCAATGGCAAGTAATGCAGCAATTGGAATTGTAATCCAGTCAGGAATCGGAGTAAAGAGGCCAAGCAAGAAAATGGTTCCCGCTGCTACATAAAGCAATTTTGCTTGAGAGAATAATTGCCCTATTATATCTTCTCCGAGATTACCATCGCTTGCTGCTCGAGTTACTACAAGACCTGTTGCTGTTGATACAAGTAAGGCTGGAATTTGAGCAACGAGACCATCACCGACTGTTAATTTGGAGAAGTGGTCTGCCGCTTCAGAAAAAGAATATCCCATTTGTAACATCCCAATAAACAAACCAAAAATTAAGTTTATAAATACCATGATGATGGAAGCAATGGCGTCACCTTTTACAAATTTCGTAGCACCATCCATCGCCCCATAGAAATCTGCTTCTTTCGCAACTTTATCGCGACGTTCCCGTGCTTCCTTTTCAGAAATTAATCCTGCATTCAAATCTGCATCAATACTCATTTGCTTACCAGGCATCGCATCTAACGTGAAACGTGCTGCTACTTCCGCAACCCGTTCTGAACCTTTCGTAATAACGATAAAGTTCACAATGACAAGCAACATGAAAATAACTAAACCAACTAGTATATTACCGCCCGTTACGAATTCCCCGAACGTTTCAACGACGTCACCGGCATCTCCTTGAGAAAGAATGGCACGAGTAGTTGAAATACTCACACCAAGTCGGAACAACGTCAAAATCAATATAATTGACGGGAAAATCGCAAATTGCAACGCCTCTTTCATGTTCATTGCAGTGAGCAATACAAGTAAAGAAAGCGTAATATTAATGATGATTAAAAAACTTAGCAACCATGTTGGTAGAGGGATTACGAGCATCGCTACTATCACGATGATAAATGCTAATACTCCTAAGTCGCGAAATTTCATGTTTTTCCCTCCTACAAACTAAATTTTACGTTTAACTCGATAAACATAAGCTAATATTTCTGCCACTGCTTTGAAAAATTCTTCAGGCACTTCTTCACCAATTTCCACTTGATCATATAGCGCTCTTGCTAATGGTCTATTTTCTACCATGACGATATCATTTTCCTTTGCAATTAATTTGATTTTTTGTGCTACAAAGTCGACACCTTTTGCAACGACTTTAGGAGCTTCCATGGACTCATCATCATATCTTAAGGCAACTGCAAAGTGAGTTGGGTTTGTAATAACCACATCCGCTTTCGGTACTTCTTGCATCATGCGTCGCATAGCCATTTCTCGCTGCCGTTGCTTAATTTTCGATTTGATGAGTGGGTCCCCTTCCGTATTTTTATACTCATCTTTAATGTCCTGTTTCGACATTCTTAATTTTTTTTCATAATCGAATTTTTCATATATGTAATCTAGAATAGCGACTAATAGTAAGGCAATGGCACTAGCGATGCCCATCATAGCCGTTAGTTTTGCAACTATTATTAATGCTTCCCAAGGGCTATGAAATGCTAAAGACAATACATCGTCAAAATTAAGCCAAATAACAAATCCAGTTACTGTCCCAATAAATGCTACTTTTAACAAAGACTTAATTAAGTTCACAATAGCTCTTAATGAAATAATTTTCTTAATCCCTTTTATTGGATCAATTTTTTTCAAATCAAATTTTATTGTTTCTGTTGTAAACAAGAAACCAAATTGTAAAAAGTTAGAGAACATTGCCACAACCATTGCTACTACCATCACCGGTAATAAAATGACAGCCATTTCTGAAATAGAGTCAACATAGATATTCATGATGGTATCAACTGTCACTGTCTCAAAAAGTATGTATTTTTCAAAGGCTTGTATAAAAAAAGAAAGGAGACCTTTAAACATAAACGGTGCCATAAAGATGAGAAAAAGAAAAAGGATTAAAAACAAAATCGCTGACGAAAAATCTTGGCTTTTTACAACTTGTCCCTTTTTTCGAGCATCTTTCCGTTTCTTTGGAGTCGCTTTTTCTGTTTTTTCACCAGCAAAATATTGTAAGTCTAAAGGAAGCAGTAACTTCAAATTATGCACCACCTAAAAACTGCATGAATTCACGCATAACGGTAATCATTAATTCAATCACCTTTTGCATCACTTCAATCATAATCCCCATTGAAATGAACAATACAAGAAATCCTACGATAATCTTTAATGGAAATCCGATAATAAAAATATTTAATTGAGGAACCGTTTTTCCGGTAATACCAATAGCAAGCGTTAATAAAAACAATGCTGCTACTAAAGGTGCTGACATTTGAAAAGCAACCGAAAAGACTACAGCAATCAACTTTACTGTAAATTCCGCCATGCCAGCATCCCCAAAGTTCGGAAAATGATTAATTGGAATAAACTGATAACTATAGTAAATTCCATCTAAAATAAGGTGGTGACCGTTAGTAGCAATTAATAAATATAAAATTAGTAAGTTAAAAAATTGTCCCATCATTGGACTTTGTGCACCGGTAAGCGGATCAACGATATTTGCCATGGCAAATCCCATTTCAAAATCGATAAAACCACCAGCTATTTGTACGATGGATATTATGATGGTTGCAGCTAATCCAATAATAAGCCCAATCATCGCTTCTTTCATAATAAGCAATATGTAATTCCCATCAATTGGAATCACTTCTGTTTGAATCGTATAATACATCATCCAAGCAAGCATTAAAGCTAACAAAATTTTTAATTGGGGTGGTATCGTACGATATGAAAAAAAAGGGACGGTAACAAAAAATGCAGAAATCCTTACAAACATTAATAGGAATACAGAAAATTGTGGTATGATTTCTAACATTTATGTCACCCTATGTATCGCGTTAAATTGTTCAAAATGTCAATAAAGTATTCTGACATTTTTGACACCATCCATGGTCCAAAAAATACGATGGCTACTAACACCGCAATTATTTTCGGAGCAAACGCCAATGTTTGTTCTTGAATAGACGTTGTAGCTTGGAAAATGCTGATGATTAGACCAGTAACTAAAGCGACTAACATTAGTGGACCTGCAACTAAGAGGACAACCCATACCGCTTGTTCAGCTATTTGAATGACTGTTAATTGTGACATTGAGTTTCCTCCCTTAGAAACTTTGGAGTAAAGATTTAATGACTAAATACCATCCATCGACAAGTACAAATAATAAAATCTTAAATGGCAACGAAATCATGACAGGCGGTAACATCATCATCCCCATAGACATGAGTACACTTGCTACAACCATATCAATGACAATAAACGGAATGAAAATCATAAATCCCATTTGGAAAGCGGTTTTCAATTCACTCAAAGCATAAGCCGGTACCAATATGGTTAAAGGAATCTCCTCAATGGATTGTGGTCTTTCTGCTTGACTATATTGTAAAAACAGTTCCAAATCTCCTTGTCTTGTATGTTTTGCCATAAATTCCTTAAATGGAAGACTTGCTCTAGAATATGCTTCTTCAAGGCCAATCTCTTCGTTAAAGAGCGGTTGCAATGCTTCATCATTTACTTGTTGGAAGGTTGGAGCCATAATAAAGAAAGTTAAAAATAATGCTAACCCAATAATTACTTGATTGGGAGGCGTTTGATTCGTCGCTAAAGCTGTCCGAGTAAACGAAAGGACTATGACGATACGTGTAAATGATGTCATTAAAATTAAAATACTTGGTGCAAGTGATAATACTGTCAATAATAATAGTAATTTTACAGAAGTAGCGACGTTCGTAGGATCAGAGTCAGAAAAGAATGAGATAAATTGTTCCATTATTTATCGTGCTCCTTTTCCTTCCATTTTTCGAGCTCGTCGCGACGCATCTTTTGAATTTCAGATAAACGCTGATTTAACATATTCCCGAAATCTGAATGATTACTATTTTCACGCGTTTTTGACTGCCCTTTCAATTTTTTAAATAATTCTGCAATGAATGGTGGACTTGTTGTTAACATTTGTTTTTCATTGTAAAGATTAAGCAACTTGTCAATTTCATCACGATTTGAAATTTCCTTAATGAGTTCTACATTTTCACCTACACCAACGATGTACAGCTTATCTCCAATTTGCAAAATTTGAACAGACTTTTGTGAACCTACTGAAATACCACCGATATTTCGAACAATTTGATTTTGTTGAAAATGATAGCTTTTTTTATTAATAAACTTTAACACCCAAATTAATAATAAGAGTACAAAAATGAGTGCGAGCAGCATTTTGATATAATCCCAAGCTGTAAGACCTACAGCTGCCGATTCTTTGACAGCTGTAGAATCTTGATTGAAAGTTTCAGGATTATCAAAATAGCCTTCGTCAATCATTTTATTTTTTTGGTTCGCAAAAGTGAGCTGTGCTGGAGCAGTCATTATAAAAACTGCGAACAACATAAGGACAATGCTAATTTTTTTATAAAGGTTTTTCATCTTTCCTATCAACCTATTGCTTTTTGGATTGCTTCAATAACACGATCTGCTTGGAATGGTTTTACGATAAAGTCTTTCGCACCCGCTTGGATGGCATCAATGACCATCGCTTGTTGACCCATAGCTGAACACATAATTACAACAGCGTTTGGATCAATCGATTTAATTTGTTTCAATGCTGTTATGCCGTCCATTTCTGGCATAGTGATGTCCATTGTCACTAAATCTGGTCGCAATTCATTATATTTTTCTACAGCCTGCATTCCATCTGCTGCCTCTCCAACTACTTCATAGCCATTCTTCGTCAAAATATCTTTAATCATCATGCGCATAAATGCTGCATCGTCAACTATTAAGATTTTTTTAGACATAGTAAGATTCCTCCATTATTATTACATCTATCTTAGATTATTGATGCGTTCTTTCTGACTGATAATATCTGTAATTCTCACACCAAAGTTTTCATCAATGACTACAACTTCACCCTTCGCAATTAGGCGATTATTTACCAATATATCAACTGGCTCACCAGCAAGTCGATCTAGCTCTATAATGGAACCTGAAGCTAATTGTAATATTTCTTTCACTGAATGCTTCGTCCGTCCTAATTCAACAGTTACTTGTAAAGGAATATCAAGTAACATATTTAAATTTCGAGCTTCTGCCTCTGTCATCTTCGGTTGTTCAAATGTTGCAAATTGTGCTTGTTGAACATTTACCGGCTGAGGTTTTGGTTGTGAATAAGTTGTAAAACTTGGTATTTCATGAGTAGTAGCAGCTTGCTGCTGATATACTGGTTGATTAGCCTGTTGTATTGGTTGTTCCAATTGCGATGTTGTGCTTTGTTGCATTGGCGATGCAGTTAATTGTTTCGGCTCAGCTTGTGCATGAGGTTGTGCCTCAGGTTGATTCGCATCTGCATTTTCACCGAATAAGGATTTTACAAGCTTTTTACTTAGATCTAATGGTAGTAATTCCATGATTGTAGAATCTACTAAATCCCCGATGAGTAAACGGAAGGAAACTCTTACCAATATTTCATCATCAGGAATATTCTCTTCACCTTCATTTTCCTTAATATTTAGTAAAGCTAGAGAAGGTGGTGAAATATCTACTTTTTTGTTAAACATCGTAGACATGGAGGTTGCAGCTGAACCCATCATTTGATTCATCGCTTCTTGAACAGCACTTAATTGGATTTCTCCTAAATCTGGGTTCGGATTGCGTCCATCTCCCCCAAGCATTAAATCTGCAATGATTGCAGCGTCTGATTGTTTAATGACTAATAAATTCACACCGCTTATACCAGTTGTATATTCTACTGATACAGCAACATATGGATGTGGAAATTCTTCTTCCAAATTATTTCTATTAATTAGTGACACTACAGGAGTTGTTATTTCAACTTTTTGCCCTAACAATGAAGATAGTGCAGTTGCTGAGCTCCCGAAAGAAATATTTCCTATTTCACCTAACGCATCGCGTTCCATTTCTGTTAAATAATCTTCAACAACTAATTTTTCGTTTGAATTTGTTTTAGAATTTGAAGCCATTTCCTCGATTTTATCATCTAGTGTTCCACCTCGAAGTAGGGCTTCAATTTCTTCTTGGGAGAGCATATCATCACTCATCTTCTTCTCCTCCTTTCAACGTCTCAATAATCTGAACTGCCATTTTTTTCTTTAATTTACCCGGCTGAACAGTAAATTTTGGAATATCTCCAATTCTAAGAATTAATGGATCAGAAATTTTCTGATCGAGCTGGATGACATCACCGATATTCATCGTTAAAAAGTCTTCGATTGAAATCGTAGATGTACCGAGTTCAGCTACGAGCTGTAAGTCAGATTGTTTTACTTTTGTTTCTAACGCTTTGATTTGTGCTTCTGTTGGCTCTTTTGTATTCGATTGCATCCAGTATTGGACAGACAAATTATGTATAATTGGTTCCAATACGACATGTGGAATACAAATGTTAATCATGCCAGAAGTTTCACCAATAACGGTATTCATTGAAATAACGATTACTGTTTCATTTGGTGAAATCATTTGTAAAAATTGTGGGTTCACTTCGAGTTCAACAAGCATTGGGTCAATTTCAGCGATATTTTCCCAAGCTTCACGCAAATTATCGAAGGAACGTTCAAATAAGTTTGTCATGATTTTTTGTTCGATTTCAGTTAAATTGTCAACATTTGAATAACTTGTACCGCTACCACCCATGAGGCGATCTAACATGGAGTAAGCAATGTTTGGATTGATCTCCATTAAAATATTACCATCTAAAGGCGGTACTTCAAATACATTTATTAATGTCATATTTGGAATCGAGCGAACAAATTCTTCAAAGGGAATTTGGTCAACAGATGCTACAGAAATTTGTACATATGTTCTAAGTTGAGCAGAAAAGAATGTAGTTAAAAGTCTTGCAAAGTTTTCATGAATTCGCGTCAGACTTCGAATTTGATCCTTTGAAAAACGAAGGGCACGCTTGAAATCATAAACTTTGACTTTTTTCTTTTCTTCTTCTTTTTTCATTTCATCTGCTGACATTTCCCCAGTAGAGATTGCTGAAAGCAGCGCATCGATTTCCGATTGGGATAATACATCACCTGGCATTTGACCACCTCCATTTCAACAGATTTCTTTACTGAATGATGTAGGAGGTAATGTATACTTGTTGCACTTCACCCTCTTGCATCAATTCATTTAATCGGGCTTTAATCGTTGATTCTAATAGAATTTTTCCTTCTTTTCCTTTTAGGTTTTCCTCCGTTAATTCAGATAGTTCCTCTATGATAATGTTTTTTGTTTGGAAGTCGCGTTTAGCTAGTTCCTTTGCTGCTTTAGGGCTATCTGTTTGGATTTTCAATTCAATGCGGATATAATTTCCATCTGCTAAATTGGTCGTTATTTCAGGTACATCTACGCTAGATTCGATAATTTTATCGATGGTTGGTTCGAGGGTTGTAGATTGTTTATTGAATTGAGTCAATAAAACTACAAGTACAACCCCAATTAACGTAATCGACACTAAAATGATGAGCATTACTGTTAATAATTTATTATTCTTCATTTTCATCACCTCGTAGATGGGGGTTAGAAAGCACTTGAATCGTGCGATAATAATTTGTCACTTTTTTTCTAACTTCTTCTTCAGTTTCCTTTACAATATATTTCCGCCCAGTCGTTAGCGTAATGGTCGTATCTGGAAAGGATTCGACTGTTTCTATGTATAAAGCATTCAATGAAAATGTTTTGCCATTAAGGCGTGTTAGTTGAATCATTGAAATAGGGCCGGGAAGGATAGAGCCGGCCCGACCCTCCTTTTCTTTAAAATAATCTAAAGACTAGTAAGTTAAAAGATTACTAGATTGATTATCGTTTTAAGTTCACTAATTCTTCTAAAATTTGATCGGAAGTTGTAATTACGCGAGTATTTGCTTGGAAACCGCGTTGTGCCACAATCATTTCCGTAAACTCTTCTGATAGGTCAACATTCGACATTTCAAGGAAACCAGATTCAATGGATCCTAATCCTGAAGCAGTCCCCACTTGTAAGAATACTTCTCCGGAGTTCGTTGTATCTGTATAGTAATTGCTTCCTACTTTTTGAAGACCTCCAACATTAGGGAATTTTGCTAATACAATTTGACCAGCCCATCTTAATTCTCCATCAGCATCTACAAATGTAATTGTTCCATCTTGACCAATACTCATTTCAGAAGCATCTGTTGGAATTCGAATTGGTTGATAAGATCCATCATCTGCTGGTGATGTCCAAGTATCTCCTGCTAAATTCCCTAGTTCTTCGTCAATTTCTATCTCATCCGGAGTTGGGAATTCATCATACCCTGCTTCTAAATCTCCTGCAGCATCAGGAGCAATACCTACTAAATATTTACCTTCTGCATTTACAAGGTATCCGTCTTTGTCCATGTAGAAGTTCCCAGCTCTTGTATATAAAACATTATTAAAGTTAGTACCAGCAACACCTTCAGCGTCATCTTTATTTGCTACCATAAAGAATCCTTCACCATCAATGGCTAAATCCAGTGTACGCGCAGTGGATTGTAGTGATCCAGTAGAATGAATGATATCGATAGCTGCCATTGTTGACCCTAAACCAACTTGTTTTGGGTTCACCCCACCAAGGGTTTGAGTTGGAGATGATGCACTACCTAAATTTTGAGATACCATATCTTTAAAAATTGTACGGCTTTTCTTGAAACCGTGAGTGTTCACATTTGAAATATTATTACCGATAACATCTAGTTTTGTTTGATGATTTCTTAAACCTGAAATTGCAGAGTACATTGAACGTATCATACGTCTAATTCTCCTTTCGAATAATAGAAAGATATTGTTTGCTTCTGTCAGTCCGCAAACGAGGCATCCTACAAGGTCCTGCCTTATAATACAATAGTGCCATCAATATTTGTAAATAATTGTTCTTTTGCTTCATCTCTCTCCATTGCTGTAATGACTGTTCCATTTTTAGCGCTCACGATTAACGCAGCTTGATCCATTAATACGAGTGGTTGTTTAATCCCTTTCGAACGAGCTTCAATTACTTTGTCCGTAATTTTTTCCCACTCTTCTTCTGAAATTTGAATATTTCGTTCCCGAATTCTTTCATTAGCATGTTTGCTTATTTTCAGTTCATTTTTCGCTTGTTCAAAATGCTCAATGAAGCTTGTCGTCTTTTTTTCTGTTGTTGGTTTCGAGCTATGTTTTAGATGAATCGGTTGTAATGGTACGTGCTGAAATTGTATTCGATGCATGGATTCACCAACCTTATTCACTGACAATTTCAAATTGCTCTTTCTTTAACCGAACTTGGTTATCTAAAATATATTCAATTGTTTGATTGTTTGTTGTCACAGCTTCGATGATTCCTTGAACAAACTCACCGTTTTCATTTTGGTATTTGACAGTTTTTCCAATAAGTTTACTTACCTCTACTAGAGGATTTTCAACTACAGGTTTTTCGCTATTCTTTTTTAAAATAGAAGAAATATTGCCTACAGTAATTTCTTTTCCATCATCTAATATAAACAATGGCATGCCGTTTTTAAATTTTATTTCAACGATCACCCCTTGGCCTTCGTTAATCATCGGCTTTCCTTTTTCATCCAATTTATCGGTAATTTCATGCCATTTTACTTCTTGCCCTATGAAAGATGTGTATGCCATCAATTGTGTTTGCAATTGTGATTCGAGCAAATCCTCCATTGCTTTCGTCATGTTCTGCATTTGTTCTAATGTTGAAAACTGAGCCATTTGAGCAATGAATTCTTTATCTTCTACTGGATTAGTTGGATCTTGATGCTGCAACTGAGTGATTAGAATTTTTAGAAAATCATCTTTACCAAGGATAGAGTTTCCTGTACGTTTTTCTACTTTTTTATTGTTAGATAAATAGTAATCATTTGTGATTTTTGACATTTCTGCCATATGCTACACTTCCTCATTTACTAAAAATTCTTTAAAAGACAGTTTTTCATCATCTTGCTGCTCTTCTGAATCTTTATCATTTTCTTCAGACTGTTGCTGACCTTTAAACATATTGTTAAATAAATTTTGGTCACGTAAATCCGTCTCTTGTAAACTTTGTTGAATATCGATTCGATCAAGTTGAATGTTTTGTTGAACAAACGCTTGCTTTAATTGATGAATTTGACTATCCAGTAATTCTTTTCCAAGTGCAGTTGAAGCAAGCAATCTAGCAGAAATCACACCTTCTCTTTGTACTAATTCGATTCGAATAGATCCTAAATGTTCAGGATAAAGTTTTAATAATAATTTCGTTGTTCCTTGAGAATTGGATATTTGGCTACGTTGTAATATCGATTCAATTTGTTTTACTAATGATTCAGCCTGTGATCCATTATTTGTATTTGGCAAAGTAATCGTAATTGTTTTCGTTTCCGAATTTTGATGTAAAGAAATATTGGAAGTTGTATGAGCGTTAGAATCAACTTCTGTTTTTACCTGTTTAACTACGACTTGCTGGAAATTTTCTAATGAAAATTTGCCAGTTGATGTTGTCATTTCCTTTATAATTGTTTTTTCAATATTCAGTAAGAACGTTTTTAAGTTAGAAATCTGTTCTTGTTGTTCTAATTTTAATTGAGACTGTTCGCCAACTAATTGGGCTAATTTTATTACTTGCAAAAATTTCACTACATCTCTTTGTAATCTATTCTCTTCGCCAAATAAAATTGAAGTCATTTTGTCCAACAATTGCGACTCAACGTTGGCGTTTAAAGACTGCTGTTCATGATTTACGAGATGAATGAAATCCCAAATATTATCGATGCGAACTTCTTCTCCCAAAAGCTCTTGAGCAATTTCATTTAGTTGCTCAGTATTCATATTTAATAGTGTTAAAATGTCATCGATGTTTGACATTAATTCTTCTATTGTAATTACTTGCTCTTCTTCACCTTGGGAGAGTATAATCAATCCTTCATCGTTAGGAATTTCGAGTAAATCAAATATGTCTTCTACGGAATCAGCTTTTAATAGTGGTTGAATTTCTTTTTCTACCGTTTCCATAATTTCGGATGACATTTTCTCTTCACTTTGAACAACCTTAGTAAAAACATCACCAAACTTACTAAAACCTTCTTTGTTTTTGAAAACATTTTGCTGTCCTTTTATGGATCCTAACGATTGGGATTGAGATATAATAAATGGCATTCCTATACTCATTCTTTCACCTCCTTTCTAGTTGGTATTTGATTCTTTGTTTTTAGATAATAATTCTGTATATCTTGCAGCCTCTTTCGGATCCATTTTGGCTAAAACTTGAGAAAGTGTATCTGGCTTCAAATTCGATAATATTTCCAACGCTTGTTCATCTTTCATTTCTACAATGATTGGTGCAACTGCTTTAGCCGACATTTTTTCATAAGTGTTAACAATTTCTTTCAAATCTTTTTTTGATTCTTGTTTACCAGCTTCTAATTCTTCAATTCTTTTACGCAATTCTTTCTGTATTGCTATATGATTTTCGTTCTCAGCTAAAGCAGTATCCAATTCGCTTTGTAATTTTTCAATTTGCGCATCTTTTTCTTGAATTTGCGCTTGTAATTCAACAATTTTATTGTCCATATCAATAGCGCTGGCAGGTGTTTCTTCGTCAGTACGAGGCAACATTTCAGAAGCCTTTTCGAAGATGTTCGTATTTGTAAATTGAGCAACGACGAGCAAAATGGCTATAACGAATAGCAGCGGAATAATCACCCAAGCGAAGAATTTTTGAAAAAATCCTGGTGATTTTTTTTCCATAAAATCTTCAGTATAATCATTTTTCAGCTTTTTGTTCACTTTCACCATAAAATCACCTAAATATCTTCTTGTTGTACATAAGTGAGGAAATCTCATCCAAGTGTTGAGCCTCTAGGCGATTTTGTTCCTCTTGAAATGCGCTATAATCCTTCTCTCGCATTTTTTCATACTTACGTACTTCCAAGTTTTTTTCTACTAATTTGTGTTCATACCATTGCATTTTTACACGTGCTTGTTTTACTTTTTGTTGTACTTCATCAATGGTATGTTCCAAACTATCAATAAACTTTGCAAAATGGTGGATTTCATCAATCGTTAGTCCATTTTTTAACCGCTCATTTTGATATTCAATTAAGTTTTCTTTTTTCTTTAACAATTCATATAATTGTGTCGCTACTTTTTCGAAAGATCGAACCGCTTCTTTGTAAGCCATTTCTGTTTGCTGTTTTTCTTGTTCGCGAATTGTTAATAGTTTTTCAAATCGATACGTATATTGAACCATTATTTGCCACCGCCATTCGCTAAAGCAATTAGTTCATTAACACTTTCTTCAAGGGTTACTTTTTCTTTAAATCCTTGTTTTAAAAATTGAGTAATAAGGGGTTCATAATAAATCGCTTCGTCAATTTCTTTCGACGTTCCTTTTTTATAAGCCCCAATGTTTATTAAATCTTCTGATTTTGCGTATGTATAATACAATTCTCTAATTCTCTCAGCAGCTTTTACATGTTCTTCAGAAGAAATATGATTCATTAAACGGCTGACACTTTTTAGTACGTTAATAGCCGGATATTGTCCTTTATTTGCTAAGGTGCGGTCTAATACGATATGTCCATCTAAAATACCTCGAACTGCATCTGCAATTGGTTCATTCATATCATCCCCATCAACAAGCACCGTATAAAAGGCCGTTATACTCCCTTTCATGCTTGTCCCGGTTCTTTCTAACAATTTCGGTAATATAGAAAAGACTGATGGCGTATAACCTTTTTGAGCAGGCGGTTCACCTGTTGCTAATCCAATCTCCCGTTGTGCCATTGCAACACGAGTAACAGAATCCATCATTAACATGACATTTAAACCTCGTTCTCGGAAATACTCAGCAATGGCTGTCGCAGTAAAAGCACCTTTTATCCTCATTAATGCAGGCTGATCACCTGTAGCTGCAATCACGATGGATCGTTTTAATCCTTCTTCACCTAAATCCCGTTCGATAAACTCCCTCACTTCTCTGCCGCGCTCACCAATAAGAGCTATCACATTTAAATCTGCTCTTGTGTTACGTGCAATCATGCCGAGAAGAGTACTTTTACCCACACCAGAACCTGCAAAAATACCAACCCTTTGTCCGCTTCCTACCGTCAACATCGCATCAATGGCTTTTACTCCCACTTCCAATTGCCGATCAATGGGCGGACGATGCAAAGGATTTGGAGGTTCGTTTTCTGTAGGTACCGAAACTAATCCTCTCGGAAGAGAAGTCCCATCAAAAGGGTTGCCTAGCGAATCTAGTACTTTTCCAATTAATTCTGGACCGACTTTAACTTCTAATGGACTCCCTGTTCCTTCCACTAAACAGCCAATAGAAATTTCTCGTACGGAAGTAAAAGGCATTAACATAACATACTCATCTTTAAAGCCTACTACTTCCGCTAAAATTACTTCGTGCCCTTTTTTCGTACGAACATGAATTTTGCATACGTCATTGATGGAACATTCTGGACCTTGAGATTCTATCAATAGTCCAACAACTCTCGTAACTTTTCCATATTTTTTGAACGTGTTGATGGCAGGTATATTGTTGACCAAGTCAGCCGCTTTCATCGGAATCAATCCTTACTCTCCAAAATTTCACTAAGCTTTAAGCGCAATTCTTTCAATTGTTCATCAATTGATAATACGATGCGCCCATGATTTGTTTCAATGTAGCTATCTGTATCGTTCAAATCTTCATTTACAAAGATTAAGAACGGAACATCCGGCGGGAACATTGCTGCTAGTTCATCTCGATTTTCAGTTACCAACTTGTAATATACTGGTGATAAATATAGTTTAATTTCTTTGCTTTCTTGCGCTTCTTTTAAACCTCTTCGAACTATGGATAAAAATAACGCTTCATCTTTTTCTAGCGATGCACCAATAATTTTTTCCGCTGATTTAATCGCCAAATCTAAAATAACATGTTCCTGCTCCTCAACATATTTCATTCCATTGATGCGAGCATTCTCAACTGTTTCATTCGCTAGTTTTAACGCATTTTCCATATCTGCAGTCGCTTTCTGAATTCCTTCTTCATAACCTTGTTGAAAGCCTTCATCATATGCTTCTTTTTGAAGAATGAGCTTTTCCTCTTGCCATTGCTGTCTTAATTTCTCGATTTCTTCTAGTTTCGCTTGGCAATACAATTCAAATTCTTCCCGCTTTGAAGAGATTTCTAGATTTGCTTCTTCCAGAATGCGATCTCGCTCTTTGTACACCACGTCTAATGTGATTGAATGCTCCTCTTCTCCTATATCCTGGGTAGAATCAAACTGTTTCGCAAAAAGATTTCGAATTTCAATGTGAACCGGCCCATTTTGCTTTTTAATTGCCTCGCTCGAACGGATTAACTTAGACAATGACGTCATCTCCTCCACCTCGAGCTATAATAATTTCTCCAGCTTCTTCTAATCGACGAATGATAGCAACAATTCTCATTTGTGCTTCTTCTACATCACGTAGGCGTACAGGTCCCATAATTTCCATCTCTTCTTTAAATGTATCCGCCATTCGTTGTGACATATTGCGGAAAATAATTTCTTTTACCTCATCACTACATACTTTCATTGCGAGCAGCAAGTCTTCATTTTCACAATCTCGAATAACTCGTTGAATTGAACGATTATCGAGAGTCACAATATCTTCAAATACAAACATGCGTTTTTTGATTTCTTCTGCCAACTCTGGATCTTGAATTTCAAGCGCATCGAGTATTGTTTTTTCTGTTTGGCGATCCACACCGTTTAATACTTCTACTACAGCATCGATGCCGCCAGTTTCCGTATAATCTTGCGTAAAAGTGGATGACAATTTTCTTTCCAATACCGATTCAATTTCACTAATGACTTCTGGTGAAGTCGATTCCATAGTGGCAATTCTTCTTGCGATATCCGCTTGCACTTCTTGTGGTAATGAAGATAAGATAACACCAGCTTGCTGCGGATCTAAATATGACAAAATTAACGCAATTGTTTGCGGATGCTCATTTTGTATAAAATTTAAGATTTGTGATGGATCAGCTTTTCTAGCAAAGTCGAAAGGTCGAACTTGCAAGGAAGATGTTAAACGATTGATAATATTTTGTGCCTGTTCAGGACCTAACGCCTTTTCTAATATTGTTTTTGCGTAGCCGATACCACCTTGCGAGATATAATCTTGAGCTAGAGCAATGTTATGAAATTCTTCGATAATCTGTTCTTTCACTTCAGGTTCAACTTTTTTCACTGCTGAAATTTCTAATGTAAGTCGTTCAATTTCCTCTTCAGATAAATGTTTATAAACATTTGCGGAAACTTCTGGTCCTAAAGAAATTAACAGCAGTGCAGCTTTTTGTTTTCCTGTTAAAAATTTCTTTTCTTTTTTAGACACAGTCGAACCTCCTATCCATTAATCTTCAGCTATCCAGCTCCGCAATAATTTTGCAAAATCTTCCGGTTTTTCTTTTGCCATTTTTTCTAATTGCTTGCGACGAACTGTAGATTCTGTTTCTTTTTCTTGATTAATATCTTCCACAAGCAACTCTTCTTGTTCTTCAATAATTTCCATAGCTTCTTCTTCCGCTTTTCGCTTTTTCGAACGCAAGATGTAAACAATAAGAAGAAGAATTGCAGCAACTAAAATTCCACCAACAACCCAAATCCACCATGGAATCACTGGTGTTTCTTCGATATTTTCTACGTCATTGCCATAGAATTGTTGAACAGAAACAACAATTTTGTTTTCAATTTCTTCATCTGTTAATTCTCCAGCAGCTTCTTTATCAATTGAAGTTCGGACAATAGTTGCTAAAATTTGTTCAATATCTTCCACAACTGTAGCTGAAAGGGATGTTGGATCTTCAGGAACAGGTGGCTCAACCATGACTTGAATACCAATATCGCGAATTTTGTACGGGCTTTCTTGGATTACACGGTTAATGCGATTTACATCATTATTAATTGTTTCTTCAATTCGTTCGTAATCACCATTGCCATTTAAAGCTTCTTGATATCCGGTTGCATTATCAGTCGGATCGCCCATCTCCGTTGGACCTGTTGCGCCATTCATACCTGTATATGTTTCAGTAATGCGTTGGGCACTGATTTCAATGCCTTCCATATTCTCCTCATCTACAGGTTTTACTAATTTCTCCTCACGATTTTCTTTCTTAAAATCGATATCTGTAGTGACTGATACAACAACTTTGTTTTGTCCCATTAAGGTTCCAAGCATTTTTTGAACTTGACGTTCAAGATCACGTTCAATCGTTTTCTTTACATTCATTTGACCTTCTACAGAGTCGATTGAACCACTTCCAGCTATAGCGGATTCTAAATCGTAATATTCAGAATACTGATTAGATATTGTAATATTGTCTGTGCTTAAATTAGGAACACTTTTCGATACAAGGTTATATAATGTTTTAATTTGGTCATCAGTGAACTTATGACCTGGTTCAGTATGTAATACGACAGCAGCAGAAGCGTTTTGATTCTCCGCATTCTGATTAATGAATACACCTTTTTCTGGCATAGAAATCATAACTTTTGCATCTTTTACCCCATCGATTTTCTTTATGAGGTTTTCAAGTTCTGTTTCTAGGGCTTTATGCTTGATGACGTTAAATTCATTATCCGTCATACCAAAGCCAGCATTTTCTGTGAAGAAGGTTGTACTAATTCCTCCAGTTTCAGGGTATCCTTGTGCGGCTAAGGAAACTTTGATGGAATCAACTTGCTTTTCTGGAACTAAAATGTTCGTTCCACCTGGAGCAATTTCATATGTAACACCTTGAGAGCTTAATACTTCCGCAATCTCCCCAGTTTCCTTTGCTGATAATTCTGTGAAAAGGGGAACCATGTTTGTTCGAGTAGTAAAATATGTAATAATAGCCGCTATCGCTATAACCCCTACGAAGGTTCCAATTATTGCACCTTTCTGCTTCTTTGTCCGACTTTTCCAAAAATTAATGGAATCGGTTTTTAATTTATTAAGTCGATTATTCATTACAAATCCTCCGGTACTAGTGAATACACTAACACTTTATATTCCGTGCGTAACCGTAGATTATACAGTCATTCGCATAACTTCTTGATAAGCTTCAATTACTTTATTGCGAATTTCAACCGTAGCATTTAATGTAATGCTCGCCTTTTGTGCTGCAATCATTACATCATGCAACTCAACGTTTTCTCCATGAATCAACTTATTTGTTAATTCATCTGATTGAACTTGGTAATCATTTACTTTGTCAATCGCTTCTTTTAATGTATTGGCAAAACTTTTTTGCGCTTCAAATGGCGTTTGTTGATTGGATATCGCTCTATTACCATTCACATTTTGAAGTGGAATAGATAAGTTTACTTGGTTTATTGCCACATCAATTCACCCCTCTCATTGTTCACCCTTATTTACCTATTTCTAAAGCCTTTGTTAACATCGCTTTACTTGCATTTAAAACGGTTATATTTGCTTCGTATGAACGAGTAGCAGAGATCAAATCGACCATTTCTTTTAACACATCGACATTAGGCATTTGTACATATCCATCCTCGTTTGCATCTGGATGGCTTGGATCATATACGAGTTTGAACGGCGTTTCATTATCCTCATTTATTGTTGTTACTTTTACTCCATTGCCTACGCCATTGCTCTTCCCTACTGCTTTATTTAAAAAGGATGAAAATGTACCTTCATTTGCAGTCAGTGTCACCGTTTTCCGACGGTACGGCTCCCATTCACCATTCACTTGTCTAGCACGAGTTGTATCAACATTCGCTATATTTGAGGAAATGACATCCATTCGTAAGCGTTGAGCAGTTAAAGCTGATGTTGTTGTATTGATGCTAGAAAAGATTGACATTACTATTTCCCTCCTTTAATGACTGTATTTAATGTATTGAATTTACCGTTAATGCGATCAATCAAAGCATTGTAGTAAATCGTATTTTTCGCTAATTCTGCTTGTTCTTTATCCATATCTACACCGTTGCCGTTATGGCGATATTGAAAGTTTTCATAACTATAAACAACATGGGTAGATTGTTCAAAACTAAAATCATAATGTCTCTTATCTGATTTGTTCGCCCTAAGTTGTTTTTCATTTTCATCATTCAATAGTTTTTTAAATTTGACATCTTTTGCCTTGTAATTAGGCGTATCGACATTTGCAATGTTATGTGCAATAGTCTTATTTTTTAGCGATGCGTATTTTAAACCATGCTCTAAGTTACTTATTGTTCCTCCAAACAAGTTCAAACCGTTCACCTCGTTCTATTTCATTACAAAAATGACAAATTTCTTACTCAACACTAGTATTTATTGTAAATAAGATAATTCACAGTGTCTATCGTCTTTTGGCACTTTTTCATAGTCTATCTGAATCAATTTTTCATGCCATTTTTTTTAAAAGTTCACATTTCGATAACAAAAGTTTCAATTCGACAAATTTTTTGACTTTGCAATTCCCAAAAGTTACTATCAGCTATCACTTAATTGATAAAAAAGTACTACAATTATATAAAACTATTCCCTTAATGAAATTATTAAAAGGAAAATAAAAAGGTCTCATTAATAATGAGACCTTTTTAATAGTTGTAGTTATTACACAACAATATTGTTATGAATTCATTATTCTAGTATAGGAAGAACTTGCTTATTTCATTTTAATTTCAGCTAAAGCCGTCAAAAACTTATCATTTAATACTTTAATATATGTTCCTTTCATGCCGAGAGATCTTGATTCAATTACTCCTGCAGACTCAAGTTTACGTAATGCGTTAACGATTACTGAACGCGTAATACCAACACGATCAGCAATTTTAGATGCAACGAGTAAACCTTCATTTCCATCTAGTTCCTCAAAAATATGTTCAATTGCTTCTAATTCACTATAAGAAAGGGAGTTGATAGCCATTTGCACGACTGCTTTACTGCGAGCTTCTTCCTCAATTTCTTCAGCTTTTTCACGCAAAATTTCCATGCCGACTACCGTCGCACCATACTCTGCTAAAATTAAATCATCGTCACCGAATCGTTCCTCTAAACGCCCTAAAATCAACGTACCTAAACGTTCACCACCGCCGATAATAGGCACAATTGTCGTTAAACCATTTTTGAAAATATCGCGGTTTTCAATAGGGAAAATTGTATAATCACTATTGATATCAATATTTGAAGATGTTTCATTGATGTCTTTCAGACTATTTGTATATTCTTCAGGGAATTGACGTTCTTCTAACATTTTTTTCATTCTGTCATTCTCGATTTTTTGATGAATGGAAATCCCCAATAATTTCCCTTTTCGACTAACAATAAATACATTACTATCAATCGTTTCACCTAATGTATCTGCCATCTCTTTGAAATTAACTGGTTTTCCAGCTGTTTTTTGCAACAATGCGTTAATTTTTCTAGTTTTTGTTAATAAATCCATATTAATTGCCTCCTAGGGTTACATTGTTCAATTATTATCGTAGAAAATGCTTTATACTTATTTGCTAAAGTATTCATGTTAAAGGATAAATTGTGACAAATCCTTGTTCTTTGAAATTTCACCAAGTTTTTTGTCTACATATGAACGAGTGATTTGAATATGTGTTGGAGCAATTTCAGGTGCTTCGTAAGATAACTCCTCCAATAATCGCTCCATAATCGTATGCAATCTACGTGCACCAATATTATCCGTTTCTTGATTTACTTCCGTTGCAATTTCCGCAATGCGTTCAATTGCATCATCAGAAAAATCAATAGATACGCCTTCAGTTTCAAGCAAGGCTCTATATTGTAAAATAAGAGATTGATCAGGTTCTTTTAGAATCCGAACAAAGTCTTCTTTTGTTAACTTATCCAACTCTACTCGAATCGGGAAACGACCTTGTAACTCTGGAATTAAATCACTCGGCTTCGACATATGGAAAGCTCCTGCAGCAATAAAGAGCATATAATCCGTTTTAACAGGTCCATATTTTGTCGTCACTGTTGATCCTTCTACAATTGGGAGAATATCTCTTTGTACTCCTTCACGCGAAACATCCGCAGACGAATGCTGACCTCTGCTTGCAATTTTATCAATTTCGTCGATAAAGATTATTCCAGATTGTTCTGCACGTTTAATCGCTTCTTGCGCTAGCTCTTCGGAATCGATTAATTTGTTCGCCTCTTCGATTGCTAATACCCGACGAGCATCTTTCACTTTCATGCGACGCTTTTTCGTTTTTTTCGGCACAAGACTTGATAACATATCTTGCATACCGCTAGAGCCTAGTTCAGGCATTCCCGGAATCATCATGTCTAGAAATGCTGTATTTTGTTCAGTCACTTCTACAGTTACCCATTCGTCTTCCAGTTTACCTGCTAATAAGTCTTCCTTTACTTTAGAACGTTTTAATCGAATTTCAGTTTCTTCTTGAGAATCCGTTTGGCTTTCCGTTTTTTGTCCACCAAATAAAAGTTCAAATGGATTTTGCGTCATTTTTGACTTAGATTTAGAAGGAACAAGCAATTTTACTAACACTTCATTAGCCTGTTGTTCTGCTTGATCTTTAACTTTTTCCATCATCTCTTCTTTCACAAGTCTTCTGGAAGCTTCAACAAGATCCCGAACCATCGATTCCACATCTCGGCCAACATAGCCCACTTCGGTAAACTTTGTTGCTTCAACTTTGACAAACGGAGCATTTGTTAACTTAGCTATTCTTCTTGCTATTTCCGTTTTACCGACACCGGTAGGACCAATCATCAATATATTTTTTGGAATCACTTCACTTTTTAGTTCATCGCTAAGAAGCGATCTCCGGTATCTATTTCTTAATGCAATCGCTACTGCCCGTTTTGCAGCATCTTGACCAACAATATATCGGTTTAATTGTTCTACAATTTGTCTTGGCGTAAGTGTCGTCATCAGTTTAGCGCCTCCACAATAATGTTATGATTTGTATAAACGCAAATATCGGCTGCAATTGTTAGGGCCGCCTTTGCAATTTCTTCCGCTGTCATATGCTGCCCCGCATGTTGCTTTAAAGCTCTCCCTGCTGCAAGAGCATAGTTTCCTCCAGAGCCGATTGCAAGTATTCCATCATCTGGCTCAATTACTTCGCCGGTACCAGAAATAAGAAGCAACGTGTTTTTGTCCATGACAAGTAATAGCGCCTCTAATTGTCGGAGCATCTTATCTCCACGCCATTGTTTCGCTACTTCAACAGCTGCTCGTTGCAGATTGCCGCTATATTCATTCAATTTGGATTCAAACATTTCAAACAGCGTAAACGCATCAGCAACAGAACCCGCAAATCCCGCTAATACTTGCCCGTTAAATAATTTTCTCACTTTTCTAGCTGTATGCTTCATAACGACGGAATTCCCTAATGTAACTTGCCCATCTCCTGCCATTGCACATTTGCCATTATGATGAATGGCAAAAATCGTAGTAGCGTGCATTTCCAATTTTTATTCCTCCCTACCATTATGCTCTTGGATGCGACTTCATATAAGTACTTCGAAGGTGTTCCTTCGTCACGTGTGTATAAATTTGAGTGGAGGATAAATTCGCATGTCCTAGCAATTCTTGAACTGTACGTAAATCTGCCCCATTATTCAATAAATGCGTCGCAAAGGTATGTCTTAACATGTGAGGATAAATTTTCGTATGCATACAAGCATTTTGAATCATTTCATTTAAAATATAATGGACACCACGAGCAGTAAGTTCGCCTCCACGCATATTCACGAATAACCTGTTGTGCTTATTATTTTTCATAATCAATGGTCTTGCTTCATTGATATATTTTATTAAAGCATCATGAGCATATTGCCCAAATGGAACAATTCTTTCTTTCCTCCCTTTTCCCATCACCCGAAGAATGGAATAATGAAAATCGATATCGTCTAATTCAATCGATGTACACTCACTTACACGAATTCCTGTAGCATATAGTAATTCAAGTAGCGCCATATTGCGTAGTGATTTTAAATCGTCGCCTGCATTTGCTTCAAATAACTGTGCAAGTTCATCTTCATAAAAAAAATTGGGTAGTAATTTTTCTTTTTTCGGATGATATAAAGATAGAAAAGGCGAAAGGTCAATCCCATAATCTCGATTTAGAAAACGAAAAAATGTGCGAATGGAGGAAATTTTTCTAGAAACTGTTGTACGAGACAGTTTTTCTTCATATAGTTTGGTCACAAACAACCTTGCATGTATATACTCCACTTCGCGTAAATCGTCAACTCCTTCTGCTCTTAAAAAGGTAAGGAATTGGGTAATGTCTCGTTCATATTCCTTTACCGTATGAACAGAAAAATTTTTTTCCAATTGAATTACTCGGAGAAACTCATCCAAAGCTTTTGTTGGTTGAATATTCAACTTGGGTCACCTCTATTTCGAAGTACCATGAAGAAAATTGCGGCATTTAGGGCATATTTTTCGTCATTTCTTTATTGGAACACATACAGTGAAAACATCCATTCTCGACTGTATACCGAACTTCGAGATATATCAAGCAAAAAATCAGTAATTTTGTAAAAAATCAGTTTACCTTCACAAATTGTTAAAAATTTAACCTTTTTTATCCACGTTTATTCAAAGATGATGACATAAATAATAGCCTCTAAACATTATATCAACATTTAGAGGCTAAAATCAATTATATAGTTTGAGTATTCATAAAATTCCGAATTGTTTCAATTGCTCGCTCAGCATGTTTTAATGCTCGTTCTTGCTTAGATTTTATTCGTTCACCTAATTCCGGGAAGATACCAAAGTTAACGTTCATCGGTTGGAAGTTGTTTGGATCTGCTTCAGTAATATAGCGGGCCATGCTACCTAACGCCGTTTCAATTGGGAATTCAATCGGTTCTTTCCCAAGTGCCAAGCGGGCTGCATTCACTCCCGCAATAAGTCCGCTACCAGCCGATTCAACATAGCCTTCCACTCCCGTCATTTGACCAGCAAAGAATAAATTAGAACGAGATTTCAATTGATAAGTTTTCTTTAATACTTTTGGTGAATTAATGAATGTGTTACGATGCATTACCCCGTAGCGTACAATCTCTACATTCTCTAAACCAGGAATTAATCGAAATACTTCTTTTTGCGCTCCCCATTTTAAATGAGTTTGGAATCCAACAATGTTATATAATGTGCCAGCTGCATTGTCTTGTCGTAGTTGTACAACCGCATATGGACGTTCGCCAGTTCTTGGATCTTCCAATCCGACTGGTTTTAAAGGACCAAATAATAATGTTTGCGGTCCACGCTTTGCCATCACTTCAATCGGCATACAACCTTCAAAGTAAATTTCCTTTTCAAATTCTTTCAATTCGACTACTTCTGCATTTACTAAAGCATCATAAAATCGTTCAAACTCTTCCTTTGTCATTGGACAGTTTAAATATGCAGCTTCTCCTTTATCATAACGTGATTTTAAATACACTTTATCCATATTGATGCTATCTTTTTCAACAATTGGGGCAGCAGCATCATAGAAGTAGAGATAATCTTCACCTGTCAATTGTTGAATTTTCTTAGCCAAAGTTTCAGAAGTTAATGGTCCAGTTGCGATTACCGTAATGCCTTCAGGTATTTCCGTTACTTCTTCATTAACTACTTCAACAAGAGGATGATTTTTTAATTGTTCTGTAATAAATCCAGAAAATTCATGGCGATCGACTGCGAGAGCGCCTCCTGCTGGAAGGCTAGCCTGGTCAGCAGCTTTAATAACTAATGAGTTCATCATTCTCATTTCTTCTTTTATTACTCCAACTGCGTTTGTAAGCGCATTCGCTCGCAATGAGTTGGAACAAACTAATTCTGCAAATTTGTCTGTATGATGAGCTGGTGTTTGTTTTACAGGTCTCATTTCATAAAGTTTTACTTTTACACCACGGCTTGCAATCTGCCATGCCGCTTCGCTTCCTGCTAGTCCTGCACCAATTACATTTACTACTTGTTCTGTCATAATTATCATCTTCCTAACTTCATTGTGTTGGTTGTTCTTCGTAGTCACAATTTGTACATTGTACTTGAATACCTTTTTTCACTTTTTTCTCAACTAATAATGAACTACATTTTGGACAAGGTCTGCTGATCGGTTTATCCCATGAGACAAAATCGCATTCAGGATAATTTTCACAACCGTAAAAAATGCGTTTCGTTTTACTTTTTCTCTCCACAATTTCTCCAGTTTTACATTTTGGACATGTTACGCCGATTGGTTTTGTAATCGTCTTTGTATTTCGACATTCTGGGAAATTGGAACATGCCATGAATTTTCCATAACGGCCTAATTTAAATACCATTGGTGCTCCGCATTTTTCACAATCTTCTCCAGCAGGCTCATCTTTAATTTCGATTTTTTCAATCGCTTCATCAGCATGCTTTACATTTTTTTCAAATTCTTTATAGAAATTATCGATAATTTGAATCCAATCAGTTTTTCCTTCTTCAATTTTATCTAAATCAGCTTCCATTTTCGCGGTAAATTCAATATCGATAATTTCCGGGAAAAACTCCATCATCAATGAATGGACAATTTCTCCAAGCTCCGTCGGGACAAAACGTTTATTATCAAGTTGCACATAACCACGTCTTTGGATGACGTCCACAGTCGGAGCATAGGTGGATGGTCTTCCTATTCCAAGTTCCTCCAATTCTTTCACAAGTCTGGCTTCCGTATAGCGTGGAGGTGGTTGTGTAAAGTGTTGCTTTGGAATGATTTCAACTGATTTGATTTTGTCTCCAACGTGCAACTCTGGAAGTATTTTGGTTGTTTCTTCCGTTTGATCGTCAGTTCCTTCAATGTATACTTTCATAAATCCTGAAAATTTCAGTTGAGATCCATTTGCTCGGAAAATACAGCCAGAATTTTTTAATTCTACAGATACTGTATCTAGAATAGCTGGAGCCATCTGACTTGCTACAAATCGGTCCCAAATGAGACGATACAGACGCAATTGATCACGAGTTAATACATCTTTCAATTGGTCTGGTGTTCTTAACACGCTTGTTGGTCGAATCGCTTCGTGAGCATCTTGAGCATTTGTTTGTTTTTTCGCCTTCGGAATTTCTTCAGAGACATATTCTTTGCCATATTTATCGTGAATATATTGAATTGCTTCTGCTTTTGCAGCATCCGAAATACGTGTGGAATCGGTACGCATATACGTAATTAAACCGATCGTACCCTCATCTTTACCAATATCAATACCCTCGTAAAGTTGCTGAGCAATCATCATTGTTTTCTTTGCTCGGAAGTTCAATTTTCGCGCCGCTTCTTGTTGAAGTGATGAAGTTGTAAACGCTGGAGCAGGATTTCTTTTTCTCTCTTTCTTTGTCACATTTACAACTTCAAATTCGGATCCCTCTATTTTTTTTAAAATTTCTTCCACTTGTTGTTGATTTGTGAGCTTTACTTTTTCCTTTTCATCTCCATAGTAAAGCGCTTCAAATTGCTTTTTATTCTTTTCAAATTTTCCTTCAATTGTCCAGTATTCTTCTGGAACGAAATGTTTAATTTCATTTTCTCTATCGATAATCAACCGCATTGCAACGGACTGAACACGTCCTGCGGATAATCCTTTTTTCACTTTTCGCCACAAAATTGGGCTTATGTTATAACCAACAAGCCTGTCTAATACTCTGCGAGCCTGTTGAGCATCCACAAGATGCTTATTAATTGGACGCGGATATTTAAAAGATTCTAACACCGCATCTTTTGTAATCTCGTTAAATACTACTCGACAATCGCTTTCAGTATCGATATTTAAAGCTTTTGCTAAATGATATGCGATCGCTTCTCCTTCGCGGTCAGGGTCGGCTGCAAGATACACTTTTTTTGCCTTTTTCGCAGCTGTTTTTAACTCTTGTAATATAGGCCCTTTTCCACGAATGGTGATATATTTAGGTTTATAATTATCTTCCGTATCAATCCCCATTTGGCTCTTCGGAAGATCAATTACATGTCCAATGGATGCTTTTACTTTATATTTTTTTCCTAAATATCGTTCAATGGTTTTCGCTTTCGCTGGTGATTCTACTATCACTAAATAGTCTGCCATCTTCAACTTCCTCCTCACTAGAGGCACCTTTATATATTTTTAAAGAAATTCCTGTTGCAAAATGTATAACAGTTTGACTAATAATGCAACTTTTTTTCAATATATTTCCTAAAAAAACAAATTTAATTCATCTAAAATTTGTTGACCGTTCCATACAGGAATTGCTCCTTCTCTTAACAATCGATTCGTTCCCTCTGAAAGTTTTGAATCAATAGGGCCTGGTACTACAAATATATCTTTTCCATGTTCTAAAGCATGATCTGTCGTAATTAACGTACCGCTTTTCACCGCAGCTTCTGTTACTACAATCGCTTCACTAATACCACTTATAATACGATTCCTGAGTGGAAAATGCCACCTTTTGGGACCAACATAGGGTGGAAATTCCGTTACCAATAAGTGTTGATTAGCCATTATCGTCGCTAATTTCTTATTTTCTTTAGGATAAATATGAAATAATCCATTCCCTAATATACCAATCGTTTTCCCGCCGTATCGAATAGTTGCCTCATGAGCCATTCTATCTGCACCTTTTGCCAATCCACTAACGACAACTATATCCTTTTCAATTAAAGGTGGAACAATCGACTCCAGCGCTTTCACAGTATATTGTGTAGCCATTCTAGAACCGATAATAGCAATTTTTCTTCTAGTTAATAAAGATAGATCCCCTTTCGCATAAAGCACAGTAGGTGAATCGACTAATGTAAGTAAAGATAGGGGATAATTTGGATCGGTATAAGGAATTACATGTATTCCTTCATGATTATATGCATCAAGCAAATTTTTCTTTAACATTCTCTTATAATTAGTTAGGATTTTTTCTGCTTTTTCCGATGAAATTTGGAGAATGGACGTTAATTTTGTAGGCGATAAAAATTGCAGTTCATGAAGGGAGGAAATTTCATCTAATAATTTGTGAAATTGATTTAGTGGAAGTGGGTAAACATAGTGGAAGGTAATCAACTCATCAATTGAAAATGAGCTCACATTACCCCTCCTATAGTAGAACATATCCTTTTCGTGACCGCACAAAGAATTGTCCAAAAAATATTATAAAATAAAGAAATGAAAAAGTGTAACGCAAATAGATGCGCTACACTCTTTATATTAATGGGTTTTACATTTTTCGTATAGCCCTTTTTCTTTTAATACTTTAATTAATGTTTCACCAATTACAGACGGTGTTGGAGCGATTTCAATTCCCGCATCATTCATCGCCTTAACTTTTTCCGCTGCTGTACCTTTACCGCCAGAAATAATCGCACCAGCATGTCCCATTCGTTTTCCTGGAGGTGCTGTTTGACCTGCGATAAATCCTACAACCGGTTTTTTCATATTTTCTTTAATCCATGCTGCTGCTTCTTCTTCAGCTGTACCACCAATTTCACCAATCATCACAACTGCGTATGTTTCCGGATCTTCATTGAATTCTTTTAATACATCTACAAAGTTTGTACCGTTAACTGGGTCACCGCCAATTCCCACAGCAGTTGTTTGGCCAATACCAGCATCTGATAATTGAAGTACTGCTTCATATGTTAAAGTACCAGAGCGGGATACTAAACCAACATGACCTTTTTTCAAAATATATCCAGGCATAATACCGATTTTACATTCTTCAGCTGTCACGAGTCCAGGGCAGTTTGGACCTAGTAAGCGCGTTTTCTTCCCTTCCATAAAACGCTTAACTTTCACCATGTCTAATACTGGAATATGTTCCGTAATACAGCATGTAAATTCTAATTCAGCTTCTACCGCTTCCATAATCGCATCAGCAGCAAATGGCGCCGGTACGAAAATAACAGAAGCATTCGCTCCTGTAGCTGCTTTTGCCTCAGCTACCGTATTAAATACAGGTACTCCTTCGATTACTTGTCCACCTTTACCAGGTGTTACCCCTGCTACGATTTTTGTACCGTACTCCAACATTTGTTTTGTATGGAATAAAGCTGTTTCACCAGTAATACCTTGAACAATTACTTTCGTATCTTTATTTACATAAATCGCCATTGTTCTCCCCAGCCTTTCTTACCTTACGAGTTCTATAATTTTTTGTGCACCTTCAGCCATTGAAGTCGTTCCGATAATATTTAATCCAGATTTATTTAGTATTTCTTTACCAAGAGCAGAGTTTGTTCCTTCTAAACGAACAACTAACGGAACATTTAAACCAATTTGTTTCGCTGCTGCTACTACACCTTCAGCGATGACATCACATTTCATAATGCCCCCGAAAATATTTACAAAAATACCTTTTACGTTCGGATCAGAAAGAATAATTTTAAACGCTTCTGTTACTTTTTCCGTATTTGCACCACCACCAACGTCTAAGAAGTTGGCTGGAGAGCCTCCATAATAGCTGATTGTATCCATTGTTGCCATCGCAAGACCTGCACCATTAACAAGACATCCGATATTTCCGTCTAATGATACATAGTTTAAATCGTACTTTGATGCTTGAATTTCTTTTGGATCTTCTTCATCAAAGTCACGTAATTCAACGATATCAGGATGGCGATAAAGAGCATTTGCATCAAAGTTAAATTTCGCATCTAACGCCATAATTTTATCGTCTTCTGTTAGCACAAGTGGATTGATTTCAAGAATAGAAGCATCTTTTTCCACAAAAGCAGTGTATAATCCAATCATGAGTTTAGCAGCTTGATTTACTAACTTTGGTGGAATTTCCATATTAAATGCTAATCTTCTTGCTTGGAATGGTAATAATCCTGTTATCGGATCAATTACTTCTTTAAAGATTTTTTCAGGTGATTTTTCTGCTACTTCTTCAATCTCCATTCCACCTTCTGCTGAACCCATAACAGTAATGCGCGAAGTGGATCTATCCAAAATAAAACTGATATAGTACTCTTTTTTAATTTCGCAACCTTCTTCAATATAAAGGCGTTTTACTTCCTTACCTTGTGGACCTGTTTGTTGCGTAACTAAAATTTTTCCTAATAAATCCTTCGCATATGCACGAACTTCATCCAAATTTTTGGCTACTTTTACCCCGCCGGCTTTCCCACGTCCACCAGCATGGATTTGAGCCTTCACCACTGTGATATTTGATCCAAGTTCTTTTGCAACTTTAACTGCTTCATCCGGTGAAAAAGCAACTTTTCCGTTTGGAACTGCTACACCATAATTCCTAAGAATTTCCTTACCTTGATATTCATGGATATTCATTTGCCATCCTCCAATTCACCAATTTGGGAAATAGTTTGTTACCAATACTATTTTAATCAAACAGTAACCTATTGTCTATGTTCGCATTTTTTTCGTATTTTTCTTAATTTTCGACACATTTTTCTACTTCGCGTAAAATAAGCATTTTTGCTTTTACAATACTACAATAGTCATGTTAAGAATGTGAAGAAACTTTTCGATCTAATCGATAAATAAAAGCAAATACTTCTGCCACTGCTTCATATAAGTCTTGTGGTATCGACTCGTTTAAATCGAGTTGTCCCAGCAATTCTACTAGGCTGGGATCTTCATATATAGGTACATCGAATTCTTGCGCTTTTTGCAGGATATTTTCTGCAATTTTCCCTTTACCTTTCGCAATCACTTTCGGACTATTTTCTTCAGGATTATACATAAGGGCAACTGCTTCTTTTCTTTTTTCCGAATTCATACGCGAATATCCACTCCCCTTTGTACTGCCCCTCTGTCATTCAATTTTTCAATATTTTTCTCAAGATTTTTTTGCAAAGTTTTTTTATAAGGTTTAATCAATACACCGGATAAATGATAGTTTTTTTCTTCAAGGCCCACTTTTAAAGCTTTTTTTAACGGCTCAGCTAGTACATCTAACCCTTCCAGTTCATTGTACACATAAATTGAAACAATTCGGTTCTGCACCTGCATATCAATCACCGTTTCTTTTAATGCTTCCAAATTTAGATAAAATAAAATCCGAGCATAGTTGGAATCAATTTTTCCATCTTTTTTCATTCTTCCATTCCATTGAATGGTCGCATCTACGTGCTTTCCTAAAAATTGCAATGGAAGTTGCATAATGATTTGATGTTGATGACCTGTTTCTCCAGAAAGCAGTTGCATTCCATTTAATCGGGCTAACACCATCTCAGCACTATTCTTCAATTCTGTAGATGCCTTCTCATCTTGAATAAGGGACAATAATTGGGGCTTTATAGATTGGATGAGGTTTGTAACATCTTCTCCTTTGTTCAGTGCAGCTTCATAACTTAAACCAAGCCTTATTAATATTTGTTGAATCGCTTTTTGTATCCCTTGACTGTTCAACGATGACTCCAAAATTGCTTGAGATTCCGCCATCATAACTTGTGTAGATGGTTCTTTAGATGCTTGAAAAGCTTTTGCCATTTGAATAAATTCCATGTCGCTCTTTATAGTCATTTCCTGTTTTAGTAGTGACAATAAATGCTCCTTCGGCGAAACTCCATCTTCGTTTAAAAATAATCGATTTACTGTTTGTTCTGAAAAGGCTTTTAACAATTGGACATGGAGTTGTTTAGCCAATTGTTCAACATGATTAGTGTTTTCGAAGGATTTGAGCAATTCATGAATGGTATTTTTCTGTTGTTCTGTAAGCGTCACTTCCCCTTTAATCCAATGGGTAATCTGTTGAATTGTTTGAGCAATTGAAACAGTTGAACTTGATTGCAACTGTCTGACAAAGAATCCTGCTGTTTCATTGCGAGAAGAGAGCGTTGCGGTGTTCAACCAATTATTAAGTGTTGCATCTTTTGGTAAAATATTTGCTTCTTTTAAAATATTTAACGCTTCAAGTTGCTTTGTTTCTTGTCCATCACTTTGTAGAAGAATTTGCACAGAGCGTGCAATCATCATTCCCGCTGTTTCTGCTTCGAAAGGTTTGGCAATGGACTGCAACGCATTTAGTAAATTTTCTTTTATTTGAGGTGAAATTAAGTGATTTTGTTGCAATAATTGGGTAAGTTGTTCAAGGTTATTGGAAATGCCACTTGTTTTCGAACCGAGTAGTAGCGCCTTAAATGTTACTTCCGAAAAAGGAATTTTCAATTCCATCATCTTTTGCAATGTTTGTAACGCTTCTTGCTTTGTTACTCCGTCAGGTAAATTTTTCAACCATATGTCCGATTGCAATATTTGTTCCTTAACAATAGGAAGCTGATGTTTGATGAAATGCGTCAACAGTTGCTGCATTTCAGGAGACTTCGGCAAATGCAATGTTTCAATCAATTGTTGCACATTTACAAATTCCTTCGTCATTGGCCCTGTAACCACTTTTAACTCCGTCTGGGGGGAAGTGCTCATCACTTGGAAATAATGCGAATCTCCCGCTTTTAAAGGCGTTTCCAGTTTTGCTATGAGACGATGCTCGCCAATTTGGATTTCCGCCATTTGATTTGGATATAATTGTTTAATCTTTCCATGGAATACTTGTCCTTGTTTCAACACAAGAGGATTTATTTGTGCGGACACTTGTTGTTGTTGAATCGGTTGAAAGGAAGGAATTGTCATATCATCACCTTCTTCTCCAGCATTGTTTTAATTGGTTCAAATGATTTGCGATGATGAATGGTTGGCCCAAATTGTTCAATTGCTTCTAAATGTTGCTTTGTGCCATAACCAGCATGCTGATCAAATCCGTATTGAGGATATTCTTTATGTAACTTTTCCATATATAAATCCCGTTCGTGTTTAGCTAATATCGATGCCGCTCCAATCGCAAGACTTTTCGCATCGCCTTTTATTATATTTTTTTGAGGTATATCAATCGGGACTGTAACTGCATCTACAATGCAAAAATCTGGGCGTATTTTTAAACTTTCAACACACATTTTCATCGATTGTTTTGTTGCTTCTAAAATATTCATCTCATCAATGATTTCCGCGCTCTGAAAATGTATTGAATAATCAAGAGCATGCTTTTTAATTAACTCAGCAAATTCTGCGCGTTTCTTTTTGGATAGTTGTTTTGAATCATTGACTCCAACAAGTTCTGGACAATCCTTTGGTAAAATGACTGCGCAAGTGACAACTGGTCCAGCTAGAGGACCTCTTCCTGCCTCATCTATTCCAGCTAAATAGGCATCTTCAAAGGGAAGAAAACTTGCATCAAATGCTTGCTTTTGACGAAATTGTTCAAGCATTTTCTCCTGATTTTGTAATCTCTTTTTAAACTGTAAAAAAGCTTTTTGTACTCCCGCTCTTTCGTCATTTTCAAGTTCCTTCATCCATGGCTCATATGTATTCGCACTTTTTAATGCTTCTGTTATTTCCTTAATTGTTTTCATACTTGCTTTCTCCTAATATTTTTATTTTATATCGGCTTAAATAGATTTCTTATAAGATTGACTAGAGTGATTCCATGATTCCACTCATGCTGTACTTTATCATAAATTCATTCTATAATGAGGGGGAATATACTGTGGAGGAAAAGAAATGAAAAAAATATACATATTGCTCTCTCTTCTTTTTATACTGAGCGCTTGCAAAGGCGAAACAACTCAACAAGAAGTTCACAGTGATACAAGCCATATTCAGCACAATCCATTGTCGGGAGATTTACAAGAACTAACCTCTATTAATGAATTGCCTTCTTTTTTACAAGAAAAACATGAAAACATAACGACTGTATACAAAATCGCATTCGAACATGCCGATGTGTTGCAATGGATTCCTTGTTATTGCGGTTGTGGAGAGTCAGCTGGCCACCGAAGCAGTTTAAATTGCTTCGTTGCTGAAATTCGCGACGAACAAGTTCTGTGGGATGACCATGGAACTCGCTGTCTCGTATGTATGGAAATTGCAGTTGAATCTGCAAAGCTCTCAAATGATGGAAAATCCATTAAAGAAATTCGAAAATATATTGATGAAAAATATCAAGAGGGCTTTTCGAAACCAACTCCGACTGAAATGCCTGCATAAAATTAAACCATCCATAAAGTTTCTCGATGGGACTTTTGGATGGTTTTTTCATCTAATTGTGAACAAGTTCTTTTTCTAATTCTTCATCAACAAAATCAAAAGTTAATTTCCCTAATTCTAAATTGCGAATATCGCGTACAATCAATTCTGATACTTTATCATAGTCAATTGTACCACCAGGACCTAATACATTGCGCAATTTTCCGATATGGTCATAAGTCTTTACGATATCTTCATCTACTGAACTAATACCATAGCGTTCATTCATTCTCTCAGGATAATGGGTAGATAAAAAATTCAACGCATAAGTTGCTAAATCTTCCATATTGATGATTGTATCTTTAATTGCTCCCGTTAAAGCCAGCTTTAAACCTACCTCTTTATCTTCAAATTTTGGCCATAAAATTCCTGGCGTATCTAATAATTCTAATTCTTTTCCAACTTTAACCCATTGCTGGGCCTTCGTGACCCCCGGAGTATTACCAGTCTTGGCTATGTTTTTTTTGGCTAGACGATTGATTAAAGTTGATTTTCCTACGTTCGGAATCCCTACAATCATCGCTCGAATGGCGCGGGGTTTCATCCCTTTTGCTTTCATGCGAGCCCATTTTTCTGCTAATATTTGTTGAGCAGCTTTTGTGACCTGGTTTAATCCTTTCCCTTCAAAGGAGTTGATGGCAATTGCCGTTAATCCTTTATTTGAAAAATATTCAACCCATTTTTTCGTCTCTGTTTCATCAGCCATGTCTGCTTTATTTAATAATATCAATCGAGGTTTTTGGTTAATGACTTCATCAATCATTGGATTTCTTGAAGATAATGGCAATCGGGCATCAACTAATTCAAAGACAATATCAACAAGTTTTAAATGTTCTTGAACTTGTCGTTTTGCTTTTGCCATATGCCCAGGAAACCATTGAATTGTCATTGTTATTCCTCCTTCAGTCAAAAAAGAAAAGGAGTGTTCATCTACTCCTCTTTTTTATTTCACAATTTTTATTTCACTTAAAGGCCAAAAGACTACGCTTGTACTGCCAATGATTTCATCTTCACTGACGACTCCGATGTGGCGGCTATCCTTGCTGAATCGTCGGTTATCCCCCATTACAAATACATAACCTTCCGGAATTACGTCAAGGCTTGGATCAATATCTTGGAGGGTAAAATCTTGCGTTAATTGACCTTCTGAGAGTTGTGATTTATATTCATCTAAATATGGTTCATCGATGGGTTCACCGTTAATATACAACTGGTCATCTTTATATTCAATATGTTCACCAGGCAATCCAATAACTCTTTTGATATAGTCTTTGCCTTCTGGTGCATGGAATACAACAATGTCAAACCGCTTTGGTTCACCTAATCGATATCCGATTTTATTGACGATCATCTTGTCGCCATCTTTTAGCGTTGGCATCATCGATTCTCCATCTACCACAATAGGAGTAAATAAAAAGTAACGAATAACTACAGCAATGAGGAGAGCAATGATTAACGCTTTTGTCCATTCCCAAATCTCGTTTTTTTCTTTTTTTACTTTTTCCACGAGAGCATTCCCCCAAATCTACTATCTACATTTTATTTCATTCTTATTCTTTATGACAAGCAAAAGAAAGGAGGCTTTTTAAAACAAAGCCCCCTTTAGTAGAATGATTATCGAATTTCTTTAATACGTGCTGCTTTACCACGTAAATTACGTAAGTAGTAAAGTTTTGCACGGCGCACTTTACCTCGACGAACAACTTCTAATTTTGCAATTTTTGGTGTGTGAACAGGGAAAGTACGTTCAACCCCTACACCGTAAGAAATTTTACGCACTGTAAATGTTTCGCTAATTCCACCACCGCGACGTTTAATTACTACGCCTTCGAATACTTGGATACGTTCACGGTTACCTTCTTGAATACGAACGTGTACGCGAACTGTATCACCAGGGCGGAATTCAGGAAGATCTGTGCGAAGTTGTTCTTTTGTAATTTCTGCAATAATATTTGACATGTTTATTCTCTCCTTATACCGAATGTTCATATAGTCTTATTCACTACAGCGGAACACCGTAATTAAAGCTTCTCATAGAAGCACAGATTGAATATTATCATACTTTAAATCAACGTGCAAGGAAAATTCTAAACACGAATTAATAATCAACTAAAAGGGACTGTTTATTCATATTGATTATTTTTATAAAATATTCATGATTTTTCATTTTTTCTTTTTAAAGTTTCAAGATATTCCAGTTGTTTTGGTGTTAGTTCAATATTTTTCAATAAGTCAGGTCTTCGCTCAAAAGTGCGCTTGATTGATTGTTCCATACGCCATTCTTCAATTTTTTGATGATTTCCTGACAATAGCACATCTGGAACTTTCATTCCTCTAAATTCTTGGGGTCTTGTGTAATGCGGGTGTTCTAACAGCCCTGTAGAAAATGAATCATGAATATGTGAAGCTTCTTGTCCCAATACTCCAGGAATTAAGCGAACAACCGAATCAATAATCGCCATTGCCGGTATTTCTCCACCAGTCAATACAAAATCCCCAATGGATATTTCATCGGTTACAAGATGCTCTCGAATACGTTCATCATATCCTTCGTAATGTCCGCAAATAAAAACAAGTTCCTCTTCTTCCGCCAATTCTTCCGCTTTCGACTGAGTGAAACGTTCTCCTTGTGGACACATGAGAATAACGCGAGGATTTCGGCCTTCAGTAATCGATTCAACCGCATGAAACACTGGCTCAGGCTTCAACACCATGCCAGCTCCCCCACCATAAGGATAATCGTCTACCTGTTTATGTTTGTTGTCGCTGTAATCACGAATATTGGTTACTTGAATATCAACGATTCCTTTTTCTTGGGCTTTTTTTAAGATGGATGAACCGAACACACCATCAAACATTTCAGGAAATAAGGTAAGCACATGTATTTTCATGATAATAATCCTTCCATCACATGAATGGTAATTCGTTTATTGTCAACATCAATATCTTTAACTACATCTTCAATATAAGGGATATAATGTTTTTTCCCTTTTCCGTCTTTTAATTCCCAAACATCGTTAGCGCCAGTTTCTAAAATATTTGTGATTTCCCCTAAGTGTTCTCCTTCTTCTGAATAAACTTGGCAGCCAATGATTTCAAAATAATAATATTCGTTTTCGCCTAATTCGTCTTCTTTTAATTGGTCTTTTGAAATTTTTAATACACTGTTTTTAAATGGTTCTACTTGATTGATGTTATAATATCCTTCAAATGTTAACAAAATAAAGTTTTTATGTCTCCGGGCATTTTCTACTGTCACCCAGATTGGTTCTGCATTATCACTTTTAAAAATAGCAAGTTGCGATCCTTTTTTGAAACGAATATCTTCAAAATCTGTGGAAGAAATGACGCGCACCTCTCCACGAATGCCGTGTGTATTGACAATGCGACCCACATTTAACCATTCCATCAAACGACACCTCTTTACATTGAAAGTTTTCTAATTAACTGGCTTTTCTCCAACTAGTTCATCATGGTACACGATATAGTTTGATTAACCTAGGAAGATTTTATATGTATAAAAAAGGGGCTAAAGTAGCCCCTTTTTGCATTAGTCCAATATATCGACGTAAGTTTTTTTCTTTTGGTGACCGCTAGCTGAATAAACAATAGTACGAATCGCCTTCGCAACACGACCTTGTTTACCAATCACTTTTCCTCGATCCTCTGGATTGACAAAAAGTTTATAAACAATGCGACTAGCATTTTCATCTTTTTCAACGCGAACGTCTTCGGGATAATCAACTAGTGGTTTGACAATTGTTTCAATCAGCTTTTGCATGCGGACACCTCCAAAGTTTTTTATTAAGCGTTTTTATTGAATTTTAAATTGTGGAATTTTTCCATAATTCCTTGTTGTGAGAACAAGTTACGTACTGTATCAGATGGTTTCGCACCATTTGCTAACCATTTAAGAGCTTTCTCTTCATCGATATTGATTGTTGCTGGAACAGTTAGAGGATTGTAAGTACCAACTGTTTCAATTGAACGTCCGTCACGTGGAGAACGAGAATCAGCAACTACGATACGATAGAAAGGAGATTTTTTAGCTCCCATACGTTTTAAACGAATTTTTACTGCCATGTTTATTGCACCTCCGAATTAGTTTCACACAAGATAGAATAATATCAGTGTTTGATTTGTTTGTAAAGTGTTTTTTCTTAACAGTTCATTTTTTCTTTTATATTAAAATTTAAATAATGAATCGAATCCAGGAAGTTTCATTTTCTTCTTGCCTTTTCCCTGTGTCATGCTCGTCATTTGCTTCATCATTTTTTTCATATCTTCAAATTGTTTTAATAATCGGTTGACCTCCTGAATGGATGTACCAGAACCGTTTGCGATTCTCTTTTTACGGCTAGCATTGATGATTTCTGGACGCTCTCTTTCTTCAGGCGTCATGGAATAAATAATAGCCTCCAGGCGATCGATTTGTTTTTCGTCGATTTGAATATTATTTAAACCTTTTATTTTATTGGCACCTGGAAGCATTTTTAATAAGTCTTCCAACGGTCCCATTTTTCGGACAGCTTTAATTTGTTCTACAAAATCATCGAAAGTAAAGCTTTGCGTTTTAAACTTATCTTCCAATTCTTTCGCTTTTTCTAAATCCACATTTGCCTGTGCTTTTTCAATTAGCGATAGGACGTCGCCCATCCCTAGTATACGAGAAGCCATACGTTCTGGATGGAAAGGCTCTAAAGCGTCCATCTTCTCACCCATACCAACAAATTTTATTGGCTTTTCTGTCACAGCACGAATCGATAACGCAGCACCACCGCGTGTATCTCCATCTAATTTTGTTAAGATGACGCCTGAGATGCCAATTGCATCGTTGAAACTTTGAGCAACATTAACTGCATCTTGTCCGGTCATGGCATCAACAACTAAAAATACTTCGTCTGGTTCTTTAATGGCCCGAATATTTTTTAATTCGTCCATCAGTTCTTCATCGATATGTAATCGACCAGCTGTATCGATAATGACCACGTCATAATGTTCTTTTTTTGCATGTTCGATTGCTTCTTCCGCAATTTTCACAGGAGAAACATCCGCACCAAGAGAAAACACAGGAATCGAAAGTTGTTTTCCTAATGTTTCTAATTGTTTAATAGCTGCTGGACGATATATATCGGCAGCAACTAAAAGCGGTTTACGGTTGTATTTCTTCCTTAAAACATTTGCAAGTTTTCCGGAAGTCGTAGTTTTACCAGCACCTTGCAAACCTACCATCATAATGACTGTTGGAGGCTTTGTATTAAATTTAATTTGACTCTGTTCTCCACCCATCAACTCAGTCAATTCATCTTTTACAATCTTAATGACTTGTTGACCAGGTGTTAAACTTTTCATAACTTCAACGCCGACTGCTCTTTCACTTACTTTTTTTACAAAGTCTTTTACAACTTTTAAATTTACGTCGGCTTCAATCAATGCAAGGCGCACTTCCCGCATCATTTGTTTTACATCTGCTTCAGTAACTTTTCCCTTGCCTTTAATTTTTTGGATTGTGCTTTGGAGTCGTTCTGATAATCCTTCAAATGCCAAACTTTTCGCCTCCTAATCCGTTTCTTTTAATTGATCTATTAACTTTAATTGTTCTTCAATAGAGGCATTGCCTTTGATTGCAGCGGCTAGCTTTTCAATCGTTTGCTGACGCTTTTGAAACTTTTCAAATAACTTTAGTTTTTCTTCATATTCTTCAAGCATTGCTTCAGTGCGACGGATATTATCGTATACAGCTTGTCGAGAAACTTTGTAGCTTTCTGCAATTTCACCTAAGGAAAGATCATCTAAATAATATAGCTCCATATATGCCCGCTGTTTATCCGTTAACAAAGCTTGATAAAAATCGAAGAGAAAATTCATCCGCGTCGTTTTTTCAAGTAACATCGAATGTCTCTCCATTCATATTTTTTCTACTGTATCATATCGGTTTTACTTATAAGTGTCAAGTAAATTCCCTTTAACACTGATAATATACACGAATCGGAAATGTTATTGCTAGCGCCATTAAGTATTTGAGCCTGGCCAAAAATTTTTGGTCAGGCTCCTTTTCAAATATCTCTTCTTATTGTTCAGCTTTTTTCAATTCTTGGTCTAATGAATCAGCAAATAATCCGTATACATATCGTTCCGCATCAAATGGTTGTAGGTCATCAATTTTTTCACCTAAACCAACGAATTTAACCGGAATATTTAATTTGTTACGAATTGCTAAGACAATACCACCTTTTGCTGTACCATCCAATTTTGTTAATACAATCCCCGTCACATTTGTCGCTTCTTTAAATGTTTGAGCTTGAATTAACGCATTTTGACCCGTTGTCGCATCTAACGCAAGCAACACTTCATGTGGGGCGTTTGGAATTTCACGAGAAATAACGCGATGCACTTTTTCTAGTTCCTTCATTAAGTTCACTTTATTTTGCAAACGGCCAGCTGTGTCACAAATCAACACATCAACACCGCGCTTTTTCGCAGCATTTATAGCATCATAAATTACCGCAGCGGGATCTGAGCCTTCTGATTGTTTAATTACTTCGCAGCCAACTCGATCGCCCCAAACTTGAAGCTGTTCTATGGCACCAGCACGGAACGTATCACCAGCAGCAAGCATCACTTTTTTTCCTTGATTTTTCAAACGATGAGCAAGTTTACCAATTGTCGTTGTTTTCCCTACACCATTTACACCCACAAATAAAATAACTGTTAGCTCACCATTTGGTTGCAAATTAAGCTCAGAAATGCCTTCCTCGCCCTTTTCATAAATTTCCACTAATTTTTCACAAATAATTTCATAAATGCCATCTGTATCTTTTATATTTTTTCGTTGTACTTCAAAGCGGAGTTCGTCCATTAATTCCATAACTGTTTCAAAACCTACATCCGCTTGCAATAATATTTCTTCTAATTCTTCAAAGAATTCTTCGTCTACCTTGCGATAACGTGCAATTAAATCGTTCACTTTAGAAGTAAACGTATCACGGGTTTTTGCAAGACCTATTTTAAATTTTTGAGTGATCGACCATGCGGAAGGCTTCTTCTCCTCTTCCTTTTCATCCTCTTGTTGAACCGTTTCAACGTCGTCACCAAGAGTTTCTTCCGCTTTTTCGCTGTCATCGGAAAAAGTTTCTTCAGTTTCTATCGTTTCATTTTTTTCTTCAATTACTTCTTTTGATGTTTCTTCCACATCATCAGCTTCATTTTGAACATCTTCGCTTTGTTCAGCCGTTTCCTCAACCGTGTCCTGCTGTAATTTTTCTTCTGATTTTCCACTTAATTTTTCCTTCAAACGTTTAAAAAAGCTCATATTATTCGCTCCTTTGTCCAACAAGTACTACTTCATCTTCCAATTTAACCGAAACGAGCTTCGATACACCAGATTCTTGCATCGTAATCCCGTATAATACATCGGCTCCTTCCATCGTTCCTTTTCGATGGGTAATCACAATGAATTGTGTATCTCGGCTTAATTTTTTTAGATAGGTACTATAACGCTCTACATTTGCTTCATCAAGAGCCGCTTCCACTTCGTCTAAAATAACAAACGGTACTGGGCGCGAATTCAGAATGGCAAATAATAGGGCGATTGCAGTTAATGCTCGTTCACCGCCAGAAAGTAAGCTTAAGCTTTGCAATTTTTTCCCTGGAGGTTGAGCTACTATTTCTATTCCTGTTTCTAGTAAATTGTTCGAATCTAATAAAATTAAATCTGCATGGCCGCCGCCGAAAAGTTCACGGAAAACTTCGCGGAATTGTAGTTGAATTTTCTCAAAAGACTCTTTAAAACGAGTCGCCATTTCTTCATCCATTTCTCTAATTGTTTCGTTAAGCGTTTGTTGCGCTTCAATTAAGTCATTTCGTTGTTCCGTTAAAAATGTATAGCGTTCTAACACCCGCTCATACTCTTCAATAGCAGTTAAATTAACCGGCCCTAATTCTTCAATAGACTGTTTTAACAATTTTACTTTCTTGCGAATCTGCTCTACATCGTCCAGTTCAACAGCTTCATTTTTCGCTTCATCAAAATCAATTTCATACTCTTCTTCTAATAGATTAGTTAATCGATTAATTTCAAATTCGATACGGCTTTTCTTTACATCGATTGAACGTAATTGTTCTAAAAAACCTTTATGAATTCTTTGCAATTCCTTGAACTGTTCGTCCAATTGATAGAGCTGTTGTTGGTATTCAATTCGCAATTGACGATTTTCTTGAATTGTGAACGAATATTGATCACGCTTTTCAGCCCACTCAGAAATCGCTTGTTCAATTTCTTCATCGGTCAAATGATTGTCTCGCTCATTTTGAATCCATTCAATTTCTCGTGAAATGGATTCCATTTGTTGAAGAACTTTCGAACGCTTCAAAGCGATATCCGCCGTTTGAATTTGAAGTTGATTTAATTGTTCTTGCAATACCGCAAGTTCTGAGCGTTTTTCAGCTGACTGTTCACGAAGCAAGTCTTTTTCCGTTTCGCTTTGAATTTTTGCTTTGGATAATTGCTCAACTTTGTCGTTTACTTTTTGCAATTCTTTATTCAGTTCAGCTAGTCGTTCTTCTGTTTGGCTTTTTTGTTTAAGTAACGCCTCTCTTCTTGAAGATGCGGACGATTTTTCAGAAGTTGCGAGATTTACAGTATTTTTTAAGTTTTTCTCTTCCAATTCTAATTCAACATATTTCGAATGCAACTCCATTTCCTCTTGGCGGTATTGTTCGCTTTGCACCTTTAACAATTCCACTTGTTCACGTAAGGTTGTTAACGTTTCCTTTTCTGTTGCCAGCGTTTTTTCCGCTTGATAAATGGATTGCTCAATTTGGGATAAATTTTTCTTTAACTGTTCTAACTCCGCTTTTCTAGTAAATAAAGAGTTTTGTTGTTTGACGGAACCGCCTGTTAATGAACCGCCAGCATTTACGATATCTCCATCTAATGTAACAACACGATATTTATAGCCACATAACCTCGCGATTTGACTTGCTCCTTCTAAGTTTTCAGCAACAAGAACATTTCCTAATAAGTATTCCACAATATTCCGGTTATGTTCATCAAATTCTACTAATTCATGAGCAAGTTGAATATAAGCTGGATGGTTCATTGCTTCTTGAATTTGTGTAGTAGATAGTTTTCGAGATTTCATGACGTTTTTTGGCAAGAAAGTAGCTCGTCCAGCTTTTTTTGCTTTTAACCAGCCAATCGCTTTTTGCGCATCTTGCTCTGTATTTGTGACAATGTGTTGGGTTGCTGCTCCTAAAGCGGTTTCAATGGCTTTAGAATACTTACCTTCCACTTTTAACAGCTCTAGAACGGCTCCTTCAATTCCTTTTAATTCTCCCCGTTCTCTTGCTAGTAAAATTTCCTTCACACCAAAAGTGAAACCAGAAAAGTCTGATTCTAGTTCCTCAATCGCTTCTTTTCTAGACTTCAATTGTTGTTGATGTTGATATGCTTGATACAGCATTCGTTGTTTTTCTTCAAATGAGGAAGTGGCAGCGTTTAGTTGACGTTGTAATTGTTCATATTGCTCCAACACGTCACTAACTTTATTTCGTATATATTCGAGCTTTTGTGCGAGTTCATTTTTCATGTTGGAAACTTGTTTTAATTTTTTTAACATCTCTTCAGAGCGGTCGTTCATACGCTCTTCTGTTTCTTCATATTGGGTTAATTGCTGCTCAATATGTTTTAACTCATTCTTTGCAGTTGCTTCTTCGTTCAATAAATCAATATATAAATTTTTATATTCTTCGATTTGTTGTTCAATTTGAGAAACAGAACTATTTAACGAAACATCCAATTGTTTAATTTCAGCTTTTAGCTGTTGAATTTCATTTTTTTTCAAATCAAACAATTTTTTATTTTCTTCCTCAGTTTTCGCTAGTTCCATTTCTTCTTCTTTTGCTTCTTTTAAGGCAAGTTGCAATTGTTGAAACTGCTTTTCTGCATTGGAGCGTTTTTCCTGCATTAACGCTTTTCGTCCTTCCCAACGCTCCACTTCAGCACTCGCTTCAACTAGTCGTTCTTGCGCAGCATCAATCATCTCATCAATATTATGGATTTTTGTGCGGAGTTCGTCCATTTTTGTTTGGTAATTTGCAATTTCTGATGCTTGATGTTGCTCTTGTTGTTCCAGTTGTTCGTGCTCTTCCTTGACAATGAGTAGTTCTTGATGGTGCTTTTCTAAATCATGAACGATTAGGGACATATCCAATTCTTTCAATTCTTCTGTCATGTGAAGGTAGTCTTTTGCTGCAGAACTCTGGATTTTTAATGGCTCTAAACGGCTATCCAATTCATGTAAAATGTCTAACACTCGATGTAAGTTGTCATCGGTTTCTAATAATTTTTGCTCTGCCTTTTTTTTGCGCAGTTTATATTTTAATATTCCAGCTGCTTCTTCAAATATTGTTCGGCGATCATCCGGTTTACTATTTAAAATTTCATCAACTCGGCCTTGAGAGATAATAGAAAAGGCTTCTTTCCCTAATCCTGAATCCATGAACAAATCCGTAATATCTTTCAGGCGACATTGCTGATTATTCAATAGATATTCGCTTTCACCCGAACGATATACTCGTCGAGTTACGCTAATTTCAGAATAGGGAATACCCACTTCTTCATCTTCATTGTTTAAAATCAATGTAACTTCAGCAAAGTTCAAAGGTTTTCGAGATGCGCTTCCAGCAAATATAACATCTTCCATTTTCGAACCGCGCAAGCTTTTTGCCGACTGTTCCCCTAAGACCCAACGAATCGCATCGGTTACATTGCTCTTTCCACTACCATTAGGGCCTACAACCGCAGTTACCCCTGGAACAAAATCGATACCGATGCGATCCGCGAATGATTTAAAACCTACTACTTCAAGTCGCTTAAGGAACATATTATTCCTCCTTATGCAAGGACTGATTAAGCGCAACCATTGCATTTTGTGCAGCTTGCTGTTCAGCCTCTTTTTTCGATTTTCCGCGTCCAATTCCAAGTTCTTTGTCGTTTAGCAGTACGCGGGAAACGAATGTCCGATTGTGGGCAGGCCCTCTTTCATCAATAATTTCGTAATGTAATACTCCAGTATTTGATTGCTGCACCAATTCTTGCAATTGGCTTTTAAAATCCATCACATGCGAAAAAGCACCGACTTCAACTTTAGGGAACACGACTCTTTGTAAAAACTGAACAACAGAATCGAAACCTTGATCTAAATAAAGGGCACCAATAAAGGATTCAAATACGTCGGCAAGCAACGCTGGTCTCTCTCTTCCACCAGTCAATTCTTCACCTTTACCTAAAAGTACATATTTTCCGAAATTCAATTCGTTTGCGAATATCACAAGGGATGGCTCACAAACGATGGAAGCTCGAAGCTTCGTCAATTCTCCTTCACTCATATGCGGGTAACGATCAAATAAAAATTTAGATACTGATAGTTCAAGAACTGCATCACCCAAAAATTCTAATCGTTCATTATCTGCAAATAATCTTTTGCGATGCTCATTCACATAGGATGAATGGGTAAAAGCTTGGTAGAGTAAACTCTTGTTATTGAACGTGATATTTAATTCTTCTTGTAATTCTTCAAATTGCTGTTTAATTTTTTCGGGAAACACTCCATTTTTTTGTTGAGTACCTTTTCTTTTTATCGTCATGAACAATCTGCCTTCCTATTCATTTCTCTCGTAAATATATCGTTGTTATTCGAAACAGTAAAGATATAAGGATAAAAGATTTATCCACATATCTTCACATCGAATAAATACATTGTTTTTATTATAACCCAAATTCACTTTTCATTTTTCTTTTCATGAATTTAAGCAATGAAAAGAGGCACCCATCAGCCACGTTGTGCGGGATGTGCCTCTTATAAATTAGTTTAATTTACTTTCGATATACTTGATTGCATCGCCAACAGTAACGATTTTTTCTGCATCTTCATCAGAGATTTCCATATCGAATTCATCTTCAAGTTCCATAACTAATTCTACAACGTCTAATGAATCAGCACCTAAATCTTCACGGAAAGATGCTTGTTCTGTTACTTCGCTTTCGTCAACACCAAGACGGTCAACGATTACTTTTGTTACACGTTCTAATACTGTGCTCATTTAGGTCACCTCCCTTCAATAGTATACATAAAAGTGTTTCCTGTTCAAAGAGTCTTTCATGAAAGGATGGTTAATCAACATTATTTATAGTTAGTAGCCCACAATTTTTGATTACATTGCGATGCCGCCATCCACATGAAGAACTTGTCCAGTAATATATTCAGCATCGTCTGAAGCCAAAAATACAACTGCTTTTGCTACATGTTCTGGCTTACCAAGTTTGGCTAATGGAATTTGTGAAAGCATAGAGTTTTTAATATCTTCCGGAAGAGCGTCTGTCATTTCTGTCGTAATAAATCCTGGAGCTACAGCATTCACTAAAATATTTCGTGATGCCAACTCTCTTGAAGTCGTTTTCGTCAATCCAATAACACCTGCTTTTGCTGCTGTGTAATTGGCTTGTCCAGCGTTCCCCGTCACGCCAACGACTGAAGCAATGTTGATAATGCGACCAGAACGTTGTTTCATCATTTGGCGAGTTACAGCTTTTGTGCATAGGAATACGCCTTTTAAGTTCGTTTGAATAACTTCATCCCATTCTTCTTCCTTCATGCGCATCAATAAATTATCTCGAGTAATGCCTGCATTGTTTACGAGAATATCAATTGAGCCAAATTCATCTAATGCTGTTTTCATTAAGTTTTGTACTGATTCATTATCTGCAACATTAGCTTGAACTGCAATAGCTTTTTTACCAATTTTTAAAATTTCTTCTACCACTTCATCTGCTTTTTCTTTACTGCCGCTGTAGTTCACGACTATATTGGCACCCTCTTTTGCCAGTTCCAATGCAATGGCACGTCCGATTCCTCTTGAAGCTCCCGTTACAACTGCCGTTTTACCATCTAACTTTCCCATGTTTTCACCCCTTCAATTCCTTTACAACTTCTTCAAACGTTGCTATATCATATACACAATATGTTTTTACTGAGCGATCGATTTTTTTGACTAATCCTGATAATACTTTACCTGGTCCACATTCGATAAATGTTGTAACACCACATTCCAACATCTTGCGAACATCACGTTCCCATTGTACAGGGCTATAAACTTGTTCCACCATTTCTTTCTTGATGGATTCCACATCTTCCAATATTCCTGCATGTACATTACTAATAATCGGAATATTTGGTTGTGAAATTTCTACTTGCTCGATTTCCTTTTCTAATTTTATTGCCGCATCTTTCATCAATTCAGAGTGGAATGGTCCACTTACATCAAGTGGGATGGCTCTTTTCGCACCTTTTTCTTTCGCCAATTGAGATGCTTTTTCTACACCTGCTTTTGTACCTGAAATGACAATTTGGCCAGGGCAGTTTAAGTTAGCAAGTTGTACTAAATCACCGTTATTAGTGATTTCAGCACATACTTCTTTTAAAGGCTCTTCATCCATTCCTAAAATCGCAGCCATAGCACCTTGACCAGCTGGCACCGCTTCATTCATGTAAAGACCTCGTTTATGAACGATTTTGACAGCCTCTTCAAAAGATAACGATCCTGCAATAACGAAAGATCCATACTCTCCTAATGAATGTCCTGCTGTATAGTCAGGAGTAATACCAGCTTCCATTAATTTGGATGCAATCATCACTCCTGTTGTAAGCAGCGCAGGTTGAGCATGGTAAGTTAACGTTAGTTCTTCTTGTGGTCCCTCTAACATTAATGTTGATAGTTTAATATTTAAAGCTTGATCCGCTTGATCATAAAAAGCTTTGCTCGCTTCATCATTGGCTACAAACTCTGCACCCATTCCTACTTTTTGAGAGCCTTGTCCTGGAAAAATAAATGCTATTTTTGACATTTGTCGTCTCCTTTACTCATTTTCTTTCTGACTTTCTAGTATTGCTTGCTTCATGACGTTGACGATATCATTTTCAACCATCATAGCAGCTTGGCGTATTGTATTATAAATCGCTCTCGCATCGGATGATCCATGAGCTTTCACGACAGGAGCCTGCAACCCGAAAAGCAATGCTCCGCCATGTTCGGAGTAGTCTAGTTTATTTTTTAATCCTTTTAATTCATTTTTTACGAGTAATGCACCAAGCTTTGTTTTAGTAGAAGCCATGAATACGTCTTTTAACATTTTCATTAATGTTCCTGCTGTACCTTCAATGGACTTTAACACCATATTGCCTGTAAAGCCATCTGTTACAACGACATCTGCAACCCCTTCAAGCAAGTCGCGTGCTTCCACATTACCGACAAAGTTGAAATCTCCTTGCTGCAACATGCCATAAACTGCTTTTGTCAGTTCATTCCCTTTATTTTCTTCAGTTCCAATATTCAACAACCCAATTCGAGGGCGTGCTATTCCTTGAACTTTTTGAGCATAAATATTACCCATCACCGCATATTGAAAAAGATTTTCAGGTTTTGCGTCTGCATTTGCACCTAAATCTAGCATTAAAAACCCTTTACCATCGACTGTTGGGAGGATTGTTGCGAGAGCAGGCCTTGATACCCCTTCTATTCGCCCCACTTTGAATAATCCGCCGGACATATATGCACCTGTATTACCAGCAGAAATACATGCGTCTACTTTCCCTTCACTTACAGCTTCCAACATGCGTGTCATCGATGAATCCTTTTTTCGTCGAACGGAACGGACAGGATCATCTTCTCCAGTAATGACTTCTTCACAGTGAATGATTTCTAGACGGTCATTTTGTATAATGTATTTTTCTAATTCTTCTTTTCTTCCAAATAGTTGTATTTCTATGTTTGTAAAATCTTTTAAAGCTTCGTTGACACCTTCCACAATTTTCTGAGGTGCATGATCTCCGCCCATACCGTCAATTGCAATTTTCATTTTTGTTCACCTTCACCTTTCGTGCGATACATTTCAAATTCGCCTTTGAACACGGTTTCGTTGTTTACCGTCGAAATAACATCGATATACGTTCGATTTTTTTCAGTGTTAGTTTCTCGGACAATCGCTTTCGTTACTACTCGGTCTCCTGCACGAACAGGTTTAATAAATACAACATTTGACCGAACTGTTAATGCAAGTTCATCATTAATCACTGCAACACATAGGGAGTTGGCTTGGGCAAATAAATGATGTCCACGGGCGATTCCATTTCTTTGGAAAACATGTTCTTCTTTTACATCAAAAATGGATATGGCTCTCTTATCTAACTCGATATCAATAATTTCACCGATTACTTCGTTAATAGGTAATGACTTTACTTCATTTTCTAAATTTCTTTCCGCAACATCTTTTATTCGTTCTCTTAGTTCCGGAATTGATAATTCCATCCGATCGAGGCGAATCGTTTGAACGCTCACACCAAATTTTGTAGCAAGTTGTTCATCCGTGACGAATGGATTTTCCTCAATCGTTTCTAAAAGTAATTGTTGCCGTTCTTTTTTCGATTTTTTGATCAACATTCGTCACCTACTTTCTTTCCGTTTTAGCACTTGGTACTAATACCAGTATACATTTCCATAAAAAAGAACGCAACAACGAATTGTTACGTTCAAATATTGAGTTTTTTTCAATGCTGAAAAAGCTATTTCCTTTTGTTCAACAAAACTTCTTTCGAGTTTATGATTTGTTCTCGCCTTCTATTAATTGATATTATCAATCCATTCTTTCTCCGCTTAATGCACCGGATTGTTCCAGCATTTCTCGCAGATGCTTATAGTCATCTTCTCTCCAAAAACGCTCGTCATAGACGAGTTTTACCGCATCATTTCGAGCAACTTCTAACACACGATAATCATGTACTAAATCAGCAATCTTAAAATTTGGCAAACCGCTTTGTTTTTTACCAAAGAAATCTCCTGGACCACGCAATTCTAAATCTTTTTCAGCTAAACGAAAACCATCATTTGTTTCCGTCATGCTCCTCATTCGTTCGATTCCTTCATCGGTTTTCGGATTTGCAAGCAACACGCAATAAGATTGATAGTTTCCTCGCCCAACACGGCCACGTAACTGATGAAGCTGCGCAAGTCCAAAACGATCCGCATCATAAATTAACATAAAACTTGCATTCGGTACGTTCACACCCACTTCCACAACTGTCGTGGATACGAGCACCTGTAATTTTCCTTCTTTAAACTCTCGCATTACTTGATCTTTTTCATCGGGATGAAGCCGACCGTGCATGAGCCCTACTTTGTAGCGTCCGTGGAATATTCTTCTTAACTGTTCATATACCTCTACCGCGTTTTGTACATCTATCTTTTCAGATTCTTCAATAAGTGGACAAATTACATATGCTTGGCGACCTTTTTTTAATTCCATATCCATTTTCACAAGGCTTGCATTCAACTGTTCTTTTTTCATCCAGTGGGTTTCAATTTGTTTTCGTCCTGAAGGCATTTCATCGATGATAGAAACATCCATTTCACCAAATGCCGTAATTGCTAATGTTCGTGGAATCGGTGTTGCAGTCATAAAGAGCACATCAGGATGCATCCCTTTATCACGCAAGATTCGCCTTTGTTCCACTCCAAAGCGATGTTGTTCGTCAGTAATAACAAACCCTAAACGATGAAATGTTACATCAGGTTGAATAAGAGCGTGTGTGCCGATAATGATTTGAATTTCACCCTTCTCCAACTGTTCTAAAATCAATTTTCGTTCCTTCGCTTTTGTAGAACCGGTAAGAAGTGCAATTTTTACCCCCATCGGTTGGTACAATCTTTCAAAGGAAGCAAAATGCTGCTCAGCTAAAATTTCTGTCGGGGCCATTAAAGCACCTTGGAAACCCGCTGTAACGCAAGCATAAAGCGTAATTGCAGCGACAATTGTTTTTCCTGAACCAACATCCCCCTGCAATAGACGATTCATACGATAAGGGGATTTTAAATCTTTGCAAATTTCATTCACGACTCGTTTTTGGGCATTTGTCAATTCAAAAGGAATTTGTTGAATAAATTTCTTAAGTTTTTCTAAATCATACTGAATAACAATTCCTTTTTCATGATCTTTTCTCGACTTACGCAATGCTTGAATGCGCAGTTGAAACATAAGAAGTTCCTCGTAAACAAAACGCCTGCGAGCCTGCTTCAAATGATTAGCATCTTTCGGAAAATGAATGCCCTCTAATGCTTCTTCGATAGATAACAATTGATATTGTTGTCTTATTTTATTTGGCAGCTTTTCAGCCATCTGCCCTTTTGCAAGATCGAGTGCTTGCCGCATAAACTTCCGAAATTTATTTTGATGCAGATTGCCTTTTAAACGATAAACCGGTTCAAAATCTTGGTTAATCTCCTTCGCTCCAAATTTGACTGACGATGCAGTTATCGTTTGCCGTCCTCTATCCCATTTCCCTGAAACAGTAATAATGGTACCTGGAGTTAACCGTTCTTTTAAATAATGTTGATTAAAGAAAACCACTTTAACAATATGCCTACCAGAGAAAACGCTTACTTGAAGTCTTGACTTTTTCCGTCCGGTAAAAAAGACGACAGGCATGCCTTCTACTCTTGCTTCTATTGTTACTTGTTCGTTATGAGGCGTTTCTGCTAAATCCTTTAATCGAAAGTCCTCATACCGATATGGAAAATACATGATTAAATCATGTATATGATAAATCCCTAATTCATTTAATAATTCAGCGGTTTCTGTTCCTACGCCTTTAATATTGGTAACGGGTTCTAATTCGATTTGTCCCAATATATCTTCACGCTCCAAATATTTTTGCAGCAATTGCTTTTCCAGTCGGTGTAGCAGCAAGTCCTCCTCTACCAGTTTCTTTCAAGTTTGGATGCATTGTTTGCCCAATTCTAAACATAGCACCAATTACTTCATCACAAGGAATTCTACTTTCGATTCCAGCAAGCGCCATGTCCGCAGCAACAAGAGCGTTGTTAGCACCGATTGCATTACGTTTTACACAAGGAACTTCCACCAATCCAGCGACCGGGTCACAAACTAGACCTAGCATATTTTTTAACGTAATGGCGAAAGCTTCTGCACTTTGTTTTGGAGTTCCTCCAGCCATTTCTACAATGGCAGCAGCGGCCATTCCTGCGGCTGAACCTACCTCCGCTTGGCAACCTCCAGCTGCACCAGAAATGCTTGCGTTATTTGCTACTACAAACCCGAAAGCACCTGCAGTAAATAAATAACGAATCATTTGTTCACGAGTAGGATTAAGCTTATTCTTTACAGCAAAAAGAGTGCCAGGCACTACTCCGGCGGAACCAGCAGTAGGTGTTGCACAAATGATTCCCATAGCTGCATTCACTTCATTTGTTGCCATCGCCTTACTTACCGCATCTAACATCAATTCCCCTGATAGAGTGTTTCCTTTTTCAATGTACTTTTGCAATAAAACACTATCACCACCAGTCAAACCAGTGACTGATTTTACACCTTTTAATCCTCGTTCAACTGCTTGTTCCATCACAGTTAAATTTTTATCCATCTGCTCAATAATTTCTTCTCTAGAGCGATTCGTCATTAATATTTCTTGTTCAATCATCACTTCAGAAATGCTTTTATTTTCATTTTCACAAAGCTCAATTAATTCTCTGACATTTCGAAATAGTAAATCCATAGCATCTCCTCTTTTAAGTATTGATTTTCGAAACTTTCGTAATATTAGGGATTAAAGAAATTTGAGTTAGTATTTTTTCATCTACATTTTGGTCAACTTCAATAACCATTAATGCTGTAGAACCGCGGTCGATTCGAGACACTTCCATATGCCCGATATTCACATCATGCATGGCTAAAATGTTGGCTACATTGGCAATGCACCCTGCTCGGTCATTGTGAACGACTAAAATAGTAGGCATCCCGCCAGTTAAACGCAATTTAAATCCATTTACTTCACTAATTTCAATTTTTCCACCGCCAATCGAAATCGCTTCAATCGACAATTCCGATTCTTCATCACCCAATACTATTCTTGCTGTATTAGGATGTTCTTTGTTTGCTGTTTCTGGAATAAATTCAAATTGTAAATTTTCTTCTTTTGCATGCTTAAAGGAATCAATAATTCTAGTATCGAAAGTGTCAAAATTTAATAATCCACCTACAATGGCAACATCTGTCCCATGACCGCGGTAAGTTTCCGCAAAAGAACCATATAAATGGATTTTTGCCCACGTTGGTTTTTTTCCAAATAAATCCCTTGCCACTTTCCCTATCCGAACAGCTCCTGCTGTATGAGAGGAAGAAGGTCCTACCATGATGGGACCGATAATATCAAAAACAGAGGTAAATTTCATAACATCACCTATTTGTTAAGTTTGAATTAAGTGTAACATGAACTGTTATTTTGTATCAAAACAATAATTTTTATTTTTCTCTGCCACTAATTAGAAGTTCTATATATAAATAAAAAAACGTCCCTAAAAGAAGCGTTCACTTAGGGATGAAGAAAAACTTAAATGAACAGCTTCAAGCGGGGCAGAAAAAAAGACCAGTAAACTGACGATACGGTTGCCATAGATGCAACTCATATCGAAGCTCGAGATCAAGCGCCTATAAAGCAAGAAAATGAACAGCCAAAACCCAAAAAAACGTGGGCGAAAAACCAAAGCCGAACGTGAAGCTTGGCTGAAACAAAAACAAGAAGAAGAGGAACAAAAATCAATCTTTGAGAAAGAAATCGCCGCCTAATTTCATGAGCCGTTCCATGTTTTACGAGATCACATGCCCCTTGACCCGCAGTGGGGAGTCAAGAAAAATAGCGATGGAAAACATGTCTTTTGGTATATAGGTATAAAGGTTACCTTGACGTAGGGACACAGAGTCAATATATCCTTGGAGCCAAACTCTTCCCGGAACTTGAATGACAGTAAAGCCACCATTCCACTCCTAACAAGGGTATGGAGGTGCATGTCAAATCTTGGATAAGGCTATACGGCTTGTTCAACATTTTGAAGATACCGATGTACAAACACAACTCCTCAAACAACAGGAGATTGTTCAGTTATGCAATCTGTTTACTATCGAGACAATGCATAATAGGAGTGTTGGGATGATTACGAACATGGTTATCATGGCAAGAGTAACAGGACCAGCTATCGCTTCTGTTAGCACCTGGTAATTAGGAGCCACCCATTGGCTGAACAATAGAAGCAACAAGCCAAGCGGGTACACGATTGGCTGATAATTGGAAAGTTTCATCCATTGTGATGCGACAAGAACCGTAACATAATAAAATACACATATTTTAACAAATGCACCCAATACCCATATAATCATATACAGCGATTCCAGATGATTTATAAAATTTGAGATATTTATATATCTCGCTAATATAAGAAAAGGATACGAAAAATAGCCTGTTAATTCTCCGAGCAGCAGTAAGGTAGCCAGATTGGAAACAGAAAGCGTTACCATGATCGCTAGCAAACTTCTTGAGAGGTTCTTTTTCGCATTATGATGATCTGCTACAAAAGGGAGAAGAAATGATGCGATGATCATTTCACTAAACCAGGTTTGCAGCACAAAAGCTCCCTCTATCGAGGGTCTAATTCCCTCTCCCAATATAGGGAACAAGTTTGACCATTGCAAATCAGCAATGATCGGTATGATATTGAACAGGAAAAGTGTGATGAAAATTGGGAGAAACAGCTCGGCAAACCTTCCTACGATTTCTAAACCTCCTCGAACTGCCATAGCGCACACTAATACCATGAGTCCCGAAATGACGACAATTGGGGTCGTATGTAGAAATGTACTCACTACAAATTCGCTGTATTCTCTTACGATAACACCATTAACATACAAAATAAAAAGCAAATAGATGCCGCTAATTATCTTGCCGGGAATTCGTCTTCCAATTCGTTCCATAATCTGAATGATATTTTCGGATGGGTACATGCGATAAAACCGCAAAACAATAAAAAGGGTGATAAAACCGCTAATTGCCCATATTGGTGACAGCCACATATCCTGTTTAGCATATTTGAACGTTATGGAAGGTGTGGTGAGAAGCGAAGTGGGAATAATCGCCATATACAATATTTTTCCCAATTGGGAAGCTGAAATTCTCCCTTTTTCAATCATTTTTTCTCTGCCTACCTTTCAGTGATCCTAGATTACAATATGTTTGTAATCGGCCGACATACCGCATCTATTAACTGCGTAGGACCTGGCACATCAGGAAAGAGCAATAGTAAATAAGCAAGGATTACTCCTGAAATGACCAGTACAATGAAAGCAGTTTTTTCACGCTTCATCTGACGGCTCATCTTCTGCCATTCGATGATGACCATCAGGATCACGATTACTACGATCATAAAACCTGCAATCCATTTCATATGCGATTACTCCTGATTCGATTTCAAGATACTCTTTCCTATCTCTCCTGGTCTTGAAATTTTTGCATCAGCTTCGACAACAACATCTAGGTTAGTGAAAATATCGCTCCAACGATCTTTATTTTGTTTCCATATGTTAGGATATTTGCGATAAAACGCATCAGCAAATTGAAAAATATCGGCGTTCATCTGTTCTTGTGCAACTGTAAGCGCCTCATTTATACGACGCTTGATGTCATTCTCCAATTCCATTTCCAGTTCTTCAATATGTTTGGAAACTGATAAATCCAGATCTGTCGTATTTTCAATGATATCATCCAGCGTTTGAATTCTGAGCGTAATTCTCCAAAGATCCCCATGAATATGTGGAATGACTTCGGTAGAGCTGCGTAGCAATTGAAAAGAAATATATCCTTCAGAATTTTCCGGTGATATCGTCACAGTGCCTCTGTCTAATTCATTTCTAGCCCACATGATCCCTCTCGTTGTACTAGAATCTACAAGACCTGCGAGTTTCCCTTTTTTTAAAATTGCGCTTCCATGTATAAACGGATAGGATTGTTGGTGATCCTGTTTAGTCTCGATAATCAAGCATGGGATGACAGCTGCTTGCGATTTACTGATTATCATTTGCATTAACTCTTTCAATGTAATATTCAATCCCGTCTGCAATCTAGCCATTTCCAGTAAATCATCCGCAACATACTGATCTATTTGAGGAGCAAGAGAAAGGACTTCTTTGGCTGAGCCTATACTAATAAATATATTGGCTCTTTCTCTGGTATTTGGATGACGCATTAAAAATTCGAGAGGATCAGCAATTCCTTCTTTAGCCAGTTTTTCTCCAAAAATAATGATCTCGTTATGTCCCCAGAACAATTGTCGAGATAGCTTCTGCTGCAACTTTGACACTGCTTCCGCCAGTGCATTTCCAGTTGTTGACAGAATAACGGACACTCCATTTAGTTGCCCGCTGCTGGAATCACTATTTTCCTGTGGCTGTTGAGATGAAGTACGCGCAATATTTACCGATAGCTCCAATTGGTTTTCGTCTGTCAAATCCAAACCGGCCATCGTAACAATCGCTAAATCGTTCACCTCAACCTGATCCCAGCACCCGGTAAGCAAGAGCGAACAGGACATTAAAGCTAAGAGGATAAAGCTAATTTTTCGCCTATAATTCATAAAATCCACCCTCTTCATCATTCATCGTCATCCTCTGCTGGTTGATCCCCCCGCTGATTAGAAGACTGGCGGTAAAGATTCTGCATGCCAGTTAAGTGTGGTCTTGTATTCATTCTCCAGTGTGGAGCCCTCCACAGCACATCTTTGTTATCACTGCTTTGTACAGGAGCCAGCGGCGTTAAATAGGGTACCCCGAAAGATCGAAGGGCTAAAAGATGATTCAAGATGACAATCACACCAAGAAGCAATCCAAGCAATCCAAGAAATCCTGCAAGAAACATCAGCGGGAAACGGAGTAACCTGATCGGGATTCCTAAAACGTATCGTGGCACCATAAACGATGCAACGCCGGTGATGGCCACAACCATTACCATAGGTGCGGATACAATACCAGCGGATATAGCTGCCTGTCCAATGACAAGTGCTCCGACAATACTAACGGCAGCTCCAATTTGTTTGGGGAGTCTGGCACCAGCCTCTCGTAACGCTTCAAACATTATTTCCATTAGCAAGGCCTCCACAAGCGCTGGGAACGGTATTTGTTCACGTGATTTAGCCATCGTTAATAAAAGTTTGGTTGGAATCATCTCTTGATGAAAAGTAATTACTGCAATATAAATCGAAGGTCCAAGTAATGAAATAATAAAAAATAGATATCTAAGCCAGCGAATGGCAGTACTGCCCACATAGCGTTCATAATAATCCTCTGGAGACTGCAGTAAAGCAAACATCGTTGTCGGAGCAATTAGCACGCTAGGAGAGCCATCGACAAGGACAACGATATGCCCTTCTAATAAATAAGCTCCAGCTACATCAGGCCTCTCAGTCGAAAGAACTTGAGGAAATGGGGAGTATGGATTGTCCTCGATCAATTCCTCAATGTACATACTATCAAGAATGCCATCGATCTCAATCCGTTCCAAGCGACTCATCATTTCTTGGATCAAATCAGGCTCGGCAATTCCTTCTATGTAGGCAATGCCGATCGGTGTTGCAGTATAAGTACCGATGGACATCGTTCTAATTTTCAGATTGGAATTTCTCACTTTTCGACGAAGTAAAGCTGTGTTCGCTTGTAGCGATTCGATGAACCCTTCTCTTGGCCCCCGTAATACAGACTCTGCAGAAGGCTCTTCAATGCTGCGTGTTTTCCATTGGGATACCCCGATTGATAATCCTTGATTTTCTTGATCCACAAGCAGGAATGCATTTCCTACAGATATTTCCGCAATGATATCGTCGATTATTTCTACTTGTTTGATGTAAGAGACGGCAATTTTTTTGCGAATCGTTTCCAGATTGTATTCATGAGGAAAATCTTTCTGCAGCGGTGCCAGAACATGTTGATCAACTTCTTCGGTATTTGTAAGACCATCGATGTAAATGAGTACAGCTTGTATTTGATCTCCAATCCAAAAATTGTGAAAGATGATGTCGGAACAGTCCGCATAAACCTTTTGAAGCAATTGAAGATTGTTATCCAACTGATTGGATAATGCTGCCTTAGTTTTCTGTGTATGCTGAAGATCACGATTTACAGACCGTTGCCGTTCAGAACGAGACCAACGATTGATCAAATGTTTAAATAGACTCAAAGCACTCCCCCCATCGAACAGGATATTTCATTATATTGCATGGTCTGTTTCTCCTTCTAATATGTAATAATATTGTGCCTCCTCTTGACCATTTTTGTTAGTAGCAACCATCTTCTTGTAACCATCTATCAGGCATACACATATAAGAAATAAACAATCGAACCGTGGTCATATATGAAAGGAGTCTATCATGAGAATTCCACACATACCGGAATCCATACACAGACCATCCATGGATGAAGTGATTATTGCTAGAAGAGGACTTGTTCTAAATGCGGCGCAGGAAAAAGCATGACGGGCGGTGACACCATTAATGCAAGGTTTCTGCACGAGAATTCCTTTGACTTCTCACCGAAGTTTAAGTTGTATATCAACACCAATTATCTGCCTGTTATTACGGATATGACGCTGTTTTCCAGTGACAGAGTGGTGATGATCCCTTTTGAACGACACTTCGATGAAAGCGCGCAGGATAAAAACTTAAAACAATTCGCCAAATCGAAGAATCAAAGTGCTATCCTCAACTGGCTCATTGAAGGTTATCGACTGTTAAAGAAGGAAGGCTTGACGTTACCTGAATCCATTAAGACAGCAACGGAGGCATATAAACGTGACAGCAATAAAATCGCATTGCTCTTTGAAGATGCCTTGGAGGAAAGTCCTAACAGTGAGGTGCGGACATCCGAAGTGTATGACCGGTATCAGCGCTGGTGCAGTGCCAATGGCTGTTATTCGGAGAATGCCAGAAACTTCAAACAGGCCTTGTCCGCCATCACCCGTGAGGAGCGGAAACGACCCCGTTCTGGCGGTGGGATGACCACACTTTTAATTGGCTATAAGCTGGCCAATGACGATGAGTTTTTCTTCTTTTAAACACATTGTAGCAGCTTGTAGCAAGTAAAACAGGTTATATGAAAAAACGCTCTCGTATAGAGAGTTTAGTTTTTACCTGCTACATCTTGCTACAAAGCTTAAAAACATTGATAGTACAGGCTTTCATCCCATGTGTTCAACATGGAAAGAAAGGACGCAGAACATGATTAAAAATAGACTTTTCAAATCCTATGACCCTAGCGATTTTGATACAGAGCATGATGAAGGAATGTTTATACTACCACAGGCAAAAGGCTCTCCAGTAATTATTCAACGTAGTAAAAATGCAGATCCTTCGCACTGGTGTATCGTGCATGGATACTCCAGCAATGTCTATTACAGCTATCAGGAGGGCACGATATGGAAAATCAAATTAACATCCACACAACCGAATCTGCTATCGGAGGTACGGTCTATGTGGTGGAATCACGAGTAAGTGATTCTGCAAAGGAAAGTGCCTATTCCAAGCTGAAACGACTGATTACAGTCAACGCAAAAAGCCTTTCAAAGTTATCAGATAGTTCTTCTAAAAAATCCTACAAGAGCAAAGTCAAGATATTGAACAATCCAGAAGATTGGATGGTTTTCAAGCAAGTCCAATTTGCAGCCCTAATTCTTTTGCTTCTTCTAAATACTCTTTTACTCCTTCGCGCGCTTCCATTTTCTCCATTTGAATCGTATGTAAGCTTTTAGCCTTTGTTTCAATTTCTGCGAGATTGCAGCGCTCCCCTAGCTGTGCATGAAAGAACTCATGAAGAACGGTATCATCTGTGCCGACTCATTGACTAAACAGTTCAAGAGGCAATTCACAGTCATACGTTTTCATGGTTTCGTTAAAGGCATGGTACCAGGCGGTTTCTGTAAAAAGGGAAATATCTCACAAGTATGAGCTTAATTGCATATCGTGTATGCGTAGGCATTTTTAAAATGAAAAATAATGGAGGAACAACATCGTGGCATATGAAATGAAAAAAGCGAAAATTAAATGTGAATTTACAAATGATTTTTCCCTTGCCCCAGATGCTTCAGAGGAAAAAGCTTTACGGACGATTTTGAATGCAATTAAAAAAGGAGAAACTGCTGAAATTAAAATGGCGGTTGAATAGATGGATGGAACAGAGGCAGATTTTGAATTTGCAGATGAAGAGTTGGAAGACGAAGATGAATGACAAATCAGCCAGGGTTACCCTGGCTGATTCGTGTTTTCATGGTTGGATGGCTTTCGAAATGATTTAACGGATAGTACAATCACTGTCCAAAACAATGCACCGAAAATAAAAAAAGCTTTGAGCCAAATGTGGTCAACTACAAAGATAGCCGAAAAGCCAAATGACAGCCATACGGTCCCAATCGCCATCAGTTTTACTTTGATCGGAATGGCTTTTCCGGAACGGAAGCTTTGAATATATAAGCCGAGAACTTTATGTGTAATTAACCATTGATAAAGCTTTTCAGAGCTTTTAATATAACAAGCGGCGGAAAGTAGTAAAAATGGTGTTGTCGGCAATAAAGGCACAATAATCCCGAACACACCTAAAGCGAGGGAAATCAATCCAATAATAATTAATAACGTTTTAACGAATGGTTTCATCTAATCACACCGTTACAGTTAATGGTTGGACTCTCCATCTGAAAGAGAGCAGTATAACGCCCTAAATGTACAGTGATTATACGGTTGTGTCAACAACATAACATTGCCATGCTATTTGTTGCTTACATAAAAAAATGGAAAGACGCCTTTACAATGGCCGTCCTTCCATAAGAGTACATCTCATCAATGAATAATTTTACTCATTTTTGCCATTTCAGTTACACGCTTTGTCGATTTGCTGAGCGGTCCTTTTAAGGCGACACCGATTAAAAAAGCACCTGCGAGAAACAGCAATAAACAGACGATATCACGAATGACAATATCCGCTAGCATTCCTCCTACTGTTTCGCGCATTAAGCTAATCGCATACGTGAACGGTAAAAACGAATGAATAGCTTGGAAAAACGGTGGTGTAACTTGCACCGGAAACGTGCCGCCGGATGCAGATAACTGCAAGACAAGCATAATAATGGCAAATGCTTTTCCAATGTTGCCAAACACCGACACGAATGTGTACACGATAGTCATAAATACAAGACTAATCAATATCCCGAATAACACAAAGAAAAATGGGTCAGCCACATATGCTCCAAGTATTACCATATCCCCGATTGTTACAATAAGTGCTTGAAAAAATCCAATTGTCCAAAAGGTAAACAGGCGCCCAAAATAAATGTGATGGCTTTTATAGGCCTCTTCTGGATTTTCTACATCAAACCGCAGTAAGGACACAAGCAAAAGAGCGCCTACCCATAAGGATAATGTTGTGTAAAACGGTGACATAGCTGATCCGTAGTTTGGAATCGGAAATTTCTTGTTTTCTTTTAAGTGAACAGGATTAGCTAAAAAATCACTTTCGTTTTGAATATCATTTTTCAGCAATGCAATTATGTCATCCAAATCTTGTGACTGTTCAAATTGCCGAATTTTATCAGCTGCCTTTCTCACCGAGTCTTCTAATTCTGGTAAATCGGTACGAACAAGGTCCGCTAATCTATGCACACTTTCTTCAATTTCGGGCAGCTTTTGCTGAATAAAATCAGCCAATTGATGAATTTCTTCTTCAGCCTTTGGCAAATCGGTACGAACAAACTCTGCAGCTTCGCGAATTTTCGGTTCCAACTGCGGCCAATCTTGCTTCATGAAAGCGGCGGCTTGATTCACGGCTTCTGTCAGCTGATCCATTTTTCCTTGAATCGTTTCAGCCGCTTCATGCAAGTTGGTTCTAATAGCCGGCAATTCATTTTTTAGCCGGGCTAATTCTTCCTGACTATAGTCCACCCCTTTTGCCGCATCATCTAATATAGCTTCTATATCTGGCAGACGTGTTTGAGCCATTTCTAATACGTCAGCGGCGTTTTGAGCTGATGATTTCAAATTGGCTAGTGCTTCTTGAATGGATGGAACAATTTCTGTGTCATAGCGTTCTAAAATATCGCCAAGTGTGCGGCTGGCATTCTTTGATAAACTATTCAAATTGTTAATCGCTGTTTTGGCAGGCTGCTCTCCTCGCTCAATAACCGTTTGAATGCTTTTCATCGCTTCGGTTTGTTGCTCGAAATTTGTTTGCACATCGTTTAAACGCTGAATGACATGGTCAAGCGGTTGGGTTGGCAAATAGGCGTTCAGCTTTGTAAACAAATCAGCTATTCGACCTGCAATGGTTGCCCCTGAAGCAAGACGTTCTTGTAAAAAGGCTAAAGCGTCAAGCGTCGGTTCTGGATTAATCTTTTCTTGTTTCAGTATATCTGTCAGTTGAGTCACAGCATCAGCTGTTTGTTGAAGAAGACTTATATTTTGCTTTATCACAGGTGCAATCGCCGCAAACGCTCCGTCATTTTGCTGTAAAAAATCATTTAAGCTAGCAGCGAACGCCCCTCCATCTTTGGCGATTTTCTCTACTTTCGGCAAAGCTTCTTGTGCCTCACGAATAATTACATCCGCTTTTTCCGCATTCTCTATCGCTTTATTCAACGCTTCTTCTACTTTGTAAAAGTTTTGGTCAATTTCAACAATCCGGTCCACCGCTTTTTGGATGTCTGGTAGCTTTTGCTGAATAACGATGATTTCATTGCCAACTTCCTCTATTTTGGGGAGGGATTCTTCAAGCTTCAAAATATAGTCGCCCGCTTGCATAATTTCCGGGATTTTCTTCTCAAGCTCGACGATTTTTTCGCCTTTATCCCGAATCTCCGGTAGTTTTTGTTCGAAGGCTAATGCTTTTTTCCCTGCTTCTTCAATAGCTGGAAGACGCTTTTCCAGCTCGAACACACGCTGTTCCATATGCCGGATTGTTGGCAATTCTTTTTCAAGTTCAAGTCCAATTTTATTGAACTCTGTAAATAGCGCCTCACTGACCGTTTTCACAAAATTTTTGTTCACTTCTTCAATAATGCTTGTGGCTCCTTTTGCCGTAATTTTCGGAGCAATGGCATTAATTTTTTCATTAACGCTGTACTGAATTTCTGGATGTTCAGGATTTTCTTCTAAAATCGTCGCAAGCTGAGCAGAAAAATCATTCGGAATGAAAATACTTGCATAATAGTCGCCATGATTCACTCCTCGCTCCGCTTCTTCCGTACTGACAAATGTCCAGTCGAACACGGGATTGTCTTTTAAGCTTTTAACAACCTCTTCGCCCACCTTTATTTCTTTCTTTACACCTTGATGATCAATAACCGCTCCCTCGTCTTCGTTCGTAACAGCAATCGCAATCCCTGAAGTATCTCCGTACGGATCCCATGCTGCTTTTAAATTGAACCATGCGTAAAAAGATGGAAGAATCATTAATCCAACAATTAAAAATAAAGCGATTGGCATTTTGAAAATATTTCGCCAATCTGTCACGTAAATGTGAAACATCTTTTTCATCTATTGTCCAAGTCCCTTCTCTTGCCTTATTTATTGCTTCCCATGATTTGTTTTTTTGTATATTAAAAACATCTTTTCTGCCAAACCATTGCTCATCAATAAGATTGTTTTGTTCATTGCATATCCATGAAGGTGTAAAGACTTCAGCCTTTTCTCTTGTTCGAATACTCTTTTTCTTGTAACTCTTAGTTGTTCTAGGTTGTATCAGTTTTTTCTTAGGGTTTGTAATTAAATGTGCCTTAATTTCATATTCAGCCTTATACATATCGCCAAATTTTGAATAATCATTTGTAGCCCATATTATATTTTGATTTGTAGTTCTATCTTTCAGGAGAATATTTAGCAATGACTGATCATATTTCTCAAGATCTTCTTTGATATCCATAATTGCATACATCTTCATTCTATCCCTCCTTTTGTACAATTTATTATTAGCCAAATAGAAATTACTTTTTATCTTCATTCGGAACAAACTCCAATATATCTTCCACACCACAATTTAATGTTCTACATATACTTTCTATAGTTTCCAGCGAAACATATCCGTTTCGTTTAAGTCGAGTAATAATATTAGCGGAAAAACCAGCTTGTTTCTGTAAATCCGTATTTGTCATTTCTTTTTCTATTAACAAATGAAACAGTTTTTTATAGCATACTGCCATCTGTTTAGCCTCCTTGAAGTTTCATTTACTAACTTTATTAAGTATATCACGCAAACGTGAATTTTTCGACGTATAATGAGTATATTTAAGTGGTAGACAAAAAGTTGGAAAGTCTATTGTAAAAGCAAAAGTATGCAGCCTTCTTAAACTAAATACCACTTTTGCTCTAATTTGAGCAAAAGCATAAGCATTACAGCCGTCTTTACCGGAAAAAAGACAGGCTGTTTTTTATTTTAAGGGGTTCGAATTAGTTCTCATGAACTATCAATGAAATCATAGTTTTTCTCTCACTGCTCCTTGACAACTGAATACCCCGAAACGTAAGAGATACTTCAAGCAGACTATGCCATGTACTCTATTCCTGTTATCGATGGAGTTTCGTCCTCACAACAGTGAGGATAGACTCACAAAGATATCCAGCGTTAAATATGACCCAGAAGCAAAAAGCGAGCGCTGGAATAGATTCATTCATGAAATTATGAGCGGTGATGAGGAAAAGGCAAAATTCCCGAAGAGCGTTTTTACAAAATGTCAGCCGAATATGAAGCCGAGCAGAAGGCGCTGGAAGAAAGGATAACCAAATTAAAGCATACCATTGATGCAGCAAATGAACAGTCCCTCAATACCGACCGCTTCCTTGCACTGGTTAAAAAGTACACAGAAATTACAGAATTGGATGCAGAAATTATCCGGGAATTCATTGACAAAATTATTGTATTCAAGGCTGAAAAGGTGGATGGTCGCAGAACTCAGCGGATTCAGATTTTCTATAACTGCATTGGCGCTATCGATTTGCCAAACTAAACGAAAAACGGCATAGCCGCAAATCAACGACTATGCCGAATTTTTTAGGAATTATAAATCCCTATCTGACCGCTCCAAAAGAGACGTTTTTTATTCTACAGAGAATATGAATGGATATAATGCTTGTTTTCCATCAATAATATCCAATTCTACATTTGAATACTGTTCCTCAATGAATTGAACAACTGCATGAACTTGTTCTTTATTTACATCTTCACCATAAATCATCGTTACGATTTCCGTGTCATCATCAATTAGTCGAGTTAATAAATCTCGAGTAGCATCTAACATACTAGATGTTGATGAAACAATTTTTTCATCAGCTATTGCCATGTAATCATCTTTATGGATTTCTACGCCGTCAATTGTCGTATCTCTTACAGCAAAGGTAATTTGTCCCGTCTTCACTCCTGAAATCGCTTCTGTCATCGCTTCTTTATTTTCTTCAACAGATGCGCCCGGATTGAATGCAAATATCGCTGCCATCCCTTGAGGAATTGTTTTTGTTGGCACTACAGCCGCTTCAATATCTAATAGTTCTACCGCCTGTTCAGCAGCCATCACAATATTTTTGTTATTTGGTAAAATTATTACTTTTTCTGCACCGATTTCTTTTACTGCTCTCACGATATCTTCTGTGGAAGGATTCATCGTTTGACCGCCTTCTATGACATAAGACGCTCCGATGCTACGAAGCAAGTTGCTAATCCCTTCACCCATTGCAACTGTCACGATAGCATATGGATGTTTTTCAACAGTTTGTTTTTCATTCTTCTCGGGACTCACGATTGCTGAATGTTGTTCACGCATATTGTCGACTTTTATTTTAATGAGGCTTCCGTACTTTTGCCCTTCGTTTAGAACAACTCCAGGTGTTTCAGTATGGATATGTACTTTTGCAATTTCATTGTCTGAAACAACCAGTAAAGAATCCCCGAGCTTACTTAAATCTTCACGAAACTTCGCTTCATCAAAGGGATCTTTTCCCGACTCAAAACGAACCATAATTTCCGTACAATAACCGTATACGATATCCTCTGTGCTCATAAACTCTTGTGCCCGATGATGTTCAGCATTTACTAATTCTTCAAGATGATCGACTTTCGTTTTTTCTGGTAGCGCTTCCCCTTTTAATGATGCTAGAAAGCCTTCATAAATAAAAACAAGACCTTGTCCGCCACTATCAACTACACCAACTTCTTTCAGTACAGGGAGCAATTCTGGTGTGCGTTTTAATGAATTTTTAGCTTCTTCTACAAGCGCTTCCATCACTTTAATGATATCTTGTTCATGTTCTGCCACTTCAACCGCTTTTGCCGCTGCTTCACGAGCAACTGTTAAAATTGTCCCTTCTACAGGCTTCATAACCGCTTTATAGGCAGTGTCTACTCCCGCTTGAAAAGCTTGAGCAAATTGTTTCGCGTTAATTTCACTTTCTTTTTCTAAATATTTTCCAAAGCCACGGAATAGTTGGGATAAGATTACCCCAGAGTTTCCTCGCGCCCCCATCAATAAACCTTTTGATAAACTTTGGGCAGTTTTACCGATATGTTTTTGGGCGTTTGCTTCCGTTTCTTTTGCCCCGGATATCATTGATAAATTCATATTAGTTCCCGTATCTCCATCTGGTACTGGGAATACGTTTAATGAATCTACAAAATCTGCATTTTGAGTTAGATGGTGCGATCCCATCTGAACCATCTCTGCAAATTTTGTTCCATCTAATAACTTCATTCGATTAATATCCTCCTCTATTCACCGTTCATTACACGAACGCCTTGAACGAAAATATTGACTGATTTCACGTTCAAACCTAATGTCTTATTTATTGTGTACTTTACTTTTGATTGGACTTGATAAGCTACTTCAGAAATTTTAGTCCCATAGCTGACAATGATATACATATCAATGTGGAGATTTTCTCCTTCTTGCCGTACAATGACACCTTTCGCAAAATTCTCTTTTCTCAAAATATCCGTTAACCCATCTCGAATTTGATGTTTACTTGCCATTCCAACAATACCATAACATTCAATAGCTGCTCCACCAGCAATTTGAGCGATAACATCATTAGAAATATCAATTTGGCCGTAATCTGTTCTAATTTCGATTGACATGATACTGCCCCCTTGGCTCATTTTAACTAAAAATATTGTACTATACAAAATTTGATTATAAAAGAGAACGATGTTGCTCGTCTAGTTTATCAGTATTTTCCTATAACTTCGTTAAAATCTTGTGTTATATTTTATTTTGTAACAACATTTTTTCACCTAATCCTTCATCTTTTTTATTAGACTGTAAAGGCTTTTTTCTTGAAACTATTCTCTAAAATAGTTGCATAGATTTTTTGTCTATGTTAAATTATTATGGTATGTGAAATACTCGAACTGAAAAAAATCTTTCAGATTCATCTGTAAGGAGGGAATATAGATGCCAAAAAAATGTGTAGTAACTGGTCGTAAAACTCGTACAGGTAATAAACGTTCACACGCAATGAACGCTAACAAACGTACTTGGAAACCTAACCTTCAAAAAGTACGTATTTTAGTTGATGGAAAACCTAAACGCGTTTGGGTTTCTACTCGTGCTTTAAAATCAGGTAAAGTAGAACGTGTATAATGACGCGTATATAAAAGCGTAAGTAAAGTCGTTTTTACGTACTTTATTTACGCTTTTTTATTTTGAAAGAAAATAAAAGGAGGTGTGTAGAAAATTGAAAACTTTCTACACACCTACTTCTTATGTTGTCTCTGATAAATCTTTTACTCCTGCAGTAGTCAAAACAAAGTTTTCACTATCCTTGTCGCAACTTGTCTGTAACTATGCGTGCGCGACAGTCACAAAAAGACCGTCTCAAATTGCTTTTCAGACAGCCCCTTTACTGGGACCTAGACCAAAATAATCAAAGATCATAACAGATGAATACGATAAACTACTCTTTTCTTTTTTTCTTTTTATTACTGCCTGAGAACAAATTGATGCAAGAACGGGTAAGATTACTTAAAAACTTTGGCAATTGAAAAGTATAAACTCGCACACTGAGACCCCCTTATAAGTCACTGCTTCTTATCATTAAACATATGCCTGATGAAAAGGAGATATAACCTTGCTCCCCTATGAGCTCATTGCTAGTAAATCGGCTAGAACCCACTTCAATCCTTTCCCGCGTTGTCTCATATTTCACACCGCGTAACGTCACATTTTCTACCGCTTGTATAAAAGAGAAAAATGAAAGGTAACGATATCTTTCATCCCGATAAATCGTATGCGTTCCTGGTAACAGTATGCTAATTTCATTGTGGCTATTAATAATTCTATGTTCAATATGCGGACATTGTGCCTTCATTTTATATAAAGAACGAAGAGCCGCTTCAAAATGATCCAAGCGTCCACCAGTTACCCCTGTAATCAATATTTCATTTGGATTGTAGGAAACAGCTTTTAGCAGTGCTAAGTCGGTGTCAGTTTCATCTTTTTCTGAGCGATACTTTTCAATTTTTTTTACTTTAGAGTGAATTATTTTCCATTCTTCCTTCGATAATGAATCAAAATCCCCGATGATTTCATCTGGAACAATTCCTTTTTCAAGCAAATAAAGTGCGCCGCGATCTGCACCAATAAAATACATGTCCTTTTCTTTAGCATACATTTCAAATGAACATAATTCGTTTTTTGGACCGCCAGCACAAATTAATACTCTTTTCATTGTTGAATTGCAGCCTCACCACTCGTTTTAATAGCATGCAACGCAGATTTTCGATCTTCTTTATTGTAAATAGCTGAACCAGCTACAAAAATCGTCGCTCCCGCTTTCGCACACGGAATAATTGTTTCCTCCGTAATGCCGCCATCAATTTCAATTTCTACATTATATCCGTTTTCTTTAATCATTTTGGAGAGAGCTTCAATTTTGGGCACAACGCTATCAATAAACTTTTGTCCCCCAAAACCAGGGTTCACCGTCATCAACAATACAAAATCTACATCTCCTAAAACGTGTTGAATCATTTCAATCGGTGTGTGCGGATTTAATACTACTCCAGGTTTTACACCAAAAGAACGAATTAGTTGAATCGTGCGATGTAAATGTGGACAAGCTTCGACATGAACAGAAATCCAATCTGCTCCAGCTTTTGCAAATGCCTCAATATACTGATCTGGATTTTCAATCATTAAATGCACATCTAACGGTAATTTTGTAACGGGACGTAAAGCCTCCACAACGATAGGACCCATTGTAATATTAGGAACGAAATGACCATCCATTACATCAATATGAATAAGGTCTGCTCCAGCTTCCTCCACTTCCTTTACTTCGTCCCCTAATTTCGCAAAATTCGCTGATAATATGGATGGTGCTATTTTTATCATAACTAATACCTCGGCTTTCGATCTATTATTTCTTGCAAAAATTGTAAATAATGTTCGTAACGAAATTCTAGAATGTCTCCAGTTTCAACCCCAGCCTTTATGGCACATTTTGGTTCTTTCAAATGAAGACACCCACGAAATTTGCATTCATCTTTTTTTCGTTCAAACTCAGGAAAACAAGTTGTTAAATCCTCTTTTTCAAGATGGTCAAATTCAAAAGAACTAAATCCTGGTGTATCTGCAACAAGTCCACCAGCAACTTCGATTAACTCAACATGTCTTGTCGTATGCTTTCCTCTTCCAAGGCTTTGGGATATTTCCCCTGTTTTTAAATTGAGATTTGGAATTAAAGTGTTTAATAATGTAGACTTTCCAACTCCAGATTGTCCTGCCAATACTGTTGTTTTTCCTTTAAGGATCGGCTCTAATCTATCTAGTAATGTTGGATCGTTTTTGTAAGTATCTACCACTTCATAGCCAATATCTTTATAGATTTTGATATATGAATTTATTTCATCTTTTTCTTTTTCCGTCAACAAATCCATCTTAGTTAAGCAAATGATTGGGATCACTTGATGAGATTCCAATATTACTAAAAAACGATCTAGTAAAATTGTATTAAAATCAGGCTCTTTTACAGAAAATACGAGCAATGATTGATCAACATTTGCAATAGGTGGTCGTATTAATTCATTTTTTCGCGGAAAAATTTTCTTTATAACACCATCAGATCCTTCTTCCACTTTCTCATATTCAACAAAGTCGCCGACGAGAGGCTGTTCCCCTCGCTTACGGAATACCCCTCGTCCTCGACATTGCAATAATTTTCCTTCATCATATACATAGTAATATCCACTTAAAGCCTTTCGAATTTGCCCATTAGGCATCCAATTCCTCCTTAATCTCCTCTTTCAAATGGTATTGTATCTTTTTCAATAATTACCGAATCTTTTTCAATCATGTAGGATGCTGTTGAACCCTCTTGAATTACTAATTGAATTTGATAAGTCGTATCTTCAGTAATTTTAATTTCATCATACGGTTTATCCATCGTATTAGATTTGTCTTGAATATAAATTCTAACTATTTGTTCTTCACCCATTAATGCATGATCATACGGTATCACAACTTCTTTTACGTATAATTTTTCGCGTTTTTGTTTTGGTCCTTTTGATATTACTACGTTCACCGATTCTCCAATTTCTAATTTTGTGTTCGGCTTAGGATCTTGTGATACAACGCTTCCAGCTGGAATGTCGTCTGAATACACTTCTTCGACAATTTTTATTTTAAATCCTGAAGTCTTTTCATATTCCCTCATAGCAGATTGATTAAAGCCTGTTAAATCACTGACAGTTCCAATTTGTTTCCCTTTACTAACTGTAAGCGTTACAATTGAATCTTCAGGAACAACTTCTTCTCCCGGTGCTGGATCTTGACCAATGATTATCCCTTCCGGTTGATTTGAATATTCCTCGATGATTTTTACATCCTTAAATTCTTCACTAATGATGGAAAGAACTTGATTTAATTGTTTTCCTACATAATCGTTCATTTCAACTTTTTCGTTGCCAATTGAAATGATTAAATCAATTTCTGTTCCTTTTACTCTTGATAAACCAGCTTTTGGATCAGTTTCTATGACTAGCCCTTCTTCAATTTCATCGGAATTCTTTTCACGGATTTCACCGATGACAAATCCTTCCTTTTCTAGAATCTCAGTAGCTTCTTCCACTTCCATATTTGAAACGTCCGGTATCTCAACTTTATCCGGCATCATCAAGTTAACGAGTCCAATTAGTCCAATGATGAGAACAAGAGCAGCTGCCCCGATGATTGTCCAAAGTTTTTTTCTATTTTTCTTTAGTTTTGTAGGTTTCTTTTCCACTTCTTCATTTTTTGTTTTCTTTTTATGATCTGAAATGATCGGTTTTATTTCTTTCGTTTTTGCCAATTCATCGATCGGCATTACATCTTTTATAACTGGAATAGCTTTCGTTTCTTCATTATCAACAAGAGGGTGAAATTTCGGTTCATGTTGCCGAGAGGGAGATAATACCGTTTCTAAATCCGCTGCCATCTCTTCCACTGAAGCATATCTATGGTCAGGATTTTTTGCTGTCGCCTTTAAAATGACATTTTCTAAACTTTGTGGAATGGATGCATCGAAGTTACGAACAGAAGGTGTTTCTGCTTGCAAATGTTTTAAAGCAATTGATACTGCGGATTCCCCAGAGAAGGGTACCTCTCCAGTTAGCAACTCATATAACACAATCCCTAGTGCATAAATGTCTGATTTTTTCGTTGCTATTCCGCCGCGTGCTTGTTCAGGAGACAAATAATGAACTGTCCCAATGACTGAATTCGTTTTTGTATAACTTGTTGCAGCAAGGGAAGTAGCAATCCCAAAATCTGTTATTTTCACATTACCTGCTTCATCCATTAAAATGTTTTGCGGTTTGATGTCCCGGTGTATAATTTGATTTTCATGGGCATGACTGATGGCGCTCGTTAGTTGTTTCATAATTTGAACGCTTCGAGCAGGAGAAAGCGGTGCGTTTTCTTTTATGTACTGCTTTAGCGTTTTCCCTTTTACATACTCCATAACAATATAATGCATATCGCCATCTTCGCCGATATCATAAATACTGACGATATTCGGATGCATTAAACTTGTTGCAGATAAAGCTTCCCGATGAAAGCGGCGCATACTTTCTTCTTCATTTGTTGAATCATAACGCAACACTTTAATGGCCACATCTCGATTTAATATAACGTCATGGGCTAGATACACATAACTCATGCCCCCGCCGCCAATGAGTTCAAGAACTTTGTAGCGATCATTAATGCGTTTACCTTCAAGCATAATTTACACCTCCTCTTCAGTCATCATTAATAGAATGAGGGAAATATTGTCTTCTCCTCCGCTATCATTTGCTAATTGCACTAGTTTCCGACCTTTTTCAGCAATAGGCATCGGATAAGTAATGATGGCAGCCATTTCCTCCGTTGATATTTTATTGCTTAACCCGTCTGAACAGATAAGTAAATAAGAATATTCCTTCAGGGTTAGCTCGTAAAAATCCGGTTCAATGGTGGGTTCTGTGCCTAAAGCTTTCACAATAAAATTTTTTTGCGGATGATTTTGTGCTTCTTCCTCACTGATTTCTCCACTATCTACTAATATATTAACGTACGAATGATCACGAGTTATTAAGTCAACGCTAGTTGATGTAAAATGATATACTCGACTATCTCCAATATGACCAATTAAACAATGATTATGGTCAATCAACACCGCTATAAATGTCGTTCCCATTCCTTTACAGTTTTCGTGTTCTAAGGAATAGTTGTAAATTTTTTTGTTGATGTTTGATATGGCTTCCTGCATCCACTTTCGCTTTTCTTCCACCGTTGCATTTTGAAATTCTGCCTGTAGAAAATAATTGGACATTTCTTGAATTGCCATTTCACTTGCAACATCACCAGCGTTATGACCACCCATTCCATCAGCTAATAAAGCAAGTTTTAATGAATCAGGGCGCTCTAAAAAAGCTGCCCTATCTTCATTAACAACTCTTTTTCTCCCTACATCACTTTCAACCGTAAACTTCACAATTGTCACCTCGTCTCGTGAACTCTCTCTTTCGCCCGTAATTGCCCACACGCCGCATCAATATCTGAGCCATGCTCTCTGCGAATTGTTACATTGATGCCATTCTTTTTTAATGCTTTTTCAAAGGCAAATATTTGATTTCTTGGAGTACGCACATAATCTCGCTCTGGTACGTAGTTTACGGGAATTAAATTGACATGGCTTTTAATTCCTTTTATCAGTTGGGCTAGTTCTTCTGCTTGCTCAATAGAATCGTTTACACCACCGAACAACCCATACTCAAATGTGACACGGCGTCCAGTTTTATTCGTATAATAGCGTATTGCTTCCATTAATTTATCTAACTTATACGCTCTAGCAATCGGCATTAAACGTTCACGCAGTTCTTGATTTGGTGCGTGAAGAGACAATGCGAAATTAATTTGCAATTGTTCATCCGCGAACTGGTAAATTTTAGGTATTATACCAGAGGTAGAAACAGTTATATGACGCGCTCCAATATTTAAGCCTTTTTCGTGATTGATGACTTTTAAAAACTTCATCATTGCATCATAATTATCGAATGGTTCACCGATTCCCATAATCACCACATGGGATACTCTTTCTCCGACTTCATCTAACGTTTGTTGCACTTTGACCACTTGCTCAACGATTTCTCCTGCAAGCAAATGTCTTTTTAATCCGCCTAAAGTTGACGCACAAAAAGTACAACCAATCCGACAACCCACTTGCGTTGTCACACAGACGGAGTTTCCATAGTCATGGCGCATTAATACCGTTTCAATGGAATAGTTGTCTTGTAATTGAAATAAAAATTTGATTGTTCCATCTTTTGATTCTTGTTTTACAATCGTTGAAAGGGTTGTAAATGCAAAGTTTTCTTTAAGTTTATCTCGCAATTGCTTCGATAAATTTGTCATTTCATCAAAAGTTTTAACCCGCTTATTATAAAGCCATTCATAAATTTGTGTAGCACGGAATGGCTTTTCTCCATTTTCATTCAACCATTGTTTTAATTCATCCAATGTTAATGAATAAATGGATTCTTTTAATTGTGGTTTTTCTTTTTTTACACGTTTCTGTGATGATTCTGCATGTTCAACTAATTCATTTATACGTTCATTAAAAATAGCGTTATCCATTAAATAGGATTCTCCTTTTTACTTAACTTTTTCAAAGGCAGCAACAAAGAAACCATCACTTCCAAAGTCTTGTGGAAAAACTTGCAGCATGCCTTCGTGCTGTGCTTCTAGTAATTGCTTTGGCAAATGGTTTATTGGTACAAGTTTCATCTCAGGGTGAGACGCTAAAAATGCTTCGACTGTTCCTTCATTTTCTTTTTTGCTGACTGTGCATGTGCTATACACAAGTCTTCCACCAGGTTTTAATAATTTTTCAGCATTATCTAACAGCTCCAATTGAATTTCATGTAAGCGGTCAAAATCCTCTTCTCTTTTTGTATATTTGATATCCGGTTTTCGACGCATTACACCTAATCCAGAGCATGGTGCATCAACAAGGATTGCATCGAATGATTCAGGCTGTAATAATTCCACTGCTTTCCTACCGTCAATTGGCGCTGTTTCAACGATATTAATTCCAAGCCTTGCACAGTTTTCTTCAATTAAATCTAATTTATGAGGATGAATGTCCGTTGCAAGAATGGAACCTTCATTTTTCATGATTTCTGCCATATGAGTCGTTTTTCCACCAGGAGCGGCACACATATCTAGTACCCGTTCGCCCGGCTTTGGATTTAAAACGATTGCTGGCATCATTGAACTCTCATCTTGAATCGTTATGATGCCTTGTCGAAAAGTTTCCGTTCTAGCAGCTTGTCCATTTAATAGATTTAAACATTGTGGAATTACTTTACTTTGTTCTGCTTGAATATCTTCTTGAGCTAATAACTCTATTGCTTCACCTACTGTAGCTTTTAAAGTATTCACTCGGACAGTTTGCTTCGGAGGAATATTATTCTCTTTTAACATAGCAACCGTTTTTTCTAGTCCATATGAGTCAACAAACATTTCTACAATCCATCTAGGATGGCTTGTTTCTATAGCTATACGCTCAATCGAATCTTTTATTTTTTCTAGCGACGGAATGCCCATTCTGGTGATAGATCGCAAAATACCATTCACCATGGAAGCAATCCCTTTATGGCCTCTCCTTTTGGCAATTTCTACAGCTTCATGAACAATTGCATGCTCAGGAATTTTCGATAAATAGACCATTTGGTAAACCGAAAGTCTTAAAAGCCATCGAATCCATTGTTCTATTTTGCCACGAATATACGGTTCTAAATAATAATCCAAGGCATATTTATATTGAAGAGTTCCATAGGTTAATTCCGTCAGCAAGGCCCGATCTTTTGCTTCAATATGATATTTATTGATTGTTTGGTTTAATAATAGGTTGGAATATGCTTGGTTCTTGTCTACGGCAAGTAGTATGCTTAACGCCGCATCTCGCACATTACCATCCCAAATATGAATACTTTTCTTCTTCTTTCTCATTCAAATAAATCTCCAATCTGCAATTTTGAACCCACGCCACGTAAATAATCTTCCGCTGACATGCGTTTTTTACCTGCAGGTTGTAATTCGATTATTGCAAGGGTTCCTTCACCAGTAGCCACTTCAAAATAATCTTTTTCAATTTTCACCACTTCACCAGGACGAGCTGTAACTTGTGAGTCACCTACTTTTGCCCACCAAATTTTCACATTGTCACCTTTAAAGGTTGTATAGGCAATAGGCCATGGATGTAGGCCACGCACTTGGTTATAAATACTTCTCGCACTTTTTGTCCAATCTATTCGCTCTTGTTCCCTTGTAATAATATGTGCAAAAGTCGCTCTTGTTTCATCCTGCGGAATGCGTTCATTTGTACCATTTAGGATGCTAGGAAGCGTGTCCTTTAATAAATCTCTTCCCAAAAGGCTCAGTTTTTCAAACATGATGCCCGTATGGTCCATTTCTTCAATAGGGATTTCTCTTTGGGAAATGATATCACCCGCATCTAATTTTTCTGCCATATACATAATGGTAACGCCTGTTTTCTCTTCTCCGTCAATAATGGCTTGATGAATCGGCGCACCACCGCGATATTTTGGCAATAGCGATGCATGCACATTAATGCATCCCCATTTTGGCGCTTCCAACAACTCTTTCGGCAAGATTTGACCATAAGCAGCAGTAACAATTAAATCGGGATTCATATGAATTAATTCGCTCATTTCATCAGAACCTTTTAATTTCTCAGGTTGAAGAACTTTTAATCCTAAACGAAGGGCTTCTTCTTTTACTGGAGGAGGAGTTAGCACCCGTTTTCTTCCAACAGGACGGTCCGGTTGCGTGACGACTGCTGCAACTTCATATCCTTCTTCATGAAGCATGCGCAAAATAGGAACTGAAAATTCCGGAGTGCCCATAAATACGATTTTTGTCATATTTTATTCTTCCTCCTCCTCGAACATTTCCTCTAATTCTTCTTCAGTATAGACACGTGTAATTTTAGAATTGAATAAAATGCCATCTAAATGGTCAATTTCATGTAAAATACAGCGAGCATCGTAATCCGTTGCTTCCAATTGATATACTTGACCGTTTCGATCATGGGCTTCAATTTTAACATAATTCGGTCTTTCCACTTCTCCATAAAGCCCAGGGAAACTTAAACAACCTTCGATGTCCACTGATGAACCGTCCGTTTCGATGACTGTAGGGTTAATCATTTCGATCAACGTTCGCTCTTCACCTAACTCAACAATAGCAATACGAAGGGGAACATTAACTTGAGGAGCAGCAATACCCATACCGTCATATTCAACCATCGTTTCGTACATATCATCTAATAAAGTGATAATCTCTTCATCAATTACTGTTACTTCTTTACATGGCTGTGTTAATACTTTTGCCGGATGCTTTACGATTTCTCTAATCATTAGGTAACCTCTTTCTATTTAAATCATGGAGGGGTCTAAATCAATTGTTAATACGACACCCTTTTTTATCCAATCCGTACGATATATTTTCATTAACTGTAAAAATGTTGGAATTAAATTCGGCTCTATTTTGTATTTTATCAAACATTGATAGCGATATCTATTTAGCAGACGAACGATGCCTGCTGTCGTGGGTCCAATAATAGAAGCATTAAAAGAAAGATGTGTACGAAGAAATTCTGCACATTTATTAGCATATTCTGCTGCTAACAATACGTCTTCATGTGCTATTTGGATGAGTGCTATAAAATAATATGGTGGATATGCCGCACCATGGCGAACCATCATTTCTCTTTCATAAAATGGTTCATATTGTTGGGTTTTCGCAAGTTCAATTGCATAATGTTCCGGTGTGTAGGATTGAATAATTACCTCACCATGCTTTTCCGCTCTACCCGCACGACCACTTACTTGAGTAAGCAGTTGGAATGTCCGCTCAGCTGCGCGAAAATCTGGCAAATGCAGCGAAGTATCGGCACTTAGTACACCAACAAGGGTAATGTTTGGAAAGTCCAATCCTTTGGCAATCATCTGAGTTCCGAGCAGTATATCCGCTTTGCCAGCTCCAAAATTCTCTAATATCGCCTCATGTGCACCTTTCTGTTTTGTCGTATCTACATCCATTCTTAATACCCTTGCCTCTGGAAAGAGTTTCATCAATTCTTCTTCCACTTTTTGAGTACCTGTTCCAAAATAACGAATATGGTCGCTACCGCATTCTGGACAAATTGTTGGTACAAACTGTTCATATCCACAATAGTGGCATTTTAATTTTTCATTGTAACGATGATATGTTAAGGAAATATCACAATTTTCACATTGCATCACCGTTCCACAATCTCGGCATAAAACGAAGGAAGAATACCCTCTCCGATTTAAAAACAACACGATTTGCTCTTTCTTTTTTAACCGATTACGAATGGACTCAGTTAATTTTTCAGAAAACATGGAACGATTTCCCTTTTTTAATTCTTCCCTCATATCAACAATTTCAACAGTCGGTAGGGGTTGATTTAATGCACGCCCTTTTAATGTCAATAATTTATACACGTTTTTTCTAGCACGAGCATAGGATTCAAGGCTTGGCGTAGCGCTTCCTAAAATCACTGGACAATGATGATATTTACTTCTCCAAATGGCAACATCCCTTGCATGATATCTCGGTGTATCTTCTTGTTTATAAGACGATTCATGCTCTTCATCGAGGATGATGAGTCCTACATTTTCAAAGGGAGCAAATATTGCGGATCGCGCACCAACAACAACCTTCACTTTTTGTTGATGAACTTTCCTCCATTCATCGTACTTTTCACCGATCGACAAACCGCTATGCATCACCGCAACAAGTTCACCAAATCTTGAACGGAAGCGATTTGTCATTTGCGGAGTGAGGGAAATTTCTGGAACAAGTACAATCGCATCTTTACCTTGCTGAATGCAATGCTGAATTGCCTGCAAATAAACTTCCGTTTTACCGCTTCCGGTTACCCCATGTAATAAGAACGTTTCAGGGGAACGATTGTCCATCGCTTCTACAATTTTATGTAATGCTTGTTTTTGTTCCTCTGTTAAAGTTAAAAAATCTGTTTTTTTAACATCCTTCTTAAAAGGATTTCGATACACTTCTTCTAATATAAATTCAGCAGCACCTTGCTCAATGATTGCTTGTAACACTTGAGGGGAACAGTTTGTTTCCTTGTAAATAAAATCAGGTTCCAATATTTCCCCAACGTGTTGTTTCATCCATAAAAGCAGTTGTTTTTGTTTTTTGGCACGGTTGGATAACTTATCATATACTTCTTGAAGAAGTTGAAGATTATCTGAAACTTTTACTTTTCTAATTTCTTTTACTTGGCCTTTTTGTTTAACTACATTTTCAAGGGAAAGTAATTTCTTATTTAACGCTTTTTTTAAAGGGATGAGCAAATTATTTTTCTCAAATTCTTTATAGTTCACTTTTGTCGACTTTTGGAAGTAATGTTTTAAAGGTTCATCTAAATTTTCTACATTAGTTTGAAGAACGACCATTTTTTCATACTTTGCCCTAAGTGCTGATGGCAACATTACTTGTAAGCAATCGATTTCATAACAAATCGTTTCTTGTTTCAACCATTTTGCCAATTGAAGCATTTCACTTGTCAATACCGGCTCAATATCGAGTAATGACGCGATTGGCTTAATTTTATCTAACGGAACATCCGTCTCATTCTTTATCCCAACAACAAATCCGAGAACATTCCGATTTCCAAAAGGCACTTTTACTCGACAACCACATTCAATAAGCTCTTCTACTTGTTCTGGAATGAAGTAATCAAAAGGGCGGTCGACTGGATATGCGGACACGTCAACAATGACTTCGGCAATCATCATTTTTTCTCTTCTCTTTCAAAATATTGAATCACCAACTCCGTTATTTTCTCCGGCTCTTCTAATCGTCCCTTACCAACATATCCACAAGCTAAATACCCTTCTGATGGTTCAATAAAGGAATAGCCGTCTCTTGCAAGCTGTGCGATATTGCGTTTTACAGCAGGATGGTCATACATATGCACGTTCATAGCTGGGGCAATCCATACTGGGCTCGTTGTAGCGAGCAGTGTTGTTGTCAACATATCATCAGCAATTCCATTGGCAAGTTTACCAATGATATTCGCTGTCGCAGGTGCAACAATCACTAAATCCGCCCAGTCAGCTAATTCAATATGGGCAATTGAACTTGGATCTTTTTCGTCGAACGTATCAATATACACATCATTTTTTGACATTACTTGGAAAGTAAGGGGTGTAACAAATTTCATCGCTGATTCGGTCATCATTACTTTTACTTGAAACCCTGCTTGAGTTAATTTACTTACTAATGCTACTGCTTTGTAAACCGCAATACCGCCAGACACTCCTAGTAAAATTTTTCGACTCATCAACTTTCACCCTTTCAAAGGATAAGCTCCCAAAGAATGTTTCTCCGGGAGCTACTCGTAGTTTTACATTAAATTTTACTTCTATTGTTCATCAGAATAAACTTTGTTAGCATCTTGGATTTCCATTTCTAATAAACCTGCAGCAACTTCTTCCAACGCTTTCCCAACTGGTTTATGTGATTTATACTCAGACAATTTAAAGTTTCCAAGTTCTTGTAATTGACGGGCACGTTTTGATGCTAAACTAACTAATGAATATTTGGAGTCTACTTTTCCTTTCAACACATCAATGGATGGATATAACATCATCATTCTCCTTTCAACATCGATAAATATCTTTTTTCAACACGTTCACGGCGGCAATGTTCAGCCATGATGATTGCATTTATTTTTTCACAAGCTTTTTGAATTTCATCATTTTCTACAACATAATCATATAAACTCATCATTTCAAGTTCTTCTTTTGCAGTTTCAATTCTCTTTTGAATAATTTCTTCCGTTTCTGTACCGCGACCTATTAATCGTCTTTCTAACTCCGACAAACTAGGAGGTGCTAAAAAGATGAAAAGAGCTTCCGGAACTTTTTCGCGAATTTGAGCCGCTCCTTGAACTTCGATTTCTAAAAAAACATCGCGGCCTGCATCCAATGTTTCATTTACATAATCGAGAGGGGTGCCATAATAGTTGCCTACAAATTCAGCATACTCTAATAGTTTTCCCTCCTCGATTAATTTTTCAAACTCTTCTCGAGTTTTAAAAAAATAATCGACTCCATCGACTTCTCCCTCACGAGGTTTTCGAGTTGTCATTGAAATGGAGTATTCATAATTTGTATTCGGTTGTTTAAAAAGCTCTTTTCTTACTGTTCCTTTCCCAACACCAGATGGGCCAGAAAGAACAATTAATAATCCGCGCTCTTTTTTCATCGATTTCATACTCTCCCTTATTACTACCTTTCCAAGCTTATTCAATATTTTGAACTTGTTCTCGCATTTTTTCTAAAATAGTTTTTGATTGAACAACCACTGGTGAAATGATTACAGACTGATTTTTCGACCCAATTGTATTAATTTCTCTGAGCATTTCTTGCATAAGGAAATCTAATTTTCTTCCTATGGAAAAAGGTTCTTCTAACGTCTCTTCTAACTGCTGGAAGTGACTTTCAAGTCGATCCAATTCTTCCGATATATCAATCCGATCAGCGAAAATAGCGACTTCAGCAAGTATTCTATCTTCTACTTCTTCCACATTTGCAATTTCTGCTAATCTTTCTGTCAATTTTTCTCGATGTTTTTTTACTGCATCTTGCGAATGTTCACGAATAAATTTTACTTGCGCTTTAAGCTCATCATTATATTCGAGCAACACTTGTTTTAATTCTTGTCCTTCTCGCTCTCGCATTTCTACTAATTTTTCCATCGCTTCTCGGACAGCAATTTCAACACTAGATGCAATCTCTTCTGGTGTTAACTCTTTTTTTTCATATAAAAGTGCACCTTCTAATGATAGCACTTCTTGCATAGAATATTGCTCATCTATTGGGATTACTTGGCGAAGTTCATCTTTTGCATTTTTATAGGCTTCAATAAGAGACCAATTAATTTTAAAATCTTTTACTTCTTCACCAGTAAGTTTTAAGTTTACTAAACAATCAAATTTCCCTCGTTTTACATATTGAGATATGATTTTTTTTGCAAGCAGTTCTGCCTCTAACCACTCTTTTGGAAATTTTGTATAAATTTCTAAAAAGCGATGATTCACTGATCGAATTTCTACTGTCAGTTGATAATCATTCGTAGTTGTGACACCTCTGCCAAAACCAGTCATACTACGCACCAAGGTAAGTCACACCTTTCATAAAGCTATGCTCCAATTATAACACATGATTAAAAAATTATAACGTATTTATCCGTTATTAGAAGATTAACTTAGCTTTTTTATTTTATTTGAAAAATTTCTCTTAGTCCATCATAGTATGATGTTTTTGGTAGGGGACCGATTTCCCGCTCATATTTTTCACCGCTTAAAATAACAGGTTCATCAATTAAATAAAACATCTCCGAAAATTCACGCATAAATGGGTTGAATAATCCTACCATTTGAACCATTCTTTTCGTTACAATGGAGATTTTTTTATCATATCCCGTAAACTCTCGAATCATTTGAATGATTTCTTCCCCGGTAATCGGACCGTAAGAAGGAATATTCCACTCTTGCCCATAAGCCTTTTCATTCAATACTAAGTTTACAAAAGCCTTTGCTCCATCAGGCAAATAAATGTATTCCCTCGCCAACTTTGGATTCCCTATAAACATGGCCTTTTTATTGTTGATAACGGCACTGATGGTTGTATTTAATGTGGTATTGTCCGCATTTGGACCGTAAAAATCCGGGAAATGGGCAATTGTATATGTAATTTCGGAATTCTTGATTATGTTTTCTAATTGCAATCGGATTTTCCCTTTTTAAGTATGAGGATTTTTCGGCATATCCTCCGTCATTTTTTTGCCAACACTTCGACCATAAGCATATATATTATCAACATAAGCAAATTTTATGTTGTACTTTTTTACAGTTTGAATAACATTGTCTATTAATACAGGAAGTTTTTTCCATTCTTGATAAGGGATATTCACTGAATGGACGATTAAATCCACATCTTGGGCTGCTTTAAGTAAATCGGTTTGATTAAATAAGTCTCCTTGCACCACTTCCACTCGTTCTTCGTTGTGGAATAGCCTCAGCAATTTCTCCTTATTTCGTGCAAAAGCTTTCACTTCGATTCCCCGATCGGAAAATTCTTTTACAAGTGAAGAACCCATATTCCCTGAAGCACCAAGAACCAATACTTTTTTCATAAAAAACTCCTCCTTTTTATTGTCGTATTGTCAAAAATTACTTAATAAAACTTACGTTTTTGTTGATATAACTAGTTTTATATAAAAAAAACTTGCCACCCCCTTAAAATTAGGGTATTTATGAGGTAACCACACACTCAAAAATCCCTAATAAAGGAAGTGACAAGTTGTTACCTCAATTATTAACCTATTTGCTTGAATATATCAAGTACCAAGATCAAATGATTCGAACATTACTTACCCTTCTGATTGGAAAAAACATGTTTGATAAGCCAACTGAAAAGCCTGTCAATAAGCCTTATCAAAAACTCCAGGTGGATGAGCTGCCAATCATTGAAACTCTACAAAAGCTCGATTATCAAATTCTTCTCAAAGAATATTTGGAGAAGAACGGGAAACCTCTCAAACCTGTTCAGAGGCGTTCCAATTCAAAAGGTAAAGTACCTTCATCCATGAAATGTCCAAGGTGTGGTGCTCCGTCAGATTATCTTTATGCCAATAACGGAGGTAAAGGACAGTATCAATGCAAGGTGTGTGCGTGTCTGTTTAATAAAAAGAATCAATATGCCAAGGAGGCTGTACTAAAATGTCCACACTGTTCGAAAACACTCGAGAAGATCAAGGAAAGAAAAGATTTTCTCGTATTTAAGTGCAAAAACAATGACTGTCCGTATTACAAAAAGAAACTGCGAGGAATGTCTAAAAAAGAGAAAAAGCAGTTCGAAAAGGATCCTCAGTCTTTTAAAGTTCGATACATATTCCGTCAGTTTCAAATTGATTATCAGCCGTTAGCCAAACATTCACCTAAGAAGCCAAAAGTGGATTTGTCCAGGCTTCATGTGTCACCGCACACATTGGGGCTCATTTTAACCTACCATGTAAACTATGGCTTATCGGCTCGGAAAACAGCTGCACTGATGAAGGATGTTCATGGCGTACCCATCTCTCACCAGAGTATATTGAATTACGAAAACAGCGTAGCACTTCTTCTTAAACCTTATGTGGATCATTATCCTTACGAGCTTTCTGATCAATTCTGCGGAGACGAAACATACATTAAGGTGAATGGTCGTTGGCATTATCTTTTTTTCTTTTTTGATGCGGTAAAGAAAATTATTCTGTCCTACCCTGTTTCTCCAAATCGTGATACGGTATCAGCCATTCGTGCGATTGATGAGGCCTTATGGAAGATGAAAGAGATCCCGGAAGACCTCACCTTTGTCGTAGATGGCAATCCGATTTACCTTTTAGCACAACACTTTTTTGCCCAGCACGGTATTACGTTTGATGTGAAGCAGGTCATTGGACTAACCAACGAAGACCAGGTTTCAACGGAATACAGACCGCTAAAACAAATTATTGAAAGACTGAATCGAACATTTAAGGGCAATTACAGATCGACACACGGATTTGGATCAGATCACGGATCCGTTTCTTATGTGACTTTGTTTGTGGCTTATTTTAATTTCTTGCGGCCACATTCAGCCCTGGAAGGCAAAGTGCCTGTAGTTATTCCAGAGCTAAAAGGACTGCCGAATATGCCTGCACGTTGGACAAAACTGATTGGTTTAGCTCAACAATGGCTAGTAGAGCAAACTGCCTAACTTTTTGTTTAGCAGAGCCCTTACCAGCATCGGCGAAGCGAACTCTTGACAAACCGAACCAGTCAATGGTTTAAAATGGGAATTGGCAAGGGCTTCTTTGGTGTGCCTTCTTTTTGTTCCCTTCGCCCTTGTTGGTTCGAAATCAAACCATTGACGTGTTTGTCAAGAGCGATTGCGGCGGCATTTCCTCTAGTTTCGCTAGATCACATCCCTCCAAAACTAAGTTTTCATAGATTTTTTGACACTACCTTTATTGTCCAGTGATCAATTAAAGGTTCATCAAGTTTTATTGACCACTGGTTAAATATATGTAAAAAAAATTAACACACTCCCTTAAGCAAAAATTTCACATGATCAATCGCAGCACCCTCCACCTCATCATAACCAACAATATGCGATAAATAGTGACTGACAAAACCATGCAAGGAAAGAAAAATTGACCAAATATCCTTTAATTGCAATTTTTGATTCGATAATGTGTATAAAGCATTGGCAAACTTCTCATATACCTTCATCGGTTGTTCATTGATGAAATTGCGTACCTCATCATCTTTTAGCATAAACATTATTTCATAATGGCTCTGATGGTTTAAACCAAACTTGATATACCCAAGCATACATTGCTCAAGTTTTTCTAAATTTTCAATGTCCTTCTGTAATACATTGTTTAATTCCTGTTCTAATAGAACAAAATATTCCTTCACCAATGCATAAAATAATTCCGCTTTACTTTGAAAATGATAATACAGAGCTCCGTGTGAGCAGCCAAGTTCTTTTGCAATTTGACGCATCGAAACTTGCTGATAGCCGTTTTTTACGAACAAATCTCTTGCTGCATCCATTATCATGTTTGGCGTAAGAACAGGTTTTGACGCATCTCTTGCCATAATAAATCCTCCATGTCTTTCTCGTTGCAATCAATTGATTGACCACCGTTCAATAATAAGATAATTCAATTGTTGTTAAATGTCAAAAGAATTTTTCTTAATAAACTTTTCATATCTTGGGAATTGCTTTAGAATCAATGCAGAGATATAGAAACATAATAAAATAATATCTCAGTGATTTTTCAAGAAAAGAGGAACAATTATGGCATTTGATGGATTATTTACAGTAGCGATGATCAATGAACTGAAGGGACTTGAAACCGGACGGATTTCAAAAGTTCATCAACCGAATGCATTGGAAGTAGTGCTCCATATCCGGGCAAAAGGGAAAAATGAGAAATTATTATTTTCCATTCACCCATCATATGCCCGTGTTCACATAACAAAAGAATCGATTGATAATCCACAAGAACCGCCAATGTTTTGCATGCTCCTCAGAAAACATATCGAAGGCGGCATTATTACAAGAATTGAAAATGAAGGTTTTGAACGGGTGATCACGTTTCACATAGAAAGCAAAAATGAAATCGGCGATCCGGTCAACCGGAAATTGATCATTGAAATCATGGGAAGGCACAGCAATTTGGTCTTAGTCGATGGCGAAAGCAATAAAATCATCGATGGATTAAAACATTTACCACCTTCCGTTAACAGTTATCGAACAGTGCTTCCAGGATTTGAGTATATCCATCCACCAGCACAACAAAAAGCCAATCCGATTACAATATCTGATGAGGAGATTACGAACTTTTTCTCAAATGAAAAAACATCACAAGAAGTAGTTGCTCATTTTGCTGGATTTTCTCCTTTTCATGCGAAAGAATTATTGCATCGAATGAAGGACGAAAACAATAAAATTGAAATATTCCGCACGTTTATAAACGAAATTCTTGCTAGTGCTAATCCTACTTATTTAGAAGTTGATGGAAAACCTTATTTTTCACCGACAACAATTACTCATGTATCGGGGAAAAATACGTTTTTTGTTGATTTAAGCTCCCTCCTAGACCGAGCATTTTACAGAAGAGCTGAAAGGGACCGTGTAAAACAACAAGCGGGCGACTTAGAACGCTTTTTACAAAATGAAATCAATAAATTGAAAACAAAATTAAAAAAGTTACATAAAGATTTAGAACAAGCTTCCAAATTAAATCAATACCAGTTATATGGCGAACTATTAATGGCTAATTTATACCAATTCGACAAAGGCATGAAGGAAGTTACCGTAACGAATTACTACAATGAACAAGAATTGACAATACCATTAGATGAAAGAAAAACACCTATTGAAAATGCCCAAAGCTATTATGCGAGATACAATAAAGCTAAACATGCGCTCATTCGGGTAAAAGAGCAAATTGATAAAACAAAAGAGGAAATTGAATATTTTGAAATGCTCATCAACCAAGTAAACCAAGCAAGCCCAACGGATATTGAAGAAATTCGTGATGAACTGGCAGAACAAGGCTATTTGAAAAAAAGAAACAAAAAACAAAAGCAAAAACAATTAAAACCTGTTCCTGAAAAATTTATGTCATCAACAGGAGTTCCTATATCGGTCGGCAAAAACAATAAACAAAACGACTATTTAACCTTTAAATTAGCTAAAAAATCCGATACTTGGCTTCACACAAAAGATATTCCAGGATCACATGTCGTCATTCATTCGGATAATCCAGACGACACAACATTGAAAGAAGCTGCTATATTAAGCGCCTATTTTAGCAAAGCAAGAAGCTCCTCTTCTGTGCCAGTAGACTATACGAAAATTCGACATGTAAAAAAGCCGAATGGAGCAAAACCAGGTTTTGTGATTTATTTTGAACAAAAAACGCTCTATGTCACACCGGATGAAGAAGTTGTATTAAAACTTAAGAAAAAAGATTGATTTTTTACTATTTTCAGTCCAGGGCGATCCTTTTCATCCCGCACCGGATCTACTGGATATTTTTTCCTGGCTTTGCATAATAAAAAATTCTCCTGAATCATTTTAATGACTCAGGAGAATTTTTTTATTATAATCTACCAGCTTTCAAATCTTCATGCCAATTTTTTAAGAATGGAATATCGTCGGACTTAATAGCACCAGAATCTTTTGCCGCTTCAATTAAATAGTCGAAATTCGTTAAGCTGACATACTTTATACCCTCATTTTCAAAAGCATCCTCGGCTTTTGGCAAATTGTATGTATAAACACATACAACACCCACGACTTCGCATCCTGCATCTCTTAATGCTTTTACTGCAGTAAGTGATGAACCGCCAGTTGAAATGATGTCTTCTACAACAACAACCTTCTGACCTGGTTCTAGTTTCCCCTCAATTTGATTGCCTCGTCCATGATCTTTCGGTTTGGAACGCACATATACCATCGGCAATTGTAATACATCACTCACCCATGCAGCATGAGGAATTCCTGCTGTTGCTGTGCCTGCAACCACTTCTGTTTCAGGAAAATGTTCCTTAATTTTTTCCGCTAAACCTTTCGCAATTTGTTTTCTTGCTTCTGGATAAGAAATGGTTAAACGTGTATCACAATAAATGGGTGATTTAATTCCACTTGCCCAAGTAAATAATTCCGATGCGTTTAATTCAACAGCACCTACTAATAACATGATTTGGGCAATTTCTTTTTCAATAGCCATTAAATTCCCTCCCAAAGTTGGCATACCTTTTTATAAGCTGCTACAGGATTTTCTGCTTTAGTCACTGCTCGTCCAATAACAATATAAGAAGAGCCATTGATTCGGGCATAGTCAGGGGTTGCAATCCGTTTCTGATCGTGAGCATCTCCACCAGGCAGTCGAATTCCAGGTGTCACTCGTAAGAACGTTTCTCCACATACATCCGCAATATTTTTTGCTTCATGAACAGAGCAAACAACTCCATCTAATCCAGCATCTTTCGTTAATTGTGCATAATGCAATACTGAATCTAACAAGGATAATGGGATTTTTTGCTCCTTTTGCATTTGTTCTTCCGTTGTAGACGTTAATTGAGTCACGGCAATGAGCATTGCCCTTTTGTCAGTACTTCCTGCCTCTAATCCTTCAATGGCTGCTTCCATCATATTTTTTCCGCCGGCTGCATGCACATTTACTAAATCAACGCCCAAACGAGCTAGCCCTTTCATTGCAGATTTCACTGTATTTGGAATGTCATGAAGTTTTAAATCAAGGAATATATCATGTCCTAAATCCTTAATTTTTCTTACAATATCAGGACCTTCTTGATAAAAAAGCTCCATTCCAATTTTCACAAACAATTTTTCATCGAATTGGTTTAAAAATTGAAAAACTTTTATTTCACTTGGAAAATCTAATGCAATAATCGGTTTGTTCATTAACGATGGCTCCTTCCGATAATCTCTTTAATATGCTTTACTTCAAGCTCATCTAACTTCGCTGGAAGGGCATCAATAATATTCGGACAAATGAATGGATCGATAAAGTTCATTGTACCCACTGCAACTGCTGATGCACCAGCAGACATAAAGTCGATTACGTCTTGTACGCAAGACACGCCACCCATACCGATAATCGGAATATCTACCGTTTTATATACTTCATAAACCATTCGTAAAGCAATCGGTTTTACCGCTGGACCGGATAGTCCTCCTGTAACATTGGCGATGACTGGTTTTCCAGTTTTTTCATCGAGTCGCATGCCCAATAATGTATTAATCATCGTAATTCCATCGGCTCCGCCTATTTCAACCGCTTGTGCCATTTCCACGATATTCGTTACATTAGGTGAAAGTTTCACATATACAGGCACTTGAGAAACGGCCTTCACTTGTTCTACAAGTTCTCTAGCAATCACAGGGTCTGTTCCGAACGTAATGCCTCCTTGCTTAACATTCGGGCACGAAATATTTAATTCTAATGCTTTGACATTTGGAGCAGTTGAAATGCGTCTTGCCACTTCCACATAATCTTCCGGCGTTGTACCTGCCACATTGGCGATAATCGGCACATCAAAGCGTTCTAACCAAGGCAATTCTTCAGCCATGACTTTTTCGAGTCCTGGATTTTGTAATCCGATGGCATTCAGCATTCCAGCAGGTGTTTCTGCTACACGAGGCGTCGGATTTCCAAGTCGGGGTTCTACTGTCGTTGCTTTAATCATAATGGCTCCCAACTTGGAAAGGTCATACAACCCGGCATATTCACGGCCAAATCCGAAACAACCAGAAGCAGGCATAATCGGATTTTTTAATTGCAAACCAGGGAGTTGGATATCTAATCGATTCATAATTTCACAACTCCTTTCTCAAATACAGGACCATCTGAACAAATTTTAACGTAGCCTTTCTCTTGCCCTTCTTCTGTTTTGCAAATGCACGCAAAACAAGCACCAATACCGCAGCCCATTCGTTCTTCAAGGGATAAATATCCTTTTTTCTCCTCATACATTGAAGCCAATGCTCTTAACATCGGCAGCGGGCCACATGAATAAAAGATATTAAAATCTGGTTTTAATTCGTTCAATAAATCCGTTACAAATCCTTTAAATCCTTTTGATCCGTCATCCGTTACATAATAGGTTTCGCCCAATTTTGAAAACTCTTCTTCATAAAACGCTAACTCTTCTGTTTGGAAGCCAAATACGTGGATGGTGCGAACATCTCGAGCATTTAACTGCTTTGACAGCTCATATAGAGGGGGCACACCGATCCCACCTCCAACAAGAAGAGCAGTTTCTCCTTCACGTGCTGCTTCAACTGGAAAACCATTACCGAGAGGACCTAATACATCTACTTCATCGCCAACTTGTTTCTGAGATAAAACTTTTGTCCCTCTCCCTTGAGCTCGATAAATAATTGTAAATTCGTCTGCTTCTTTCTGAATATTCGCTATACTAATTGGTCGTCTTAACAAAGGCTCCAACAAATCTGAAACTCGTATATGAACAAATTGTCCAGGAGACATCTCCTGAACAATTTGCCCTTGCAAAGTCATTTCAAAAATGTCTTTCGCAATTTCCCTTTGACTTACTACCGTCATACGCTCTTGTCGAATCATGAATATACCTCCGCTTTCGGCATTTCCTGTATTGCAAATGTCATGGATTCAATGACTGTTATTAAAGCATTAGCTGTATCCAATGATGTTAAACAAGGAATGCCGTTTTCAACAGTTTCTCGGCGAATGCGGAAACCGTCGCGGGCAGGTTGTTTTCCTTTCGTTAAAGTATTAATTACGACTTGGGCTTCACCGTTTTGGATTACATCCACCAACGTTTTGCCTTTGCCCCCAATTTTATCTACTACTTCTGTTCGTATGCCTGCTTCTTCGAATTTTTTCGCTGTTCCCTCTGTCGCCATGATGCGATAACCTACAGATTGGAAACGTTTTGCAAGGCTAATGGCTTCTTCTTTATCTTTATCGGCTACTGTAAATAACACAGTTCCATACGGTTTGATTTCTATACCTGAAGCAACCAACCCTTTATATAACGCTTTTTCTAACGTTATGTCTTTGCCCATTACTTCACCAGTTGACTTCATTTCAGGGCCAAGTGTGATATCGACGCGTCGAAGTTTTGCAAAACTGAATACAGGTACTTTTACATATACACCTTTTTTCTCTTCAACTAGACCTGTTTCGTAACCTTGTTCAACAATTGATTGACCTAAAATCGCTTTTGTTGCAACATTCGCCATCGGGATGTTTGTAATTTTACTTAAGAACGGTACTGTTCTTGATGCACGAGGGTTTACTTCAATGACATATACATTTCCATCTGAAATGACATATTGGATGTTCATTAAACCGACAATATTTAATCCTCTAGCCAATCTAGTTGTGTAATCCACAATCGTATCAATTTGTTTTTGCGTTAAACTTTGTGGTGGATAAACAGAAATTGAGTCACCTGAGTGAACCCCAGCCCGTTCAATATGTTCCATAATGCCAGGAATGAGTACATTTTCTCCATCAGAAATCGCATCTACTTCTACTTCTTTACCTGTTAAATAACGGTCAATTAATACAGGATGATCTGGAGAAGCTTCTACCGCATTTTCCATATAATGTTTCAATTCATTTTCGTTATAAACGATTTCCATTGCACGGCCGCCAAGAACGTAAGAAGGGCGAACCAATACCGGGAAGCCGATTCTCTTTGCAATTTCCAATGCTTCATCTAATGAAACTGCAGTGTCCCCTTCTGGCTGTGGAATTTCTAATTCTTTTAAAGCTTGTTCAAACAAGTTGCGATTTTCTGCTCTGTCGATATCTTCTAATGATGTACCTAAAATTTTCACACCATTTGCTGCAAGTTTATCTGCTAAGTTAATTGCTGTTTGTCCACCGAATTGTACTACTACTCCAATCGGTTTTTCTAAATCGATAATGTGCATTACATCTTCAATCGTTAAAGGCTCAAAGTAGAGTTTGTCGGAAATTGAAAAGTCTGTTGATACCGTTTCAGGGTTTGAGTTGATAATAATTGCTTCATACCCTGCTTCTTGAATTGCCCAAACCGAATGCACTGTTGCATAGTCGAACTCAACGCCTTGTCCAATTCGGATTGGACCAGAACCAAGCACGATGACAGATGGTTTGTCGGAAACAATCGATTCATTTTCTTCTTCGTAAGTTCCGTAATAATAAGGAGTTGCTGATTCAAACTCCGCTGCACAAGTGTCAACCATTTTATAAACCGGTACAATACCATTTGCTTTGCGAAGTTCGTAAATTTCTTTCGCTTCCATATCCCAAAGCTCAGCAATTTTTTGATCTGCAAAGCCTAGACGTTTTGCTTGTTTCAACACTTCTAAATCATTTTTATTTTCAGAAAGAACAGTCTCCATGTCGATAATGTTTTTCAGTTTATATAGGAAGAATAAATCGATTTGTGACCATTTATGAATTTGTTCCACAGCGACACCGCGGCGCATTGCTTCAGCGATAAAGAATAGCCGTTCGTCGCCTGCTTTCTTAATGCGTTTTTCAATCCAGTTATCATCATGATCTTCTGCATGTTTTAAATCGATATGAACATGGCCAGTCTCGAGAGAGCGAACTGCTTTTAAGATTGCTTCTTCAAAATTACGTCCTAAAGCCATTACTTCCCCAGTGGCTTTCATTTGCGTACCTAAATTTCGTTTTGCTGATTCGAATTTATCAAAAGGCCAACGTGGAATTTTTGCTACTACATAGTCGATGGCAGGTTCGAAGTCTGCATATGTAGTGCCGGTAACAGGGTTTTTAATTTCATCCAGCGTTAAACCAACCGCAATTTTTGCTGCGATTTTTGCAATCGGGTAACCTGTTGCTTTGGATGCTAAAGCAGATGAACGGGATACCCGCGGATTCACTTCAATCACATAGTAGTTGAAGCTGTTTGGATCAAGGGCTAATTGAACGTTGCATCCACCTTCGATTTTTAATGCGCGGATTATATCTAATGAGATTTTGCGCAGCATTTGATATTCCCGATCAGTTAACGTTTGGACTGGTGCTACTACAATTGAGTCACCAGTATGAATACCAACTGGGTCCACGTTTTCCATGCTACATACAACAATCGCATTATTTTTCGAGTCGCGCATTACTTCAAACTCAATTTCTTTGTAGCCTGCAATGGATTTTTCAAGTAGACATTGTTTTACTGGGCTGTATTTCAAACCGCTTGAAACAATTTCTTCCAACTCTTGTTCATTGTGACAAATTCCTCCGCCAGTACCTCCTAGCGTAAAGGCTGGTCGAACAATCACTGGATAACCGATTTTTTCAACAAAAGCTTTTGCTTCTTCAACACTATGAACAATGTCGGATTCAGGCACTGGAGCACCTAATTCAAACATCAAACTTCTGAATAATTCACGGTCTTCTGCATGATGGATTGCTTCTAATTTTGTTCCTAATACTTCTATCCCTAATTCATCCAAAATACCTGATTTTTGAAGTTCAATTGCCATATTTAAGCCAGTTTGTCCACCAAGAGTTGGAAGTATGGCATCTGGTCTTTCTTTTCTCAATATTCGGGAAACAAACTCTAAACTAATCGGTTCGATATAAACCTTATCTGCAATTTCTGTATCTGTCATAATCGTTGCAGGGTTTGAGTTTATTAGAATCACTTTATATCCTTCTTCTTTTAATGCAAGACAAGCTTGAGTACCAGCATAATCGAATTCTGCAGCTTGCCCAATAACGATAGGACCTGAACCAATAACTAAAATGCTTTCAATATCTTTACGCTTTGGCATATGCTATTTCCTCCCCTGCTCGTTCCATTAATGCAATAAATTCATCAAATAAATAGTTCGAATCTTCCGGACCTGGTGAAGCTTCCGGATGAAATTGCACTGAAAAGACTGGATGTTTTTTATGTTTTAAACCTTCGATTGTACCATCATTTAATGAAACATGCGTAATTTCTAAATCCGTACCTTCCAATGAGTTTTCATCGATCACATAACCATGGTTTTGCGAAGTGATTTCAACAACACCAGTTTGAAGATTTTTTACTGGATGGTTTCCACCACGATGTCCGAAAGGTAACTTATAGCTTTTCGCACCGCAAGCCAATGCAATCAATTGGTGCCCTAAGCAAATACCAAACATCGGAACTTTCCCAATTAATTCTTTGATTGTTTCAATAGCTTCTGTTACATCGGCGGGATTACCTGGACCATTGGATAATAGAATGCCTTCTGGACGAAAACTCATGATTTTTTCAGCAGGTGTATTATAAGGAACTACAAGAACATCACAATGACGATTATTTAATTCACGCAATATCCCGTTTTTCATTCCAAAGTCCATTAGCACTACTCGTTTCCCTCTACCAGGACTTTGGAATGGCATTTTTGTCGAAACTTCTTTTACATGATTTTTCAAATAAGGCGTTTCATTTAATTGTTTAACAATTTCTTCTACATTCACTTCCTCGCCTGCTGCAGTTAACATCGCACGAACTGCACCTTTTGAACGAATGATGCGAGTAAGTTTTCTTGTATCAATTCCTTCAATTCCAGGAATATTATGTGTTTTTAAATACTCATCCAAAGTGATTTCAGAACGGAAATTTGATGGGATTTTCGTTAATTCACGAACAACAACACCTCGAATAACAGGAGCAATCGTTTCAAAATCATCGCTGTTTATTCCATAGTTACCGATTAATGGATAAGTAAATGTTACAATTTGACCGTAAAAAGAAGGGTCAGTAATTGTTTCTTGATACCCAGTCATCCCAGTTGTGAAAACAACTTCTCCTTGACTGCTTTGTTCACTTCCAAACGCTTCTCCCTGAAATACTGTCCCATCTTCCAAAATTAAGAGACGCTTTTTCATCATTCTTCCTCCTTATAAACCACATTTCCTTCAAAGATTGTCATGACCGGCCAACCTTTTGCTTTCCATCCATTGAATGGCGTATTGCGACCTTTAGAATAAAACTCATTTGCATCAATTGTTTTCTCTTTATTTAAATCAATAATTGTTAAGTCAGCAGGTGCACCTACCTCAATTTTTCCATAAGGAAGCTCGAAAATTTCAGCAGGTTTTGTAGCCATCCAATCCACTAATTGTTTTAGTGTAAAAATTTCTGTTTCTACAAATCTTGTATAAAGCAATGGAAAGGCTGTTTCAAATCCTACAATTCCAAAAGGAGCTCCAACCATTCCGCAACATTTTTCTTCAGTAGTATGTGGTGCATGGTCTGTGGCGATGCAATCGATCGTACCATCAAGTAATCCTTCAATTAAAGCTTTTTTATCTTCTGAAGCTCGTAACGGAGGATTCATTTTCCAATTTGCATCATCACTTGGAATGTCCATATCTTCTAATAGGAGATGATGTGGACAAACTTCTGCAGTAACACGAATGCCCGCTTTTTTAGCATCTCTTACTGTACGAACGGATTCTTTCGTAGAAACGTGACAAACATGATATCTTGCCCCAGCTGCCTCGGCAAGTAATACGTCCCGCGCAATTTGTACCGATTCACAAACGCTTGGAATTCCAGGTAATCCTAATTGTTTATTACGAACCCCTTCGTGCATTACACCGCCATAGATTAATGAGTTATCTTCACAATGGGCAACAACAATTGCACCAACTTTTGCTGCATCTTGCATTTGTTCATACATTGTTGCAGCAAGTTGAACACCCACGCCATCATCTGAAAAAGCTACAGCACCATGTTCTTTTAATTCAGCGATATTGGTACGTTTTTCCCCGGCTTCATCAACAGTAAGTGAGCCATAAGGAAGGACACGAACCACTGCACTATTTTTAATTAATCCTTTAATATATTCAAGGTTTTCAACAGAATCTGGTACAGGCTTTGTATTTGGCATAGCACAAATTGTTGTAAATCCACCTCTAGCAGCTGATCGAGTGCCCGTTTCAATTGTTTCTTTATGTTCAAAACCAGGTTCCCTTAAATGAACATGTACATCGACAAATCCTGGAGAAACAAAATTTCCTTTTCCATCAATTACTTCAGCATTTTCTGGTTTTGATTCACCGATTGCAGCAATTTTGCCTTGTTCAATCGTAATCGTTGTTTCAACAAGTTCACCGTGGTCATTTAACATCTTGATATTCTCTATAAACGTCGCCATGTTATCTCTCCTTCAAAATTGTTTCAAGAATTGCCATTCGAACAAATACACCGTTTTGTACTTGTTGAAAAATTCTTGAACGTCCGCATTCCACTAGTTCTGAAGCAATTTCCACATCCCGATTGACTGGCGCCGGGTGCATGATGATTGCATGTTCCTTCATTTGCTTTTCTCGTTCGGGTGTCAACCCAAATTGTTGATGATAATTTTCCTTAGAAAAATATACATCATGTCGTTCATGTTGAATTCGAAGCAACATAATCACATCACTTTCTTCTAACAGACCGTTCCATGCGTGCTGTGCCTCAAAATTACCGGCCCATTCAGGAGGACAAAGGAAATTTACATTTACTCCTAATCGTCGCAATGCGATGGCATCAGATTTTGCAACTCTGCTATGAGAGATATCCCCTGCAATCGTTACTGTTAAACCTTCGAAGCGTCCAAATTCTTTATAAATCGTATATAAATCCAATAAACTTTGGGATGGATGCTGTCCTGTTCCATCACCGGCGTTAATAATGCCGACATTAATTCCTTCAAGCAATTCTTTGTAGTATTCATCTTCCTTTGCCCGAATGACAACCGCATCAAGTCCAATCATTTCCAACGTTTTTACAGTATCGTACAAAGTTTCCCCTTTTAGCATACTTGAAAATCCTGCTTCAAAGGGGATGACTGTACATCCTACTTTTCGTTCTGCCATTTCGAAACTTGTTTTTGTTCGAGTGCTTGGTTCAAAAAATAAATTCGCTACATAATAGGAACGTGGTAGCTTCGTTTCCGCTCCCTGTTCAAATTCTCTTGCTCTTTCTAAAATAGCCAACACTTCATCGTTTGATAAATGTTCCATTGAAAGTAAATTTTTCATTGTCAGTTTCCTCCTAATTTTATTTACACTCATTGCCATATACATGGCTTAGGAGGGATGACAAGTATGCACTTGCCATTCGTCTCCTTTTTTGCCTCACTGGACAAATCATTAAAGGATTATTGAATATCTTCTTATTTAAATTCTTCTATATTCTTTTCTCTACCCGGAAGGATTAAGTTTAAGATAACGCCAACAATAGCAGCAAGTGCCATACCTTCAATCGCAAATGCTTCAGTAAATCTGATTGCTGCGCCACCAATTCCCACCACTAAAATGACAGATGCTATAACCATGTTGCGGTTTTGACCAAAATCAACTTTGTTTTCTACAACCATTCGAAGACCACTTGATGCGATAATCCCGAATAATAGGATGGAGATTCCTCCTAAAACGGCTGTTGGAATTGTTTGTACTAACGCCATAGCTTTACCGAAGAATGAAAGTAATATTGCTATCACTGCAGCACCCATGATGACATACACTGAATACACTTTCGTAATGCCTAATACACCAATGTTTTCTCCATAAGTCGTTTTCGGTGGACCACCAATTAGCGCACTTACAAATGTACCTAAACCATCACCAAGGATGGAGCGGTGCAATCCTGGATCTTTAATATAGTTTCGTTCAACGATTTTTCCTAATACAAGTTGGTGACCGATATGTTCTGAAATCGTTACGATCACAATTGGAACCATGGCTAATAAAATTGTTGATGTTACGTTAAACTCATAATGAATTCCAGGAATTAAAAAGTCTGGGACTGCAAACCATGATGCTTCTTTTACTTTTGTAAAATCTACGATACCGATGATTGCGGAATATATATACCCGACTACTAATCCTAAAAGAATTGGCATCGCGCTTAAAATATTTTTAAAGAACACGTTGAAAAATATCGCTGCAAATAAAGTCACTAATGCTGCTGAAAAATGCCAGCCACTATATTGTTTTACTAATTCTGTTTGACCTGTATCAGAATTTACTTGTTCCACTGAAATATTCATTGCCATATCTACCGCTACTCCAGCAAGTCCAAGTCCAATTACCATGATCACTGGTCCTACTACAACAGCTGGCAATATTTTCATAATCCATTTATAGCCGGTTTTATATATTAGTAATGAAACAATTCCATATACTAAACCAACTGCCATCGCACCAATCATTGCATTTCCAGGATTCACTGCTGCACCCTCTGGATCTAAACCGCCAGATACTAATAACATCGGTGCAATAAATGCGAAGGATGAACCTAAATAAGCTGGTACTTTAAATTGTGTTACAATCAAAAAGATTATTGTTGCAATACCGCTTGTTAAAAGTGCAATCGCTGGACTTAACCCAACTAATTGGGGCACTAAAATCGTCGATCCGAACATGGCAAACATATGTTGAAAACTTAATGTAATGAGTTGTCCACTAGAAGGTTTTTCATTAATATCAATAACTTGATTTGACATAATTTTACCTCTCTATCTTCATTAGTTTGATTTGTGTAAAGTAACTTGATCCTTTCCGTCTACTTCTGTTACATGAACAACAATTTTTTCAGAACTGGAAGTCGGAATGTTTTTCCCAACATAATCTGCCCGAATTGGCAATTCCCTATGTCCTCTGTCAATTAATACAGCAAGCTGTATTTGAGCAGGACGCCCTAAATCCATCACTGCATCAAGTGCTGCGCGTACAGTTCTACCTGTATAGAGCACGTCATCAACAAGAACTATTTTTTGATCATTCACAACGTAATCAATATCCACTTGTTGTACAGTTGGCTCGTCCTCATCAAATTTCGTAGATAAATCATCGCGGTATAATGTAATATCTAATTCACCTGTGCGAACTTTTGTACCTTCAATTTTTTCGATTCTCTCAGCCAATCTCCTTGCAAGATAAGTACCGCGAGTCCTAATGCCAACTAAAATAACTTTGTCAATTCCCTTATTTCGTTCAATAATTTCGTGAGCAATTCTCGTTAACGCTCGGTTCATCGCCTGTGCGTCTAACAATTCTGTGACTTGAGCCATTCATAAATTCCTCCTTATTTCATAATCCAATCACTTTGCAATCGAGTAGGAGGGAGCGATTAACTCCCGTCCTCTCACACCACCGTACGTACGGTTCCGTATACGGCGGTTCAATTAAGATGATTGACGCAAGTCTTTATAACTTCCGTGAATAGCTATTCTCTTTATGCCAGTGGTCACTCCACCCTCCAAGAGGTCTCCCACGGGATTCACCGCTTCCTTCCTCAAGTGAGGTACTACGTTTTCTGTGTTCATCATGACTCACTGAATGCCAAGGGCTATTCTCTCTTAATTGTTCGGTCCTTCTTAGTAGTTCTAAACCAACTAATACTATGACCTCTGCTGACTTCTGACGGTTCAGCTACTTATCACTAAGTAGGTTATGAAGCGTACTTCACATATCCGCCAGACCTCCCCGGGTAAGTACATGCACTTTCACACCATCTATCCGCCTCATCTACTCGATATGACCTTCGACAGAAAGAGCTTTGTTTTGTTTGGCAAACTCACTCAATCATACCTAGCCTTATATGAGGTTCGTGTTCCTCGGACCGGTGTTTTGCCTCCAGCTTCCTTCAGATTCCGCGTCACCACGGACACCCTTGCTCTTGGCTAACCTCTACTTCTGTCTTCGGGGTTCGGGACTTACACCCTATAGTTCATGTACATGCCGGGCGCACCAAAAAAACCTCTTAAGCCGTCAGCTTAAGAGGTTGAAGTTACAGTAAAATAGTATGTTGGTATAGTAATTGAGTACAGTAATCCCTGTAAAATTGGGTACACTTCACCCTAATTAGATATAATTATACCCATTCCATCCAACATATCTCATTACCTTTTCAGCCTCTCTGGACTGCCATTAAAGGTACTCATATTTTATTGTCGATTGATGTTATTCTACTTCTGTAAAGTATAGAACTAATTATCTTCCAAGTCAACACTCTTTTCTTAATTGTTCAAGTAAATTTACAAAATCATGAGGTAAAGGTGCTTCAAATTCCATAAATTCATTTGTTCTAGGATGCACGAAACCTAAAACACCTGCATGTAAAACTTGTCCTCCAAAATCAATCGTTTTCTTTGGACCATATTTCGGATCTCCCACTAATGGATAACCAATATATTTCATATGAACGCGAATTTGATGAGTGCGCCCTGTTTCTAATTGACATTCCACTAATGTATATTTTCCTCCAAAACGTTCCAACACTTGGAAATGAGTAATTGCTTCTTTTCCATTGTTGACAACAGCCTGTTTTTGGCGGTCTTTCGGATCCCGACCAATGGGAGCATCAATTGTACCTTTATTATGTGGAATATGTCCATGAACTAATGCAGTATATTTTCGTTTTACTGTTTTATTCACTAACTGTTCAACAAGCGAATGATGGGCTTGGTCATTTTTAGCAACCATTAACAGACCAGAAGTATCTTTATCGATGCGATGAACAATCCCTGGACGAAGAACCCCGTTAATTCCAGATAAATCTTTACAATGATACATTAAGCCATTCACTAATGTACCTGTCATATGTCCTGGGGCAGGATGAACTACCATCCCCCTTGGTTTATTCACAACAAGTACATCAGAATCTTCATACACAATATCCAACTCTAAATTTTCAGGGATTACTTCAAGTATTTCAGGTTCGGGAACATCTACTTCAATAGAATCCCCTTCTTTTACTTTATATTTAGCCTTTACTTCCTTGCCGTTTACTTTTATTAGCCCTTCTTCAATCCAATTTGATATTTGTGTTCTAGACCAGTCCTCTTGAATAGTTGATAAAGCTTTATCAATTCGTTCTCCTGCATGTTCTGCTTCAATTGTTATGGATACAACTGTCATTGTTTCACCTTTCTCTGTTCTTTTTGATCTTCCTTTAATATCACAATTATCAACATGACTACGGATATCGTCAATGCCGCATCAGCTACATTAAAAATAGGAAAATCATAGCGGATAATTGGAATGAAAACATCAATAAAATCAACCACTTCACCTCGAAAAACTCGATCAATAAAGTTGCCGAATGCTCCACCTAATAAAATCATTAAACTAACGCCAAGGAAAGGCTTATTTTTTCCTTCTTTATGAAAATAATAAATCACACCGACAATTACAATAATCGTGACAATATAAAAAATCCACATTTGTCCTTGAAGCATTCCCCAAGCTGCTCCACGATTTCGATGACTTAAAATACCAATCCAAGGATCCCATATGCCAATCCGATCACCTATTTGCATCCTCGTCACGATAAACCATTTTGTAATTTGATCAATCAATATGATGAATAGTGCTAAAACGTAGTATTTAAACACATTCTTTCCCCCGTTTGCCTATATATCTTCATTATTCTAACATATTCCTTCAATTAATACAGAGAAACTATTCCTTTTATTTCAATTCTGATGTAAAATTACAAAACACTTGTGCGGATACACTCCTCGCTCGTGTAGATAATCCTCCTACTTGTGCGAATACACTCCCCGCTCGTGTAGATATCCTCCTACTTGTGCGGATACACTCCCCGCTCGTGTAGATAATCCTCCTACTTGTGCGAATACACTCCCCGCTCGTGTAGATAATTCTCCTACTTGTGCGGATACACTCCCCGCTCGTGCAGATAACTCCATTGTTCATGTGAAAAACCATTTTGTAACAATCTTACAAATTCATATATCGCTCCATTAAATTTCCCTACTAACCATTTTATTAAAAAAGATGTATTTGCAAACAAAAACCGCCCTTGAATTACAAAAGTAATTCAAAAGCGGTCTATTAATTATTCGTAATGATTGATTACAATTTCTGCACAGCGAGCACACAATGTTGAATGTTTTTCGTTTTGTCCAACAGTTTCAGCATAAGACCAGCAACGTTCGCATTTTTCGCCATTCGCTTTCTCAACAGCGATGGATGTTTTATCTAACTCTACAGCATTGTTTGGTGCATCTTTTCTATTGCCTAGAACAACAAATTGTGATACGAGTGAAATTTGTTTAAAGTCAACATGTTCATCATTTAATAATGCTAATACTTCTTCATCATCTGCATAAACAGCCACTTTTGCATCTAATGGTTTACCAATGATTTTCGCGTTTCGTGCCTCTTCTAAAGCTTTTAATACTTCGTCACGAATCTCCATCACTTGATTCCATTTTTCACGAAGTTCTTTGAAGTTGCTGCGTTCATCAACTTCTGGGAAGTCTGTTAATTGAACAGAAGCTTCTTCTTCATTTAAATATGACCATAATTCATCCGTCGTATGTGGGATGATTGGTGTTAGAACCTTTAATAATGTATGCAAGCAATCATACATCACTGATTGCATCGCACGGCGAGCTGGATTGTTTGGCGCCTCAATATATACTACGTCTTTCGCAACATCTAAATAGAATGCTGACAATTCAACAGACACAAAGTTGTTGATGGAATGATAAACTGCTGAGAAATCATATCTGTCATATGCAGCACGCACTTGTTTTAATACATCCTGCAAGCGCATGTACATATATTGATCCACTTCACGCAATTCTTCATATGGAACTCGGTCCGTTTTTGGATTGAAATCATATAGATTCCCGTGTAAATAACGAAGCGTATTTCGGATTTTACGATACACTTCAGAAATTTGTTTTAACATGTCCATCGAAATACGAACATCACCTGTATAATCTACAGAAGCAACCCATAGACGAAGAATATCCGCACCATATTGTTTCATCACTTGTTCAGGAGCGATGACGTTTCCAAGGGATTTACTCATTTTGCGTCCTTCACCATCTAAAACGAACCCATGAGATAAAAGCCCTTTATATGGAGCATGTCCATTAATTGCAACAGATGTAATTAACGATGAGTTAAACCATCCACGATATTGGTCAGAACCTTCTAAATAAAGGTCAGCAGGATATTTCATACCTCGTTCAACAAGCACACCTTGGTGAGTGGAACCAGAATCGAACCACACGTCCATAATATCTTTTTCTTTCGTAAATTTTCCGTTTGGACTGCCTGGATGAGTAAAACCTTCAGGTAATAAATCTTTTGCTTCTTTTTCAAACCAAATATTTGAACCGTGTTCACGGAACAATTTTGCTACGTGAGCAATTGTTTCTGGTGTAATAATTTCTTCTCCATTTTCAGCGTAAAATACCGGAATTGGCACACCCCAAGCGCGTTGACGGGAAATACACCAGTCACCACGATCGCGAATCATGTTGTAAAGGCGAATTTTACCCCAGCTTGGTGTAAATGTTGTATTTTCAATAGCTTCCAACAATTGATCGCGGAACGGTTCGATGGAACAGAACCATTGCGGCGTTGCACGGAAAATAACCGGTTTTTTTGTACGCCAGTCATGTGGATAGGAGTGCGTAAAGAAATTTAATTTTAATAAAGCTCCGACCTCTTTTAATTTTTCAGTCACCACTTTATTGGCATCATCATAGAACATGCCTTCAAATCCAGGTGCTTCATTAGTATAGCAACCTCGGTCATCGATTGGGCTCAATACGTCCAAACCGTATTTTTTCCCTACGATATAGTCGTCTTCCCCGTGTCCAGGTGCAGTATGAACACATCCAGTACCTGCATCGAGTGTTACGTGTTCTCCAACCATTACTAAAGAATCGCGGTCATAGAATGGATGTTTCGCAACAATATATTCCAATTGTTGTCCTTTTACTTCTTGAACGATTTCAACTTGTTCCCATCCAATTTCTTTTGAAACGTTTTCAATCAATTCTTTTGCAACGATATATAAGTTGCCATCCACTTTCACAACGGCATACGTAAATTCCGGGTTAACAGAAATACCTAAGTTAGCTGGAATCGTCCAAGGTGTAGTTGTCCAGATGATGAATTTTGCATCTTCAGGAACAACGCCTTTTGCGTCTTTAATTTCAAAGCTCACATAAATGGATGGTGATTTCACATCTTTATATTCAATTTCCGCTTCCGCCAATGCAGACTCGGAAGACGGAGACCAGTAAACAGGTTTTAACCCTTTGTAAATGTACCCTTTCTCCGCCATGCGGCCGAACACTTCAATTTGGCGGGCTTCGAATTCAGGTTTTAATGTAATGTATGGATTTTCCCAATCACCCCGTACGCCTAAACGCTTGAATTGGGCCTTTTGATTTTCAATTTGTTCGTAAGCATATTCTTCGCAAAGTTTGCGGAATTCGGCAATTGACATTTCTTTGCGATTAACACCTTTTTTCGTTAACGCATGTTCAATTGGAAGCCCGTGCGTATCCCAACCTGGAATATATGGAACATGGTAACCTGTCATAGAACGATGACGGTTAATCATATCTTTAAGGATTTTATTTAATGCATGTCCAATATGAATATCCCCGTTTGCATATGGAGGACCATCATGTAATACGAATTCTGGTCGGCCTTTCGTACGGTCATTTACCAGCTTATTAATATTCATTTGTTCCCATTTTTCTTGAATTTTTGGTTCGTTAACCGGAAGATTTCCACGCATTGGAAAATCAGTTTTAGGCATTAATAACGTATCTTTATACTCTACCATTCAACTTCCTCCTTTAATTATTTTGACCTATACGTATTTTTAAATTTGGATTTTGCAAAATAGAAATTCACTCTCAAAATAAAAAAAGTTTCTCTATCCCTATAGGGACGAGAAACGATTGCCCGTGGTACCACCCTTATTCACAACGTCAATAAAATAATTGACCGTTGCCTCATGACACTGTAACGTCGTGTAAAACGAAATCACTTACTTTCCTTTCAGTGATTTGGCTCAGGAGCGATTTTCTTTTTTGCTGCTTGTTCGAGCTTCCACCGTCCTCGAATCGCTAGTTGCCGCAAGCAAAAAATACTGTCTCCGTCAACACCTATTATCCCTGTTGATTAAATTCCTGTGTATCAGTATATGAAAATCATACCACCTAGTCAAGTATTAAGAAAATTATTACAATTTCCCTTGTTCTGATGTACTATTTTTAATAAATTCTTCTTCATCCTCTAACTTAAATTGTTCTTGTATCTCCGTTAATCCAATATCGTATTCCATTAAGTGATCCCAATCATCGGCATTCAACAAGTCCAACTGCGCTTCTACTAACATTTTGAAACGGTTTCGGAATACTTTTGATTGCTTTTTTAATGCATCAATTTCAATTGTTATTTTCCGTGCTTTTGCTAATGCTTCATTGACAATACGATCCGCATTTTTTTCCGCTTCTTTAATGATAAGTTTTGCCTCTTGTTGAGCATTTCTGCGTACTTCCTCTGCCGCTTCTTGCGCTACGACAATCGATTTTTGCAAAGTATCTTCCATTGTATTATAGTGCTCCATTTGAGCAGTCATTTGTTTTACCTTTTCTTCAAGCTCTTTTTTCTCTCGAATAATGAGCTCATAATCTTTAATAATTTGATCTAAAAATTCATTTACTTCGTCTTCTGCATAACCTCGAAAAGCCCTCGTAAATTCTTTATTATGTATATCAAGAGGTGATAGTGGCATGGTCTCGCACTCCTTTAGTCAAAATGTAAGCTTATAATTATTATAACGTTCGATGAAGTTCTTTACAGTAAATTTTTAAAACAATCTTACTTTCGCTCAAATAGTCCTATTGTTAATCGAATTTTGTCTTTTTTCGTTCGCCCTTCAATACGTGTAATTTTGAAACGCCCAAAGCCTCGACAAGAAATTGTATCCCCTTCTTGCAGCTCATAGGATGTTTCTTCACAAAGAGCAAAATTAACTTTTACTTTACCTCCACGAATTAAGTTTTGGGATTTTTGCCTTGAAATATTAAAACTATTTGATAATATCGCATCTAATCTCATTGAAGATACAGTAAGCACTTTCTCTATCCATTCATCTTGCGGAAGAATTAGCTCTTCCATGTTTTCTAATTCATCAATCCGCACATTTACCCTGCCGATTTTCGTCAAATTAGTTTTCACGTATAGTGCAATCTCTTTTGTACAGGCAAATTGAATAATTTCCTTATCAATACGGATGTCTCCAAAATGTTTGCGGTCAATTCCTAAGGAAAGCAAAGCTCCTAACACATCCGGATGCCTTAATTCAACAAATTTAGAAGGGAATGTTAATTTTAATATGATAATTTCAAAATCTTTTATAGTTGGTTCAAAATAGGATGGGGCAATGTACAACCTTTTCCTTTCCGCTTCTTGAAACGCCCCTTCACTATAAACGTTAATTTCATCATGAGTTCCAATAACGGATTGTACTATATGTTGTTCTCTCGGATCTAAGAACACGGTTAATTTCGGGGCATATCGATCTTCCACTTCTTTTTTCCATTCAATGACACGTTCGATAAATGGTTGTTCATCTTTTCGAAAATGTTGCAAAATATTCTGCATGTCGTCAACTCTCTCATGAATAATTCAGAAAATAAAGAACATTATATAAAAAGGATGTGACTCTTCTTTGAGCCGCACCCATCGTTAAAATAGAATATAACTTAATACTTTATAAACTCCACGCTCAATAAATGTGAGAACAATTAAGGCGATAATTGGTGAAAAATCAATCATTCCAATCGGTGGAATAAATTTTCGGAAAAACCCTAAATAAGGTTCACAAAACTTTTCTAATATCTGACCAAAAGCAGTACCTCTAGATGCTGGAACCCAAGACATTAAGATATAAATAATCAACATTAATGAATAAATTTGAAATCCTATCGATATGATTTGTATGATTGCCATAAATTCCTAATTACCTCTCTATTTTAGATATCGTCGTAATAATAATTGGAAATTTCACCTTGCACTTCAACATTTTCTGGAGTGCATAGAAAAATATTGTCACCAATTCGCTGAATATCCCCACCTAGAGCATATACGGTGCCGCTTAAAAAATCAATGATGCGCTTTCCAGCCTCATGGTCAATTCGTTGAAGATTGACGATGATGGCACGTTTATTTTTTAAATGCTCAGAGATATCTTGTGCTTCAGCATACACCCTTGGCTCTACTATAACGACTTTGGCGTTTTTCAATGAATTTGCAGATTGAATATTAATAACATTTAACGTTTTCTCTTCACCATGGCTATTGACAATTTTTTTCGTTTTCCTAGTTACAGTCTCTTGTGGTAATGAAACTGGTTCTTTTGCTGTTGGTTGAATTTCTTGCTCTTCTTCTTCATCTAAGTAAAAGAAATTTTTTAATTTGCTAATCATGCCCATCTTTTCAACCTCCTATCCTACAAGAGCTGTTCCGATTCTTATAAAAGTTGCACCTTCTTCAATAGCAATCTCATAGTCGTTGGACATCCCCATCGATAACTCTTGGCATGGTGCATACGGTAAATTCAGCTTCATAACCTCTTGTTGTAATTCTTTTAAATCACGAAAAACTTTTCGAATAATTTCTTCGTTCTCTGTATTTGGAGCCATTGTCATTAAACCGACTACTTGAATTTTGCTGAATTTTTCTAAAGATTGAATGAAAGGAATCACTTCTTCTTTGCTTAAGCCATGTTTTGATTCTTCACCTGAAACATTTGCTTGAACAAAACATTTTACTGGTTTTATTGCTCGCTTTTCAATTTCTTCCGCTAAGCTCATACGATCCAATGAATGTAAATAATCAATTTCGTTAATGACTTTTTTTACTTTTTTTGATTGTAGGGTGCCAATATAATGCCAAGCAGCTTGATCTTGAATCGATTCTTTTTTCGCAAGTAATCCTTCTGGACGATTTTCGCCAAGATGAATTAATCCTGCATTTAATACTTCTTTCGTGCGTTCAACAGATACTTGTTTTGTTACTGCAATAATTTGAATATGATCATGTTGTCGGCCTGCTCTATTTTTGGCTCCTTCTATTCTTTGTTGAATAATTTCTAAGTTTTCGCGAATACTTGCCATCATAATCCCATCTTTACAACTATAGTTTCTTTCATTTTAACAATCAAATCTCTATTTTTCAATGAATACCAATAATTAAGAAACCCCTTTTACTAAAATGACATCTTTGCCGATTACTAAAATATCGTTGATGAATACTTTGCGAACAGGTTCTTCACCTTGTAGAAAGGTTAAAAACTTTTTTGGTTCTGATACAAGAAAAGCTGTAATCATTCCGGTTTGTTCACAAACTTCTGCATCGATAATGTACCCGATAAATCTGCCACTGCCCGCCTCAATTATTTCCTTTTGTTGAACTACTGAAAATTTCAATTGAATCTCCTTTCAATAAATGATTACTTCAAGAAAATACAAAACTTCGTTCAGAAAACTTCAAAATACTTTGAATTTATTCTAGAGCAGCGATGAGAAGATAAAATTTAATCTATTTTACGACAAAAGCATACTCGATAGGACCTATACTACTCTTTATAAAAATAAAAACGCACTTGTGAAAAGTGCGTCGGATTTTACAGTGATGATCCTTATCCTAATTTATAGTCTTTTTGCATGGTTTCAATCGCATTCTTTTCAAGTCTAGAAATTTGAGCTTGTGATATTCCAAGGGATTTTGCTATTTCTGTTTGTGTTTCGCCATAGTAGAAGCGTTTTGCAAGAATTAATTGTTGACGTTCATCGAGCTTTTGAATACTTTCTTTTACACTAACATACGCAACCCATTGGTCTTCTGACACGGCTTCATCCCTTAATTGGTCCATGATATATACTGCATCTCCACCATCGGAATAAATCGGCTCTTGAAGAGATAGTGGATCTTGTATCGCATCTAAAGCATATAGCACATCTTCTTTTTTCATGTCAATCATTTCAGCTATTTGTTCAATTGTTGGCTCATATAAATTTTCAGATATGAACTTTTCTTTTGCCTGCATTGCTTTATAAGCTATATCTCTTAAAGATCTTGATACGCGAAGAGCATGATGATCTCTTAAGTGTCTTCGAATCTCACCAATAATCATTGGTACAGCATATGTTGAAAATCTTACATTATGCTTTAAATCGAAATGGTCGATGGCTTTTAATAATCCGATACATCCAACTTGGAACAGGTCATCTGCTTGTTCACCTCGATAAGAGAATCTGCCGACGATACTCAGTACCAGCCGTAGATTACAAATCACCAATTCATCTCTAACCCATGTTTCTCCGTTTTTCAAACGAACAAATAGCTCTCTCATTTCTTCATGTTTTAATACTGGCAAAGAAGCAGTATCAACACCACAAAGCTCAACTTTTGTACGCACCATCTTCTTTTCCTCCAGACTTTTTATCTCTTGGATTGTTTTTTAAGTTTGTCCGAAAAGGAAAAGAATATGCGTATTGTTACTAGTCCAATTTCAGCCAATTCTTTATGAGATTGGTTGGTTTAAGGATTCTCTTAACTCGGAAATAATTTTCTTTTCTAAGCGAGAAATATATGATTGAGAAATTCCTAAGTGATCCGCAACTTCTTTTTGCGTCATTTCCTTTTTACCGTTTAAACCGAATCTGCATTCCATAATGTATCTTTCTCTCTCGCTTAATCCGTTAATAGCTTCAAACATTGACGCACGTTCAATTTTCTTCTCAACATCATTCATAATAATTTCTTCATCTGTGCCTAAAATATCTGATAGTAGCAGTTCATTACCGTCTGGATCTGAGTTTAATGGTTCATCTAAAGAAACTTCACCCTTCATACGACTTGTCTTTCTTAAATGCATTAAAATTTCATTTTCAATGCAGCGAGAAGCGTATGTGGCAAGTTTAATATTCTTTTCTTTATTGTAAGTTTCAATCGCCTTTATTAATCCGATAGAGCCAATACTAATTAAATCTTCTATAGGTGTACCTGTGTTATCAAAACGCCTTGCAATATATACAACAAGACGTAGATTTCTTTCAATTAATGTATCACGAGCTTTCATATCACCATTCATAAAGGCTTCTATTACTGACATTTCTTCTTCTCTAGATAATGGTACCGGCAATGAATCATGACCTCCTATATAGTATGTTTTTTTAGTGCGAAACTTACTAAATATTCTCGTGATCAGTTCTTTCAGTTTTTTAAACAACCATTCTCCCCCTTTATGAATTAGTTCAACGCTAAAACGTGGAGTATCATTTGTGCATTCTGCGGAAAACGAGCATCGTGTCTAGTAAAAACAACATATTCATCCAATATTTCCTTCTTTACGTTTCCGTAAAGAATCAGACGGTCAAAACGAAATGCTAATGCGGTTGACGTTTCTTTTTGGACCGTTGACAATATCAAAATTCTGATTTTAGGGTACATAAAGCTAGGAAACATTGTTAGTTGATAAGGATTCTTGTCGTCCCACGTAAGCAAACCTTCTTTTAACTCTTTTGGCAATTTTTCTTCTACCGCTTGATACGATAAGAAATGAACCGGTTTTCCGCTAATCGGTTCCACACATTCATTTCCCGTATCAATGAATCCTTTCAACGAATATGTTTTTTGAAATAGCTCTAATTCACAATCAACGACAAAGGATTGTTGCAACCTTTCTTTTGTCATATTTCTCCATTTCGAATGAATAAAAGTTAAACTAAGAACAGCGATACTTAAACAAAAGATAAAAAAAATAAGATCCGATTGTCTAAGTAAAAAAGGTAATAAACTTGTGAGCAACCCACCTAGAAAAAAGGTGGCAACAAGCAACACTGTTCCTTGTTTCAACAGTGTTTGAATTCGAAAGGAGAAAGCGAGTCCAATTAATAAAAGAAAACTTGCAACTGCTCCTATAAATGTGTGATAAAGTATTGAAGACACGAGTCCGCTAATGAATGCACTAAATAACAATCTTCTTTTCCTTACATACAATCCCGTTATTTCCTTCGTAAACTTTAATAAAAAGTAATTAAATAACGTATTGTATAGTACGAGTAATTCTCCAATCATTTTAGCGTCCTCCTATTGATAGATTATCACTGTCTCCATGTGGAAAATGTCAAAACGTTGTAGGGAAAGTGGAGTTTTTATTGACAAAATATTGCATATACCGAGAAAATATGCATAAAAAAAGGAACAATCTAGCGTAATTTTTAATACGCTAGATTGTTCCTTTGCTACTTTTTCGTTGATAGATAAATATTTTACTTGAGAAAATGTCGAATTTTCAATTTTTGTGTAACATTATTTCTTAATTTAAAATAGTTATTGGTTTCGATGACGACGATTTCTTAAAAATGTCGGAATGTCTAAAATATCTTCTTGTTGATTGCGATTATATTCCGCTTGCTGTTGCGGTTCTACATTGCGTTCCCGCATTGGTTGTTGTTGTTGAACTATGTTCTGCTGTGAGCTACGAGTATTGATAGAAGGTCTTACACTTTGTGTGTTTTGAGGTGCAGCATCTTCTGAAAAGCCCGTTGCAATCACTGTTACAATGATTTCATCATTTAAGTTTTCGTTAATCACTGATCCAAAGATCATATTCACTTCTTCATCAGATGCAGACGCAACGATATCAGCTGCTTCTTGCACTTCAAATAGACTTAAATTTGTTCCTCCAGTAATATTCATAATGACACCTTTCGCGCCATCAATGGAAGTTTCAAGTAGTGGACTGGAAATCGCTTTTTTCGCAGCTTCAGTCGCACGATTTTCGCCAGAAGCAATACCGATACCCATAAGTGCTGATCCCTTATTGGACATAATTGTCTTTACGTCCGCAAAGTCTAAGTTGATGAGACCTGGTGTAGCTATCAAGTCGGAAATCCCTTGCACCCCTTGACGTAATACGTTGTCAGCTTCACGGAAAGCTTCAAGCATTGGAGTGCTTTTATCCACAATTTGTAATAATTTATCATTCGGAATGACAATCAGAGTATCCACCGCTTCTTTCATTGCAGCAATACCACTAATTGCCTGTGTTTGTCTCTTCTTACCTTCAAAAGAAAACGGTCTTGTCACAACCCCAACAGTTAATGCTCCCAAATCCTTTGCAATTTGTGAGATAACTGGTGCGGCACCTGTTCCAGTTCCTCCACCCATGCCTGCAGTGACAAATACCATATCTGCTCCACGAACAACTTCTTCAATTTGTTCTCTACTTTCTTCAGCAGCTTTTTTACCTATTTCAGGATTTGCCCCTGCACCTAATCCACGAGTCAGTTTACTACCAATCTGTAATTTTATTTCCGCTTTTGATAGTTTTAAAGCTTGAGCATCTGTATTTACTGCAATAAATTCAACACCTTGAACTCCATGTTCAATCATTCTATTTACAGCATTATTTCCACCGCCGCCTACACCAATTACTTTAATATTGGCTAGCTGGTCAATATTCGTATCAAATTCTAACATTCTTTCTCCTCCTGCCACACTAGTCTAAGTTTTTTTATATTCTTCTTTTTATTTATTCAAAAAATTTATCAAATAACCTTTTTGCTTTATCGATAACGCTCGATTTATTACCGTTATCAGCTTTTTCAGATGCATGAGATTGTTTTTTAGGAGGAGTAGTAACTGAACCTACCGCTTGATAAACAGGTGCTTTTGATACCGGGCTTCTTCCAAAAAATTCATCTTCCATATGTGCATAACAAATTAAGCCAACAGCAGTTGTAAATGAAGGTTCTCGAACCCCGATATAATCAGGAATATAAATTCTCACGCGCGTTTGCAAAACTTGGCGTGCAAGTTGAGCAATACCTTCTAATGAAGCAACACCGCCTGAAATGACGATTCCACCAGGTAAATCTCTTACTCCTAAGCGAGCTAATTCGTCTAAAACGAGATCAAACAATTCTTCCAAACGGGAACTGATAATTTCCGCTAAGAATTTTTGACTGTACTCTTCTGTGGCATCTGTACCTACAACTGGCACTTCAAATACTTCCTCTTCCGAAGCATCCTCATAGAAGGCATGTCCATATTGTCTCTTTATTTTTTCGGCTTGTTCAGTTGGAGTTTTTAATATGATGGATAAATCTTTTGTAATATGGTCGCCACCAATCGGAACGACTCCTGTATGAGTTAACAAGCCATCTTCAAATACGGCAATCGTGGTTGAACCGCCACCAATATCAATAAATGCGGTACCTTGGTTCTTTTCGTCTTCCGTTAATGCAAAATATCCTGCTGCCAAGGGTTGCAAATAAATTTCTTTTATATCAAGTCCTGCACGCTCTACACATCTCAGAACATTATGCAACAATGTGCGAGATGTAGTAATCATTGTGGCATCCATTTCAAGTCGAATACCAATCATACCGCGGGGATCTTTAATTTCATCCAAGTTATCGACAATAAATTGTTTTGGAATTAAATTGACAAGTTCCCGCTCTGGTGGTATCGACATCACTTGAGCAGATTCAAACACTCGCTCTAATTCATCATCTGTAATTTCACGATTTTCGCTATTAACTGCCACAACACCTTTCACTGGCTGTAAGGCTGTTTGATTTGCAGGTATACCTAAAACGACCTCTCGAATTTGAATTCCTGTCATTCGTTCTGCCTGTTCAACGGCTTTTTTAATTGATTGAACGGTTGCATCTATATCAACAATTGCACCTTTTCTAACGCCATTCGTTTTGACGTTTCCAACTCCTATAACATGCAACTGGCCATCTGTTACATCACCAATTAATACTTTAATAGAAGAGGAACCTATATCGAGTGAAATATATATATTTTGATGGTTCATCTCACCGCACCTCCTTCGAATGCTACTACACTCATTTTATTTTAAAATACTATATATGTCTAAGTAAATTCTTGTATAACATAATACATAATAAAATTCTACAGCTATTATACAGTTTTTTCATCCTTTTTTACATGTCTGTCTTCCCACTTTTGTATCAAAATTCGTCGAATGATTGCAATATTTTGAAAAAGTCTGACTCCAAAAGCAAAAACCGCTGCTAAATATAAGTCTACTCCCAAATGGACACCTAAAAAAGCTAGTCCAATAGCTAACGCGATATTAAAGAAAAAACCTGTGATAAACACCTTATCATCGTAAACTTGTTGCAAATTTGCCCGAATTCCTCCAACAATTGTATCTAGCGCAGCAAGTACAGCTATTGATAAGTAATTTTCATAAACTGAAGGAATTTGAATATCGGTCAATAAACCTAAAGTTAATCCTAATACTAATCCTAAAAATGGTAACCACATATTCTAATCCCCTTCACTTTTCAGCAAATAAGTATTAGTTAAATCCCCATCATAGGCATCAATCGTAATCTCCTCTTTTGCTGGGTGTATTGTCAACTTCAAATTATCGAGATAAAAATCATCTTGAAAAGTCGAAGCATATAAATAGCTATGAAGTTTTTCTGCTTGTTCAAAGTTTTCCGTAATAATATAAATATCTACATTTGAATTGCTTATTGGAACACTGTTGACTGTCGTTTTTCCATTAATATCCCGAATGGCAGTAGTATGGACAATTCTCTGTCCATCTATTTCAATATAAAGACCGTTATAACGATATATTTCGTTCACAAGTCTAATTAAAAGATCAGGGGATATTGGTTCCACTTTATAGCCGCTCAGAATCAACTCTTCTGCAGGCCTAATATTTAAATGAACTCCTGGACCAACCACCTTTGTCAGACCTGCCCTCTTTTTTAAATTGTCAACAGTTGATTGTAATACTTTTCCTTGTTCTTCAATGTTTGCATCTTCATATTCTGCTGCAATTTTTTTTAATGAAACAATTTCGTTTAATAGTTCAGAGTGCACTTTTTTTTCTTCTGATAGCTCTTGACGTATTTCCCAAATGTCTCTAGTATCTCGTGATTCAGGTTTTTGTATTGTATTATATTGAACAGCAATCATTAACCCTACAATAAAAGAAATAATCGTGATTCGAATGACTACTTTATTTTCCACCTGCCTGCCCCCTTTTAAGAATTTATTGAAGGCATTTCAATATTATCCAATGCTTGAATAGTTACGATAATTGAATCATTTAATAATTGATCAAAAACTCCACCTGCTATTTTTAAAGAAGAAATTAATGTTTCTGAATTTCCGATTGCTTCAATTTCAAAAGGAGCAGGATATTGTGTTCCATCCACCGTAATCACAGGACCATTGCAATGAATATAAGAATTTGGTTTCAACCGATGTCCATTAATAGCAATTGCTTCAGCACCGGAAATTTTTAATTCATTAATGACCATAAAAATATGACTTTCATGAACAATATAGTCATTTGGATTTGTCGATTTCGGGTTGTAATGTCCGTCTTTTAGTGTAACTCTGATTCCTTCACCATGAGCAGGCAATTCGCCTAGTATTAGCCTCAATTTTTCAGCTTCCTGTGCTAATTCTTTATAGTCATTTGTACTTTCAGTAAAAGACTTTTCATATTCTCTTATTTGAGCTTTTAATGCATTGAGCTCATCCATCAATTCTTTATTTCTCTCTTGTTGCTCAATAAGCTCTGTGCGGTATATATCTTCCTGTTCAAAATAATTCGAATCAAATTGTTTATCGTCTCTTGCCAAATTATAGGCATAGCCAATAATGAAACCTGTTACGATACTAACGAATAGAAGGATAAAATGTTTTCGCTTAAATTTATTTTGTTTTTTCTTATGAAGTGGATTCATCATTTTCCACATCCTGTTCTTCCTTCTCACTATCGGTTTGCGTACCTATATTCAAAACCTTATATTCTTCTGAATAGGGTTTGTAATAAGAACCAACTTCAATATCGATAATTCCCTTTTCATACTCTCCAGTGCTTTCGATTTGAGCAACGATTGCCGGATAATATTTAAGTTTTTCAGCTAGAGAAGTAATTTCCGCCCTTACTTCATAGCCATCGTTCATAAACAATGTAATCGCAAATGGATCCGTTTCTGTAGAAGCTAAATTAATTTGTGAAATTAACGCTAGCACCTCTTCATCAAGTTCAGCCAATTCTTTTAGTACCAATTTCCTTAAGTCCTCATCATGGAAATGCAAAAAGATTGGTGCATCAATTGGAGGAAATTCTTCCGATTTTTTATAAACAACCCCATTTTCCAATATCGGGTAAAAATGATTATTTTCAAAGATGTAGGCTACTTTTCGATATTCTTCTATTTCAATTTCTACTGTTGTAAGCAATTTTCGCTTCACAACTACATGTTTGACCCATTCATCTTGTAAAGTTTCTTCAACGTTTGAAATTTTAAACCCCCACATTGAATGGCCGATTTCAAGTCCAGACTTTTGTAAATAATATTCTTTTTTTGCTAAGTCCGCTCCATGCACCGTAATTTTTTGTATATTACTATAAGGAGATTGGAAATAAAGGAGTAAAAATAACGTCGCTACAAATAGTGATATGATGACAGCAAACTTTATGTTTGTTCGTCTTCTTCTTTTTTTCTTCAAAGTTGGTATGCGTTCTTCTATATCAATAACTTTGTCCATTTTTACTCCTCCTTTCCAATTTATACGGTTCGATTGGATATTGAAACGATGACGCCAACAATAAACCAAATAATCATTAACGAAGTACCGCCATAACTAATAAATGGTAATGTCACACCAGTTACAGGAATCAGCCCGATTACAACACCAATATTTAACGCTGCTTGAAAACCAATCATTGCTACAAGGGAACTAATGGCGAAAAAATCAAAGCTTCTAGTTGCTTGCAGAGCTAATCCTATTCCGGAATAGATAAATAAACAGAACAGTCCAATGATTAAACAACCGCCCAAAAAACCGATTTCCTCTAAAATAATTGAAAAAATAAAATCATTTTGCGGCTCTGGCAAATATAAAAATTTTTGTCTACTTTGTTGAAATCCATGCCCGAGTAACCCAGCAGGTCCAATGGCCAGCAAAGACTGTACCGCTTGGAAACCGCTTCCTAATGGATCTTGCCATGGATCAATGAAAGCCTCAATTCGTTTCAAGCGATAAGGAGCCGTAGCAATTAGACCGATTAATCCGGCAACACCAAGTAAGATAAATGCCACATACAGTTTTATTGGATATTTTGCAATAAAGAGCAATATAAAAGAGGATACAATTAAAATAAACACAGATCCGAAATCGGGTTGTAACATGATTAAAGCACTTGGGATTAGAATGATGAGGAAGTGCTGGAGTCGGACAACCCGTTCACCGTTTGGCACTTTGCTTAATAGAAAACTTAAATACATTAATGTCGTAATTTTTACTAATTCGGCAGGTTGAACTGTCAATGGGCCAATTCCGATCCAGCTTTGTGATCCATTCCGCTCAAGACCAATTCCTGGAATTAAGACAAGAACAAGGAGTACGAGAGAAAATATATATAAGCTAATCCATGTTTTTTCATTGTGAAATATCGGCATATTCGAAACAATGTAGAAGACAATTAATGCCAATAAAAGATAAATGGATTGTTTAATGTAAAATGGAATTTCACCTTCATAGTGAATCGCACTCCAATATGTACCTGCCGAATAAATGAAAATTACACCAATAATCGAAAGTATGAATGCCGAAATAATAAATAGCCTTTTATACGTAAATTTCAGGGATGGCATCCTTTCCTAAATAATTTTTGCTTCAAAATCAAGTTGGCATTTTTTAAGAAAGCTTCATTGCCGCCTCGATAAATAAATCTCCTCGCACTTCAAAACTTTTATATTGATCCCAACTAGCACAAGCTGGTGACAATAATATAACGTCGCCATTCTCAGATAGTTGCGCAGCCTTTTCAACAGCTTCCTCGATATTTGTAGCAATGTCCCATTTCTTAACATTGCAAGATTTTGCAAATTCGATAAATCGGTGTTTCGTTTCGCCCAAAGCTACTACCGCTTTTACATTCTTCATTGCTTCACGCAATTCTTCAAAGGAATGTCCTCGATCAAGTCCACCGGCAATTAATACAATCGGCTGATGAAATGCTTCTAAAGCTACTTTTGTTGCTAAGCAATTCGTCGCCTTGGAATCGTTATAAATTTTTCGACCATTCCATTCACGTACAAATTGAGTACGATGGCGAACACCAGAAAAGTTTTTTAACACTTCTTCCATCGCTGATTTGTCGCATCCATAAATGTTGCAAGCAGCAATGGCTGCTAATATATTTTGCAAATTGTGTTTACCAGGTAAAGCAATCAATTCTCGATGAATAAACGGTTCTCCTTCCCAGTAAATCATAGAATCATCAGCACTAATTCCTTCTTTCATGCGACCTTTTACGCTGAATGGAATTTTTGTTGCATTGGATTTACTTGCCCAATCTGCAACCACATTTTGATCTTTGTTAAAGATTAAATAATCTTCTTCTGTTTGATTTTTGGTAATACCAAATTTCGCTTTTGCATAATCCTCAAAAGTTCCATGATAGTCTAAATGTGCATCATATAAATTTGTTAACACTGCAATTTTGGGCTTAAATTGTTCAATCCCCATTAATTGAAAAGATGATAATTCCGTTACAATTACTTCATCAATGCTGGCATTTTCAGCTACACCGCATGCTACAGTCCCAATATTTCCAGCAATTTTTGGCTTGCGATTCCCCGCTTTTAACATTTCAAAAATTAATGTCGTCGTCGTCGTTTTGCCGTTTGTTCCTGTAATACCAATCATTGGTGCTTCGCTTACTAGATATGCTAATTCAATTTCAGTAATGACAGGTATATTCTTTTTCAAAGCATCTTTGACAATTGAATTTGTATAAGGAATGCCAGGATTTTTTACAACAAGTTCGAAACCTTCATCCAACAAATCTTCTGGATGTCTCCCACATATTACTGTAATTCCCATTTTCAATAGATTTTGAGCATCGGGATTTTCTTCGAATGGCTTCGCATCATTAACTGTTACAAATGCCCCAAGTTTATGTAGAAGCATTGAAGCTGCTACACCGCTTTTTGCTAAACCTAATACTAAAACTTTTTTATGTTGAAATTTTGTTGTATGAATCATAAATATGCCTCCGCTATCACAGCAATCATTGCTACTAGTAATGCCGTTGACCAAAATACAGCGACAACTTTTCGCTCCGACCATCCAGATAATTCAAAATGGTGATGGATAGGGGCCATTTTAAAAATGCGTTTTCCTCTCGCTTTAAAACTTACTACTTGAAGGATAACAGATAATGTTTCAATTACAAAAACTAGCCCAATAAGCAATAGCAATAATTCTTCCTTTACAATGACAGATACGAGTCCTAGAGCTCCTCCAAGAGCGAGAGAACCCGTATCTCCCATAAATACCTTTGCTGGATTCGCATTGAAAATTAAAAATCCTAGCAAAGCTCCTGTTACTGCAAAAGTAAATAATGCCACATCCGTCTGCCCATTAAATAGTGCGATGACGCCAAAGGCACTAAAGGCGATTGATGCTGTGCCAGCCACCAATCCATCTAAACCATCTGTTAAATTGACCGCATTGGAAAAACCAACGAGCCAAAAAATTAAGAAGGCCACGTAAAGTATTCCTAAATCAACCGACCAGTCGGTAAAAGGAATGCTGATGGAAGTATCAAATGTACCTAGCCTTAATAGTAAAAAGGCTAAAATGGAAATAATGATTTGACCGACTAATTTTTGCAATGAAGTCAAACCTAAATTTCTTTTAAAAACAATTTTAATGCCATCATCAAGTAATCCGATGACACCAAATCCTGCCAAAACTAATAACATAACAACGGATTGGGTAGTAAATAATTGAAGCATTTTTCCAACAACGATTGTAGTTGTAACGATGGAAATTAAGAAAATCACTCCACCCATCGTTGGCGTTCCGGCTTTTTTCATATGGGATTTGGGACCTTCCGTTCTAATACTTTGGCCAAACTTCAACCGTCGAAGTATTGGTATTATCAACGGCCCCAATATTACTGAAATAAGAAAGGATACTGCTAAAATAGTTATTGTTATTTCAATAGACATGTTAGATCTCCCTCAAAAACTTCATTCTGAATCGATTTCTACAATATCATAGATGGAAGCATGGTACTATTAACAAAATAAGGAAAGTTCCTCTCTTGTTATTGATGAACTCCCGCGAGGAAAAGCTTCCTTGCCGCAGGAGCAGTAAAATTCAATTCTATTTAATCTCCTAAATATAAATGAATCGTTCCATCCACTTCAATAATATTATCCGGTTCAGGCAATTGACTTTTTACAACTTTTCCTGTTCCATGCATTTCAATATGGAATGGGTATTGAAGCTTCATGATTTCATCCACTTTCATTCCAACTAAGTTTGGTACCCGTTCTGTCATTGGATCTCCCCAACGATACTGCTTTTCCAATTGCCCTTCCCGATTACCTTCCAAACCGATGATTGGCGCAATGTCTTCTATAATTTGCCCGACGATAGGTGCTGCAATGGTACTACCAAAAACGACTGAACTTTTCGGACTATCAATCGCAACATATACAACGACTTGAGGATTATTACTCGGCGCAAAGCCGATGAAAGAAACAATATAATCCCCAACCTTATATCGACCATTTTCTACTTTTTGAGCAGTTCCTGTCTTCCCACCAATACGCAGCCCATCACGATATGCGTTTCGTCCGGATCCATTTGCAACAACAGATTCTAACGCATACCTTACCTTTTCGGAAGTTTGTTCACTGATAACCGTACGTTTTAATTCCGGTTGATTTTCAAGAATGATTTTTCCCGTTTCTGAATCAACAATTTTTGAAACGACATATGGCTTAAATAGTTTCCCTCCATTAATGGCTGCAGATACAGCTTGAACTTGTTGAATAGGCGTTACAGCAATTCCTTGCCCGAAAGACGTTGTTGCATGCTCAACAGGTCCAAAAGCTTCTTTTGAGAATAATATGCCGCTCGCTTCTCCGGCAATGTTTGATCCAGTCGGTTCACCAAAACCAAAGTTTTTAATGTACTGCAATAACTTATCTGGACCCACTCGATGCCCAAGTTCAATAAACCCCGGGTTGCAAGAATTTTCTACTACTTGTAAAAATGTTTGTTGTCCATGTCCCTCGCGCTTCCAACAGCGAAGTCTTGAATCTTCTACAATTGTATACCCCTTATCATAAAAAGTCTCTTTTTCTAAATCCACTTTCCCTTCTTCAATGGCAGCGGCTAGTGTAATGATTTTAAATGTTGATCCTGGCTCAAAAGTCATCCAAACGGGCAAGTTGCGGTTATAAATTTCAGGTTTCACTTTTTCTAAGTTACTTGGATCGTATGTAGGATAAGAAGCAAGGGCTAAAATTTCTCCCGTATTTGGATTCATGGCGATTGCTAAGGCTTGTTCTGCATTATATTTTTTCATCGCTTGCGACAATTCTCTTTCAACCACTTGCTGAACTTCTAAGTCAATTGTTAGTTGTACAGTTGCTCCTTGATGCCCTTCTCGCCACTCATCATCTACGTGTGGTAAAGTATTTCCTTTTGCATCCGTAAACAAACGAATTGCCGCATCTTTTGATGTGAGGTATTTGTCATATTGATATTCAATGCCTGCTAAGCCTTGCGTATCATAGCCAGTGAATCCAATAAAACGGGATAATAAATTCCCATAAGGGTAATGTCGAACATAATCGACACCTGTATATAGACCATCAATTTTTAACCCTTGAAGTTCAACAGCTTGTTCATAAGTAATGTTTTTTGCTTCTGGTGCAAGCTTTACTAAGTACGATTTTGAATTCATTTTTTCATACAACTTTTTTTCATCAACTTTTAAGACAGAAGCAATTTGTTTGGCAGCTTGTTCAATATTATCATTTTGTGCAGGCATAAAATACAAGGTCGGCGCTAATTTATTTGTTACAATGACTTCACCGTTACGATCGACTATTTCTCCTCTTTCTGAAGCAAATGGAATTTCTCGATCCCAGTTTTCCTTTGCCAGTTCTGTCAACTTGTCATGCTGAATAATTTGAACAATAAACAGTCGGACGATGGCGGCTATCACAAAAAGAATAAAGCCGTACATTACAATCCGCAACCGTTTTTTGGAGACGGTTGAAATCCACTTCATTCGACATCACACCTCGTTTTTTACAAGGTATGAAACGAACTTCTCATCTATTCAAAAGCTAAGCTAATCTTGGGGCAATTCCTCAGATTCCTCACCACTTATTAAGAATAATTCTTCAGGAGTTTTTAATTTAACAACGATCGGGGAGGAATCAGTAATTATTGTATTTTCTGATACACTTTGGCTTTCTACATAGCCTTCTCCTACGATTTCAATGTTTATACCGGACATCGCTTTATAGATTAGTAAATTTCTCAATGACCAATTTTCAAAAGAAGGCAATGTCACAACGCCATCCGTTTTTAAAAAGACGATGCTATCTTTTACCATTGAAACTCCTTCTTTCGGATATTGGTCAATAATTTCTCCGCCTTCACCAATGATAATTGTTTTTAAACCTTGACTCTCTAATTCTTGTTTTAAGTTCGCAGCTTTTTTCCCAATATAGTTCCCTATCGTTATTTTCTCTACAGGTTTCGCATCTTCTGGATTAATGTTTAAATATTTTAAGCTATTTTCCATTACAGGCTTAAATACTTTTTCCACCGGTTCAGAACCAATTTCAGTTCCTTTAAGTTTTGGTCTTTTCACTGCTACATAAACAATCAATTGTGGATCATCAACAGGGGCAAAACCTAAGAAGGAATATAAATAATTGTTTTTTCCATATAAATAGCCTCTTCCATTTGGATTCGGTATTTGAGCTGTACCTGTTTTCCCCGCAACTTCATATCCATCAATTTTATAGTTTCTCGCAGTACCTACTTCCGAAGTAACGGTAGAAGCCAAAATTGCTCTTACTTGTTTCGCTGTGCTTGCAGAAATCGGTTTTCCTTTTTCTTTCGGTTGATGATTTTCAATCACTTTTCCTGTGGAAGAATCCACAATTTTATCTATAACATATGGTTGCATCATAACGCCATCATTCGTAATGGCTGTCATGGCTTGCACTAGCTGTATCGGCGTCACAGTAGAACCTTGTCCGAATGAAGTTGTTACATAGTTAATTGGATATCGGGTTAAAATTGTTCCTGTTACTTCTCCCGGCAAATCAATGCCTGTTTTTTTCCCGAATCCAAAGGCTTCTAAATAATCAATAAAAGTATCATTGCCCATTAGTTCTAGTAAATTGGCCATCGCAGTGTTGGATGAACGTTGGAAACCTTCTAAATAAGTAATTCTTCCCCAACCATGAATATTGTGGTCACGAATCGTTCTGTCCAACACCCTATAAGAACCAGATTGATACGTAGCATTCGGATGCCAATTGCCTGTCTCAATTGCAGCAGCTAAAGTAAATGTTTTCATTGTAGACCCGGGTTCAATTACTTCTTGTGTCACGTAGTTTAACCAGTTGTTTTCCAAACCAATTCTAGTTTCAGGATCGAATGTAGGACGTTGAGACAATGCAAGAATTTCACCTGTTTTTGCATCCACTACAAGGCCAACCATCGAGTCAGGATTATATTCTCGGTCCACATTTGTCATCGCATCTTCCAAGAAGTTTTGAATTGTTTTATCAATTGTTAAATAAATATTGTCACCATTTTTCGCTGGTTGTACCATCTTATCTCTGTTTGGCAATAAATAGTGAAATGCATCGCTTTCATATTTAATTTTCCCGTTTTCTCCAGTTAATTGTTCGTTGTAAATCAATTCTAATCCCATTTTCCCTACAGGAATAAACGTTCCATCCTCTTGCTTTTCTCTTTGCGTAAAACCAATTAAATGGGATGCAAAAATACCGTTTGGATAATATCGCTTCGTATCACTTACAAATTTAATACCAGGTAATTTTTCCTTTTCAATTTTCGTTTTGATTTCGTGACTGATTCCTCTTCCTGCAGAACCGAATTCAACTTGATAATAATATCCACCATTCGGCCTTCGTTTTGTTAATATCTTATAAATAGTCGATTCATCCATATCAATATAATTTGCTAATATTTCAGCTGTTTTTTTAGGATCTACAACATGTTGTGGGTTATTTGGGTTTGTTGTTGCAACTGGATTGACAACGGCGATTAGTCGATAGCTTAACGTATCTTCTGCTATTACATTTCCATTCCGATCTAATATTTTTCCGCGTTCAGCAGTAATCACCGCTTCCTTTTGGTACAATGCTGCAGCCCTTGCCTTTAATTCTTCTCCTTCAACTTGTCCAGTAATTTGGATGTAAGTAATCCTTAAGAATAATGCAAAAAAGAGCCCTCCATATAATAAAAACATTAGAAAGGCTCCCCATTGAAAACGAAATTTCTTTTTCTTCATTCTCCCGGCACTACCTTTACGTTATCTTCTTTAAGAGTTAAACCGAGTGAATTGGCTTTTTCCCAAATTCTTTCATATGTTGATAATTCGCTAACCTGTACTTTTAAATCCGCATTTTCTTTTTCAATTTCTGCGATTTCTCTTTCAATTTTTTGTATTTCAATCGTTGTTTTTTGAATTGAGCTTTGTTTATGTAATACGAATACAGATAAAGTTGCAACAACTATAACAAATGCGATATATAAAAACTTTTCCCTTGCTGTAATGATTTTACGTTGCTTCTTTTTTGCTTGCCTTGTATTTGGTTGATTGGTGGGTTGTTGATAGGGTATTTCTTGTTGTTGATAATATAATGGTTGCCTAACCCGAACTGCCATTTAGCCACGCCCTTTTTCATGAATTTTTTCAGCGATACGTAATTTTGCTGATCTCGCTCGATTGTTTGCCAACAACTCTTCCTCCGATGGAACAATCGGCTTTTTCGTAATATTTTTTAATACCGGTTGGAATTCATCTGGTACGATTGGTAAACCTGGAGGTAATTCTGGTAATGATGAAGCCTCTTTAAATATTGTTTTAACTATGCGATCTTCCAAAGAGTGGAATGTGATAACGCTTATCCGACCGCCAATACGTAATAAATCAATGGCATCTGTCAGCGACTCTTCAATCGCCCCTAATTCATCATTCACTGCAATGCGAATTGCTTGGAAAACTCGCTTTGCTGGATGTCCACCTGTACGACGACGAGATGCTGGAATGCCCTCTTTAATTAAATCGACAAGCTGTCCTGTTGTTTCAATGGGTGCTTTTTTTCTTGCCATTTCAATTTTTCGAGCAATTTGCTTTGAAAATTGTTCTTCCCCATAACGGAAAAAAATACGCACTAAATCTTCATATGGCCATTCATTTACAATATGGTAGGCAGTTAGTTCTTGAGTTTGATCCATTCGCATATCTAAAGGAGCATCGTGCTGGTAACTAAATCCTCTTTCCGGAGTATCTAATTGGGGTGAGGAAACTCCTAAATCATAGAGAATACCATCAACTTTCTGAATATTAAGTTTATCCAATTCCTGTTTTATATACCTGAAATTGGAATGAACAAAATTCACTCTATCCTTATAATTTTCCAAACGTTTTTTCGCATGTTCAATGGCAGTTAAGTCTTGATCAAAACATATTAGTCTACCATTGCTAGAAAGTTGTTGAACTAAGTACTCGCTATGACCAGCACCACCTAATGTACAATCCACATATATTCCGTCTGGATGAATATTTAAGCCATCGACAGTTTCTTTTAATAGTACAGTTGTGTGATCAAACATGAAATGATTGCTCCTTCATCGATGTATTCGCTAGAAGTCAAAGCCAATAAGATTTTCTGCAATATCATTGAAAGATTCCTCTGCTTCGTTGAAATATTCTTCCCAAAGTTCTTTAGACCATATTTCAATCTTAGTTGAAACACCTAAAATAACACATTCTTTTTCAAGTTTTGCGTAAGTAGCAAGATTCGAAGGGATGTTAATGCGCCCTTGTTTGTCTAATTCAACTTCGGTAGCCCCAGAAAAGAAGAACCTAGCAAATGCTCTTGCATCTTTTTTCGTCATTGGCAAGTCTTTCAGTTTTTCTTCGAGCTTTCGCCATTCGTTCATAGGATAACCAAAAAGACAGTTATCAAGCCCCCGTGTAATGACAAAAGTATTTCCTAATAATTCACGGAATTTTGATGGTATGATTAAACGTCCTTTGGCATCAACAGTATGTTGATATTCTCCCATGAACATGCTACTCACCCCACTTTAGTAAATAATGTACCACATTCCCCCACTTTCCACCACATATTTCTTCGCATAGTTTGTAAACTTTTCACAAATTATGCCAATTGTACTCCGTAAACAGAGCAGTGTATAAGAAAAAAGAATTAAAAAAGCTATCTCCTACGAGATAGCTCTAAAAAAATAGAAAAAACGCTATAATTTTATCAAATAATGATAATTCCCAATTTTCATTGGTAATTGTAATAAGTGTGTAATAAGACTAAAGCCATAAAGATTTAAATATTGATATGGGTTAAATACACGTTCTTGGAAATTGTTGTTTGGATACAACTCACTTACAATTGTATTCAACCGGCGAATTGTGTGATGATGTTTTAGTAAGACTTCTTGTTTGATTTTTTGACTTAAATAATCAAGTTGCATATTGTGGTAATTCTTATTTCTTTCTAATATCCTTTCCAAATGGAGCTGTTTCGCATTCAATAGTTGTAATAACTCATCATATTGCTCGTCTAACATCTTTCTGATTCGCTGTATTTTTTCCTCTGCTTCAACCTCTTGAATATCCTGAATAAATTGTTTCATTATTTTTTGCACTTCACCAGCCATAACATCTTCAAAAGTTAGTTGATATTCAAAAAGCAGTTGTTCTACACGACGAGTAATAAAAGTAATATTTAACCTTGGGGCTAAAATCGGCATTTGTAAGTCTAATACTTCAAATGCATCTTTTAAAGCCGCCCAATAATGAAGTTCTCCAGGACCAGCCACAAAAGCCAATACTGGCAAACACATTTCTTGCATTAAAGGTCTCGTTACCACATTATTACTTAGTTGTTCTGGTGATTGTTCAGCAATTTGTAAAAGTTCTTCAAGGGTAAATTTTACGTTTGCAGCCGAATTAACAAATAAGCCATTCTTTCTTTCAAGTAAAAATCGTTCTCCATTTCGCACATAAAAGAGGTTCGCATTTTCCTCCGTTGCAACAATCGGAGTACCATACCCTCTCTTTTCTAATAATCGTTCCTTTTCAATTACTGCTAAACTAATCTCCTCATTTTTTTCGATGATTCGCTGGAAAAAAGTGGTTTGATATTGTCGAAATGGTAGAAACGCTGAATCGATCATTAGCAGTCCTTCATCTTTAAATAAATCATTCATTAAACGAGCGAAGAAATCAGTAAATGTTTCACTGTCATTCATATGTCGCAGTACCGAATGATAGAGATCATGCGTGTATTCCGTTTCACCATAATCTTTAAAAATTTCATCTATATAATCTTTCATTAACGAATGATCAAACCGAGTTTCGGAAGCAATTGTCTTTTTGCGAGGAGCTACGTCAAAAATTTTCTTTTTTGGCAATCCATCGACAATCGTATAAGTATGATTAATTTCTAAAATATCGTGGTCTTCACCCGCAATCCAAAAAATCGGTACGACATCAATACCTAGTTTTTCACTTTGTTCTTTCGATAGCAAAATAACACTAATTGCTTTATTAACAGAATAAAGCGGACCCGTCAACAATCCCGCTTGTTGACCACCAACAACTGCCAACGCACCTTTTTCTAATTTTTTTAGATTCTCCATTGATTTTTCTGAAATGCCAAAAGGCTCCATATACTGATAAATAACGTTACATAAACTTTTTCGATTATACGCTTGTTCTCTCAAATAATGAGCTCGTACTCGAAATGATTCATCTTTATATGGATATTGATAAAATGAGAGCAAATGTTCACTTTCCGCCCAATAATCAGATAACAATTGATTGTTAACTGGTGATAATTTTTCCAGTTTCATATTACTACTCCTCTACTTAACTCAATACGTTCATTTCATTGAAAGTCAATATTTATTCCTGTTATATTGTAATCTTTGAAACATTGTCTGAAAAGAAAATGGCTCAATCTATGTAATAAAAAATATAATACTTTGAATAATGCCTACAATCCAAACAATTGTATAGATGAAAATTAAATATAAAAATTGCATGCGCCATATTCTTCTCAATAAAGGAAATACTTTAATTTCTTTTTTCCTTTTCCATTCTTTATAAGTCATCAACATCGCAATCAATATGGAAATTACAACGGCTACAATACTTATTGTAGAGTTCCATAGGGTTGCAATGGAGAGGGTGACGGAGAAAAATAAAAAAAAGGTCGTGATATCTGCTGCTAAACTAAAACTACTGTCCGCCTGTTTTTTCAAGTATTTCCGAAATAAAAAAAATGAAATAATGAAGGCAGTCATTGGCAATAAAATTAGGGTGCCAAGAATGTATGTTAAAACTAATTTCACGTTTTTTCACCCTCTAGTGACAACACTAAATGATATAACGTTTTTAAAGTCGGTAAGCTTTTACCTTTTAATTCTGCTTTTTTTATGATTGCTCCGACAATCGATTCCACTTCTGTTTTCTTATTCATTAATCGATCTTGTAACATCGAAGAAGTGTTAGAAGCTGTTTTTTCGCACAACGAAACAACATCTTCAAATGAGACAATCATTCTTTGTTCAGGGAAAGCATTCATTAATTCTTCATATAAATCTTTTAACAATTTTTTCGCATGAATATTGTTGATTAATTCGCCGTTTTTTACTTGCAACACAGCTGTCAAGGGGTTGATAAAACAATTATATAACGCCTTCTCAAAAAGCATTTTTTCAGCATCATCGACAAATTGTAAAGGAAACAATTCGTTTTCTATCCCGTGTAACAATTGAAAAACCTCGTCATTTCCCCTTTCAACTGCTAATTTTAACACACCAATTCCATTATGAATAACTGTATAATCATTTGCCTTTTGTGCACCGAATTGGCATGAGCCAAATCCAATAGTCTGTTGAGGAAGTTTCAGCGCTTCTTCAAAATGAGCTAAACCGTTTTGTACAAATAAAATTGGTATGTCCTGTGGCAGCTTCTGAAGTTGCAGGAAAACTTCTTGCAGATGTGTATATTTTACTGCCACAATTACTAAAGATGCTGTCGCAATTTCATTATATGTAGTCGTAACATTCACATATTTCTTCGTAATAGTTCCATCCAAATTTTTTCTATAAAGGCCATGTTTTCGTATTGCTTCTTCTTGTTTTAGCCTTCGAACTATTAACGTTACTTCATATTTTTCAGCTAAAAACGAGGACATCAACATTCCGACAGAACCTGCACCAATTATAACTATATTCATACGCGCTTCCCTCTTTACAACTTATTTATTCCATTAAATTGATATTAATTGTTTTGCTGGTTTGTACATCCTTATTTTTTCAAGAACGAAAACGACAAAAAGGTGTGACCGAAAGAGTGTCACACCCTTTTTTTCATATTATACTGGAAATATTTGAAGTTTTCGATATTTAACTGCAGCTTCCTTTACCTTGATTGATGGATGATGGTGATAAAAAAGAGGAATAATGGCGATTATTGCTGCTGTTTTTGCTGTTGTTGTTCGATGAATATTGCACCTTGTTGAAGCCATTTTAGCACTCTATCATGCTCAGTTTGAAGCTCTCGATATTTTAGTTCTAATTCATTGTATGCTTCTGTCAATTCATCAAAACTATTAAGAGCAAGCTTTAAGTGGCTTCGCATTAATTGCTTTGGTCGTTTTCTAACACTATTTAACATTTGACCATATTGTTGCCTTAATGTTTTATTCCAGCGGAAACCGCAAGCCTGCTTTGTTCGATTCAGCACTTGCGCAGCCTCAGCAAACGCTTCTAATTGAGTTCTTCCATTTTGTACAGCTGTGATGACAATCTCTGCTAATTTTTCGTCATCTTCAGCTGTCCATTGATCTTTCCTTCTTTTCCCTTCCATACTTATCACCTCTCATTTTTTTACTACTATATGCAAAAAGAGAGTAAATAGAATTAAAGAACATAGAAAAAAATAGGTTGCGACATATAAAAATTTTGTCGCGACCTATTTTCAAATGGATATAACCGATTATTCAGTAGTATTGTTGAAGACAATATTTTGTATTATTTATGATTGCTTGATTTTGATAAGAAGCGTTCAACTGCTTTTTCATGATCTTCACTTTCCCAAAGTTTTGCACAAAGTTTGATTTCTTCCATAACACGTCCATACATATTTCGCTCTCTCCATTTGCGAAGTTCAATCTCTTTATATGCATGATGGACAGAAGGATGAATTTTTTTCATATCTTCAATAAACGCTTCCAATGCTTCTTCTTTTGGACCGTCAAATATTCTCATAGCCCAACCAATTTCATATAATTGCTGAGCAGTGTATGGCTTCGCATCAATCAGCATTTTTAATGCACGGTCATGACGCAATCCACGTTCAAATAAATACGTACCGCCACCCCATCCGGTCGTAATTGCCAACGTTCCTTGAATAAATCCGCATTTTGCATGACTTGCCACCAAACGAAAATCACATGCTGTAGCGATTTCACAACCACCCCCAACGGCTGTCCCGTTAATTAAGGCAATGGTTGGAACATGCAATGTAGCAAGTTCATATAATATATTTCCCATTTTGCTTAACATCCCAAAAGCTTCTTCAGCCGTTTTTAAACTATGAAATTCCGTCAAATCTCCACCAGAACAAAACGCTTTATCCCCCGCACCAGTAACAACTAAAAATCGCACATCTCTGTTCTCTTTAATATGTTTAATTACTTGTTTTAGGCCATTCATTACTTCGTCATTTACTGCATTTCTCTTTTCTTCTCTATCAATAATAAAAGTTAGAATACCGTCCTTTTGTTCAATTTGGTAAGACAATGAATACATCCCCTTTTTGATATTATTTCAACATAATACGATATGTTTTCATAGTAATAAAGGTTGTGAACTACCCTCCACCTACGCTTCGGTTAGAGGTGGGGGCTTCTCGGTTTATCGTATCTAACAATACGAAATAGACCGAGCTATCCCTCTCGTTCCAAGAGTTCTTTTTACTATACTAACCCTAACAACCGAAATCCTTCATGTTTGATATTGATAGAAGCGTTCCAATCACGGTCTGCCACAAAACCACAATCACAGCGAAATGTACGCTCAGAAAGAGATAGAGACTCCTTTACTCGACCGCAACATGAACAAGTTTTGGATGATGGAAACCATTTATCTATTTTGATAAGCTTTTTCCCTTGCTCTTCTAACTTGTATTGGAGAAATGTTGTAAACATCCCCCATGCGTTATCAGTAACACTTTTACCAAAATGTAGGGCTTGTGACATTCCCTTCATGTTGAGGTCTTCGACAACAACACAATCGTACTTGCTTGCAAGATGATGGGACAATTTGTGTAAAAAGTCTCTTCGTTGGTTTGCAACCTTTTCATGTAAGTTCGCTACTTTCAGTCGCTGTTTGTGCCAACGATTAGAACCTTTCTTCCTGCGTGACAAAATACGTTGTTCCTTCGCTAATTTTTTCAATGCTTGTCGATAGAAACGAGGATAATTGGCTCTCTTACCCTCTTCACTATCGACATACAGACCATCCATAGCAAAATCTAATCCAACCACATGTTGAATGTTTACTGTAGTAGTTTCTTTCTCATATTCTGTCAAAATCGAAATATAGTATTTGCCTGTCTTTGTTTTCGAAATAGTGCAAGATTTGATTTTGTAATCAGCAGGAATCTCTCTATGTTGCTTCATTTTCAGCGGCTTTTTGAACTTTGGTAATTTGATATGACCATCTTCAATCTTAATATTTCCATTGACCATATTGGTTGTATAGGATTGCTTGTGTTTTTTACTTTTGAATTTAGGGAACTCTGCACGACCTTCAAAAAAGTTCTTATAAGCATTTTGTAAATGGATTTGTGCGTTGGCTAAAGCTAAAGAATCCACTTCTTTTAGGAATGGGAATTCATCTTTGTACTTTGCCGGTGTCGGAAACTTTTGTTCTTTAAGCTTCTCTTTGTCGTCTTTGAACTTTTCATATATTTCTTTACGTTCTGCCAGCATCTGATTGTAAACAAAACGAACGCAACCGAAGATTTTCGCAAGAAGTTGCTCTTGTTCTTTCGTTGGGTACAGACGGAACTTATATGTTTTGTTTGCCATATCGAATCACCTCACTTCATCCCTTGATTTTCTATATACTGCTTTATCACTTCAATGGGGGCGCCACCAGTTGTAAGTAAGCAAAAGCTTCTTGACCAAAAATACTCTTTCCAAAGTTTTCTTTTCACTTGTTGATAAGTCGAGAACTTGCACTTTTATAGGCATTGATGAACTTTGATAATTCACTATTCGGATGTGCTTTGAACAAAATATGCACATGGTCAATATCGTGATTCCATTCGACCAAGGAAATATTGTAATTTTCACCAAGTCGAATAAACATATCTTTTGCATAGTCAGATATGGTATCATCAATCACTTTTCTGCGATATTTTACGACCAGGACAAGATGGTAATACAACAAGAACACTGAATGATTATTATTATCTAATTTCATTGATATAACAACCTTTCATTTATATAAGACTTATTATATCACAACACAAAAAAAGAGACATCTTTAGGCTACGCCTACCAAAATTCATCTCCCACTTTCACTGGTGCATATGCACCTCTCGTTTAGAAGTAGGAGACTTCTTTCGGAGGTATGTTAAATTTTGACAACAATTGGTTTTTACCTATTTCATGAACATAATGATCGAGTAGGAGGGAGCGATTAACTCCCGTCCTCTCACACCACCGTACGTACGGTTCCGTATACGGCGGTTCAATTAAGATGATTGACGCAAGTCTTTATAACTTCCGTGAATAGCTGTTCTCTTTATGCCAGTGGTCACTCCACCCTCCAAGAGGTCTCCCACGGGATTCACCGCTTCCTTCCTCAAGTGAGGTACTACGTTTTCTGTGTTCATCATGACTCACTGAATGCCAAGGGCTATTCTCTCTTAATTGTTCGGTCCTTCTTAGTAGTTCTAAACCAACTAATACTATGACCTCTGCTGACTTCTGACGGTTCAGCTACTTATCACTAAGTAGGTTATGAAGCGTACTTCACATATCCGCCAGACCTCCCCGGGTAAGTACATGCACTTTCACACCATCTATCCGCCTCATCTACTCGATATGACCTTCGACAGAAAGAGCTTTGTTTTGTTTGGCAAACTCACTCAATCATACCTAGCCTTATATGAGGTTCGTGTTCCTCGGACCGGTGTTTTGCCTCCAGCTTCCTTCAGATTCCGCGTCACCACGGACACCCTTGCTCTTGGCTAACCTCTACTTCTGTCTTCGGGGTTCGGGACTTACACCCTATAGTTCATGTACATGCCGGGCGCACCAAAAAAAGACTATTAGAGAGCCATGGTCACTCTAATAGTCTTTCGTAAGCAGCGTATAACGAATCTACGCTTTATTATTTACTTACCACTTCTTTACCTTTGTAATGTCCGCAAGATTTGCATACATGGTGAGATAAAGTTGGTTCACCACAATTTGGACAATTCACCATACCAGGTACTGATAATTTGTAATGTGTACGGCGTTTTCTTTTTGCAGTTTTAGAAGTTCTTCTAAATGGTACAGCCATGATTGGCACCTCCTTGCAGATTTATTCATCTGTTTTTGATTGATCAAAAAACTTAGCTAATCCAGCAAGTCTTGGATCCACTTTTGGTTCGTCATTTACTTTTTGACTAACGTCTTCTTCTGTTGAATAACTCCAGTCTTTACCACCTTTAATAGTACCTTCAGTACCTTCTTTAAATACTTGCATCGGCACTTCAAGAAGAATGATTTCTTCTAAGACTGGCTTCAAATCGATGACTTCTCCATCTATGTAATGGATATCTTCATCTTCTTCATTTCCCCGAAGTTCTGGATCAACCCAGCTAAAGACTTCTACCGTCTCAACTTCAATAGGAAATTCAACATCCTCCCAAGTACGAGCACAAGGGAGTATTAAGGTCGCTGTCAAAGTAAACTGACAAGTCATTTGTGAACTTCCGATTGTACAGTGACCTTTTACATGAACGGGTGAAATATCGCGAATTTCTTGATTTCGCTTTTTCACTTCATCCAATTGCACAACTGTATCGATCGGCATTCCTTTATGGCGATACTTCGAAAGTTGATGAATTGACCATTTCATTCACGAATCACCCCGAGACAACAATGTTGATTATATAATGAGGTAATATAGATGTCAAGATATTTTCTTGTCACTTTACAAAAACGCTTCTATAATTCAGTATTAACTAAAGAGATAATTTTAGAAGAAAGATTGTATTATTTGAAAGGGGCTTTTTTATGAAAGCGGTTGGAATAGTCGTTGAGTATAATCCATTTCATAACGGACATTACTATCATGTTACCCAATCTAAAAAGATTACAAACGCCGATGTAGTCGTCGCTGTTATGAGTGGCCCCTTTTTACAAAGAGGTGAACCTTCTCTTGTCTCTAAATGGCATCGAGCAAAAATGGCTTTACAAAGCGGTGTCGATATCGTTGTTGAATTACCATATGTTTATAGCACAGCTAATGCACCTGTATTTGCTGAAGGTGCGATATTTCTCCTTGACGCATTACAATGCGATGCTTTTTCATTTGGGAGCGAAGAAGGAAAACTCGAACCTTTTATTAACACTCTTAATCTAATTGAAGAACATAATGAAGAATATAATGCGCTCATCAAGAAGTACGTATCAACAGGAACCAGTTATCCACAAAGCTTATATTACGCTTATGAACAATTAAAACAAAAGAAAAATGAAAATTACATCGACTTGTCCAAACCAAATAACATTCTTGGTTATCACTATATTGCCGCTGCAAAAAAATTCAATTTATCAATTCAACCAATGACAATTCAACGATTGCATGCAGGCTATCACGATGCAATCAATGAAACATCGACAATCGCCAGTGCAACTGGTATTCGTAAAGAAATATTTCAAAAGAGAAATGTTGAAGCGATACGTAATTTCGTACCAAATTCAACTTACGTCCATCTTGTTGAATGGAAGCAACAATTTTCAAAATTTGTTGACTGGGATGCTTTTTGGCCACTATTAAAATATGCCATCATGCATTATCATCCAGAAAACTTGAGAGCCTTTGCAGATGTTTCGGAAGGAATTGAATATGCTCTCATCAAACATGTAAAACATAGTGAAAACTTTTCACAATTTATGTCAGAAATAAAATCAAAGCGGTATACTTGGACGAGATTGCAAAGAATGCTGACGCACATTTTTACTGGCATAACGAAAGATGAATTGCATCAATTCAAGCATCCAACCTACATTCGTTTACTCGGAATGACAAAAAATGGACAAGCTTATTTATCAGAAAGAAAAAAGAATTTAGAGTTGCCGATTATTAGCCGAGTAGCACAAGCAAAAGATCAAATGCTTCAAATCGACATTAGAGCATCTGAAATGTATGCTTTAGGCGTTGAATTATTTTCACAAAAGAAAATTGACGGAGATTATAAAACTCCGCCAATACGATTATAGAATTACGATTTATCTTTTTCAGGAAGACTTGCTAAATAATTTAATGCATCGTCAATCGTTTTTACCGGCACGATTTTCATGTCGGTATTTAATTTTTTTGCGATATTGACAGCAGCTTCATAATTGGAAAGAATGGCTGGATTATTCTTCTTGACTTCTTCAGGTATTTCATCATCAGGAGCGAAGAAAATTTCCATGCCATCTTCATGAGCTGCAACAACTTTCTTTTCAATGCCTCCGATACGACCGACTTTGCCGTCTTCATGGATTTCTCCAGTTCCTGCAACTAGATATCCCTTTGTAATATCTTCTTCTAACAGTTGATTCAGAATTTCTAAAGTGAACATTAACCCTGCAGAAGGTCCTCCAATATCTTCTGCATTCACTTTTACCATCGGTTCTGTTTTAATCGTTTTATTTTCGGAATAAGTAATCCCTAAACCAACCTTCCCATCACTATCTGGGATTTCCTTTAATGTAATAGTGCGATCCAGCAATTTATCATTGCGGTGAATCACTAATTGGACGACATCATTTTCTTTTTTCGTTTCTAAAATATGAACTAAATCTTCCGCTTTTTTTATAATATTCCCATCAATTTCTTGGATTTTATCTCCAGGCTCTAATTGCCCATCACTGGCACCACCAGCTAATACATTTAAAACAGTGATGCCCTGATAATCAACTGTATACGGTAAACCAGCCTTATTATAAGCGACGTAAATAGCATTAAATTGTGAATCCTTCATTAGCTTTAATTGACGAACGTTATATTCCCGTTCATCCTCTTCTTTATGGTAAACTTCCTCTTTTTTCAAAATATCTTCATACTCTTTAAACTTTGCGATGAGATATGTCAAGGGTGTCGCTGGTCCCATTGCAACCGTCATAAGACTGATTGTTCCTTCATCGTCCAAATCCCCATTTTCCACAGTAACAAATTCGCTAACATCATAGGAGCTTCCAGGTTTCATAATATAGTAGTCCAGCTTGTAAAAAGATAAAAAAAATAAAAACAACATCGTAACGATTATCGTAATAAAATGTTTCAAAAGTTAAAGCACCTCCTATGTTAGCTCGAAAAAGACTAAAAAAATTAAATCGTGCATATATTAGTTTAGCATTTGGTTCATCGAAAAAACAAAAGTTGAAAAGAGTTGATGGCTTATTCCACTACTATATCTTTTCGTATGTATAACGCTCATTTGTTTACTATTACTATTTCCAGGAATCGCTCATAAAGGAGCGGACCTTGGACTTCAACTATTCATGGAAGCTTTATTCCCATATTTACTTCCGTATTTGATTTTAACACAATGGTTTATTCGCTTAACACCTGAAAAGGAAAATTCCTTATCAAGATTCAAATTATATTTTAAAACATACGGCATCAGTGCACTCGGTGGTTTCCCAACCGGTGCCGCAACCATTGCCTATTTAAAAAGAACAAATCAAATTTCAAAAAGTGAAGCAAACGGCTTATTAAGTATTTGTCATGGTCCAAGCCCTTTATTCGTATTAGGATTTGTTGGACATGACTTACTACATGATACCCGCTTCAGCTGGCAATATTTAATTTTATATCATACAGTTTCTCTATTCCTTTTGCTGTTATATTATTTTTACCATCGTTCCAATCCTCGGCAAGAAATCAAATTAGACAACCTTAGAAGAAATGAAAATCCATTCATTTCTAGCATCAAAGACAGTATTCCTACTGTTCTTGTCGTTGGTTCAACAATCATTTTTTTTACAACAATTTATACCGTCGTCATGTTTACAATTCAGACAATTTTGCCAAATATACATAAAAATCTACTACTATTAACAGCAGCATCTTTAGAAATGACGAACGGACTTAAAATTGCACATAAGTTTTTTGCCGATGAATCAATTATACTTCCTTTGCTAATGGCTACTTTCTTATCAATCCAAAGTTTAAGCATTCATATGCAAGTAGCAGTCATCGCAAAAAGTGAAAACATTTCGCTCAAACCCTACATTCTATTAAGAGTTCTCATCACGATTATTATTCCGTTGCTATATTTTATATTATTTTTATAACTTTATAAAAAGAGAAAACTCGGCAGATGCATTTTATCTTGCCGAGTTTTCGATTATTGATGAAATTTCTTCTTTAATGCTTCTTCTACTTCACAAGGTACTAATCCTTTTACACTTCCACCATAGCGAGCAACTTCCTTCACAATACTAGAACTTAAGAAGGAATATTGATTTTTAGTCATGATGAAAAATGTTTCAATCGATTCATCTAAAAAACGATTCATCGATGTTATTTGCATCTCATATTCGAAGTCTGATACTGCTCTTAAACCTCGAACAATAGCGATGGCGTTTCGAGACTTCGCATAATCCACAAGCAATCCAGAAGAACTTTCAACGCGAATATTTGGAATATCCTTCGTTACCTTTTCGATCAACTCAAGTCTTTCTTCAATAGTAAACAACGGATTTTTTGAAGAATTTTTCAATGCAGCAACATATACAAGATCAAATACATCTGCTGCCCGTTTAATAATGTCTAAATGTCCATTCGTAATCGGGTCAAAACTTCCCGGTACTACTGCAATTTTTTGCGACAATTTCTCCCTCTCCCTAATTCATTCGATAAATTGAAATAATAGTATTTCCATAAGTTTCATCTCGGATGCATGAATATCGTCCGTAAGCATCTGGCAATTGTACTTCAGTCGAATGTTCACAAACGATTATTGCATCGTCAGCCAGCTTTCCGCCTTCTACAAGAAATGAAATGTAATCATAATATTCTAGCTTTTTATATGGCGGATCAACAAATAAATAATCTATTTGGATATCCCTTTTTAGCAGTGCCTTTACAGCACGGCTTGCATCTGTACAATACACTTCCGAAAACTCTTCGTAACGGCACTTTTTTATATTTTCTTTCAATACTTGAACAGCTCGGCGATCTTTCTCAATAAAGATAGCTTTTTCCGCACCTCTACTTAATGCTTCAATTCCTAGTCCGCCGCTGCCAGCAAATAAATCTAATGCTATTCCACCTTCGAAAAAAGGCCCGATGATATTAAATAGTGCTTCTTTCACTTTATCCGTTGTAGGTCTCGTAGTCGTTCCGGCAATCGCTCTGAGCGGTATCCCTTTCCTTTCACCGGCTACTACTCGCATCTTCATCACCAAGCTTTCACTATTGTTGTTCAGTGTCAATGTTTTTTATGGAAATAGAGTCTTTCTTTTTATCCATTTCAATGAAAAATAGCTTTTGCACCCAAGACTCTTCAATGTAATACTTATCAGCTATCACTTTTATTGGTTGTGACACGGTATTGTAGCGTCTTTGGTTATAAACATAAAATTCATGATTAAAAGGAAAACGATATTGTCTAATATCATTATTTACATAATAACCTTTTTCCCCAACTCGTGTTTCATAACCGAGATGATGTAATAAAGAGTCAGCAGAATATAACACTTGACCATCTTTAAAAATTACTTCAACGTCATCTACTAATCGAGCATTTACATAAACATCTCGGAAATCATTGAATAGTAACGGAAATACTCCATCAGTTGCGACGTTTGACTGGAAATATTGTGTATGGTTTGCAAACACTTCGCTTAATTGTTCATCTAAAAGCGCTGCATCGATTTTTTTACCTTCTAAATCATGTAACTTTTGTTTCCAAAGTTCAAGTTGTTCTTCTGTCAATCGACTTTTTAAAGTCATTGTTATTTCTTTAGCTTTTTCCCCACCAATCTCAGAATCAGATAAAATCGAAGCCATAACCTCAGTTACCCATGCAGGTACATTTTCAAACTGAAATTTCGTGCGTAATTGGGACAATATAACTTCTTCCTTTAAGGCTTCTATTGACAAATTATTAGAAAACAAAATACGTTCGCCTTGTTTACCAGAAAGATTCGAACCATGAACAACCGCGACGTGTTCATCATTTAAGAAATTCACTTTATTTAGCTGTTCTACTAATTCGTTTTCGATTTTATTTGTCGAATAAATAGAAATCAAATCAAGTTCATTTTGCAATTGTAAATGATCAGCATAAAAAAGTTCTTTCACTGGACCTGTGCCGCTAAACATTGAATAATGCACAAGGGATAATGATTGCTGACCAACTAAAGGTAAACCTGTAACCCATGTTCCAGCAATTGATTGTTCAGTTGTAATATGTACTGTTGAATAAGATACAATACCATTTTCTAACGTCACAAAAATATCTTTCATTAATTGATTTGGTTTTAATCCTCCATCAAGGGGTATTATGTATGAGATCGACTGAGTTTGTATATCACTTTCTTGGAATTTAGAAAAATCCTCGCTTAACCGTTTGCAGCTATTTTCTGATTCAATAAAACAATCGGGGTTTACAGCTTGTTCTGGCCAGTTGATAGAAATCGTTTGATTTGGTAAATTTCTAAAGTGATGACGAATATCTAAACTTTGACCTCTGTATACAATATCAATTTCTTGCGTGTAAGTAAAATCGTCTACTTCGCTCTCTCGATAATCGGAATAAACTTGGTATTGAAAAAAAAGCACGCCGCTAATAAGCAAAACTAGCAGACTAAAAAAACTAATGATATATTTCATATGCAAACCACCTCGAACATGCTACTATTATGTACATAGAAAGGATGATAACGATATGACGCAACAGTTTGTTGAACTCGGACAAGGCTACGGAGATATTTACGAGCTTTGTGAATTAATTCGTACAAATGAAAAAAGATTCCATAATGCCTTTTTGTTTATTTCTTATAAAGGTAATCAAGCATATGCCTCTCCTGCAGTAGCCTTTCAACCAGTTGGTGATAGCAACTTTATGCCAATATACATATGTAGAGAAGGGATACCATACACTCCAGAAAAACCTTCTAAACGGCTACAATTATTTGAAGAGTCATTAAAGGCAATTGGCAAAGAAGCCGTTCAAATGGATATTAAACATTCCTGCTATTATTCCGAAACGATTTTATTCTACCAACATTTGATTGGTGTATTAAGAATGAACCGTTTAATTCCGCAACTATCTTAATAATTCAAAGTCCTATTTTATAATCGTATTCTTGGTCCTGATCTTTCTTAGACTTTGAATTTTCAAATTCATTTTTAACAAACGGTAAGTACGATTCAACAACGTCTTTCACAAAAGGAAGGCGTTGTATTTTATTTTTTATATAAGAAATTTCATCTCGATTACAATAGAGCACCACGTATTTTAGTTTTCTTGAAATGTATTGGACATTTCCAAACTTCCTCAAGCTTTTAGCATGTTTCAGTTGATAAACATACACGATTAGCCCTTGACGTTCTTGCATTTTTATTACCCCTTTTCTTCATTTAAAGGATACCATATAGTTATTTTTGATAGCAACTGACATTCGTGACATGATGTAACAATTTCCGTTATAATCATCTTTATAAGATGTAATCTATACAAGTAATGATTATAGAAATCCTATTCGTTAATATATAGAAGCTCGTAAAGGAGGCCTAGTCATGGGTAAAAAAACGAAACTGGCACTGGCTATTGCCGCCGCAAGTGCAGCAGCATGGGCTGGAAGTAAAGCTTTTCTAAAACCCCAAAAACGTGAAGGAAAAGAAGTATTAAGCATGGATATACCTGTCGTCTTAGCTCATAGGGGCGGTGCACTAATCGCACCTGAACATACAATGATTGCTTTTGAAAAATCCTTTGAACTCGGGGTAGATGGTTTTGAAATTGATATACGATTAACAAAAGACGAAGAGATTGTTGTACTTCATGATGAAACAATTGACCGCACTTCTGATGGAATGGGTGCTGTAAAAGATTTTACCCTAGAAGAACTAAAAAACTTTAATTTTGGTTTCCATTATAAAGATAACAATGGAAATTTCCCTTATCGCAATCAAAAAGTAGAAATCGTAACGTTAAGAGAGTTATTTGAAAAGTTCCCAAATATGTTTATTAACATCGATATTAAAGATAGTCCAGAAACTTATGAAGGTAGTTTAATGCCTTCGAAACTTTGGAGATTGATTGAAGAATATAACGCAGAAAATCGAGTGGTGGTAACGAGCTTCTATAGTGAACAAGTGGATCGTTTTAATTTGTACGCCCAAAACCGAGTCGCATTAGGAGCTGGAGAATCGGATGTCCGAAAAGCGTTTGCAGCATTTACAAGCCAATTTGGTCATCTTTATCATCCAAAAGTAGATGTTTTTCAAATCCCAATAAAGTCCGGAAGGTTCTCTTTAGACTCACCGAAATTTATCGCCTTTTTAAACAATTTAAATATCCCTGTCCATTATTGGGTAATTGACGATGAAGAATTGATGAGAAAACTACTAGATAATGGAGCGCAAGGCATTATCACCGATAGACCGGATATTGCTGTTCCCCTCGTTCGGGATTGGGTAGAACACCATAAAGAAAAAGGGGAAAATCTTTCATAAAGTCTTTGAATTCTTCAAATAAAAAACGGCTTAAGCATTAATAACTTAAGCCGTTCATTTATAAACTAAATATATCACACGAAATCAAGCTGAACAGGAGCAACTTCCACCTGATCCGCATCCGCCTGAACTGCAAGATGTTTCAAAAAATGGGTTGCTAACTGGAACTTTAACCGCTTCAGAAACAGACTTTCCGATAATAAGACTTATTTCATCCAGCATATCTTGCAGCTCATTTTCTGCAAGCTTTAAATTCGCTACTTTTTCATCAAGATCCAGCTCTCTCTTCAACTTCCTGATTTCTTTCATAATTGTATGGTAATCGGGATGATATTTGCCAAAGCGTTGTACATCCTCGTACTGCACTTTCATTCGATTAAATGCGGCAATTTTTTCAACTAATACTCTATCACTATATACAGCATGATGAGCTTGTTGATAATTGCGTACGGGCTCAGAATTGAGAATCATTGAGCTTAACGCATCCGCTTCATCTAAAATGAAGGCCCATTCTGATGTCATCATCATCATTTATTCCTCCAATCTGTACATCTATCATAGCAAAATTTGAACAAAGTTTAAATTTGCAATTCTTGTTTTCTTGACCTTCATTTTGAAATTATTAAGACTGGCAATCATCCACTTTATTTTTTAACGATTTAGTTAGTACAGATTGCACACACTCATAATCGGAAAAATAAATCTCCTTATCTTTAAACGTTTGTGTCGTTTCATGGCCTTTACCCGCAATAACAATCGTATCTCCTTCTTTTGCAGATACAATCGCCTTCTCTATAGCTTCTGCCCGATCTAAAATCATTTCATATTTTTGAGTGGATATAAAACCAGCTGCAATTTGAGAATTAATATATGCAGGATCTTCACTTCTTGGATTGTCTGTTGTTAAATAAATCATATCTGCATACTTTGTAGCTACTGCTCCCATTTTAATTCGTTTATGTTTATCTCGATCTCCACCACAACTAAAGACTAATATTAAATCACCTTTGGCAGTTTTTCTTAATGTTTTCAATATTGCTCTAAGTGCTGCTTCTGTATGGGCATAATCGATATAAATAGACAAATTTAAATGGTTTGGAATGGACTCAAGCCGACCTTTAGGCAATCGCAACTGCTCTGCCGCTTCACAAATATTTTCGATAGAAAAGCCTAATTCGCATACTGTCGTAATAGCTGCAATAGCATTTTGCAATTGATGTTCTCCTACGAATGGCAGTGTAAATACTTTTTGACCTTTATCGCTCTGTAAACAGCAAGTGGAATGATGATTTCCCTCTGCTAATAGTTGCAATTGATAATTTACACGATTTCCAAGACCAAAGTAAGTTTTTTTCTTTTTCGATTGCAAGCCTACTGTGCGGCAAAATGAATCATCACCATTTAGTACTAATTTATCTGCTAGTTGAGCCAAAATTTGTTTTGATTGTTTATATTTCTCGTAAGATCCGTGATCTTCAATATGATCTTCCGTTAAATTTAAAAATACGCCAATATCAATATCACAATCATCTAGTCGATGAGTAGATAACCCCATGGAAGATGCTTCTAGTACGACATATTGAACTTTATTGCGTACTGCATATTGCAATATTTTGTGTAAATGTTTTGGTTGTAGCGTTGTTAATACTTCATATTCTATTTGTAATTCTTCACCGTTTATAAAAACTCCATTCGTTCCAATTACCATTACTTTTTTATGTAGTGCTTGTAGTAATTGACCAATAAAATGACTCACAGTCGTTTTTCCATTCGTCCCTGTAATGGCAATCACTTGCATCGCTTCTGCCGGAAATCGATAAATTTTTGCAGCACTAAATGACATGAATTTTAAACAGTTTGGTACCCAAATAAGTGGAACGGATAACTTTAATTGATCAAGTTGTGTTTCATCTTCAATGACAACTCCAACTGCTCCATTTTTTACTGCTAAATCAATATACTGATATCCATCAAATTTTCTTCCTTTTCGTACAACAAATAAGTCACCAGGTTTTACATGTTGTGCATAGTCTTCAACGCCCTTTACTTCTACACGGATGGAACCGCCTTTTACCGTACATGGCCAATCTTTCAATAATTCTGCTAATTGCACTGTGTCACTCCTTTTCCCTATCATATGCCTAGGTCGTTAATGTGACACTGTCAGAAAAGGGTTCGCAGCAATCTGTATAGACCATTTATTAAAAAAAAGCCACCATTGTCCCTGTGGGATATGGTGAACTTTTATTTAATGGCTCATTATTTATCAAGAAAGATTTGAGTATAATAATTAATGAAAACGCCTGATCCTACATGAGTGAAATCATCATTCAAAATTAATTGACGATGATCTTCCGAATTGAACCAACCGTGGGCAGCTTCAATAGCGTCAAAATAAGCAGTTGCCAAGTTTTCGCCAGCTTCATTATATGAAACAGAATGAGATTCCAATCTTTCTTTTAACGAACCAAATTTTGGCGAATCATGGGAAACATAATTTTCGGTATACATTTCTTCACTATGCTCCATCGCTACAATGCTTGTATCCACATCCCATTCTAAAGCTGGCAAGTGTTCATACTGCCTGAAAACATTCACAATATCAAACAATTGCCTTGAATATCCTTCATTGCTTTGTTGAAGGACATATGAATTTAAGTTTGGCGTTGGTATTAAATCTCCTACAAAAGTCATCTCATATGGTCTATGCTTCACAAGCGTTTCACTATTCAGAAAACGAATTCCAATTAAAGTGTCGGTGAATTGATCAATATATAATTGAGCAAAAACTTCGTCAAATTTTACTAAAATCCGGGTGTGCATATCGTATTCCGTCAAAGAAAAGGTATAAATATTTTCACCAATATTGACAGTAATTTCCGGATTCACAATCGTCATTCGATAAATTTCATCAAGAGTCTGGCCAATTTTATATGGCGTTACATCCAATTTTTCTCCTGCTATGTACGCTTGGACAATCTTCCCGCGTTCCACTCCAAACATTGCAATGGATTTATTATCATAATTATAAACCCACCATTCATAACCAAAAGCACTTTTATCAATTCGACTCGGTTCACCAAAGTCCTTGTATAGCTTTTTACTTTCTTGATTTATGTATGTAGAAATTCCTGTTTCAGGTCTTGGCAAGGCATCCTCAAACCCCTCCGGAACGACTGTTTTAGGAATTACCGTTGACTTAGAATTTGGACCCTCCAAAGGTTTTAATTCATCGGTTGAATCCGATGTATAATAATACAGAATGGCTAAAGAAAAAAGGACAATCAATATTCGAAAAAGAGTTTTCATACGATTCATATCCTTTGCTATAATGGTTTCATTATACTAAATTTATCTTGTATGACACAATGTTGTCATTGCAACTCTTGAGAAATTGCACTATTATAAAATTATGCGTAAAATTTTGTGCGATGTAACTAAAGGAGGAACATTCATGTATTTCGAAAACAAAACGCTTGAAGATATAGTAGTAGACCAAGCAGTACTTGTTGATATTATGGAAAAAAACGGTTTAGAATGCCATGGCGCATGGGACTATGATCGTATGACATTTGACAAACGCTTCGATATAAAAGAAGGCCGTTATTATCTACGCGTATTCTGCACAGCAATTTCAGGTGACTGTGGAAATAACACTGCAACTTTAAAAATCTTAAAACCTGCACTTGGTAAATATTATTATCCACATGGTGTAGAATACGGTGATGATGAAGTATTCCCAGCACATTTAGTAAAAAAATGTGAAACGATTTTAGAAAATGTGAAAAAAGATTTAGCCGAATTAGGCATCGCATAATGCACTCATATATTCATTTATTTTACAAAAGAGGCGGTTGAATAGCCTCTTTTTATTTTTGCTTCAAATTTTACTTAAAAAATAGAAATAAAAAAAGGAGCTATTAAATTAGCTCCTATTAAAATCCAAATATTGCTTTAATGACAGAAGTCGTTTCTCCACCTTCATAAATAACATATAGAAGTAAATAGACAATAACGCCTGTAATAGCAGTAAAGAACCATATAATACTCGTAATCGGTCCTAGTCGATTATGAGTTCGATATTTTTCCCTTAATCCTGTCACAATGCTAACAATACCGAAAACAGCTCCTACTGTAGCTAATAGGATATGGAAAAATAAGAAGAACGTATAATATATTTTTAACTCTTCCGGTCCACCAAAAGAAGTATTACCAATAAAGATAGTTCGACTAGCATAAATAATAAAGAATATTAATGCACTAACACCAGCTGCTAACATTACTTTTTTATGTGCTTCTTTTTTTCCTTTAATGATTAGCCCCCATCCAATTGCAACTAAAATTGCACTGATTACGATGAAGGCTGTGCTAATTGTTGGTAAAATTGGTACACCCATACTTTACAAACTCCTATTCTTAATATTGATTTCTTTTTTTCGCTTGAAACTCACTATATGCTTTCGCAGTAATTTCTTCTTCACTAATTTTGTGTTCATCTCTCCACCAGTCGATGAATACAAAATACAGCAAAATTCCTAAAATTATTTCTTGGATAATTTTCATAAGTACTCCGCCCAATTGTTGGTCACGAATTGGTGATAAATTCGTAAACAATTCTGGACCAGATAGTTGAACTGTTGTACTTATGCTAGCTAGAGTTTGATCCGGCACACATAGAGCCATTGCTCTTAACCATGCTTCTCCATCAGTATATGTTGCATAGACAGGATCTTTTGTAAAAATAATTAATGCACAAGCAGGAGTTATGACAACAGCTGTAGCAATTATATATCCAATCTTGTACAACCCTTTTAATTTCGGTTGCCCTGGCACTTCATTCACAAGTGGCCAGTACATAAAAAAGGCAGATAAAAACAATACAAGACTAGCTAAACCATGTAAAGTTTCATCAATTTTAATGTAGTCAAATACTAAAGGAATATGATATACAGAGAAAGTTAATGCAAAACCCAGTACCGAAACGATCGGATTTGTAAACACTTTAATTAGTTTATTGACTACCGGAAACCCAACTACGACTTTCCAAACCCACCATGGAATTCCTTTAATAATCAATATTGGTAGTAATAGCAAATAAAAGGCCATTTGAACCATATGCATTGTAAACGTTATATTCGACATTAAATCAATCGGCGATCCTTTTATTACATATAAAAGCACGATTCCTAAAACAAAGTAAATCGCCTCTCGTTTCTTCAATGGTTCACTCTCTTTAAAATCACTTCTCCAACGAATTGTAATGAGAAAATAGACAATGACTAAAAAAATCAATGTCCCAATCATATATGGGCTCCACAAAGCTTGAAACCCAAATATACTTAAAGGCATATTATCGCTCCTTAAAACCAAGTAGTAAAAATAGCAAAGTTCTATTGACATTATATCATTATTTCACTATACGAAATGTAATAAAAAGGCCATCTTTTTGAAGAAAATATGATATTTTTCAAAAGTAAATATATGTAAGAATGGCTGCCTAGAAATTCTAGACAGCCATTTTCATTACCACCAAATAATTGTGTTAAATGCCAAGAAGAATGTGAATGCAATGACAGCTCCTACCCATACAAAAGTGGAGATTACACCGATAAAAGGTGCATGTTTATCATCCATATGCATGAAGGAATATAGTTGTAATACAACTTGAATACCAGCTAATAGTAAGATCACTGGTTTAATAAAAGTTGGTGCAAAGTCAGCAACAACTGTTGCAAATGCAACGAATGTTAAGAAAATCATAATCGCAAAATTAATAACTTGCTTGCGCATTTGTACTGCGCTTTTTCTGCGATCAAATTCGTATTGGGACTGGCTTCTACCTTGAATCTCAGTATCGTGACTCATATTATCCTAACACCCCCATGAGGTATACTACCGTAAAGATGAATACCCAAACAACGTCAATAAAGTGCCAATAAATGGACGCTACAAAGTATTTAGGTGCGTTGTATAGATTCAGACCACGACTAGCATTACGGACGATTAAGCAGATCATCCAAACTAATCCGATAATTACGTGAAGACCGTGCGTTCCTACAAGTGTAAAGAATGCTGAAGAGAACGCAGATTGAGTATAACCAAAACCAATGTGTACATAGTGATAGAACTCATAAATTTCAAGGGCAAGGAAGCCAAGTCCAAGAAGAACTGTTACTCCAGTCCAAAGTTGAACCCCTTTGAAATTATAGTTTTTCAAATGATACATCGCATATACAGAAGTTAATGATGATGTTAAAAGGAACATCGTCATCACAAAGGCCAATGGTAATTCAAATAGTTCTTGAGATGTGAACTGCATACCTGCTGGACCTTTGTTTCTCAAAGAAATGTATGTTGCAAATAAACTTGCGAATAACACAATATCGCTACAGATAAAAATCCAAATACCTACGTACTTATTTTTACCTTCAAGTGTTGCTTGTTCTGGGTGTTCTGGCCAAGTTTGAGGGGTGAATTTAGTATTTAGCATTATTTATTTCCCCCTTTTCCATAAAGCTCATTTTCAATTGCAATAATTTCTTCTGCATGTAAGTGATACCCTAAATCATCTTTTACTGAACGAATAATCATTGCAAGCACAGTAATACCAATTCCAATTACCATTACTGGTACTGACCAAGATACTCCATCTGGATGATATAATGCACCAAATGCAGCGACGAATAATCCGATTGACATAATAAGCGGTAAAATTGAGTTATTTGGCATATGAACATCGCCAAGTGGCTCTGCATATGTCATGCCTTCAGGATTTCCTTCTTGTTTTTCAATCCAATATGGGTCAAATCCACGAACAAGTGGAGTTTGTTTAAAGTTATAGAATGGAATAGGCGTTTTTAATGCCCATTCTAAAGAACGTCCATCTCCCCAGTAATCGCGGCAGTTTAATGGTTCCGATTTAATTGATAACAACATGTTAATAACCATTAGCACTACACCAATTGCCATCATAATCGCACCGATGGATGAAATGAAGTTGAATAAATCCCAACCTTGACCTTCCATGTAAGTGAATACGCGGCGTGGCATACCCATTAATCCAAGGAAGTGCTGTACAAAGAATGTTAAATGGAATCCGATAAAGAAAATCCAGAATGTCCAATAACCTAATTTTTCGCTCATTGCACGGTTGAAGAATAACGGCCAATAGAAGTGGAATGATGCAAAGATTGCCGTTACGATACCACCAACGATTACGTAGTGGAAGTGTGCAACGATAAAGTATGAATCGTGTAATTGATAGTCAAGTGGTGCAGTTGCCTGCATTACACCTGTTACCCCACCAGCAACGAAAGATGGGATAAATCCTAAAGCGTAAATCATTGGTACAGTAACTTTAATAGAACCGCCCCAAATTGTCAGAATCCAGTTAAATACTTTCATACCTGTAGGAACAGCAATCGCCATTGTTGCAACTGCGAAAATAGCGTTAGCTGTTGCACCAAGACCAGTTGTAAACATGTGGTGAGCCCAAACCATGAATCCTAAGAAACCGATTAAGATTGTCGCGAATACCATTGAAGAGTATCCAAATAAACGTTTACGAGCAAATACCGGAATAATTTCAGAGAATAATCCGAATGCTGGTAAAACTAAGATATACACTTCAGGGTGACCGAAAATCCAGAATAAGTGCTCCCAAATAATCGTATTACCACCCATTGTATGATCGAAGAAGTTTGCATCGAACATACGGTCAACTAACATCAAGAATAACCCTACAGTAAGTGGAGGGAATGCGAATAAAATTAATGTACTAGAGATTAGCGATGTCCAAGTAAATAAAGGCATACGCATAAATGTCATACCTGGTGCACGCATAGTGATAATAGTAACAATGAAGTTAATACCAGAAATTAATGTACCTGCACCAGAAATCTGTAAACCTAATACATAAAAGTCAATACCATGTCCAGGTGAGTATAAAGATAATGATGCATATGAAGTCCAACCAGCATCAGGTGCTCCACCCATAAAGAATGATAAGTGCAAGAATGTAGCACCTAAGAAGAATAACCAAAATCCTAATGAGTTCAGGAATGGGAATGCTACGTCACGAGCACCAATTTGTAAAGGTACAACCATGTTCATAAAGCCGAATAATAGTGGTGTTGCTGCTAAAAAGAGCATTGTTGTACCGTGCATTGTTAATAACTCATTGAAAGTACCGGCAGAAATAAAGTCGCTATTTGGAAACATTAGTTGAATGCGCATTAAAAGCGCTTCAAAACCTGCGATAGCAAAGAATAATAGCCCAGAGAATAGGTACAATACCGCAAGTTTTTTATGGTCAACAGTTGTTAAATAGTCCCAAATAACCGCACCCACGCCCTTTTTCTTTGTGACTGCTACTGAGCTCACAACTTTAACCTCCTTAATTAATCTCTATCTATATCTTTTAAATGATTATTTTTCAACTGATAAGCTCATTAAGTAATCAGCTACAGCACTTACTTCCTCATCAGTTAATTCTTTATACATGTCAGTCATTAAGTTGCCTGGTTTATACTTTTCAGGATCTTTAATCCATGCTTCTACGTTCTCTTTCGTATGCTCTAAGAATCCTGCAACACGGTTGCGATCACCAAATGTTGCTAAGTTAGGACCCATTGCACCGGCAGGGCCAACAGCAGATACTGCGTGACATCCTAAGCAGTTTTGAGCAAATACTGCTTCACCTAAATCTGTTGAATCAGTAGAAGCTGTTTGACCTTCTGTAGCTTGCATAGCAGCTACCCAAGCATCAAAGTCTTGACGACTTAATGATTTTACTTTGAAATCCATTAATGCGTGAGAAGGACCGCAAAGTTCAGCACATTTTCCGTACCATACACCTTCTCCATCGTTTAAGCCTGCAGATTCTTTATCGAATACTAGATAGAATTTATTTACGTTTTCAACGTTAGTATCGATTTTTCCGCCGATTGCAGGAATCCAGAATGAGTGTTTAACGTCAGCTGCTTTTAAGTTGAAGTAAACCTTTTCATTTGTTGGAACAACTAGTTCTTGGGCAGTGACAATACCATATTCAGGGTATTCAAATTCCCACCAATATAATTTTGCAGTAACATTTACTGTTAGCGCAGTTGGATTACCTTCCTCATCCACTTCATCCATAGCAGATACATCGGCAAATTTATAAGTAGCCAAAATAGTTGGAACAGATAAAATTAATAAAAGAATAATTGGGATAACTGTCCAAATTACTTCTAAAGTGTGGCTACCTTCCACTTGTTTTGGCATGTAATCTTCGCCGAGTTTAGAGCGACGGAATTTCGCGAAAGTAAGTAAATAAAGAACTGAAACTACTATAACTACTAACGTCATGATGCTTGTAGCTAGTAATAGTAGATTAAATTGCTCTTTTCCGACAGCACCAGATGGTCGAAGTGTTGAAATATACTCTTCACCACAGCCCGATAAAATAATAGCAAATGCTGCTAATAACGGGAAAAGAGACCATTTTTTAAGCCCTTTCTTCATAGCTTAATTAAACCCCTCTTTCTTTTGATTGTCTTGTCTAACAGGACATTATGGCTCTATCTATTTGAATTCTTTATTGAAGAAAGAATCCCTGATGGTATAAAACTGTTAATTAATGAGTGAAATTTTTACTGTAATTCATATCATCAATCAAACTAATACAACATATACTTAGTATAAACAGTACTTAATCTAATAATGGTGCTTAATAAGTGCAAAAACCGCTATTTAGCAGTTTATACATAAAAATGAAACAATAACCATATTAACATACAATTTTCATTAGATGAATGACATTTTTTTAAAATAAAAATTTAAATATAACTCCATGCATTTATTACATACATGTCCTAATGAAAACACAGTTTCCCCATGAGCTCCATTTTCACTAGCTCTGAGTTTACTATGACGATCATTATATTGGCAAGAAAATTCAATGCCTCAAAATTTCAGCCCGCTATTATTTCCCTCCTTTTTTTCCTTTCAAAATTGTAAGCTTTACTTACTAAATTCTACTATATCGAACTTTGTGCCAAATTTCTAGATTATAAGGTGAATTTTGTGTGAAACACCAAGTTCAATGACCTTAATTTCTACTTTACTACAAAGCATATTATAAGGAACTATCAATTAATAGTATTTTTGTGAAATCTTTTTCACATTTCTGTGAACAGTTTGTGAAATTTCATATCAATTATTTCGTGCGAATTCTTTGAAGTTGTCTTTTTTGTATGAATTCGCTATCATCATAAAAGCATAGCTTTTTTCATGCAATTTTTACAGAGTATAAAAGTAGGTGTCAATTAATGCAACACAGGTATTATTGGATATTAAAATGGGTTGCAGTAGCTACTACCCTTGGTATGTTGCTTATTCTATTAGGGGGAGCTCTCGTAACAAAAACGGATAGCGGTTTAGGCTGTGGTCGAAATTGGCCAGATTGTAACGGATCATTGATTCCAAAAGAAATTACTACTGAAGTGTTGATTGAGTTTTCCCATCGCTTTGTTACCGGGGCAGTCTCCATCCTAGTTTTAATATTAGTTTTTTGGACATGGAGATCTCTCAGTCACGTTAAGGAAGTTAAATTTTTAGGATTTCTAGCAATCTTTTTCCTTGTATTGCAAGCATTAATTGGTGCTGCCCAAGTGCTTTGGGGACAAGGCGATTTTATTTTAGCCCTGCACTTTGGTATTTCCCTTATTTCCTTTGCAGCCGTAATGTTGCTTGCAATGATTGTTTTCGAAGTCGATCAGAAATTTGATGCTGATCGGGTTATTATTCGTAGAAAATTAAAGTGGCATACCATTGGTGTTACCCTTTATTCATACATAGTAATATATACCGGAGCGCTAGTTAGACATACAGGATCAAGTTTAACATGCCCTAGTTGGCCGTTTTGCTATAACGATAAACCATTTAGTTTACCTAGCAAAATGTATGAATGGGTGCACATGGGGCATCGTTTAGCCGCATTATTAATTTTCATTTGGATTTTATATATTATGATTCATGCCTTTAAACATTATAAAGATCAACGGGTTATTTATTGGGGCTGGATTATCGCGTTTATTCTTGTTGCTTTGCAAATTATTGCAGGCATGTTCATTATCTTGACTCAATTAAATTTAGTCGTGTCCTTACTGCATTCATTGTTTATTACACTATTGTTCGGACTGTTATGTTATATGATTTTATTAGTTGCCCGTAGTTCTTATAACGAAAATAAAAGATAATTTTCATGTGGATTGTTCTCTTAATGAGAGGCAATCCATTTTTATTTCATTACTATTGAATCGAATCTTCAAATCCTTAAAGATATTCCCCAAGCAATAATTGCTATACTACTATATTTCTTACGCTCTAGAGAATTTATCAACCAAATATTAAAAAAAATGAGCGAATTAGAAAACATATCGCTTTCTAAATTCGCTCCATTTATGAAATTTCATATTCTTACATTATTCAAGTTCAATTAATAAGTCACCAGTTGAAATGGCATCGCCTGGTTTCGCGTAAATTTCTTTTATAACCCCATCGTTAGGTGCTTGTACAGTCGTTTCCATCTTCATTGCTTCTGTAATTAATAAATGATCTCCACGTTTTACACGACTACCATTTGATACAAGAACTTTTAATACCGTTCCAGGCATTGTTGCACCAATTTGATTCGGATTATTCGGATCTGCCTTAATAGCAATTGTTCCATCTGCTTCAACCGTTAAATCTTCAACTACGACTTCACGAGGTTGACCGTTAAATTCGAAGTAAATAACTCTCGTTCCATCGTGTTCTGCTTCACCAATCGATACTAATTTAATAATAAGTGTTTTTCCTTTTTCAATTTCTACTTCAATTTCCTCTCCGATTCTTAAACCATATAGGAATGAAGGCGTATCTAAAGCAGAAAGGTTGCCATATTTTTCAACAGCTTTAAAGTAATCTTCAACTACTTTTGGATAAAGTGCATAGGAGATAACATCTTTTTTCGTTAACGATTTGTTAACTTTTTTCTCCAGTTCTTCTTTCAATTTGTCAAAATCAACTGGTTCTAATAATTCACCAGGTCGAACTGTAATCGGTTTTCGATCTTTTAATATTACTTTTTGTAGTTCTTCAGGGAAACCACCGTGAGGCTGACCTAAATATCCTTGGAAAAATTCAACTACAGAATCAGGGAAATCAATCGTTTTTCCTTTTTCTAAAATGTTTTCCTCATTTAAATCATTTTGAACCATGAATAATGCCATGTCGCCAACAACTTTAGATGATGGCGTTACTTTAACGATGTCGCCAAATAATAAGTTAACACGAGAGTACATCTTTTTCACTTCATCCCAGCGATCAGCAAGGCCAACTGCTTTCGCTTGTTGCTGTAGGTTACTATACTGACCACCAGGCATTTCATGAACATAAATTTCTGAATGCGGGCTTTTCATGCCGCTCTCAAAATCTCGATAAAACTCTCGAACATCTTGCCAATAATAGGATAATTGCTCAAGAGAATCGATATCCGCACGTACTTGTCGATTTGAGCCGCTCATGGCATAATAAAGTGTATTTGCACTAGGCTGAGATGTTAAACCTGCCATGGAACTTAATGCCGTATCAACAATATCAACACCCGCTTCAATAGCTTTTGCATATGTGTAAATTCCATTGCCGCTCGTGTCATGAGTATGCAAATGGATTGGCAAGTCTACAGCTTCTTTTAGTTCAGAAATAAGCACATAAGCAGCTTCTGGCTTCAATAATCCCGCCATATCTTTGATGGCTAAAATATGTGCTCCAGCTCGCTCCAATTCCTTCGACATTTCTTTATAGTATTGAATTGTATATTTCGAACGAGTTGGATCTAAAATATCGCCAGTATAACAGATCGCAGCTTCTGCGATTTTGCCTGTGTTTCGAACTTCATCGATGGCAATTTCCATACCTTTAATCCAGTTTAAGCTATCGAAAATTCGGAATACGTCAATTCCTGCATTTGCAGCTTCTTTAATAAATTCGCGAATTAAGTTATCTGGATAGTTTGTATAACCTACCGCATTAGCACCACGGAACAACATTTGGAATAATATATTCGGAATTTGTTCACGGAGTTTCACAAGTCTTTCCCATGGATCTTCTTTTAAGAAGCGGTAACTCACGTCAAATGTTGCGCCACCCCAAAGTTCTAATGAGAAGAAATTATGCAACATGCGAGCATTATAATCTGCAATTTGATACATATCTTGGCTGCGAACACGGGTTGCTAAGAGCGACTGGTGAGCATCACGGAATGTTGTATCCGTTAACAATACATCTTGTTGCTCCTTAATCCAACGAACAACCCCCTCTGGACCTTGTTCGTCTAAAAGTTGTTTTGTTCCCCGTGGTATCTCAGTGTTTTTAATATCCAATTTCGGTTTTGTCGGTTTGACAAAAATCGGTTTCTTCTTTTTCTCAATTCCAGGGAAGCCATTTAATGTTACATCCCCGATATATCTCAATAACTTTGTACCGCGGTCTTTGCGTGTAGCAAAGTTAAATAATTCAGGGGTTGAATCAATAAAACTTGTATCAAAATCACCAGATAAAAACTTCTCATGTAAAACAACATTTGTTAAAAATGGAATGTTCGTTTTTACACCACGAATTCGGAATTCACGCAAGTTTCGATCCATTTTCGCAGCAGCTTCTTTAAATGTTCTACCCCAAGTGGAAATTTTGACAAGCAAAGAATCGTAATAAGGGGTTACAACAGCTCCTTGGAATCCGTTGCCTGCATCTAAACGCACCCCGAATCCACCGCTTGAACGATAAACCATGATTTTTCCTGTATCCGGCATAAAATTATTTGCTGGATCTTCTGTTGTAACGCGAGATTGAATCGCATGTCCAAATAAAGGAATTTCACTTTGTTCAGGGATTCCGATTTCTTTGGAATGAAGATTGTACCCTTCTGCAATTTTAATTTGCGCATGAACAATATCAATGCCCGTAATCATTTCAGTGATCGTATGTTCTACTTGAATACGCGGATTCACTTCGATGAAATAGAAGTCGTCACCGGAAACTAAAAATTCTACTGTTCCAGCATTCACGTATTCAACGTTTTTCATCAACTTAACTGCAGCTTCACAAATGGAGTTTCTCAAATATTCTGAAAGCGAAATCGACGGCGCAATCTCTACCACTTTTTGATGACGACGCTGAATAGAACAATCGCGCTCATATAAATGAACGATATTGCCTGTTTTGTCCCCTAAAATTTGCACTTCTATATGTTTCGGTTTAATAATCGCTTTTTCCACGTATACTTCATCGGAACCAAAAGCAGCCTTTGCTTCTGATTTTGCCCTTTCATAGGCACTCTGTAATTCGTCTTTTGAATGCACCAATCGCATTCCTCGACCGCCACCGCCAAGCGCCGCTTTAATCATCACTGGATAACCTACATCATCTGCAAAGCGCTCTAATTCCTCAAAGGATGAAACAGGGCCATCGCTACCAGGAATAACTGGAATTCCCGCAAGAATTGCTTGTTCCCTTGCTTTCACTTTATCTCCAAAAATTTCTAAATGTCTAGAATTTGGACCGATGAAAATAATACCTTCTTCTTCACAGCGTTTCGCAAATTCAACATTTTCAGCTAAAAAGCCATAACCTGGATGGATGGCGTCTGCTCCTGATTCTTTTGCGATTTCAATGATGCCTTCAATATCTAAATAAGCATCGATTGGACCTTTCCCAACACCAACGATATAGGCTTCATCAGCTTTATAACGATGGTGTGAAGCACGATCCTCTTGAGAATAAATCGCAACTGTCTTAATGTCTAATTCATTGCAAGCTCGTAAAACACGAATTGCAATTTCCCCTCTGTTTGCCACTAATAATTTACGAATTTTTCTCATTGTGTCCCCCTAAGTTTTCTTTTTTCTAGTTTCTCATACATAGAAACATTGATTAATATGCCCATTGCGAAAGATAGAACCAATATAGATGATCCACCGTAACTAATGAATGGCAACGTTACCCCAGTTAATGGAATTAGTCCCGATAAACCACCTAGATTAGTAAAGGTTTGGATGGCAATCCAGCTAGCAATGCCCGCTGATATCATTCTTGCTAAAGGATCTTTCGTAAGCAAAGCAATCAAAATTCCTTTAAATACGATAAATCCTAAACCACCAAGTACAATAATAACGCCTAACAAACCCAATTCTTCCGCAATTACAGCCATTATAAAATCAGTTTGCGGTTCCGGTAAATACCCCAGTTTTTGTACGGATTGACCAAGACCTACACCTTCTAATCCACCAGAACCAATCGCCATATAGCCTCGAATGACTTGAAGGCCTGAACCTTGCTCATACTCAAATGGATTTAAAAAAGCTTTAATTCTCCCAATTCGATTTTCTGTAAAAATTGAATCCCTTTTAAATAACGCTAAAATTCCAATAATGGCTCCACCAAAAAGTGCTAATTCCGCAAAAAATTTAAAAAAGGTTCGTATGCGAATTCCACTTGCGGCAACAACTGCTATAGCGATGCCAGAAATAATAAGCACAGCTCCAATGTCAGTTTCATTTGCCACAAAAAAGATAATCGCAATCCATACTATAATGGGATAAATAATATGGTTTGGGTGTAAGTCTACCATCGGTGTTTTTAAACTTTTGTTATAAAAGGCACCGGCAAAATACAGTATGATTATCAGTTTTGCGAGTTCTGAAGGTTGGAATGACATAATTCCAAATAAATTAATCCAACTTCTTGATCCCGTCTCGGCTTCACCCGTACCAAATAGCAATAGCCAAAACATTAAAGTGATAATTAAGCCAACCATAAACATCATAATTTTTTTCCTACTATAATGTTTATACGGGAAAAAAGCACCGAGAACAAAGGTAAAAAATGCAACCACTAAATTAAATAATTGTTTTTTATAATAATAATCCGGTTCTTTACCGTTGACAATAGCTACCATCATACTGGAACTATAAATCATGACAAGTCCAAATAAACATAGGAACACATATACGAAAAATAATGGATAATCAAAATTTCTAATATAGTATGAAATATATTTTCTCATAGTAAAGACCTCTTTTAGAAAAAAAACTCAAATCAAATCGATTTGAGTCTTCTGTTACTTGTTTGTGTTTGTATATGCTTCATGTAACAAGGACAATTCCTTTTCTAATGTATCCAAAATCTTCCTGCCTTGTTCACGTTCAATCAATCCCAACTTTACGGCGAAATCGATTTCACGGGATAAGCCAAACATTTGTGTATCCAACACTTCTTCATACAAAGGACACTGTGGCATCGTTAAATGGTCCATTTGCACTTTAATTAAACGAGCTATTTTATCTGCATCTTCCAATAACAATTCTAAAGCTTTTTCTTGGAAGGAAGCTTGTGTTTTTTTCTCCATGAGGACGCCCCCATTAATGTGATTTCTTCTATTCTATCTTTATAAAGTTTAGCTTTTAGCACATAAAAATGCAAGTAGCAAACAATAGGTAGAACCGTGATAAATGATTATTTCTTTATTAAGATAGAATCTAGCTGTATACTGATATATGTAAAATAGTTAAGGGGGATATTTAAAATGGAAAGCATCATTCCAATTAAAGGTAAAGTCAAGTATAAATTAACATTAGATCCATCCGTATGGATTTTTGATGATCGCAGAATTGATTTAAAATCTTATTTCACCAATCCGAAACAAGAAGAAGATGAAGATTTAAAATACTTATTTAACATGGGAAAACACTGGTCCCGTGAAATCATGGAAGGTGCAACATTCCCTCCTACATTAAAAACTGAAAGAAAATTTGACCGTCAAGGTATGAAAACTGGTACATTCGGAATGGAAATTAAATATTTTTTAAATCACGCTGAAATTGAAAAAGATGCAAATACAATTGTATTTGAATGCAAAGATGGTTCGGAACATGCTTTTCCAATTGAAGAAGCATACAAATTTATTTTTAAATATAGCCAAGATGGTAAGCCGCTAACAGAGGATGGACCTGTTCATTTAATTTTTGGAGATGGTTCAAACGTGGACAATCCTATCAAAAATATTTCCGCTATCCGAGTGGAATAGGATTGAGTGTATGCGTGTCCAATGTGTACTTTGTGATACCATCCACGAACTGGAAGACGACTCACCATTGGCTAAAAAATTAAGAAATCGACCAATACACACATATATGTGTGAAACATGCAATGATCGCATTACAACGAAAACCCTTGAGCGATTAGCAACTGGAAAATTTCGATTTTTCCGCAGCTCATCCAGCATTGATGAAGAATTATAAAAAATATCCAATTAAACAACATATGACCTATTATGAAATTTACTCTATTTTCATAATAGGTCATTCTTTATCAAGAAACAGTGATTCCCTGTTGCTGTTATTCATTTTTAATTAATCTTTTCTCTAACATTTCAACCAATTGATACATGAGTGTTGCAAAAATCGCGATAATGAGCAACGACATTAACACGAGATTGAAATTAAACACTTGGAATCCGTAAATAATTAAATATCCAAGTCCTCGGGAAGAAACAAGGAACTCTCCAACAATAACCCCTACCCAAGAAAGGCCAACGTTTACTTTTAATGTAGAAATAATCGTTGGGAAAGAAGCTGGTAAAATCGCTTCCTTAAACATTTGCCATTTGGTTGCATTAAATGTTTGCAATACTTTTAAGTAATTGGCATCCACATTTCGAAAAGATGTGTAGATTACAATGGTTGAAATGATAACTGAAATGATTGCTCCCATCGTGATGATGGAAGTCATTCCTGGACCAAGCGCTACAATTAATATAGGTCCGAGTGCCACTTTTGGCATGGAATTTAAAACGACGAGATAAGGATCTAAAATTTTTGAAACAGTTGGGAACCACCAAAGTATGGCCGCTAAAATTGTTCCGATCAACGTTCCAAGAATAAACCCAAGAACTGTTTCAAATAAAGTATAGTTTATGTGGATAAATATCGTACCGTCTGATACCATATTCGTTAACAACTTAAATATTCTGGAAGGTGCACTAAATATGAGCGGATCAATCCAGCGTTTAGAAGAAGCCATCTCCCAAAGTACAAAAAATCCTACTAAAATGAAGAGCTGGTAAAACTTGATCCACCGTTTTTCCTTTGCTAACCGTTTTTTATATTGTAAATGAAGTTCTTTAATGTTCAAGATGTTCAAGCTCCTTCCATATTTGTTGGAATAATGGGGAGTAGCTTGAATGACTGCGAGCTTCAAATGGAGTTAACGTTCTAATTTCTTCAGGTATATCAAACACTTTATGAATTTTACCGGGTCTTGCGGAAAATAGATAGATACGGTCACTCATAGCTATAGCTTCACCTATATCGTGCGTAACAAGAATGGCCGTTTTATTATATTGCTTTAACATTTTTGAAACGAGATCCTCAAGCTTTAATTTTGACTGATAATCCAGTGCAGAAAAAGGTTCATCTAATAGCAAAATTTTCGGATCTACCGCAAGCGTCCTGGCTAGCGCCACCCTCTGTCTCATTCCACCAGATAGTTCTCTCGGATATTTTTTCTCCACTGGCGGTAACCCAACATCTTGCAATAATTTCGATGCAATGCTCATATCAACATGTTTGTTTAGTAGTTTTAATCCGAGTGTAATATTCTCTTCAATTGTCTTCCAAGGAAATAAATAATCTTGCTGAAGCATATAGCCAATGGATAACTCTTTATTTCCATACACTTGCTGATTTTCTATGAACACGTTTCCATAGGTCGGTTGAAATAATCCTGCTATTATGGATAACAATGTTGTTTTTCCACAACCACTCGGACCAATAAAGGAAACAAACTCTCCTTCTTCTATCGTTAAATGAATATCCCGTAACGCTTCCGTTGCCGCATCCTTTGAAAAATACGTATGGCTGACATGTTCTACAACTAAGAAACTCATATTACTTCGAAACCTTCTCTGCGAAAGTTGTATCTACTAGTTTCGAATAATCCATGCGCATCGGAAGTTCCCCTGCTTCATCCATAATGTCTTGCAAGTTATTCCACTCTTCTTCATCTAAAATTGGATCTTTGGCATAGGATTCTTGCTGGCGATAACGTTCTACAACTTGTGCAATCAATTCAATGTCCGTATCTTCAAAGAATGGCTGAATCGCTTTTGCCACCTCTTCTGCAGGTGCTTCATATACATAGTCTTGTGCTTTTTTAATAGCTCTTGTAAATTTCTCTGCCACTTCCGGATTTTTCTTTAAGTAGCTTTCTTTCGCCATAAACACCGTATATGGCACATGGCCGGATTCTGTACCAAAGGATGCAACTACATGGCCAATACCCTCTTTTTCAAACACACTTGCTGTCGGTTCGAATAGCTGTACGAATTCACCAGTACCGGATGCAAAGGCATGGGGGAACAAAAGACATTACTGAAAATGAAGGAGAAAGTAAAAATGAAGCAAGTAATATTTCATAGCGTTTTTACTAATTGGGGAACGAAAGTGGATTTTACACGAGAACCTCCTTATTGAACCATCCCCTATTAGCTATGCTAGCAGTGGAGGAAAGTTCAATAAGTCAGTTACCTGAATGGTTTTTTAAATAATTAAATTATTTAGAACATCGAAAGTCATAGATTTACCAAATTATAAATTTTCTGTATCCAATCTCTTACTTCTAATTTTCGCTTTTCATAACTTATTCCATAATCTAATTCTAAGGAATGTAACTCAGGAGGTAACAGCTGTAGTTGAGAACGAATCAATGCATTGCCTTCTGCTTCTTCATCTATTAAATAGACGATTGTTTTTCTATCAATTGTAACTAGAGATCGAGCAGAAAATTCAATATGATTTATTTCCACTTCAATATGGCCCCTAGCGTTAATTGGACAACGAATATGTTTGCCTTTAACAGAGATAGAAAGTGAATCTTCAAAATCTTTTAATTGTTCTTCGCTTATATGATATAGGTGAAAATAAAAATCTTCGAGCTTTCTATTATTCTCCCTATTCACATCATAAGCTTCATAACGAAATAATATTTTTCTTCCATCATCACAATCTAAAGTTTTAGGAATATCCTCTTCAGGAATACCATACCTTTCAATTTCAAACGCACTTAATTTATCTTTGACTAAATTGTTAATAACATAATAATCTAATCCGCAACCATAAGTAGCTAATAGTATTTTTTCCAAATTTATTCAGAACCCCATTTCGGTAAACTGTTATGTTGAAGTTGTATCTGACCGTAATGTTCATTAAAATTATCATCTCGAAGATGCCAATGCCATGTTGTAGTATTTCTACTAGGGTTTATATTAACATGGAAACGGATAAAATCCCCCTTATCATCTTGTATAGAAAGTATATGTTCACCTTGATTAATTTGTCCATTATCATATTCAGGACCTTTGTGGCCTTTATAACCATATTTTTTTGTAGCGTTTTCAGCAGCATCTTGGAATTTTGGGATTACTTTTTTTCTACTTCATCTCCTATACGTTCTTGAATTTTTTTCCCATTTTTTTCTTAACAGCTTGACTTACTAGTACACGGACCAAACTACCCCAAATAGTAGGTTGAATAATAGCATCATTTGAAGATAAGGTTCTAGCATTTACATTGTTATTAATTTGATCTGTATTTAAAAAATATAGTAGTAAAGCGGTATTTTCATCTTCAATATTATAAGAATCTAATTCTTCTTGATCAACAATCTCCATAAATAGCTCTTTGTTGTTTGAGATTAGTTCTAGACTCTTTTCTAAATCTTCATCAGATATATGCCATTTTTGTTGCAATTTTTCAATTTCATTTTCCTTAGCAAAACTAAAAATTGGAGTAGTTGTTACTATTAGTTAGAAAATCAAAGCAACAGAGATTAATTTAATAACTCAACTTTCGCAGAGTAATATCTTATTGCAACTCTTGATATGACTGTTTTATATCGTCTTTCATTATTTCTCTTGTTTTTTATTGATTTTATTTTTTTAAAAGAAAAAGACACCTATCTTTTGGTAAAATTATGGTGAACAAACCAAATACCAAAGAAGGTGTCACCATTATGATAACGAAAAAAGATACTTTTGCACAACTACCAAAAGAACTTGAACGAAGATTTTCTGAATTAAATATAGGCAAACATTTGAGAAAAGCGAGAATTACTAAGGGATTTGGTTATTCATGCTTATCTATTTTCCGTCTTATTTTTTTGCTTGTTTTCCAATATAAAAATTGGTTTCAAGCACTTCAAAGTAAGAAAGCCGTGGACTTACCTAAAAAAGATACGATCTACCGTTTTCTAAATTCATCTACTTATGCTTGGCGAACTTTTTTACTTTCCTTATGTCAAGATCTTACTGGACGTATAAAAAAGCTTACATCAAACAACAGAGTGAAGGTGTTTATTGTTGATGATTCACTCTTTTCACGCAACCGAAGCAAGTCTGTTGAACTTCTTTCACGAGTATTTGATCATACAGAGAAACGATTCTATAAGGGGTTTCAGTTGCTTACTCTTGGTTGGTCTGATGGATATTCTTTTCTACCTGTAGACTTTGCTTTATTGAGTTCAGCGAAAAAGGAAAATCAACTTAACGGGGTCGATGAATCCATTGATAAACGCACTTCCGGCTACAAGCGTCGTCTTGAAGCACAACAAGATAAGCCAAGCGTTGTCTCTGCTTTATTGGATCATGCCTTAAATGCAGGAATTACAGCTGATTATGTGTTAATGGATACTTGGTTTACGCATGAGCCTTTGATTGAAAAAATCACGGATAAAGGTTTATTTGTCATTGGTATGGTCAAGCAGCTAAAACAACGTTATTTCATAGATGGTGAAGCCCATACTCTGGATGAACTCTTTAAAAAAGCAAAGCGTACCATGGAAAAGAAAGACCTACTCGGTTCGATCCATGTTCATCTTGCAAAAGGACGACAAGTCAAGATTGTATTCGTGCGTAACCGCAATAAAAAGAGTGAATGGTTAGCCATTTTGAGTACAGATACCACACTTTCAGATGAAGAAATTGTGCGTATTTACGGGATGCGCTGGGACATCGAAACATTTTTCAAGTGTACCAAATCATTGCTTAACCTAGCAAAAGAATTTCAAGGTCGTTCGTATGATCTGTTGATTAGTCATACAACGATTGTGTTTACTCGCTTTATACTCTTAGAGTGGGAGCGTAGACAAAACAACGATCCTAAAACGATTGGAAATCTCTTTTTTCTATTATGTGAAGATGTAAAAGATATGAATCTAGAGAGTGCATTGAATCAATTATTAGCGATCTTCCAAACATTAGCAGAAGCTAATGTTTGTTTGAACATGGAATTATTTAAAAGTAAAGTACAAGAATGGATTGCGTCTTTACCCAATTACATCAAGAGATGTCTGACAATATCTGTGTGCGAAAGTTGAGTTAATAATATTCTTCATTTTTCCATCGTATTCTTTCTTCAATTAATTATTAGAGAGATTATTTTTTCTTCTTGCTACAATTCTGAAACACTGGCAGAATCTGTGTCGCTGAGAATTATAATAAGAAAGTAACGTTAATTATGTAGTAAATCTATTTTTCCAAGTCATTCCATCTCCTATATAATAAATTTTTACATAAATAGAAATTTTTATAAATGAATTCGACAAAACTAGTAATAATATTACATAAATTTACAACACATTATCACGAAGTAATTTAATAAAGGACTTGGAGAAATTGATGTAAATACCTTAAAAATAGGCCTTTCTTGTGAAATAATTTCCCTGTCCTGTTGTAAGTTCAATAAACTGCTTCTAATAAAGTAACTACATAAATGTTCTAAAAAAGACAATAAGAAATTAGAATTATCAGTGAGAGGTAACTTATTCAAAGAGATTGTCAAAGTTAAAAGATCAATTGTCATTCTATTTGGGACGTAGGGAAATTAAACTCATATCTGTTGTCCAAAAAAATGCGAAGGGTTAGTATTTTATATCTCAAAGATTGCACTGCTACTAGACTAATCTTTTATATTCATCAGGTGTCAAAAAACCGATGCTTCCATAAATTCGTTTTCTTGCACCTAATGAAGTTCATTTCAGTATTAGAAAAGCAAGTCGCTAAATATGAATGCTTATGTACGAATTGATTATAATTAATCAACTCAATTCATACCAATATATGTAAAAAACCTAAATGATACTTTAGTTCCATAAGAACCTGTATTATGATTACCGCTTGAGGTCGATAGCAACCAATTTATAAAAATACCTTTATAAGAATAGAGTCACCCTCAGTAGAGAACAAACATTCTCATACAACACCAAATTGGTAACATAAAATGATTGAACCCCATAGAAAATTACACATATGTGTATGTCATTTCAATGGGGTTTCCTTTAAAAAAATTTAAACCCGGTGGAATTAGTCGAGTTTTTTCGACATTTTCGCTTAGGAAAATGACTAATATAATCAATTCAAAGTGAATACAATTTAACACCCTACAAAATCGGAGGGATATTATTGAAGGATAGAACTCTCTCACAATCATTGGGTGAAATTGACATTGGCGGAGTAAAATATCTACACAAATCATATGGGCAATTTGATTATTTAACGGATATTTCAGACAACGAAGTGAAAATTCATTTAAAATTTACGAAAAACCCCGAAAAAAGAACATATGCCAAAAATGCATTAAAAACCTTTTTCTTAGAGCTTATATAATAGTGAAACGGGTGTGTGGAAATGAAGCGGGTTTGGTGTCTTTATCGGGTGTCGAAAAAACAACAAGTCAGTGCAGATGAAGACATTCCCATGCAAAAAAATGCTTGCTACGAATTCGTAAAAAACAAACCCGATTGGACCATCACAAATGAATTGTACGAAAAAGGTGTATCTGGTTGGAAAAAATCATTAAATGAACGCGATGAAATGGCAATACTTAAAGAAGGCGCATTAAATAAAGAATTCGACGTATTATTAGTGTTCATGTTCGATCGTTTAGGCAGGCGAGAAGATGAAACACCTGTCATGGTCAATTTTTTAATTCAGAACGGTATTGAGGTCTGGTCTGTTAAAGAAGGACAAAGAAAAATTGAATCTCATGTTGATAAGCTCCTCAATTACATTAGCTTTTGGCAGTCAGATGGTGAAAGCCAAAAAACATCCATAAGGGTTAAAGAAGCAAAAAAGCAGCTGAGCGAACAAGGATATTTTCAAGGTGGAACTGCACCCCTTGGATACAAAATTATTGAAACCAATCAACAACATTGGAAGTATAAAGATCGTCGAATTAAAGAACTAGTACCGGATGAAGTAGAATCACAAATGATTAAGTTAATTTATCATTTATATGTGAATAAACTAATGGGTTATCGAAAAATTACAGATTATTTAAATGCACATGGGTTTCGAACAAGGGATGGAAAAGAGTTTGTCATAAGCACTATAAAGAGAATATTAGAAAATCCAATTTACATTGGACGAAAACGATATAAAACTGCTACTGGCGGCACTCAGCCATTTAACAACAAGCTACAAATCATTTCGGAAGAGCTTTATTATCAAGCCGAACAAATAAGAAATACAAGACGCAGTTGTATTAAAAAACAAGATAAAACAGGCATTCCAAGATCCGGAAAACTCTTATTTTCAGGGTTAGCCTATTGTAAATATTGTTGTTCTAAATTAACCACTAACTATCTTTATAGGACATCAAAAAGAAAAAATGGAACTTATAAAAATGTCATTTATCGATATCGATGCCCTTTAAACAAAGGAAGTTTACATTGCAATCACGAACAAAACATTTGGGGCGGAAAAAAATACGATACGCTCATTCTTAATAAAATAAAAGTAATCTTATCACATTTCGAATTACAATCCTTCCTTGATTCAAGTAAGAATATGAAATCTGAATTACTTAGGATAAAGGAGCGTAATATTCAAAATTTAAAGAAGGAGCTTTCCGATTTAGAAAAGCAACATAATCGATTAAAACTTGAAATTGGGAAAGCACTACTTGGTGAAAGCACTTTTACTCCTGAACAATTATCTGACGTGATTACTGAATTAGAAAAACAGATAGAGGAAAAATCGGCTCAAATTCAAACGCTAAATAAAGAATTAGTAAAAGAGCGCGAGAATTATTCAGACGTCAATTACTTGGCTAACAAATTAGAAAATTGGGAGCAAAAATTCAACGAAGCAGACGAACATCTAAAAAAAGCCATGCTCTCAAGAGTAATCAATAAAGTTTACTTAGGGAAAAATGAAATTGAAATTGAACTGAACATCTGGTTGTCGGATTATTTTGAGGGGAGATTTGATTAGAATGTTCTGATTGAAAAATTGAAAAACTTTATATAGCGCTAGGTTAACTGGCAATTCGGACTACTGAATAAATTATCAATCTATCATAATAACAAACATATCCAAAAAAACAACATATATATTAAATCGAGTAGGAGGGAGCGATTAACTCCCGTCCTCTCACACCACCGTACGTACGGTTCCGTATACGGCGGTTCAATTAAGATGATTGACGCAAGTCTTTATAACTTCCGTGAATAGCTGTTCTCTTTATGCCAGTGGTCACTCCACCCTCCAAGAGGTCTCCCACGGGATTCACCGCTTCCTTCCTCAAGTGAGGTACTACGTTTTCTGTGTTCATCATGACTCACTGAATGCCAAGGGCTATTCTCTCTTAATTGTTCGGTCCTTCTTAGTTGTTCTAGACCAACTAATACTATGACCTCTGCTGACTTCTGACGGTTCAGCTACTTATCACTAAGTAGGTTATGAAGCGAACTTCACCTATCCGCCAGACCTCCCCGGGTAAGTACATGCACTTTCACACCATCTATCCGCCTCATTTACTCGATATGACCTTCGACAGAAAGAGCTTTGTTTTGTTTGGCAAACTCACTCAATCATACCTAGCCTTATATGAGGTTCGTGTTCCTCGGACCGGTGTTTTGCCTCCAGCTTCCTTCAGATTCCGCGTCACCACGGACACCCTTGCTCTTGGCTAACCTCTACTTCTGTCTTCGGGGTTCGGGACTTACACCCTATAGTTCATGTACATGCCGGGCGCACCAAAAGCACAAAACATTTATAAAATCAATGTTTTGTGCTTTTGGCTATATTCTATATTCATAGTATAAAGTCGAAGATCACGCTTGTTCTCCTTGCAACAATAGTTTCCAATAATTTTCGATTCGTTTAAATGTTTCTTCAGAATGTTGTGAAACAAATTCTCTCGATAATTGATAATCTGCATCCATTGGTGAAATTCCTTTGATTACAAATGAAAGAAGTTGTTCTTTGATTTCTAATAATGTTGAGGCCAAGCTCTCTTCATCTTTTATTTGCTTATATAATTCTTCATAATTTTTGATTACCGATTGAATTTCTTCGTGGGTATAAATGGTTTTTCCTAATTTATTTGTCATAGACAAAAGTTGTGATTGCTCGGAAGTCCTTGGTGCATTAATCCACTTTATTTTTGCTCGTGCAGCATAAAATCGTTCCTCTTCAGACTGATATTCCATCACTTTTTTCGTATTGTGTTGAACATATTCTTGAATGAGTTGATCAAATCCAGCTTTTACATCGCCACTTAAAAACTTGTTACTAAAATATTCAAGGGCAGCAGTCGATGAAGCTAATTCAAGCTGTGCTTCATAAGATTGAAGTTGTTGCTTTTTTATCCCGAATAAATTGATACCTGTATATTTAGCAATACTATCAATTCCATCTGTGATATGTTGTAAGATTGATTCAATGTCTTTTACATTTTCATCGCTTAATGAATCAAAATATTTCGCTTCATGCAAATATTGACTAAAGATAAGCCATTGATCTTGAGGACGATAAGAAAAAAGATCGGAAGGATCTGCATTTTTTACGTTAATATCTTTTGAAAAAAATTCTTCCATTGTCATTCTCATAAGCCCTTGAACTTGTTTGAATTCATCGGAAAAAGTGATTTGATAGGCAGTGCCGTTTTTGATGACTTCAACTTGTTTACCAGCCATTACATTTGTAGTTTCAAATAATCGCTTTTCACGATTTCGTGCTGCAATGGCTCCGATATATCCAAGATCTATTTTCATGGGTTATCACCTCTCTTATTGCAAATAAGAAATGGATGGTAATGGCTCAATTCCACTTGCATAATAAAAATTCAGTACACTAAAGAAGTCAATTGATTTTCCAGTTGTTAAATCTACAATTAAGATATGATTACCATAATTAAAATCATCAATATCCAATCTACGTGGTGTAGTTTTTCCTAAAGTGTCAACAAATGAACTGTAATAGTATGGGTTTGTACCAGATTGATATTGTGACTCATGATATGTGAATAATGTCCCTACATTTAAATAGACCATCATTGCAAAATTAGAACTTGCATAATTAGAAGAATAAGTAATTGGATTTGAAATAGCGGATATTTTTATATCTGATAGAGAATGTGTTCTTTGAGAGTATCCTCCATTATATGAAAAATAATATTTTCTTTCCCAATTAAGCTGTTCGTTAGTGCCATTAACATTCAAAATATATTTACCATTTGAATAAAGAGAACCATCACTATATTTTGCAACAAATCTAGTAAGATCTTGTGTGACAAAAATAGCTTCACTGAAATTAGCAGGATTGGAAGCATTCATTTGAATAGTGTATGAATCTCCCAAAGTTCCTTCTGAAATCACTCCTAAAGCATAATCACCCGCAGGTAAATTTACTAGCATTAGTTCTTGTGGTAAAGTGGAAATTTGTGTTGGATAGGCGAGTCCATTTTCGTAATCTATTACATAAAGTCGTTATGTATAATTTTCGTTTTCAGATAATATTCTAGAGATTAGAATTTTATTAGATGTTGGACTAAAGAAATATAAATCTAACGGGTTATTTTCTGTTAAAGTACCTTGTGTATTTAAGATTAATCCTTCTACATCATAGTAGGATTGAAGTTTGATTTTATTATTGTTTTTAATTTTTATAGCTTCATTTTCATCAATTTGTATCTCTGGTTTTATATTTTCTTTATTAATATCTACTATTAATGATTCTTTTGTAAACTGCATATTATTTTGGGATTCAATGATGGAATTCATATTTTGATCAAGTAAAAATTCTTTCGCATAGCTTCTCTCAAATCCAATCGCCATTAAAATAAAAATTACAGTAAAAGCCAAAAACAATATTTTGCCTTGTTTTCCAAAGAATGAATTCATTTGTACATTCCTCCTCCAAAATAATAGTTCATTATAATTATCGGATTTTAAAATCAACTCTTTACTAATTTGTGTAAAATTAAGTATATTATGGTTAATCACAAAAATTTTAGGATAATAAAATCAATGCCCTTTTCCAATCGCAATCGAAGGAACAAATGAGCATCGTTTCAGTAACGTTTTGAGACGATAGGTAGTGTTTTTTGTACACTCATGCAAAGGCTGTTGCAATATTGGCAAATTCAATGTTTTGGATTAAATTCAGATCCTTATGTGGATTGATTCCGTGTTTTTTAAGAACAAATTCTCCAACCATTTGCGGCATACCACCTTTACGTTGGCCAAGGAAAGTAGAACCTTTCAACATATCCCATGAAAATTCATCAATTTTCTCTCTAGACACTAAAAACGTACCATCTGTTTGAGTTAATTGAGCAAAGTTTTTTATCGGATCGTTAGCACCTTGAGCTGTCACATATATAGAAGTTTCAGCCCCTACAAGGGCAATATCTATCCCATCAGAAAGAAGTGCAGTCATTGTTTTATCCCCACCAGGGATAGTAGACAACTCTATTTCCAATCCTTCTTCTTCAAAATATCCATTGGAAATCGCAACGTATTGTGGTGCATAGAAAATCGAACGCGTTACTTCCCCTACTTTCACTTTTGTCATCTCTTTTTCTCCACAAGCAGCAAGGATAACCATTACCGCTGCCAGCAAGACAACAAGACTAATTTTCCACCATTTCATCCCTCTTACCTCCTTATTTCGTAGTTCTTTCAATTATCAAGAGTAGGTTATGCGAAGGAGAAAAGATGTGTGATTACCTAAAGATGGGAGAAAAATTCAATTTTGAGCGGATATTTTCTCCTCTTGAGAGGATAGCACACCGATTTGTGTAGATACGCTCCTTGCTTGTGCGAATACTCTCTTCACTCGTATAGATAGTACACCAGCTCGTGCGGATACTCTCTCTGCTCGTGAAAATATCCTCTCCTCTCGTACAAATAGCATACTCTGGTAGATACTCTCTCCCCCACACATAGAAATTCCTTATTTCTGTGAAATCTCTAACTACTTATAATGTTTAACATTTACTCTATTTACCAAAAAAGAGCGAATTGGGAAAACACAATGTTTTCTCAATTCGCTCTTCATCTAAGCTCATTTTTTCTGTGACGTGACAGGGATTCTTCTATTACTTAAAAGACACTGCTACTTGCAAATTCATTCATAGGAATTGTAATTGAATAGCGATAGGATCCCTAATCAATAATAAACTACCTAATATTCTAATGCATCTGGAATCACATTTTTCCACATACAAATTAAGCTTCTTGTTCTTCCTTCTTCTCTCGCCATAAACGAATTTTATAAAGAATTAATACAAGTGCTGCAACAATTAATCCTTCAATCATTGGCAAGAAAATCGCGAAGAATGTCAGAAGAATACAACCTAAAAATAGGAAAATATAAATAATTATATTTTTACCTAAACTAAGTTTTTTCGCAAAGCCGAGTTTATACACGATTGCAGATAAGATGAAAACTAAGAAAAAGATAATATATCCTGCAGTTGTATTGCTTGGAGCACTTTCGTAAACATAACGAGTAATCGGTGACATGCGATTAAACACTCGTTCTGTATCACTAAGTACTGGTGCAGACGCTAATATCAAACTGAAAAGCTTCAATTCGAACAACACCTTTCATACTTTAAAAGAAAGAATTATACTTGTTCAGCGTATTTTTTCTTTTTCGCTACTTTTTCTCTTTCGTTTTTATCTAATATTTGTTTACGTAAACGAATCGATTCTGGTGTTACTTCTAAGTATTCATCATCGTTTAAAAATTCCAATGCTTCTTCCAACGTTAAAATGCGTGGTTTTTTAATCACTGCTGTTTGATCTTTTGTTGCGGAGCGGATATTTGTTTTTTGCTTTTGTTTTGTAATATTCACAGCAAGGTCATTATCTCGGTTATTTTCTCCAACAATCATGCCTTCGTAGATTTCTGTTCCGGGCTCTACAAATAGAGTACCACGATCTTCAATTTGCATCATCCCATAAGTCGTTGCTTTTCCTGTCTCCATTGAAACCAGCGCTCCATTATGGCGTCCGCCAACACGACCAGGAACAACCGGTTGATAGCTATCAAATGAATGGTTAATAATACCGTACCCTTTTGTAATGGACATAAATTCCGTTGTATATCCAATTAGTCCTCGAGAAGGCACCATGAAAATTAGACGTGTTTGTCCATTTCCGTTATTTGTCATATCCATCATTTCGCCTTTACGATGTCCTAATGATTCAATGACTGTACCCACGTATTCTTCAGGAACATCCACTTGTACTCTCTCTACTGGTTCACATTTGACACCATCGATTTCTTTAATGATTACTTGCGGTTTCGATACTTGTAATTCATATCCTTCACGGCGCATGTTTTCAATTAAAATTGATAAATGCAACTCCCCACGGCCAGAAACGATCCATGCATCTGGAGAATCCGTATCTTCTACACGTAAAGAAACGTCTGTTTCTAATTGTTGTTTTAACCGTTCTTCTAGTTTTCGAGCCGTCACAAATTTCCCTTCTCGACCTGCAAATGGAGAATTATTTACAAGGAAAGTCATTTGCAATGTTGGTTCATCAATGTGAAGCGGTGGCAATGCGTCTTGATGATCAATCGGACATACCGTTTCTCCGACGTTAATCTCTTCCATTCCTGACACTGCAACAATATCTCCAGCGCTCGCAGATTCAATTTCTTCTCGTTTCAATCCTGAATAACCTAATAATTTCGTAACTCGATATTGCTTTACACTGCCGTCTAATTTCATTAGTGCAACTGATTGGCCAACATGAATTTTTCCTCGGAATATACGGCCTACCCCAATTCGGCCTACGTAATCATTATAATCGAGCATCGTTACTTGGAACTGTAAAGGCTCTTCTGAATTATCAACTGGTGCTGGGATGTGATCTAAAATTGTATCAAATAAACATTGCATATTTTCTTCTTGATTTGCTGGGTCCGGATCAAGACTTGCTGTACCATTGACTGCAGAAGCATATACGACAGGGAAATCTAATTGATTTTCATCGGCACCTAATTCAATTAATAAATCTAATACTTCATCTACGACTTCAAGAGGGCGGGCAGAATCTTTATCAATTTTATTCACCACAACGATTGGCGTTAACTTTTGTTCTAATGCTTTTTTCAAAACGAAGCGAGTTTGAGGCATACATCCTTCAAACGCATCAACAACAAGTAAAACTCCGTCAACCATTCTTAAAATTCGCTCTACTTCGCCGCCGAAATCCGCGTGTCCTGGAGTATCTAAAATATTGATTTTTGTACCTTTATAGTGAACGGCTGTATTTTTTGCTAAAATAGTAATGCCGCGTTCACGCTCTATATCATTCGAGTCCATTACTCGTTCTTCTACATGTTCATTTATTCGAAAAGTTCCAGATTGTTTTAATAATTGATCCACTAATGTTGTTTTTCCGTGGTCAACGTGTGCGATGATTGCAATATTGCGAATATCTTCACGTAATTTCGTCATATTTCCACTCCAATTTCTTTGTTCATAAGATTAACTGTGTTATTATATCACAAGACCGTAAAAAATTGTCCTTTTCTGAAATATTACATTTTTTTAACATTCGGAACATTAAAGGGGGCGCTATGCATGAATAAAGCGAAAATCGTGATGTTTATATTTTCCTTAGCCGCACTTTTGTCAATGATCTCCATCGGTTATGCAATTGCTACGGAAAGCGTTGTAACAATCATTGCAAGTATCATTGCATTATGTGCTGTCATGGGACTTGGATTTCGCATGAAAAAAAAGTTTCGAGAAAAGGGGCTTTTATAAAATAAATGGCCTGACTAAAAAGTTTTGCACTTTTTGGTCAGGCTTAACTATTTTTTATAGTTCTTTCTCTGCTATGGTCACATCAATTGCGTCTCCTCGTCGAATTTATCAGCGACGAAAGCGATAGCGGCAGTCGTAATTAACGCTCATTCTTTTTGTTACCTCAATATCCTATTTTAATTCGATAAATTCATCTAACAACTTTTGATGAATGGATGGATTTGCAATTAAAAATGTATCATTGGACAATAAATTGAATGGTTCACCTTTTAAATTTGTTACAACGGCTCCTACCTCTTGTGCAATCACCATTCCTCCACCAATATCCCATGGCGCTAATCGCATTGATAGATAAGCATCAAGTTTCCCAGTAACAACTAAAGCGATTTCCATGGCAGCAGAGCCATAAGATCGAGTTCCTCTAACCGTTCGAATGAGATTGGCGATTTTTTCATGATTGATTTTTCCATTTTGAATCACCCAACTTGAATTGATGCCAATAATCGCTTCTTCAATTGTCAAAGGTTCTAATTTGCGAATTGGATGATGGTCAATATACGCTCCTTCTCCTCGTATTGCATATATCAGCTCATTCCGCATGACGTCATATAAATATCCTAGCTTCCCTACTCCATCAACAAAAAAACCAACTGTAATCATGAAATTGCGATGTTGTTTAATAAAGTTCATTGTGCCATCAATCGGGTCAATAATCCAAATGGGGCCATCAAGTGTGACGATTTTGTCGCCCAACCCTTCTTCTCCCATAATTTTATGGGATGGATCTAATTCTTTTATTTTCTTTACAAAAAATTGCTCGATTTGACAATCAATATTTGTCACTAAGTCATTCGCATCTGTCTTCGTTTCTATAATCAATTCCTTCGAAAAGGATTCTCGTATTTGTTCGCCAGCATCATAAATCAATTTTATCGCAAATTCATTTATTTTTTGTAAATCCATTCCACTAACCCTACCTTCTTTATCAGCAATCGAATTCTTCTATTCTAGTATATTATTTACAAAATTCAGAAATTTACTTCGGATAAAATAAACGAAATATTCTAATACTTTAACATTTTAACATGAATTCTTCAAATGGACCCCTGTTTATTTTAGTTGTATATTTCATGTAAAGTCTTTATTTTTTTCATTTTCAAATTGTTATTATATACTTTTTGAGAAGGAAAGAGGGATAGCAGGGAGTAATTTTTTCAAAAATATTAAGGAGTTATATTTTCAAAATAAAAAATCACTTGCTCTACAAATGAAAGCAAGTGACTTTAATGGAAGGGAAAATGTTTACGCATATGCGTGCAGACCATTTAGCTCATCCTGAATTTCTTTTAAACGTTTTTTACATCTTTCCATTTCTTTCGTATCGTTTTCCTGCATCGCGGAATATAAGGAAGCCAACTCATAATCTAATTCTAACCGTAAAACATGTTCATATTGCTTTTCAATATCGACTTTGCGGATGATCTTAACCATTTGTTTCATGAACATCACTTTCCTTTCCCAATTATTTTTTGTCAAAAGGATAAATGCTATTGTTACAAGATTTTTCCCAAAAAACGTGAAAAATAAACATTTGATTCAAAAAGGAGGAAAACAAATCATGGTCGATATAAAATGGACAAATTCCGATTTCAATGTCTTTACCATTGACGGCTTAGATCATCGGATGGATGCACTAAAAACCATCGTACGTCCAAAATTCGAAGCATTAGGTAACCATTTTGCCGGTTATTTCAGCGCTAAAACTGGAGATGAATTTTTTGCCCATATAGCAAAACATGCAAGAAGAACAGTCAATCCGCCTAACGATTCATGGGTAGCATTTGCACCTTACAAACGAGGTTACAAATCACTTCCTCATTTTCAAATTGGGCTTACGTACACCCATTTATTCATTATTGTTGCAATTATTTATGAAGCCCCACAAAAATCTGCCATGGCAGATCGTCTATTAAATTCAATTGATGTTTTTTACGAATTGCCAGATGATTTTATTATTTCAGGGGATCATACATCTTTAGAAGCTATTCCGCTAAAAGAAGCATTGAACGGTCAATTGAATGAACTTCTTATTCGTTTAAGAGACGTCAAAAAAGGAGAATTTTTAGTTGGGCGTCATATTCCTCGGGAACAATGCATAAATCTATCTTCGGAAGAGTTTTTAAAAGTCGCTGAAAATACTTTTGAAGCCCTTTTCCCAATTTACGATATCATCGTTGGGAAAAATTAGGATTTCCAATCGGATATATTTACAGATATAATTTCCTATTTTGAGGAAAAGTCGATTTTCTGCTATATGTTGTATAATTAATATGCTCAGGACGACTTTAATCATTACATTTTTCTTCCGCTTTTTTTCATCAAATTCATTTATAAACTCCATTAATAATTCATATATTGATGTTTGGGAAAGGAAGAGGTTGAGACAAATCTAAAAAAAACATCATTTTCTCCAAGGAGAAAATGATGTTTTTTTGATATGTTATTAAAATTGATTTCCGTTCCAGGGACGCTTTCCGCGGGCCCGGATCGAGCCTCCTCTGATTCAATCCTTCGCTCCTGCGGTGTCTCGAGAGGGCTCGTCGCAGGAAAGCTTTGAATTTACTTCCTTGAACTTGCTCCGCTTTGCGACTAAGCGTGCGCGACAGAAACTTGCCCCGTCACTACAATCATTTTTTCGTTATATCAATTTTTTATCAAAACTCTTTCAACTGTCCCTTTATTTTTTGTTTATGTCCCTGCCTCTGTTGTCTTTATCTTCGTTTTTTTTGTGATTCAAGTACAATTGTTTCCCCATTTTCCAGTTTTCTTGCCTGTTTCACTACCGGGTAACTAGCATATCCACTGACCTCTTCAAATTCACGAAACAGTGTTTTTTCTTCTGCTTTCGATGGAACGATTTCTTTAAAACGCCGATACTTTTCTAACATCACTTCTCTTTTAATGCCTTTTTCATATGCTTGTTCAATTCCTTCAAAAAATTTTACTACCGTGATAATTTCTTCCGTTGTCCAATCCGGCGAAATAGGATACGCATATTCCATTGACAGTACCTCTCTTTTTTCTCTTTATCTTCCCCACTTTAATCGAATTTCTTCCGCTTCCCGGATCATTCGATCAATCAGTTCTTTTACGGTTGGTACATCTTTTATTAAACCAGTTACTTGTCCTGCCCAACCGAATCCGTTCTTTGCATCTCCATCGTAAATGAAGCGTTTATTGGCCTTTCCGCTTATGTATTCTTTTAACGCTTCATAAGTAGGGGTTTCCTTTTCAATTTCCAAAATTTTTTCAGTAAATTCACTTTTTAATGCGCGAGCTGGAGTTCCTAATGAGCGTTTGATAACCGTAGTATCTGTTTCTGTACTGTTGATTAGCGCGTCGATATAGGCAGGTGATGCATGCACACACTCTTTTGTCGCAATGAATCGTGTCCCCATTTCGATTCCTTCTGCCCCAAGGGACAATGCTGCCATCAAACCACGGCCATCCCCAATTCCCCCAGAAGCAATTACTGGGATTGAGACGCTATCTACTACTTGCGGAACGAGCACCATTGTCCCCACATCATCTCGACCTAAATGCCCTCCACCTTCTTGTCCTACAACCATCACTGCGTCCGCACCAAGTTCTTCAGCTTTTTGTGCTTGACGGCGTGCCGCTACTAATACTAACTTTTTCACATCAACACCTTCAAGTAATTTGAACATCGGTGCTGGATTTCCTCCAGTCATCGATATAACGGGCACTTTTTCTTCAATGGCTACTTCCATCATTGGCTCATATCCTTTCCCGTAATTGCCAAAAGCAAAATTGACGCCGAAAGGTTTATCCGTTTTCTCTTTCGTTTTTCGAATTTCTTCTCTTAATTGTTCTGGTGTTTCTAAACTGAGAGCAGTAATTTGTCCAAGTCCACCAGCATTAGATACGGCTGCAGCTAAATCTGAGTATGCTAAATAAGCTAAGCCACCTTGTATGATTGGATATTGTATTCCTAATAATTTCGTTACTCTTGTATCCCAATTCAACATTTACATCCCCTTTTCATCATAATTATTTATATAGTTCTTCAATAAAACTTGAATTTCCTTTAATTTTTTATAGCATGTGTAGCCTATAGATGCTATAATTTCTTTGTTTTGAATATTAATTAAAAGCGAGGTGGTACCTGCGTTGTCACAGTTAGAAACTCCTTTGTTCGACGCATTGCTAAAACATCGAAACAGACATCCAATCCAATTCCATATTCCCGGACATAAAAAGGGACAAGGAATGGATCCTGCGTTTCGAGAATTCGTCGGAGACAACGTTTTATCAATTGATTTAATCAATATTGCTCCACTAGATGATTTACATTCACCAAAGGCTGCTATTAAAGAAGCTCAAGAACTTGCTGCACAAGCTTTTGGTGCTGATTATACATTTTTCTCTGTTCAAGGAACTAGTGGTGCTATCATGGCGATGATTATGTCTGTCGTCGGTCCAGGAGATAAAATTTTGGTACCACGAAATGTTCATAAATCAACAATGTCAGCGATTATTCTTTCAGGTGCTATTCCGATATTTATTTATCCTGAAGTGGATGAAGAATTCGGTATCACCCATGGAATCTCAGCAGAATCCGTTGAAAAAGCAATCGAAACATATCCTGATGCAAAGGCTGTACTTGTCATTAATCCAACATATTTTGGTTTTGCTGCTGATTTAAAACGCATTGTGGATATCGCACATACTTCAAATATACCAGTAATCGTTGATGAGGCCCATGGCATTCATTTAAAATTCCATGATGAACTACCAATCTCAGCAATGGAAGCTGGTGCAGACATGGCCGCAACAAGCGTACATAAGCTGGGAGGGTCTTTAACGCAAAGTTCTGTATTAAACGTACGAGAAGGTCTTGTGAGCGTAAGTCGAGTTCAATCAGTGTTATCAATGTTGCAAACGACTTCCACTTCATATCCGCTATTAGCATCCCTCGACTGTGCTAGAAGACAATTAGCAGTTCATGGATATGATTTAATTGACCAAGCCATTCGCCTGGCAAAAGAAGCAAGAAAACGAATTAACAAAATTCCTCACTTAAAAGTTGCTGGAAGAGAAAAATTGCATTCTTCTGCTACATTCGATATGGATCAGACAAAATTGTTAATCAGCGTAAAAGATTTAGGAATTACAGGTCATCAAGCGGAGGAATGGCTTCGTCAAAATGCGAATATTGAAGTAGAGCTATCTGACCTATACAACATCCTTTGTCTTGTAACATTAGGCGATACAAAAAAAGAAATTAATTTGCTAATTAACGCGCTCCAACGTATGTCTCAAACCTTTGATTCTGAAGCTTGCGTGAAAGAAACAGAAGTCAATGTACCGGACATTCCTGCTCTTGCCATGACACCAAGAGATGCCTTTTATTCCAGTACGGAAGTAATTCCTTTTAAAGATTCCGCTGGTTATATTTGTGCTGAATTTATTATGGTATATCCTCCAGGCATTCCAATCTTTATTCCTGGGGAAGTCATTACAGAAGAAAATATAAAGTATATTCAAATGAATATTGAAGCAGGATTGCCGGTCCAAGGTCCAGAAGATGCGAGCCTACAAACCATTCGGGTTATTAAAGAACGCAAACCGATATATTAGTATGCATTAAAAGATGAAAGCATTCTAGAATCTACTAGAATGCTTTTTTACATAAAAATATATGCAAATATTGGACATAAAATCGCACCAATTACCGCACTAAGCCCCAAAGATAATGAGCCAATCGACAAATCCAGTTCACTATAATCCACAAGCTTAGACGTTCCAACTCCGTGACTAGCGCTCCCCATCGCAATTCCACGACTAATGGATGATTCAATTTTCCCAATGGAAAACACAACAGAACCAAGTAACGCTCCTGTAAATCCTGCAATCATTACCAATACGGCAGTAAGAGGTGGGATCCCGCCAATTGTTTCACTCACTTGCATTGCTACAGGTGTCGTAATGGATTTTGGTAAAGCTGTTAATATTAATTCTTTATCTAATTTAAAAATAACAAGCAAAGTATAAATACTAATTAAACCACTCACCATGGCTATCAAGATACCAGATAGAATCGTATATTTATATTTCAACACCATTTCCCACTGATTGTATAAAGGATAAGCTAATGCCACAACTGCTGGACCCAGCAAATGTTGTAAATAACGTCCGCCTTCCATATACACTTCGTAAGGAATATTCAATAAAAGCAGTCCTGCAATAATAATAATCGACGAAGTTAAAATTGGCATGAAAAACTGATAAGGGAATCGTTTATGTAATTTCACCATTAATAAAAATATGATAACGGTGCTAATGATGGATATACTTGCTTGCATGATCCATTTCTCCCTTCTCCTTCTTCTCTTTCATTGCTAGCTCTTTTTTCTCAATCCATTGACAGATTAAACTTGTTGTGATTAGTACAAATAGTGTACTAACAATAACGGATGCCATTAATAATGAGCCAGACAAGGAGAAAAGCTCAGGATAATTAATTATGCCAATCATCGGTGGAATAAAGAACAACATCATAAAACCAATTAAAAAGGATGCACCATCTTTTATATAATCTACTTTTATCCATTTTAATTGCAAGCATATAAATAAAAGCATTAACCCTATAACACTAGCTGGCAATGGTAGTTTTGTTAAATTACCAATTAATACACCAGCATAATAAAAAATATACAGAATCAAAATTTGAGCGATTATCCGAACGACTCTCATAGAATCATTAGAAAAAGGAAATCCTTTTTCTAAACTCACCTCCGTATCCGTTATTATATACATGTGACAAAGTAATGTCTATTCTTTTAAATTTATAAAAATCAAAACTATCTAAATATTGAAGGTAAATTCTTAATTTATGAGGATGAATTCTCGAATAAACGGATAAATGCATTTTTACAATGAAGGAGCTGGCATCATTTTTTTGATGTAATTGCTCCATTAAATAAGAATCTCCTTCTTTTGTAGATAACACTCTAGCTTGTGCAGATTAATACTGCTCTTGTGCATAAAATTCCTCAACTTGTGTGGATGCAACACCTGCTCGTGCGGATAGATCAACCCTTTACATCTTTGTAGATAACTTATCTGCTTGTGTGGATACATTCGCAGCTCGTGCGGATAGATTCCCCACTTGTGTGAAAAGCTTCTATTCTTGTGTAGATAACCCCTCAACTCGTGCGGATAACCCTCTAGCTTGTGTGGTTAGCCTAATAACCTTGCACGTTTTCCCTACAATACGTTTCCTCCTCATTATATGGATAAACAGAAATGCTGTACGAAAGACATTGTATATTGGCTTTCGTACAGCTTTTTCATTTAATCTAGCCGAATCGCTCTTCGATTTTTTCCAAAAAGTCTTGATAATGATTCGTATACAATTGGAACGATAAATAAAGTGAGAACTGTTGAACTAAATAAACCACCGATTACGGTAATGGCTAATCCTTTTGAAATTAAACCGCTTCCTTCTTCCTCAAATATAAGCGGAATTAATGCCCCCATTGTTGCAATAGCCGTCATCAATATCGGTCTTAATCGAGTGCTACCCGCCTCTAATATTGCTTCTCGCATCTTCATTCCGTCATATTCCATATGAACGATGCGGTCCACTAAAACAATCGCATTCGTTACAACAATTCCGATTAACATAAGAAGTCCCATCATCACTGAAACGGATATCGTTTCATCAAAAATCCATAGCAATCCTAAGGCTCCTATCACGGTAAAAGGTAAAGAAAATAAAATGGCAAATGGAGCGAGCCCTTCGCTGAACGTTACTACTAATATAAAATAAACAATCGCCACTGCCGCAAGACATGCAAGACCAAGTTTCACAAAAGCTTCTTCCATATCTTTTGTTACTCCTGCAGCTTCAATCTCAACGCCTTTTGGTAATTTTAATTTCTCAAACCTTTCTTCCACTTCCGTAGAAGCTTTCGTAATGTCCTTACTTGTAATCGTACCAGAAACTGTTGCATAAAATTTCCCTTTACTTCGCGAAACTGTATTGGCAACCGTTCCTTTTTTCACTTCAACTATATCTCCAATTGTCACAACACTTCCTGTTGGAGTAGAGAGTGGAGTTTGCAACAACGCTTCAAAGTTTTGTGGTATGATTTTATCTTTGCGAATAATAACATTGACGTCTTCTCCATCTTTTTCAATCGTTGTTAATACTTGTTCCGGCATATGAGGATTTAATAAATAAGCGATTTGTGCAGCTGATAAGTGATATTGCAAGAGGGTTTGTTGATTTACTTTCAATGTATATTCATCAAATCGTTCCGCCAGACTTGTCGAAACATCTTTTACATACTTTGAATCCTGCATTATATCTTCTATTTGCATAACAGCTTCTTCTAAATCAACTTGATCGTTGCCGTAAACTGTATAACTTAATTCGTTATTCGAGACGGACATATTGAAATTTTGATTTTTCCATTTACCAGAATGATCTAAATTGGCTAAGTAATTTTCGATCTCTTTTGTCACTTCATCAAAGTTTTCTGTTTCTTCATTAAAAATTAAGAACATTAAAGCTCCATTATTGCTGCCCATACCCATCATCATATTATCGCTTGAACCGATGGAAAGTTGAACAACCTCCACATCTTCTCTTGCCATCATTTCCTGTTCTACTTCAGACACATTTTGTAATATCGTATCTTCCGTTTCACCCGGCTCTGGTGTATAGGTGATATAAAGCATTTTTTGTTCTTCTGTTGGCAAAAAACTAAAGCCGAGAATAGGAATTAAACATAAGCTTCCAACAAGTAATAAAAAAGCAACAAATGAAGTAATCAGTTTATGATTTAATGTCCAATTTAAAAATTTCCTATAATATTTTGCCAACATGCTTTTGGTGGATCGATGCCCTGTAACTCTATTTTCCTTATATAATTTTTTCTTAAAAAGTGAATGTGAAAATGCTGGTACCACGGTAATTGCTACAAGCAAAGATGCGAGCAATGCAAAGGTTATTGTCAGTGCAAATGGGAGAAATAATTCCCCAATCATCCCTCCAACAAATACTAGTGGTAAAAATACTGCAATGGTAACCAATGTAGAAGATAATATTGGTTTAAACATTTCAATCGTTGCAGAGCTTATTAATGCTCGTCCATATAAAGGTTCGTTTCTTAAATGGAGCCTTCTGTAAATATTTTCAACGACCACAATCGAGTCATCAATAACCCTCCCAATTGCTATCGTCATCGCACCTAATGTCATCATATTTAACGTAATATCTAGAGAATACAAAATCATAAAAGCAATCAATAAAGATAATGGTATGGAAATTACAGAAATCAATGTTGATTTGATATCTCTTAAGAAGAATAAAATGACAACAATTGCTACCACTGCGCCAATAAAGGCTTTATTTAACATGGTTCTGACAGACTGTTCAATTGGTGCACCTTGGTCTAAAGTAACATCAATGATTAACCCTTGAACGGATGACGTTAATTCATTCGCTAACGCTTTCGCTTCCTTAACGACTTCCAGCGTATTGGCATCTTGCGCTTTAACAATTTGTAAAGTGATTGCCTCTCTACCATTCGTTCTTGATACAGACTCCACTTTCCCAACAAAATGAATAGTTGCAATTTCACCTAACGTAACAAAAGGATAAGGGTAAATCTGGGAAGGGGTAATTGGTATAACTATATTCTTTAATCCTTCAATTGTCGTCACTTTACCATCAATTACGATTGATTGCTCTTCATCCTGAAACGGAAATAATCCAAGAGGCACTCGGACGTTGCTCGATTGAATCATTTGTTTTACATTTTCCTCTGTTATCCCAAGAGAAGCCATTTTCTCTTCATTAAAATGTAACTCAATTTCATTTACATGTTGACCTGAAATCGAAACAGACGCCACACCATCAATTCCTTCAAATTTTGGTGCGACAATTTCTTCTACCGTCGTTGTAAGTTCTGCAATATCTTCTGTTTCACTTGAAATACTAAAAGCCAATATTGGAAATGCATTAATTGTTACTCGTGTAATATTTGGCTCCTCTGCATGATCTGGAAGTTTTATTTGTTCAATGGCTGACTTGATTTCCCGTTCGGCATTAACAAGGTCAATACCATACTCAAATTCAATTTGCACATTTGATAAATTGGCATAGGAATTAGAGTATACATTTAGAACTCCTTCTAAGTTTGCAACAACTTTCTCCAAAGGTTCTGAAATTTCTTCCATCACCTGTTTTGGAGTTGCTCCAGGATACACTGTCGTAACCGTAATAACTGGAATTGATATATCAGGAATAGTCTCCATATTCATTTTAGATGTAGAGTATATTCCTGTACCTAAGAAAATGAATGTTAGTAACCAGACAGCTAGTTTATTTCTTAGCACAAATCGAAGAATCCCATTCAATGGTCATTCACCTATCTTTAATGGTTAATTATTTATTTTTATTTTGTGCAATCTCATTTTTTCAATGCTGAAAATTCATCATTTTACGAGCTAGAGAATCAATTCATCATTTCCTATCAATTCGACCAGATATTTGCCAGCATAGAACGAGAAGCTTCAAAAATCGAGTAGGAGGGAGCGATTAACTCCCGTCCTCTCACACCACCGTACGTACGGTTCCGTATACGGCGGTTCAATTAAGATGATTGACGCAAGTCTTTATAACTTCCGTGAATAGCTGTTCTCTTTATGCCAGTGGTCACTCCACCCTCCAAGAGGTCTCCCACGGGATTCACCGCTTCCTTCCTCAAGTGAGGTACTACGTTTTCTGTGTTCATCATGACTCACTGAATGCCAAGGGCTATTCTCTCTTAATTGTTCGGTCCTTCTTAGTAGTTCTAAACCAACTAATACTATGACCTCTGCTGACTTCTGACGGTTCAGCTACTTATCACTAAGTAGGTTATGAAGCGTACTTCACATATCCGCCAGACCTCCCCGGGTAAGAATGTAATCTTTCCTTCCATCTATCTGCTTCATTTACTCTGTACCACCTTTGGCAGAAAGGACTTTGTTTTGTTTAGCAAACTCATCCAATGATACCTAGCCTTATATGAAGTTCGTGTTCCTCAGACCGGAAGTTTGCCGCTCGCTTCCTTCAGATTCCGCGTCACCACGGACACCCTTGCGTTAAGCTAACTGTTACTTCTGCCTTCACAGTTCGGGACTTACACCCTATAGATTACACCCATGCCAGGCGCACTAAAAAAAGCCCTTGTAATGAGTTACAAGGGCTCTAAACTAGTGATTATTTTGAAATAATGTGGATTGGGTTGCCAAGTAATACTTCCGCAGTTTCCATTGTGATTTCGCCTAAAGTTGGATGCGGGTGAATTGTAAGAGCGATGTCTTCAGCTGTCATACCGCCTTCGATTGCTAGGCAGATTTCAGAAATCATGTCAGAAGCACCAGCACCTACAATTTGTCCACCGATGATAAGGCCATCTTCTTTACGTGCAACAAGTTTCACAAAACCTTCTGTTTGATTTAATGCTAATGCACGACCGTTTGCTGCGAATGGGAATTTCGCAACAGTTACTTCGATACCTTCAGCTTTCGCTTGCTCTTCGCTATATCCAACAGATGCCATTTCTGGGTCTGTGAAGCAAACAGCTGGAATTGCTAAGTAGTCAACTACAGATTTATGTCCTGCAATTGCTTCAGCAGCAACTTTTCCTTCATAAGAAGCTTTGTGAGCAAGTTGTGGACCAGGAACAATATCACCGATTGCATAGATATTTGGAATATTTGTACGGCATTGTTTATCAACTTTAATTAATCCTCTTTCGCCAAACTCGATGCCGATTTGTTCAAGACCAAGTTCATCTGTATTTGGTCTGCGTCCAACTGTTACAAGTACGTAATCTGCTTCAACTTTCTTCTCTTCGCCGTTTACTTCATAAGTTACAATTACGCCATCTTTAGTTTCTTCTACACCTTTAGCAAGGGCGTTCACTTCAATTGTAACACCTTTTTTCTTCAGACCTTTTTTCACGATTTGAGTCATTTGTTTCTCAAATCCTGCTAAGATGTCGCTTGCACCTTCAAGGATTGTTACTTCAGTACCAAAGTTTGCATATGCTGTTCCTAATTCTGTACCGATGTATCCTCCACCGATTACAACTAATTTTTTAGGTAATTCTTTTAAGTTTAACGCACCAGTAGAGTTAATTACACGATCAGAATATTTGAATGTTGGGATTTCCACAGGACGAGAACCTGTTGCAATAATTGCATTTTTAAATTTATAAGTTTGAGCTTGGTCGCCATTTACAACGCGAACAGTATTTGCATCAACGAAATAAGCTTCACCTTTTACAACATCAATTTTATTTCCTTTTAATAGACCAGCTACTCCACCTGTAAGTTTTTTTACTACGCTGTCTTTGAAAGCTTGCACTTTTTCAAAATCAAGTTTTACATCAGAAGTAATAACACCCATATCATCTGAATGTTTTGCTTGTTCGTAGCGGTGAGCAACTGAAATTAACGCTTTTGATGGAATACATCCAACGTTTAAGCATACTCCGCCCACTTCATTTTTTTCAACAACTGTTACTTTTTGTCCAGTTTGTGCTGCACGAATTGCTGCAACATATCCACCAGGACCTGCTCCAACTACAAGAGTGTCGATTTCGATTGGAAAATCTCCTACTACCATTTGTTACGCCTCCATTAATAAAAGTTCAGGATCACTTAGTAAACGCTTCAAATAATTTAAAGCATTTTGAGCTAAAGCTCCATCGATCATACGATGATCAAAGCTCAATGATAATGCTAACATAGGTGCTGCTATAATTTCACCTTCTTTTATTATAGGCTTTTCTGAAATTCTTCCAAGTCCTAAAATTGCTATTTCTGGATGATTAATCACTGGTGTGAACCATTGGCCTCCAGCAGAGCCTATATTTGTGATGGACATTGAGCCGCCTTTCATCTCGTTTGGAGCAAGTTTTCCTTCACGCGCTTTTGTTGCTAAATCATTGATTTCGGACGCAATTGTAAAAATTGATTTTCTGTCCGCATGTTTGATAACTGGAACAAGCAACCCACGTTCAGTATCGGCAGCAATTCCAACATTATAATAATGTTTTTGAATAATTTCTTGTGTTGCATCGTCAAATGAACGATTAAATTCTGGGAATTCTCTCAACATTGCCACTAACGCTTTTACCACATAAGGTAAATATGTTAACTTGACGCCTTTTTCAGCCGCAACATCTTTGAATTTTTTGCGATGAGCGACTAAATTCGAAACATCTACTTCGTCCATTAAAGTTACATGAGGAGCCGTTTGTTTGGAATGAACCATTGCTTTTGCAATCGCTTTGCGAATTCCAGATATTTTTTCTCTCGTCTCTGGGAATTCACCTTCCAACACAGGAATTTGTGGAATTTCTGCAACCGCTTCTTGTTTTTCTTCCACAACTTTCGGCGCTTCTTGAACAGTTTGCCCGCCTTCCATATAACGAATGATATCCTCTTTTAAGATACGACCGTTTTTCCCTGTACCTTCCACTAATTGAATATCAACACCGTTCTCTCTAGCAAACTTGCGAACGGAAGGCATCGCGATTACACGTTTAGCAACTTCAATTTCAGAAGATAGTGGTACTTCCTTTGTTTCCTGTTGTTTCGTATCTTCTACTTTTCCATCTTCTGCTGTCGCTTGAACTTGCGCTTCAGTTTTAGATGAATCTTCCTCAACGTGCGCATCACCTTTAAATTGCATGTTTTCATAACCTGGTGCATCTAAGCGAATGAGCACATCTCCAACGACAGCTACACTGCCTTCATCGACTAAAATTTCTTCTACTTTACCTGCAACAGGAGAAGGAATTTCCACTACTGCTTTATCGTTTTGAATCTCACATAAAATATCGTCCTCATTTACCTCATCACCTGGTTTCACAAACCATTTTACGATTTCACCTTCGTGGATTCCTTCGCCGATATCTGGCATACGAAATTCAAACGCCATTACGTCCACCCTTTCATCAATTAGAATGTTAAAACTTTTTTCGCTGTTTCGATAATGTCTTTGTAATTAGGTAACCAAACATTTTCAGCTTGCGGGAACGGATAAATTGTATCTGGTGCTGCCACTCGAAGTACCGGAGCTTCTAAACTTAATACCGCTCTTTCCATGATTTCCGAAACGACATTTGCCGCGATTCCAGCTTGCTTTTGTGCTTCTTGAACAACAATTGCACGATTTGTTTTTTCTACAGAAGCAATGATTGTGTCAATATCAAGTGGTTGCACTGTGCGAAGGTCCACTACTTCTACAGAGTATCCTTCTTTCTCTAATTCTTCTGCAGCTTTTAAGCTTTCATGCACCATTAATCCGTAAGCGAAAATGGATAAATCTTTTCCTTCTCGTTTTACATCTGCTTTACCAATTGGAATTGTATAAGCTTCTTCAGGCACTTCTTGACGGAATGAACGATATAGTTTTAGATGCTCTAAAAAGATAACCGGATCATTATCGCGAATAGCTGAAATTAACAACCCTTTCGCATCATATGGCGTTGAAGGAATCACAACTTTTAAGCCCGGTTGTTGAGCCATTAATCCTTCTAAACTATCAGAGTGCATTTCAGGCGTGTGTACACCGCCTCCAAATGGTGAGCGAATCGTAATTGGCATATTAAACGTACCGCCAGTGCGGAAACGATAACGAGCAATTTGTCCGCTAATGGAATCCATTACTTCATATACGAAACCGAAGAATTGAATTTCCGGAACTGGACGAAATCCTTGTAAAGCTAAACCGATTGCAAGACCACCGATTCCTGATTCAGCAAGAGGAGTATCGAATACCCGATCCACTCCAAATTCCTTTTGTAAACCTTCAGTTGCTCGGAATACCCCGCCGTTTACACCGACGTCTTCCCCGAACACTAACACATTTTCATCATTTTTCAATTCTGTGCGTAAAGCATCAGTAATCGCTTGAATCATCGTCATTTGTGCCATAGGTTACTTCGACTCCTTTGCTTTATAGATTTCGTATTGTTCTTTTAGATTGAAAGGCAGCTCCTCATGCATGATGGAGATTAAGTCAGTTACTGTTTGTTTTGGAGCTTGGTCCGCTAATTTAATCGCTTCTTTGATTTCTTCTTTCGCTCTTTCAATCACTTCTGTTTCTTTCTCTTCAGACCAGAGTCCTTTGCCTTCTAAATATTTACGGAAACGTACAATTGGGTCTTTTTTCGCCCATTCATTATCAATATCTTCTGTACGATAACGCGTTGGATCGTCCCCTGACATTGTATGCGGTCCGTAACGGTAACAAATTGTTTCAATTAATGTCGGACCTTCACCAGCTACAGCACGCTCACGTGCATCTTTTGTTGCTACATAAACAGCTAATGGATCCATTCCATCTACTTGAACACATGGAATACCTGCTGCAATTCCTTTTTGTGCAAGTGTTTTTGCAGCTGTTTGTATGTCACGAGGAGTAGAAATCGCATATTGGTTATTTTGAATAAAGAAGATTGCTGGCGCTTTGTATGCCCCTGCAAAGTTGATACCTTCATAGAAGTCACCTTGAGATGAACCACCGTCACCTGTATATGTTACTGCTACATTCTTTCCGCCGCGCTTCTTAATTCCTAAAGCAACCCCAGCTGCTTGAATGTATTGGGCACCAATAATAATTTGAGGAGGTAAAATATTTACACCTTCAGGAATTTGGTTTCCAATGAAATGTCCACGGCTAAATAAGAATGCTTTCCATAACGGTAAGCCATGCCAAACGATTTGAGGAACATCTCTGTAACCTGGTAAAATCCAGTCATCTTTTTCCAATGCAAAGTGGGAAGCTAATTGGGAAGCTTCTTGTCCTGCAGTTGGCGCATAGAATCCAAGTCGTCCTTGTCGATTTAGAGAAATAGAACGCTGGTCTAAAACTCTTGTGTAAACCATGCGAGTCATCAGTTCTACCAATTCTTCATCAGACAATTTTGGTTCATACTCTGGGTTCACAACTTCTCCGTTTTCATTTAAAATTTGAAACATTTCAAATTTGCTTTCAACATCTTGTAATACACCTTTTGGATCAAAAACTTTCCCACTCATAAAACACCTCTCCTTTATCTGTATCATTTTTTATAACCCGAAAATTGATACAACCTTCAATTTACTACAGTATATATTACCATAATACAATCGGTCAATCGTTGTTTTTTCTTTTCAATTCAAAATTATGCTAGTTATTTGAATTTATCACAAAAAACATTCTGTTATACCACAAAACAAACTTGTATTATAACAGTTTAATTTTTTGACAAAATTAATATGATATGCTCATAAAATAATCCGTTGTACGAAATTCATTATCGCCTATAAATGACATATAATATTCATTGAAACATCTATTTGAAAAAGAAATTGACATATGGTATTTTTAAATAGAAAAACCTTCATTTTGATAGAGAAATTGAAAGGAAGTAAAATATGATTTTAATGAAAGATATTGTCCGTGAAGGTCACCCTGCTTTAAGAATGAAAGCAGAAGAGATGAAATTCCCGTTATCAGATGAAGAGCGTAAATTAGCAGAGGATATGTTGCAGTTTTTAAAAAATAGTCAAGATCCGGAAATAGCAGAAAAATATGAATTGCGTTCTGGAATAGGGCTTGCAGCAAACCAAGTAAATTGTTTAAAAAGAATGTTTGCCCTTCATATTGAAGAAGAAAATGGAGAAACACTCAGCTTTGTCGCAATCAACCCAAAAATCGTCAGCCATTCTGCTGAAAAAACTTACTTACCTAATGGTGAGGGTTGCTTATCCGTTGACCGCAATGTTCCTGGGTATGTTCCTCGATATGCACGGATTACGGTAAAATTCTTCACTGTTGATGGCGAAGAGAAAAAAATGCGTTTAAAAGGTCGTCCAGCGATATGTTTTCAACACGAATTGGACCATTTAAACGGGATTATGTTTTATGATCATATTAATAAAGAAGATCCGTTTGCTCCTATTCCAGATGCTTTTCCTTTTGAAGGTTAATAAGCATAAAAAAGAAAACCCTAAAAGCACCAATTTTGTCTTCAGTGCTTTTGGGGTTTCTACTTGTATGAGACAAATGCCGAGACTTCGAAAAGTCATCATGCATATAAATAGATTAGATGATTTCTAATTTTTTCATCACTTTCGCAAGCCCATCATTGTCAACATGTTCACCTACAACATCAGCTACTTCTTTTACTTGTTCTTTGGCATTACCCATTGCTACCCCTATACCAACTGCTTGAAGCATTTCAATGTCGTTTAATCCATCACCAAAAGCAATGGCATTTTCAATGGGAATATTCATTTTTTCCAATACTTTTTTAATCCCTCTCGCTTTTGAACCGTCTTTTGGAAGGATATCGCAAGAGTACGGATGCCAGCGAACAAATTTAACATTTGAAAATGTTTCGTGATAAATCGCTTCCTCTTCTTCTTCCATAAAAATAAGTGTTTGATAGACAGCATTTTCTTTATAAAAATGAGGATTAATTTCGGGATACGGGTAGCGTAACGATAGTAAACTTTGTTCGATTTTTTTGTTTCCTTCTGTTGTAGCAATCATTTTTTCGTCATCAATAAATACAACAGGATGATTGCGCATAGATCCGAATTCAATGATTTCCGTTAAATCGTCTTGTGGAACACTATCTGTAAAAATCACTTCATTTTTATAAACAACATATTGTCCATTAAAAGTTATAAAAGTATCAATCTCTAACTCTTTTAAAATCGATTGAATCATAAAAGGAGCTCGACCTGTAGCAATGGCAATTTCATAACCGTTCCTCTTTGCTTGATAAATTGCATCCTTCGCAGATGGAGGCAATCTTTTCTTACTATTATAAAGTGTACCATCTACATCAAAAAACAGAACCTTCTTCATTGTCACTAACCCTTCTAATGCATATTTATATGTAAATGAAAAATACTTTACATATATATAATTCTACCTTATACTTTAAACTAAGGAGTGATGTGCCATGTTAAAAAGACTCAAAAAGAAACTTTTGAAGCGTCTTAATGGCATCCTCGGTAAAAAATCAATCGCTTAAGCCCTTCAAAAACGGAGGGCTTTTCTTTATTTTAAAAGATTCACATGATAATATAAAGGAAATGCATTTTATTTCGCCATGTTACAAATTTGAAATTTTGGTATATAATGAATATTTCTTAATAAATGAGTTAATTTCATAACTCCAAACCCTTGTCTCACAAGGGTTTCAAAACAATAAAAAACGAGCACCTCCCCAAAATGGTATAATTTAAGTGACCAAACCAAAATTATCCACGAGGTGAATGCCCTATGACTATTGTAAAGCAAATGCGTCTATTTGACATCCATGAATTAATGGAAATGGAAAGTTCTCGTCGTTTCGATGCGATTTTAGCCACATTCGACTTACAACCGATTTTTCAGCTATTTCGTAAAAAGACGATGTATGGCGCACCACGAGAATTAAACTACGGTGCGATGGTGCAGTCACTTGTCATTCGGATTGTCGAGCGTATTCCAACTGTGAAAGATTTGGTCAAACGGTTGAAATATGACATTCTATTTCGTTTAGATTGCGGTTTTCTGCTCTCTGACTTTATTCCTTCTGAAGCCTCTTATTCACGTATGGTCAACGTGATTAGTGATTCGGATGCCTTCGTACAAATGAATGATCGAGTGATTCAAGCCGCTTTCACAGAAGGCTTTTTAAACGATGCGCATCTAACAGAAGATGCCACACATTTCGAAGCACGTGACGCAGCGAAGCCAACAGAAAAAAAGGAAAAAACACCAAAGAAACGCGGGCGCAAATCAAAAGCAGAGCGCGAAGCCTGGCTGTTAGAACAAGCAGAAATCGAAGCGAATCAGTCAACTTATGAAAAGAAAATGGAAACACAACTCACCGTGCCCACTGCGACACTTTTACAAGACATGCCCATCGAACCGAAGTGGGGCGTGAAGAAAAATAGTGACGGTAAAAACACGTTTTGGTTTGGCTATAAAGCGCATTTAGCCGTGTCTACGAAAAGCCAGTACATTGTCGCAGGTGTGATGTCTTCTGCTAATTTAAGCGACAGTAAAGCAGCCATTCCTTTACTGAAAAAGGTAGCGGACGTTTTACCGAATCAGTTTACGACCGTGATTTTAGACAAGGGGTACGATTATGAGCCTATTTACCGTCAAATCTTAAATCAAGGGATGAACCCTGTGATTCCTTATGTGAAACGGCGTGAATCCGAGCTACTAGGCTTTGACGAACATTTCCGTCCAACGTGCGTGCGCGAACATAGCTACTGTTACGATAGCTTCGACAAGAAATATCAAAGCTTAAAATTCACACGCCCAAAGGAATGTGGAACCTGTCCATTACGTGACGATTCACTGTGCCAAAAAGTCTTTAAAATCAAGTGTAAAACCGATATCCGCAAATATACGTATCCGGCAAGAGGTTCGGATTTATGGAAGCAACTCTATAAAGAACGCTCAGCTGTCGAACGTGTAAATGCGTATTTAAAAGAATACTTTCAATTAGATAATGTCCGTCATCGTTCTGGGAAAAAAGCAAAGCTGCATTTCCAGATGGTGATGTTTAGTTATAATGCCTGCAAGTTAGCAGCAGATCGAGTAAACGCCCAATTACAAAACCAACAGTCAGCAGCCTAATTTTTAAAAATAGCTATTTCGAAATTGGGTTCGTCTAAGCTATTGAAAAAAGTGACTTATGAAATTGATTCAAATTTTGTCACTTTAACTAATAGGCCACTTCATGCAGATGGTTGTGAAGATATAAACCATTTGCGTTAATATAATAAATACCAATTGATTATATTCGTAAAAAGTGGAAAAATAATAAATGCAAAAAATGTTCGGTTAAAGAGGGAGAGAAAAGATGATTTACAAAGTGTATTATCAAGAAAATCCAGATGAAGTACCAGTTCGCGAAAATACGAAAAGCCTCTATCTAGAAGCTAATTCAGAACGAGAAGTCCGCGAATATTTAAAAGATCGCCACATTTTGATTGAATATATCCAATTACTTGAGGGCAATTATTTAGAATATGAAAAAAATAGCCCGAATTTCCGTTTGGAGAATGCATAATCTATATGAAATTTGTAAAAAATGATCAAACTGCCGTTTTTGCTCTTGGCGGACTGGGCGAAATCGGCAAAAATACTTATGGAGTACAATTTCAAGATGAAATTATTATCATCGATGCAGGGATTAAATTCCCTGAAGATGATTTGCTAGGAATCGATTATGTAATTCCTGACTATACTTATTTAGTACGTAATGCCGATAAAATTAAAGGCCTATTTATAACTCATGGCCATGAAGACCATATCGGTGGAATACCGTATTTATTGCGCCAAGTAAATGTACCTGTGTACGGTGGAAAACTTGCCCTTGGGCTTTTGCGCAATAAATTAGAAGAACACGGTTTACTACGTCAAACGAAACTGATTGAAATTAAAGAAGATGATGTCATTAAATTCCGAAAAACATCTGTTAGTTTCTTTAGAACAACACATAGTATTCCAGATGCATTTGGAATCGTTGTAAAAACACCGCCTGGAAATATCGTTCATACTGGTGACTTTAAATTTGATTTTACACCAGTGGGTGAACCAGCCAACTTAACGAAAATGGCAGAAATCGGACGCGATGGCGTGCTTTGTTTATTATCGGACAGCACAAACGCAGAAGTACCTAACTTTACAATGTCAGAACGAAAAGTTGGTGAAAGCATCCACGATATTTTCCGTAAAGTTGAAGGACGTATTATTTTTGCAACGTTCGCTTCCAATATCCATCGACTTCAACAAGTAACAGATGCAGCTGCTCAATATGGAAGAAAAATTGCAGTTTTCGGACGATCGATGGATAATGCTATTTCCATTGGTCGAGAATTAGGATACATTACTGCACCAAAAGAAACGTTCGTTGACGCTCAAACAATCAATCGCCTACCAGCAAATGAAGTAATGATTTTGTGTACAGGCTCTCAAGGCGAACCAATGGCGGCTTTATCGCGAATTGCTAATGGTACTCACCGTCAAATTCAAATTCAGCCAGGAGATACAGTTGTATTCTCCTCTTCGCCTATTCCTGGCAATACGATTAGCGTCAATAAAATTATTAACTTATTATACCGTGCTGGTGCAGAAGTCATTCATGGATCTATTAACAATATTCATACTTCAGGTCACGGTTCCCAAGAAGAACAAAAATTAATGCTTCGCTTAATGAAGCCAAAATTCTTCATGCCAATTCACGGTGAATATCGCATGTTAAAAATGCATACGAAACTTGCTATTGATTGCGATGTACCGGCTGAAAATACATTTGTAATGGAAAATGGAGATGTACTTGCACTCAGCTCAAACGAAGCTTACGTTGCAGGACGCATCCCTTCAGGCGATGTTTACATTGATGGAAGCGGAATTGGTGATATCGGAAATATCGTGTTGCGCGATCGCCGAATTCTTTCCGAAGAAGGATTAGTCATTGTTGTTGTTAGCGTAGATATGAAACAACAAAAAATTGTAGCAGGTCCTGATATTATTTCTAGAGGTTTTGTTTATATGCGTGAATCTGCTACACTAATTAGCGAAGCACAGAAAATGCTTGCAGATCATTTAGCAGAAATGATTCAAGAAAAATCTCAATGGACAGAATTAAAAAATGAGATAACAGATATTTTATCTCCATATTTATTTGAAAAAACTAAACGTAGACCAATGATTTTACCAATCATTATGGAAGTATAAAAATCTGAGGCTGTCTAGAAAAATTAACCTTCTAGACAGCCTTATTTCTTCGATTCATGTTGTCATTCAATTTTATATATTGCTAACTCGCTTCCTTCTTTCTTTATCAATTGACTATTATGTCGGCTATTTTGACTATTATCCTCTCGTGAATGACTATTATCTGCGGAAGTTTGGCTATTATCTTCCTTTGCTCTCGGCTTTTTTTATCGATTGGCTATTATGTTCGTTCCTTTGACTATTATCCTCTCGTGAATGACTATTATCTTCGGAAGTTTGACTATTATCGCCCATCGATTGCGGCTTTTTTTATCGATTGGCTATTATGTTTGCTCCTTTGACTATTATCCTCTTGTGAATGACTATTATCTTCGGAAGTTTGACTATTATCTCCCTTTGCTCACGGCTTTTTTTATCGTTTGGCTATTATGTTCACTACTTTGACTATTATCCTCTCGTGAATGACTATTATCTTCGGAAGTTTGACTATTATCTCCCTTTGCTCTCGGCTTTTTTTATCGTTTGGCTATTATGTTTGCTCCTTTGACTATTATCCTCTTGTGAATGACTATTATCTTCGGAAGTTTGACTATTATCTCCCTTTGCTCACGGCTTTTTTTATCGTTTGGCTATTATGTTCACTACTTTGACTATTATCCTCTCGTGAATGACTATTATCTTCGGAAGTTTGACTATTATCTCCCTTTGCTCTCGGCTTTTTTTATCGATTGGCTATTATGTTCACTACTTTGACTATTATCCTCTCGTGAATGACTATTATCTGCGGAAGTTTGACTATTATCTCCCATCACAAATTTTTTTATCGCTTGACTATTATCTCCACAAGTTAACCTTTAAGAAAATAAATAAATGTTATAAACATAATTCATAATTTTCATTTTTTATTTTGGGTTACAACTTGTACAATGTCTCTAAAACAAAAAGAGGAATGTTTATGTCTACTATTCAGAAAGATCATTGGAATCCCGTACTTTATGATGAACAGCATTCTTTTGTATCAAAATTTGGGAGCAGTTTAATTGATTATTTAGCTCCGAAAAAGGGGGAAAACATTCTAGATGTTGGTTGTGGTTCAGGAGATTTAGCTCAAAAATTGCAAATACCGGAGCAAGTGTTATAGGAATTGATTTAAGTGAAAACATGATTGCAAAGGAAAAGAGAAATATCCTTACCTGACCTTTTTGGTGAGAGATATTACAAAACTGGATTATCATAATGAGTTTGATACTCTTTTTTCAAATGCCACATTACACTGGATCAATGAACCAGAAAAAGCGCTTACAAATATTTTCAAAAGTTTAAAAAAGGAGGAAGATTTATCGCTGAGTTTGGTGGGAAAGGTAATGTCCAAATGATTACTCAAGAAATCATCAATCAAATCAAAAGTGCAGGAATAGAAAAAGAAATTTCTTTTCCTTGGTACTTCCCGAGCATTGGAGAATATAGCACATTAATGGAATAAATGGGTTTTCAGGTTGCGTTTGCCATGCATTTTGATCGACCTACACCACTAGAAGGAGAAGAAGGACTAAAAAATTGGATTATCATGTTCTGCAGTGAACTATTTGAGGGAATGAAAGAAGAAGGTAAACATGCAATCATTGAGAACGAGGAAAAAGCTTTAAAGCCTTCACTTGTGATAATGGTGTTTGGTTTGCTTATTATAAACGTATACGATTCACGAAGTAAACCATATGGAAACAACTAAAAAATAACCTTTCCCTCTATTTGTGGATTTCGAAATAGTAAGCTAAAATAATGTCATCGATGCATGTACGGAGGTAACAAATGAGAAAAGAATTTGTAGTTATTGGGTTGGGACGATTTGGAGGAAGTATCTGCCGGGAATTAGTTCGACTTGGAGCAGATGTGATGGCAATTGATTCTTCATCTGATCGAGTGGAAGAATTTTCTAAAATTGCTACCCATGCGGTTATTGCAGATTCCACAGATGAGGAAGCATTAAAATCACTCGGTATCCAAAACTTTGAACATGTGATTGTGGCAATTGGAGACGATATTCAAGCAAGTATACTCACGACATTAATTATAAAAGAATTAGGTGTACCCCAAGTTACTGTGAAAGCGCAAAACGATTATCACGCAAAAGTATTACAAAAAATAGGGGCGGATTTAATCGTACACCCAGAACGAGACATGGGTATTCGCATTGCCAATAACATAATGTCGTCCAATGTCCTTGATTATTTAGAATTATCCGATGAGCACTCCATTATGGAAATTAAATCAAACCATCGCATTGCTGGATATTCTATTAAAGATTTAGATATTCGTGCGAATTACGGAATTAACATTATCGGGATTAAACGAGGCGAACAAATCATCATTTCTCCTAGTGCCGATGAAAAAATATTATTAGGCGATATATTGCTTGTCATCGGAGCTGTAGTGGATATTAACCGCTTCGTCAATCGGGCGATGACATAATAAGTGATATATTTCATGAAGCCTTGATGAAGCTTTTCTTTCCAAAAAACAACTCTTTTGAAACAATCATGATACAAAAAAAGCTGTCTGAAGAGTTTTCTTACCTTCAGACAACTTTACCTTTTATTTTTCCTCTATAATCCTGTTTACCCGCTGTTCTAACATTTTCATTCCTTTTCCACCAGCTTGATAGTGCCGCAAAAAACCGGAGCGGTCAAACAAATAATAGGAAGGCACATATTCATTTTCAAATAAATCCGATAATAATAAATCATTATCTACAAATATAGGCTGTGTCATATTTAACTTTTCCGCTACTTGTTTAATTGTTTCAATATCCGTATCTTCTTTTGAACGAGGCATATGCACTGCTACGACACTCAAGTAATCTTTATACTTTTCACGAAATCGATTAAAATCGGGCATAGCTTCTTTGCATAAGTAGCAGCTGATTGACCAAAAGTGGATTAACGTGAGTTTTTCTCCTAATAATTCTTCTTTTCGCACTTTCCCATTAATCCATATTGTTGCACCATCCAATTCTGGTAATGGTGAACGCAATTTCATCAACTTTCCCCCTTAAAAATATCTCCCATGCCTCTGTAAAATCATAATGTAGATTGACCAGGGCGCCAATTGGCTGGGCATAACCCGCCCGTTTGAAGAGCCTGTAATACGCGCAATACTTCATCAACATCCCGACCAATATTATTGTGATGTATGACTTGATATTGAATCTCACCATCTGGACTAATAATAAATAATCCGCGAAGCGCTACCCCTTCCTCTTCTATTAAAACACCAAACTTCCTTGAAACTACGTGATTGTGATCCGAAGCTAAAGGGTAATTTAGCTGTCCAATACCATTTTTCGTCCGCTCTGTATTGATCCATGCTAAATGAGTATATATTGAATCTGTCGACACACCGATTACTACTGCATTTAATTCTTCAAACTCATCATAGCGATCGCTCAATGCTGTAATTTCCGTGGGACATACAAAAGTAAAATCCATTGGATAAAAAAATAGAACAGTCCATTTCCCTTCATTCATGATATCTTCTAAAGCAACTTTTCCAAAGGTCTTATCCGGCATTACTGCATTCAATTCAAATAACGGAGCCTGTTTATTCACTAAACATTCTGCCATGTGAGATTCCCCCTAACCGCCAAAATGAAGGTAATACTTTCCTTTTTTACGTTAACAAATGCATTCCGTATTTTCAATTATTTTGGGTACAACGCTTCCTAATATCTTACTGAAAAGTTAAAAAAATATTGCATTTTTTCTTTATATAAATATGAAAATTTTATAAAAAATTGTTGCATTCCAATTAAAATTAGGTATAATCATTATCTGTAATTGTAAACTAAAAGTTTTGTAAAAGTAAACTTTCTTACAAAAAGTTTAGAAAAAATAAACTACTTGTCGAAAAAGAGGAGTTTTATCTATGCAAATCGGAAAGAAAATTAAAGCATTGCGCATTAAGAAAGGGTTAACTCAAGAAGAGCTCGGAGAAAGAACGGACTTAACTAAGGGTTACATTTCACAACTTGAACGCGATTTAAACTCCCCTTCCATCGACACGCTTTTTACCATTTTAGAAGTATTAGGTTCCACCCCTAAAGAATTTTTTGATGATGACTTTGAAGAACAAAAAGTGGTTTACAGCGAGGAAGACCAAACCACTTATATAGATGATGAAAAAAAATATGAAATCAAATGGCTTATACCGACTTCCAATGATAAAGAAATGGAACCGGTCATCATTACATTTCAAAAGGGTGGCGAATATAAACAATTCGAACCTTCTCTAGCCGAAACATTTATTTATGTATTAAAGGGTCGGATTCGAGTTGTTTTAGGGGAAGAAGAATACATCGCCAGTGAAGGAAATTCAATCTACTATGAAGCTTCAAGCAATCACCAAATATTTAATGCCAATGATGGTGAGTCACAATTGCTTCTTGTAGCAACAGAATCTTATCTATAGTGTTTAGGAGGCTTGGATATGAGTAACACAATTATTCAATTTGAAAATGTATCAAAATCTTATGACGATGGGACAGTAGTATTAAAAAACATTAACTTTGAATTGGAGAAAGGAAAGTTTTATACCTTACTTGGACCATCAGGTTGTGGAAAAACAACGATTCTTAGAATAATTGCGGGTTTTACAGAGCCTTCTAGCGGAAACGTCTATTTTAATGGAAAAAAAATCAACAACGTTCCTGCTCACCAACGACAAGTAAATACAGTATTTCAAGACTATGCGCTATTTCCACATTTAAATGTCTTTGAAAATGTCGCATTCGGATTGCGCATAAAAAAGATAAAAGAAAGTGAAATTAAAGAGCGTGTTATGGAAGCGCTGAAATTTGTCAATTTGGAAGGGTTTGAAAGCCGTGAAATTTCTGAGATGTCAGGTGGTCAGCGACAACGTGTAGCCATTGCACGAGCAATTGTCAATAATCCAGAAGTGATTTTGCTAGATGAGCCACTATCTGCCCTTGACTTAAAATTACGTTCTGAAATGCAATACGAACTCAGAGAATTACAGCAGCGACTTGGAAAAACCTTTGTTTTTGTCACTCACGACCAAGAAGAAGCCTTAGCGATGTCCGATGAAATTTTTGTATTAAACGATGGTGAAATTCAACAATCAGGTTCCCCTGTTGACATATACGATGAACCAATCAACCGATTCGTAGCGGATTTTATAGGAGAATCAAATATCGTTGAAGGCATTATGTTAGAAGATTACAAAGTGCAATTTGCCGGAAGAGTTTTTGATTGTGTTGATAAAGGCATGAAACCAAATGAAAAAGTAGATATTGTCATCCGACCTGAAGATTTGGAAATTACATCAGTGGACAAAGGAAAACTTGTTGTAACAGTCGATACTCAATTGTTCCGCGGTGTGCATTACGAGTTATCGACTTATGATAAAGACGGTAATGAATGGCTCGTTCATTCTTTGAAAAAGGCAGAAGTTGGCGAAGAAATCGGCTTAAACTTTGATCCGGAAGCAATCCATGTAATGCGTTTAAATGAGACGGAAGAAGAATTTGATAAACGATTAGAATCATATGGAGAGGGTAACAATGCGTGATCGTGTAGCAAAAGGGCCGCTCATTCCCTATCTCCTTTGGATTGCTTTCTTTGTCATTGCGCCAATTGCCTTAATCGTTTATTATTCCATGCTAGATTTAAACGGCAATTTCACATTGGAAAACTATAAACGATTCTTTTCGCCTGTTTATATCCAGATGACACTTACTAGCTTTTTTTACGCTGTCATCATAACTTTCTTTACATTGCTTATTTCTTATCCGATGGCATTTATTTTAACGAAAACGAAACACAAATATCTTTGGCTCATGTTTATCATTATTCCATCATGGATTAATTTACTTTTAAAAACTTATGCTTTCATCGGAATATTTGGTTTATATGGACCGATTAACGCAGTGGTCAGCGTATTTGGAATTGAGCCACAACAAATTTTATTCACTGATTTTAGTTTTATATTTGTGTCTGTTTATATCTTTATTCCATTTATGATTATTCCGATTTTTAACTCCTTAGATAAGTTAAATCCAACATTAGTGGATGCAGCAAGAGATTTAGGTGCATCACCTTTTACTACATTCCGCCGAGTAATTTGGCCATTAACAATCGAAGGCGTGAAGTCGGGAATTCAAGTTACATTTATTCCTGCATTATCACTCTTCATGATTACTCGCTTAATTGCAGGAAACCAAGTGATTACATTAGGGACAGCTATTGAACAGCAATTCCTCGTTGCCCAAAACTGGGGAATGGGTTCAACAATTGCCGTATTCCTTGTATTAATTATGTTAGTAAGTATGTTATTCACTGGTAGAAAAGCAAAAGGAGGTCGCGTGTAATGAATAGATTATCTACACCAGCAAAAATATATGTCGCCGTTGTATTCATCATATTATACGCGCCGATCTTCTATTTAATTTTCTACTCATTCAATAGCGGTGGTTCCATGCATAATTTTGAGTCGTTTACAATGGAACATTATCAAGCTGTTTTTGAAGATTCTCGGTTGTTAGTCATATTAATTAACACAATCATCATCGCCCTGTTATCTAGTTTCATTTCTACGATTCTCGGTACTTTAGGGGCCATTGGAATTGTGTCAATAAAAAACCGAAAAATGCGAAATACGTTGCTTTCATTAAATAATATTATGATTGTAAGCCCAGATGTAGTGATTGGTGCAAGCTTTTTAATTCTCTTTACGATGATTGGAGTAAAACTCGGATTTACGTCAGTCCTAATCTCACATATTGCTTTTAGTATTCCGATTGTTGTTTTAATGGTATTGCCGAAGTTATTAGAAATGAATCCAAATTTAATTGATGCAGCACAAGATTTAGGTGCCACTAAACGGGATGTTTTATACCGTGTAATCGTCCCTTACATTAAACCTGGCATTTTTGCAGGCTTCTTTATGGCACTCACCTATTCATTAGATGATTTCGCTGTTACGTTTTTCGTAACCGGAAACGGATTCTCTACATTATCTGTAGAAATTTATTCCATTGCTCGCGTTGGCATTTCATTAACAATTAATGCCCTTTCAGGAATTATCTTTGTCGTGACGGTTCTTATTGTAATTGGTTACTATTTCGTAACCCGCCGCACGAAGCTTGCTAACGGGGGGTTAGGACGATTATGAAATCATTAATTAACTTAAGTATCGCTATTTTGCTACTATGTGCGGGGCTTTACTTCGTTGCTGATCAATTGGAAGCTTCCGGTGGCAAAGGAAGTAAAGACACGATTACAATTTACAACTGGGGAGACTATATCGACCCAGATTTATTAAAACAATTTACTGAAGAAACTGGAATTAAGGTCATTTATGAAACCTTTGATTCCAACGAAGCAATGCTGACAAAAATCCAACAAGGTGGAACAACATATGACATCGCCATCCCATCTGAATATACTATTGAGATGATGATTGAAGAAGATTTACTCCACCCAATTGATCATTCAAAAATACCGAATTTACAATATATTGATCCCTATTATTTAGACTTACCTTTTGATCCGAAAAACAAGTATTCTATACCATATTTCTGGGGTACGGTTGGCATTGTCTTTAATCCAAATTTAATTCCAGATCATATCACTTTTGAATCATGGAACGATTTATGGGATCCTTCCCTGAAAAGAAAAGTATTTTTAGTGGATGGTGCCCGCGAAGTAATGGGAATGGGTTTAAACTCCATTGGCGAATCGTTAAATGCAAAAGATGAGAAATTGTTGCGTCAAGTAACTGATAAACTCGTCACCCTTTCTCCAAATATTAAAGGGATCATCGGTGATGAAATCATACCTTTAATGATTAATAATGAAGCAGCTGTTGCCCTCACATGGTCGGGATCAGCAGCTGATATGATGTCAGAAAATGAAGAATTAGATTATGCAGTACCACAGGAAGGATCAAATTTGTGGTTTGATAACTTTGTCATTCCTAAAACAGCAAAAAATATTGATGGTGCACATGCCTTCATTAACTTTATGCTGGATCCTGAAGTAGCAGCGCAAAATGCTGAATATGTTGGTTATTCCACACCAAATAAAGCTGCATTAGACATAATGGATCCAGAAATTGTTAACGATGAACGTTTCTACCCTCCTGAAGAAATAAAAGATCGGTTAGAAGTATATGAAAATTTAGGCTTAGAATGGCTAGGAAAATATAACGAATACTTTTTGGAATTTAAAATGTCCATCAGGTAGCTCTTTTGTCAATGACAAAAATGAATGATTTAGAGTTTCTTTTTAAGAAACTCTAAATTTTTTTCTTTTTCAGGGTTTTCACTAGCATTGCACTAATTAAATCTGATGATTCAAAATACTAAGAATGTTCAATTTTTTATTGATTTCGAAACAAAAAAATCCTTTACAATGGAAGTACAGGTGGTTCCTGTCCAAATCCAATCGTAAAGGATAAACGTTATGGACAAGAATACACTAATTTCATCATTTGGTAAATGGGTTTCACCCATAAATATTCAAAAACTTAGCGAACAAGTCAAAGAATTGAAACAGGACTATTACACAAAAAAGCTGACAACAGAAGCCTATATTAAACTTTTATTGGTAGCCCAGCTGCTCGAATTTAAGAGCTTAGAGGAAATGAGTGATGCACTTGTAGACGAAGATCTTCAAAAAGCACTCGGATTTGAATCGATAAGTGCCTCTCAGCTATCCCGAAAAAACAATCAGATCAACCCACTAATTCTTGCAAATTTGTTCTTGGATCTTGTTTGGAAAATTCAACGGTACCATTATAAAACCGGAAAGAATATGCCACTGAAAATCATTGATTCAAGTACACTCCCGTTGAATTTGACCAATTATAAATGGGCAAAATTCCGTAAAACAAAAGCTGGTGTAAAGCTACACTTACGGCTCGTTTTCATGGATAAAGACACCGTCTATCCTGAAAAAGCAGTGATTACGACAGCAAAAGAACATGACCGAAATCAACTCGAAGTCCTAGTGGATGATAAAGAAGCCATGTATGTGTTTGACCGCGGTTATGTGGACTATGAACGTTTTGATCGGATGACAGATGATGGCTATTTCTTCGTTTCAAGACTGAAGAAAAACGCAGTCATTCGTGAAGTCTATACATTTTCACTTCCTGATGATTGTCACGTTCTATCCGATAAAATGGTCTACATTGGTACCACACAAAATCGTACTGAAAATGTCTTTCGTCTACTAGAAGTTATGGACACAAAAGGGAACTTACTTCGTTTCATCACCAACCGATTTGATTTAAAACCAGAAGAGATAAGTGATATTTACCGATCTCGCTGGGCTATTGAACTCTTTTTCAAATGGCTCAAGCAACACGTAGAAATTAAGCACTTTTATGGAATGAGTGAAACAGCTATTCAAAATCAAATTTTCTTAGCCCTTATCACGTATTGCTTACATGTTCTCATTCAATTGGAGATGAAAAGTAAGAAATCTCTACTTCGAATTACTCGTTGGTTAAAGAGAGCTCTGTGGAAACCAGCTTATGTTTGGTTGCGAAAATTTGATGGGCGAGCCAGTCCATAATCTCCCTTTTGTCGTTGTCGCTCTGGTTTAACTGTATATATTTACCAAATGGGCAGTGCCACCTTTCTTTAGGTTTTGTCTTTTTGGCACAAATTCACAAAAATTAATTAACAGAAAATTCTAACTATATTTATGCAATGCTAATGCAGGGTTTTATTAATATAATCTTTTTCTTCTCATAGTCGTTCTATAATTCTTGGGATAGCCGAATCATATCCCTGCATTGAATGCCATTTTCAAAAATCTCTATATCGTAGTGCCTTATAAAATAATCTCTGTCGATACCGGTAATTCGAAAACCGCATTTTTGATAAAGAGCTAGTTGGGAGATGCTTGAGTTTCCGGTTCCAATTTCAATTGTTTTAAAACCTTTTTCTTTTGCTGTATTCACTGCATGCATAACCAAAAGTTTTCCTATTCCTTTTCCTTGATAGTTTTCAGCAACAGCAACATTCACGACTTCCATTGTTTTGGGTCTTGTCGCAAGCAGGACATAAACTCCTACAATTTGATGATTCATTTCCGCAACATAGCATTCACCTCTTTTTAAATATTCTTCCACATTGTCCACAGAAGGATCCGCCAATAACAACAAATCCATTGGCGGATTTTCATTGTTATTTAATAATCGTATAATCATAAAATCCCCCTTTTAAATTAAGTAAGGAAGTAAAATGCCAAAAGGTTATAAATAATAATTTGTCCACCTTCACAATTGGTTGGACCATATAAAATTTTACTGTTTTCTGTTGTAAATATCATGCTTAGCAATTTTAACTACGCTGTTCAGAGGAGGCAGATACAGTAATTGCTTTATATTTATATAGCAGATTGTTAAAATAATCGATTGATTAAAATTCTTTCTCCTATATTTTCCTTATTGTAATATGATAAAATAGTTCATTATTTCATAGTAAGTTTTTTGAATTAAATGGAAGGTGATCGGAATGTCACAGAGAAAGAAAAAGTTGGTCATGTTTATGTTAATGTTTAACTTATTCATTACAATGGGAGGCATTGGAATGGTGGTTCCGGTGTTACCTTCCTACCTGGATCTTTTTGGAGTTGGGGGTACCATCCTCGGATTTTTAGTTGCTGATTTTGCCTTTGCCCAATTTATTTTTTCGCCGATTGCGGGGAATCTATCGGATTTATATGGACGAAAATTCTTTGTCATTTTGGGATTAATCATTTTTGGATTTTCACAAATCTTCTTTGGGATAGCAAAAGCAATTTGGATGCTGTTTTTTGCCCGTTTCTTGTCAGGAGCTGGCGCTGCCTTCATCATGCCACCGGTGATGGCCTATGTAGCGGATATTACAACAGTGGAAGAACGGGGAAAAGGAATGGGATTTCTCGGAGCAGCCATATCTCTTGGATTTATGATTGGGCCAGGGATTGGTGGATTTTTAGCTAAAGTGAATTTGCATTTTCCCTTTTATTTTGGAGGGATCGTTGCTTTAATAGCAGCTATCGTTTCTTTTATCGTCTTACCGAATATTAAACAACAACAGAAAGAACGATTAATAACAAAAGGGAAAGATAACATCTTTCAACAATTATTACGTTCCCTTCATACGCCCTACTTCGTCATGTTATTAGTCGTCTTTGTTTTTAGTTTTGGTATCGCAAATTTCCAATCGACGTTGTCTATGTACTTAACTTATAAATTTGGCTATACGCCTATGGATATCGCTATCGTTATGATAATCGGCGGTTTTCTTGGCGTAATTTTACAAGTATATATTGTCGACCAGCTATTTAAACGATTCGGTGAGATGAAAGTTATATTAGTCAATTTGATTATTGCTGCCCTTTCCATGGTTGGTATGGTGTATATAAAAGGATTTTTCATTATTATTACCATTACGTCTATTTTCCAAATTGCCACAACTTTTATTCGGCCAGCAGTCAACACATTAATTTCGAAATTGGCAGGGGCTGAGCAAGGTTTTGCCGCTGGAATGAATAATGCATATATGAGTTTAGGTAATATGGTTGGTCCCGCCCTCGCAGGAATAATGCTTGAATGGAAATTATCTTCACCATTTATTCTTGGTGCATTCATCTTATTTGCCTGTTACATATTAGCTCACCTTTGGACAATGAAAAAAGCACCACAATTATTGAAAGCAAATGAAGAATATTAATAGAAAAAGAGCGGATGGAATAAAATCGTTCCATTCGCTCTTTATTTGTTTATTGAGAATTAGTTTTTCAAATACACACTATTGTTCATATTTCGCCATTGTTTTTCATCAATAAATTATCGTTGGGACTCATCTACTGAATCAGCATGTTTTTTCACTACTTCAACAAAAGCTTCCACTTGTCGTAATCGGAAGGAGGATTCATAACCAATCAGCCAAGTATCCCGAGTTAGCCCAATATCTGTATCTCCAGATGTTAATGCAATTTTGTTTACATTTTCTCCTCCATTTAATGTAATAGAAGGTAAAATCGCATATCCAATACCATTGAGCGCCATTTGCTTACATGTTTCAATTTGATCTACAATGATTTGTCTTTTAGGGCTAGATGCAAAGTGACCTTGCCACCAAACTTGAATTTCTTGATAATAATTGGAATCGCTTTTAAATTGAATAAATGGCCGTTCCGTCGTTAAAATTTCTTCTAATCTTTCAATTTCTTTATCTACTAGATACATTGTATCGCGGAATAAGTGCATCTTTTTCCCTTTCCACTCTGACTGGCCTCTGACAATACCAACTTGGGCTTCCCCATCATAAAGAGCTTTCACAATTTCAGAACTCCAACCGGTAATTAATGAAATTTTAACATCTGGATAAGTTGTGACAAATTCTTTTAACACTTTTGGTAACCAGTTAATTCCAACGATGGAGGCACAAGCGATTTTTAATGTACCATGCACTTTTGAATCTAGAGCTTGAATCCTTTCAAAAACTTCTTCTTTTTTTTGCAATGTCTCAATTGCATATTGAATAACTAATTCTCCTGCAGGTGTAGGCATCAATCCCTTTTGAGAACGAATGAATAATTGAGTACCCCAATATTTTTCAATCGATTGCAATCGTTGAGATAACGCAGGTTGTGTAATAAATAGCCGTTCTGCTGCCTTGCGCATATTTCGTTCTTCCGCTAATATTTTTATAATTTCTGCTTCTGTCGTTGTCATCCAATCACTCCAAAAAAATACGATACATAAAAATTCAATAAAAATCGACAAAATCCTTTTCATCCATGGATTTTGCCGATGATTGTTCAATTAATAATCTAATACTTGATAAATATATTTTTTTAATTGCTTTAAAATCACTCTTCTCGTTAATATCCCTGCAAAAGTACCTTCATGATCTACAACGCATAAAAAGGCATGGTTAATGACTAAATCTAATGCCCTTTGAATCGTATCATCGATTTTTAAATATGTGACATTTCGATCCATGCAGTCATCAACTTTAATATGAGCTAATTTTTCATACTCAATCCGCTCTAACCCAAGTATTGATTCGGTAATCATCTTTGAACTTACCAAACCATGAATTCGAAACTTCGTATCCAATACCGGTACTTGAGAATAACCTGTTTTAGTAAGAACTAACAATGCATGTTCAGCACTATTTCCAACTAAAACATGTGCTACTTTTTCTGCCGGAATAATAAAATCACTAATCGGCGTTTCCAAAAAGGCTCTTGTCTTTGTTGAAATCAAATCCTTCAACCCCTTCCATGAGGACCCCAGTTACCACTATCATATCATATTTGACAGTTTTATGACCATGACAATGACACATGAATTTTTGGGTTGAAGGATTTTTTGTTTTAATAAGAAGCAGATTTTGCCCAATAGTAAAAAATCATGATACCAGTAAATATACCGAAAATAATGTACATAATAATGATTGGATTCATTAAAATTGGATGTTCTCGAACAGTTTTACTAATAGGTGTATCCATAGCGGAAGCTCGCTCTTCTGTTTTCTTCATGACACTTACAGTCATGACATACGAAACACCAACAATAATTAAGCCTACAATAATTGTCGGAATGGTCCATCCACCCATCATCATACTCTCCCTTCTAGTCTTAAGAAGAGTATGTTTCTTTTTTTTATTTTTTATTCTTCTTAATAAAAACGACTGCTTTCAATTAAAATGGAAATTGGTTGAGCCATTGGCCGCCATCCAACGTTACGCATTCTCCGTTCATATAGGCACACTTTTCAGATAACATGAATGCTGCCAAATCCGCAATTTCTTCTGGTGTACCTAGACGTTTTAAAGGGACGGATTCAATCGTGCGTTTTGCTTGTTCTTCTGATTCCCAAAGTTTTTCTGCACCACCCGTTCTGTCAATCGGTCCTGGTGCAATGGCATTTACACGTATTCCATATTTGTGTCCCCATTCAACAGCAAGAGTACGAGTTAATGACAATACTCCTGCTTTGGCTGCTGCGGAGTGAACGACCCCTGCACCTGCTTGCCAAGCATATGTGGCTACCATATTTAAAATTTTTCCTTTTATCCCTTGTTCAATCCAATATTTTCCTACTTCTTGTGAGCAATAAAATGTTCCATTTAAAACAATATCAATAACCGCTTTCCAACCATTTGGCGATAATTTTTCTGCTGCAACAATAAAGTTTCCTGCTGCATTATTTACTAATCCATCAATTTTTCCAAATCGTTGAATGGCATATTGAACCATTGCCTTTACTTGCTCCACATCTCGAACATCCATCTGAAACGTTTCAATTGTATTGCCAAACTGTGAAATCTCATTTTTTGCCTTTTCAAGACGCTCTTCATTTCGACCAGTTATAAGGACATTAGCACCTTCTTGCACAAATTTTTTTGCCATAGCCATTCCCATTCCACTAGAGCCGCCTGTTACGATAATCGTTTCATTGTTTAACATAAACATTCCTCCCATCGTATATGAATGAATAACCATTCATCTCTATTGTACAAGAAAAGAAGTGCAAAGTTTGTCGAAAATTCAACTTTTGCTATTTTTTAAATAAAAAATAAATATTCTATATTTTTACATATTTAACATTTAGTATAATTGTTGTATAATATTTTCTATGTTTTGTTTTCTTGAAATTATTTCAATTATCAAAATCTTCGACATATGTAGTGTCGAAGATTGTATTTGATTGGTAGAAAAGTAATCTTTACTTACCTTTGTTTTTTATTCCAACAATGGAAGTTTGAATAATCCCGAATAGCGATCATGTCACTATTCGGGATATTGAAATTGGAAGCTATGTAGTAATCCTAAACGAATTGCATTTATTTACATTCTAAATATTTTTTAATAACTTCTTCCACCGGCATCGGTTTATTATACAAATAACCTTGTCCTTTTTTACAACGATTTTCCTTTAAAAATAATTCTTGATATTTTTCTTCCACACCTTCTGCGACCACATCCATCTCTAAATGATGTGATAAAGAAATAATCGCTTTTATTATGGCTTCATTTTTTTCATCTTTGTTAATATCCGAAATAAAAGATTGATCGATTTTGATGATATCAATCGGGTATTTTTTTAAATAACTTAAAGAAGAATAACCTGTACCAAAATCATCTACAGATACATAAACACCGAGCTTTTTTAGCTTTTTCAATATTTCTTCCGTTTCTTCTACATTTTCCATTGAACTTTCTGTAATCTCCAGTTCAATAAATTGTGGGTCAACCTCGTACTTCTTTAATACGGATTCAATTTTATTCGGGAAGTTTAGTTGTTTAAATTGCATTGGTGAAATATTTACTGCAATTCTTACAGGACGATATCCTTTTTTTCTCCATTCTCGCTGATAACTACAAACTTGTTCCAACACCCAATCTCCTATTTCAATAATTAAACCGCTTGATTCAGCTAAAGGAATAAATTGGGATGGTGGAACATAACCAAACTTCGGGTTGTTCCAACGGAGTAAAGCTTCAAAACTATCAATCTCATTCGTTAAATAATTTACTTGCGGTTGCAAGTGGATGGATAATTCATTAAACTCGATCGCCCGTTTTAAATGAGCTTCCATCAGCACTTCATTTTTAAAATCTTTACTCATTTCTTCACGATAGAAACGATAATGAGCACGGCCATGAGTCTTCACATAAAATAGTGCTTGTTCTGCTTGATGCAACAATGAGTTAAAATCTCTTTTTTGCTCAGAATTTAATGTAGCAATCCCAATGGATGCAGTTACAAAATATTCTTGTCCATCTATAATAAAAGGTACTTTTAACTCCTCTAACACTTGGTTAGCAAGAAGTTCCACTTCTTCTCGAAGATAATGCTTCATTAAATAAAGGAATTCATCACCATTATAATGATATAATTCAATGTTTTTTCCTTTTAATCGCTTAAATCGCTCACTAATTTGCTTAATCATTATATCTGCATTTTGTTTTCCTAACGACTCGTTATACTTTTTAAAGCGATCAAGATCTACCAATAAAATTGATAGATTCATATCATGATTATAGTTACGATATTTCTCATCCCAACGAAAATTTAATGCTCTTCGATTTAGCAATCCTGTATTTTCATCAATAAACGATATATAGCTAAATTCCTTCCCTTGACTCATGATGACCGCATAATACAATTCGTCATGAAACTTAATCGGTTCCACATACATTTGCAATTCTTCATCCATATTCATTGTTATGTATTGAATTTTCTCTTGCTTTTCTAATATCACTTTTTTGATTTCATTCCAATTTAATAGCTCAAAAAATTGTTCAGCGTCCATCCCTTTTTCAAAAGTATTGGGCGTTAATTTGTAAGCACTGGAATTAATCATTTCTACAGAAAATTTTCCAGCCCTTAACTGTTTTAATATGACAATCGCATTAAAAGGGTTAAGTTTCATGACATATTGTAAGTAATCTTTTTCTGTATTGGCTGGAAAGTTGATCATCGATGTTCCTCCATTACTATGTAAATGTATAAAAAGGTGTAGTTTATGTGTCGGGTCATTTATTCAATTAAACTACACCATGCATTCAATACAGTTCTTATTCCTCCATCATGACTGTACTAGTTGCTTCTAAAATAAATAGCTCCTGGCTATTGATTACCGACTCGCCTTCTTTACGTTCCTTATATCGATATTTTCCTGTTGAATCTTGAACACGAGCCTTTACATTATCAGCTAGTTGTGTTGAAAAAATATGCATTATTCGTTGTTTAATTTCAGCAGAATAGATTGGGAATAGTATTTCCACTCGACGCACCATATTCCGAGTCATCATATCGGCTGAAGATAAATAAATTTTATTTTCTCCGTTATGATGGAACCAATAAATGCGCGAATGCTCTAAGAATCGACCGACGATACTAGTAACCGTAATATTTTCACTAATGCCTGGTATACCAGGTCTCAAACAACAAATACCTCGTATTAGTAATTCAATTTTAACACCATTTATGGAAGCTTCATACAATTTCATAATTAAATCTTTGTCAGTTAACGCATTCATTTTTGCACGAATGAATCCATTTCCATATTTTTTATGAAACTCAATTTCTTGATCAATCATTTCAATAAATTTATCACGAATATCATAAGGTGATACGACAATATGGTGGAACCTAGGCTTTTCCGTATAACCACTTAAATAGTTAAAGAAATTCGTTGCATCTATACCAAACTCTTTATTCGTTGTAATAATCCCCATATCGGTATATGTTTTAGCTGTCGCATCATTATAATTACCTGTTCCTAAATGGACGAAACGCTCTATTTTTCCATTTTTCCGTCGAACTACAAGGGTTATTTTTGAATGGGTTTTTAAGTTATGCATTCCATAAATCACAAGGCAACCTGATTGTTCCAGCTCCTTCGCCCAATGCACGTTGTTTTCTTCATCAAAACGTGCTTTTAACTCTACTAAAACTGTCACTTGTTTCCCATTTTCAGCCGCTTGTTTTAAAGCTTGAATAATCGGTGAATTACCGCTTACTCGATATAAAGTCTGTTTGATTGCTAGCACTGTCGGATCATTCGCCGCTTCTGTAATAAATTCCACAATAGGCTCAAAGGATTCATATGGATGATGAAAAAATAAATCCTTTTCTAGCGCCTTTTCGTAAATATCTTCATCAGACTCTAAATCTAATGGACGTTGAGGAATAAAACTTTCATATAATAAATGCTCTCTTCCTTGAGACAACTTCTTCACAAAACTAAATAAAAACGTTAAATCAAGGGGGCCATCAATTTTAAAAACATCGGATTCACTAATTTCAAATTCTTCTAATAAATATTCTAAAACGTCATCATTCATTTCTCCATCGCGAACTTCAAGACGGCTTCCAATTCCCCATTTTCTTTTTTTCAATTCCTTTTCGATTTCAACGAGTAAATCTTGAGCGCCTTCTTCATGAATTGTTAAATCAGCATTTCTCGTTAATCGGAAAGCCTGTACCGATTTCACATTATAGCCATAAAATAGTCGATCTACATGTGAAGTAATGACATCTTCTAATAGAACAAATACTTTTCGATCAGGGCCAGCGGGTACTTCAATAAAGCGATCTAATACAGATGGGACTTGTATAATAGCTACTTTTTCGTTAAACTCGCTTAACACTTTTGTATCTTCTAACAAAACAAGCAAGTTTAACGTTTTTCCAAGTAATGTAGGAAAAGGGCGATAAGCATCTACTGCTATGGGTGTTAGTACAGGGAAAATGGTTTCTTCAAACATTTCATTGATATATTGCTGCTGTTCTTTCGATAATGATTTCATATCTGTTAAGTAGATATTTTCCTTTGGCAATAGCTCGAATATTAAATGACGAAAAACTTCCATTTGCCTACGAACAAGCGCTTGCGTTTTTTCAGCAATTTTCTCCAATTGTTCCTTGGGCGTTAAGCCCGCTTTATTTTCCGGTTTATGAAATCCCGCGCGAACTTGGTCTTGAAGTCCAGCCACACGCACCATAAAAAATTCATCTAAATTCGAACTAAAGATTGCGATAAATCTCAACCGCTCCAGTAATGGATTTGTTTCATCTTCCGCTTCTTCTAATACTCGTTCGTTGAATGCTAACCAACTTAATTCACGGTTATTATAATACTCAGGTTTCGATATTTCATCCAACATTTTCCTTCTATCAATATCCGTTAATTTATGATTATCTATAAGATTTTCCCTTTCAGGAGAGTTCAGCCCTGTTTCATCTGTCATTACTCATTCCACCCTTCATCGATTAACTCAATTTTTACCCTCTTCTTAAATAATCGTTCAATATGCTTCTTTTGGCTTTGTGCTCGATGGATTTCTGCCACTGCACGCCCTTTCGCAACAACAAATAGAGTAATGATATCCTTTTCTTGTAATTCCATTTTAATACTTTTTACGATATTTCTTTTTGAACTATTTAAGGAATATACAAATTTTAATAAAGCACCGAAATTCCGCAAAATTTTTAACTCTTCACGGGTAAACCATGTCAGAAACGGTTGACTAAGACGTCTGAAATAATCTCGGTTTTTATAAGATGCAAGCAATGCAATTTTTACCCGATTTTTATGGTTTAATCCGGGAATAGATTGATTGGCAATTAGATAAAAAGTGTGTTGATTCGATGAATCTAATTCGATATAATCTCCAATTGAAAATACTCTTGCTGCTTTTTTTAGTAAATTCAGATGTTCTTCATTAAATTGAAATAAGTTCCATTTACAACTTTCTCTATATATATTCTCTATCAATGTAACTAATGTACCTACTTCATCCTCCGTTCTCCCATATTTGAATGCTAGATGATTCGCATAATCTTCAAATACGTTAAAGGGTTGAAAAGCTTCAGGATTCGATTTCATCACGATATCCATGATTAACCCTTCCCGCAATCCTCTTTTACTAATGTAAAATGAATTTGAATCCACAACTTCCATTAAAGTTTTAAAAATGACTAAAGCAATTTCAATAATGTCCGCTCGATCGGAAGACAATCCATCAATTTGCTTTAATTGTTCAAAAGATTGTTTTCCTAAGTAACCACTCAAATTTTTTAGCGTTTCTTCATTCATTTCATAATGATGGATGCCAGATATTGGATAATCAATTAGATGCTGATGAATTTGCGCGAGATTTCGAGCACTGCCACCAATCCCCACAATTGGTAATTTAACATTTTTTAACCATGCTACATTTTCAAAATATTTCTTTATATTTTGATATAGTTGATATTTTTCCTTTTCGTTTATTTTATCACCGGTAACAAAACTTTGTTTTAACGATACAGTACCAAAAGGAAAACTTATAGAATGTTGTAATTCTTTATTTATAAACAACGTAATCTCCGTTGAACCTCCACCAATATCAATTGTAACGGCAGAAGGGATCTCCATCGAATGAACGACTGCTAAATATCCGAAATAGGCTTCCTCATCTTCCGATAATAAATCGATTTTTATGCCAGTATCTTTTTCCATTTGTAAAAGGATTTCTTGATTATTTTTTGCTTGTCGAATAGCAGCTGTTGCAGCAGCCTTTACGGTCGTCACACCGTAATCTTGCATTATTTCCTTGAACGAAATTAACGTATTTTTTAATACTTCAATACCTTCTTCAGACATATATCCATCAGTTTGAATATATTTCCTTAGCCTAGCAACCGTTTTCATATTTCCAATTTCACGTAATCCTTTTTCATGACTATATCTGTATAGCACTAGGCGAATTGTATTCGAACCGATATCTATAACCGCCATGTTTACTTCATTCACCGAATAAAATCCCTACTCTCTATATACGAATTCTAAGTTTAAGAATATTTTGTCATATGTTTAATGTTGGTTCAACGAATAAAAATTAATCAAAAACGTCGGAGCCTTTAAAGGCATCCGACAAATGTGAATTGAAAAAAGCTATTGAATTGATGGATACCTAAAATTGTGCTATGTTACAAAATCAATTCATCAATTTTTAAAATTAAATCTCCAATTTCAGGTTTCGAAATTTGATCATCTGCACCAACTCTTTCCCCTTTATGGCGAAGATCATCGGTAATTAAACTTGAGAAGATAATAACCGGTAACTTTTGTAGCTCTGAATGAGTTTTTATTCTTTTTGTTAAATGGTGTCCATCCATTTGTGGCATCTCAATATCCGTTACCACTAATTGTACATGCTTCGTAATATCATCATTCGTTTCTAATAAGTGTTCCAGATATTCAAAAGCTTCTTTACCATTCTCAAAAAACTCTAAATTAACATACCCTGCTTCTGTTAATGTATCATTTAACAATTTACGCAATAATGGTGAATCTTCTGCCACGATGATTCTTTTTTCTGATCGTTCCCTCTTTCCAAGTTTCTTTACAGAATCCATGCTAATTCCGGAATCTGGATTAATATCAACCATTATTTTCTCAAAATCAAGTAATAATATCATTGATTCACCTATTTTAATGACACCGATAACTTGGTTAGAACTTCCTTGATACATATCTGAAGGCTTTTCAATTTGATTCCAAGAAATACGATGTATCTGTGTAACATTATCCACATGGAATACCACTTTTTGTTTATTAAATTCTGCAACAATATATTTTTGCTGATCACTATAAGAGGCATTTGGTATTCCTAACACTTTCAACATATCGACAACCGGTAATACTTCTCCTCGCAACTGGACAATTCCCTCTATATGCGGATGAGCATGAGGAATAAATGTGACAGGAAGCGGCTGTATGATTTCTTTTACTTTTATTACATTGATTCCAAATTTATTATTTCCTACTTCAAATTCAACAATTTCTAATTCGTTGGTTCCTGATTCTAGTAAAATACCTTTTTGCTCCATCTATCATCATTCCTTCCTATATAACTAAATATAATAATATAACTTTTCTATAAATTCAGATGGTAATAATTTAAATTTAATGTTGCTCCTGCTGTACTTGCAAATGAACAATTAAACCAATAATCGTTAATACAATTAAAGAACCTAAAGCAATTCTTGATGCAAGGGGTCCATAATCCTTTAGCATGAACGTCACCGTTCCATATAACGCTGGGCCAATAATAGAAGAAACTTTTCCTGAAAAAGCAAACAAACCGAAAAATTGACCACGTTTTTCCTCCGGTGATAATTCAATAATCAATGTTCTAGAGGTTACCCACATGGAACCAAGTGACACACCGAACATGCTTCCCGCAATCCAAAACATCCATTCTTGTGTAGCACATACCGCTATTATTAAAGCGATAATCATAATGATGCTTACGATTGCAACGGCTTTTCGGGCACCAATTGCTTTTGTAATGTTGCCAAAAATGAAAGACCCAATCACAGTAGATATGGTACTTACTAAATATAAAATTATAAATTTCCCAGAAGTAAAACCAACAATCACTGTTGCGTAGACTGCCATCATCGCTATTGTCGTTGCAATGGCGTCGTTTAAGAAAAAGTAAGCAATCATGAAAGTAAAAATTGCTTTATATTTTTTCATATCTTTAAAAGTATCGACAATTTCTTTATATCCTTTAAAAAATCCAAACTTTTTTCTTTGATGTTTAGGGATTGGTCGATCTTTAATAAAGAAAAATAATGGTAAGGAAAATATAAGATAAAGAATTGCCGTTGGAATAAAAGCTCGATGAAAACCACCATCAGCTACGAAAAAGTATATCGATAACCCTACTATCGTTCCTAAATAACCGACAGCTACACCAAATCCTGAAATTAATGGTATCTCTTCACTTGTGCCAAGATCTCCTAACATCGTGTCATAAAACACTAAACTGGAATTAAAACAAAATTTTGCAATGACAAAACTAAGAACAACGAAACACAAACTGAGGGGCAATCCTGAAAAATAACTTGAAACATCCAGTTGAGCAAAAATTCCCATCATAAATGTAAAAAATATTGAGATAGATGCAAACCAAACGATAAATCTCTTTTTATAACCTGTTTGATCAATCCAAACACCATAAAGCGGAGAAAAGAGCACCAAAAAGAGACTTGCAAAAGCATTGGCGTAAGAAATAAAGGAGCTTGCAACCTGTTCCATCACTCTATCTGTTCCAAGCACTTCATCCATATAAAAAGGAAAAAAAACCGTATTAATATTGGATGAAAAAATCGTATTCGCAAAATCGTACAATGCCCATGAAAGAATTGGAAGGGAACAATATAATGCAAATTGATTCCTCTTCCTCAGGTTTTGGCCTTTAATCAAAAATATCGCCCCTATCAGTTTAAAATTGCCACTCAGACATTGTAGTATTTAATTAACGCTTGAGTTCCCAAATCACCATACCCTTTGTTTAACAACGTCTCATACATTTCTTTCGCCAAATGTAAACCTGGTAAATCTAATTCCATTTTTTCTGCTTCTTCCAAAGCAATTTTCATATCTTTAATAAAATGTTTAATATAAAAGCCTGGTTCTAGATCGCCTTTTAATATACGTGGTCCCAAATTTGATAATGACCATGAGCCAGCAGCTCCTGATGAAACCGACTCTAACACTTTATTTAAATCTAATCCTGCCTTCATTCCATATGCAATGGATTCACACACGCCAATCATGTTCGTCGTTATTAATAATTGATTGCACATTTTTGTATGTTGACCAGAGCCAGCTTTTCCTTGATAAACAATATTGGAGCCGAATAATTCAAAAATTGGCAACATTTCTTTAAAAACTTCTTCATCGCCACCTACCATAATGGATAATGTACCATTTCTTGCACCTATATCTCCCCCAGACACCGGTGCATCAAGACTCATTATTCCCTTTTCTTTCGCTGCCTCATATATTTTCTCTGCAAGGCTCGGCTTTGAAGTCGTCATATCTATGAGAGTCGAACCTTTTTTTGCTGTTTTGAAAATGCCATTATCTCCAAAATACACATCTTCAACATCTTTAGGAAAACCAACCATTGTAAAAATGATATCCTTGTTTTCAGAAGCAAGGGCAGGTGTATCAGCCCAAGTAGCTCCAAGGTCAATTAAAGGAATTGCTTTTTCCTTCGTACGATTATATAACGTTACTTCGTATCCCGCCTTCAATAGATGCTTTACGATACTAGTTCCCATAACCCCTGTACCGATAAATGCAATCTTTTTATTAAACATAATTCCCCAACACCCCTGTATCATTATTAAAAATATGCATATTTTACACTTTCTTGTAATGTACCATATAAATGGGCAATTGTTGATATGTAATGAAAAAATTGTTAATACATAGACAAAAAAAAGAGCAGCAAGATACGCTGCTTGAAAAGGGGGAAAATGAGAATGTTGCTGTGTTCAAAAAATACTATTGCCAATTGCATGATTTTTTATAACAAAAAATTGAAAAAAATTATTTTTTCGTCATAATCAATGGGGATTTTTCATGCTTTTGATATTGATTTAAAATCTGGTCCAGTTGTTTACTTAATCGAATCGTTTTTGGTGATTGCAGGCCATTTTCTAAACCTGAACGAATCATTTTTTCCCGAACGTACTCCAAATGTAGCTTCAATCTATCCATACTTCTAATCCCCTCTTTCATATAGAAATGGGTGGAAGTAGTTTTTTGTTATGCACGCGGTGTATCTGAATAAGTATAAATGACCCTTCCACCTTGTTTTGCTTCACCTCTAAAATGTTTAAACTTTTCATCATTCACAAGCACTTCACGAAACTGCAAAAATTCCTCTTTTGTAATTTCTATACTTTTTATTTCCCCATTTTTTAACTTTTCAATCATATCTTTGTAGTTATTCATAAATATTTTACCTCCTACTTCTTATATTTTCGAAATTATTCTAAAATCACTTTACATTTGTTCTATTATCATGCAAACTAACTTCATAGTAACTGATAGAGGAGGGGCACGCCAATGAAAATAGCAGAAGTGGGAGATATTATTGAATTTAAGGATGGACTTCGCGGAATGGTTGAAAAAGTCAATGATAATTCAGTAATTGTTGATTTAACAATTATGTCGAACTATCGTGACTTAGATTTGGAAGAAAAAACCGTCGTTAATCATAAACGTTATAAAATCGTAAAGTCAGTAAATGATTTTAAATAAAAAAACTTCCCCTTTTCATTTGTAATTGATGATAGGGGGAGTTTTTTTTGATATTATGATAACAAAGGAGGCAAGTAACATGAAATTTTCAAAACAAATGATTGTACTCCTTCTCTCGCTTGCTTTCATCTTTATAAGTATATATTGTTCCTTCGAAGTAAAAAAAATCTTCTGGCATTTATATACTTTTACTCTCCTCGTCGGTACTGCAATCTCCATCCTTTTTGGGAAATTCAAAGATGAACTCCCAACTTGGAAATATATCCTATTTGGTATCGGATTCGGCACAATTACTTATGGCATCATCCAACTTGGTTATATGTTGCTTAAGTTTACAGACAGTAGTTCAATAAAAACGATTCGCAAATTTTTAGAAACATATGGTCCGAATAATATTTGGCATTATTTATTGCTCATTTTTATCATTGTCGTCGGTGAAGAATTGTTTTGGCGCGGCTACGTTCAACATGCACTCAAACAATATGTTTCTCCAGTAATTGCTTGCATCATGACTAGCTTATTATTTGCATTGGCAATATCATTGAGCGGTTTTATCCATGGTGTCATTTGCGCATTCATTATATCCCTAATATTTGGGTTTTTATACGAATGGAAGAAAAGTATGCCATTAGTCATCGTTGCGCATGAAGTTTTTGTTTTGCTGTTATTTTTAATATTGCCTTTTATTCATTATTAAAAAAAATGAAACTTCCTTCGTTTCATATTCGTTTAATCAAAAAGGAGGTAGAGTAAAATGAAAAAGAAACTACAACTATTTATTTCAGTAACTCTATTAATGTTCCTTCTCGCTGCTTGTGGAACAACAAATGGACAAAATACGGAGCCAGATCAAACAACAGCAGATTCGGAAAAGGAAATAGAAAATGTTGAAGATGAAGAGACAACAGAGAATGGAGCACAAGACGAAGAAACAAATCAGCCTGAAAATAAAATTGAATACACATCAAAAGGTGAAGTGTATACTCATGAAACCGCAGTTGTAGAAGAAGAAAATTATACAATACAAATTTTAGAAGGGTATGAACTCACAAAAGAAGAACCAGGAAAAGAAGTTCTTTTCCTCCAAGATCATGATGCCATCTCCATGCGTATTGAAGTGTTTCCAAAAAATGCTTCATCATATGATCATCTCGTAAAAAGTACAGAAGAATGGATGGCAGCCATCAACGAATACAAACCATTGGATATTACTGAAGCGGTTAATAAACATCCGGAAATTACTAATTCTGTTGCATTCATAACTACCATTGAAAATGATGAAGTCGTTGGAATCGTTTACGAAAAAAATAATATACTAGTTCGTTTATCTGTTTTTGATCAAAAAGATTACGATTTAAAAGACGCACTCATCAAAATGGGGTTAACAATTGAAGAAAAATAACTTATCCCTCTAAAATTAGGTGGAGGATGAAGTTACAATAAAATAAAAAAATTTTTGAAGATAATTATACAATTCAAAAGAATATACAAACGAGCTGTTCGTCTTAGCGAACAGCTCGTTTTTAATAAGACAAATCTTTAATCGATAAACCTAATTTTTTCAACAATTCGATTGCTATTTCTTTTTCACTTGGTGTTAACGCGTTCATCAATTCATGTAAATTTTTCTCATGCTCTGGAAATATTTCTTCCATAAATTTATCGCCTTCTTCAGTTATCTCTGCATATGTGACTCTCCTGTCAGAAGGACAAGATACCCGTTTAATCAAACCTCTTTTTTCAAGTTTATCAACAACATATGTGATAGACCCACTTGCTAATAAAATTTTACTTCCAATTTTTTGTAAAGGTTGTCTTCCCTTATGATATAACAATTCCAACACAGCAAATTCAGTTGGATTTAAACCTTTTTGTTGAAAAAACTGATTTGTCACTTCATTAATCGCTTTATTTGCTCTTGATAACACAATATACAATTTTAACGATTGTTTCATCTCATTTGACGGCAAGACAAATCATCCTCTTTTTTCTATCTATATAAAAGCATTATATCTATTTGAGAGAAGATTTGTCAAAGTCGTGCCTATACAACTGGTAATGAATTAACTTCCTTGGTAGTCAACCATTTTTTCAGTTGGCTGTCGTTGTAATAAATCTTAGTATAACCCTCGGTATAATTTGGAAATTCTAAAATAAACGTAGATCCTACACCGACAGTACTTTTCACAACAATCTTCCCTTGATGTTCATCTACCACTTTTTTTACAAGACATAGACCTAATCCTGTTCCTTGTTCCTTTGTTGTAAAAAATGGCGTAAATAACTTGCTTAAATTTTCTTCAGGAATTCCTATCCCTTCATCTTGTACCGAAACTTGAATTTTATTGTGGACATCCTTTAATTCAATTGTAATCGTTCCACCTTTTTTCATTACTTCAATGGCATTTTTCACTAAATTAATGAACACTTGTTTTAACTGATTGACATTCCCCAATATCGTGGAATTGCAATTGTCTTCTGATTTTAATTGAATAAACACATTGTTCGAGTATGCATGTGGTTGCATTATTTGAACAACTTCTTTCAAAATTTGTAAAAGCGATACCTTTTCCTCAAAGGCCTTACTTGGTTTTGACAAATAAAGCAATTCTGAAAGAATGGATTCCATTCTTTCCATTTCAGATTCCATTACATGTAAATATTTTTTTCCTTCTTCGGTTGTATTATTATCTTTCAACAATTCAACAAAACCCTTTAATGATGTTACAAGATTTTTTATTTCATGGGTAATGCTTGCCGACATCCTACCCATTTTACTTAACCGTTCTAAATCTCTCATATTTTGCTTTAGTTTTACATTTTCCGTATTATCAATAACTGTCATCACATACATATCTAAATAATAATTGTATTTGCAGTTTAGTGTTAAATAAACCTCTTCTTCATTATTTAAATGGGAAATTTCCAACGTTGCTTGTCCATATTTTTTTAAATCAGACAGGAATTGTAATTTATTATTTTTATAGTCATGATATTTTGAGAGAAAAGATTCCAGTGACAAGTTTAAACCTTTTTCAACATCAATCTTTAATAATTCAACCGCTTGAGAATTTATTTCAAAAATTTGATCTTCTTTGAAGAATATGATGCCATAAGGCAAATCATTAAGAAAACCTCTACTGCTCACTTGAAACTTCTTTTTTTCATCATCACTTAATATTTTTAAAAATACTAAATTCTCCTTTTGGATAAACATTCCCAAAACTTTAATTTCCTTAAAAGATGAATCCTTATTTTTAATTTTAAATGAAGAGAAGGAAAAACTCTCTTGTCTAATTCTTTTTAAAAATGAATACCAACGTGATTGAGATAGTTTATCCATGGAAAGGGGCTTCCCAACCTCCACAGCTAAGTTCAACAATTCGGCTGCTTTTTGATTGATTGACTCAATTTTACATGAGGTGTCTAAAATAAGCACTGGATCATTATCATATTGGACTAATTCTTCCAAAAAAGGCAACATAGTGGCACTTTTCATTAAGATACACCAATCCTTCCCCTCAATCTTAAATTTCTCTTATTATCTTTTCTATCTATATATAATTTGCTAATTTTTAATTTTATAAAATTTTCTTAATTTAAATTTTGTACAAAATTATTTCATAAAACAATTCAAAATAAAATGGGTATAATATATCTATTTTCTAATTTTAACCAATACCGGATATCAATTTTGCATTTTTTTAAGTAATTTGGTTCTATTATTAATTCACTTATTCGATTATAATAGATTACTAATTACTACTTCCCCTTATTTTGTATATTCTTGTATTTTTTTGAAAAAAACCTTTTTTTACAAAACATATGACAAAAAGGACAAGGATATTCATATTTTTCAGAAAAGTTTTAATAATAACTTCTAATACGACAGCATAGAAAGAAAAAATGGTCAATTCGACTTATCATTTAGTCACCCAATTTGGTATTTTGCTGAACAAAATGGCATATTAGCTTTTATACTCTTTAATAATAATTATTGAAAAAAATTCACCACTTTCATTTTAAAAATGGTGAATTTTTTTAGTTTATTCACTTGTTCAACTCATTATCCAATAATTATTCGTTCTTCTGGGTACCGATATTTTGGAGTTTGGGCCTTTCCTCCCAAAGTAAATAAAAATGAAATCAACCCGACTCTTCCTATGAACATGAGGGTCATAATGACCAATTTCCCTGCAGTTGATAATTTTTCAGTAAGTCCAAGAGACATGCCACATGTTCCGAATGCAGATGTTATTTCGAAAATAATTTGTGTAGCAGTTCCATGGGGTTCCGTCACTACCAATATCATCGTCGAGATCATGACCATAAAGAAAGCTAAAATGATGACTACAAAGGATCTCAAAATATCATCCATACAAATTTCTCGACCAAACACTTGAATTTCTTTTCTTCCATTTGCGAAATTAATTAAAAATAATATAGCTATTGCAAATGTAGTAGTTCGAATACCCCCACCAACAGAACTTGGCGAAGAACCGACAAACATTAAAAAACTAAGAAAGATATTTGTCGCCTCATTAAACATCCCGATATCCATTGTCGTTAAACCAGCTGATCGTGTAGAAACAGAGTGAAACATAGCAACAAAAATTTTTTCATGCCATGATATACCTTTTAAAGAATGAAATGATTCAATAAATAAGACAACAAGTGTACCTAATATAAACAATCCCCCATACGTTACGGTCGTAATTTTAGTAAACAAACTAAAGCGAAATGCGGGATTCTTTTTCATTAAAAAATGTTTCAATTCCACTAATACCGGGAATCCAATGGCTCCGAGTACGATTAATATCATCGTAATAAATTGAACGAAATAATCGGAATAAAATGGTTCAAAGCTTTGACCCGTAATATCAAAACCGCTATTCGTCGTAGCAGAAATTGAAGCAAAAATCCCATGTTTAAAGGCCTCTGACCATGATTCAAAATATCTTTTAAAATGAACGCTTAAAATAAGTGCCCCTAATGCTTCAATAATAAATAAAATTTTTACAATTTCTTTCAGTAACCGAACAACCCCTGCAAGATGATGTTGGTTAAAATCAATCATAATCAACTGTCTTTCCCGCATCCCGATTCTTTTCCCTATCAATAACCAGATAAAGGTGCCGATAGACATAACACCAATCGCACCTAATTGAAAAATAATCAATAAAATAATCATTCCAAAATTAGTGAAAGTTTCCGAAATATCGAACACCGTCAATCCTGTAACACTGATTGCGCTGACAGCAGTAAACAGCGTATCAATAATTGATACTTCTTTTCCATTTTTATAGACAGCAGGGATTCGTAATAACAAAAATGATATTAATATAGCGATAAAATAAAATGAAACTAGCAGTTGAAATGGCGTTATATTTTTTATTCTCTCGGACATGTTTGCCATTTATTTCGCCCTCTTTATTGTCGAATAAACTTTTTATTAGTATAAGAAAAATTTTATATAAAATAAAGAGGAACAGCTACAAAAACTGTTCCTTCCTTACTTTAAATTTCTTTTGTTTTTTGTTTTTTATTTTTTACCATGCTAACAAACCATCCACCAATTGCAATGGCTAATAAAACGCCCCAGAAAGTAAGTTCCCAAGGGGTTGAATGCGGGAATTCATGTGGCAATATGCCAACTTTTTGATGCGATAATGTTAACACCACTAACTTCACCCCGACCCATCCTACAATTAAAAAGGCAGCAGTTTCAAGTTCAGGATATTTATTTAATATTTTCACAAAGGCTTGCGCTGCAAATCGCATTAAAATCAAGCCGATAACACCACCGAAGAACATAACAGCAAATTGTCCTCCGTTAATGCCACCGATATGGAAGTCACCAATTTCTGGTAAAGTTACTGCAATTGCAACAGCAGCAAGCATTGAATCTACCGCAAAGGCGATATCTGCAATTTCTACTTTTAATACAGTTACCCAAAAGCCTTTGCCTTTTTGTAGATGTTCATCTATCTTCTCTTCTTCATTCTTAAATTTCTTCTCGTAAATATTTTTAATGGCAATAAACAATAAATAAGCTGCACCAATCGCCTGAATTTGCCAATAATTTACTAAGATTGTAATCAAGAATAATGCTGTAAAGCGGAAGATGAACGCACCAAATAATCCGTAAAATAGTGCTTTTTTCTGTTTATCTTGTGGTAAATGTTTTACCATAACGGCCATTACAACCGCGTTATCTGCAGCCAATAACCCTTCTAAAACGACGAGAACGACTAAGACCCACAAATATTCCAAAATAATTGCTTCCACTAATAATTCCTCCTTAAATTTTTTATGCCCAACTTGTAACTGTTTTACTAGTCAAAGAACTTTAATTTTAAGCAAACGAAAAGACCTTTGCCTAATTAGGCAAAGGTCTTGCTAAGCAAAATTGAATAAGTTTGCTTTCATATCCGATGGCAATTGCCATGTAGTGACGAATATGAAGTAAGTATTTAGTCACGCTAAATACTTATAGCTACTCCCCTTTGACAATGTCAATGGATGTTCGATTTTCTATAGGATAAGTATAGCAATAGAATATTATATTTGCAATGAAATTATTTTATTGCACTACCGTCGCATAAATGATGTCTGAATTTTCAGTTTTATTTTTTCTGGACTTTAGAGAAAAAACGAAAACACCTAAGCGAGGGTAGTAAACATCCATTTTTTTACTATAACCTATGACTTGTGCAACAACGACTGGCAAACCTTTATGGGACGCCGTTTCCTTCGATTTTTCGTAACCAAATGTGAGCGGATTTCCACAAAGAAGCCTTCAAATAGCGACTAATTTGTAAGTAACTGCGTTCGCTATTCGTGTTCAGCTGAGCTAAAACATTCAGACAGTACACTATCATGGCTACGTACACTTGATTATGTACAGCTTGTTCACTGTGACCAAAAAACTTTTTAATGTTCAGATGTTGTTTCATCCATTTGAAAAAAAGTTCGATTGCCCAACGTGATTGGTAGGTTTCTGCAATTTCATCTGCGTCAATGTCAAACCGATTTGTCAGTAAATGAAGCTCATTTCCTTTTGTATCATGCAATTTGAGTAAGCGAAACACGTTTTCAGAACGATTTTGTGGTGTTCCAATGACAACCATTTCATCAGAGAATACGGGTGAATCTTCTGGTAACGAAAAGGATTCTAACACTCGGACAACAGCGTTTTTACGCAAACGGGTCACAAAGAAATAGCCATCTTCCGTCATTTGATCAAAGCGCCCATAATCCAAGTAACCACGATCAAACACGTACATGCATTCTTTGTCATCCACGAATACTTCTAGTTGACCACGATCATGTTCGTTGGCATTCGTGAGTACGGCTTTATCTGGATAGGAGAGTCCTTTTTCCATAAAAACAAGTCGTAAGTGAAGCTTGACTCCTGATTTTGTTTTTCGAAACTCTGCCCACTTATGATTGGTCAAATTAAGCGGTAATGTACTCGAATCAATGATTTTCAAAGGCGTTGTCACTTTTCTTCTTGTTTGGAAATTGGTTTTCCGGTGAATTTGTGCCACTAAATCGAGAAAAATCGTTTGAAAGAACTCAGTTGGGATGGTATTGATTCGTCTCCCTAACTGTGAAAAACTAATCGATTCCAATCCCGTTGCTCGTTGTAATTCTTCTAAAAAGACAGCGTCACTCAACGCCCGTAAACTCTCGGTTTCATGGAGTTGGGCATACAAAAGCAGTTTCATAAATGAAGCCATATAAAGCTTCTTGGTATAGTGATTTAATTGATGTGTTTTCACTAGGTCGTCAAATAATGGACGATTAATCGGTGAAAACCATTGTTCAAATGATGTTTTTCGTGTAAACTTATCCATAGTTTCGTCCTTTGTATTGGATTTGGATGGTTTACTACCACCCAACCATTATAAAGGATTTTTTTGTGTTCAGATTATATTTCAGAAAATTCGGTTTATTTGAAGGTGTTAAATTATTTTAATGCGACGCTAGTGATTTTATTGGAATATGAAATTGTTGGTTATTTTTATTTTTCTTATAAAATTGAACCATTGAGGGAATGGTTGCTATGAAATCCGGACAACTGATATTCCCTTTTGATAAAAGTTCTTTTGCTATCGAACAATCAAAGGTTGCATTCCATGTCAAATAATCAAGCGTTTCCTTTTCCACACCAAGTATTGTTCGAATCTTTTTTAATTGCAAAAATTTCTGCGCTATAGAAAGTGGAATTCTCCCTTTTGGGAATTTTCCTGTCATTTCCTTAACCATCGCCCGATATACTTCTTGAACAGGATGGGGATTGGGATCCGTTAAATGGACCGTCTTTCCAATCGCCTCTTCCTCTTCACAGAGGAAAATAGCCGCTTCTGTTATATAGTCTATGGGTACTACGTTAATATGTGTATCCGATTTTCCGATGTAAGGAATGAAAGGTAAAAAACTCAAACAATCAATCATATTTAAAAAGAAATATGGACCGTCAAATTTATTGGTCTCTCCTGTAATCGAATGTCCTTTCACAATGCCTGGACGAATGATAGTTAGAGGAATTTCTCCAATTAAATTTTTCACAAGCAGCTCCGCTTCAAATTTTGTTTCTTCATAATAGTTTTTGAATTCTTTTGGACGAATTAACTCCTTCTCAAGAATTACTCCTTCTCTTCTCCCTGCTACATAAGCAGTGCTAAAATACATATATCGTTTTAAATGAGGTAATGATTTGACAAAATCGTTTACATGGGAAGTCCCTAGCACATTGATTGTCCACGCCACATCTCGAGGAACTGCCAAATCATAGATTGCCGCTAAATGCCAAAAATAGCGAACTTCCTTTGCAATTCGATTAATTGTCTCTTCCTTTAAATTTAGTTTTGGTACTGTAATATCCCCTTCGATGATTTCAATCCTTCTTCCAGGATAAGTTTCTAAAATTTTTTCACGTTCTTTTTCCGCTTTCTTCATTTCCGTTCTTAACACAAGAACATACACGGAGTCCGTTATGTTTTTTTGGAACAATTCTCCAATTAATTGTCTCGCTATAAATCCAGGAAAACCTGTAAAAAAGTGAACTGCCATCGCCAATTCCTCCATCCCCCTTTTTTCTTTTATCAATTATTCTTGACAAAAATCCGTATTCCTTTCTTTCATATACTGTATTACAAATTTGTAATTGCATATTATACAATACCGTTTCTTACACTTCGTTAATAGTTAAAGTTGTCAGCATCATTGTCAATCTACAAGCCAAAATCGAAAAGAATAATGTAGAAAGATTGCAAAAAAGAAAAAGAGCGAAAGGATAACTCCTCGCTCTCTTCCTACACGCTTATTATTCGTAAACTTGTATTCTTGCATTACTTATACAACTAAACAACTTAAAGCAAACTATATAATTGAATATGCTCGTTTTTCTCTGAAAACCAACGCATTGCAAATTCATTTTCAAATAAAAAGACAAGATTGTCGAAACGGTCTTTTACGAGCATAGAACGGGATGAAGACATTGATTCTTTTACCTCATTTTCATTTTTAATCCAACGGGCAATTTTAGATCCGATTGGTTGCATTACGACTTCCACATTATATTCATGCTTCATTCGATGTTCAAATACTTCAAACTGCAATTGACCAACCGCACCAAGCATAATCTCTTCCGTGTGTAACGTTTTATAATATTGAATGGCTCCTTCTTGTACAAGTTGAAGAATTCCTTTATGGAACTGTTTGGATTTCATTACGTTTTTTGCACTTACTTTGACAAACAATTCCGGTGTAAATTGTGGGAGTTTTTCAAATTGGAATATTTTCTTTCCACCAACAATCGTATCACCAATTTGATATGTTCCCGTATCATATAGACCAATGATATCTCCCGCTACCGCTTCGTCAACGGTTTCACGAGTTTCAGCTAAAAATTGTGTGGATTGGGTCACTTTAAACGTTTTGCCTGTACGAGCTAAAGTAACATTCATTCCTCGTTCAAACTTCCCAGATACAATGCGAACAAAGGCAATCCGATCTCGATGGGCTGGATTCATATTTGCTTGAATTTTAAACACAAATCCGGAAAGTTCTTCATGTGAAACTGGATCAATCAATTGTTCGTCTTCAGTTAATCTAGGTTGTGGAGATGGTGCAAACTGTAAATAGGTTTCTAAAAAAGTTTGCACGCCAAAGTTTGTTAATGCAGAACCGAAAAAGACAGGTGTTAATTCACCGCGGCGAATTTCTTCTTCAGAAAATTCGTTACCTGCTTCATCTAATAAATGAATATCATCCATTGCTTGTGTATAATACGAAGTTTCCTTCATTGGATGATCAATAGCTAATTCTCCATTTTCATCTAATGGTAAAAAACGATCCTTCTCATCTACTCTGAATTGTTCAATGCGTCGATGGAAGCGGTCGTAAATACCGAGGAACTCTTTCCCCATACCGATTGGCCAGTTCATTGGATAGGCTTGGATTTCAAGCACTTCTTCGATTTCTTGAATTAATTCTAGCGGCTCTTTTCCTTGGCGATCCAATTTATTAATGAATGTAAAAATTGGAATTCCGCGCATACGACAAACTTTGAATAATTTAATTGTTTGTGCTTCAATCCCTTTTGCTGCATCGATGACCATGACAGCACTATCCACTGCCATTAATGTACGATACGTATCCTCTGAAAAGTCTTGGTGTCCTGGGGTGTCTAAAATATTCACTCGATATCCATCATAATCAAATTGCAATACGGATGATGTAACAGAAATCCCCCGTTGTTTTTCAATTTCCATCCAGTCACTCGTTGCAAATTTTCCAGTTTTTTTCCCTTTTACTGTTCCAGCAGCTCGAATGGCCCCACCAAATAGCAATAATTTTTCAGTCATCGTCGTCTTCCCTGCATCCGGGTGGGAAATGATGGCAAATGTACGACGAGATAAAATTTCTTGTTCTAATTTTGTAGTCATTTTCTACGTCTCCTTTTTCTACGTAAACAATAATAAAAGAATTTCCCCTATTCCGACAACCATTTTCTGATTTTCATGAATAGCCTTCTATAAATTAACAACGGAATCTCTTACATAACAATAACTTTTCTTATCATCATAATTTTAGCCGTCCCTCAATTATTTGAGACGGCTATATTTTCATAATATTATTTTACGAATTTTAATTTCGCAGCTTCTAATGCAATATCAGCATCACTATGCGGGTACTTTTTATTACCTATTATTTGATAGTCTTCATGACCCTTTCCAGCAAAAATGATAATATCTCCAGGATTAGCAACAGATACTGCATGGCGCACCGCTTCTGCCCGATCACCAATACAAGCATAATTCTCATGAAGCATTCCTTTCGCTAAATCCCCTGTAATACTTTCAAAATCTTCAAAACGTGGATCATCCGTTGTTAAAACAACATAATCAGCTTTGGATGCTTTTTCAGCCATTGTTGGACGTTTTGATTTATCTCGATTTCCACCAGTCCCCACAAGGAAGATGAGTTTATTTTCTGGCTTTTTAAAAGGCATTGCCGCTTCAATTGCTTTTTCAATCGCATCTGGCGTATGGGCATAATCAATAAAAATATGTAGTGGTAAATCTGTTTTAACCTTTTGCATGCGACCTCGAATCGGTACTAAATCTTCAATTTGCTCGATGATGATGTCAATCGGATACCCCCGAGCATATAAAACAGCTGCAGCAGCTAAAACATTATAAACATTAAACTCCCCTAGTAATTGCATTGTAACAGGGAATTTTCCTTCTGGTGTAATCATGTCAAAGGAAGTGCTTTCATCATTATACTCGCAATTTTCAGCCCGGAAATGAGCATCATTTTTTAACCCATATGTCCAAATTGGAAACGGTGTCATAGTTGCATACTTTTTAGACCAAGGATCATCCGCATTTAATACAACTGTTTTATTTTTTGTCAAATCTTGTCCTAATTGTGAAAATAATAGCCCTTTTGCGTAACCATACTCCTCCATTGTTCCATGGAAATCTAAATGGTCATGGGTTAAATTTGTAAATACAGCCACATCAAAATCCACACCCGCAAGTCTTCCTAATGATAGTCCGTGAGATGAAACTTCCATGACCATCGTGTGGCAACCTTCCATCTTCGCACGAAATATCATTTGTTGAGTGTTTAAAGCATCGCTTGTCGTATTCGCTGTTTCATACAGAACACCATTCAAATTAAAGCCAATAGTTCCCGATAAAGCAGATTTTTCTCCTATACCCACGTACATTTGATGAATGATGTTTGAAACGCTTGTTTTTCCATTTGTTCCAGTGACACCAATCATCGTTAAATCTTTTGAAGGATAATCAAAAAATTTAGCGGCAATGAGTCCTAATGTCCTCTCCGTATCCGGTACAATTACTTGCGCCACATTCCCTTCTAATTGCAACGGTCGTTCTGCAATCACAACCGTCGCACCTTGATTCACTGCATCTTGAGCAAAATCATGACCGTCTACCGTGTAACCTTTAATACAAATAAATAAACTTTTTGGTTGCACACTTCTTGAATCGTTGGAAATATCCTTAATAGTATTTGGCAATTGTCCAATTACTTGTTTTAGTGGTATGACGCTCAATAATTCTTCTGTAATCATTTTTCTTCCTCCGTATATCCAATGGTAAGTTACGATATAAACTCACTTTTCTATGTAGCAACGGTGTATATTGTTATTAACTCAACTTTCGCACACAGATATTGTCAGACATCCCTTGATGTAATTGGGTAAAGACGCAATCCATTCTTGTACTTTACTTTTAAATAATTCCATGTTCAAACAAACATTAGCTTCTGCTAATGTTTGGAAGATCGCTAATAATTGATTCAATGCACTCTCTAGATTCATATCTTTTACATCTTCACATAATAGAAAAAAGAGATTTCCAATCGTTTTAGGATCGTTGTTTTGTCTACGCTCCCACTCTAAGAGTATAAAGCGAGTAAACACAATCGTTGTATGACTAATCAACAGATCATACGAACGACCTTGAAATTCTTTTGCTAGGTTAAGCAATGATTTGGTACACTTGAAAAATGTTTCGATGTCCCAGCGCATCCCGTAAATACGCACAATTTCTTCATCTGAAAGTGTGGTATCTGTACTCAAAATGGCTAACCATTCACTCTTTTTATTGCGGTTACGCACGAATACAATCTTGACTTGTCGTCCTTTTGCAAGATGAACATGGATCGAACCGAGTAGGTCTTTCTTTTCCATGGTACGCTTTGCTTTTTTAAAGAGTTCATCCAGAGTATGGGCTTCACCATCTATGAAATAACGTTGTTTTAGCTGCTTGACCATACCAATGACAAATAAACCTTTATCCGTGATTTTTTCAATCAAAGGCTCATGCGTAAACCAAGTATCCATTAACACATAATCAGCTGTAATTCCTGCATTTAAGGCATGATCCAATAAAGCAGAGACAACGCTTGGCTTATCTTGTTGTGCTTCAAGACGACGCTTGTAGCCGGAAGTGCGTTTATCAATGGATTCATCGACCCCGTTAAGTTGATTTTCCTTTTTCGCTGAACTCAATAAAGCAAAGTCTACAGGTAGAAAAGAATATCCATCAGACCAACCAAGAGTAAGCAACTGAAACCCCTTATAGAATCGTTTCTCTGTATGATCAAATACTCGTGAAAGAAGTTCAACAGACTTGCTTCGGTTGCGTGAAAAGAGTGAATCATCAACAATAAACACCTTCACTCTGTTGTTTGATGTAAGCTTTTTTATACGTCCAGTAAGATCTTGACATAAGGAAAGTAAAAAAGTTCGCCAAGCATAAGTAGATGAATTTAGAAAACGGTAGATCGTATCTTTTTTAGGTAAGTCCACGGCTTTCTTACTTTGAAGTGCTTGAAACCAATTTTTATATTGGAAAACAAGCAAAAAAATAAGACGGAAAATAGATAAGCATGAATAACCAAATCCCTTAGTAATTCTCGCTTTTCTCAAATGTTTGCCTATATTTAATTCAGAAAATCTTCGTTCAAGTTCTTTTGGTAGTTGTGCAAAAGTATCTTTTTTCGTTATCATAATGATGACACCTTCTTTGGTATTTGGTTTGATCACCATAATTTTACCAAAAGATAGGTGTCTTTTTCTTTTAAAAAAATAAAATCAATAAAAAACAAGAGAAATAATGAAAGACGATATAAAACAGTCATATCAAGAGTTGCAATAAGATATTACTCTGCGAAAGTTGAGTTATTAATAAACATTTTCTTTAATGATAATAATCATATCAAAAATAGATAATATTCGACAAAAATAATTTTTGAAATACGAATTTTTTAGAATTATGTCGAATTTTGACGACATAAGCCGATTTTTTTCAAAATAAATACGCTATGAAATAATTTTTCTTTTTACCACAATTGAATAATTCAATTTATTTCAGGATTTTTCGAACTAATTTCACTTTTTGTTTATATGGTGGAAATAATAAGTTATTAGCAAATTTAGATGAACGCTTCAAAATCGATTTTGCATGGGTAAACGTTTCAAAACTCGCTTTTCCATGGTAACTGTTCATTCCAGAAGTGCCTACGCCTCCGAAAGGTAAATAGATATTGCCTACGTGAGTCACCGTATCGTTTATACAACCGCCACCAAAAGGTAACTCTTGTAAAAAATAATCAATTCGTTTTTCGTCTTCTGAAAAGAAATAAGCTGCTAACGGTTTTGGAAGTTTTCGAATTTGCTCAATTGCTCTTGATAAATCGTCGTACTTCAATACAGGCAATAACGGTCCAAATATTTCATCTTCCATAACAGGACTTTGCCAACTTATATTTTCAATGATGGTAGGCTCGATATATAAATCCTTTCTGTCCGTTCTTCCGCCTAAAGTGACATTGTGCTTTTCCGATTGTAAAAGTTTTGCAAGTCGATCAAAGTGTCGTTCATTGACGATTCGTCCGTAATCTTTACTTAATTGAGGATTCTTTCCATAAAAACTAACAATTGCTTGCTTTAGTTTTTTCATAAATTTTTCATAAATCGAAGAATGGACTAGAAGATAATCAGGTGCGACGCAAGTTTGTCCAACATTGTTAAATTTGCCCCATGTAATTCGTTTTGCTGCAACATCAAGATTTGCACTTTTATCTACTATTGTAGGGCTTTTTCCACCTAACTCAAGAGTAATTGGTGTAAGCCGTTCAGCCGCAGCACGCATGACAATTTTTCCGACCGAGACGCTGCCTGTAAAGAAAATATAATCAAAAGGAGCATGAATCAATGCATTTACTTCTTCCTTCTCTCCTTCAACAACTCGTATATACCGCGAATCAAAGGTTTCTTCAATAATTTTTTTAATGATTTGAGCAGTATGAATAGCAGACTCAGAAGGTTTTACAATGGCAGTATTTCCACCAATTATAGCTCCAATTAACGGCTCCATCACTAATTGGAACGGATAGTTGAAAGGACCAATAATCAATACAACACCATATGGTTCTCGAATAATCATGCTCTTTGCCGGTTGAAAGTGGAATGGCGTTTTCACTTCCACAGGTTTTGCCCACTCATCGATGGACTTGATCATATGTTGAATGCTGTGCAACACGAAACCAACTTCATTAGAATAAGCTTCGAATTCGCTTTTTCTTAAATCCAAATTTAATGCTTTTAATATTTCACTTTCATACTTTTTGATTGTATTTCTCAAGTTTAGTAATTGTTTTTTTCGATATTCTATATCCCTTGTTTGCCCCGAATAAAAAAAATCCTTTTGTTCTCGAATCATTACTTCCACATCATATATATCAAATTTCATTATTTCCTCCCGAATACATAAATTAATTTTTTCAGTCCATACTAACTACAGTAATATTACTACAACTTATTGAAGAACTCCTTTTAAAAATTAGCTATGGAGGTTCTTTAACAAGAATTTTTGAAGAGGGGGCAATGATGTATGATTTCGACTGAATATTGGTGGGAAGAAATTTTTTCTGGACCCTTGGCTATCGGAATAAATGAAGAAAAAATTCATCAATTAGAGGACGAATCGTTTTTATACTTTAAAGAACAATTACCACAAGAGGAAAATAATTATACTGGTGAGGAAACAGAAAATTAAACATTTAAATAAATAAGAACAGGCTGGGCATGTCTCACCCCAGCCTTTATTATGGTTCATCATCGACCGGCAACATTTCTCCTTCAGGTCCTAATTCCTTTGGAGGAACATCTTGAAATGTTTCCCCTTCTTCCTCTAAATCTCGCATTTTATGTGCAATACGGCTCGCAGCACATGCGGAAATACTAGCCACTAAATCATCTAAAAATGTATGGACTCCTTTGCCAGCTTTTGTGTCTAACTTTTTAATAATACCGATTTTATTTTTATCTAAATGACCATAAGTCGTTAATGCAATACTTCCGTATGTCAAAACAGAACCTAAAGCAATCGTTTCATCGACACCAAACAAACCCTCATCATTTTCAACAAGCGCTTGAAGTGGTTCTGAAAGCATCTTTTTTTCTGCTAATTCATCTAGTTCTATGCCGACAAGTATTGCATGTTGAACTTCCCGCTTCATAATAACGCGCTCAACGGAATTAATGCAATGTTCTAAAGTTAAGCCATGATTATATGGTGACTGCATTTCATACACAATTTCAGCTATATCTTCAATTGTTACGCCTCTTCTTTGTAATGCTTCCTTAGCTGCTTTCGTCACGTAATTCGAATGTACTCGACTTTTTTTCTCTTGCATTTGTGAATCCTCACTTTATTTGAATTTTCCTTTATAATGCTTATTTTAAATATTCTCTTATTTCATAATACACGATATTTTCGAATTATGATACAATTATGAACAACTGTTTTAAGGAGGATAAAAGGTGGAAAAAGGATCTATTCAAGAAATACCATTTTATAGTAATGCATTAGATGAACACTTTGAGTTGCTTGTATATACCCCTGGAAATTATACCCCTCTCTATAAATATAACATTTTAATTGCTTCAGATGGAAAAGATTACTTCCAATTAGGTGGAATTTCTCGTATTGCTGATGAATTAATGGACAATTATGAAATTGAAAACTTAATTATCGTCGGAGTGCCTTACAAAAATGCACAAGATCGTAAGAGAAAATACATACCGACAGGAGATCAACATGCTGCTTATTTGAAATTTTTAGCACATGAGCTAGTACCATTCATTGATAATGAATTTTCAACAACAGCGCTTGGTGCTAGTCGAGGGTTAATTGGAGATTCCATGGCAGCAGCTGTATCTCTTCTTGCCGCAATCAAATATCCACATACTTTTGGCAAAGTAATTTTACAATCACCTTATGTAGATGAATGGGTATTAAAAGCAGTTGAGGAAGCACCAACTCATAATACGTTGTCAATTTATCATGTTATAGGAAAACAAGAGAAGGAAGTTGTAACACTTGATAAAGAAGTGAAGGATTTCCTAACACCTAATCGGGAATTAAATAAATTGTTACACTCTAAAAATTATCTCAATATATTCTACGATGAGTTTGATGGCAACCATACATGGAAATACTGGAAACCAGATTTAAGAAGAGCACTTTGCAAAACTTTTGGAATATAAAATAATGTATTCTCCAGGTATTATTTGCTATACTTAAGTAAAATTTGCATTTTAGGGAGGAAAGCGGATGAAGTTAAGTGTTGTGGCATTTCCATCAAAAAAACTGCAAGATTTGGCGAATACTTATCGCAAACGATATGATTCCCATTATTCAAAAATTACCCCTTATATTACGTTAAAAGAAGCCTTTGAAGTGGATGAATCACAAATTGAAAGTGTTTCAAATACAATCAAATCCATTACAAATAAATATGGTCCGCTAAAAATACACGCATCGAAGGTCAGCTCGTTCTTTCCAACAACGAACGTCATTTACTTTAAAATTGAGCTAACGGATCAATTGCAAAACATTCACGATGATTTATATAAAGAAATCAACATTGGTGAACCAAAACATGTGTTTATCCCACACATTACAATCGGTCGTGATTTAACGGAGACAGAACATGACGATATTTATCCTCAATTGCGTATGATTGGTATTGATGAAAAGGAAGAAATTGACCGCATACACCTAATTTATCAATTGGAAGATGGGTCTTGGACAACTTACGAAACATATAAATTAACTGGAGAATTATAATCAAATTCATTGACACTTAAAAGCAGCTTAGCTTAACAATGGGCGAGTTTTTTAATTCGCTCATTTTCTTTTCTTAACATAACTGCATGAATACAAATGTAAGAGCCTTCTGAAAAGCCTTTTGAAAACTCTCCTTTTCAATGAGGAAACTTGTTTCAAATACCGCAGAAACAAAGATAGATAATCATAAGAAGTGAGGGTGTCTGGAAAGTCGAAAACTTTCTGGACACCCTCTTTCTACATTATCCTAACATTCTTTGAATGCTACTTAAATCTAATGATTCTCCATTATTTATAATTGAATTCACAATTTGATCTTCTAATTCCTTAGAAATCGGCTTATTTGCTAACTGACTAACTCGGCGAACAATTTTACGCACTTGCTTTTCATTTGTAAAATCCGCATGTTGGATCGCATTTGCTAGTGCAAATATTTCTTCCATGCTTACGCCAGTCTTTTTTTCAATTTGTTTAAAAAAATGATTCATGTTTCCCCTCCTTACCACTTACATGCTCCTACAATTATTAATAAGATGAATAATACAACGAGTAGTACAAACATGTTACCGTTGTATTTACATTTACTTTTATAATATGCAGGACTTACATATGAGGGTGCACAATAGTCATAGGCTGGCATAATTTGTTGATATTGTTGTTGGCATCCACATTTATTCCACATAAAAAATCCCCCTCCTTTCTATACAGTCGTAGTGTATGCATAGCTACAACGTTAAGGAGGGGTAATCGTCTAGTTGACTTTTCCTTTCGGCTTAAAAATTAACGCTGCAATAAACCCGAAAACAATGGCAGAACTAATACCTGAACTTGTTACTTCAAACATTCCAGTTAATACGCCTACCCAGCCATGTTTTTCGGCTTCTGCAATTGCTCCTTGGGTTAATGAATGTCCAAAAGATGTAATGGGTATTGTCGCTCCAGCACCCGCTAAGTCGATTAAAGGTTGATACCATCCTAATCCAGAAATAATTGAACCCGCAACAACTAGAATAGATAAAGTTTTTCCTGGTGTCATTTTTCCGACATCCATTAATAACTGACCTATAGCACAAATCAATCCGCCTACAATAAATGCAAGTAAAAAGTCAATGAATATCATCTTTATGCCCTCACTCCATCGTCACTTCGATTGCATGGGCAGTACAAGGAATTGTCTCCCCTTGTTGGAAAGTTAGTGGGGAGAGAAGAGAACCTGTCGCTACAAGCAATACTCGTTTATAACGCCCATCTTTTAATTGCTGAAGTATATAACTGAAATATACTGAAGCAGAACATCCAGCTCCACTAGCCCCAGCTAAAAAGGATTTATCTTCTCCGTAAAATTCTGCCCCGGCATCGCGGAAGATATTTAATTCTTCCTGGGTTGCACCTGTTTCAACAAACATTCTTTTTAATATTTCTAATCCGATTTTCCCTAAATCTCCTGTCATGATGACATCATAGTCTTTTATTGTTTGTTTCCGTTTTTCTAGATGTTTGGTAATGGTGTCATATGCAGCAGGCGCCATTGCAGCTCCCATATGAAACGGATTCGTTTGTCCATAATCTACAACTTTTCCAACAGTCGCAGCTACAATTGAAGGGTTTTTCGGATTATGTTTCCCAATTAAAGTAAAGCCTGCTGCCGTCACAGTCCATTGGGCAGTCGCTGGTTTTTGAGCACCGTAATAAATAGGATAACGGAATTGTCTTTCAGTTGAATTATGTTGGCTGGAAGCACCTGCAATAGCGTATTTTGATGCTCCTAATTCTGTCAGCAAACAAGCAATAATGACCGATGAAACCGATGTTGCACATGCTGAAAATAAACCTATAAAAGATGCAGCTATTTCTTTTGCTGCAAAATTCGTTGGCGTCATTTGATTCACCAAATCACCCGCTAAAAAGAAATCGATATCCAAATTATTTAAATTCGCTTTCTTTAGTATAATTTGGCAAGCTTCTTGAATCATCTTTGCATTACCCTGCTCATTCGTGGCTTGATGCCATCGTTCATCCTCTACTACAGAATCGAAATAAGAATAAAAAACACTCTTTCTTTCCAAAGGCCCTGCGACAGCTGCGCTTGCGATGATAGACGGTTTGCTCTGAAATATGATTACCATTCGATAACACCCATTGTTACAAGAATTAATTTAATGAGGGAGACAACAAAAGCTGAAGAAACGCCAAATAATATAACCGAACCAGCTAATTTAAACATATTGCCTCCCACTCCAAGCACAAATCCTTCTGTTCGGTGTTCAATTGCTGCTGAGATGACTGCGTTCCCAAATCCTGAAACTGGAACAGCACTTCCAGCTCCTGCAAATTGACCGATTTTTTTATATAAGCCAAAACCAGTCAATAACATGGAAATGAAAATAATTGTCGCAGCTGTCGGGTTCCCAACCGTTTTTTCTGTAAAATCAAAAAAGATAATGTAAAAGTAGGTAATAGCATGTCCAATTGTACATATAAGGCCGCCAACTAAAAATGCTTTTAACACGTTTTTCACATAGGGCGTTGGAGGGGTAATTTCCTGCTCAATCTTTTCAAATTGTTCCTGATTCATTACGTTTCCTCCTTTTTCAATTTTTTTAGCTTTTCCAATTTCTCCTTCACCTTTTCGCTGTCTTCTTCTTTCAAAAGTTTTTGCGCTTCCCAATAAAGTTTGTAATCCGAGGAAACAGTGATGTCGTATTCAGGCAAGATCTCTTCCAGCTTCTTTTTTAAATTTTTTTCAATTTTTGTTTTTTTATAATCCAACCAAGGTTTTGCTTGAATAGCAACCAACAATTGGTCTTCCACAAAAATGGCTCTTCCGCTGTTTATTTCATCTTCATTTTTAATAATTGCAGCAACTTCTTTCACTTCTTCACCATTTGCATTATTTACTTCAAGTGTTTTTTCATCATTGCATCCCACTAATAAAATCGAAAGAAAAATAGGAAGTACCAATTTTTTCAAGTTCCATCCCCCTTTTTAATGTCATTATGCGTTTTCATAAAAAAAACTATTCAAGAAAAATGACCTAATTGTTATGCCCATAGACAATCGCCCTTATTTCAATCGCACTTTTACATATTGTAGATTGAACAAAATTAAGTGAGGTGACATGATAATGGGTTGTGGAAGAAAGCATTTTGAGAGTTCATCTCATCATGGTCGTCGTCATGAAGGATGCATTTGCGAAGTAGTAGAAACAATATTAGAACTTCAAAATCATGTAGTGAAAGATGATGATGATACTTGTGGAACAAGTTGCTTCTTAGAACCTCTTGGGGGAATTAACAATAAAAATCGTCGCAACCATGCAGATACTCGGGTATTTATGTTACTAACAGAAGATGGTTCTCCATTTAAAGTAATGTTCTGCGATAAAGAATATGGTTGGTACAAAACGCCATTCTTCAGAGTGGAAGATATGTTCGGTGATTGCTGTGCTACACTTAGAGCAATTGCTCCAACAAGCGAAGCATATGAACCAATATCAGCAGTAGATGGAGAGACATTAGATGCTGGAGCAATGATGGATTGCTACCACTTCAAGAAAACAGATACTTGCGTAACAGTTGATCTATCACGTTTTGCTGGAATTCAATGCATTGCTGACGTAAATTTACACATTAACAAGTAAGGAATAACATCCACCAAGAGGAAGGGGCAGCTTGCTCCTTCTTTTTATTTACTTTTATTGATTTACTCTTGAAAATCTTCTTGAATCTCTTATAGGTATTAATTGAGCTGAATTCTAGTGATAATCCAGTACAAGAAAATCGTCTTAAAATGCAATTGAAACTGCTGAAGCTAGACAATTGTCACGAAATAAAATGAGTTGCATATTTTATGAAAAAAAGGATGTGCATCAGTGGAAGAACCATTACTATTTATTCAAACCCCTCCTTTTTATTACATCGAAGTTGATGAAGACACGGAAGAAGCGTCTCTTGAAGAAAGTACTTCTGTTTATGAAATTACGCGTAGAGAGCGAATTAAAAATTCCGTTATTGCAAGGCAATTGCATTATTTTTCACAACCCATCAACCGTAAAAATCGTCACTTAATTTTCCATTTAAACAATGGTGAAAAAATTACAGGAATCATTGAAGGGTTAGATGGCATTTTGATTAAAATCCGTACACAAGACGACTTGAAAACCATTAATGCCAACGATATCGAAACAATTACCGTGTCATCCAAAAAAGCATTTAAATAATTTTGTTGTAGGCAATTTGCCTTCTATAATTTTCAATATTTAGTTTCGTCCACTCCCCCGATAATTTTTCATTAAAAAAAGAAAAAATCTGCTCTTCCATTTAAAAGCAGATTTTTTCTTTCCATTTTTTTATGAAAGTTTACAACTGTCCTAACAATAACGTTGCCAATCCTAAATAAATTAAAATACTTGTAATATCATTTAAAGTCGTAATAAACGGCCCTGATGCGACTGCTGGGTCGATGCCTAATTTATGAATCAACAACGGAATAAAGGAGCCAGCAATCGTTGCTACAAAAATCGAACAACAGATGGCTGTCCCAACAAGCAACCCGATTAATAAGGATTGCTTCCAAACAAACACAACTCCTACTACAATCAAACCACAAACAATCCCTGTGATTAATCCGGTACCCATTTCACGAAAAATCATTTTTAGTTTGCTTTTTTCATCAATTTCTCCCGTTGCAATTCCTCGAACAACGACAGCTAGAGCTTGCGTACCACTATTTCCGCTAGTTCCAGAAATGAGAGGAATAAATAAAGCTAGCAACGCAACTTTTTCAAGTGTCTCTTCAAACTGGCCCATTAATGTCGCTGTAATCATTCCTAAAAATAGCAACATTACTAGCCAAGGTAATCGTTGTTTTGCAGCTTTGAATGGACTTGAAGCAATATCATCAATATCGGAAATACCGGCTAATTTTGAATAGTCGTCGCTCGCTTCTTCATCAATGACATCAATAATATCGTCTACAGTAATAATCCCTTGCAATACGAGATTGTCATCAACAACAGGAAAAGCAAGGAAATTGTAATCTTTAAAGATTTGGGCAATTTTTTCTTGATCATCTGTGACCTTTGCATAAACAACCCGATCACTCATGATATCTCGAATAAATGCATCTTCATCTGCAACAATTAAGTCTCTTAGCGATAAAACTCCTGTTAAACGATGAGATTCATCGACAACGAACACATAATAAATTGTTTCTGCATCAGGTGCCTCTTGACGAAGCACATTCATCGCCGAACGTACCGTTGAATTTTCTTGAATTGATACATATTCCGTCGTCATGATGGAACCGGCTGTATATTCTTCATACCCCAGCAACTCTGTAATTTCTTCTTTCGTTTCTTCATCCATCAATTCAAGAAAACTATTTCGATCATCTTGATCTAATTCATTTAATACATCCACCACATCATCGGTATACATGTAAGACAACATTTTTGCCGCATATGTGGGGTCCATTTCTTTAATAAAGTGTTCAACTTCTTCATCGTCCAATTCAATGGCTTCATAAATTTCCGCCATTTCTTCGGGAGACAAAAAATGATACATTGTCCTACGTATGTCTGGTCCAACCTTAACATAAAATTTCGCCCGCTCATACGCATGAAGTGATAAAAAATGCTTCCGGAATTCATCAATATTTTCTTCAATTAAATTTTGGAACAGCTGCTCCTCATCATAAGAAACATCCCGTTTTTCATCTTTTTCTTCGATCATTTTGTCTCCCTCCTCTCAACCTAAATGATAGGTTGCATTTTTAATCTCGACAATAAAATTTTTATGAATATTTTTGTGTATTTACAGAAAAAAAGATGCTCGAATAACTCGAACATCTAATTATGGATTATTTTTTTCATGGATTCAACTAGTTCACTAGAAAAAATAATTTTTTTCTTCAATAACGGATGAATCATTTCCAAGTATACGCAATGAAGGGCTTGACGATTTAATATATGTTTACTTCCTCCATATAATTCGTCGCCTACAAGCGGATGCCCGATATGCGACATATGAACACGAATTTGATGGGTTCTTCCAGTATGTAATCGTAGACGAACATGTGAAAGCGGCTCATTTTGATAAATGAAGCGGTTTATTACTTTCACATCGGTATGTGCATATTGTCCATCTTCTCTTACTTCCCGTTCGATTATACTTGAATCTTTCCTGCCTATTGGGAGAATAATGGAAAGATCCTTTGAAACATGTCCATGTACAATGGCTTCATATTCTTTTATGATTTGACCCTTTTGCAATTGCATACTCATTAAGTGATGAATATGCCGATGTTTTGCAATACAAACAAGCCCTGTAGTATCACGATCTAATCTAGTCACAACATGGACGGTGGAATCAATTCCTTGTTCCAAAAAATATCCATAAACAAAATTAGCGATACTTCCCGTCGGATGTTCCCTTGAAGGAATGGTATTAATAATAGGCGGTTTATCAATAATTAACAATGCATCATCTTCATAAACAATATTTAATTCTCCATACTCTGGTTTTAGATGCTCGCTCGCCTGTTCTTCAGGGAAAATGATTGTAATTTCATCCCCTTTCGAAAGGATGTGGCGAACATTTTGTTCTTCACCGTTCACTAAAATTTTGCCACCGCGAAATTTGATTGCCGTTAATGCCCTGCTCGAAATATCTTGTTTTAAAATCGCTTCTCTTAATAATTGTCCATCTTCCATTGCTTGAAACTGCAGTTTAAATGGCATTTGAATCACTCACTTGCAATAAAGGAATCATGAACCCTTTCCCAAAATGGAAACGGACGGAATCTTGCAAATCGCACTTTCTCTTTTGCCACTTTGAAAATGACATAATCCAATTCATTGTGGTCCAATTGCAGATGGTCAATTGTCATTGTGAACGTTTGGTTTTTGACCGGTTTTAATTTACATGTATGATGGGCTGGTAACACTAGGGAGGATCCGATTGTACGGAAAACGCGGTTATTGATTGATGCCATTTCCGTCACTTGAATCGCTTGCAATGTAGGATGAATGATTGCGCCGCCTAATGCTTTATTATACGCTGTACTTCCTGATGGGGTTGAAATACATAAACCATCACCGCGGAAACGTTCAAAATGGCGATCATTTAGAAACACATCCATCACTAACGTTACATTGGGCGATTTAATCGTTGCCTCATTGAGTGCAAGATAAGTACTGATTTCTGTATGATTGCACACATTTACTTCCAATAATGGATATTCAACAACCTTATATTGATTTTTCGCAATACATAATACTAACTTTTCCAATTCAGAAGGTTTCCAATCTGCGTAAAATCCTAAATGCCCAGTATGAATCCCTACAAAAGCCACTTTATCCAATCTTTTCACATGGTTGTGGAAAGCATGCAAAAGAGTACCATCTCCGCCAATGGAAATGACAATATCCGGTTCTACTTCATCCAATATTAATCCGAAATCCTGTAAGTAATTTTTTGCAAGTTCCTTCAATTCATTTGATTGAGAATCATTGCGTGATTGAATAGAAAACTTCAAATTATTCACGCTCCCTTTCCTCTCGGATCTTTGGATTTTGAGCTTCCTTATTTTCACTAAAATACGCCTGTGCTTCTTGTATTTCATAACGGATTGATGACATTTCTTCATCTAGTTGGAATGCTGCCTCAGCCGCACGTTTTAGGCGTAATTTAATTTCTTCAGGAAAATCGCCCTTATATTTATAATTTAAAGAATGTTCAATTGAAGCCCAAAAATTCATGGCTAACGTACGTATTTGTATTTCTACTAATACCGTCTTTTTCCCACTGACCGTTTCCACTGGATACTCTGCAATCATATGATATGAACGATAACCACTTGGTTTTTTATGAGTAATATAATCTTTTTCTTCAATTACTTTCAGGTCATCTCGCTGGCGAATTAAATTAACAACCGTTGTGATATCATCAACAAATTGACACATAATGCGAATACCAGCGATGTCTTGCAACTCCCTTGCTAATTGTTCTGAAGGTTCAAAGGGAATTCCTTTTTCAAAACTTTTATCATATATACTTGCTAATGGTTTCACTCGACCAGTAACAAATTCAATGGGTGAAGTTGTGCCTTCTGCAGAAAACTGAGATCTCATCCCTCTAAATTTCACTTTTAGTTCATCGACTGCTTGTTTATAAGGTCCTAGGAAGCGTTCCCATTGCCCCATAAAAATCCCCCCAATACGCTACAAAAACTCAATCAATTATTGTGCTTCTAATATTTCACGAAAAGTTTCTTCTACTGCTTGTACAAATTCATCACCGTAATTGCCATTTCCTTCAATGTTATATATGAGCATTTCTAATTCATTCGAAAAATTATGTAATAGTATGGATTCATTATCTAAAATTAATATCGGATCTTTCTTCTTTTTTATCATTTCTACTAATGCATGCCACACTTTTTTAGGAAATTGTAAATAACTATATTCGTTGTCTTCTTCAACGACATAAATAAAAGCAAGCTCGTCAGAATCCGTTAACACTTGTCCTGCCGGCTGAATTTGTATTTTGGAGTGATTTTTGTTTAAACTAAAATAAAGTTCATCATTTTCAAAACGATAATCATCAACGACATAAACGTTGCGCATTTATAACAATCCCTTCCTACCATTTCTCCTCATATTTTAACATAGCAGGAACTATTTTCGATAAAAAGGTTCAATAAAATGCATAAATGAAAGGGATCAAGTCATGAGTCAACAGTATGAAATTGAATTTAAAAACATGTTAACAAAAGAACAATATGAACAATTATTAACAGAGTTCAACATTCAAAAACATCAAATCGTTCGACAAGTTAATCACTATTTTGATACAGAAAATTGGCACTTGAGGAAATTTTCCAGTGCTCTACGCATTCGAGAACAAAAAGGAAAATATTTTTGTACTTTAAAAGAGAAAACGGCAAAACATATTCATCTTGAAACAACGGACATATTAACACAACAACAAAGGGATGATATGCTTTCTGGCAAGGGATTTTGGGCACCTTCTGTCAAGGAAAGATTACTGCGATTGCAAGTGCCTATTGAAGATTTACGCCCCTTTGGAACATTGACAACAGATCGGGCTGAGGTGCCATATGAGGGGGGGATTCTTGTTTTTGACCATTCCTTCTATTTGCACTGCGATGATTATGAGGTAGAATATGAAACAAATAACCCGACAGTAGGGGAGAAACGGTTTTTATCTTTTTTACAAGAACGAAATATCGATATACAAATAGCTGACAAAAAAATCGCCCGATTTATGAAAGCTGTCCAAGAGAAAGGAGTACAGTAAATGGATGCAACAATGATGAAAACCATATTAGAAATTGACGCATTGCGTTCCCTAAATAGCTCTTCTATCAATGCAACGACTGAGGAAGGTTTATTTGCAGAAATGCTAGAAGAAATATTGGCTACTACCCAAAATAGCGATAATCCAGAAAAAGCCCTACTTGAAGCGATTGAAAACTTTTCTTATAAAAACGGACTAAATGATGATGCAAAAGATTATATTTCAAAATTCATATTATCTAGCCCAAATCCGTACATAACAACATCCTATTCTCAATCTAACGCTTCCGAATCAGAAGCAAATATCGATTCAGCAACGCACGGAGATTATCGTGAAATGATTCAAAGAGCATCTGCCAAATACGGTATTCCTGAAAAATTAATTATGGCAGTTATAAAACAAGAATCGAACTTTAATCCAAATGCAGTAAGCTCAGCTGGGGCTACCGGGCTTATGCAATTGATGCCAGGTACCGCAAAATATTTAGGTGTAACGAATACGAAAGACCCTGAACAAAACATCATGGGTGGTACAAAATATTTGCGTCAAATGCTCGATCAATTTGATAATGACTTGGAACTGGCTTTAGCTGCATATAATGCAGGACCTGGTAATGTAAAAAAATATGGAGGCATTCCTCCATTTAAAGAAACTCAAAACTATGTTAAGAAAGTGTTAAATTATTATCGAACAATGTAGTTGGATAATTTCTATATTTCCCCTCAATTATCAACACTTGCTGAAAGCGATTTGTTTGAGAAAACGGTGAGTCGTTGATAGAATGAAATATAACGAATCAAGGTTTTCATAGTCGATCACAATTCGTACATGCGGGAAAAGAGTATAAAAGGAGTTTACACCTATGAATCGAAAGTATATGGTTCCTTATGAGGAAATTGGTGCTGAAAAGTTAGAAAAGCTTATTCATGCATTTTATAAACGAGTTGATGTCCATCCATTACTCCGTCCATTGTTTCCAGAAGATTTAAAAGAAACAATTCGCAAACAAATACAATTCCAAACGCAATATTTAGGTGGTCCGAATTTATATACTCAAGAACATGGTCATCCGATGATGAGAGCAAGACATATGCGCTTTAAAATCACTCCAGACCATGCTCAAGCTTGGCTGGAATGTATGAGTGAAGCGATGGATGAAGTAGGACTTGAAGGCCCATTTCGCGAACAATATTTCCAACGTCTTGTTTTAACAGCGCATCATATGATTAATACTCCGAGTGAGGATGAGGGGGGATTAGATTGAATAATATCCAGCTACTGTCAGAACCTGTCGCATCCACGAAGAGGACAAAACCAATTGAACTTTATATTTTTATTGACCCGCTTTGTCCAAATGCCTTTAAATTACAGTCAATGTTAAAAAAGCTACAATTGGAATACGAGCATTATTTCACTTGGCGATACGTACTGAGCACAGAATTACAAACTTTAAACTGTGTTACTAGACGTATCAAAGGGTGCTTAACAGGTACTGATGTGGATATTACTCATCCTGCCTTACCCTCACTTGCCATTAAAGCAGCAGAATTACAAGGTAAAAAAGCAGCAAATCGTTATATTCGAAAATTGCAGGAACATGCATTGTTGGGAACTAAAAATGTTCATTCCTATTCAGCTTTAGTAGAAATTGCGAAGGAAGCAACATTAGACCAAGAGGAATTTATTAAAGATTTCGGATCAAAAGAAGCGGTGCGTGCTTTTCAATGTGATTTATATATCACTCGTGAAATGGAAGTTGATGAAGTGCCGAGCATTGTATTCTTTAATGAATGCATTGAAGATGAAGGTCTAAAAGTAAGTGGAATGTATTCCTATGAAATATACGTTCAAATATTGCAGGAAATGTTGGATGAAGAAATCATCAGTAAACCGTTACCAACATTCGAAGAGTTATTCCAACGTTTTCAATACTTAACAACCGATGAAGTGGCAAGCATCTATTCGATATCCATGAGCGATGCGGAAAGAGAATTGAAAAAACGGATGTTACAACAAAAAATCGAACGTGTTTCAAATGACGCTGTTACATTATGGCGTTTAAAATCATCTTCTTTTTCACTCTAGTAATTGTGGATTAAATTTTTGATAATGATAGAATATCTAGATGCTTTTCTGAATGTAGACATGATATAGCATGTCTACATTTTTTTAACCAAAGCTATGTTGTTAAACGAGAAAGTTCTATTAGAGTTCTTATGGTGCGAATGTATCATTGATGAAAAGAAAGTAAAAGAGGCATTTGCTGCAGCAAATGCCTCCTTACACAAAGGGGATGGGAGAAATGTTCACGTTCAAACAAAGGGGTGTATGTTTGATATGTGATTTATTTCACGTTTTTAATTTATCATGGAATAATAATTTGTGCAATAAAGTTTAATGGAATTTCACAAATTCGACATAATGTAAACACTTTCATGAAACTTGTAAAAATTATTGAAAAATTAGGAACAATCAAGATTGTAAAAGCTATATATGTACTTCAAAAAACGTTCACATTCTCTAAATAAAATCGTCAAAAAAAATTATACATTAAAAACTTTTATTTCAAGAAAAAAAAGCTTCAAAAGAGATTTTATTAACTCTTTTGAAGCTTTTTTACTAACTTTAATGTGTATTTTACCGTATGAGTTATACAGTAATTCACTATTTCAATAACAGTGATTCTAATTGATTGAGTTTTTCTTCAAATACTTTGCAAGCTTGAGCGATTGGTTCTCTTGATTCCATATCTACACCAGCTTTTCGCAATACTTCAATTGGGAAATCAGAACATCCCGCTTTTAAGAAGTTGTTAATATAGCGATCTACTGCAGGACGTCCTTCTTCTAAAATTTGACGGCTTAAAGCAACTGCTGCACTTTGTCCTGTTGCATATTGATATACATAGTAATTGTAATAGAAGTGTGGTATTCTCGCCCATTCTAAGCCAATTTCTTCATCTACCGTCATTTCATCGCCGAAATATTGTTTATTTAAATCATAATAAATTTCTGTAAGATGTTCAGCAGTAAGCGCCTCACCATTTCGATCCATTTCATGAATCATATGTTCAAATTCAGCAAACATTGTTTGGCGATAAACCGTACTTCTGAAACTATCGAGCCAATGATTGAGCAAGTAAACTTTCACTTGTTTATCTTCCGTCGTTTTTAATAAATAATCGAATAAAAGCTCCTCGTTACATGTAGAAGCCACTTCCGCCACGAAAATGGAGTAATCCGCATAAGGATACGGTTGATTTTTCCGAGTATAGTAACTATGCATACTATGTCCAAATTCATGGGCTAACGTAAATAAATTATCAATATTATTTTGCCAGTTCATTAATACGTACGGATTCGTGCCGTATGTCCCTGAAGAATATGCTCCGCTTCGTTTTCCTTTATTCTCCATTACATCTACCCAGCGGCTATTTAATCCTTCTTGGACGATAGTTTGATATTCTTCCCCTAATGGAGCAAAGCTTTTCACCATAATATCTTTTGCTTTTTCATAAGGCATATCCATTTTCACTTTTTTCACAAGAGGTACGAATAAATCATACATGTGCAATTCATCCACATCGAGCACTTTTTTACGCAATGATACATAGCGGTGAAGTGCTGGTAAGTATTCGTGTATCGTTTCAATTAATTGATCATAGACCTTTTCAGGTATATGGTTGCCTGCTAATGCGCGATGACGAGCAGAATCGTAGTTCCGGATTCTTGCATAAACATTATGTGATTTTACGTTGCCTGCTAATGTGGAAGCAAAAGTATTAATATACTTGCCGTACGTATCATACATCGCTTTAAAAGCATTTTTTCTTACTTCACGATCTTCACTTTCTAAAAATGTGATGTAGTTTCCATGAGTCAGTTGTACTTCTTCGCCATCTTCATTCTTGATAGTTGGAAACTCTAAATCTGCATTATTCAAAGCGCTGAAAGTAGTACCCGGAGAGCTTGTCACTTCTGAAAATTGTGCTAATATAGCTTCTTTATCGGCCGATAATACATGTGGACGCTGTAAATTTAATTCTTTAAACATTTGCTCATATAGACGCAACGGTTCGTATTCTTCTAAATATTGTTGTATTTGTTCTTCCGATAAAGTTAAAATTTCAGGAGTTAAGAAAGACCATGCCGCATTAATCTTTGCTCCTAGAGAACGTGCACGGCTTTCCATCCCTTGATATTTGCTTTTCGTCGTATCTTCATCGTGTTTCAAATGACTATATACGTATAATTTCCCGAAGCGCTCAGAAATTTTGTCGCTAAATTGCAATGTTTCATATAAACTTTTTGCGCTTTCTGTTGCTTTCCCTTTATACTTTTCTGCTTCTGAAATTAATTGCTCAATCTGTTTAAATTCTTCCTCCCATGCCTCGTCTGAAGGGAAAATTGTTGATAAATCCCAAGTCAATTCGACAGGCACTTCATCACGTGTTAATAATTTTTTTGCCATGTCAATGCCCCCGTAATGATAAATTTTTTTCACAATCCTATTTTCTCAATATTTTCCTCTTGTTGCAAGAAATTGCCTATATAGCAATTCCTCTAATTGTTCTTTTTTCACTGTGCTCATCATATCTTCCACAGACAAATCTTTGAGAAGTTCTACATATCGATTAACAACTTGAATAGCCTCACTCGTACATACCCGCTTTGACCATCGTAAAAAGTCAATTATTACTTTTTGATTGATTGCATGTACCTTAATTCCCAATAAATGAATAAAATACATTAGTTCAGTTTGCCATTCTATTGCACATACATGAAATGCTTCATTTCCGCAAATAGGAATTCCTAAAAATATTGGAAATTGATAAAGGTCTATTCGCAGCTCATAAACACTTCTCAAAAATAAATCATTTACACCTTTTCGGCTAAATAATACCCTTGATTTTAAAAATTGATTGATAAAATTACGGTATGCATTTAATACATTGGAAAATTCCTTTTCTGTAAAAGGCCTCGGTATATAAAATGGGAATTTTTGTTTTAATAGTGGGAGAGGACTAATTTTTGATAAATAACTAATTCCCTTTAAATGAATGAGGTTAGATATATACAAAAATTGCTTTGTATTTGGATTATATGTCATTAAATATTTTGCTTTCTTTTCGCTAGTAATAAATTGTTGGAGTTGATGAGGAAGGGTAATTTTTTGTAAGCCATTTCCTTTTATTTTTTGAATAGGAGTCAATGGAATCCAAATAGGTTGGATATTTTTTTGATTGTAACCGTTATTTCGCTCAAGAAATCGTTCATGCTTTATTGGACTACATTGGAATTCAATGGCATACTGATATCCATTTAAATTTATTAGCAGATCTGGCTTTTGCTTTAGTTCAGCTATATAAGGCTCTAGCAATACGGGGACTTGAAGATATCGAAAAAGTTGAAACAGCTGTTCTTTTCCTTGGAGATGTTGTATTGTTTCACCTTCAGAAAAATAAGACTTGCAATGATTTATTGAAATGTGAGCAAAGTGAGGCACTTTAACGGTTCCAATTTTCAATTGGAGTTTTTCACCGCATTGTGGGCAATAGAATTGTCTTTCTTCTCTAAGTCGTTTTAATGTTGTATGAGGAATTGTAGAATCAATCACAAATCGTTCTTGATTTTCTGTAATTGCTACAAGCACAAAACCCCCCCTTTTCACACCATTTTATGGTAGAATTTTAGGATTGACAAGAGCATACAAAAAGATATATTTTTCAAGGGGGAGATTAACTGAAATTCAAAATATTAACATAAAAAAAGTGCCTACACTTAGGCACATTTAATTAAAGTAATGAACAATTGTTTCCAAGCAATCTTCTTCCATGATCGCTGTACCATACTCTTTTAAACGATATATTGTCATTTTTGAACTTGTTAAATATTCATTTAAAATCGAGCGTATATTTTGACGAGTTGCACTATCATTCACACCAGCAAAATCGATGGCAATATAGTAATAATTTTCATATTTATATAAAGAAGTGTGCAAGCCGTACTCCACTAATCGATTTGCTACTGGAATAATTTCGTCGATATCCTTGAATTTATATAATGACATGTTCGCAATTCCTTCATGATTTAACACATCATCATCTTCGAAGGGATTGAACGGGTCTTTATGGTTAACTGTAGCTTCATGATGTTCATCAAAATTAGAGAACAGAGAGCTTGGATCTGAATCATTTACATTGGCACGTGTGACGATTACTTCTAAACCTTGTTCTGAAGCATTCACGTGTATCCAAATTGGGCCATCTAAATCGAAATATTCTTCTGTGTTAATTTCACCAATCATATCCCAAAATAACTCTTCGCCTTTTGCTCTGTTATACCATATTTCTTCACGGCTATAACCGCGATCCTCAATATCACGATATGTGATAAAGAGCTTTATTGTATTTTCATTTACGCGTTCGATGTCCATGAGACTTCAACTCCCTTCACAGTCATTGGTTGAAAAACCGAAAGCGTGTACTTAGTATGTTTGAATCGGAGTAAAATACACCCCAATTCTTTAGTGCCTTTCCCCTTTACTTCCTTTGGTATACAGAACAAAACGCTTAATGAATATTTATGTTTCATTCTATGATTCTATTGTATGATGAACTAATAGAAAATGAAAAGGAAAAACACCCTTCAAATAAAATTATTTGAATTATTCAAAATTGTAGATGACAATATCAATTAAATCAAGTATTAAGTGAAAAAAGGATGAATTTTCTTTATGAAGGAATTCATAATAAAAATGCAATAAAAAAAGCGTAAACAAGTCAAACAAACGTTGACTGAATTTACACTTTTTCACTACATTATATGATTAATTGACCATTTTTTGGGCTTCCATTAATTGATAAGCACGTACTTTTCGAGGTAAAAATCGACGGATTTCATCTTCATTGTAACCAACTTGCAGACGCTTCTCATCTAAAATAATTGGTCTTCGGAGTAATCCTGGATGTTCTTGGATTAATTCATATAATTTTTGTAAAGGTAAACTCTCCACATCAACGTTTAACTTTTGGAATACTTTAGAGCGTGTAGAAATAATTTCGTCAGTTCCATCCTCTGTCATTCGTAATATTTCTTTAATTTCACTAATTGTTAGCGGTTCTGAAAAAATATTTCGTTCTCTATATGGAATATCATGTTGCTCTAGCCAAGCTTTCGCTTTTCTACATGATGTACAACTAGGTGATGTAAATAATGTTACAATCATTGTTACACTTCCCTTCTATATATAAATCAAAGGCATCTATGCTTTATTATTTATTTAGAATTAATATCATTTTAAATTCTGTATCAATTATACAACATTCTTTTTCTTTTGAATATAGGATAATTGAAAAATTCACATATTCATATGATAAATTTAAAAAAACATTCGTGAATCTTAGCTTTTTTTCACAATTAACATAAAATTTCCTACTAAAGTTGTATTTTCTCCCCTCCTTTATCTTCCAATTCATTTTCTCAATTAGATAACGACAATCGAGAATTTCTATATTTATTAATAAAATTTCCTTACATTTTCCTACTACCATACTACCCAAATCTTTTTCATCTCATTCCAAAATGAAAAATTTTTCACGTTTGATTTTTCCTTTGAATTACTTTATAATTCACTCATAATTTACCGAATATATACATTGAACAACGATGACGAAGAGTAGTACATTTGATTTCTGCGTTTAGAGAGTCTGTGGTAGGTGCAAACAGATCGCAGAGCAAATGGAATGGACTTTCGAGTTGGCTTTACGAAAGTGAGTAGTAAAGCTCGTACACTTCACGTTACGAAGAATCGAGAGTGGCCGTTTAAGGCAAACTGGGTGGTACCGCGGATATACATCATTCGTCCCAATACAATTTGTATTGGTCGTTTGATGTTTTTTTATGGATAAAAATAGGAGGTAGTGTTAATGAAGACTATTTTTTCAGGAGTACAACCAACTGGAGTTATTACATTGGGGAACTATATCGGAGCATTTATGCAATTCCCTGCACTTCAAGATGAAGGAAATGCCATTTACTGTATAGTAGACCAACATGCCATTACCGTTCCACAAGATCCAAAAGAATTGCGACAAAACATTCGCACCCTTGCTGCTACATATCTTGCAACGGGCATTGATCCGAAAAAAGCAACGTTATTTATTCAATCGGAAGTACCTGCTCATACAAAAGCTGGCTGGATGTTACAATGTATTTCATCCATTGGTGAGCTCGAAAGAATGACTCAATTTAAAGATAAATCAGCAAAGGAAGGAAAAGAATTCGTTTCTGTTGGTCTATTAACTTATCCACCGTTAATGGCTGCTGATATCCTATTATATAATACGGATATCGTTCCTGTTGGAGAAGACCAAAAACAACATATTGAATTGACTCGTGATTTGGCAGAACGATTCAATAAACGATATGGTGAAGTATTTAAAATTCCAGAAATTCAATTACCAAAAGCAGGAGCTCGCATTAAGTCATTGCAAGACCCGACGAAAAAAATGAGCAAGTCCGACCCAAATACAAAAGCGACAATTCGCTTATTAGATACACCTAAAGAAATCATGAAAAAAATTAAATCAGCCGTTACAGATTCAGATGGTGTTGTCGCTTTCGACGAAGAAAAGAAACCGGGTATCTCCAACTTACTTACAATTGAAGCAGCAGTAACAAATAAATCCATTGATGAGGTTGTAAAAAAATACGAAGGCCTTGGATACGGTGCCTTTAAAGAAGGAGTTGCTACTTGCTTAATTGAACATTTAACGCCCATTCAAGAACGATTCAACGAACTTATCGATTCAGAAGAATTAGATAAAATCTTAGATGAAGGTGCAGAAAAAGCCAATGCCATTGCAAACGAAACCGTTAAGAAAATGGAAATCGCGATGGGAATAGGTCGAATATCACGATAAATAATATTACTAATGATATGATCATTAAATACAATTCAGGAGAACCTAAAATATAAAAAAAGACTGCGCGCCAAGAATAACCAAGCGTCCGATAGTTTAAGTATAAAAGAAGATTGCTTACCGAAATAACGCAAATGCCATAGCTGAATAAAAACAGCATAAATCGAAATATCAAGCCACCATCCTTTACTACTCTTATTATTCATCAAATTAAGTAAAAATGCGTTTAGCTTTGAGCTAAACGCATTTTACTTATCGACAATTTTTTTATTCTTCTATTTTTTTGAATACAAGGCTTGCATTATGTCCACCAAATCCTAAGGAATTGCTCATAGCATATTGAATATCTGCTTTACGAGCTTCATTTGGTACATAATCAAGGTCACACTCAGGATCTGGATTATGCAAGTTAATTGTAGGTGGTAAAATTCCTTCTTTTAATGCTAATGCTGTAAAGATTGCTTCAATACCACCCGCTGCACCAAGCAAGTGACCTGTCATGGATTTTGTTGAACTCATAGCTAATTTATATGCATGGTCTCCAAAGACCGTTTTGACAGCCATTGTTTCATATAAGTCATTGTATGGTGTACTTGTTCCATGAGCATTGATATATCCTATTTCTGTAGGATCAATACCCGCATCTTCAATAGCTTGCTGGATAGCGCGGGCAGCACCTTCACCATTTGGCGCTGGAGCTGTAATATGATAAGCATCACCTGTTGCGCCGTATCCAACGATTTCCGCATAAATTTTTGCACCGCGAGCTTTTGCATGTTCATACTCTTCTAATACAAGAATACCTGCACCTTCACCCATAACAAATCCATCGCGTTCTTTATCGAATGGACGGGATGCCGTAGCTGGATCTGTGTTTAGCGAAAGCGCAGTGCTTGAACAGAATCCAGCAACAGCCATTTTTACGATTGGAGCTTCCGTTCCTCCCGTAATCATGACATCTGCATCGCCGCGCTGAATCACTTTAAAAGCATCACCAATAGAGTTTGTTCCAGAAGCACATGCAGTTACAGTACAAGCATTTGGACCTTTTGCTCCTAAATAAATCGAAACTTGCCCACTTGCCATATCTGGAATCATCATTGGAACGAAAAATGGACTTACTCGGCGGGCACCACGTTTTTGGAACACTTCAAATTGTTGTTCATACGTTTCCATCCCACCGATTCCAGAACCAATCCAAACACCAACGCGGTTAGCATTTTCTTCATTAATTACTAAATCTGCATCTTTTACTGCCATCAATGCAGAAGCAAGCGCGTAATGAGTGAAGCGGTCCATCTTTCTTGCTTCTTTTCGATCAATATATTGTTCAATATCAAAATCTTTTACTTCAGCAGCAACTTTAGCTGGGAATAATTCTGCATCGACTCTTGTTAACGGCCCAATGCCGGATTTCCCTTCTTTAATTGCTGACCAGGTTTCATCTACTGTATTACCTAGTGGTGTAACAGCACCTATACCGGTAATGACAACTCTCCTTTTCATGTATCTCTAGTACCCCCTTAGGATTAACTATACTTATAAATTACTCAACTTTCGCAGAGTAATATCTTATTGCAACTCTTGATATGACTGTTTTATATCGTCTTTCATTATTTCTCTTGTTTTTTATTGATTTTATTTTTTTAAAAGAAAAAGACACCTATCTTTTGGTAAAATTATGGTGAACAAACCAAATACCAAAGAAGGTGTCACCATTATGATAACGAAAAAAGATACTTTTGCACAACTACCAAAAGAACTTGAACGAAGATTTTCTGAATTAAATATAGGCAAACATTTGAGAAAAGCGAGAATTACTAAGGGATTTGGTTATTCATGCTTATCTATTTTCCGTCTTATTTTTTTGCTTGTTTTCCAATATAAAAATTGGTTTCAAGCACTTCAAAGTAAGAAAGCCGTGGACTTACCTAAAAAAGATACGATCTACCGTTTTCTAAATTCATCTACTTATGCTTGGCGAACTTTTTTACTTTCCTTATGTCAAGATCTTACTGGACGTATAAAAAAGCTTACATCAAACAACAGAGTGAAGGTGTTTATTGTTGATGATTCACTCTTTTCACGCAACCGAAGCAAGTCTGTTGAACTTCTTTCACGAGTATTTGATCATACAGAGAAACGATTCTATAAGGGGTTTCAGTTGCTTACTCTTGGTTGGTCTGATGGATATTCTTTTCTACCTGTAGACTTTGCTTTATTGAGTTCAGCGAAAAAGGAAAATCAACTTAACGGGGTCGATGAATCCATTGATAAACGCACTTCCGGCTACAAGCGTCGTCTTGAAGCACAACAAGATAAGCCAAGCGTTGTCTCTGCTTTATTGGATCATGCCTTAAATGCAGGAATTACAGCTGATTATGTGTTAATGGATACTTGGTTTACGCATGAGCCTTTGATTGAAAAAATCACGGATAAAGGTTTATTTGTCATTGGTATGGTCAAGCAGCTAAAACAACGTTATTTCATAGATGGTGAAGCCCATACTCTGGATGAACTCTTTAAAAAAGCAAAGCGTACCATGGAAAAGAAAGACCTACTCGGTTCGATCCATGTTCATCTTGCAAAAGGACGACAAGTCAAGATTGTATTCGTGCGTAACCGCAATAAAAAGAGTGAATGGTTAGCCATTTTGAGTACAGATACCACACTTTCAGATGAAGAAATTGTGCGTATTTACGGGATGCGCTGGGACATCGAAACATTTTTCAAGTGTACCAAATCATTGCTTAACCTAGCAAAAGAATTTCAAGGTCGTTCGTATGATCTGTTGATTAGTCATACAACGATTGTGTTTACTCGCTTTATACTCTTAGAGTGGGAGCGTAGACAAAACAACGATCCTAAAACGATTGGAAATCTCTTTTTTCTATTATGTGAAGATGTAAAAGATATGAATCTAGAGAGTGCATTGAATCAATTATTAGCGATCTTCCAAACATTAGCAGAAGCTAATGTTTGTTTGAACATGGAATTATTTAAAAGTAAAGTACAAGAATGGATTGCGTCTTTACCCAATTACATCAAGAGATGTCTGACAATATCTGTGTGCGAAAGTTGAGTAAATTACTATAACTGGAATATGAAAATCTATTATTTTCCCCATTTTATTACGGCGCCGCCCCAAGTGAGTCCTCCACCGAATCCTACTAATACTACGATATCATCATCTTTAATTTTTCCTTCATCCAGCTCATCTTTTAAAGCGATACCGATTGAGGAAGAAGAGGTATTGCCATATTTATGAATGCGTTTTGATAATTTATCTTCTTCCAATTCCAATCTTTCTCTCGCTGCTTCCATAATGCGGATATTCGCTTGGTGCGGAACTAGGAAATCAACATCTTCTTTTGACAATCCTGCCTTTTCAAGAACGGACAATGCTGTTGCACCCATTTGACGCACTGCAAATTTGAAAACTTCGCGGCCGTTCATATAAATGAAATTATCATCGTTCATATTCAAGTATTTTCCGCCAGTGCCATCAGCGCCTAATTCAAAGGCCAAAATCCCTCTTCCTTCAGATACTTTACCAACGATAGCAGCACTTGCACCGTCGCCAAAAAGGACAGCTGTATTGCGGTCTTTCCAATCCGTGATTTTTGATAATTTTTCAACACCAACAACTAATACATAGTCATAGCTGTTGCTTTCTACATACAATTTCGCTGTTGCAAGGGCATAAATAAACCCAGAGCAGGCAGCTGAAATGTCCATTGCAGCCGCATTGCTAGCTCCTAATCGTTCTTGAAGTTGACATGCAACGCTTGGAAAAGCTCGGTCCGGCGTAACCGTTGCTACTAAAATCAATCCAATCTGTTCTGGTGAAATCCCAGAGTTTTCAAGAGCTTCTTTTGCCGCTACAAATGCCATATCTGAGGAATCTTCATCTTCACGAGCAATTCTTCTTTCTTGAATTCCTGTACGCGTACGAATCCATTCATCATTTGTATCTAAAACTTTCTCTAAATCAAAATTTGTGACAATCTTTTCAGGAACATATTTTCCTAATCCTAGAATTCCTGCATTCATGGTATTTAACCCCCAATTTAATACTTACGATTAGTAGTTGGTCTTAATTATAGACCATAATAATGAAATTCACAACAGAAAAATTTGTTTCTACGAAAAGTTTATTGTTCATTTTTGTCGTACTATGTTATGATTATTAAGATGAGCAAAGTATATACTAGTAATTAAAGTTCGATAGAGGTGAAACGAAATGCAATATATTATGTCATTCATTTGGGGAATTTTGTTAATTTCTATGTTAAGCTACGTAGTTGGTTCTATTTTAGGAATTACAGTTTTTGACTTTGTTACAACTTTAGTAGTTGCTGTTATTTTCACAGTACTCGTTTGGGTTGTAGCTGCGATTATTCCTAGCGAATCTCCAAAAGAACTTAAAGCAGATCAACAATAATCTATTCAACAGCTTTGACAAGCACAAAAAAATTAACGAATGGGACTCCTAACTTTCCCATTCGTTTTTTATTTTTCTAACTATTAATTTATGCAATTATCGGTATAGGTATTCGCTTGAACATAATAGCCAAGGAATAGATAAACAGGTGGATACTTCCAAGATTTGAGTATATTGGTCAATATCGAACTCATAATAGTCAACCTGAAGTGGATATTAGACATTCTATGGAACTTATTAGTCAAACAATCAAAATGAGAGGCTGCGATTTACTTTATTAGTCAAAATCGAACTGATAATAGTCAACTTGGGGAAGATATTAGTCATTCTTTGGAACTTATTAGCCAAGCAAACAAAATGGGGGGACAGAGATTTACTTTATTAGTCAAAATTGAACTGATATTAGTCAACCTAAGGAAGATATTAGTCAATCTGTGGAATTTATTAGCCAAGCAAACAAAATGGGAGAACTGTGATTTGCTTTATTAGTCAAAATCGAACTGATATTAGTCAACCTCAGGAAGATATTAGTCAAACTTAAGAACTTATTAGCCAAGCAAATAAAATGAGGGAACTATGATTTGCTTTATTAACCAACTCGAACTGATATTAGTCAACCTGAGGAAGATATTAGTCAAACTTAAGAACTTATTAGCCAAACAATCAAAATGAGAAGCTTAGATTTGCTTTATTAATCAAAATCCATTTTATTTTCGCCTATTTTAAAAAAACGGCTGAGCAAAAAGAGCTCTAGCCGTTTTCACACGTACTTCATTCGCCTTTTGCTACTACTAATTGACCTTCTAGTAATGAAACCCTCATCATCTCGCCTGGAAGAATTTCTCCCTTTAACAACTCTCTTGCCACAGCCGTTTCAACATGTCGTTGCACAAATCGTTTTAATGGTCTTGCACCAAATTGTGGGTCAATACCGTTTTCTACAACCCAATTTACCACTTCATCATCCACGATTAGCGTAATTTCATTTTCAGCTACTCGTTGTTGCAATTGTTTAATGTATTTCCAGGCGATTGTAGTAAAGTGTTCATCCGTCAATGCATGGAATAAAATAATATCGTCTATCCGGTTTAACAATTCTGGCTTGAAATGTTTTCGAAGTTCTCTCATTACAACATTTTCAACCTCTTCGTCAACATGAGAGCCTGCTTCCAATAAATACTGAGAACCGATATTGGATGTCATAATGATAACCGTATTCGTAAAGTTTACAAGACGCCCTTGGCTATCCGTAATCCGACCATCATCTAAAATTTGAAGCAAAATATTCGCCACATCTGGATGGGCTTTTTCAATTTCATCTAATAAAATAACAGAATATGGATTGCGACGTACCGCTTCTGTCAATTGTCCGCCCTCTTCATAGCCAACATACCCTGGAGGTGCACCAACTAATCGTGATACACTATGTTTTTCCATATATTCGCTCATATCAATGCGAATAAAATGATCTTCTGAATCAAATAATTGTGCGGCCAATGCTTTTGCAAGCTCCGTTTTCCCTACTCCAGTTGGACCAAGGAAAATGAAGGAACCGATTGGACGGTAAGGATCTTTAATGCCAGCACGTGCACGCCATACAGCTTCTGTTACGAGTTTCACCGCTTCATCTTGACCAACGACTCTTTCATGGAGAGTATCTTTTAAACGCAATAATTTTTCCCGTTCACCTTCCACTAATTTTGTAACTGGAATTCCAGTCCATCGAGAAACAATTGTTGCAATTTCTTCTGCTGTAACTTCTTCTCTTAAAATCCGATTTTCTGAAGCATTGGCTAAAGTTTTTTCTAATTGTTTGATTTCTTTTTCCACAGCAGGAATTTTTCCGTATTGGAGTTCCGCCAATTTATTCAAATCTTGCCTGCTCTGTGCATCTTCAAACTGACGGCGGTACTCATCCAATAATGCCCTTTTTGTTTGCAGTTGCTCCAAACCTTCTTTTTCGAATTGCCATTTCTTTTTTAATTCTTTTTGTTCATCTTTTAGTTGTTGTAATTCTATTCTAAGGGCTTCTAAACGTTTTTTACTCGCCTCGTCCTTTTCTTTCATTAACGCCTGCTCTTCTATTTCCAGTTGCATCACGCGGCGAGTCACATCATCCAATTCTTGGGGCATGGAATCGATTTCCGTACGAATCATTGCGCAAGCTTCATCAATTAAATCAATGGCTTTGTCCGGTAAAAAGCGATCTGTAATATAGCGATTGGCAAGCTGAGAAGCAGCTATTATCGCACGGTCATGAATTCTTACTCCATGATGCAATTCAAAACGTTCTTTTAAGCCCCTCAATATCGAAATCGTATCTTCAACAGAAGGTTCTCTCACCATCACTTGTTGAAATCTTCGTTCTAAAGCTGGATCTTTTTCAATATATTTACGATATTCATCTAACGTAGTCGCCCCGATACAATGAAGTTCACCACGAGCAAGCATTGGCTTCAAAATATTCCCAGCATCCATTGAACCTTCTGCTCTACCTGCACCAACAATCGTATGAATCTCATCAATAAATAAAATAATGCGCCCATCTGATTCTCGAATTTCTTTTAATACGCTTTTTAAACGTTCCTCGAATTGACCACGGAAACTAGCTCCAGCAATCAATGAACTCATATCCAATTCCCAAAGAATGCAATCTTTCAATCCTTCTGGCACATCTTTACGAACAATTCGTTGAGCCAGCCCTTCAACGATTGCGGTTTTCCCAACGCCAGGTTCTCCAATTAACACTGGATTGTTTTTCGTTTTTCTGGATAAAATACGAATCACATTTCGAATTTCCTCGTCGCGACCAATAACAGGATCAATTTTCCCTTTTTTTACTTCTTCATTTAAATTGCGACCAAATTTTTCTAATGCACTTCGATTATCTTCCTGTTGTAATTGCATCCAATCACCTCTTACGTTTGACCTTCTTTGACTAACTTGATTATAAGATTACGATTATGGAAATGCAAAAAATATCTCCAAAATTATTCAAAAAAAAGTAGATTAATGTGGTATTATATATATAGGTTTAAATGTGTGTCGTTGAATGGAACCGACAAATTAACATCATTATTAAGGATGTGATGAATAGCATGGTCTTAGTCGATATGGTTCCTATGAATTTTAATTCGCTATTTGCAGAACATGGTCTGTTATTGAAAATAGATAAAGGAAATCAAATCTTCCAGGAAGGTGAAAATGCAGAAGAACTTTATCTTATTCAAAAAGGAGCCGTACAATTAAGCAAAGAAACAGAAAGCGGTAAAGAATTGACTCTAAGAATTTGCGGTCCTAACTCCATGATCGGTGAATGTTCTGTTTTTGGTCCTCCTATCAATCATACAATGACTGCTAAAGCAATGATGAATACTGAACTTTTGTCCATGAAAAAAGATTCATTAGAAATGCTTTTAACTGAGCAACCGACATTAATGATTGAATATATTAAATGGCTACAAAATGAACATCTGAAAACCCAAAGTATTTTACGGGATTTAGTGATGCACGGTAAAAAAGGAGCTCTTTACTCAACCCTCATTCGACTTGCCAATACTTACGGCAAATTGAATGAAAACAACGATCTTTACATTGATTTCAATTTAACGAATTCGGATCTTGCCAATCTTTGCTCCACAAGTCGAGAAATGGTGAATCGTATGCTGAATGATCTAAAAAAACAAGGAGTTATTTCATTTGATAAAAGCATCATTACCATTCACAATTTAGAGTATTTGAAGAAAGAAATATGTTGCGAAAACTGTCCGCTATCCGTTTGCCGCATTGATTAATCAAATTAGAGGGACTGTGAAATAGACAGTCCTTTTTTTATATATTTGGATAATATCCAGACAAGTTAATATCTTTTCCGCACAAGTTGATACACTATTTGCACAAGCTGAATCCTTATCTACACTAGTTGATACGCTATCCGCACGAGGCTAAAACCTATACACACAAGTAAACACTTTATCCGTACAAAGTAATTCCTCGTCCTCTCAAGTTGATACACTATCCACACAAGATTGAATCTATACACAAGTAAAACACTTTATCCGCACAAAATGTTTCCTCATACACACAGGATTATCTACACAAGTTTTAATCATATCCGCACAATTTTAATCCTTCCTACTAAGTATTAACCAATCCAAAAAAAGAGCGAATTAGAAAACCCATTGTTTTTCCAATTCGCTCTTTTTCATTTCATAAGGTGTCGGAAATGCCTAATTCGTACTCATCTTTTGATTATTAGTTTATCCAAATTATATAAAGAAATGCATATATTAAATTATTATGATTGCCCCAGTTGTATTAGCGTATTCCTAGAGCCATTTTTGCGTAACGGGACATCATATCTTTATTCCACGGTGGATTCCAAACAATATTGACATCTACATCTTTTACTTCAGGCAATTCGCTTAATACCGTTTTGATTTGATCAACAATGACAGGACCAAGTGGACATCCTAGAGAAGTTAATGTCATTGTAATTTTACATACTCCTTCATCATCCATATCCACATCATATACTAAACCTAAGTTGACAATATCTATACCTAACTCAGGGTCAATGACGTTTTCCAAAGCGCCAAGAATACTTTCTTTCATATCCGCATCCATTGCCATCTCTCATTGCTCCTTTCGTCCAAAATGATAACCATTCTCAATCATCATACTATACAATCGACAAAATTACAAAAATTTAATTTCCTGTTAAATGCTTCGCGAGGAAATCAGTCACAGCTAATACACCGCTGCGATTCACTTTATGTCCTTGATTTTCATCCACTATAAATTGCAAATTCTCTTGTTGCTGATAGTATGGACGTATTGATTCATAAAAATGTAGAGCATTCTCAATTGGTACTGTTTTATCTTTTTTGCCATGCCAGAAAATCACAGGACGGTTGTTTAATTGTTCTGGTGTTTTTGTTATATCATATTCAGAAAGCATATTATGTATCTGTTCGATTTGTTCATCACTAAAAGGAAGTTTTGCTCCTAACTTTTCAAATTCTTTCAATTGGTAATCTGCAAATGCAATATATCCTGGAGCACCCATACATACCCCAGCCGCATCAATCCAATTATATTTCTTTAAACAGCCGCATGTAACAATTCCACCCATACTTGTACCCGCAATACCTATTTTCGTTGGTTGGAATCGAGACTGTATTTCATTGTATATCTTGCCAACGTCTTGTATAGAATTCACTACGATGCTCCAAAACTTTAAGTTCATTTTTTCTTCCGATATTTGCTCACTTCTTCCACCATGAAATAGAGCATCAGGCAAAATGACACGAATCCCTTTTTTCACTAATTGATAAGCATAATGTAAATTGTGCTCTTTCGCACTTAAAAATCCATGTAAAAAAATAACAATAGGTGAATACTCATTCATTTCTTCGGTATAACAATGGATGAGCGGAATATCTTCCCATAATTCATCATTTATTATCATTACATTCACTCCTCAAAGGCTATCTCTTGTTATGTTAACAAAAAATATCAATAGAGACAAAATTTTGACGTACACGTAATGTCACGATAAAATCGAAAGAACAGAAAGGGGACTTTCTATGAAACAACATTTAATTGTATTAGACTTGGATGGTACTTTATTAACGGACAATCATGTGATTTCTCCAAAAACAAAACAAATATTAATGAAAGCAAAAGAAGCTGGACATCAAATTATGATTGCCACAGGAAGACCATTCCGTGCAAGCAATATTTATTATGAAGAATTGGGATTAACTACTCCGATTGTCAATTTCAACGGAGCTTATATACACCATCCGAAAAACCCATCTTGGCAAGCAATCCATTCCCCAATTGATATGAAAGTTGTACATGATGTCATTGACTCAGTAGATAAATATCAATACGAAAACTTAATTGCTGAAGTGATTGATGATGTTTATATTCATGTGGAAGATGCAACGATGATGGATATTTTCAAAATGGGTGACCCAAAAGTAAAGATTGGAAATTTACGTGGAAACTTAAGTGAAGACCCAACGAGCTTATTGATTCATGCTAATGAAAAAAATGTACCTTTAATTCGACAACACTTACAAGAAGTGCATGCTGAGCTGATTGAACATCGCCGTTGGGGAGCACCTTTTAACATTGTTGAAGTAGTTCGTAAAGGGTTAAATAAAGCAGTCGGTGTTTCCCTTATCGCGAAAGATTTAAATATTCCACGGGAACGAATCATTGCCTTTGGTGACGAAGATAATGATTTAGAAATGATTGATTACGCCGGCATTGGGGTTGCAATGGGAAATGGCATCAGTGAATTAAAAAACATCGCCAATGAAGTAACAGGAACGAATAACGAAGATGGCATTGCGAACTTCTTAATTGAAAGATTAAAATTAAAATAACACATTGTTGTTTTCCACGGAAAATCAACACCCTTCTTACTAATTTTGAAGAAGGGTATTATGATTTTTTAAAGGATGGAAAGGAGAGGAAAAGATGAAACTATTTACGGATAGCGGTAGTGATTTACCTAAAGAATTCTATGAAGAACATGATGTCACATTATTCCCGCTGCGTGTTCACCTGAATAACAAAGAATATGAAGATGTCATTGGCATCGACCCTAAAGAACTATACGAGGAAATGAGAAAAGGAGCTACTCCAAAAACCTCTCAAGTATCACCAGAAGTCTTTTTAAATACTTTTGAGGAATACGCAAAAAAAGGCGAAGAAGCAATATATATAAGTTTTTCTTCCCAACTTTCCGGCACGCATAATACCGCAGTAATGATTGCAATGCAATTAAGCGAAAAATATCCAGATTTCAAATTAAAAGTGATTGATACAAAATGTGCATCCCTTGGACAAGGGCTTGTTGTAAAAAAAGCAGTGGAATTAAGAGATGCTGGAGTTCCTTTTGATGAACTTATTAAAGAAGTAGAGAATTATGCAAAACATATGCAGCATATTTTTACCGTAGAAAATCTCGATTACTTAGCTGCGGGGGGCCGAATTTCGAAATCAAGTGCATTTTTCGGAGGTCTTTTGAGCATTAAACCTATTTTACATGTGGATGATGGCAAACTCATCCCTATAGAAAAAGTTCGCGGCAGAAAGAAAGCACTCGCACGAATGGTAGAAATTATGGCTGAACGCGGCGGTGATTTTTCTAATAAAATTGTAGGAATTTCTCATGGAGATGATTTGGAGGCTGTCAAGGAAGTCCAACAGATTATTGAAGAGAAGCTGCATCCAAAAGGTTTTGATATAACGATGGTTGGTGCTGTAATAGGTTCCCATTCTGGTCCAGGTACACTTGCTATCTTCTTTACAGACAAAGATTATTAAGGTCAAATAACAAAGCACCTTCAAATTAGACGAAGGTGCTTTTTTTATTGGCAAAATATACACTATTTATATTGTCACGTTTTGTGAAATTCATCATACTCTTCACTTACTCTTGATTGGCTCCTTCGCCAACAACTCGATTTCATGTAATTCAGTCGGATTGTCAAAATCGATGCTATAATGTTTGACCCGCTTATTCACAGGAACAATCTCATAGCTAAATTGGAGTGGGATGACTGGAGCTTGTTCTTCCATATATTGCTGCCAAATCCGAAACTGTTCTGCACGATATGATTGATCAAATGCTTCTGGAGAATCGATTTTTTGAATCGTCTCCTCTAAAAAGTCAGACGTAAAACGGCTAAAGTTAAAGGCATCGGATTTTCCATACAAGCCGGCTGGCGAAGGATTTGTCCCCGTTCCCCATGCAGCCATAAAGACATGGATTTCTGGATCATCTGCCTCCACTTTATCGTAAAAAGCATTCACTTCAATCGGTCTTCCTGTCGTTAAAGTGACATTTAATCCAACATCCCGCCAATTTTGTAAGTAGTAAGCAGCAATTTCATCTTGAATGGTATCTCCTGCCATTGTCGCAAACTTGATTTCCAGCTTATTTCCCTTTGTGTCTTCCCGGAAGCCATCCCCGTCAATATCGATGTAACCTGCCTTGTCTAAAATCTTTTTTGCCTTTTCGGGATTATACGTATATCCTTTCAGCATAGCATCATGGTAGGTTTTAAACGCTGGAGGAATCAATGAATTCGCCCGTTGACGAAAATTGAAAAAGAGCACTTCGCAAACCGCTTCCACATCCAACGCATACCCCATCGCTTGCCTTAAAGCCTGATCTCCTACAGGTGTGGAATTTAAATCAGTCACCACTTCTCTCTTTTTCGGGTCCCATTTTCCCAACTTAAATCCTAAATAGGAATAATATAATTCTGGCCTCCCTAAAATATCAATGTTGTTAAACTTCTGGATTTCCGGCCATTTTGTTGCAGTGAATCCTGACACAATATCATACTTTCCAGCCCCAATCGCAACAGATACTGAGCTGGATGGAACAACCTCCACAAAGACACCGTCCAATTTCGGTTCGCCTTTCCAATAGTATGGATTTTTCACAAATTGCACAGATTCCCCAGGAACAATTTTATGAAACTTGAATGGCCCGAGTGTCACAGGATTTTTTCGAACGGCGTCGCTTTCAATTAACTTCTTCACAGGAATGCCTTTCAGCTGATGGCTGGGTGCCGCATAGGTCCATAAACCGTCCCCGCCGGAAAATATCGCAGGCGACAACTTTTTGAATCGGATTTCCAATGTGCGCTCATCGATTTTCCGGATGCCGGAGATGGTTTTCGCTTTTCCTTCGTGGTATTCTTCCACCCCGATAATATTCTTGAATTCCGTATCATATCGGACGCCCGTATAATCAGGATGGGCAATAATTTCGTAAGGCAAAATCAAATCTTCTATTTTGAGTGGCTCACCATCGGACCACCGGACACCTTCACGAATAGTAATGGTCACTTTATTCTCTTCCTGATCCACTATCATGGATGCAATGCCCTCATCATTGATTAAAAAATCGCCATCCATTTCAAAAATGGCATTTGATGCATAGCTCATAATGGCAGCATCGTAGCGGTTTTCATAAAGTTCAGCCAAAAACACTCCTTGGAAAGGTTCATCTTTCACAATCCCTACTTTTAAAATACCTCCTTTGATTGGTGTTCCTTCATTTGTAACGGAAGTCGGCAATGTGATATTTTTTGAATAAACATTCGAATTCATTAGTGCTGTTATGATGATAATCGTGATGCAGAGTAATAATATTTTTCTCATGATGTCCTCCCTTGGTGCTGTTTTAGTTAATATTTATCAATAAATAAAACAATTCATTGACATCATCCATTATCCCAATCGCTGCTTCACATCCACCGATTTCCTTAAAGCTTGGCCGATATAATTGATGGCAAGCATCATGAATAAAATTAATAAAGATGCCGGAAGCCATACCCACCAATATTGTTGCAATACGGCTGGATTATTGGCATAGCTCACTAAGGTCCCTAATGAAGGGGTTGTGGGCGGCAAGCCAAAACCTAAATATGAAAGACCAGTTTCAATGCCGACGTTGCCCGCAAAATTCAATGTTAACTCAACGATTAATAATGAACTTAAATTTGGCGCCACTTCCCTCCGAAGTATGACAAAATCGCTCGTTCCAAGTGTCTTCGATGCGCTCACATAATCCCTTTTGCTTTCTGATAATGCCTTTGAACGAACAAGCCGGGCTGTTCCCGTCCATAAAAAGAGGCTCATAATCAGAATGAAAGAGGTTACCGAATATTTTGGCACAAGGGTTACAAAGACAATGATAAATAACAATGAAGGAATCGTTACGAAAAAATCAATGATTCTCATGATGATATAATCCACCCAGCCGCCGAAATAACCACAAATGAGACCTACCACAATGCCTATAAAACCAGTGATAAGCGTGATAGCAAGAGCAATGGATACGGAGTTTCTGGCGCCAATGATTAGTTGTCCCAAAATATCTTTTCCGCCCTGATCTGCACCTAACAAGTACTTCTCTCCCGGCCGACTATAACGGTCGTACAAATTAATGCGCATCAACTGCTCTTGATCAATGAAGAAAGATGCTATAAAAACAAATAGAATGAACAAAACTAATAAAAAGAGCGAAACCAAGGCGATTTTATCCTTTTGGAATTCCCGAAAAGCAACACCTATTCCTCGTGGACGACCATTTTTTCGATATCGCTTCTTCTTACGTCTCATTTTTCCACCATCCCCTCCTCACTATTCAATTCGAATGCGAGGATCCACAATACTTAAAATAATGTCGGAAAGCAAACTACCTAGCAATGTTAAAAAACCATACAGCATCACTAAAGCGCAAATGACGCTATAATCCCTTGAGGCAATGGAACTGACAAATAATTGTCCCATTCCTGGGTAGCCGAAAATCGTCTCAATAAATATAGATCCGCCAAGAAGTCCGGTAATGGTAAATCCTAAAAAAGCTGCAATCGGAATAAACGAATTTCGCAAAATGTGCTTCGTATAAATTTTCCTTAACGGCACGCCTTTGCTTCGGGCCGTTCGTACATAATCCATTGTTTTTGCATCGATGATTTCCGAACGCAAATATTGAATCACACCGGTCGTACCGAGAATGGCATACGTAATGGCTGGCAGTAGGATGTGATAAAAACGGTTCCATATGTACTGGATGGTTCCTGGTTCAACTTCGATATCTACGCTTCCGCTTGTTGGAAACCATTGCAATTTGTAGCCGAATATATATAAAAACAACAGAGAAAGTACAAACGTTGGAATGGCATAGGTGATGAAACTATAAAACACAATAAATTTATCTAGTCTTGACTGTTGGTATCGCCCCGCTAAAATCCCAAGAGGAATGGCTATTAGATACAATAAAATGACGCTGACAAAGGATAGCCAAAAGGTGTTCAACGCCCGTTCCCCAATGAGAGAAGTCACATCCCGCTGAAAAGTATAGCTCTTTCCGAAATCACCTTGCAGCGCATTTTTTACCCAGCGAACATATTGTATTGGTAAAGGGTCATTTAATCCCAATTCTTCCTTCAATTCTTCAATTCGTGCTGGGTCAGTTTCGGGTGTAATCATACCTGTAAATGGATCCCCCGGCATCATCTTTGCCATCACAAACACGATGATGCTTAAAGCAATCAGTTGTGGAACCATAAGAATGAGACGACGTACAATGGTTTTCCACATCTATACGACCTCCTTTACGCTCGAAGCCGAAACGTAATGGGTATCGGAAATCGGAATTAAATCATACACTCGTCCATTTTCATCAAAAGCTTTATGAATATGCTTTTCATACACTTTTTCAAACTCTTGTCGAGCCCATTTCCTTTTTTCCCTTCCCACAGGAGTTGTCGCCGGAATGGAATTAAGCAATCGCTTCGTGTAAAGATGCTTTGGATTTTGGTAAATATCCTGCTTTGTGCCGCATTCCACAAACCTTCCTTTATACATGATAAAAATATAGTCACACATATGCTTGACGACTCCTAAATCATGGGAGATAAACAAATAGGTTAATCCAAATTCCTTCTGCACATCTTTCATAAAATTGAGCACTTGTGCCTGTACAGATAAATCAAGAGCTGAAACCGGTTCATCAGCAATAATTAGCTTTGGATTCGTTGCAAGGGCTCTTGCGATATTGATGCGCTGCTTTTGTCCTCCTGAAAATTCATGTGGAAATTTTTCTTTTGAATCGCCCGGCATGCCAACTATCGCAAGAAGTTCATCAATTTTTTTCCTTTCTTCCCTAGGAGTTAAGTTCAAAAAATTTCGAATCGGTTCTGCAAGGATATCAGCAATCCGTTTTCTCGGATTTAAACTGGAATGGGAATCTTGAAAAATCATTTGCACTTCTCGATGAAAATGGGAGGTGCGAGATTTCCTCTCCTTCGTCACATCTTCCCCTTCAAAAAGGATTTTTCCCGACGTTATTTTCTCAAGGCCAATGATCGCTTTTCCCGTTGTCGATTTCCCACATCCAGACTCTCCCACAAGCCCGTAAGTTTTCCCCTGTTCGAACTCCATATCTATACCATCTACCGCATACACCCAATCAACGATGGAATTAAAAAATCCACCCCGAATCGGATAATGCACTTTTAAATCAATGATTTGCATGAAGCTCAAACTGCTTCCTCCTTCAATGATTTATGGAGCTTTTTCATGTTGAAAATTGAAATACTTCCAGCATGTGCACTTCACAAAATGCCCTTTTGAAATTTCGTGGAATATCGGTTGTTCTTCATGAGCATCTTTTGGAATCCATGGAATGCGAGATGCAAATCTGCATCCTGTTCTTGGTAAGTGGGTTAACGATGGAACGATTCCTTCAATGGCGTTGAGGCGTTCATTTGTGGAGTGGAGTTGTGGCATCGAGTTAAATAATAATCGCGTATATGGATGCTTTGGACTGGCAAACAATTTTTGTACTGGTGCTTCTTCAATGATTTCTCCCGCATACATCACCATCACCCGATCGGCCATTTCTGCAACAACCCCTAAATCATGGGTGATCAATATGATGCCTGCTTCTGTTTCATTTTGCAATTCCTTCAATAAATCTAAAATTTGCGCCTGTATCGTCACATCTAGAGCCGTTGTCGGTTCATCAGCTATAATTATTTTCGGTTTACAAGAAATGGCTATTGCAATCATAACCCGTTGCCGCATTCCCCCGGATAATTGATGGGGAAATTGCCTAGCAACTTGTTCAGGTTTTGATATACCGACTTGTTTTAATAATTGTAATACCTTTTCTTCCCGTTCATCACGAGAATAGTCAGTATGATAGGTTAACGCTTCTTCAATTTGATCACCAATTCGCATTAAAGGATTCAAGGCAGATAAAGGATCTTGAAAAATCATTGCTATTTCTGCACCGCGAATATGATTCATTTCCTCTTCTGAACATTCCAAGAGATTGCGTTCTCCAAAAAGGATTTTTCCCGTCACCCGCGCATTCTGTTCATGGTGGAGACCGATGATGGCTGTAGCAAGAGTACTCTTTCCACAGCCCGACTCCCCAACAATTGCAAGAATTTCGTTATTTTTTAATGTGAAGGAAACCCCATCCACCGCATCATAAAATGTATCATTTATTCGAAATCCAACATGTAGATTTTGAATGGCCAGTATGTCCATTTTGGGAGAGTCCCCTTTCTTGCAATTGACTTTAATGAAGTGTATGAATTGAAAAGAAGAAAATTAACCTAATTACATGAGAGTTAGTATCTTCTCAATGAATTTTCTACAAATGGGTTATTTTCAAAAATACCTACAATCTTCTCATCATTTTTCTTCGGCATCCTTGCTATTCAGTCATAAAAAAAACGAAATCAAAACTAGTTGATTTCGCTGAATTTTGAATTATCCTTGAGAACGTTTGCGTTTTCCTCGTTTAATTAAAGAAATGATAAAGACGATGAAAATTATATAAACGAAAGCCATCGCTAGAATATATGAAATATTGATTCCTTGTTCATCAATCACTTGATAAATTTCAACAACTTCTCGGTCTTGGATAATTCTAAAAATCCCGTCTTCACCTTCACGGAAAATTTCACTATTTAACATTCCACGAAGCTCTTTATTTTCTCCAACAAACTCTTTCGGAATTTCAATCTTTTCGCGCATTCCTGTGTTGTTGATGACAATAATCCAATTTTCATCCTCAGAAGAACGCTGGAAAACAATTAATCCATTTTTATTTTGAATTAGATTGAAATCTCCTCTGCGTAGAGTTTCCGATTTATTACGCAACAATTGGATATCTTCAATATATTTTTTTAATTCTGTTTCTGTTTTAAAGTTATAAATTTGATGAGCTTCAGGTCCAGCTTTACCGTTCATGGCAATCTCGGATCCATATTGCATAACCGGTACGCCCGGAAGTAGCAAAGTTGTTGCCAATGCCATTTTTAATCGAGTTGGAGGATAAATTTCCGCAGTATATAGAAAACGATCTGTATTTACACTGTCAATCATAATTTGCGTAGGGATTTCCTCTTCTCCCTTTGCATAGGGTTCAAAATGTTTCAATAAATCGGATGTATCTTCATCAATATTTTTAAACGCATGGCTAAAAATTTGGCTTACTTCATCATAAAATTTCGCATCAAATCGAGCATTGCTTTCAGTATTTGAAATCACATAAATTTGTTCATTGACTGATTTAATTGCATCAATCATCTCATTTAAAAATTCTGTATCGGCAATATCGAGATTTGTTAAACGGATACCATCAACATCATATGTAGAAGCAAATTGGACAACAGCATCAATTAGCTCCTTTTGTACTTCTTCATTTTTTAAATCCCAGCGAAGTTTTCCATTCGCTGTCCCTACAATCCAAGAAGCTTTTTTAGGATCTTTAGCCCATTCATGCTTTTCACTTACATTTGTTAACGGAAAATCTACCATAATGGACATGCCATTTTGTTTCACAATTTGAATCAACTTTTTGAACTCTTCTTCTGTCCCAAAATTGGGTTCCAATTGATGGTAACTTGTCACCATTGAACCGTCATAAGATTCTGTTGCAAAGACGGAGCCGATGGAAACAATCGTAAATCCCATATCTTTAATGTCAGAAAGTTTATCTATAATCCCTTGAAAATCCCCACCAGCGAATTTTTCTGGATTTTTTGGATCGGTCTTCGAAATATCGTCATTTTCATTCGTCGCATTAAAATAACGATCGACTAATAAATCGTATATACTCTCATCAGCAATTGAACGGGGTTTTTCAGCGCTTGCGATAGGCGTTGAGAAACTTGCAAATAATAATGTTGCCATTGCTGTCGTTCGAATCCATTTACTGAGTTTCAACATAATCCCTCTCCTTTAAACCAATCAACGACATTTTACCAAAAATATAGATACAACTCCCAATAAAACATAAAAGTTTAATAAAATGCGCTTATTTTTTGTCTAAAGTGTGACAAAAAATATAGAACCCCTCATGGTTATTCGTTCTTTTTATCTTCGAGTCCAATGAATTCTTCATTTCTATGATTACTCGGTTTTTGCAAAAAAACAAAAAGAATAAAAAGTAACATTAAAACAATCACAAATACAAGCATAACGATTGGAATCATAGCACATTCCCTTTCTTTTTTCTCATATTTGTTGAAATCATTTTAGAGTAATTGAGCAATAATTTCTATCTACAAACTAAAAAAACGCAAAGTATAAAATATACTTTGCGAACTCACGAATGATTAAGCTAAGAAATTCATTCCCATTGGTAATTTAAAGCCAAAGAATAACGTTAAAAATAAGAATACTGCAAATAAAACCCAAAATATTGTTGTTGGTTTGTCTTTAGCTTTACGAACAAGAACCATCTCCATCATACCAATCACTAAAATACCTAAAAGCAATTTGATTCCATAATTCAAGCCTTGACCGTAGTCCATTGCTTCAATAAATAAAGCTCCACCCGTAATGATAATGAGGATATAAAATAAGCGTAATGCCATTTGCAATCCTTTGTTTGGTTTAATGGCAGCAATTAAAAACAAAATAATTCCAACAAACCATGTTGTGATGTGTAAATGCGTTGAACTTGTTAAAAAATCCATCTACTTCCCACCTCATCGTATATTTCATAGATTATCCTAACACGTGAATAGTTTCTATTCAAATATAATACTTCTTTTTATTTTGTATTTATTTTAATAAAGAGAAAAAGAATCCGCAAGTTATCGCTGTTAACACAATCATTGCGGATTCAATTTCTTACCCTCTATTAAATTGATTCAAAACGATTTGTTAATGTACCAATACCTTCAATCGATATCTTCACTTCATCTCCAGCTTTTATAAATTGTGGAGGATTCATTCCTTTCCCTACCCCGGCAGGAGTCCCTGTTAAAATAACGTCGCCAGGTTCTAGTGGAACATGCTGAGAAATAATCGAAACCAACCGATCTACTGGGAACATCATATCTTCTGTATTTCCATTTTGGCGTACTTCTCCATTCACTTTCGTCACAATCGTCAAGTTTTGGGGATTTGGAATCTCATCTTTCGTTACAATGTATGGTCCCATTGGGCAAGTAGCATCCAAACTTTTACCTAAAAAATATTGTTGGTGTCTCTGTTGAATATCACGGGCTGTGATATCATTAGCAATCGTATACCCAAAAATATAATCATAAGCTAATTTTTCAGGTATATCTTTTCCGAATTTGCCAATGACAACTGCCAACTCTCCTTCATAGTCAAGGGAGTCCGTTTTTCCTTCATGCACTGGTAAAACATCGTGGTCTGCAGCAATCGTCGTCGGTGACTTTGTGAAAATGACTAAATCAGATGGAGCAGCTTCCACTCCCATTTCCTTTGCATGTTCATCATAATTTTTGGCTACACAAATAATATTTTTTGGAGTTCTTGGAATTGGCGATAACCATTCAATTTTGCTAAATGGTAATTTAAACTTTTCAACCTCTCCTGATTTTTCTGCTACTTCTACTAATCTTCTAATTTTTTCAACAAAATCATACCCTAATGCAATGCCTTCAATAATCGTTTGCGGAAACGATGGTAGCACTTGAAGCGTTTCTTGAATTGCTAACACATCCCAAACTGCTTCTTCTTTTTTTACTTTTGGACCAAACTTCACTTGATTATTGAATTTAAAGGATAAAATTTTCATTCGTAATAGCCCCTTTTCATTTTCACAAATTCTAATAAACTACGAAGCGTAGTATTAATAACATATTACATGAAAATCATTTATATTGCTCAATTTTCCGTAACGTTTTTTCCATAAGTGATGCGTTTTACAGCTTTTTCAAGCGGTCCTTGTTGATATTTCAAAAACCACAATTCAGATAAGGCTAACTGAACGACATAAATACCAATGGCGATAACAATTCCCATCATTACATCCACTTTTCCATATAACCCAAAACCGAAATTGTAAAATAATAAAGTGCAAATGATAGACTGCATGATATAGATAGTTAATGACATGCGTCCTACTTTAGCGATTGGGCTTAGTAGTTTTGTTGCAAATGGTATGAGACAAAGTACGACAATTAAAGACGCATACCCTACGGCTAATATGGGCCCTCCTATATAAACTCGGACATACTCTAATAAATAAGTACGCGTTACATGAAAAGGCACACTTTTAATAAAAAGCCCTCCAGCAATACAAATAATCGTTAGTATAATCCACATCACTTTCAATTCTTTTGCCCGCTCAACTAAACGCCACTTAGCAGCTGCTGCTCCGATCATCATATATGGCAAAATTGTAAACAACGCGCTAATCCACATACCTGGAGCCATTTGAACCGCTAAATCATTTAAACGTTGGAAAAAGGCATCAGTCCAAGTTCCAATACCGTAAGCTGTAATCGCATTATTAATTGCAGTAATATCGACATGAGGAGTTTCAAACTCTGCATTCGCTATACCTGCAATGGCATATAAGGAGAGGATGAAGAAATGCAATAGACCATTCATTGCTAAAGCAACGGTTAGCAACCATCCACTCTTTAATTTCAAACATAAAATTAAGAAAAATCCGCAAAAAGCATACATCGTAAGGATGTCTCCCCACCAAATAAGAAACGCATGCAACAATCCAATTATGAATAACACAACGAGACGTTTTGTTGCGAAAGGATAAAATCTCGTACCGGTTTGCTCAGCTTTGATCCACTGCATCGCTAAACCATAACCAAACAACATCGAAAATAAAGGATAAAAACTGCTTTGTACATAGATATCTAATGTTTGATATAACATTACATCCTGATAATCCGTAAACCAGCTATGCAAGTCAAGAATGTGGGGAAGCGGCAGGGAAAAGGCAAAGATGTTCACTATTAGAATGCCAAGCAAACTAAATCCCCTCATAATATCAAGGGTATGAATTCTTTCATTCAAAGACGTTGGTTGAAACACTACATTCGACCTCCTAAATACAATTAAACTATCATTTTCATGCAATTCTTACAAGAAGAAACGTCGAATGTTTATTACACCAGAGCTTCCAACTGTATTTCTTTCCCTGCCTCAAATAAGTAAAGCACCTTTTCATCTACTTTGATTTGTAAAATCTTTTCCACAGCTTCCGCATAAAGGCGAATTTGCACACTATAACGCTTCGACATTTCAGCTATTAACGCTTCCTCTTCATCAAAAAACGGTAATATTTTATCCGTTTTGTAATCGAGCAACACCCATTTTCCGTCATAATCTTGCATTAAGCAATCGACAATCCCTTGGATCATTTGAGAGTCGCCTTCCGCATCGGACACACTTAATGTAAACGGTACTTCTCGATACAATTTTTTCGCGTTGCTAAATCGTTTTCCGATTGGCGTAGCAAAAAAGTGCAATAGTTGTTCAATTTGGATAGCTTTCATCTCTTCTTCTCTAATTAATTGTTTTTCAACTAACGTTTCAAGGAACCGTTGTGCTTCTTCCGTATTGATAAACCCTTGTTGCGGTACATGTTGCATCACGGTATGCATCGCTGTACCAATCTCTGTCGCAGTTAATTGTTTTTCTTGCATAAAAATTGGCCGCTTGACGAATGATTTTTTGCGATTTTTATAATAAATTCCAAAGTACTCACTCTCATCTTCTTGCTGCAAGTTTTCAATGCGCTTCATTTCGGATACACTCGTTTTAGATTTTTTCTTAGTTGCTCTTTCAAATGGATAAATATGAGTAAATCGACGTTCCAATTCTTGCAATAAACTGTCATCTACTTCTTTCTTTGCAAGTTCGTTTTCCGTTTCTTCCATTTTCTCCTGTTTTTTCATGAATGAATCATTGGATATGACGCTTACTTGCCAAGTGGATGGATGTTGTATCGGCGTATAGTCTGTATCACTAAAATCTTTAAACGATGCATGTCGACTAATTGCTGGACCAATCCAGTCAAGATAATTTCGAGCTCGAGCCCTTACATAATCCGGCAACATTTCATCTTGAGCCAAACTTTGAACTTCACACCAATTTTGCTTCGTTTTCTCCCAATCTTTCACAGAGCCGACGAGAACGAGCTTTTCTTTTGCGCGGGTCATCGCCACATATAAAATGCGCATTTCTTCCGCTTTCATTTCTAACTTTTTCTTTTCCTTCATCGCTAAAAATGGCAATGAAGTATACATAATTCGATTGTCTGGGTCTATCGCTTTAACAGCTAAACCGTACTCTTGATCAAATAAATATGGTTGATTGAAATCCATTAGATTAAAATTACTACCTAATCCAGCTACAAATACAACGGGATACTCAAGCCCTTTCGAAGAGTGAATCGTTACTAAACGAACAACATCATCCTTCTCTCCAATCGATTTTGCAATTCCTAAATCATCCCCGCGGGATTTCATGCGATCGATGAATCGTAAAAAGCGGAATAATCCCCTGAAAGAAGATTTTTCAAAACTTAATGCTCGGTCATGCAGCGCTCGTAAATTAGCTTGACGCTGTTTACCGTTCGACATCGCGCCTACCATTTCATAATAATTTGTATCTAAATAAATTTGCCAAATTAGATCAGATAGACTGCCTCTGCGTGCTAAATCTCGCCAATTATCCAATTGTTTTAAAAACTTTTCAAGCTTTGCTTGTGTGCCTGTTTCAAGGCCTGAATGCTCTTTTTCAACAAATATTTTTACAGCTTCATAGAAGGATGCTTGCTTTTCAGTTAAACGAATGAGTGCCATTTCATTTTCCGTTAAGCCGACAAATGGAGCTCTTAATACAGAAGCGAGCGGGATATCCTGGTACGGATTATCAATGACTTTTAATAAATTAATCATGATCATCACTTCAAGCGCTTCAAAATATCCTTTGGAACTTTCGGCATATAGAGGAATATTTGCAGCTTTAAATTCTTCAATAATATCGTTCGACCAGGTCATTGATCGCATGAGAACGACGATATCGCTATAACGCATTGGGCGCATTCGCTTCCCTGGGTCTTTTTGCTTCGTATCGTACACTGTTGCACCAGCATCCATCATTTCTCGAATGCGTTGGATAATGTAACGAGCTTCTTGTTGAGATTTTTTCATTTCCTCTTGGATCATTAAATCAATATCCTCTTCTTCATTATCAGTAGAAGTATCTGGCTGTTCTTCATAAATGATTGCTAATTCCACTGGAACTTCGACATCATCATATGGTGCGCTTGGTTTTAAAGCTGCTTTCTCATCATATTTAATTTCTCCTACCTTCTCACCCATCACTTGCTCGAATATATAGTTCGTTCCGTATAGAACTTCCTTTCGACTGCGGAAATTGGCATTTAAATCGATTTTCAAACCGCTCGATTTCGGCTCTTCCTCAAATGTTAAATACTTATTTAAAAAGAGCATTGGTTCAGCCAATCGGAAGCGATAAATGGACTGCTTTACGTCCCCTACCATAAATAAGTTGCCGTTACTCTCATCGCCGCTTTTAACTAATTGCAAAATCGTTTCCTGCAGCATATTTGTATCTTGATATTCATCGACAAGCACTTCTTTAAAGCGCTGTTGGAATTCGATTGCTACAGGAGATGGTTTTATTTTCCCATCCTCTTCTATCGTTAATATTTCAAGGGCATAATGCTCTAAATCTGAAAAATCTACAATCGCTTTTTCTAATTTTGCTTGTTTAAACTTTTCATCGAATTGAAGTGTTAATTTTACCAATGTTTCAATTGTCGGAGCCATGAGCCGAATTTCTTCAATGAGCCGCTCTGGTTTTCTAGCAAAATACGTATCTTGAATTTTTTTTACGATGTCTTTTGCTTTATTTCGCTTATCTTTCGCTTTCTTTTTTAATTCTTCATCGCAAGAATCTTTCGCCACCCTTGCTAAAGTTGACCATTTTAATGTAGAAAAGAATTCGTATGCTTCTTGCCAAGAAGAGCGAATGCGACGAGATGCCTCTTGAATGAGCGCTAAATCCAATTCCACCGTTTCTCCGTATGGAGCCGGACCATCTGGCATTATAGCATATTTACGAACCGTTAAAAGGTGAGACCTTGCTTCCTCCAATTGAAACTCTATAGCACTTTTCAAATGCTCAATAAAAGGTAAATCATCTACTGTCACATCATTCGGAATCTGATATTGTTCCACTAGAGAATGAAGCCATTTTTTTGGCTCGGGATGTACTCGAGCAGTATCGTATAATTGATCAATCAAAACTTCGATATCTTGGTCATCTCGATCGGACGTAAAGCTATCCACTAACCGATAAATACGGTTAACTTCGTTTTCATCTTCAGCACTATAGGCTTCCTCTAGCACATCTTTTAACACATCATCCCTGAGTAAAGAAATTTCTCCTTCACTGGCAATGCGGAATCCCGGGTCAATATCGAGTAAATAAGCATATTGCCGAACAATAGATAAACAAAAAGAGTGCAGTGTAGAAATTTGCGCTTTGTTGACAAGGCTCAACTGCTTTCGTAAATGAGCATTATGGGGGTCTTTCGCAATTTCCTTCTCAAGAGCATCCGCTAAGCGGTGGCGCATTTCCGCAGCTGAAGCATTGGTAAAGGTAACGACAAGGAGTTCATCCACATCAATCGGGTTTTCTTTTGCAATGACCTTTTCGATCATCCGATTAACGAGCACCGCCGTTTTTCCTGAACCTGCAGCAGCGGAAACAAGAATATCATGTCCCGTTGCCCAAATGGCTTTCCATTGTTCATCGGTCCATGTAGCGTCTTTCGGCTTAGTTGGAATTGAGTTCATCGTCATTCAACTCCTTTCGAATTTTTTCTACGACATTTGGCATTTTATCTGCCTGCAACAGTTGATATTCACCGTCTGTCGGGTCAAATTGGCATACCGACTTAAATTCGCAATAATCACAAGCAGTTCGATCTTTTAACTTAAATGGTCGAATTGAAGTATCACCACTTAAAATGGAATCCCCTGCTTCCCTATGTTTTTTGCGCACAAATAATCGCAACTCTTCCATCGCTTCAGGCGGCACAACTTTCGAAGTTTTGGAAAATTCCTGTTTTTTCGTTATCGACACCGGAATAATAATCGACTTGCCATCCTCTTCTAAACGCTCGTCCATCGCAATCACAGCCTCTTGATTTTCGGATAACAACCCTTTCATTTTGTACATTTTTAATCGTTCTTCTTCGATTTGTAATTCATTTAACTCCTGCTCAATTTTTAACAAAGGATTTTGCACATGGACGTATAGGACACCCGCTGGCATTGCCGGTTCTTTTAGTAAAATCAATGAATTTTCAACGGCTACATCTAAATACGTTAATAATTGCAATGATAAGCCGTAATACACTTCATTTAAATCTAAATCTCTGCCAGAAGATTTATAATCGATGACACGCAAGTAGGATGTTCCACCAACTTTTGCATGGTCTATTCGGTCAATTCGCCCTCTCAATTTCATTTTTCGTCCGCCGTTTAATGCTATTTCTAAAGGCGGTAATTGTTCATTTTTGCTAGGGCCGAAAGACGCTTCCACAGCTATTGGCTTAAAGGTTGAATTCTTTGCATGCTGTGATAGGGCAATCATCGTTTTTTCAACGATGTGCATCAATTTCCGTTGAATATAGCGATAGCGTGAACTGCTTAACAAGATTTGGTGTGAAAAAGCCGGTACAATCTGTTTTACAGCTTCTCGTGCAAGATGGGCACATTGTTCTTTCGTTAATTTATTCCATGGCAAATTCAATCGGCTTGTCTCCTTCGAAATCCACTTTAAAGCTTCATGGAACAAATCCCCCATCTCAAATGTTTCTAAACGGAACTCCGGACGTTGTTGCAAGCGAAGACCATAGGATGCAAAATGGGCAAATGGACAACTAAAATACTTTTCAATTCGTGAAACGCTGGAGGTGAAGTCATCCCCATATAATGCTTCCGTCAAATCTTGAGCCAATTTTTCTGAAACATTTTTTTCTTTCAACGGTTTCATTACAACTTCAAGCACTGGTTTCCATTCATCACTTTGTTCATAAAACGTTTTTAGCGCTCTCCATTCTGGTGCAAGCTCCATTGATTCCGCTTGTTTCAATTGAGTCATTAAGTAAGCTAACGATGTTCTCGGATGTCGTAAGTAAGAAAGCACTTTTTCTTTATTCCATTCTTCAATCGGGTCAATAAAAATTCTTTCATGAGGCAATGTGTATTGTCCGTTTACTTCAAATAAGTTGAGCAACCGTTGTACATAAAGAGATGGTAATAAAGCTTTACTCTCCTCATCACTGCTGGAATATGTGACATATAAACGGTCTGTAGGGGAAGAAAAAGCACGATAAATATAAAAGTTTTCTTCCATGAGTCGATGCTTGGATGATGGGTACAATTCCACATCAATTCCTGAAAACCATTCCCTGTCCATATCGTTTATGAATCCTTCATAGTCAATACGCATTGGATATACTCCGTCATTCACGCCAATGACGAAAACAACTTTCATATTGTCAAAACGGGAAAACTCCACAGTTGCAACAGTCACTTCGTCAACAGCTGGAGGAATTTTTGAAAATTTCAGCGTGTCAAATCCCTCATCCAAGATTTTAGCGGCTTCTTCAATCGTTAAAGACTGGTCTCCAAACATGATAGCGAATTGTTCAAGTACGTTTACCCACTGGTTCCATGCCTGATCATGTTCCATCGCTTCTTCCAGTTTGCCTTCTTCCAGTTCTTGATCTTTTAACGCTTGAAGCTTTTCATAGATTTGCAATTCTTCAACGGTTGTAAATAGAGCCGTTGCGATTTCTTGTCCATTACGAGCCTTCTTTAATTGTTTTTCAAATTTTAATAAAGGTTCTCGAATGTAACCCTTCATTTCATCGATAATCGCTTGTATCTTTTCTTCTTCATCGGTTTGTTTCGTTGTCACAAACTCTAAACCTCGATATTTTTTATACATCCAACGGTCGTCTTGCATCCATCGGTCTCCATAAATTCCTTGAGCAATGACGAAGTTTTCAAATACATCCGCTTTCTCTCTTAATTCTTTTACATTAGAGTTTAATGGGAAAAATAAATCTGTTTTTACACTACGGAAAATCGGTTCATATTTCCAATGAGACGTAATCACTTCTAAAATAGAGCGGCTAAATTCAATTAACGGATGATGCAACATCGATTTTTTCTCATTGGTAAAAACAGGAATATCATATTGTGCAAATATTGTCGAAATTAGCGGATCATACACATCTGCTTGTCGATACATAATCCCGATATCACGATAACGAATACTTTCTTCTTGCACTAATCGTTTTATTTCCCGGGCAATGCCATGAACTTCAGCACGCCGATTTGCTCCTTCAATAATCTTGATAAAACCTTCTGCTTCGATTTTTTTTGGAGTTAGCTGATAAAATTGCTGTTCCACATGAAATAAATCTCGATTTTTATAGCGGTGAGTTGTTTCCAAATGAATTCTCGGTTCAATTTCGATACCTAATTTTGTCGCTTCTTGTTTTAATTTGTCGTATGTGAGAGCAGCACGATAAAACACTGCTTGTTCATTGTGTTTATCTTGTTCATCTTCAAAAGGAAGAACAATGCTAACTCTTTTCGTTAAAGATAAAAGCTGCTTGACAATTTCAAACTCACGCACTGTAAATGATGTAAATCCATCGATATATACATGAGTGTCTTTCAATTTTTCAGAGTATTTCATTTGCTGGATAAGGAAGGGATATAGTCCATCTCCTTCTACATATCGATCCCCTAAAATTTCTTCTAATTTTTGTATTATGATTTGTAAGTCTTTAGATTTCGCAATTAGTGTATGAGGAGCTTGGGCTTGTTCAAATTTTTCAATTGCTTCTTTTAATGCGATACTATCGATATTAAACTGATTAAATTCCTTCATTATCTTCTCAATTTCTTCGGTAAATCCTCGCTTATCAGCAGCTTGTCGGAATAAAGTAAAATGGTCTTTATTTTCTTCCAACAATCTTCTAAGGAGCATTCGATATCCAATTTTATCAACTTTATCTTTTGCGATGCCTCCCGTTTCTTGTAATACGTGCCAGGATAATCGCTTAAAAGTCATTACTTGCGCACGAATCAACCCTTGAATATCATAGTGATTCGTTAGCTGGTATTCCGTAGAAAAAGACATTTGGTCTGGCACAATTAAAAAAATCGGTGGGCCAAAGGGATTAGATTTTACCTCTTCCACAATTTCTCGATGAATGAGGGCTGTTTTCCCTGTCCCAGCTCGTCCGCTAATAATTCGTAATGACATGTTGCTCCTCCTTCAATTTCCTCTTGCTTTATTGAAAAATAGTATTTTATTTATTATAGTACATTTTCTAATAGATTCGATAAAAACGGGGCTGTCCACTTTTCATACGCCCCCTTTTCAATCAATTACCAAGCTTAATCTTTATAAGTTATTTTTAATTTCTTATTCTTTCTAAGTCTCGATACTTCTTTTAATTCTCTTTCAACTCGTTTATTTAAATATCGTTCAATTTGCTTTCCGATAATCCATAATAAGAAAATTGAGACAATGACAAGTACTAATTTTGTGGGACTTCGCAATAATGCATCGATATCGTAACCAAGTAAACTAATTGTTAAAATCATTACACATTTTCCTGCCAACAACACGACGAAGTAATATTTTTTCTTAATATTGGAAAGCCCTGCCACGATATTGACTAATACGGATGGGGTAAAAGGGAAACACAATAATAAAAACAGTGGGGCAATTCCTTTCATATCTACCCATTGAATGAGTTTTTGCATCTTTTCATACTTAATGAATTGTTGGACCCTACGATTATTTCCAAATCTACGAACAAGCAAAAAGACCGAATAAGACCCTAATACTGTTCCAACCCAGGAAAGTAGAAAACCAAACCAAAGCCCGTGAGAACTTGCATTGGCTACTACGAAAACAACTAGAGGTAGGAACGGCAAAAAGGATTCTAAGAAAGGGAAAAGGATTCCTATTAGCGGTCCTAGTGTTCTATATTGTGCTTCCAATGCTTCAATATTTTCTACCGTAAACCATTCACTCACCTGTTCCACCTCTATCGATATTGAATAATTAAATGTAAAATCGTCACCTTATCTGTTGGATTTTCGTATTGGTGCGGCTGATTAGCAGAAAACACGAGCGTTTCACCTTCTTCTAAACATTCCTTCATATTGCCGCATTTGACAACTGCCTGTCCTTCTATGACCGTAACTGTTTCCTCTACTCCTTCCGTGTGGGGCTCACTTTTATGTATCACCCCGGGATCCATTTCAATTTTATAAAATTCCCAACCCCGTTCTGGACTATAAGGGATAATGGAATATACACGGTATTTGCCATTTTCTTCAGACACATATGTAGAAGGATCCACACTATATTTTTGGAAAAATGTTTTCGGTGGCTGTAAAAGGGATGAAAATGAAATTTTTAACCCTGCAGCTATTTTCCAAAGGGTTGAAACAGTTGGATTTGCTTCACCCTTTTCAATTTGGGCAAGCTGTGCCTTACTTACATCAGTAGCTTTTGCCACATCATCCAAACTTAAACTCCGCTCTTTCCGAATTTTTTTTAATTGTATACCAATATTACGACTCATTTGATCCATTTTTTCATTCCACCCTATTGTCTATTTTAAAAGACAAATGTATACTATACTAAACGAAATGTGAATGTTCTGATTTTTTATTTTCTGTTTATTACCATTAATTAGCGATTATTTAAATTAAATTATCTCTGTATTTATCATAATACAAAATTTCTCTTTGTACTGTAACGATGATTTAGTCATTTATGCTGCTTACTGCTAAAATTCCGTCAATCTTTTAAAACAGTATTTTTCATTTATTATATTTGAAAATTTAGTAGAAAGGAATGGATAGTGTGGCAACGGAAGTCAAGGAAGTGAATCAACGTTTTTCTGATGACTCCTTTTTACAAGGTGCGAAGGATTGCGTTCCTACGTTATTAGGTTACATAAGTATAGGGCTTGCTTTTGGGGTAGTAGGCGTCACATCAAAATTATCGATTTTAGAAATCTTTCTACTTTCTGCACTAGTTTATGCTGGCAGTGCACAGTTCATTTTTGCAGGTTTATATTTAGCGGGAGCCCCAATGTACATCATGGTTATTACAACGTTTATTGTTAATTTACGATTCTTTTTAATGTCGCTTACTGTAGCACCGCATTTAACTCGTTATTCTGCTTTACGCAATGTCGGCTTTGGTTCGCTTTTAACAGATGAAACGTTTGGTGTTGCGATTACAAAAATAGGACGAGAACAATATCTTGGTGGTCGTTGGATGGATGGTTTAAATTTAACCGCCTATTTTACATGGATTGCAGCATGTGTTGTTGGAGGTCTTGTAGGAAATTGGATTCCAAATGCTGAAGCTTTTGGTCTTGATTATGCGTTAGTAGCGATGTTTATTGCGTTGCTAGTTTTAAACTTAGCAAATGTTCATAAAAGAAAACTCATGCATTATTTAAAATTAATCGGTTGTGTTTTTGGAAGCTTGTATATTCTTTCTTATTTCATGCCTGGTCATTTAGCTGTACTTTTATCGACGATTATTGTAGCAACGATTGGGGTGTTGACTGAAAAATGACGACTACGCTATCCATGTTTTTACTTATTTTAGGATGTGCTTTTGTTACGTGGGTACCACGCGTTACTCCATTTATATTAGTACGGAATATCCAATTACCGAATATCGTATTGCGTTGGCTCCAATTTATACCCGTATGCATTTTAAGTGCACTTGTATTTCAAGCCTTACTTCGTGAAGAAGGAAAATTTGTCACATTTGATATAGAAAGTACTATTGCATTCATCCCAACATTACTTGTAGCAATTTGGACGAAAAGTTTATCCATAACAGTTGTCGTAGGTGTGTTGACGGTAGCTGTATTGAGAAATTTCTTTTAATTACATCGGCGTTGCGATAATTTCGCACAGAGCCGATGTTTTTTATTGTGAAAATCACTTTCTTGTATTATTAAATTTTCCTCCATTGGTGAACGGGCCCCCAAACATAACGAAAATGGCCTAATTCTCTATAAAGAAAATTAAGCCATTTCGTATGTTACTCTACTACTAACAATCCAATGCGATAATGATCTTTACTATGGACAACATGCTGCGTTAAGCGCAATTCATTTTGATGATTTAACACTTCCAATTTACAATGAGCCGCATTGATTTGAAGGGCTTTATACAATTCCAATTCATTGTGCACTTCCATACCGTTTACTTTGCGAATAACCTCTCCTGCTTGAAGCCCCATTTTTTCTGCCGGTGAGTTCGGTAAAACAGCAGCAATCATCACACCATTTGGACGCGCAGAAACGGCATAGACATCACGACGCTCTCGAACTTTATAAATATAGGAGATTATTAAACGAAGGAATGCGCCGACTAATACAGTCACAACTGCAACAATAGGATAAAAATATCCTACAAGTCCTCCGATTAGCACCAATTCCCCTAAAATGAAAATCGCCCTTGATAATTTAGGATATACATTTAACGGCAATGAACGTCTCGTCTTTTGCTGGAATCCGATGATAGCAGGGAACAAAATCAATGTAAATTGTTGATGGTTTAGTGAAAATTGTGGCCACCACGGAAAATAAGCATCAATTGCTTGTCCAGGAATTACGAAAAAAATCGGCAACAACCAAATTTTTTTCGTGAAGAAAGCAACGCCATGTAATCCCCTTTTTGACTTTTCGATAATCGGGGATGCATAATACAATCCATATTTCTTCATTAAGCGACTTTCCCCCATTAACAATAACCCTGCAACCAATGCGCATGTTACCGCAGTTCCTTCAAGTACGTTTACCCCTTGAATTGTCAACCCTAATAATTGAAAGGACCAATTTAGAATATTCATCAAGATTATGGCAGCCATACTCAAGGCAAACAGAATGATTGGTGAAAGTAAATGAAACTGATAAAGAACAAGTCCTAAGATACTGAAAGCTGTAACAAAGAATAATAGTTCAACTGATTGAGTCAATCCGAAAAGGAGGGTAATGACGGAAATAATGAGCGCTAACCATACCCCTTCTTTTATGAGGCCTGCAAATTCCGACCAACCCCATAAAATTCGGATATTGAAATGTTTTCTCTCTCTTTTAACTCGTACATATCCTAAAAAAATCGACATAAAAATTGCAATATACAATAGAGGATTTAAAAACATTCTGCCGATTGCACTGAACAATTCTATTAATATCTCTATCACTCATCCCACCGCCGTTTCCTACTACTACTATTGTTCATTTTATCAAAGGAATGAAAATTTGCGTAGCATCAATATACCCGTCTTCCAACAAAAAATAAAATCATGTACCACACATCATTTCTGATAATTTAGAAAATTTAAAAATAGTTTATCATTTTTAACTTTTTCCGACAGAAGTCTCCCATCCTCAAGGAATGTGAAGGGCGATAGCCCAATGAGTAGGTGGGAGATGAATGTCGGTTGGCGATAGCCAAAACTTATGGTACAATAAACAAAAAAGGGAACTAGTGTTCGTGGTTAAAGTAAGGTGATTTGATATAACCAAGCAAAACAAAGCCTTCAAGTTTCGCATATATCCAAATGAAGAACAGAAAGAGTTATTGGAAAAAACGTTTGGTTGTGTTCGCTTTGTCTACAATAAGATGTTGGCAGAACGTAAAGAAACATATGAAAAACTCAAAGACGACAAAGAGAAACTTAAAGAACAAAAGTTCCCGACACCAGCAAAGTACAAAGATGAATTCCCATTCCTAAAAGAAGTGGATTCTTTAGCTTTAGCCAACGCACAAATCCATTTACAAAATGCTTATAAGAACTTTTTTGAAGGTCGTGCAGAGTTCCCTAAATTCAAAAGTAAAAAACACAAGCAATCCTATACAACCAATATGGTCAATGGAAATATTAAGATTGAAGATGGTCATATCAAATTACCAAAGTTCAAAAAGCCGCTGAAAATGAAGCAACATAGAGAGATTCCTGCTGATTACAAAATCAAATCTTGCACTATTTCGAAAACAAAGACAGGCAAATACTATATTTCGATTTTGACAGAATATGAGAAAGAAACTACTACAGTAAACATTCAACATGTGGTTGGATTAGATTTTGCTATGGATGGTCTGTATGTCGATAGTGAAGAGGGTAAGAGAGCCAATTATCCTCGTTTCTATCGACAAACATTGAAAAAATTAGCGAAGGAACAACGTATTTTGTCACGCAGGAAGAAAGGTTCTAATCGTTGGCACAAACAGCGACTGAAAGTAGCGAACTTACATGAAAAGGTTGCAAACCAACGAAGAGACTTTTTACACAAATTGTCCCATCATCTTGCAAGCAAGTACGATTGTGTTGTTGTCGAAGACCTCAACATGAAGGGAATGTCACAAGCCCTACATTTTGGTAAAAGTGTTACTGATAACGCATGGGGGATGTTTACAACATTTCTCCAATACAAGTTAGAAGAGCAAGGAAAAAAGCTTATCAAAATAGATAAATGGTTTCCATCATCCAAAACTTGTTCATGTTGCGGTCGAGTAAAGGAGTCTCTATCTCTTTCTGAGCGTACATTTCGCTGTGATTGTGGTTTTGTGGCAGACCGTGATTGGAACGCTTCTATCAATATCAAACATGAAGGATTGCGGCTGTTAGGGTTAGTATAGTAAAAAGAACTCTTGGAACGAGAGGGATAGCTCGGTCTATTTCCCATCATGAGATGGGATTACCCGAGAAGCCCCCACCTCTAAGCGAAGCGTAGGCGGCGGGTAGTTCACGATAAATATGGTAATATTTATGAAAATCTTTGATACAAAAAGCTGCCTAGAAATGTATTCTAGACAGCCTCACCTTCAAAACGTTAAATATCCCCTTTGATTTTATGAAGCATTACACTTAAGCCCATTTTCAACTGTACATCATGTTCCATATCTTCTTTATATAAAGCGACTTGATCTCGAATGCTTGCAAAAAACTCGTCATCCATATGCCTTCCGCTCTTCAAATCATGTTTTTGTCGATAGGAGGCCACTGCTTCTGCTGTTTGTTCATCATAAAATCCGTCAGTCCTCACCATGTTATAACCTAATCCATTTAATACCTTTTGTACGTAGGCTATCTCTTCACTATAGTCTCCTTCAGCAAATTCGCCTCGCAGCGGTGTAATTTCCATTGCAAACAGCGGATGTTGTTCCACTTCGATATCTGACTCGATTCCTTTTCCATGAATCCAATCTCGATTAGGAGTAAGCCATTTGTTCGTTGATAATTTTAATTCTCCACCATTTTCCAAATCATAAGTTTCTTGAACCGTTCCTTTTCCAAAACTTTTTAAACCTACGATAATTGCACGATTCCAACTTTTCAGCGCTCCTACCATCACTTCACTTGCCGATGCACTTCCTTCATTTTGGAGAACAACTAAAGGAATGACCTTCATTTTCTTCAAATAGTCCTCATCAACGTCAAGTTTTGTTGTTTTAATTGCTTCAAGCTTTCCTTCTGCATTTTGCATATAAGCAAAAACTTCTCCATCTTTCCCGATGCTACTTACGACGCCAGCAACGCTATGTAAATAACCTCCAGGATTATCGCGCAAATCGACTATCAACCCTTTTACATCATCCGATATCAATCTCGCAGTTGCTTCGATCCATTCTTCTACCGTCTCTTCTCCAAACATTGAGATGGAAATGTATCCAATTTTTGTATCATCAACCGGAATCACTTTCCATGATACCGTTTGATTATCAATTTCTGCCCGCTCAACAGTTACTTTAATGTGCCTGTCTGTGCTTGGACGATATAAAACAAGGGTTACTTTTTCTCCAGCTTTCCCTTGAATTAATTGCAACAACTCTCCAAGGGTTTTGCCCTCTAAACGCACACCATCCACTTCTACAATTTCATCATAAGGGCGTATACCTGCTTTTTCAGCAGGAGATGATTTAACAGGAGATACAACGATAAATCTTCCATCTTTTTCTGTAATTTCAATACCTATACCAACCCGTTGTCCTGCTAAAGACTGACGATGAATGGCTGCTTCTTTTTCGGTATAGTACGTGCTGTACGGATCCTTAATTGCTTCCGTCATTCCTCTTAACGCGCCTTCAATCAAATCCTCATCTTTTGCGTCAAAAACTGATTTTTCTTTTATGAGTGAAAAAGCTTGGTCAATTACAGGGATATCACTTCCTTTTACTGCTGTTTCGGATTTCATATCACTTTTCCAATACACAATGATGGCAGCTAACAAACAAACAATTGCCAAAATGAAAAAAAATCGACTCTTTCGCACTCACTTTCCTCCTCTCGTTCAATCTATGTAAGAACGAGTAGTAATAACACATGCAAAAGAGCGATTTTTTTACTCTAAATTTGTAATATAATCTCTTAACGTGTCTAGGTCTAACGGTCCTAAAATCTGTTTTTCAATTTCGCCTTTTGTATTAATCATGAATGTGGAAGGAATTGTGTATATTTTATATGTTAAATTTAATCCTTCTTCTTCCATTAGGAGAATGGGAAATGTTAAATCATAGCTTTTCACGAAGTTTTCAACATTGGTTAAATTATCGTTAAAAGTAAGATTCACTGCAACAATTTCCACATTATCTTTCTTTGCATATTTCTTATAATATTCTTGGAAATAAGGCATTTCGTCTTTACAAGGTGGACACCAAGATGCCCAAAAATTTAATATCACTTTTTTTCCTTTTAAATCAGAAAGAGTCATTGTATTCCCATCTAAAGTTTTTAAAGTAAAATCCGGTGCAGGCTTTCCTAACCCAACACTTTGGGGGCTGTCGGATTTCACTTCATACCCTGGAATATTATCATCAAGGGTATTTTTATTTATATCCAATTTTTTATTGATAAACGTAGTAACTGCAATAACTACTAATGCTATTATGAGCAATGCACTTATCACTTTCTTCTTGTTGTTCATTCAATCCCTCCAGATTGCTCCAAATGAAACCCATGTACTTATAGAATAACATAAATTTAGCAGAGTACATCTGGAGAATCTATGTCAAGATGATGAAAACCATAACTGAATAGCTATAAAAATAAATGGCTGCATAGAAAACAATACTTTCTATGCAGCCTTTATACTTTCATTATAGTGAAATATAGCGAAGTGGGTTTTGGACGCCGGCAGTTTGTCCTCTCCAAGTACCGATATGAACTTCAAAATGCAAGTGAGGACCTGTGGAACGACCAGTGGAGCCCATTTCAGCAATTTGTTGCCCTTGTTTCACGACATCCCCAACACTTACATTAAAGGATCTTAGATGAGCATATAGTGTTGTATAGATTTCGCCGTTAATATTGTGAGTAATCATCACAACATTTCCGTAAGTACTCAGTGATGAAGCATATGTCACAACTCCGTCAGCAGATGCTACAATTGGCGTTCCTGCACTATTTGCTAAGTCAATTCCATAGTGGAACTCAGGACCATAACCAAGATTTCGCCAGCCATAACCACTTGTTAAAACACCGTTTGTCGGTTTCATAAATCCGCTATCTGAAACTGGTAAATTACCTGCAGATTGAGCTTTGCTTAATTGTTGTCTTTGGATTTCTGCGATTTGTTCTTGCAGTTCTTTACTGATTTCGAGATACTCGGAATATTGTTTTTCTAATAATTTTTTCTCGTTTAATAGTTTTTGTTGTTCTTTTTCGAGTTCATCTATTAATCTATTTTTTTCTTGTTTTTGAGAAGTTAAAGATGCTTTTAAATTTTCTAGTTTTGATTGCTGCTCTTCAAGTTTGCGTTTCGTATTTTCAAGAACTAATTTTTGTTCTTCTAATTTCTGTTGGTCATTTTTTTGATCACGAATAATTTGGCGATCCGCCTCAATTAATGTATTAACCGCTGAAAAACGATCAATAAAATCAACAAAGCTGTTTGAACCTAACAAAACATCTAAGAAGGTGACAGAACCATTTGCTTGAAGAGCACGTGCCCGTTCTTCTAACAATGCATTTCGCTCATCAATCTTTTTCTGAAGCTCTTCGATTTCCTCTTCCAAAGCTTCAATTTTTTCATTTGCTTGTCCAATCTCTTTTTCTACTTGTTTAATTTCTTCATTCGTTTTCGAAATTTGATTCACAAGCTGATCAATTTGAGCTAACAATTGTTCTTGTTTGGATTGATTTGAATTAATTTCATTGGATTTTTGATGAATTTGTGCATTCAATTGTTTTTTCTGTTGCTCTACTTGACTTTGTTTATTTTTTAAATCCGACAAGTTCGCTGCATAGGTAACTGGTATTTGTATGAATAATAGTACAGCTACTAGAGCAGCAAATAATTTGAAATGGTGTTTTGCAAAGTTCCCCATCAAATGGTTCCTCCTTCAGCTTAATAGACTTTCAGGAATTTTCGTACAGACATGAAGCTACCCCAAACTCCTATAAAGATACCAAGCGCTAAAATTATTAAATTCACTTGATAGATTAGAGGAGTTACTTCTAACAGTTGTAACATTTTACCATGAATTTTTGGGGTCAATTTGTGGTAAAGGTTATAGTAAACGACAGATACGACAATCATTGGAATTATCGATCCAAATATACCAAGCCACAATCCTTCGAATAAAAACGGAATTCGTACAAAAGAGCTTGTTGCCCCTACAAGTTTCATAATTTCAATCTCATCACGACGAGCAATGATCGTAATGCGAATTGTATTGTAAATCAAGAAAATCGCTGTAAATAAAAGACCTAAAATTAAAACTAGGCCAATATTGCGACCAGTATTTAAGTAATTAAATAAATTTTCAACTTTTTCTTCTCCGTAAATAACATCATATGTATGGTCAAACTTTTCGATTTTCTTCGCAAGATCTGCTGTTTGTTCTGGCTCTTTTGCCTTTACATATAAAACGTTTCTTAACGGATTGCTTTGTTCATATAAGCTAAAATCTTCACCATAGTTTTCTATTAAAATTTGTAATTCGTCTTCTTTTGACGAGTATTTTACTTCTGCAACATCCGGTAAACTTTGCACTTGGCGAATTAACTTATCTTCTGCAATCTTCATTTCTTCAGGATCGTTAATAATATCAATCAAAACGCGGATTTCTACATCATTCTCAATATTGTCTGCAAAATTATTTAAGTTCATCATCACCAATGCAAAAATACCAACTAACAAAAGGGTTACAGTAACTGCACTGATGGAAGCGATTGACATCCAACCGTTACGGCTCAAACTTTTCAAACTTTCTCGAAAATGACGTTGGAGGGTTCTATATTTCATAACCATATTCACCTCCGAAAACGTCTCTTACAATCATACCACCTTCAATTGCAATCACTCGCTTGCGAATTTGATTGACAATTTCTCGGTTGTGAGTTGCCATGACAACGGTCGTTCCCATCGTATTAATTTCTTCGAAGATCCTCATAATCTCCCAAGAGTTTTCCGGGTCAAGGTTTCCTGTAGGCTCGTCCGCAATCACAACTTTTGGCATATTCACAATGGATCGAGCAATCGAAACTCGTTGCTGTTCTCCCCCTGATAATTCGCTTGGAAACATGCGAACTTTATGTTTTAGCCCTACCAGTTCCAACACTTCCATAACCCGTTTACGAATCACTTTTGGATGTTCTTCAATTACTTCCATTGCAAAGGCAACGTTTTCGTAAACAGTTAATTTTGGAAGCAATTTAAAGTCTTGGAACACAATACCAAGCTGCCTTCTAAAGTGAGGAACTTCCTTTCGTTTTAATTTTGATGTATTGACGCCATTTATGATGACTTCTCCAGAAGTAGGTACTTCTTCACGATACATAAGTTTAATGAATGTCGATTTCCCAGCCCCTGAGGGACCGACAACATAAACAAATTCACCTTGCTTTATATCTACAGAAATACCGTTTACAGCTACTACACCATTCGGGTATTTTTTGTAAACTTCTTTCATATGTATCATTAATTTTCACCTAAGTTCTATCTATAGTAAATTCACCAATTAATATTATATCACTTTATAGAACGCATAATTTTACATTTTCGTTTCATTCCTCAACAAAACTTACCAATTTCCTAATAAACTAGCAAAAAAAGCAAGCACCAAAAAATTTAATTCAATAATCAATAAAAAAAATCCTTCTATTTTCAAAAAAATATTAATAATTTATCGAATAGATTTCATATGTTCGATCTTTTTCGAGAAATTTTTAAGAAGAAATTGTTTCACTACTTTTAAAAAAAATATTTGCTTACTCTTAAAATTTTATAAATGAGCAATTCATTTTTTTACATACCATTTTGTGTTTTCCTCCCATATAAGCTATAGGTAGACTAAATAAAAAAGGGCTAAGAACCCTTGAAACTTTAGGATTCTTAGCTATTGTAGTTATTAAAATCACGAGAAATATTGTATATCAAGGTTTGAACCATGTTTACTTAGGTTTTTATATTAAAAATGAAAATCACTAGCGTCGCATTAAAATAATTTAACACCTTCAAATAAACCGAATTTTCTGAAATATAATCTAAACACAAAAAAATCCTTTATAATGGTTGGGTGGTAGTAAACCATCCAAATCCAATACAAAGGATAAAACCATGGATAAGTATACACGAAAAACATCATTTGAACAATGGTTTTCACCGATTAATCGTCCATTATTTGACGACCTAGTGAAAACACATCAATTAAATCACTATACCAAGAAGCTTTATATGGCTTCATTTATGAAACTGCTTTTGTATGCCCAACTCCATGAAACCGAGAGTTTACGGGCGTTGAGTGACGCTGTCTTTTTAGAAGAATTACAACGAGCAACGGGATTGGAATCGATTAGTTTTTCACAGTTAGGGAGACGAATCAACGCCATTCCAACGGTTTTCTTTCAATCGATTTTTCTCGATTTAGTGGCACAAATTCATCGGAAAACCAATTTCCAAACAAGAAGAAAAGTGACAACGCCTTTGAAAATCATTGATTCGAGTACATTACCGCTTAATTTGACCAATCATAAGTGGGCAGAGTTTCGAAAAACAAAATCAGGAGTAAAGCTTCACTTACGACTTGTTTTTATGGAAAAAGGACTCTCCTATCCAGATAAAGCCGTACTCACGAATGCCAACGAACATGATCGTGGTCAACTAGAAGTATTCGTGGATGACAAAGAATGCATGTACGTGTTTGATCGTGGTTACTTGGATTATGGGCGCTTTGATCAAATGACGGAAGATGGCTATTTCTTTGTGACCCGTTTGCGTAAAAACGCTGTTGTCCGAGTGTTAGAATCCTTTTCGTTACCAGAAGATTCACCCATATTCTCTGATGAAATGGTTGTCATTGGGACACCACAAAATCGTTCTGAAAACGTGTTTCGCTTACTCAAATTGCATGATACAAAAGGAAATGAGCTTCATTTACTGACAAATCGTTTTGATTTAAGTGCAGTTGAAATCGCTGAAATCTACAAGTCACGCTGGGCGATTGAACTGTTCTTCAAATGGATGAAGCAGCACCTGAACATTAAAAAGTTTTTTGGTCACAGTGAACAAGCTGTACATAATCAAGTGTACGTAGCCATGATAGTGTACTGTCTGAATGTTTTAGCTCAGTTGAACACGAATAGCGAACGGAGTTACTTACAAATTAGTCGCTATTTGAAGGCTTCTTTGTGGAAATCCGCTCACATTTGGTTACGAAAAATCGAAGGAAACGGCGTCCCATAAAGGTTTGCCAGTCGTTGTTGCACAAGTCATAGGTTATAGTAAAAAAATGGATGTTTACTACCCTCGCTTAGGTGTTTTCGTTTTTTCTCTAAAGTCCAGAAAAAATAAAACTGAAAATTCAGACATCATTTATGCGACGGTAGTGAATGAAAATGAATATTTGATTTCAGGACAAGTTTGGGCTGACTTTTGGGTTAAAATACTGATGAGCATGTATATGGTAATAGGTGAGTTGAACACCTTCAGTATGAATTTATAATTTTAAAATGCGTTATCCCCACTTAATTAGAGATATAAATAAGCGAATAATAACCATCTTCATCCGGTATCGAATTTTCAAATGAATATCCGACCGATTCAAAACATTTTAAGCAAGCAATGTTATCTGTCTCAATGTTTGCAATCCATTTTTTAATAGATTGAGTTGATGGTAAAGACATTACTTTTTTTACTAAGGCTTTACCATATCCTTTGCCACGCAAAATCGGGTTAATTACAAGCGCTATATAACCAACATAATTTGATTCTTGCTCTACCATGACGATTCCAATAGGTTGTTTATTTTCATCTAGTGCCGTCCACACTTGGTAATCTTCTTTACTTGCGACATAATTATACCACTCGGATAGCGGTTGCATGCCTTCCAAACGACGTTGAACTTCTGCATCTTCAAACCATCCTTTAATCGTTACAATATCACTCTCTCTAAAAACTCTCAGCTCTGTTATACTCAATTTATTTCTACTCTCCTATCATTTATATTTTTGAGCTCGTAACCTATATATTTCAGCATATTGTCCCCCATTACTTATCAATTTCTCATGGGTACCAGTCTATTTTTTTCACTTCAAAATCGAAGGATTTCTTTTGTTTCCTATTTGAACTTACTTTTATTGGATCCATAAACATTCTGTTAGGGCTTATGATAAAAAAGGCCATGAACCCTGAAAATATCAGGATTCCCCGCCTATCGTTGTATATCGAATGATGATGCTTCCTGTGCGGGATTCACCAGTCATTTTTAATACAGGGGCATTTTCGATAATCTTATCGAAATGCACTGTTTTCGTAAGGAATTGATCTTCAACTATTCGTGTCATCACATCTGATAGACCAAGATCTACTTTCCCTACATTTGTTGTTGCAGATCCGTTAATTGAAACCGTTTTTGGAACATATAGCTCCACTGCCCCTGCAACGGTTTGTGCCTTCACTTTTCGAGCATTTTTATCATTGGTTGTCACGATAACTGCTCCGTTCACTGATTCCGCTTCTACTTCTCGAAGTTCTCCGTCTACATAAATTCGGCCATTCACTGTTTGAACTTCTAAATCTTCACCTTTTACGCGAACAATTTCAATGGCACCATTTCCGGATTGCACATCGGCATTTTCAAATTGTCCATCCATATATTTAATTGAGCCATTATAAGTGCGGATTTTCACAAGTTTAGCATTTAACTCATTGATGGAAACGCCGCCATTCAGTAGTTTCATTAACACAATGTCGTATTCTTTCTCAGGAATCATGATACGTACATTTACTTGCGTTAATTTAGATGAGCATTTTAATTCTAGTTTTCCATCTTCAAATTCTACGAACTCCCGTTCAAATGCAGCGATTGTTTGCTCTTCATCATTATCGATCATGAATGTTTTTACTTTGGCAACCACTTTCAACTCACTTGTTTCAGAACGTACAGCTTCCACTTTCCCATTTGGAATTTCAATTTGAATTCCTCTCACTTCATTGCCATTAAAGGAATATTGCTTTTCAAAATCAATTTTTGTATTGTTCAATGGGAAATCTAAGTCAAAATCTTTCAGTTTTTTTAACGTTGTCCCAAATACGCCCATTAAACGACTTGAAAACTCGGTCAAATCTTCTTTGATTTCGTTCATGAACTCATCCATCTTTTTATTAAATTCTTTGTTGTTAAAGTTTTTCCCAAAAATATCTTCAAATCCAGTTGTTTTTTGGGAATGATCAGTAGTAGATTGCTGTTGAGATTTGTGACTTTGTTCTTCATTGGAAAGTGGTAATGAAACTGCGCTGGATTGAGATTGAGTCTGTGTTGCTGAATCTTGTTTTTTATTTAACGCTTCAAGTAAAGTGATAGCTTCTTCCGCAGAGATGGCACCTTCTTCAACTAATTTAATAATCCGCTTACGTTCATTATCCATAATTACTGCCTCCCTCTTTGTTCTATACCATTTATACGTTAGAATTCCCAAAAAAGTTTCTTTTTTCATCAAGTTTTCTTTGGAATGCATGACGATATGATGAACGATTTTGAGAGGCATTATTCTATGAAATTTGAAATTTTCTAGTGAAGTTTTGAACATTATTTTGTGGGTTTTCCTCTTACTTCAATAGAAATATTATTGAATTCGAATCATGAAATTGCGCTCCTGAAAAACTACACTTGTAGATTCTGCTTTTGAGACCTTGTCAGTTATTGCTACTTCGTTGTTAAAAAATTGGCCACTTTCCCAAATTTATTTGCCTTTCGAAAAAAATGCTACTTTTGCTTTTGCTATATTGGCCATTTCTTGAAAGTTATTAGCCACTTTGGATTCTATTTTGGCCAATGTCATAACAATATCGGCCATTCATCATCTAGTAATTGAAGCAAAATAAGGAATTTTTTTCAGTACCATGCAAACTGGAATTGCAATGATTATGCCGATTCCATTTTGTACAAGATCGCCTGGAATAGAAGCTAGCGGCATAATGAAACTTGAAAACATAATCGCTTCACCGATGTAATATACCCCCACCATCACAGGAATGGATACAATCGTTGCAATGATATTTTTAGCAAGGCTATCTCCACGGCTTCCATTTGACCAAGCAATTTTTCCAACAATATACCCTTGTAAAGCTCTAGATATAATTGTAATTGGAGCCCAAACAAGCCATCCGCCAACGAGATCAAATAGCCCCATGCCGACAGCACCCGCAATTGCACCTTTTTTTGGACCAAATAAGATAGAAGCAATAAATAGCATTGCAGTTCCTAAATGTACTAGACCTCCATTTGATGCAATGGGCAACTTAATATTCAAAAATATCGTAGAAATGAAAACTAATGCAACCAACATTGCTTGAATGACTAAATCGGTCGTTTTTCCACGTTGTTTTGAAAGAGTATTTGTCTTCTGCATTTTTTCAACCCCTCTGATGTAATAAAATTTATCATTACATTAGCAGAAGATTGGCACCTATAAAAGTGTCAATTATTATAAAAACTACAAGGTCAGTTTGATTTGCAAGTATTTTTATGTAAGCGTCGTTTTTGGTTTTGATTATTAAATTCAAAGAAAAATGCACTTGCTTAATAAGACGTTTGCCAACGTTGCATTCACATTTACCAAACGAAAAAAATAGCAACTCAAACGTTATCATCGTTTGAGCTGCTTATTCATATCTAGCTTATTTGCTTACTGATCCGCAATTTGCGCCAATAATTGTTCCATTCTTTTACGATCTCTCTCTAAAATAGGCTTTAAATATTGACCTGTATAGGAATTTTCATGGGCTGCAACCTCCTCAGGTGTACCAGTTGCTACGACTGTGCCCCCTTTATCTCCGCCTTCTGGACCTAAATCGATAATATAGTCTACCGTTTTTATTACATCTAAATTATGCTCAATCACAAGAACCGTATCCCCATTATCAACAAGGCGCTGCAACACTGTTAAAAGCCTTGCAATATCATCTGCATGAAGCCCTGTTGTTGGCTCATCTAAAATGTAGAAGGATTTACCTGTCGAACGACGATGCAATTCAGAAGCTAGCTTTACCCTCTGTGCTTCTCCTCCAGACATCGTTGTGGCAGGTTGTCCTAATTTCATATAACCTAGTCCTACATCTACAAGTGTTTGCAGCTTTCGATGGATTTTTGGAATATTCTCGAAGAACACGGTTGCTTCTTCAATGGTCATATCTAAAACTTCTGCAATGTTTTTGCCTTTATATTTTACTTCCAATGTTTCTCGATTGTATCGTTTTCCGTGGCACACTTCACATGGTACATACACATCCGGTAAAAAGTGCATTTCAATTTTAATAATTCCGTCGCCGGAACAAGCTTCACAGCGGCCTCCTTTAATGTTGAAGCTAAAGCGGCCTTTTTTATAGCCCCGCACTTTCGCCTCATTAGTCGCTGCAAAAACATCACGAATATCATCAAATACCCCTGTATATGTTGCTGGATTGGAGCGAGGTGTACGGCCGATTGGCGACTGATCGATATCAATCACTTTGTCTAAATGCTCGAGTCCCGTAATTTCTTTATGTTTCCCTGGTTTTGTTCTTGCACGGTTTAAATCCTGTGCAAGTTTTTTATATAAAATTTCATTGACTAATGTCGACTTGCCAGAGCCTGAGACTCCTGTTACCGCCACAAACATACCTAATGGAATGTCTACCTTAATATTTTTTAAGTTGTTTTCAGCGGCGCCTTTAATTGTAATTTTTCGACCATCTGGCTTTCTTCGTTCACGAGGAAGAGGGATGAATTTTTTACCGCTCAAATATTGTCCAGTAATGGATTTTTCATTTTTCATCACTTCTTCAGGTGTTCCCGCTGCCACAATTTCTCCACCGCGAGAACCAGCACCAGGGCCGACATCAATTAAATAATCTGCAGCAAGCATTGTATCTTCATCGTGTTCTACAACAAGCAACGTATTACCAATATCGCGCATCGTTCTTAACGTATTAATTAATTTGTCATTATCCCGCTGATGCAAACCAATGGACGGTTCATCCAGCACATATAAGACGCCTGTTAACCGAGAACCGATTTGCGTCGCCAAACGAATGCGTTGCGCTTCACCGCCGGATAATGTTCCTGCTGTGCGGCTTAATGTTAAATATTCCAAGCCGACATTTAGTAAAAATTCTAGACGTTCTTTAATTTCTTTTAAAATTAAGCGGGCAATTTGCATATCTTTTTCTGAAAATTGGATATTAAGAAAATAATTATAGAGTTCCGCTACAGATAAATTTGTCACTTCCGCAATATTTTTTCCGTCAATCCTTACAGCAAGGCTTTCTTTTTTTAGTCGTTGCCCTTTACATGATGAACATCGCTGCTCATTCATGAATTTCTCCATCGTTTCACGCACCCAATCCGATGAAGAATCTCGATAGCGACGTTCAATATTGTGAACGACTCCTTCAAAGACAATTTCTTTGTTGTGAACGCTGCCATATTCACTTTCATAATGGAAGTGGATTTTTTCATCTTTTGAACCGTATAAAATAATATCCATTTGTTCATCCGACAGTTGGGATACCGGCACATCCATTGGAATATTGAAATGTTTACATACCGCTTTCAACAATTGTGGATAATATTGGGAACTTGATGATTCCCAAGCAGCTATAGCATTTTCTTCTAATGTTTTATTCCAATCGGGAATCAATAAATCGATATCTACTTTTAATTTGGAACCGAGCCCATCGCACTCAGGACATGCCCCAAAAGGACTATTGAATGAAAACATGCGAGGCTCTAATTCCCCAATGGAAAAGCCACATATCGGACAAGCATGATGTTCGCTAAATAATAGTTCCTCATGTTCCATTACATCGACAATCACACGACCATCTGCAAGTTTTAAGGCTGTTTCGAGAGAATCGCTTAATCGTACTTCAATGCCTTCTTTTACAACAATTCGGTCAACGACAACTTCAATATTATGCTTTTTATTTTTATCTAGCTCGATATGATCGTCTAAATCGCGCAATTCTCCATCGATTCGAACACGGACAAATCCTTGCTTTTTCAAATCCTCAATGAGTTTGGCATGAGTCCCTTTTTTCCCGGAAATCACCGGAGCAAGTAGCTGCACTCTAGTTCGCTCCGGATATTCCATAATACGGTCAACCATTTGTTCAATCGTTTGCGATGTAATTTCAATATCATGAGTTGGACAAACAGGCTTCCCAATCCGAGCAAACAATAATCGCAAATAGTCATAGATTTCCGTAACCGTCCCTACAGTTGAACGAGGGTTACGGCTTGTTGTTTTTTGGTCAATGGAAATTGCCGGTGATAAACCTTCAATGGAATCAACATCTGGCTTGTCCATTTGCCCTAAAAATTGACGGGCATAGCTGGATAATGATTCTACATATCGTCGTTGCCCTTCTGCATAAATCGTATCAAAAGCAAGCGATGATTTACCGGAACCCGAAAGTCCTGTCAAGACAACAAGTTGATCCCGCGGTATCGTTACATCAATATTTTTTAAGTTATGTGAACGTGCCCCTCGCACGACAATTTGTTTATTTTCCACACTCGTCACCTTTCTAAATTCAAATGTATATTGTGCAGCACCTTTTTCACTTAAAGTAGTGAGACTTAAAGCAGTACGGGAAATTCATCTTTCCACTGGCAATCCCAAATTTGTGAAGCTTTTGGCGGTGGTCTGTCACCTTTCTGCTTTTAATTCAAAAATTGTATCTCGCAATTCAGCTGCGCGTTCAAAATCCAATGCTTTCGCAGCCTCTTTCATTTCTTGTTCAAGGGCTGCAATCAGTTTATCCAATTCGGATTTCGTTAATTTCTTACCTTTCGTTACTTTTGTAATATATTTTTCTTCTACTTCTGCTGTCTGTGTTGCACGAATAAGTTCAGGAATTTCTTTTCGAATCGTTTTTGGTGTTATACCGTGATCTTTATTATAAGCTTCTTGAATGGAGCGACGACGTTTTGTTTCTTCAATTGCTTTTCTCATCGAATCTGTTATCGTATCCGCGTACATAATAACATGTCCGTTTGCATTACGTGCTGCTCGTCCTATCGTTTGGATTAAAGATGTTTCCGAACGCAAGAATCCTTCTTTATCGGCATCGAGTATGGCGATTAACGAAACTTCTGGAATATCCAGCCCTTCTCGCAATAAGTTAATGCCCACAAGCACATCGAAGGTACCTTTTCTCAGTTCACGAATGATTTCAATTCGCTCGAGAGTTTTAATTTCAGAGTGAAGATACTCGACTTTAATTCCCATCTCTTTTAAATAATCCGTTAAATCTTCTGCCATCTTTTTCGTTAATGTTGTGACAAGTACTCGCTCATTCTTCTTCGCGCGTTTTTGAATTTCATCCACTAAATCATCAATTTGTCCTTCAATTGGACGAACGTCAATTGTTGGATCAAGAAGCCCAGTTGGTCGAATAATTTGTTCCACCATTTCGGAACAATGCTCTTTCTCGTATGGGCCAGGAGTTGCGGATACATAAATGGCTTGATGAATATAATTTTCAAACTCTTCAAATTTCAACGGACGGTTATCTAATGCTGAAGGCAGACGAAAACCATAATCTACTAATACTTGTTTCCGTGCTTGGTCACCATTATACATTCCCCGAATTTGTGGCAATGTAACGTGACTTTCATCGATTACGATTAAAAAATCATCAGGGAAGTAGTCAAGCAGCGTATACGGAGTTGCCCCTGGCTCACGCAATGTTAAGTGACGGGAATAGTTTTCAATTCCCGAGCAGAAGCCCATCTCACGCATCATTTCCAAGTCATACTTTGTTCGTTGTTCTAAACGTTGTGCTTCTAACAGTTTTCCTTCCGCTCTAAATTTCTCAAGCTGTTCTTCTAGTTCTTTCTCGATGTTTTCAATGGCCTTTTTCATTTTTTCTTCCCGAGTTACGAAGTGGGAAGCAGGATAAATCGCTACGTGGTTTCGTTCTCCTATAATTTCTCCTGTTAATGCATCGACCTCTCGGATACGATCTACTTCATCACCGAAAAATTCGATGCGAATGCAATGCTCATCTCGGGAGGCTGGGAAAATTTCCACAACATCTCCACGTACTCGGAACGTTCCCCGTTGAAAATTCACATCATTTCTTTCATATTGAACATCTACTAGTCGACGGAGCAGCTGGTTACGCTCAATTTCCATTCCTTTACGAATTGATACGACTAACTCGCGATATTCATCTGGATTACCTAAGCCATAGATGCAAGAAACCGATGCGACGATGATGACATCTCTTCTTTCGAACAATGCGCTCGTGGCAGAGTGTCGGAGTTTATCGATTTCGTCGTTGATGCTGGCATCCTTTTCGATGTATGTATCCGATTGAGGCACATACGCTTCCGGTTGATAATAGTCGTAGTAACTAACAAAATACTCTACAGCATTATTCGGAAAAAATTGTTTGAATTCGCTATATAATTGACCGGCTAGTGTTTTATTATGAGCAATGACCAACGTCGGTTTATTAACTTCTTTAATGACATTCGAAATCGTAAAAGTCTTTCCAGTTCCTGTAGCCCCGAGCAACGTTTGATGCTTTTTCCCTTCTCTGATGCCTTGGACAAGCTTTTCAATCGCTTGTGGCTGATCCCCGCTCGGCTTATAAGAAGAATGTAGTTCAAAAGTATCGGCCATAGTCAATCGTCCTTTCCCAATAGATCGTATGATTATTTTAGCATATCCAATTGTAAATATCATTTATTTTTCGAACGTATATTCTGAAATTGAGTACACCTAGATAACATTTTTTGGATGTAATTGTGAATCTCACAACGACTATTTTTCTCACAAAAGCACAGGAATTTTCAAAAAAATTGTATTGGAAATGCAAAAAAAGTCGCCTTTTGCACAGCTTGTATACTTGTGCAATAGACGACTTCTCTTTTATGGGAAATGCTTAATTCAATGACTCCTGTAATTCAATTAATTCTTGCGTATACTTATGAAATGCTTCTTCATTTCTTTCATCCAATGCTTGATCGATGAATTCCCTTAATTGCTCAATACGATGTAATCTTTGTAATCTGTTTAAAAACAAATCTACGTAAATCTCATTTAACAATTTTTCAGAATCGTTTACTACTGGATTTGAACCTGCTGCACTAAAATCTGCGTATGAATTATTTTTATCCATCGACATCACCCCGATTCCTTTTTTCTATTATAAAAAATCAGGGGTTAATTTTCAATATATTTAGAAAAATAAAACTCCCACAGTATAATATTAGGAAATTCTACTTTATTTCCCATATCATTTAGGTGTGAAAATTACTTGTGTGTACAATTATTTATACCCTTTTGAATATTGCCTCCATCCAACGTTAGAAAAGGGGTGAAAATTAAATTTTGGACGCCAAAAAACGCCCAAAAATAAATTTTGTCAGTTTTTTCTGTATATTCCAAATTTTTATTGATTTTATTCCGTTTTCTCATTATTATGATAATAAGACTATGAAATTTCCAATTTTTTAGAAAGGGTGAATTTTATGGTAGATACAGAGGTAATTGATTGGTACTATATAACTCCTAACACGTATTTAATTGAACCTGTAGAGCATAAGGGAAAACATTGCTCGCTTGTCTATGACAAATTCGGCATTTTTTACGTTGACAAAAAACCTTTGAAGCTTGTGGGTGATACTTTAAAAAAATTAGGTACTACTTACAAAGCATCAACAGACTTTTCAAAAAGGTTTTTTGGTAAGGAGAAGCACAAACTTCCAATCGTTTTGTCTTATGATCAACCTTACGCCTTTTTCCCGCTCTTATCACCCTATTCTTCTAAAAATATTTGGATAGCTCAGCACGCGATTATCAACATACAAAAATGTGAAGATAGTACAATCATAACTTTAAAAAATGATTATGAAATTACTTTACCAATACACTATCCTTCTTTTTGCACTCAATACGTATGCGCAACAATGCTTCTGAAATTCGCTTTGAAACAAAGGGAAGCCATTCATAAGGAATTAAGCCTTCTACAGATTGCTAAAGAAAAAGAAAATGCAATTATTGAATAGCTGAATGTGCTTGTGATGCCTTATTTAAGTACAAATTTAGCAATTCTTCAACCCGATTTCTCAACCGAATATTCGAATATCGTCTAACCTCTAAAATTTGTTTGTAATGAAAATGATATTCAGTAAATAATTCATCTCTTTCACCTTGGACAACTTTTAAATAATGGCTTTTTAAATATGCTTTTACATCTTGTAAATCTCTTTGTGCCAATTTTTTTGCTTCTTCAATTAAGTGGACATAAGGGCGCTTTAGCTTAAATTGTCCATGCTCTATTAACTCGTAATCTTTTTCTAAAACGATGAGCAGCATCGGTAAATAGATGGCTGATTCCAAATACGGGACAGCTTCAATGGGAATATGCGCCACAAAAACTCCTCCCTACTAAATTTAATGATTATCAAGAAGGGAACGTATGTTCTTTTAATATTATAATACATCTTCGTAAGAAAAATGCAATGACTTATAAAAAAATTTGACTCAGCTATTGACAAAATCGGTGAAATTAGTTAAAAAATATAGTAAATAAAGAAATTGTATCCAGTTCATTCAAGCTTATAAATTATTTAAAGGCTTGAATCAGGATATGATTTCTGATGAGTGCACTTCATTATATAAAGGAGTAATTGCAAAACCCTTTTCATTTCCGATTGGCAACGATGCAACCAATCGGATTTTTTTTATCTATAACAATCCTTGAGGAATAAAAACATCGTCAAAGTTTCTCTCACTAAAAGACTTATACCCGAAAAAATACACAATGGAGTTAATTTCATAATTCTCACCCCTTGATGTTCAAGGGATTCAAGACAATAAAAAATGGGTACCTCCCCAAATTTCGTTATAATGGTAAGTAACCAAACAAACCATACGAAAGAGGTGAGTACCCTATGACTATCGTAAAACAAATTTCTCTTTTTGACATCCATCAATTATTAGAAATGGAAAGTTCCCATCGTTATGATGTCATTTTTAGTGTGATCGACATTCAGCCTATATTTCAATTGTTTTCTAAAAAGACATTGAAAGGTGCACCACGTGAATGGAATGATGGTGCAATGATTCAATCGCTGATTATACGTATTGTCGAACGTATTCCGACTATCAAGGATTTAGTCAAACGTTTGGTCCATGATCCTTTATTTCGTTTCGACTGTGGATTCCTTGTGTCTGATGTCGTACCATCTGAAAGCTCTTATTCACGCATGATTCAAGTCATTAGTGAATCAGATGTGCTAGATTAAAATGAACGATACACTCATCAAAACAGCAATGTTGGAAGGCTTTCTACATGATGAACATGTCGCCATCGATGCGAGTCACTTTGAAGCTCGTGATGCTTTCACACCATCAGAAAAGAAAGCACCTAAAACTCCTAAAAAACGTGGTCGTAAAACTAAAGCTGAACGAGCTGTTTGGTTAGCCGAACAAGTAGAGAAAAAAGGAAATCAATCAACCTATGAAAAAGAACTGAAAGAACAGCTGGATATCCCATTAGAAACCCTTTGGAAGGATGTACCGATTGAGCCAAAATGGGGTGTGAAAAAGAATAGTAAAGGAAAAAATACATTCTGGTTTGGTTATAAAGCCCATTTAGCTGTTTCGACGAAAAGTCAATATATCATCACTCGTTTGATGTCCTCAGGTAATTTAAGTGATTGTAAAGCTGCGATTCCATTATTGAAAAAACTTCATCACTTAGGAAACGGACTTTTTACAATAGCTATATTTGATGCTGGTTATGATGTTGAACCTACTTACCGTCAAGCCGTATCACAGTCCATGCGAGTCGTGATTCCTTACAACGTTCGCCGAGAAGGAGAATATATAGGATTCGATGAACATTTTCGTCCAACCTGTGTGCGTGAACATAGTTACCAATATGACAGCTTTGACGCTAAGTACAATACATTAAAATTCACACGTCCAAAGGAATGTGCAACTTGCCCATTACGAGAAGACACCCTTTGCCAAAAAGTTTTCAAAATCAAATGTGATATAGATATCCGTAAATTTACCTATCCAGCACGTGGGACAGAACGATGGAAACAGCTTTATCAAAAACGTACAGCAGTCGAACGCGTTAACGCTTATTTAAAGGAATACTTTCAATTAAACAATGTCCGTCATCGTACAGGAAAGAAAGCAAAAATGCATTTCAATCTGGTGACGTTAATTTATAATACCTGCAAACTAGCAGTTGATCGAATCAATGCTTTATTACAGCAACAAAACCAAGTTGCATAATAAAAAAAAAAACGAAGTTTTTAGTATAGGGGTACTCTATACTTCAGAAAAACTATGATTTATGAAATTGATTCAGATATATAGAAATTCAGAAGATTGTTAAAAGAATAAAGGCAGCCCCTATTAATATACATAATATTCCTAAGCTTAATATCCATCCTAACAAATTATCTAAACTTAAAAATCCAATAAATGTAATAAAATATACAAATATTCTCTTAATCTTTGATACTTCTTTTACCATTTTTAATTCTTTCTTAAATTCAGAATATCCCACAGGGATTAAAATAATACCAATAATAATTAATATTATGCCTATAAGAATAGTAACCATCAGATATTGCCTCCATCAAACTTGCTGATAAAAACATTAAATTTTTATTCCTTAATTATTAAATGAGCATTTTGCAAAATTAGATTTTTTGGATAAAAGTATAAAAAATAAAGCACTCGACAAATAGCTACCAGCATGTTATTTTACAAAATATTACAATAATCCTGTTTTTGGGCATACCTGCAGAATTTTTCACATTGAATTTTTTTAAGCGGCTTTCTTCCCTTTATTTTCCTTTGCCATCGCTAGCGCTGAAACAAGTAATACAATAGCGTTCAGGTAAATATGGCTCTTTACTTTCTCAATTCCCCATACATGTAGGGAGTTCGACGTAAGGTAGCTTTTCATTCTTGAATTACAGCGTTCTACACTTGTCCTCTCGTTGTAAAGCTCTTTCCAACGTTTTGTATCACGGTGCGGATTGGAATATCGGCGCACATCCTTTTTGATGTCGACTTTTACCACCATTCCATAGTTGGAAGATGAACAGGCTGCCATTCCTAATGGGCAATCCACTTTGCCGGTTGCGTGAGGACATCTGAACTTGAGCTGGTCCTTATCAGCTCCCCAATAAGTCATTTCATAACCCATGGAACAACGCGGAGTTCCATTGGAAGAAATCCCTTCAGGAGGCTCTTTTTCGTTGCGCAAATTGAGCGGGATAATGGCTTGCGCTCCAATGTTTTTGGCTGATTCATAGTTTTTTAGTTGGTCATATCCGCCATCCATGATCAGAAATTCAATTTTGGATTTGGTACGCTCTGCCACTTGCTCGATTAATTCTGGTGCGACTTCTCCATCGTTCACATGGGCAGGGGTTACTTTTATGGCCATTGGCAGTTCGCTTGCGGTATCGACTGAAAGATGCATCTTATAGCCAAACCAGGTAATTTTATTGCCGAAGGAATCATATTTTGCGCCCCAATTGGCATTACCCGTTTGTTCACTACGCTTTTTGGGCTGTTTCTTTTCATAGGCATCAATGGCGGCACTGTCGATGGCCTGGTGGCTGCCGTCAATTATTCCTTCCTCCTGAGCTAACTGTACCAAGTCAAGGAAGATCTTTTCAGCCAGCTTTTTTTTGGTAAGTGCTGCAAAAACCCGGCTGAGAGTGGAGATAGACGGTGCGGGGCGATCAATCGATAAACCGCATTGATAACGGAAACGAAGGTCTTTATCCAATCGATGATGAAGGGCGGTAAAGGTGTCGATGCCTTCGAGTGGGGCAGCGATGAGAGCCCTTAGAATCCCTTCTCTGGAATGACCGTCAGCCCCTCGGGGTGAAGAACTTCTCAACTGTTTAGCATAAGGGCGTAAATCAAGCGAGCTAAAAAAGATAGGTAATTTCTCTTTTGACTCTAATTTTTTCAGTTCTTCAAAGGAAAATAGGCTTTCTTGTAGAATATACAAAGTGACTTCCTCCTTTTGAATTTTTTGTTGTTTCGTCACTTCAAAAATTCTACATTTTAGGGGTGAAGTCCTTTTATATGTCTTTGAAATCCTTATGGCTCTTGGGTCAAAAAATATGCAAAATGCTCAAATATCATACCAAACATAATATACCATTTACTTCAAAGAAAACAAATTATTTATTAACATTTTTTAAATTTTATGTTAAATTTATACAGTAGGTGATTTTAATGGCAGTAATATCTAAAGTAAAATCAACTTTGAATAGTTGGAGTGAACCAGATACAGTAAAAAATGAAATTGCAAAGAAATCAGCTTCGGGTGCAGCGATAGGTGCGGCAACAGGACATGCAGGGGCTACATTACTTAGCACAGTGCGTGGCAAAAATTCAGAATTACCTAAAGTTGGGGCAACTGGTGGAGCAGTAGTTGGAGCAAATATAGGTGCCATAAATGGAGCTTTTACTGGCTCTTTAAAATATGCTGCTGGAAATACTGCTAAATTCTTCGGACTAACAGATTAATAGAGGTAATCTTTCGTGTATATAAAAAAAATAACATTATGTGAATATGTTAATGAACAATTTGAACCTGTTAATAAGAAAAACATATTCTATTCAACAGATTTGAGTATTCAAGTCTTAGTACAATTAAATGAAATTCGACAAGATACTTTCATAAGATTCCATTGGTTTAAATTCCATAATGGAGAAGAACAAATAGTAGGTATTTATGAAATACCTATTATAGGAAAAAAAGGTATATCTCCTAGACACGCTATAGCTGGAATTGATATACCTATGTTAATGGAAGAAGAGCCAAATGGATTGTCTGAAAAATGGAGCATATTAATCGAAATTGAAAACCAAGTTGAAAAACGATATTTTGAATTAAAAAAAACATAAAAACTACGATAAAGAATTGAAATCGAGTATTCAAATAGGCACTACTTCAACTTTAGACTTTAAAGCGTAAATTATAGTTAGTTGTAAGAAAGGGAGCTGACATCCCAACCCTTTAATCCTAATGAGCTAGTGGCTAGAGTTAAAGCCCACATTGCACGATACGAACGATTAACAAACCGTCACCAACCAAAACAAGAAATTCGAGTAAGGGGGCTGGTGATTGACCAGGAATCCCGTCGAGTGTTTATTAATGATGTGGAAAAGATTTTTACTGCAAAAGAATTCGATTTATTAACTTTATTAGCTACTAATCCTAATCGGGTATTTAGTAAAGAGCATTTATTTGATCGAATATGGGGCATAGATGCTGTCGGTGATATTTCTACAGTAACTGTCCATATTCGAAAAATTAGAGAAAAAATTGAAACAGATCCATCCTCCCCAGTGTTTATTGAAACGGTATGGGGAGTCGGCTATCGATTTAATGATTAAGTAGAAAAGAAGCCTTAAATTCTTAGGGCTTCTTTTTGTCTATTTAAGAAATGGCTAATAGTTATTTTAGAATGCCTCTGTATTCTAGTACCTAGAACGAAGGAGGTTTTTAGATTTGGACAATTTACATGTGACGAAATTTCAAAAATTGAGTAGATACTTATTCTTTCTAGGAGCAGCTCTATTTTTAATTAGTGTAGCGATTCAAATATTTACAGCGGGATTGGCGATATTTGTAATACCAACCCATTGGTTATCCCATATAACTTATATACATTTATTCGGGTTTAACGTTCCAATATTTTTACTATTATTCGCTTATCTCGGAAAATTACCACGTTGGGGTTACCTTTACGTATTTGGCCTCATGTTTGGTGTATTTGGTATGTATTTACAGCGAATATTACATCAAGTATCCCGTGGGTAGGAGCACTACACCCTCTTATGGCAGTTTTCTTATCTTATGTGTCATATCAATTATTCATAAATACTGCAAAACTTATTTTTATAAAAAAGGTGGAATCAAATTAACATGAGAGTATTTCTATCGATTATTGTTGGTTTAGTTGGAGGATTTATATTAGGAATTGCATTATCGAGCTTTATTGGTATTATCTCAATAACATTATTTAAAGTACCGATGGGGATTAAATATTTACCTTACTACACAGCAATTTTATGCGCAATCATCCTACCTATGTATGAGCTAAAATTGAAAACACAGTAATTAACTTACGAGACTTTCAGTTTATTTTAAAATTATAGGCAGATTCAATAATCCGAATCTGCCCTCTTACAATTTTCAAAACATTAAACCTCATTTAATTGTTTTTAAAAAGGCAATATAATCAGTCGGTGTTCCTTCGTAGCCCATTTGTCTAATCATTGCAGCGGTATTTCCCCTATGGTAAGTTCCTGGTTTACAAGATGTTAAAATCAAATAATTGGATAACTATAATGCCGCAGCTCCACCATCAATTGAAATCACTGCGCCGTGGATATAGGATGCTTCATCACTAAGTAAAAAGGCTACAACATTAGCTACTTCATGGGGCTGACCTAGTCTACCCATTGGCACTGCTTCCGCCATTGCTTGAATTGCTTCTGGTGGAAATGCTTTTACCATCGGTGTCTCATTCGTACCTGGAGCAATCGCATTGATTCTTATATTTTCTCTGCCATATTCCCCTGCGATCGTTTTTGTTAAACCGATAATTGCATGTTTCGTTGCAGAGTAAGCACCTAGCGTAGGGATACCTACAACTCCACCTAATGATGCAGTATTCACAATTGAACCTCCGCCGGTTTTTAACATCTCATTCGCTACATATTTTAGCCCGTAAAAAGCACCTTTTAAATTCACGTTCACAATCGCCTCAAATTCATCATCGGGACATTCTAAAGTGAGTACACCCGATCCTGATATACCGGCATTGTTGAAAAACATATCAATTTTTCCAAAGCGTTCTACAGTTTCAGCAACGTATCGTTTTACATCTTCCACTTTACTAACGTCCGCTTCAATAAAAATGGCATCTACACCTATTTCTTTACATAGCTTTACCGTTTCATTTCCTTGTTCCTTCGACACATCTACAATACTAATATTTGCACCTCGTTCGGCAAGTTTAATTGCCGTTTCCCTACCAAATCCGCTTCCGCCACCTGTAATGATTGCTGTTTTTCCTTGCATGCCAAACACTCCTCTTGATGTTCATCTTATCTCTATTTTTAATCCACTGTTGGTGGTAAACATTGTATACCTACACTTATCACCTTTCGGTCAATCTTTTATTCAACTACATGGACTTTCATAGTATAAACGCGACATTAAATTTTTATCAACGATAGGAATAGTCTAGAAAAAAAATTGCATTTAAAATCGAACTTCTTATGAACTTTTGTAAATTTATCATAATTAATACAAATTTGTTTCCTTCTATATAACCGACGGCTAATTTCTTCTCTTAATCACAATACCCTTCCTTTTTTTAGCAATTTATACAATAAAAAAACCGAAATAAGCAGATTTACACTACTATTTCGGTACTGAAGTTCTCTTCATTTCTTAAAAAACTCACTTCTTTAAAGATTGTTTATTAATCATAATCATTTTCTCGGTCAACTTTTAATATTTGTCCGTTTCTTGCAAGAACTTCTACTTCGTATATCATTCCTTCTGCTGTCATGATAAATACTTCATAAACTAAAACACCATTTTCTAAATCCATATCTACATGCATAACTCTTCCAGGTACTCTTTGAAGTGCTATTTCTTGAGCTTGCTGCATTGTAATTCGTTGATTATACATTGGTTGATTACCGTATGGAAACTGATTCAACTGAAACTCCCCCTCATAAATCAAGTCACTTATTAATATGCAACTAATAAGTTTTAGGTTCCTGTACGATAGGGGTTGCTTGTACGATGAATACACGTTAGAACATGCAAATAAAAATAAAAAGAATTATGATTTCCCATTTCAAATTAATGTGGCTTCGATAAAGTTTTTATTAAACATAACTGAGTTAATTTCATAATTCTCACCCCTTGATTTTCAAGGGATTCAAGACAATAAAAAATGGGTACCTCCCCAAATTTCGTTATAATGGTAAGTAACCAAACAAACCATACGAAAGAGGTGAGTACCCTATGACTATTGTAAAACAAATTTCTCTTTTTGACATCCATCAATTATTAGAAATGGAAAGTTCCCATCGTTATGATGCCATTTTTAGTGTGATTGACATTCAACCTATTTTTCAATTGTTTTCTAAAAAGACATTGAAAGGTGCACCACGTGAATTGAATTATGGTGCAATGATTCAATCGCTGATTATACGTATTGTCGAACGTATTCCAACTATCAAGGATTTAGTCAAACGTTTGGTCCATGATCCTTTATTTCGTTTCGACTGTGGATTCCTTGTGTCTGATGTCGTACCATCTGAAAGCTCTGATTCACGCATGATTCAAGTCATTAGTGAATCAGATGTGCTAGAGAAAATGAACGATACACTCATCAAAACAGCGATGTTGGAAGGCTTTCTAAATGATGAACATGTCGCCATCGATGCGAGTCACTTTGAAGCTCGTGATGCTTTCACACCATCAGAAAAGAAAGCACCTAAAACTCCTAAAAAACGTGGTCGTAAAACGAAAGCTGAACGAGCTGTTTGGTTAGCCGAACAAGTAGAGAAAAAAGGAAATCAATCAACCTATGAAAAAGAACTGAAAGAACAGCTGGATATCCCATTAGAAACCCTTTGGAAGGATGTACCGATTGAGCCAAAATGGGGTGTGAAAAAGAATAGTAAAGGAAAAAATACATTCTGGTTTGGTTATAAAGCCCATTTAGCTGTTTCGACGAAAAGTCAATATATCATCACTCGTTTGATGTCCTCAGGTAATTTAAGTGATTGTAAAGCTGCGATTCCATTATTGAAAAAACTTCATCACTTAGGAAACGGTCATTTTACAATAGCTATATTTGATGCTGGTTATGATGTTGAACCTATTTACCGTCAAGCCGTATCACAGTCCATGCGAGTCGTGATTCCTTACAACGTTCGCCGAGAAGGAGAATATATAGGATTCGATGAACATTTTCGTCCAACCTGTGTGCGTGAACATAGTTACCAATATGACAGCTTTGACGCTAAGTACAATACATTAAAATTCACACGTCCAAAGGAATGTGCAACTTGCCCATTACGAGAAGACACCCTTTGCCAAAAAGTTTTCAAAATCAAATGTGATATAGATATCCGTAAATTTACCTATCCAGCACGTGGGACAGAACGATGGAAACTGCTTTATCAAGAACGTACAGCAGTCGAACGCGTTAACGCTTATTTAAAGGAATACTTTCAATTAAACAATGTCCGTCATCGTACAGGAAAGAAAGCAAAAATGCATTTCAATCTGGTGACGTTAATTTATAATACCTGCAAACTAGCAGTTGATCGAATTAATGCTTTATTACAGCAACAAAACCAAGTTGCATAATTAAAAAAAAAAACGAAGTTTTTAGTATAGGGGTACTCTATACTTCAGAAAAACTATGATTTATGAAATTGATTCGATTAAATGTATTTTTCAATTTATCATGATGATAAATTGTAAAGTTATCATCACATTCAGTGTGTATAAACTTAACGCCATTTCCTTTATGTCCATAATTTGGTTTTAACGCAATTTTTTCATACTGTTCACAATATATTAAAACTTCTTCAGCAGACTGGATATGATGTGTTGGAATCAAATGCTTTTGAATAACCGAGCCTTTATCAAATAAACGTTGATATTCTGACTTACTTATTCCTAATCGTTTAGTTGTGAATGGAATTCCTTTAGATTCCAGTTTGCGATATAATTTGTACGGCGTAGCATCTGTTTGTGGTAAATCGTTGTAAACAACGTCCGGAAATTCAGAATACCCGCTCTTCCAGACACCATTGACTAAACGTTTACATTTTATAATTTCATTCTCAAAATCTACATCATGAATATTAAAAAAAATCGCTGAGCCATTCAATTCTTTTACGTTCATAGCTGCCATTCTATCAATAATTGTTGGAGTTTTATATGCTTTTAATATTCCAACTAACATATCCGCTCACCTCCCTTTATTTAAACCCCAACCTTTATATCATCAACCACGAATTGCCAATAGTGTTTCGTTGAAAGCACAAGTTTAGTAATATTGTAGTAATTCGCATCTAACCAAAATGGTCCTAATGCTGACAGCGTATATTCTTCATCAACCACTAATTTTTCTCCACGCCATGCACGTACTTCTAAAGTTTCACCTTCTGCGTTATTTAACCAAGCAACACTAAAATATCCACCATAGAAGTCAAATCCATCTTCTAACGAAATTGTTACTGGATGCCCAGAAGAATTATAAGCTACGAATTCTCCAGAAATGGTACCGTTTGTATATCCCTCACCTTTATATAGCTTATTATGTGTCACGACAAAGTTTGTCCAATTTAAACCAGCTACCCCATTTGGTATTTTTTGAATCGTTGAAAGAGTAATATCTTCAAAATCAACAATATGAATCTTAGGTTTTGTTTCTTTAATTACTTCATCTCCCAAAATAATTGTAGATATTTTTACAGGTGCACGATTTACATTAATTACTCTCTCATAAGTTTCATCCATAAGTTTCGATATAAATTTTATTTTCCAATTTCCTGCATCAGCAATAAAAGAGTAACTGCCATCTTCCTCTAATGGACATCTTCCTCTAATGGAACTTCTCGCTCTTTCCCGCCTGGTGAAGTTGCTTTAATAACTACGTCACTAGTTGTTGCGTTGCTTACCGTTCCATCTTTTTCCCTTTTCTTTACAATTCCACTTACTGTTAGTATTGGAGCAATACCTACTGGATCTGGAACCTTATCAACAATAATACCTGGGCGTGTATGCGGAGCCTCCATATAAGTAGCTGTTTGAATTTTATTATTGCTTGTAATTTCCCATCCATCAGGAACAATTACTTCAAAAACATATTCGCCTGGCTCATAAACGTCGACTTTTTCTTCTGTTAATGAATGTGTGAAATTTGCAAAACCATTTAAGTTAGAACGTCGGACAACCCAAGTTCCATCAGGACGAGTCATTTTTACTGCGATTTTCATAAGAGGTTGGTCATCTACATCGTAAACTCCATTTCGATTCAAATCATTGTATATGTAGTTAGAAATGTTAGGACCTACTGCTTTAATTGGATACCAATTAGTCCGATTTGCGTAATAATTATTTTTATTCGTAAGCGCCAAATATCCCACACCTTCTAACCATTTTGATGTTTTGTGATAATGAGATCAACATCAAAAGTTAGGAGGTTTTTATTTTTATGTCCCCAGATGAACGAAAACAATTGTGGCAACAACGAATTGAATCTTATCGATCTAGTGGAGAGTCAAGTGTAAAAGCTTGGTGCAAACAAAATCAAGTAGGTCATCAAAGTATGTATAAATGGATGAAAAGACTAGAGTTAGAGACAACTGAAACTTCACGGACTTCCCCTCAATGGCTAACTGTTGAAGTATCCCATCCGTTGGATGAAAAAAACTCCCCGCTCATCGTTAACATTGGAGAATTTTCCATCGAAGTAAAAGAAGGTTTCAATCCACTCCTTTTCAACGAAGTGGTTCAGGTGCTGAAAACACATGTTAAGTAAAACACCCATTCAACATGTTTATTTAGCAGCGGGGGCAACGGATTTACGCAAGTCGATTGATGGATTAGCAGCCATTGTTCAAATGAGCTTTCAGTTAAATCCTTTCTCTTCTAATCTCTTTGTTTTCTGTAATCGGAAACGAGATAAATTGAAAATTCTCCATTGGGATCACAATGGGTTTTGGTTGTACTATCGTCGTTTAGAGAAAGGGGTCTTTCAATGGCCTGATGAAAGAACTCCCGGCCCTTTGTGCATCACTCCCCGCCAATTCAGTTGGTTGCTCGATGGTCTTTCATTTGAACAAAAACAAGCACATGAACAAGTATCAGCTAAAATCATGGTTTAAAAGGAATTTGACATTGACCTGTCAATTCCTTTCCTTTATTCTTTAACTTATGAACAAACACAAACAAACCAATGAATCAACAATTGAAGAACTGCAAGCGAGAAATGCGGAACTCAAAAAACAAAATGAAGCCTTACAGGCTAAAATCAAATGGTTGGAAGAACAATTCCGCCTTAGCCAACATAAAAAATTTGGGGCTTCCAGTGAAAAAACGAATCCGGATCAACTCGAACTTCCTCTTTTTAATGAAGCTGAAATCACAGCGGATACAGAAGTGGAAGAACCTACACTTGAAACCATTACTTATAAACGGAAGAAGTCTGTAGGACAACGCGATGCGAAACTAGAGAACTTGCCGACGGAAACGATTCACTATCGTTTAGCCGAAGAAGAGCAGGTTTGTTTGTGTTGCGGTGGAACCGTACACGAAATGAGTACGGAAATACGAAGAGAAATCAAGATTATTCCTGCTCAAGTAAAAGTCGTTGAGCATGTTCAACATATTTACAGTTGCCGTCAATGTGAACGGGAAGGAATCGAGACACCGATTGTCACAGCCAAAATGCCAACACCAATTTACCCAAAAAGTTTGGCATCTGCATCGGCTATGGCCTATATCATGAACCAAAAATACGTGGAAGGAATGCCTCTTTATCGTCAAGAAAAGCAGTTGGAACGATTCGGTGTGTATTTATCACGCCAAACGCTCGCCAACTGGATGATTTATGGTGCAACCAATTGGCTTTCCATTCTATATAAACGGATGCATGAGCTATTACTCGAAAACGATATTCTACATGCGGATGAAACTACACTTCAAGTTCTAGCAGAACCTGGACGAAAAGCGGATTCGAAGTCTTATATGTGGATGTATCGAACAGGACGGGACGTACCGCCAATCATCTTATATGATTATCAAACGACTCGTCACAGTAAACATCCGAAGGCTTTTCTAAAAGGATTTAAGGGATATCTGCATGTAGATGGATATGCAGGATATCATGAATTAAAGGATGTCGAACTGGTAGGGTGTTGGGCACATGCAAGGCGAAAATTCGATGAAGCACTGAAGGCATTACCAGCCAATGTGGATAAAACATCATCAACCGCTGCAGAAGGAATTCAATTCTGTAATCAATTATTCCAGATTGAAAGACAAATCAGTGAAAAATTTGAGAACTGTACTCCCGAACAGCGCAAAGAATACCGTCTTGAACACAGTAAACCTGTGTTAGACGCTTTTTTGGCATGGCTAAAAACAAAACGCCCTCATGTTTCCCCAAAAAGCAAATTGGGAGAGGCAATTACATATTGTATAAATCAATGGAGTAAGCTCATAGTGTTTTTAGAAGATGGTCGACTTGAAATCGATAATAATCGTGCAGAACGATCGATTAAACCATTCGTGATGGGCCGGAAGGCATGGCTATTTGCACAATCGATGAAAGGTGCATCAGCCAGCGCTATTATTTATAGCATTGTCGAAACAGCTAAAGAGAATCAATTAAATCCATTGAACTACTTAACCTATCTTTTCGAACAATTACCATTGATAGATCACAATGATGTAGAAGCCATCGATCAACTCCTTCCTTGGTCGAAGACAATTCCAGAAGAATGTCGCGTACCAAATAAAACTAAATAGAGCATATAATAAACGCCTACGAAAAAACACGTGGGCGTTATTTTACGCTTACTTTTATTCATTATAATCATCCTTTCATAGACAATAAAAGCATTGAGGCATTGCCTCAATGCTTTTATTGTTATTCTTTAATCTTCTTGCGATTCGTCTACTTTTTCTAAGTTATACGAATCATCACCTGCAGATCTAATAACTTTGTATCTAACACCGTCAATTTTTATTATTGTATTTTCTTCTATAACAATTGTCTCATCAAATGTAATAATCACTTTGTTATTCTCGGAAACTTCAACAATATCAGATTTTACCAACGATTCTCCAACTATTATATCAGGCAGATTTTCTGCATTTATTGGGTTTGTAAAAGTGATAGTTACTTTACTATCAATAATTTCTATTGCTGTTGGGACATTTACATCATTTGAGCCACCTTCGTTAGTGTCACCTTCGTTAGTGTCACCGTCGTTTACGCCACCTTCGTTAGTGTCACCGTCGTTAGTGTCACCTTCGTTAGTGTCACCTTCGTTTACGCCACCTTCGTTAGTGTCACCTTCGTTAGTGCCACCTTCGTTAGTGCCACCTTCGTTAGTGTCACCTTCGTTAGTGTCACCTTCGTTAGTGTCACCTTCGTTAGTGTCACCTTCGTTAGTGTCACCGTCGTTTACGCCACCTTCGTTAGTGTCACCGTCGTTTACGCCACCTTCGTTTACGCCACCTTCGTTAGTGTCACCGTCGTTTACGCCACCTTCGTTAGTGTCACCTTCGTTAGTGTCACCTTCGTTAGTGTCACCTTCGTTAGTGTCACCTTCGTTTACGCCACCTTCGTTAGTGTCACCTTCGTTAGTGTCACCTTCGTTAGTGTCACCGTCGTTTACGCCACCTTCGTTAGTGTCACCGTCGTTAGTGTCACCTTCGTTAGTGTCACCTTCGTTAGTGTCACCGTCGTTTACGCCACCTTCGTTAGTGTCACCTTCGTTAGTGTCACCGTCGTTTACGCCACCTTCGTTAGTGTCACCTTCGTTAGTGTCACCGTCGTTTACGCCACCTTCGTTAGTGTCACCGTCGTTTACGCCACCTTCGTTAGTGTCACCTTCGTTAGTGTCACCGTCGTTAGTGCCACCTTCGTTAGTGTCACCTTCGTTAGTGTCACCTTCGTTAGTGTCACCTTCGTTAGTGTCACCTTCGTTAGTGTCACCGTCGTTTACGCCACCTTCGTTAGTGTCACCGTCGTTAGTGTCACCGTCGTTAGTGTCACCTTCGTTAGTGCCACCGTCGTTTACGCCACCATCATTTGTGTCACCATCATTTGTGTCACTATCATCATTAATTGATGTCAATTCCACTTTTCCATTTATTTGACTCACATATTCTTCACCTTCTAAACGATAGGCAATTCTAGTTATTACTTCTCCAATATATCTGAATAGATTCTTTTCATCATTACTATCTGTCTTAATAATAACTACAATACTACTATCTCCAGAAGTTTTTATATTTGCTATGTCTCCTGAAGTAAATTCAATAGAATCTCCTGATGTCGTTATTGTAATACTATCAAAGGTACTGATTTTTGATGCATCACCGCTAGTTAAAGTAAATTCTATCGTTAATGTGTCTGTGCTTGCATTTAGTATCGCACTTTTTAGTGTTAAATTACCGTAAATATTTTCACCATCATTTGTGCCACCTTCGTCAGAGCCGCCTTCGTCTGTGTCACCGTCGCCAGGCTCTGGGTCTTTGTCACCTGGTTCTTGACCTTTATCATCTCCAGTGTCTTCGTCGCCTTTGTCACCGCCAGTTCCAGAATCACTTCCTCCTGAACCGCTTGAGCCACTACTACTTTTGCCTCGTCCGCCACCTCCGCCGGAGCTTCCAGTACTTACAGAATTTCCTTTAGAATCTTCTACTTTATCAATATTACTTCTTACACTGTTGTAGTTTGTGATTACTGAGTTAGCAGTTTTACCTTCTGGAACTACAACTGTTTGAATTTTAACATTTGTTCCAACTTCAACTTTTGCATTTTCATTGTTTACTGAAAGTTTTGCTACCTCTCCAGCTACTTGAAGTGCTAGTTCTACAGCTTTTTGTATTGCAACTTCATCGATGTTACCAGTACCAGTAACTGTTATTTTTACGTCAACGTCAACTATCACTTTTGTTACATCAGCGTCAATTTGAATTGTTGAAACGGAAGCTGTTACTACTACTTCAGGGAGTTTTGAATTCGATGCAATTGCTACACCGTCACGTTGAACTTCTACTTTTGTAATAGTAACGTTTTCTAAATTAACTTTTGGACCAGTTAATTCTGCAGCAACTGGAGTAAGCGATGCCACTTCGTTTTTCGCAGCTGCTATGATTAATTCACCTTTCGCTGTTACTCCGCTAGCAGAAAATTCTTTAGATACTTTATTTGTTAAAGTGATGTTGCCATCCACTTTTAAGTTTTTCACTGCAATGAAGTCCGCATTTACTTTCAAGTCACCAGCAATCGATGCATTTTTAGCGTCTAAAGTAACCAATGCACCCTCTTTTCCTGCTGCATTTAATTCAAGAGAGGTAACTGAAACGATTTGTCCATTGTTGACTTTTGCTTTTACAACTGCATCTTTTAATGCAGCTTTGTTAGATGTATTGAAAAGACCTTGTAATGCATTTGAAATTTCATATTTTTCATTACCAGCTGTGATTGTATTTCCTGAAATATCAGAGATTTTAATCGAAATTTCATTTGCAGTTTCAACTTGCACATTTTCAGCACGAACTACGAATGTAGCTAGTTGACCACGTGTTACATTAGTAGTTCCTCCGAAAGTTGTAGGAGTGTTTCCTGTTGTAATTCCAAGTTCATATAGTGCTTTAATGTAGCCATCATATTCCTTGATATTTAAGTCTGTAAACGGTGTTGTTACGTTTGAAGAAGGTTCTAAATTAAAGGCTGTAGCAATAATTTTTGCCATGTGATTACGTTGAACGGGAGCATTTGGTTTAAATGTGCCATCTGGATATCCATTGATAATACCAGCATTTGCTCAATGTCATCAACTTATATTTACAATTAATGGAAGTTTATTAAAATACCAATTTTTAATTTAATATTCACAAAGATAGGTAATAAGACTCTTGTGTTTTTAAAAAGTCCACCAAAATCGTTTTAGAAGCCAATTTTTGGTTAATAAAACGAGGATGGTGGTTTTTTTGAAATCAAAAAGTACTTTTTTAGGGGCAATTGAGATTACTCGAAAGATGCTGAATGATGTGATGTTTATGATTGAATCTCGAACAAAGGAAACGTACTTTACGCGAAAAGAAAAGAAGTTAAATTTCAAAAATACAATTTTATTTAATTTAAATTTTGTCAAAAAGAGTCTTCAGATTGAACTTGACGACTTTTTTGACAAGTTTAATTTATCAGATATTAGTATTTCTAAACAAGGCTATTCTGCTGCACGAAAGAAGGTTTCTCCCCTCGCTTTTGTAAAACTCTCAAAAGCGATTGTTAATTGGTATTATGAAGAAAATTCTTTTAAAACTTATCGTGGATTTAGGCTTTGCGCAATTGACGGAAGTGTATTACAAATACCTGACACCGAGGAACTTCGAAATTATTTTGGGTATGGAAGAAATCAAAGGTCAAGCTATGCAAGAGCTAGAGCCTCTTGTATCTATGATCTTGAAAATGGGATTATAATAACTTCTAAAATCGATCCTTATAAGGTAGCTGAGCGAGATAGTGCAAAGAATATGATTAAAGAACTCGTACAAACCGGATTGAAGAACGACCTAATTTTGTTTGATAGAGGTTATCCGTCAAGAGATTTTATCGCTTTTTTAGATGCCATTGGCATCAAGTATCTTATGCGATGTCAAAAAAATACGATAAAGGAAATTGTCGAAGCGAAGAAAGCTGATCAAATTATACAAATAACACATGAGGGCCAAGTGGTTAATGCTCGTGTAGTTAGGTTCTTACTAGATTCTGACACAGAAGAAATACTTGTCACAAATCTAATAGAGGAAGGCTTCAATATTTCTGAGTTCAAAACTCTTTATTTTAAACGCTGGGGAATTGAAACTGAGTATAATAACGTGAAAAATAAAATCGAAATAGAAAATTTTACGGGTGGTTCGAAAATCGCAATTGAACAAGATTTCTATGCATCAATATATTTATCGAATATGGTCAGTTTATTGAGAAATGATGCCAATGAAACAATTAATGAGGAGAGTAAGAAAAAAAGACGAAAACATGATTATCAAGTAAACACAAATATCTTAATAGGAAAATTAAAAGATAGGATGGTTCACTTATTATTAGAAGATTGTCCAATCAAAAGAGAGAGAATGTTTACAAAAATCATGAAAGTGATTATAAGAAATAAGACACCTATTCGGTTTGGGAGAAGCTACCCACGAAGGAATGGTCTGTCCTCAACAAAGTATCCCCTAAACCAAAAAAGGTGTCTATAAACAATACATAGGATAAATATAACCTATTTGTTTATTAAATGTAAATAAATTAGGGGCTTAAAAAATAAATATTTAAGCCTCGGGCATTCTATTGCCTTTTTTACCTAACTTTAGAAAATGATTAAAGCTATAAAGGATGATTTAATATTTTTAAAAGGAGGCAACCGGTGGTTGCCTAATAACTGTAAATTTTTGGTTCAATAACTTTATGACATTGGCATTTGCTAGGGCAGCAATGGCACCGTAATATTCATTCGTTGTGGAAACATCACTAAACCCTGGATTTTTAACATTAACAGTATCTAATCCTAGTACACCTGCGATAATTTTAGCTGCTTGTCCACGAGTAACATTTTGATACGGTTTGAATGTTCCATCAGGGAAACCTTTAATGATTCCACGATCTGTTAAACTTTTAACAGCTTCATTGAAGTAATCGGATGATTTCACGTCTGGGAATGATGCTGCTTCAGCAGTTGGAGTTGCTACAACTGCTCCTGATGCTACAACTGCAGCTGCAAGGGTAGCATTAAAATACTTTTTGTAAGACTTTTTCTTCAACCCAAATCCTTCCTTCCTAATTTCCAAATTTTAATATTGTAAAATAGCTTTTGAATTAGCTATTTAAACAAACAAATTTAACTAAATAAATGCAAAAGAATAGTGATGTTATACACCGTTAAAACAGTGATAAACAGAGTGGATATTTGTATCGATATGATCAAAAACTGATTAAAACAATATGCAAGTTTATTACTGTCGATTAATGTAGAAAAATGTTTTATTACTATAGAATGATAAAAAAGGGGGTAAATTCGCACAAACAATTTCCTAATTCACTCAATTGTTCACCATAAATATAATTCTAATTAACTTGTAAAATATTTCAATATTAAGATTTTGATACCATTTATACAATGAAAAATCCTTTTAGAATGCTCAAGAACACAACTTTTATACTTCATTAATCAATAGTAACAAAAGTCAGAATATTACAATACTTAAAAGTAACCACTATAATGGGAAATCATATTATGCCAAATAAAAAACGCTCAAAGAATCATTGAACGTTGAACAACGAAGTAATTGCATATCTCTCTTTCACTAAATTATGTCGTATTTTAATTTATACTTCTTTAAATACAGTTTTTTATGAAACCTTTGTATACTTTATCCGTCAAATTTAATGAATGGTGTCGTTGCCTAAAAACAAGTAGCAATAATTTTTGCCATGTGATTACGTTGAACGGGAGCAAACGAGATGTTTTCTATTGGTAACTATTAATATTGCTGTATTTGTTAAAGATGCAATGGCACCATCATATTTATATGAAGTTTGCACAACTATAGAACCTATTATCGAGACATTAAAACACCTCCGTAAAAAAATGGAGGTGTTTTTCTAATTTATCTGTTCAACATTATTCGAATTAACGAATCAGCCTCTTCATTTTTACTATTCTCTTAAGTAATCATGCCTGACACTCAAATTATTTGTATAATGTAAATGTTAATAACTTTTACTGGAGGGCTTGGAATGATTAGAAAAAGATTTATTTCTATGCTGATTGTTTTATTCGCTTTATTATTTACAATTCCAAATAGTAGTTTTGCGCAAACAATCACGTTTAAAGATGTTAATCGCAATTCTGAAGCGGGACAAGCAATTTATCAACTAGCGGAAAGAGGCGTTATTTCAGGTTATAAAGATGGGACATTTAAACCTCATGCAAGTGTTACAAGAGGCCAAGCAGCAAAGATTATTGCTGGCGCTTTGGAATTGAAAGCTTCCGATGTAAGCGAACCTTCACCTTTTAAAGATGTTCCTAATACCGATTCATTTTATCCATACATAAAAGTTTTAGCCGATAAGGGGATTATTAATGGGTATCCAGATGGCACTTTTAAACCTAACAATCCTATTACACGTACCCAAATGGCTAAAATATTAAGTCTTAGCTTCGATTTACCTGAAGGCCCTGCATTTCTTCCTTTTGAAGATGTGAAAAAAAGAGATGATAACTATTCATATATAAACTCACTTTATTCGTTCTTCATCACTTCTGGAACTTCCTATAAAACTTTCTCCCCAGGGGATAAGGTAACTCGTCAGCAATTATCTCTCTTTGTAACTCGTGCAGAAAATTTTAAAAAAACAGGAAAACCTAAAGTAGAAATATTAAAAGACAAAATAAAAGTTCCAGGTAAATTTAAACTTGATGTAGTTAATGTATATGGAACAAAATCGTACCTGAATCCTAATATTCATTCATACGAAGAACATATGAAATATACAGTGAATCCAATATTTGATTGGGAATATGATTATGACAGTCGAATTATTACGTTTACTGGAAAAACTGAAGGTGAAGATATTGTTTCTGTCTCCGCTTTACAAGTCCCTACTTACTTATCTGAAAGTAATTCTTGGGATAGATATTATAAGATTATTGGAAGTGCGAGATACTTTTCCTTATTTAGTTCCCACGGAGGATTGGTATCCTTTCAATTTTTATAAAGTAGATGTTAATTTTGAATTATATTCAAAGGACATGAAACCAGTCGATTTGAGCGAGGTAAATTTTCGAACAGAAGGAAATAAAATCCATTTTACAGTAGATAATCAAGATGGATATTATTTAGTGGCTCATTTCCCTTCTGGAATGCAACGAAAATATTATTTATTTGGTGTTGATATTTATCTATAATTATATATCCCATTTAATTATACGATTTACCAAGTTTTAAGTAAATTTACAACTCATTAAATGAAAATAAAAACACCGCATCATTTACACTATCTTCAAAAAAACTCATCATTTTCTCTTAAGAGAAAATAATGAGTTTATACTTTTGTCCCGGCATCCATTAACTTACATTTCTTTCTCTTGTTCAATCATCCATATCCACTTCTAAAATTTCTCCATTTGTTGCGTCGATTTTAATGTCGATATCAGAATTGTTCCTTTCATATTCAACTGTATATATTTGTTTTCCATTCTCCACTTCTAGTGTCCAACCTGTTGCAGAAAGTCCTTCTACTTCGGTTTTTGTTGAAGCAATTTCAATAGCTTCCGCTGGGTCAATAATAGCTGAAAAATCGATAGCTTCATCAGAAGTTCTTTCCCTTTCAACTTCATTTACAATGATTTCCTTTGTTGTTGCATCAATTTCTACATCATATTCTTTTGTTCCATCAAAACCATCGATATCATAATGTAATCGACCAGAAGAATCTGTATCTAATTCGATCGATTCAATCTTTGCATCTGGATAAGATTGTTTAAAGATGTCCACTGCCTCTGTCATAGAAACTGTTGGATTTGTAACGTCAACAGTATTATTGTTTACTTTATTCGCAACAGTTGCTTCTTCATCCTCGCTTATATTATTTTCAGTGTTCGCAATACTTTCTGGTTGATCTGTTGCAGTATCATCCTCTGTTGTCGCATTATTTCCACATGCTGTTATTAAAAACATTGTAATTACAGCTAGAGTCTATTTTTTGAACATTTCCATTCTCTCCTATCATTGTTGAATATAGCTTAAATTCTTGTTTCTTATTTTGTAATATTATTTGCAATGTATACTAAGAATTTTAAGTTTATCGTCAAATAAAATTTAAACCTTTACTTATGATCTTTGGCGCTGCAATCCATCGATAAAAGACTAGGGGGCAAATTTACTGCTTTCCGTTTCTTCAATACCAAATAGTGCCATGCTATACTATCCTTAATATGAAAGCTTCAATTTCCTGGAAAATAAAGGAGGCATTCGAATATGAAAAGTAAGCCTATTTATGTGGAAGTAGAGATTGATACAGAAATGGAAAAGTTATGGAACGCAACGCAAACGCCTAGCCTGCATGAAAAATGGGATCTCCGTTTTTCTTCCATTACATATTTACCAAAAAAGGAAAATGAACCTCAACATTTTTCATATAAACGAAATCTTGGGTTTGGATTAACGATAGAAGGATGGGGGATTACTGCTGGCAGTCATGAAAGTACAAATGGCGAAAGATCTTCTTCATTACATTTCGGAACAGATAATAAACTATCTCCTATTAAAGAAGGGAAAGGTTTTTGGAAATATATACCTAATGGTAACTCCATTACCTTTTTAACACAATATGATTATGAAGCGGGTTATGGTAAATTTGGACGCTTACTAGACCACTTCATTTTTCGTCCATTAATGGGTTGGGCTACAGCGCTTAGTTTTGATGTTTTAAAAAGATGGATGGAGAAAGATGAAGATCCATCCTCACAATATTTTCGTTTTTTTATTAGCTGGTTTATCACTTACCTATTTAGTTTTATTTGGCTTTATCATGGACTCATTCCGAAACTCATCTATATGCATGAAGATGAAATTTTGATGGTAATAAATTTATTTCATGTATCTTATGAAAAAGGTGCTTTCATTGTAATGATTACTGGAATAGCCGAAATTACTTTCGGATTAATCTGGTTACTTTATAGAAAGAAAAGGAGATTGCATCTTTTGCAAATTAGCTTGTTCCCTCTCCTTACGATCACTTCCATTTTAGCTAAACCAAGTTCATTAACTTTTCCGTTTAATCCATTAACATTTAATTTGAGCCTATTGCTAATTACAATTATCGGATTCGTAATAAGCAAAGATGTACCTTCATCGATTTCCTGTAAGAGAAAGAGAGGATAGTTAAATGTCAATTTATAAAAAAGTTTTAGGTACAGAGTTTTATAGATTGCATCCGATGTTACAAAAAAGATATGGATTTTCAAATAATAAACCTTTTCACGCAACAGGAGTAATGAAAACCATTAAAAAAGGACCGATATTTCTTTACCCGATTTATTGGTTAGGCACTAAATGGAAACTCCTTTATCCTGAACATGGTTCGAATATTCCTTTTACCATTTTGAATACACCTAAGATTGGCGCAAATGGTGAAGAACAAATTCATTGGGAAAGAATTTTTTATTTTAGGTCAAAGAAAAGGTATTTTAATGCATTGATGAGTTTTGATGCTGAACGGAATTTAATTAAAGATTATTTAGGTGAACCAAGTGTACTTTATTCAGATTTAGCATTTACCGTCTCTACTAATGGAGAGTTGAAAATTGAGTCTAGAAAACAGCGATTCGTCATTGGTAGATTTGAATTCCCTTTACCTAGAATTTTTCAAGGCTTAGCAACAGTGACAGAAAAATATATAGAAGATAATGAAGTTTTTCATGTAAAAGTTGAAGTGAAAAATCCAATGTTTGGCCTTATTTTCATGTATGAAGGAGAGTTTAGCAACAATGACTTGGAATAAATGGCTACCTTTTTCAATCATTTTGTTTTTAGTCGCTGTTATCTTTGGACAAGGACCATTGTATTTATTAATGCTCACTGTAGCTCAAGTCGTATATGTTCCTCTTACATTACAAATGATTAAGAAAAAAAATGATTGGTTCACTCGTTTCTATACATATTTTTCAATCCCAGCTTATGTTTCCGTCGTTCTGCTACATATTACAGAACCATCTAGTTGGGATGCTTTTCTTGCAGCAATTTATTTATTATTTACTTTAATTGTAGCTTTCTATGGAATGAATCGTTTTTTAACGAGAGGATTTATTCGTTTCGAAGAGTTTTCCATTGATATTGCCCTCGTATTTTTATCGATTGGTGGTATGTGGTACTTTACTCATATTACGAATATCGATACTGGCTTTTCACCAATTATCACGTGGTTAACGGCAGTTCATTTTCATTACGCAGCTTTTTTACTGCCCGTTTTTAATGGATTACTTGGTCGAATTTATAAACCTAAATTATATTCCTTTGCTGCATGTATTTTAATTATTTCTCTGATTCTCCTTGCCATCGGAATTACTTTTTCTGTCTGGATTGAATGGATTTCAGTCGTGTTTTATATGATAGGAATTTATATGATGATTTTCTATACTTGTCGAGCGCCTTTTACTAGACGATTACAAAAAATGTTCATAGTATTATCATTCGGCTCATTAGGTGTGACGATTCTGTTTTCCTTTTTATATGCCTTTGGTCGTTTAACAAATTTTATTTCCATCGGTATTCCTTTTATGCTGCAAACTCATGGCTTTTTAAATTGCGTAGTGTTTGCTTTATTCGGTTTAATCGGGTGGCTCATATCTGTTCCTACTGAAAATACAACAACTTGGACATTTCCGATTAGTGAAATTCGAGGATCGATAATCATTGGTGAAAAAGTTCTTTCTAAAATTCAGTGTGATTCGAAACCGCATAAAGGTTTAGTGGATGATATGAATATTTATGAACCTCATATCAATACATCCACTCTATCACCAATGATTCGTGACTTTTATGAAAATACAATGGATTACCGACTGTTTGCAGAAGTTCAATGGAAGGGTTGGTTTAAGCCATTTGCATATCTTTATCGTCTGATTAGCTCCGTTGTACAACAAATTAATCTCCCATTATCAAAGAAACGTATCGAAATGACTGGGGATGTATTGAAAATTAAAGAGGAATTAGATAGTAGAAAAAGCCCTAGAGCTTGGGTAAGAAAAATTCATGAGAAAGTTACTTTTATTGCGATATATTCGTGGCACAAAACAAATGACCGTACTTATATGAACATTGCTTTGCCACTTCCCTGGTCATCGATGATCGGAATATTAGAGGTCAATCAAATGGGCCATGTTCTTCATTTATCTAGCAAAAAAAGTGAGGCAAATTCAGATGCGGGCATCTATTTAGTTTGGAACAATCGTATTCTAGCATTACCAATAGAAGAAACTTTTTATGTTAAAGAAAGAGAGGATGGCACCCTCTACGCAAAACATCAAATGTGGATATTTTCCGTACCATTTTTAAAGATTAAATATGCGATTTATCATCGTGATTTCAAAAACGGCGAACAATAATAAATTCTCACTAAAAAGGGATTCTGCTCGATGAACGAAATATCGACAGAATCCCTAATTTATTATGGATTATTCTATATATGCACTCTAAATTTTATATCAATATTTAACTTTTCCTGCAATTCATTACAAGCTTTAGCATTTAGTCGGTAAAACTCTTGTTTCGTCATATAAGATGAAAACAATTGATCATAAGAATCGTCAATTCTACATAATAGCGGTCTCGACTCATAAATCGAACACTGATTATTTTTCAATTTATCGCAAATGCCATTTTGATTAAACTTACTTAAAAATTCAATTCCATCGATCGATGCACAACATGCTCCACAACTAGTACATGGGAATTTACTCATAGTTCTAACACATCATCACTTATCATAAATTCTTGAAACTCTTCTAATGTTTCATATTTAAATTTGACATTTAACTTTTTCCGACAGAAGTCTCCCATCCTCAAGGAATGTGAAGGGTGATAGCCCAATGAGTAGGTGGGAGATGAATGTCGGTTGGCGATAGCCAAATCTTATGATAAACTGAATGTATCATATGTTTCTTGATAAGTGGCTATATGGTGGTTGAGTGGACAAATGAATAGGCGAGAACCAAGCAGATTCCTTCCACTTGTAAAATAGCCAAGGTAGAAATGTCGGATATCTAGGGTTGGGACGACCCGAAGTCACGCTCAGGGAGACGAAAGGTGGCTTTCGTCGCGGAACTGAGAAGCTCCCACTTCAAGCAAAGCTAAGTGGGAGTAGTTCACACCTTCTGCTAAAGATACAATGGCTTTTTCCGTAAATTGATCATCAATAATCGCTAAATCCACCAGTTTTTTCAATTCAGCAAAAGTTTTTTCATACTCTTGATAATAATGAATCAACAATTGTTCTTCTTCTTTAATTTTTTCAATTAATACTTTACTTAAAGCTTCGGCTTGATAATAAAAAAATAAAAAGTGCACAAAACCAATGAAATGATTTTGCACACTTTGTTACTTATATCATTTAATTCTTCGCTGTGATTTGAGAGCGCAAATAAGCGTTAATGAATAAGTCAATATCGCCATCCATTACCGCTTGCACATTCCCAGTCTCCACATTCGTGCGGTGATCTTTTACCATCGAATATGGATGGAACACGTAAGAACGAATTTGAGAACCCCAACCAATTTCCTTTTGTTCACCGCGAAGTGCAGCAAGTTCTGCTTCCTGTTTTTCAATCTCTAATTGATACAATTTTGCTTTTAACATGTTCATTGCTTTTTCACGGTTTTTAATTTGCGAACGTTCCGCTTGGCAAGAAACAACGATTCCTGTTGGGATGTGCGTAATGCGGACAGCAGAATCCGTCGTGTTAACGTGTTGCCCCCCTGCACCTGTGGAACGATACGTATCTATTTTTAAATCTTCCTGGCGAACCTCGATTTCAATTTCATTATTGAACTCTGGCATCACTTCACAGGAAACGAAGGATGTGTGACGGCGACCATTAGAATCGAAAGGTGAAATACGCACTAAACGATGAACACCTTTTTCCGCCTTTAAATAACCGTAAGCGTTATGCCCTTTAATAAGCAATGTCACCGATTTGATACCCGCTTCATCCCCTGGTAAATAATCGAGGGTTTCCACTTTGAAGCCATGTTTATCTGCCCAACGAGTATACATACGAAGAAGCATTGAACCCCAATCTTGAGACTCTGTACCTCCAGCTCCTGGGTGAAGCTCTAAAATGGCATTGTTTTTATCATATGGTTCGCTTAATAAAAGCTGTAACTCAAAGTTCTCTAACTTCTCCTCAAACTCTTTCAATTCCTGAACAAGCTCTGCTTGAAGATCCTCATCAGGCTCTTCTTTTAACAATTCAAGAGTCATTTCTAAGTTTTCTTGAGTGGATAATAAATCATTTAATTCATTTACGATGGCCTTTAAACCGTTTACCTCATTAATGATGCTTTGCGCTTTATTTTGGTCATCCCAAAAGTCGGGCATCATCATGATTTCTTCTAATTCTTGAATGCGGGCTTCTTTGTTTTCTAAGTCAAAGAGACCCCCTGAAATCCGCCAATTTTTCGGCTGTAGTTTCTAAAGTATTTCGCACATCAGATAATTCCATAAAAGCTCCTCCAATTTAATTAGATTTGAAGAAATAAAATGACTTAACGGGAGAAGGTCGGCAAACTTATCTTACTCAATTGAATAGAGAATGTTCGAACCTACCTTGCACCCCAATACAAATAAACAGAATCATTTAATATGGAAGTAAGTCTCTTACCAAATCGCGAAACAAAACCGTGCCATCAAAAAGGGTGACAACGGTTTTGTAGAAAACTTTCAAAAGAGATGATGAGAGAAAATGAATTAAGATACTGCACCATGGCAGTTTTTATACTTCTTGCCGCTGCCGCATGGACATGGATCGTTTCGACCAATGTCTTGCTTTTTACGAATCGGCTGGCGTTTTGGTTTTTCCTCTTCTTTCGGATTCACTGCTTGACCTTTCGCCACTTCTTCCCGCTCCAGGTTATTGCGAATTTGGGCTTTCATTGCATACTTCGTGACATCTTCACGAATCGCAGCAATCATCTCTTCAAACATCGCAAATCCTTCTTGCTCATATTCACGAAGCGGATCTGTTTGACCATAAGCACGAAGATGAATACCTTGACGCAGTTGGTCCATTGCATCAATATGGTCAATCCATTTCGTATCGATGGAACGAAGTAAAATAACTTTTTCAAATTCACGCATACGTTCTGGCGTCAATTGTTCTTCTTTTTCATTGTAACGAGCCATTGCAGTAGCAAAGATGTAATCAATCATTTCTTCTGGTGATTTACTTTGAAGATCATTTACAGTAATATCTCCCTCATCTAGAAGGTTTGCTTTAATATAATCTTCAATTGCTTTAAAGTTCCATTCTTCTTTATTTCCAGAAGTATACGTATGCACCATATTTTCAATTGATTCGCGAATCATGTGTTCCACAACTTCGCGCATATTTTCTGATTCTAAAACAGCATTCCGCTCTTTATAGATGACTTCACGCTGTTGACGCAACACTTCATCGTATTGTAACAAACGTTTACGAGCGTCAAAGTTATTTCCTTCTACGCGTTTTTGTGCAGATTCCACCGCTTTTGACACCATTTTTGACTGAATTGGTTGGGAATCATCCATCCCAAGTTTCGACATCATGGCTTTCATGCTGTCTGAACCGAAGCGGCGCATTAAATCGTCTTCAAGGGATAAATAGAATTGAGTAATCCCTGGATCTCCTTGACGTCCGGAACGACCGCGCAACTGATTATCAATGCGGCGAGATTCGTGACGTTCTGTACCGATTACTGCAAGTCCGCCAAGCTCTTTTACACCTTCACCGAGCTTGATATCCGTACCACGACCAGCCATGTTCGTCGCAATCGTCACAGCACCTTTTTGACCAGCTTGAGCGATGATTTCAGCTTCTCGTTCGTGGTTCTTTGCATTTAATACGTTGTGTGGAATTTTATGTTTCTTTAACAATTCTGAAATAATTTCAGACGTTTCAATCGCTACAGTACCAACAAGAACCGGCTGCCCTTTCTCGTGACGTTCCGCAATATCTTTTACAACAGCTTCAAACTTCCCTTGCATGGTTGCGAAAATAAGGTCTGGTTTGTCAATACGGGCTATTGGTTTGTTTGTTGGAATGACAACAACATTCATATTATAAATATTTCTAAATTCTTCTTCTTCCGTTTTTGCTGTACCTGTCATACCAGCTAATTTCTTATACATACGGAAGTAGTTTTGGAATGTGATGGTTGCCATTGTCATCGATTCGTTTTGGATTTCCACGCCTTCTTTTGCTTCAATCGCCTGGTGAAGACCATCTGAATAACGACGACCTTTCATTAAACGGCCAGTGAAGCTGTCAACAATCACTACTTCTCCATCTTGCACAACATAATCGACGTCTCTTTGCATTGAAACATGGGCTTTTAAGGATTGATTAATTGCATGAAGCAAACGAACGTGAGCCAAATCATATAAGTTGTCGATTCCGAAAGCTTTTTCCGCTTTCGTCATACCGCTTTCTGTAAGTGTAACCCCTTTTGTTGTTTCATCGTAAGTGTAGTCTTCTTCCTTTTTTAACATGCGAACAAAGGCATTTGCTTGCACATAAAGTTTTGCCGAACGACCCGCATGTCCAGAAATGATTAATGGCGTTCTTGCTTCATCAATTAAAATCGAGTCCACCTCGTCAATAACGGCAAAGTTTAATGGGCGTTGCACACGGTCTTCTTTATAAAGCACCATGTTATCGCGCAAATAGTCAAAGCCCAGTTCATTATTTGTACTGTATGTAATGTCCGCTGCATAAGCCTCGCGCTTTTCTTCTTTCGTCAAGCTATTTAAATTGAGCCCAACGGATAGGCCTAAAAATTCATATAATTTACCCATTTCAGTAGCGTCACGTTTTGCCAAATATTCATTGACTGTCACAACATGAACGCCTTCACCAGTAAGGGCATTTAAATAAACCGCCATTGTGGAAGTCAACGTTTTCCCTTCCCCGGTTTTCATTTCAGCAATGTTACCATCATGTAGTACAGCCGCCCCCATCACTTGCACGCGATAAGGATACATGCCAAGCACTCTTCGGGAAGCTTCGCGACAAACAGCGAAAGCTTCAGGTAATAAGTCATCTAAAGTTTCACCGTTTTTATAACGAGATTTAAATTCTTCTGTTTTATTTTGAAGTGCTTCATCAGAAAGCTGTTCCATTTGTGGTGCTAATGCATCCACTTGGTCAGCAATTTTATTTAATTTCTTCAATTCTTTTTTGTTGAAATCAAATAATTTATTTAAAATATTTACCATTGAAAACATTCACTTCCCATTCAGTCTTAACTTTCATTTTATCATTGGTAGTATAATGGTGCAAATACACGCCTTTAACTTTTTCCGACAGAAGTCTCCCATCCTCAAGGAATGTGAAGGGCGATAGCCCAATGAGTAGGTGGGAGATGAATGTCGGTTGGCGATAGCCAAAACTTATGGTACAATAAACAAAAAAGGGAACTAGTGTTCGTGGTTAAAGTAAGGTGATTTGATATGACCAAGCAAAACAAAGCCTTCAAGTTTCGCATATATCCAAATGAAGAACAGAAAGAGTTATTGGAAAAAACGTTTGGTTGTGTTCGCTTTGTCTACAATAAGATGTTGGCAGAACGTAAAGAAATATATGAAAAGTTCAAAGACGACAAAGAGAAGCTTAAAGAACAAAAGTTTCCGACACCGGCAAAGTACAAAGATGAATTCCCATTCCTAAAAGAAGTGGATTCTTTAGCTTTAGCCAACGCACAAATCCATTTACAAAATGCTTATAAGAACTTTTTTGAAGGTCGTGCAGAGTTCCCTAAATTCAAAAGTAAAAAACACAAGCAATCCTATACAACCAATATGGTCAATGGAAATATTAAGATTGAAGATGGTCATATCAAATTACCAAAGTTCAAAAAGCCGCTGAAAATGAAGCAACATAGAGAGATTCCTGCTGATTACAAAATCAAATCTTGCACTATTTCGAAAACAAAGACAGGCAAATACTATATTTCGATTTTGACAGAATATGAGAAAGAAACTACTAAAGTAAACATTCAACATGTGGTTGGATTAGATTTTGCTATGGATGTTCTGTATGTCGATAGTGAAGAGGGTAAGAGAGCCAATTATCCTCGTTTCTATCGACAAGCATTGAAAAAATTAGCGAAGGAACAACGTATTTTGTCACGCAGGAAGAAAGGTTCTAATCGTTGGCACAAACAGCGACTGAAAGTAGCGAACTTACATGAAAAGGTTGCAAACCAACGAAGAGACTTTTTACACAAATTGTCCCATCATCTTGCAAGCAAGTACGATTGTGTTGTTGTCGAAGACCTCAACATGAAGGGAATGTCACAAGCCCTACATTTTGGTAAAAGTGTTACTGATAACGCATGGGGGATGTTTACAACATTTCTCCAATACAAGTTAGAAGAGCAAGGGAAAAAGCTTATCAAAATAGATAAATGGTTTCCATCATCCAAAACTTGTTCATGTTGCGGTCGAGTAAAGGAGTCTCTATCTCTTTCTGAGCGTACATTTCGCTGTGATTGTGGTTTTGTGGCAGACCGTGATTGGAACGCTTCTATCAATATCAAACATGAAGGATTGCGGCTGTTAGGGTTAGTATAGTAAAAAGAACTCTTGGAACGAGAGGGATAGCTCGGTCTATTTCCCATCATGAGATGGGATTACCCGAGAAGCCCCCTCCTCTAAGCGAAGCGTAGGTGGCGGGTAGTTCACTTTATCAGAGTCATAATAAAAATCTTATTTAATTATTGGAAAAAACGGCTAATGATATAACAGTAAATGATAAGGAGGATCAATTATGGCATAGTATATAGAGTTTTATGCAAAAGTGTTTGAAACGGAGAAGCCTTACATACAAACGTACGGAGAAGTTTACCAAGACAATTCAGAGTTTAACATGCCGGAAGAAGCAAAAAATCTAATTATGCATGCTAATCTAAACGTACGTGGCAGTCGGCTAATGTTTTCCGATACATTTCCAGGCAACCCTTATACAATAGGCAATAATATTACTGTCGCCTTCATTGATGATGATTTGAATTTTATGAAAAGGGCATTTGAGATGTTGAAAGAAGGGGGCAAAGTGGAAATGGAACTACAAGAAACGTTTTGGAGCAAAGCTTACGGATCACTAACTGACAAATTCGGAGTAAATTGGCAATTCAATCACGAAAGCAAAGGGCAATAAAGAAGAAAAGGCAGTCTATTGTTGAAAATGAATCAACATATACTGCCTATTTCATTCACTCCATTATATTCCAACTTCTGTCATCGTAACTTCATCTTCATCGTACATCTTATAGGCACGGTGATCAATCATCCCCGGTACCACTTCAAATGGAATGAAGCGTTTAATACCGGCAGTGACGAATTTTTTCGCATTGAACACTGCTTCCTCAATTGATTTTCCTTTTGCCAGTTCCGCTGTGATTGCTGCTGAATATGAACAGCCTGCCCCATTTGTATGGATTGTATCGATTCGTGGAGCTTCCAATTTTATCATTTTATGACCATCATACAATACATCAATAGCTGGTCCTTCTAAACGTCCTCCTTTTACAAGAACATACTTTGGACCAAGTTTTAAAAGATCTCTTGCTGCATCTTGCAAATCCGCAACTGATGTAATTTCTTGTCCATTAAGTAAATAAGTTGCTTCCGGCATGTTTGGTGTAATAATTGTTGCTTGAGGGATCAGTTTCGATTTCAGCGTTTCCATTGCATCAAAATCAAGTAAAGGAGACCCGAATTTACCGAACATTACCGGATCTACCACGATATTTTGAATGTTAGTTGTCGCCAACCAATCGGAAACAAGTTCGATAATTTCCTTTGAGAAAAGCATTCCCGTTTTTAATGCATCTAAATCCTCTTGTTCATTGATAATGAGGAGTTGTGCTTCAATTGCATCTAAAGGTTGAATGAATAAACTTTTTTCTTTGTTTGGATGTTTTGCATTGATGGCAGTGATAGCCGTAAAACCGTACACCCCAAGCTCTTGGAAAGTTTTTAAATCCGCTTGAATGCCGGCACCACTGCGGGCTGCAGCACCTGCAACTGTACATACTTTCGCTATTGTCATGTCTATTTCTCCTTTTGCTAATACCAAGTCAATCTATACTTGATTTTAAGGTTTTTAATAGAGGAATGGAAATATTCAGAATAGGCAATTTGATTGAGGTCAGATTTGTTGCGGGAGATCCTAATTACGTGTTTGAATTCAAACTTATGGAGAGTGATTTGAAAATATACTGGGAAAACTTGCGGGTTTGGCAGAAACACTTGCAAGTAAGCAAAATTCTATTATCAAGAGCAAAATAATATCAGGATCACCCTATGTATTGGAAAATGCAACTGCTGCTTGTTGAGATATTAGCCAAATCTAATAAGATCATTGCCAACTACGCCTAGATATTAGCCATTCTCAGAAAAATATTTGCCATTCAAAAAATTTCCTGCTTCTGCGATTAGGATATTAGTCAATCTCTGTTCGATATTAGTCAACTTAGCCAAAATATTAGCCATTCTTGAAAAGATATTTGCCAATCGAAAAAATTCCTGCTTCTGCGATTAAGATATTAGTCATTCTCCATTCGATATTAGTCAACTTCGCCAAAATATTAGCCATTCTTGGAAAGATATTTGCCATTCGAAAAATTTCCTGCTTCTGCGAGTGGGATATTAGTCAAACTCCCAGCGATATTGGCCAACTTCGCCTTGATATTAGCCATTCTCGGAAAGATATTTGCCAATCGAAAAAATTCCTGCTTCTGCGATTGGGATATTAGTCAATCTCCATTCGATATTAGTCAACTTAGCCAAAATATTAGCCATTCTCGGAAAGATATTTGCCAATCGAAAAAATTCCTGCTCTGACGATTCGGATATTAGTCATTTTCCATTCGATATTAGTCAACTTCGCAGAGATATTAGTCATTCTCAAGAAGATATTTGCCAATCCAAAATATCCTCGCTTCTGCAAGTGCGATATTAGTCAAACTCCCAGCGATATTAGTCAACTTAGCCAAAATATTAGCCATTCTCGGAAATATATTTGCCATTCGAAAATTTTCCTGCTTCTGCAAGTGCGATATTAGTCAAACTCCCAGCGATATTGGTCAACTTCGCCGAAATATTAGCCATTCTCGGAAAGATATTTGCCAATCGAAAAAATTCCTGCTTCTGCGATTCGATATTAGTCAACTTAGCCAAAATATTAGCCATTCTCGGAAATATATTTGCCATTCGAAAATTTTCCTGCTTCTGCAAGTGCGATATTAACCAATTTCCAATCGATATTGGCCAACTACGCCTAGATATTGGCCACTTTCGCGAAAATATTTGCCAATAAAAAAATCATTTCCGTCATCATTTCAACCACAAATCATTCATCCTTTAATAGCAATTCTCTTCAAAAGACCTTCCCCACTGGGCACCTACTACTGCATCTCAACATATACTAATGGGCACAGCTGGATTACGTATTTCAGAAAAAATGCTTATCAAATCATGCGAAAGAAATTTTGATAAATTCGATTGATTAAGCTGAGTTCTTCATCATTTGGAGGTTTTAGTTGCCTCAGATAAAGTTATAAAACACAATTCAAGTATTAATTTCCTCTAATAAACTCATAAACCTCACTCCAAAAACTAATTACATCATGGAAGAAGGTTGCTCATTGACAGAAAGTAAGAATCCGCTCGTCTCCTATTTACTTCTTGCATTGTTAATTATCATTTGGGGAGTTAGCTGGCCTATCTATAAACATGGCGTTAACTTCATGCCCCCACTCCTCTTTTCTGGAATCCGTTCATTTATCGCAGGAATTATTTTGTTAACCCTTGCTTGGAAAATGCGGCATCTCTTGAAATTTAAAGAACATTGGAAGTTTTACGTAATCTCAGCAATATTAAATAACATTCTCTACCTGGGACTTCAAACAGTTGGCATGGTGTATTTGCCAGGTGGATTATTTTCTGTACTAGTATACTTTCAACCAGTTATTCTGGGCATTTTATCTTGGTGGTTGTTGAATGAAGATATGACCGTTACGAAAATATTTGGCTTAGTGCTTGGATTTATCGGGATTGTGCTTGTAAGCATTGACGGATTAATTATCCACCTTTCTGCCATTGGTGTTGCACTCGCCCTCGCCACAGCTCTTGCTTGGGCAAGTGGAGTCGTATTTGTCAAAAAATTAAAATCCAGAGTCGACTTTTATTGGATGGTCGTTATGCAATTGATACTCGGTGGGGGATCGCTACTTGTTTTAGGATATTTCTTAGAAAATATCAATGCCATCGTTTGGAACATTGACTTAATCAGTACCATTATTTGGGGCGGAACAGCAGGAATGGCCGCGGGGCAAGTGATTTATTTTAAATTAATGAATGAAGGTGAAGCAAGCAAAGTCGGTTCCTACACCTTTTTAGTACCTATTATTTCAGTGGTTGTCAGTGCAATTTTTTTGAATGAAGCCATCACAAAAAATTTATTTATCGGCATGATTTTAGTAGGATCAAGCATCTATTTAGTAAATAAACAAATAGAAAAAACTTAAACTTTGGAAGAATAGTGCTGTTTTATGAAAATAGCGAAGGCATCCTGATTTGGACACCTTCGCTAATCATCTCTATTCCTCTTCAACACCATATAATCAAGAATAACAAACTTCAAATAAAAACCACTTTAAAATGCCTCAACACCAATTTCAACACCGCTATTACTACTTCTTCATCCAACCACTGAAAAATTTACCTTTTCCATATCATCTCCTTTCAATAAAATTCATGTTATCTATAGCAAAATAAACTATTGAATACTATTTAAATTGTCCCGTTAATCTAAATCCGATTTCCGCAATCAATGTAGCTAACAAGAAAGTTCCCGTGTACACAAAAAGTGATACGACAACAATTCGCCAGCCGAGCTTTTTAAATTCTTTTAAATCTTTTCCAAATGATAGACCCGCATAAGCTAAAATTGGAGTTGCTAACGCCATAAAGTTAATTTGCGTTGTGGCATCTACAATTGTTTGTTGCCAAGGGAAAATCGCTGAAGTCACAAATAACGCAATAACGGACACCCAAATAACTACTGGAATTTTTAATGGAACAATTTTTTCAATGGCATAACCTAAAATCGTAATTGCCGCAATAATCATCATTCCAGGTAAAGCATCAATTGGAGAGACACCATATCCAATCCAGTTCCCTACTATCGCAATGATTCCAATCAATATGAACGTTAATGTTTTATCCAACATATATGTGTACCCCCACTTAGCTCAATTAATTTTCACCATCTGTTTGAATTCTAGAACGTCTCCCCAAGATTGGTTCCAAATGTTTATATAAGAAATTTGTAAATGGTAGAGAGAAAACAACGCATACAAACGTACCAACAATCGTTGTAATTAAGTTAGCAGCCCCAGCAAACACTGCGATATCATCACTAGCTTCCGGAAAAATAATGGCTAATGCACCGGTCATTGCAGCCATCATACTACCGGATCCTACCCCAGCTCCCATCGCGAGAGAAATTGGATGGAACCAGCCGATACTTGCTATTAAACTAGCAAGTAAAGATAAATAGAGTGCTCCAAATAATGTTCCGCAAATATAAACGCCGATGGCACCGCGAGATTCAGGAGAGTCTGCACCATATTTTTCTGCTATAATCGCTAAATTCGGTTCCCGGTCGATGGAAAATGTCGCACCGATTGCTTCCCGTTTCATCCCAATTAGTAGAGCAACAGGTAAACCGAATACAATCGTTCCTAAAAAGTGACCTACCTCTTGCAACGTTAATGTTAACCCAGCATCTAATAATTGCGGGATAGAAGGCCCCATCAACGTACCTAACTTTGCAACGAATAACATAAAGGAGATTCCCAATATTTTTGAAGCAATATCCATCTCTTTATCGGATAAAATTTTAAATCTTGGCAAACTAATGATTGCTCCCAAAATTAACGCATACAGCATCGGGAAGAAGGCAATCGCTCCAACTCCAATGTTTAAACTTTTTACCCCAATAAATTCAGCAATACATACTAATACAAATACGAATGCATGGATTTTCCAGTTTAAGAGTTCCCTCATAATTTCACTCCTTTAAAGCTCAATAATTACGTAGTTGATAAAACCAATTTTTCAATAAATTGGCAAACTGCGGTTGTATCTTTGCTACCAAGTCCTTGAGATTTGGCAGCTTCAAAAAGTTGATACGTTTGTGCTCCCAATAAAACAGGAACTTGTAACTCTGCAGCTGTTTTTGTATAGAGAGAAACATCCTTATGCATATGGTCCAAACTAAACAAAACATTGTCATACGCTTTCTTTAAAATATTGTCTCCAAAAACTGCAAGAACTCTTGAAGCACTTCCTTTTGAAAGGATTTCTTCTAATTTTTCTAAATCTAAGCCAGCTTTTGATGCAACTGTATATGCCTCCCCAATGCTTGCAATGGTTGATGCAACGACGATATTATGACAAAGTTTTGCAATTTGGCCGTTTCCGTTTTTCCCTAAATAAATGATGTCCTTCCCTACAACCTGCAATATCGGAAGAATTTCATTAAACTTCTCTTGATCACCAGCAACCATCAATGTCAATGTGCCATTTCTCGCTCCATTAGGCCCACCACTTACTGGTGAGTCAAAAAAATACATTCCTTTTTCATTGTAAATCGATGCGATTTCTATCGCTGTGCCAGCATCTGTTGTGCTCATATCTACAATTACAGAACCAGGTTTTAACACATTTAACAATGCATTTAAATACACATCTTTTACGGCTTCAACTGTCGGTAACGATGAAATAATGAACTCCACTTTCTCCCCTAATTGTTGAAGAGAATCAACTGCAATGCCCCCATTTTCTTGGATCCAATCTTTTACTTGTGGATTTGTATCGTAAATATATACGTCATCCTTATTTTGAATGTAGTTGTAGGCAATGCCTTTTCCCATAAGTCCGCAGCCGATTATTCCAATCTTCACACACATCCCCCCGTGAATGGAAACTATTTACTTTCTATTTCTTTAAAAAATTCGAGTGCTGTCGCAATCCCATTTCCTGCTGCAGGAATGCCGCAATAAACGGCACATTGTAAGAAGACCTCCTCTATCTCTTCCTTTGTACAGCCATTATTGATAGCCCCTTGCAAATGAATTTTTAATTCGTGTTGATAATTTAATGCTGTTAACAATGCTATATTAATTAAACTTCTCGTTTTTCGATCGAGATTTGGGCGATTCCATATTTCTCCCCAACAATACTGCATAGCCAGTTCATGAAAAGAACGATTAAACTCATTCGTATTCCTAATGAACTGTTGGACATTTTCCTCGCCTAAAACTTCCTCTCTTGCTTTAAACCCTTCTTTATACATTTCTCTAAACGTTTCTTTAAATTTTTCTATCGTCACACACAACACCCCGCGATATTTTTGAAATGGACTAATTCGTCTCCATGCTCTGTTAGGCATGATTCCTATATGAATTCCTGCAATAAAAAAACCCGTTTTATTTTTTAATAAATGGCGTTGTAGCTAATGCAATATATAGAGCAATGCCAAATTTCATCGCTTCTGCATTAGGTAAAAATTTCTCATGATGGAGTTTATATGAACCCCCTTCATCATCTCCAACACCTAAAAACAAGAATGCACCCGGCACATGCTCAAGATAGAAAGCAAAATCTTCACTTGCCATACTTGGCTTTTCTAATATCTCTACAGCATCCGATCCAAATAATGCTTCTGCTAATTGTTGGGCATGCAACACATATTGTTTTGTATTGTTTGTAACGGGATAGCCAAAGTTGTATATGATATCTGCCTCAAGACGTAACGCGCTGCTCATGCCATAAATAATTCTCAAAAACTTTTTTTGAATACCTTTTCTTGTCTTATCACTCAACGTTCGAACAGTTCCTTTAAATACAGCTTTTTCTGGAATAATATTAAAGGCATTTCCAGCTTCCAGTTTCCCGATCGTAATCACCGCTGAATCTACCGGATCTATTTCTCTACTAATCACACTTTGTAAAGATGCAATAATATTGGCACTGCCAACAATGGCATCAATTCCTTGGTGTGGAGCTGCTCCATGACCAGCTTGACCAGTCAGTGCCACTTCAAATGTATCCATGCTCGCCATCAATGGCCCACTCTTAAAACCTATTTTTCCAATTGGTAGATCAGGCCACACATGAAAGCCATAAATGTAATCCACATTCGGATTAGTTAATGCACCATCTTGTATCATATATTTCGCACCAGCCAACATTTCTTCTGCCGGTTGAAAAATAAATTTAATTGTTCCAGCTATATGATCTTTGTATTTTGAAAGAATTTTCGCCGCACCGAGTAACATGGCCATGTGCATATCATGTCCACATGCATGCATTGCCTGTTCATGTTGTGACGCAAAATCTACCCCTGTACATTCTTTAATCGGCAATGCATCCATATCCGCGCGCAATCCAATAACCGGCCCCTCTTTCCCACCTTTTAATATGCCGACCACTCCAGTTTTCGCATATCCTGATTGCACTTCTATACCACAATTATTTAGAAAGTTTTTTACGATTTGAGATGTTTTATGTAAATCAAATCCGATTTCAGGGTATTTGTGTAAAGTCTTACGCAATTCAACAATTTCATCAAACTCATCTTTTATCCATTGTTGTATTAAATCAGAAGATAAAATGGTTTGGTTCATCAGACTCCCTCCTATCCAGAGTCAAAAGAGTAATATATTTACGGACAGGTTGATAAATAGTCCTAAAAATATTAAGAACAAATTAGCACATTTTCTATTATTTGTAAATATTCAATTTTCAGTATTTTAGAAATACTAAAAATTGACTAGTCAAAATCTCATTGTAAAAAGCAAATATTTCTTATAAAATTTTTCTAAAAGCATATTTGAGGCAGGGAGAAGTAATGGTTGTATACAATATTGGAATAGTCGGACCAGAAGATCTTGCAACAAAATTTAAAACACAGCTAGAGGAATTAAACTTGCTCAATGTATCCATTAACCTTTCAATTGTAAATCAATTTGAGGATACGAAGAAATTAGAGCTCTCTTTTGTCGAAAAATGCGATTTATTATGTTTTATGGGGCCAATTGGTTATGAAATATATCGTGAAGAAATTGTTCCTCGACTGAAAACAATCCCTCCTATCTCATTACATATTCGTTATGATAGCTCCGCTCTATACTTATGTCTTTATAAACTGCTGAGCAAAAAACAAGGGGATATTAATTTATTTACACCTTTTTCCATAGACTTATTAGCTGAAAAAGAGGTTAAAGTTGCACTTGAGGAAATCGATTTATCGCCCGATCAATACCTTCTAATTCATGGTGATACTTCCTATACAACGGAACACTGGGCAAATATTCACGAAGAATATTACCGAAAAGGAAAAACGAAATATGCAGTTACTTGTTTGACAAGTGTTGCCTATGAACTTCAAAAACGTCAAGTTCCAGTGATGCGCATTAAACCAACGTACGCTGCAATCTCAATGACAATCGAAATATTAATCGCAAAATTAGAACAATTAATTAGCAATGAGCTGAAAACCATTGCCATACTAGTCAAATGGCACGAAGCAGATCGCCGTCCAAAAAATCGATATACATTTTATAAGCAAAAATTAAAGTTCCAAGAAGCCATTATTAATTTTTGTGAGAAATATGAAATGTCACTCACTTTCGAAAACGATTTCAAAGCCATACTTTATACAAATCAATCAATTTTAAAAGAACTTACCAAAAATTATAAAGTGTTCCCTTTTACAAAAGAGATTGAGGAAATTTTAGGAACGAGAATCTCGATCGGTATCGGTGTTGGAAATGATGCAGCCCGTGCTGAAATTTATGCAAATCGTGCGTTAAAATTTGCTGAAGCAAAGCATACTTCGACCACATACTTAGCATATCAAAATGGCAGCATTATAGGGCCATTAAACAGTGAAGAAGTAGAACCCCTTTCCTTTTCAACGCATTTGAATAATCGTCATTTACAAGATATTGCAAAGAAGACTTCATTAAGTGCCATTACAATTTCAAAATTACGCTCACTTATTCAAAATCAAGAACATCCATATATAACAAGCCATCAAATTGCTGAAGCATTTGACATATCATTGCGCACAGCCAATCGAATATTACACACATTAGAAAGCTATCGATTCGCGAAAGTAATTGGTGAAGAACAACCTCCTGGAAGAGGTAGACCAAGAAAGCTATACGAACTGAAATTGACGGAAGAGTGATTGGATTTCGGCTTTGGCTATTATTTTACCTAGATTGACTATTATCTCGGCCGAGTTGGCTATTATCTTATTGGATTTGACTATTATCCTTTTTTTGCTGGAGCGAATTTTCGGCTTTGGCTATTATTTTACCTGGGTTGACTATTATCTTGGGCAGGTTGGCTATTATCTTATTGGATTTGACTATTATCCTTTCTTTGCTGGTTTGGGTTTTTGGCTTTGGCTATTATTTTCCCTAGATTGACTATTATCTCGGCCGAGTTGGCTATTATCCCTTTGATTTTGACTATTATTTCATCTCTGCTGGAGCAAATTTTCGGCTTTGGCTATTATTTTCCCTAGATTGACTATTATCTCGGCCGAGTTGGCTATTATCGCTTGGGTTTTGACTATTATCCTTTTTTTGCTGGAGCAAATTTTTGGCTTTGGCTATTATTTTACCTAGATTGACTATTATCTTCGGCGAGTTGGCTATTATCTCTTTGAATTTGACTATTATCTCATCTCTGTTGGAGCAAATTTTTGGCTTTGGCTATTATTTTCCCTAGATTGACTATTATCTCGGCCGAGTTGGCTATTATCGCTTGGGTTTTGACTATTATCCTTTTTTTGCTGGAGCAAATTTTTAGCTTTGGCTATTATCTTATCTGGGTTGACTATTATCTTGGGCAGGTTGGCTATTATCTTATTGGATTTGACTATTATCCTTTTTTTGCTGGAGCAAATTTTTGGCTTTGGCTATTATTTTATCTGGGTTGACTATTATCTTCGGCAAGTTGGCTATTATCTTATTGGATTTGACTATTATCCTTTCTTTGCTGGAGCGAATTTTCGGCTTTGGCTATTATCTTATCTGGGTTGACTATTATCTTGAGCAGGTTGGCTATTATCTTATTGGATTTGACTATTATCTCATCTCTGTTGGAGCAAAATTTTTGCTTTGGCTATTATTTTACTAGATTGACTATTATCTCGGCCGAGTTGGCTATTATCTCTTTGAATTTGACTATTATTTCATCTCTGCTGGAGCGAATTTTCGGCTTTGGCTATTATTTTACCTGGGTTGACTATTATCTTGAGCAAGTTGGCTATTATCTTATTGGATTTGACTATTATCCTTTTTTTGCTGGAGCAAATTTTTGGCTTTGGCTATTATCTTATCTGGGTTGACTATTATCTTGAGCAGGTTGGCTATTATCTTATTGGATTTGACTATTATCCTTTTTTTGCTGGAGCAAATTTTTGGCTTTGGCTATTATTTTATCTGGGTTGACTATTATCTTGGGCAAGTTGGCTATTATCTTATTGGATTTGACTATTATCCTTTCTTTGCTGGAGCAATTTTTTGGCTTTGGCTATTATTTTACCTAGATTGACTATTATCTCGGCCGAGTTGGCTATTATCTCTTTGAATTTGACTATTATCCTTTTTTTGCTGGAGAGAATTTTTGGCTTTGGCTATTATTTTACCTAGATTGACTATTATCTCGGCCGAGTTGGCTATTATCCCTTTGAATTTGACTATTATCTCATCTCTGTTGGAGCAAATTTTTGGCTTTGGCTATTATTTTACCTGGGTTGACTATTATCTTGGGCAGGTTGGCTATTATCTTATTGGATTTGACTATTATCCTTTCTTTGCTGGAGCGAATTTTCGGCTTTGGCTATTATTTTACCTAGATTGACTATTATCTCGGCCTAGTTGGCTATTATCTCTTTGAATTTGACTATTATCTCATCTCTGCTGGAGTGAATTTTTGGCTTCGGCTATTATTTTACCTGGGTTGACTATTATCTCGGCCGAGTTGGCTATTATCGCTTGGGTTTTGACTATTATCCTTTTTTTGCTGGAACGAATTTTTGGCTTTGGCTATTATTTTACCTAGATTGACTATTATCTCGGCCGAGTTGGCTATTATCCCTTTGAATTTGACTATTATCTCATCTCTGTTGGAGCAAATTTTTGGCTTTGGCTATTATTTTACATAGATTGACTATTATCTCGGCCGAGTTGGCTATTATCTCTTTAATTTTGACTATTATTTCATTTCTGCTGGAGCGAATTTTCGGCTTTGGCTATTATTTTACCTAGATTGACTATTATCTCGGCCTAGTTGGCTATTATCTTATTGGATTTGACTATTATCCTTTCTTTGCTGGAGCGAATTTTCGGCTTTGGCTATTATTTTACCTAGATTGACTATTATCTCGGCCAAGTTGGCTATTATCCCTTTGAATTTGACTATTATTTCATTTCTGCTAGAGCAAATTTTTGGCTTTGGCTATTATTTTACTAGATTGACTATTATCTCGGCCGAGTTGGCTATTATCTCTTTGAATTTGACTATTATCTTATCTTTACTAAAGTGATTTCTCGGTTTTTACTTACAATTTTTTCTTATTTAGATCCACTCCATATATCTATTCGGAATTCGTTCAATCGTGTGGTTAGCTCCATTGCTGGATTAGAAAAACACCTTGCTCGGGCAAATTACTTCTCAACTTGTATAGATAACTCCTTATTTTTGAGAGGATCACGACTCGTTAAGGGTGGAGTTGAATCAGAATCGGATTCCAAATTGACAGGGACGATATTTAGTTTTTCAACTGCCAAACAAAAACACCTCCTCTGTAATCGATAACTCTATCTTACAGGGAGGTACGATCGATTGATATGCGTCGTTTGAATTCGGGCTTACCATTGTATAATGCTTTCTACATGCGAAAATGGAAATTCCCCCTGCCTAAAGCAGAGGGGAATAGGGGTCTATTAATTAATTTGTTTCAATTAAACCGTATTTTCCGTCTTTGCGTCTATATACGATGTTTGTATTGTTTGTTTCCGCATCTGTATAAACATAAAAGTCATGCCCGAGCAAGTTCATTTGGAGAATGGCTTCATCTTCATCCATTGGTTTTAAGTCAAACTGTTTTGTACGAACAATTTCAAAATCTTCATCTTTGCTACTATCATTGTTATTTGGAGCAACATTATTAGCAAAATAAACGCCTACTCCTTCGCGATCCCGAAGTTTGCGGTTGACTTTTGTTTTATGTTTACGAATTTGTCGTTCGAGTTTATCTACAATTAAGTCAATACCAGCATACATATCTTCATGGCGCTCTTCAGCACGAAGCGTTAAGTTTTTTAACGGAATGGTTACTTCCACTTTTGTTTTCTTATCGTTATACACTTTCAAGTTTACATTGGCAGAAGCATTGACACCTTCGTTGAAAAACTTTTCAATTTTCTGAACTTTGTTGATGACGTAATCTCGAATAGCTGGAGTTACTTCAATGTTTTCACCGCGAATGTTAAAGTTTAGCATGTAAACTCCTCCTTTATTGACCCTATGTAAATTATATTCTACATAAGTTTGCAAATTCCTTCTAGAAACTATGTATTCTTTTTAGGAATTCGACAAATTTTTTACCTTTTAAAAACCGATTTATTTTTTTGAAATAACTTCTTTTCTTCTCCGGCGCTTCATTTCGCTAATAATCAATTCTTCAATATCTGGTTGATTTTCAAATTGCAATCCAAAATGAGCACCCGTACCAAAAAGTTTACACCAGCGTACATAACCAATAGCTTGAATTCTTGTAATATCCAAAACAAAATGCATCTGAAACTGCAACGATTCAGGAGGAATGTTGTATATTTTAGAAATATCTGAGTTCGTATACACTTTCATTCCCCGAGGACTAATATCAATAATTTTACATGGATGCATCTCACTATCAATCCGACGTCCGTTTACAAGCACCGAAAATTCAGCATCTATTGGTTGATTAAAAACGAACCGAAACGCCTCTTTGCGCTTATATTTTTTAGATATCATATTCATTCCCCCAAATTAATAACGTCTCTTTTTCAATTACTTTTTATTATAAATCACTTTAATAAAAAGGAAATATCCACCATGATAATTAATATTTTCTTCACAAAAATTGTGACAATTTAAAGATGGAACAAGCCCTTGAAAAAAAATAAAAAACGCCTTACAACCCTATATTTCGGATGTAAAGCGTTTTAAGATCCAAATGATTAGTAAACTTATTCCGACTACACTTGCTGCACATTTTGATATTGCTGTTGGCGATTTAGTTTAATAACTTCTTTCCAAGTATCACGGAATTCCGTAACCAATCCGATCACTTCATCAACGATTTCGACATCGTTTTTGATATTTGCTTCAATTAAGCGTCGATTCATATATTCATATAATGGAAGAATTTGTTTTGATATTTCGTAATCCATGTTGAGTGTAACGATTAATTCGTTAATGATATTTTGAGCTTTTTGTAGATTAGTATTTTTTTCTTCAAAGTGTTTTTCTTCAATTGCCTTTCTAGCCAAATTCAAAAATTTAATACATCCATTGTAAAGCATTAATGTCAGTTCGCCAGGGGAAGCTGTATTGATACTGTTTTGTTTGTACGCATTATATGCGTTATTATGTAATGTCATATAAGACACTCCTTTAATCACTAAGTAAAAAACACTATGAGTTTTTTACTATCATTTTATCATAGAAGATAATTCTTTTTTAGTTTCCCTCTATTATTTTTTCTTATCGTAATACATGCCGTCCATCACTTGCACGCTCGCATAAGGATTCGAATATTGCTTTTCGTGTTTTTTCACATTTTGCAAATCTTTTAAATCCTTTTTCACTGCATCCATAACAAGCTGAAGTCTTTTTCGAATTCCTTGGTCCAATTGCAAGAGCATCGAATGATCTTTTAATTCAGGCTGAATTTGAAATCCTTGACGCTTTAAAGAGTCGATGATTTCTCCCCGTGCATCCAGCAATTGATGTATGTTCTCTATATAATCGTCTCGTTCTTCTCCTTTTGGAATATCGGAAAGGAGTTGATACAGCTTAGCTGAAACTTGTAATAATTGTTTTGTTAAATCCATGTAATATCAACTACTTTTCAATCATTAATATTGAGGCATGAATAAACTTGCTTGCATGTTTGCCTTATTGATGGCTTGCTCCATGGCAGTGAATTGTCTCCAGTAGCGTTCTTCAATCGTAATAAGCTTGTCTTTCCAAGATTTAATACGAGACTCGATATCAGTTAAAGTTTTACCAAGAGTATACTGATTCGCAGTCATTGTAGTACGGCCAGCTTTTTTCTCTATTTTAAGTTTAATATTGTTCATTTCATCTCGCAGTTTTTGTAAGAAACCGCGGGTATCAGCTGTTTTTTCTTCACCGTTTACTAAAATTTTATCCTCTTTTTTGCCGGATGAATTCGTAAATAATTTAGTAACTGCATCCGGATCTTCTTCAAGTGCAGCACGTAGTTTATTTTCATCAATTTCCAATAATCCACCATCATTATAACTTTTTGTTGTAGTAATTCCAATGCTATATAAAGTATTATATTTCGTGTTTGATACGCCTGGATAAGCCTCATAAATTAAAGCACGCATTTTTGAGAGGCCAGCTCTAATGATTGAATCACTTCTTAACAGGCCGCTTTTCGCTTTTTCTTCCCAAAGTTCAATTTCTTTTTCATCCATTTCTTTTTTTTGGGCTTCAGTTAAAGGTGGGTAATCTCTATATTTTGATTCTTTAATTACATCGTTTAATTCTTTGATTAAACCATTATATGTGTTTACAAAATCTTTTATTTTAGAAATAATGTCATCTACGTTGGTTGTAGATGTTATCATAACAGGATTTGTTGTTGGCTCACCTTCAAGACTATTGAAAGTGTTTTTCAAAGTAATAGTATATCCTGAAATACTAAAAGTGTTCGTTGCTCTCTCCGTATCAATACCGTTTACTTGGAAAATAGCATTTTTTCCGTTATCCGCCAATTCTATAGGTTCACTATCGTCAGCAGATTCAAATCCTGTAAATTTAAAAGCTTTAAAAACTGCTTGTCCAGAATCGACAACAATTTCAGCTCCACCTTTTACATCACCAGTGTTTTTCGCAGTTATAGAAAGACGTCCATTTTCGAACACGGCACTAACACCAGCAGCACTGCTATTAATCTTGCTAACGAATTGATCAATTGTCATATTTTCTGTAAATTCTATTCTTGTGGCTTCAGCAGCTAATGTACCGTCCTTTTGAATGGCACGAATTTCAATAAAATTTTGACTTACTGTTACACCACTGTTCGCAAATAAATCTCCTAATGTTGTTGTACCAATCCCATTTACTTGCCCGCCTACTGCACGAGCAGCCGAAGCTAATTGAGAAACCCCTTCAATTGTCAAAGTGCCTGAAGCAGAACTTGTTGCTGTCACATCAATTAAATTTGTATTCGTGGAAGTAGCTGTTTTTGTATTGAAACTTTTTAACAGCAAATTATCTGCAATATACGTATCGAATGTTTGTAATTTTTTATTCACATCCCGATAAGCGTCGCGAGTCCATTCATAAATTTGCTTTTGTTGTTCTAATTTATTAAGTGGGGCACGCTCTGCTTGCATCAGTTTTTCAACTAATTCATCTATATCCATACCAGAAGCTAATCCACCGATACGAAGTTGTGACATATAAAAACCTCCCTAATATGTTCCCGTTAAATTTTTTCGTCTACAATCATGCCGACTAATTTCTGCATTTCATAGAAAGCATCAAGCAATTTTTTTGGCGGAATTTCTTTTATAACCTCATCTGTTTCCTGATCGACCAACTGAATATAGTAGCAATCCAACTCTTCATGCAAAACAAATTTGGACGATTTATAACTGATTTGCAAAAATTCATTCAATGAGTCAACAGCTTGACTCAACTTATCCCTGTTTAATTTAGATAATTCGATTTGTTTTTGTTCCTGTTTAGTCGTAATTTCATTATTTTTTTCCATATTATCGACAAATATATCTTGAGGCACATTTCTAGAAGAACTGTCAACGACGGATTGAGATGAAATACGCATGACTAAATATCCTCCTTTTTGAAAAACCGCACAAAATATACTCTACCGTTTATATCGGTAATGAAAAAAATTTTTATATAGTTTCAAAAAACATTAAGTTTAAATAATGTCATTGAAAGACATTTTTGCTCGCTTTAACTTAATTGCTTCCTCCATTGCTTTTTGAAGTTTTTTCAAATGTTTCTCCACTTCAGTAATTTTATAAATATCTTTATGGATATTTGCTTCTACTAATGAATGATGTAAATATTCATATAATGTGAGCAATGCTTTTGAAGCCTCTTGTTCGAAATCTAACAAGTTCATTAATTCAATAATAATGTCTTGAGCTTTTTTTAATTTTCGGTTGCGGCCTTCAATATCATTCACTTCAATCATATGTTTGGATTCTTTCAGGCATCCCAGGCAAAGCTTCAATAATCGCAATGCCACTTCGCTTGGCGAAAGGGTTGAAATACTGCTAGTTTGATAGGCAAGATGAGCTGATTTTTTTTGCATTAACTCATACCCCCAAATAAATAAGGTTTAAAACCATTTTAATATTAAAATGATTTGGTCGATATAAAATATGTAGTTGAAATTTCATGGATGGAGGGTACAAGCTTGAGAATACAAGATAAGTCATGGATGACATATGCAAGCAATCGAGTTGCTAAAACAGAATCTTCTATCACAAAAACATTGGAAAAACTTTCTGGTGGAGATAAAATTGTTCGCGCATCATTGAATGCATCAGGGCTTTCGATTTCAGAAACAATGCGCACACAAATTAGAGGATTATCTCGCGCCCAGCAAAACATTCAGGACGGGCTTTCGGTATTAGAGGTGACGGATGAGGGCTTGCAAAGTGTGAATAAAATTTTGCTTCGCACAAGAGAATTAGCAGTACAAGCTGCAAGCGATACATTAACGGATGAAGATCGTTCCCTTGCGCAAACAGAAGTCGATCAGTTAATGGAATCCATTGATAAAACTGCTGAATATATGGAGTTTAATACGCAAAAAATTTTAGGAGAAAATCGTCCGCTTTATATACACGTAGGCGCCAACAGCAATCAAAATCTTGCCATTGATACAGTTGATGTGAGTACAAAAAAATTAGGTCTTGAAAATGCCAGCTTAGAAACCCGTGAGAAGGCAAATAAGCTCATTCAAGATATAGATCATGCCTTAGAATATGTGTCAAAAAATTTAGCAAAAATAGGCGCCTCTTACAATCGCCTTTCAATGAAATATGAAAATGCAAGCCGCGTTCAAGAAAGCATTCAAAAATCCGAATCCCTACTCCGCGACCCTGACATGGCAACGGAAATGGTGGATTTTGTAAAACAACAAATCATCCAACAAGGTGAGCAATTATTAATTAAAAACACTAATGAGAATGTACGGGTGGTTTTGAATTTGTTTAATTAATCACTACCGTCGCATAAATGATGTCTGAATTTTCAGTTTTATTTTTTCTGGACTTTAGAGAAAAAACGAAAACACCTAAGCGAGGGTAGTAAACATCCATTTTTTTACTATAACCTATGACTTGTGCAACAACGACTGGCAAACCTTTATGGGACGCCGTTTCCTTCGATTTTTCGTAACCAAATGTGAGCGGATTTCCACAAAGAAGCCTTCAAATAGCGACTAATTTGTAAGTAACTCCGTTCGCTATTCGTGTTCAACTGAGCTAAAACATTCAGACAGTACACTATCATGGCTACGTACACTTGATTATGTACAGCTTGTTCACTGTGACCAAAAAACTTTTTAATGTTCAGGTGCTGCTTCATCCATTTGAAGAACAGTTCAATCGCCCAGCGTGACTTGTAGATTTCAGCGATTTCAACTGCACTTAAATCAAAACGATTTGTCAGTAAATGAAGCTCATTTCCTTTTGTATCATGCAATTTGAGTAAGCGAAACACGTTTTCAGAACGATTTTGTGGTGTCCCAATGACAACCATTTCATCAGAGAATATGGGTGAATCTTCTGGTAACGAAAAGGATTCTAACACTCGGACAACAGCGTTTTTACGCAAACGGGTCACAAAGAAATAGCCATCTTCCGTCATTTGATCAAAGCGCCCATAATCCAAGTAACCACGATCAAACACGTACATGCATTCTTTGTCATCCACGAATACTTCTAGTTGACCACGATCATGTTCGTTGGCATTCGTGAGTACGGCTTTATCTGGATAGGAGAGTCCTTTTTCCATAAAAACAAGTCGTAAGTGAAGCTTTACTCCTGATTTTGTTTTTCGAAACTCTGCCCACTTATGATTGGTCAAATTAAGCGGTAATGTACTCGAATCAATGATTTTCAAAGGCGTTGTCACTTTTCTTCTTGTTTGGAAATTGGTTTTCCGATGAATTTGTGCCACTAAATCGAGAAAAATCGATTGAAAGAAAACCGTTGGAATGGCGTTGATTCGTCTCCCTAACTGTGAAAAACTAATCGATTCCAATCCCGTTGCTCGTTGTAATTCTTCTAAAAAGACAGCGTCACTCAACGCCCGTAAACTCTCGGTTTCATGGAGTTGGGCATACAAAAGCAGTTTCATAAATGAAGCCATATAAAGCTTCTTGGTATAGTGATTTAATTGATGTGTTTTCACTAGGTCGTCAAATAATGGACGATTAATCGGTGAAAACCATTGTTCAAATGATGTTTTTCGTGTATACTTATCCATGGTTTTATCCTTTGTATTGGATTTGGATGGTTTACTACCACCCAACCATTATAAAGGATTTTTTTGTGTTTAGATTATATTTCAGAAAATTCGGTTTATTTGAAGGTGTTAAATTATTTTAATGCGACGCTAGTGTTAATTAATATTAATTAACCCTCCCTGTATGGTAAGCATAGGGAGGGATTTTGTTTATGAGGACAAGGAAAGAATTTGAGGTGCTTTGAATAATAATCTTGATAAAGGATTATTCTCATTAAATTCAAGAACTAAAATTAAAGCATCTGATGAAGGGAGATGGATTCTATTAATTATTATTCAAGCCTTTACTTTTATCCTAACTATAAAAGTAAATAAGAAACAGAAATTTTTTACTTGTCGAAAACAACTAAAATAAAGAAATTAAAATCATAAAAAAGAATTATATATTTATCTCAGTATATATCAGGTCATATACCCAAAAATTATAATTGAGTTAATTTCATAATTCTCACCCCTTGATTTTCAAGCGTATTGTCAAAAATTTATAGATAAAATCTAGATGATTTATTGATATATAAGGTTTTATAAACAAAAAACTTGCCACCCCCTTAAAATTAGGGTATTTATGAGGTAACCACACACTCAAAAATCCCTAATGAAGGAAGTGACAAGTTGTTACCTCAATTATTAACCTATTTGCTTGAATATATCAAGTACCAAGATCAAATGATTCGAACATTACTTACCCTTCTGATTGGAAAAAACATGTTTGATAAGCCAACTGAAAAGCCTGTCAATAAGCCTTATCAAAAACTCCAGGTGGATGAGCTGCCAATCATTGAAACTCTACAAAAGCTTGATTATCAAATTCTTCTCAAAGAATATTTGGAGAAGAACGGGAAACCTCTCAAACCTGTTCAGAGACGCTCCAATTCAAAAGGTAAAGTACCTTCATCCATGAAATGTCCAAGGTGTGGTGCTCCGTCAGATTATCTTTATGCCAATAACGGAGGTAAAGGACAGTATCAATGCAAGGTGTGTGCGTGTCTGTTTAATAAAAAGAATCAATATGCCAAGGAGGCTGTACTAAAATGTCCACACTGTTCGAAAACACTCGAGAAGATCAAGGAAAGAAAAGATTTTCTCGTATTTAAGTGCAAAAACAATGACTGTCCGTATTACAAAAAGAAACTGCGAGGAATGTCTAAAAAAGAGAAAAAGCAGTTCGAAAAGGATCCTCAGTCTTTTAAAGTTCGATACATATTCCGTCAGTTTCAAATTGATTATCAGCCGTTAGCCAAACATTCACCTAAGAAGCCAAAAGTGGATTTGTCCAGGCTTCATGTGTCACCGCACACATTGGGGCTCATTTTAACCTACCATGTAAACTATGGCTTATCGGCTCGGAAAACAGCTGCACTGATGAAGGATGTTCATGGTGTACCCATCTCTCACCAGAGTATATTGAATTACGAAAACAGCGTAGCACTTCTGCTCAAACCTTATGTGGATCATTATCCTTACGAGCTTTCTGATCAATTCTGCGGAGACGAAACATACATTAAGGTGAATGGCCGTTGGCATTATCTTTTTTTCTTTTTTGATGCGGTAAAGAAAATTATTCTGTCCTACCCTGTTTCTCCAAATCGTGATACAGTATCAGCCATTCGCGCGATTGATGAGGTCTTATGGAAGATGAAAGAGATTCCTGAAGACCTCACCTTTGTCGTAGATGGCAATCCGATTTACCTTTTAGCACAACACTTTTTTGCCCAGCACGGTATTACGTTTGATGTGAAGCAGGTCATTGGACTAACCAACGAAGACCCGGTTTCAACGGAATACAGACCGCTAAAACAAATTATTGAAAGACTGAATCGAACATTTAAGGGTAATTACAGATCGACACACGGATTTGGATCCGATCACGGATCCGTTTCTTATGTGACTTTGTTTGTGGCTTATTTTAACTTCTTGCGGCCACATTCAGCCCTGGAAGGCAAAGTGCCTGTAGTCATTCCAGAACTAAAAGAACTGCCGAATATGCCTGCACGTTGGACAAAACTGATTGGTTTAGCTCAACAATGGCTAGTAGAGCAAACTGCCTAACTTTTTGTTTAGCAGAGCCCTTACCAGCATCGGCGAAGCGAACTCTTGACAAACCGAACCAGTCAATGGTTTAAAATGGGAATTGGCAAGGGCTTCTTTGGTGTGCCTTCTTTTTGTTCCCTTCACCCTTGTTGGTTCGAAATCAAACCATTGACGTGTTTGTCAAGAGCGATTGCGGCGGCATTTTCTCTATTTTCGTTAGAACACATCCTTCCAATACTGAGTTTTCATAGAACTTTTGACACTACCTTTTCAAGGGATTCAAGACAATAAAAAATGGGTACCTCCCCAAATTTCGTTATAATGGTAGGTAACCAAACAAACCATCCGAAAGAGGTGAGTACCCTATGACTATTGTAAAACAAATTTCTCTTTTTGACATCCATCAATTATTAGAAATGGAAAGTTCCCATCGTTATGATGCCATTTTTAGTGCTATCGACATTCAGCCTATATTTCAATTGTTTTCTAAAAAGACATTGAAAGGTGCACCACGTGAATTGAATTATGGTGCAATGATTCAATCGCTGATTATACGTATTGTCGAACGTATTCCAACTATCAAGGATTTAGTCAAACGTTTGGTTCATGATCCTTTATTTCGTTTCGACTGTGGATTCCTTGTGTCTGATGTCGTACCATCTGAAAGCTCTTATTCACGCATGATTCAAGTCATTAGTGAATCAGATGTGCTAGATAAAATGAACGATACACTCATCAAAACAGCGATGTTGGAAGGCTTTCTACATGATGAACATGTCGCCATCGATGCGAGTCACTTTGAAGCTCGTGATGCTTTCACACCATCAGAAAAGAAAGCACCTAAAACTCCTAAAAAACGTGGTCGTAAAACTAAAGCTGAACGAGCTGTTTGGTTAGCCGAACAAGTAGAGAAAAAAGGAAATCAATCAACCTATGAAAAAGAACTGAAAGAACAGCTGGATATCCCATTAGAAACCCTTTGGAAGGATGTACCGATTGAGCCAAAATGGGGTGTGAAAAAGAATAGTAAAGGAAAAAATACATTCTGGTTTGGTTATAAAGCACATTTAGCTGTTTCGACGAAAAGTCAATATATCATCACTCGTTTGATGTCCTCAGGTAATTTAAGTGATTGTAAAGCTGCGATTCCATTATTGAAAAAACTTCATCACTTAGGAAACGGTCAATTTACAATAGCTATATTTGATGCTGGTTATGATGTTGAACCTATTTACCGTCAAGCCGTATCACAGTCCATGCGAGTCGTGATTCCTTACAACGTTCGCCGAGAAGGAGAATATATAGGATTCGATGAACATTTTCGTCCAACCTGTGTGCGTGAACATAGTTACCAATATGACAGCTTTGACGCTAAGTACAATACATTAAAATTCACACGTCCAAAGGAATGTGCAACTTGCCCATTACGAGAAGACACCCTTTGCCAAAAAGTTTTCAAAATCAAATGTGATATAGATATCCGTAAATTTACCTATCCAGCACGTGGGACAGAACGATGGAAACAGCTTTATCAAGAACGTACAGCAGTCGAACGCGTTAACGCTTATTTAAAGGAATACTTTCAATTAAACAATGTCCGTCATCGTACAGGAAAGAAAGCAAAAATGCATTTCAATCTGGTGACGTTAATTTATAATACCTGCAAACTAGCAGTTGATCGAATCAATGCTTTATTACAGCAACAAAACCAAGTTGCATAATTTAAAAAAAACAAAGTTTTTAGTATAGGGGTACTCTATACTTCAGAAATACTATGATTTATGAAATTGATTCAGATAGTAAAATGTTGCAAACAATTTTTTCATATTATAAAATAATTAAATTGAAAGAAAAATCAAAGAAAGGGAGGCATATTTACGTTTACAAGGTAAGATAAAAGGGAAAAGGAAGCTATCTAGAAATTATATGTCAGAAGTTCTTGGGGTAAGTAGAGCATGGTTTAATTCTATTGTTAATGATAAAAATGAGCCTAGCGATGAGTTGTTATTAAAAATTGCAAACTACTTAGAAATTGATGAACATGAAATTTTTAAGGTAGCAGGAAGAATTCACCCAGATGTATTAGAAAAATATAAAAGAGAATATCTTGGCAAGTATTATAGAAAGAATTAAAAAATGATGTATACAAAAAACTACTTTTAGTTTATAATTCAAATGAAAGAGGGAGATAACATGAATGAAAAAAACAAGAAAGACAAGAAACTTTGGGAAGCTGAAGATTGGGACAAAGTAAGCTGTATTCATAAAAAACATAGAGAGATTCTTGGTTATCCTCTTACAAAAGAAGTTGTAATATGTTATGTGTCAGTGGTGATTCTTACAATATTTGCTAAAATTATATTTAATTTTTAATTTAAAATCACATACAGTACTACAATGTGTGTTCTGTGGATATCATTCAAATCTAATAAAAACTCCCCCTTTATGCCCACCTTATCCACAGAACTTAACAATAACTCTTTCGTTTTCAAAAAATCCTCATTTTCGATTGGAATAGGAATAGTATTAAATACTTTTGATCTTAGCATTTCCACCCTTGCTTCATTAATCACTTGACCTTTTAAAATAAAATTGCTTCTTCCTTCCACATCATCAAGAGTTGTGATGATAATCGCATAACAACCTCTATTCATTAATTGTTTTAGTATCAATAATAATTCCTCAATTTCTTGTTCATCCGCATACAATTCAGGTAGCTCGATAATAATTAGAAGTCGCTTTGTAATTTCCTTTTCTAATAGTAACTTTAAAGTAAGAAGTTTGGAATCAATAGGAGTTAGTATGCCTTTATAACTTGATAAAATGAAAAAATCCTTTAAATTCGATTCATCAAACTCCTTTAATCTAAACTGTAAATCAAACTTTTCCAATATTGTTCTATTTATTATTTCCTCTTCCTCTTTAAGTACTTCCCATTCTTCTAATATAGATTCGTATTGAGGAGTTGCAGCTAGAAATTCAACAATCTTTTCATGAATTATTTTTAGCGGTAATTTCGTATTTACCTTATCTAACTGCAACGATTCATTAAATGGTATCATTAAACATTCCCAATCTTTTTTGTTTATTAATTCTCCATCTTCATAAATCTGTATGCGCCAAATATCCCACACCTTCTAACCATTTTGATGTTTTGTGATAATTAGATCAACATCAAAAGTTAGGAGGTTTTTATTTTTATGTCCCCAGATGAACGAAAACAATTGTGGCAACAACGAATCGAATCTTATCGATCTAGTGGAGAGTCAAGTGTAAAAGCTTGGTGCAAACAAAATCAAGTAGGTCACCAAAGTATGTATAAATGGATGAAAAGACTAGAGTTAGAGACAACTGAAACTTCACGGACTTTCCCTCAATGGCTAACTGTTGAAGTATCCCATCCGTTGGATGAAAAAAACTCCCCGCTCATCGTTAACATTGGGGAATTTTCCATCGAAGTAAAAGAAGGTTTCAATCCACTCCTTTTCAACGAAGTGGTTCAGGTGCTGAAAAAACATGTTAAGTAAAACACCCATTCAACGGCTCTATAATATTTGGTGTTGGTGAGTATAAACCAGCACCCATTTTTTTACACAAAAAAATGAGACATGTGACAAACTCTGGTAAAATGTAATCGACCAAAACCACATTTACAAGGAGTAATGTCACATGTCTCATCATTATTCTATACGTAATTTATTAAATATTAAAGACAAAAATATCACATTTGATGAAAATTTTTGTTCTACCGAAACGATCAAAAAAGTAAAAGCGAAAGTCTTTCATGGGACGTTAACGTATCAACCAAAAGCTTGTTATGCTTGTGGACATGTCTTCGATGATCAAATCATTAAACACGGTTTTAAAACGTCTCTCATTAAAATGCCTAGCATTTCAGGTTTTCATACCTACTTAAAATTGCGTAAACAGCGTTATTTCTGTAAACATTGTCATTCCACGTTTACTTGAAAAACGAACGTCGTGGCTAAAAACTGTTGTATTTCCAACAATACCAAAGTATCGATTGCTTTAAACGCCAAAGATAAAATATCCGAAAAAGATATTGCGATGAAACATCATGTTTCTCATGCCACTGTCAGTCGTGTCATTGACAGCTTTTATAGCTACTATCAACCAAATGTTCACTACCTTCCAAAGCATTTGTGTTTTGATGAGTTTAAATCAGTGAAATCCGCAGCTGGAGCGATGTCCTTTATTTTCAGCGACTCTGAAACGGGGGAGATTGTGGATATCGTGGAGGACCGGAGATTACCTGTCCTCAAAGAGTATTTCTTACGGTATTCCAAGAAGGCGAGAGATGCGGTAAAAACGATTGTCATCGATATGTACAGCCCTTATATTTCCTTAATCCAAGAAGTTTTCCCTAAAGCGGAAATCGTACTCGACAAATTCCATATCCTCCAACTATTTAGCAGAGCTTTAAACAAAACGCGCATCAACGTCATGAATCGGGATAAAAAGAATCACAATAAATTGAAAACATACTGGAAGCTCCTTCTGAAAGATCAAACAAAACTTGATTATAAGAACTATACATATCATCGTTGCTTTAAAAAGCATATGTGTGAGGTGGAGATTCTCCACTATCTCATTGATTTAGATTCTGAATTAAAAGCGTCCTATGAGTTATACCAATACGTTCGCCATTGCATCAAAACCAAAGACTTTGAGCTCCTAAAGAAAACATTAGAGAATAAACAAAATATCGTTTCCAGCTATATGAAAACCGCCATCAAGACAATCAACAAATACATCAATTACGTCGAGAATACGCTAAAGTACGATTATAATAACGGCATTTTAGAGGGGATTCATAACAAAATCAAAGTGATTAAACGCATTTCTTTCGGTTATCGATCCTTCTATCACTTTAGAAACCGAATATTCATTACCCAAAACTTAGCGAAAATAAAAACAGCTTAGGGGAACCTCGAATTTCCCCTAAGCCATCCGATTACATATTACCAAATAATGTCACTAAAATTTATTCACCAACACCATTTGACAAAGAACCAAAAAAAGCCGAAGCATTTAGCTTCAGCTTTTTTGCTTTCCATAAAATTAAAATGAAAAAATTATCGTAATAATTGAAGCACACCTTGTGGTTGTTGGTTCGCTTGAGCAAGCATAGATTGAGCAGCTTGCAATAAGATGTTGTTTTTAGTGAATTCCATCATTTCTTTCGCCATATCCACGTCACGGATACGTGATTCAGCTGCAGTTAAGTTTTCAGAAGTTGCACCTAAGTTGTTGATAGTGTGTTCTAAGCGGTTTTGAACAGCACCAAGTGCAGAGCGTTGGTCGGATACCGTTTTAATTGCATTATCGATAGTAGAAATTGCTGCATCTGCATCAGTTTGTTTTGAGATACTTAAACTATCTAATCCTGATGCTAAATCCGCTGCTTTCATTGAATTAATATCTAATTTAATAGATTGCCCACTATTAGCACCGATATGGAATACTTTACTACTGAAATTACCATCCAATAATTTCTGAGTGTTGAATTCAGTGTTTTCAGCAATACGATTGATTTCTTCGATTAATGCTTCAACCTCTTTTTGAAGTGCTTCACGGTCATCATCAACGTTTGTATCGTTCGCAGATTGTACTGCTAATTCACGCATACGTTGTAGGATAGCGTGAGTTTCGTTTAAAGCACCTTCAGCAGTTTGAATTAATGAAATACCGTCTTGAGCGTTTTTAGATGCCATGTCAAGACCACGGATTTGTCCGCGCATTTTTTCAGAAATCGCTAAACCTGCAGCATCGTCACCAGCGCGGTTGATTTTGTAACCTGAAGATAATTTCTCAAGGTTTTTAGCTGCTTGAGAGTTATTGAATGCTAGGTTACGGTGAGTGTTTAAAGCTGAAATATTGTGTTGAATTCTCATTATGAATTCCTCCTTGAAATTGTTATTAATTCATCCACATCCGTGTGGAAATTTTCGACTCAAGTCTAATTATGTATTTCTCGAGCCTTACACTTTATATATCGTAATGAAATTAAATTGTTTAATAGATTTTGAAAAAATTTTCTAGTCTTTTATTCTGAAATTTTTAATTTATAAAAGCCACCACATCTTGTGATGGCCAATACTGAATTATTATCTATTCGTTAGTTTGTGAATTATATTTGTATCAATATTTAATGCTGCTTTGTTTTGCTCTTGAATGGCTTCAAACACTTCACTTCGGTGGACTTTTACGGATTTTGGTGCAACTATACCTAATTTTACTTGTTCTCCTTCAATTGCTAATACTTTTATTTCAATATGATCTCCAATGATGATTGACTCGTTTGTTTTTCTCGATAAAACTAACATCACTTTACACTTCCTTTTAGTTCAGCGATAGGAAAGCGTAAAGGATAAGCTTGATTGTCTTGCAATACAATTTGTTTTCCACATTTTTTTACGCTATTAATTACAATTGGAGCAAGTAAATTTAGAGTTGATTCTTCAAAAGGTTCTTTTAATGTTACGATTGAATAAGCAATTAAATCTTCCTTTTTTTCAACTTGCAACTCTTTTCTATCTACTTCACTAATATCAAATGCATAATCCTTTTTAAAGGCAAAAGGATACGCAACGACAAAACCTATTTGCGATTCTTCAATGGATTGAAATATCGCCAATGGACTATCCTTATCTAAAGGAAGTAATACATATTTCGTATATTCTTCCAATCCTAAAAGTCCGCTCGTTAACGTGATAACTTCTTCTTCCTGTATTTCAACTTCACCTAAAAACTTTGTGTGAATTTGCATTTTACTTCTCCTATCTATAAGATGACATCGATTTCAACTCTTGGATATTGTAATACTTCTCCCGTTACTTTCCCAGGTGTATATTCATGAATTGGTTTATTCACTTGCACATCGATTTTCGGTTTTTGTGGTGTAATATTTATTTCCGTTTCACCCGGAATATAATCAATTTTTACAGAACCTACGGATGGGACAAATTTTACATTGAATGGTACACGTTTTGGACCATGGTTCTGTTTCGCAATATTTTGGATTGTTTGACGGCCTAAGCCTTTTCCAGCATTCTCCATCATTTGTCGCCCTTCTCTAGCTCTTCTTGCGATACCTTCCAGCACGGCCTTTTTTCCTTCTTTGGCATAATTTTCAACCGATTCCAATGGACCAATCATTCCGATGTCACGTCGAGCTTGAGATAAATCGATTATCAATTGTCCACGTATTGTGTTTATTTCTAAAATAGCAGCAGGTTGTTCGATATGCTGTGTGGCTTTTGGTTGACGAATAATTTGAACAGGATCATGAATTTGTAAATCCAAGATGATATCGTATGTACGAATTTGAATTTGGGGAAACTTCATTTAAAATCACCTTCATTTCAAGAAAAGCGTTTGAACAAATTGTCCAAACGCCTAATTTTATTTTAGTTTATTTTTCAATGAAGTTATCTTGTCGTAACTAACCAGCAACAATTATCGAATAAAATCGACTAGAGTTTGTTGAATAATCTTTGCTCCAACAGATAGAGCTGCTTGGTGAATCGATTCCGCTGTCACCATTTCCGTTATAGCTTTTGCATAGTCTACATCTTCGTTTTCAGACATTTGCTTTGTTACGTTAATTTCATGACTTTCTAATCTGTTTGTCATCATTTCCACACGGTTTTGTCGGGCACCAATATCTGCTCTGTGAGATAAAACATCTTCATAAATTTTTTCTAAACCTGGTATATCATCGTCTGCATTTATTCCTAATGTTTTTGAGAATTCTTCGCCTGTAGTTGCCGTCGCTAAAAGTTCAGAAACCTTTCCCATAAACTTATCGATGTCTCCAAAAAGTTTTTCACCAGGTGTATTTACTTTCATTGTAATTCCATCGAACACTTCAATGATTACATCTTCTGAATTGATGTTTGAATTAACTTCCTCTGCTCCTTTTTCAAATACTGCAGAGTGAGTTTTTGTACCAGAAAATACGTATTTATCTGCCACTTTTGTATTTGCTAAATCCCGTAATTGTTCTTTAATTTGATCGATTTCCGCTTTAATTTTTATGCGATCATCTAGTGTATTCGTATCATTAGCTGCTTGCACAATTAGTTCTTTTACACGATGTAAAGCTGAACCAACTTGATCTAAAGCATCGTCAGATGTATCTAACCATGAGTTGACAGTTCTTATATTTCGGTTAAATTGTTCTGCTTTATTTAAGTCCGTACGATAGCTCATACCCTTTACTGTAGAAACTGGGTCATCTGACGGACGGGTAAACTTTCTACCAGTTGTTATTTGGTCTTGTAATTTTCCCATTTTCGAATAACTGTTACTTAAATTCCGCAACATGTTACTCGATAACATCGATTGTGTTACGCGCATGTTTTTTCTCCTTTCCTCACGATTTGAAGGAAATTAAATTATAGTCCTACTCTTCCCATACCATTTATAATTTTATCTAACGTTTCGTCAATTACGGTTATCATACGAGCGTTGGCATTGTAAGCTTGTTGGAAACGAATCATATCTGTCATTTCTTCATCAAGTGAAACTGAACTCATAGAAGCACGATTGTTTTCCACTGTTAATCGAATCGTTTCAGAGTTTGTTTTTAATTGGTTTGCTTTCTGTCCATCTATGCCTAGTTGGCCAATTAAACCTTGATAGAATGATTGAAAAGTAGCTCCATCCATATTCAGATTGTTAGGTAAATCCACAGGTTCCAGTATTGGATTGCCGTCACCGTCTACTCCCGTTTGAACTGTGCCTACTGTGTGTTCATCTATTATCGGCATTGATTGTAGATTAGCTAAAACAAGCGCCCATTTACCATTTCCTTCTTCACCTTGAGTATCTGAAGCTGCAAGTAAATTTGGTTCTGCTATAATTTCATCTTTTACTTTAATAGTTCCAGCTGTAAGATTTTTTTCTTCAAAGAAAGGTTTACCTGTTAATGATGTATCAGGATCATCACTATCACCTAATGTGTATCCAGCTTCATGAATTTTATTAAAAGACTCTACAAAGGCTTTAGCCAATTTATCTAATTCACTTAACATATTTGGATAATATCCACCGATTGGATTATTCGTGTCATTAGTGCTATAGCCGTATGAGTCAATTAGGGAAAGTAGTTTTCCTTTAAATTCTTGAAAATCGGTTTGTTTTAATTTTAAGTCTTGTGTGCCTCCCCCTATCGTATTTACAACTAACTTATCAAAAGGGGAATAAGCTATATTAGGATTTCCTGCATCTTCATCTCCGTCTACATTATTACCATTCATATCAATCGCTTCTAATGTAGCAAAATTTCTACCATCTACTAAAACGATTTGTAGTGGTTTCCCATCAACATCTTTCAATTCACTATTTAATGTGATTTTATAACTTCCCTCAGCCACATCTGAAGCGTTTCCACCAGATGGTACTCGTTGGATAGAAACTGGTATATATTCATTTAATTCATCGACTAAAAGATCGCGTTTATCATATAAATCATTCGGCACGTAGCCATTTGGTTCTACGGCTTGGATTTGTCGGTTAATGTCTGCGATTTGTTGCAAAATGGAGTTGATTTGTTTAACGGAAACATTGATTTCATTTCCTAAGTTTCCTTGAATTTGCTTTAGCTGTGTGTCGATATAATTGAAAGAATCTGCTAAATGCACCGCTCTTTGGATGGCCACTTTTCGCGCGGCCGTGTCTTCCGGATTGGCGCTTACATCTTGTAGCGCACTCCAAAACATGCGGAAAGCTTCATCTAAACCATATTCTGAAGGCTCAGACATGATATCTTCCATTTGTGCAATTGCCTTTGCCTTCGATTCCCAATAACCGAGCTTATTTGTTTCTTGACGGTATTGGCGATCGATAAATTCATCTCGAATTCGCTGTACAGAGCCTGCTTTAACACCTGTCCCAATAAATCCAGGAGTTTTTGGAGCATTTAACCCCATACCTGGATATCCTAAAGTCGGCTCCATATTTACCCTCTGACGAGAATAACCAACCGTATTCGCATTCGCAATATTATGTCCTGTTGTATAGAGAGCGCTTTGTTGAGTAAAAATACCACGCTTACTTGTTTCTAACCCCATAAATGTGGAGCGCATAGGGTCTCCTCCTTATCCAAAGTTGATATTAAAAAACGAGGAAGGAATGAAATACCTTCCCCCAAATCGATTTATCATAAGGAAGGGGGGCAAGACCTCCCATATATTTCCTTTGTTCTATGTATTGTTAACTGCACGCTAAGCAAGAATTATTTTTTTAATCAACTAAGCCTGCGAATCAAACATCGACTTTCGCAAAACATTACCGCTGCGTACAGTTTTCTCCGAATAATTGAACTCTTCAGGTTGCGGTCGCAACATATTCAATGTCACATTCACTAATTGCAGTGAATTGTAAATAAGCTGTTGATTCAAATCATTTTGTTTTTTTAAATCATCAATTACTTTCAATAATCGATTTCGTACATCGGATAGTTGTTGGCTTTCTTCCTCGTCCTCAATTACTTCCAATAACTCAGCAACTGATGGAGGAGAGGATACTTTAATGCCTTTTAACTGAAAAAATTCCACAACCTTCTTTTGACGCAGCTGTTCTAATTGTTCGATCGCAGCCACATGGGATTGTTCAACTTTTAACATTTTATCCAGTTCTTCCATGTCATTGTTTTTCACAAGTTCCGTCTTTCTATACGCATGCTCCAGCAAACTTTTATGCATTTTTTCAAGCTTCTCTAAAATTGAAATAATCGGTTGAACTGACATGGTTTTGAACTCCTTTAAATAATTTCCTTTTGATCTCAAGAAATCTTTTCATCGAGCTTGCTTAATATAAGCTCATTGAAAAAATTTCTTTTATCTCGATGATTTTGTTTTGAGTCATCTTAACGGAGACGGTAATATTTCAACATATCCTCAGCCACTTTCTGAGCATCGACTTTATATTGACCTGATTGGATTTCCTTTTTTAATTTTTGGATTTTTTCCGCACGCTCTTGACTATAATCGGACACTACCTGCATTTCTTTTGCTGCATCTGAAATTTCTATTCTATCTGCAAAAGCATTTTTTGCTTTTACAGTATTCACATTTCGCTGTTGTTTCGTATAAGGATTTACTGAATTCGTATTGATTGGATTGATTTTCACAAGTTAGCCCCCCTTCATAACCTGTCTAGTTATTATTTCGGTTTGTTCACGAAAATGTTAAATGAGTTAAATAAAAAAACTCACATCTGCTTTACACCATTATTTAGTATAACAACAATGGCGACGTGAGCAAATTGTGAGCCGTTTATTATTATTTTTTATTTTTTTCCTTATCAGCTAGATAAGTAAGACGTTCACTTTTTTCAATACTTTCTCTAAATTCTTTCGCCGCTTCAAAAGTACGCAAATCTGATTTTAATTCAGTAACGCAACTTTCACATAGCTTCCCTTTTTTCGTTAAACGTCCACAGTTATCGCATGGATAGCCTAAGTTTGGAAAAACTGCTGGATGAAGGCGCCCTTTACGTACCCATTTAAACAATAATTCCCTATCTACTCCTGTTGCCTCTACTATTCGATCCACTGTCGCAGCACGGTTTTCTCGTTTTCTTAAAAAACGATAAACAATTTGATACATTTCTTCTTCTTTTTGAGAACATTTATAACAAACATCTCTAATGCCTGTATAGTTAAAAAATTCACCACAACTCGGACAATTTCGGATCTCTGCCAAAACTAGCCCCCCTATCAATAAAGAAGATTGACTAAAATATCCACATCGTATTAAAACCATTATACAACAATATAGTAAATTGTCCTATTTTGATAAAAAAATACTATTATCTAGTAACTAATTTTGTAAATAATGTTCACACTTTTTTAACATTTTGGCAAGATTTTAATTGTGACATTTTGTGTAATATATGCTAAAAAAACAGATTTTTTAATGGATCGCTCATTGCTTAGTTTCTTATCTCTACTCATAGGAGTTATTGCAAATTTTCTCTTCATTTATAGAAACCCGACTTTATTAACGTAAAAGCTTTTACCGATTTGGCACCTCCTTCAATAAGCACCCGTTTGGCATGTCTGATTGTCGTTCCTGTCGTATATATATCATCAACAAGGAGAATTTCTTTCCCTTCCACTTGTACCGTTTTTTTCAATTTAAAAATTTGTGGCGTATTCATCCGTTCCTCTCTCGTTTTTCCTCCTTGAGTTTCTGTCGTTATTTTCTCCAACAAATGAACATAAGGGATTCTTGCTTGCTTCAGTAATTCATCCACATGACTAAAGGTGCGTTCCTTTAATTTTTCAGGATGCATCGGAATTGGGACTATCATTTCTTTCCGATTTTTTAAATTGTAATAAATTTCCTCACGAAACACTTTTGCGAGCAGCACATCATGCATGAACTTATAACGATGTAAATAATCTTGCATCGCTTCGTTATAGTAATATAACGATACTACTTCTTCATCCTGTTCATGGAGACACCACTCAAATTGATTTTCACATTCTTCGCAAATTACTTTCGGAAATCGATTGAAGAAAAGCCGTTTCCAATCCATCTGACTATTTAATGGTGCGTTGCAAAGAAGGCAATTCTTGACTTCGTTGCGATTCATTTTATCCTCCTTTTTATTTGATTGTCCTATTGAAATCCCTCCTTATTTAATCGAAGGATTTCATTTCTCGCTGCATCCATTTCAACCGAGATTCCGTGATGGAAAAAGACGATCTCACCGCCAGGAAAATTTACATTTCTCCCAACACGACCGCTTATTTGAATCAACGCGCTCGATGTAAAAATTTTTGATTCTGCCCCTACGACCGCAACTTGCACATTGCTGATTGTTACCCCTCTTTCTAATATTGTCGTTGTTAATAATCCAGGGATTTCTTCATTTCTCAATTTCATGACTTTCTCTTTCCGTTCTGGATCTTTGGCATGAACGCTTAAAATGTCCGGATGAATTTGTTGAAATAGTGGTGCGGCTTTTTGCATTAAGTGAATCGTCGGAAAGAAAATGAAAAAGGGTTCTCCTTGCTCAATTCTCGATTTCGTCCATAGCGCTAATTTTTTTGGAATTCTTCCTTTATTTATTTGCCTTTCATAAAACCAAAGAGACTCAAATCGAGGTACTGGGAGCGAATGACCATGATATCGCTTCGGAATAAACGAATAACCCCATCCGTCTTTTTTAACCTTCGATAAAATTCGAACAGATGGAGTTGCAGTGACAAGTGCGACAGGAGCTCCTTTCTTCTTTGATTTCCATACCGCCTTTTGCAATGAAATATCGTAAGTATATGGAAACGCATCCGCTTCATCCACTATGACCATATCAAATGCCTCTTCAAAGCGATAAAGTTGATGTGTCGTTGCGATGACGAGTTGAGCGGTTCCCTTTTGTTTTGGGGCATTGCCATAATAGGCATGGATAACCGTATTCGGAAAAACTTTTTGAAAACGAGGAAATAATTCTAATACGACATCTGTTCTTGGCGTTGCAATACAAATTCTTAATCCTTCTTGTAAACAATGGAAAACGGCGGGAAACAAAATCTCAGTTTTACCCGCGCCACACACCGCATGCAAGAGATGGTTCCGTCGTTGAATTATGCTGTCTAGCAGCTCTTTTGAAGCTTTTTGTTGAAGCTCCGTAAACATGCCATTCCAGTCGAGTATGTGATGTTTAGGAAATTTTTCACTCGGACCATTCCAAACTAAAAGATCTGTACAACTACTCATCCTCCCCATGTTGATGCAATGTCTACAGTAAACGCAAATTTTCCTACATCGCGCACATTCAAATTCTACAAATTCTTGTTGATTATCATTAGAACAGCGGTTGCAAATATATTTTTTATTAAAGAAGGGGAAAAAAGAATGTTTTTCTGAAATAGCAGGCTTTACTTTGAAATAGTTGTTTTCGATATAACGATCAATCTTTTCTTTTGAAAAAGGAGTATTTTCCCTGGACCAAACTTTCCCGATAAAGAATTCACGAATTTCAGGTTCTACGATGATTCCTTTATATTGTCTTGCTTTAGTTAGCTGCACTTTGTGTTTCATACAATCCTCCTTTTTGAAGCTCCTAATATCAATAAAAAAGCCTCTACTATTACAGTAGAGACTACAAACGTTTACTCTTCTATTACCGGAACCCAGCCTAATCCTAATGAGCCTTCTCCTAAATGAGTGCCAATCACTGGTCCAAAATAACTTAAATGAAATTCCACGTTCGGAAACTTTTCTTGCATTTTCGCCATCCACTCTCGTGCTTCTTGTTCCCGATTGGCATGAATCACCATAGCATGAATACGATCATATTTTGCTGCATCTTGCGAAAGCAGTTCTTCCACACGATTTAAGGCTTTTTTCTTCGTGCGAATCTTTTCAAATGGGACAATAACTTTATTTTCGAAATGAAGAACTGGCTTAATTTGCAACAATCCTCCCACAATGGCAGCTGCAGATGATAATCTTCCTCCCCGTTGTAAGTGAGACAAGTCATCAACAATAAAATAAGCACGCATGCGGCTTTTTATTTCTTCTAATTTCTCTAATATTTCATCAGAAGTTTTTCCTTCTTTCGCCATTTTTGCTGCCTGCACTGCGTAGTATCCTTGCGGCGCACAAGAAATTTCACTATCAAAGCCATGCACTTTAATGCCTTCTACTAAATTGCCGGCCTGCATTGCACTTTGAAATGTTCCGCTAATTCCACTGGATAAATGAATGCAGATAACTTCATCATAGTCTTTCGATAATGTTTCAAATAATTCCATAAATTTACCAATAGGCGGCTGAGTCGTCTTCGGGAACACCTTTGCTTCACGAACTTTATCGTAAAACTCTTTTGCATGAATTTCGACTTCTTCTTCGAACACACCATCTTCTAATGTCACACTTAATGGAATCATATAAATATTGTATTTTTCACGTTCTTCAGGCGATAAATAAGCTGTACTGTCCGTTACAACTGCGATGCTCATATATTCACTCTCCTATGTAATTTATCATACAGTAATAATGCATTCTTGTTAATAAGAAAAAAACTACAAAAAGAATGATTGTGAGACTTGAAAGAGAAAAAACTTGCTCATGTGATATTAACAAAATTTAAGTATTAAAATTTTCTAAAAGGATAATAGTCAAACTTCAGAAGATATTAGCCAATCTGAGCATGATAATAGTCAAATTCGGGAAAATAATAGCCAAGCCTCAAAAAACCCTTTCCTAATCATGGGATAATAGTCAAACTTCAGAAGATATTAGCCAATCTGAGCATGATAATAGTCAAATTCGGGAAAATAATAGCCAAGCACAAAAAATCAATCCCCTGAAGATGGGATAATAGTCAAACTTCAGAAGATATTAGCCAATCTGAGCATGATAATAGTCAAATCTCGAAAAATAATAGCCAAGCCTCAAAAATTCCTTCCCTGATCATGGGATAATAGTCAAACTTCAGAAGATATTAGCCAATGTGAACAAGATAATAGTCAAATTCGGGAAAATAATTGCCAAGCCCAAAAAAATCCCTTCCCTAGCCATTGGATAATAGTCAAACTTCAGAAGATATTAGCCAATGTGAGCGTGATAATAGTCAAATTCGGGAAAATAATAGCCAAGCCTCAAAAAACCCTTTCCTAATCATGGGATAATAGTCAAACTTCAGAAGATATTAGCCAATCTGAGCATGATAATAGTCAAATTCGGGAAAATAATTGCCAAGCACAAAAAATCAATCCCCTGAAGATGGGATAATAGTCAAACTTCAGAAGATATTAGCCAATCTGAGCATGATAATAGTCAAATTCGGGAAAATAATTGCCAAGCGAAAAAAATCAATCCCCTGAAGATGGGATAATAGTCAAACTTCAGAAGATATTAGCCAATCTGAGCATGATAATAGTCAAATTCGGGAAAATAATAGCCAAGCGAAAAAAATCAATCCCCTGAAGATGGGATAATAGTCAAACTTCGGGAGATATTAGCCAATTCGAGCATGATAATAGTCAAATTCGGGATAATATTTGCCAAGCGAAAAAAATCAATCCCCTGAAGATGGGATAATAGTCAAACTTCAGAAGATATTAGCCAATCTGAGCATGATAATAGTCAAATTCGGGAAAATAATAGCCAAGCCTCAAAAAACCCTTCCCTGATCATGGAATAATAGTCAAACTTCGGGAGATATTAGCCAATCTGAGCATGATAATAGTCAAATTCGGGAAAATAATAGCCAAGCCTCAAAAAACCCTTTCCTAATCATGGAATAATAGTCAAACTTCAGAAGATATTAGCCAATCTGAGCATGATAATAGTCAAATCTCTAAAAATAATAGCCAAGCCTCAAAAATTCCTTCCCTGATCATAGGATAATAGTCAAACTTCAGAAGATATTAGCCAATTCGAGCATGATAATAGTCAAATTCGGGAAAATATTTGCCAAGCGAAAAAAATCAATCCCCTGAAGATGGGATAATAGTCAAACTTCGGTAGATATTAGCCAATCTGAACAAGATAATAGCCAAATCTCGAAAAATAATAGCCAAGCCTCAAAAATTCCTTCCCTGATCATGGGATAATAGTCAAACTTCAGAAGATATTAGCCAATGTGAGCAAGATAATAGCCAAATCTCGAAAAATAATAGCCAAGCCTAAAAACACTTCCTTAATTAGTCACTCCCGCCTACCTTCCTGCACAAAAAAATATCATCCAATCCAAAGTTGGATGATCCTTTTTCTTTTACTGGTCTAACTTTTCCATACCTACAATCCTTGTAATTTTCCAATCATCATTTTCCTTCACAAAGATTGTAACTTGTCTCACCGTACGATTAAGCGTTGCATCTGTTCCATGTTCTTTCACATGATAATCAATATTCGCAACCACATGAGCTTCGTCTTCATCATACTTCACAATCGTTGCATCTGAATCCTCTAATTTCACATCATGATTTTTAAATGTTTCTTTTAACATTTCAATTTCTTCTTCATAATTAAATCCAATTGCATTTTTGGAAAGAACATTTGCGTAGCGATTAATATCTTTCGCATTAAATGAATTAATATATTCATCAAAGGCAGCAATAATTTTTACTTTTTCATCAACAGGAACATTCGCCGCTTCAACAAATTGGTCACCGATCATTTCAAACCCAATTGTCTCTTCTGACTCCCCAATTGTATTTTCTACGGATGAAATCGCTTTAGAATTAGAATCAGTATCTGAATCATTATTTCCACAAGCAGTTAGCAGGAATACTGCAGAAACTACTAAGATTAACCAGTTCTTCATTTACCCTTACCTCCCAAGGCAATATTGTAGCATATGTGCAACTACCATTTCTATTGATGCAGATTTTTGTCGAAATTACAAGAAACATTTCATCATTTACTTAAGACGAAATCACCTTAAACTTAGTTGCCTCGATTTACAAATCCTCTCCATTACGCACCATTTGCATAATTGAATTCAAAACATACTAAGATTAGTAGTACAAACCAAGGCCAAGGTTTGTGCTTATAGTAGAAGTGAAGAAAAGTCGACCAGCCTCAGGGATCTTTGAATCCGTATTAAAAACTGGCTAACTTCACACCCTTATGAGAATCAGTTTAGTATGTTGGGTCCATAGAGATCGTGTATAAGAAAGTGGAATCGATAAGGTAATGTGAAGACTTCTATGAATTGGCAAAGAAGGAGTAATGGAATGAAACATGTTATTGGATTAGAGTACAGTAACGATCTATGATAGTTATCGTCAGTGCAAATATGAAGGTGAAATCAATCATACACGAAGAGATTTTGAATAATTGCATAAGCGAAAAGTAGATATTACATCACTTGATGACCAAGCACCAGACATTGTATTTGAAGCAACAGGTGTTTATTCAAAACCGATTGAAGCATTTTTAAAAGATTACGGTTATGCATATTATCCCCTTGAAGCGAACTGACAAATGGCGAAGATGCGTCGACATAAAACCGATATAAGCGATGCTCATGAATTAGCCAAAACACATTTTAAAACGGAGAGAGAACCAACCTATATCCTATGATGATGAAATTGATGAAGAAATGATTTTATTAAAAAATCGTATGCATTCCATTTTACAATTGAGTTTTCCAGAATTAGAAAAAATACTGACACCAAATTCTGCACTATTTTTAAATATAGTACAACTATACCCTCACCCAACACTTGTTTTAGCTCACTCTAAAACTGTCATTAAGAATCGCCTAAAAGCGAATACAAGAAAGAACCTTTCTTTAGAACGTGCAGAGAAAAAAGCAATTGCTTTATTAGAAGCTGCTCAAAATAGTTATCCAGCGATTAAATCTACCGATGTGCGATGTGAACAAGTCCGTGATTACGCAAATCGAATAGCAGAATTAAAGGATAAAAAAGAAGCACTTGTCCAACAAATGATTACTTTATCAAAAGATCGAAAAGAGTATATGGTTTTACGTTCCATCCCTGGTATCGGTGATTCTACTGCTTGTAGATTAATTGGGGAAATGGGTGATATTCGTCGCTTTCAAAATGCTAAACAATTGAATGCTTATGCGGGAATTGATATTATGCGCTATCAATCGGGGAATACACAGTATCATGATCGTATTAATAAAAGAGGTAACAAACACTTGCGAAAGCTTTTATATTTTATGGTGTGTGCCATGATTATGAAGAAGAAAGATAAACCGAATCATTTTGTAGATTACTATTATAAATTAAAAACACAACCTCAGAGAAAGCCTCATAAGGTTGCGATTATCGCCTGTATCAATAAATTTTTAAAAGTGACGTTCCAGTTACTGACACATGGCATTTTATACGATTATGAAACTGCCTTAAGTTAAATAATCGATTAACTACACTATACCATAAATGACCTTGCGAAAAAAATAAAAATCGTTAGGTCTTTTTGGCATGCCAAAATTTAGTTGTAGTTGTGAGGGGGTACCCCCTCACAACTACAACTAAAATAAAAACATATACAATTTACTTGACTAATCGTAAGAAAAGGCTGGGACAAAAGGTTTTCAGCCTATTTGAAACTCTATTTTGAGCTTCAATATCGTTCGGTTTTTTAATTATATACCAAAATGCGTATGATAATTCTTTTTAAGAAGGCTAATTTTAGTTCTGTCCCAACCTCTTACAAAATTACAGTATGTAAATTTGTTCTTGGTGCTTATGGAATTATCGTACTTCCACCCAACCGTTTTTAATAGCGGTTACGACAGCTTGTGTACGGTCATTTACATTCATTTTTTGTAGAATGCTAGATACGTGGTTTTTCACTGTCTTTTCAGAAATGAACAATGTTTCACCAATTGCACGGTTAGATTGTCCATCAGTTAATAATTGCAGTACTTCACATTCACGTTTTGTGAGCAAGTGGAATGGACGACGAATTTCTGTTTGATGGAAGTTTCCTTTATTTTCATGCTCACTTAGGCGACGGAATTCAGCTACTAAATTTTTCGTTACTTTTGGATGCAAGTAAGATCCTCCATTTGCAACAACCTTGATTGCTTCTACTATTTCATCTGCATCCATTTCTTTCAGCATATATCCTAAAGCACCGGATTTTAAAGCGTGCGTAACATATGATTCATCATCATGAATCGAAAGCATAATTACTTTTGCATCTGGAAATTCTTGAATTAATTCTTTTGTTGCATCTACGCCATTTTTACCTGGCATATTGATATCCATTAACACTACATCTGGTAAATAGTCTCTATATAAACTGATGATGTCGCTGCCGTCATCGCCTTCTGCAACAACCTCAAAGGATTCTTCAAACTCTAAAATACGTTTTACTCCTTCTCGGAATAATTGGTGATCGTCAATAATGATTATTCTTGTCACAAAGCATTCCCCCTTAACAAGTATATTACAGTTGAAATTTCTGTTCGTTATTTGGATATGGTATTTTAAACATAACTACAGTTCCATTTCCAATTTTCGTTTTAATGTCCATCGAACCTTTTAAAATTTCAACTCGTTCTCTCATTCCAATAATTCCAAAAGATTGCTCTCTTTTGGATTCTAAGTCGAAACCACTACCGTTATCTTTTACAATAACATTTAAATTGTTAAGATTCCATTCTAGTTTAACCCAAATATCTGTTGGGTTTCCATGTTTTACCGAATTATTCACGCATTCCTGCACTAATCGGAAAATTGCGACTTCATAATTTGAAGGAAGTCTCGTTTCATTATTAAGAGATTGAAAATGAATGTCTACACCCTTGTTATATTCCATAATTGTGGACAAATATTTTTTTAATGTCGGCACAATGCCAAGATCATCTAATGCCATAGGACGTAAATCGTAAATAATCCTTCTTACTTCAGACAATGCTTCTCTAACTGTTTTCTTGAGTTCTGAAATTTCCTTTATAGCGGCATCAATGCCTCTTTCACGATATGTTTTCTCAATTAAATCAGCTCGCATCAAAACATTTGCCATGATTTGTGCAGGTCCATCGTGAATTTCACGAGACAATTTTTTTCTTTCCTCTTCTTGAGCGGCAATAATGTTTATGCCAAATTCATGTTTTAATTTTGCCTGCTCAAGTGCTGCACCCACATTTTTCAAATCGGATGTTAAATAATTTAACACGACATTCACTTGATTAACAATATGGTCGGCTCGTTGTATTGTATCGTATAATACTTTTAGACGCCGTTCAAGGTCATCACGTTTCTCTCGTAGGCTTTTTTCTTCAGCCTCGGAAAGTGATAACCGAATTTGCAAGTCGTTGGCAGTTTCATAAGCCTCTCTGACTTGCTGTTCTGAATATTTATCGAAATGTCTGCTAACTTCTACTAGCCTTTGTTTTGCCAGTTGCGTTTGGCGAGCTAAATTATCACTATTCTGAATAACTACTTTTAATTTCTGCTTAATTAATTCCAATTCGATTTTCATTTCCTCAAAGCTTCTACGGCTTTGTTCACTGATTATAAAAATATCATTTTTCGAATTGGTAATATTTTCAATCATCCGATTAAAGATAAAATCAATCGATTGGATATCAATTTTGTTTTTTTCATCAAAATACATGATTTGTCCCCAATCCAATTGGTGTAATATAATAAATTATATGTGAGCAACTATTAGTATTTAATGATTATATTATTCTAACATTATTATACCATTTTCCAGTAAACTTTTAAGAAAATTTTTTATTACAAGGAATTCGTTTTTTTGGAAAATAAAGGAGTTTTTGTAATGCGAAAGGACTATAAAACTGTTAAGGGTTATGGAGAAAAAGAGATTGTTATATCGAAATCTCGATTTATCGCTTATGTTGACAGGGCTGAAACTGAAGAAGAAGCTATTAATTTTATTAATAAAATAAAAAAGATGCATTATAATGCTACCCACAACTGTTCTTGCTATATGATTGGCGAGCATAATCAAATTCAAAAAGCGAACGATGATGGGGAACCTAGCGGAACTGCTGGCGTTCCTATGTTAGAGGTGCTAAAAAAACAAGGACTACAAGATACTGTCGTTGTTGTTACTCGATATTTCGGTGGCATTAAACTTGGAGCTGGAGGGCTTGTTCGGGCATACGGAAAAGCTACTACAGAAGGGATTGCGGCTGCCCAAGTAGTGGAAAGAAGACTACATCATGTAATGAAAGTAACGATTGATTATACATGGCTTGGTAAAGTGGAAAATGAAATTCGAAATTCGAAATATACCTTAGCTGAAATCCAATATGCTGACAATGTCGATATCATCGTTCATGTTTTAAAAGACGAAGAACAAGCCTTTGTCGAATGGATGACAGAATTAACTAACGGACAAGCGACAATTACATGTATTGACAAAATATTTATTGAAAGAGTCATTTCATAATCGTTTCAGTCCTCGAAAAAATTTCTTTTTTGTCAATATTTCATTGTCATAATTTTTCAATTTACTGTTTTTCGACAACATTGTATAATTATACGTATTGAACAATTTTGCTTTTCACATAAGATTTACCTGTGATGAATCTTAAGTTGAAATCCATAATAAACATAACAAGCCGTACAAAATCAACATTCCTACATATATAGAGGAGAGTATATATAATGAAACGAATGCAGAAAAAGGAGAAAAAAGGAAAACGTTCGACAAAGTTTTCGCTAGTACTTAAAGTATTAGCACTTTTGTCGGCTTCATTCTTAATTTGTGCAACAGCTTATGGAATTTATTTAACGAAAAAAGCTGAATACGCAGCAAAACAATCTTACGAAGAGCTTGAGGAACGACAATCTTCTCCTAAAAGGGAAACAAAAGCTGAAGCTGAAATCGATAACATTTCCATATTGTTTATCGGTGTGGATGACAGCGAGACACGGGGTCAAGGTTCCGATCATTCTCGCTCAGACGCTCTTTTATTAATGACACTTAATCGTGAAGCAAAAACAGCAAAATTAGTCAGTATCCCTCGGGATTCATATGTGTACATACCAAAAGTAGGATATCAAGATAAAATTACGCACGCACATGCTTTTGGAGGCACAGTGGCAACAATCGAAACAATAGAAGAATTATTTGATATTCCTGTCGACTATTATGTACGCATGAATTTTAATGCATTTATCGATGTAGTCGATGCGCTTGGCGGTATCGATTTAGAAGTTAACATTCCATATGCCTTCTATGAAAAAGACGAAAACGACCGCTATTCTATTTATTTAGAGCCTGGATACCATCATCTAGATGGGCGAAAAGCATTAGCATTAGCACGAACTCGTAAACATGATACAGATTTTGCTCGTGGTGAGCGTCAACAAGATATTATTAAAGCCATTGCCAATAAAGCACTTTCCTTATCCTCCATCACGAAATACGATGAAGTTCTTTTGGCAATCGGTGACAACATGAAAACTAACTTAACATTCGATGATATGAAATCGTTCCTTACGTATTTCTCAGGTGGCATGCCGCAAATTGATACATTGACATTACAAGGTCAAGGTGACATGTCAACAGGCATTTATTATTACATGTTAGATGAAGAATCTTTAGAAGAAACTAAACAAATTTTAAAAAGCCATTTAGAAATCATTCCTAACAAAGCGAATTCAAACATCTCAGAAATCGGTAGTGACGATGAAGCACAGCAAGTAGACGTTGGTTCATATTCCTATTCATCAAATAGGAATCGATAAATAATTCACAAATAGGCAAAATACACTCTCAAAGAGCTTGAGAGTGTATTTTTTATATTGGAAAGGGGAGTAGTTTTTTCAATCTACAGTCTGAACAACTTAGCATCATTTTATTCACTGTAAAGAATTAATTCTTATGATTATTATAAAGAGATATACTTTTCACATGTATGGGTAATACTTTACGCTTATAAAGATAGCCTTCTAGCTCGTGTGGGTGCAACTGAAGCTTGTGCAGATAGTTCATTGCTCGTGTAGATGTATCCTCTATTTGTGCAGATAATTCTTTGGCTCGTGCGGATAACTTCTCAACTCATGAAGATATTACTTCAGCTCGCGCGTTTAGTTTCCCATCTTGTGTAGATGTCACTTCAGCTCGTGCGTTTAGCTCCTAACTCGTGCAGATAACACCCAAGCTCGTGTGTTTAACTCCTCAGCTCGTGCAGATAACACCTAAGCTCGTGCGTTTAGCTCCCCAGCTCGTGCAGATAGCACTCCAGCTCGTGTGTATAACTCCTCATCTTGTGCATATAACACCTAAGCTCGTGCGTTTAGTTTCCCATCTTGTGTAGATGTCACTTCAGCTCGTGCGTTTAGCTCCCCAGCTCGTGCAGATAACACCCAAGCTCGTGCGTTTAGTTTCCCATCTTGTGTAGATGTCACTTCAGCTCGTGCATTTAGCTCCTAACTCGTGCAGATAACACCTAAGCTCGTGCGTTTAGTTTCCCATCTTGTGTAGATGTCACTTCAGCTCGTGCGTTTAGCTCCTAACTCGTGCAGATAACACCTAAGCTCGTGCGTTTGGCTCCCCAACTCGTGCATATAACACCCAAGCTCGTGCGTTTAGTTTCCCATCTTGTGTAGATGTCACTTCAGCTCGTGCGTTTGGCTCCCCAACTCGTGCATATAACACCCAAGCTCGTGCGTTTGGCTCCCCAACTCGTGCATATAACACCCAAGCTCGTGCGTTTAGCTCCTAACTCGTGCAGATATCACCCAAGCTCGTGCGTTTGGCTCCCCAACTCGTGCAGATAGCACTCCAGCTCGTGTGTATAACTCCTCATCTTGTGCAGATAACACCCAAGCTCGTGCGTTTAGCTCCCCAACTCGTGCATATAACACCTAAGCTCGTGCGTTTAGCTCCTAACTAGTGCAGATAGCACTCCAGCTCGTGTGTATAACTCCTCATCTTGTGCATATAACACCTAAGCTCGTGCGTTTGGCTCCCCAACTCGTGCATATAACACCCAAGCTCGTGCGTTTGGCTCCCCAAATCGTGCATATAACACCTAAGCTCGTGCGTTTAGCTCCCCAGCTCGGGCAGATAGCACTCCAGCTCGTGTGTATAACTCCTCATCTTGTGCACTCAACACCCAAGCTCGTGCGTTTAACTCCTCAGCTCGTGCATATAACACCTAAGCTCGTGCGTTTGGCTTCTCAACTCGGGCATATAACACCCAAGCCGTGCGTTTGGCTCCCCAACTCGTGCATACAACACCCAAGCTCGTGCGTTTGGCTCCCCAGCTCTGCAGATAACACCTAAGCTCGTGCGTTTGGCTCCCCAGCTCGTGCAGATAACACCTAAGCTCGTGCGTTTAGCTCCCCAACTCGTGCATATAACACCTAAGCTCGTGCGTTTGGCTCCCCAGCTCGTGCAGATAACACCTTGCTATTATACCTGTAAAGTTTACACATTAAAGCGCCCATAAGATGAGCATAATAAATATAAAATGTGGGAATTTATTGGGTTTATTAAAAAGCCACAGCGTAGCTGCAATGCCATTGACACCTACCACGATTCTTAGTACTTGGTGGATGGGGTCGGGGCCCCGCCAACAAGTACTTAGAAGCGATTTGTCCGTAGTACAATGACAAACGGAGTGAGCGCAAGGAGCTATTTTTTGAGATCATCTGCAATCTACAATCACTACGGACAATCAGGTAGGTGTCAATGGTGGCGTACTTCGTACATGAATGGAGGATATGGAAATGGCGAAAAAATATCGATATTACACATTTGAATTCAAAAAACAAGTCATTGAAAAATATTTCGAAGGGTATTCTTCCACAGAGGTAGCTAAAATATATAACATTCATCGGAGAAGAGTCTCTGAATGGGTGAAAATTGTGAAAGAAGGAGGCTATGAAGCTCTCTTAACCAAAAGAGAAAAAGTAGCTAAACAGAAACAGTCGCCTGTTGAAAAATCTTTGGAAGAAAAATATCTCCTATTACAGTTGGAGAACGAATACTTAAAAAAGTTGTTAGATCTAAGAAAGGGGTGAATGACAAAGAACAACAATTTGCCTTTATTCACGCTTACGCAGAACAATATCCGATTTCTATTTTAGCGGAAATCGCCAATGTATCCCGTGCGGGTTATTATAAATGGTTAAAGAGAAATGGAGAAAAACATCGTGATCAAATTGATGAACGGTTAATCCCTTATATCCTAAAGGTGTTTAACGATCACCGTGGTACTGTGGGGAGAAAACGAATCAAAATTGAATTGGAAAGACAATATGGGTTAGTCATCAATGAAAAACGGATTGCCCGTTTAATGAGGAAATATGGATTGGTATGCAAAATTCGCCAAAAGAAATTTAGATATCGTCCAAGTGTTCATGGAAAAATTCCCAATCTTCTTAGCCGTAACTTCAAAGCCATTCGAGAAGGAGTAAAGTTTTCCATTGATATTACGTATATTCGCGTGAAAAGAGGACGTCAAAAATGGGTATATCTCTGTGCCATTAAAGACTTATTTAATGAGGAAATCGTGGCTTATTCAATGGGGACAAGTTTGGAAATGAAATTAGTGTATCGCGCCTTAGAAAAGCTTAAAAAAAGGGGATATAGTAAAGGAGCGATTCTCCATAGTGACCAAGGCACTCACTTTACTAATCCCGATTATCAAGAGTATCTCCGTGAGATGGAGATAACTCAATCCATGTCCCGCAGAGGCAACTGCTGGGACAATGCCTGCATTGAAAATTTCTTTAGTCATCTGAAGGTTGAACTTGGATGTTTTAGTCAACCCGAAACTGTACGAGAAATTTACGAAGCAGTAGAAAACTATATTAATTATTATAACACCAAACGTATCGTAACTAAACTAAAAATGAGCCCGATGGAATATAGAACAAAAGCAGCATAAATTTGGATTAATACGGGGCGGATAAAAATGTCTACTTGACAGGAGCATGAACACCTAAGCTCGTGCGTTTAGTTTCCCATCTTGTGTAGATGTCACTTCAGCTCGTGCGTTTAGCTCCCCAGCTCGTGCATATAACACCTAAGCTCGTGCGTTTAGCTCCCCAGCTCGTGCATATAACACCTAAGCTCGTGCGTTTAGTTCCCCAACTCGTACAGCTAATGCTCCAAGCTTTGGCATACATCCGCTCAACTTGTTCAAATGCAACTTCAAATATGTGCAGATAACCTCAAATTTGTTTAAAAGAAACCACAAGCAAATCAATTCCTCCAAACATAAAATAAAAGCCACTACTTCTTAGAAGCAGTAGCTCATCACATTTATCCAATTGCAAAAAAACTTCCCAATATGAAAACTCAATTACTTACTTAACATCTTCACTAAATTAATGAGCGGTCGGTAGTTTTTGCCCGCAAGACCTATTACTTCTACAAACAATTCAATGGCAACTAAAATAACAGTGATAAGAAGAATTGCTCCCCAAAGTTTTGCCATAGAGAATATGATAGATGCAATTCCAAACATTACTGCAATTCCATAGATAATCAATACTGTTTGTCGATGAGAGAATCCCATTTTCATTAAACAATGGTGCAAGTGAGATTTATCTGGATCCGACCATTTTTGCTTATTGCGTACGCGACGCACGATTGCAAAGAATGTATCTGAAATCGGTACACCTAACAAAATAACTGGGATAATGAATGATACTAACGTTAAGTTTTTAAAACCTAACAATGAAAGCACAGCAATCATAAATCCTAAAAACAGGGCACCCGTATCGCCCATAAAAATTTTTGCCGGATGAAAGTTAAAGAATAAAAATCCAATCGTACTACATGCTAATATCGCAGCAACGGCAAGTACAAATCCATTGCCCATAATATAGGCCATCGTTGCAAGAGTAATTAAAGCAATCGTTGACACGCCTGCTGCTAATCCATCTAAACCGTCAATTAAATTTACCGCATTTGTAATTCCAACAATCCACAATAGCGTTAACGGAATACTCAATAATCCAAAATTTAAAATACCGTTATCAAAAGGCAAGTTAATGAAGTCAATTTGCACACCGCCCATAAAAATAACAATGGAAGCGGCAACAATTTGCCCTAACATTTTTGCCTTTGCACTTATTTGATATTTATCGTCTAAAATACCAGTAATAACAATGACCAAAGCACCTAATACAATCGATAAAGGCATTAATGAACTTTCATATCGAGGACTTTCCGGTCTTAGTATCGCTAGTCCTATTAAAAAGGATAAAAATATAGCTAAACCACCTAGACGTGGCATTATTTTTTGATGCACTTTCCGATAATTCGGTGCGTCCACAGCACCTATGCGAAACGCTAATCGTCTAACAATCGGAGTCAGTATGATGGACGCGACTAGCGCCACTGCTAAAGACACGTAAACCATGTCTATCCTCCTTAGAAAAAGAATTCCATTTTACTATTATTAAACCTAAGATATTATAGCATGAATAAATAAGAAAACCTAGTCTTTCCTTTAAAATGTAATTAAATATCCAATAAAAATGAATCATCAATCAAATTACTATAAAAAGACAATACTGGAAATACTAATGATTACAATATCTTCATACTTATTTTCCCCGTGATTGAAGTAGTCATACATTCAAAAGTTTGATAGAATAACAAAGGTGTCTATATTTATTTAGACCACAAAAGGAGCGTAAAAAAATGTTCTCAATTTTCAAAAATAAGGAAAGAACAAGTAAACGAGAATTAAAACAATACTATAAGATAGTAGAAAAAATTAATCAACTCGAAGCTACATACTCATCGATGTCTGATGATGAGCTTAAAAATATGACTGTAAAATTTAAAGAACGCCTTGCAAATGGTGAAGATTTAACAAATATCATACCTGATGCCTTTGCTGTCGTTCGAGAAGCATCAAAACGCGTCCTCAACATGCGGCATTTTGACGTTCAATTAATTGGTGGTCTTGTTTTGACGGAAGGAAACATTGCGGAAATGGCAACCGGCGAAGGGAAAACTTTAGTTGCTTCTCTTCCTTCTTATGTGAGAGCCCTCGAAGGAAAAGGGGTTCACGTTATCACTGTCAATGATTACTTGGCAAAACGGGACTTCGAATTAATTGGTCAAATTCACAAATTCCTTGGCTTAAAAGTTGGTTTGAACTTGCCAATGATGGATTTAGAGCAAAAGAAAAAAGCTTACAATGCAGACATTACTTACGGTGTCGGTACGGAATTTGGCTTTGACTATTTACGTGACAACATGGCTCGTAATGTGGAAGATAAAGTGCAGAGGCCATACCATTTTGCCATCATTGATGAGGTAGACTCTGTTCTAATTGATGAAGCAAAAACTCCACTTATCATTGCTGGAAAAACTCCTTCTCAAGAAGAACTGCACCGTATTGCTGCCATGCTTGCAAAAACCTTCAAAAAAGATGAAGATTATGATTTCGATGAAGAAACAAAAGCTACTTCTCTTACAGATCAAGGAATCGACAAAGTTGAAGAAGCTTTCGGCGTTGATAACTTATACGATTTAGATCATCAAGTATTGTACCACTACGTCATTCAAGCGGTACGTGCCCACGTGATGTTCGAACGCGACGTGGACTACATTGTGAAAGATGATAAAATTGAGCTAGTCGACATGTTTACTGGCCGAATCCTTGAAGGACGTTCTTTATCAGACGGTTTACACCAAGCCATTGAAGCAAAAGAAGGCGTCACGATTACTGCTGAAAATAAAGCACAAGCTCAAATTACTATCCAAAACTACTTCCGCATGTACCCTAAACTTGCCGGAATGACTGGAACTGCAAAAACGCAAGAAAAAGAATTCATTGAAGTATATAACATGCGAGTTGTTCAAATTCCAACAAACCGTCCAGTCATTCGTATTGATCAACCAGACATCGTTTTCGAAACGCGGGATGCAAAATACGAATACGTAGCACAAGAAGCAAAACGACGCCAAGAAAAAGGACAACCAATACTAATCGGAACAACTTCCATTCTACAATCGGAAGAAGTAGCAAAATATCTAGATAAATATGGACTAGAATACCAACTACTCAATGCGAAAACAGTTGAACAAGAAGTGGAATTAATCTCTCAAGCAGGACAAAAAGGGCGAATTACGGTTGCAACAAATATGGCGGGACGCGGTACGGACATTAAACTCGGAGAAGGGGTTCCAGAGCTTGGCGGTCTTTATGTAATCGGAACAGAAAAGCATGAAAGCCGTCGTATTGATAATCAGCTTCGCGGGCGCTCCGGTCGTCAAGGAGACCCTGGGGAAACCCGATTCATCATCTCATTGGAAGACGATATGTTCCGTCGTTTCGCTAAAGAAGACGTTGAAAAATTCAAGAAAAAAATGGTCGTTGATGAGAAAAAGCAAATTCAAAACAAAGATGTACAAGAATTAATTGACCGTACACAACGGATTGTTGAAGGCGCTCACTTTGCATTGCGCGAATACAACTTAAAATTAGACGATGTCATCAATGAGCAACGAAAAATATTGTATACTTTAAGAGATAAAGTTCTACACGAAAAAGACATTATCGAAATCATTCAAAAAATGCTCTTTGATGCAATCGACTTTGCTGTCCGTGATAATGCTGATGAAGAAATTGGCCACGATGAATGGAATTTTGATGCAATAGAACAAACATTAAACTCCTTCTACTTAGAGAAAATTACATTAGACCGTACAGTAGCAAAAGTTAATCACATTTTCGACCAAGTAGAACCTGGTTACTTGCAATTAAAAGAATTTATCCAATCCTTCGAGAACGATGAAAGAGTACTTAGCATTTCACAACAAGTAATGCTCGGCTTCATTGATCGCATGTGGGTAAATCACTTGGCACAAATGACATATTTAAAAGAAGGCATCGGCTTACGCAGCTATCAAGGTGAAGATCCAATGCGAATCTACCAGCGAGAAGGACTCAAGTTATTCGGTAAGAACTTCCAGGAACTTCGCGTCCAAATCGTTACAGAATTGGTGAAATTTATGAACATTCGCCGAAAAGAGGAGGAAAATGAATAATGGGGCTTTTTGATTTTTTTAAGAAAACCGATAAAGTTGGAACAGACAGTGCAATCGACTCAAGTAATTTAATTGAAGGAATTGAAGAATCATCCGAAAAAAAATTAGTGAAAACAAAACTATCACTTCATCCGGATTGGAAAGTACCGCAAGAACAAAAATACGTTTTTAGCTTTTTAGCAAACCAATTAGTGCCGCTACGTCCAAATCAATTGTCTCTTGCAGCCATTGATATCGATGAAGATAAAAAAACAGGAACTTGGTACGTGCGTGCGTTCTTCCGCTCATCAATCCCCCACAATATTGAATTAGGGGAAATTGGGCTGCTTATATTAGATAAAAACAATAAACGCTTAGCTGGAAAAATATTTGATTTTAAAGAATTGGGTACTCTCCCACCAGAAAGCTGCCGTCCATGGGTATTCGTTTTTGAAAAGAAATATATCGAAACGGACGAACTTCCTGGCGAAGGTTGGAAAATTGCCTTTAACTTAAACACATTAAAAGAACATACGCTGGATTTAGATGAATCTTGGAAAAAGCAGCTTCCAATCGAACAACAAGAATTGCTTGCAAAAGTGGTAAGCAAACTGCCAGAACTAGGCCATAATGAAGTAAACTTCACTGGTTTACAAGCAAATTTACGTGATGATAAGAGCTTATCTGTATCCATCTTCATTCGAAATGGAAATGATCGTGCAATCAATGTTGAACAATTACCATTAGAAATAATTGACGCGAACGGCAAAAAAATTGCAAAAGGATCATTTACATTAAATCCACCTTTAACAATCAAAGCTCGTACAACGAAACCGTGGACATTTGTTTTCCCACCAGAATTAGTGGATGCAGAAGGTGCAGATTTATCTCGCTGGAAAGCTGTCGTACCGCAATAAAAAAGTAGAGGCTGGGACAAAACTAGCTTCAAGATAGGAAAAAGGAGAATTTGAGCCAACTCAAATTCTCCTTTTTCCATTTCTCTCCATTATTTTTGGTCAGTTGATTTTTGTTGGCCGTGTATTTCCGTAAATTCACGGCCATTAAGGCAATCCCCATTTCATTTTCTACCTTCGATTTTCCTCGGACGGAAAATCGAGTGAAACGCAAATTAGCCTTCAAGAATCCAAAAACTGGTTCTACGTCTATTTTACGTTGACGGAAAATAGATCCAGCTTTTTCTTCTGAAAGCTTCGCTCTTACATATTCTTTTTGTTGTTCCCATTTTTCATTCACCATGACCTTTCGGTGATTGCCTTCCTTTGCTTTTGTGCATGATGAACGAAATGGACATCCTGAACAGTTTTCACATTCATAAATTTTCAATTCTCGTTTGAAACCAGTCTTATCTGTACGTACAGAACGATAACGGAAGGTTACTCGCTGCTGATTTGGACAAATGTAGGTATCACTTTCTTCGTCGTACATCCAATTGTCTGGATGAAATGGATTTTGTTTATATTTCTTCTTTTGTTCTTTCTCATACATGGTATATGGAATGAGTGCCTCACATTTTCGATTCGAAAGGATGTCTTCATAGTTTTGTTCACTACCATAACCAGCATCTGCGACAATATACTTTGGCAACGGAAAATAATTCTTTTCTATCTTATTCAAGAACGGAATTAATGTACGTGTATCAGTAGGATTTGGAAAGATGCTATAAGCTAGTGCGTATTGACCTTCTGTTGCGATTTGTACATTGTATCCAGCTTTCAATTGACCGTTTTTCATATAGTCGTCTTTCATTCGCATGAACGTCGCATCTTGATCTGTTTTGGAATAACTGTTCCGTTCCCCCAAGATGTCCAAGTCTTTTTGGTATTTTTGTTTTCGTAGAATGAAGTCTATTAATTGTTTGTACGCTTGTTTTGGATATTTTCGTTCGCTTCTTAATGCTTTTCGTTCTGTGGCATCGGGCGATGTTTCTATCTTTTGGTCATATTCCTTAATGACTTCATCGACTTGTTGCACCATTTGAGCGAGTTCTTCAACGGACAGTTCTCCCTCATTTTCCCGCTCCATTTCAGGGATGATTTCTTTTTCTAATAGTTCGTTGTATAACTGATTGGACTTTTCAATTAAGTTTTGGTTGTATTTTTCAATGGATTTCTTCCATACGAAAGTAAATTTATTGGCATTCGCTTCAATCTTCGTACCATCGATAAAAATGGCTTCTTGATCGATTAACTTTTCTTCCACCAGTTGGCAACGGAATTGGACAAAACATTGACGAATTAATTCTTTTACTTCCGGATGCACACGAAAACGATTGATCGTCCGATAACTTGGTTCATATCCTTGTGCCAACCACATCATTCGTATACTGTCCTTTAATAGCGCTTCAATTTTTCGACCTGAAAAGACAGACTGCGAATAGGCACACAAAATAATTTTTAGCATCATGCGTGGATGATAAGCAGGACAACCTGTATTTCGAAGAAACGGCTGGAAGGCTTCATCTGGAATACTTTCAACTAAATGGTGAATGTGGAAGGCAATATCATTTTCTTGTAATTTTATTTCTAAATCTAGAGGCAAAACTAATTGATTCATGTTATAATATTTGAACATAAGGACCCTTCTTTCTGTTGGTTTTGGTGGTAACTTAATTTTAACAGAAGAGGTCCTTATTTTTTATTGAAAAAATGAAAAACAGCCCATGAAATTTCATTCCAAAATTTCATGGGCTGTTTCCATTTTAGAGGGGGTTTTGTCCCAACCTCTTTTTGCATTGTATTATATCTTACAGCTAATAACATTTTTACACGGGTTAAAAATTTAAACTTAATTTTCCGCTCTTTTGCTTTTCTTCAATTTATCTCTTTTTCTAAAATTTTATTTTGAACTTCTAAAGGTTTTTTTGTATCTTTTCTTTTGGCGTTTTAATCCATTTCCTTTCTGTATTGATGCACTTTTTCTGACATTAGTAAAATATTTCCATATTTAAGAGGGGTTATTTACAGACAATTAAAAAGGGGAACCCACAAAAAAAGGTTCCCCTCTACTTTTTATTTCCCCAAAATAATATATCTATAAAATTTTAATTTCCCTCAGAAACCAGTTCCACATCCGCCACACGCTTAGCCCCTACGAAACGGTCATACCAGTAGTATTGATCAAAGAAGTTCGATAAACTTACTCCTTCTCCTGTTTGAGCATGAATCATTTTACCATCACCATAATAAATTGCAACATGGGAGATTCCTGACCCTGATGTATTATAGAACAATAAATCTCCTGGCCGAATTTCACCAATCTTCACTGGCTCCCCAATCTCATACATTTCCTTTGCGGTACGGGGCAATTCTATTCCTAAATCACTAAATACTTTTCTGACAAATCCTGAACAGTCAAAGCCGCTTGTTGACGTTCCTCCATACAAATATCTTATCCCTAAATATTTGCTTGCAGTCTCCCGCAATTCCGTTGAAGTAAAATCTGTTGAATCCTTTTCCGTTGCACCAACTGCTATAGGAGAAAAACAAATGACAACACCAGCCAAAGTTGCCAAAAGCAATTGTTGAATATTCTTTTGGAAAATGATTGTACCCTCCATCGTGAAGTAGTCAGAAAATTCAATTATAAAAAGTGTAACATGTGGCGGTCTGTCGTAACATTACAGTTCATTTACATTCACATGACACCAAACATTCACGATATCGGCTGAATAAAACTTGTTAACCGGGGCCACAAAGCTTCTTACTGTAATGAATTTGTAAATCTATTTTACGAATATATCGAAAGAGAATCTAAGAAATCCTCTATTATTGCGTAATATTTGTAACTTGTATTTTTCTATAACATTAAAAGGGTATTTTTCTACTTTGATAGAAGAAATACCCTTTATAAAAACACGATAAAATTGTCAATTAATTCCTTTAAACCGTTTATATGTCACGAAATGTTTATTCCAATAGTCATAATTAACGTTCGATACTTCTACTCCATTGTCTCCTGCATGGATGAATTTTCCGTCCCCTAAATATATTCCCATATGAGATATGCCTGTTTTGTACGTATTTTTAAAGAAAATCACGTCGCCAGGAACTGGGTTTTTTACTACAGTGGTATCTTGGTTAAAATAGTCTTCACTGCTTTTTCGCTGAATATCCAATCCCGCATTAGCAAAAACGTACCGTACAAATCCAGAACAATCAAATCCTTCTGGTGTATTTCCCCCAAATAGATAAGGTACACCTAGTTGAGCATTAGCAATTTCCAACACTTTGTTATATATAGCTTGTCCTTTTTCTGAAGGATCCTTATCAATCATCTGTTCTTTTTCTAACTGTTTTTTAATTACTTCATCAACTAACAATTCATCATGCGGGGGATTCTTCACTTCATTCTCGATATGTTGGTTAGGTAAGTCTCCCTGCTCCTCATGATTTAGAGATTGAGAGGATGAATAAATTGTCAATATTTGACCAGCATATATCACATCAGCAGAACTTAACTGATTCCAATTCATCATGTCTTCAACAGTCACATTGAATTTTTTGGAAATTTTTGTTAAAGTATCCCCTTTAACCACTTTATATGTAATTTGAGAAGCAAGTTGTCTATCTGGAATATTTAATTTTGTCATTCTAGCTTTAGATAAAGTTTCTTTTCTCGTTTTAGAACGGTCGATATTCGAAAAATTATTAGGTAAAACGTTACTTTTTATGTTAAAATGTTCAAGTGTTTTTTTGCCGCTGCTTTTATCACTTTCCGTGGATGCATAAACACTTTGGGCGAAAATACAACTTGCCAACAAACCCGCACTTATTAATACAATCGACTTTTTTCGCCGGTACACTCTATCTCCCTCCTTATAAAAAGATTAACTATATCATACTTAATATTTCGGCTAAAAACTAATAATTTTTTAGAAATAATTAAACATTAAGTAAGGAATTCTTAAAATATCCAAAAATATTATTTGTCTTTTTCGACGATAGATGATATAATTCGACATTGTTACCGTTCTAATTATTTATTATTTTTAGAAATTTTCCGCTATTCGAAAATAAAGGAGAAAATGCAACTATGAAAAACTTAGGAGATCTTGTAAAAAACCATTTAGCTGTAGGATTTATGTTATTCGCTCTATTTTTAGGAGCTGGTAATATTATCTTTCCACCGCTATTAGGGCAACTGGCAGGAGAAAACATCGTACCTGCAATGATCGGTTTCCTTATTACCGGAGTGGGGTTACCGCTTCTAGGTATCGTAGCTGTTGCAAAGAATGGCGGGGATTTGCAAGAAGTAGCTAGTCGCATTCACCCTTGGTTTGGTGTTATTTTTACATCAGTCGTTTATTTATCAATTGGACCGCTTTTTGCGATTCCTCGTACAGGCGCAGTTACATATGAAATCGGTATTGCTCCTTACTTATCTGATGCACAAGCTGATAGCTGGGTACCATTATTTATAAGTTCATTTATTTATTTTGCTATTAGTTTATATTTAGCATTAAACCCAACAAAATTAGTTGACCGTATTGGAAAAATATTAACTCCAGCATTATTGATTGTCATCCTGTTGCTTGCACTAAAAAGTGTGATTACTCCATTGGGTCCTCTTCAAGAAGCACATGGAGATTATATGACAAAAGCCTTTTCAAAAGGGTTTGTTGAAGGTTACTTAACAATGGACGTGCTCGCTTCCCTTGTATTCGGAATCGTTGTGGTGCAATCCATTCAAGCAAAAGGCATCATAGTTCGTGCCAAACAAGTAACCATTACAATTTTTGCAGGAATTATAGCAGCCATTGGATTAGCGTTTGTATACATTTCTTTATCATGGATTGGAGCATCAAGTCCATCAGCTATAGGCTATTTTAATGAAGGTGGTAGCGTTATCTCAGCTGCATCCAAAGCATTGTATGGTAGTGGAGGAAGCATCATTTTATCATTAGTCATCATTCTTGCTTGTATCACTACTTCTGTGGGATTAATTACAGCGAATGCCACATATTTCGCTAAAATCTTCCCAAAAGCATCTTATAAATTATTAGTTGTAATCTTTACAGTATTTTCATTCTTCATTTCCAACTTTGGATTAGCGAAATTAATCGCGATTACTTTACCAGTTTTATTATTTATTTACCCTATTGCAATCGTACTCATGTTTATGGTGATGTTCGATAAAGCATGGAACCGAGCACCAATCGTTTACAGTCTTGCTCTAATTGCCACTGCTTTTGTAAGCTTATACGATGGAATTCAAGGGGCAGGATTTGAAATTAAGTGGTATGCAAATATTGTAAGTTCATTACCATTACACAGTCAAAGTCTTGGATGGTTACTTCCTGCAATAGTTGGATTAGTGATTGGTTGGGGGATTCATTTAATTACTAAATCCGCAAAACATGCTAAATAATTAAACTGTCTGAAAATTCATATTTAGACAAATCCTTTGCGATGAAACTACCGCAGAAGCAAAAATTTAGTAAAAATCAAGATAATGAAAAAATAAGGGTGTTTAGAAAGGTTTTGGCTTTCTAGACATCCAATTTATTGTTACAAAAATATTTCAAAAACAACGAACTTTTCGTTTTAATTACACTTCAATGTACATATGGTGTATTAAAGAAGACAAACTATTCTATTCTTTCATATACGAGCATTTTGCATATTTTTTGACCCAAGAGCCATAAGGATTTCAAAGACATAAAAAAGGACTTCACCCCTAAAATGTAGAATTTTTGAAGTGACGAAACAACAAAAAATTCAAAAGGAGGAAGTCACTTTGTATATTCTACAAGAAAGCCTATTTTCCTTTGAAGAACTGCAAAAATTAGAGTCAAAAGAGAAATTACCTATCTTTTTTAGCTCGCTTGATTTACGCCCTTATGCTAAACAGTTGAGAAGTTCTTCACCCCGAGGGGCTGACGGTCATTCCAGAGAAGGGATTCTAAGGGCTCTCATCGCTGCCCCACTCGAAGGCATCGACACCTTTACCGCCCTTCATCATCGATTGGATAAAGACCTTCGTTTCCGTTATCAATGCGGTTTATCGATTGATCGCCCCGCACCGTCTATCTCCACTCTCAGCCGGGTTTTTGCAGCACTTACCAAAAAAAAGCTGGCTGAAAAGATCTTCCTTGACTTGGTACAGTTAGCTCAGGAGGAAGGAATAATTGACGGCAGCCACCAGGCCATCGACAGTGCCGCCATTGATGCCTATGAAAAGAAACAGCCCAAAAAGCGTAGTGAACAAACGGGTAATGCCAATTGGGGCGCAAAATATGATTCCTTCGGCAATAAAATTACCTGGTTTGGCTATAAGATGCATCTTTCAGTCGATACCGCAAGCGAACTGCCAATGGCCATAAAAGTAACCCCTGCCCATGTGAACGATGGAGAAGTCGCACCAGAATTAATCGAGCAAGTGGCAGAGCGTACCAAATCCAAAATTGAATTTCTGATCATGGATGGCGGATATGACCAACTAAAAAACTATGAATCAGCCAAAAACATTGGAGCGCAAGCCATTATCCCGCTCAATTTGCGCAACGAAAAAGAGCCTCCTGAAGGGATTTCTTCCAATGGAACTCCGCGTTGTTCCATGGGTTATGAAATGACTTATTGGGGAGCTGATAAGGACCAGCTCAAGTTCAGATGTCCTCACGCAACCGGCAAAGTGGATTGCCCATTAGGAATGGCAGCCTGTTCATCTTCCAACTATGGAATGGTGGTAAAAGTCGACATCAAAAAGGATGTGCGCCGATATTCCAATCCGCACCGTGATACAAAACGTTGGAAAGAGCTTTACAACGAGAGGACAAGTGTAGAACGCTGTAATTCAAGAATGAAAAGCTACCTTACGGCGAACTCCCTACATGTATGGGGAATTGAGAAAGTAAAGAGCCATATTTACCTGAACGCTATTGTATTACTTGTTTCAGCGCTAGCGATGGCAAAGGAAAATAAAGGGAAGAAAGCCGCTTAAAAAAATTCAATGTGAAAAATTCTGCAGGTATGCCCAAAAACAGGATTATTGTAATATTTTGTAAAATAACATGCTGGTAGCTATTTGTCGAGTGCTTTATTTTTTATACTTTTATCCAAAAAATCTAATTTTGCAAAATGCTCATACATATAAAATCCTCAATTTCTGTCTTTTCTCCACTAAAGATTTACATAATCTACGATGTTAAATTATTTATATTTCGTTTCTCTTGGGAAGGGCATCTCAATCTATTTCCTCATTATCCTTCTCACTCACCAAGAAACAACCAGACTCTATCAAAATTTTACAAACGTATTAAAATTCAATTCTATTACGAAAAGTCAATTGCTATAATGGATATATCTAGAAAGAAGGGGTGTGCTATATGAAAAAATGGTTTCCAATAATCTCTATGATTTTTCTATTTCTTGCAATGCCATTCAATGTACAAGCTGCAACAACATTGCAAGAAATAAAAGAGATTGTCAAAAGTGAATATGTGGGCGAAATAAATGGAAATATCGATCAAGCGAATACCATCAATGAAATAATGGAAATGCTTGATCCATACTCCAACTATTATACCCCTGAACAATATGAAAGCTTTATCAAAAGCGTTGATATGAAGCAAATCGGCATTGGGGTTGTGATTCAAAAACATGAAAACGGATTGTTAATTACGGACGTATTAGAAAATGGAAGTGCTTACGAACAAGGGTTAGTAGTTGGAGACATCATTACAAAAGTCAATTCAATATCCCTTAAAGGAAAATCAGTTGAGGAAGGCCAGTCATTACTTTTAGGAAAAGAAAATACAACGGTAAAGCTTGAAATTTTAAAAGAAAATGGTACAACCGTTGTAAAGCAATTGACACGTAAAGCTTTCTCAATACCAAATACCACGAGTCAAATTCTATACGGAAATATTGGCTACATACGGCTTCAATCATTTTCTGAAGATGCTGCTGACCTTGTCAAAAAAGAATATGAAAAATTAACCCATAAAGGTGCGACTTCCTTTATTCTCGATTTGCAAAATAATGGCGGCGGTTATGTAGAATCTGCCGAAGAATTAATCGCTTTATTTAAAAACGCAATGTTTGCATACAAAGTCAAATATCAGGAAGGCAATACACAATATTATTTATATTACGATCGAGATCATTATAAATATCTATTAGAGCCAGACGGTACTCTGCTGGTAAACTTACCTTATTTTGTACAACCAATTTTTGATAATAATACGAAAGTGCTTGTCAATCGTTTTAGTGCAAGCGCTTCTGAAATGACAGTCGCTGCTTTATCGGATTATGACGCTGCTGTTGTTTATGGTGAAAAAACTTATGGAAAAGGCACGATGCAAGGGTTTTATCAATTATCAGATGGCAGTTATTTAAAATTAACAATAGGCGAATTTTTCGGCCCAAAAGGAACAGTCATTCGCGATCAGGGAATAATGCCACATATTAAAACAAATTCAAATCCTATTTATCAAGCACACTTCGATGCAATTGCAGAAAATCTAGTAAACTATAAAGAGTTGAAAGCATTATTAGATGTTCCGACGACGAAAACATTTAATATCACGTTAAATCGTCCATTAGGTGCTATTAATGAAAAGGATGTTGAATTAGTTGAATTAGGTGGGAATAAAGTAGATGTTAATATATTAACGGATGGGAATCAATTAATTGTGACACCGAAAAAACCGTTGAATGAAGGTGGAGAATATATGCTTCTCATTCATCCAACATTAAAAGACAATCAAAATCATCAACTGAAAAAAGGTGCTTACTTGCACATAACAGTAAAAAAAGAATTTTAAAAGGAACATCTAAAATGAGTCATATTTATTGGAGCGGAAAATAAATAATGGCTCATTTTTTATGTTTATTTAAGGAACCAAAAAAAATAATCCTTAAAAAGTTAAACTTTTTTAAGGATTCCAATTGATGAAGCAATCTAGTATTGGCAGAACTTTTCTATTAAGGTCCATCATGTAATTTATCTTTATCTACATATTAATTCTTTAGCAAAATAAATATTAATGAGTTCGGAAGCTAATTGCTCCGGCTCTTTTTCTTTTGTAAACAACATCGTTCGTGTAAGCCGCTCAATAGCACCAACAATACTGTTTATAAAAATACGAATATCATGATCCGAAAATTCTACTCGTTCTTTTAATTTTTCCTCAAGAATTTGTGAAAAGATGTTTTTTAATTCCTCCGACTCTTCTGTTTGGTAGAAACCGATTTTTGTCAGGTGTGGATTACTGGCGAAGAATTTAAAAAGAGCTGTAAAGTTTGTTTGTAATTTTTCGATGAAATTATCTTCATTCCCCACATTGATACGATTTACATTTTCTAAAAATTCATTTCTAAATTGTAATATCAAATCATTATATAGTGATTCTTTATTTTCAAAATAAAGATAGAATGTAGGTTGTGTTAAATTAGCAGCCTTTACGATATCGCTAATTTTAGTTTCATGATACCCAAATTGTGAAAATAATTCTATCGCCTTTTCTTGAAGTAATTTTTTACTTTTTTCTCCACTAGAGTTGACTTTTCGACCCCTCGGCAACTGGACTACCCCCATTCCAAAAACGGTGTGTTGAGTGTTGTGTAAGAATGAAATCGGCTCTTACGGAATTATATTCTTTTAAGAAAAAAGTCGTTTGTTGACAATATTTCCACTACGTAAAAAGTGTTTTAGTAATATAACGTTTCGAACTTTTCGTAAGAGGCATTTCATTTTATTATTAAATCAAGTTCATTATAAAATGGAAATACTTTAAATTGAAGATATTTATCATAATAATACAATTTTCAATCATAAAAGTAGATAAAATCAAACTATGTTTAAAAAATAATGCAAAAATAATCTAGTATTATTATCACAATACATTAGGTATTATGTATTAAATGTATTTTAATCTTTTATACCTATATTAATAATAAAACATTAAATTTCTTATTCTTCCATTTAATTACTTACTAATAATATCTTAATATAACTTAAATTTCGACAATTAATGTTAGCAAATTTCATTTATCCTACAATAGCAAATAGTAGGCTACCGTATTAATATGTCACCATTAATAAAAAAGTGGAATTTACTATAACCCCTCGGGAATTGTTGAATCTTAAACAATCCCGATAAAGCTAGTAAATTCCACTTCTTATTCATTATCCAATTAATTCACTGAGCATTATAACCTGTGATTTAACTTTAAGATTGAATCTAATTAATTTAATTACTTACTCAACTTTCGCACCTAAAAAATAAGCATTAATCATTGGTTTTATTGAAACCAGAGTTTATCAAATATATTCGTTGACAAATTTAAATAATCATGAAAAAACACCTCGTTCTTTGGTATAGTGTAATTGATGAAAAACACTACCATACAGAAGAGGTGTCCCCTATATGATAAACCAAAATAGCCAATTTAATCAACTACCAAAAGAACTTGACTCTGTTTTTTCTGAGCTTGAAATAAATAAGCATCTACGCCAAGCAGGAATTAAAAAATCGTTTGGCTTTAGCTGTTCTTACTTATTTCAACTTATTTTTTGTTTGATTTTTCAACATAGAAATTGGTTTTCCCTACTGGATTCAAAGAAAGCAGATCAATTTCCAGCTAAGGACGCTGTTTATCGTTTTTTAAACCAAGCAACGTTCAACTGGCGCCGCTTTTTATTACTATTGAGCACTTTTACCATTCGAAAAGTGGCAAGTCTTACGAATCGAACACGACCAAAAGTGTTCATTATTGATGATTCTTCCTATGATCGAAATCGCAGTAAAAAGGTCGAATTGCTCGCTCGTTGTTTTGATCATGCTTCACTTAAAATGCGCTTTTATAAAGGTTTTCGTATGCTTACTTTGGGTTGGTCAGATGGCCATACATTTATGCCAATTGACTTTTCTTTAGTCAGTTCGAGAAAGTCACAAATCAATGGTATTTCTGATCACATTGATAAACGCACATGTGGCTATAAACGTAGACAAAATGCACTTCAAACAGAGCCTGAACAGATTCCTGATATGATTAAGCGTGCATTAACGAGTGGAATCGAAGCCAGCTATGTTCTTATGGATTCTTGGTTTACCTTGCCACCACTTGTTAAAGCGATTGTCGATCAAGGATTAGATGTCATAGGGATGGTTAAAGAAACAAAACAACGCTATAACGTAAACGATAAAATGGTTTCACTAAAGCAACTTTATCGCTTAGCTGTACCTGTTCCATCCGGGAAAGGAGTTCTTCGTTCAATTCATACAACAATGGCTAACGGGACACCCGTTAAAGTGGTATTCATTCAAAATAGAAATAAGAAAAGTGAGTGGCTTGCCATCCTTAGTACCGATTGCACGCTCTCCGAACAAGAAATTGTGCGAATCTACGGAATGCGCTGGGATATCGAGGTTTTCTTTAAGACAACCAAATCCCTTTTAAAACTTGAAAAAGAGTTCCAAAGTCGTTCATATGATGCGCTTATTGCCCATACAACGATTGTATTTACACGTTTTATTGTACTCTCTTGGCAGAATCGTTGTAATACGGATGAACGAACAATTGGTGGTCTGTTTTATGAACTATGTGATGAAGTAAATGAACTTGATTGGGCTGTCGCATTGCAGCAGTTAATCGAGCTTCTTCAAGATGTAATAAAACAGACCAACAAGAAAATCAAAAAATTAATTCAAAGTCAACTAGAACAGTGGATATCCAACCTTCCTAGCTATATCAAGGCTTATTTGCCAATTTCAGTCTGCGAAAGTTGAGTTTATTATTTATTGTCACTTCCGTTGCACGCATAAAACCAACAAGATTTTTATTAATTTTTTTATATTGCATCATTCGGCGAAATCCTTGAGCCATATCTGACAAACTCTTATTTAATTCTTCGCCATCATAAACATTTTTAACTGTTAATGTGAGAAACAACCAACGAACTGTTGGCTTTTGTTTAATAACTTCAGCAACAACCTTTTGTGACTGAATGCCATGTTTCATTGCTCTCCTCCAGTTGCACATTGGACAAAGCCTGGATTTACAAAACCACACTCGATACAACTTTCTTTCGCCTGTTTCACGATTTTGTTTATACTCTAATATTTCAGCACAATCTTTTACTCTTTCAGCCTTTTTAAATTCAAGAATATGCAGAAGTTCAAAGTAATCAACATTAGCGATTTTCTTTTCTCTCCATGGTCTCACTTTTCCACTTTTTGTCTTGTCCACTAAAACCCTTGATTTTTCATCTGAATAAATGCTACTATTAGGACACATAATATTAAAAGAAACCCCCATCTATTTAGTTATTTGTTTGGTCACTTATAACTTTAACAGATGGGGTTTTTCTGTGCAACCAATTTTAAGGGTTTTCAATACTTTAAAACACATACATACCAACACTTCAACGCACCTTTCAGCAACTAAAATAAAAATGACGTTATTTCTATATGTATCAAGATAAGAAAGAACAAGTTCAAAACCATCAAAAAAAGACACCTTTTCAGGTGCTTTTTTTATTTTATAAACTCATTCCCTGATCTCGACTTCGTTCTTTTTTTACCTCTCGGTTATGAGTTAGTTCAAATTCGTTCTTTTTAGGTTCTAAATCGTGTTTTTCTTGGAATTGTGCTGTTTTATCCTTTACCTTGTCTACAAACCCCTTAAAAACGTTTTTAAAGGCTTTTAAGCCGTCTGTACGTTCCTTAAGGAATTCCTTAGTGCTTTCATAGATTAAACTCACATCACGCTTTAAATCGCTTATTTTAGACTTTAAAGACTTGTTTTCTTCAAGCAACTCATTATAATCATTTACATTTTCATTAAATCGCTCTACAAGACCACTATATTTTTCTTTAACTTGCCCATGTTCTTTACTTAATTTTTTATATTCTCTCGCCATATCAGTACTCATGAGATTTCTAACATGCTGTTTTAACCTATCGTTATCTCTCGCAGCAGTCACTAAGTTTTTATAATCACGCTCCGATATAACAACATTTTTGGTTGGTTTCTTTTCTGTTTTCATTATTTCTTTTCCCAAACCAAACATGGACTTTTCACCCGTTGGCACTTCAACACTTTTCATGTGTCGTTTCGCTGGTACTTCTAAATCTGATTTAACTTTATCGCTATAAGCAGTCCATTCATCTTTTTTAACTGCTAAATTTTTTTCTAGAAAATCAATCTCTTTTTCCAAAGTTTGTTTTTTAAATTTAGCTGTCTCAATATGTTTACGGTCAGAGCCACGTTCACCACGCTTCAACTCAAAACCCTGTTTTTTCATATGCTCGGGGAATTTATCTTGTAGCCATAACAGTTCTTGACGATTAAACACATTTTTTCCTTGCAGTTTTCCATCACGCATAGGCACAACACCTAAATGCATGTGAGGGGTTTGCTCATCATTATGAACTGTTGCATAAGCAATATTTTGCTTGCCATATCGTTCGGAAAATAATTTATAACTTTCCTCAAAAAATCGTTTTTGTTCTCCTGGATCCAGTTGCTCAAAAAAATCTCGGTCAGATGTTACTAGCAACTCATTTACAAGAACAGCATCTTTCCTCGTTTTTCTTGTACCTGTTTTTTGTGATTCAATAATTTCTTTGACACGTTCGTTGTAATCAATATTTTTATCATTTTTCAAATCATAATTTTCACGTGTTCGCTCATGGTCAATATCATCATTCGTTCTACTTTTTCGCTCTCTTTGATTATGAAATTGCATGCCTTTTAGTCCAGCTGATTTCACTTTTTGCATTCTACAAACTGCATAACTCATATGTAAATCGCTCCTTTTTAGGTGGCACAAATGTGAGGCATTTTCGCTCTTTCCGGCAACCACTTCCAAGTAAAGTATAACACACTATACTTTATATTCATAAAGTGTGTGCTCTGCGAGGCTGTCGGCAGTGCCGACCAAAACCATAAAACCTTTAAGACCTTTCTTTTTTTTACGAGAAAAAAGAAACAAAAAAACCTGCCCTCTGCCACCTCAGCAAAGGGGGGTTTTGCTCTCGTGCTCGTTTAAAAATCAGCAAGGGACAGGTAGTATTTTTTGAGAAGATCACTCAAAAAATCTCCACCTTTAAACCCTTGCCAATTTTTATTTTGTCCGTTTTGTCTAGCTTACCGAAAGCCAGACTCAGCAAGAATAAAATTTTTATTGTCTTTCGGTTTTCTAGTGTAACGGACAAAACCACTCAAAATAAAAAAGATACAAGAGAGGTCTCTCGTATCTTTTATTCAGCAATCGCGCCCTTTAATGGAACAAAAAGATTTGAATTCCTGTTATAAAAAAAGGATCAATTTTGAACTCTCTCCCAAAGTTGATCCCTTAACGATTTAGAAATCCCTTTGAGAATGTTTATATACATTCAAGGTAACCAGCCAACTAATGACAATGATTCCTGAAAAAAGTAATAACAAATTACTATACAGATAAGTTGACTGATCAACTTCCATAGGTAACAACCTTTGATCAAGTAAGGGTATGGATAATAAACCACCTACAATTGCAATACCTGTTCCCTCTGATAAAAAGCTGGTAAAGTTAAGCAAACTCATTCCAGCACCAGCTTCCTGCTGTTTCAAGCTACTTGAAACAATTGTTGATATAACTGTTTTGGTGAACGAAAGCCCACCTAAAACAAATACGATTATAATTGTCATGAACCATGATGTTGTTTCTAAAAGAAAGGAAGCAGTTAAAAAGCTAACAGAAAGAAATGTAACTCCGATGTTTAACACGTATAAAGGACCTCTTCTATCAACAAGTATCCCACCAATGTAGCCGAAAATAATGACACTCATTGTTCCAGGGAAAATAATTACACTTCCGATTTCGGCAGTACTTAGCTGGTGAACATCTTTCATCATATAAGGAACCATAGAGACAAACCCTGCTACTGTTCCAAATATAATTCCCCCACAAAGAACTCCAATCATAAAAGGTATATTTTTCCCTAATCCGGGATCAACAAAAGGATCTGTTACTTTCCTGATATGTTTTACAAATATCAGGAATGACAGCACGCTAACGATAAGAAAAGAAATGCTATATGATGTTGTAAACAACATAAAAAATACAATGCCTACAGACATTAGTATAATTCCTTTGATATCAAAATGACCTTTTATCCTTACTTCTTTCTTTAATAATTTCATAAGAAACGGAACAGTGATAATTGTTATCATAGGAATGAGTAGAAGATAGGACCAATGAATATAATGGGCTATCATTCCACCAATCGCTGGACCGACTCCTTCTCCCATGGCTACTATCGATCCAATAAGACCAAATGCTTTACCCCTATTTTCCTTTGGAATATAGCGCGCAACTACAACCATTACGAGTGCTGGAAATGCAGCTGCACCAGCCCCTTGAATAAAACGAGCCATAATAAGTAAGGAAAAGAAAGAATGGCCAACAAACCCAATTACCGACCCGAAACAATTTATTATAATTCCAAATAGGAGTAACCTTTTGATGCCTAATTGATCAGATAGCTTTCCATATACAGCTGTTCCAATGGAAAAGGTTAACATAAAGGCTGTGTTCACCCAGTTTGTACTCGCAGGTGGTTTATTAAAATCATTTGCAATATCAGGTAATGAGACGTTCAAAACCATTTCATTTAATACGCTAAAAAAAGATAAAATGCAAAGCCAAATTAAAATTTGGTTGTGTCGTAAATTCGATTGTGAATAGGATGTATTCACATTTCACCCTCCAATAATGAGGGCAGACGTAGTTTATAGGGTTAATGATACGCTTCCCTCTTTTAATTGAACCCTGTTACATTCATTACACTTCATAATTAATTCCTCCTAAACTTGATTAAAACATTTTACCACATATAAACTAAGTTTTAAATTCAGTATTTCATCACTTATACAACAATATGGCCCGTTTGTTGAACTACTCTTTAATAAAATAATTTTTCCGTTCCCAATTCCACATTGCAATAATAGAAAATCCATCTTCATCGGCTTTTTCGTCATCATCTGTATGAATCAAATCGCCTTCTTCTGTGTCATCAAGGTTTAATTTTTTATGTATTTCTTTTAACAAACCACCATAGGAGATTAACCTTTTACGGTGTAAACCTTCCTCCAAATCAGACAAACGTTTCAAATTCTTTTCTTCATCATCGGTCATAAAATCCGTATCCTTTACAGGATATTTTGCAGTTTCGTCAATTGCCGATTGTATATCCGATTTATATTTATTTTTCGGTCGAATCATTTGAACTTTTACATTTGGATCATAGTCTAATTTCATTGCCTTTTTCCAAAATTGAATCCATTGTTTTTGATTCACGTAGTTTTCTGTATTCTTAAAATAAGTTGGTTCCACACATACCAATACATGCATGTGCTGATTATAAGAATTATCTTTATTACTCAACTTTCGCAGTCCAAAATCTTGTTTAAATGCTTGATGTAAATGGTTTTGGGAAGTACAAAATTATCATTTGACATTTTTTAAAACTCAACTTTCGCACCTAAAAAATAAGCATTAATCATTGGTTTTATTGAAACCAGAGTTTATCAAATATATTCGTTGACAAATTTAAATAATCATGAAAAAACACCTCGTTCTTTGGTATAGTGTAATTGATGAAAAACACTACCATACAGAAGAGGTGTCCCCTATATGATAAACCAAAATAGCCAATTTAATCAACTACCAAAAGAACTTGACTCTGTTTTTTCTGAGCTTGAAATAAATAAGCATCTACGCCAAGCAGGAATTAAAAAATCGTTTGGCTTTAGCTGTTCTTACTTATTTCAACTTATTTTTTGTTTGATTTTTCAACATAGAAATTGGTTTTCCCTACTGGATTCAAAGAAAGCAGATCAATTTCCAGCTAAGGACGCTGTTTATCGTTTTTTAAACCAAGCAACGTTCAACTGGCGCCGCTTTTTATTACTATTGAGCACTTTTACCATTCGAAAAGTGGCAAGTCTTACGAATCGAACACGACCAAAAGTGTTCATTATTGATGATTCTTCCTATGATCGAAATCGCAGTAAAAAGGTCGAATTGCTCGCTCGTTGTTTTGATCATGCTTCACTTAAAATGCGCTTTTATAAAGGTTTTCGTATGCTTACTTTGGGTTGGTCAGATGGCCATACATTTATGCCAATTGACTTTTCTTTAGTCAGTTCGAGAAAGTCACAAATCAATGGTATTTCTGATCACATTGATAAACGCACATGTGGCTATAAACGTAGACAAAATGCACTTCAAACAGAGCCTGAACAGATTCCTGATATGATTAAGCGTGCATTAACGAGTGGAATCGAAGCCAGCTATGTTCTTATGGATTCTTGGTTTACCTTGCCACCACTTGTTAAAGCGATTGTCGATCAAGGATTAGATGTCATAGGGATGGTTAAAGAAACAAAACAACGCTATAACGTAAACGATAAAATGGTTTCACTAAAGCAACTTTATCGCTTAGCTGTACCTGTTCCATCCGGGAAAGGAGTTCTTCGTTCAATTCATACAACAATGGCTAACGGGACACCCGTTAAAGTGGTATTCATTCAAAATAGAAATAAGAAAAGTGAGTGGCTTGCCATCCTTAGTACCGATTGCACGCTCTCCGAACAAGAAATTGTGCGAATCTACGGAATGCGCTGGGATATCGAGGTTTTCTTTAAGACAACCAAATCCCTTTTAAAACTTGAAAAAGAGTTCCAAAGTCGTTCATATGATGCGCTTATTGCCCATACAACGATTGTATTTACACGTTTTATTGTACTCTCTTGGCAGAATCGTTGTAATACGGATGAACGAACAATTGGTGGTCTGTTTTATGAACTATGTGATGAAGTAAATGAACTTGATTGGGCTGTCGCATTGCAGCAGTTAATCGAGCTTCTTCAAGATGTAATAAAACAGACCAACAAGAAAATCAAAAAATTAATTCAAAGTCAACTAGAACAGTGGATATCCAACCTTCCTAGCTATATCAAGGCTTATTTGCCAATTTCAGTCTGCGAAAGTTGAGTTACTTATTGCTAAAATACTTCTTTTTGATTCCGTTAATATAGTCCTCAACTTCTTTTATTCTAAACAGCATGAATAGACCAATCGTACTTACACTGAAAATAACCAATCCTGTAATAAATGTAACCCACTTATAATCAAAAACGAGATATTTGCTCGATAAATACGTGATACAACCGATTAAAATAAGCGGTATGGATAGTTTGAAGGAATCCTTTAGTTTTCCATTACCTATCTTCAATCCATATCTAAAGTGTGCATAGATAATTAGCAACACTGTATTGACAACTGAACTGATTAACGTACCCCAAGCGATAGAATTAACTCCTGTTGAATCAGCAAGTAAATACATCACCGCAATATTCACGATGAATACATTGACGATGCTGAAAATAACCGGAGCGATCGAGTCTCCTTTTGCATAATAGAAACGAGTAATATACGTATTCGCAGCTAAGAAGAACATAGATAACACGAAAATTTGCATTACTGGTGTCGTTAATTTAGTTCCTTCTTTAGTAAAATTTCCGTACTCAAAAATCACTTGAATAATATTTTCCGCGTAGAAATATGCAAATATGGATACAGGAATCATCAACAATACTAAATAACGTAACCCTCTGCTATATAAACTTTTAATGGATTCATGATCATCTTCTGCTTCTTTGCGGCTTAATATTGGGTAGATTACCGTCGTCACCGCTGTAATTAAAATCGTTTGTGGAAACTGTGTTAAACGGGAAGCATAGTTTACAACGGAAATCGCACTTTCTCCAAACCCTAAAAGCTGAGCAAAGAAACGTTGCAACATGGCATAAATCTGAATTGTTCCACCACCAATCATGATGGGTACAACCATTATCCATAAGTCTTTTGTCGTCGCATCTCGTTTAAATGAGATTCCGATTGGATGTGAAGAATCCAGCTTGCGATAACCTACAATTAAGAAGTAAATCATAATGATGGAACTGGCAAAAGCACTTATACCGTAAGCGATTGGACCAATCACAAAAGATAATGCGACTGCAATAACTAAAAACGCCACATTATATATTAAAATCGAAAAACTGGATAAATGAAATTTATTATGAACATTTAGTAAACCGCTATAATACGATGCGAGAATTAAGAAAATTGATGAAGGCATCATCCAGTAAAATAAATGCTTCGTTAATTCAATTGCATCAGGTGCAATGTCTTCATTATTCTCAAATAACATTTTAATAATTGGGTCGGTAAATAGGAGTAATACCGCTGTCATGACGATTCCAGAGGTTAACACAATCGTGAAGGACTGTTTCACAAATTCCGATTGGTTCGTCGTTTTCCTATTATATAGAGAAATCACAGCTGTCGTAAAAGCACCGCCGACTACTAAATATAAAAAGTTCGGCACCATATAAGCGGTAAAAATACTGTCCGCTGCATAGGAAAATCCGTACTGGTACCCAACGGCCATTTCCCGGAAAAACCCGAAGATGCGGGCTGCTATATTAATGATAGCTACCGCTCCAACGATTTTTAAAAATTTATTCATAGGCTAGAACCTCCGTTCACCGCAGATTCATATAGCCTAATGACCCGTTTCGTAATTTCATCAGCATCATGAATATGCAAAATCTCATCACATGCCTCTTGATTGGTATACTGTTCTTTTGGTGTCGTTAGAGCATTGAACATTTCATCAGCCAGCGCTTTCGGATTTTTTGGCTCTACTAAATGCCCAGCACCATCTTTTAATAAATAAGTTAAACCTCCAACATCCGATGCAATGACAGGCGTTCCGCTAGCTATTGCTTCTAAAGCCACTAAACCGAAGCCTTCTAAATGCGAAGGTAATACAAACACATCGCTCGCTTGATACCATTTCACAAGCTCGTTTTGTTTCATTGGTCCATACATTAGCACGTCATCATCCATTAATGGCGATAGACTATTCACAAAACTTCTATCTCGTTGAGAACCAATGATCACAAGCTTTACTTTTCGATTCGCCTCTTTTTTCACTTGTTGAAAAGCGATTAACAGCTCTTCTACACCTTTTTGCTTAATGACATTCCCAACAAATAAATAGATAAAGGCATCATCTTCTAGATTTAATTCTTTTCTTACCATTTCTTTATTTCCAGGCTTGAATTGTTTCCGATTCACACCCATACTGCAAACCAAAATCCGCTCACGTGGAATGCCATAATCCTTTTCGATTTGCTCGGCAAGCACTGGACCAACGGCAATGACATAGCTGCTTTCCTGCAAGATTTTCTCCGTCCAGTTTCGGATGCTCGCACTTTTCTTCGCCATCCGCTCAATATCGCCGCCATGGGCAGTCACCACATACGGAATATTGAACATTTTCTTCATTATGAATGAAAAAACACCGGATGGGAAAACGTAATGAGCATGCGTAATGGAAATTTCCTTTTTATATTTTAAAGCTTTCGAAAGAACCTCTTTTGCCCACTTACTATATTTCAATATGGTATTTTTCTTACCTGTCTTTGGATTATCATTTGCTGCGACAATTACATCAATATTCGAATTTCGCAGTGCCTCTACTTGATTTTTTACGAAAATACCAAACGAGAGATGTTCTTTTGAAGGATACATATTGCTAATTACAAATACTTTTTTCATTTGTCCTTCACTGCCTTCATCATCAATTCTTTGCCTTTACTCGCTTCTTCATATGCCTTTGCAGCAATTTTTTTCGTTTCACTCACAACTTCTTTCCAATTTTCTCGAATATCGCTAAAGGAACGGGATATGATCATTTCATCCTTTTGAATATCTTCAATCGTAAGACATCTTTTTTCGTTTCCTGTTAATCTCATAAAATTCGTTACTTTTGGATGATAAGAAATCGCAATCACTGGTGTTGCGGAACAAGTTGCAATAATTAAAGAGTGCAAACGCGTACCGATGACTGCATCGTATTTACTCACCACGTCAATTAATTTCAGCGGTTTTAAATTCTCATCAATAATTTTTGTCTTCGATTGATGCTTCATTTTCTTTTGAATATCCTTCGTCACATAGACATCTTGAGGATATTTCGTAGCGAAAAAGGTAATATTGACATGTTCCTTCTCGATTAAATGATCTAAATTCTTAGCCATTCCAGTAATGTAACTTTCATATTTGTCGACGTCGCCAAAAGGCCAATAGTTCGCGTTATACATTGGAACACAAGATACGGCGACTTCCTTTGGCTCGTTAGAATAGCTATCTTTTGGACTGTATAAAGTAAAGGCAGGATCACCAATCACTTTAATTTCTTTATTGACACCTATTTTTTCTAATAGGTCTTTTGATTCCGGATCTCTCACTGAAATATTGAAGGCATGTTTACACATTAATCGAATCATTAGGCGCCCGGTAATGGTGTCGAGAGGACCAGCACCACAGCCATAAACGATATATGGCACTTTCGCATGCTTTGCCATCAGTGCATATGTGCTATATAGGTGAGCTTCACGGCGATAAAAATCCATTAAAATCCCGCCGCCGCCAATAATGAGTAAATCAAATTGAGAAACATATTTTTTATTCGATTGATATGTAGTATAAAAAGTTTTATATAAATTTTTGCGTTTATAATATAATGGATAGCTTTGAACTCCATATTGTTCACTCGTTTGTTGAGTGTTATTGCTAAAAACGGTGATATCTTCACGGGAAATGTTAAATGCTTGCTCGAGCTGCATAATGATGCTGAGCAAAATCGATTCATCCCCGTTGTTATCATTACCGTAATTACCTACGATTCCGATTTTCATGAACCTACATCCTTTATACTTAATAATGAACAATTATATCATATAAAAACTCTCCTCCACATCAAAGTAGGGGAGAGTTTTTTTATGATGAACCTAGATTTCCCATTCTATGATTTTTCTATTCAAAGGGATATGCCCCTTTATAGATAAGGTGGGCTATTCAACGTTAAATGACAAAGTACAGAGCTACCATTCTACTAACTTCAATTAACGATGTATAGCACGATATACGAATAGAACAAAATGCTGACGATTGATATTTTCATTTGGTTTAAATGTTCCATCTTCGTATCCCGTTGTGACTTTGCTATAAGCTAATGCATCGATATAAGGATATGCCCAATGATTTGTTGGAACATCTTTAAATTTTGTTGATTTACTTTCTGAACCATGCAATTCAAAGGCAATCGCTAAAATTTTCGCCATTTGTGCACGCGTCAGCTTACCTTTAGGATCAAAAGTGCCATCGTTTTTGCCGCTCACTAATCCGTAGTTTGCTGCCGCTGCAATTTCTTTGTAATAAGGATAATTCGTTGGAACGTCTTTGAAGTTCGGATTTTGAACATTTGTCGTATCTAATTTCAGAACTCTCGTTAAAATGACAGCTGCATGCTCCCGGGAAATATTTTCTGTCGGTCTAAATGTGCCATCACTGTACCCTGTGACGATATTGTTTTTTACGCTATAACTAATTTCATTGAAATAAGGGTGATTTGTAGGGACATCTTTAAAGATGACTTTCTCTTTTACTTTTACAGGAATTGAAACAGTCTTTGAACCTAACGTTGCAATAATTTTACCGCTACCTGCAGTCGTTGCTTTAAATTGTCCTGTAGAAGTAATGGTTCCGATATTTCCTTCTACCGACCATTTCACTTGATTTGCATTATAAATTAAATTTTTACCTTCCGCATCTTTTGCTTCAACTGAATAATTCTGCGTTGCACCAACGACTACTTCTTGTGCTCCTTTAATTGTCATTTGACTTGGTGCATCAACAATTGTCACTGGGAAAGATTGTACGACTTTTCCATTATACATAATGTAAATACGATCTTGTCCTGCTTTTGTTGTTGTAAATGTCGTACCACTAATCGTTAAAGTTCCATTTTGTGATGCTAGACTAATAGAATCAGGAGTAATTGGCAGCGGATTATAGTACTCGTCCAGTACATATTGTACGCTGACAGTGGAATTTGTTCCTTCCAACATCGTACCGACATTTGTACGAGTAAATTTCATTATTTTCGCCTCTCCAAGCGGTGCAGTGCTAATTGCTTCTAAAATCGCATGTACTGCACGTTGGGACCCACCTGATGGTTTATTCACGACAACTACATCATTGCTTCCATATTTACGCATTGCCATTGTTGTTGAACCGCCACCATCAAGGTTAATGGCCGTATCTACTCCTAAAGAAACTAGATAATCTGCAAGTTCTTTCATATTCATCCCTTTACTGTGGGACTGTCTTCCATCTACAGTAATGAAATGAACGGTTTTCTTATCTTTACTCACTGCTACAACTGTTCTAGGCGCTACTTCTCTTGCTCGGCTAGAAGCAGTGCTCATCATAATATACGGTTTACCATCGCGCACTAAAAAAGGCCCTGTCGCAACAATAAATTGTGCATCTTGCCATTTTGAGTCGATGGAAAAGTTCACATCAATTTGTTGACCAATTTGTAAACTAGACAACGTTTTACTTAAAGGTGAGCCGCCTTGGACAGATAGAATGAAACCATTTTTCGGAATAGGATGTTTTGATTCCCCATAAGGAGCGATTTCTTTCACTACCCCAGAAATCGTATCTCCGAAATATATTTCTCCGATTGGTGTATCTCCTTCAACAATAATGTCGAATCCATATTGATTATTATCTGTATAGCCTTTGTAATAGTTCGGTGTATAAACGATGACCTCATTGCCATTCCGAACACGGTCCATGCCAGTCAGTTGATACGATTGGCCATTTGTCGTCATCGTAATTTGAAAATCGAAATAATCGATAATGCCTTGTCCGTTTTTATCGATACCGAAAGCTGTTGGAACGTTCAAATATTGATCCGCACCTTCAGAGATCGCCCCACCGTTAATAATGCGATTATTTTTTGCAATTAAAAACAATGGAACCCCATCGCTCATATTGAAAAATGCAGCATTAATAGCTCCTACTACTCTATTACCATCTTTAGAGTCTCGATTTGCTATTGCCGTTACCGTTTCTCGCTTATTGTAAGCACTAGGTAAGCCAATATCTACTTTCGTAAATGAATCATTTAAATTAATTGATAGATGATTGATTACATTTGTTTTTGATGTTTTATATGTATATTGACTATACACCACTCCAGAAGACACTGGATATTGCTCATTGACTGATTGATTCGCTTGAGCAGGTGCCACAGTCCCAAACAAAAGCACAAAAGCAAATAATATTGAAATAATTTTCTTCATTTGATTTTGCTCAAAAAGAGCCCTCACCTTCCTTCCCCCCATACTTTCATTTCTTTTCCATTAAAACATATTAATCTATAAATATAAAAGGAAAAATACTAGAAAAATAAAATAATACTTTTTTCACTATTCACTACCGTCGCATAAATGATGTCTGAATTTTCAGTTTTATTTTTTCTGGACTTTAGAGAAAAAACGAAAACACCTAAGCGAGGGTAGTAAACATCCATTTTTTTACTATAACCTATGACTTGTGCAACAACGACTGGCAAACCTTTATGGGACGCCGTTTCCTTCGATTTTTCGTAACCAAATGTGAGCGGATTTCCACAAAGAAGCCTTCAAATAGCGACTAATTTGTAAGTAACTGCGTTCGCTATTCGTGTTCAACTGAGCTAAAACATTCAGACAGTACACTATCATGGCTACGTACACTTGATTATGTACAGCTTGTTCACTGTGACCAAAAAACTTTTTAATGTTCAGATGTTGTTTCATCCATTTGAAAAAAAGTTCGATTGCCCAACGTGATTGGTAGATTTCTGCAATTTCATCTGCGTCAATGTCAAACCGATTTGTCAGTAAATGAAGCTCATTTCCTTTTGTATCATGCAATTTGAGTAAGCGAAACACGTTTTCAGAACGATTTTGTGGTGTTCCAATGACAACCATTTCATCAGAGAATACGGGTGAATCTTCTGGTAACGAAAAGGATTCTAACACTCGGACAACAGCGTTTTTACGCAAACGGGTCACAAAGAAATAGCCATCTTCCGTCATTTGATCAAAGCGACCATAATCCAAGTAACCACGATCAAACACGTACATGCATTCTTTGTCATCCACGAATACTTCTAGTTGACCACGATCATGTTCGTTGGCATTCGTGAGTACGGCTTTATCTGGATAGGAGAGTCCTTTTTCCATAAAAACAAGTCGTAAGTGAAGCTTTACTCCTGATTTTGTTTTTCGAAACTCTGCCCACTGATGATTGGTCAAATTAAGCGGTAATGTACTCGAATCAATGATTTTCAAAGGCGTTGTCACTTTTCTTCTTGTTTGGAAATTGGTTTTCCGATGAATTTGTGCCACTAAATCGAGAAAAATCGTTTGAAAGAACTCAGTTGGGATGGTATTGATTCGTCTCCCTAACTGTGAAAAACTAATCGATTCCAATCCCGTTGCTCGTTGTAATTCTTCTAAAAAGACAGCGTCACTCAACGCCCGTAAACTCTCGGTTTCATGGAGTTGGGCATACAAAAGCAGTTTCATAAATGAAGCCATATAAAGCTTCTTGGTATAGTGATTTAATTGATGTGTTTTCACTAGGTCGTCAAATAATGGACGATTAATCGGTGAAAACCATTGTTCAAATGATGTTTTTCGTGTAAACTTATCCATAGTTTTGTCCTTTGTATTGGATTTGGATGGTTTACTACCACCCAACCATTATAAAGGCTTTTTTTGTGTTTGGATTATATTTCAGAAAATTCGGTTTATTTGAAGGTGTTAAATTATTTTAATGCGACGCTAGTGTTCACTATTATTATTATAAAATTCATATAATTGACCATTTATCCTATTAATAACTTAATAGAAATTTGTTAGTATGGGAGGTAGAGAAAGGAGAAGGTACTACATGAAGAAATTTCTATTAATGGCTTTTAGTATTTTGTTAGTTTTTTCGCTCTGTTCAACTGGCAAAGTACAGGCTGCAGACGATGTAACAGGCAACTATCATGAACGGGGATTACGATATTTAATTATGAAAGGGGCTTTAACGCCTGATGCGAATGGCAATTACAATCCAAACGCTACTGTAACACGCGGCCAATTCGCAGCGTTTATCTCCAGAGTAATCGGCTTACCAAAAGCGGAAGAAAATATTGATTTTAAGGACGTACCAACAAATAGTCCCTATTATCAAGATATTCAAAATGCCGCAGCATCAGGGATTATTACCGGATATGAAGACGGCACATTCAAACCGAATGATCCGATTACTCGCCAACATATGGCTGTCATGATTGAGCGAGCAATGAAACATTTAAAGATTCCTACGAGCACGGCGAAAGATTTGCAATTTAAAGATAAACATCAAATTTATAAAGAATATTATTCTGCGGTTGCAACAGGTGCAGAAAAGGGAATTATTCAAGGTTCCACAATGCCTGATGGCGTGTATTTTTATCCATTAAAAAATACGCCGGTATCACAAGCTGCAACGTTCATCATTCGGATGATGGAGGTAGCTGGTAATCAAGAAGCGATAAACTTTGGACCATATGAATTAAAAGATATTCAGGGTGGACAACTCGTTTCTACAAAAATTACTTCTTTTGATTATGACACTGTATTGAAAAACGTTTCAAAAGACACTCATGTTATTACAAAAAATAACAACATCATCTACATGAAGCCGGGTTCTGGTTTCGTCGTTGCAAAATCTTACACGGTTTTAGACTCTGAAACGGTAAAAGATAAGATTAGCGTAGCTTCAGAAACAGAAATGCAATATCTTCAATCTGAAGGCAACCGTGTGAAAGTGAATTTAGCAGGACAAGTTGGATATGTGGATGCAAACACTGTATCATTAATTCCTTTCTCCTTATCAAAAGGTCGCCACTATTACTTAAACGTTGGCGGAGAAATGAAACACGTCCTAGTAGATCACAAAACAGGAAACGATAAAGCAAGCTATATTTATGGAAAAGCACCAAGCCAAATGAAACCTGGGGTAAAATACTACAGCTGGGACGGCATTAATTTCTACAATGGTGGGGAAAAGTTTACATATTACAATTATTACCAATTCCTACCTGTTCACTCAAAAACACAGTATTCAACTGAAGAAATCGACAAGTACATTCAATACGCATTAGCAGAGCGAGAAAAAGCTGGCGGCCGTTATGTTGATGCTTCTAAGAAAAGTAAATTGATAGGATTAGGTAAACAGTTGAAAGCCATTGAAGAAGACTACGGGATTAATGCGATGATGATACTTGCCCTTGCAATGCACGAAAGCGACATGGGGATGAGTGATTACGCGCAGCAATACAACAACTTATTCGGTTTGTATGTGTATGACACTGATCCATTAAAGGTGAAATTCGATTCTCCTGAAGCAAGCATTCGTGAACTGATGGAAAAATTCTGGTGGAAAAACTACATTCCTGCAAATGCACCATTCGCTCACGGTCCTGTATTCGGAACAAAACGAATCGGATTTAATGTGAAATACGCATCCGATCCTTATTGGGGTGCCAAAGCAGCTGGCCACTACTACCGTGCAGATAAATATTTAGGATTTAAAGATGCAAATAACGCATATACAATCGGATTAACCAATATTGAAGGACTAAATGTTCGTTCTGTAGCTACATTAAATAACAACACGCCAATTTATCGATACAGCCGGACAAATATTCCAGTCATTGTTACAAGCACAAATCTTGCAGCAAACGGTTGGTATGAAATCATTCCAGACAGCCGTGACCATAAAGTCGCCTACGTAAGCTCACAATACGTTATCATCTTGGATACTGTTAAATAGAAGTAAGGATAGGATTGCTTCGAAATTAAAAAAGTGAAATCGACATAAACGAGTCGATTTCACTTTTTTATCTTTGGCTATTATTTTACCTAGATTGACTATTATCTCGGCCGAGTTGGCTATTATCTCTTTGAATTTGACTATTATCTCATCTCTGCTGGAGCAAATTTTCGGCTTTGGCTATTATTTTACCTAAATTGACTATTATCTCGGCCGAGTTGGCTATTATCCCTTTGAATTTGACTATTATCTCATCTCTGCTGGAGCAAATTTTCGGCTTTGGCTATTATTTTACCTAAATTGACTATTATCTCGGCCGAGTTGGCTATTATCCCTTTGATTTTGACTATTATCTCATCTCTGCTGGAGCAAATTTTTGGCTTTGGCTATTATTTTACCTAGATTGACTATTATCTCGGCCGAGTTGGCTATTATCCCTTTGAATTTGACTATTATCTCATCTCTGCTGGAGCGAATTTTTGGCTTTGGCTATTATTTTACCTAGATTGACTATTATTTCGGTCGAGTTGGCTATTATCCCTTTGATTTTGACTATTATTTCATTTCTGCTGGAGCAAATTTTTGGCTTTGGCTATTATTTTACCTAGATTGACTATTATCTCGGCCGAGTTGACTATTATCGCTTGGGTTTTGACTATTATCTCATCTCTGCTGGAGCGAATTTTCGGCTTTGGCTATTATTTTCCCTAGATTGACTATTATCTCGGCCGAGTTGGCTATTATCCCTTTGATTTTGACTATTATCTCATCTCTGCTGGAGCAAATTTTTGGCTTTGGCTATTATTTTCCCTAGATTGACTATTATCTCGGCCGAGTTGGCTATTATCTCTTTGAATTTGACTATTATCTCATCTCTGCTGGAGCAAATTTTTGGCTTTGGCTATTATTTTCCCTAGATTGACTATTATCTCGGCCGAGTTGGCTATTATCCCTTTGATTTTGACTATTATCTCATCTCTGCTGGAGCGAATTTTCGGCTTTGGCTATTATTTTCCCTAGATTGACTATTATCTCGGCCGAGTTGACTATTATCTCTTTGATTTTGACTATTATCCTTTATTTGCTGGAGCGAATTTTTGGCTTTGGCTATTATTTTCCCTAGATTGACTATTATCTCGGCCGAGTTGACTATTATCTCTTTGATTTTGACTATTATCCTTTTTTTGCTGGAGCAAATTTTTGGCTTTGGCTATTATTTTCCCTAGATTGACTATTATCTCGGCCGAGTTGACTATTATCTTATTGGATTTGACTATTATCTCATCTCTGCTGGAGCAAATTTTCGGCTTTGGCTATTATTTTCTCTAGATTGACTATTATCTCGGCCGAGTTGACTATTATCTCTTTGATTTTGACTATTATCCTTTTTTTGCTGGAGCAAATTTTTGGCTTTGGCTATTATTTTCCCTAGATTGACTATTATCTCGGCCGAGTTGACTATTATCTTATTGGATTTGACTATTATCTCATCTCTGCTGGAGCGAATTTTCGGCTTTGGCTATTATTTTCCCTAGATTGACTATTATCTCGGCCGAGTTGGCTATTATCCCTTTGATTTTGACTATTATCTCATCTCTGCTGGAGCGAATTTTTGGCTTTGGCTATTATTTTCCCTAGATTGACTATTATCTCGGCCGAGTTGACTATTATCCCTTTGATTTTGACTATTATCTCATCTCTGCTGGAGCAAATTTTTGGCTTTGGCTATTATTTTACCTAGATTGACTATTATCCCTTTGAATTTGACTATTATCTTATCTTTACTAAAGTGATTTCTCGGTTTTTACTTACAATTTTTTCTTATTTAGATCCACTCCATATATCTATTCGGAATTCGTTCAATCGTGTGGTTAGCTCATTTGCTGGAATAGAAAAACATCTTAATCCTTTTATTTACATCTAACTCGAGTGGATAAACGTCTTCCTTATGTAGATATATCCCCTGCTCGGGCAGATCCCCCTTCTCATGTGTAGATTAATCCCCTACTCGTTCGAATAAACTCCCTACTTGTGCAGATAATCTCCTAACTCGTTCGAATAAACTCCTTACTTGTGCAGATAATCCCCTACTCGTTCGAATAAACTCCCTACTTGTGCAGATAATCTCCTAACTCGTTCGAATAAACTCCCTACTTGTGCAGATAATCTCCTAACTCGTTCGAATAAACTCCCTACTTGTGCAGATAATCTCCTAACTCGTTCGAATAAACTCCCTACTTGTGCAGATAATCTCCTAACTCGTTCGAATAAACTCCCTACTTGTGCAGATAATCTCCTAACTCGTTCGAATAAACTCCCTACTTGTGCAGATAATCCCCTACTAGTTCGAATAAGCTCCCTACTTGTGCAGATAATCTCCTAACTCGTTCGAATAAACTCCCTACTTGTGCAGATAATCTCCTAACTCGTTCGCATTAACTCCCTACTTTTGCAAATTATCACGTTACTCGTGCGGATAGCTCCTCATGCTGCATATAATCCCTACCTTTATCTTGTCAGCTTATCCAACCAACAATCCGTGCAATTAAAAAACACCCTTTGAATGAATCGCTTCATTCAAAAGGTGTCAATACACTCAAAACACGTGTATAAATCTATTCGTCCATAAACTGCCTAAAGCTATAACATTACCCGATCCTTATCAGTCTTGCTAATTGCTGAAGCAAGGATTACGAAGCCTAGCATTAAGATGAAAATTAAATCTAGTAACCCTGTATGAATGGTTACGGTAAATAAAGTTAATACAAAAGCGTATGCAATTGTGTGGAAGCTTTTTACGCCTGCTTGTTTCACCTTATTATAAAGCATTGATACAAGTGCACCATAAAGCAAGAAGCCAATAATTACAAGTATATAGCCTCCATCTAAATACAATTGTCCAATGAATGTTGGTGTTGTCGTTCTACCAGGACGAGTAATATACTTCCCTTCCTCAACACTTAGCGAGTTCACTACTTCTGTAACTTGCATACGAGGGGAAATTTGTTCTCCTGGTAATACTGTACTAAAAATGCCTTTATGGATTTCTCCACCGAGATACCCTTCTTCTTCGGTATACTCAATAATTTTACTTAACACAATATGACCTGTAACCATTTCACCATTTAAAGCTAAAATCCATTTTGGTGTCGCATTTACTCTGTCTTCAGCAGTTAATAACTTCTCTAATTCATCTTCCTCTAAATGCTCGCGATCTGGTTGTTCCCGCGTATTGAATTCTTTTGATGTGTCTTCCATTACAACTCGGAAAAATCCAAATAAAGCAAATGAAATTGCAACGACTGTAAGAAACGTAAGGAACCAAGTGAGCTTAACTCGCTTCACCACATAATGGAATACGATAATGCCTGTAAATAACATTAACGCTAATGGTGTTCTATATCCCATTAATAAAAATAGGAACATCACTACACCATATAACCCAGCATAAACGAATGCTTTTTTCATTGTCATGTTTTTTTCTTTAATCATTTTATAAGAAAGGAGCAACAATACCCCGTACCATAACAAATGGCTGAAGAAATTTAATTTCGGGTCTAAATTTCGACGTACAGATTCATCAGAAAGCCCGATCATCCCTTGAGCAATCATCAACACGTACGCCACTAAACCGATTGCAGTTAAGAAGACAATAAAATGAACAATAAATTTACTTAACTTAGACAGCCCGAACGTTGGCAATGTCCAATTTTTTCGGTCAGCAATATATACACCTATGTAATAACAAAGAACGGACAAAATGACTGCCGGCCAAATCGATTTTCTAACATTAAATAAATCAAATCGCCAGAAGTCAAATAAACTAATGACAAAATAAGCCATTAAAATAAAAGGTAAAAAGAAATATGGCGAAAAAGTATCTATTTTATTTATATTCTTTACGGTTGCTTCTATCCTATCTTTCATAAACCATTGCGAACATCGAATGCAATTGGATGCTCTTCATTTCCCTCTCTTCATTATGTATTTTTTTCGACAAATCAAAGGCTATTATAGCACAATAAAGTGCTTGATTCATTTCTATCAAAAAATAAGTAGATTTCAATGCATTAACAAATTTCAGATAGCTCACTAGTCCCTCATCTACATTCATGCATTTTACATTAGATGAAATCGATTCGCAAATGTATTTTCGATAGATGCGCTTGGTAACTAATGGGTAGGAATAAATTATGGCAAATAGGAAGTATTATGTTTAAATAATAATTCCTGTCTGCCACAACATTTTCTCTTCTAACTTTCTAATTTCAGTATGGCTGAGCTTGAAACAATTATGAAAAGCAAACGATGCAAAATTTATTCATTTTTTAGATAAACATTCATATTTCGGTCATTATACGCTAAAACTACGTAATCTGGTTGAATTTCCAACAAATATTCAATTAGCGGCTTATCAAAATAGCGTAAATCAATCACCGTCAACTGACGGAAATGAGAAGCCACATGAAATTGAATTGGATTAAAATAAGAATCTTTAATCACTACAAGATGCTTGTCCACTTGGGATTTTTCATTAAAAATATTCAATTCTAAAAAGTCGCGACTATATCCCTCGCTATAGTTGACTGGCCTTAATTCGTCAAACCCCTTTGCCACTCCATAAATTTGCTCTACATCCACTTGAAATTCTCTCGTAGTCGTTCTCTCATAAATCGTTAATATCTCTGAAAAATCAATTGGCTCATTGTAACAAATTTGATCATCATGCTCTACCGTCATCGCCAAAATTTTATTCCAAGAACCTAAAAATTCATTTTTCAGACATACATTATTGTTTTCATCATATGGCATTGGGGATAAAGACCCATCTATTCTTTCGTTTAACGTTCGAATCAATGCTTCATAAGCTGCATATGCTCCTCTCATCGTCCAATGATGATCTGTTTTAAAATACATTTCTTCGAACGAAATAGTATTGTCTATGTAATCTATTAAACGAACTTCATCTACATTTTGTTCCTTCAATAATTCATGAACTTTTTGATTTCTTACTTGTCCAACATCTTCTGGCATATAGTCAGGAGCTTTCAAAATATATGTGGCTTTTGCAGGAAAGGAATAATAAGTAAAAGGTATGCCCGCTGCTGTCAATTCATTGGAAATGTCCGTTAATTCATTGACAAAATTTCTAATCGATTCATCTTCCATTTCCACTACTGGTTTAGCAGCAATCCAACCATCTTCTTCCACATAATATTTATCATTAAAATAGACTTTCCCAGTAAATTTTTGTAATAAAATATAATTTTTTAGCCATTCGTCTCGCTTTGGAAACTGATCTGTAAAATACTCCTCAAGATGTTTCGAATATTCGCCTGAAAAGATTTGTTCCATTGTTGGCTGTTTATTTAGCACCGTCAAATTGCGGTTTTCCATTTCAGATACTTTTTGATCCGGAATGAAGGCATGCCAGACAAACACGCCAAATATAACGATGAAGAAACTAATGGGCAACAGCAATTCTAATTTTTTCATCTTATCACCTAGCATCTATGCATTAATAAACAAGCTTACAAGCAACGATTAGAATCTGAAATAAATGAACGGATTATGTGTTGAATTCACTAAAAACATTGTAACAATCGCAACGATGATTAAATAATACACTGTCTGTACGAGTCGTAGTGAAATATAAAAACCGCTGTTTTCCTCGGCCTTTTGTTCACTCCATTTTAAATACCATTGATAAATCGGCATTGAGAAGATGATTCCAAGTACAAAATAAATCGTATAATCATTCAAAAACAACAATGTTTGATAATCATACAAAGGAACATCATTTAAAAAGAACATTGTTTGAATGTACTCAAAAGAATAAGCAAAATCATCTGCACGGAAAAATACCCAACCGACCATTACGATCAGTAGCACATATACATGGCGGAACACTCTTGGAATTTTGTCTAACCATTTCAATAAAAACCACTTTTCTAAGCAAATTAATACTCCGTAATAAAATCCCCAAGCCATGAATGTCCAGCTGGCACCGTGCCAAAATCCTGTTAATGTCCATACGACTAATAAATTTCGATACACTTTCCACTGGGCATCGACGCGGCTTCCACCTAACGGGAAGTAGACATAATCTCTAAACCAATGGCTTAACGAAATATGCCATCTGCGCCAAAATTCTGTTATCGTTTGACTAATATATGGATAATTGAAGTTTTCCAAAAACTTAAATCCAAAAATGCGAGCTAACCCGATCGCCATATCGCTGTATCCAGAGAAATCAAAATAAATTTGTAGCGTATAAGCAATGATTCCAATCCAAGCTGTCCCTGTCGTTAAGCTGTCACCTGAGAGTGCGAAACATTGGTCTGCAACAGCGCCCATTGGATTGGCGATTAACACCTTTTTCGCTAACCCTTGAATAAACCTGCGGGTACCAATCATGACATCTTCATTTTGTATAATTCTGTGCTTAATTTGATCAGCAATCGTTTGATAACGTACAATTGGACCCGCTACAAGCTGAGGGAATAAAGAAATAAATAGAGATAAATCAATTAAATTTCGCTGAGCTTTTACTTCTTGTCTGTATACGTCAATAATGTAGCTCATCGCTTGGAACGTGTAGAAAGAGATTCCAATCGGAAGAGGAACTTCCTCAAATGCAATGTCTACATGGAATAAATCTTCCCATATCCCAACAAAAAAGCCCGCATATTTGTAATAACCTAAAATCGCAATATTAATAACGAGCGTCAGAATCAACAAACGCTTCTTCTTAGCTGAAGGTGGCGTCTTATCAATGACAATCCCCATCACATAATTCACCAGTATGGAGATGAGCATTAAAAAGACGTACCTAGGTTCGCCCCACGCATAGAAAATCAAGCTCGCAATCAATAACAATATGTTGCGAAAACTTTTTGGGAATATGAAATATGCAATGATTATCAAAGGTAAAAATAAATATAAAAACACTAAACTACTGAAAACCATGGTATTACCCCAATACTTATAAAATAGTGTTTAGTTTTTTCGTTGAAATTCGTCATAACCTATTGACTTATGTCAAAAATCTCTACTTTGTTCATTGTAAACTAAAGTCTTCATCAGTGCTATCTTTAATTATATAGGTTGGTGTTTAAAGAAAAAATCAGCAAGAAAATTCCTGCTGATCTTTAATTACTATAATAATGAACGATTCCTTGATAAATAGCGTTTCCAAATACTTCTTGATAATTGCTATTTACAAGTTTTGAAAGGTCCTCATTATTTGTGATAAAACCTAATTCTACTAATACAGAAGGAAAAACGGAATGTCGAATTACATAATAGTCTGCTCGTTTTACTCCTCGATTTTGCATATTCGCTTGCTTTACAATTTCGTTATTAATATTGGTTGCAAGAGCGCGATCTTCTAATTCGTTATCATTCGCTGAAATACTATAATAAGTTTCCGTTCCTTTAGCGCTGGAACTTGACGCTGAATTTACATGAATGCTGACGAACATTTCGGCATAGTGTTTATGAGCAAAATCTACTCGATCTTGCAATGTAGGATATGTATCTCCTTCGCGCGTCATATAAACAATTGCACCATCATTTTCTAACTTCCGCTTCACAACATTGGCAACAGCTAAGGCTATGCGTTTTTCTGCGTATTTCCCTTTTACTGTACCCGGATCTTTTCCTCCATGGCCTGGGTCAAGGACAATAATGCGATTTTTTACTTTAGAACCGCTTTGGCTTAACAATTTTAAATAGGTTTTATGTACATATCCAATAGAACCTTGGTAGTTTACTTTCGCCCACCAACCATCAATCGAAATGACATATATTTCATCTCCACGATTCAATTTTCCAATTATCTCGGAACGATCATTCGCTTCACTTCTAACATTTAAATTATTTACTGTTGCCCGACCAATCGTATCTGTTTTTTCTGGAGCTGTTTGATGTTGGCATGGATTTTGAGCGTTGACAGGTTTTACGGTTAAACGGAATTGCTTGTCCATTGCCCGCGCAACAAATAAAGAAAATTGCATTCTTGTTAAATAACTATCTGGGTTAAATTTTCCTTTACTTCCTTGAGAAATACCATTGTAGTATAGGGCATTAATATATTTAAAATACGGATGATCCGAAGTAATATCGCAGAATGGTGATGGATAAGAAGCATATTCTTCTAAATCTAATTTGAAAGCAGTTGCCACAACTTTACTCATTTCTCCTCGAGTAAGTGGTGTGTGCGGTTTAAATCGTTTATCCGGTACCTCGTTAAATAAACCTAGACTCATTGCCCTTTCAACATATCCAGACAATTCCGGTTCTGTTTTTGGATCAATGTCGATAAAGGAAGATTGTGTTACTTTCAATGGTTTATAACCTGCACCTAATACAACCATTTTTGCAGCTTGTCCACGGGTAACATGTTGATATAATTTGAACACTCGTGTCCCATTTTCTGAATACCCTTCAATGATGCCCCTATCTTCCAAATAGTTGATTTGATGAAATGCTTCATGGGTTGAAGGGACGTCTGCAAATCTCTGGCTTGCATATGCCTCTGAACTGAATATAGCAAATATTGCAATGGCTAAAAATGAAAATAGAATACTCGTTTTTTTCAAAGACATTCCTTTTGTTCTCCTCCCTCCAATTAGTCCAAAATGTTATCCACTATTACCATTGATAACATTTTTTTGATGAAATTTAAAGTAATCACTCCATTTTTTTGGAATAAAAAATAGATTATTAGTATTTTTTAATAAAAATTTTCTCTCGCTTTAGCGGTCTATTTCTTCTTTATTGCACAATATTTCTTAAAAAAATACTTAATAAACAAATTTCTGCACTGCTTCAATAAAAGAGAAGAATTTCAAAACCAATTAAAGTTCTTCTCTTTTCTAGCAATGCAGAACCACTCAAAAATTATTTACTAACCGCACGCTGTATAAAAGTCTCTAACTGTGTAAGTGTCACATAGTCATTCGGTCCATATAAGCCATTTCCTTTTCCAATCGTAATACCATGTTGAGCTAAAATTGTAATATAGTCATATGCCCAATGATTTTGATCCACATCACGGAATTGCACAGTGTTTTTTCCAATTGGTTTTAAATTGAAGGCAACTGTTAGAACCTTCGCCATTTGTGCGCGAGTAATTGGGGAATTCGGATTGAATTTTCCTTGCTCATTCCCTTCAAAAATTCTCAATTTATTTAGGGCTGTTGCGGCTCCTGCTACATAATCTGTCGACTTTACATCGATAAATGGAGAGTTCGTATCGGAAGTATCAAGCCCTAGTCCTTCTGCCAATCGAAGAGCTACTTTCCCGCGAGAGGCATAAAAGCCCAAATCAACCGATGCATTTTTCACTTCAGAAGCTTGTTGCTTCGAAAAATCGATTACTCGTTTTGCACCAACATAGCGATTTTTCCAGTAGCTATTATCCAATGAAGCAATGCTTACCCCTTTACTTGAAGAAGCGTTAATAAATTGATTGTTTCCTATATAAATCCCTACATGGGAAACACCTTGCCCTGATGTATTAAAGAATACTAAGTCTCCTATTTGTAAATGTTGCTTTGAAACGGCTGTCCCTTGTGCAAATTGTCCAGCAGATGTTCGATTTAATTGGTACCCCAAATCAGCAAATACTTTTTGCGTGAATCCGGAGCAATCAAAACCACTTGTTGTAGTGCCGCCCCAAGCATACGGTACGCCTATGTATTGTTTAGCTGTTGAAACCAATTCTTGTGATGTTGCAGCTTCTGCATCAATCAAAGGAGATGTAAAAATCATGAAAGATGCAAATACTGGAATTAACCACTTTTTTTCACTGTCAATTCCTCCTTCAATTTCCTCTGTTCGCAATCTATTTCGAGCCTACCATAAATCCTGTCCCTGTGATTTTTCATTTATGTAACGTTTTATATTTCGTTATTGCAGAAATAAATCGATTAAAAAAGAAAAATTTATCATTAAAGAGAAAATTGTTATTTATGAGTATCATTTGTAATATGGGTGTAATATTTATTTGATACTAACCGGAAAAAATACAGGATAATGTTGGATTTTTATTAAAAATAAGGGTTGAATTCCAAATAATACGGTTGTCTAGAAATATAAAAAAGCGAATTGGAAAACACATCGTTTTTCTCAATTCGCTTTCATGTATTTCTAACGTAAGCCCAATTATTATTTTTGATAATACTCTACAATTCCTTTATAAATTGAATCACCAAAGATTTCGACATATTCATGATCTGTCAATTTTGCACGGTCTTCAGAATTTGTAATAAATCCTAATTCTACTAACACGGAAGGAAGAATCATATTGCGAATTACATAGTAATCTTGCTTTTTCACACCGCGATCTTTCATATCTGCATTTTTCACAATTTGATTGTTAATGGCTTTTGCCAATGTTTCATCTTCTTCAATATTCACGTTACCCGCAACGCTATAGTACGTTTCAGTACCTTTTGCACTCTCATTTGAAGCAGAGTTTACGTGTATACTCACAAACACTTCCGCGTAATTATTAAGCGCAATTTTCACGCGATCTTCTAACGTCGGGTACGTATCTCCCGTTCTAGTCATAATAACTTTTGCACCATCGGCTTCCAATTTATTTTTTACAACCGTTGCTACTTTTAATGTAATTTCTTTTTCCACCGCACCGTTGCTTGTTGCACCAGGGTCTTTGCCGCCATGGCCTGCATCAATGACAATCACACGGTCTTTTACGGGACTTCCTTTCTGGTTGATTAATTTCAAATATGTTTTATGCACAAAGCCTTTTTTTCCATTTGCCGTCGTAATATTTGCCCAGTTTCCGCTAATCGAATGAACAGCCACTACATCTCCATTATTTAATGTTCCAAGAGAATTAGAAGCAGCATCTGCTTTCTCTCGAATATTTAATGCATTCGTTGTAACACGACCAATTGTGTTAGTCGTATAAGTAGGTGTTTCAACAACTGGGTCTTTATCTACAGGATTTTTCACAGGCGGCGTTTCTACTGGATCTTTTACAGGCGGATCAACAGGCTTCTCCACAACCGGTTGTTTCGTAGCAGAAGCTCGAACGTATCCAGGAACTCCATCTTTTTCTGTTAAATACCATTCACCTACTGTTTTATAAACCGGTATTTGCTCGTCAGCGTTAAAAGAACCTATCACTTTTGAATTGGTATTGCTAGATTTATAAACATTCACTTTTCCAACTGCAATCACATGTTTCTGCACTTTTCCGAGAGGTTGTCCAGCCTCATCCACTACTTGAGCGTAATCTCTTGAAATATAGGCATATTGATCTTTATACATCACTTTAAACCAACCCGGTTGAATTTCAAATAAAGGGAGTTTAGTTCCTTTATTGATTTGGCCAATTCGATTGGCGTTTGTTGATGTATCGGTTGAAGTGCGGACATTTAAGTAATCAACTGTCGCCGCCACTGTTCCAATAGCATCTTTTTCATTCGGAACTTGCACGCCTTGCACTGGTAATTCTAATCGATATTTTTCCTCTTTCGCTCGGGCAATAAAGGAAGCAAATTGTCCACGTGTAACGGAAGATTCCGGCATAAATACGCGTTCTTTACCGGAAGGACTCCCTTTCGTAATACCGTTGTAATAAATTGCAGAAATGTATTTGTAATAAGGATGTTTCGGACTGATATCTTTAAAAGGTACCGTTAAGTTTGCGTACTTCTCCACATCTAATTGAAAGGCAGTTGCTAAAACTTTCGCCATTTCTTGGCGAGTTAAGTTAACGTAAGGACCAAATTCTCCATTTTTAAAAGCTGAAAAATATCCTTCTTTTACTGCTCTTTCCACATAACCTGAAAGTTCTGTCCCTGTTTGTACATCTTTAAAAGAAGATTGTTTTACTTTCAACGGTTGCAACCCGGAAGAAATCACTACCATTTTGGCAGCCTGTCCTCTCGTAACTGGTTGATGTGGTTTATAGTACGTTCCATTTTTCGTTTCATACCCTTTAATAGCACCTAAGTTAATTAAATATTGGATTTCTTCATAGGCATCATAAGATGGTGGAACATCGACAAACTGAACTTTTGCACTAGTTGTATGTATATTGAATAAAGATAAACAAAGTATAAAACCTATTAATAAACTTATTTTTTTTAAAGACAACACATTTCCCGCCCTTCTAAGATAGTATTTTTATTCTATCAAAAGAATTATTTTCATTCATCAGTCTTTTCTACCTGTTTCCCTAAATTTATCCTTATATAATCTATTAACGATTCTGGAATGAAGAAGTTCTCGCTGAATGATAAAAAAAGAGAGGTTCGTTAAACCTCTCTACTTATAAATTTATTTAATTTCCTACAAGAAAAGTTGGTAGCTAATATGGATTATTGTGCATTTTTAATACGTTCAATGAAAGTGTCCAAGTGTTCGAAAGTTGCGTATTCGTCTACTCCAAATGTTCCGTCTTCTCTACCAGTCGCAATGCCATTGGAAGCTAAAATAGCTACATATTCGTATGCCCAATGTTCTTTAGAAACATCAGCAAATGTTGTTGGTTCACCTTTTAATTCTAAACCGTACGCAATCACTAATGCTTTTGCCAGTTGGCCACGAGTGATTGGTGAACCTGGGTTAAATTTTCCATTTGAATCTCCAGTAAAGATATTTAATTTATTTAAGGCCGTTGTTGCACCAGCATATTTAGATTCTGGTTTCACATCAATAAATGGTGAATTTTGATCAGTTGTATCTAAGTTTAATGCTTCAGCAAGTCGGATTGCAGCTTCACCGCGGGATACAACAATGCTAAAATCGATTGCAGCTTCTTTTACTTCCACTTTTGCTTGTTCAGCTTGAATTTTTTCCACATCTTCAGTTGTAAATTCCGCAACACGTCTTGCACCAACATAACGGGAGCCCCAGTAGTACGGATCGTTTAGACTATCGATTTCCACTCCGCCAGATGTAGTAGCGGAAATGAACTTGTTATCCCCCAAATAAATTCCGACGTGGGAAACTCCTTTGCCTGAAGTATTGAAAAATACCAAATCTCCAGGTTGTAAATCGCTTTTGGAGACAGCTGTGCCTTGTGTGTATTGTTCTTTGGAAGTGCGCTTTAATGAAATGCCTAATTGGGAAAATACATATCTTGTATATCCTGAACAATCGATCCCTGTTTTAATATTCGTCCCACCATATTTATATGGCGCTCCTATGTACTGCTTCGCTGTATTTGTTAATTCATCCACTGTTGCTGCTTGTGCTGTGCTGTTTGCACCGAAACCTGATACAAGCATGAATGATGCGAAAATTGGCAATAACCATTTCTTTTTCACGAACACTTGGCCCCTTTCAAATCGAACATTGCTAAATCCGTTACTCTAAAACCTCACAGTTAATAGACTATCATAGAATGGTCTCTAGTAATTTTTCAATTGTGTAACTTTTTTGGCACATAAAAGAAAGTGCCGAAATCCTTACCTTTAAAGGAAATTCGACACTTCTAATAGAAAATTTATGAAATTGTTCGTATAGTTTTTGTAATATTCCTGTAATAAAAGATACTAGTTTATTACAGTTATTTACTAGAAAACAATTGAACCCAATAGTAGTTTCCTTGGGAATCCTGCTTGATTCCGACACCTATATTCGTATAATTTTCTTTTAAAATATTTTCCCTATGTTTCTCAGACGCCATCCATGCATTAACAACATCTTTTGGTTGATCAAAATTACGTGCAATATTTTCACCAAATCTCGTAAATTCATAGTCAAAGAGTGTCGCCATATCCCAAGGATGCCCGTAATAAGGAGAGAAATGATCAAAATATTTTCTCTGTATCATATCCTGTGCCTTAATAATCGCCAATTGAGTGAGTGCTAAATCTTGTTTCAAAGGAGGGACTCCAACTTTTTTACGTTCTTCATTTACTAAATCAATCACTTCATTTGTCCAATTCACTGCACTATTGACCGTAGAAATATAGTGTTTCGACAAATAGTCATAAGCTAACTGATAAGATTTTATTTTATTTTGAAATTCAATGCCTCTATAAACGAGAACTGCCAACTGTGCTCTTGTTACATACTGATTAGGTGAAAAAGTAGTAGGTGTTGTACCTTCGATGATTCCTACATCTGCTAGCGATTCTATATAATCTCTAGCCCAGTAATCCTTTTTGTAATCTTTAAATGAAGTTTTATTCACATGGTCCACTTGAACACCATAACTAAGAGCCAACATTTTAGCGATTTGTGCTCTTCTTAGCGGTTTTTCCGGACGAAAATGCTCACTATTTTGAACAATCCCTAGTTCTGCGAGCTTGCAGATTTCTTGATAATATTGATGGCTGGGTGATAAATCTTTTGCGTTTAATTCAAAATCCGTTTCGAGGGGAATTTCTAACGATCTCGCTATAACACTAGCCGCTTCCGCTCGAGTTGCATACTGATTCGGTTTAAAGGTGCCATCTTGATAACCATCCATGTATCCTTTTTCCTTTAGTGTCAAAATTGGTGTTGCAGCCCAAAAAGAACTGCTTATATCTTGAAAGGGAGTTTGCATTTCTGTTGAATTAACACTCTCTTCTCCACCCATTGCATGAACTCTATTATGTAAAAAACCCCCATTTAAAAATAATATGATAGCGGCGGTTATTATGATTGTGTTACGTTTCATATATTCTCTCTCCACTTCAATAAAACTAAAATAACTACCTTTTTTTATGTATTCTCTATTTTTATAAAAATTACCTTTTATTTTCAAAAAGTTCATGATTTGTTAATAGAGAAATATGTTTTGATAAAAAAGTATTACGATCTCAACATCAAAGGTATCAGATAAATTTTCTATTAATATCTTCAATAAAGTTAGGTAATCGTTTAAAAAGCATTATCTCGAGCAAAAGTCCCAAGATAATGCTTTACTTTGAAATATTATTCAACGCTAATAACTTGGAATCCTAGCCCATCCGTTGCTTCAAGAGCTCTTTTAATAAAAGTTGCCAATTGCCCTCGAGTTAGTGGAGAAAAAGGACGAAATGTTTCAGGAGTTGTGCCTGTTGTAATTTTATAATCAATCAACGTTTGAATATATTGTCTCGTTTCTAGATCATTGATGACATTGACATCTTTAAATGGTGTCGTTGTTTTATTCGATACTTGCAAGCCAAAACCTAATGTCACCATTTTTGCAATTTGCGAACGTTTTAACGTATTAGATGGACGAAATGTGCCATCTTGATAGCCTTGTATGATTCCTTTTTGGCTCAGCGCAGCAATAGCACCATAGTATTTGCTTGCTTTAGGTACATCAATAAATCCAGGATCTGCCACGTTCACTGTATCTAAATGTAATGCCTTGGCAATAAATAAAGCCGCTTCTTGTCTTGTTGCTTGTTTATAAGGTTCATATGTTGTCGCGCTCGTTCCTTCAACGATACCTTCGTTAATAAGGATTACAATCGATTCATAATGGGCATCTTTAACAGATACATCAATAAAAGGATTCTCCGCTGCATTGGCTGAAGTTGGAATGTAAATTGCAGCTACGATACCAAAGATGACAACGGATATCCAAAATTTCCATAGTTTCATGTGGATATTTTCCCCCCTATCCTACTCTCTTCAACCATTGTAACCCAAATTATGGTAGGTTTCTATAATAACTATTGACAGAAGGAATATAGGGAGTATTTTTTCGATAACACAATGGACCGAACAGAAAACCATTTGTCTCCATTCGGCCCCTCTATTTGGACTTTCCCTGCTATGTCCATCTATGAAGTTTAAGTATTAGTTGTTGGTTGGTAGCCTTTGAACTAATACTTAATAGCAAAAGTTAGTAGAGTTTCTCTTAAGAGTTCAAAGGGATTGTTATTCCACAATCTCAACAGGAATCGCTTCTGTTGCTTCGATTGTTTTATCTTTTAAATCTTTTATATCTGTTGTATTTAAAAGTTGGATTGAGATTGTATCATCTGCTTCGATAGTGAAATCTTCCAATTTGATGATGACTTTAGCAGCTTTTTCTCCTTCACCTTTGTTGGCATCAATTTCTAATGGAGTAGTTAATGACTTGCCATTGATGAGCACTTCAAAGTCATTTTTTGCATTTTCGCCATTTAATAATTTGATTTCTTCAGAATAAGTAATTTCAAGTTCTTTTGTTGTTTTATTAAACTTAGCTGAAATTACTGTAGGCGCTTCATTTGTGATTTCTTCAAATTTTACAGTTTTCTTAAATTCAGAAACGAATTGGTTTTCTTTTGTACCTTTTACTTTTTTCGGTTCGATTACAATTTCATATTCACCATTGAACAACGTTTGATTTGTGATTGTTAACGTTTTTCCATCTTCACTTAATGTAAATGTTAATGAATCAGGTGTTGTTGCATCTTCTTTTGCAATCACTTTTACTTGTTGTAGATTTTCTTGTGTATTATTAATTGGTTCATTAAATATTACTTCAATCGTTGAAGCTGTAGTGGCAGTCGCAGAGACAACTTTTAATTCATCTTGTTCAGAAACTTGAATTGTGCGATATAGGAATGAAGCGAATTGTCCGCGTGTTACCGTTTCGTTCGGTCTGAATTTTTCAACAACGGAAATTCCTAAGTCACGCAACGCTTGTACTGCTTCTCTTCTATTGTTATCGTTATAAACTTCATCCATGTCAACTACTGTTACATCATCAATCTCTTCAGCTAATTCGATTAATGATACACCAAACATTGCTTCATATGCACGATTTAAAGTTAAAGCCATTTGCGAACGGTCCATATTGTTCATGTGCATTAATTTGTTATCTGAACCAAGAAATACGCCATGATCTTTTACTAAAGCTGCGTATTTTACTAACTCTTCGTCTGCAAAGTCCACTGGCAAATCCTTGAAGCGTTGTACTGTATCCCAATCTTCTGGTATTTCTTTGCCTTGTTCTTCAAGCCAGCGACCCAACAATTTTACAACATCGCTGCGTTTCAACGTTTTATACGGTTTGTATGTACCATCTGGGTAACCTTTGATGATTCCCATTTCTGTTAAAGCATCGATTGCTTCTTTATGAGTATTATCTTCTACATCAGTAAAAGTTGCCGCTGATACAGCTGGAACGATTGCAGAAGCTACTAATGTCGCCGTAGCTGCCGATGCGAAAAATTTTTTATAATTCATCAACTACTACCCTCCAAGAAAATATCATTTTTTTATCATTTTTCTTTGTAAAACGATGCTGATTTCTATCAACAAAATCTAGTATATTAATATTATTTATTTTCGTCAAAGGTAATATTTAGTTGCTAAATATTAGTATAAATATCCATAAAATATCATTTTTTTATCTAGCTCGAATATTATTTTTATTCAATAGAGCTAAGAACATTTTGTTATTTTTTTGATACATTTCCTTTTTTGAAGAAAAAAAGAAAAAGCACAAACTTTCTTAGTTTGTGCTTTTTCTTTTGGGCTACCAACCTGGTATTTCCTAGCGGGAAAAGTAATTTATTGCTATAGAGGAAATAATCCTATATACAATTTTAGTCTATCACTTATAGAAAAAAAGAACAATGAATAAGTTGAATTTCATGAAAAATATTTATCGAAAATAACAAGAAATTGTAATTTCATTTAAGACAAAAAGTAAGAAAAAGAGCTATGACAATACGTCATAGCCCCATTCATTTTTATTTAATTTGTATACGTCTTGAAGGACTCTCATCATCCGGTGAAATTTTTGGCAGTGTAATTTTTAATACCCCATTTTCTAATTCTGCTTCGATTCTGTCTTGATCAATATCGTTTACATAGAATGAACGGTAAAATTCACCGAAATGACGTTCTTTACGGATAATACGATCTTTTTCATCTCGTTCTTCTAAGCGATCATCTCGTTTTGCACGAATTGTTAAATAGTTATTTTCTATATCAATTTGAATGTCATCTTTTGAAAAACCAGGTAAGTCAGCTTGTACAATGTAGGCATCTTTCGTTTCTGTAATATCTGTGCGGAGTGATTTGAAGTCATTGCCGAATGCAGGTAGGAAATCTTGATTAAACATATCATCAAAGGCACTTTTGAAACGTTCAAATAAATCATCATTTCTTCTTCTGAACGGTCTTAAATCGAACATCTCAATTCCTCCCTATTTATAATTTTGTACAAGTACTTGTTACATCTTTATTTTATCCTTTTTTTGCATTTTCATTTGAGCATTTTGTAAATTGAAGAGAATTTATCATATTTTTATCATACTTTTGACATACATTTATTACGGTTTCATCAAAAATTCTCCGCATTTCTGTAATATTTTATTCTCAAAGAAACGGAATGTGCTTTATTTTTTATGAGGAATTTTATTTCTGCGTTTTAAAGTTTAGACTTTTTACTTTTTAAAGAAATAATATTTAAGAAAAAAGTAATTTGTGAAGTAAGCTTTTTAAGCAGATTGATTCATTTTCTTGAGAAGTTGGGTTATTTCATTCAAATGGATACATATAATACATTGATTTTCCTAAGAAAGATTCCTATCTTTGGAAAGGAGGTGTAGGATGTCTCCGAATTTTGATGAGAGCTATATTGTTGGTCTTATTGGGGGATTCTTTGTACTATTAATTCTCGCTGTGATTTGCTATGTAATTACTGCACTTATTTACTTTTATACAGCCAAAACAAATGGTCCTGAAGATCTTGCATTTTTAGCGTGGATTCCTTTAGTCAATGCATATTTACTCTTTGCTTTTGGATCAAAGAAAACGACTCCGGAAGAAGTGAAAAAAGATGCATTAACATGGATGATTATATATGCTGTGTTATTTGTAGTGTCATTTATTCCATTTATCGGTTGGTTAGCTTCGTTAGCGATGATGGTAATCTTTATTTATTACAGTTACCGTTTATTTTATCGTTGGACAGGAGAATCAGGGAAAGCGCTATTATTTGTGATTCTTACTATCGTGACATTTAGCATTTTCTTCTACGTATATGGTTTAATCAAAATGAAACAAGAATTTGTTGCTGAATAAAAAAATGAGCTAGAAAGTATTCACAGCGAGTACTTTCTAGCTTTTTTGCATGCGGAAAATTATTTTTGCATCTAATGTCGTGTTACAATGGAAGTAAGAGATAAAGGAGGCGATCACAATGGAACATACAAATCAAGAAAAACCTTTCACACAAGTACTTATCAAACATAAGGAAGTTCAAAATGTCCAAGATTTTGCGACAATGCTTGAGAAAATTGCACAAAAGTTGAAACAAGAAGGAAAATTCACTTTTGTGCAAGGAACAAAACAAATCGAAGTGGCTCCAAGTAATCAATTGAAAGTGGATTATAAGTACACGGTAAAAGGAGACAAACACGAATTTGAAATTGAATTCGAATGGTCTCCAAATTCCAAGGTTGAGAATAAAATGACCATTGAATGATTGTATTGGCAAACTTTTTTTGAAAACGGTTTCAATTTTCTCAGTGTTTGGTAGAGGTTTAAAATAAATGTTTCAAATTATATATCATATTACACTAGCGTCGCATTAAAATAATTTAACACCTTCAAATAAACCGAATTTTCTGAAATATAATCTAAACACAAAAAAATCCTTTATAATGGTTGGGTGGTAGTAAACCATCCAAATCCAATACAAAGGATAAAACCATGGATAAGTATACACGAAAAACATCATTTGAACAATGGTTTTCACCGATTAATCGTCCATTATTTGACGACCTAGTGAAAACACATCAATTAAATCACTATACCAAGAAGCTTTATATGGCTTCATTTATGAAACTGCTTTTGTATGCCCAACTCCATGAAACCGAGAGTTTACGGGCGTTGAGTGACGCTGTCTTTTTAGAAGAATTACAACGAGCAACGGGATTGGAATCGATTAGTTTTTCACAGTTAGGGAGACGAATCAACGCCATTCCAACGGTTTTCTTTCAATCGATTTTTCTCGATTTAGTGGCACAAATTCATCGGAAAACCAATTTCCAAACAAGAAGAAAAGTGACAACGCCTTTGAAAATCATTGATTCGAGTACATTACCGCTTAATTTGACCAATCATAAGTGGGCAGAGTTTCGAAAAACAAAATCAGGAGTAAAGCTTCACTTACGACTTGTTTTTATGGAAAAAGGACTCTCCTATCCAGATAAAGCCGTACTCACGAATGCCAACGAACATGATCGTGGTCAACTAGAAGTATTCGTGGATGACAAAGAATGCATGTACGTGTTTGATCGTGGTTACTTGGATTATGGGCGCTTTGATCAAATGACGGAAGATGGCTATTTCTTTGTGACCCGTTTGCGTAAAAACGCTGTTGTCCGAGTGTTAGAATCCTTTTCGTTACCAGAAGATTCACCCATATTCTCTGATGAAATGGTTGTCATTGGGACACCACAAAATCGTTCTGAAAACGTGTTTCGCTTACTCAAATTGCATGATACAAAAGGAAATGAGCTTCATTTACTGACAAATCGTTTTGATTTAAGTGCAGTTGAAATCGCTGAAATCTACAAGTCACGCTGGGCGATTGAACTGTTCTTCAAATGGATGAAGCAGCACCTGAACATTAAAAAGTTTTTTGGTCACAGTGAACAAGCTGTACATAATCAAGTGTACGTAGCCATGATAGTGTACTGTCTGAATGTTTTAGCTCAGTTGAACACGAATAGCGAACGGAGTTACTTACAAATTAGTCGCTATTTGAAGGCTTCTTTGTGGAAATCCGCTCACATTTGGTTACGAAAAATCGAAGGAAACGGCGTCCCATAAAGGTTTGCCAGTCGTTGTTGCACAAGTCATAGGTTATAGTAAAAAAATGGATGTTTACTACCCTCGCTTAGGTGTTTTCGTTTTTTCTCTAAAGTCCAGAAAAAATAAAACTGAAAATTCAGACATCATTTATGCGACGGTAGTGATCATATTAGTAAATGAGGGGAATTCCTGGTGCAAAAGGAATTCCCTTTTTAATGTATTAGTAGCGGATGGAGAATTGTGAAAATGGTTGGGCTTAGGGAGCATTTGGCATGTTACATTCCGGAGCCATCATAAATTCTTGAGCAATTCTTTGCTAATCTGCACCATTTCTTCATCAAAAACCGTAATGTAAACATCCATTTCGTTTTCCTGTAAAAATCGACGGCAACTTCCAGCGCTTCCCTTTTAGGATAGCCAAAGATTCCTGATGAAATGACCGGGATTGGCAGCCGTGCTCCTTTGCAAGTTTCAATGATTCCGTATAGCAGGATGCTAGGGATTCCGGTTCATTGTGGTTCCCTCCCTGCCAAACAGGACCTACCGTATGAATGATGTTTTTTGCCGGCAATTGAAATCCATCCGTAATGACCACTTTTCCAACGGAGCAATGCCCAATTCGCTCACATACTTCCTGCAACTCTTTCGCACCGGCCGCTCGGAAAATCGCCCTACATACGCCGCGCCCATCTGCAATCTCGAATTAGCCGCATTGACAATCGCATCCACTTTCATTGTCGTGATATCCTTTTGAACGATTTGGAATGACATACAATCTCCCCCTGGATATTGAATTGAGACATAAGGATTTTGAAATTTTTGCAGGTTTTGTGGCGATATCGACAGGTTTTGTAGCAGTATTGACAGATTTTGTGACGATATCGACAGTTTTTGTGACGATATTAACAGTTGGGTGCCAGGCACTTCAATACTTCATCAATCACTTCAGCTGTTGTCGTTTTTCCGCCGATATCCGGCGTTTTTATTCCTGATGCTGTTGTTTCTTCAATGGCTTTCATTAAATGTGCCCCTAGTTCCTCGTACCCCATGTGGTCCAACATCATTTTTGCCGTCCACAGTTGTCCGATTGGATTGGCAATCCCTTTTCCAACAATATCAGGGGCTGAGCCGTGAACCGGTTCAAACATCGAAGGATATTTTCCATTCCAATTAATGTTTGCGGCAGGAGCAATGCCGATGCTTCCCATAATCGCAGCACCGATGTCCGTTAAAATATCACCAAATAAATTGCTTGCGACAATCACATCAAACTGCTCGGGCTTCAAAACAAAAAAGGCTGCCAATGCATCGATATGATTGGATTCAGTCGCAACTTTCGGATAATCTTTGCTCACTTCACTGAACACCTAGGCATGCTATAGACGATTCCATTTGATTTTGTCGCACTTGTCACCTTTTTATTGCGCTTCATGGCCAAATCAAATGCAAAGCGCATCGCTCTTTCTGTTGCTTTCCGAGTGAATACCGCATTTTGGATGACAATTTCATCCTCCCCATGATGGATACTGCCACCGGCTTCGCTGTATTCCCCTTCACTATTTTCCCTCACAACGAGAAAATCAAAAGAGGCCGCGTTCGCCAATTTGGAAGGTACTCCTTTAAGGCTTTTTACCGGACGTAAATTAATGACTTGCTCACATTCCCGTCGAATTTTAATCAAAAGCCCCCATAACGAGATATGATCCGGCACTAATTGAGGATTTCCCACTGCCCCAAATAAATTTGCTCAAAATTTTTCAAAGTATCAATACCGTCTTTAGGCATCATTTCACCATGCTCCAAATAATACTCACAGCTCCATGGAAATTCAGTAAATTTAAATTTTACTCCTCCATGAAGTCCAGCCAATCGATCCAGTACTTTTAATGTTTCAGGTACTATTTCTTTCCCGACTCCATCCCCTGGAATCACTGCGATTTCGTGTATGTTCATTTTATCCCCGCCAATCATATGGAATGAATAACTGTAAACAAACCAAATCAAGTAAAAAGTTTTCTCTCATTTTATCAAAAACTTTCCAAATTTTCTCCCAAGTCTTTAATAGAGGAGCATTATTGATTGTCTGAAAGTCTCCGTTCACTCACCCTTCACGGTTCGGGATTTGCCCCTATAAAATACACCCATGCCGGGCACAAAAAAGAGCCACCGCAAAATAGCGGTAGCCCTTAATGGTGCCAGGCACCTTATAATATAAACCATTTATCATTTATTTTTTCAAATATAACAAGAGTAGTGCCTTGACTTTCTAAAGTAATTAAATTATAGTCTTCGGGTATCTCTGAGAAAGTAAGAATTAAAGAATAACCCTCTACATCAACCGCTTCTGACACTTGTAAACTATCATTCTCTGTATTCACGATTGAAACAGAAGTAATGCTACTTAAATCCAATTCTTGCCAATCCAATTGTTTTGGACTAAAAGTCAGTTTTAATTCTTTATTATTTAGTTGTTCAACTTCTATCTCATGATCGTATTTGTCCGAATCTGTTTGTTTGTGTAATTGAATTGTATGTTCGGCTTTACCTTTTTCTCCTTCTGCAACAACCGTTACTGAATTTGCTGTTACCTTATTGGAAATCGTTAACAATCCGGTCTCTGGATTAATCGTTACGCCTTCTACAGGTGTTTTCAAGCTAAATGTACCATGTTGTTTAATTTTTGGTTGATAATAACCGTTCTCATCTTTTACTAAAGTGATTTCACCTGTAATTGGATGGTTAAATTGATCGATAGGTACAGCATTTAATTGATATGTTTGTACCCCTGAATAAGGAATCACCGCATTTTTCACGCCAGTAATGCCAAGTCCTTTGATCTCGGAAGTTGTTAGACGAACGTTATCAAAAAGCACTGCCGTTGGATAAATTGCGTCGCCTTCATCCCAAGTTTGTAATTTTAGTGTGATAGTTTTTCCTTGGTATTTGGAAATATCATAAGTTAACGTCTTCCATCCAGTCATATAAATAGTTTCGTCACCATCTGGGAATTTAGCATCTACACGACGTTCATTTCCAATGCCCCAATCTGATGAATTAATCGATTCAAAGGCTATTATCGTTTCATTCTCATCTACAGTCACAGATTCTATCCAATTATCTCCATATAAATCAGTATTTTTGGGCTCTTTCACTTTTCCTTCTACAATTGTTGCCTTGAATTTATCATCAAATATACTATTAATCCATTCAAACGGTTCATTTGACACTACATTATAATCAAATTTCAATACATTGACATCTTTAGGTACTGTGAATGTTTGGTAAATCCAACTTAACTTACCATCCAAAGCAGTATCATCTACTCCGGATGAAATAATTCCCATCATGCTACCTTCATAAGGTTTAATAGTGATCCAATCCGGATGTTTATTTAATCCTAATTGTGAAATTGTATCAAAGTGTCCTCCACTAATCCACGATTTTTTACCGTTTTCAAGATTTCCGTTTGATAAAGGTATTTCTTTTGTATATTTAAATGAAGCTGAACCTTTGTAGTCAATTTGGTCTTCAAATTCACTGATTGCTTCTTCTAATGTGTTTTCATTTACTAATTTTTCAAAGACATAATTTATTGTATCTGGAGAAGTAGTTTCTTTCACGCCAACATATGCTGCTGCATTATTGTGTATAAATTGATTAGCTAAAGTATCATTCGTTATACTTTGCGCAGTATTGGCATATACAAGGGAATTTGGCAATTGATCAATTTCACCATAAAATTTAACAAATGCAGGTGTAATTGCGTAATATCCATCCACAATTACAAGTCTTCCTGTTTTCAAGTCTCCGTTATATTTTTGCAGCGATTCCTCAGTAACTGCTTCACCAGTTAAAATTAAAACCTGTTTTTCGCCATCGAATAAATCACTTAAATATTTAAACTCTTCTCCTTTATTCTCATCTTTGAAGAATTCATCATCAAATAATGCCGCACCGAGAGTATCGAAAATGATTGTACCGTAAGAGAACATCTTTTTAAATTGTTCCACATTGGCATCTTCACCGACAAATAGTTCAACAGTAAATGAAATGTTACTGCTTTCTTCCAACTCTTTAGCTAATTTAACACCTGCACTATCCTTGCTTGTAGAGTAAATGACAACTCGTTGGTTACCAGCTGTAATTGAAGTAGAAGATGTTGGATTATCAGCCAGTAATTTTATAGCAAATGGTTCTAAGCTGACAGAATTTAATACTGCTAAGTTTTCGTCTTGTTTGTTCACAGAAGGGATCGTAATAGCACCTAATACACCCGATTTTAATGCATACCAAACGAAATCAGCAGAGTCGGATGTTGAAACCTTCGCAACTTCTTCAGGTGATTCTTGAATCACTTTTACAATTTCTTGTATTATTTCTTCCTTATTTTTATTTTTTAAATCTAAATTACTGATTGCATGTTGTACACTCGAATTGATATTTATAATTTTCGCTGCATCTTCAGTTGTCATAGGTTGCAATGCGAGAATTGTTGTCGGTGTACTTACTTCTTTCCAACTATCTCCTTCTTTTACACCTGCAACTATAGTAATAGGACCTGATTCAATAACTTTGATTTCAACACGGTTATTGTATATTCCGTCTCCTTGGAGTAAATCATTATTATTATATTGATTACCATTATCGTATAGATAAATTTCATTATCGTTAACATCTTTTAAAATCTCATATTTATCATTTACTTTTTTCAACAACACTAATTTTCCATCTTCAGTTTTCTTTCCATTGTAGTTAACTTGGAAATCAATTGTTGTTGGTTCATTGATATTGAATGTATAAACACTAACCCCTAATTTTTGCTTGATTATTTGGCCGAGGACCGTAACATATATTTCCAAAGATACCTTATTATTAGAATCATCCGTTACCGTATAAATAATTGTATAAGTACCTGGTAATGTTGTATCGATTGTTTGTACTACATTGCCGTTTGGATCACGAATTTCTTTTGTTAATTTCGAATTTTCATTTTTCGCTTTTACATTTAATTCTGGTACCGTGCCACCATATTCAACTGTAATTTGTTTTGGACCATCATACACAATTTCTGGTGGTACAGGATTTGGATTTTCCGGATTCGGTTTAGGGTTCGGATTATTTCCTCTATCAGTTCTGCTAGATGAAGAAGATGAACTATTGACAAAAGACTTTCCAATATTATTTCCATTAGCATCTACAACTGATTCGATATTATTTGCAACATTATTATAATTGCTAATGATATCTTTTAGTTCGACACCATCCGGCATAATTAATTTTGTAATTTTTACATTTTTACCTAACTCTACTTTGATATTTTTATCACTAATTACAAATTCACTAATCTTACCCGCTCCACTTACCACTAAATGTGAAGTTGAAAGAATTGTCAACTTTTCAACATCACTATTTAGCTCAATGGAAGAAACGTTATCCTTTACTTGGACTTCTGAAAGTTTTGTATCGGATGTAATCGAAACTCCATTTCGTTGAACAATTAAACTTTTAATAGAAGATTGTTTTAATGTGATACTAATATTGGAATTTGAAGCTGCAAAGAATTGCGTAGAAGCTACTTGATTATTTTCATTTAGAACTGTAAGCGTACCATTAACAGTTATTGCTTCTGAAGCAAAGGAGTTTGTCACTTTATTACTCAAAGTAACATTGCCGTTTACTGTGACATTTTTTAATACAACATAATCTCCATTGACAGTCACATTTCCATTTACTGTCGTTTTTCCACCATTAAATACTACTAAATTGTCTTTTGTACCTTTAGCATTAATCGTTATAGATGAAATGGATGTAATATTACCATCCACAACTGTTGCTTTAATTTCAGCATCTTTTAATGCTATTGCATTAGAAGTGTTGAAAATAGAATTGAGGGATGATGCAAACGTGAATGTTCCTTCAGTAGTTTGAACCTTACTATCTGTTATACTTTCAACCTTAAATGTAATGATTTTACCAGCATTATCTTTAATAGATTCTGCACGTGTTACAAAAGTTACGAGTTGGCCACGTGTAACCTTGGATGTTCCTCCAAAAGTTGTTGCAGTATTTCCTTTTGTCACACCATGTTCATATAAGGCATTAATATAAGGAACATATTCTTTAATTGTTAAATCTATAAATGGGGTAGCAGATTCTTCTGAAGGTTTTATATTAAATGCTTTCGCTATAATTTTTGCCATATGATTACGTTGAATTGGTGCATTTGGTTTATAAGTCCCATCTGAATAACCGTTGATTATACCTGCATTTGCTAAAGCAGCAATTGCACCATAGTATTCATTAGTTGTAGAAACATCAGAGAATCCAGGATTTGTTACATTTACTGTATCAAGACCTAATACACCAGCAATTATTTTTGCTGCTTGTCCACGTGTAACACTTTGATATGGTTTGAAAGTACCATCTGGGAAACCTTTTATTACTCCACGTTCTGATAAACTTTTGACAGCTTCGTAGAAATAATCAGATGATTTCACATCTGGAAAAGATGCTGCTTCTGCATTTGGTGCTGCCACTGCAGCAGATGCTACAACCGCTGTTGCAAGTGTAGCGTTAAAGTACTTTTTGTACGATTTTTTCTTCATCCCTATCCTTCCTTTACAAAATATTATATTAAAATAACTTTATTAAGAAATAAAGTTATTTTATCACCTATAATCTATGAATCTAGAAATAATTATTAATTACTAATAATATATTTTCTTAAAATATAAATAACAACTTATTTCACTACCACTCATCTTAATCAATGGATATTTTCGAGTAATATAGAACCAAATTACTAACAAATAACCAATAGGTAAGGGAGATTTTCTGATTAATTTTCCAATAATTGAAAATCTACCGCTGATTATATATTTTAGTTTAATTTTCCAATTATGACAATATTAATTATTTGACATTATTATTTAGCTAATTTTAAACCAACCAAATTATTTATTAATACTTAACAGTAATGTAATATTTCAACCATTTATTTTTTCCAAAGAAAAAAGCGGATTGGGAAACATCTTTTTCCTCAATCCACTCTGATTTTTAGCATTAATACTTTCCTAATCTCGGTTCAATACCTTCTCTTTTAAGGCGATGCATAAAGGTAATCGCTTGTGCTCGCGTCAAGTTGCCTGCAGGGTTAAAGTTCAAATAATCTTGTGGTTTAGAAACATTTGTACCTGTCGTAATTTTATTTTTATACATCCAATCTACTGCTTCTTCCTCTGACATATTTTGACCTGTGTAAACTTTTGCTAACATTTTCGCTACAAGACCTCGACGCAATGGCTCGTTCGGCTTTTTGCTCACTTCAATTTTTTCTCTTACCGCAATTTGATAATATGTGTCATACCAGTTCCCATTCGGCGAATCCTTTGCCTCATGTGGCAACGCATATCTTAATAACATCGCTAGCCATTGAGCTTCCGTAATATTTTGATTTGGATTTAAACGATTTGTTACTGGATCCCCTTTGATGACTTTGTTTTGAATGCCCCATTCAAAAGCTGGCACCCAATATGCTCCTGCTTCATAATCATTAAATTTCTCTATCGAAATGTTGCTATCAGCAATTCTGAAAGTATACGGAACTTTATTGTTTTCCCCTTGGTAATGAGATACTTTAATTGTGTAGAAACCTTGTACTAAATCTAGGTTTCCAACTTTTCCAACTGAACCATTCCCTTTAGTAGAATAATAATCTTTACGAACCTTTCCTAATGAATCTGTAATTTCTAATTTAAAAGTTGTTGAACTAGATTGAGTCATATACACATCGACATTTGTCTGCCCGTTAATATATAAGCGATAGTAATCTACATCATGATTTGTGCTTAATACCCCTTTTGCAAATTGGCCTAACTCAATCTCATTGGCAGTAGATGGGGTATTATTCACTTCTTTTTCAAAATTCGCATCCGCTCTGAAATTCACAGTGAAGTTATAAGGGATATTATTTAAATCTCCCTCTTTAGTAAGGATTTTTAAATAATAAGTTCCTTCTGGTAGCCCAGTATGGATAATTGTTGTTGTACCGGAAGCATAAGAAGTTTCCCAAGTTTCTATTGGATTTCCATTGGCATTTAACAAAGACACTTCAAATTTCGTTTTAGGCGATTGAGTGATGTTCACCTTTACCTCACTATTTGCTGCTAGCTTGAAAGAATAGAAGTCACTCGTTGGATCTGCCCAACCTGCATACGTTGTATTGAGTAAAATAGGATTTGCTTTATTTCGATCATTGTTATCTTCTTTTTCCACAAGATCTGTTGCTGTATAATTAACTCTTAATGTATATGGCGCATTTGTGCTATCGCCTTTAAAGTGTTCAACTTTTATATAATACGTTCCTTTATCTAATCCTTGGAAGAATAGCGTTTCTACTCCTTGATTTGGAGCACTTTTTGTTTCATATACTTCCAATTCTTTATTAAATGAATTGATAAGCGTTACGCGAAATTGGGTTTTTTCAATATTTGTCATCCCTACTTCGATTTTCCCTGCTCGATTTAGGGTAATTTTATAAAAGTCTTTATCATTTAAATTTGCGATGTTTGCATTCACAACTGCTCGGCCATTTTCAAACTTAAGTTCTTTTGCTTGGGATATAGAGTCATTTGGCTCGTTTTCTGCCGCAAAAGCTGTACTTATCGTAAATATAAGTGCAGCTACCATCGTAAAAACTTGCAATAATTTTTTCAACGCAATTCCTCCTCCTACCTAATTGTGTTTTCTAGGTATAATGTTAACAATAGAGGAATTGTTTGGTAGACCCATTTTCAAATATGGTCCTATATGCCTTGAAAAGCTACCAGGCATTTTTATGATGGTGCCCAACATTTCTTGTGAGAAACACAGTTTTCAGCATCTCTATGATTGGCGCTTCATTCCTGGTGCCAGTTACTTTTTGTATAGTGCAAGGTACTCATTTAGATGGTACCTAGAATGTTTTGAACTTTTAGCAAGTTCATATACTTACTTTTACTGACTGAATTGCTTTTGCAATGTTACGCGAATGTATATTACTTGCGTTTAACTTGTTCAATTTAACAAAATACATGCCTCTCTTTAAAATATAGTAAGCAAATTCTTCTTCTATTTCTGCAGGCACCTGATTTTTTGTAATGATATCTATGATTAAATCTTGTATAGCCCATTGATCATGATAGGAAGCTAACTCCCACATTTCTTTTAAGCATTCCAATTGGATAGCAGAACTTTGTGGTACAGCCTTAAAAAATCTGTTGAGGAAATAACCAAATGAGTTCATTGCACTGAATGGCCATCCTACTCGTGCATAACAATGGTTAAGATTTTGAATAAACAATTTTATAAATTTTAGCGCTTTATCTTCTCCTATATCTGATACAAACTTTGATATTTCGCTTATATTATCGAAGTAGTTTATTATAGGCTCGATAAAATCGTAATAAACATGATCATATATATTTGATTTCATAATAACTTCGTAAAGTTCTTTTGACTCAACACCGCTTTTTTGAGTTAAATATTCCCTCACAGTCATATGATCCAAATTAAAAAAACTGAACTTTGATTGCAGCATCTTATATTTGAGCAATTCCTTTTTTAAAACCGAAACATTTTCAAATCGATCCTCTATTTTTTCAGAAATTGCACCTTTAATAACGAATTTAAATGCTGATGGAGCATCACGCAAATTGCTTGGTTCTCTTCCTGTAAGAATAAAGTATAATATTTTCCCTAAGGAATATATATCGCTCTGAATAGTTGCATCCTTTAATTTATCTACTTGTTCTGGTGCTGCATAATAATATGTTCCAGAACAATATCCACCTTGAGAAAATCTAGAATAATCCTTTTCTACCCCAAAGCCGCTGATGTACCATTCCCCATCTATTAATAAAATATTTTGTGGAGTTAGATTTCGATGTAATATACTTCTAGAATGCGCAATTGATATTCCATCAAGAATACGTTCAAAAATATTGGTACGTGTTTCAATATTTAAGAGTTGATGATTACTTGTTATATATTGTTGCAAATTTTGTTCTGCATAAGGCATGATATACCACAGTTCATCTTCATTATAGGCTATTAATGGAACGATATGTGGTTCCCCTTTTAGAGCATGCAATATGTCAATTTCTCTTTTAAATCTTTTTACAGTTGCTTCATCGTTTTTAAATTCCCTCTTCAATTTTTTAACAGCGTATTTGTGACCATTCTCATCAACATATCTTGATACAATTGTAATTGCGCTTTCACCAATCATATCTTCATATTGTAGTTCGCATAACATGGCTTCTTCTTCCTTTAATGGGATTTTATTTTCATGGTTCAATTTAAACAATTCTGAAAGTATTAAGAATGTATTGCTAAATAGAAAACTCCACTTATGCATTATTAATATATTGTGATCCTGTACTGTCACTTGATCAACATGAAAATTTAAAAGAATCAGGGACATTACCATTTCATCATTATTTAATAATTGTATATCAAGTTCATACTACATTTATTCTTTTATTCATAATTAGGGATATTCTATTCATAAGTGTAAAAGAAGGTAGACCAATTATGAGAAAAACGGCACAAATTCTTGTGTGATAAGAATTTATGCCGTTTTTTATCCTTATAAAAATGTTTAGTGATAGGGTCTTACTCAGACACCTTTCTGTCTCATCTCGCCAAGTAGTGATGCCAAGCACTCACTAAGGATTCCAGCGACTCTTCCGCTGCTTCTCTGCTTTCTTTCACCACACCAAAGTAGAATTTACATTTTGGTTCAGTTCCGGATGGACGGATTGTTACCCAGGAGTCATCTGCCAACACAAACTTCAATACATTTTCCTTAGGCAAAGTTAATGGCTCAGTAGTGCCGTCCACCAAATACGCCAAACTCTTCCAGTAATCTTCCACCCTTACTACCGGCACGCCATCAACTTCCTTTGGTAAATCCTTACGCAACCCATCTAAAATGGCTATCATTTTCTCTTGTCCATCTTTTCCTTCAAACACTTTTGACACTAGAGCCTCACGATAATAACCAAACTCCCCATATAACTCTTCCAACACTTGCGACAATTTTTTTCCTTTCGTAGCATAATGGGCTGCCATTTCAGCGACCTGAATCGCTACTTGTACGGCATCTTTATCGCGAGCGAATGGCTTAATCAAATAACCGTAGCTTTCTTCATATCCAAGTATAAATGTATATTCTCCCGTTTTCTCAAACTCCGCAATTTTTTCAGCAATGTATTTAAATCCAGTTAATGTGTCAAAAGTCTTTACATTGTATTTCTTCGCAATCGCAGTACCCATTTCTGAAGTTACAATCGTCTTCACCATCGCGCCTTTTTCCGGCAAAGTGCCTTGCTCTCTCTTCGTCTCTAATAAATATTGTAATAATAGAGCACCAAGCTGATTTCCTGTCAAAAGCTCATACTTCTCCCCGTTCCAAACAGCAACACCGAGGCGATCGGCATCTGGATCGGTCGCCAATAACAAATCTGCCCCAACTTTTTCTCCCAACTCCGTCGCTAGCTTAAAAGCAGCAGGTTCTTCAGGATTCGGGTAAGCAACTGTTGGAAACGAACCATCTTGAGTTGCCTGAGATTCTACTACATGAATATTTGTAAATCCAAATGCCTCTAATCCCTTTGTTACTGGTACAAAACCTGTCCCGTGCAACGGGGTATACACAATGCTTAACCCGAGAGCTAAGTCTTGTCGATTCTTTAACGTCAATAAATTTGCCAAATACTTTTCATCATACTCTTCTAAAATCCAATGCAATAAACCTTGCTTCTCTAATTTATCTTCAGACGCCACTTCAATCGCAAAAATATCCTCAATCTTTTCCATATGATCCACAATTGTTTTCGCTGCTGATGGAACTAACTGCGCCCCATCTTCTCCATACACTTTAAAACCATTATACTGTTTTGGATTGTGGCTCGCCGTAATCACAACACCTGCGAAGGCATGTAACTCTCGAACAGTAAAGGACAATTGTGGTGTTGGCCGCGGTTCCTTATATAGATAAGAAGAAATTCCATGAGCCCCTAAAACACAAGCCGTCTCCAACGCAAATTCATAAGAATAATGCCGAGTATCATAAGCGATCACAACTCCCCGGCGTTTTGCTGATTCCCCTTGAGAATCGATATAACAAGCTAGCCCTTCAGCAACTCGACGAATTGTATAGATATTCATGCGATTCGTACCTGCACCAAGGATACCGCGCATCCCTCCTGTCCCAAAGGATAAATATTGATAAAACCTGTCCTCAATCGCAGCAAAATTTTCTGCAATTTGCTCCAGTTCTTCTTTTAAATAATTCGGCAAGTCTTCATTTTTCCAATGTTGATAAAGTGCTATCACGTTCATTTTGACACCTACTCAATAACGTAATTGTACCTTCATTTTCATGCTTTTAATTATGGCATAGATCAACTAAAAAGCCAATGTTTTTACCATAATTAGGAAATAGTTTGATTTTAATAAAAATGAAAGAGCAAATTGGAAAACGCTTCGTTTTCACAATTCGCTCCTTTTTCGAGACCATTAGATTGTCCCTTTATGATGAAGAGGAGAATGGCAACAATAGTTTAACAGATTTTAAAAAATATTCCATTAAAAATTGATAAAACTTCTCCTGCCTGAAATATATTTTGTTTCACATAACAATGCAAGGGCAAGTCTTCTTCTTTCCCACACTTTTTCCGCTGATAATCGAATAAGAAAGCGCTCGTTATTATGGAATATAATATGGCAATGATTTTTATCAACAGGCTGAACTTTGAATGTTAAATCAATAACCCATAATGGTTCTCGGTAATCTTTATAAGGAAATTGACAGGCTACAATTCCTCTTTCTTCTGAAATAGTAATGGGCGGATTTTTCCGTTTTCTTAAAATTCTTCTCGCTGATTTTAGTCGACCATTTAAATCTGAACCGAAATAAATACAAATGTCATCCAGAAGCTGATACGTGTTTTTGGTTGAAGCTATTTTCCCATAATCATAAGTCAAAACCTGAGATGAATGCACTTTAGTATAGAAAGGAGTAATTGCAAAAACATTGAAATTTTTCATCATGTCCAATTCATTGAATTCATTCATACAATAACTTCCTCCTATGCTAATTTGATTCATCAATTTTGAAATAGTAAATAGTTAACGAACTTCTCCAACTTTATTTATAAAGGATCATAGAATTGAATCGTTTTTACTACTTAACTAAAATTATACAGAATAAACAAAAAAATACAATAAAAAATTATGAAATTTTTAAAATTTTCTTTAATTTATAGATAATAGTATAGAAAAATCTAGTAATTATTAGTAGAAAATCATGGTAATAGTCAATTCGAAAAAATATAAATTTTCTCTTACGATAGTAGCACCCGGGAATATTGATCAGTGCTGATCGTAGGAGAAGAAGGATGGAAACATTTGATCAAGTACTCGAACAATATACACCGATGATTTATAGCGTAGTAAAACGAGCAAAAGTGTACAAAAACCACGACGATTATCGTCATTGTGCAACAATCGCATTATGGAATGCATGGAGAAACTATGAACCTTCTTACGGCCCATTTGCACCATATGCTTATCGCACAATGCTCACGACGATTTACCGAGAAATGAGCAAGGAAAATCATTATGAGAAACATTGTACAAGCTTCGACAAAGAAACTCTTACATTTTTAGCACAACAGATGGAAATCAAAAACGGTGGACAGTCAAGCTGTTCGGATATTTTTTTGAAGCTGGAGACAATCGTCTCGAAGGAAGAAATGGAACTGCTGTTGGATCTTTATGTTTACCGATATAAATACGATGAACTAGCGGAGAAATATCATGTTTCTGTTTCAGCTTTGAAGAAACGGAGAAATCGATTGATCAAACGGTTGCGGGAGGAGTTGGGGTGAGAGTGGGATCAGTTAGCAACTATGTATTGGGGGCCTGATTGTTGTCTCAAATTAAAGAATAGATACAAGGTACCTGCACAGGTGCCTAGCACAGTCTTTAAATCCAATTAGTTGTGCTGGGCACCTATATTGAACTTTCAAATCTCCATGCATCTCTACACATGTCAATAAGATTTCGTGTGGCTTTCCAACCTAATTCTTTTTCAGCTTTCGAAACGTCTGCATAACAAACGTAAGCGTAAAATAACGCCCACGTGTTTTTTCGTGGGCGTTTATTATATGCTCTATTTAGTTTTATTTGGTACGCGACATTTTTCTGGAATTGTCTTCGACCAAGGAAGGAGTTGATCAATGGCTTCTACATCATTGTAATCTATCAATGGTAATTGTTCGAAAAGATAGGTTAAGTAGTTCAATGGATTTAATTGATTCTCTTTAGCTGTTTCGACAATGCTATAAATAATAGCGCTGGCTGATGCACCTTTCATCGATTGTGCAAATAGCCATGCCTTCCGGCCCATCACGAATGGTTTAATCGATCGTTCTGCACGATTATTATCGATTTCAAGTCGACCATCTTCTAAAAACACTATGAGCTTACTCCATTGATTTATACAATATGTAATTGCCTCTCCCAATTTGCTTTTTGGGGGAACTTGAGGGCGTTTTGTTTTTAGCCATGCCAAAAAAGCGTCTAACACAGGTTTACTGTGTTCAAGACGGTATTCTTTGCGCTGTTCGGGAGTACAGTTCTCAAATTTTTCACTGATTTGTCTTTCAATCTGGAATAATTGATTACAGAATTGAATTCCTTCTGCAGCGGTTGATGATGTTTTATCCACATTGGCTGGTAATGCCTTCAGTGCTTCATCGAATTTTCGCCTTGCATGTGCCCAACACCCTACCAGTTCGACATCCTTTAATTCATGATATCCTGCATATCCATCTACATGCAGATATCCCTTAAATCCTTTTAGAAAAGCCTTCGGATGTTTACTGTGACGAGTCGTTTGATAATCATATAAGATGATTGGCGGTACGTCTCGTCCTGTTCGATACATCCACATATAAGACTTCGAATCCGCTTTTCGTCCAGGTTCTGCTAGAACTTGAAGTGTAGTTTCATCCGCATGTAGAATATCGTTTTCGAGTAATAGCTCATGCATCCGTTTATATAGAATGGAAAGCCAATTGGTTGCACCATAAATCATCCAGTTGGCGAGCGTTTGGCGTGATAAATACACACCGAATCGTTCCAACTGCTTTTCTTGACGATAAAGAGGCATTCCTTCCACGTATTTTTGGTTCATGATATAGGCCATAGCCGATGCAGATGCCAAACTTTTTGGGTAAATTGGTGTTGGCATTTTGGCTGTGACAATCGGTGTCTCGATTCCTTCCCGTTCACATTGACGGCAACTGTAAATATGTTGAACATGCTCAACGACTTTTACTTGAGCAGGAATAATCTTGATTTCTCTTCGTATTTCCGTACTCATTTCGTGTACGGTTCCACCGCAACACAAACAAACCTGCTCTTCTTCGGCTAAACGATAGTGAATCGTTTCCGTCGGCAAGTTCTCTAGTTTTGCATCGCGTTGTCCTACAGACTTCTTCCGTTTATAAGTAATGGTTTCAAGTGTAGGTTCTTCCACTTTGGCATCCGCTGTGATTTCAGCTTCATTAAAAAGAGGAAGTTCGAGTTGATCCGGATTCGTTTTTTCACTGGAAGCCCCAAATTTTTTATGTTGGCTAAGGCGGAATTGTTCTTCCAACCATTTGATTTTAGCCTGTAAGGCTTCATTTTGTTTTTTGAGTTCCGCATTTCTCGCTTGCAGTTCTTCAATTGTTGATTCATTGGTTTGTTTGTGTTTGTTCATAAGTTAAAGAATAAAGGAAAGGAATTGACAGGTCAATGTCAAATTCCTTTTAAACCATGATTTTAGCTGATACTTGTTCATGTGCTTGTTTTTGTTCAAATGAAAGACCATCGAGCAACCAACTGAATTGGCGGGGAGTGATGCACAAAGGGCCGGGAGTTCTTTCATCAGGCCATTGAAAGACCCCTTTCTCTAAACGACGATAGTACAACCAAAACCCATTGTGACCCCAATGGAGAATTTTCAATTTATCTCGTTTCCGATTACAGAAAACAAAGAGATTAGAAGAGAAAGGATTTAACTGAAAGCTCATTTGAACAATGGCTGCTAATCCATCAATCGACTTGCGTAAATCCGTTGTCCCCGCTGCTAAATAAACATGTTGAATGGGTGTTTTACTTAACATATGTTTTCAGCACCTGAACCACTTCGTTGAAAAGGAGTGGATTGAAACCTTCTTTTACTTCAATGGAAAATTCCCCAATGTTAACGATGAGCGGGGAGTTTTTTTCATCCAACGGATGGGATACTTCAACAGTTAGCCATTGAGGGGAAGTCCGTGAAGTTTCAGTTGTTTCTAACTCTAGTCTTTTCATCCATTTATACATACTTTGGTGACCTACTTGATTTTGTTTGCACCAAGCTTTTACACTTGACTCTCCACTAGATTGATAAGATTCAATTCGTTGTTGCCACAATTGTTTTCGTTCATCTGGGGACATAAAAATAAAAACCTCCTAACTTTTGATGTTGATCTCATTATCACAAAACATCAAAATGGTTAGAAGGTGTGGGATATTTGGCGCTTACAGGGAGGTACAATCGATTGATAGTAAGCCCGAAATATGTGAGATAAATAAAAAAATGCGCACCCTTCTGGTACGCACGACGAATAGCCCTTCAATCCAATATTTTTTCGGATTAAGGGCTATTTTGCCATTGCACATGATTCACAAATTGTTTTCGACCATGGCAAATAGCGATCTAATATTTCTGGCTGTTGATGGATTGGTAAACTTGGGAGTTCCGACAATACTTTCACTAAGTATTGATAAAAATCAATTCCATTAGCTTTTGCCGTTTCAGCCAAGCTTAAACAGATGGCATTTGCATCGGCTCCCGATTCACTCACGGAAAACAGCCAGTTTTTTCGTCCAATGACATTCGGCCGAATCGCATTTTCAGCTGGGTTGTTGTCCATTTCAATGCGTCCATCATACAGAAAAGCTTTTAAGCCTTCGGCGTGCTTCAATGTATACTCCGCAGCTTTTGCAAGGGCATTCTTCCCATAGAAAGGAGATTCATCAATCCATTTAAAAAATGCCTCGACGATTGGTTTGGACTCCTTTTGTCTTGCTTTTCTACGTTCACTCGGTCGAAGTTTTTTAAATTTACGTTCTAACCGATAAAGTTGATTGCAATAATCCACACCAATCCGTCCATTTTTACTATCAGCTTTTAACCAGTATCGACGAACATGAGCCCAGCAGTTGGCAAAATGAATATTTGGCACATCATGATATGCAGAATATCCATCGCAGATCATCGTTCCTTTAAAGCCTTTTATAAAGTCAGTCAAAATTTCCCGACTTCGAGATAAAGCACTATGGAACAGAACAATTGCTGGACCTTGAGATGCTACGCTACGGAATACCCAGTTGTAAGCCTTAGACTGGGCTGGCTTCCCATCAGAGCGGTTCAAAACTTGGGCATAGGTTTCATCGACATGAAGGATAGATTTTTTCAAGAGCGTTTCTTTCATCCGATTATATAATGGAAGAAGCCAATCTTCTGCAGTGCGAATCACCCAGTTGGATAGGTTCTTATCATTGGTTAGTAAACCATAACGATGCCATTCCTTTACCTGCCTATATAAGGGTAAATAAAGAATAAATTTATCATAGATGAGTTTTGCTAAGACCGTTGGTCCTGCGATACTTCGCAGAATGGCAGCTTGCGGTGCTTTTCCACGTTTGATTTGTGAGTCTTTATTCGAATCTTTTTTACAAGACCTGCACTCATAAGCGTGTTCAATATGCTGAACACGCTTCATAGTAGCTGGTATGAATTTTGCTTCTTCTCGTACAATCGTGCTGCCAATCTCTGTCATAGGTGATTGACAACACTCGCATTGTAAGTTTTCTGGATGATGATGAATTTCTTCAATTTCTAAACCATCCATAAAAGAATCATTTCGTTTTTTCTTGTTATGTCGTTTACGAACAACTGTGTATGTCACAGTGTCCGTGCTTTTTTCTCCTGTGTGCTCAGGTTCATTAAAAAAAGAGTCGTCATCAAACAAAGAATACTGTCCGTCTGGAGCTTGATACTTTGATTTTTCAGATTTTGAGCCATAAAGCCGTTTAGTTAAATAACGAACTTGTTGTGACAATAATTCAATTTGTTTCAACAGTTCATCATTTTTTTGATTGGCATGAGCTAGTTGCTCTTCTAATGACTGAATTAACTTTTCGTTTGAATCATTGTTCACAACATCCACCACTTTCCGTACTGATTCTATATAGACTTGATTATATCATGAATCGGTATTTAGAAGGCACCTTTTTTCGATTTTTGGATGGCTTTAGGTTGTTGAATCGAGAGCCCTTCGAGTAACCATCGAAGCTCCTGTTGAGTCAAATTTCGAACCTCATTTTCATTTCTGGGCCATTGGAGTTTGCCGTTATCGATTCGTTTGTATAACATGGCGAAGCCATCTCCATCAAAATACAAACATTTATAGCGGTCTTTCTTCCGTCCACAAAATAAGAAAATGGCGTTGCTATATGGATCCAGTTCGAAAGAATCCTGAATTAAGGTGGCAAGACCATCAATTCCTTTTCTCATATCCGTACGACCACAAATGATATAGATATTTTTACACTTAGTAAAATCATGAATCACTGCTATTCAACTCCTTGATGACCGTTTGAATGATGTGAGGTTTTACACCGGGGTAAAAGGAGATTTTAAAATTTGTTGCTTGAATAACGCATACAGGTTTGAGAGGACCACGACTCGTTGAGGGTGAAGTTGAATCAGAATCGGATTCCAAATTGACAGGGACGATATTTAATTTTTCAACTGCCAAACAAAAACACCTCCTCTGTAATCGATAACTCTATCTTACAGGGAGGTACGATCGATTGATATGCGTCGTTTGAATTCGGGCTTACGATTGATATGCGTCGTTTGAATTCGGGCTTACATTACAATAATTATTTTTACAGTAAGCCCGAAATATGTGAGATAAATAAAAAAATGCGCACCCTTCTGGTACGCACGACGAATAGCCCTTCAATCCAATATTTTTTCGGATTAAGGGCTATTTTGCCATTGCACATGATTCACAAATTGTTTTCGACCATGGCAAATAGCGATCTAATATTTCTGGCTGTTGATGGATTGGTAAACTTGGGAGTTCCGACAATACTTTCACTAAGTATTGATAAAAATCAATTCCATTAGCTTTTGCCGTTTCAGCCAAGCTTAAACAGATGGCATTTGCATCGGCTCCCGATTCACTCACGGAAAACAGCCAGTTTTTTCGTCCAATGACATTCGGCCGAATCGCATTTTCAGCTGGGTTGTTGTCCATTTCAATGCGTCCATCATACAGAAAAGCTTTTAAGCCTTCGGCGTGCTTCAATGTATACTCCGCAGCTTTTGCAAGGGCATTCTTCCCATAGAAAGGAGATTCATCAATCCATTTAAAAAATGCCTCGACGATTGGTTTGGACTCCTTTTGTCTTGCTTTTCTACGTTCACTCGGTCGAAGTTTTTTAAATTTACGTTCTAACCGATAAAGTTGATTGCAATAATCCACACCAATCCGTCCATTTTTACTATCAGCTTTTAACCAGTATCGACGAACATGAGCCCAGCAGTTGGCAAAATGAATATTTGGCACATCATGATATGCAGAATATCCATCGCAGATCATCGTTCCTTTAAAGCCTTTTATAAAGTCAGTCAAAATTTCCCGACTTCGAGATAAAGCACTATGGAACAGAACAATTGCTGGACCTTGAGATGCTACGCTACGGAATACCCAGTTGTAAGCCTTAGACTGGGCTGGCTTCCCATCAGAGCGGTTCAAAACTTGGGCATAGGTTTCATCGACATGAAGGATAGATTTTTTCAAGAGCGTTTCTTTCATCCGATTATATAATGGAAGAAGCCAATCTTCTGCAGTGCGAATCACCCAGTTGGATAGGTTCTTATCATTGGTTAGTAAACCATAACGATGCCATTCCTTTACCTGCCTATATAAGGGTAAATAAAGAATAAATTTATCATAGATGAGTTTTGCTAAGACCGTTGGTCCTGCGATACTTCGCAGAATGGCAGGTTGCGGTGCTTTTCCACGTTTGATTTGTGAGTCTTTATTCGAATCTTTTTTACAAGACCTGCACTCATAAGCGTGTTCAATATGCTGAACACGCTTCATAGTAGCTGGTATGAATTTTGCTTCTTCTCGTACAATCGTGCTGCCAATCTCTGTCATAGGTGATTGACAACACTCGCATTGTAAGTTTTCTGGATGATGATGAATTTCTTCAATTTCTAAACCATCCATAAAAGAATCATTTCGTTTTTTCTTGTTATGTCGTTTACGAACAACTGTGTATGTCACAGTGTCCGTGCTTTTTTCTCCTGTGTGCTCAGGTTCATTAAAAAAAGAGTCGTCATCAAACAAAGAATACTGTCCGTCTGGAGCTTGATACTTTGATTTTTCAGATTTTGAGCCATAAAGCCGTTTAGTTAAATAACGAACTTGTTGTGACAATAATTCAATTTGTTTCAACAGTTCATCATTTTTTTGATTGGCATGAGCTAGTTGCTCTTCTAATGACTGAATTAACTTTTCGTTTGAATCATTGTTCACAACATCCACCACTTTCCGTACTGATTCTATATAGACTTGATTATATCATGAATCGGTATTTAGAAGGCACCTTTTTTCGATTTTTGGATGGCTTTAGGTTGTTGAATCGAGAGCCCTTCGAGTAACCATCGAAGCTCCTGTTGAGTCAAATTTCGAACCTCATTTTCATTTCTGGGCCATTGGAGTTTGCCGTTATCGATTCGTTTGTATAACATGGCGAAGCCATCTCCATCAAAATACAAACATTTATAGCGGTCTTTCTTCCGTCCACAAAATAAGAAAATGGCGTTGCTATATGGATCCAGTTCGAAAGAATCCTGAATTAAGGTGGCAAGACCATCAATTCCTTTTCTCATATCCGTACGACCACAAATGATATAGATATTTTTACACTTAGTAAAATCATGAATCACTGCTATTCAACTCCTTGATGACCGTTTGAATGATGTGAGGTTTTACACCGGGGTAAAAGGAGATTTTAAAATTTGTTGCTTGAATAACGCATACAGGTTTGAGAGGACCACGACTCGTTGAGGGTGAAGTTGAATCAGAATCGGATTCCAAATTGACAGGGACGATATTTAATTTTTCAACTGCCAAACAAAAACACCTCCTCTGTAATCGATAACTCTATCTTACAGGGAGGTACGATCGATTGATATGCGTCGTTTGAATTCGGGCTTACTTTTTACATAAAAAATAACAGGATATAAGGTGTTAAACGCCTCATATCCCGCTTTCAAACCTCCACGCATCCCTGCACATATCAACAATATCCCGTTTCGCTTTCCAATCTAATTCTCTTTCAGCTTTGGAAGCATCCGCATAGCAAATCGCAATATCGCCCGGTCTGCGTTCTACAATTTCATATGGCACTTTGATGCCGTTCGCTTTTTCAAAGGCATGCACCAACTCCAACACGCTTGTCCCTTTTCCAGTTCCGAGATTATATATATGCACACCTTCTGTCAAATGTTTGTACGCCGCCACATGTCCCTCTGCCAAATCCATCACATGAATATAATCCCGAATGCCCGTACCGTCTGGAGTTGGATAATCATTGCCAAACACACGCAACTTTTCCAACTCGCCTTTTGCCACTTTTGTAATATACGGCATCAAATTATTAGGAATCCCATTCGGATCTTCCCCAATCAACCCGCTCTCATGGGCACCGACAGGATTAAAATATCTTAAAATAGAAACGGCAAACTTCGGATTCGCCTTTGCCAAATCCATTAAAATCCTTTCACTCATGGCTTTTGTTTCTCCATAAGGGTTCGTTGTCGGCAATAGCTCCATTTCCTCTTTAAAAGGCACTTTATTTTCACCATAAACGGTTGCAGAAGAGCTGAATACAAATTTATTCACATTGTATTTTTGACAGACCTTCGCTAAAATCATCGTGCTTCCCACATTGTTTATATAATAATTCAAAGGCTTTGCAACAGATTCTCCGACCGCCTTGTAACCGGCAAAATGAATGACTCCATCAATATCATGCTTAGCAAAAACCTGTTCCAACGCTTCTTCATCCGTTACATCGATATTGTAAAAAATAAAATTATCAATTAATTTTCTGAGATTTTCTAAAACTAGAGGCTTACTGTTTGAAAAATTATCTACAATGATTAATGAATACCCTTCCTTCATTAAAGAGGCACATGTGTGTGAGCCGATGTATCCCGCTCCTCCTGTTACTAAAATTTTCATCCTATTCAACCCCATTTTATTATTAAATAAGTCTATTCATTCCTAAAAAGATTATCACATCATATAAACTATGGCGACATTATTCATGAAAACCTTTAATTATTTTACAAAAAATGGATCTACGTAAAGTTTTTGGACACAAAAAGATTAAGTTTTTTTGCACAACAACCATTCATGGATTGAACCACGTCCCAAGCAGATTGTCAAAGTGAAAAGAGCCTTTGACAATCTACTTGGGACGTGGAGAAATAAACCCATGGCTGTTGTGCCAAAAAAATGTGAAGGGGGAAAGTGTTCTGTACCCCATGTTTTATGCTGCTATTCGGCACATTTTTTCGTATTCATCCGGTGTCAAATAACCAATGCTTCCATGAATTCGTTTGCGATTATACCAACCTTCGATGAATTGAAATAACGCAATTCTCGCTGTCTCAAAGCTTTCGTATTTGGTTAGATACACTTCTTCTTTTTTCAATATGGCATGAAAAGATTCAATACAAGCGTTGTCATATGGACATCCTTTTCGACTAAATGACGGAACCATTTCATGTTTTTTTAGTAGTTTTTGAAAGGCTTCACTTGTATATTGTGTTCCTAAATCTGTATGCACGATAAGACCAGGATCGGGCTTTTGATCTTGAATCGCATTCTGAAGTGCTTCCAGCACAATTTCTGTTGTCATGGTACGAGAGAATTTATATCCGACCACTTTTTTTGTATGTAAATCAAGAACGGACGCTAGATAACACCAACCATCACGAAGCGTATGGACATATGTAATATCAGCTACCCATTTTTCGTTGATTGTTGTTGTAGTGAAATCTTGATTTAATACATTTTCTCGTTCTTCTACGGGCTTTTGTGTTGGTGTTGGGCGGAATTTTTTACAATACATAATTGGATGCCTGCTTGTTTCATCAAACGTTGAACTCGATTGATACTGCCTGTATAGCCTTCTTTTTTAAGTATTTCAAAGATTTTAGGGGCCCCATAACGACCCTTACTTTCTTTATGGATTGCTCGAATTCGTTCAAGCAGTTGTTCGTTGGCGACATGATAGCTATTCGGCTTCTTGTGAAACGATTGATAATACGTACTTTTAGGCATCTTTAAAACACGACACATCATTTGGATTGGATGATGTTCGCTTTCTTTTGTAATCAAGTCAATCAGTTCTTGCTCATCTATTTTCTCGCGAATATGGTCATAGCCTTTTTTAAGATTTCGATCTCCTGTTTTAATCGAAGATTTTCCTTTTGAATGGCTTCTATATCAGCCAAAGTTAATTCCTGTTCACATTCAATTGGAGAGAGTTGCTTAATCCATTTATAAATCGTTACTTCTGAAACACCATATTCGCTAGAGAGTTGACTGACTGGAGTGCCTGAGCGATAAAGCTCAACTACTGTTTGTTTAAATTCTTGATTATACCGTTTTTGACTCATGATTCGGACACAACCTTTCGTTAGTTTAATATTAATGACTTAACCAAGTTGTGTCCATAAATCTATACTACATCTACTATACTTCAGAAAAACTATGATTTATGAAATTGATTCAACTTGCTTTTTAATAAAAGAATTATTAAATAAAGTTCTCTAACTTTAAATAAATAAATTAGTAGTAAATATAATATTACTCCAATAACTACCGAAATAATTAAAGCTATTGTTAAAATAATTTTACTACTAAGAATTTCAAATATAAGTAAAGTACTTAAGCCCATTAAGATTGAGGCAATGCTACACTTCAACAGTGTTACAATAATAGGTTTATAGTTTATTCTAACAATCTTTTTATTATAATTTATCGATAATAAAATAACCATAAATATTGCTGAAAGACTTGTTGATAAAGCAAGTCCACCAATCCCCAAATATTTTAATAAAATAAAATTTAAACAAATATTTAAGATCATCGAGTATACACTATTTATCAAAGGAGTTTTAGTATCAGTTATTGCATAGAAAGCACGTGATAATATCTCTCTAAAACCATATGCAGAAATCCCTATAGAATAATATAATAAAGCTTGAGAAGTCATATATATTGCGATTCTATCAAATGCACCTCTACCAAATAATACTTGTATTATTTGTTCAGAAAAAATTATCATTCCTACTGATAAAGGTACTGTAATAATAGTAACGATATTTAATGCCTCTTGCATTGAGCTGTTCAAACCCATCTTATCTTTTTTCAATGCCATTTTTGCCATTGTAGGATATAATACAGTTGCAATTGAACCCGCAAAGAGACTATTCATAAAAATATTTAATCGATTTGCATAATCAATAGAGGACATGGCTCCCGGTGCTATAGTGGAAGCTAATGTGCGATCAATTAGTACATTTATTTGATTTATATTCAAAGCAATAATTGCAGGAATTGCTATTACGAACATTTCCTTCAAATTTTTATCTTTTATATTAAAAGTAAATTTATATTTATATCCTTTTTTTATTATTGCAGGTAACCATAATAAAATTTGCGAAAATGCTGCTAATACACTTCCATAAGCTAAAACAACTAAACTGGTTTTTGTACTTATGAATATTACAATCATTGTTATAATATTCATTGGAAATCCAACTAAAACTGGTGTTGCAAAATCGCCTTTAATTTGTAGATATCCACTATAAATTGCAGTTAATACATAAAAGTATAACGTTATAAAACCTATTCTTGTAAAATCTACAGCTAATCTAAGTGTCTCACCTTCAAAGCCAATTGCAAAAATTTTTACTATTGGTTCAGTAAAAATTATTCCAATAACAATTATTAGAGTACAAAAAAACAATAATACATTGGTCAAATTATTTGTAAAACTAATAGCTTGAGTTTCATTAGTATTATCAGCGATTTTTGTAAAAGTTGGAATAAAACCTGTTGTAATTCCCATAGAAATAAAACTAAAAAAAAATGTTGGTATTGTTAATGATAATAAATAAGCATCACTAATATAAGAAGCACCGTAATAATAAGAAATTACAATATCTCTTATAAAACCTAATCCTTTGACAACTATCGTTAATATAATAATAAGAAATGCAGCTTTTTTCATAAATTACATATTTCCCTTCCTAATTCACTATCAACGATAGTCTTTTTTTACAACATCTAAATAAAATTGTTCCATATATCTAGCTACTGTCTTAATATCATAACCAGCATCTCTAATTTTTTGAATATTATTAAACCTCTTAATTTCTTTACTAATGTTTTCTAAAGCATCAACCCATTCTTTTGGATTGTCTATCGACTTAAAAGTAATTTGATTTGTAATCGAAATCTCATTTGTAACATTTGCTGAAATTAAACACGGTAAACCTGCTGTTTGCGCCTCAACTGCCACTATTGGAAAACCTTCAAATTTGGATGGTAAGGTAAATACATCCATTGCTTGATAGTAATCATTCACGTTTTTCTTAGCACCAGCAAAAATCACCTTATTAGTAAGATTTAAACTATTTACTTTAGCAATAATTTCGGTTTTCAACGGACCGTCACCAATTAATAATAATACTGCATTATCTTTTTTCTTTACAAATTCGTTAAAAACACTCACTAAAAAACTTTGATTTTTAACATCAATAAAAGTTCCAACATGCCCAATTACAAATTTATTTCTTAAACCTAACTCGTTTCTAATTTCCTCTCTTTTAAATTTGTTAAATTTAAATTTATCAATATCTATTGCATTCGGAATAACCTTATATGGTAAATCATTAAACATCCAATTCCCAGCGTTTTTTGAACATGCAAAATTATGTGTTGATAATTTATATAAATATTTTTTGTTTAGATTTTCAGTTAACCTTGCTATTCTGCCTAATGGAAAAATATATCCTGAACTGTGAGCATGAACAATTCTAACAGGAACACCACATAATTTCGCTACAATTAAATTATCTAAATCAGCAAGATTACTCTTATGAAAGTGAACAATTTTTATTTCTTTATGTGTTCTAAAAAAATGAAAAGGTAAATTTACAAAATGTTTTAAAACTTCTTTTCTCCTATGTATTATGGGATATACACGGCCTCCCATTTTAATTATTTCATCTTCGTAAGCTATCTTATTGTCACTTAAAGTCAAAAAATCAAATTGAACCTTAGAGCGATCTATTTGTCTATATATATTCATAACAAATGACTCCAATCCACCATGATTTGGAGTCATACCTACATGCAAAACTCTAACCTTTTCCATCAATCTCCCCCATTTTTACTAGTTTTAAATCTAAATCTATTTCCTTCAAGTAAATTGTAGATTACATAAGTAAAAAATAATAAAAAAATCAAGCAAACTATGTTTCCTAAAGTAACAGAAGCTGTTATAAAAGAAGTTGTTTCAGATCTAGCTATCATCATTAGATTTCTAATTAATAATAATGAAAAAAGCGATGTTATCGGACTCCTATAATACCATTTATAAAGAACAACAAATAGCACTCCTAATAAAAAACTTCCTATAGCTATACCTAAAAATCCAAAATCTACATAAAGTTCAGCTATATAACTTGATCCATAACCTCTACCTTGAAGGTATCCTGATGGTATAATGAAATATGAAATTCTATGTGAAAATAAATCACCATTTAAAGCTCTTTCTACAGTTTGTCCTGTATATACGGGAAAATCGAAAAATAATTGCGTAATAGTATTTTTTTTCAAAAATTCAGTTATTGTTCCAATACTATATAAAGTATTTTGATTAGGATATACTTCATTATACAATACACTATGTGCTAATGTACTCAATGTAACTCCTTGTTTGTAAAAAAATTCTAATATTAGATTACTAAAGGTTTGAGTTGTTGTTTCTAAACCTAAACGTTTATAGTTTACAATATTTAATACAACGGCTAAAGTAGGCATTGCTATTATAGTTACTATTATTTCTTTTTTACCCAACCATCTTTTTACACTATCACGATTTCTAAGAGCAAAGTATATCAAAATAATAATAATGTTTAAAACAAATCCAAATCTTTTTCCTGTTCCAAGTGAAAATACACCTTCAATTAGAAATAATAAAATAGGTATTGCTGCTTCCTTTTTTGTAGGTCTTAAAATTAAAAAAGCAATCAGCGGCAAAATATACATTTCTGATAATTTGATAACAAAAATCGGTAAATTAGAAGTAAACGAATTATATAATTCGAAATAACCCGATTGTTCTACAAACGAGATGCTTTCTTTTAAATATAAAAATCTAAAAACTAATAAAAAATAGAAAGTATATTTACTTATTACTTTAAAATAAATCCAAAAAGGCGTATTAATTTTCTTTTGGTCAAACGAAATTAAAATTTTATTATTTAATAATCTTTTCTCCATAAAAAGATTACCTAAATATAAAAAGAACATGCTAATATAAATCCCTATAAAGGTATTAATTATCACTTCTATATCAGATATTCCTGTTCCATAATAACCTTTTTCACTATACTGGTAGTTAAACAAATCTGAAATAAACGGTCTACCTAAAACAAAAATCAATAAAGTAAAATTAAATGAAAAGAAAATTACTCTTTCGGAAAATTTTTCTATAGCAAACCAAAAATTTTGAATTAAAAGCATTAAAACTGAAACAATTATAGAATTAATATCTTTTGTTAAAATTCCCATTATAAATACTAATATCGATCCAAAAAATAAGATGTTTCTTAATGTAGTTAACAATTTTTTCCACCTACTAATGAGATTTAACACTTAGAAAATTTTTTAATATATTTAACTTAAATCAATTGTTACCTTTTTAAATTAAATAACGTTTCACATTCGGTATTATTCGCTAATTCTTCTGCAAAATCGGTATACAGCTTTTTTGCACTACATCTTTCATACCATATTTCAATTGAGTTACGACACATATCACGATAATTATCTTCTGATGTTTTTTTTATATTAATTAGGGAATTTACAATTTGTTCAATTGTACAGTCCCTTGGTAATAAGTATCCATTCTTTCCATTTTCTACTATTTCCCTAGTCCCTCCTACATCAGTTGCTATTATTGGTAATCCAATAGACATTGCTTCCATAATTGAAACTGGTACTCCTTCGGAAAATGAAGTATTAACAAAAACAGTAGATGGATTATTTTTATACCATACCAATACTTCACTATTATTTATGTATCCAGTAAATTCATAATTTTTTTTATCTAATTTAGTTGAAGCTAATTTTTTAATATTTTCAAATTCTGGTCCATTACCAATATGTGTCCACTTGTAATCAATTTTTCTTTCTTCTAAAACTTGTAAAGCTTTAATCAACAAATCAATACGCTTTAGTTTTCTTACTGTTGAACAACTAACAATATATAATTTATCATTACTATGTTTTTTTTCTATTTCTATCTCCTTAGTACCAAGCCTTCTTATTTCTACTTTATGCCCATATTTAGGGTACTTCTTTTTTAAAAATTCCACACCATTTTGAGAAACAGGAAATACATTATCTAAATAATTCAACAAAAATTCTCTTTCAGGTAAAAATTTTATCATATTAACATGTTCGTTGATATCATATCCATGTGCCCTCGATATTGTATAAATATATCTATCTTTAAAATAGTTTTGTTTAAGTTCTACAGCAACTCTTGCAGTAATATAAAACCAATAACTATATATTGATATAGAATCATATTGATTTAAATTATATTTTTCTAATTCAATTTTAATTTTATTATAAACTTCCATAGAACGACATTCAAAGTAGTAAGAATACAGTTTCGGTAATATCTTACCTTTTGCGTCTTGGTTTATCATTATTTTCTTTTCATAATTTTTTCGAATTTTCTTATATTGTCTTAAGACCATTTTAATTTTTCCTACTAAATCATGCTTTACTCCTAACGAAATAACCTGTACGTTTTCTGGTACATTTCTAGTCTGTTTCATCTCATTAGAGACCATTGTAGATATAACAAAAATTTTTTTAAATTTTTCAGCCAAATATTCAATCTCCGTTTCTAAATACTCCTCACCCTTGTGAAAAGGATAATAATTTGTTAATAATAACAAACAATTATTCATTATATTCCCCTTTTTCTTTATTATTTAGATCATTGCGGTAAATATTTTTTGATTTTATTACAGATAATATGGTTAATAGTATTATTTTTAAATCTAAAATTAAAGAAACATTCTCTACATAGTATAAATCATTTTTTATCCTTTGTTCCATTGTTGATTGATTTCTTAAAAGTGCCTGATTGTATCCAGTAATACCAGGTTTCACTTCAAATTTTCTAAAATATTCTTTTGGATATAAATCCTTATTTCCTAATGGACTGGGTCTTGGTCCCACTAAACTCATATCACCTTTTAAAACATTTAATAATTGTGGTATTTCATCAATACTTGTTTTTCTTAAAAATTTTCCTACCCTTGTCACTCTCGGATCATTTTCCGAATTAAATGTACTACCATCTGCGTTTCTTATATCTGGAGCATTCACCTTCATAGAACGAAATTTATACATTTTAAATTCTTTCATATTTTTTCCGATTCTAGAAGCATTATAAAAAATAGGACCCCCATCATCAATTTTAATTGCAATTGCAACAGGTATCATCACAATTAAGAAAATTGGAAGTCCTAATAAAGAACAAAATAAATCTAAAAACCGCTTAATACCATAACGGTACATCATCTAACCCCCACATTAATGAATAGATTTCTTTCAATGCTTCTTCAAAAGTGTAATCCGAAGAAAAATTCAGCTCTTTTCTTGCCTTACTGCTATCCATATATGAGGACTTAATAGTTTCTTCTGCATCAGAATTCTTAATTAATAAATTTTTATCATTTCCAAATATAGCATTTATTTTTTCAGCAACTTCATAGTTAGTAAATGCATCACCACTGCCAATATTAAAAGTTCCAGAAACAGTACTATGCTTTAGTGCACAAATAATTGCCTTTGCTGCATCTTTTGCATATAAGAATTCTCTCTTTGCTACACTTTTTGTATTTATTACAAGTTGTTCTTTATGAAAAGCCTGTCTTAGAAATCTATTAATCATATAGTTATTCTTTTCGTTAAAACCGAATAAATGAGCAAATCTCAAATTTTTAATACAAAGTCCTTTTTTCTCGCTGTATAAATTTCCTATATATTCATTTGCCAATTTACTAATTCCATACATTAGACTTGGTGAAGGTAAATCTTTTTCTGTCCATGGCAATGATTTGGCATCTGAATAAACAGATATAGATGATGCAAAAACGATATTTGTAATATTATTTTCAAAACATGATTCATACAAATTTTGTGTTAAAATCTCATTGTTATGAAATTCAGATATATTTCCCTGACTTCCTCTCTTAGCTGCAAGATGTACTACAGCATCAACATCATGTAACTTTTGAATTAAATCATTTATGGTATAATCTGTCTTTCTATATTCAACATCATTTTCATTTTCTAAGTCTTTTCTAGTTAAGATTATTGACGTATGATTAAGATCTTTTATAGCATTAATTACATATCTTCCTAAAAATCCTGAACCACCGGTTATAGCAATCTTCATTTATAAAAGCCCCTTTTTTTCTCAATTTGTTTTATAAATAAAATAACCTATTTTATCAAATTTTCCATTTACTGGTCGGATATTTTCGCCCTGTTTATAATATTTAAAAGAGGATAAAGAATTATTTAATTCAGTTTGATACTGAGTATAATCAGCATTAGTATTTGGTTGTTGGCATATAAACTCCAATAAATATCCATCATTAAATTCTCTGAATATATTTTCTAATTCTGTAATATCATTTTTTAATAAGTGTTCAAAAGTAAGTTTTAATAAGTTGACCCCAGTATAATATTTTAATAGCTTCCACATATGACAACCATCAAGACGAGGAGTAATTTCAATAATATATGGGTTATCTTGTTCCAGTTTTATTTGAGAATAAACAGGACCATTTATAATTCCTAGTTTTTGACAAGCGGATTCAATTATATCTGTTATTTCTTCTCTTATTTCTGAATTTAGATTTTTTGAAGGGACTACATGTTTATGAATCAATCCAGTATATTCGGGCCAAGTTTCTCGATCCGATGGAATTAAAAATACTACTTTTCCATTAATTAAATAACCATTTATAGATAATTCAGGTCCAGAAATATATTTCTCTAAAATCACTAAACCAGACCGTGAATATTTTTTTGCTAACCTATAGCTTTCCAAGTACTCTGAAGAATTGTTAATTAATTTAACACCTCTTTGACCTTGAGAATCAGCAGGTTTCAAAATAAATGGATAATCTAAATTTACAATATCCTCTTCATTTTTTATTATTTGAAAATCAACATTTCCTTTAAATCCTTTTCCTAAAGTAGTACGCATTAAATCTTTATTATTACAAATATGAGCAGTTTCTTTTGAGACAAAGTGCGGTAAACCTAGTTTCTCACTTATATAGCAAGCCACCGGTATGGCCAAGTCAGACCCCACTGAATATACGACTGAAATTTCATTATCTTTTATATACTTAATAATTTCTTCAACATCTAAAATATTTATTTCTACGAATTGGTCTGCTACATCTGCTCCAGGTCCATCCTTTGCCATAGCACATGCATGCGTATCATAACCCATTTTTTTTAGTTCTAAAATAGCATCCATTTGTACCGCAGCGACACCTAAAATTAATACCTTTTCTTTCATAATTAATTATTTTCTCCCTCCAAAACACTCTAATGATTTTTTTAAATTTAAACAAATATATTCTAAATCCTCGTCACTTAGTAAAGTATGAAGAGGGAGCGAAATTTCATTTTTATACATATTAAAAGCATTTAAATAGTCCTTAGTTATGAAACCTAAATTTTTATAGGCGGTTAACATCGGTAATGGCTTATAATGAACATTACAAGCAATTCCTACATCAGCCATTTTAACAATAATTTCATTTCTTTCCTCTTCACTAATACCTGGTATCCTAGTTAAATAAAGATGTCCAGATGAGGAAAAGTCGGTTCCATAATGTTGCAGAGTTTGAATGCCTAATGGCAATAGTTCACGATCATACGTTTCGATAATCTCTCTACGTCTTTTTAATAGGGAGTTATATCTTTCTAACTGTACTAAACCAATACTTGCCATAATATCGGTCATATTGCATTTATATCCTGGATAAACTATGTCGTACTCCCATGCACCTTTTTGCGTTTTGGCAAGTGCATCTTTTGATTGGCCATGTAAACTGTACAACATAAATTGTTGATATAACCACGCGTCATCTAATCCAATATCGTTACGCCACACAACAGCACCACCTTCTGCTGTTGTTAAATTCTTTACTGCATGGAAAGAGAAAGTCGTGAAATCAGCAACTTGTCCACATTTCAATCCTTTTCTTTCAGCACCAAATGCATGAGCGGCATCGGACATTACAATTACTCTATTAAATACTTGTTGAATTTCGTTATTTGGTTTAAACAACTTTTTCTTACTTTCTACTATTTCAAAAATAGTGTCGTAATCACACATTTTCCCTGCCAAATCGACTGGGATAATAACCTTCGTTTTTTCTGTAATGGCATCAGCCAGTTTTTCGTAATCCATTTCAAACGAATCAGGAGCAGTATCAACTAAAACAATCTTCGCACCAACATGCTCTATCACAGAGGCAGATGCTGTATAGGTATAAGCCGAAGTAATAACTTCATCTCCTGGACCTACACCTAAAATTCGCAGAGTGAGCTCCATAGCTGCAGTAGCTGAATTTAAGCAAACTGCTTTGTTAGTTCCTACATATTCAACTATTCTTCTTTCAAACTCTTTTGTTTTTGGACCTGTTGTAATCCAACCAGATTTTAAAGTTTTTATTACTTCTTCAATTTCAGCATCTGTTAAATCCGGTGGAGAAAAAGGGATATTTCTAATTTCATTCTCAATCATTTTATTAGTCTCTCCTATAAGAATATATTGTTATTTAAACACCTATTTAGTTGAACAAAAAATAGCTAAACACCTCTTATTTCTAAAATTGAACTTGACAATGTGTATATTGAATCTTTTTATATCTTTATTAAAAGTGAGAATTATATAGCAGGTATAGTTGATTTTTCAAACATTCCTTTATGTTCATATCCAATTTCTTCATCGAAAATATCCCATTTTTTATTTGCCACATCAATCGTAATTCGTTTGATCTCGTCAGGATTTTTCAATGTTTTTAATTGCCCCAATAGCATCATCAACTGATGATGTTCCATGCAGTGGGCTTTGCCGACATGGATTTTCGGGTAGATGGATGCTTCCTGGATTTCTTCCGGATTGAGCAACTCTTCATACATTTTTTCACCCGGACGAATGCCAGTGAATTCAATTTTGATTTCATCTTCCATGAATCCGGACAGGTGGATGAGATTTCGCGCCAAGTCCACAATTTTCACCGGTTCCCCCATATCCAACACGAACACTTCTCCGCCTTTTGCCAGCGCGCCGGCCTGGAGTACAAGCCGCGATGCTTCCGGAATGGTCATGAAGTATCTTGTCATGTCCGGATGTGTCACCGTGACCGGTCCACCTTTGGCAATTTGCGCCTTGAACCGAGGCACCACACTACCTCTGGAACCTAGTACATTCCCGAAACGTACCGCTGCAAAATTGGTGTTGCTCCGTTTTGCCAAGTCCTGGACCACCATTTCAGCGATGCGTTTCGACGCTCCCATCACATTTGTCGGGTTGACGGCTTTATCCGTCGAAATCATGACAAAGTTTTTCACGCCATATTCGTGGGCGGCATCCGCCACATTTTTTGTACCAAAAATATTGTTTTCAACCGCTTCGGTCGGATTGTATTCCATCAACGGCACATGTTTATGGGCCGCCGCATGGTATATCACATCCGGTTTATATTGTTTGACGATTTCAAACATCCGTCTGCGATCCCGGATATCCGCAATCACCGGGATTAATTCGGTTTGACTGTTTCCATGTTTTTCTTTTAACTCCATCAAGATGGTGTAGATGGAGTTCTCCCCATGGCCTAACAATATCAATTTTTTCGGATTGAAATTCATCACTTGCCGGCAAATTTCAGAACCAATGGAGCCCCCAGCGCCTGTAATCAGGATGGTTTTATTCGTCAATTTTTTCGAAATGGCATTCATGTCGAGTTTGACTTCATCCCGTCCGAGCAAATCCTCGATGTTCACTTCTTTCATATCACTGACGGATACTTTCCCCGTCATGACATCTTCAATATTCGGCATGATTTTGACCTTGGCGTTGGTTTGCGCGCAACGGTCATAGATGCTTTTGATGCCAAAACGTCCTAAGGATGGAATGGCGATAAAAATCTCCTCGATATTGTATTTTTTTACAATTTCGGGTATATCGCGGGTTGTGCCTTTCACTGTGACGTCCAGGATTTTTAAATGTTGTTTTTTCGGATCGTCATCCACAATCGCAACTGGCCGATATTCCGGATTCGGGGACTGTTTCAAGTTACGTATGAGCATCGCGCCACCTTGTCCCGCCCCCACAATTAAAACCCGTTTCAAATTGTCCGCTCTTCTGAAAGACTCCCGATCATTGAGCATTCGGACAAGAAAACGGGATCCGCCGATTAGAATGATATGCAGCATCCATGTCACCATCATCACCCGGAAATAAACATCATGGTTGATGATGTATTGCATGAAGCTGGCGGTCAGTACGGAAATGGTCACCGCAACGCAAATGATGAGGAGTTCCCGGACCGAAGCCACACTCCACATCCGGTCATATAAATGGAAAAAGTAAGCCGCAATGTGGTGACTGATCAAAAGCGTTATGGCACTGAGTAAGATTAATTTGTTGTCATAGACATTCAGTGTCGGATGTAGCAGCCAATAGCTGATAAAGATTGCTGATAGGACAATGCATGAATCGATGGTGAAAAATAGGAGATAACGCTTTTGATAGCTCATAAAAAGTCAACCTTCTTTCTACTAAATTTCAAAGGTGTCGATTGCGAGAAATTCTTAGAGGTCTTTGATATGTATAACCGAGCATTTCAAGTGTTTTAATAGGATATCTTATGCTATTAGTAAACCGTTTGAACATGCACCCGATGTTCGCTCATAAAATGTGAATTCAGTTGATTAATTCATTCTATTATTTATTTCAGCCGGTTTCCCTTGTTAATTATTTGTGTAACCGTTATTAATCGGAGGTGCCCAGTTTTGATATTTGTGTTCGGGCGGAGGATTGGGTGTGATGTCGAAAAGCTGGTGTCATCATTGAACGGACTTCTGAATACGGCTTTGTTTATATGAAATCAATGCTCATCATGTTGATCCACAATGATGAGCAGCGTTTTGTATTTTTATTTACCATTTTGAAAACTTTGAAACTTCTTTTTCGTTATAAAAGTTAGGTGGGGTTCGAGTGTTTTCATTGAACAAAGGTAAATGTTTTTTGTGGCCGAACCCTCAACGGCGTAGCGATTTTAAATGAGGCTTGTCCGCTGAACCAGTGATTCGTACTGATCGTTCAAAAACCCATCGATTTCGACAAATCCCATCACATGAATAGCCTCTATCGACAACCCGCTGAGCGGCGAATGTTACTACCGTAAGAACACTGGAAATATTAAACGAAGAATATTCTGTCTACTCGAAATATTAGAACTATATATGAGTTTTGAATAAAATTTCCATATCGTTAAAACGAAACTTTCTATACAATATTATATTATATTACATATTTCTCTTGTATCAATCGCACTATTTTCTTAGTTGTTTTCAGTAAAAAGTCCAGGAATTTCGCACTAATCGTTCAAGATTCAACAAAAAAAAGAGAACCATTTCCCTTTGTGAATGTTTCATTCACCTCCAATGTTTCTCTTTACTTGACATTATACAACACGTTTTATCAGAAATCTACCAATATTTTCATAAAAATTATGATTCAGGTGCGTTTCCGGGTGAAAATCAAAAATTGTTTAAATGAACCACCTACGTTTTTCCTAATATATAAGAGTATATTAGACTACAATACTCTTACTGATTATTATTATTTTAATAAATACATCCAGATAAAAAATTACTATTTTTGTATAGAGTGGTTGGTCATAACGAACAAGCCAAAGCTGGGAATCCTCTGTTTCTCCTTTTCAAATTATGCCCCAAGTGATCAATTGATCGATTCCTTTTATTCTCTTTGATCTCAAAGCAGCCTTATCAAAATTTTCGAAATGCTCGAGTGAATTTTTTCTAATCTTTCTTTCTCTTCTCTGAATCCCCATTGATGCGGTTGAGTCTTTCCATCTTTATCAAATACAAAAGCGAATTTAATTAAATTTGCTTTTCCCTGCTACCGGAAAATTATTCTGTTTTTACGGTTAAAAACCTTTCCTACTGAAAACCCGAAATATAGGAGATAAATAAAAAGACTCTATAATATTTGGTGTTGGTGAGTAAAAACCAGCACCAATTTTTTTACACAAAAAAATGAGACATGTGACAAACTCTGGTAAAATGTAATCGACCAAAACCACATTTACAAGGAGTAATGTCACATGTCTCATCATTATTCTATACGTAATTTATTAAATATTAAAGACAATAATATCACATTTGATGAAAATTTTTGTTCTACCGAAACGATCAAAAAAGTAAAAGCGAAAGTCTTTCATGGGACGTTAACGTATCAACCAAAAGCTTGTTATGCTTGTGGACATGTCTTCGATGATCAAATCATTAAACACGGTTTTAAAACGTCTCTCATTAAAATGCCTAGCATTTCAGGTTTTCATACCTACTTAAAATTGCGTAAACAGCGTTATTTCTGTAAACATTGTCATTCCACGTTTACTTGAAAAACGAACGTCGTGGCTAAAAACTGTTGTATTTCCAACAATACTAAAGTATCGATTGCTTTAAACGCCAAAGATAAAATATCCGAAAAAGATATTGCGATGAAACATAATGTTTCTCATGCCACTGTCAGTCGAGTCATTGACAGCTTTTATAGCTACTATCAACCAAATGTTCACTACCTTCCAAAGCACCTGTGTTTTGATGAGTTTAGATCAGTGAAATCCGCAGCTGGAGCGATGTCCTTTATTTTCTGCGACTCTGAAACGGGGGAGATTGTGGATATCGTGGAGGACCGGAGATTACATGTCCTCAAAGAGTATTTCTTACGGTATTCCAAGAAGGCGAGAGATGCGGTAAAAACGATTGTCATCGATATGTACAGCCCTTATATTTCCTTAATCCAAGAAGTTTTCCCTAAAGCGGAAATCGTACTCGACAAATTCCATATCCTCCAACTATTTAGCAGAGCTTTAAACAAAACGCGCATCAACGTCATGAATCGGGATAAAAAGAATTACAATAAATTGAAAACATACTGGAAGCTCCTTCTGAAAGATCAAACAAAACTTGATTATAATATCATCATTGCTTTAAAAAGCATATGTGTGAGGTGGAGATTCTCCACTATCTCATTGATTTAGATTCTGAATTAAAAGCGTCCTATGAGTTATACCAATACGTTCGCCATTGCATCAAAATCAAAGACTTTGAGCTCTTGAAGAAAACCCAGCTATATGAAAACCGCCATCAAGACAATCAACAACTACATCAATTACGTCGAGAATACGCTAAAGTACGATTATAATAACGGCATTTTAGAGGGGATTCATAACAAAATCAAAGTGATTAAACGCATTTCTTTCGGTTATCGATCCTTTTATCACTTTAGAAACCGAATATTCATTACCCAAAACTTAGCGAAAATAAAAACAGCTTAGGGGAACCTCGAATTTCCCCTAAGCCATCCGATTACACATCACCAAATAATGTCACTAACATTTATTCACCAACACCATTTGACAAAGAACCTTTTTTCTAAAAAAGAGCCTGACTTTTTATCAGACTCTATCTAGCAACTACTGCTCGATTAATTTTTCAAATTCTATCCATTCTTTTCCTTTTTTGATGCTCTTATATTTCTTTGCATCAATTTTTTCAGCGACATTATTAAAGATTTTTGCCATTTCTACTTCATCTATTTCTCTTCCTTTTTCTGTCTCTACTTTTATCCTTTTCCATTCTGATTTCAAAATTACCTGTCCTATAAAAATGATAATTTGCATATTACTCATATACGTATTAAATACCGATTGATCCCTCTTATCCAAAGTATCTATAATCTTTAAAATATATTGATTTAACTTTATCGAAAAAAATTCAGTTGGATTCAATAAAAATTCAATATCAGCTTTTATTGCTGCTAATCGAGTTACTTTTTCTTTGTATTCACTATCTGTAATTTTAACTCTCTGTGATATATCAGAATCAGTCAGCATACCTAAATCTGTACAAATAGAGATAAATTCCACAAATTTATCTCTTAGCTTATTTATCCACTCAATCCTTTGCATACTTATAGCATCAATAAAACGTCTTTTCTCTAATGTTTCTATGTTTTTTTCGCTTATTTCCCTTGAAACCTTTTCATTACGCTTCGCCATTATAACCGTAACAAGCAGATTTATTAGGGTAACAAAAAGCCCAACTATACCAGAAATTATTGCTACTTGGGCCTGAACACTAAAATTCGTTAAAAACTTCATTAGACTTCTCTCCTCTAATTATAACCCCATAATTTTTTCTTTGATTTACTTCTATTACTCCCATTTAAGAATCTGACAATTCCACATTTTAAAAAATTCATCTTCATTTAAAATTGAGTCATATACAGGAAAAAGAAAATCTCGAATTTTCTCCATGACGAAGGGAAACTGTAGATCTTCTTTTATACCCGTTCTTTGCAAAAATGCCTTCCACTGTTTGTTTCGGCTCTCATCTTCTGCAAAAGAAGGTGAAAACACAGGATGTCCTTTTTCTAAATGCGTCCCACGTCTTTGAAATGTTTCAAATATCGCTTCCCATAAAACACGCCCATCAAAGTTTTCAGTAGATAAAAGCGTAAAAATATCATAGAAATCCTTCATTCTACTATTGACAACAGATAGTGAAATCATCGCCTCAAATTTTTCAGCTATTACTGAATAAGTTGAGTAGACTCGAATTTCCGGGGGCTTCATATTTAATAAAGTAGGATACTGCATCTCTTGTGGTTTTGGGATCACGACATCACCAAACCCAATATCCAGTTGCAATTGCTTTTTTATTTTGCCAAGTGCTGCCGGAATTTTAATACGAATCCCTTCATAATCAGCACCCTCTTTAATTCGTTCAGCCGTAATGCCCTTTACATCAAATTCGACTCCATCTTCTTCAGCGGTTAACGTACAAATGGACTCAAACGCAGCTTTGATATATTGAATATCATTCGAAATTTGTTTGGCTAAAAAGTCAATATCTTTTGTTGGTCTAGATTTAAATTGTGTTAAGGAAAATAAAACGAGACCGCCTTTTAGAACAAATTTATCCCGATAATTAGAAATGGAAAGTCGATATAGTAACCTTTCTTGAAAATACAACAATAAAATTAAATCAAAGGTTTTTCCGCTTTGTTTGGCAATATTCTTTAGTCTTTCACCAACTGAAGCAGATATATTTTTAACATTTCCCATTATAAAAGCACCTCTAAGTATTTTAATAAAACGGTCTTGATGCGCATTTTCTCAGCACATTCCACCAATTTATTTATATTTTTTTCAGGACTTTGTAAATAATTTCGCAAACCTTCTTTCATTAAATCGATTCCTATTTTTTCTCTGTATCGAATAATATCACAAATCGTTTTTTCACGATTATAAATGCTTATTTTATGGCCACCTACCTCCACTTCTTCAATTCCATATTCAAACTGTTTTTTTGAAAAGTAGAAAATTTTAATCGGTGGATAATCAGGCAAACTGGGTTTCCTTGATTTTCTTTCAATAGCAATTTGGTACTCCCACGGGTTATAAGTTGTTAACTCATAAAAAGACAACGCCGACAAAAGACAAAGAACACCATTCGGGACAACTTTTGATACTTCAACCACTTCTTCATTTTGATCATTTTCAAATTCAGCATAACGGTAAAGTCCACGTTTGATCCTAATTATTTCTCCATTTTGTTCGAACTTTCGAATATAATATTTGCTCACTCCTTCTCTAGTTAAGTCTTCTGTCGTCGCAAATCCCTTTTGGCGAACAAAAATATCTTTTATTATCTTGCTTACTTCTTTATTCATGTTATCACCACTCTTTTTCACCTAAAGGTCGGCATTTATCATTAATTGCAAACGTTTAATAAACTTCATTCTCCATTATATTTATAATATCCCTTTTTTATTTTAACGTATACACTTATAATTTTATGCCGATACTTAGTAAAATTTCTATCACTATATTTATCAATAATTGTAATAAATTGGTTATTGAAACTGTGACATCCCGTAATATCGAGAACTACGTCGTACTTATTCCTCCTAAAAAAGCTGTTCCTTGGAGAATTTTCTCTCCAAGGAACAGTTTCGATAATCCCTTTCTGAAAGAGAAAGGATCATGTCAAGTCAGATATGTTTCTATTTTCGCTAGGCATTCATCAATGATTTTATCTATTTCTTCAATTTGTGCATCTTCTGGATTATACTTCTTTAAAATTTTTAGATTACGAGCTTTCCAATCGAATGATTTAATTTGATCAGTTAAAACTACCCCTGTTATTGGATAGCCATCGCCATCAGGGGATATTCCTTCTTTTGGTAAATCCACTTCGAAGGGATAACCCTTCTTTTGATTGGTAATCGGACAAACAGCTATAAATCCTGTTGCTTGATTGAATTCTTTAGGCGATAAAACAATAGCATTTCTTCTCCCAGCCTGCTCATGACCAGCTTGTGAATTGAAGTTTAAAACAACGAAATCGCCTCTCTCTGGTACGTCTGCTGGCATTAAATCAATTCACGCCCTTCTATCCCGAAATCAATTTCCTCGTGTCGATTTTCAGGTGTAATCTGTGATATTAATTCTTCCAGTGTGTATTTCGTCCGTGTTCTTTTTGGCTTCAATGTGATGATACCTTCATTTCCAATCACATTTAATTCCATTTCGGAACCTTGTTTAATCCCTATTTTATCAGCAATATCTTTTGGGATACGAATGCCCAAACTGTTTCCCCATTTTTGAGCAACAACTGTAGACATGTAGTCCCCTCCTTTACTTTGGTTTATTTTGCTTTCTAAATGTTCCTTTGAGTTCATTATATCAACCCAACCCAAAATGTATATACATAGTATATACATGCTTCCGAAAAATGATACCCCTGATTTTTCCACCAACAAATATTCTCGTCGCAAAGGCGATCATTTGAATCGATTAATTAAAAATGCATTTTTCAGACTCAAAAGCATATATCAACAAGTATAGTTACAAACGTTGAACTGCGAAATGGTACCGTCAAGAATTTTGTGTAATGTAAGATAGTAGGGTATCTTTGAAATGAATTTGGAATGAATAGGGAACTAGTTTCCTCCACACAGGAGACTGAATATTCAGTCTCCTGTGTGGAAAGGGAGAATCCCCCTATTTTGTTTGTTTACTTTTCTTTTTCGCTCTAAGACAATTTATGAATCATTGCCATCCTTCCTTTTGGAAACACGACCTGATGATTCTCATCAAACGTCAATGGTTCGTTTACTTGGAAAATAAAGAATGCCTCTCCTTTTTGCATGGTTTCTTTAAAATCTTTATAACGTACTTTAAAGATTGCATTCACTTCATCCAGAGATAAAGCGTCGATCACAGCAAATTCTTCATCTTTCTCCTTTGTTCTTCGTACGACATAATAACGACTCATGAAAATCCCTCCATATTAAAATTGTTGATAAATAAAAAAACATCGGCAAGAATGCCAACGACTGTTTTTCGTCATACATCCTTACCGATGATTTTTAACCTATTCTTCGAACCCAAAAGGCCATCGTTTATTCAATTGTTAAAGCAAAAGTAAATAAAAAGAATTGTACACTATTATTCTAACGGATATTTTTTCCGGTTTTAACCTAATCTGCATATATTCCAATGCAAAAGAGCGCAGTCATTCTTTATTTGTTACAATAGATAAAAAAAACATTGTATTGAAATGGGATTGACTTTTGTGCAACAGGGATCAACGGAACAATCAAGAGAACGATGGACACAGGCAACATCCTTCCCCGTTCCCATCCCCTTATCATTGAGCAAGAAAACAAGCATATTTTCCATTCGTCCATTGACTCGACCATGCCAGCGGGAGAAAGGGGATTGCCGCTTCAAGAGACAAACCGAACCAAATCCATATAAGAAGGACGTGAAAAAACATGGATGATCACAAAGAATGTTGCCCTTATTACGGAGCCAATCTACAGGGAGACCCAATTCCGAAAGAACTGCAGCACCATTGGCTCTATAATATTTGGTGTTGGTGGATACAACCAGCATCATTTTTTACACAAAAAATGAGACAGTGACAAAACTCTGGTAAAATGTAATCGCCAAAACACATTTTCCAAAGGAGTTGTGTCACATGTCTCACCATCATTCTATACGAAACCTACTCAATATAAAAGACAAAAATATCACATTTGATGAAAATTTTTGTTCTACCGAAACGATCAAAAAAGTAAAAGCGAAAGTCTTTCATGGGACGTTAACGTATCAACCAAAAGCTTGTTATGCTTGTGGACATGTCTTTGATGATCAAATCATTAAACACGGTTTAAACGTCTCTCATTAAAATGCCTAGCATTTCAGGTTTTCATACCTACTTAAAATTGCGGAAACAGCGTTATTTCTGTAAACATTGTCATTCCACGTTTACTTTAAAAACGAGCGTCGTGGCTAAAAACTGTTGTATTTCCAACAATACCAAAGTATCGATTGCTTTAAACGCCAAAGATAAAATATCCGAAAAAGATATTGCGATGAAACATAATGTTTCTCATGCAACTGTCAGTCGTGTCATTGACAGCTTTTATAGCTACTATCAACCAAATGTTCACTACCTTCCAAAGCATTTGTGTTTTGATGAGTTTAAATCAGTGAAATCCGCAGCTGGAGCGATGTCCTTTATTTTCTGCGACTCTGAAACGGGGGAGATTGTGGATATCGTGGAGGACCGAAGATTACATGTCCTCAAAGAGTATTTCTTACGGTATTCCAAAAAGGCGAGAGATGCGGTAAAAACGATTGTCATCGATATGTACAGCCCTTATATTTTCCTTAATCCAAGAAGTTTTCCCTAAAGCGGAAAACATACTCGACAAATTCCATATCCTCCAACTATTTAGCAGAGCTTTAAACAAAACGCGCATCAACGTCATGAATCGGGATAAAAAGAATTACAATAAATTGAAAAAATACTGGAAGCTCCTTCTGAAAGATCAAACAAAACTTGATTATAAGAACTATACATATCATCGTTGCTTTAAAAAGCATATGTGTGAGGTGGAGATTCTCCACTATCTCATTGATTTAGATTCTGAATTAAAAGCGTCCTATGAGTTATACCAATACGTTCGACATTGCATCAAAACCAAAGACTTTGAGCTCCTAAAGAAAACATTAGAGAATAAACAAAATATTGTTTCCAGCTATATGGAAACCGCCATCAAGACAATCAACAAATACATCAATTACGTCGAGAATACGCTAAAGTACGATTATAATAACGGCATTTTAGAGGGGATTCATAACAAAATCAAAGTGATTAAACGCATTTCTTTCGGTTATCGATCCTTCTATCACTTTAGAAACCGAATATTCATTACCCAAAACTTAGCGAAAATAAAAACAGCTTAGGGGAACCTCGAATTTCCCCTAAGCCATCCGATTATATATTACCAAATAATGTCACTAAAATTTATTCACCAACACCATTTGACAAAGAACCTAAAAATATACTAGGGTCATTGTAACATAAATATAATTAAATTCACTAGAGTAATATTGGTAATATTTTGTTAAATGTTTGGGATGGACTAAAAACTTAACGACTTTGACGACTTTCAAATCTCCAAGCATCTCTACACATATCAACAATATTTCGTTTAGCTTTCCAGCCTAATTCTTTTTCGGCCTTCGAAGCGTCTGCGTAACAAACCGCAATATCTCCTGGTCTACGTTCCACTATTTCATATGGCACTTTTATTCCATTTGCCTCTTCAAAAGCATGAACTAACTCTAACACACTAGTTCCTTTCCCAGTGCCCAAATTGTAAATATGTACACCTTTTGAAAGATGCTTATACGCTGCTACATGCCCTTCTGCCAGATCCATGACATGGATATAATCTCTCACACCTGTACCGTCCGGTGTAGGATAGTCATTGCCGAATACTCTTAACTTTTCTAAATCTCCTTTTGCCACTTTTGTAATATATGGCATCAAGTTATTTGGAATGCCATTTGGATCTTCTCCGATTAATCCACTCTCATGGGCACCAACTGGGTTAAAATATCTTAAAATCGAAACAGAAAAGATTGGATTTGCCTTTGCCACATCCATTAAAATCCTTTCACTCATAGCTTTTGTTTCGCCATAAGGGTTCGTTGTCGGCAATAGCTCCATTTCCTCTTTAAAAGGCACTTTATTTTCACCATAAACGGTTGCAGAAGAGCTGAATACAAATTTATTCACATTATATTTTTTACATACTTTCGCTAAAATCATTGTACTTACTACGTTATTTAAATAGTATTTTAACGGTTCTGCAACAGATTCTCCAACCGCCTTATATCCTGCAAAATGAATAACCCCTTCTATATCATGTTTTAAAAAAATTTGTTCCAAGGCTTCTTCATCAGTCACATCAACATTGTAAAAAATAAAATTGTCATTTAATTTTCGAAGATTTTCTAACACTGGAGGCTTACTGTTTGAAAAATTATCTACTATAATCAATGAATAGCCTTGTTCCATTAAAGCCACACATGTATGCGATCCGATATATCCGGCTCCACCTGTTACTAAAATTTTCATCATTTTTCAACCTCATCTATTTATCAAAATTGCCCATCAAACTAGTAAAATAATAGCATTAGTAAACAGAATAAACTAAATTTTAATTATATACAATAACTCCACTAATTTGAATTCATTGAAAAGGTTTATTAATATATTTTTTCTTACATATTCTATATTTTTTAACTCTTTATTGCTAAATGGAATAGTGAGTTTAATGTCAAGTCTTTCATGCTTTGTGTTATGATTATGAGTGTATTTATTAAGAAGGAGAGAGTTTGTTTGAAAAAAATTCGAAAAGCCATCATCCCAGCGGCAGGTTTAGGAACACGGTTTTTACCTGTAACAAAAGCCATGCCAAAAGAAATGTTACCAATTGTAGATAAACCAACCATTCAATATATTGTCGAAGAAGCGATTGCTTCTGGAATTGAAGATATTATCATCGTTACCGGTAAAGGAAAACGAGCGATTGAAGACCATTTTGACCACGCCTTTGAACTGGAGGCAAATTTAATCGAAAAAGAGAAATTCGATCTATTGGTGAAAGTCCGTGTATCATCGGATATTGATATTCACTATATCCGTCAAAAACAACCTCTTGGACTTGGACATGCTATTTGGTGTGCTCGTAACTTTATAGGAAATGAGCCTTTTGCTGTCTTGCTTGGAGATGATGTAGTTCAAAGTGAAACACCATGCTTAAAACAATTGATTAATCAATACAATAGCACTTTTTCCAGTGTCATTGGTGTAATGGAAGTGCCGGATAGCGAAGTCCATCGTTATGGTGTCATCGATCCAATCTCAACAGACACTCCTTTAATGCAAGTATCAAAGTTTATTGAAAAGCCATCCAAAGAAGAAGCCCCTTCCAATTTTGCGATTATTGGAAGATATATTTTAACTCCTGAAATTTTCTGTTTTTTAGAACAAAAGAAAGCGGGAAAAGGTGGAGAAATTCAATTAACAGATGCCATTGAAGAATTGAATACAATCCAACGAGTATTTGCTTTTAGATTTGAAGGGAAACGCTATGATGTCGGTAATCAAATGGGCTTCATTGAAACGACGATTGATTTTGCTTTAAATCGTGATGACTTACGGGAAGATGTAAAAAAATTTATTTTAGAAAAAGCAAAACAATTATCTGAACAATGATTCATTATGGAGGAATTTTCAATCGTCTCCTCCAATAGACATTTTGTTTAAAACATTTCTATGTCATAATAGAAGGACGAATAAATAAATAAATAAATAACTCAACTTTCGCACCTAAAAAATAAGCATTAATCATTGGTTTTATTGAAACCAGAGTTTATCAAATATATTCGTTGACAAATTTAAATAATCATGAAAAAACACCTCGTTCTTTGGTATAGTGTAATTGATGAAAAACACTACCATACAGAAGAGGTGTCCCCTATATGATAAACCAAAATAGCCAATTTAATCAACTACCAAAAGAACTTGACTCTGTTTTTTCTGAGCTTGAAATAAATAAGCATCTACGCCAAGCAGGAATTAAAAAATCGTTTGGCTTTAGCTGTTCTTACTTATTTCAACTTATTTTTTGTTTGATTTTTCAACATAGAAATTGGTTTTCCCTACTGGATTCAAAGAAAGCAGATCAATTTCCAGCTAAGGACGCTGTTTATCGTTTTTTAAACCAAGCAACGTTCAACTGGCGCCGCTTTTTATTACTATTGAGCACTTTTACCATTCGAAAAGTGGCAAGTCTTACGAATCGAACACGACCAAAAGTGTTCATTATTGATGATTCTTCCTATGATCGAAATCGCAGTAAAAAGGTCGAATTGCTCGCTCGTTGTTTTGATCATGCTTCACTTAAAATGCGCTTTTATAAAGGTTTTCGTATGCTTACTTTGGGTTGGTCAGATGGCCATACATTTATGCCAATTGACTTTTCTTTAGTCAGTTCGAGAAAGTCACAAATCAATGGTATTTCTGATCACATTGATAAACGCACATGTGGCTATAAACGTAGACAAAATGCACTTCAAACAGAGCCTGAACAGATTCCTGATATGATTAAGCGTGCATTAACGAGTGGAATCGAAGCCAGCTATGTTCTTATGGATTCTTGGTTTACCTTGCCACCACTTGTTAAAGCGATTGTCGATCAAGGATTAGATGTCATAGGGATGGTTAAAGAAACAAAACAACGCTATAACGTAAACGATAAAATGGTTTCACTAAAGCAACTTTATCGCTTAGCTGTACCTGTTCCATCCGGGAAAGGAGTTCTTCGTTCAATTCATACAACAATGGCTAACGGGACACCCGTTAAAGTGGTATTCATTCAAAATAGAAATAAGAAAAGTGAGTGGCTTGCCATCCTTAGTACCGATTGCACGCTCTCCGAACAAGAAATTGTGCGAATCTACGGAATGCGCTGGGATATCGAGGTTTTCTTTAAGACAACCAAATCCCTTTTAAAACTTGAAAAAGAGTTCCAAAGTCGTTCATATGATGCGCTTATTGCCCATACAACGATTGTATTTACACGTTTTATTGTACTCTCTTGGCAGAATCGTTGTAATACGGATGAACGAACAATTGGTGGTCTGTTTTATGAACTATGTGATGAAGTAAATGAACTTGATTGGGCTGTCGCATTGCAGCAGTTAATCGAGCTTCTTCAAGATGTAATAAAACAGACCAACAAGAAAATCAAAAAATTAATTCAAAGTCAACTAGAACAGTGGATATCCAACCTTCCTAGCTATATCAAGGCTTATTTGCCAATTTCAGTCTGCGAAAGTTGAGTAAATAAATAAATGAGGCATGAAATTGGTCACTCATTTAGTACAAACTACACTTTTAAACTGTAATCTAGAAGAGCATGACATAGATCAATATAAAGATCAGGTTAAAGAAATCCACTATCAATTGGAAAATTCTAGTAATATGACGGGGTGGATCGACTACCCTTTACAAAATCATGATGAACTTTTCAAACAAATACAAAATTTGAAAAACGAAATCTGTGCAAAAGCAGATGTTCTAGTTGTTATAGGAATTGACGGATCATTTTTAGGTGCCCGAGCGGTGCAAGATGCGTTAACTCCTTATTTTGGCATACATAAAAATGGAATTGAAGTAATATATGTTGGGCATCATATGAGCGGTGCCTATATGAAACAAATTCTTACATATCTTTCTGATAAAGAAGTATACATCAATGTCATTTCGAAATCTGGAGGTACAATGGAGCCTGCACTTGCCTTCAGAGTGTTACGTCAGTATATGGAAGAACGTTACGGTGAAGAAGCTGTTCATCGAATCATTGTCACAACGGATCCTGAAAAGGGATTGTTAAAGAAAACCGCCGATTTAGCTGGATATCGCCGTTTCGAGATTCCTCCTAATATTGGTGGTCGCTATTCGGTGTTAACCCCTGTAGGATTGCTACCTCTTGCCATTGCAGGCATTGAAATTGGCCAATTGTAACCGTCAAGTAGAATTAAACAATTTTCCACAAATAATTTTAAACAGTTTTCTACAATTAAGATTCAACAGTTTGCTAAATTAAAATAATACCTTTCTGTATTTCATACGAATGCTATCCGTTTCGTTATCGAAAGTGATAATTTCACTCCTATGTAATAAACGGTCAAGTATAGCTGTTGTTAAAGTAGGATCACCAAGAAATTTTCCCCATTCATTTGGCCCTTTATTAGAGGTTAGAATGAATGCTGCTTTATCATATAAATCATAGATAAACTGGAAAAATAGATTGGCTTCCTGAGGCTCGTAAGTCATGTACATGACATCATCAATAATAATTAAATCCGAAGCTATAATACGTTTGTAGCGTATTTTAGATTTATTGATATATTCTTTTGTTTTTAAAATATACATAAGCTGATTCATGGAGACAAAGGATACTTTGTATCCTCTCTCCACAGCGTGTATTCCTAATGCAACGGATAAATGTGTTTTTCCTGCTCCTGTTGGTCCCATCAAAATTAAAGTAAAAAATTCTTCAATCCAATTCAGTTCTTTTAATACATTTAGTTGTTTTTCACCAAGAGCTGTTTGTTCCTTCAAATCATAGGTATCAAACGTCAATATTTCTGGGAACTCTGCCCATTTCATTAATCTCTCATTATTTTTCTGCTCTCTACATCGCATCTCATAGCTTAAGATTTCATAAACCAGTTCATGATATGTCCAATTCTTTGCTTCAGCTTCACGGAGTAAATTCGGTAATTCTTTAGCCGTCTCAGCGAGGCGCAAGGTACGACATTTATCTTGTAAAATTTCATAGGGATGATGATTCATTCATTTTCACCTCCAGATAAGACTTTTAAATAAATGTCTTCGGATCGTTCTGGTGCTGATAAATCTTTATACTTCTCATTCAATTCAACGATTTTAGGTGAACTTTTTTGATATTGTACAGATAATGCATGTGCAATATCCCGAAAATCATTTGCACTGGTCATTCCAAGTTTCTTCATTTCAGATAAAGCTTCCTCACAATGATTTGGGTAAATTCTGATGGCTTGTTGTAGTACTTTGAGTTGATCCACTAAATGACGTGGATATCGTTCTTTCAATTTGTGTATTAACCATTGAATATTCTCTTTATCTATGAATGTTTCTTGAATTTGATGAATTAAAAGATCTCGTTTACTTGTGCTATGTTCCCGATGGGAGGGATCTGTAATAATCAATCCTTTTCCTTAGGATATTCGGTGCTTTGCTAACTCCATCCCAGTTTCTTTCAGTCGAATAATTAACCAACCATCCTCTTCTTGTAAATAAGCAAGATTTGGGGCATCTGCTCTATATGTTCCTTTAGGAACGCTATATCGATTTCCTTCATAACGAATAACATTGTCCTTATGGATATTTCTTGTTATACTTGGAGTTGAAACATTTGCGAAAATGTAAGTACCAGAGACTTTCTTTAAGTGTTGCTTTTCCAGGGCGTGCACTTCAGAAGGTCTCTTTTTCGTATTATGATGAACTTTATAGTTTCCTGTTCTTTTCAACCAAGCGTGGCACGATTGATTCCAATCTGAAAGATGATCGAATACTCGATTTTTGCTAAAATTATTTTTTACAAATTTCACAACCTGTTCAATTTTACCTTTTGATTCCGGATCACTCTTTCTACATAAATAAACATTAAATTTACGGGTATGATGATATTTAGTAAATTCAGCTGTAAGAATTAAATCACCTGCATTTTCACTAACTGCTAATAACGCATCTTGGTCATAGACCATTTCTTCTGGCATTCCTCCAAAGTATTCAAATGCATTTTCATGCATTCGAATCATATCGGAAGTACGAAAAGGTCGATCGAGCCATTCTACATATTTATATCTTGAATGTGATAAAACAAATGCGATAAAATACAACTTTTTATTCTCACCTTGTCTGTTTTTGACGGTAGTTTGTCCAAAATCCACTTGAGCCTGTTTTCCCATTGGTAATTCTGGAACTACACTATATGTCCTCTGAACCTTTACCTTTGGAATCCGATAGTAATCCCTCATTTCGTTTAAATAATTTCGTACAGTGTTCTCAGCGACTTCCCTGAAACCTAACTTTTCTTCCAACCAATCATAAACTTGTGCAGCAGTTAAATCAGGATGTTCCTTCAACCACCCTAGAATTTGATCATGATAAGGGTCTAGTTTCTTTTCTCTTGTACGTAATGTACTTAAAAATTCTTCAAACTCATCAGTACTCATATTCAAATAATCTATCACTCTATTTCTTGAAATATTTAGTTTTCTTGCAATAGCACTCTTGGAGAATCCCTCTTTGTATAAACGATGAATCTCGATGTAAAGCATAAATCTGTTCACTCCTAATTCCTCACTTTCAATAGACTAGTAACAGTATATTTGAAAGTGATTGATGGTGGGGAAACTGTTTAATCTTATTTGGGGAATTCTGTTGAGTTCTATTTGTGGAAAACTGTTGATTCTAGTTTAGCGTTTACACCAATTTATGGAAGGTGCTAAAAAAGCAGCATGTGAATTAAAAGATCCTGATTTAGCAAATAACCATGCTTACCAATATACTGTCATGAGAAATAAGCTCTACAACGAAGGATATAGCGTGGAATTGCTAGCCTCCTTTGAACCGTCATTAAAGAAATTCCATGAATGGTGGATGCAGTTATTTGGTGAAAGTGAAGGAAAAGAAAGAAAAGGATTGTTCCCAACATGTGTTACTTACTCTACGGATTTACATGCAATCGGACAATTCATTCAAGAGGGGAGCCCAATCTTGTTTGAAACGCTTCTTCACTTCCATGATGTTGAAGGTGATTACATCGTGCCTTATGACGAACGGAATGAAGATGGATTAAATTATTTAGCAGGCCGCTCCTTTAACGAAATCAATGCAACCTCCAAACAAGGTACTGCTCTCGCCCATGCAGAAGGTGGAGTACCAGTCATACAACTAGAAATGACAAAACTTGATGCCTACCATTTAGGCTATTTAATGTACTTCTTTATGAAATCATGTGCCATGAGTGCAAAGTTAGAAGTTAATCCTTTCGATCAACCTGGAGTGGAAGCTTATAAAAAGAAAATGCTTGAGTTATTGAATTCTTCTCAGTAAACAGAAAATTAACTTTAGAACATCTCCCTCAATGTGTTAGTAATTGCTTCAGAATGTATGAAAAAGAAAATTAACGATTTCTTTTCTACGATACATTGAGACTTTTTAACAAAAGACTTTCTTCTAAAAAGAACTAATGGTGAACCTTTCGTTAGAGCATTTGAACCCACTCACATTATAAGAACAAATATATGAAAGAGGCTATTCAGAAAGTCGATCACTTTCTGAACAGCCTTAATTCTTATAGTAATATTCTCTTAAAAACTTTGCTCCTGTGGTGGTCACATCAAAATGTCACCATCCTCGTCGCAAAAGGGGCATCTCAAATTGACTTTTCAGACGCCCCCTTGACTGCTAAACATTCCTAAACATTCCTAAACATTCATTGTTTTTTGTTTATTTCATTTCTCTGCTCACTTTTGATTCACGTTTTTTTCAATTTATGTCTTTAAATTATTGTGTTCGAAAAACTTTAATAATGTAAAGAACGCTGTTTTTTCGGTTCTATATTCTCTCTTTCTTTCCTGCCTTCAGATTTTGATTTATCAAATAGTACAATTAATGTTCTAAACTGAATGATAATATCAAGTAAAAAAGAATAGTTTCGAATATAAAATAAATCAAATCGCAATTTATCGTCCACACTCGTTGTATATTTGCCCATAATTTGGGCATAACCAGTTATCCCCGGTTTTACTGTATTCCTATATGAGTAATATTTTAAATCCTTCTCGAATTGTTCGGTAAAGTAAGCTCTCTCAGGGCGAGGTCCAACAATAGACATGTCCCCCTTCAATACATTAAATAACTGAGGTAGTTCATCTATTCTTGTTCGACGAATAAAATGACCGACTCTTGTAATTCTAGGATCATTTTCACCTGCTAAAATCGGACCTGTATTCTTTTCAGCACCTTCTACCATGGAGCGAAACTTATAAATCGTGAATTCTTTATTGTATTTCCCTAACCTCTTTTGCTTATATAAAATACTTCCAGTTGGGTCATCTAATTTAATAATAATACTGATTAATAAAAATAGGGGAGATAATACAACTAATGCTATAAATGAAGCAACAATATCGTATAGCCGTTTAACTAATTGTTGTCCTAACGATAATCCAAACGGTTTTACAGCCATTGCCATTGTATCATCAATAGTAGTAATAATCGATTGAGATAGTAATAGATCATAAAAATCTGGAATAACATAAACAATTTTTTGATTTTTTACAGATTCAAAAATAATTTTCGATTTTACTTCACTGGAAATATTAGAACCGATAATTACGTAATCAACATATTGTAGCGTTTGATAAATGCGGTCCAATGATTCTTCACTCGAAGAATATTTGACTTTCATTCTCTTTCCAAATTGAAATTTTAATTGTTCAACAATCTTTTGTTTTTCCTCAATATCCCCTACAAAAAATACAATACCAGATTTTATGGACAATAGTTGCATTATTACAAGTTTGCAACATATTAAAAATATATTAATAAAAATATAAGCTATTAATATAACAGATCGTGGCAAGGCAAATTCACGAAATAAGAATGAGGCAGCCATTGTTATTAGCATCATTAAAGTAGAAGCAATAATCACATGACGAACTATATCCCATTTACTTTTTCGATCAACAGTATACAATTCGTACATTGTAACAAAAAACAATCCAATTAATAGTATCCAAGGAGATAAAGAAAGAAATGCATCCCAGTTTCGGTGTTCAATATTCTCAAAACGAATGCGGAAAGCTAATATATATGATAAAAAAATAAATGCTAAATCTATAAATATTAAAATCAGTTTTTGACTTCGCTGATTCGTTACACTAGACAAAAAAAAACCCCCTAGTAATTTTGGCTACTACTAGGGTTATTGTAACATAAAATTTAAACTTTTTTAGATGGAAAAATCAATACTAACATATTGTCTCTATAAATAATGTTTTTTTACCGCATTCCAAGCATAATGTGAAAAATTCCATAAAGAAGGAATAAAACTTAGATTTTCTGATTCCCTATAAACTTTCCACATTTTTTTGGCAACTTTAATTTTATTACTAGATGCTGAGTTTTTTACGATTCGGTAACTAGCTAATACTTCTTGTATGCAATAAGCCTTTTCACCTTTTCTTAAAATTTTCAACCATAGTGCTGTGTCCTCTGGTTGTAAATTGGGCATAATGGGTTTTCCTAATTTTTCAGTATCTAGCATTACCGTCAAACAACCAATTGTCGTATTTTTTAATAAATCTTTATAACTAATGACTTTTGGGCACTTAACAAGTCTATTTAAATCTTTTCCATCTTCATCAATCATTCGATAATTAGAAAAGGAAAAGGCACATTGTGTGTTTTGCATAAACTGAACCTGAATTTCTAATTTGTTTGGTTCCCATAAATCATCGCTATCAAGAAAAGCTATATATTTTCCTTTTGCTAATTTAATACCATGATTTCGAGTTAAAGCCGCTTTCGAATTTTCCTTCATTCGTTCAATTTTTATACGAGAATCTTTCTTTTGTAACTCTAACAATATGTCCCAAGTATTATCTGTAGAGCAATCATCTACTATTATGTGTTCAAAGTTATCAAAAGTTTGGTTCAAAACAGACTGTACGGTTTGAATAATAAATTTCGAACTATTGTAAGTAGGTGTAATTATTGAAACTAAAGGTTGGCTCATTATTTAATCACCATTATGAAGTTTTTGATAAAGCTCAATTAATTTCTTTTTGGTCTTTTCCCAACTATATTGAGGGTAGAGTGCTTTTGCATTTAATCCTTTTTTCATTAAATCCTTCTTATTTAATTTCATAACAGTATTTTTCAAATCTGTTTCGTTATATTCAACCACATATCCGATATTTTCTTTTTCAACTAATTTATCTATAGACGTTCCATTTGCAACAATACACGGTTTCCCGCTATAAAGTGCTTCAAATAATTTATTTGGAGAAGCAATTTGGTTATGTTGATAAGCTGGATCATAGACCATGTATATCAAATCAATTTGTTGTACAACGGAAAGCACTTGAGGAAATTCGAGATATCCCAAGAAATATACATTATCATGTTTTTCAGCATAAAGCGTAATCTCTTCCTGTAATTCTCCTTTTCCCGCAATCCAAATACATACATTGTCTAATGATGTTAATTGTAATAACAAATCTATGCCGCGGTCTTTACTTAATGCACCATAATATAAAATATTAATTTTCTCCTCAGATTTTTGAATAGGATACTCCTTAATCTCTTTAGGGGGATCTATTGTATTATTAATTACAAATGTTTTCGGATGCAATTCATTAGGAATATTAATGAATCGATTTTTATCTGGTATGATAATTACATCACAAAACTTCATAATTAGTTGGCTTACTCTTGTAATTTGATTTCGAACTATCTTTGGTATGGGGCTATGGAATGTTTCTACAAAATCCGCAATATCATAAATAAACTTAAATGATAGATTTCGCTTTATTTTTTTTGCTAAGAAAACAGGAAATCCTAAATCAAAATCAATTGCATGAACGATTTGATAGTTATTCCCGTTTTTTAACAAAAATTCAATTACCTTCATGGCGAATTTTAATTTTTGGAAAGCGGTCAATATTCCTTTACCATATGGAGTCACACCACAATAAATCGTGTGAACTTTTATTCCTTCTTTAGCAAATTGTTGAACAGCCATTTGAATTACTTCTGAATTGATCCCACGGTCCCAATTCAAAATTTCCACATCATAACCTGCCTGTTTTAATGCTCTTGCAGCTCGGGGTAATCGATTTGCAATGAAGGCACTATTTTGGCATAGCAAAACTTTTGCCTGCAAGTTTATTAACCTCCATTAAATTAAAAATACTATTCCAATATAACTTTGCTTATTTATATAAAAAACAATTCACTAACGTCGCATAAATAAGTTTTGAAAATTCAGATTTTATTTTTCTGGAAAATTAGCGAAAAACGAAACACCTAAATAAAGGTAGTAAACATCCATTTTTTACCTATAGCTTAAGGCGAGTGCAACAACGACAAATCAACCTTTAAGGAACGCTCTTCCTTTCGATTTTCCGTAACCAAATGTGTGCAGATTTCCATAAAGCTGCTTTCAAATATCGACTTATTTGTAACGTACTTCGGTCACTATTCGTGTTCAACTGAGCTAACACATTTAAACAGTATACAATCATCGCTACGTATACTTGGTTGTGTACGGCTTGTTCACTGTGGCCGTAGAACTTCTTGATATTCAAGTGTTGTTTCATCCATTTGAAAAAGAGTTCAATGCCCCAACGTGACTGATAGATTTCGGCGATTTCATCTGCATCCATATCAAAACGATTCGTCCGTAAATGAAGTTCATTTCCTTTTGTATCCAACAATTTGATGAGATGGAACGCGTTTTCAGAACGATTTTGCGTGGTTCCAATCACCAGCATTTCATCGGAGAATACAGGCGAATCTTCAGGTAACGAAAATCGTTCTAACACACGGACGACAGCGTTTTTTCGTAAACGTGAAACAAAGAAATACCCATCATCCGTCATACGGTCAAATCACTCATAATCTAAGTATCCACGATCGAACACGTACAGGCATTCTTGATCATCAATGAATACCTCTAATTGACCCCGATCATGTTCGATTGCGTTTGTCAGTACGGCCTTGTCGGGATAAGAAAGTCCTTTTTCCATGAATACAAGACGCAAGTGAAGCTTCACGCCCGATTTTGTTTTTCGGAACTCTGCCCATTTGTGGTTCGTCAAATTCAGTGGCAACGTACTCGAATCAATGATTTTTAGTGGCGTTGTCAGCTTTCTTCGCTTTTGAAAATGTGTTTTCTCATGAATTTGAGCCACTAAATCAAGAAAAATCGATTGAAAGAAAACCGTTGGAATGGCGTTGATTCGTCTTCCTAATTGGGAAAAGCTAATCGATGGAAGACCTGTTGCACGTTGTAATTCTTCAGAAAAAACAGCGTCACTTAAAGCTCGCAAACTCTCGGTTTCATGTAATTGAGCGTACAACAGTCATTTCAGAAATGAAGCCATATAAAGCTTCTTTGTATAGTAATCTAATTGATAGGCTTTCACCATATCGTCAAATAAGTTGAAATGAATTGGTGAAAACCATTGTTCAAATGATGTTTTTCGTGTAAACTTATCCATAATCATAATTCCTTTATATTGGATTTGGATAGGTTTACTACCACCAAACCATTATAAAGGATTTTTTTTTTGAAAAATATAGTTACAGAAAATTCAGATTTATTATGTCTATTGATATTTTTTATGCGACACTAGTGATAAAAAATATATTTATTATTCCGAAACATAACTAATAATTTATTATAAATTCATTAAAATTTCCTTCAATCCAATAAAATAAATGATGTTTCTCATCTCTGCTTATTAATTCCACTAATAAAACTGTTATTAACGGTAAAAATAATAAAAGAAAAAATCCAGTTTAGTTATTAATTTCCTACCTTCTGCTTCCATAATTCCTCCTCAAGAATTCGGACACCACTTTTATCAAATAAAACGATATTAAGTTGTGCCCTTAATTATACCCGTCATGTAATACTAAGCAATCCATTCCAGTCATGTATAAATATATCATTTGAAAAGTTTTCACTTATTGAACAAAGCTTATTCACAACATTCTCTCTATTGTCCAATATATACTTTATTTTTTTTACCGCTTCTTCAATATTACCAAGTTTATATAAAAATAAATTATCTTCGTTTACCAAATGACTATGTATATGTGAAGCAACAATTGGCACCCCGGAATAAATTGCTTCTGCGATAGATAAACCAAAACTTTCCCCTTTTGAAGAAGAAATAAAAATTCCTTCATTAACTTTAATAATTTCTAATAAAGATGGAATTTTTTCAAAAGAAATTGGTGGTAAATATAAAAAACGATTTAATAAATTTTTCTTTTTAATTATTTTTAATAGATCTACTTCCGGTGTAATAGGTCCTGCAATTAATAAAATAAAATGATCACCTAAACGCTTTTGTAAAAGCGAAAAAATTTCAATCACTTCTTCAGTATTTTTCAACTTATCTACACGTCCAATATAGGCAATTGGAATCTTATTAAATCTTTTTACTGATTGTGTAGTTATTTCAAAAAATTCTTTTGAGACGGAGTTTCTCAATATATAAGTTTTTTCTTGTAAAGGAATGGGGATTTCATCAATAATATCTCTTTTAAATTTTTCCGATGGAACTATAATTCCTTTTAAATCCAAAGGTAATTTTTTTATATATTGTCTATTCTCGGTATAAGCAGTATGGCACTCGAAAAAAATTTTACCGTTCCCTTTCATCATTTCAAAGATTTCGGGTGTATCTATAGAATGTACTACATCATATTGTTCAGGAGAAAAATTTTCTACAATTTGCAAATAGTAGTTTAAATTGTATTTTTCAATATATTTGTTTAATAGTCTTTTTCCTCCAGAATCGTGAAGGAAAAAGACATGTTGTAACACTTGAATTTTCGATGATTTAAAGGCTTGTGATCGATTTAATAAAACTCTTTCTACGCCTCCCATTGTTGCCCACTTGTAAACATACAATACTTTATACATTTTTTGTTACTCTCCTTCATAAATTCCCTGAAGAAAATTTTTTTCTTTAACATTCCTCATCATATAATCAAATCTTTTTTCCCATGTTGAATTTTCTAAAAATTCCTCTAAAACATCGTATTTTAACGTTCCATTTAATAATTCTTCATATCGGGTTTCAATTGTATTTAAAATTTCTGTCACATTTTCACAGTGTTCTACAAGTGGATAATTTCCGATATGTGGTATCCCTGTCGAAATGGTTGGTAATCCAAAAAATAGATATTCATAGACCTTAATGGGGTCTACAGCTATAGATAACTTTGACTTTTTAAATGGAATAATACCTAAATGCCAATTTTTTACGTGTTCATGAAGTTCTCCTGGATGAACTTTACCGTAAAATTTTACATTTGAATATTTATCTAACCTTTCCTTTATTGTATCACTAATACCATAACCGATAATATGAATGAATATATCTTCTTTTCTTTCTAGAATTTCAAATATTAGATCCCAGTCAAACCATGATGGAGTTAAATGTCCAAAGTATCCAATATGGATTTTTTTATCTTTTGCCTCTTTTCTTAAAGAAATATTTTTCAATTTAGAAATATTTTCATTATATCCATTTCCGATAACAAGAATATCATTTCTAATTGTTGAGAATTTTTGTTTTAATGGTTCTGATACAGCAATTACTGCATCAGAATTAATAATTATTGCTTCTTCAATATATTGTTTATACCACGGTGCTTCTCCAACATTATAAAATTCTTCCCAATCATCCATAATATCGTAAGTGATATAAAAACCTTTTCCTCTAAAAGGAACTATAAGATTGTAAAATTGTTCTGCAGGAAAAGTAATTATAAAATGCTTTTCTCTAATTTCTAGTAATGTATCTAATTGTGCATTTAAAAAATCATATAACGGTAATTGATAAATATTATCTAAAAAACATCTGTAATTGTTACTTAGAACTTCATTTTTCTTCCATTGCCAAGCTACATAAAGAACTCCATAACCTTTTTCTGATAAATATTTTGCTAAATTTATAGTTCTTTGATTGTATAGCTCGTCAAATTCAAAGGCAGATGGAATGATGGCAAGAGCTTTAATTTTGCCGTCTCTATATTTTGCAATCAAATCATTAAATACTTTTGTAATTTCTAAGTTATTTGAATTGTGAACTGGTGGTGCTGTATTTTTATCTTTCAAAAAAGTAAAAGTCCTTGAAATAGCTTCTTTTACCCCCTTAGTTTTCGCTACATAAAAAAATTTTTTTGAATTACTTTTCAGTTTTCTAACAGCATGTACACAATTATAATATTTTCCAACTAATCGCCATGCTTTTGTATTAGTCATATTAGATAATTCTTGATTTAAAATGTTAACATTGTGTTGTAGTTGGAGATTTATGTCTTTTTCTAAGTACAAATCCTCATTTATTTTTTCTATAACTTTATTAATTTTTTCAAGTTCATTTGCTGTTTTTTCAATGGATAGACTTAAGTTTCGAATTATATAGTCTTTTTCTTCCAATTTTTTATTACACCAATTAATTGTTTCTTCATTATTTTTTATTTTTATATGAAGTTCTTGTACTTCCTTCTCTTTCTGAAAGTATTTTTTTTCGTGGAAATTTCGATTTGCAGAGAAATTATCCAAAGTTAAATTCATATTATTTACTAATGTTTTATTTGAATAAATGATAATTGCCTGTTTTCCACTCCAATGTGTACCTTCAATAAACCTGCAATCAATCTCATTAAAATAAGTTAATTGATAGTTGTTAATTTGAAATGGGAAAGTTTGATAATCAAATGTGAATAAATGTTCATCAATGCGATTCATTTCTTGAAACGGAGTCATAATAATTAAATGTTGAATAGCATTTTCAATTAAACGAGGGATAACGTTAAAAGGTTGAGCAAAGTGTTCTAAAACATTCGAGCAAATAATAATATCATACTTCTCTTTAAGGTTATTTATATCGCCAACTTCAAAGGTGACTTCGGGATAATAACTTCTTGCTCTTTTAATGGCTTCATCTGAAAAATCAATACCCACCACTTTAGAATTAGGAAAATTTTTTGATAATAAGAAAGTACCTTCACCTTCCGCACAGCCAGCATCACAAATTGAGAGCTTTTTATCTTCTATATCATTTAATATCCAAATAGGTAAATTTTTTAATAACAAGTTGATAAAAAAAGTTGTTTGTTCTCTACCTAAAAAACTCTCCCAATTAGTTTGAAATCTATTATTCCAATATTCGAGACTATTTACTTTAAAATCACTCATCTTGCTACTCCTTTATAATGGTTATTGTTTGGCTAACTGGCGGATGGAAGAAACCAAAAATCTTTTTGTTGCTAATTACTTTAAAATACTTTGCCCCTTCAATATAGTCATAATATTCTGGTTGAATATTTTCTCGATCTTCAACTGCAACAACCAATATGTAATCATCATTTCGTAAATAATTTTCGAATTCAAAGATTACTTCAACAAGATTCGTATCACTTATCGAAAAATGGTAATTATGATCATATGTCGTACTTACCATTAAATCTGTTCCTTGTTTATTTTTAATAGAAAAAGCTACACTCAGATAATTCATATTTATATTTTTTGGGACTTCAAAGATGATTTTGATAGCAACTATTTCACCATGATTAAGAACACTCGTCTTTTCACCTTTAGAGTTAAACAACTCTACATATTTAATAATCCCCACATGTGAACCCCATCGATTAATTGGGTCAAATTCTGTAACAATTTCTTTTAATTGACTTTTTCTTTCCTCTGTAGTTTCTATAATATTTTCATTATCATTCATATATCTAACGTATTCTGCAGTAACATCTAGTGTATTTCCATATTGAACAACTTTTCCTTCGTGTAGCCATAGTGCAACATCACAAAAAGTTCTAATACTTGATACATCGTGACCAACAAATAATATAGTTACTCCTTTTTCCTTTAATTCATTTAATTTCTTGAAACATTTGGCCTGGAATTTCATATCCCCCACAGCAAGTGCTTCATCAATAATCAATATTTCAGGTTCTACATTGATTGCTACAGCAAATGCTAATCTTGCAAACATTCCTGAAGAATATGTCTTAACCGGTTGATAAATATAATCTCCAATATCAGCAAAATTTAATATTTCATTCATCTTATCTTCAATTTTTTGCTTTGAATAACCCATGATTGTTCCTTGTAAATATATATTTTCAATACCGGTATATTCAAGGTTAAAACCTGCACCTAACTCCAATAATGCAGATATTTTTCCACTTACATTTACATAGCCAGATGTCGGTGTTAAAACACCTGTTAATATTTTAAGCAAAGTGGATTTTCCCGAGCCGTTTTTACCTATTATGCCGAGTGTTTGTCCTTTATTTAAAGAAAATGACACACCATTTAGAGCATAGAAATCAGTATGGTATTTTTTTCTAGTAATACTTAAGGATTCTTTCAATCTATCGGTAGGTTTATTATACAGTTTATAAACTTTTACTAAATCCTTTACTTCAACTGCAACATTATTTAAATTTGTCATTTAAATTCCCTTCTTATAAAACATCTGAAAAATGCGGTTTTAATCTTTTAAACATTATTATTCCTATTATGAGGATAAATACTGTAACTAACCAATAATATATTGAAAGCATTGGATATTCCCAAAACCATTTCTGAAAAATCAAGGTATTACGATATCCTTCTACAATATAATAAACAGGATTCAATTTTAGCCAAAATTGTATATTCTCGGGAACAATTGAAAACGACCAAAATATGGGAGTTAACCAAAAACCAAATTGTAATATGACACCAACTATTTGGCCAACGTCCCTAGAAAAAACTGCTAAAGATGAAGTTATTAATGATATACCAAAAACTAAAATTACTGATGCAACTAAAAAGTAAAAAATTTGAATGTAGTATATATTAATACCATAACCATATATTAAAAAAAGTACTATCACTGCTATCAAAAAGATAATATGTATAAAAAGTGTTGATAGAATTTTAATAAAAGGCAATAAACTTACTTTAAATACAATTTTCTTAACTAAATAACTATAATCTATAATGGAGTTTGTACCATTTGTAATTGATTCTGTAATAAAAAACCAAGGGATAATACCCGCTACTAGCCAAAGTACAAATGGTACATTTTCCACCGGTGTTAATCTAAAACCTATTTGAAAAACGAACCAATAAGTAAGTATCAAAATAACAGGGTTTACAAATGCCCAAAACATTCCCAAATACGAACCCAAATACTTTACTTTAAAATCATTTTTTGCCAATTGAAATATTAAATTTCTATCTTTTATTAAACCTATGATGTAATTCATATACGAATTAACCTTTCTGAACTAAATTTTTTTTGGTAAGTGATTTTTTTACTTTCTCTAACTTATTTAACTCTTGAGTTTATTCAATAAACTCTTTTTCTTAAATAGAGAATATTTTAATAAGTTTGGATTTCTTCTTTGTTTATTTCTGAAAGTAATAGCCCCACAAATATTCCTATAGTTATCCATGCAACACCAGATATACCAGGTAGCGAATCATTAAACATTCCCTGAACGAAATAACCCAGCGATGCTATTCCCAGTATAAAATATTGTATATCAACTTTTTTGATAAAAGCTTTAATTAAATATATCATGGTTGTTGCAAATACTAGAATTAACGAAATAAATCCAACTAAACCTGTACCATATAAAATTCCTACAAATATATTATGGGGTTTATCAACAATTTGATTTTCATCAAATAACCCCGCTCTTGCATCAATATTATAATGTGGAAAATTATACATTAACGAATCTAAGCCATAACCTAAAAGAAGTCGATCTTTTAATAAATCAAAAGTTTTTTCCCAAATATAGACGCGGCCAGTACCAGCTGCTACTGCACGCTCTGGTAACTCCGGTAATTCGAAGGTACGATCTGATGCGTAAACTCTATTAATCAATTCAAAATTTGTAGTTGATTGTGATGCTGATTCTTCTTCATATGGGTTTTTATCTATAAGAAAACCAAATGATTCAGCCCATACTTTAGGATTTTCTTTAGATAGGAAATGAAGTGTTCCTCCTGATAATACTAAAAATATAGTTAGTATTATAATACCTTTTAATTTATTATCTAATCTAAAAAGGATAATAACTATTGGTAAAAATAGAATTAGAACAGTTACAAATCCACTAGTCGATATTGACATAAACATTATAGCAATAGATAACACTGCAACTACTGTATTGATTATACTATATAACCAATTTTCACCAACTAATGCGGCTGCCAAAAATATTACTGTCATTATAGCAAACATACCGCTCATATAGTTCCATTGGTTTAATGTACCAACTAACTGTGCGCCTTCAGCTAAATTAGCTCCTTCAGGTAAAAATACAGTTACAAGTTTTTTCACCCATTCCTTTTGCATTAAATCGTTACCTGTAAAGTTCATTGTAATGATAATAAAATTAATAAATACAAAAGGATAGAGTGAATATATAATTTTATTTACTGCATTTTTTGGGTAATTAATATTCATGGCAATAAACATTAATGCAATATAGCACAACCAGCTAATCGCACCATCACTTCTGTTATATTGTCCAGCTAAAGCAATAGATATGTTCGGTGAAAATATTGTTGAAATCACAATTGAAATTGCAAATAGACCCAAAATATAATTCAATACAGTTTTTCGAATTGTACCATTCATAAAAAATAATTTGATTAGTAATAAAATGGCTGAAACAATCGTAATAATTAAAATTAATAAAAACTTATAATAAGTAAAGATGTCGCCTTTTGTTCCAGAAAAAAGAAGACTAATATTGGATACTTGAGGACTAATTACTTCTCTAACGTGAGCCAATACAATTATAGGCATAAAACCAATCAAAATAAGTAACAATCTAAATATCCATTTATCTATATTTGCCCTTGATACTCGATTTTCTTCTTCATCTACTAATATATTTATTTGTCGATCTTCTCCATAAAATAAAGTCATATGTATACCTACCTTACTATTGATTTTGAATTGAAGTAAGCAATTCAGAAACTTTTTCTTGGTATTTTGGTAATTCTTCTGGTTCCCATCCCATCTCTTTACAATGATTTAAAACAACTTTTGCATCTTCATAACGCTCTGCTTGATAAAACACTTCCCCTAATTGAAGCATAAATATAGGATCTTCTACTTTATACGGATTAATATCAAGTGTTTTTTGTAACAATATTGCAGCCTTACTGTATTCCTTATTGATTGCAGTAATTAATCCTCCCATGTGGTTTACTGCCTCTGAATTAGGTTGAGTTTTTAATAATTCATTGATATAAACCAAAGCTTCTTCATAATTCCCACTATTATACATTTGTTGCACCTGATCATACAATAATTCATTTTTTATAAACTCTTGATCTTGTTTTTTTGCCATTACATTGGCTGTAATTAAACCAACGATAATGAACCCAATCATTCCTAACAATATGTATTTTCTATGAGATTCTCTTAATTTCATATTCTCATTCCTTTTATCATTTTTCATTACAGTTAATACCTAAATTATTATACACTATTTAATTATATATTGCTTTAGTATCATTTACATATTATTGCCACCTAAATCCTTATAGTAACGATTAGTTTTTATTCAACCTTTATTCTTTAGGAATAAAAAAAGAGAACCATTTCATTTTGTGAATATAAAACTCACAAACGATGTTTCTCTAGTATTATTATACATTAAATTTTAATACTTTACTATTAACACATGTTATTAATTATTTTCTACTCCTTGTATAATGCCGTTTAGCGATACAGTTCAGCAGAGTGTTTTCATTTTACTTTTTAAAAAAATTAGTTCTAGTTTATATGGCTCTATAATATTTGGTGTTGGTGAGTAAAAACCAGCACCAATTTTTTTGAACAAAAAAATGAGACAGTGACAAAACTCTGGTAAAATGTAATCGACCAAAACCACATTTACAAGGAGTGATGTCACATGTCTCATCATTATTCTATACGTAATTTATTAAATATTAAAGATAAAAATATCACATTTGATGAAAATTTTTGTGCAGAAGAACTCATTAAAGGGGTCCAATCAAAAGTCTTTTATGGCCAATTAACTTACCAACCAAAAGCGTGCTATGCTTGTGGACATGTCTTCGATGATCAAATCATTAAACACGGTTTTAAAACGTCTCTCATTAAAATGCCTAGCATTTCAGGTTTTCATACCTACTTAAAATTGCGTAAACAGCGTTATTTCTGTAAACATTGTCATTCCACGTTTACTTTAAAAACGAGCGTCGTGGCTAAAAGCAGTTGTATTTCCAACAATACCAAAGAATCAATTGCTTTAAACGCCAAAGATAAAATATCCGAAAAAGATATTGCGATGAAACATCATGTTTCTCATGCCACTGTCAGTCGTGTCATTGACAGCTTTTATAGCTACTATCAACCAAATGTTCACTACCTTCCAAAGCATTTGTGTTTTGATGAGTTTAAATCAGTGAAATCCGCAGCTGGAGCGATGTCCTTTATTTTCTGCGACTCTGAAACGGGGGAGATTGTGGATATCGTGGAGGACCGGAGATTACATGTCCTCAAAGAGTATTTCTTACGGTATTCCAAGAAGGTGAGAGATGCGGTAAAAACGATTGTCATCGATATGTACAGCCCTTATATTTCCTTAATTCACGAAGTTTTCCCTAAAGCGGAAATCGCACTCGACAAATTCCATATCCTCCAACTATTTAGCAGAGCTTTAAACAAAACGCGCATCAACGTCATGAATCGGGATAAAAAGAATTACAATAAATTGAAAACATACTGGAAGCTCCTTCTGAAAGATCAAACAAAACTTGATTATAAGAACTATACATATCATCGTTGCTTTAAAAAGCATATGTGTGAGGTGGAGATTCTCCACTATCTCATTGATTTAGATTCTGAATTAAAAGCGTCCTATGAGTTATATCAATACGTGCAACATTGCATCAAAACCAAAGACTTTGAGCTCTTGAAGAAAACCTTGGCGAATAAACAGAACAGCGTTTCCAGCTATATGAAAACCGCCATCAAGACAATCAACAAATACATCAATTACGTCGAGAATACGCTAAAGTACGATTATAATAACGGCATTTTAGAGGGGATTCATAACAAAATCAAAGTGATTAAACGCATTTCTTTCGGTTATCGATCCTTCTATCACTTTAGAAACCGAATATTCATTACCCAAAACTTAGCGAAAATAAAAACAGCTTAGGGGAATCTCGAATTTCCCCTAAGCCATCCGATTACATATTACCAAATAATGTCACTAAAATTTATTCACCAACACCATTTGACAAAGAACCGTTTATATTCACGAACACTAAAACTAATAAAACCGATCTAGAGTACTAGATCGGTTTTTTGAATTAGTTTATTATTTAATAACTTTAACACGTAGAGATTTGCTTACGCCATCTACTTTAATAGTTACAGTGAAGTAGTCACCCACACTTAGAGCTGGAGTTCCTCCAATTACTACATCATGGCGACCGTTATTTTTCACTTTAACATTATCATTTTGAGTAAATACATCAGAAATTGTTAAAGTTACGTCACTTCCAGTGTAAGTTGCATCGCTAGAATCATGAGTAAATTTAACTCTACCATTTGTAATATCATCTACAGTTACTTTTTTACCATACTGGTCTTTAATTTCAAATACATGTTTATCTAGTTCTTCTAAAATTTGTTCACCAGTGATAGCGTTTGTGCTTGTTAATTTTACTTCTAAGATTTCTAAATCTTTTTCACTGATAGAGTTGCTGTCTTTTAATTTGATGCTAGCAGCTTTACCAGGTGCTTCAGAAACTACTAATTTATGAAGAATCTCTTCACCTGTAGCGTTGATTACAACACGTACTCCTGTTTCGATATTTTGATAACCAGCAGCATTAAATGCATCTTTTAATGCTTTTGAATCTGCATCAGCATATACATCAATTACATCTGAAGTAGTAGCTGATGTAGAGTATTTTGGTTTTAAGTAGTCACCAGGTAATACTTGGAAAGCTCCAGGGATATCTGTAATTTCTACTTCAACTCCGTTTGATAACACACCGTAAACTTCAATTCCTGCAGTATCAGTAGATGTTTTGCCATATACATAGCCATCGCTCTTAACTTTGTATGAAGTGAAGTCATCATCTTCTACTGCACGGAATGTAATAGAAACTCTATCTGTTACATTTTTATTGCTTTCAGTTAAATCTTTAGCAGTTAATTGTAATTCGAAAGTACCGCTACCTTTCTTACCACGGTCAGTAGCTTTAACTTCAAATGTTAATTTGTCAGATGTATTTGTAATTGTACCACTTGCTTGAATAATACCATTTTCAGTATTTAGAAGTTCAATTTTGAAGTTAGGATCATTTGCAAGTTTAGCATTATCATCGAAGATACGTCCATATTGGTCTTCAATGATTAAGTCTTTTAATTTAATTTCAGCTTTTCCATCTTGGTGGAAGTATGTGTCAGCTTTATCTTTAACACCAATAATTTTTGCAGCATATGCATCTGGTTGGATTTTTAATGTGATTTCTGAATCTTGATCGTATTTTTCTACTGTTACCTCAATATCTACTTCTTCTACTCTTGGTTTAGAAGTGTTATATTTATTAGATACAGTTTTAAACTCTAGATATAATTGACCGTTTTCTTCAACGAATTGGAATCCTTTATCTCCATTAACAATACGTTTATCAGATGCTTTGAATGTAATTCCGTTATCACGGTCACCGATTTTTTTGTTTAATTCTGCTGCATTTTTAATAACTTCACCATTGATGTCAGTTGCAATTACAGGAAGTTTTACGATTTCATCTCCAGCAACTACTTCAGATGGAGCTAATAGTTCAATTTTGTGTACTTCTGAGCTTGCTTCTACTTTGTAAACTTTTGTTGTAACTTCTCCTGTTGCTCTTGCTCTAACTTCAACAGTGTTTTCACCAGCTTCAATACGTTTTGCATCGCGGTGTGCTACTTTTAATGCGAAGTAGTATTTACCATCTACGTTTTTTACTTCAATTTTTTCTTCGTCTTCTAATTCGAAGATGTCTCTGTCAGATACTCTTACTCGAAGACCTCGTTGTACTTCATCTAGGATTGTAGTATCATTTGTTGAAGCTTGAGATTTAGTAGATTTTGCAAATTCAGGATCGATTTCCACACCATATTGATCTTTTACTTTGAATAATAAGTAGAATTCTTCTTTATCATTTGCAACATCTTCTAGATTTTTCGTAGTAAGTGCTTTGCCGCTTGCATTATAAATGTCTAATAATTCAACTGAACCTGGCTCTGCGATATCAGAAAGAACAACATCTTGATAAGCGTGTAACTCGTAGTCACCGTTTTCGTAAGTGAATTCAACGCTACCTTCTTCGCCTTCTTTTTCGCGCTCTTCAACCCAAGTTATAACTCTACCATTTTTAACTTCAGTATCTAAGCCGCTACCTTTGCTAGCAGTACGAATTCCTCTTACTTTAGGATCTTCATAACGAGATTCAATTACGTTTTTCGTAATGTCTTCTCCGTATTGGTTATATGCAGCAAATGCAATAACAGCTTGTTTATATACACGATCTCCGTCTTTTGCTTCACGACCTGTAAGAACTAATTTGTTAGATAAGAATTCAATTTTTGTAACTTCTTCTTTTGTAGTAGTTACAGATTTAGTTAAGTCTTTTTCACCAAGTCCGCTAACTGTTAAAGTGTAAGTTGCATCAGCGAATTTGTGGTCTACAGTGATAACAGCTTCAGTTTTAGCATCATTCCAGTCAACGTCTTTAACAGTAATTGCAGTTGTTCCACGAGCTACAGCAAATTTAGCAGCTTCTGTGTCAACAGCTTTGTTGAATTTCACTGTTAATTGGCTAACACCAGTAGCTGTTAAAGATTCGATTTGAACTTCAGCTGGAGTTGCTGGGTTTCCGCCTTTGATAGAGATGCTTAAGAATTTAGCGAATTGACCGCGAGTTACAGCATCAGCTGGACGGAAGTTTTCAACTGTAGTGATTTTAAGATCAGCTAAAGCTTGGATGTATGGACGGAATTCAGCGAATGCTTTATCTAAGTCAGCAACTTTTACGTCTTCGATTTCAGCAGCAAGATCGATTAAAGATTTGCCGTTGATTTTTTCGTAAGCGTTGTTTAAAACTTTAGCCATTTGTTGGCGTTGGATGTTTTGTGTATAGTTAAGTTTACCGTTAGAACCAGTGAATACACCAGCGTCTTTTACAAGAGCAGCGTATTTAACTAATTCTTGGTCTTGAGCTGTTACAGGAACATCGCTGAAGCGTTGAACTGTTGCCCAGTCAGCTGGAACTTCAACACCGTTAGCTTCTAAGTAACGACCTAACATTTTTACTACGTCGCTACGTTTTAATTGTTTGTGAAGACCGAATGTACCATCTGGATAACCTTTGATGATACCAGCTTCTACTAATTCATCGATATATTGTTTGAATTCGTGGTCGCCAGGAACATCAGTGAATGATGCAGCTGAAGCAACCGGTACGATAGCAGATGCTACAAGTGTAGCTGTTGCAGCTGTTGCTACAAACTTTTTGTATTTCTTTGGTTGGTTAGCCATAGAAAGATTTCCTCCTCTAATTCAATTAATATTTTTAGTTATCCTCACAAAATATGAGAACATAAACTATTACACATAAAAGTTTAGTAGTATACGAATGGCTTGTCAATCATTTTTTAGTAACATTTCCATTAGTTTCACATGACTGTTACATTCGTAAAAAGGATAACTAAGAATCTCTTATATTATGACATAAATCGTTTGTAAAAAACAACCTTATTAAGCAAATATGTTTTAATTTTTCTACATTTTTTCAATACTACTACTGTAATCTCTAAATTTTTTACAATGATTAGATTATTTTGGATGTTAGTTAACTATTTTGTTTACTTTTAATTACATTGTGTTAATTCCTTTTACCCCGAATCAATATATTGATTGGATATTAGATTTATGACCACTAATTTTAATTTTTTCACAGTAATAAAGATCTCATCCGTGTCGCATAGATATAAAAAGAAGACCCCAGCATCTTTATGCTGAGGCCTTCTTTTTGGGCTACCAACCGTTTTTTCCTTGCAGGGAAAATGTATTGCTCTATATCGTAGAGGAAATCTTACTACTTCTTACAGTTTAACACCTTCACTGTAAATACACAATAAAATATTACAAAGATTACAAAATAATTTTCAATTGCATGATTTTGGCGCATCGAGGGAAATCTTGCTAATTTCGTTTTGTGTTTCGTACAACTTCAAGAAGAAATTTTGGCAATGCCATTTGTCTTTTAATACGTTTCGGTTCCATCATTAAACGATAAAACCATTCGAGTCCAACTTTTTGGAAAGCTTTTGGTGCTCGTTTCACATTCCCTGCAAGCACGTCAAAGGAGCCTCCTACTCCTTGATAGATTGTTGGGTATAATTGGTCGCGATTTGCATTAATCCAATTTTCCTGTTTTGGGCTCCCCATTGCGACAAATAAAATATCAGGTTTTGCTTCATTTATTTTGGCAATCACTTTTTCATTGTCAGTTTCATATCCGTGTTGAATACCGGCAATTTGAATACCAGGATATAGTGCTTTCAGTTTTTCAGCAGCTGATGCTGCTACACCTGGTTTCCCCCCATACAAGAAGATCGGTTTTTGTTTTGTTGCCGCTTCTTCGCAAAGCCGCATCATTAAATCGACACCTGTAACTCTTTCAGAGATTTGACCTTTTTGAATTTTGGAAGCTAAAATAACCCCAATTCCATCAGGGATTTGGAATTCCGCTTCGTTTAATAATTTTTTTAATGCAGGATCTTCTTTTGCTTTCATGATTTTTTCAGGGTTGATTGCGACAATGAGTGATTTTTCTTTCCGTTCAATGCGTTGAAATATTTGTTCGATTAGTTCATCGTAGTTTTCTGTGTTAACTTGTATCCCTAATACGGTTTCTTTCATCTTCGTTCATCCATTCAATTTTGTTGTTTCATTCCGTTAACCATCATACCAAAAATTTTGCGAATGTACAGAAAGCCCAGATTAAAAAAAGATGATAAAAACATGACAAAGTTTTTACCATCTAGAAATTGGGTAATTGTATTCTTCCTTGTTTGTTGGGGTTCTATACGAAATGAATCGATGAAGCGACAGAGCATTAACCACCCTGTCGCTTACAATTTTATTGTAGTTAAACTACTTATATATTTTTTGAATCGCCAAGTAAATGGAATTGGAAGCCTGCTTCTTTCCATTTATCGCATTCTAAGCAGTTTTTCGTGTCGAGTACAATTTTGTGTTTTGGTGTGATTGTTAATGGGTTGTATTCTTTAAATTCTTTATGGTCTGTTAATACTAATAAAATGTCTGCGTCATTTACTGCTTCTTCAAAGTTTTGTGTTTGTGTTGGATGGTTATTTTCTTTAATATGCGGGTCGAACGAAACGACTTCTAAGCCTAGTTGTTGAAGTTCATGAATCACTTCTAATGATGGGCTTTCGCGCATATCGTCGACGTTTCCTTTGAATGCAAGACCCAGTACAGCTACTTTGCCGCCCGCAATTTTGTTTTCATTCAAGATTTTTTGTGTTTTCTGTGCTGTGAATAGTGGCATGCCGTCATTGATGTTGCGAGCTAGATGAATCATTTGGGCTTTATCTCCGCCGAGTTCAACTAAAAACCATGGGTCAACAGCAATGCAATGTCCACCAACACCTGGTCCTGGGAAGTGGATGTTTACACGTGGGTGGAAGTTCGCATAGTGAATGGCTTCCCAAATGTTTACATCAAGTTCTTCCGCTAGTTTTGCTAATTCATTAGCGAATGCAATGTTTACATCACGGTATGTATTTTCCATGACTTTGACCAGTTCGGCAGTTGTGGCGTCCGTTAAATGGATTGGGCCTTTTACGAATAGTTCGTAAAGTTCTTTTGTCATTTCTGCAGATTTTTTATTGATTCCTCCGATGATGCGGCCGTTGTTGATTAATTCTTCAAAGATGCGTCCTGGAATTACTCGTTCTGGAGAGTGAGCGACGTATAGTTCTGTTCCAATATCTAATCCAGATTTAACGAGTTCAGGTATCATCACACGTTCCACAGTTTTTGGCGGAACAGTAGATTCCAAGATAACAAGATTTCCTTTTCTTAAATAAGGAACGATTGATTTTGTTGCTTCACGTACATATTCAAGGTTTGCTGTTTTATCTGCATTAATAGGTGAAGGAACCGCCACAATGAAAACATCTGCTTCTTGCGGTGTTGTGGAAGCTGTTAAGTACCCTTCATCTACCGCTTTATTCAGACGTTCTTGTAATCCTGGTTCTTCGATATGTAATTTTTTCTCTTGAATGCTTCGAACAGCAGCAGGGTTTACATCGACCCCGTGCACTTTTACTCCGTAATTTGCAAAAGTAACCGCAGTTGGTAATCCGATGTATCCTAGTCCGATTACACACATTGTTTTGTTCATATGAATCGTTACTTCCTTTCGAGTTTCAAGAACGAGAGGGAGCTGTTCTTTTAAGGATGCGCTTTTGTTTTGGGGAATTTTGATTATTAAGCGCGTTTTAAATAACTAGTGATGCTCCGAGACTCGTTTTGTTTAGAATGTCTGATAGTGTTGTTTTTCATTTTGTCCTGCGATTACAAGTATACAACTTTTAAGTGAAACTGTGAATTATTTTCACATTACCTACTCTTTTTGGTGTGGGTACGGTTTAAACTCGTGTATTTGCAAATTCAGCTTGTGTGGATGGTACCTTGGCTTGTGCGGATAGATTACTTGCTTGTGTGGATGGTACCTTGGCTTGTGTGGATAGATTACTTGCTTGTGTAGATAATACCCCCACTTGTGTGGATGATTCCCCACTTGTGCAGATAACTTCTCTGCTCGTGCGGATAGTTCACCTACTTGTGTAGATAGTACGTTGGCTTGTGCGGATAATACACCCACTTGTGTGGATGATTCCCCGCTTGTGCAGATAACTTCTCTGCTCGTGCAGATAGTTCATCTACTTTTGTAGATAACTCCTCCACTCGTGCGGATAATTCACCTATTGTGTAGATAATACCCCAGCTCGTGCGGATACGGTTCACACTCGTGCATTTGCAAATTTAGCTTGTGGCTCGTGCGGATAGATTACTTGCTTGTGTAGATAGTACGTTGGCTCGTGCGGATAATACACCCACTTGTGTGGATGATTCCCCGCTTGTGCAGATAACTTCTCTGCTCGTGCGGATAGTTCACCTACTTGTGTAGATAACTCCACGACTCGTGCGGATAATTCACCTATTGTGTAGATAATACCCCAGCTCGTGTGGATACGGTTCACACTCGTGCATTTGCAAATTTAGCTTGTGTGGATGGTACGTTGGCTCGTGCGGATAATACACCCACTTGTGTGGATGATTCCCCGCTTGTGCAGATAACTTCTCTGCTCGTGCGGATAGTTCACCTACTTGTGTAGATAACTCCTCCACTCGTGCGGATAGCACCTCCACTCGTGTACATAACTCCTTAACTTGTGTGGATAGTATTTCCTCTTGTGCAGATATCATCCAACTTGTGTGAATAGCTCCCTTTCTTGTGCAGTTAGAATACCAGTTCGTGTAAATACAATCCTCTCTCAAAAAAAGAGCGTGCATTCATTACTCTGCACACTCTTACAAATTTTATCCATTTATACTTAATTCATATTTACATGCTGTTGTGTTGCCTGTTCGGGATTTACTGTTAGCTTTTAATATTCTAGTTGCTTCGAAACGATTTCTTAATCTTAAGTAGTTCATCGCTTCACTAGGAGATATCGTTTTATTGATCAACATATAATAATCCCTCAAGGCTTTTTCATGGGCGTACATGCTCCGCGTATTACATTTTTCACAATGCCATGTACGTTTGAGTCGTTTCATCGGAATAGTGCCACAATTCGGACATTCTACTCCAGTTCGGATTTCTTGTGGGTTGATGCTGTAATACTGGGTTAGGGGGAAATGGTCCCAAATTCGTTCTTTTGAATATTGAATTAATAATTCTCCTACTTGTTTTGAAGGAATGACTTCTTTTTTTGGCAATGACCAAATGTATTGAATAATACCTCTTCCCATAAATAACGGGTATTTGGAAGGCGGTTTATCGATAATTGCATTGTTATACGGCAATACGATTGCACCATAAATGGGGACTTTGATTTGATGTTGTTCCAAAAATGTTGTTAACGCCAAAATATATTGGTCGATTTGGGCTTCTGGGCTGCGATAGGATAGCTTTTTATCTTCTTTCACGCAAATTAGTTGAGGTGGATTGTTTGTAAACGTTAGTTCTCCATTGAGATTTTTCACTTCTAAAATAAGGCACCAGCTTGGTGAAATGAGTATAATGTCGATTTGAATCGTGATGATGGATTTAATACTGATGTTATGAAGAATGTAGGTGTTTTTAGGCAATTGATTTTCTGTCAGGATGGTTAGCAAATGTTTTTCTCCGTTTTCTCCAGCTTCTTGCAACGATAATTCTTCTTCGATTTTGAAAGCTTTTTCGTGACCCGGATTTAAACGTTTGTGAAGAGACTCTAATGCGATTTTGTAATCACTTGTTTTGTATGGTTTGAGCAGCAAATATTTCCCTCCTTTTTCCTATTAAATTAGCAAATGGAAATTAAGAGGGGAATAGTTTGCTGTAAACTTTTATTTTCGCGGAATTTTTGGTGGGAAAATGAAAATTTCAATGTCTCTGGTACTCCATAAAAAAACTCACAGACGTCCATTTCTTTCCCGCCTGTGAGTTATTTTTTTCCGGAGTTTAGTAGCAGTGAACTACTCCCACTTAGCTTTGCTTGAAGTGGGAGCTTCTCAGTTCCGCGACGAAAGCCACCTTTCGTCTCCCTGAGCGTGACTTCGGGTCGTCCCAACCCTAGATATCCGACATTTCTACCTTGGCTATTTTACAAGTGGAAGGAATCTGCTTGGTTTTCGCCTATTCATTTGTCCACTCAACCACCATATAGCCACTTATCAAGAAACATATGATACATTCAGTTTATCATAAGATTTGGCTATCGCCAACCGACATTCATCTCCCACCTACTCATTGGGCTATCGCCCTTCACATTCCTTGAGGATGGGAGACTTCTGTCGGAAAAAGTTTAAAATGGATTGGGCTTGTTGTAGATGGAGCGCAAGAACTTGTTGTGCTGCCATCGCAAGAATGCTTGCTTTAGTATAGTTCATCATTTCTTTCGCGATATCTGCATCTCGTATTCGAGATTCTGCTGCAGTTAAGTTTTCTGCCGTGTTCATTACATTATTATAAGCATGTTCCATTCGATTTTGATAAGCGCCAAGCCGAGAGCGTTCACTGGATACTTGTTGTAAAGCTTTATCTAATGCACCAATCGCTTTGTCTGCACCGTCTCTAGTTGTGATGTCGTGATTATCTAGACCAAGGCTGGTGCTATCTACATTGCCAATATAGATCTCCATATATTGTCCAGCATTCGCACCTATTTGAATTTTTAATGGATTTGATTCGTAGTCACCGTTTAAGAGAGGGCGCGTGTTGAATTCTGTTTGTTTCGCAATTCTAGTAATTTCCTCTTTCAGTTGTTGGAATTCAAGATCTAGGTGCTTTCGATCATCATCAGTAAGTGTGTCGTTTGCAGCTTCGATTGCTAGTTCACGCATGCGCTGTATGATGGCATGAGTTTCATTGAGAGCGCCTTCTGCCGTTTGAACGAGGGAGATGCCATCCTGTATATTTTTACTCGCCATGTTGAGGCCGCGAATTTGAGCACGCATTTTTTCTGAAATGGCTAGTCCCGCCGGATCATCTGCCGCGCTGTTAATGCGATAACCTGAAGAGATTCGTAATAACGCTTTATTGGCATTCATCCAGTTTTGATGAAGATTATTTAAAATCATCAATCCCGTAGCCGACCATTGCCCCAGCATCGTATTCCTCCTTTCTTATGGCGAAGGTTCTATTAATATTCATATCGGTTTTTTTCAACGAATTTTTATGAGAGAATTAATAATTTTATTATTCATTGAATAAATTGGTTGAAATTAGGTTTAATAATTGGTTTATTGGGATATGCTGGCTCCCAAGGAGGGATTTGTCATGAAAGATATGAAACTTTCTTTCGAAGATTGCTTGTTTGGAATTATTGGTTCAGGGATTGCAGTGAGTGTACTTTATTTCTTTATCTCGTAATATTAGGTAGCGTTTTAGTAGATGCGCAGTAAGCCGATGTGGTTCTGGCTGAGGGAATTTATTGGGATTATGTACAGTTTCTTCCGTGCAGGGGGATGTCTGATTGTGTAGATAACATTTCTTCTTGTGCAGATATGCTTTTTGCTTGTGTTGATAATTCCCCTGCTTGTGCATTTACCACTTCCGCTTGTGCAGATAGTTACCCAACTCGTGCATTTACTACTTCCGCTTGTGCATTTGGATGTTTCACTTGTGTGGATGGCAATCTTACATGTGCAGATAACTCTTTCGCTTGTGCATATAATAACCCTACTCGTGCGTTTACTGCTTCCGCTTGTGCAGATAGCCCCTGCTCGTGTGGATAATTCCCCTGCTTGTTCGTTTACTACTTCCTCTTGTGCATTTGGATGTTTCACTTGTGTGGATGGCAATCTTACACGTGCAGATAACTCTTTCGCTTGTGCATATAATAACCCTGCTCGTGCGTTTACTACTTCCACTCGTGCAGATAGTTACCCTGCTCGTGCGTTTACTACTTCCGCTTGTGCAGATAGACCCTGCTCGTGTGGATAATTCCCCTACTTGTGCATTTACCACTTCCTCTTGTGCATTTGGATGTTTCACTTGTGTGGATGGCAATCTTACACGTGCAGATAACTCTTTCGCTTGTGCATATAATAACCCTACTCGTGCGTTTACTGCTTCCGCTTGTGCAGATAGCCCCTGCTCGTGTGGATAATTCCCCTGCTTGTTCGTTTACTACTTCCTCTTGTGCATTTGGATGTTTCACTTGTGTGGATGGCAATCTTACACGTGCAGATAACTCTTTCGCTTGTGCATATAATAACCCTACTCGTGCGTTTACTGCTTCCGCTTGTGCAGATAGCCCCTGCTCGTGTGGATAATTCCCCTACTTGTGCATTTATCACTTCCACTCGTGCAGATAGTTACCTAACTCGTGTAGATATCTCCTTCTCTTGTGTGAATAACATTGCTTCTTGTGCGGATATTTCCCCTACTTGTGCAGATAACTCTTATAGTGGGGCTTAATACATAGCATATTGTAAGGATTGATTTCACCAAAGCCTAAAAATGCCTCATCATCTAATTAAAAATATAAGCACCTTCAATTTTCAAATCGAGGTGCTTCATCATTGACTCTTATTCACTTTACTTCCTCCGTTAACTTCTTGCAATTTCCTACTCACTTGTTCTCCATATTTTTCTTTTTCGCCACTAATTCATAAAATCTTTGTTCGTCACGATTGGATAACGCTTCATCGATCAATCGATCAATATTTTCAGACTCCAATGAGCGGATGAGGTGATTCACTTCTGCGTTTTCTCCATGCGGGACGATATTGATTGTTTCTGATTTGTTGGCTGCTTCTTCAAGTATTGGCGCCAAATGTTCATGGATGTTGGATATCAATAGAAGCTGGTATAACGGCAATCGAAGAAAGCGATTTCCACGCTGGAAAACAAAAATTTCCGATAAATTTTCGATTTGCATCGTTTTTATGTTAACAATGATTTCTTTTCCTTCGATGGGTACAAAGTGAAACAGTTCGTTGTCTTTCATAATGGAAAAATATTGATAAGCAAAGACGAGACGCAATGTTTCCCCCGAGGCTTTCGTATAAAAAGGTTTCATATATTGGACATGGATCATACCTATCCCTCCTATATTGAATCTCTCTCTTTTTATTAGCCCGAAGTTGATGAAACGAAACTTTTTATTCGTAATCCGCAACTTGGAACTTTTATTAGGGTTTTCCAAAAAAGCTTATGTTTAAACTCGAATGATACAAATCGCAATTTCTAAATAATTCCAATCACTTATTCAAAAGAAAATAAAGCTTCCATTAAATATTGCTTAATGTATCATACGAATTTTGCTTTCCACATATTCCCCGCTTTTTATTTGGATGATATTCATATTTTTTCCCAAATTCCCCTTCTTCATCCAAGGAATCATCAATTTTTTGTATGAAATTTACAAAAGCAGTAAATAAATGGCGATTATAAGGAGTTCATATCATTTCTATTTATTTTAATCTCATTTTCAGATAATTTATCATTATTTTATACTATTTTTCTGAAAATTCATAATAATTTATACCGTTTTATAAAAAACTATTTTATTCAATTCAAGTCTGCTAATTTTATGTGACGACCGCAATTGCGAAAGTTTCAAAGGACAAGTCTTATCAAACACTAAATGCCGTGTTATAATGAAGGGAAAGACTTTTTTTAGGAGCGAATGTAATGGTATTATCAGTTGCACATATTGCAGAAGAGCAAGAAAAATTTATTCGCCAAACATTACGAACTATTGAGAGAGAGTTGCATCCTTCTGTCACAGAGGATGAAGAGATAATAAGGCGGGCTCTTTTTGCTGTTCGAAATCAATCAGTTGTTTTCCATCGATACGTTTCTGTTTTTTCCGTCCTTACTACAACTGTAAAAGATGTGCACCCAACAGAAGTGACGATTGATTTTCTCAGCAACTCCATCACTTGTACATGCCCGAATAATGGCTGGTGCCGACATAAGGTAAGCGTTCTATTGTCGTTATATCAACATATTGATTCCGTTCAAGAATGGATTAGCAATTGGCGTTCGAAAAAATCGGTCAATTTGCAGGCTCTTGCCAATGTTCGCACCCCTGATAATTGGTTGAAAATGGTCGATGAAGTGCTTAGCCATTATTTGGAGGGGGCGGTTGAAATTCCAAGCTTCCTCTATTTAAATATTGCAGAAAACGCTTTGGAAAAATTAAATAAGCAGATTCCTTTTGAACGGGAATGGCAACCGATTTACCGCTTATTTATGGAACTTGCTGTTGTTTATCAATTATCTCGCCATTTCACTGATTTAGAGTCAGAATTTCATGTCGACCATTACCAACACTTTTTTGATAAACGATTTCAATCTATCCAAAAAATCGTCCACGAAATCTCTGGAAAATCCCGTCTTTTCGTAACAGATCCGTTCTTTGATAAAATGCAAAGCATGCTTCGAGAAGTAATGCTTGAACGGGAAGGTTTTGTAAGTAGAAGAATGAATCTGTACTTACTGTTTTGGGATGAAGTGTTTTATGAGAAGAGACGGGTGTTAGAAGAATTAATTTTTCTTCAAGAGCAAAAGCATACTAAAATACCAGAACTTTTGATTGTATTCTATATTATTTTAAAAAATCATTCGGCATTAGAAGAAAATATGCGTCATATTCGTCCAGACCATTTAGGACTGTATATAGGATTGGTGAAGTTTGCTTATTCCAAGCAAAATGAACGAGCAGGGGAAATCCTCCTGAGAGGCATTCTTCCGTTTTTAGAGGCAAATATTCAAAAAGTTCAACCTGCCTTTCGTCCCTATGTTGTTTCATCCATTTATTCGTTATATGAAAAAATGGATTTAACAGAAGATGAGGAGCTTTTATTATACTCTTCTTTTGGAAAAGACGGGGTTCAGCCGTATTCGGATTATTTATTGAAACAGAAACGATATGAAGAATGGGTGGCATTGCAACAATTGTACCCTTCTTCAATTGAGTATTTAGAATTTTACGGGTTAAAGGAAGTCGTGGAAGAAGCTCCAGCAGTGGTTCTTCCGTTATATCATTTTTATGCGATGGAGGAAATTAAGCAAAAGTCGCGGCTTCATTACAAACAGGCCGTTCGAATTTTGAAAAAGATGAAAACTGCTGCGAAAAAAGCGGGAAAAATGAATTTTTGGGAAGAGTATATTGCTTCCATTCGCAACCAGTACAAAAGACTCCGCGCATTGCAGGAAGAATTGGAGAAAGGAAATTTATTTATATGAAAAATTTGCAATTAAAGAAAGTATCCAAACATACTTCTTTCGCAACCGTATATCAATTATCATTCGAACAACTGAAACAGGGATTGTACGCTGTTAGGGCTTTCGAAAACGGCTCTGTTGTTTCAGGAGAAAAATTAACATCGGCTTTCTTTTTCCGTTACGAACCAAACTTTTACGGTTTGCATGCTGAATTTAAGGGAGAGGCGCTTTTGATTACAGCTGTTGAATTGTTGGAATGCCTTTCCCCACAGTTCAAGCATCCTTTTGTGCATTTTGTAGGAGTAACAGAGGAAGATGCTTTATTGCTTGATAGTATCGAGCAAGCGCAAATGCTGTGGAACTCCCCTTCCCTATGGAATAATGTAGAAATGGTTGAGGATGAATTAGTCGTTCATTTACCCAATGGTGAAAGTGATCTGCAGAAGGAGTTTTTAACGACTGCGATCTATCAGAAATTGGCAAAGCGTGGCTTGCAACTTTCTGATGTACCATCACTTATTCCTTTCTTTAAAGAAGGCGGCTGGCCGCTGCAACAGGATCGAACTGTTGGTCATTTGAAAGTAGCACTTCGCTTGAATGAGCCGGAAGAAGATTCTGAGGAATGGTTATTGGAAACCGTAATTCTTTCATCCAGTTCGTCGAAACATTGGACGCCAGCTGTACGGAAGCGGCATCTGCCTATGAATAAGGCGCTTCCTGATAAGTGGAAGAACTATTCGGAAGAGATGAGGCAAACGCAAAAGCAAATGTTGGAATTGTTGATGTTGGATAATGTATCCGATGAATCATTTTTGCATATGCCATTAAGCGATGCCGAGGTGAGAACCCTTCTCCGCGATAAATTTGTAAAGTTAACGGCCTTAGGATTCGAAGTGATTCTTCCGGGCTGGTTGAAAGAATTAAGAAAAACGAAAATGCGAGTTCGTGTGAATGCGCAAAGTGGTTCGCAAAAATCGATGGCTGGGCTTGATGATATTTTATCTTTCCGATGGGAGTTGTCAGTCGGAGGAGAAAAAATTAGCCCGGAAGAATTTCGCAAAATTGTTGATGAAAAGCGGGAATTTATTCGAATCGGAAATGAATGGTTCCGCATGGATGCCGATTGGATGACGAAAGTGCGAGAATTAATGGACAAAGCTGAAAAAGAAAATTGGACCGTAAAGGAATTAGTTTTCCGCGAGATGCCAGAGGAGCTTTTAAATCCATCGTTGGAAGAAGAGGAAGATGCAGAACAGGACGATCCGCTCTTTGCTTTTGAAATGCAGCGTTCATTGCAGGCCTATGTGAATCTGTTGCAAGAAAAACAAGGATTGCCTTCTGTGAAATTGCCTAAATCTTTGAACGCAACGTTGCGGCCTTACCAACAACAAGGGTTTGAATGGCTCGTATTTATGCGAAATCAACAATTTGGTGCTATATTAGCTGATGATATGGGGCTTGGAAAAACGGTACAGCTCATTAGTTATGTTCTGCATTTATATGAAGTGTTGCGGGAAAAGAAACCGACGCTCATTGTTTGCCCGACTTCCGTTTTAGGAAACTGGCAGAAGGAATTAGCGCGCTTTGCTCCGACGTTAAAAGTTCATACTCATTATTCTTCTAGCCGTTTGAAAGATGAAGAATTTCATCATTTCTTGTTAAAGGAATCACCTCAAGTGGTTTTATCCACATACGGAACAATTTCACAAGATGTGGAGTTTTTGGATTCTATCGATTGGGCAGTGGTGACGTTGGATGAAGCCCAAAATATTAAAAATATGCAAACGATGCAGTCGAAAGCAATTCGCCGCTTACATGGCGACCATCATATTGCGTTGACAGGAACGCCTATCGAGAATCGTTTATCTGAATTGTGGGCGATTTTTGATTTTATCCATCGAGGATATTTAGGAAGTTTCAAGAAGTTCCAAGACGAGTTTATTGTGCCAATCGAGCGTGAAGATTCTGACCAGCATAAAACGAGGTTGCGTGCAAAAATTCGTCCATTCTTGTTAAGAAGAACAAAAAATGATCCAGAATTGCAGTTGAATTTACCGGATAAGCAAGAGACGAAAGAGTTTTGCCCGCTAACAGAAGAACAAGCCGCCCTTTATGAAGGCTACATTCAAGAGTCATTGGCAGGCTTGGAGCAAATGTCTCCTTTCGAACGCAAGGGGCGCATTTTGCAGATGTTGAGCAAGTTGAAGCAATTGTGCAACCATCCTGCTCTTTATTTGAAGGAACCATTTAGTGATGCACGAATCATGCTAGAGCGTTCTATGAAGTTAAAGCGCATCGTGGAATTGACACAGGAAGTTGTTGAGCGAGGCGAGCAGTGCTTGATTTTCACTCAATATATTGGCATGGGACACTTGTTGCAACATTGTTTTTTCGAGCTGTTTGATTGGGATGTGCCGTTTTTGACGGGAAGTATGCGTAAAGAACAGCGGGATGCTTTAGTTGAATCCTTTCAAGCTGGAGATTTTCCTATTTTCCTACTGTCATTAAAAGCGGGAGGAACTGGTTTAAATTTAACGGCCGCTAATCACGTTTTGCATGCGGATCGTTGGTGGAATCCTGCCGTGGAAAATCAGGCGACGGACCGTGCTTATCGCATTGGCCAGACGCAATTTGTACAAGTGCATAAGTTTATTACAATTGGGACGATTGAGGAGAAAGTCGATCAAATGCTGGAGATGAAATCCGCATTATCTGCAGAATTAATTCAGTCAAGTCAATGGCTGACGGAGCTAGAGGAAGATAAATTGATGGAATTGCTTAGGTTAGGGTAAGCAATAAAATTGTGATTGGAAAGGGTGCCTGGCACTCCTAGTAAATCCCTGTCTCAAAATCCAAGTAGAGGTGCCTGGCACAAAAAAATCCGAAGCATGTTGCCTCGGACAAAGTTTGGGAGGAAGAAGATTGGTCGAATTCTGATTTCCTCGTTTATCCGTTTATAGCCTCACTGTATTCAATTGTGGATTAATCGAACATGATAGATTCTTATTCCATGCACTGCTGGGCGGTCACAATCCAGCAGTGTTTTTTATCACCTCCAAAAACTTTTATTGCTATCATTTCCCTATTATTATCAATCCATTGCCTTCCGTTAATAAATTGCACCCTTCTACTATGTTTACCCGGAATCCTTTTACTTTTTCATCCTTATAGCCTTTTCCCATTTTTAAATGACATGTTGCCTACTTAATAAACCATCTTACTTTCTTCAACCCATTCCTCATTTTAGAGACTCTCACGTAACTGGTAATCCTTCTTCAGTTTCAGGAAGTACAAAATCTTTTTCAACTTCCGATTGCTTATTCGTTGGAGACTTTAGTAAGTAAAATCGGACCTCATCGGCAACGACTTCTGTACTAAACACTTTGAAATTCTCCTTATTCATATAGGAGCGTGATTGCAATCGCCCGTTGACTCCGATTAATGATCCCTTTCCGCAATATTGGACGATGCGTTCTGCTAATTTCCCCCATGCAGTGCATAAAACAAAATCCGCATCCACATCACCCTGATGATTGCGATAATTGCGATTAACAGCTACGACAAAGCTCGTGGCTACACGGTTTTCTGCAAATTCCCGAAGAACTGGATCTTTCGTTAATCGCCCGACTAGTCCGACATGATTCATCATTTCACCTCCTTTTTCTCCATCATATCGATTGCGCCTATTTTTGACAAAATCGCAAAATAAAAGAATGAGCCCTTTTTCTAATCCAAAATTTCCTTTTCGATATAGAATAAATGTTTGCAAAAATGCCAATACACTAGATTATTACAATGATTATCCGCATTTTCCAAAAATGGTCAAAATAAAAATTTAGCAGTTTTCTCATTTTATTTTTACACATCACCCTATGTTATACTTAATTAATAGTTGGGAGGTAAATTCAATGAAGACTTTCAAAATGATTTCCTTTCAATTGGATCTGGAGGGGATTGAGGTTCCACTGATTGATGGAATTACTATAAATCAAGAAAATAAAGAAAAAACGTGGATTTTGGAACTGTTTATTGAAAAACAATATCGAGAGTTGTTAGAAAAATATTTAGATTCAAAAGAATTCTTTGATGTGCAAGTGACAATTACTTCTCCGGATAATGAACCAGCACCTTTTACGGTGAAAGTGGAATCCATTGAAGAGTTTGAAGACCGAATTTCAATCTTATTGAAAGGCCATTTACGAGTTGTGCGATTAAAATATGCGGAGCAATTGTTACAATCTTTGCTGGAGAAAAACTTGTCCAATGAGGAATTATTAAGTGAATTTAAAAAAGGAATGCGCGAGCGTCCGCGGTTGAAGGGGTAAAATTAGCACCGCGATTTATAGGAGAGGGTCTTTTGCAGTCGACAAATCCTTTTTTATAAACACATGTTGAAGCCCTGCGTTTATATTTACAGATTTTGCTAAAAACAAAGGAGCTATCGCTTTGTGGATAGCTCCTGCATCATAGTAAGGGGGATTATGCGAGGATTATTCATCTTTTGTATCGCGGTCTCTGATATCTCTAGCGTCTTCGATGACATCTTCTTGGTTGCCGCGTTCATCCCCGCGAACTCCTTTATCGTCAGGGATGACATCATTATTGTCCAATACGCCATTGTTATCTTGGACTCCATCATTGATACCATCATTATTCAGATCGACATCATTATTTCTAGTGTCATTGTCAAGCGTTTCGTCGACTCCCTTTCGAACATCATTGATGCCTTCCCGAACGCCTTCACCTACATCTTCTACACCTTCTTTTACGCCATCCCCAACATCATTGATAGCGTCTTCATCGCCATTATTATTACAGCCCACTAATAAAGAAGACCCTAACAATAAGGCACAAAGGGTTGGTTTCCACATAAAAAAATTCCCTCCTTTCTTCGCTAATCGTCACTACTCGTGACTGATTTTAATTTGTGCGAAATAAGAGGGAACTATCCATTATCTATTTTAGAACTTTCTCCATATTATAGGAATAATGCGTGGGCGTTATTTTTGCTTCAATTGCTCTTTCAAAAGCTGTTCTACATAATTCGCTTCCGCCTTGCAGCCGTATGTGTAATTTGTGCCAAGCTCTTTTTGCATTTTTTCAATTGATTCGATCTGTTTCTTTGTTGGCTTTTCACTTAAAATTTTAGCGATTACTTCATCAATTTTTTGTGCAATTTCTTCATGGAATTCAGGGCTTAGTAATACTTCTTGTGGCACTTTATCAAACCATGCTGCGTTCTCTAAAAAATATTGTTGCCAATTTGCAATAAAATCTTCCATGGAAAATTGATCTTCATCCCAGCCGATGCTAGCTAAATATTGTTCAAATGCCGTCGAAATGGATCGAGTAATACTGATTTTTACGCCCGATGATAGCTGTTTATACATTCTAAAATTAAACCTCCTACGTTTAAAAAAGCCAAGGGTGCGTATACTTATATCTAAATAAAAATTCAACTTTTATATTCTATCTCTATTGTTAAAATTTTTCAAATTAGGAGTCATTTCAACAAATTTTACCTTTGTACTAAAGGTTGTCACAGTTCCGAAGTTTTTATTCCTTTGATTTTTGCACTTCTTTTACGAAAGTTTATTTTGCCTTTGGAGCTTCCGGGCCGATTGCAAATAAAATATCCGCTTCTGCTACGAGTTCGCCATCTACAGTTGCAACGCCATGCCCTTTTCCCATTGTGCCGCGCAATTTGACAAATTCTACTTCAAATTTTAATTGATCACCTGGAACTACTTGACGTTTAAATCGGGCATTGTCGATTCCTGTTAAAAATGCCAATCTTCCTTTGAATTGCTCGGAGTTTAATAATGCAACGCCCCCGACCTGTGCCATTGCTTCTACAATTAATACACCAGGCATAACGGGATAGCCTGGAAAGTGCCCATTAAAGAAAGGTTCGTTAATGGAAACGTTTTTAATTCCAACAGCACGTTTGCCCTCTTCAACTTCAAGAATACGGTCTACTAATAAAAATGGATATCTATGTGGCAAAATTCCTTGAATTTGTTCAACACTTAACATATGAATACCCCCAGTTATTCAAAATAAAACAAACGAAAGTAGTGGCTGCTTTTGGACGCAAGATGTCCTTTTATGTCGATTGGCACATTAGGCAAGACGCACATGTTTTTCATCGAAAACATTTGTAGAAACACCCAAAGACATGTCGTTAATGAAATTTGGATAATTGGACTCGTTCAATTCTTATAAACAATGAAATGACAAGACAACCATATGTTTCTATTCACATCGCATAATAGGACAATGTGGAAAGAAAGGATGGAAGTCTCCTCCTATTTGAATTCATCTTTCCACTAATAGAAAATACCTATTCAATTCCGTTTATAATGTCAAGGATGTGTTGATACGTTTCCCATTTTAACGCATCTAATGGGTTGCCGTCACCAATTACGCCGAATCCAATCATTAGTCCAAAAACGCTTGCAAGCAATAGAAGAACTAGCACAATGACGATTCTAAGCCATATAGGAATCAATCTTGTGCGATAAATTTTAAATTTTGGATGTTTCTCATTGCGATCTTGGCGTTTCGCTCTTTTTTGAGGGATGTCCTGATTCGACAAAGTAGAGCCACTTTTCATTTCGTTTGCCATTTTCTATTTCCCCTATTTTCTTAGAAGTATTTCAATATTAACGTATTCCATTGATTAATCCTAACATTTGATCTGCAATGGTAATCGCTCGGGAATTAAACTGATATGAACGTTGCGCTTGAAGTAAATTTGTCATTTCTTTAGTTAAATTAACGTTAGACATTTCTAATTTTTGATTTTCAAGACCGATATTTTCTCGCCCAAATCCTACTAAGTTTGTTAATATATCATTCTCATCATACCCTAATTCGTCTATATTTGCAGGTACCATTATGTATGAGCCTGTTTGCTCCATTACTTGCGGTAAATGAATTTCTGTAACACCTAGTAAAAATGATTGTTCATCACCATTTATAAAATTGACTTGCAATGTGCCATTTTCATTGAGAATGAATTTTTCTACATCGTCTCTAAAGATGATAGGATTGCCATAGCTGTCTGCTACTGCATAACCGTCAGCATTTACGAGCATCACTTGTCCATCTTCGACAGGCGTAACATAAAAGTTACCTTGACGAGAATAAACCATATTGATTTCATTGTTTTCATTTGGCATTAAGATATTAAAATATTGGCGTTCTTTTGTAAATGCAAAGTCTAAATCCCTGTCTGTGTTTTGCAATGATCCTTGTGCATTGTTTGTTTGAATTTGCGAAATTTTAGCACCAACACCGTAGCGAATGCCTGGTGGCGTCAATCTTGGGGCTTGTTCATCCTTGCGAGTGTTCAAGTATTCTTGGTAAAGCATTTCTGAAAAACGAGCTTCTTTCGCTTTGTAGCCAGCAGTGTTGACATTCGCAATATTATTGCTAATCGTATCGATTTGATGTTGGACTTGATGTAATGAGTTTGTTGCAGTGAGCATTGTTCGGAGCATCCTTAACTTCCTCCTTATACTTTACCAATTTCGTTTACTGCTTTTTCCATGCTTCTGTCATATGCTTGAAGTACTTTTTGATTTGCTTCAAAGGCACGGTAAGCTGTAAGTAATTCGGTCATTGCTTGTGCAGGATCTACATTGGAACCTTCCAAGAATTTTTGTTTCATAGCGAAAGTGATATTTCCTTGTGCGAAAGCAGATGGCAACGCTTGTCCATTTTGAGTACGGAATATCCCGTTATTTTGTTTTACAAGTTCGTTGGCATTTTCTACAAAGGCTACACCAATTGTCGCGATTTGTTGATTGTTAACGTATACGGCACCGTTGTCAGCGACTTGGAAATCTTCATTCGGTAGTTGGATGCGAGCGCCTGTTTCAGATAGAACATAGTATCCGTCTCCAGTGACTAAATATCCTTGTCCATCTAATGTAAAGTTTCCGTTTCTCGTATACGCTTCGCCACCATCCGGATGAGCTAAACGGAAAAAGATATTGCCTCCTGCTGGGATGTTTCCGTTTACTAAAGCGAAATCCGTATTTAAATTCGTTTCGTACACATCGCCTTGTGTAAAATTAGGCATTGTCTCTTGCAAGTAGATACCAGTTGAAATTGTGCCAATTTGTTGGATTTGGTTTAAATTTAACCCTTTTTTCGTAGGAACGTTTGTGTCATCAATGGCAGATAAAAGCATTTCAGGAAATGAACGAATCGACGTTTGTTCAGCTTTGAATCCCGGTGTATTCACATTTGCCATATTGTTTGTTAAAATTTCCGTTTTTCTCTGCTGTGCAAGCATGCCGGATGCTGCAGTGTATAATCCTTTAAACATCTCATTCACCTCTTTTTAGCAGCTGGTTCATTTTTTCTCTTCTTTAATATATCGGCGAAAAGTCGCAAATAACTATAGTCCGTTTTTCGCTTTTCTCTAGTTTTGGTAGATGATGTTCAATTCATGTATTGATTAACTATTTGTTTCGGACGTATGATTAAGTTATCGTTTTGATTTACATTTCCAATAAAAATACTTGCTTTACAATTTGTAATTCGAATTTATTTTTAGATTGTAGGCGGTTTTTCATCATACATTATAGTTTTGAACCAGGTGAACGATCAATGTTGTCCAGCATGATGCCTGTACCAATTGCAACACAGTCCATTGGATTTTCTGCAATGAAGACTGGTACTTTTAATTCTTGCATGAGCAATTGATCAATGCCGTGAAGTAATGCACCGCCACCAGTTAAAATGACGCCTCTGTCAATAATGTCCGCAGATAGTTCTGGCGGAGTCTTTTCCAATACGTTTTTTGCTGATTGAACAATCAATGCAACGGATTCGTGCAACGCTTTTTCAATTTCAGATGAATGAATGGTAATCGTGCGGGGTAAACCTGTTACCATGTCACGGCCGCGAATTTCCATTGTTTCATCGCGACTGCCAGGAAATACAGTTCCAATGTTGATTTTAATTGCTTCTGCTGTACGTTCACCGATTAATAGTTTATATTCTTTCTTTATGTATTGTAGTATATCGTTATCAAATGTATCTCCTGCTACTTTAATAGATTCGCTCGTCACAATATCTCCCATTGAGAGTACAGCTATATCTGTCGTACCACCGCCTATATCGACTACCATGTTACCACTTGGTTGGAAAATGTCCATGCCTGCACCAATTGCAGCCACTTTTGGTTCTTCTTCTAAATAAACTTTTTTTCCACCTGATTTTTCAGCAGCTTCACGAATTGCTTTTTGTTCAACGCTTGTAATGTTTGTAGGACAACAAATTAAGATGCGAGGTTTTGAGAAGAAGCCTTTTACGTCAAGTTTGTTGAGGAAGTGTCTTAACATTGCTTCTGTCAAGTCAAAATCTGCGATGACTCCATCTTTAAGCGGACGAATTGCAACGATATTTCCTGGAGTACGACCTACCATTTTTCTTGCTTCTTCACCAACTGCAAGCACTTTATTTGTTTTTTTGTCGATAGCTACGACAGAAGGTTCATTTAACACAATTCCTTTACCCTTCACGTAAATCAGTACGTTAGCCGTTCCTAAGTCGATCCCTATATCTTTAGAAAACATGATAATCTAATTTCTCCTTCCAAATTATTGCGACTCTAACGTTCAATATTTTACACATTATCTAGAATATTTTATCATATAAAAAATCTAATTACATCTAAATTATGGGTATTTTTGACTTTATTCAACCTATTTCAATTTCTTTGTTCATGTAAGATTCCTTTTTATTTTTTGTTGGATTTTGCGATGTGTACATTCAGTATGTGAAAATGAAAAAGCATTCAGCCTGACTTTATGCAAAGCCAAACTAAATGCCTTTTCATTGTTTTTTTTGGGACTGCCACTTTCTACGTGTTGCCTCGCCCCCTCGCAAATGACGAACGGATTTGTGATAGGCTAATATTTCTCTCACTTCTTTTGCCAATTCCTCATTTACTAGTTGTAATCGTTCCGTTAAGTCTTTGTGCACCGTACTTTTTGAATATCCTGTCATTTTCGCAAGGACTCGAACCGTCTCACCCGTTTCCACAAGCAGCTTTCCCAGTCGAACGCAACGGTGCCGAATATGCTCGTGCACGTTCTCTTCCTTTCTATCGGATATAAGAAAGTGCAGTTTTACTAACAATAAACAATCTATTTCGACGTTTTTCTGATACATGTATTTCATTGACGTTTGCAATTAGCGATTTAACGTTTATTCACAATATGTATGTTTCGCATTTTTCAGAACTTTTTTTCCCAGGAAAGTACAAAAGCGCAGCCCAATAAGACGGAATTTGTCTTTCAGGCTGCGCTTTTATCCTTTAGAAGTTTAAATAATTTCTTGGGTTTACATGTTTTCCATCTTCTAACACCTCAAAGTGAAGATGGATGCCGGCAGTTGGATTCCATTCGTTTTCAATCGTAGTTGCGATTGGTTGGCCTTGTTCCACTAAGTCCCCTTCTTTTACAAGGATGTCAGATACGGAACTATAGTGGGTTTCCATTCCGTTAGGGTGTGCGATGATAATTTTATTTCCAGTGAAAGAATCGAGTTTCACTTCTTTCACTTCACCGCTCATTGCAGCTAGTACTTCAAATGGCTCGTTGTTAATAGAAATTGACAATCCTGATGATGTTGAGAATGTTTGATCAAATACTAATAGTGCATTTTCACGTGTTTTTGCATCCGCATTCATGTCATAGAAGTCTTGTAATACTTTTACGTTTTCTAGTTGACTTTCATCAAAAGGATATTTTAGTGTTTCTGTTCGTGCATTTGTTTCGATGACTGGTGATTCATCTTGTACAGTTGGTTCGTTCACCGTTTCATTTTCATCTTCACGAGTGAGTGCTGAATAAGTGAAAATTAGACCAATGAGTACTACTGCAATGCCCCCGTATATTGTTGGCCAAAACCATGGTTTTTGCTGCCAGTTTGTTTTTTGAGAAGTTTTATTTTGTTTGTTGTTATCTTCTCTCATATGTTCATCACCTCTAAATGAAGGATGAACAAGTTTTGGAATTTCTAAACAATATTTTTGGAAAATTTCACTATTTTTTGCATATTATTTTTTCGCTCGTAATATTTGTTTATTAGCGTATGAATTTAGGACAATTTGTTCCAGAGTTTGATGATTGTTGAACTGCCCGTTAGTTGTTGATGTTAAATGCTTTTATTTTTTACACATCATTTTTTCAATGGTTGTGCCTTTGTAATAATGTGAAAGAATTTCATGAGCTGATCTTCCTTGTTTAGCCATCGCATCAGCTCCATATTGGCTCATACCAACACCATGTCCGTAGCCTTCTGCTGTGATTTCAATTTTGTCATTCACAACTTGTATAGTGAAATCTGTTGAGCGTAAATCAAGCAATGTTCGAAAATCACGACCTGTCCATTCTTTATTGCCAGCAATTACTTTTTCTACCCTCCCAGTATTGTTTTGTTTCGTACGGATTTTTTTAATATCATCGAGCGTCATGTTGACCTTTAATAGTTTATTCCATTCTGCTAAAGTGAGCGTTTTTTTCGAAACATAGTTTTCTGCATGAAAGTCCGCACTAGCCACTGATTGAAGATATGGTAAGTCGACCCCACTGTAATTTAGGGAGCTTTCTGTTCTGCCGTTACTCATTGAATGAAACATCGCAGTAATAAGTTCCCCGTCATATTTCAGTACTTCTCCTCTAGTGCTTTCTACCGCTTGTCTAATTTTTTGCTCGTATTCATCAAAAGTTGATTGCCAGTTTGCTTTTCTCGTATCTTCATCATAAAATACTTGTCTTAAAACAGTCGGTTCGATTTCCGTTTGGCCATTGTTTGTTGATTTTAGCACGTAGGTTCTTGCGGCAATCGCTTGAGCTTTTAACGCTTCAGGATGAAAGTTTGCCGGCATTTCCGCTGCAACCACACCAACGACATATTCTTCTAGAGGAATAGGATCCTTTTGTCCTGTGATGCGAATATAAATATTGCATTCTTCTTCTGCAACTACTAATGGCCATGACGCTTCTTTTAAAGTTTTGTTTGAGTTTTTGAATAAAAACGGCAAGAAAAATAAAGCTAAAATAAATAGTGCAATCGAGAAAATAGGGATTAGATTTTTGTGATTTTTTAATGGTTTCATACATATTACTTATGATTTGAAATGAGGAAATATATCTTTTTTATAGAAGATTTTTGGATGGGAATTTTCATTTGGTTGGAAGAAGTGGTATTGCTTTAAAGTTGGCGTATTTCTTAACCAATTTTTTGTATTTGGAAAGCACATTAGGTTTATTTGGCTAGTATCTAATTACTTTGGAAGAGAATCTTTCGTATGGCTATTATTTTTGCTCACTTGACTATTATTCTGTTTGATTTGGCTATTATCTTCCTAAGTTTGACTATTATCGGATTTCTCATGTAGAGATTTTTTTCGTATGGCTATTATTTTCTTTGAGTTGACTATTATCCTGTCGGGTTTGGCTATTATCTTCCCGAATTTGACTATTATCCGATTTTTCAGCAAGCGATTTTTTCGAATGGCTATTATTTTTGCTGACTTGACTATTATTCTATCGGGTTTGGCTATTATCTGCTCCTGTTTGACTATTATCCGATTTTTCAGGAAGCGATTTTTTTCGAATGGCTATTATTTTCGGGGACTTGACTATTATCCTGTCGGGTTTGGCTATTATCTTCCCGAATTTGACTATTATCTAATGTCTCTGGAAGGAATTTTTTTCGTGTGGCTATTATTTTCGGGGACTTGACTATTATCCTGTCGGGTTTGGCTATTATCTTCCCGAATTTGACTATTATCTAATGTCTCTGGAAGGAATTTTTTTCGTATGGCTATTATTTTCGGGGACTTGACTATTATCCTGTCGGGTTTGGCTATTATCTGATCCTGTTTGACTATTATCCGATTTTTCAGGAAGCGATTTTTTTCGAATGGCTATTATTTTCTATGGGTTGGCTATTATCTTGTCAGGTTTGACTATTATCTTCCCGAATTTGACTATTATCCAATATATAAGGATTATTTTCACAAATTTAACGAATAACTCCTCCATTCACTATCTTGTCTTTCAAGAAGCAAATAACCCTTTCTGCTTATTAAATGAAAGACAAAAATAAAACGACAAAACCTCACCCACAAGATTTTGTCGTTCTTTCCACGATTGATGGGAATAAATTAAACACACCTAACATATTGTGCAATAGAAAAATAGATTGCCCTTAAAATCACTTACACATTTAACGTAGTTTCCGTCGTAACAATTGGTTTCTCTTCAATTGTATTGCTAGAAACGCGTTCAATATTTGCTCCAAGCGCACGCAATTTCTTTTCGAAGTCGACATATCCCCGATCCAAATGATGCAGTTTCGTTACGCGAGTGACTCCTTCTGAAGCTAACCCAGCTAAAATCAATGCTGCAGCTGCACGCAGGTCTGTTGCTGCAACCTCTGCACCTTGCAATTTCACTGGTCCTTCGACAAATGTTGAACGGCCTTCAATTTTCAACGACGCATTCATGCGACGAAACTCTTCAACATGCATAAAGCGATTTTCAAAAACCGTTTCCGTAATGATACTCGTTCCTTGAGCTGTTAACATTAACGCCATCATTTGGGCTTGCATATCTGTAGGGAATCCTGGATATGGCATCGTTTTCACATCAACTGCTTTTAACGGTTCAGATGCACATACTCGTAGTCCATTTCCTTCTTCCGTAATCTTCACGCCCATTTCACTCATTTTTGCAATTAAAGCTGTCAAATGTTCAGGAATCACGTTTTCTATTAAAATATCACCACGAGTAATTGCTGCAGCTACCATAAAAGTCCCTGCCTCAATTCGGTCTGGAATTACATGATGAATTGTTCCGTGCAGTTCATCCACACCTTCAATGCGGATTGTGTCAGTTCCTGCTCCTGTGACACGACCGCCCATTTTGTTGATGAAATTTGCTAAATCGACAATTTCCGGTTCTTTTGCTGCATTTTCAATAATTGTTGTTCCTTCAGCTAAAGCAGCAGCCGTCATGATATTTTCTGTTGCTCCCACACTTGGAAAATCTAAATAAATATTCGCACCTTTTAAACGGTTTTCCACTTTTGCTTCCACATACCCATGACCGAAGGAAATTTTTGCTCCCATGGCTTCAAAACCTTTTAAATGCAATTCAATTGGCCGGGAACCAATTGCACAGCCACCAGGCATTGCAACACGAGCATATCCATTTCGAGCCAATAGAGATCCCATCACTAAAATTGAGGCGCGCATTTTGCTAACATAGTCAAAGGGAGCTTCACTTAACAATTTCTTTTCAGCATTTATATGAAATTCATTATTTTCAACATCATATTTTACTTCAGCATTTAAACTTTTTAATACTTCATTTATGGTATGAACATCCACTAAGTTCGGGACGTCTTTTATAACACTAGTATTCTTAGAAGCTAGCAACGAAGCAGTTAAAATTGGCAATACGGCATTTTTTGCCCCTTCTATTTTAACTTTTCCTTGTAATCTTCGGCCTCCTGTAACAATCATTTTATCCACAAATCGTCCCTCCGAATCCATTCTCCAATGATGTTTATCACAATCAATCAATAAAAAAACAAACCATATTCATAGTAATGCTTAAATCAAATATTTACAAGTGACTAAAAATACTAATTTCAGATATTTTTCATCATATATCTACAATAATATATTACGCACAACAGGGATTGATGGTGAATTTTTACGAAATATTAAATTTTGTATACTTTTCCAACTTTTTATGTCATTTTTGTCTCAAAATTATCTACATGATTGCCCAGGAAATAACACGTATATGTATTGTAACGACAAAGGAGTCATAAATTGTCATTTGCCCTTACAAACCATATAAATAACAGAAGGGAACTGTTATGCAAAATAAAAGTACATTACGAAAAAATAAACGGTAATTGTTTTGATAAACCTGTAAAATCAAGGACAAACTTTGATACACTGTATCCTAAAACAATGCTTAACAATATATACATGAGTTGAATTTGAAAAGTCTTGCCCTTTTTAAACACGACATCTAATCGAATAGATTGCAATGCATAGAATGCTATACAAATAAATAGAATATGAGAAATTAATCCAATTGCAGCTTGAATTCCAATAGTTTGATAAATATTATTCATATGCACGTCTCCTCAAACAGGATAGTCAAATTGAAATGATGTTTCTTCAAAGAAGGATCTAACAATCGAGTAGGAGGGAGCGATTAACTCCCGTCCTCTCATACCACCGTACGTACGGTTCCGTATACGGCGGTTCAATTAAGATGATTGACGCAAGTCTTTATATAACTTCCGTGAATAGCTGTTCTCTTTATGCCAGTGGTCACTCCACCCTCCAAGAGGTCCCCCACGGGATTCACCGCTTCCTTCCTCAAGTGAGGTACTACGTTTTCTGTGTTCATCATGACTCACTGAATGCCAAGGGCTATTCTCTCTTAATTGTTCGGTCCTTCTTAGTAATTCTAAACCAACTAATACTATGACCTCTGCTGACTTCTGACGGTTCAGCTACTTATCACTAAGTAGGTTATGAAGCGTACTTCACATATCCGCCAGACCTCCCCGGGTAAGAATGTAATCTTTCCTTCCATCTATCTGCTTCATTTACTCTGTACCACCTTTGGCAGAAAGGACTTTGTTTTGTTTAGCAAACTCATCCAATGATACCTAGCCTTATATGAAGTTCGTGTTCCTCAGACCGGAAGTTTGCCTCCAGCTTCCTTCAGATTCCGCGTCACCACGGACACCCTTGCGTTAAGCTAACTGTTACTTCTGCCTTCACAGTTCGGGACTTACACCCTATAGATTACACCCATGCCAGGCGCACTATTAAAAGCGGACAGTTAAACTGCCCGCTTATTCATTAAATTCTACCCTCATAAACGTTGATACGATTGATCGCACGTTTCAAAGCTAATTCTGCCCGTTTAAAATCAATGTCATCGGACTTACTTTGTAAACGTTCTTCTGCTCTTTTCTTTGCTGCTTGAGCGCGAGCAAGATCAATGTTCTCAGCAACTTCAGCTGAAGGTGCCAGAATCGAGATTTTATCTGGACGAACTTCAATAAAGCCACCGCTAACGGCTACTGCTTTTTGTGAACCGTCTGCTAACTTTAGTTTTACCGCACTGATTTCAAGCGGTGCCACTAAAGGAATATGACCTGGAAGAATACCGATATCCCCAGAAACTGTTTTAGCAATGACCATTGCGATTTCTGAATCGTATACTGGGCCGTCCGGAGTGACAATATTGACTTGAACTGTCTTCATTTTTTTTCCTCCTCCGTCCGTAACATTATACCTCTACGCCCATTGCTTTAGCTCTTTCGATTACGTCTTCAATGCTTCCTACTAAACGGAATGCATCTTCTGGTAAATGGTCATATTTACCTTCTAAGATTTCTTTGAAGCTGCGCACTGTGTCTTTTACAGGAACGTATGAACCTGGTTGACCAGTGAATTGCTCAGCAACGTGGAAGTTTTGTGATAAGAAGAATTGAATGCGACGTGCACGTTCAACTGTTTTCTTATCTTCTTCTGATAATTCATCCATACCTAAGATTGCGATGATGTCTTGTAATTCACGATAACGTTGTAATGTTTGTTGTACACCGCGAGCTACTTGATAGTGTTCTTCACCAACGATTTCTGGTGATAACGCACGAGAAGTAGATGCTAGTGGGTCCACCGCAGGGTAAATACCCATCTCAGATAATTTACGTTCAAGGTTTGTTGTAGAGTCTAAGTGAGCGAATGTTGTAGCTGGAGCCGGGTCAGTATAGTCGTCGGCTGGTACATAAATCGCTTGAATAGATGTAATAGACCCTTTATTTGTAGATGTGATACGTTCTTGTAAGTTACCCATTTCTGTAGCAAGTGTTGGTTGGTAACCAACGGCTGATGGCATACGACCAAGTAGGGCTGATACTTCCGAACCTGCTTGCGTGAAGCGGAAGATGTTGTCGATGAATAAAAGTACGTCTTGACCTTGTTCATCACGGAAGTATTCTGCCATTGTTAAACCTGTTAGGGCAACGCGCATACGTGCACCAGGTGGTTCGTTCATTTGTCCGAATACCATGGCAGTTTTACTAATAACTCCGGAATCGCTCATTTCATGATATAAGTCGTTACCTTCACGAGTACGTTCACCTACACCAGCGAATACAGAGATACCACCGTGTTCTTGTGCGATGTTGTGAATTAATTCTTGGATAAGTACCGTTTTACCTACTCCGGCACCACCGAATAGACCTACTTTACCACCTTTAATATAAGGAGCTAATAAGTCAACTACTTTAATACCTGTTTCAAGAATTTCTACTTTTGTAGATAATTCTTCAAATGTTGGAGCTTCGCGGTGAATTGGATCACGACGAGCTTCTCCTGGAATATCTTCTTTTTCGTCAATTGGTTCACCAAGAACGTTGAATACGCGTCCTAGTGTTACTTCACCAACTGGAACAGAGATTGGTGCATTCGTATTTGTTACTTCCGCGCCACGTTGAAGACCGTCTGTAGAGGCCATGGCAATTGTGCGGACAGAGTCGTCACCAAGATGTAATGCTACTTCTAATGTCAAAGTAACAGTATCTTCACCAGGACGATTGATGTTAACTGTTAAAGCATCGTAGATATTTGGTAATTGTCCGTTCGGGAATTTTACGTCAACGACTGGACCCATTACCTGAAGAACATGTCCTTTGTTCATTCCTGTGTACCCTCCTATCGTACATTTATACGCAACAAGAAGCTAGCCTATTGGATGGCTTCTGCTCCACTAACAATTTCAGTAATTTCTTGTGTAATCGATGCTTGACGAGCACGGTTGTATTCAAGTGTAAGTGTTTTAATAAGTTCATTCGCATTATCTGTCGCTGTTTTCATGGCAGTCATACGTGCAGCATGTTCACTTGCTTTCGCATCAAGTAGAGCACCATAAATTAAGCTTTCAGCATATTGAGGGAGCAATACTTCTAGAATTGCTTCCGCATTTGGTTCGAATTCATACGATGCTTGAAGCCCTTCTGTTGCAGGCGCTAAATCCGTAATTGGTAATACTTTTTTCTCTGTCACTACTTGTGAAATAACGCTCACGTAGTGGTTATAGTACATATAAAGTTCATCATATGTACCATCAGCGAACATACCAACAGCTTTTCGTGCGATTTGTTTAATTTGGGAGAATGATGGTTGGTCAGGAAGGCCGACAACGCTATCAACAACATTTAAGCCACGCTTTTTAAAATAATCTGTAGGTACACGCCCTATTGATAAAATGACATACTCGTCTTTTGATTTATGACGTTCTTCTATCGTACGTGATAATTCACGAATTACGTTCGCATTATAAGCTCCAGCTAATCCACGATCGGAACCAATAATGATATAACCCGTCTTCTTAACAGGGCGAGCTGTCAACATTGGGTGTGAGACATCTGATGCGCCGCTAGCAATCGATGCAACAACGTCTTGCACTTTTTCCATATAAGGAACGTAAGCTTTTGCATTTTCTTCCGCTTTTGATCTTTTAGAAGCGGACACCATTTGCATCGCTTTTGTAATATGCCCTGTTTTACGCGTTGAGTTGATTCGGTTTTTAATATCGCGCAAACTTCTTGCCACTGGTATTTCACCACCTTTTCATTTTAGTCATCATTCGTGCTACGAATCAGCAGAAGATCTTTCAGCAAAGCTGAAAGAATCATTCTTCTGATTTAGCAAATTGGTTTTTGAATTCTGTAAGAGCTGCTTTGAAGTCTTCGTCTGATGGTAAATCTTTTGTAGTACGAATATGTTCTAAAATGTGAGTGTGGTTTACATCTAACCAGCTGTACAACTCATTTTCGAAACGACGGATATCTTTTACTGGAATATCATCTAAGTAACCGCGAGTTAGAGCGTAAATGATTACAACTTGATATTCTACTTTAATTGGTTTGTTTAAGTCTTGTTTTAACACTTCAACTGTACGCTTACCACGTTCAAGTTTTGCAAGTGTCGCTTTATCTAAATCTGAACCGAATTGAGCGAATGCTTCAAGTTCACGGTACGCAGCTAAGTCAAGACGCAATGTACCAGCAACTTTTTTCATCGCTTTGATTTGCGCAGCACCACCTACACGGGATACGGATAAACCGGCGTTGATCGCTGGACGTACACCTGAGTGGAATAGGTCAGATTGTAAGAAAATTTGTCCGTCTGTGATTGAGATTACGTTTGTTGGGATGTAAGCAGAAATATCCCCAGCTTGTGTTTCAACGAATGGAAGAGCTGTAATAGAACCTGCACCCATTGCGTCACTTAATTTCGCAGCACGTTCGAGTAAACGGCTGTGTAAGTAGAATACGTCACCTGGGTAAGCTTCACGACCTGGTGGACGACGTAATAACAATGAAAGCTCACGGTAAGCTGCTGCTTGTTTAGAAAGATCATCGTACACAATTAAAACGTGTTTACCTTGTAACATGAAGTGCTCAGCCATTGAAACCCCAGCATATGGTGCTAAGTATAATAATGGTGCTGGTTGAGAAGCTGATGCTGTGATAACGATTGAATAATCTAACGCACCGTTTTTACGAAGCGTTTCAACAACCGTACGAACTGTAGATTCTTTCTGACCGATTGCAACGTAAATACAAATCATGTTTTGGTCAGCTTGGTTTAAGATTGTATCGATTGCGATAGATGTTTTACCTGTTTGACGGTCACCAATGATTAACTCACGTTGACCACGGCCGATTGGTACTAATGCGTCAATCGCTTTAATACCTGTTTGCAATGGTTCGTGTACAGATTTACGAGCCATAACCCCGAAAGCTGGGCTTTCGATTGGACGAGTTTTTGTTGTATTGATAGGTCCTTTTCCATCCACTGGCATACCAAGTGGGTTTACTACACGACCGATTAATTCTTCACCAACTGGAACTTCCATGATACGACCTGTGCGACGAACTGTATCGCCTTCTTTGATGCCAAGGTAGTTACCTAGAATAACGATACCGACGTTGCCTTCTTCTAGGTTTTGTGCCATACCCATTACACCATTTTCGAACTCAAGAAGTTCTCCTGCCATACAGTTGTCGAGGCCATGAGCGCGTGCGATACCGTCACCAACAGTGATTACAGTACCAACTTCATTTACTTCTAATTCAGATTGGTAGTTTTCAATCTGCTTTCTTAACAGAGCGCTGATTTCTTCAGCCTTGATGCTCATGAATGTCACCTCTCACTTTTCTATTTATTAACGACTAACGTGCGTCTGAGACTATCTAATTTATTCGCTACAGTGTTATCGAAAATCATGTTTCCAATTTGAACTCGAACTCCACCAATCACTGATGGTTCAATCACATTCGTAATGTTCAATGACTCTTTGCCAACTAATTTTGCGAAAGAAGTAGAAATGTCTTTTTTCTCTTCTTCTGTTAGTTCGCGTGTTGAGTATACTGTAGCTTCCGCAGTGCCTTGAGCGTCAGCTGCTAATGTTTTAAATGCTTCTGCAATATTCACTAATTCATTGATACGTTTTTTATCAATTAATAATTTGATTGTATTTAGTAAGATTGAATTCGCTTCCTTGAAAAGTTCGGAAACGATTTCCTTTTTTCGTTCAGAAGAAAACTTTGGATTCGTCAATAATGAAATGAAATCACGATTTGCACTTACGACTTTTGTCATTTCTTGAAGTTCTTGATTCACTTCATCGACGATATTTTGTTTTTGTGCTACAGAAAAAAGTGCTTCGGCATAGCGATTAGCTACAGTAGATTTACTCATTTCGCTTCGCCTGCCTTAGCAATCGTTTCTTTAATTAGTGCACTGTTATCTTCTTCAGAAATTTCTTTTTCAAGCACTTTAGATGCTGCAAGAACTGAAAGTGAAACCACTTCTTCACGCAATGAAGCGATCGCTTTTTCTTTTTCTGTTTCGATTTCACGAACAGCAGATTCTTTTAAGCGATTTGCTTCTTGACGAGCTGTTTCAACGATTTCATCACGCTGTGCTTCAGCTTGCTTTTTCGCGCTTTCAATAATTTTTTGTGCTTCTGTGCGAGCTTCTTTTAATAATGCTTTTTGCTCTTCTAAAGCTTTTGCAGCTTCTTTGCGAGCATTTTCAGCCGCGTCGATTTCACTTGCAACTAATTCCTCACGTTGTTTCATGATGCCCATTAATGGACCCCATGCAAATTTCTTTAATAATGCCATTAATACGAGGAAGATTACTAATGTTGCAAGAATATCTCCAAGGTTAACTACTTCAGCAACATCTGAACCTAATACTAGATATTCAAAATTCACGATTGTTTCACTCCCTTCAAGAGCTTCAAATTCCATTTAGTCTGCCCTACTTCAGTTCATTTCCAATCGAAAATTTGAAGAGAGCCTTTTATTTTCAAATCTATTGTTTGTGATTTAAAATTGTTTCTAACAGTCATTTTTATAAAAAATGGTTGCAGTTAAACCTTTAAATAAAAGGAATGGCGAAGTTTCTTATACAAATCATCCTTCGCCACACGGAACCAATTATCGGTTCATTACGATGAACGCAACTACTACAGCGATGATCGGTAAGGCTTCTACTAACGCTACCCCGATGAACATTGTAGTTTGAAGAACGCCACGTGCTTCTGGTTGACGTGCAATTCCTTCTACTGTACGAGATACGATTAAACCGTTACCAATACCTGCACCTAGTGCTGCTAAACCAATTGCAATTGCTGCTGCTAATAAACCCATCTTAATATTTCCTCCTTGGAATTATTTTTTATTTTTTTGAGATGAAATGCATAATGTGAAGATTACACTATGACTTTATAAAATTAATGGTCTTCACTCACTTTGTGTGAAATATAAACCATTGTTAACATTGTAAATACGAAGGCTTGGATAAAGCCGATAAAGATTGAGAATCCTAACCATGCCATTGTTGGGATAATGGCACCGATAAAGCCGAATATTGTTGAGCTAGCTAGTCCAGCAAGTAGACCTAAAAGAATCTCACCTGCATAGATGTTACCGTAAAGACGCAAACCAAGTGTTAACGTGTTTGCAAACTCTTCGATTATTTTTAATGGTAATAAGAATGCTTTTGGCTGAACAAAAGTTTTAGCATAGTGTCCTAAGCCATGCAACTTAATACCATAGAATGTTGCAAGTACTGTTACCATTGATGCTAACGTTAATGTTACTACAGGATCTGCAGTTGGTGATTTCCACCATAAATCACCATGAATATAAATACCTGAGAATGGTAGACCTAAAAGGTTCGCAACTGCAATAAACATAATAAGCGTGATTCCTAGAACGTGGAATCGACCACCTGTTTTCCAGTCCATGTTGCTTTTGATAATCCCTTTTACAAAGTCCATTACCCATTCCATGAAGTTTTGCATTCCCGTCGGCTTCAACTTTAAGTTTCTCGTTGAGATGAACGCGATGATAAATACAATAGTCGCTGTAACTAACAAAGTTAAGATTGTAGCCAAGTTGAATGTAATTGGAATATTTCCTAAATGCAGAGTATACTCCGGTGCTCCATGTTCCATTTCTTGCACTCACCTCACTTTCAAATGACCTATTTTCTAGTTTTGAGTAAACTGATGAAGGCCTCGATAAAGAGGAAAATATAAGGAATCATTAGCCCGATGACTGAGCTAACAACATTGAAGTATTTTGGCAACGCGATCGGTATTGCTACTGCAGCTACTGCAGAGGCAAAGCGTAAACCTGAACCAAGAGACACTGTTCGTTTTCCCTCTTGATAGGAACGGTCAAACTTGTCCATTCTTCGAACAAGAATCCAAAAGTTGTAAGTACCAAAGAGCGCACCAATCCCCATTCCCGAGAAAATCGTCGGATATGGCGTAAAAAACCATCCTATTATACATAGGGCAAGCAAAAAAAATAAAGCTTTTTTCTGCTTAATAAAAATTTGGTGCAAATCCAACATTGGTTCAATCTCCTGAATCCTTTTTATTCGCCGTGCCTATTGAGTTATACAAGAGTTTAGTGTCAAGTGGAAACAAATTTTACATATTTTCTCTGAGGGCAAAATTTTTTACCGCTATGTATTTTTCCCTTTTTATTACTCTTGTATTCAGACTCTTCCAACGTTGCAAAATTTCATTCTTTGTTTCCACTGTTTGCATAGTAGAAACTTGATATTACAAGGGTTTGAAAATCATTTTGTAATAGAATCCCCTTAATATTCATACACTTTGTAAGCATACAATAGGGGCTTTTTGATGTCAATTAGTTTTAGTGAAAATCTTCACAGCGAACTTACTTTGTCAAAATATTGACAAATTTCCAACAGAGAATCTATTTTAGACGATTTTTATTGTTACAAAATTTAATTTTCACAATATTTTCTACTTATTTAATAGAATCGAATTTCATGTAAAATTATTGTTTCTTCTCAAGGAAATATGTTAATAGCGCATCAACAATTCGACGAGATGCGAAGCCGTCACCATATGGATTGGATGCTTTCGCCATTTTCTCATATGCATTTTGATCTTCTAACAATTCCTTCGCTAAATGATAGATAGTTTCTTCATTTGTTCCAGCAAGTTTTAATGTCCCCGCTTCAATGCCTTCTGGACGCTCTGTTGTATCACGCAATACTAGTACAGGTTTTCCTAATGATGGTGCTTCTTCTTGCACGCCTCCTGAATCCGTTAAAATCATATACGAGCGGGCAGCAAAATTATGGAAGTCAAATACTTCAAGCGGTTCGATTAAATGAATTCTCGGATCATCACCTAAAATTTCATTTGCTACTTCTCTTACAGCTGGATTTAAATGAACTGGATATACTACTTGCACATCTTCATGTTCTTGAAGCAAGCGTTTGATTGCTCGGAACATGTGACGCATCGGTTCTCCTAAATTTTCACGTCGATGTGCTGTTAAGAGAATCATGCGATCGTTTCCGATTTTATCTAAAATCGGATGTGTATAGTGTTCTTTCACCGTTGTTTTTAATGCATCAATAGCTGTGTTGCCTGTGACAAAAATCGTGTCGGGATTTTTGTTTTCTTTTAGCAAGTTTTGTTTAGATTGTTCAGTTGGTGCAAAATGCAAGTCGGCCATGATGCCAGTAAGTTGTCTGTTCATTTCTTCTGGATACGGTGAATATTTATTGTGAGTTCTTAATCCTGCTTCAACATGTCCAATTGCAATTTGGTTATAAAAGGCAGCAAGGCTACCTACGAAAGTTGTTGTTGTATCACCATGAACTAAAACGATGTCTGGTTTTGCTTCCTTCATGACTTGATCTAAACCTTGAAGGGCATTCACCGTCACATCGATTAACGTTTGTCGATCTTTCATGATATTCAAATCGTAGTCAGGTGTAATATCGAAAGTTTCAAGCACTTGATCAAGCATTTGTCGATGCTGTGCCGTTACTGTGACAATTGATTCGATTTCATCTTGATATTTTTTTAGCTCCAACACGACCGGTGCCATTTTGATTGCTTCAGGCCTAGTACCGAAGATGGTCATTACTTTAATTTTATTTGTCAACGGATGATACTCCCTTCTGATTGTGCAAAATTTGCAGAAAACGCCCTTCATTTTGAAGGACGCATCTATTTTCTATTTATTTCGTACCGAATAGACGGTCACCCGCGTCACCTAAACCAGGAACAATGTAGCCATGTTCATTCAATTTTTCATCTAAAGCTGCAATGAAGATGTCTACATCCGGATGAGCTTCTTGTAATACTTGTACTCCTTCCGGTGCTGCAATTAAACACATAAATTTAATGTTTACTGCTCCTCGCTTTTTCAACGCGTTAATCGCTTCTACAGCAGAACCACCAGTTGCAAGCATTGGGTCTACTACGATAAATTCACGTTCTTTTACATCTTGAGGAAGTTTTACATAGTACTCAACTGGTTTTAACGTTTCAGGATCACGGTATAATCCGATATGACCAACTTTGGCTGCAGGAATTAATTTTAATACTCCGTCAACCATTCCGATTCCCGCACGCAAAATTGGAACAAGAGCGATTTTCTTACCTGCAAGTACTTTTGTTTTTGCTCTTGTAATCGGTGTATCGATTTCAATTTCTTCTAATGGCAAATCGCGAGTGATTTCGAATGCCATTAATGTTGCTACTTCATCAACAAGTTCACGAAATTCTTTCGTACCAGTGTTTTTATCGCGAATATACGTTAACTTATGTTGGATTAGTGGATGATCAAATACATATACTCTACTCATGTAGTTCGCTCCTAACTTCCGAAAAGATTAAATTTTTATCGTCTATACGGACTAAAGGTGGATTTTATTGTTCCACATTATCCAAATCAGTATAACAAAAAACATTTCATTAGAAAACAAATAATCGATGCATTTACATAGTTGTCAATTTCTTTTAAAAGTCGAAAATGTTTTGGAAGTTTATTTATGTCCTATGTAATTTTCGCAGGTTTTCAAGTGAATTATTACAGTATTCTGTGCGATGAAGTCTGTTTCTACAAGGAATTGGGACGTGGATTTTATTGATGGCTGCTAGGGTGGTGACTATTATCCCTTCTTTTTGGAGCGATTTTTCCCCTTTGGCTATTATGTGCACAGGGTTGACTATTATCTTCCTTTGTTTGGCTATTATGCTTTTGATTTTGACTATTATCCGTTTATTCATGTAGTTATTTTTCCTCTTTGGCTATTATGTGCACAGGGTTGACTATTATCTTCCTTTGTTTGGCTATTATGCTTTTGATTTTGACTATTATCCATTTATTCATGTAGTTATTTTTCCCCTTTGGCTATTATGTGCACAGGGTTGACTATTATCTTCCTTTGTTTGGCTATTATGCTTTTGATTTTGACTATTATCCGTTTATTCATGTAGTTATTTTTCCTCTTTGGCTATTATGTTTACAGGGTTGACTATTATCTTCCTTTGTTTGGCTATTATGCTTTAAATTTTGACTATTATCCATTTATTCAAGTAGTCATTTTTCCCCTTTGGCTATTATGTGCACAGGGTTGACTATTATCTTCCTCTGGTTGGCTATTATGCTTTAAATTTTGACTATTATCCGTTTATTCATGTAGTTATTTTTCCCCTTTGGCTATTATGTGCACAGGGTTGACTATTATCTTCCTTTGTTTGGCTATTATGCTTTTGATTTTGACTATTATCCATTTATTCATGTAGTTATTTTTCCTCTTTGGCTATTATGTGCACAGGGTTGACTATTATCTTCCTTTGTTTGGCTATTATGCTTTAAATTTTGACTATTATCCGTTCATTCGAAAAGTCATTTTTCCCTTTAGCTCTTATTTTGTAAAAAGCCGTTTCTGGATTAGCTATTCTCCACTCCCTCATAAAAAAATCCCGCTCAAACAGCTTGAGCGGGCATAAGAGGAATTATTCCCCTACTACTAAGTCTTCATAAATAGGATATTTATCTGTTAAAGCTTTAACTCGTGCAAGTGCTTCCTCTTTTACAGCTTCATCTTCAGGGTTTTTCAATACTTTCGCAATGATTAAACCAACTTCTTTCGTGTCTTCTTCTTTAAAGCCACGTGTTGTAATTGCAGGTGTACCGATGCGAATACCAGAAGTAACGAATGGTTTTTCTTCATCGAATGGAATAGAGTTTTTATTTACTGTAATTTTTACTTCATCTAATAATTTTTCAGCTACTTTACCAGTAAGACCTACGGATTTAACATTTACAAGCAATAAGTGGTTGTCTGTTCCGCCTGAAACAATTTGTAATCCTTCAGAAATTAAAGTTTCCGCAAGAACTTGAGCATTTTTCTTAATTTGTTTTGCATATTCTTTGAATTCCGGTTTTAACGCTTCTCCAAATGCAACCGCTTTTGCAGCAATAACATGCATTAATGGTCCACCTTGAATTCCAGGGAATACTGCTTTATCGATTTTCTTTGCTAATTCTTCATCGTTTGTAAGTATTAACCCGCCGCGAGGACCACGTAACGTTTTATGCGTTGTTGTAGTTGTGAAGTGAGCATATGGTACAGGAGACGGATGTTCACCAGCAGCAACAAGGCCAGCGATGTGAGCCATATCCACCATGAAATAAGCGCCAACTTCATCCGCAATCTCGCGGAATTTTTTGAAATCAATTTCTCTTGGATATGCTGAAGCTCCCGCAACAATCAATTTTGGTTTATGTTCTAATGCTTTTGCACGAACATCATCATAATCAATCACATTTGTATCTTTTGTTACGCCGTATTCAACGAAATTGTATTGAACACCAGAGAAGTTTACTGGTGAACCGTGTGTTAAGTGACCACCATGAGATAAATTCATCCCTAATACTGTATCGCCAGGTTGTAAAATTGTATAATACACCGCCATGTTTGCTTGAGCGCCAGAGTGTGGTTGAACATTGGCAAATTTTGCACCGAATAGTTCTTTGGCACGCTCGCGAGCGATCTCTTCTACTACATCCACATGTTCGCATCCACCGTAATAACGTTTACCTGGATAACCTTCTGCATATTTGTTTGTTAACACTGAACCTTGTGCTTCCATTACGGCTTCAGTCACGATATTTTCAGATGCAATTAATTCAATGTTTTCTTGTTGACGTTTCTTTTCATTTAAAATTGCTTCTAAAACTGCCTTGTCCTGTGCTGCTAGTTTTTCGTAAGCCATCAAAGATCCCCCTATTGTTATGTTTTTAAAATTAAGTGGGAAAAGGTTCCACTTATTATGCAACTAGTTTAAATAGAAGTTTTCCAACTGCTCGAAACTTTAAATTATTTTAACTATTCTTTCTGATTTAAATATAAAACAAATCACAGTTATTTTCACTATTATATAGGTACATTGAGTTATCGAAAATTATTAAAAAATCTATCAATTAAAATGATTAATGGCATGTTCTTCCTTCTTGCCGTTCATAAACTGCACGGCTACCACCGATGAGCTTTGGCCGAGTTTTTGCCGTAGTAACAATCGCTTCTCCGATTTGACGTACCGATGTGCGAACAGGAACGACTACTTCTTTTAAATGCATGCCAATGAAAGTTTGTCCTATGTCTATTCCTGCATGCGCGCGAACATGTTCTACGACGACTGGATTGTTCATTTTCGTATAAGCGTATGCACTCATCGATCCTCCAGCAGTTGCAACAGGAATTACAGATACTGGCTCTAGGCCATACTTCACCGCCGCTTCGTGTTCTAATGTTAATGCGCGGTTAATGTGCTCACATCCTTGAAAAACAAGATAAATATGATGTTTCTTCGCAAATTCATCCAATGCTTCATATAGCACTTGAGCAATTTCCATAGAGCCAGCAGTTCCTATTTTAGAACCTTTTACTTCTGATGTAGAGCAGCCTACGACAAATAACTGTCCAGGCATCATTTCAACTTGCTCTTCAAACTCTTTCAATAACTGTATTATTTGATTCCGAATGGTTTCTAGAGCCATTGGACGACTCACCCTTCAAGTTCAGTAATTTTATTTACACGACGTTCATGACGACCGCCTTCAAAATCAGTATTCAACCATGTTTTTACGATTTCTCGCGCAAGACCTGGACCAATGACTCTTTCTCCCATTGCAAGTACATTTGAGTCATTGTGACATCTCGTAGCTTTGGCACTAAATACATCGTGAACTAGTGCGCATCGAACACCTTTTACTTTATTGGCAACGATGGACATACCAATTCCCGTTCCACAAATTAAAATGCCTCGGTCGTATTTTCCGCTTGCTACTCCTTCCGCCACTGGAAGAGCATAGTCTGGATAATCAACCGATTCAGATGTTTTTGGACCAAAATCTTCATATTCAATATTCATCTCGTCTAACAGATCCATGATTTCTTTGCGTAAATTCATGCCACCATGGTCTGATGAAATTGCTACTTTCACCTGTTTACCTCCTAAAGCTTATTTACCAACAGTGTACCACTAATTATAAAAGATTAACACGGATTTTCACATCCTTTTCAGCCTATTTTTTATGAAAATACGAATATTTTTTCACCAAACATAAAAAATCGTTCATTTTTTATATAAAATCTTATCATATTTTCCTCTTTGCTTAAAATTATTCGGAAATTTTCTTTACATCAAATTAAATAGTTCTTAAATCCTTCCCCATACCGCATGGATAATCTTAATTTTTATACTTTCAAGAAATTGTGTAATCTGTCGATAATATCTATAAATAGAAATCAATTCCGCCTAACACTCTTCCAAAATAAAAAACCCGAACGTCATCATTTTTCGTTCGAGTTTTGTATCAATTGCTTGTCCTACTTTAATGTCAATAAATATTCGGCCACTTCTTCTTCCTTGACGTTTGCAGTACCAGGTGGCATTGATTTTCAGCCTTTTAATCTAATCTTTTGATAATGAGAGATTATGTAAATTTGGATCAAAATCACCTGAAAAATCAATTCCGTGGCAACCGGTACAACTTGATTTTACAATCTTTTCACCCTTAGCAGTAAGAGTACTATTTATTGATTCTTCTGATGCGTTTCAGTTGATTCATTACCCACTGCATGCACTGAGTCCCAAGATTAATTCGATGATGCCCCCTTTTGCATCGTTTCTAATATATCTCCCTAGAAAAGTTCCTATAAAGATATCCCCAGTTTCATAGAAATTAGTTTGAACGATCGAATTGTTGAATGAATCTGTATAATTGCTCAGACTGTTGTTTTAATTCTTGGGAAAGTTTTTCTACTTGCTCTAAACTTACAGCTTGTTCATCTGTTGAACCTTTCACTTCCGTCGCACCAGCAGATGTTTCTTCTGCAATCGCTGCAACTTCTTGGGATTGACGAGCAGTCGTTTCAATATTTTCCATTTGTTTCTCAATTAGTTGAGAAATTTGAATAACAGCATCTGCCATACTTCGAACGCTAGTTGACATTTGCTCAACAATTGCTGTTGCTTCTGTAATTTTCGTTGATTCTTTTTTCGCGAATGTTACTTGTTCATTCATTTGTCTTACAACGACATGCACGTTTTCTTGCATCGTTTTAATTAAATCTGCAATTCCTTGTACTGCCTTCGCACTTTCATCTGCAAGATTGCGCACTTCTTCAGCTACAACAGCAAAACCTTTTCCATGCTCACCAGCTCTTGCTGCCTCAATTGATGCATTCAATGCAAGCAAGTTTGTTTGTGCGGCAATATCACCAACAAGACTAATGATATTCCCAATTTGTTCGGCATTTTTTTCCAATTGATGAATGCTCTCAAGTGCTTTTTCATTTCCTAACGTAATTTTTTGAATGCTTTCAATCAAGTTGTTAAAAGCACTCGAAGTAATTTTTAAGTTTTCGATAATTTGCAAAGATTCTTCTCTTGAGTTTAATGCTTTTCGGTTTACTTCCGAAGCCAATTGTCGTACATCTTCAATGGCTTCAACTGTTTCTTGCACCGCAATTGCAGAAGCTTCTGCCCCCGCTGAAATTTGTCCAACGGTTTCAGCAATACCCTCTGCTTTTCTCGTTGCTCTCGTTGTTTGCTCGGATAGTTCAATAATGGTTTCATTCGTTTTTTGGAAGTTTACATCAATGCTTTCAACCATTTGACGTAAGTTTTGCAACATCAGTTGGAAAGCTTCTGCCACTGAACGAATTTCGTCATGAGTTTTTGGCATTTCCACATCTTGCCCAATTTTACCTTCCGCTACTCTCGTTGCTGTTTTCTCAAGTTTTTCAAGCGGTTTCGTCAATACAACGCTACATACGGCAGCTAAAATACATGACCAAGTAATACCTAGTAAGTATGTAATAATCTCAAAGATAAGTTTGTTTGAAAATATGCTAAATTGCGAGAAAAAGTAAGGATGTAAAAAGCGGATGAATACAAAGCTTGTTGAATAAGTGACAATGGCTAAAACTCCAACAAATAGAACAAGTTTCCAGCGAATACTAAATGTTTTCTTCATCTTCTTTACCACCTCCAGTTATTTTGTTCACTAATTCCTCAATGAGTCGATTTAATTCTTCATATGTGTTTTTATATGTGTTCAAATCACCACCATAAGGATCGGATACATCCAAAGAACTATATGGTGTTACATATTCTTTAAGAGTATAAGTTTTTCCTCTTGCTTGTTCATAAAATTGTAGAATCATATCGCGGTGAGCGGCTGTCATCGTTAAAATTAAATCTGCCCATGCAATATCTTCTTCATTTACTTGTCTTGTTGTGTGATGAAATTGAATATTTTCTTGCTCTAAAACGCTTTTAGAATGTTCTGATATCTTCCCTCCTTCTAGTGCGTATATCCCTGCTGACTTCACTTGGATGCCATCGATATTTTTGTGCTTTAAGATGGCTTCTGCCATCGGACTTCTACATGTATTTCCTGTACAAACAAAATAAATATTCATGGTACACTCTCACTCTTCCTTATTACTGATCCCATAATGTATATACACTTATTGTAATCAAAGATAAGCCCGCAATCCATTTAAATGGCGTACCTTTAAATAAAATGCCAGCTTTTGCTATATGTAATGCTATATATGATAGGATAAAAGTCCATATTCCTGCACTTAGTATAAAGTAATACTTTTGTAAGTTAAGCATACCAAAAGAAATGCTCACTGAAAAGGTGTCTAAACTTGCTGTAATGGCTAATAATCCAATCGGAAGAGTGCGATGTCCATTTTTTGAGGATAAAATAATTTGTAATCCGATAAAAAATAAAAGAATGCTAGATACAATATTGGACCATTGCATAAAAATCTGAAGCATCCAATTTCCTAAAGTAAATCCGATGACTGGAAAAATCATATGAAGAATGGCTGTCCACATAGAAAGTAAAAAACGGCTTTTTACATCTGTAATTAATAAATAGAGTGCTACCACATCCAGCGACACAATAAGACCCGAAAAAATTTCTTGCAATCAGCGTCCTCTTTTCTCCCAGAAAGATTTATACCATCTTATGAATTAGAAGACACAAATATTAAGGAGGGCTGTCCAGAAAGTCGAACACTTTCTGAACAGCCTTACTTCTTATAGTAATATTCTCTTAAAAACTTTGATCCTGCGGTGGTCACATCAAACGCGCCTACTCGTCGTAATTTATCTGCGGCGAAAGCTCTAGCGACAGCCGCAAAGGGGGACGTCTTGAAATGATTTTTCAGACGCCCCCTTCTATGATTGTCTCATTTTTCAAGTAGTGGTGTTAGGTGTGCCATACCATTTTCCTCCAGCAGCTTTGTGGAGGCGATTCATAATTGCTGCGCCAACTCCTTCAGTTGTAGTGGTTGTTGCTAATATGATTGAAGCATCTGTTTTATCACACGCGCGGAGATCGTCGTATAATTTCGCCGCCATTTGCTCTTTATCTTCCTCTTCACCATACGGGAAAAAATAGTCCGCTGTTGTTGATGAAAACTTAGATGGAGCAAGGAGAGCCACTTTATGTCCTTCTCGTTTCAATTCGTCAATGGCTCGTTCGATTCGCTCTCGATTATTTTCAATTAAATAAACAGGTGCATCTGGGGCATAATGGGTATACTTCATGCCAGGAGCTTTCGGAGTGGATTCAAGTTGCTGTTCTTTTGGAGTCGGTTCAATAACTTCACCGATTTCCTTCTCTATCATCTCCTTCGTTACACCACCTGGACGTAAAATAACTGGTGGATTTACCGTTACATCTATTACCGTTGATTCAATACCGATTCCTGTAGTGCCACCGTCCAAAATTAATGGGATTCGTCCTTGTAAATCTTCATAAACGTGCTCTGCTTTTGTAGGACTCGGCTTTCCGCTGCGGTTTGCACTAGGAGCTGCTACCGGTTTTTTCAACATTCTAAGCAAAGTCAATGCCACTTCATGATCTGGCATGCGAAGTCCAACCGTTGATAAGCCGGCTGTCACGCTTTTAGCAAGTACGTCTTTTTTTGCTTTCATAATTAAAGTGAGGGGACCAGGCCAAAAACGTTCCATTAAAGTTTTTGCCTTTTCTGGAATCTCTTCCACAAAATCCGTCACTTCTTCAATCGTTCCAATATGTACAATGAGGGGATTATCGGATGGACGCCCTTTTGCTTCATAAATTTTTTTCACAGCTTCATCGTTTGTTGCCACTGCTCCAAGGCCGTATACGGTTTCAGTTGGAAAAGCAACAACTTCCCCTTGATTTAATAAATCCACAGCTTGTGAATAAATTTTTTCTTTGTCCACGTTTTTATCCACAGTTAGTTGGATTGTTTCCATGTATGTCATCTCCTGAAAAACTGAATTTCTGAAATATTATCCACATTTTGTGGATAGTTTTGTGCAAAATGTGTATAACTTTTCTGAAAATAGTGGAAAACTATGTCGAAATTTTTCTATTGGGTACCCAAAATCAAACTCGTATGTGTATAACTTTAAGCAAACAACCTTTTTAGCCATTCCCACACAATGAAACGAACTTCTTTTTGCTCTTCTTCTTGTTTCACTTCTTCTTTTTCGCTTGGACGTTCGCACAAATTAGAGAAAATACTGCACCAGAAGTTGTCCCCGCGTCCTGCACCAATCGTTAATACTAATGTATCGTAATACGCTTGTGGATAAAAAGTATTCCCTTCGATTTTTGGTGGCGTTAAATGTTCACCGATATTAATTTTTACATCGTATTGTGAATAATTTTGCTGAACATATGTGGCTAATTTTGCGAAAGCTTCATCATTATCCACATTGTTATATTCATTGTGTAAAATTTCTGCAAAGATTGGCTGCAGGTTTGCAACCATCTCATTTTTTAATTGTTGATCGGCCTTTGTGTTGCTGTTTGCAATGACGCGGATTTTTAATGAATCATCTAGCATGTTTTCTCGAGCTTCATAGAATTTTTCTACCATATCTGGAACCATTAATAGAAAACAATATACAGCTAAACTAGAAGCAATTAATTTTAAAATACTGATTATCGGCTGAATTGGGTCTTTTTCATTTCTTATAATCTCGTAATCATTTAACATAATTCAATCCCTCCCTGCCATCATAATGGACAGGAAGGAAGATTTTTATACATCGATTATACAAAAAACAAATCTATTTTTTTTATTAATATCTTTTACTATTTCTACTTTAGCTTGCGGAAAACTTGATTTTAAAAGATTTGCCACCGCTTCTCCTTGTCTGTATCCGATTTCTACTCCCACCAAAGCTCGTTTATTTAATAAGTTTGGTAGTGATTGAGCTAATCGCTTGTAAAACTCGAGCCCATTATCCTTTGCAAAGAGCGCAAGATGCGGTTCGTGATCCAATACAACATCAGACATTTCTTCTGCTTCTTGATAGGCAATGTATGGTGGATTCGATAAAATCACATCCCATTTTTCATTTGCGATTGGTTCTGTTAAATCGCCTAAGCGAAAATCAATAGCTGCCTGTAAATTTTCTGCATTGCTTTTAGCAGTATTAAGGGCTGACTCTGAAATATCCGTAGCTGTCACTTTTGCGTTTGGCCATTCAAGCTTCATCGTAATCGCAATGATGCCGCTGCCTGTACCGATGTCTGCAATGTTTAGTTCCTCATTTTCACCGAAAAGTTGTTTCATGCGGTCAATGGCTCCGACAATCAATTCTTCCGTTTCAGGACGTGGAATTAATACAGATTCATCTACATGAAAGGTTCTTCCATAAAATTCTTCTATCCCCGTAATATATTGAACCGGTCTCCCATTCGCATGTTGCTCCACCATTTGTTGGTATTGTTCCAGCTTTTGTTGTGGCATTTCTTCGTGCATGCGCATCATGAGCCCTGAGTAATTTGTTTCGTATAAATATTGCAATAAAATTCTTGCAGCATTTTCGTCACGACCATGTTTCGTTAAAAAAGAAGAAGCCCAATGGAGGGCCTCAAACACAGTATTATGCTTCTTCATTTAGCTGAGCTAGTTTGGAAGCTTGTTCGTCCATGATGAGTGCATCAATGATTTCATCAAGCTTCCCTTCCATTACTTGATCTAGTTTTTGAATGGTTAAACCGATACGATGGTCAGTGACGCGGTTTTGTGGATAGTTGTACGTGCGAATGCGCTCTGAACGGTCTCCTGTTCCGACGGCAGATTTTCTTGCTGCATCTAATTCTTGTTGCTTTTCTCGGTTGTATAAATCTGCTACTCGCGCACGAAGAATTCTTAACGCTTTTTCACGGTTTTTAATTTGGGAGCGTTCATCTTGCATAGAAACGACAATCCCAGTTGGAATATGCGTCATACGAACAGCAGACATTGTTGTGTTAACGGATTGTCCGCCTGCTCCGGATGATGCGAAAGTATCAACGCGGATATCTTTTTCATGGATTTCTACTTCCACTTCTTCCACTTCCGGCAGAACGGCAACAGTTGCTGTAGATGTATGAATACGACCTTGGGATTCTGTTTGTGGTACCCGTTGTACGCGGTGGGCACCGTTTTCGAATTTAAATTTCGAATAAGCGCCATGACCATTAATCATAAAGATAATTTCTTTATATCCACCACTTGGGCTTGGAGAAGCTTCCATCACTTCTACTTTCCATCCTTGAGATTCAGCGTAACGAGTATACATGCGGAATAAGTCCCCAGCAAAAATGTTTGCTTCATCCCCACCAGCTGCTCCGCGAATTTCCATAATAACGTTTTTGTCATCATTCGGGTCTTTAGGAATTAGCAGAATTTTTAATTGCTGTTCAAGGTCTTCGATTTTCCCTTTTAAATTGTTGAACTCTTCTTTCACCAGTTCATGCATCTCTGGATCGAGTTTTTCTTCAAGCATTTCTCTTGCTTCTTCTAATTCAGCCTTTGTTTTTTTATATTCTCTGTATACTTCAACCGTTTCTTGTATGTCTGATTGTTCTTTTGAGTATTGGCGAAGTTTTTTGGCATCGTTTACGATGTCAGGATCGCTGAGTAATTCGTTTAATTTTTCGTAGCGATCTTCCACTGCTTGCAGTTTATCAAACATGTAGTTCACCTCTATTTTTGTTAGGTTTATATGAAAGAGTGTTGTGCTTTGTAATTTCTTAGACTTTATTAGTATAAAGAAAATGCAAGTGATGTGCTACTAGTTCATCAATTTTTGGAAAGTGATACTTTCTTGTGCAAATGGATGCAATGCCTGGGTAATTGGTGCTTGCTCATGAGAATAGGAAATTCCCACTTGTACGGATTAATCCTCTGCTCGTGAGGATAGCACTACCACTTGTGTGGATAACTCCCTTGCTCGTGCGGATGAATCCTCGGCTTGCGCGGATAGCACTACCACTTGTGTGGATAACACCCTCGCTCGTGCGGATACATTCCCACTAGTGTGGATAGCACCCTTGCTCGTGCGGATGAATCCTCGGCTTGTGTGGATAGCACCCTCGCTAGTGCGGATGAATCCTCGGCTTGTGTGGATAGCACCCTCGCTCGTGAGGATACATTCCCACTTGTGTGGATAACACCCTCGCTCGTGCGGATGAATCCTCGGCTTGTGTGGATAGCACCCCTGCTCGTGCGGATGAATCCTCGGCTTGTGTGGATAGCACCCTCGCTCGTGAGGATACATTCCCACTTGTGTGGATAACACTCTCGCTCGTGCGGATGAATCCTCGGCTTGTGTGGATAATACTCTAGCTTGTGCAGATAGATCCTTGGCTTGCGCGGATAGCACTACCACTTGTGTGGATAGCACCCTCGCTCGTGAGGATACATTCCCACTTGTGTGGATAACACCCTCGCTCGTGCGGATGAATCCTCGGCTTGCGCGGATAGCACTCCACTTGTGTGGATAGCACCCTTGCTCGTGCGGATGAATCCTCGGCTTGTGTGGATAATACTCCAGCTTGTGCAGATAGATCCTTGGCTTGCGCGGATAGCACTCCACTTGTGTGGATAGCACCCCTGCTCGTGCGGATGAATCCTCGGCTTGTGTGGATAACACTCTCGCTCGTGCGGATGAATCCTCGGCTTGTGTGGATAATACTCCAGCTTGTGCAGATAGATCCTTGGCTTGCGCGGATAGCACTCCACTTGTGTGGATAGCACCCTCGCTCGTGAGGATAGTACCACTGCTTGTGAAGTACTACCTTATCTCGGTTAACACCCTAACATCATTGCGTAGTTAATCACAATGGCGGATTGGCATGGCATTTACGGCAGACAGGATAATATGTATCATTACCACCAATTTGTATTTGTTCACCAACGTAAATCGGTTTTCCATTTTCATCAATCCGCAAATTCATCGTTGCTTTTTTATGGCAGAACCAACAAATGGTTTTCATTTCTTCAATTTTATCCGCGTAAATTAACATATATTTGCTACCTTCAAACAACTCATTTTGAAAGTCGTTTTTTAAACCGAAGCCCATCACCGGAATATCTAATACATCCACAATTTTCGTTAATTGTAATACATGTTCCTTCTTTAAAAATTGCACTTCATCAACAAGGATGCAAAACAATTTTTCTGGATGGCTTTTCACGATTTCAAAAATGTTTGTATCGTCAAAAATAGGAATAGCTTTTCTGCGTAATCCAATGCGACTTGAAACGTATCCGACTTCATCCCGATTATCGATTCCAGACGTAAACATTAATACCGGTTTATTCTGCTCTTCATAATTATGTGCAACTTTTAAAATTTCAATTGATTTTCCGCTGTTCATTGCACCATATTTAAAAAATAGTTGAGCCATCGTTCTCCCTCTTTTTTTACTACTTGGTGGTATGTAGAAATACTATCAAAAAAATGCCTGCCATTTTGTTGGCAGGCATTTTATGCTTCCTATTTGAGACCGTATTTTTTGTTGAAACGATCCACACGACCATCAGCAGCCGCGAATTTTTGACGTCCAGTGTAGAATGGGTGACATTCGTTGCAAACCTCAACGCGAATGTCAGCTTTCACTGAACCTGTTTGGAATGTGTTACCACATGAGCAAGTAACTGTTGCAGTGTAGTACTCTGGATGAATTCCTTGTTTCATATTCGTTTACTCCTCCCGCCCTGAACCATTCTGGAACAGAGTTATTTATCGTACTGTGCCTTACGTAACCCGAATATGCCAGTTACATATGCACACGTTACATACTCGACTATATTATCATACTACTTTTGAATATTCAAGGTAAAGTATAAATGAATTTAAAATAGAAATCAAAGGATTAATCCTTTATAAAAGACCTCTACCTTTTGCTTTTTTCATTTCTTCGTTTAAAATTTCAAAAAACTCTTCGTTAGATTCTGTTGAACGAAGTTTTTTCAAGAAACGTTCTGTAAAGTCTGGAGCATCGGTAAAGGTTTTTCGAATTGCCCATAGTTTATCTAATTGCTCTTGCGGAATTAACAATTCTTCTTTCCTTGTGCCGGATCGACGAATATCGAGCGCCGGGAAAATTCGGCGTTCTGCAAGATTACGATCTAAATGCAACTCCAAGTTACCTGTCCCTTTAAACTCCTCGTAAATTACTTCGTCCATACGTGACCCCGTATCGATTAAAGCAGTCGCTAATATTGTTAAACTGCCGCCCTCTTCAATATTTCGCGCTGACCCAAAGAAGCGTTTTGGTCGATGGAATGCCGCAGGGTCAATACCACCGGATAATGTTCTTCCACTTGGCGGAATAACTAAGTTGTAAGCGCGTGCAAGTCTTGTGATAGAATCCATTAAAATAATCACATCTCGCTTATGTTCAACGAGGCGACGTGCACGTTCCAATACTAATTCTGCAACTTTCACATGGTTTTCTGGTAATTCATCAAATGTCGAACTAACGACATCTGCTTTAACAGAGCGTTCAATATCAGTTACTTCTTCTGGACGTTCATCAATTAATAAAACAATTAGTTCAGCTTGCGGATAGTTTGTAGTGATAGCATTAGCAATTTCTTTTAACAATGTAGTTTTACCAGCTTTTGGTGGCGCCACAATTAATCCTCGTTGTCCAAATCCAACGGGAGCAACTAAATCCATTATTCTTGTCGATAATTTATCAGGTGTTGTTTCGAGTTTGATTTGCCGATTAGGGTAGAGTGGAGTTAGAGCTGGGAAGTGAACGCGTTCTTTCGCAATTTCCGGGTCTTCTCCGTTAACCGCGTCTACTTGAAGTAATCCGTAATATCGTTCGTTTTCCTTTGGTGGGCGTACTTTACCAGAAACTTTATCACCATTTCGAAGGTCAAAACGGCGAATTTGAGATGCAGAAATATAAATGTCTTCTTTGGAAGGTGAATAGTTAATCGGTCGCAGGAAGCCAAACCCTTCAGAATTGACAATTTCTAATATCCCTTCCATAAAGAAGTATCCTTCTTGTTCTGAACGAGATTTTAATATGGCAAATATCAATTCTTTTTTTGTTAATTTGCTATAATAAGAAATCTTATATTCCCTTGCGAGATTATATAATTCTTTCAATGTCATGTTTTCTAATTGAGCAATCGTAAGAGTCATAACATTACTCCAGTCTTTATAAATTTTTAATGTCTATGGAAAATTACTAGTGGATTTAGAAGGTAGAAGATGTCTGATGCATATTTTTAATATACTATCAGACATCTTAATATGGGAAGAATTTATTTATTTTTCGTAATTTGGCTTTTTAATCATATTGTGGCGACCTTCAATGAAACGAACTGTACCTGTTTTTGCACGCATAACAAGGGAGTTTGTTAAACAATATTCCCCTTTATACTGAACGCCTCTTAATAGTTCACTATCTGTCACTGCTGTTGCAGCAAAAATAGCATCATCACCTTTTACAAGGTCATCCAAGTATAATACTTTCGAAACATCGATTCCCATGCTGATGCATCGTTTTAATTCTTCATCGTTTTGTGGGACTAATCGCCCTTGGAAATCTCCGCCTAAACATTTTAATGCTACAGCGGATATCACGCCTTCTGGTGCTCCTCCAGTACCGAACATGATGTCGATACCCGTTTCATCGAATGCTGTGCTAATTGCAGCACTCACGTCACCATCTTGAATGAATTTAATGCGGGCTCCAGCAGCACGAATTTCATCTACGATATGTTGGTGGCGAGGTCTATCAAGTAAAATTGCAACGACGTCAGAAATTGATTTATTTTTTGCTTCTGCCACTGCTCTTAAATTATCTGTAACAGAAGCGTTTATGTCAACTTTTCCTCGGCTTTCAGGACCAACCGCAATTTTTTCCATATACATATCCGGCGCATTTAATAAATTTCCGCGGTCCGCAATAGCAACAACCGTAATCGCACCATTTCCACCTTTAGCAACAATGTTTGTTCCTTCTAAAGGGTCTACGGCAATATCCACTTCTGGACCACCATTGCGAAGGCCTAGTTCTTCACCAATATACAGCATTGGTGCTTCATCCATTTCACCTTCACCAATCACAACTCTACCGTGCATAGGGATTGTATCAAACAAAGCACGCATTGCTGAAGTAGCTGCTTGATCTGCTTCATTTTTCAGACCGCGCCCCATCCATTTGGCGGATGCAATTGCTGCTGCTTCAGTGACGCGAACTATTTCCATCGTTAAACTACGTTCCATTATTTTATTTTCCTCCTGCTACAAGTACGAAAACTTCCATATACCATTGTACCATAATTGTAAACTGCCCACCACCTAGTATGGAGTGTGGGCATTTAACCTTTACTTGTATCAACATTTACGAGAAAATTCGTCTCTCCCCTAGGCCAACAATTACATTTTTCTGGTGAGAGACTTCTTTTAAATTTTCTCAACTCTTTCAACAGTGTTTACCGTTATTGATTCTTTGCGTATATTTGCTCCGAGACTGCGCAATTTCTCAATAAAATTACTGTATCCTCTTTCAATATGATAAATATCTCGGATTTCTGTTTCTCCTTCTGCTAATAAAGCAGCCAGCACTAAAGCTGCACCTGCTCGAAGATCTGTTGCAGTCACCTTTGAACCGTGCAATTTTGTTGGTCCTTGAATGATTGCCGTATTTCCTTCTACTCGAACATTTGCGTTCATTCGTCTTAATTCATCAATATGTTTAAAACGAGAAGTATAAATGGTTTCCGTTATTTTTGAGGCACCGATTGCTTGTGTCATCAATACAGAGAGTGGTTGCTGAACATCAGTGGGAAATCCTGGATATACAAGGGTTTTTACGTCTACCGCTTGCAATTCATCCGATTTTGGAATAAAGATGCTCTCTTCTCCTTCTTCCACTCTTACTCCCATTTCACGCAATTTTGCTGTTACCGCTTCTAAATGGAGCGGAATGATGTTATCAATTGTGACTCCATCTCCTAACGCAGCCGCCATAATCATATAAGTGGCTGCTTCAATACGGTCTGGAATAATTACATGCTTCGTACCATGAAGTTCATCGACACCTTCAATACGAATGACACTTGTTCCAGCTCCTTTAATGTTTGCACCCATGTTCGTCAAAAGTGTGGCAACATCAATAATTTCTGGTTCTTTCGCAGCATTCTCGATAATCGTTCTGCCTTTCGCTCGAACAGCTGCAAGCATAATGTTAATCGTCGCACCAACGCTCGCAACGTCCAAATAAATTTTCGTACCAATTAATTCTTCTGCTCTTAAATAAATTGCGCCGTGTTCATTTGTCACTTTCGCCCCTAATGCTTCAAATCCTTTTATATGTTGATCGATTGGGCGCGGTCCTAAAAAGCATCCTCCAGGAAGACCGATGACAGCTTTTTTAAACCGACCTAGCATCGCTCCCATGAGGTAATAGGAGGCACGAAGTTTTTTCACATTGCCATTTGGTAATGGAATCAGCGTCATATTTGTAGGATCAATCGTCATTTGTCCATTTTCGAAAATAACTTCTCCACCTATTTCCTCAAGTAGAGCTTTCAACGTGAAAGCATCTGAAATTTCGGGAATCCCACCGATTGTCACCGGAGAATTAGCTAGGATTGACGCGGGTATTAACGCAACGGCACTATTTTTGGCTCCACTGACTTTGACTGTTCCTTTAAGACGATTTCCTCCAATAATTTTATATACATCCATAAGCGTTCTCCCTCGTGATTGGAAAGTTTCCTTTATTATGGTCTTTTTTCCGCTTAACTACGCATTTTTAAAATAAATTCATTTGTAATATTTAGTTTATTTCTACATCACAAAAAGTGAGATAACAATTTTGTCTTTTCTTTATTCTTTTCTGATAATGGAACAAACTAAACTACATCCTGGGAATTATATTATTTATTACTACGTTTTTCCCAGTCAGCTAAAAATGCTTCAATTCCTTTATCCGTTAATGGATGATGAAACAGTTGTTTTAGCACTTTAAATGGCACTGTGGCAATATCCGCACCAGCTAAAGCAGCCTCTACTACATGTTGCGGATGGCGAATGGACGCAGCAATGATTTCCGTTTCAATTTGATGCATATTAAAGATTTCTGCAATTTGCGCCACTAGTTGTACACCATTTTGTCCGATATCATCTAATCGACCTAAGAAGGGAGATACGTATGTGGCACCAGCACGAGCAGCTAGAAGGGCTTGGTTGGCACTAAATATTAAAGTGACATTTGTTTTGATGCCTTTTTCTGAAAAATATTTACATGCTTTTAATCCTTCTGGTGTCATCGGTAATTTCACTGTAATATTCGGAGCAATTTTTGATAATTCTAGTCCTTCTTTAATCATTCCTTCTGCATCTAGCGAAATCACTTCTCCACTAACAGATCCGTCAACGAGTTCCGCTATTTCACGTAGTCTGTCATGGAAAGAGATTCCTTCTTCTTTTGCAACTAATGAAGGATTCGTCGTTACTCCTGAAAGAATCCCCCAAGAGTGCGCTTCTTTTATTTCATCGAAGTTCGCTGTATCAATAAAAAATTTCATGATAGCCCTCCCCAATTTCATTAAAAATGAAGAGAAGGTCGTACGCTCGACACTTCTCCTTGTATTGTTTTCGAAGTGATATTTTTGTTATTAAAAACTATACTAGACACTTATTGTTAAAAAATAAACGATTATTTTGAACTATTTTTATGCTTTGTTTGAGCTTCCAAATTCACGAATTTTTCCGATTACTGTTTCTTTAATTGCTTCACGAGCTGGACCTAAGTATTTTCGTGGGTCATAAAGGTTCGCATCTTTTTCTAGAATTTCACGAACAACTCTTGTTGCTGCAATTTGGTTTTCAGTATTTACGTTAATTTTTGCTGTACCTAATGAAATTGCACGTTGAATATCTTTTGTTGGGATTCCAGTTCCGCCGTGAAGTACGAGTGGAAGGCCTGTTAATTGAGAAATTTCCTCCATCTCTTTGAAGCCAAGTTTTGGTTCGCCTTTATACGGACCATGAACAGAACCAAGTGCTGGAGCTAAGCAATCAATGTCAGTCAACTCCGCTAATTGTTTACATTCTTGCGGATCAGCATAAATAATCCCTTCTCCAACGACATCATCTTCTTGTCCGCCTACGATACCAAGTTCCGCTTCTACAGAAACACCTTTTGAGTGTGCATATTCAACAACTTTTTTTGTAATTTCTACGTTTTCTTCAAATGGTTTGTGGGATGCATCAATCATAACAGAAGTGAAGCCAGCATCTACTGCCTCTTTACATTTTTCAAAGCTGGAGCCGTGGTCTAAGTGGATGGCAACAGGAACTGTAATGTTGTAGCTTTCCATTAAGCCTTTCACCATGTGTACAACAGCAACGAATCCGCCCATATATTTTCCGGCACCTTCAGAAACGCCAAGAATTACCGGTGATTTTTCTTCTTCGGCAGCTTGTAAAATGGCTTGTGTAAATTCTAAGTTGTTAATATTAAATTGACCAACCGCATATTTTCCTTCTTTCGCTTTAATCAACATTTCTTTCATCGATACTAATGGCATTATACAAATCCTCCTCAGGATGGTTAATTTAATAATGATTTCCGTTTTAATAGTACCAAAATCAACTTTCCCCCACAAGTAGTGAGCAAATGTTGTGGAACGCTTGAGTCCTTACTCGGGCGGGTACTTCTTATGTGGATGGATTCTTACTGGAGAGGGTACTTCTTTGGCTTGTTCGGATGAATCCTTATTCAGGGGGTGCTTCTTTGGCTTGTGCAGATGCAACTTTTGCTCTTGCGAATGCGCCCTATTCTTGTGCAGATAGAACCTTAACTCGTGTGGATGCAACCTATTCTTGTGCAGATAGAACCTTAACTCGTGTAGATGCAACCTATTCTTGTGCAGATAGAACCTTAACTCGTGCGAATGCGCCCTACTCTCATGCAGATACAACCTTAACTCGTGTGGATGCAACCTATTCTTGTGCAGATAGAACCTTAACTCGTGTGGATATACCCTGTCTTGAGAGATAATCCCCTGACTCGTGCGAATGCGTCCTGCTCTCGTGCAGATACAACCTTAACTCGTGTGGATGCAACCTATTCTTGTGCAGATACAACCTTAACTCGTGCGAATGCGTCCTACTCTCGTGCAGATAGAACCTTATCTCGTGCGAATGCGTCCTACTCTTGTGCAGATACAACCTTAACTCGTGTGGATGCAACCTATTCTTGTGCAGATAGAACCTTAACTCGTGTAGATGCAACCTATTCTTGTGCAGATAGAACCTTAACTCGTGTGGATATACCCTGTCTTGAGAGATAATCCCCTGACTCGTGCGAATGCGTCCTACTCTTGTGCAGATACAACCTTAACTCGTGTGGATGCAACCTATTCTTGTGCAGATAGAACCTTAACTCGTGTGGATATACCCTGTCTTGAGAGATAATCCCCTGACTCGTGCGAATGCGTCCTGCTCTCGTGCAGATAGAACCTTAACTCGTGTAGATGCAACCTATTCTTGTGCAGATAGAACCTTAACTCGTGTGGATGCAACCTATTCTTGTGCAGATAGAACCTTAACTCGTGTAGATGCAACCTATTCTTGTGCAGATAGAACCTTAACTCGTGTGGATGCAACCTATTCTTGTGCAGATAGAACCTTAACTCGTGCGAATGCGCCCTACTCTCATGCAGATACAACCTTAACTCGTGTGGATATACCCTGTCTTGAGAGATAATCCCCTGACTCGTGCGAATGCGCCCTGCTCTCGTGCAGATAGAACCTTAACTCGTGCGAATGCGTCCTACTCTTGTGCAGATAGAACCTTAACTCGTGCGAATGCGTCCTACTCTTGTGCAGATACAACCTTAACTCGTGTGGATGCAACCTATTCTTGTGCAGATAGAACCTTAACTCGTGTGGATATACCCTGTCTTGAGAGATAATCCCCTGACTCGTGCGAATGCGTCCTGCTCTCGTGCAGATAGAACCTTAACTCGTGCGAATGCGTCCTACTCTTGTGCAGATAGAACCTTAACTCGTGTAGATGCAACCTATTCTTGTGCAGATAGAACCTTAACTCGTGTAGATGCAACCTATTCTTGTGCAGATAGAACCTTAACTCGTGTGGATGCAACCTATTCTTGTGCAGATAGAACCTTAACTCGTGTGGATATACCCTGTCTTGAGAGATAATCCCCTGACTCGTGCGAATGCGTCCTACTCTTGTGCAGATACAACCTTAACTCGTGTGGATGCAACCTATTCTTGTGCAGATAGAACCTTAACTCGTGCGAATGCGCCCTACTCTCATGCAGATACAACCTTAACTCGTGTAGATGCACCCTATTCTTGTGCAGATAGAACCTTAACTCGTGTAGATGCACCCTATTCTTGTGCAGATAGAACCTTAACTCGTGTGGATATACCCTGTCTTGAGAGATAATCCCCTGACTCGTGCGAATGCGCCCTACTCTCGTGCAGATACAACCTTAACTCGTGTAGATGCACCCTATTCTTGTGCAGATAGAACCTTAACTCGTGTAGATGCAACCTATTCTTGTGCAGATACAACCTTAACTCGTGTAGATGCAACCTATTCTTGTGCAGATAGAACCTTAACTCGTGCGAATGCGTCCTACTCTCGTGCAGATACAACCTTAACTCGTGTGGATGCAACCTATTCTTGTGCAGATAGAACCCTAGCATGTGTGTCTACACTTATTCTTCATCCCAATTATAATGAATCTTTTCTTCTACGATTACCTGAAAAAATAACCGTCCCAAAACTTGGAACGGCCATTTATTCGGATAAAACTTTCTTTCTATTTATCATCTTAATCACAGCATCTTTTAATTCAAAAATATTAAAGGGTTTCGTAAAATAATAGTCAGCTCCATAACAATTAGCTTGTTCCATCATTTCAGCTTCTTCACATGCGGACATGATAAATACTGGCATTTCAGGGTACAAAGTTTTCATTTTCCTTAGTATCTCTTTTCCATCAATTCCTGGTAATTTCATATCAAGAAGGACACCGTCCATTCTCGAATTTTCTATTAATTGAAGTGCTTCAGGCCCATTTGATGCTAAATACGTTTTCATCCCTTCCCTTTTGAAAATCTCGTCGAGCAACATTCTGATTCCTCTTTGATCGTCCACAATCAATATTTTTTTCACAGTCTTTTCCCCTTAAAACATTTTTTCCCCTACCCTTCCTTTTCCCTTAATTTTATTATAATAAACATGAATTTTACTTTGATATATAAAAAATTTACATACTTCCATCACAATTATGTAATTTTGCATTTCAAAGAGTAGAAAATTATAATTGGTTTGAGGTGGAAATATGTCAAAAATACTCGCTACACAATTAAATGGTTTATATCAAAAAATTGTTCAAAACGAAGAGGATGCAATTGAACAAACTGCCCGCCTTCTCGCACAAGCCAGTGTCGGTGAAGGGAGTGTTTACTTTGCTTGTTTTGATGAACTGCAAGGAATTGAATCCTACGCTTTATCTAACAAAGAACAACCATTTTTAAATCTCGTAAAATGGTCACCTGATGTTGAAATTCGTGAAACTGATCGAGTTTTAATATTTGCAAAAAGTTGTCAAGATAAAGAAGCCCTTCAACTTGCGAAGAAATTATATGAACAATTTATCCCTTTTGCAGCAGTAGCAAGCGAAGTTCCAAGCAATGATAATGAGTTAAGCGATCTTGCTTATACTTATATATCGATGCATGTTCGAGGTGGATTAATTCCCCATCCTACGAATTTAGGCGAACGGGTTGTTATTCCTCACCTACATGCTGGTCTCTTTATTTATGAAGCAATTAAACTTGCTTATGATGAAATGTTAGAAGATGAAATATAATCTTTGTTTACCTTTTGTTATTTTCAAATATAGTCAATTGTTTATTAATATAATGAAAATAGTAAAAAAATACAGTTTTTCCTTTTTTATCTGATATTTCATCATAATAAAAGGGGCTGGGACAAAACTAGCTTCTAGATAGGAAAAAGGAGAATTTGAGCCAACTCAAATTCTCCTTTTTCCATTTATCCCCATTATTTTTGGTTAGTTGATCTTTGTTGGCCGTGTATTTTCGTAAATTCACGGCCATTAAGGCAATGCCCATTTCATTTTCCACTTTCGATTTTCCTCGAACGGAAAATCGAGTGAAACGCAAATTAGCCTTCAAGAATCCAAAAACTGGTTCTACGTCTATTTTACGTTGACGGAAAATAGAACCAGCTTTTTCTTCTGAAAGCTTCGCTCTTACATATTCTTTTTGTTGTTCCCATTTTTCATTCACCATGACCTTTCGGTGATTGCCTTCCTTTGCTTTTGTGCATGATGAACGAAATGGACATCCTGAACAGTTTTCACATTCATAGATTTTCAATTCTCGTTTGAAACCAGTCTTATCTGTACGTACAGAACGATAACGGAAGGTTACTCGCTGCTGATTTGGACAAATGTAGGTATCACTTTCTTCGTCGTACATCCAATTGTCTGGATGAAATGGATTTTGTTTATATTTCTTCTTTTGTTCTTTCTCATACATGGTATATGGAATGAGTGCCTCACATTTTCGATTCGAAAGGATGTCTTCATAGTTTTGTTCACTACCATAACCAGCATCTGCGACAATATACTTTGGCAACGAAAAATAATCCTTTTCTATCTCATTCAAGAACGGAATTAATGTACGTGTATCAGTAGGATTTGGAAAGATGCTATAAGCTAGTGCGTATTGACCTTCTGTTGCGATTTGTACATTGTATCCAGCTTTCAATTGACCGTTTTTCATATAGTCGTCTTTCATTCGCATGAACGTCGCATCTTGATCTGTTTTGGAATAACTGTTCCGTTCCCCCAAGATGTCCAAGTCTTTTTGGTATTTTTGTTTTCGTAGAATGAAGTCTACTAATTGTTTGTACGCTTGTTTTGGATATTTTCGTTCGCTTCTTAATGCTTTTCGTTCTGTGGCATCGGGCGATGTTTCTATCTTTTGGTCATATTCCTTAATGACTTCATCGACTTGTTGCACCATTTGAGCGAGTTCTTCAACGGACAGTTCTCCCTCATTTTCCCGCTCCATTTCAGGGATGATTTCTTTTTCTAATAGTTCGTTGTATAACTGATTGGACGTTTCAATTAAGTTTTGGTTGTATTTTTCAATGGATTTCTTCCATACGAAAGTAAATTTATTGGCATTCGCTTCAATCTTCGTACCATCGATAAAAATGGCTTCTTGATCGATTAACTTTTCTTCCACCAGTTGGCAACGGAATTGAACAAAACATTGACGAATTAATTCTTTTACTTCCGGATGCACACGAAAACGATTGATCGTCCGATAACTTGGTTCATATCCTTGTGCCAACCACATCATTCGTATACTGTCCTTTAATAGCGCTTCAATTTTTCGACCTGAAAAGACAGACTGCGAATAGGCACACAAAATAATTTTTAGCATCATGCGTGGATGATAAGCAGGACAACCTGTATTTCGAAGAAACAGCTGGAAGGCTTCATCTGGAATACTTTCAACTAAATGGTGAATATGGAAGGCAATATCATTTTCTTGTAATTTTATTTCTAAATCTAGAGGTAAAACTAATTGATTCATGTTATAATATTTAAACATATGGACCCTTCTTTCTGTTAGTTTTGGTGGTAACTTAATTTTAACAGAAGAGGTCCTTATTTTTTATTGAGCATTTTGCAAAATTAGATTTTTTGGATAAAAGTATAAAAAATAAAGCACTCGACAAATAGCTACCAGCATGTTATTTTACAAAATATTACAATAATCCTGTTTTTGGGCATACCTGCAGAATTTTTCACATTGAATTTTTTTAAGCGGCTTTCTTCCCTTTATTTTCCTTTGCCATCGCTAGCGCTGAAACAAGTAATACAATAGCGTTCAGGTAAATATGGCTCTTTACTTTCTCAATTCCCCATACATGTAGGGAGTTCGACGTAAGGTAGCTTTTCATTCTTGAATTACAGCGTTCTACACTTGTCCTCTCGTTGTAAAGCTCTTTCCAACGTTTTGTATCACGGTGCGGATTGGAATATCGGCGCACATCCTTTTTGATGTCGACTTTTACCACCATTCCATAGTTGGAAGATGAACAGGCTGCCATTCCTAATGGGCAATCCACTTTGCCGGTTGCGTGAGGACATCTGAACTTGAGCTGGTCCTTATCAGCTCCCCAATAAGTCATTTCATAACCCATGGAACAACGCGGAGTTCCATTGGAAGAAATCCCTTCAGGAGGCTCTTTTTCGTTGCGCAAATTGAGCGGGATAATGGCTTGCGCTCCAATGTTTTTGGCTGATTCATAGTTTTTTAGTTGGTCATATCCGCCATCCATGATCAGAAATTCAATTTTGGATTTGGTACGCTCTGCCACTTGCTCGATTAATTCTGGTGCGACTTCTCCATCGTTCACATGGGCAGGGGTTACTTTTATGGCCATTGGCAGTTCGCTTGCGGTATCGACTGAAAGATGCATCTTATAGCCAAACCAGGTAATTTTATTGCCGAAGGAATCATATTTTGCGCCCCAATTGGCATTACCCGTTTGTTCACTACGCTTTTTGGGCTGTTTCTTTTCATAGGCATCAATGGCGGCACTGTCGATGGCCTGGTGGCTGCCGTCAATTATTCCTTCCTCCTGAGCTAACTGTACCAAGTCAAGGAAGATCTTTTCAGCCAGCTTTTTTTTGGTAAGTGCTGCAAAAACCCGGCTGAGAGTGGAGATAGACGGTGCGGGGCGATCAATCGATAAACCGCATTGATAACGGAAACGAAGGTCTTTATCCAATCGATGATGAAGGGCGGTAAAGGTGTCGATGCCTTCGAGTGGGGCAGCGATGAGAGCCCTTAGAATCCCTTCTCTGGAATGACCGTCAGCCCCTCGGGGTGAAGAACTTCTCAACTGTTTAGCATAAGGGCGTAAATCAAGCGAGCTAAAAAAGATAGGTAATTTCTCTTTTGACTCTAATTTTTGCAGTTCTTCAAAGGAAAATAGGCTTTCTTGTAGAATATACAAAGTGACTTCCTCCTTTTGAATTTTTTGTTGTTTCGTCACTTCAAAAATTCTACATTTTAGGGGTGAAGTCCTTTTTTATGTCTTTGAAATCCTTATGGCTCTTGGGTCAAAAAATATGCAAAATGCTCTATTGAAAAAATGAAGAACAGCTCATGAATTTTCATTCCAAAATTTCATGAGCTGTTTCCATTTTAGAGGGGGTTTTGTCCCAGCCTCTTTTTCATTAGCATTTATTGATTTTTGCGGTATTTGAAAGCTGCTCCGATAAACTCACGGAATAAAGGTTGCGGGCGTTGTGGACGAGAAACAAATTCAGGATGGAATTGGCATCCAAGGAAGAATTTTTTCTCTGGTAATTCGATAATTTCCACTAAACGATTGTCAGGGCTTGTACCTGAGAATACGAGTCCCTCAGCTTCCATTGCTTCACGGAATTCATTATTGAATTCATAACGGTGGCGATGACGTTCATATACTAACTCATCTTGATAAGCTTGTTCAGCACGAGAACCTTCTTTTAATTTACATGGATATAAACCTAAGCGTAATGTTCCGCCTAAATCCATATTTTCTTTTTGGTCTGGTAGTAAATCTATGATTGGATATGGAGTATCTTTCACAATTTCTGTTGTATGCGCTCCTTTTAATCCTAGAACATTTCGAGCAAATTCAATTGCCATCATTTGCATTCCTAAACAAATACCAAGGAATGGCACATCGTTTTCACGAGCATATTTAATTGCTGTGATTTTTCCTTCTGTACCGCGATTACCAAATCCGCCAGGTACAATAATTCCGTCTGCATCTTTCAATAATTCATGCACATTTTCTTCTGTAATATCTTCAGCGTTAATCCAATCGATGCAAATATCGGAATCGTAAACGTAACCAGCATGTTTTAAAGCTTCAACAACTGAAATATATGCGTCTTGTAACTCAACATATTTTCCAACAAGCGCAATGCGTGTTTTATGTTTTAAGTTTTTCACCTTATGCACTAGCTCTTTCCAATCAGACATATCAGCTTCTGGTGCTTCGATTCCGAAATACTCTAATACGATATCATCTAAATCTTGAGCATGTAGATTTAATGGCACTTCATATAAATGTTCCACATCTCGAGACTCAATAATGTTGCGAGAGGATACATCACAGAATAATGCTAATTTTTCTTTCATGTCCTCTGAAACTGGTTGTTCTGTACGCACAACTAAAATATTTGGTTGGATACCTAAAGAACGCAATTCTTTTACTGAATGTTGAGTTGGTTTTGTTTTTAATTCACCTGCAGCTCTGATGTAAGGGATTAGTGTACAGTGAACATACATCACATTTTCTGCACCTAAATCAGATTTCATTTGACGGATTGCTTCTAAGAATGGAAGCCCTTCGAAATCTCCAACTGTTCCCCCTACTTCCGTAATTACGATATCCGCACTTGTTTCTCTTCCAGCACGTTGAATGCGCTCTTTAATTTCATTTGTCACGTGAGGAATAACTTGAACTGTTTTTCCATTATAGTCACCGCGACGCTCTTTCGCTAAAACTGTTTGATATATTTTACCGGAAGTTACCGTAGAATGTTTACCTAAATTAATGTCAATAAAACGTTCATAGTGCCCTAAGTCTAAGTCTGCTTCAGCACCGTCATCAGTAACGAATACCTCACCATGTTGATAAGGGCTCATCGTACCAGGATCTATATTTAAATAAGGATCGAATTTTTGAATCGTCACTTGCAAGCCTCGATTTTTTAATAGTCTACCTAATGATGAAGCAACAATCCCTTTTCCTAAGGACGATACTACTCCACCAGTTACAAAAATATACTTCGTCATTTGTAAAATTCCTCCTCAAATATTTCCACTTTTATGAAATTACATAACTTATACTAAATCATTGCTGAATGTTAACTCATCAATAATCCTTTATTCATTTTTTCCTTTTCCTACATTTCCATGCTTACAAGCAACGTTCCAAAAGAGAAAGCACTAAACACAATTACCGAAATTTCCTCATGGCTTGTATTATACACTTCTCTGTGGAACACGTTTATAGGAAATAGGCTTCCTCAAGAACAAAAAATAAAAAACGCTCCTCCTGCATTTTGCAGGGGGAGCGTGAATATATCACGTTCATTCTCCTTCTTAAGGAGCCCAAATAAAAGATTAAACGGAACAAATTAATAAGTCAAGTAGTTTATATAAAAACCATTAAATTTACATATTTACAAAAATTTATTATTCTTCCTCTTCATCGATTTCTACATCTAATTCTTCATTTTCGATTAATAACTCTTCATCACCATCGATTAAATCATCATCGACTTCATCAATATCATCTGGAAGATCTACATCTAAATCATCAAGAGCATCATCGAAGTCGTCCACAAGTTCATCATCGAAGTCGATATCTTCTTCATCTTCATCCAAGAACTCTTCAAATTCTTCTTCAAATACTAAATCATCTTCATCAATGATTTCTTCGTCATCATCAAAGACAGCCATTCTCGCTCTACGTTTACGAGTTTTAATAGTAGGTGCTGTTTCTTCTTCGATTGTTTCGATTTTATACCATTCACGAAGTCCCCACGTGTTATCGTGGTTTAATAAGAAACGACCATCTACATTTAAATCCGTAAAAAATTGTACCAATACTTGTTTAACTTCTTCTTCAGAAAGCCCTTTTAATTCTTTAATTTCATCTAATAAATCGAAAAATGGAGTAGCTGTTTTTTTCTCTTCTAGAATTGCAAACGCTAAGTCTACTAACGATTCTTCTGCTATTTGCTCTTTTGTCATTTCACGAATCTTCAACTCGTGCACGCCCTTTCTTTAATACATACATTACACATGTTAACCATTATATACAAATAATTGTATACTATGCTAGATTCATTTATTGTTTTTTATTTTATAAAAATCTCTGATTGCCATATAAAATAAATAACCTGACAAGATGAGAAGCGGTATTGCTCCTAATTGTTTATTATACAAAAAGAAGGTTGCAATTAGGCATGATAAAATCATAAAATAGTGTCCGTATTGTTTCACTTGCAACCCTCCTCTTCTTGTAACAAACATTATAGCCAATTTTCCTCCAAAGTTGATAAAATTTGCAACAATTTTTTATGAATAAGAGGAAAATTTTCCAAATTTTTTATGTATATGTATAAGAAGAGGAAGCGCTCGGAAGCTAAAAACTTCGAACGTTCCCCCTTGATATGAACAATTAGGTGAAAATTACAACATCTATTATTTTACTATGTGCACTTTATATTTGTAAAAAATATCTACCATAAAGATTACATGTTTCTTCGATATTGGCCGCCAACTTCGTACAATGCTTTCGTAATTTGACCGAGACTTGCTACTTTTACTGTTTCCATTAATTCTTCAAAAATATTGCCGCCAGAAAGTGCAACTTCTTGCAATCGTTTTAATGCTTGGGCACACTCATCTTTATTGCGGTCTTGGAATACTCGTAAGTTTCGAATTTGTTGTTCCTTTTCTTCCTTCGATGCACGAGCCACTTCTAATTTATCAATTTCTTCAATGGAAGCATTCGGATTAATGTACGTATTCACACCGATAATTGGTAGTTCTCCGGAATGTTTCAATTGTTCATAATACATGGATTCTTCTTGAATTTTTCCGCGTTGATATTGCGTTTCCATCGCTCCAAGAACGCCACCACGGTCATTAATTCGCTCAAATTCTTCAAGCACTTTTTCTTCTACTAAATCCGTTAATTCTTCTACGATGAATGAGCCTTGTAATGGGTTTTCATTTTTCGACAGACCGTGCTCTTTCGTAATGATCATTTGAATAGCCATCGCTCTTCTTACGGATTCTTCTGTTGGCGTTGTAATCGCTTCGTCGTATGCATTTGTATGAAGTGAGTTACAGTTATCTTGTAATGCCATTAATGCTTGAAGCGTTGTTCGAATATCGTTAAAGTCAATTTCTTGCGCATGCAAGCTGCGTCCAGATGTTTGAATATGGTATTTCAGCTTTTGGCTGCGTTCATTTGCACCGTATTTGTCACGCATTACAATTGCCCAAATGCGACGAGCCACTCGACCAATCACTGTGTATTCTGGGTCAAGGCCATTTGAGAAGAAGAATGATAAATTCGGTGCAAAATCGTCAATGTGCATGCCACGGCTTAAATAATATTCCACGTACGTAAAGCCATTTGCTAGCGTAAAGGCTAATTGTGTAATTGGGTTTGCCCCAGCTTCCGCAATGTGATAGCCGGAAATTGATACAGAATAGTAGTTGCGAACTTTATGTTTAATGAAGTATTCTTGAATATCTCCCATCATACGAAGGGCGAATTCCGTTGAGAAGATGCAAGTGTTTTGGCCTTGGTCTTCTTTTAAAATATCCGCTTGTACCGTACCACGAACAACTTGTAGCGTTTGTTCTTTAATTTCTGTAAACTCTTCCACTGTTAAAATGCGACCTAATTCTTTTTCTTTCTTTTTCACTTGCTGGTCAATCGCTGTGTTCATGAACATCGCTAAAATGATTGGCGCTGGACCATTAATTGTCATCGATACAGATGTTGATGGGTGGCACAAATCAAAGCCTTCAAATAATTTTTTCATGTCATCAAGCGTGCAGACACTTACACCCGATTCACCAATTTTTCCGAAAATGTCTGGACGTTCATCTGGATCTTCTCCGTAAAGCGTTACAGAATCAAAAGCTGTTGATAAACGTTTTGCCGGATCATCTTTTGATAAGTAGTGGAATCGCTTATTTGTACGTTCTGGTGTTCCTTCTCCAGCAAATTGGCGTTTCGGATCTTCTCCTTGTCGCTTGAATGGAAATACTCCTGCTGTATACGGGAAGGAACCAGGAACATTTTCTTTATATACCCAGCGTAAAATTTCGCCGTAGTCTTTGAATTTTGGTAATGCCACTTTTGGGATTTTTGTTCCGGATAAAGATGTTGTTGTAAGTAATGTTCGAATTTCTTTATCGCGGATTTTTGTTACAAATTCTTCGCCTGCATATGCTTCTTTTACTTTCTCCCAGTTTTCTAAAATTCGTTTAGATTCTGGTGTTAATTCATTTTTTATTCCTTCCGCTAGTGTTTCGAGAGACTTGATAAGAACCTCATCCGGATTTTTTGCTTTTAATTCTTTGATTGTTCCTTCGATTTGGTAAAGTCTTGTTGCAAGTTCTGATTGTTGCTCTACTTTTTTATGATAGTTGCGAACTGTATCTACAATTTCGCGCAAATAGAATCGGCGGTCATTTGGAATGATCACATCTTGTTTTTCTGTTTTAGAGACGATTTCATAGGAAGTTTCCCAATTGTAGCCGAATTTTTCGTTGATTTTCTTCACAAGCGCTGCAAATAAAGCGTTTGTTCCTTTGTCGTTAAATTGACTAGCGATTGTGCCGTAAACCGGCATTTCGTCTAATTGTTGGTTCCATAATTCATGAGAACGTTGATATTGTTTTTGCACTTGACGAAGAGCGTCTTCAGAACCTTTTCGCTCAAATTTGTTGATAGCGATTAAATCAGCAAAATCAATCATGTCGATTTTTTCTAATTGTGTTGGTGCACCGAACTCGCTCGTCATCACATACATGGATAGGTCTGTATATTTCGTAATTTCCGCATCCCCTTGACCAATTCCACTTGTTTCTACAAAGATTAAATCAAAGCCCGCTGCTTTCACCACATCAAGAATATCGCCGATAGATGCAGAAAGTTCTGAACGAGATCCGCGCGTTGCAAGGCTTCTCATATATACTCGTTTATCGAAAATAGCATTCATGCGAATACGGTCACCAAGTAATGCCCCACCTGTTTTTTGTTTTGTCGGGTCAACAGAGAGAATCGCGATTCGCTTATCTGGGAACTCTCGTAAAAATCTTCGTACAAGTTCATCCGTAAGTGAAGATTTTCCAGCTCCCCCTGTTCCGGTGATGCCGACAACCGGCGTTCCTTTGCTTCTTTGGCGAGCTTGTTTCAACATTTCGGTAATTTCAGGGTCGCCGCCAACTTCCGCTGCCGTAATTAAGTTCGCTAATATTTCTGGTCGATCTGTCGATAATTTATCTAGAAGCTCTAAATAGTTCCCTCTCAGTGTTGAGAAGTCTGCTCCTTTGAGTTTTTCGTTTACCATTCCTTGCAACCCAAGGCGCATGCCGTCTTCTGGTGAGAAAATACCTGCAATACCATAGTCGTGGAGTTCTTTTATTTCTCTAGGTAATATAACTCCACCTCCACCTCCATAAATTTTGATGTGAGGTGCCCCTTTTTCTTTAAGCAGGTCGTACATGTATTTGAAGTACTCCATGTGACCGCCTTGATAAGAAGAAACAGCAACAGCTTGTGCATCTTCTTGAATCGCTGCGTTCACCACTTCTTCTACAGATCGGTTATGGCCAAGGTGAATTACTTCTGCCCCGCTTGCTTGAAGGATTCTTCTGATGATGTTTACCGATACATCATGACCGTCGAAAAGGCTAGATGCTGTAACGAATCGAACGTGATTCTTCGGACGATATACTTCCGTTGTTGGACGGTTTATTTCAGTCTTTGATGTCTTATTCTCTGTTTGCATTTGAACCATATAATAAAACCCCTTTCATTTAAAAGTGAACGAAATCTCCCGGTTGTTAAAGTGTACTTCTTTTCATGAAAGATGCACATCGAAGAAAAATAAGGTTGAGGCGATAAAACACCGCTTTGCAAACGAAGGTATCGTATGCAATTTAGCGGTGTTTACCCCTATTTTTCACGAAAATGTAGAATCCCCGATAAGAATAATCTCGTTTGCAATGCAATAAATTCTTCAGTTGTATATTTTTTGTGATACGCCCATTTGCGGAATGCCCAGCTTTGTCCTTGGATTACTAAGTGGTTTGCTGCTAAATAGATTTCTTGATCTGTCAGCTCTATTTCTCCCGATTTCACGCAAGATTTCAATATTTTCTCAAATAACGAAACCATCTCTAGCTCTTTGCTTAATACGTATTGCATTGCTTCTTTTGGCAATGATTTTGTCTCTTGATACATGACTGTAAATTCATCAATCATGCGATCAATTAACAAGAAGTATTGTCGAATTGCTTCTTCTAGTTCTTCAATTGTTCCCTTTTGCGTTGAAATGTCTGATAAACACATCGTTACTTTATTGTAGATGTGGTCACAAACTAAATAGAGTACATCTTCTTTCGTTCGAATGTATTCGTACAATGTTCCAATACTAAATCCAGCAGCTTTGGCTATTTCCCTTGTTGTTGCACGATGAAAGCCCTTTTCTTTAAATAATTTAACGCTTGCTTCAACGATTTGTTGGCGTCTTAATTCGATAAGGCTTTCATCTTTGACGGAAGTTTGTACGATAATTTTTTCCTTGCTCATACCTGTTACTTTGTCAACATGCGAGAGATTACAAGTCTTTGAATCTCTTGCGTTCCTTCATAGATTTGCGTAATTTTTGCATCACGCATGTAACGCTCAACAGGATATTCTTTCGTATAACCGTATCCTCCAAAGACTTGCACAGCTTCTGTCGTCACTTTCATTGCTGTATCTCCCGCCATCAATTTTGCCATCGCGCTTGCTTTTCCGTAAGGCAAGCCTTCGGATTCTAGCCAAGCTGCTTGATAAGTTAATAGTCTTGATGCTTCTACTGCTGTAGCCATATCTGCCAGTTTGAAAGAGATCCCTTGATTTGCTGCGATTGGTTTTCCGAATTGTTCGCGTTCTTTTGCATATTCAACAGCTGCATCCAACGCTCCTTGGGCAATTCCTACCGCTTGGGCTGCAATTCCGTTTCGTCCACCGTCTAATGTTTGCATTGCAATTTTAAAGCCTTCTCCTTCTGCACCAAGTAAGTTTTCTTTTGGAACTCGGCAGTTGTCAAAGATAATTTCTGCTGTAGGTGATGAACGGATTCCCATTTTGTCTTCTTTTTTCCCAACTTGGAAACCTGGGAAACTTGATTCAACGATAAAGGCGCTAACTCCTCTTGTTTTTGCTTCCGGATTTGTTAATGCGAAGACAATGTAGATGTCTGCGATACCACCATTTGTGATGAAGATTTTTGAACCGTTTAGCACGTATTCATCTCCATCCAGAACAGCTGTTGTTTTCATCGCGCCCGCGTCACTACCTGAACCAGGCTCAGTTAAGCAATATGCACCGATTTTCTTCCCTTCTGCCATAGGTCGAAGGTATTTTTGCTTTTGTTCTTCAGTACCGAATTTATAAACTGGCCAACCCGCTAATGAAGTATGAGCTGAGAGAGTTACACCTGTTGACGCACATACGCGAGAAAGTTCTTCTACAGCGATTACATAAGCTAAATAATCAAAGCCAGCTCCACCGTATTCCTCTGGCCAAGGGATTCCTGTCAGTCCAAGTTCCGCTAGTTTATCCCAAATTTCTCTATCAAAGCGTGCTTGCTCATCACGTTCTTGAGCTGTAGGTGCTACTTCATTTAGCGCGAAATCTCGTACCATTTCTCGCAGTTGTAAATGTTCTTCTGACAATTGGAAATTCATGGTTATCCCCCTTTTTTGAGTTTGGCACTTCTACTTGGATATTGAGACAGTACCAGAATCTTATAAATGTTTGCTAATTACAATGCGTTGAATTTCACTTGTGCCTTCGTAAATTTCAGTAATTTTTGCATCACGGAAGTAGCGCTCTACCGGATACTCTTTTGTATAACCGTATCCGCCAAATACTTGAACTGCTTCGATTGCCACTTCTCTCGCTGTTTGTGATGCAAACAACTTCGCCATCGACGCTTCTTTACCGCAAGGCAAGCCTTTTGAACGTAGGTCTGCCGCACGATAAACGAGTAGTCTTGCAGATTCTACCGCTGTTGCCATATCTGCAAGCTTAAACCCAATTCCTTGATTCGCAATAATTGGCTTACCAAACTGTTGACGCTCGCCTGCATATTTCACTGCAGCATCTAAAGCCGCTTCTGCAATACCAAGAGCTTGTGCTGCAATCCCGATACGGCCGACATCTAAGTTTGCCATTGCGATTTTAAAGCCTTCTCCTTCTTCTCCGAGGCGATTTGCTTCCGGCACTTCCATGTTTTCAAAGCTCAGTTCAACTGTTCTAGAACCGTGTAAGCCCATTTTTTTCTCATCTTTTCCTATGATGAGGCCTGGAGTATCTTTTTCAACAATGAACGCCGTTACCCCGCGGGAACCTTTTTCAGGATCTGTTTTAGCAAAGACGATATAAACATCTGCCTCTCCACCATTTGTGATGAAGATTTTTGAGCCGTTGATGATGTATTTATCGCCTTTTTTCACCGCTCTTGTTTTTAAGGAAGCAGCATCGCTTCCTGCAGATGGTTCTGTTAAACAAAAGGCTCCTAAATATTCTCCTTTTGCGAGTTTTGGCACATATTTTTGTTTTTGTTCTTCATTTCCAAAATATAGAATTGGATTTGTGCCAACAGAAGTGTGCACAGATAGAATAACACCAATTACCGCGCTTACTTTGGAGAGTTCATTAATGGCGATGATATACGAAATAAAATCCATTCCAGAACCGCCATACTCTTCTGGAACAGTAATCCCCATTAAACCGAGCTCAGCCATTTTGTTTAAAATCGGCCTAGGAAATTCACCTGCTTCCATTTTTTCGACAAACGGAGCAATTTCGTTTTGTGCAAAATCTCGAACCATATCACGCATCATGAGTTGCTCTTCTGTGAAGTTCAAATTCAACGGTTTCACTCCCTGCTATTCGTAGATGTAGAAACCGCGGCCTGATTTCTTTCCTAACCAACCAGCTGCCACGTATTTGCGAAGTAGAGGACACGGACGATATTTGCTATCTCCTAATCCTTCATGTAAGATTTCCATAATGTATAGACATGTATCTAAACCGATGAAATCTGCTAGTTGAAGTGGTCCCATTGGATGATTCATGCCTAATTTCATAACATCGTCGATTGCTTCTTTTGTCGCAACGCCTTCATATAGTGCATAAATCGCTTCGTTAATCATCGGTAGGAGAATGCGGTTGGATACAAATCCCGGGAAGTCATTCACTTCTACCGGTTTTTTGCCTAACTCAATCGCCATTTGTTCTACCGTTTTGTATACTTCATCAGCCGTTGCAAGACCGCGAATTACTTCCACCAGTTTCATAACTGGCACTGGATTCATGAAGTGCATACCGATTACTTTTTCAGGTCGTTTCGTTACTGCTGCAATTTCCGTAATTGGAAGTGAAGATGTATTTGTCGCAAGAATTGCATGTTCCGGTGCAATTTCATCTAGTTGCTTAAAAATAGATTGCTTGATTTCCATATTTTCTGTTGCTGCTTCGATTACAATATCCACATCACGAGCATCTTCTAAGCTCAAGGATTTCGTAATTCGATTTAAAATCGCTTCTTTTTCTTCAGCAGTTTTACGTCCCTTTTCCACATCGCGAGACAAATTTTTCGTAATTGTTGTAAGACCTCGTTCAAAGTATTCTTCTTTAATGTCGTTTAATTTTACTTCAAATCCTGCTGTAGCACATACTTGAGCAATGCCTGAACCCATTTGTCCAGCACCAACAACCATTACTTTTTTAATTGCCATTTCTTTTCCCCCATTTGTTTGAATTAATTTTTCGGTACTTCTACCATGATGGCATCCCCTTGACCACCGCCAGAGCAAATAGCTGCGATGCCAATTCCACCACCACGACGTTTTAATTCGTAGCAAAGAGTTAAAATGATTCTTGCACCTGAAGCACCAATTGGATGACCTAATGCAACCGCTCCTCCGTTTACATTCACTTTGTTTGGATCGAGTCCAGCAATTTGGTTGCTTACAAGAGCAACTGCTGCAAAGGCTTCATTAATTTCAATTAAGTCAATTTCATCAATCGTTTTGTTTGTTTTATTTAAAATTTCACGAATCACAAGTCCTGGAGTTTGTGGGAAGTTTTCTGGCTCAACAGCAACTTCCGCATGAGCTAATACATACGCGAGCGGTGTGCGTCCTTCTTCCTTCGCTTTTTTCTCACTCATTAATACAAGTGCACAAGCGCCATCATTTACTCCCGGAGCATTTCCAGCAGTAATTGTGCCGTCTCGGTCGAAAGCAGGTTTTAAATTTGCTAGCGCTTCCAATGATGTTTCTCTGCGAGGCGCCTCATCTTCTTTTACAACTAATGTATCTTTGCGAGTTTTTACTTCTACCGGAACGATTTCTTCAGCCAATTTCCCTTCATCAATCGCTCGGATTGCTAATTGATGGCTACGCAATGCCCATGCATCTTGTTCTTCTCTTGAGATGTTGAATTCCTTCGCTGTTCCGTTTCCATAAGTCCCCATATGAACCTTATCTGGATGGAAGGAACAAGATAGGCCATCATAAATCATGCCATCAACAACTGTTGAATCTCCCATGCGTAATCCCCAACGACCCTTTTGCAAGTAATACGGAGCATTGGACATCGATTCCATTCCCCCAGCAACAATGACTTCTTCTTCACCTAGGCGAATTAATTGATCAGCAAGTGTCACACTTCTCATACCTGATGCACAAACTTTGTTGATTGTTTCTGTTTTTACTGACCAAGGAATTCCCGCTTTTGCTGCTGCCTGGCGAGAAGGAATTTGTCCCTGCCCTGCTTGAAGAACCGTACCCATAATTACTTCATCCACTTGATCCACCTTGACATCTGCCCTTTTCAATGCTTCTTTAATGGCAATACCTCCAAGATCAGAAGCAGTAAGAGTTGATAATGCGCCACCGAATTTGCCAAAAGGTGTTCTTGCACCCTCTAATATAACTGTTTTCAAACATTCCACCCCTTTATCGAAACGTGCGTAAATCTTGAATGTTTTATTATTTTGTTAAATACAATAATAGTAGTACTGAGTGTTGATAATCGATTGAACGCTCGCTCAGTATTAATCATAAGAAAAAGCGGAGTTGTTTAGAACTCCCTTTTCTATTCTCCCTATTATTTTACTGAAAATTAAGTAGATTAGCAATCGATTTTTCTTATTTTTCTAGCAATTTAATATTTCAGTATAATATTTATACCCCAAATACCTCTCTTTATCCTTATTGGATGTACTCGCCTCGCCAATACTTTAACCTCCTCGTGAATCAATATTTTTATTCCCAAAGAATTCGCTAATTGTCTAATTCAAAAGAATTATAGTCAATCTTCAAAGGATAATAGTCAATGTCGAATACATAATTGCCAAGGGAACAAATATTGATTCCGACATTTACGATAATAGTCAACTTCCTGATAATAATAGCCATTCTTCAAAAGATAATAGTCAAAGCTGTGTACTTAATAGCCAATCCTATAAAAACAATCTCTGACAGACGAGATAATAGTCAAAATCCATCACATTATAGTCAACTTTCTAAAGATAATAGTCAAAGTCGTTTACATAATTGCCAAGGGGAACAAATATTGTTTCCGACATTTACGATAATAGTCAACTTCCTAATAATAATAGCCATTCTTCAAAAGATAATAGTCAAAGCTGTGTACTTAATAGCCAATCCTATAAAAACAATCGCTGACGGACGAGATAATAGTCAAAATCCATCTCATTATAGTCAACTTTCTAAAGATAATAGTCAAAGTCGAATACATAATTGCCAAGGGAACAAATATTGTTTCCGACATTTACGATAATAGTCAACTTCCTGATAATAATAGCCATTCTTCAAAAGATAATAGTCAAAGCTGTGTACTTAATAGCCAATCCTATAAAAACAATCGCTGACGGACGAGATAATAGTCAAAATCCATCACATTATAGTCAACTTTCTAAAGATAATAGTCAAAGTCGAATACATAATTGCCAAGGGGAACAAATATTGTTTCCGACATTTACGATAATAGTCAACTTCCTGATAATAATAGCCATTCTTCAAAAGATAATAGTCAAACTTGCGCATTTAATAGCCAACACCAATACACACGATTTCTAAAAGACGGGTTTGCATCCAAACTCCCAAATCGAAAAGGGGCGTCTGAAAAGTCATTTTGAGATGCCCTCTTTGCGGCTGTCGCTAGAGCTTTCGCCGCAGATAAATTGCGGCTGTCGCACATGCTTAGCCGCAGATAAATTGCGACGAGGAGGCGCGTTTGATGTGACCACCGCAGGAGCAAAGTTTTTAAGAGAATATTCCTATAAGAAGTAAGGCTGTTCAGAAAGTGTTCGACTTTCTGAACAGCCCCTTCAAACATTTTTACTGTACTTCTACAGTTTCTTCTTGTGATGATTCACCCGATTCGATTTCTTTTGCTCTTTCTCCGAAGACAGATCGTTCTAACAATTCACATACATCATATGTTCCGATTTTGTCTTCCACTTCTTTTGCTTTCGTGCCGTCTGTAAGCATCGTTAAGCAGTATGGACAGCCTGAAGAAATCACAGATGCATTTGTCGCTAATGCTTGTTCTGTACGAGCAACGTTAATGCGATTTCCTACACGGTCTTCCATCCACATTAATCCACCGCCTGCACCGCAGCACATTGCTGTTTCACGGTTGCGTTCCATCTCTACTAATTTCACGCCAGGAATCGCTTTTAAAATTTCACGTGGCGCATCATATACGTTGTTATAGCGTCCTAAATAGCAGGAATCGTGGAATACGATTGTTTCATCCACACGGTGGTTCAATACAAGCTTGCCTTCCTCAATGAGCTTGTATAACAATTCCGTATGGTGATAAACTTCCCCTTCCCATCCGAAATCTTTATATTCATTTTTGAAGATGTTGTATGCGTGTGGATCGATTGTTACAATCTTTTTCACGCCATATTTCTCGAACTCTTGAATGTTTCCTTGAGCTAGTTCTTGGAATAAAAACTCGTTTCCAAGACGTCTCGGTGTATCACCAGAGTTTTTCTCCTTATTTCCTAAAATCGCAAATTTAACACCCGCTGCATTTAATAATCTAGCGAAAGACATCGCGATTTTTTGTGAACGGTTATCGAATGAACCCATGGAACCTACCCAGAATAAATATTCGAAGCCTTCTTCAGATTTCATTGCTTCTTTTACTGTTGGAATGTGAACAGTTGAATCTGAGTCACGCCAGTTCTCTCTTTCTTTACGGTTAAGCCCCCATGGATTTCCTTGGCGCTCAATATTATTTAACGCTCGTTGTGCATCAGGATTAATTTTTCCTTCTGTCATCGTTAAATAACGGCGTAAATCGATAATTTTATCAACATGCTCATTCATTACTGGACATTGATCTTCACAATTTCGGCAAGTTGTACAAGCCCAAATCTCTTCTTCTGTAATAATATCACCAATTAATGATGGAGAATAAATATCTTCAATGACCGCACCTTCAGCACCTGCCGCCATTGCCAGTTGATTACCTTTCGTTTTATTCCAAACTAACGTTGGCACCCAAGGTTTTTTCTTTGTCACAACGGCACCAGTATACGTTAAATGGTCACGTAGTTTAACAATTAAATCCATTGGCGATAACATTTTTCCAGTGCCGGATGCTGGACACATATTTGTACAACGTCCGCATTCTACACAAGAATATAAGTCTAACAATTGGATTCTTGTAAAATCTTCAATTTTTCCAACACCAAATGATTCTGCTTCTTCATCCTCGAAGTCGATTTTGCGCAAGCGACCAGCTTTTCCTGCTCTTTTGAAGAAAAGACCAATCGTAACAAATACTTCGTGGAATTGTTTAGATTGGGGTACAAATACGAGGAATGTGAACACCGCTAACATATGTACCCACCAAAATACATTAAATAGCACATTTGCAACTACCGGGCTTAAGCCGCCAAAAAGGAATGCAAATATACCTGAAAATGGAGCAATGACAAAATTCGGCTCATTTTCATGTGCAACCGTTTCAAAACCTAGAGCAAGGAAAATAGAAAGACATAGTGTAATTAACGCAATATATACAAAAGCCGCTTTCTTATCTCTTTTCCATTGTAAACGTGTTAGCTTTTCACCATAACGGCGATAAGCTGCATAAACAAGAGCACATAACATTAAAAACATCGTCCACTCTTGCATAAACGTGAAGAATGGATGAAGAGCTCCTAACGGAAATGTATATCCTGGAATAAATCCTTTGATGATTAATTCAATTAATCCTAATTGAATAATAAAAAATGCATAAAACAAAATAAGGTGCATTACACCACTTTTACGATCTTTGAACAATTTGTTTTGTCCAAGAACGTTAATCCAAAAATTCTCAAATCGCTCTTTGAAACTGATTTCCAACTCTTCTTTTTTACCAAGTTTAATATATTCTAATCTTGTTTTCACTGAATAAACAAACAGATAAACTGCATACAGAACAACGGCTATAAATAATAACCCGTTCACTAGCAAAAAACCATTCATATCTAATCCCCCTTGTTTGTCATGTGAACACAACAATTTATATCATTCATTTTAATTATGAATGAGCATTCAGTCAACAACTATTCGAAAATTTCTAAATTTTTAGCCGGTTGAACTAGAATACTATATTTACTAAATATGATATATAATTTTACACAATTAAAAAAGTAGAAATTTTTACAAAAATATTGCCTAAAATACAAAAATCCAAGCGCAACATAAAAAATTTCACACTTGGATTTTTTTTACTATAGCAAATTCAATATTTTAATATACAGTATTATCGAAATACATCGCCGCCTCGAATATATTCCACATCTTTTACATTCAAGCGATAATTAACGGCACGAGCAGCAACAAAGAAATAATCTGAAAGACGATTTAAATATTTTTGAATTACTCCTGGGACATCTTCTACTTCATTCATCAGCGTAACTACCTGTCGCTCTGCGCGTCTTGTCACCGTTCGAGCAATATGGAGTGTTGCTGCTGCCGGTGATCCGCCTGGCAAAATAAATCGTTTAATTGGTGGCACTTCCTCAGAAAGTACATCAATACGTTTTTCTAACGCCTCTACGGAAGCTTCCTGCAATTTGTATTTTCTTTCTTTCATGACATTTGCTAAATCCCCACCGCAATCAAAAAGTTCGTGTTGGATTGTTTCAAGATCCTTCAGAATATCTTGAAATTTATTTGGATCTAATTCCGTTACAGCTTTACCAATAAATGAATTCAATTCATCGATTGTTCCATACGCTTCCACACGAACGTGGTCTTTACTAACTCGACCACCAATTAAACTCGTTTTCCCTTGATCCCCTGTTTTTGTATAAATTTTCATCGTTCCATCTCCCTTTTATAAATTTGAATGGCTTCCACCGTTGCTTACCCTTGTCGCATACCATCCTAAACCTGCATTATGAACCGCTGATGACAACACTTTTAAAGGCAATTCAGCAATAAAGGCAATGTAATCCTCTCCCTTTTGTATATTGGATAAGGAAACGGATTTTTCCTTTCTCCGCTCTTCAAAATCTGGGAGAATTGCCATTTGCGGTTTCGGTTGCTCAGGATGGGCTTGCGTTGAAATACGCGCTTCATATATATCCATGATTTGCTGTTCAATAATTACTTCATGAGGCTCACCGTATGCTTTTACGCTCCCAGCCTCCATGAGCAATAAATGATCGCAATATAGGGAAGCTAAATTGATATCATGAAATACCGATACAACGGTTAAACCATGTTCCGTCACTTCTTTACGTATCATATCCAAAATTTGTTTTTGATGTGCAATATCTAAATGGCATGCGAATATTCCATAAAATACTAAATGCTCTCGGATTGATTTCTTCATTCCATAAAGATGATAATGGAATATCAACAGAACCAATTGATACCCCAAACCAAAAGTTTATAAGTAATAGAAAAATAGAGGAGCCGTAAGCGAGTAATAATTTTTTCTTCACCATCTATCCTCTCCCCCTCTAAATTATGTATCGTAAGTTTCCATACGTCCTCCAATTGATTCGTATCAACTTTTGAAAAATAAAAAAGCTCCCGCCATAAAACGAGAAACAGATAGCCAACATGCGTACCTTGCTCCCTCAAAGATTGTGCGCTCTTCACCCAGAAAATTTCATCCTAATTATTCTTAATTATAGCTTATTCTTTAAGCATTATCGTACGAATTCTAAAAAACAGAAAAAGGTACAAAAAAACACTCTCAAATCTATAACATGAGAGCGTTTCATTAAATGAAGATTAAATTTCGTAATCAAAAGACCCTGGCAATACACGACGTAAAAATTGTTTTGTTCGAATCTCTTTAGGCGAAACAAAAATATCATGCGGTGTACCTTCTTCAACAATCACACCGCCGTCCATGAAAATCACTTTATTTGCGACGTCTTTTGCAAAGCCCATCTCATGGGTAACAACAAGCATCGTCGTACCTTCATTGGCAATCTCTTTCATCGTATTTAATACTTCCCCTACTAGTTCTGGGTCAAGAGCGGATGTTGGCTCGTCAAATAAAATAATATCCGGGTTTAAAGCGACAGCTCGAGCAATTCCAACACGCTGTTGCTGCCCTCCTGATAGCTGGCTTGGATAATAGTCGTATTTTTCGGATAAACCGACTTTATCTAATGCTTTTTTCGCAATTTCTCTCGCTTCGGCTTTCGGCACTTTGCGAGCAATAACTAACCCTTCCATTACGTTTTCAATGGCCGTTTTATTGTTAAATAAATTATAGTTTTGGAATACGAAGGCAGTTTTTTTACGTACTTGTTGCACTTCTTTTTTCGTCGCATTTTTTAAATCTACTTCTAAGTCCCCGAATCTTGCAGTTCCTTTATCTGCTCTTTCTAAAAAGTTAATGCATCTAAGCAGTGTCGTTTTCCCGGAACCACTTGGACCTAGAATGACTACAACGTCCCCTTTATTGATCTTTAAATCTACACCTTTTAAAATCTCATTTTTACCAAAGGATTTATGAATGTCTTTAATCTCTAACATTATTTGCCTCCTTCCTTAAGCATTGGCAACTTTGTAACGGCTTAACCGTTTCTCTAAATACTTAAATAATTGTTCGACCGCAATACAAATAATTAAATAGACAATGAAAATATCAATATATGCTTCCAAATAGTTATAACCAAAGTTTGCTGCTACTTTTGCCTTTAATGTAATCTCTTGTAAGGAGATGGCATAACCTAATGAGGTTGCTTTAATTAAGTTTACCGTTGTATTCGCAATGTTTGGCAAGGCAGAGACAAGAGCTTGCGGAATAATAATTCTTCGATATGCTTGAGCTGTCGTTAAACCGACAGAATAGGCAGCTTCCAATTGTCCTTTTTCAACAGTCGATAAGGCCGAGCGGAATACTTCAATTAAAACGGCTGACTTGTTGAAAGCGAAAATAACGAATGCATACCATATCGGATGAATTTTATACACTTCATAATCGATGTTATATTTTTCAAACGTCATATTTAATAGAATCGGTATAAAACTATATAAAACAAAAATTTGGATAATGATTGGCGTACCGCGAACGAATGATACATAAATTTTCGCTAGTTGATTCAGTACCGGAATTTTATTAATTCTTGTTAAAGCGAAGAAAAACCCGATCGGCAAAGCAATCGCAAGAGCAACAACAGTCACAAGCAATGCGATCGGCACGCCTGATAATGCAACGAAAAACGTATCGATTAAAAATTCTATATTTAACATTTGTTACTCCACCTCCTACGATGCCTTTATCGAGCGGGAACCTTTGCTGAAAGTTTTTTCAAGGAGTTCGAATATTTTTTCAATGACAATGGAAATAACCCAATAAATCACGGCTAATGCAATGTATATTTCTAACGCATGGGAATTAAAGTTACTTGCAATAATCAAGTTTGCTTTTCCAACAATGTCGATAAATCCAATTGTGTAAGCTAATGCCCCTTCTTGTAAAATGGCAATTAGACCGTTTCCGAAGTTAGGAAGAGCTACAACAAAAGCTTGTGGGAAAATGATGCGTCTGTATGCTTGCCATGGCGTCAGCCCAACACTTACCGCCGCCTCAAATTGTCCTTTATCAATGGATTGAATTGCGGAACGAATCACTTCAGACATCATGGCTGCAAATTGTAATGAGAACGTAATAACGACAAAAACACCTGTATAAATATTTTGTAAATTCACATTAAACAATGAATCTGCTAAAAATGGAACACCATAGTAGACTAAAAACAATAGAACGATGGATGGCGTACAACGCATAATCGTTGTATATCCATGGGCGATTACTTGCAGCACCTTACTTTTGCCCATTTTCATAAAGGCTAAGACTAAGCCAAGCAATGTACCAAAGAATACGGCAAGACCCGCCACAGCAAAAGTGATTTTTAAGTATGGCAATAATTGCGGAAATGCTCCCCATAAATAGCCAATATCAAAATACTTTTCAAACATTCTCTCACCACTTTTCATGAAAAAATGAAGGCTGTAAGGTGATTGGTACCCAACAGCCCGTATATCAAGATGATTATTTAGACTGACCTTCTACTCTTTCTAATACTTCAAATAGGTCACGTCCATAGTGTTTAACCATTAATTCGTTTAATGCATTTGTTTGTTTAATTTCTTTAATTACTTCGTCGAAAGCATCTGCCAATTCTTGATTGTTTTTGTTAAATAGTGTCCAAGTTTTGATAACAGTGAACTCGTTATACACTACTTCGTCTTTTAGATTATGGTATGGACCTTCTGGATCGTTGATTTGTTTATCGATAACTGGTTCAAGTGCAATTGCACCATCTGCACGTCCTTCGTTTACCCATTGTACAGCGTCCACAGCAAATGTATCGCCAGCAACTAATTTCACTGGGTTATCTGGATTTTCTTCGTTGTATTTCGCTACTACTGTGTATTGAGCGTTATTAGCTGCAATTGGAGCTAATTCTAAACCAGCAGCTGCGAAATCGGATAAATCTTTAATATGTTCATTTTCTTTTTTCAATAGTAATCCAACGCTGCTTAATCCTGTGAATTCTTTAGGGAAAACATATTTTTCTGCACGTTCATCTGTATAGAAAATGTTTTTAACCCCTAAATCGTATTTCCCTTGTTCTACACCGATTAATAAATCATCATCTGTAGTTCCGATATATTCAAATTCATAGTCTTCCAATTTTTCATCAACAAGTCTTAGCATATCTAATTCGTATCCTGCTGGTTCACCGTTTTCATCTTGATACGTAATCGGCTTCCAAGAAATTGCATAAGCGACTTTAATTTTTTTCACATCCGATGAATCTTGGGAAGTTTCTTTATCAGTAGATTTTTCATCTCCGCCACCACATGCAGCAAGGGATGCTGCTAGTAAACCAATCGCTCCTAATTTAAAAAATTTTTTAAAATTCATTGTTGTTTCCTCCTAAAATTATAATTTTAATGCTGATTCTGCTAATTTTTTTATTGTTAAATCATCCATTGGTGGATTATGAAGTCCTGCGCGAACATCGCGATAATATCGTTGAAGCGGATTGTTGCGTTGTAAACTTCTTGCTCCTACCACGCGCATTGCTTTATCCACGACTTGAATTGCATTATTTGTAACGGTATATTTTGCTACATTGACTGCATTTGCAATGTTGGCAGCGTCTTCTGTTGAAATTTCACCTTTTTGCATTAAATCGATACAACTTTGGGCTGCACCATAAAGGGTATAGCGAGCTTGCATCAGTAGCAAATCAATTTCTCCAATTAATGCTTGAACGTTCGGCAATGTTGCAATCGTTCCTTTAATGCTATTTGGTGAGTGTGTATTGGCAAATTCCACTGCATAATCGCGTGCTGCTTGCGCAATTCCTAGATATGTAGCTGGAATGATTAATAGCCATCCATTCAATTTAAAGCCTGTTTGGTATTTCGGAATTTCTACTAAATTTGATTCATCTACTTCTACATTTTCTAAAACTAGATCGTGACTGCCAGTCGATTTCATGGCTATTACGTCCCAAGTTTCATCGATTGAAAGGCCTTCTGTATCTTTATGAATTAGGAAGTTTCCGATATTTTCAATTTCTTGAATCCAAGCGGTTACTAAGAAATAATCTAACTCAGGTGAACATGTTGCATAAGCTTTACGACCATTGATCACCCACTTGTTTCCTTTCTTAACAGCGCTTGTTCCAGGACGGCCACCACGGACTGGACTTCCTGTAATGACTTCACTGAAAATTTTATTGATGATTGCTCCGTTTTTTACATCGTTTGCAAATTCTTTAAGCTTTTCTTCTGCCCAGCTTTTCGTTTCATATACATCCCCTACCGTGAGCAGAGTCCATCCAATAGAAAGAGCTGTACTGCCATCATAACTACCTAACGTTTCTTGCAGTAATATGGCATCATAAACATTCATCCCCTCGCCACCATATTCTGTAGGCAAAGTAACTTTTGGATATCCAATCTCACGTAACCTTTTTATATTTTCATGAGGGAAAATCGATTCTTCATCGTTTCGTTGGGCATTTTCTTTTATACCTTTTTCTAAAACAGCTAACTTTTCAAGCCATTCCCGTTGTTTTTCGGTTTTAATAAATAGTTCTTTCAAGTAAGATTTACCTGCCTTTCACAATAAAAAGGGATCTCTTATTTTTCCAACAAAAAAACTCAACTTAATGATATTTACTACGTCATGATTTTACTTTTTTCGACATTATTAGTCAATATATTCTTAGTTCATTAGTCGGAATTGTTATTTTATAGAAACTACATCTTTATCAATCACTTAATACCAACTTGTTTAGTTGGATTTATATTAATCAAATTTTACTCAATCGTACATTCAATGTCAATATAATTCCTATAAATTTTATAAGAATACAAAAGAAAAAAACCAGCCCCTATTATGAAGCTGGTTTAAAACAAATTACATTTTTTCTGGTGCTGAAACGCCGATTAGTCTTAATGCGTTGGCAAGAGTTACTCGAACAGCTTGAATTAATGAGAGACGCGCTTCTGTTAATTCTTTATTATCCGGATTTAACACTTTTTCCGCGTTGTAGAAGCTGTGGAATGCCGCTGCTAATTCTTGAGTATAGTTCGCAATGCGGTGAGGAGTGCGATGTTTTGCTGCTTCTGCTACGATTTGTGGGAAAGTACCTACCTTTTTCAACACTTCCTCTGATTTTTCATCCGTTAATAAATGTAAGTTTTCTAATGACGCTTGGAATCCTTGTTCTTCTGCACTGCGCAAAATAGAACAAATACGTGCATGAGCGTATTGTGCGTAGTATACAGGGTTTTCGTTTGATTCTGCAACTGCAAGATCAAGGTCAAAGTCCATATGGGAATCGCAAGCGGTTTTCACGAAGTAGTATCGTACTGCATCAAGCCCTACTTCTTCCACCAGCTCACGCATTGTTACAGCATTACCTGTACGTTTACTCATTTTATATTTTTCGCCGTTTTTATAAAGCTGCACCATTTGGATGACTTCGACTTCTAATTTATCACGGTCATAGCCAAGAGCTTGAATTGCCGCTTTCATACGCGGAATATAACCATGATGGTCTGCTCCCCATACGTTAATCAGTTTATCGAAGCCTCGTTGGATTTTATCTTCATGGTATGCAATATCTGGTGTTAAGTATGTGTATGAACCGTCTGATTTAATGAGAACGCGGTCTTTATCGTCGCCAAATGTTGTTGAGCGGAACCAAGTCGCTCCATCCTGTTCATAAACGTGGCCGTTTTCTCTTAATTTATTTAAAGCGTGGTCAATTTTTCCACTTTTATATAATGAAGTTTCGGAATACCATACATCAAATCGAACTCTGAAGTTTTCTAAGTCCTTTTTCAATTTTTCTAATTCAAGAGCTAATCCATTTTCACGGAAGAAGTTAAAACGTTCTTCATCGGATTTTTCTAAAATAGAATCGCCGTATCGTTCAACAAGTTTGTTTGCAATCTCGATAATGTCTTGGCCATAGTAGCCATCTTCCGGCATTTCCGCATCAAGTCCCAACGCTTGTTTGTAACGCGCTTCTAGGGAATAAGCCAAGTTGTTAATTTGATTTCCCGCATCGTTAATGTAATATTCACGAGTAACGTCATATCCAGCAAAATCTAAAACATTGCAAAGGGAGTCGCCGAATGCAGCACCGCGAGCATGTCCTAAGTGAAGGTCACCTGTTGGATTCGCCGATACAAACTCCACTTGAATTTTTTCTCCGCCTCCGCTATTTGAGCGACCATAATTTTCACCTTGTTCGAACACCGCTTTTACAATATCTGCAAGGAAATCTTTGCGAACAAAGATGTTGATGAAGCCCGGTCCTGCAATCTCAACTTTTTCAATATCAGTTCCTTCTGTTTCTAAATTTTCAACAATTGCTTCTGCTATTTGGCGTGGGGGTTTTTTTGCTAGCTTCGTTAGTTGCATCGCCAAGTTTGTTGCGAAGTCACCTTTTGTTTGATCTTTTGGCACTTCAATATGAACTTGAAAATCCGTTCCTTCTTCTAAAATTTGCGCTTTTAAAACAGCAGCTTTTAAAGCGTTTTTCAATGATTCTTGCAATTGTCCTACTGCATTCATGCTTGTCCCTCCGTGTATTGTATTTCCAATGTATAATGACCGACTGATTGTCCACTAATAATTAAATCATATTGCACATTAAATCTGCCACTTATATTATCTTCATCTACATGTTCGAACCCTAGGTGATAAGTTTTTGTTTGCAATGGCAACGTGCCATACATTGTGTCGTAGTGACCATTTTGTTTACATTCTGTGCTAAAAGGCAGCCGCATGTTGACAGCTCCACTTCGCAAAATGAGTGCATCGTCGTTATTCATTTTTACTGTTGTACGAATTGTTAGGTCTTCTATTATTTCTTCATAGCGTAAATACATTTTACCGTTCTTTTTTAGCCAAACACCTTGAAGCCACAGTTCATATGTTTCCTCGTCCCCTTCAATTGGGCAAATCGTCGAAATGACTTTTATTTTTACGTTTTTTTCAACACTCATTTCCTGTGGGCACTCCTTATGTATTACTATAACTTATACATTATATTATTGCCTTGCAAGAAATTTCAAGGGAACGAATGAAAATTCAAAAATATCAAGGCTTTGGCTTCATTTTAAACGGTTTTCCTTCTGATTAGGAAAAAATATCAAATAAAAAAGCGATTAAAGTTTTCCAATGAACTTTAATCGCATCAAGATTTTTATTTAATCCAACCTAGAATCATTTCTCTTAATAGTTTGGAAGCAGTATTGGCTGTCATTTCAGAGTGGTCGTATACAGGAGCTACTTCTACTAAGTCAAAACCAACGACATTTACTTCACTTCTTGCAATTTCATGGATTGATGCAAGCAGTTCTTTTGATGTAATGCCGCCGCAATCTACTGTACCAGTACCAGGAGCAAATGCAGGATCTAGCACATCGATATCCGTCGTGATATAAACGTTGCGACCTTTAAGCGTTGGAAGTACTTCTTTTAAAGGCTCTAACACTTCAAATTTCGCAATATACATGCCGTTTTCTTTCGCCCATTCAAATTCTTCTTTAAGTCCAGAACGAATACCGAAAGAATATACATTATGAGGACCAATCAATTCCGCAATTTTTCGGATTGGCGTAGCATGGCTTAATGGCTCTCCTTCATAATCTGTGCGCAAATCCGTATGAGCATCAAAATGAAGGATGGCTAAATCTGGGTATTTTTCATAAACAGCTTTCATTACAGGCCAAGACACTAAATGCTCTCCACCCATGCCGATAGGAATTTTCCCATCTGCTAACACTTTCTTTACAAACTTTTCAATTTCATCTAATGATTTTTGAGCATTCCCAAATGGAAGTGGAATATCCCCTGCATCGAAAAATTTTACTTCTTCTAATTCACGGTCTAGATATGGGCTATATTCTTCCAATCCAACAGAAACTTCACGAATTCTTGCGGGACCGAAGCGAGAACCTGGGCGGAAACTTACTGTCCAATCCATCGGCATACCATATAGGACTGCCTTTGATTCTTCGTAATTAGGATGGCTTTTTATAAAAACATTGCCAGAATATGTTTCGTCAAATCTCATATGAATCACCTACTCTATTCATCTTTTACTTACACTAATTCTAGTACCTATTACTTGAAAGCTGAAAATTTCGAATCCAAAAGAATCCGGAACTTTATTCGACATTTTTCGTATTCACTATTGATTACGAAAACAAAAACTTCATTTCAAGATGAAACAATTTTCATACAGAAAAAGTATAGACGTTTTTAGACAAAAGGCAACAGTTTTTTTATGTATATTTTCGATTAAACAGTAAATTTCAAGTCCATACTATAATTAGTTGATTGAAAAGAGGTGAAATGGATGGATAGACGTAGTTATCAGCGACATATTCGACGGAAAAAAAAGATTCGAAATATTGCTTTTTACTTGATTGCCTTTCTATGTGCAATTGTCGTATCGTTTGTAGGTTTAAGAATCTATGCGCAAGTTGCTGGAGCTCCACCACTCATCATAACGAAAGCATCCGTATTCTTAGACCGGAACGGCAATCAAATTGGCGATTATTTTACTGCTGAACGTCGATATTGGAAAGAACTAGATGAAATTTCACCTTATTTAATAGAGGCAACGATTGCAGTGGAAGATAAAGATTTCTATCAACATAATGGTTTTGATTATTCAAGAATTGCGAGTGCCGTTTTAAATGACTTAAAAACGCGCAGTAAAGCGGAAGGTGCAAGTACAATCACCCAGCAATTAGCACGGAATCTATATTTAACTTTAGAAAAAACATGGTCTCGTAAAATAATGGAAGCACTTTACGCATATCGTTTGGAACTCTTTTATTCTAAAGATGAAATACTAGAAGCCTATTTGAATACAGTGAACTATGGTCACGGCATGTATGGAGCTGAAGCAGCAAGTAGATATTACTTTGGTAAATCCGCAAGCGATTTAACGTTAGCTGAATCTGCTTTGCTTGCGGGCATCCCTAAAGGGCCAAGTATCTATTCTCCTCTTAATAATTATGACAAAGCCTTTAATCGTCAAAAGTTAATCTTATCGTTAATGGAAGATCAAAATAAAATTTCAAGTGCAGAAAAGGAACGAGCATTATCTGAAAACATCGTGTTAAAAAATGATCAATGGACTGCTTCTAAAACGATTGCGCCTTATTTCTTGGATGTTGTGTGGCAAGAAGCGACGAAAATTTTGGAAGAGAAAAAACTCAATATTCGAGAAGGGGGCTGGATTATTAAAACGACATTAAACCAAGCTCACCAAAAGGCTGCTGAAGAGGCAATTAATAAAAATATGCCTGATAATGAATTACAAGTGGGACTTGTCAGCATGGATGTAGAAACTGGCCAAGTAACCGCCCTTGTCGGTGGACGTAATTATCGAGAAAGTTCCTATAATCGCGTAACACAAGCACTTCGTCAACCAGGTTCTGCAATAAAACCAATCCTGTATGCAGCAGCACTGGAAAATGGCTTTACACCGCTCACCTATTTAGACGTAGGTGAAACGATTTTTACTTACGATGATGGACGGGCTACCTACAAGCCACAAAACGTCAATGGAAAATTTGCAGATGGCGACATGTCGATGGCTCAGGCGATTGCGATTTCAGATAACATTTACGCAGTTAAAACATTAGAACAAATCGGCTACGATAAATTCCGAGAAATCTCTGAAAGATTTAATTTAAGATATTCCAACAAAGACAATCCATCCATGGCGCTCGGAACGATTGAAAACTCGTTATATGACTTAACAAATGCTTACAATATCATTGCTGCAAAAGGGCAATATCGAAAACCGACTACAATTCTATCAATTCATAATGCGGAAGGCGAACTTGTGTATGAATATGAAGAACCTTCTGAAGAACAAGTCATTTCTGAACAAGATGCTTTCCTATTAACTCAAATGATGACAGGCATTTTTGACCCGATATTCAGTGATTATTCCCCTGCAACTGGGGTTTCCCTTCGTTCAAGAATGACGCATACGTATGCGGCAAAATCGGGAACAACGGTTTCAGATCAATGGTTGATTGGTTATAGTCCTTCCATTACGACAGGAGTTTGGAACGGCTATGATCAAGGAAAAACGTTATCTTCTTCTTCCGATATGTCCGCCCATAAACAAGTATGGATTGATTTTATGGAGGCCGTTCATCGTGATAAACCGAATGAATCTTTTGAAGTACCAAAAGGCGTCAGAGGGGTTATGATTGATATTGAAACGGGTAAACTTGCGACAGACGCATGCCCAAAACAACGTCTCATGTATTTAAAGGAAGAAGATATTCCGACGAAAAAATGTACAGACTTTGATTTCTTTCATGAAGATGGTTGGAATGGTCTTTTTGAATTATTTCCATTCGAGTCATTAAAAGGTTTGTTTAATTAAAAAAGATAAAAAAATAAGCTTTCTCTTTCTTGGAATTTTCACGAAAGAGAAAGCTTTTTTCGTAAACAGAGATAAATGAGACATTTTGCTTGGGAACATAAAATGCCACATTGATTCTACTCTATCTACTAAATGTCCTTGTCCTAGCTATACTATTATTTCAGCTATAAATTCAGTGTACTTATTTTTTAGAATGGTTTCAACAAAGGAATGAATATTACAACGTTTCGTCACAAATCTGACACTTTTAGATACTTTTTTCACAAATCCTATTGACAATAAAATCTGCTGTATATATATTTTTTATTTTTTTATAGCTAATTCATCTTTTAATTGTTGACTGCTTCGTTCCCACATGCCGAGATCGTGATTTTGTAGAAAATCCGCCAATATTTTTTTCGAATCATCATCCATATGATCGACAACAATTTTGCGTTTTAATGATTTGTCCATTTTATTTACATGGTCGGCAAGTATCTTATAACCTCTGCGCTTTTCTTTATTGACAACCATTTCGCATGCTGCAACCCCTGCGTAATATGGTCCATCTTCTTTTATATCGACAGTGACCCATACAAGCCAATATGGTTTACCGCCAGCTGAATCTTCACGGTTTGTCGTAAATTTAATGCGTTTTTCCACTTCACTCTTGGCATGCATTGCTCCCATATCGATAAATGCATGTTTTTCTTCTATATCAATAAATACTGGCGTTACATTCTCCAATGATATTGTACCTATTCCAAATCCTTTATGACCATCTGTTGGATCGTTTTTTATAATGGTAAAAGACATTTTTTGTTTTGGTTTTTCTTCGTTTGTCATATTGTCATCCCCTCCATTTAAACCTATTATAATGATTATACTTCAAATTTATCCACTAGGAGGTTGCGTCATGCCAGTAGTTACAATCAAAATGTTAGAAGGTCGCACAGATGAACAGAAAAAGGCGATGGTTGAAAAAGTAACAGAAGCTCTAGTTGAAACAATTAATGCAAAACCTGAAGCGGTAACAATTATTATTGAAGAAATGTCTAAAAATCATTATGCTACAGGCGGCGTTCGCGCTTCAGATAAGTAATGTACAAAAGGATGAGGGTGACCAATTCGGCACCCTCAAATTTTTTAATTGCTCACTTTTTTTGCAAATTCATTAATGGAAAGCCCCGGCTCAATTCCTAAACGCTCGAGTGTGTATAAATCTTCCCCTAAATTCACTTTTCCTCTTCTCGTAGAAACAGCCATTCGATAACCTGCTTTTTTCACTGTATCAATAAAGCGTTGATCATACTGACCAAAAGGATAGGCAAAATAATATGTACCTAAAATATTTTGACTTGTTAATAAGTCTTCATATAATTCTTCGCTTGAAACTGTAAGCCCCTTCGCTTTATTACCGATTAAACTATGTAAGTTGTGGGTATGGCTACCGTAGTGAAAGACATCGCTCATCTCATCCATATCTTGTTGACTGAAAAAACGCAGCGTGTCCCATTGAAAAGGCTGTTTTGATTTCGGAATTCTACTCGTAATAATAAATTGTTCCGCAATGAAGCCATATTGCTTTAACACTGGATATGCATATTCCCTAATACTTGTAATCCCATCATCAAAGGTCAGCACAACTGCTTTCGCAGGGAGATTAACTTGTTTATGTAAATATCGTTCTAAGTCATATAGCGAAATCGTCTCAAACTGATTTTTCTTCAACCACTCCATCTGGCTGTTAAATTCTGTTGTTGTGATCGTTGTTGAAGCATTCGCATATACAGAATTTGCTTTTTCTTCCGGTGTTAAAATATGGTGGTACATCAATATCGGTATACCGTTATCAACACTTGTTCTTGCTTTTGGCATATAGCCAATTCGACCGCCAACATCTACCTTCCAGAAGTTTCCGAACTCACTAATCACCGGATATCGTAATCCTGCCTTAATGGATACCATTGGAACTAATTTTCCGGAAGTATTATCATATACTTCTAAATCGTAATTGATTAATACCGTTTGATTTGAATTTTTTGCATTTGTATTGACGTTACGGGTTGTCCATGTTTCTGATTGATAAACATCGCTTTTACTTATATAGGCATAGCCGTTTCCAAATTTTATTTCCCACCAATCTTGTTCATATTCTTTATTAATAACAAGCGGCTGATCTTTTTTCATGGTGGCAACAGGAATAAATTCACCAGTACGATTATCAAAAATTTTGACGTTATCCTGCAATGGGACGGCATAACGAACCGTACTTGCTTCCCCCATATTTATAGCCATAAAAACAAGCGGAAGCAATAAAGCGATAATTTTATGAGCGATTTTCATGTCGTTAATCCTTTCTAAAAATATTAAATATATTATTATCCTATTATAATATAATTTCTAAATCATTACAGAAAACTTTAAATCTTCCATATCCCCATGATTAATTCGTGAATTAAGCAAAAAGAAGAGGTTGGGACAAATCTAAAAAACATCATTTTCTCCAAGGAGAAAATAATGTTTTTTTGATATGTTATTAAAAATTGATTTCCGTTCCGGGGACGCTTTCCACGGGCCCGGCTCGAGCCTCCTCTGATTCATTCCTTCGCTCCTGCGGTGTCTCGAGAGGGCTCGTCGCAGGAAAGCTTTGAATTTACTTCCTTGAGCTTGCTCCGCTTTGCGACTAAGCGTGCGCGACAGAAACTTGCCCCGTCACTTCAATCAATTTTTCGTTATATCAATTTTTTATCAAAATCCTTTCAACTGCCCTTTAATTTTTTGTTTATGTCCCAGCCTCTTTTGTTTCGTTCAATAATTTCTCGATTTCTACTTTCAAGTATGGATCAAGAGTTGAATCCATTAATACTTCTTTTGGATAATAGACTTTATGATCTTTTTTCATGCGGCCTGCGATAGCATCAACAATATAAGATTCCTTTGATAGCTCTCTAATTTCACCATTAGGCATTTCTAAAAAAATCGGCATTCGGTTCGTTTCTTCATCCGGTTCATAGTAATCGTAAGGTAAGTCAGAAGTGCAATCATGATAAATATAGTATTCTGTTTCAATACCAGCTTGTTGGAATAAATTTTTTAATTTCTCAAAGCGCTCCATCTCTTCTTCTGGATTGAGATTAATATACTCAAACAGTTTGCGGGTCACGAATCTCGTACTCAAATCTTGTAAAATAGGATCCTTTTCTTTCATCCACAATTTAAAATAAGTGATCAATAAATATTCGTCTAATTCAAGGTAATCTTCTACCGTTATATTATTTTCAAAAAAGGATTTAAAATGAACGGGTTCGACAGTAAATTGATAACCTTGCTCATATAAATGCTTCGTTCTTTTCAAGATGTTATTTAATAATACTTCCGCACTTCGAGAAACCGGGTGGAAATAGACTTGCAAATACATTTGATAGCGGGACATGATATAGTCTTCCACCGCATGCATTCCACTTGATTTAATCACAACTTTTCCTTTTCTCGGCCGCATTACTCTAAGAATTCTTTCCATATCGAAATGTCCATAACTAACGCCAGTATAATATGCATCTCTTTGTAAGTAATCCATTCGATCCGCATCTATTTGGCTGGAAATCAAGCTTACGACCAGTTGATTTTCATAGGTTTTTTCAATGACTTGTGCCACTTTTTCAGGAAAATCTTCCGATACTCTTTTTAATACCGTATTGACTTCTGTTTCTCCCAATAATATTTGCCTCGTAAAATATTCATGATCTGTTTTAAATACATTTTCAAAGGCATGAGAAAATGGTCCGTGGCCTAAATCGTGGAGTAGTGCTGCACATAGCACAAGAAGTCGCTCATCATCATTCCAATCAGATCTTCCATGAAATACATCATCCACAATGCGACGAACAACTTCATATACACCTAAAGAATGGTTAAAGCGACTATGCTCTGCACCATGAAATACAAGGTAAGTTGTACCTAATTGGCGAATTCGACGCAACCGTTGAAATTCTTTTGTTCCAATTAAATCCCAAATCACTTGGTCACGAACATGAACATATCGGTGCACGGGATCTTTAAATACTTTTTCTTCTGCAAGTTTTCTTTTTGCATATTCCACCAAAATGACTGCACCTCGTTCCTTCCAATTCTTACTATCTATTATAAGAAAGTTTCTATTTATTTACACGTAAATGGTATCATTCAGAGAAGTTTTTTTAGTATCGTTTCAAATTGTAAGAAACCGCAAGTAAATACAAGAACTTTCAAGTATTTTGTAGATTTCCCCAAATCCTTCGTTTAAAAACAACGCATTTTTCAAAAACTAATAAAAAAACAAGCTACCTTCTACCACAATAGAAAGTAGCTTTTGTTTAATCCATTTTTAATTTCGCTTTGACTTTTTCCATTAATTCTTCTTCTGTTAATGCATTAACTGGTCTCCCGTTGACAAAAGTAAACGTTTTCTTGCGACCAGGTCCGCAATATGATTGGCAGCCTATGACAATCGTTGCATCAGGATCAAGCTTTTTTAATTTAGGAATCAACGTTTTTAAATTGACGGCTTGACATTCATCGCAAACTTTAAATTCGTTTGCCGCCATAAGATCAACAACCCTTTCTATAATACAAATTCAATTCTACTTTTAGCCTAAGTGATATTTTAGACCATTACGTTACAACGATTCAAGTAAAAAAGACAAATATCCATCAAAGGACTGAAATGCATTTACGAAAGGAGCATTTTAGTAAATTCATATAAAAATTTTAAAAGAAAAATGAATAAATTTGGAACTTGTTGGACACGATAAGTTTTGATAATAAAAAACTACTATATTAACAGGAGGTTAAACGATGGTTAAAGTTCGACAAGATGCTTGGCTGAAAGAAAACGATGAACTACTTGCTGAAGCAGTATTAAGACATGTGAAAGAAGGCAGTACTCAACTAAATGCTTTTGAGGAAGCAGGAGACAAATTAAATAGAACTGCAGCAGCATGTGGTTTCCGATGGAATTCCGTTGTTCGCAAACGCTATGAAAAAGAACTAGAAGAAGCGAAAAGAATTCGTAAAGAGCGAATGAAATTATTAGGGATGAACGGTAGACGACGTTCACCAGGTGTTTATTTACTTCCTAGCGGTGATGGAGAACAATCCAAGCCAATCTCCTTATCTGATATGAATTTAGATATTGTTATTGCTTATTTGTTGCGTTTACAGTCTCAAAGTGGACATGACAATGAAGTTACTAAATGGCGTCAAATCGCAAACTCTGCTACTGAAAAAATAAAAGAATTAGAAAAAGAAATCGAAAGATTGCGCAAGGAAAACAAACAAATCCGGGAAGATTACGAACAATTCGTTCAAATTATGAATCGCGCTCGCAGACTTGTTACGTTGGAAGATGAAGAACCGCGCATTGCACCTGTTTTCAAAATGGAGAAGAACGGAAACTTAGTAGCTGATTATACTCACATGAATTCTAGTAAAGAAAACGTAGATGTGCCGAACTAATGCACATCTACTTATTTTTTCCAATCAATTTGTCATTACGCTCCAATACTCTCTTTAAATAAAAAGAATATAAATCTAATTCCTCCTCCAGCAGCGGCTGAAACAAAACGTTTCCAGAAAGTGAAGCGAGCAATTGTTGAACTTGGAAGACTGTTTCTTGAACAGTAATGGGGCGATTTAACAATTCGCTTAAACTAGCCATCACTTCCGGCTGTACGTTCGGATATTGGAATTTAGTTTGTACATCTTTTAAACTCGTTTCATACAATGCCCGAATAAGTTCTGCTCGCTCGCTTCCACTTCCTTCAATACATAAATAAATCTGTACAGCAACCCCATTTCGTATTCGACGTTGAGAAATCCCTGCAAACTTTTTTCCTCCGATGCTTAAATCATATGAACCTGGGCAATATGAGCCGACAATTTCATAGGCTTCGATTTGATGTGCAGCTTCTGAAAATAACAACTTAATAAATTGAAACATTAATTCATAGCCAGTATTTATACTAATGGAACCTGGTGCTTCTGAAAGGACAATGGAAATATTTAATACGCCTCGATCGAGTACAACTGCAAGACCACCGGAATTTCGGACAATCGCTTCATAATGTGCTTTTTTTAATCCTTCAATTCCCTCTTGAATGTATGGCATACGATGATCCTGAATACCAAGTACAACGTAAGGATGATGCACCCATGTGCGAACAACTGGAAAAGACAAGCCTTGGCCCACTAAATGGCAAAGGGTATCATCCATCGCAAAAGACTCGAGTGGGGTACGGTTAAAAGACATTGACTGATCGATAAAACGCCACGTTTTTTGCTGTAATAATGTTTGCATTGTATATACTCCTTGTATATTAATAAGCGTCTCTATTTCAAGGATACACAAAAGTATTTTTGAATGAAAGTAAACGATTTCATGAAAGGTTCATTAATTTTAAGTTTATTTGCAAGGAATATTTTATAATTTATGCTAAGATTATTGTGAATGATTATCAATTCGAAGGAGTGTTAAAGCAATGAGCGAAGCAGCATTAACTTTAGATGGCTGGTACTGTCTGCACGATTTTCGTGCAATGGATTGGGCTTCTTGGAAATTAATCTCTGAAGAGGAACGCCAAGCAGCGATTGAAGAATTTAATCAATATCTAGATAAATTAAATCAAGTTCACGAAGCTAAAACTGGTTCTCATGCCTTTTATTCTACAATTGGCCAAAAAGCGGACTTTATGTTAATGATTCTTCGTGAAACGCCAGAAGAAATTCACGAATTAGAAACTGAATTTAATAAATTAAAAATAGCTGATTTTACAATTCCAACATATACTTATTTCTCTGTTGTGGAGCTCTCAAACTATTTAGCAAGCGATTCGAACGAAGATCCATATCAAAATCCATATGTTCGTTCACGTTTATATCCGGAACTACCTCGAACTAAATATGTTTGCTTCTATCCAATGGACAAGCGCCGTCAAGGTAATGACAACTGGTACATGTTGCCAATGTCTGAACGCCGTAATTTAATGCGCTCCCATGGTGAAATTGGACGCAAATATGCTGGAAAAGTAAAACAAATTATTTCTGGTTCTACTGGTTTAGATGACCACGAATGGGGCGTAACATTATTCTCAGATGATATGCTTCAATTTAAGAAAATTGTTTATGAAATGCGCTTTGATGAAGCTTCTGCCCGCTTCGGAGAATTTGGCGAGTTCCTCGTTGGCAACTTATTAGATCAAGAAAAATTCGCAAAATTACTTGAAATTCGGTAATTAAAAAAGCGAGACGTGTTGTTGCGTCTCGCTCATTCATTTTCATCAGGCGTTTTTAAAATCATAATGATTGTTTGAAGTAAAAAGCCGATGAAAAGAATTAAAATAAACAGATACCAATGGAGCGGTTGATTGAAGAAACTTGCAATAATAAACGCCAAAATAGCACTGACGACAATCCCAATCCATACACCTAATTGCAATTTCACCAACTCCCACTAAAATAATCTAGTTGCTCTCTTCTCCCCTCTATTTAGTATTATCTATTCCCCAATTCGTCACAAACTAACACCTCTACTCATATTCTATTCAATAGTGTTGCATGTCGAAACACGTCAAACTTTTCAATTCTAGTTTATTGATATGAGTCTCACTTTATACAACTCCATGCCGTAAAATATCTTTATTCAAGTAAATGAAACATTTTTTGCAAATTTTATTCTGATTCGTGATGGCTTGCATACATTATTTTGAGGAGGTATGAAAAATCGCCGTCATTGCAACTAATGAAGCGCAAGTTGCCTTACTTGCTCGATTGATGAGAGCCGAAGCAGAAGGAGATGGAGACCTTGGCATGTTGTTAGTTGGGAATGTAGGGGTGAATCGGGTACGGGCAGACTGTCTAGATTTTAAAAACATACGGTCCATTGAAGATATGGTTTATCAAAGCCCTGGTGGTTTTGAGGCAGTACAAAAAAGTTATTTTTACCAACGAGCACGTCCGCAAGATATTGCATTAGCACGCAGAGTGATTAATGGAGAACGCTTCGTTCCTGGCGACAGAGCTCTTTGGTTTTTCATGCCTACAGGAAGCTGCCCTGCTCAATGGTATGGACAATGGAATACCGGTCGTTATAAGTCCCACTGTTTTTTTGCACCTGCTGAAGGCGTTTGTCCTGGTATTTAAGCATTAAATTATTATGAAAGGGTGTTTTGAGTGACTTACTATTATTGGGGTCCTGGTGCATCGGGAAATCAATACTATCAACAACCATTTATTGGCCAAGGCCAAATGCAGCAAACGCCACCTTCTGTACAAAGCGGAAATTGGATGACACCTTCCGGAACTGTGTTGCCTGGTACTGGGGGTAGACAAACAGAGGAATCTTACATTGAAAACATTTTACGTGAAAATATCGGTGTAACAGGTACATTTTCTTTCACATTCCCAAGTGCAGAAAATCCAAGCGAAAACAAAGGAAATACATTGCGCATTCGCGGAGTAGTCATGCAAGCCGGTCGAGATCATGCGGTGATTCGAGAAGCGAATACAAATCACGTATACTTATTACCAATGATTTACTTTGACTATGCGCGATTTGAAGAAGGATTTAGATATATTAATACACCGACTAGACCTCAGCGTTAGTGAAACAAAATCTACATTTTCAACTAAAATGCAATTACTTAATTTCTAACGCTACACATTTTCGTCAAACATCGACTATTAGACTAATAGACTACACAAAATTAAAAAGAGCGAATGGAAACTTTACATTTCCTTATTCGCTCTTTTTTGTGGGTTATTCGGACAAGTCGTTAATCCTTTTATTCGATGCGGAATTTTCTGATTTCCTTTTGTAAGTTTTGTGCATTATCATTTAATTCGGCAGCCACTTTATTCACTTGTTCAATCGTTGCAGCCTGCTCTTCTATATTTGTAGCAACCATTTGAATTTCGCTCGCAGATTCAGTGGATGCAATGGAAATTTCATTGATCGCAGCAGAAACCTCCTCAGCACTTGCTGAAATTTGTTCGCTTGTTGCAGATATTTCCTCAATCTGGATTTTCATCTGTTCAATTGCTTTCACAATGTTAGCGAAGTTTTGTCCTGCTTCTGAAATGACTTTTACGCCGTCTTCCACTGAACGTAATGAATTGGATACAGCTTTTTCGACATTTTCGGTATCTCGTTTAATTTCCACCGTCAGTTCAGTAATTTGACTTGCCGATTCTTTTGATTCTTCTGCAAGTTTACGAACTTCCTCAGCAACTACAGCAAATCCTTTTCCATGTTCCCCTGCCCGAGCCGCTTCAATAGCAGCATTTAATGCTAGTAAATTCGTTTGATCTGTAATTTCAGCAATAACCCTTGATATATTTTCGATTTCTTCTGTTTGTTTGCTCAATTTTTGAACTAAATCATTAACAAGGCTCGTAGAAAGACTAATGGTATCCATTTGTTTTTCTGCATGTAAAATAATTTCTCCACCGTGTACGGCCATATTGCTCGTATCTATAGAATTGGAATGTAAAAGCTGAGTGGATTCAGCAATTTTTTGTACGCCGATAGCTGTTTCATCCATCGCTCGAGCGGAATCATTTGCCGCTTGAGAGTTCGTCTGAGCCACTTCCGCTGTCGAATTAACGCGACGAGACATATCCTCACTTGTGGAAGTAATTTCCTCAGTACTCACAGAAAGCTGTTGTGCTGCAACACTTAATTGTTCCGAGTTTTGCTGTACGCTTTGAATGAGTGTTTTTAAATTATTTTTCATCGTATTAAATGCTTTTGAAAGCTGGCCAATTTCATCTTTTGAATTCACTTGTAAATCCTTTTCCGTTAAATTACCGGATGAAACCACTTTTACTGCTTCCACTACTTTTCTTAAAGGTAACGTAATTGTTTTTCGTACAAAATATACTAAAATTCCGCTGACAATTAAGCTGGCAATTAAGACAATCACGGCAGTAAAGTTGGATGAGTAGATGGCAGCATTGGTTTCTTTTTTTATCTCTTCCAATTGTTCCGTCTGGTATTGAGTTATTTTATCAATCGTATCAATAAGACCTTGTCGAATGGATTGAATATTTTCGTTATTTAATTCTTCATAATTAATCGTTTCGTTTACTATGGCAAACTCTGCATCGAATGCTTGTTTATATTGCTTTAATTCATCAATATAACCTTTCATCGTATCGGTAGCAGCCAATTCTTCCAACTTTGCTATTTGCTGATCGATTAATTGTGTGTATACACTGACCATTTCATAATTGGAATAATCTTTCGTAAGAAGAAATTTTGTGATTGAATTATCAAGTCTGGCTACTTGATAACGAACTGAAGAGACTTCTTGAAGCGCTACCACTCGTTCATTTAATGCCTCATCTACTTGATTATCGATTCTATTAAAATTTATAAAACTAACAATCATCGATATACACAGTAGCCCGATTAAGGAATAAAAAGCTACATTCATTTTTCCCCCGATGCTCATCCTGGTCACCTCATCATATGGAAATATACTATAAGTCTATTATACTATTTTCTTTTTCATTTTTTATTAGATATAAGGAAGATTTTATAAAAATTAATATGATTATCTATTTTCCAAATAAGTTAGTGTAGCAAGTCCCATCGTTTTTGCAGCAATTAACATCGCTCGTTCATCAAAATTAAATTTTGGATGATGATGTGGATATGCTGTTTCCCAATCTGGGTGTTTTGCACCAGTTATAAAAAATGTACCAGGCACTTTTTGCAAATAATAAGCAAAGTCTTCTCCAACCATCAATGGTTCACATTCTTTTACTTGATTTACTTCAGAAATGGCTTTTGCAATATCAGCTAAAAAGGCTGTTTCATCTGGATGATTCACAACGGCAGGATAACCTCTCGTATATTTAAATTCATAAGTCGCATTTGCTCCATCACATATCGCTTTAAGCAGAGATTCCAACTCTTTTTCAATTTGATTGCGCACCTCTTCATCGAGTGTACGGACAGTTCCTTTTAATGTAGCTTTTTCCGAAATAATATTGTACGCTTTCCCAGCTTCAAATTGTCCTACCGTAATGACCGCTTGTTTGAGTGGACTAATTCTTCGCGAAATGATGGTTTGCAACTGGCTTACATATTGAGCACCAAGGACGATGGAATCTATAGCATTATGAGGCTCTGCTCCATGTCCACCTTTACCATGAATTGTCACTTCGAACATATCTGGAGCTGCCATAATCGCACCACTTTTTACATGGATTTCTCCTAATGGCGTAGGAGCCCAAAGATGCGTTCCGAAAATCACATCTACCCCATCTAAACAACCATCTTCAATCATCGGTTTTGCACCGCCCGGAAGCACTTCTTCCGCAAATTGATGAATGAACACAATATTCCCGCTGATTTCTTCCCTCATTTCGTAAAGTGCTTTAGCTAATATTAAGAGCGTTGCCGTATGACCGTCATGCCCACAAGCATGCATAACTCCATCTACCTTTGATTTATAAGGGATATCGTTTTCTTCTTGGATTGGCAATGCATCAAAGTCAGCCCTGAGCGCCACTGTTTTTCCAGGTTTTGCTCCACGTAAAGTGGCTACAACTCCTCTTCCACCGACTCCTTCTCGAACTTCAAGGCCTATTTCACGATGGAAATTCGCAATATATTGAGGTGTGTGCACTTCTTGAAAAGATAGCTCTGGATTTGCATGTAAATATCTTCGAATGGAAACCATTTCCTCATAGTATCGATCTAACAATAGCAATAATTTTTCCAATGTAAAAACCCCTTTCCAAGTTGCGTCCTTTTACATATTATCGTACCATGAATAAGCACCATAGAATGTGTCGAAATATTGCGGAATATCAAATTATATTTTTTATACTTTCTTTAATATATTCCTAAAACCATAAAAAAAGCAGCTTAAAGCCGTTCACATGGACTTCAAACTGCTAAAGTTTTGATTAGTAAATTCTGCTTTTTGCTATACCAATGATGAGCAAAACCCATCCTGTTAAAAATAATACTCCACCGATTGGGGTAATAGCACCTAAAATTCCGATACCCGAAACAGCGAGTATGTATAAACTGCCAGAGAAGAATAAAATACCAATGGACATAGTGAGAAACGACCATTTTAAAGGAGACGTATCTCCTATTAATCTTGGATGCATTAAAATACCCACTAGAACGATGCCCGCTGCATGAAACATTTGATATTGAACAGCAGTATCCCAAATTCCTGCACCATAGTCATCCAATACTTCTTTTAATGCATGTGCACCGAATGCTCCTAATGCAACCGCTAAAAAGCCAAATACTGCACCTGTTATAATAGAACCTTTCATTTTACAAAACCTCTTTTTTATTTTTATTTTTAAAAATCAAAAATTGATTCCCCGTTTGCATCCTCTTCATCTAGTTTGGTTGAAGGGGGAAGTTGATTTCCGTGAGATACTTGCACATAGCTTGGCATTTGCCTTTGCACATAACTTTGCACTTGGTCTTTTTGGGCAAAGGACGTTGGTCGTTTTTCTGAGTTTAATGCTACATCACATAACGCTCGAATGGCGCTCAACAATTCACGTAACTCTTGTTCACTAGTCGTTTGTTTTGCTTGTACCACATAACGTTCAATTTCGTTAAACAATCTTTCGTAGGAAATCATTTTCTTTCCCCCTGTAATTCCTTTCGTTCAAACTTTAAACAATCCATCCCGGAAGATTGTTTTACAACAACAGACGGTAATTGTCTTGTTTTGAATTGATAAGCTGTACAACCTCGTGGATTGTTTGGATCCCACGTTACTTTAAAATATTTACACTTAAAACAGTTGACTTCCATGGGAAACCCACCTTTTATTTCACTCTACCAAATTTCCAATGTTGTGAAAAGTTCAATCAAAGTTGTTCAAAAACTTTCTAAAAAGTTGGTGCTCATTTTATGTTAAACACCAATCAATTGGTTCTTTTCCCCATTCAATTAACTGTGCGTTGATTTTAGAGAAAGGTCTACTCCCGAAAAATCCGCGATGAGCGCTTAATGGGCTTGGATGGGGCGCTTGTAAAATGCAGTGATGAGACCCCTTTCGTTGAATGATTGTCCTTTTCATTTGTGCAGGTCTTCCCCATAATACAAAAACGATTGGGTCTTGCCGCTCTGCTAATTTTTCAATAACGGTATCGGTAAATTGCTCCCAACCCATACCTTTATGGGAGTTGGCCTCCCCTTGTCTCACTGTCAACACCGTGTTTAATAAGAATACTCCTTGTTTCGCCCATTTCATTAAATAGCCGTCCTTTGGAATGGGACAGCCTAAATCATTATGTAATTCAAGGAATATATTTCGTAGACTTGGTGGATGAGGCACACCTGGTTTAACAGAAAAACACATGCCGTGAGCTTGTCCAGGTCCGTGATATGGATCTTGACCTAAAATGACAACTTTTACATCTTTGTATGGAACAGAGTAAAAAGCACTCATCACTTCATCAATTGGCGGATAAACAATTTTTGTACTATATTCTTCAGCTACAAATTTTCTTAAATTCTTGTAGTAAGTTTTTTCGAATTCATCTTGCAAAATTTCTTGCCAGTCATTATCGAATACTTTTTTCAAATCAGAACACCTCTCTTTCAACCTACTTGATTACGCGAAGATTATCAATAGTTTTATATAATCTGTTCGGACACGCTTTGGAAAACTTTCTCTTTATTTATAATTTATACCTAGCTAGTTGTGTTCTGGCTATATCATTTTTTATCATTCTGACCATTTTTGTAAAGTCAGATTAGGTATATACTAAAAACACAATCATTAAGTAGGAGTTGAGCAAATTGACATTGAAGAAAACATTAACAATTGCTGGGTCTGATGCATCAGGCGGCGCCGGAACTCACGCAGATTTAAAAACTTTCCAAGAATACGGCACTTATGGAATACAAGCTTTAACTTGCATTGCAACAATGGATCCAGATCATGGTTGGAGACATAGTGTATATACATTGCCTATTGATGTATTGAAAGCACAACTAAAAACGGCCATTTCTACCGGCATTGATGCAGTGAAAACTGGAATGCTTCCTAATGAAGAAGTGATTCAGGTTGCGGCAGAAGGCATTCAACAATCAGGAACTAATAATGTCGTAATTGATCCAGTGATGGTATGTAAAGGGGAAGATGAAGTATTAAACCCAGGTAATGTGGATGCCATGATTCAATATCTTTTACCTCTTGCCCTTGTCACAACTCCAAACTTGTTTGAAGCGGGACAATTAGCTGGAATGAAAACACCAAAAAACATTGAAGAAATGAAAGAGGCGGCAGAAAAAATTCATGCATTAGGCGCAAAAAATGTGGTTATTAAAGGTGGCCGTTCTCTCGGAACAGAAAAAGCCATTGATTTATTTTTCGATGGGGACAAGTTTTATGCATTAGAGACGGACCCTATTGAAACAAATTATAATCACGGCGCAGGCTGTACTTTCGCAGCAAGCATTACTGCAAATTTAGCAAATGGCTTATCCGTACAAGAAGCAGTTGTTGCTTCAAAAGAATTCGTTGCAGCAGCAATCCAGCATGGCTGGCGATTGAATCAATATGTTGGTCCAGTGATGCATGGAGCAAAAAACGTATTTGGAGCTCCAAAAGTTACAATAAATGAAATTTAATTTCCAAATACACTTTCCCAATGATATTCATCCAATCCCAAAAGCAATGAAATTTCAAAAAAATAGCATTTTATTAAGAAAACACCCGTACAATGAAAATGTACGGGTGTTTTTCATTCATTTCAATATTTTTCATTCGCATTGCTTTTTCTTTTCATCGAGTGAAATTTTTTACTATACTAATAACATAAGTCTCTGGAAAGGGGAATGAGAATGAAGGAAGTTGATGTGCTAGAGCTTCAAAAGTTAATTGACTCATTTGCAAATAAAGATGTTTATATACACCTCGAAACAACAAATGGCTCTTATGCCACTCACTATAACGAACAATTTTTTAATGCCAGCGCATTTATCCGCAACGCGAAAATTCGATATGAACATGGAAAAGTCATCAATGATAATCCCCACCGCGTCGGGCTTAAATTGGAAAACGGATGGGTTTATGCGCAAGGGATTACCCATTATGAATTAGATGAACAAGGTAGACTATTAATGGCTGGGTTAAACCACGAAGGAAAATTAGCGATTGCACTAGAAATTAGCGAAACGCCATTTACTTAAGGAGGGGATTAATATGACTTTAAAACCACAGCGCCACGTTTTAGTTGTTTTTCCACATCCAGATGATGAAGCTTTTTCATCTGCCGGCGTCATTCGACTTTATCGCAATATGGGAGTTCCCGTTACATACGCTTGTTTAACTTTAGGAGAAATGGGACGCAATCTTGGAAATCCTCCTTTCGCTACCCGTGAATCATTGCCTGAAATTCGTCGAAAAGAATTGCAAGAAGCATGCAAAGTAATGGGGATAGAAGATTTACGAATGATGGGCTTCCGAGACAAAACGATTGAATTTGAAGACGATGAAAAAATGGTGAAGCTCGTTCAAGATTTAATTTCGGAATTGAACCCTTCTCTCATCATCACATTCTTGCCAAATTACAGCGTTCACCCGGATCATGAAGCCACAGGCCGAGCAGTTGTTGAAGCAGTTCGCCGAATGCCGAAAGATGAGCGCCCGACTGTTTACGGTGTCGGATTTGCCAATAATACAATCGCTGAAAAAGGAGAACCAGACGTCATTATTGATATTACAACCGTCAAGGAAGATAAATTAAAAGCATTACTAGCTCATAATTCTCAAACAACATGGATGGTTGAAGAAAATCAAAAGAGGATTGATGAAGGTCAACCGATGAGTGATAGTTGGTTCCATTATGAAAAGTTTTATACAATTACGTTTGTTGATTAATTAAAAAGCATGCTTTTTATACAATCGAGTAGGAGGGAGCGATTAACTCCCGTCCTCTCACACCACCGTACGTACGGTTCCGTATACGGAGGTTCAATTAAGATAATTGACGCAAGTTTTCATAACGAGCTTCAAGACTTTTCGGCCCTTGGTTTCTCCAATAGGAGTTACCAAGGGTTCTGTGTAAATAATGTGTTTAGATGAGGGGGTTGTCCCGACCTCTTTCTCTAATTCCTATAATTTTGTATTAGAGTGATTAATTCTCTCTTACTTGATTGTATTAGTCTTGTTTTTCTTTTAATATAGCAACACCGAAAACTGCTCCTATTGCTGCAGATATCATATTTAATATAATTTTAATTGAAAGTGATAAATCATTAAAGAAATATTCAAAGATGGAATTAACTAAAAATACAGCTAGAGCAGCACAAATTGCAGGATAAAGTCTTTTTTCTGTGAAAATAATTTAATTCCACTTAGCCCATGAATAGCTTCAATCTATTGAGGGTAATATATAAATAACCTAAAAAAGACAATAAGAAAGCAGAGCTACCTAATGGAAGGTAACTTTGTTTAAACTTATTCTTCTTTGGTTATACTAATTAATTAAAGGTTCTTTATAAGGCTCCTTATTAATTAGCATGGAGTAAATGATTCGAAGCATTCGATGCGATATGGCAACGAGTGCTTTTTTCTTTCCTCTTCTTGCAGCAATCGACCAATATTTAGCAGCTAACCAACGATTCCTACTTCTAGAGATTGCCCATGCTACTTCGCACAGTACAGTTTTGATATGAGGATTCCCTTTAGTCGTTTTAGTTGACTTTCGTTTTCCTGCACTTTCATGATTTCCTGGAGCAACTCCGGCCCAAGACGCTAAGTGTTGAGAGGTAGGAAATTGTTCCATGTTCACCCCAATCTCTGCAATAATAATTGCTGCGGAATCCTTTTTAATACCCGGAATCGTTAGTAATAACTCCACTTCTTCTTTATAATTCTTCAGAATTTCATCTATTCTTTCCTCGATTTGGCTGATTAATGATTCTAAATAAACGATGTGTTGCCAAGATTGTTTGATTAGAAAGATTTGATGATCGTTTAAAGTACCGAATAAAGAGTCTGTAATCATTTGTTTTTTGTGCTTCATTCTTCCGTGAATACTATTTTCTACATCAATGGAATCAACATATCCATTTTGAATTAATTTGGATAGAAGTTTTCTTCCAGAAACACCAAACACATCTGAAATAACTGAATTTAGTTTAACATTTGAGCATTCTAATACTTTCAGAATCCTATTTTTTTCTGAAGTCAAATGGCCGATCCATTTTTTACGAAGCCGAGTTAAATCACGAAGGTTTCGTATATCTTCTGGTGGAACAAAACTTTTTTCAATCAGTCCATAACGCAATAACTTCGCAATCCACTCTGCATCCGAAACATCTGTTTTTCTTCCAGGGACATTCTTGATTCTTTGAGCGTTCGCTAATGTAATATCAAAGTAATCCTCCAAAATGTTATAAACAGGTTTCCAATAAACTCCAGTACTCTCCATCGCAATGTGCGTAATGCCATGGTTTTCCAACCACTTTAGTAAACGAAAGAGATCCTTTGTTAAAGTGGGGAAAGTTTCTGTTTCAATGAATAATTCATCGTCCTGTTCGCCAATCATGACACAAGCAACAATTGTTTCAGCATGTACATCTAATCCTGCACAACGTGTCATCAGTACATCCAATATAATCCCTCCCATAAAGTAGATTCACAAACAGCGAGTGAATTTGAAATATAAGCATTTTTCTGTACGTAGTCATCATTCCAAATGAATGAGCTAACAATGGGTTGTTCACCAAATCCACTCAAACAGTTTTTTATTCAGGGTATCATCCACCATAAAAGCCTACGTATTGTTAACTGTTTGTGTTATCTACATTATGGGAAAGAAATATCCATTTTCATGCCAGGGTTGTGAATGAAAATTCATGATTGTTTTTTATGTTAATCACCTTTCACTTAAAATTAATTTACTGTTTATAAACTCTTACACCGGTAGTCGGGTTCAAATATGGGATATAAATCACTAGTGGAACCGCATCTATATATTCATTAATAATTGTTGCAGCAGCAGCACCTATAGCAGCACCTCCAATAGCTCCCGGGATGCCACCATAACTACCAATTAAAGCACCTAAAGCAGCAGTTCCACCTGATACTCCGCCTTTTAGTATAGCATTAACATCGGTTTTTGTAAGGTAAATTTCCACATGATTCCAATATACTTTTATACCTCTTTTTCCTTCTTCACTTTTAGAAGCCGTCTTGACTGAACTCAGTGGTTTGTTTAATGATTCTTTGTTTAATGAAACAATAATTGTATCCCCGTTAGTTTCTAATGAATACTTGTTATATATTTTCGATTCTAACTTCATTGTTTGTAAATGTGCATTAACTTCTTCTAATATTTTGTTTACTTGTTCGAATTCTGATTGTGTAATATTTTTCATTAGCTCCGCTTCATTGTTGATTATGAATTTAAAATCAACTAACTCGATATAAGGGTCTTTTTTACCAACTCATCTGTTAGATTAGAGAAATTTGAGATAGATGAGTTTGAAACGATTTCTTGTTTGTTGATAGAATTCACATTTGAACTTCCAAAAGCAGTAGTTGGCATTATTAACGTAGCACTACATAATGCAGCAACTCCTATTTTTGTTATCTACGCATTTTATTTCCTCCTTTGAATATACTACTACAATTACAATATATTCAAGTAATTGGAAAAATATTGAAAATATATAAAATAATCTATCACGGCCACCTTTTAAAAAATACGAAAGTAGGGATGATTATGATAAAAATTAAAGTTTGTCAGTATGGTTATTCTGTTAATGAATTAATAGAATACGATGTTTGTGAGGCTCCTTTAAATATTGAAAGGCCAATGTTGAATTATGAAGAAAGAAGAATCGATTTGAGTGAAATATTTTTACCTTATTCAGTCCTCAAAAACTATAATTATTTAGATTTATGCAAACTTTTGGTTGTGTTCGTTTTGTCTACAACAAGATGCTAGCAGAACGTAAAGAAACATATGAGAAGTTCAAAGACGATAAGGAAACGCTTAAAAAGCAAAAGTTTCCGACACCAGCAAAAAATAAGAAAGAATTCCCGTTTCTAAAAGAGGTGGATTCTTTAGCTTTAGCAAATGCACAGATCCATTTGCAAAATGCTTATAAGAACTTTTTTGAAGATCGTGCGGAGTTCCCTAATGAATATCTCGAATATTGGAAAGTAAATAACATCATGTTTTATTAATTCCTTATAGTTATGACGTAAATTCCTTTCACAAACGTTGATATTATAAGGTTTTGTTGTAGTTACGTCTGACGTTGTGAAATAAGAAGATGGAATAACGTCTGACGTATTCACCTAAAAAGCTTGATATAATCAGTGTTTTACAAAAATTCCAAGAAAGGATGTTTTCTATGATCGGACTTACATTAAGAAACTTAGAACGTATAAGAACAAGTTTGTATTTGGAACAAGTAGTGCAAGTTGAACTCCCAAAAAATATGCTAAACAGACCAATCGAGCAATTCGCCCAGCCAATAATGGTTAACGGTTATCCAGTGATCCAATTCAGATACGAGGGTGCTATGCCTTTGTATAGTGAAAAGGACAAAGAATATACAGCACTTGTTAGAGATTATTATTTTCAAGTTACCTCTGATATGTACAATTACCCTGAACTAAATATTAGTTTCGATAAAGCAACATTAATAATTCAGCACGTTTTTCCAGATAGAATCATACGTGATTTAGATAATCGAAACAGAAAATACTTAATCGACGCTATTAAGTTCACAGAGTTAATTGATGATGATAATTTTCAAAAACTATCTATATACGAAGAAGGGTTTGTGAAGAAATTACAATTAATTTCTTAAAAATATCAATATAAACCAATGTACCAGAAAAACCTTTAAATGGTTATACTGGGAAAAGTAATTCCGAGACTTTTTATTGAAATCCGTTACGTGTTTCTGCAAAAATCAAGTTAAGAAAACAAGATATTGATTTTATCGTACTTCACTTCTTCCATAGCTTCTAATTTCCATTTCTCTATGTCAGCAAAGTAAACTAAAAGTTCCAGTAGATCCTTTTTTCCTTTTTTTAAATTTTGTACCCTAGGTAATACTAATCCGACAACTTTTTCCCCATTAAATTTGAAAGGACTTTCAAAGCGAATTGTTTCCTCATTTTCTTTCTCACTAACGCCCATATCATCTAATTTTGACAAATAAATCATATGTGCCGTTACTATATCGTCACGTTTAGTTAATACCGCTAACATTTGACCGGTGTTTTGCCTCCAGCTTCCTTCAGATTCCGCGTCACCACGGACACCCTTTCGTTGAGCTAACCTCTACTTCTGTCTTCGGGGTTCGGGACTTACACCCTATAGTTCATGTACATGCCGGGCGCACATCAAAAAAACACCATTTTTTCACAAATGGTGTTTTTTTATTTACCCTCTTCTCTTTTATGCAGTTTTTTGCTATTTTAGTGTAGTATAAAAGACAAAAAGTATAAAATTTTCGAAATACTATTATTTTTTCTATTTATATAGACATCAGTATAAATACCATTTATAGTGTATAAATATGCAACAAAAATTAATGAGGGGTTTATTATGGCAAAAAAATTTCATCCATATACATGGTTTTTATTTTTATGTCTTTCGATTTTAGGTATCTTTTTATTCATTATTCCTGTTAGTACGCCAGATGGACTTAAGGTTCCAATCGCACTTTTGGCGAACGGTCTTTCTGCTAATATCGTAACCTTTATCCATTGGTTTACGTATGTTGTCTTTATTATTGCTGCTGTTGGATCTATTGTGATGCACTTTGTACCGCAATCAGGAAAAGTGACGATTTTCGATGCTTTATTCCGTACTCATGCATTCTGGACAGTAATGCGAGTTTTAGCGGTCGTATTTGCAACGTTATATTTGTTCCAAATCGGGCCGGAAGCCTTCACTAGTGAAAATACATCTGGCTTGTTATTAAATCCTGATGGCGGCTTAGTAACAATGATGTTTTCATTGTTCTTATTTGCCGGGTTACTGTTGCCACTTTTGACAGATTTCGGGCTATTAGAATTTTTTGGTTCCATGATGGTAAAAATTATGCGTCCCATTTTTAAAATTCCTGGACGAGCTGCTATTGACTGTTTAGCTTCTTGGGTTGGAGACGGCACAATTGGTGTGCTTCTCACAAGTAGACAATATGAGCAAGGAAACTATACAGCGAGAGAGGCTGCTACAATCGCCACTACCTTTTCCGTCGTTTCGATTACTTTCTGTTTTGTGATTGTTGAAACGGTAGATCTTGGCCATTATTTCTTGCAATTTTACGGTACGGTCATTTTAGTTGGTTTAATCTTGGCTGTCATTATGCCAAGAATCTATCCTTTACGAAATAAACCGGATACGAATTTTGACGGATCTACTCCAGAAAGTCGCCGTGAAGATGTTCCGGAAGGATTTAATTCATTTACTTTTGGCCTACAAAATGCGTTAGATAAAGCCCATAGCAATCGAAATTTATTAAAAGTGGTTCGCTCAGGCTTTAAAAATGTTTTGGAAATGTGGTTTGCCATTACACCGGTCATCATGGCATTCGGTACAATAGCATTAATTCTTGCAGAATATACTAGTTTCTTTAAAATTTTAGGAATGCCATTCGAACCGATTTTGCAATTATTCCAAATTCCTTACGCAGACGAAGCTGCCCAAACAATGATTATTGGATTCGCGGATATGTTGCTTCCTTCTATATTAGGAGCTGGAATCGAGTCTGAATTAACTCGTTTCTTTATCGCAACAATTTCTGTTACGCAATTAATTTATATGTCTGAAGTTGGTGGCTTGATTTTAGGTACAAAACTTCCATTAAAAATTTGGGATTTGTTTATTATCTTCTTAATTCGCACAATCATTTCAATACCGATAGTTGCTTTCATCGCTCACTTAATCTTTTAACTTATGTGACGAGCTTGGGACAAAATATAAAAAACACCATTTTCTCACAGGAGAAAATGGTGTTTTTTTGATAATTGTAGAATTGATTTCCGTTCCGGGGACGCTTTCCGCGGGCCCGGCTCGAGCCCAATGTCATAAAGTTATTGAACCAAAAATTTACAGTTATTAGGCAACCACCGGTTGCCTCCTTTTAAAAATATTAAATCATCCTTTATAGCTTTAATCATTTTCTAAAGTTAGGTAAAAAAGGCAATAGAATGCCCGAGGCTTAAATATTTATTTTTTAAGCCCCTAATTTATTTACATTTAATAAACAAATAGGTTATATTTATCCTATGTATTGTTTATAGACACCTTTTTTGGTTTAGGGGATACTTTGTTGAGGACAGACCATTCCTTCGTGGGTAGCTTCTCCCAAACCGAATAGGTGTCTTATTTCTTATAATCACTTTCATGATTTTTGTAAACATTCTCTCTCTTTTGATTGGACAATCTTCTAATAATAAGTGAACCATCCTATCTTTTAATTTTCCTATTAAGATATTTGTGTTTACTTGATAATCATGTTTTCGTCTTTTTTTCTTACTCTCCTCATTAATTGTTTCATTGGCATCATTTCTCAATAAACTGACCATATTCGATAAATATATTGATGCATAGAAATCTTGTTCAATTGCGATTTTCGAACCACCCGTAAAATTTTCTATTTCGATTTTATTTTTCACGTTATTATACTCAGTTTCAATTCCCCAGCGTTTAAAATAAAGAGTTTTGAACTCAGAAATATTGAAGCCTTCCTCTATTAGATTTGTGACAAGTATTTCTTCTGTGTCAGAATCTAGTAAGAACCTAACTACACGAGCATTAACCACTTGGCCCTCATGTGTTATTTGTATAATTTGATCAGCTTTCTTCGCTTCGACAATTTCCTTTATCGTATTTTTTTGACATCGCATAAGATACTTGATGCCAATGGCATCTAAAAAAGCGATAAAATCTCTTGACGGATAACCTCTATCAAACAAAATTAGGTCGTTCTTCAATCCGGTTTGTACGAGTTCTTTAATCATATTCTTTGCACTATCTCGCTCAGCTACCTTATAAGGATCGATTTTAGAAGTTATTATAATCCCATTTTCAAGATCATAGATACAAGAGGCTCTAGCTCTTGCATAGCTTGACCTTTGATTTCTTCCATACCCAAAATAATTTCGAAGTTCCTCGGTGTCAGGTATTTGTAATACACTTCCGTCAATTGCGCAAAGCCTAAATCCACGATAAGTTTTAAAAGAATTTTCTTCATAATACCAATTAACAATCGCTTTTGAGAGTTTTACAAAAGCGAGGGGAGAAACCTTCTTTCGTGCAGCAGAATAGCCTTGTTTAGAAATACTAATATCTGATAAATTAAACTTGTCAAAAAAGTCGTCAAGTTCAATCTGAAGACTCTTTTTGACAAAATTTAAATTAAATAAAATTGTATTTTTGAAATTTAACTTCTTTTCTTTTCGCGTAAAGTACGTTTCCTTTGTTCGAGATTCAATCATAAACATCACATCATTCAGCATCTTTCGAGTAATCTCAATTGCCCCTAAAAAAGTACTTTTTGATTTCAAAAAAACCACCATCCTCGTTTTATTAACCAAAAATTGGCTTCTAAAACGATTTTGGTGGACTTTTTAAAAACACAAGAGTCTTATTACCTATCTTTGTGAATATTAAATTAAAAATTGGTATTTTAATAAACTTCCATTAATTGTAAATATAAGTTGATGACATTGGGCTCGAGCCTCCTCTGATTCAATCCTTCGCTCCTGCGGGGTCTCGAGAGGGCTCGTCGCAGGAAAGCTTTGAATTTACTTCCTTGAGCTTGCTCCGCTTTGCGACTAAGCGTGCGCGACAGGAGCACTCGCCCCGTCACTCCAATCAATTTTTTACAAAAAATCTTTTTGCAGCTCGTTCACTTTATTAGTTATATCCCAGCCTCGTTTCTTACGATCAGTCAAGTATATTTTATTAATTTGTATATGTTTTTATTTTAGTTGTAGTTGTGAGGGGGTACCCCCTCACAACTACAACTAAATTTTGGCATGCCAAAAAGACCTAACGATTTTTAATTTTTTCGAAAGGTCATTTATGGTATAGTGTAGTTAATCGATTATTTAACTTAAGGCAGTTTCATAATCGTATAAAATGCCATGTGTCAGTAACTGGAACGTCACTTTTAAAAATTTATTGATACAGGCGATAATCGCAACCTTATGAGGCTTTCTCTGAGGTTGTGTTTTTAATTTATAATAGTAATCTACAAAATGATTCGGTTTATCTTTCTTCTTCATAATCATGGCACACACCATAAAATATAAAAGCTTTCGCAAGTGTTTGTTACCTCTTTTATTAATACGATCATGATACTGTGTATTCCCCGATTGATAGCGCATAATATCAATTCCCGCATAAGCATTCAATTGTTTAGCATTTTGAAAGCGACGAATATCACCCATTTCCCCAATTAATCTACAAGCAGTAGAATCACCGATACCAGGGATGGAACGTAAAACCATATACTCTTTTCGATCTTTTGATAAAGTAATCATTTGTTGGACAAGTGCTTCTTTTTTATCCTTTAATTCTGCTATTCGATTTGCGTAATCACGGACTTGTTCACATCGCACATCGGTAGATTTAATCGCTGGATAACTATTTTGAGCAGCTTCTAATAAAGCAATTGCTTTTTTCTCTGCACGTTCTAAAGAAAGGTTCTTTCTTGTATTCGCTTTTAGGCGATTCTTAATGACAGTTTTAGAGTGAGCTAAAACAAGTGTTGGGTGAGGGTATAGTTGTACTATATTTAAAAATAGTGCAGAATTTGGTGTCAGCATTTTTTCTAATTCTGGAAAACTCAATTGTAAAATGGAATGCATACGATTTTTTAATAAAATCATTTCTTCATCAATTTCATCATAATAACGTGTCAATGCACGCATCTGCTCATAATAATCATCTTGGATATAGGTTGGTTCTCTCTCCATTTTAAAATGTGTTTTGGCTAATTCATGAGCATCGCTTATATCGGTTTTATGTCGACGCATCTTCGCCATTTGTAAGTTCGCTTCAAGGGGATTCATCCGACAATATGCATAACCGTAATCTTTTAAAAATGCTTCAATCGGTTTTGAATAAACACCTGTTGCTTCAAATACAATGTCTGGTGCTTGGTCATCAAGTGATGTAATATCTACTATTCGCTTATGCAATTGTTCAAAATCTCTTCGTGTATGATTGATTTCACCTTCATATTTGCACTGACGATAACTATCATAGATCGTTACTGTACTCTTTCCTTTACTAACATCTAAACCAATAACATGTTTCATTCCATTACCCCTTCTTTGCCAATTCATAGAAGTCTTCACATGACCTTATCGATTCCACTTTCTTATACACGATCTCTATGGACCCAACATACTAAACTGATTCGCATAAGGGTGTGAAGTTAGCCAGTTTTTAATACGGATTCAAAGATCCCTGAGACTGGTCGACTTTTCTTCACTTCTACTATAAAAAATAGTAGCACAAACCTTGGCCTTGGTTTGTACTACTAATCTTAGTATGTTTTTTTAAATACGGCTCCTACTTATGGAAGCATATGGATTATTCAAATAACTTTAACACTTTAACGTTTTAAATAAACAAATTTTTTTCTTTTTTTATCGATTTATACCTTGATTTTTTTAAAAGCTGTCTTTAGACTATTCTGTATATTATTTATATTTCAAAAGTTTTATGTATGAAATCATGTACATATAAGGGACTTTACAGTATGGTATTTATAAATCTCATAAAATACCGAATCTTATGTTAAAATAAATAAATGCTGGAACTAACGGAGGTTAAATTTAAAATGGAAGTTGCGGATAAAAGCTTTACTGTTGAAAACATCTTAAAAGCACAGCACCAATTAAAAGATGTAGTAATTCATACGCCATTGCAAAAAAATGAATATCTGTCAGAAAAGTACGGTGCGAATATTTATTTAAAACGTGAAGATTTACAATCAGTGCGCTCCTTTAAGTTACGGGGTGCTTATTATAAAATTAAAAAAGTTGAAGATGAAGCACGTGCAAGAGGTGTTGTTTGCGCCAGCGCCGGCAATCATGCCCAAGGGGTAGCTTATTCTTGTGCTCATTTAAAGATTAAAGGAACCATTTTCATGCCGTTGACAACTCCAAAACAAAAAGTCGACCAAGTGCGCATGTTCGGTCGCGATTATGTGGAGATTGTGTTAACTGGCGATACATTTGATGATTCAGCAAATGCAGCGATGGATTATTGTTTGGAACATGAAATGATCTTTATTCATCCTTTTGATGATTATGATATTATCGCTGGACAAGGCACATTGGGCGTAGAAATTTTAAATGACATTGAAGAACCTCTTGATTTTGTATTTGGAGGTATCGGTGGCGGAGGATTAATGAGCGGAGTTGCTGCCTATATTAAAAACATTTCACCACATACAAAAGTGATTGGGGTTGAACCAGAAGGCGCTCCAAGTATGAAAGCAGCCTTTGAAAATGGCGGACCTGTCACTTTAGAAAAAATTGATAAGTTTTGCGACGGTACAGCAGTTCAATCTGTTGGGCAAAAAACTTATGAAATTTGCCGCAAATATTTAGATGATATTATTACAATACCGGAAGGAAAAGTAAGTACAACTATTCTTGACTTATATAATAAACACGCTATCATTGCAGAACCATCCGGCGCATTACCAGTATCCGCCTTTGATTTTTTTGCGGATCAGCTAAAAGGAAAAACGGCCGTTGCGATTATTACAGGTGGCAATAATGATATCAGCCGTATGCAAGAGATTAAAGAAAAATCATTATTATATGAAGGTTTGCTTTACTACTTTATCGTCAACTTCCCTCAACGCGCAGGAGCATTACGCCAATTCTTAACGGTTGTTCTCGGCCCTAATGATGATATTATCCGATTTGAATATACGAAGAAAAACAATAAAGAAGAAGGTCCTGCACTAGTCGGAATTGAAGTAAGCAAGCCGGAAGATTATGAAGGCTTAATCGATCGCATGCGAGTGAATGGTTTTGAGTTTAAAGAAGTGAATAAAGACAGCACTTTATTTGGATTGTTGATTTAACAAAAAAGAAACCCGAGCGTTTAATGTGATCAACGCCCGGGTTTTAAATTTTATTAACAGATTTTGTATTATTTTTTTCAAGTTGGAAGGATAGTATTCATTTTTATTTTGGCATTTAAAAAAATAAAAACCAACCCTTATAATAAGAGTTGGCTGTATCAACATTAATTACCCCAACAACGCTCGGTCAGAATTCATTTTTTCACCGCGGATGAGTTCGAATTCAGCCATTAAGTCTGGAATTGTTAAGTTTGGTTTTTGAACTTCATCTACTTCTAAAATGATTTGCCCTTTATCCATCATAATTAAACGATTGCCTAAATCGATAGCTTGTTGCATGTTGTGCGTTACCATTAACGTTGTTAAATGATTTTCTTCTACCAATTGCTTTGTTAAGTTCGTAATCAATTCTGCTCGTGATGGGTCAAGAGCTGCCGTATGCTCATCTAGTAATAGAATCGCAGGTTGCGTAAATGTTGCCATCAATAATGACAATGCCTGTCTTTCCCCACCGGATAGCAATCCTACTTTTGCATTTAAGCGATTTTCTAAATTCAAATGCAATTTCTCAAGAGACGTGCGGAAGAAGTCACGTCGTTGTCGATTCACGCCTAATCGCAATGAACGATTGGCGTTTCGAGCATAAGCAATTGCAAGATTTTCCTCAATTGTCATAGATGGTGCAGTACCCGCCATCGGATCTTGAAAAACGCGCCCGATATAGTGAGAACGCTTGTATTCAGGTAAATGGGTTACGTCTTTTCCGTCTATCCATACTTTTCCAACATCTGGTTTTAATACCCCAGAAATCATATTCATCATCGTTGACTTTCCCGCACCATTACTTCCGATAACTGTTACGAAATCTCCTGGTTTTAAATGAAGATTGATATTATTCAATGCCACCTTTTCATCTGGTGTACCTTCATTAAAAATTTTGTTAATGCCTTCTAGCTTAAGCAAGGTGATCACCTCCTTGCTTTTCTAGTTGGGCAGCGGCTAACTTTTCTTGCAGTCGCTTCGCCTTCCGCTTCTTATCTTTTTGCTTATCAATCATTTGTGGAACTACTAACGCTAAGATTACAATAATGGCTGTAATCAATTTCATATCACTTGCATCGAGGAATGGCACTCGCAATGCAATCGCAAGTACAATCCGATAAACAATTGCTCCAACTATTACCGCAAAAGTAATGCGCATGATTGATTTCGTTCCAAAAATCGCTTCACCGATAATGACCGATGCTAGACCGACTGTAATCATCCCGATCCCCATTGTCGCATCGGAATATTTATTATATTGGGCGATTAAAGCCCCCGCTAACGCTACTAACCCATTCGATAATCCAACACCTAAAATAATTAAAGTGTCCGTATTCGCTGAAAAACTGCGAATCATTCGTTTGTTATCCCCCGTAGCTCGAATCGCTAGACCAATCTCTGTTTTGAGGAACCAATCCACTATGAACTTAATTGCTGTTGTAAGAATTATCATGACAAAAAGTATTTCCCAAGTTTGTGGAAGATTTTTTACTCCTAAACTCGTCAAAATGTTATTGAAAAATGCATCAATCCCTAAATGTTCCCAGAAAGAATAAATTTTAGTGAAGATTGTTTCACTATTTAGTAGAGGAACGTTCGGAAGGCTCGCTGCATTTTCACTTGAGAAGCCCATAATTCGCAGGTTTACGGAATAGAGGCCAATCATCATAATAATCCCGGCAAGGAGCGGATTAATGTTTCCTTTTGTATGGAGCAAACCAGTGATACATCCTGCAATAAATCCTACGACAATCGCTGCTAACGTAGCTAATATTGGGTGATAACCTAAAACAATCATTGTTGCAGCTGTAGCCGCACCCGAAACAAAGCTACCATCTACCGTCAAGTCTGGAAAATCTAACACTCGGAATGTTAGATACACTCCGAGTGCCATTATTGCGTAGATGATTCCTTGCTCAACTGCACCGAACATTGCTGTAAACATATTGAATCATCTCTCCTAACATGTTGAAAATATTTTATTGTTGTGTTTCGACAAGCTCAGCTTCCCACTCGTCTTTCACTTCAAGACCAAGTTTCTCAATTGCATCTTTATTCATTACTAATTTCAATGTATTTGGATATTCTGCTGGAATATCTGCAGGTGTCGCTTCACCTTTTAAGATTTTTGCAGCCATTTCACCAGCTTGATATCCGATATCGTAATACTCGAAACCAAATGCCAACAATCCGCCGCGTCTTACAGAGTCAAATTCACCAACAACAAGCGGTAGTTTATTGCTATCTGCTACTTGAATAATAGATTCTAGAGCGGATACGACTGTGTTATCTGTAATGATATAAAATGCATCAACTTTTCCGATTAAAGATTCTGCAGCTTGTTTGATCTCTGAACTTTGAGATACAGTAGCACCTTCTACTTTTAAACCTAATGAATCAGCAATCTCTTTCACTTGGTTTACTTGAGCTACTGAGTTTTGTTCACCTGCGTTGTAAACCATTCCGATTGATTTAACGTCTAAAGCGTCTTTCATGAATTCTACCGTTGTTTTAATTGCTTCTGGGTGCAAGTCAATCGTACCAGTAACGTTTGCACCAGGTGATTCAATCGAATCAATTAATTGAGCTGCAACCGGATCTGTTACAGATGTAAAAACAATTGGAATTTCAGTTGTTACATTTTTAGCAGCTTGTGCAGATGGAGTGGAGTTGGCGAAAATCAAATCTACTCCTGCACTTGCTAAGTTTTGTGCAATTTGCGTATTCAAACTATTATCGTTTTGTGCAATTTGATAATCATATTCAACATTTAAACCAGCATCTTTCAATGCATCTTGGAATCCTTGATATGCAGCGTTTAAAGATGGATGTTCAACAATTTGTGTTACACCAATCTTATAATTTTTTACTTCTTCTGTTGTTTCGTTTTCTGTGTTGTTTTCGCTCGATTCAGATGTATCATTACCGCCGCCGCCACAAGCAGCTAGAAGCAACATTAAACCAAAGAGCAAAAATGATAGTTTTTTCATGCTACTTTTCATACAAATATCCCCCACTATCCTTCGAAAAATTACTAACAATTTCGAATAAAAAATATTTTCACTTTATTCAAATAAAGCTAGAGTTTAACGATATATTACATTCTCATCGTTCAAGAGTCAATAACATTAGGAATGTTCTGAATTTAAGAAAATTCTTTTTATTACTTTAGTAATATTAATTTATCGCTTTAAATCGCTAAATTACGAGGATTTTCTAGAATAAATTGTTTTTTTGAAATAATGAATATTTTGTGACAAAATTGTGAACTTTATTTTGTTGTACGAAATCTTCCCTTTATCATCGTTAATTTTTTCCAAAGCTAAATTTGATTTTCTTTTTGTTTATGATAGAATTATATTTTGTGTGCTTATCACACCGTGGTTCGCGAAATCCCACGATAAAAAACTAAGGAGTGAAAATTTAATGAAAACAAAATTTATGGCAATGTCCGCAATCATAGCTGCACTTTATATTGCGGTAACGTATACGCTATCATTTTTAAGCTTTGGCGATATTCAATTTCGCATCGCTGAAATCTTTAACCACCTAATTGCCTTTAACCCTCGCTATATGCTAGGTGTTGTATTAGGCGTATTTATATCAAACTTATTTTCACCTCTAGGCTGGTTTGATTTAGTCTTCGGAGTAGCCCACTCCGTTATTTGCTTAACGATTCTTATCATCGTTAGCAAATATGTGAAAAACATCGCCTATCGTATGTTGATTAACTCATTTGTCTTCACATTCATGATGTGGATTATCGCTTTAGAATTAAAGTTAGCGTTAGAGCTTCCCTTCTGGCTTTCGTGGTTAACTACAGCCATTGGTGAAGCGGTTGTTTTACTAATCGGCATTCCAATTATGCAATTGCTAGATAAACGATTAAATTTCAAAAATTTAATCGATCAATAATATAAAACTAGTAGCACAGACTAATGTACAGTCTGTGCTATTTTTTTATACTAGGATTAAAAACGAACGAACTCTTTTGGATTTGATGGATTTTTACAATCAGTAATTATTTTTTTGAATTTAGCAATTTATCAATTCGAAAATACTTATTTATTCGAATAACATTTTCCTTCCCGAATTTACCGAAAATTATTGACATTCATACAATTTCAGAATAAAATATACTGCAATCAAACGTGGCGGAGAAAGGTTGTGGAAGCACAATCACCGCACCGGTAGCTTAGTTGAGCAGAGTCTGAGTTTAGTTGAGAATAGCCGAGCAAAATTGATGAGTAAGGAAAAGTAGCGAAATGTGTAATGCGATAGAGAGCTAGTGGTTGGTGGAAACTAGTGCATTCCTTTTCGTGAATGGGCCTTACGAGAGCAACTGCGCAAGTGGTTGACGTCTTTCCCGCGTTATTGGGAAGTGTTCACGACAGTGAGCACACCGAGGTGGAAGTCATAACTGCTTCAATAGAGGTGGCAACGCGGCAGCAAGGTCGTCCTCTGCAAATGGGTTTTCATGCCCTTTTGCAGAGGTTTTTTTATTTCTCCCACCGGCTATTCTATCTAAACTTCAAATTTTAAATTTGGAGGATGATAGAATGAACATTCATGTTTTTACAAAACGTGTTCAAGAAAAAGAAAACTTATCTTATGACGATATGATTCAAGCGGTAGAAATCATCTTTAACGAGGAAACACCAAAAGAAGCAATTGCTGAATTTTTAGTAGCACTTCATGAAAAAGGTGAAACAGCGGAGGAAATTGCCGCCCTTTCCATCGTGATGAAATCCAATGCCATTCATTTCCCTGTCACAAAAGGTACTTATATCGATATTTGCGGTACTGGGGGCGACGGTCTGAAAACTTTCAACATCAGTACAACTTCTGCCTTTGTGTTAGCCAGTAGTGGTGTCAAAGTTGCAAAACACGGCAATCGGAAAATTTCTAGTTCTTCTGGAAGTGCCGATGTCCTACAAGCACTAGGCATTCATACAGATTTTACTGTCCATGAGTCCGTACAGTTATTGGAACAAGAAGGAATCACTTTTCTATATGCCCCGGCCGTTCATCCAAAACTGAAACGCATCGGTGAAGTTCGTCGAGCAATTGGTAAGCCAACCATTTTCAACTTAGTTGGCCCCTTAACAAATCCTGTTGACTTAGAGGTTCAACTAGTCGGCATTAATCGTCCAGATTTCGTGGAGGAATATGCAAAAGTATTAAGTATTTTAGGGAGAAAGCGAGCTATCGTTATTTCAGGATCACAAGGCATGGATGAAGCTTCTCTCGACCACCGAAACCGTTCTGCCCTGTTGGAAAATGGCGAAATTAAACCTTTCACCATCAACATTGAAGAACTGGGTTTACAACCTGCATCGATATCACACCTCCGTGGTGGTACACCGGAAGAAAATTCTGAAATATTAAAAGAATTATTGAAAGGAAAACGCTCGCCATACTATGATGCAGTCGTTTTAAATTCAGCTCTCGGTTTCTTCGCATACGGCATTGCCGAAACATTGAAAGAAGGTGTTTCCATGGCTCGTGATGCCATCGAATCCGGTCGTGCTTATAAGAAACTAGAAGCAGTGATTGAATTTAGCCAAAACACAATAAAGGAGCAAGCAATTTAATGACGATTTTAGATATGATAATTGAACATAAAAAAGCGATTCTTTCAAAATTGAAAGAATCAAAGCCCCAATGGGACATTCCTTTAAAAAAACGGCCATCATTGTACGATGCATTACGAAAATCTGACACTCTTCAAATTATTGCAGAAATGAAGCGAGCCTCCCCTTCTAAAGGCATCATAAATGAGAACGCCGACCCAGTAAAACAAGCAAAACGATATGCACAAGCTGGTGCAGCATGCATCTCTGTTTTAACGGAAGAAAAGTTTTTCAAAGGATCTTTTGAAGACTTGGCCAGCATTGCAAATCATGTAGATACTCCAATTTTAAATAAAGATTTCATCATCGATAAAGCTCAAATCGATTATGCACTTCATGCTGGTGCATCGGTCATTCTTCTGATCGTCGCTGCATTAGATGATGAAACATTATCAGAATTGTATGAGTACGCAATCAGTTTAGGATTGGAGGTACTTGTTGAAGTACACAGCGAGGAAGAACTGAAACGAGCCCTTTGCCTTCATCCAAAATTGATTGGCGTCAATAACAGAGATTTAAAAACATTCCAAGTAGACTTGGCTCAAACTGAAAAGTTGGCAGAAACAATCAATCGAATTGATAACATTGCCTTTATTAGTGAAAGCGGCATTTTTGAAACAGTGGATGCCGAACGTGTTGCTAAAGCGGGAGCCCGTGGAATTCTTGTCGGCGAATCGTTGATGAGAAGCGGCAATGTGGAAGAGACATTAAAATCTTTCCAAATAAAACTTCCTCCCTTAAGGATGTAGAGCGATGACAAAAGTGAAAATTTGCGGATTAAAAGAAAAAGTTCACGTGCATTGTGCAGTTGCTGCAGGAGCGAATTTTTTAGGCTTTGTGTTTGCGCCAAGCAAAAGACAAATTTCCATCAGAAAGGCCTGTGAACTTTCACAAATAGTACCGAAACATGTGAAAAAAGTTGGTGTATTTGTCAATCCGACAGAAGATGAAGTGAAAGAAGCTTTTGAAAAAGTACCACTCGATTTCATTCAATATCATGGCAATGAAGAACCAACTTTTATCGAAAAACTAGGACTCCCTTCTATCAAAGCTTTTTCCATCCGCGAGCTTAGCGATGTTGAAAAAGCTAGCAAGTACAACGTAGATTACTATTTATTCGATGCTCCCGGAACAGATTTCGCTGGCGGGAGTGGTAAAGCATTTGATTGGTCTTTACTTGATCAACTTTCCATCCCTAAAGAGAAAGTAATACTTGCAGGAGGACTGAATGCTTTGAACGTGCAGCAGGCGATTGCAGCGGTACACCCTTTCGCTGTAGATGTTTCAAGCGGCGTTGAGCAAGATGGAAAGAAAAATTGTGAACTGATTCAATCATTCATCCAAGCAGCAACAACTTTACAATAAACGGTTAAAGGAGCTAAATGACATGACGAAAGTAAAAGGCAAGTTCGGTCGTTTTGGCGGTCAATTTGTTCCGGAAACATTAATGACAGCCTTACTGGAACTTGAAGAAGCTTATGAACAATATAAACATGATGAGTCTTTCCAACAGGAACTTCACTACTATTTAAAAAATTACGTTGGCAGAGAAACGCCCCTTTACTTTGCAGAACGACTTACTGAGCATTGTGGCGGCGCAAAAATTTATTTAAAACGAGAAGATTTAAATCACACAGGAGCCCACAAAATTAACAACGCTCTTGGCCAGGCATTGCTTGCAAAACGGATGGGCAAAACAAAAATTGTTGCCGAAACAGGAGCTGGTCAACATGGTGTCGCAACTGCAACTGCCTGCGCCCTACTCAACATGGAATGCATCGTCTTCATGGGAGCAGAAGATGTAAAGCGTCAAGCATTGAACGTATTCCGCATGGAACTTTTAGGTACAAAAGTGGTGGCTGTCGATAAAGGCTCAAGAACATTAAAAGATGCGGTCAACGAAGCGTTGCGTTACTGGGTGACAAATGTCGAAACAACCCACTACATTTTAGGCTCTGCCATGGGGCCACACCCCTTCCCTACAATTGTCCGCGACTTCCAGCGGATCATTGGCGATGAAACGAAAAAACAAATTATCGGAAAGGAAAACCGACTGCCTGATGCTGTTGTTGCTTGCATCGGAGGTGGCAGCAACTCCATTGGTATGTTCTATCCTTTCGTTGAAAATCAAGAGGTTGCTCTATACGGTGTGGAAGCTGCCGGAAAAGGCTTTGAAACCGGAAAACATGCAGCTGCTATTAACGGTGGAAAAACGGGTGTATTGCATGGCGCTTATATGTACTTATTGCAAGATGATGACGGATTTGTACAAGAAGCTCACTCCATTTCCGCAGGGCTTGACTATCCGGGAGTCGGCCCAGAACATTGCTATTTGTATGAAACTGGCCGCGCCCAATATGTCATGGCAACTGATGAAGAAGCGCTTGCGGCGGTTAAACTTCTTTGCCAAACAGAAGGGATTCTCCCTGCTTTAGAGAGCGCCCATGCCGTTTATTATGCTACTGAACTTGCAAAAACAATGAACCAAGATCAGATTATCGTCGTTTGTTTATCCGGCCGTGGAGATAAAGACGTTCATACAATTTTTGATGCCCTTGGAGGTGACTTATCATGAGCCAATTAACTGAAGCAATTGTAGAAGCAACTCGCCTAGGCCATAAAGCTTTTATTCCTTACATAATGGCTGGCGATGGCGGGCTTGATACGTTGAAACCGACGATTTTGAAATTGCAACAACTAGGAGTCACTGCGATTGAAGTGGGCATCCCCTTCACCGACCCTGTAGCGGATGGACCGACGATTGAAGAGGCTGCTGTAAGAGCATTAGCAAAGGGCACAACATTACGAAAAGTACTTGAAACTCTTGCCTCTTTCGCAGATGAAATTACCGTTCCATTAGTGGCAATGACCTATTTAAACCCGATTTTAGCCTACGGAATCGATGCATTTGCAAAAGATGCTTATGAGGCAGGCATTCGCGGCGTCATTATTCCAGATATGCCACTAGAAGAAAGTACTATCGTTCACCCTTCACTTAAGGCATATGGCGTTGACTTAGTTCAGCTTGTTTCATTGACAAGTACGCCAGAGCGAATTGAAAAGCTTACAAAAGCAAGCGAAGGATTTATTTATGCGGTGACAGTTAATGGAATCACTGGTGCTCGCTCCACTTTCGAAGGCGACTTAGAAAGCCACTTTAAAAAAATTCAAAGCTATACAGATACGCCTGTTTTAGCAGGGTTCGGCATTTCCACCCCTGAACAGGTTAAACAATTCGGCACCTTTACAAGCGGTGTTATTGTCGGCAGTAAAATCGTTGACAGTTTAGCAAAAGATGATTGGGATACAATTGAAAGTCTTGTGAAAGCTTCGAAGGTACAGATTTTGTGAACATATTGACTGTTTTTGTGACAAAATCAACACTTTGAAAAAGGAGTTGTAAATCTTGAGCAAAACTTTAATTAAAAATGGTTACTATGGAGATTTTGGTGGCAGCTTTGTTCCAGATGAGGTACAAAAAGTGCTCGACCGAATTGCAGAAGAATTTGGGAAAGTTAAAGACGACCCAGCTTTCAATGAAGAACTAAACTATTACTTAAAAGAATATGCTGGCCGCGAAACTCCCCTTTACTTTGCTAAAAACTTAACGGAAAAATTAGGCGGAGCAAAAATTTATTTAAAACGGGAAGATTTAAACCATACGGGCTCCCATAAATTAAACAATGTGCTTGGCCAAATTTTGCTTGCCAAACGTATGGGAGCTAAAAGAATCATCGCTGAAACGGGAGCTGGACAACACGGAGTTGCCACTGCGACAGCTGCTGCGATGTTCGGAATGGAATGCACGATTTACATGGGCGCAAAGGACACGAAGCGCCAAGCTTTAAATGTGTTCCGCATGGAGCTTCTCGGTGCTCAAGTAGTTGCGGTGGATAAAGGAAACGGCTTATTAAAAGAAGCGGTAGATGAAGCCTTCCTTGATTTAGTTAATAACTATGAAAATACTTTCTATTTGCTAGGCTCTGCTGTAGGCCCTACTCCATATCCTGAAATTGTGGAACATTTCCAATCCGTGATTAGCCGTGAAAGCCGCGCTCAACATTTAGAAAGAGAAGGCAAACTTCCAACAGCTATTATCGCTGCTGTCGGTGGGGGCAGCAATGCAGCTGGTGCTTTCTCCCATTATATTAATGATGAAAATGTGCGCTTAATCGGTGTGGAACCTGCAGGCGCTGCAACCCTTACGAAAGGTTCTCCTGGCATCCTTCACGGCTTCAAAAGCTATGTCCTTCAAGATGAAGAAGGCAACTTGCTCGATACAAATTCCATCGCTGCCGGTTTAGATTATCAAGGTGTTGGACCACTACACGCCTACTTGCATGAAACAGGCCGCGGCGAGTATGTTGCGGTCACAAACGAAGAAGTATTAGAAGCATTCCAAACGTTATCCAAAACGGAAGGTATTATTCCAGCTCTTGAAAGCTCTCACGCCGTTGCCTATGCTCTGAAATTGGCACCTACTTTATCACCTGAAGATAGCATTATCGTTAATATTTCTGGCCGTGGTGATAAAGATGTACAACAAGTATTTGAATTGCTGAAAAAATAAGGGGCTGTTCGAATTCGAACTCCCCTTTTCTTAGTGCGCCTGGCATGGGTGTAATCTATAGGGTGTAAGTCCCGAACTGTGAAGGCAGAAGTAACAGTTAGCTTAACGCAAGGGTGTCCGTGGTGACGCGGAATCTGAAGGAAGCGAGCGGCAAACTTCCGGTCTGAGGAACACGAACTTCATATAAGGCTAGGTATCATTGGATGAGTTTGCTAAACAAAACAAAGTCCTTTCTGCCAAAGGTGGTACAGAGTAAATGAAGCAGATAGATGGAAGGAAAGATTACATTCTTACCCGGGGAGGTCTGGCGGATATGTGAAGTACGCTTCATAACCTACTTAGTGATAAGTAGCTGAACCGTCAGAAGTCAGCAGAGGTCATAGTATTAGTTGGTTTAGAACTACTAAGAAGGACCGAACAATTAAGAGAGAATAGCCCTTGGCATTCAGTGAGTCATGATGAACACAGAAAACGTAGTACCTCACTTGAGGAAGGAAGCGGTGAATCCCGTGGGAGACCTCTTGGAGGGTGGAGTGACCACTGGCATAAAGAGAACAGCTATTCACGGAAGTTATAAAGACTTGCGTCAATCATCTTAATTGAACCGCCGTATACGGAACCGTACGTACGGTGGTGTGAGAGGACGGGAGTTAATCGCTCCCTCCTACTCGATTGCAATTTTTTCGTTAAGAAAAGTCGCAAAGTTTCGGAACTTCCAACTCTCCTTTTTCTTTACGTATCATATATAAATAAAATCCCTTTTACGTGTTATAGTGTCGTTTTGCTTTTAATGCCTCCACCGATTTTATCAAGCATATCGATTGTCATTGTCGTTAAATCATAAGTTGCCTTGAATCCCCAGTCAGCAATCGCTCGGGAAGAATCGATGGAATTTGGCCAACTTTCCGCAATACTTTGCCGCACCGGATCGACGTCATATTTAATTTCAAAATGAGGAATATGTTTTTTGATTTCCGCTGCAATCTCTGATGGATCAAAGCTCATTGCGGAGATATTATAGGCATTGCGAACAGTTAGTTTGGCAGGATCTGCTTCCATTAAATCCACAATCGCATTCAATGCATCAGGCATATACATCATATCCATATATGTTCCTTCTGCAATATAAGAAGTATAACTTCCCTCATTTACCGCTTTATGATAAATTTCCACCGCATAATCCGTCGTTCCTCCTCCAGGTGGTGTTCCTGGTGAAATTAAACCTGGGAATCGAAGACCTCTTACATCAACACCGTAGCGTAAGTGATAATAATCGCATAGCAATTCTCCTGCTACTTTATTCAGGCCATACATGGTCGTCGGCCGTTGCAATGTTTCTTGTGGTGTATCGATTTTCGGAGTAGTTGGTCCAAAGACTGCAATAGAACTCGGATTAAACAATTGCATGTTTAATTCTTTTGAAACCTCTAACGCATTTAATAAACCGCCCATATTTAATTCCCATGCAAGGATTGGTTTAATTTCTGCCGTTGCGGAAAGCAATGCTGCCAAATGAATCATCGTATCTGCATTAAATCTTTTCGCCACTTCGTACATTTTTAATGCATCGAGCACATCCAACACTTCAAAGGGACCGTCATGATTTTTGTCTTCTCGAATATCCGTTGCTAGTACATTATCTTTTCCGTATTCAAATCTGAGTTTTCTCACCAATTCCGAACCAATCTGTCCAAGCGCACCTGTTACAAGAATTCTTTTCATCTTGCCCCTCCTCTGGTGAATTACAGGCTTAAAAGCGACATTCTCACGATTCGCGAACAATATAAATTATGTTGTAAACTATTTATATGCCAGTGCTTTTTGTTGGGCTATTCTTTTGACTAGAGGAAGGGATTTTTCTATTTTTATTCCATAATCGTAATGCCATAGATCGATTCAAAGGAGAAGGTGCGGCCATCTTCGAATGTACAGCCATGTTCAGCATGGAGCTTGGCAATCTTCCCTGTCGCTTTGAAGATGCGCCCCTTGTGCCAAATTTTTAATTCGACTTCATAGCGATTGGTGAAGGCAATGAGCAGCTGTTCGTTTAAATCTTGCAATGCCCCTTCATCAAGAGTTGGTTTTTCTTCATATTTATCTTTTTCTCTCCATTCCCGGAGTACTTTCACATGTTCCGGAAGCATCATGGCATTCCATTTAATATTTCCACGATCTCGAATCACTTTCTCACCCCTTTTATACTCCATTTGTTGCAGGTCGTTGGAGGTGTGTTTGGGCATAGCAAGTTTCTTTCTTTTTCTCTTCGTTCGAAGAGATAATCCGCCTCTTGCTAGGGAACATACCTCTACAATTTGTTATATTCGCCGAGGAGTTAATCCGCCGTCTTCTCAGACATACACACAACAAGCCGCGTCCTCCTTCTATTTCTTATGTCCACCAAGAAGTTGAGCTCTCTCAAGGGCCGTTCCTGCTTCTGTATAAGAAACCGCACGAAGCACAGCAGTGGGCCCTATTTTAGAGCGCAAAGTATCCATTACCGCGCCAAGTTTTCGCCTTTTCCATTTTTGCTGGTCAAAAAAACTTAATTGCATGGAGCGTTCCGTTTCAAGTTTAGAGAGACTGATAGCAAGTTGTCTTACAGGGCGTTCGTCATAAAACTCATCAAGCAATTCTTTGCATACTTCATAAATTTTCATCGTATCATTCGTTGGTTCATCGATTGTTCGGGAGCGATAAAATCCTCCTCCAAAGGCATCTTTGCTGTAATTCACACCAAGAGAAACCGTTCTTCCTACTTGATACGCTTCCCTTGCTCGCCGCGCCACATCTTCACACATTTCTAAAATGACGGTAAGAATTTCGCTGCGTATGCGATAATCCCGCATAAGCACTTGCCCTTTGCCGAAGCTAATTTGCCCTTCTGCAAGTGGCGCACCAAGAGGGGATAAGTCAATTCCCCAAGCGTGATAGTACAATTGATTTCCTAAAATACCGAAGCGCTTTTCCAGCAGTTGTAAATCGGTTTGCGCTAAATCTCCTACTTTGAAAATGCCCATATTATTTAACGTGCGTTCCGTGCGTCGACCAATTCCCCACATTTCAGAAAGGGGCGCCACAGGCCATAATTTTTTCGGAACATCTTCATACGTCCATTGAGCAAATTCTGTTTTCTTCGCCTCTAAATCAAGAGCTAGTTTTGCCATGAGCATATTCGGCCCCATCCCTACCGCACTCGGAATTTGAAACTGGCTATATATTCTTTCTTGAATGTATTTGGCAGTTTTTTCAGGTGGCCCCCAAAGTTTTTCCGTGCCTGTTAAATCAACAAAACTTTCATCAATGCTATATACATGAATCGCTTCTTTCGGTACGAATTGGTTAATTAAATTCGTAATCTCCATCGACATTTGCACGAAAAATTCCATTTTCGGTTCGAACAATTTAATGTCTGGATGTTTGGGTATTTCATAAAGCCGAGATCCGGTTTTGATGCCAAAACGCTTCTTCATCGGTGGTGATGCAGCAAGCACGATACTGCCCTTTTGCTCAAAATTGCCCACCACCGCTATCGGCACTTCCATTGGATTTAAATTGTGAAGCATCGCCATGCAACTAGCATAAAAGCAACGCATATCAATGCAAATGATCGAACGGTTTGGGAGATGTTGATATAATTCTTCTGGGCTAAAGTTCGTGTAGTTGAATGTATTTATGCGCATACTTAACCACCTCCCTATTTTATCATACGAAGGGAACATTTGTTCTATAACTCATTTTAAAACGAGACCATTGAGACGACAAGTGAGATTATGTGGAAATAGGAGGATAAGGTTGGGGATTGGATTGAGGATGTTACCTTCACAAGCGGACATGCTATTTAGATAAGTTGAGGGGTTATCTGCACAAGGGAACATTTTATCTGAACAAGTTGCCGCGCTATCCGAACAAGCGGACGTGTTATCCGAACAAGTTGCCGCGCTATTCGAACAAGAGGACACCCTATTCGCACAAGTTGCCACGCTATTCGAACAAGAGGACACCCTATTCGCACAAGTTGCCACGCTATCTGAACAAGCGGACACCCTATTCGCACAAGTTGCCACGCTATCTGAACAAGCGGACACCCTATTCGCACAAGTTGCCACGCTATCTGAACAAGAGGACGTGTTATCCGAACAAGTTGCCGCGCTATTCGAACAAGAGGACACCCTATTCGCACAAGTTGCCACGCTATTCGAACAAGAGGACACCCTATTCGCACAAGTTGCCACGCTATCTGAACAAGCGGACACCCTATTCGCACAAGTTGCCACGCTATCTGAACAAGCGGACACCCTATTCGCACAAGTTGCCGCGCTATCCGAACAAGCGGACGTGTTATCCGAACAAGTTGCCGCGCTATTCGAACAAGAGGACACCCTATTCGCACAAGTTGCCACGCTATTCGAACAAGAGGACACCCTATTCGCACAAGTTGCCACGCTATCTGAACAAGCGGACACCCTATTCGCACAAGTTGCCACGCTATCTGAACAAGCGGACACCCTATTCGCACAAGTTGCCACGCTATCTGAACAAGCGGACACCCTATTCGCACAAGTTGCCACGCTATCTGAACAAGCGGACACCCTATTCGCACAAGTTGCCACGCTATCTGAACAAGAGGACGTGTTATCCGAACAAGTTGCCGCGCTATTCGAACAAGAGGACACCCTATTCGCACAAGTTGCCACGCTATTCGAACAAGAGGACACCCTATTCGCACAAGTTGCCACGCTATCTGAACAAGCGGACACCCTATTCGCACAAGTTGCCACGCTATCTGAACAAGCGGACACCCTATTCGCACAAGTTGCCACGCTATCTGAACAAGCGGACGTGTTATCCGAACAAGTTGCCGCGCTATTCGAACAAGAGGACACCCTATTCGCACAAGTTGACACGCTATCTGAACAAGCGGACACCCTATTCGCACAAGTTGACGCGCTATCTGAACAAGAGGACGTGTTATCCGAACAAGTTGCCACACTATTCGAACAAGAGGACACCCTATTCGCACAAGTTGCCACGCTATCTGAACAAGCGGACACCCTATTCGCACAAGTTGCCGCGCTATTCGAACAAGTGACACGCTATCCGAACAAGTTGCCGCGCTATTCGAACAAGAGGACACCCTATTCGCACAAGTTGCCGCGCTATTCGAACAAGAGGACACCCTATTCGCACAAGTTGCCACGCTATCTGAACAAGCGGACACCCTATTCGCACAAGTTGACGCGCTATCTGAACAAGAGGACGTGTTATCCGAACAAGTTGCCGCGCTATTCGAACAAGAGGACACCCTATTCGCACAAGTTGACACGCTATCCGAACAAGCGGACGTGTTATCCGAACAAGTTGCCGCGCTATCTGAACAAGCGGACGTGTTATCCGAACAAGTTGACGCGCTATTCGAACAAGTGACACGCTATCCGAACAAGAGGACACCCTATTCGCACAAGTTGCCGCGCTATCTGAACAAGCGGACACCCTATTCGCACAAGTTGCCACGCTATCCGAACAAGCGGACGTGTTATCCGAACAAGTTGCCGCGCTATTCGAACAAGAGGACGTGTTATCCGAACAAGTTGCCGCGCTATTCGAACAAGTGACACGCTATCCGAACAAGAGGACACCCTATTCGCACAAGTTGACGCGCTATCTGAACAAGCGGACGTGTTATCCGAACAAGTTGCCGCGCTATTCGAACAAGCGGACACCCTATTCGCACAAGTTGCCACGCTATCTGAACAAGAGGACGTGTTATCCGAACAAGTTGCCGCGCTATCCGAACAAGTGACACGCTATCCGAACAAGCGGACACCCTATTCGCACAAGTTGCCACGCTATCTGAACAAGCGGACGTGTTATCCGAACAAGTTGCCGCGCTATTCGAACAAGCGGACACCCTATTCGCACAAGTTGCCACGCTATCTGAACAAGCGACACGCTATCCGAACAAGAGGACACCCTATTCGCACAAGTTGCCACGCTATCTGAACAAGCGGACACCCTATTCGCACAAGTTGCCACGCTATTCGAACAAGCGGACACCCTATTCGCACAAGTTGCCGCGCTATCTGAACAAGCGGACACCCTATTCGCACAAGTTGCCACGCTATTCGAACAAGCGGACACCCTATTCGCACAAGTTGCCGCGCTATCTGAACAAGCGGACACCCTATTCGCACAAGTTGCCACGCTATCTGAACAAGCGGACACCCTATTCGCACAAGTTGCCACGCTATCTGAACAAGCGGACACCCTATTCGCACAAGTTGCCACGCTATCTGAACAAGAGGACGTGTTATCCGAACAAGTTGCCGCGCTATCCGAACAAGCGGACGTGTTATCCGAACAAGTTGCCACGCTATCTGAACAAGCGGACACCCTATTCGCACAAGTTGCCGCGCTATCTGAACAAGCGGACACCCTATTCGCACAAGTTGCCACGCTATCTGAACAAGCGGACACCCTATTCGCACAAGTTGCCACGCTATCTGAACAAGAGGACGTGTTATCCGAACAAGTTGCCGCGCTATCCGAACAAGTGACACGCTATCCGAACAAGAGGACACCCTATTCGCACAAGTTGACGCGCTATCTGAACAAGAGGACACCCTATTCGCACAAGTTGACGCGCTATCTGAACAAGCGGACGTGTTATCCGAACAAGTTGACGCGCTATTCGAACAAGCGGACACCCTATTCGCACAAGTTGACGCGCTATCTGAACAAGCGGACGTGTTATCCGAACAAGTTGCCGCGCTATTCGAACAAGCGGACACCCTATTCGCACAAGTTGACGCGCTATCTGAACAAGCGGACACCCTATTCGCACAAGTTGACACGCTATTCGAACAAGTGACACGCTATCCGAACAAGAGGACGTGTTATCCGAACAAGTTGACACGCTATTCGAACAAGTTGAAGCGCTATCTGAACAAGAGGACGTGTTATCCGAACAAGTTGCCACGCTATCCGAACAAGCGGACGTGTTATCCGAACAAGTTGCCACGCTATCTGAACAAGCGGACACCCTATTCGCACAAGTTGCCACGCTATTCGAACAAGCGGACACCCTATTCGCACAAGTTGCCACGCTATTCGAACAAGCGGACACCCTATTCGCACAAGTTGCCGCGCTATCTGAACAAGCGGACACCCTATTCATAAAGGCAGACAATCATACTAAGTGAAATCATGACTGAAGAGTACCGAAACGGTTGTACCTTCTTTTGTTTTGGAAGCAATATTCAACTATACCGAAAAACTGGAGAGTACCGAAACCCATCACTACGTCTGCGTCAAAATCACGACATTCAACTATACCGAAAAACTGGAGAGTACCGAAACACCCCTGAGGATAGAAGAATCACAAATGCGATTCAACTATACCGAAAAACTGGAGAGTACCGAAACAAGAACGCTATCAATCAACAATGGATGAAGATTCAACTATACCGAAAAACTGGAGAGTACCGAAACTGTACAACGGGGTCGATAATATCCTACAAAATTCAACTATACCGAAAAACTGGAGAGTACCGAAACTATGGCGCAGGAATGATGCGAGTTCGATTAATTCAACTATACCGAAAAACTGGAGAGTACCGAAACATTTTCCCCGCACAATATCTCCTGCATAAAATTCAACTATACCGAAAAACTGGAGAGTACCGAAACATTTTCCCCGCACAATATCTCCTGCATAAAATTCAACTATACCGAAAAACTGGAGAGTACCGAAACTGTATGCGTATGGTTAGATGGCGTATATGTATTCAACTATACCGAAAAACTGGAGAGTACCGAAACATGTCTTTATCCAACCATCCACGTTTTTTAATTCAACTATACCGAAAAACTGGAGAGTACCGAAACTAAGGAACGTAGGTTATCAAGTGTCTGAAAATTCAACTATACCGAAAAACTGGAGAGTACCGAAACATTCCTCGAATTGTTTCTCAAACGCCATATATTCAACTATACCGAAAAACTGGAGAGTACCGAAACTCACCTGCTTTAATGATCATGTTTCTCACAATTCAACTATACCGAAAAACTGGAGAGTACCGAAACCAATCCGCCAAAACTTATTGCCCCAATAATATTCAACTATACCGAAAAACTGGAGAGTACCGAAACACCTTGTGGAATACCATAACGAGCCATATTATTCAACTATACCGAAAAACTGGAGAGTACCGAAACTATAATGAGTGGATTGTTTTTATTGTTCCAATTCAACTATACCGAAAAACTGGAGAGTACCGAAACCCAATTGTTTGACGTTGGTTCAATGGGTCAATTCAACTATACCGAAAAACTGGAGAGTACCGAAACGTAACAGTAGTTCTTGGTCGACAACCATACATTCAACTATACCGAAAAACTGGAGAGTACCGAAACGCTTTACTGCATAAGTGTTGTGTTTTGGAAATTCAACTATACCGAAAAACTGGAGAGTACCGAAACTTAGTGAACCATTATACCTTTCTGTTCGTGATTCAACTATACCGAAAAACTGGAGAGTACCGAAACCACGTGTTTCCTTCCCGGATTCGTCCAACGATTCAACTATACCGAAAAACTGGAGAGTACCGAAACTTATATACGCACCCGATGAATGACACTAATATTCAACTATACCGAAAAACTGGAGAGTACCGAAACGAAGTCCTGGCTCTAATCCAAGTTGAGCTGATTCAACTATACCGAAAAACTGGAGAGTACCGAAACTGAACAGCTTCAATCACGACTGGTTTCTTAATTCAACTATACCGAAAAACTGGAGAGTACCGAAACTTGCTCTTCTGTTAGTCCAAGAGCAATTAAATTCAACTATACCGAAAAACTGGAGAGTACCGAAACCTCAATTTTATTATAGCAGAAGCATAAAAAAACGTTCAGTACTCAGCAAAAAATTTTTTAAGATTAGGCGGAAACTTTGTGAAATCAATATCCCATTCAATCTCCAATAATTTTAAAATTACATACAGTACTACAATGTGTGTTCTGTGGATATTATTCAAATCTAATAAAAACTCCCCCTTTATGCCCACCTTATCCACAGAACTTAACAATAACTCTTTCGTTTTCAAAAAATCCTCATTTTCGATTGGAATAGGAATAGTATTAAATACTTTTGATCTTAGCATTTCCACCCTTGCTTCATTAATCACTTGACCTTTTAAAATAAAATTGCTTCTTCCTTCCACATCATCAAGAGTTGTGATGATAATCGCATAACAACCTCTATTCATTAATTGTTTTAGTATCAATAATAATTCCTCAATTTCTTGTTCATCCGCATACAATTCAGGTAGCTCAATAATAATTAGAAGTCGCTTTGTAATTTCCTTTTCTAATAGTAACTTTAAAGTAAGAAGTTTGGAATCAATAGGAGTTATTATCCCTTTATAACTTGATAAAATGAAGAAATCCTTTAAATTCGATTCATCAAACTCCTTTAATCTAAACTGTAAATCAAACTTTTCCAATATTGTTCTATTTATTATTTCCTCTTCCTCTTTAAGTACTTCCCATTCTTCTAATATAGATTCGTATTGAGGAGTTGCAGCTAGAAATTCAACAATCTTTTCATGAATTATTTGTAGCGGGGATTTCGTATTTACCTTATCTAACTGCAACGATTCATTAAATGGTATCATTAAACATTCCCAATCTTTTTTGTTTATTAATTCTCCATCTTCATAAATCTTCACTTCAGAAACTCGGTTAGTAAAAAAGTCGTTGATTTCACGAGCAATTTTAAACCATGTTTTATGAGATCCTTTCATAATTGTGATAGGCCCCATATCCAACGTTACACAATTATCCCACGTATCAATTTGCCATAACCTCATAAAATCACCATCGATTCATTACTTATGGTTGATTCTTGTAAACTTTTCCCTCCAACTAGGACCTGCATATTTCCATATTGTTTTTCCGTTACAGCCATAATTCGAATGGAACCTTTTGAAGGCAAATTTCTTTTTAACCGTTCTGTATATTGCATTAAGGAATCACGATTTGGAAAAATTTTTACATACACTGAAAATTGCAACATAATAAATCCGTCTGAAATTAGCGTTTTTCTGAATTTTGAGTAAATTCTTCTTTCAGCTTTTGTAGTCATTGGGAGATCAAAAAACAAAAGCAATCTCATAAAGTTATATGGCGATCCCATCAGCAGGATATTGTAATAAATCGACATCTCTGTTATTCATCGCTTTTATAAACGATTGAATAAACAGATCGATTGCATTTAATACTGTTTGTTTTTGACCCCCAATGTTTATTTTTGCACTTAGTCGTGCAATAAGCTGTTGCTTCATTTCTCTAGTTAAGTAATCCTCTTCTTTTACACTTAATACTACCCATAAATCGATAACCGGCCTGAATACTTCCATACAATCATCTACCAAATTGAATGCATTGTATTGATTGCGGTGACCAATTCCTAACGCTGGGTGTAATCCATGAGCAGTTACTGCCCTGGCAACACAAGAGCGCAATACAATGTAACCATAATTTAATGCTGAATTAAATGCATCGACAGCTCCTCTTTCTCTTCTAAATGAATCTCCTAACAATTCTTTAAAATACAATGATGCTGCTATTCCTTCTCTATTAGTTGCATCCCCAGGCTCCACAGAATTTGCAAATTGAATCATTCGTTGAATAACTTCCGGGTTTTTCTTTAAAAGCTTTAAAATCGAAGTTTGATTATAAATTTTTATTTGTACGATTTTTTTCCACATCTCATCTTTTACTTTTTCATCCCATTTTAATTGTTTGTATAGCATTCCATAGATTCTATAGTGACTGTATAAACCAAGACAAAACATATTTGGGTTATGGGTTTCATCACAAAAAATTAATAAAATATGGTATTCCGATAATTTATTTGAGCATTTTGCATATTTTTTGACCCAAGAGCCATAAGGATTTCAAAGACATAAAAAAGGACTTCACCCCTAAAATGTAGAATTTTTGAAGTGACGAAACAACAAAAAATTCAAAAGGAGGAAGTCACTTTGTATATTCTACAAGAAAGCCTATTTTCCTTTGAAGAACTGCAAAAATTAGAGTCAAAAGAGAAATTACCTATCTTTTTTAGCTCGCTTGATTTACGCCCTTATGCTAAACAGTTGAGAAGTTCTTCACCCCGAGGGGCTGACGGTCATTCCAGAGAAGGGATTCTAAGGGCTCTCATCGCTGCCCCACTCGAAGGCATCGACACCTTTACCGCCCTTCATCATCGATTGGATAAAGACCTTCGTTTCCGTTATCAATGCGGTTTATCGATTGATCGCCCCGCACCGTCTATCTCCACTCTCAGCCGGGTTTTTGCAGCACTTACCAAAAAAAAGCTGGCTGAAAAGATCTTCCTTGACTTGGTACAGTTAGCTCAGGAGGAAGGAATAATTGACGGCAGCCACCAGGCCATCGACAGTGCCGCCATTGATGCCTATGAAAAGAAACAGCCCAAAAAGCGTAGTGAACAAACGGGTAATGCCAATTGGGGCGCAAAATATGATTCCTTCGGCAATAAAATTACCTGGTTTGGCTATAAGATGCATCTTTCAGTCGATACCGCAAGCGAACTGCCAATGGCCATAAAAGTAACCCCTGCCCATGTGAACGATGGAGAAGTCGCACCAGAATTAATCGAGCAAGTGGCAGAGCGTACCAAATCCAAAATTGAATTTCTGATCATGGATGGCGGATATGACCAACTAAAAAACTATGAATCAGCCAAAAACATTGGAGCGCAAGCCATTATCCCGCTCAATTTGCGCAACGAAAAAGAGCCTCCTGAAGGGATTTCTTCCAATGGAACTCCGCGTTGTTCCATGGGTTATGAAATGACTTATTGGGGAGCTGATAAGGACCAGCTCAAGTTCAGATGTCCTCACGCAACCGGCAAAGTGGATTGCCCATTAGGAATGGCAGCCTGTTCATCTTCCAACTATGGAATGGTGGTAAAAGTCGACATCAAAAAGGATGTGCGCCGATATTCCAATCCGCACCGTGATACAAAACGTTGGAAAGAGCTTTACAACGAGAGGACAAGTGTAGAACGCTGTAATTCAAGAATGAAAAGCTACCTTACGTCGAACTCCCTACATGTATGGGGAATTGAGAAAGTAAAGAGCCATATTTACCTGAACGCTATTGTATTACTTGTTTCAGCGCTAGCGATGGCAAAGGAAAATAAAGGGAAGAAAGCCGCTTAAAAAAATTCAATGTGAAAAATTCTGCAGGTATGCCCAAAAACAGGATTATTGTAATATTTTGTAAAATAACATGCTGGTAGCTATTTGTCGAGTGCTTTATTTTTTATACTTTTATCCAAAAAATCTAATTTTGCAAAATGCTCATTTATTAATCTACCAGTCACAGTCGTATGTTGATTATCTACTACAATTGAGTGAATATCAGAAAGTGGTATTAAAATTTCTTGATCGTCTTTTATTACTTTCAAATTGTCTAAATATAACCTCATCTCTTCGGCTTCTGAAATATAGACAATTCGCCAGCTCAAAAATTTTCCTCCTTCTTACAAAAATCGAAATTTTTAACAGTAAATTGTAAAATAAAAGAGCCTTCAAAAATGAAGGCTCTGAGTTCGGGATAAACCCTTGTTTCGGTAGGTTCTCCCAGTTTTTCGGTATAGTTACAATAAATATTTATCGTAACTATACTATAACATCAAAGCTCATTTTTGTAAAGTACTTCTAAATTCTTCTTTTTCAACTTTGTAACGATTACCAAGCACATCTACGTTAAATTTCGTAATTCTACTAATTGTTTTACCTACTGAGAATCTTACCCTTTCCTCTTTCGAATTACGTTTTTTATGAACATAATCCACTTCTATTACGTTATTACGAGGGTTATTATCACCGATAAAAATATATTCCAAAGTTTCATCTTTTTTCTCTATAGTAAATAAATCGTTTCGATATAGACTGAAAATAAATTCATATGAATCATCTATTTCTTTATATGGTAATAATTTTGCTTGATTATATTTTTCCATATCCAGTATCAAATTATTTCCATCATCTCTAAACCAGTGATGAGGTACACCTAAATATTTATATTTCCCTTCTGTATTTTTATAAATATCAATCCTTACACCTTTAATAGATTTTAAAACAACTTTATTTTTTGAACCTGGATATTTATTTGAAATATCTAAATGTATTCCTACACTTCCATCATAATATCTCAAAAACTTTACTGGGACTTTTCCATCTTTTAAGATATAACCGTGTTCATCATAATACGCTTTAAAAGGATTATCCGCCTTATCATATTCTTTGATAATTTTTAAAATCAGTTCAAATAATTCTGGATTATGTTTTGCAATGAGGAAAGTATCAGGTTTTGTATTAATCCTTTTTATTAAACTTGCTGCATCACTTTTGTTCAAAGTATAAATATTTTTTGATTTCCTTACAATGATTTCCTCATCATCAACTTTTCTTGTACTATAAATTGTTTGGTCAGAAATAGCACGATTCCCTTTTCTATCAACTTTGTGAGAATACTTGATTTTAGATTCATAATTCATGAGGCTTCTTATAAACTTATAGATATCCTCGCTAAAGAACTCTTTTTCAGTTAGAACCTCACCAGTCCTGCGATCATAACATACGCCAGTTTCATTTACACCAAAGTTTTGGAAAAATTTAAAGACTGGTAGTTTCCCTATCGCTGCTACAATTAATGCATCAATTGCATGATGGGCATAACTGCTTTCTCTGTCTTTATTCATTTTTGCTCGGCGTCGAATTGCGTTTGTGAATCCCCCCCTAATCGATAAAACAGTTGTTGGAATGTTATGATGTTTAAAGTATGAACGTAGATTCATGGAAAAGCTACGTACTGCGTATCTTGTATCTACTAAATTTCGATTAATAAATTGTTTTTGAAGTTCTTCGTTATTCATTATGTCCCGCTGTTCCAGTAAATATTCTCTCTTCTTATTAGAAATTTTTCCGCTATTATAAAGTTTCATCACATCTGCTCTAAATTCTTCGAAAGTTCTTTTTGCCTTTGGAGAACTTGTAAGATAATGGAATGGTGTTCGCTGCCCTTTTTCCTGGTTTTCCTCGCGATAACAGAGCACTTTATTTTCTTGACTATCGTCAAAGGAGATGGAAATCGGTATGATATGGTCAATTTCAAACTTATAAAAGTCTTGCACAATATCATAAGGATTTATTCTCTCACCAGAATATAAACATTGACCGTCTTGTGCATCCCAGAGTTTTAAAGCTATATGTTGTTTGGAATTTAACTTTAATTCTTTTAACGAGGAAACGCCTAAAATTTCGGCCATTTTCTTTTCGAATTTCCCCTGTTTTTTCTGGAAATCTTTATATCTTTGTTGCGCTTCTTCACTATTTTTCTCTCTTGCAGTTTCGATGACTATCGAATCCATCTCACCATATACTTCTCGTACTTTATTTACAATTTTAATTGCTTCTCGTTGCGCTCTTTTTGCAACTGTACTTAATATCGCAGTATCATCAAATTTAATCTTCTTTCCATTGGATATATTTTGATATCGTTTGCTTTCAAGTCCTAGTTCGCTAAATAGTTCCATTTGGTTTTTATTCGTTTTCCATAAATCTGGTAAAATTAATTGGATAGCCTTTTTTGAAAGCGCATGGTAGCCTTTAAAATCAGTATTTTCCTTCAAAGCAGCTATAATTTTTTCGTTTGTATCCTCATCAAAGCCAGCCAAATTTGTCAAAGCTTTCTTTAAATCCTTTTCTCTTCTTTCATAAGATTTTTCTGCTGTGAGAATTTCACTAATTTCATCTAGTAATTCAACGTTATCTAAAATTTCTTTTGGTAAATCATGTTCTTTTACTAATTTTAATATATTCTTGTATCCTTTAAATTCCGTGAAAATGGGTTTTTCATTCTTCAAATCTACTCTATATCCTCTCACATCCGTATCTTTTGGCAGCCCCTTATATTTTAAAATTCGATCTATTGTAACCTTCTGGCCCTTCTTAACAATTTCTTCAACTATATATTTTTTATCTTCCTCAGTTAAATACTCCCCATTTACTTGCAATTTATTTAAGTCACCGTTTAATAAATCATACAATTCCGCTGTAAATGACATTTTTGCAATGCGAGGTTGATCCGAGAAATAAGTACATTTCCCTCTCATTTTCTCAATCATCGACATCTCATGGAATTTCCCATTTTTTATAAAATATCTACCGTAAATGGTAGGAGATTTTTTAGATCCAGGGCCATCATAATAAGCTCTTCTTTTTTGAACTAACTCAATATACTTTTCAATAAATTCATCATTGATTTCTTGATGGAATTGGGCTTGTCTATTTAAAATAGCTCTTGCTTCCTTTATATAATCTTCCGTGCGGAAACGGTTCTCATGGGAACGAACTAATCCTTTTTTCAATCTTTCAAACTGTATTTCACAAACATATTTTGTTTCTAGTTCCTTACTATTTCTTTTTAATTGTTCTTTTGTTGATAATTCTCCACCCGTTTTTTCTTCTTCTAAAGGAGCATCTATTAAAGTACCCCTTCTTTTTACAATGTGATAAAGACCAATTGCTAATTCTTCCAACGATACTTTTTCTTTTAACGCTTTGCATCTAATTTCATATGGATTTCCTGTGCCGATGCAATTTGTCGGTATACCAAACTCTTCAAATAATTTTTTAGCTCGCTCTAATCGATGGTTTCTTCTTCTTTTTAATCTTCTTGCCCCCCGAAATCCACGTCGCTCTTCATTGGCATTTCTCGTTGCTTCCTCAAATAGTCTGACACCCGCATCAATTATCTCCATTTTTTCAGTGTCAATAATCCCCCAACCAACTGATGAAACCCCGATATCCAGACCTAGTACTTTACTCATAACTTCCCTTCCTCCACTAACTATTTATACTTATATATTATCCTATAATTTACATCCATTGGAAGGAAATTTACAATTTTATAAATAAAAACACCCCCCAAAGCCAGAGCAGCCTCGAGAGGTTAATTCTAATGTATGTAGAATTTTGAATTTGTTGCTACATGTAACAGGAATTTCATGATTCGCGGTGAAAGTTTAGCGTTATTCCCCCAACTCTTTTCGTAAGATAAAAACTAATTCCCCATCCACCGCAGTCCTTTTGGGTAATGGTTTTTCATCATATTCCCCGCGAGTTTTCCCCAACCAATCGAATAACCATCAACGGTGATTAAGTGCCATCCTTTTGGACCGCTAGCTTGTAAAACTTCTCCTTTCAAATAGGAAATGATTTCATCCGAATCCGCGGAAAGATTCGATACGCTTTTTGCTTCATCCTTTCGTAAAGCCAAGGCAAGGGCATGGGAAGGCTCGAAGCGGTTCTTTTTGAACGTTCCTAAATGCAATCCTGGACGGAGCACCTTTAATTTTTCTAATGTTGGTACTTCTTCAGGCAATCCATACAATTGGTCGTTGAAGGCAAGGAAATATCCAAAAGGCATGATATTTAATGTTTCGCCGGCAAAATCCTGGTACGCCTTCATCATTTTCGGGTCCAGTTTTTGTTTCGGATACTTTATGCGAGGCGCCTCGTCCCCGTCCTTCTTTTTTAACACCGCAATATAATGCCCTTCCCCTTTCACAAGATGAGGCCATATGCGAATCGTTTGTTCAATATTTGAGGCCGTATTTTCCACCCAATCCGCTCTTCCTTGGCTAAAGCCTTCATACACTTCCACTTGTTCAATCTCGAAGTGTGGATACTTTTCAAGAAAGCGGCTGATCGTTCCTTCATTTTCTTCTGGAGAAAAGGTGCACGTAGAATACACAAGACGACCACCTGGTTTTAACATGCTTTGCGCATACTCAAGAATATCGTCTTGTCTATTGGCACAAAGAGTTACATTGTCTGGACTCCAATGCAAGCGAGCCTCTTCATCTTTTCGAAACATTCCTTCTCCAGAACAGGGGGCATCCACTAAGATTCGATCAAAAAAACTTGGGAAACGCGCTGCTAAACGTTCCGGTGTTTCATTGGTCACGATGGCATTTTTGATACCCATTCGCTCGACGTTTTGCGATAGAATTTTTGCCCGTTGCGGATGGATTTCGTTCGAGACAAGCAGCCCTTCTCCATTCATTTTCGATGCAAGATGTGTAGTTTTCCCGCCCGGTGCTGCACATAAATCGAGAATGTATTCCCCTGGTTTGGGATCTACCAATTCCCCTACCGCCATCGCACTTGGTTCTTGGATATAATATAATCCCGCTTCATGGTATGGGTGTTTTCCTGGACGTTCATTGTTAGGATAAAAATATCCTTCCTTCACCCAAGGGATTTTCTCAGTCGTAAAAGGATTAATTTGTAAAAATTCATCTATGGAAATCTTTAATGTATTAATGCGCAACCCTTGATTCTTTTCTTCTTCGTAACTTCGAATAAACGCATCATATTCATCTTGTAATAATGTTTGCATTTTGTCTTTAAAGGTTTGTGGTAGATTCAATTTGTTCACCTCAACAGTTTAGTGCCATTGAATATATTATCATTCATTTTGGGGTGGAGAACACATTTTTATTTACAGTATTTGTAGCGGTATTTACTGATATTGAACAGCTCCCATTATTTATTGTCCAAACCGCAAAAAAGGGCATCTCTAAATTCAGGACGCCCTTTTCAATCATTAAGGTATTTTCACTGTAAATGATTCAAACTTAACGTCTTTTACTGCACTATAATCCTTTTCGATATATTTTCCGTTTTCATCTACCCCTCCACCACTAGATGGAATCACTAAATAAGGGGTAATGGTTAATTCCGTTACCTTTGAGTCAATTGGATCAAATTGCTTTGTACTTTTATACACGATTGTATCTTTCATTCTTTCCCCTGTCACTCCTCCTGAAAGATTTGTAATTTCGTTACCATCTTGATCTACTACTCGGAAATCGATATAATGCCCTCTCGTTTTATCAAAATCGCTCTCTTTTTCAGAACTCACAAAAGATACACTGACACCTGTTTTACTTATGGACACTTCTGTTACCGTAAGTTGTATGCCATCTACTGTTTGTTTATGTTGAACAGGAATTGTTTTTATGTCTTTTATTTTTTGGATTGGCGTTGAAAAATGCCATTTTTCACCCTTTTCTCCTTGAAGCGTTAGCCCCAGTTCAAATTGGTCAGGCATGTCTTCTGTAATGTTGATCGTTTGAATGGCCGTACGAGTTGTTGCTGATACTATTTCTTCTCCATAAGAACCTGTAACTGCTTTAGGCGATTTTCCATTAATCGTAATATCCATGCCAGCACCGAAATAATGTTCACCTAATTCCCTTTCAGACTCAATAATGAGGCCGATTGTAATATTGCTTTGATCATACAGAACTTCATTTAAAGTAACGGATATTCCATTAACCGTTTGTGTTTCGCCAATTTCGTCGATTAACCCTTCTTGGTAGGCATGTTGTAAACCAATAAAGTCGGAATCACCAAAAACAGAACCAATTAACGGTATTTTCGATAAACTCGTTGCAATCGCAGGAGAATATTGAGCTGAAATGAATAATCCAAATGCTGCAGCGACACTGCTTAAAAGATAAGTTATTTTTCTTTTATATAAAGGAGTTTTCACCTTTCCATCTATTTGCTCTTGTGCTTGAGCAATTCCAGTTCGAATCGCCAATCGAACTTCGTCTTGCGGAAACACTTCGAAACGATCATATTGTTCTTTCATTGAACTTATAACTCCTTTCTAATTCATTTTTTAAATGTTTTTTTGCTCTTCGCAAATAGGTTTTGATTGTTCCAACCGGTTTTCCCATTACTTCGGCAATATCCCGAATGGACAGGTCGTGATAGTAAAATAAAATAATCGAAGTTTGATACGATTCATTTAATTTTGATAATGCTTCGCCTAAATGTAAAGAATCAGATGGCAGCTCCTGTTTGTGTTCCATTTTCCTTAATAGTTCCATTTCATCGTACGGAATCATTCGATCGCGTTTCTTTAATAATTGGTAGCATTCACGAATGAGAATTCTAAAGAGCCATGTTGAGAAATATTCGGGATTTCGCAAATCTTTAATCGCGAGAAATGCTTTGCAAGCTGTTTCTTGTATGACGTCCAGTACGTCTTCTTTCCTTCCTACATAGGAAAGCGCTTTGTAATAAAGCATTTGTTCTTCCTTAATTAGCAATTGTTCAAAGGCTGTCGCATCTCCTTTGATTGCTTTTTCTACTAGTTCGATATCATGTTTCACTCTCTTCATCCTCCTTTCATTAATTAGAGCTTCAGGGATAATGGAAAAGTTTCAAAGGATTAAAGTTTTTTATCAACAGTTAAAAAGTCCCTATTTCAGAGATCTAATAATTGCCAACTCCTGAAAAATCATCGCCATTCGAAAAAATTACGTCCACTCAAGATTCGATAACCAATAAAAAAACCGAGCAATTTCCTACATTGCTCGGCTCACTTTCCTTTACTTTTGCTCTACTACTTTCCCATATAATTCTGGACGGCGGTCGTCATATACCGGAATTCGTGTGCGGACTTCATCCACTTTTGAGAAATCTACGTCAATTACCGCCAACTCCTCATCTTCTGCACCAGTCCATAACACTTCACCCCAAGGTTCAATCACCATTGACTGTCCATTAAAGTTTTCCGGTTTGCGGGAAATTCGATTTACTGCCACAACAAAACATTGATTTTCAATGGCACGGGCTTGCAAAAGTGTTTTCCAATGATCAATTCTTGGTGTCGGCCATTGAGCAGCAACGAACAACACTTTTGCTCCCGCTAATGCATGGGCGCGAAGCCATTCAGGGAAACGGATATCATAGCAAATCACCGCCGCTGCCGGAAGATCTCCCAAATCAAAGCGGTTCATGGATTCGCCAGCTTCTAAATATTTTTCTTCATCCATTAATCTGAATAAATGAACTTTGCTATATTCACTCACCAATTCCCCATCGCGGTTCACCACATACATCGTGTTATAAAATTTGCCGTTTTGCTTTGTTGCCACAGAGCCTCCAATGATATGTATGCCTAGCTCGCGGGCAAGAGTTTTTAAGAACGCTTTAGTGCGCTCTCCATTTTCATCCGCCAATTCTTCCAACTTTTCAAGGGCATAGCCGGTATTCCACATCTCAGGCAACACCACCATTTCTGCTCCTTGGCTTGCTGCTTCCCGAATCAACTGTTCTGCCCTCTGGAAGTTTTCTTCTACCTTCCCAAACCCGACATTCATTTGAATGCAACCTATTTTCATCTCAAATCCCCCTAGACAAGTATTCAAAAAAATAATAATATTCCTACATATCTACTTATAATTATATACGGACATTTCCTTAAAATACAGAATGACAGATTTTGTGAATCCAATCAAGATAAGAAAAGAGGATGGCCATGGAATTATCAAATACATTAAAAAAACTTCCTACTCAGTTTTTTGCTTCCCTTGTGCAAAAAGTGAATAAAGCGATTGCTGAAGGACGGGATGTGATCAATCTCGGACAGGGAAATCCGGACCGGCCAACGCCTCCTCACATCGTGAAAGCCCTCCAAGAAGCAGCAGCCGACCCTGCTACTCATAAATATTCCCTTTTCAGTGGCATCCCAGAATTAAAACAAGCCGTAAGCAACTTTTACAAAAGGGAATACAACGTAGACATCGATCCAAATGAAGAAGTGGCCATTTTAGGTGGTGCAAATCGAGCTTCCGTTGTGCGTGTTAAACCCTGGCGACTATATGCTGCTACCGGATCCAGGCTATCCGGACTATTTATCCGGTCCGGTGTTGGCGGATGTTCATTTTGATACAATGCCATTGCTTGAGGAAAATGATTTTCTCCCGGATTATAACACTTTACCTGATGAAGTGAAGAAACGGGCAAAATTGATGTATTTGAACTATCCAAACAATCCAACGGGCGCCACTGCCACTTTAGAGTTCTTCAATAAAACGGTGCAATTTGCAAAAGAACATGTTATTACCGTTGTTCACGATTTCGCATACGGAGCACTTGGATTCGACGGGGAGAAACCAGTGAGCTTCCTGCAAGCGGAAGGGGCAAAAGAAGTTGGAGTAGAGTTCTATACATTATCCAAAACTTATAATATGGCCGGCTGGCGTGTCGCTTTTGCGGTGGGTAACCGCGACATCATTGAAGCCATCAATTTGTTGCAAGACCATCTGTTTTGCAGCCTCTTCCCTGCCGTACAGCAGGCAGCCGCTTATGCATTGAACAGCGATCAATCTTGTGTGGAAGAACTGAGAAGCATTTACGAATCCCGTCGCAATGTGCTGGTGGAAGAAGCCCGTCGGATCGGATGGAACGTAAGAGCGCCAAAAGGCTCCTTCTTTGCATGGTTGCCGGTTCCGGAAGGGTTTACGAGCCAAGAATTTTCCGATTACCTATTGGATAAAGCGGATGTGGCAGTCGCAAACGGCAACGGATTTGGCGAACATGGCGAAGGCTATATCCGGGTGGGGCTGCTTGTGGAAGAAGAGAGGCTCCGAGAAGCCATCCGCCGCATTGAAGCATTAAGATTTTTCCAAAAAGATATAGCAAAAGTTCAAAAATGATATCGATCCCCTTCCCTTTTTTAAGAGAAGGGGGTAAATTTTTACCCTCTCTCCAGCCCTGCATCTCCAAAGATTCCCTCGACTGAATCTTCAATTGACAAAAAATTCAGAAATAAGATTGATTTTCATATGATTTTTCGCTTACGATAGATATACAAATATTGACTATTCCACAGCAAAGGGTGATAACATGACTGCCAAATATACAATTGCAGTTAAAGAAGGAATTCTCCATGCAAAGAAACTTGCTCGAAGCAAACAAAACTATCAGCTGGATATTCCTCATCTATGGACCGCTTTATTACAGCCCAACAACTTTGCCTATAACTTTTATCAAGAATTTAATATTAATATGAACGAGCTTATTCAACTAGTAAATAAAGAAGTAGATAAAATCCCCTCTTTAGCCGGTACGAATATGGCTTATGGAGAAAAAGAAAGCCAACGACTAAAAAGGCTGTTTAAACAAGCGGAAATCGAAGCGGAACGGCTACGAGATCGCTTTATTTCTGTTGAGCATTTAATGATTGCTTTGTTTGAACAAGATTTTAATCCTATTACAAAATATTTAACCGAACATCATGTAACGAAAGAATCCATATATGAAAAATTACATCAAACTCGAAACGGACAAACGGTCACATCCGACAATCAGGAGACGCTATACGACGCATTGAACAAATATGCAGTCAATTTGAATCAAAGATATGTAGATGGAAAAGTTGACAGAATCGTTGGAAGGGAAAAGGAAATCAATGATATTATCCGCATTTTAACAAGAAAAAATAAAAATAATGCGATTTTAATAGGCAGCCCTGGGGTTGGAAAAACCGCCATCGTTGAAGGGTTGGTTCAAAAAATTGTGAACAAAGATGTTCCAAATAATTTGCTCGATAAAGTCGTCTATAGTCTAGATATGGGCTCCCTTCTTGCTGGGGCTAAATATCGCGGGGAATTTGAAGAAAAATTAAAAGCCGTATTAAATGAAGTGAAACAATCAAATAATCAAGTCATCCTCTTCATTGATGAAATTCATACGATCGTCGGTGCGGGACGAACAGAAGGCTCCATGGATGCAGGAAATATATTAAAACCGATGCTTGCCCGAGGTGAACTTCGCTGTATTGGAGCAACCACACAAGATGAATATCGGGAATATATCGAAAAAGATAAAGCGTTGGAGCGCCGTTTCCAACGTGTGATCGTCAATGAACCGTCGATTGAAGCAACCATTGAAATTTTGCAAGGCATTAAAGAAGACTATGAATTATATCACGAAACCTTTATCACTGATGAAGCCATCGAAGCTGCCGTTAAACTTTCAAAACGATACATCACCGACCGCTTTTTGCCAGATAAAGCCATTGATTTAATGGATGAAGCAAGTGCAGTAAAGAGGATTTCCCTAAATGAAATCCCCTACTCCATCAAGAAAATCAACGAACAAATTTTTCAATCAAAAATCGCCCTTTATAAGCATGAGTTGGAACCCGACCCGGCATTTAACCGGCATACATTTGAACAACAGCTAAAAAATTTGGAAACCGAAAAGGAAAAAATGGAAAGACAATGGGCAAAAGAGCTGGAAATACTCCATTTTACGCAACGGGAAAAAAGAAATTTGGCAAGATTGCATAAGTTATATGAAAAAGCGGTAAAGAATAATGAAGTCGGCCAAATCGTTCAATTGGAAACCTACGATATTCCTGCATCTGAAAAGAGACTAAAAGAGCTCGAACAACAATGGAGTGTAATAAAAGAAAGTAAAACCTTTATCGATAATGTAGTGACCGCTGAAGATATCGAGCGCGTCGTGGAGAGACTAACCGGAATTAAAATTACAGGTGTCATGAAAAATGAACGGGAACGACTATTAAATTTGGAGAACGAAATACACAAATACATTGTGGGACAAGATGAAGCGGTGAAAAAAGTAACCCATGCCGTCTTGCGTTCAAGGGCTGGAATTAAAAACCCAAATAAACCGACCGGCTCCTTCCTTTTCCTTGGACCTACAGGTGTCGGCAAGACGAAACTGGCGAAAGTACTGGCAAAAGTGTTGTTTGGTACAGAGCTGGATATGGTACGGCTGGACATGTCAGAGTATATGGAAAAACATGCAGTCGCAAAACTCATTGGTCCTCCGCCAGGATACACTGGCTATGACGAAGGGGGCCACTTGACGGAAGCGGTCCGGCATCGTCTCCATTCCATCATCGTTCTCGATGAAATCGAAAAAGCACATCCGGATGTTTTCAACATTCTATTACAAGTGCTCGATGAAGGAAGACTTACGGACTCCCAAGGTAGAACGGTGGACTTTAAAAATACAATTTTAATTATGACAAGCAATATCGGATCGAAACTACTATTGGATTCGATAGAAAAATATAATGTTATTACATCTGAAGCAAGACAAGCGGTCATTAACGAATTGCGCTCCCATTTCAAGCCGGAATTTTTAAACCGGATTGATGAAACCATCATTTTCAACCCATTGGTGAAAGAACAAATGGTGACAATTGCCGAAATCATGATGAAAGAACTCAATGAACGATTAAAAGAAAACAAATTAATTTTGCACACAACTTCGGAAGTTATACAATGGATTGCGGAGAATGGCTACGACCAAATTAATGGCGCACGGCCAATTCAGCGGTTTATCGTCCAACATATTGAAACACCACTGGCTCGGGATATTATCGCCAATCAAATTGAAGAAAATGTCCGTATTACTATTTCCATCAAAAATAATGAACCGGTTTTTCTTTACGAACCGATTTAATTTCAACTTTCAAGTAGGAGGTTGTCCAGAAAGTCGAACACTTTCTGAACAGCCTTACTTCTTATAGTAATATTCTCTTAAAAACTTTGCTCCTGCGGTGGTCACATCAAACGCGCCTCCTCGCCGCAATTTATCTGCGGCTAAGCTTGTGCGACTGCCGCAATTTATCTGCGGCTAAGCATGTGCGACTGCCGCAATTTATCCGCGGCTAAGCATGTGCGACTGCCGCAATTTATCTGCGGCGAAAGCGTTAGCGACAGCCGCAAAGGAGGCGTCTCAAAATGACTTTTCAGACACCCTCTTTCCTAAACTTTCATCCCATCAAATATCGAAAATAGTTATTTTCCGCAATGAGGTTCCAATAATTCTCAAAAAATCTATAGACGGATATTTTAAAATCCGTTAAAATTAATTTACAATCATTTTATTATTCCGAAAATTCTAACTTTTGCAATTCATTCGAAAGAAAAGAAGGTGATTCCTTGAAAACTTATGATGTACTCATTATTGGAGCCGGACCCGGTGGATATGTTGCCGCAGAAGAAGCTGCACAGCTCGGTAATTCAGTCTGCGTGATTGAAAAAAATGCCATTGGTGGCTGCTGTCTCAACGTCGGTTGCATTCCTTCCAAAACTTATTTGCAATACAGCCACTGGTTGTCCGCTGTTCATGCTCTTAATGCAAACGGTTTATCAGTTACAGTGAATCAAATTGATTTCCCCTCCGTTGTGAAAAGAAAAAACAAGATTATCTCCACCTTACAATCCGGTATTCACGTGACGTTTAAAAAGAATGGTATCCAATATATTACAGGTGAAGCAAAATACGTAGAAGGAAAAATTTTCGAAGTGAACGGAGAGCGATACTACGGAAAAAATGTGTTACTTGCCATGGGCGGTGCCCCCTTCGTCCCAAACATCCCAGGATTAAGCGATGTAGATTATTTAACGACGAACACCTTTTTTGACATGGAAACATTGCCTAATCAATTGACCATCATCGGCGGCGGGGTAATCGGTGTTGAATTGGCCTATGCCATGAAAAGATTCGGCGCCGATGTCACGATTATCGAAGCCGCACCGGACATATTGTTGACGGTTGATTCGGAAGCCCGTTCCATTGTGAAAGAAAAGCTTCAGAGGATGGGTATAAAAATCATTACGAAGGCTTCCGTCCAAAAAGTGAAAAAAGGATGCGTCCTTCTTTCCAGTGAAGAAATTCCTTTTGATCAACTGCTGGTGGCAACAGGCAGAAAACAAAACTTGGAAATCCCGTTAGCAATGGGACTTGAATTGGATGAAAGAAAAGATTTTGTCAAAGTAAATGAATATTATGAAACAAGCATGAAAAATGTTTATGCCATTGGCGATTTAATTGGCGGTTATACATTGGCACATGCAGCCAGTGCGGAAGGCATAAAAGCTGTTCGTGCCATAAATGGAAAAAAAGAAAGGCCTGTATCTCCATATAGTATTCCTCGCCCGCTTTTCATCGAACCGGAAGTTGCTGAGTTTGGGATGAGCGAAGAAGAAGCAAGACAAAAAGGCTATGACGTAATCGTTGAAAAAATGCCTTTTTCATTTAATGGACGAGCCATTGCTGCCAATGAAACAGAAGGCTTTGTCAAAATCATATCCGAATCCAAATATCGGGAAATATTAGGTGCCGTTATTGTCGGTCCCAACGCAGCAGACTTAATTCACCAAATTCTAGCAGTTTATGAATCCGAAGGTACTGTTGATGAATTGGCAAACACAGTCTTCGCTCACCCTACTGTATCCGAGTTAATCCAAGAAACAGCAAAAAGAATTTATAAAACATCAATAAACTTAAGGAGGAATCAAGAATGACAGAAAAAGCAAAAGGCATGCCTAAATTGTTTGCGAGTGTTGATACGTTGGTGAAAGAATTGGTAGATTTAGAGATTCGTACAGCTACGGATACAGCAGAATTAACGAAAGATAAGGCAAAATCCATGTATAAATCAATGGAGGATATCCGCAATTTTGAAGAAAATGTAAAACGTTTCTTTGCTGCCGGAGAAATTCCAGGGTTTGTACACTTATATGCTGGTGAAGAAGCAATTGCTGTAGGTGTTTGTGCTCACCTATCCGATGAAGATTACATTACAAGTACCCACCGGGGACATGGCCACTGTATCGCGAAAGGCGGCGATTTAAAAGGAATGATGGCTGAAATCTTTGGCAAAGCCACAGGACTTTGCAAAGGTAAAGGCGGTTCCATGCACATTGCCGACATGGATAAAGGAATTTTAGGCGCCAACGGAATGGTTGGAGGCGGTTTCGGACTGGCAACAGGTGCGGCCATGCGCAACAAATATAAGAAAACTGACCGGGTTGCCGTTTGTTTCTTCGGTGATGGTGCAGCTAATGAAGGTGTATTCCATGAATGTTTGAACATGGCATCCATTTGGAAGTTGCCTGTGATTTTTGTATGTGAGAATAACCTTTTCGCAGAATCCACTCCACAATGGTATTCTTCCGCTTCCCGCACAATCGCGGAAAGAGCTGCCGCCTACAATATGCCTGGTGTTCGGGTGAACGGAAAAGATGTTGTCGCCGTATATGAAGTAGCTGGCGAAGCCATTGAACGCGCACGCAGAGGTGAAGGACCAACGTTAATTGAATGCGTCACTTACCGGAACCACGGACACTTTGAAGGTGACGAACAAAGTTACAAAGCGCCTAGTGGAGAAGAAAGAGAATGGGCAGAAGTGGATCCGCTTGAAGTATTCCGTCAATTTGCTATTGAAAACGGCTTGTTGACTGAAGAAGAATTGGATCAATTGAGAGAAAAATCCGTTCGCGATATTGAAGAGGCAATTGAATTCACGAAAGAAAGTCCAGAACCATCACCTGAATCACTCTATCAAGATGTTTTTGCGGACTAATCTAAAAAATTTGGAAAGGAGTTATAGAGAATGACTAGAGAAATTTTATTCATGAATGCAATCAATGAAGCGCTTGATCAAGCAATGGCAAAAGAAGAAAACGTCATTTTATTAGGTGAAGATATTGCAGGCGGAGCGGAAGTCCAACATTTGGAAGAGGCCAACAAAGATGCTTGGGGCGGTGTAATGGGCGTAACCCGCGGCCTTGCGCCAAAATACGGCCGTGAACGAGTCATCGATACGCCACTTTCCGAAATGGGTTATATGGCTGCGGCTGTAGGTATGGCTGTTACTGGTTTGCGTCCTGTAGCTGAGCTGATGTTTAACGACTTTATCGGCTTTTGCTTTGACTCCATCATCGGACAAGGTTCAAAAATGCGCTACATGTTCGGGGGAAAAGCGAAAGTCCCAATGACAGTGCGCACAATGCACGGTGCAGGGGTGAACGCAGCAGCTCAACACTCCGGCTCCTACTACGGTTTATTCGGTTCAATTCCTGGCGTCAAAGTCGTTGTCCCTGCAACACCATATGATGCAAAAGGTCTTCTCCTCTCCGCTATTGAAGATGATAACCTGGTCATCTTTTCGGAAGATAAAACATTGTACGGAATGAAAGGCGAAGTACCGGAAGAATATTACACAATCCCAATTGGCAAAGCTGCCATCAAACGTGAAGGCAAAGATTTGACAATTGTGACCATCGGAAAAATGTTGTACGTCGGCTTAGAAGTTGCAGACATTTTAGAAAAGGACAATATCTCAGTCGAAGTCATTGACTTGCGCACTGTTGCACCATGGGATGAAGAAACAGTACTGGAGTCTGTGAAGAAAACAGGCCGCTTAATTATCATCGATGAATCCAATCCGCACAACAACACGGCAACTGATATCGCTTCAGTTGTAGCAGACAAAGCCTTTGATTATTTAGATGGACCAATCAAATGCGTATGCGCGCCAAACACACCTGTTCCGTTTGCTGCTAATCTTGAAAAATTATATATCCCAGATGCTAATAAAGTATTGACAGTAGCGACAGAAATTATCGATGACTTGAGAGTTAAATAGAGAGGGGTGATTCATTATGGCTACGGAAATATTGATGCCTAAGCTAGGCTTGACGATGACAGAGGGTACAGTGGAACATTGGTTTGTAAATGAAGGGGATGAAGTTCATGCAGGTGATGCAGTGGCGGAAATCAGTTCAGAGAAATTGACCGGTGAAGTCGTTGCACCAGAGTCCGGTACAATCATTAAAATTGTCGCTCAAGCAGGAGATGTCGTACCAAGTAAGGCGCCCATCGCGTATATCGGAAAACCTGGTGAACAGATCGGCTCCCCTTCTCCATCATTAAGTGTAGAAGAACCGAAAAAAGCAGAAACAGTAAAAGCAGTTTCAACCGCAAAAACGGAGATGATAGAAAAAGAAGCTGGAGAACGAATCTTTATTACGCCGGTTGCCCGTAAAATGGCAAATGAACTTGGCATTGATATTCATAACGTAATAGGTACTGGCGGTAATGGACGCATTACTCGATTAGATATATTAAGATATCAAGCTTCCATGGAACAAGCAGCTCCTTCAATAGAAAATGCACCATCCACACAATCAGTTTCCTATGGTGCTGGACTATCCGGAATGCGCAAAACCATTGCTCAACGGATGATGCGCAGTGTTCAGACAACCGCTCAAGTAACAAACCATAGAAAAGTGGATATTACGGAATTAATGAAATTCCGTGAAGAAATAAAAACAAAAGTAAAAGAACCGCTCACAAATGGCGAGTTAAGCATCAATACCCTATTAACAAAAGCGGTAGTTTTAGCCTTAAAAGATACGCCGGATATGAATGCTTGGTATCATAACGGCGAATATATCCGCGTAGATGAAGTGCATATTGGAATGGCAACGGCAATCGAAGAAGGTTTAGTCGTTCCTGTTATTAAAAATACGCATCTCATGTCCTTATCCCAACTCGGTGCAGCTATTCAAAAAGTAACAACAGAAGCACGACAAGGTACGCTTGATGGAAGCCTCTATAGCGGGTCAACCTTTACGATTACCAACTTAGGCGGCTATGAAATCGAATACTTCACACCAATCTTGAATACACCGGAAGTAGGTATTTTAGGTGTGGGGGCCATCCAAAAAGAACTGGCACTAGAAGATGGCCAAGTTGTAGAAAAATTAAAATTGCCTCTCAGTTTAACATACGATCATCAAATTATAGATGGTGCACCTGCTTCTGAGTTTTTAAGTAAAATTGCTGATTATTTGCAAGACCCTTATCGTTTGCTTTTATAAAAAATAAAAGGAGTGAGTCATTCACTCCCCTGCCTCCTTATATATAAGGTTCCTAAAGAGATTTACACTCTTCACCCAATTCTTTAACCCTTGGTTTCTCACAAGAGAAATCCAAGGGTTTTAAGTTGATCGTTAAAACAAATGCGCAGATTGCGTTTTCCATTTTGATAGATTCGTTGATAAGTCAATAATTTCACGCATTTCTTTTTCGACCTCTGCATACAGTTTTGCGTAGTTTGTTGCATGTTGAATTGCATTCCGATATTCTTTTGAAATCTCTTGAATCTTCTCTTCTGCTTCTTCTGTTAGTTTACAATGTTTTACAATATCAACAATCTGATCACCGGCTCTTCCATCTTCAGGGAAGTATTCATGGGGAGCGGTACTATCAAAAATACAAAGCTTTAATTCTGGTAAAATAACCATGTCAATTGATTTTGAATCTAGTCCACACCATACTTTTTGTACATCAAATCCCCGTTTTAGCGCATCTTGAGTTAGTTTTTTTAACATGCTGGATTTGCCTGTTCCCGGTAGCCCTTTAATAAAGTATCTTCTTTCTAAATTTCGCGTAATATTTTGCAAATAATCTCTTGCCCCATTTGGCGTAAGCGTTCCGAATAATCGATGAGTTAACACCCCTTTTTTATTAAGAAGCATGCCATCAAAAATTTGATCAAACAGTTCATCCCGATGTTGTTCAAGCCCCTTCCAATCCATATGAGACTGCGTCTGTTTTTCCCACTCATCATGTATTTCAATGGCGGATTGGAGCGAAGCAAAACATTTATTATGCCATTTATTTATTTCTTCAGAAAGCTCCTTTATTCGTTGACCATGCTTTTTAAGTGATGCCTCATCTAAACATTCATAAAAGGAAATAATTTGATCGCGAGTACCCAGGTGAGTCGGTTCAATAGAAGGAGTGGAACTTTTGAGGAATAACGTATGGATGTCTTTAATGAATACTGCTTGAATTGTATTTTCAAAAAGAGGGTCATAGAAAAATTCAATATCATGGCCTTTGTTTACATAATGATAGCCAATTTCTTTCAATAAATTGGATACATTAAATCCAAAAATTCCTTTTAAAAAGTAGACTTTATCGGCTTCCTTGATAATCTCTTGATACAGATTTTTCATTCCTTGCCCGGTCATCGCCTGCCCGAAAAACTTCGTAATGGAACCTTTCAAATGATCATCCTTTCTTATTGGAATGCCAGGCACCTCTAATTAGATTTTGCAAATTCAATCCTTTACACTTAGATTACGCCTAGTTCACGCCCCACTTTTTCGTAGATTGAAAGTGCTTTATCTAGCATTGCTTTTGAATGTCCTGCTGTAGGCATATTGCGAATACGCCCTGTTCCCCTAGGCACTGTAGGATACACAATCGCTTTCGCATAAACACCTTCTTCCAGTAGACGATTGGAAAACCGTTGCGTCAGTTTTTCTTCTCCAATGATGCACGGAGTAATCGGCGTTTCCGAATTTCCAATATCAAATCCAAGCTGTTTTAATCCTTCTTTGAAATAATTTCCATTCTCCCATAATTTTTCTGTTAGTTCATTTGAATCCATTAACATATTTATCGCCGCAATGATAGCCGCTACATCACCTGGAGGCACTGCCGTTGAAAATAGAAACGGACGGGAGCGTACTTTCAGCCAATCGATTAACTTCCTTTTTCCTGCCACATATCCTCCGACAACGCCAATCGCTTTTGATAATGTACCAATTTGGAAATCAATGTCTTTCTCTAACCCAAAATGTTTTACCGTACCTCTTCCTTTTCCAGTGACCCCTGAACCGTGAGCATCATCGACATAAGTGATGAGATCAAATTCCTTTGCGATTTCCACAATATCCGGAAGCTTCGCCAAGTCCCCATCCATTGAAAACACGCCATCTGTGATGACCATGATTTTTTGATAACGTCCGCACTCTACAGCTTCCTTTGCTTTTTTCCGCAAATCATCCATATCAGAATGAGTATATGCAACAATATGTGCTTTTGATAATCGGCACCCATCTATGATGGAAGCGTGATTCAATTGATCCGATAAAATGCAATCATCTTTTCCCATGACAGCTGAAATGGCGGCCATATTGCAATTGAACCCAGATTGATAGCTAATTGCCGCTTCTGTTCCTTTAAATTCTGCTATCTTTACTTCCAATTGATCATGTAAATCTAGCGTTCCATTAATTGTGCGAACCGCTCCTGCTCCAACTCCATATTGATCGATAGCGCGTTTCGCCACTTCCTTTAATTCTTGATTCGTTGCTAATCCTAAATAATTATTGGAAGATAAATTAATTAACCGCTTACCATTGATTTGGATTTCAAGACCATTTGCCCCTTCCACCACATCAATTTCGTTGTATAACCCTTGGCTTTTCAATTGCTGTAAGTTTTCTTCAAGAAAAGAATCTAAAGCTTTCGCCAATTTTGCACCTCCAGACCAGGTTTCTAGAAACAATATATGATTCAAACTATAGATTCTTTTCTAGTCTTCATTAACTTTTCCGTTTGAAACGTACTTCGTAATAATATGAAGAATTTTATGACTACATCTAGCTCGAACAAAATCTGAGATAAATCAAAATGTAATGCTTTTCTCAAACAAAAAAAACGCATGTGAAAGTCATTTCATTTATACTAGAAATAAAGATTAAAAATAAAGGGATGACGATTATGACAATGATATTTCGAATTGCTACCCTTAATGATTTGCCAATTATTGTGGATATCTATAATTCTACAATTCCAAGTAGAATGGTTACTGCCGATATCGCCCCGGTATCAGTTGAAGATCGACTAAATTGGTTTCATGAACATCAGCCTGAAAAAAGACCTTTATGGGTTGTAGAATATGAAGGAGATATTTGTGGTTGGGTAAGTCTTCAATCGTTCTATGGAAGACCCGCTTATGATGCCACTGCTGAAATTAGTATCTACATTCACGAAAACTATAGAGGGAAAGGACTCGGAAAAAAGATTCTAAGCAAAGCGATTGAGGAAAGTCTTAAGTTAGAAATCGATACACTAATCGCTTTTATCTTCGGACATAATGAACCTAGCATTCGCTTATTTTCAAGTTTGGGTTTTGAAAAGTGGGGGCATTTACCAGAAGTTGCTAATTTAGATGGTGTGAAAAGAGATTTAGTCATTCTTGGGAAAAAGGTAAACTAAATTTACGACATGAATAAAGCACAAAAACCCAAGAAATACCGATAAAATATTTCTTGGGTCTTCAATTGAAATATTCAACTATTCAATTCTCTGAAACTCTCATGATTACTGATGAATAAACGGCTTTTCCTTTTCTATCGCTTCTTCCCCGATGCATTTTGTCAATAGTTTTTGGCAGTAAGGTAATGAAAATTGCACGATATAGCCAGAAACAATGGCAATAATGATTGTACCAACGCCAAGTGGACCACCTAACATCCATCCAATCACGGCAACGACTAATTCAATAGAGATGCGAGCTACTTTAATGCTTCCTCCTAATTTTTCTACAATCCACATCATTAAACCATCTCTAGGACCAGAACCTAAATTCGGTGATATGTACATACCCGTACCAAAACTTAGAACAAAAATTCCGACAACAAAATAGATTAGTTGGAAGGCAAATGACTCCGCATCGGGCAATAGCCAATAGAAGAAATCAATAAATGCACCAATCAACAGCATGTTTAACCATGTTCCGATCTTCGGAAAACTTCTATACATCAACGAAGTAAATGCCAAAATGACAAGTCCCGTAATGATTACCCAAGAACCAATCGATAAACCGATTGTTTTATACAAGGCAATATGCAACACGTCCCATGCATTAACCCCTATATCCTCTCCTTTAATTACCATCGCAATTCCTAATCCCATGATGATTAAACCGACAATGTAAAATCCCCATCGCCATGAATATTCTCTTCTCATTGAAAATGCGCCTTCTTTCTATCTATTAAATCGTAAATTTCTATGTTCATTATTTTAATGCAAAAAATCATGGTTTCGTAACCGGAACAAAAGTAGCATTTACTACATTCGCCAAATCGTTAGGCGCCAATTGTATTTGCAGTCCAATTTTTCCGCCGCTCACAATGATGTAATCCAATTCTTTTGCCGATTCATCAATAAAGGTTGGAAACAGCTTTTTCATTCCAATCGGCGAACAACCACCTCGTATATAACCAGTTGTAGCAAGTAAATCTTTTAGTGGTAGCATCTCTACTTTCTTTTCCCCCGCCACCCGAGCTGCTGCTTTTAAATCTAACTCTGCCTCAACAGGAATGACAAACACATAAAATTTCTGAGTACCTGCTGTTGTCACAAGCGTTTTGTAAACGTGATTTGCAGGATGACCGATTTTCTGTGCAACGGATACTCCATCAATAGCTCCTGCTGTCTCATAAGTAATCGTCTGATAAGGCACCTTTTGTAAATCTAATAACCGAATTGCGTTCGTTTTTGCGATTTTCTTTTTAGCCAACCCTTCATCACCTTCACTTCCAATGAATGTAATTTATATCATAACAAAAAATTTCAAATTTCTGAAAGTATGATTCTGAAATTCTTAATATAAAAAAGTTGTTCCATCATCGAAACGATCTGCTACGGCTCAAGTCGCTATGATAATCACCAAAATAAAAAATTGGGTTATCATATACTATTTAGTACAGCGACTTCAACAGCAGAGGAGCTTCTTGGACTAATCATTTGCCCAAGTACGATGTTTATTAATGGAGCAAGTTTCAGTCTCTTTTTGAGTTTCTTCATATTTAAAGATGCTATAAAAAGAAACTAGGCAGCATCTTATCTGCCTAGTTCTTCTATTTAATCTAATTTTAATTTCTTTAATGCTTCCGCAAGAGCGTTATTAATCGGTTCTTTTTCGTCTTCTTTCTTCAAATATTTTTGCAGAGTGCGCTTATCCACTTTACCATTCGTTTGTTGTTTTCGTTTTTCTTGGAACGTGGACCATTTTTCTCGGAATCCGCATTGACATACAAGAATTTGGCCCTCTCCTTCTCCTCGCAATTCCAGCTTCTTATGGCAATTCGGACAACGAACATTCGTGAAGCGAGAAATGCTTTTTCGATAACCGCATTGTCGATCTTGGCAAACAAGCATTTTCCCTTTTTTTCCGTTCACTTCTAGCATTGGCTTTCCACATTCAGGACAGTTTTTTGTTGAAAGATTGTCATGTTTGTATTTTTTATCGCTCGATTTGATTTCTCCAACAATTTCTTTTGTATACTGCTTCATTTCGTTGATGAACGTTTCTTTTTTCATTTTGCCTTTCGAAATTTGTTCCAACTTCATCTCCCACTCAGCAGTTAGAGCTGGAGATTTTAAATCTTCTGGCACTAAATCTAAGAGTTGACGCCCTTTTGAAGTTATATAAATTTCTTTTCCGCCCCGTTTTTCAATTAAGAAACTATTGAATAATTTTTCGATAATATCCGCGCGGGTCGCTACCGTACCAAGTCCTCCGGTAGATTTTAAAGTATCCGCAAGCTTTCGATTGCTCGACTCTAAATACTTTGTCGGATTTTCCATCGCAGAAAGCAATGTGGCTTCGGTAAATCTTGCAGGTGGTTTTGTTTGTCCTTGGGTCATTTGAATACTCGTAATCGTTAGTGTATCCCCTTTTTCCATTTGCGGTAAAATTTGCTCATGTACATCCTCTTCATCTTCTTCAACAAAATCATTTGCATATACTTTTTTCCATCCAGGTGTTAGTATGTTTTTTCCTTTTGCAATAAATGTTTCGTCCCCAATTTTTGCGTTCATTGTAAGCTGTACGTATTCGGTTGGAGGAAGGAGTACTGCCAAAAATCGTTTTACAACTAAATCGTAAATTTTTCGCTCTTTATCGGAAAAAGAAGAAAGATTGACGTTCTGTTCTGTCGGGATAATGGCATGATGATCGCTCACTTTACTGTTATCCACAAAAGATTTGTTAACTTTGATTGGCTTTTTTAATATTTCATTGGCAAGTTGTCGATATTCCCCTACACCACATGCTTTAAGCCTCTCAGGAATGGTAGCTACGATATCGGATGAAAGATATCGCGAATCCGTTCTTGGATACGTTAATACTTTATGATACTCATATAGCTTTTGCATAATATTCAATGTTTCTTTTGCGGAAAAGCCGAAAATTTTATTAGCATCCCGCTGCAATTCTGTTAAATCGTAGAGGCCAGGAGCGTAAGATTTTTTCGTCTTTTTCTCGATGTTTGTAACGACAGCATGTTTGTTGCTTAATTTTTGGATGATCGATTCGATTTTTTCTTTGTGGAAACTTTGAGTGTTTCCTTTTGCATCTTTCCATGTTAGCTTCACTTTGTCGCTAGTCGCTTGTATTCCATAATAATTTTTCGGTACGAAGTTTTTGATTTCTTCTTCACGAGCAGCAATAATGGCAAGCGTCGGTGTCTGCACCCGTCCGCAGTTTAGTTGGGCGTTGTATTTTGTCGTAAGAGCACGGGTAGCGTTTAATCCGATATACCAGTCTGCTTCTGAACGGGCAACCGCTGAGGCATATAAGTTCTCATATTGCTTACCAGGCTTTAAATTTTTAAAGCCTTCCTTAATGGCTTTATCTGTCACCGATGAAATCCAAAGACGCTTGATGGGTTTACGAACTTTCGCTTTTTCAATAATCCAGCGAGCAACTAACTCCCCTTCTCGTCCGGCATCGGTTGCAATAATGATTTCCTTTACATCTTTTCGAAGCAGTTGATTTTTCACCACTTGAAATTGTTTTGCGGTTTGCTTAATAACCGAAAGTTTCATTTGTTCTGGCAGCATTGGTAAATCTTCAAGTTTCCATGTTTTATATTTCACATCGTAACTCTCAGGGTCTGCAAGGGTTACTAAATGACCAAGAGCCCAAGTAACGATATATTGATTCCCCTCTAAAAATCCATTTCCGCTTTTTTTGCAATTGAGCACTCGAGCAATATCACGAGCCACTGATGGTTTTTCGGCTAATACTACACTTTTTGCCATAGGTTACATCCTTTCGTCAGTCATAGGATAACTATAGCATATCTCGTCTCTCCATTCATTTTCGAGCCAACTATTGTATTTCCATTTTCACTATGCTTCATGGATAACTGTTACAATACTATTGCCACTTAATATACTTTTCCACTAGTAGATTCAGCTTTCCAATCTTCCAATGCTAAAATTGTGTCTTTCGTTATTTTCTCGTAATGTTTATATAATGAATAAAATTTCCCGCTGTAATTTTTCCTCCATGGTTTCTTTTTCCCACAGAAATGTAGGATAACTGTATGATTCATGACATAATCCATATCTACTTTACCATTACTTTTTAGCTTATAAATGTTATAAAATCTAGCATCATAATTGTACTTTACTTCGTCAATCCCTTTAATTTTCTTGGAATAAAGGGCGTTCATAATATCTTGGTCAGGCATAATAAGCTTAGAATGATATTTTTTTACAAAATTAAATATATCCTTTTCATCAATAACTTCCCGTTGCAATGCTAAGTTCATTAATAAAACGCCAGAGTTATAATACGCTTCCAAATCAAATGGATTGAATCGTATTTTATTAATTTCTACTATTGGCATTGTTCGATGATCTGCTGCTGCATAAAGATATCCTTCCAAATCAAGCTCATACAGTTCTCTGATTGGATTAATCACTAATATATCTGGATCTAAATAAAGTATACGGTCAATTGTTTGCGGCAAAAATTTATGGGCAAGTAATCGATAATACATCGTTTTCGTATAGTGCAAAAGAGTTGGGGCTTCGCTAAACAACTCTTCATCAATTTGAATAGGATGAAATTCATGACCTTCGCTCGCAATAAAAGCTTCTAATGATTCTAGTTGTTGAGCAGATATTGAAGAATGGACAAGATAAATGGAGAAAGGCTCTTGTGGATTGTTCATAAACAGTGATTTTAACATTATTTTTAAAGGATAAAGATAATTGGAGTCAACCGTTGCAAGAATATTCTTCTTCATGGCGTTCATTCCTTTATATGAGTGCTAATAAGAATATCTTAATAAAAAAATCTGCTTATTAACAAATAATTGAAACAAAGCAACGTTCATAAACAATAAAAAACACACCATTTTGAGCTCTAATGCAAAATGGTGTGTTTTGATTGTTTCATTTTCGGATGTCACACTATCAATATTTATTTTGCTGGAGATAATTCGCTTTCTTTGAGCCATTGATAATTTTTTACAGGTTCTCCTTCTTTATCGATATAATCTACCATATAAACTACCGTTTCTTCAACGGTATCAATGACTCCTTCCGCTCCTTTCATCCCCTCTTCTCTGTCAGCTTCAATAATGACTTTAGATCCAACATCTAATTTTTTTTCACCAAGTGGCTGGATTTCTTCTCGAACAAACCATTTTTCGTTTTCTTCCAGTTCTTCATCGTGTGTCGATACATAAGAAATGGAATATACTGTTGTTTCATAGGCTCCGACAATGGTTCCTTCTGATCCTTGCATATCATCATCATGAGCTGCATTGATGATGACTTTGTCTCCTATTTTATATTTCGGGTTTTTAGCTTCTTTTAATCCTTCCGGTATTTTTCCCCAAGTAGCATGCGATACATCGGCATGACTCTCTACACCATCCATGTTTGGCCCAACTACTTTATCTCCGTCTGCTTGATTGTTTGTTACGATATTGTCAGCTGAATCGTTATCCGTGTATTGAGCTGGATTTTCTGAATTTTCCATAGAGATGTTTTCATCTTTTTTTCCACATGCAGTTAAAGAAAAAACGCAAAGTGCTGCTGTGAGTATTAGAAGCTGCTTTTTCATTGGAATTCCTCCTGTTAGTGATGAAGTTTCTCTGGCAGACTCCACATTTGTTATATTTACAGCATTTGCATTTCATAGGGATTTATGCGTTGAAGTTAAATAGGAAGTTGCAAGTATTTTATTCAAAGTCGCAAGTATTTCAAATTTTCCCGAAACTTGCGAGGTAACGATAATTTTTGAAAAAGGGGACGCCGGAAAAGTCATTTGAGACGAACGCTTTGAGACGAGGATAATGGGAACTAGTTTCGACTACCACAGGAGCAAAGATTTTTAAAAAATCAAGATTATCAAGAGATAAGGGTGTCTAGGAAATTGTCGACTTTCTAAACACCCCTCATAACGCTATGAATTTAGTTTTACTCGTTGCAATCTTAATGCATTCAATACAACCGATACCGAGCTGAAGGCCATCGCTGCACCGGCAACCCATGGTGCAAGGAATCCTGCCGCTGCAATCGGAATACCTATCGTATTATAGGCAAAGGCCCAGAACAAATTTTGCTTAATGTTTCGCATTGTTTTATGACTCATCAAAATCGCATCCGCAATGCTATTTAAATCACCGCGCATTAACGTAATATCCGCTGCCGCTATTGCTACGTCTGTTCCGGTACCAATCGCCATTCCGATATCTGCTACAGCTAAAGCAGGAGCATCGTTAATGCCATCTCCGACCATTGCGACCTTTTTTCCTTCATTCTGCAATTTTTTAATTTCTTCTGCTTTCTGTTCTGGAAGCACTTCAGCGATTACTTGATTAATGCCAACTTCCTCTCCAATTGCTTTCGCCGTTCGTTCATTATCTCCTGTCAGCATAATCACTTCAATGTCCATTTCTTTTAGTCGTTGAATTGCTCGTTTTGACGTATCTTTCACCGTATCGCTGACAGCAACCAACCCTGTATACTTGCCGTCAATGCTCACTAACATAGCGGTTTTTCCTTTTTGCTCAAACTGTTCCATAAGAGGTAAAACGTCCGCTATCTCCACATGATTGTTTTGCATTAACCTTCTAGTTCCGATGAGCACTTCTTTTCCATCGACGCTTCCTTTAACACCCATGCCAGGAATTGCTTCAAATGCTTGAACTTCTCGAAAGGCAATTCCCTTCTTTTCAATCCCCTTCACAATAGCTTGGGCTAAAGGATGTTCTGATTGCTTTTCAATAGAACCAATTAAGGAAAGAAAAGTTTCTTCATCTTCACCTTCTGCCAAGGAAAAATCCGTTAATTCTGGTTCACCTTTTGTAACAGTCCCTGTTTTATCCACTACGACCGTATCAATATGGTGAGCCTGTTCAAGATACTCTCCACCTTTAAATAAAATCCCGAACTCTGCAGCTCTTCCCGTACCAGCCATAATAGATGTCGGTGTTGCAAGACCTAGTGCACAAGGACAAGCAATGACTAAAACGGAAATCATTGCTTCTAATGCCGGTGTCACTTCCCCCGGTGTAATAATGAAAATCCAAGCTATAAAAGTTATAATCGCAATACCTACTACAATCGGGACAAAAATGCCAGATATTCGATCGGCAAGTCGTTGAATTGGAGCTTTTGATCCTTGAGCAGCTTCTACAATTTTTATAATTTGAGCAAGTGCTGTGTCGCGCCCAACTTTTGTGGCTTTTATTTTCATGAAACCATTTTTATTAATAGTTGAACCGTATACAATGGAACCAACTGTTTTATCTACTGGAATGCTTTCGCCTGTTAACATCGATTCGTCTACAGCCGTTATTCCTTCAATCACTTCGCCGTCTACAGGAATTTTCTCTCCTGGTTTTACGAAAATAATATCACCAACAACTACTTCTGCTAGAGGAATTTCCTTTTCCACACCATCCCTTAAAACAAGGGCAGTTTTTGCTTGTAACCCCATCAGTTTCTTAATCGCTTCTGATGAACGTCCTTTCGCTTTCGCTTCAAATAATTTCCCTAAAAGAATTAATGTAATTAATACTGCGCTTGTTTCAAAATAAAGTTCAGGGTGCATATGAGTACCAAATGTTTTCAGTGTTTGATATAAACTGTAAAAATATGCGGCGGACGTACCGAGCACAACAAGAACGTCCATATTGGCACTGCCGTTCTTTAATGCTTTATATGCACCAACATAAAACTGCCATCCAATGATAAATTGCACTGGGGTAGCAAACGCCAATTGTACCCACGGATTCATTAAAAACTTAGGCATATAGATGAATGAAGTAAACGGAAAATGCCCTACCATTGTCCATAATAATGGTAAAGAAAAGATAGCAGCAATGATGAATTTACTCTTTTGCTTGCGGATTTCTTGAGCGCGATAATCCAGCTCTTCTTGATCATTTTCTTTTACGTGGGCGCCATAACCTAATTTTTCAATCCGCTGAATAATATCTGAAAGGCTGACTTCAGAAGGATGAAATTCGACCGTCGCATTTTCTAAAGCAAGATTGACCGTAGCATTTGAAATGCCAGACATTTTATTAAGCCCTTTTTCAATGCGATTGGCACAAGCCGCACAAGTCATTCCTGTAATGACGAGTTCCTTTTTCTCTTTTGCAACGCCATAACCTAAATCTTCAATTTTCTTTTCCAATTCTTTTACACTAATCTTGTTTGGATCAAAATCAATCGTTGATTTTTCTAATGCCAAGTTGACATGGGCATTCTCAACCCCGGGCATTTTCTTTAATCCTCTTTCAATGCGATTAGCACAAGCTGCACAAGTCATTCCTGTTATTTGCAGCGATGTTTCTTTTACATTAGGGTTTTGTTCTTGATTCATAATGAGGTTCACCTCTTGCGTATACCTTTATAGGGTATATTAAATGGAAGAAGAAAAGTGCTTCATTTGAAAAGCACTTTCCCTAATTACGTTTATTATTCCACATCGTAACCTTGTTCATCGATTGTTTCTTTAATTTGATCGATTGTAACTTTTGATTGATCAAAAGTTACATTTACTTCGCCAGCTGCTAAATTCACTTTTACCTCTTGTACACCATCTAAAGCACCAACGCTTCCTTCAACGGCTTTTACACAGTGATTGCAAGACATTCCTTTTACCTGTAATGTAACGTTTTCCATCACGTTTCCTCCCTCAAATTTATTTGCGCATCAACTTTTGAATCGTTATAACCAATTCATCGATGATTTCCGAATCTCCTTCTGCTAATCGATCGACAACACATCCTTTAATGTGTCCTTCTAATAAGATTTTGGCGACGCTATTTAAAGCCGATTGAGTAGCAGCAATTTGCGTAATCACATCATCACAATATACATCCCGTTCAATCATACCTTTAATGCCACGAATTTGTCCTTCAATTCGATTCAAACGGGTGATTAAATCCTTTTTTACATGTTCTGGATGGTGGCTCTTTCGGTGAGAACAATGCTCTTCATTTAGATTTTCCAGTTTCATCTACCTCCAATCCTTAAACTCATTATACTATACGGTGGTATGGTATGCAATTAATTAGAAGAAAGAAAAAAGATCTAATATGGAATTGTTTTTTCCAACTCGATCTTTTTCCACGACTTTCCTCTATACTGGTTCAATTTATTGAATGCTACCTGTACTTTTCAAATTTGACTTCACAACGACTTCTACATCTGCGTTTTTATATGCTTCTAGCCATTCCTCGTGAGTCATTCGATTTTTAGGCAAAGTATGAGCATAATATTTTAAACCGAAACCGAACGGGTCATATCCTTCCCTTTTCATCTCATGAATAAATTCTGATACTTTTTCCTTCATTTCCTCATCTAACATTTTGCTATATCTTGATAATTCTTTACTGCTTAATGTATTCTTTGATTCTGTGATCATCCCTGCTAATTTCATTTCGATCTTTATGGAAGCTTTATTATTTTCTACATTTACATTGTATTTTGACTTGATGGAGTCAATTCTAGAAACAAAATATTCACCTTCTCTTTTTACAGCAAAGAATATCGTCTTTGCATTCATAGAAAGTGTTTTAAAAAGTAAAGTTTTGTCGGTATCTAATTCGTATGGAGGCCGATTATCTGCCAGTACTATTGATTTATTAATAATAAAATGTGTTTTCGGTTCGTTCATTTCAACAATCGGTAAAATTGGATCAATTCCTTCTTCTTTTAACCTTCTTCGAAAATCAAATAAAAAAGTGGAGATAATGTATGAACTTTCTGCTCCGTTATTGTCAAAATAATTGAAGATGGTTGGTTGTAATGCTGTTTCCCCTGCAGGTAAAAATTTAATAATCTCTTCAGCATTAGGTCTACCCACTGCAAAATAAGAAATCATTTGAATATCAGGTCTTCGTATGAGAAAATCCAATATTTCCTTATAATTATCATTTTGAAGTATTTTCTCCCCAACCACAATTAGCTTCGAGTGGCCAAAATCCAATTCTTTATCTAAATGAGATTCCAATATCGAAATCGTTTCTGCCAACGTCTTACCGTTTTTTGAAAGATATGTGTACTCAGGCGTTGGATTTTGTCTAAACGAACTCGTTGGAACGTAAAGCTTTAAGATGATTTTGTATGGTTTTTCAGGATCATCGGTCTCATCAATCCCAATCATCGAAACAAACACCATTTTATCTATATCTTTGAATTCTCCGCAACCTGTGAGAACGATGAGGAATGGAATCGTTATTAGGATGAATAATTTAACTTTCATTCGCTTTTTTATTAGCACCTTTCATCCTCCTAATGATATAGATAAATAAAAAAATCATAGCAAAGAAATTGACAACAGCTATGTTGAAGAAGTATTTGGAGTATTGAAACAACTGATACTCTGTTAATGATACGATTATATAGAGAGAACTAACGGTGAAAAAGACAATCAAAATGATATAACCGATATTTATTCCTTTAAATTTCATTTTTTCTAATTTGAAAATATACTTGAATAACTCGACCGCTACATGCCAGTGAATCAAGATACTTAAAAAAGCCATTGATAAATAAAGAAGTAAAAAAACATATACTAGACGTTCTATTACAAAATATCTCATTCTCATGGAGTCGCTCGTAGCAATCCATGGATAAATAAGCTCACCAACTGTCTCCGAACCATGAAAACCGATTGGTATAAAATAAGTCGTAAAAGTGGTTGCAATGGCGATAAAAACAAGTACAATGATTTGTTTTAAACCAAAGTTTTGTTTTTGGGTAAAGAAACGGTTAAAAATCACGAGATTCACTACGCCAAGAAATAAAAATATACTTGAAGAAACTGCATGTATATTGGGTGCTTGCACAACATGTAACATTGCTTCCCTAATAAAATCCCAATTTAAATTTTTGCTTGTATATGCTTTGATAATAATAAAAATAATGATAGGAAAATTAATTACAAAAACGATTTCGATGGTGTATAACACTCGATCGGTTTTCATAAAACATCCAAATATAATAGATAAAATTAAGGTTAACCCAATAAGCATAATTGGTATATCAGGAGTTAAATACCGTATAAGCAAAAAAGAGTAAGTAATTAATGTGCTTATCCCTGCAATAAACCACATAACCGCCATAAAAAATAATAATGGATAGTAAAACCATTTAGATGTCGTTTGTACCAACAGTTCCGGAAATGTCTTCCCTGGGAAGGCATTAAAAAATTTCGTATAAACAATCACAATTACTAGCCCTAATATGATACCGACAATTAAAGACAATACAGCTCCATCGTTTCGATACCGCAAAAGAATGGTAGGAACAGCTGAAATAATATTTGCAATCATATTAATCATGACTAAATAATAATAAAATCGACTCAAGCCTGTCCCTCCGAATCCTGATTACCTTTTCGGTAGTTATAAAACCTTAAATACGGTTCCCCAAAGCTTGTCAAATTTACTAGATACATAATGAAACATAAAAAACCTAATGTGAGGCCAGCTAAACCAAAAATACTTGCAACTACAATCAACATCAATCGTACAATGCGAATGGCAAAGGCCATTTCATTTACTGGAATGACGAAGGTCGAGATTGCAACTGCCGATACGATAATGACCATGATATTAGAAGCAAGGGCCGCTTCCGTTACAGCTGTTCCTAAAATAAGACCTCCAACCGTTGCTGCCGTTGCACTAATCGCCTTCGGAAGTCGAATACTCGCCTCGAGTAACAGTTCCATAAAAAAAAGCATAAATAATACTTCTACAAAGGAAGTAAATGGAACTCCCATTCTGCTTCCTGCGATGGTCAACATTAATTCTGTTCGAAATACCTCTGGTGAAAAGGACACAGCGCCTATATAAATTCCTGGAAGTAAAATACATACGAATATACCAATATAACGCAGCAATTTTAAATAATATGAAATCGCTAATGTGTGGTAATTATCTTCCATGGTTGTCATAAAATCGAAAAATACGACAGGCGCAATCATTGATTGAGGGCTACCGTCTACCAACAATATCACTTTCCCACCAGCAAGGTTGTAAACAATTCGGTCTGGTCGTTCTGTTAGTAACATTTTAGGAAATAAGGAATACCGTTGATCATTTAATAAAGTATTGAATTGAGGTGCCTCTGTAATGACTTGCATATCAATTTTCTCTAATTTTTCCCTGATACTTTCCAATGCCTTTCGTTTTACTTTTTTATCATCATAAATTAGCGCCATTTTTGGCTTATTTACTTCACCTTTTTCGAAATATTCAATCATTAAAGACGGTTGATGATACGAAGAACGTATCACATTAATATTGGTCATCAAGTTATCACTTAATGCCAATTCAGATCCATGGATGGTTGTTTCAACAGAAGTAGAATTGACATCACTATTTTTTGATAACTTGAAATCAAGGGAATATAAATTGTCTTGAATTTCAATAAGTACATTCCCTTCCATCACAAAATAAAGTGCTTTTTCTTTTGAAGGGACTTCTTGAAATTGAGGTAATGCAAATAAGTAAAGGTTAAATTGTTCTTGTGTCGGCAATTCAAAAAATGGATTAATAATGTATTTTTGATATAATTCTTGGTCAATTAGCGATTTAATAAATAATACTGTAATTTGTTTATGATCTAACTCTAACTTCTTTTGTATCAAATCATTCTTATCTTCAAATTGACTGGCAATCCATGAAAGATTTACTTTTGAAGACATTGGTATAATCTCCAATCTTCTATAGTATGAAGCAGTATATATTTTAGAATATCCAATTCACATACTTGCTAACCGTAAATTTATGAAAACGATTTATGCTCTTTACACACAAAAAGGATAAAAATTAGTGATGAATTGAAAAAATAAAAGAGGTTGGGACAAATCTAAAAAAACATCATTTTCTCCAAGGAGAAAATGATGTTTTTTTGATATGTTATTAAAATTGATTTCCGTTCCGGGGACGCTTTCCGCGGGCCCGGCTCGAGCCTCCTCTGATTCAATCCTTCGCTCCTGCGGTGTCTCGAGAGGGCTCGTCGCAGGAAAGCTTTGAATTTACTTCCTTGAACTTGCTCCGCTTTGCGACTAAGCGTGCGCGACAGGAGCACTCGCCCCGTCACTTCAATCAATTATTCGTTATATCAATTTTTTATCAAAACTCTTTCAATTGCCCCTTTAATTTTTTGTTTATGTCCCAGCCTCTTTCAATTAAAGTCTTTCTATTTTCAAATTTAGAAAAATTAATTAGTCGCGATTTATTCAAAATTAGTGTTTATCAATCGGTTCTTTTGTTAGCGATTCGCTCATTTTGCAATATTGAACGAAGACGCGAGCTAATTCACGTAAACGCTCATGAATATCCTGATCGATTATTTGATCATTTTCACCAAAATGGGATGTATGAGTATATACATAGTTTGGAGTGACTAAACAGCGGAAATAATCTAAAATCGGTCTGAATTGATTTTCCACAACTAAATGGTGTTGGAATGTGCCACCGTTAGCCACAATTGCTGCTGGTTTATAGCGCAACGCTTTTGGTGGCAACATATCTAAAGCATTTTTTAATACGCCAGGAATGGACGCTTGGTAAATAGGCGTTGCAAATATATAGCCATCCGCTTCTTCGAATTTTTGAATCATCATTTTCATATCGTCATTTAGCGGACTTCCATCTAAAATTTGATGTTTTAATTTAGAAAAATATAATATTTCCAATTCCAAACTGGAATCAAATTCTTTTATATATTGCTCCACCTGTCTTAAGAGTGCACCCGTCTTTGTACCAAAAACTGTACCATCTACGAGTAGAATTTTCATGTTGTAAATCCTCCATCTATTGTTATCATCCATCTGTTAATTGTAGCAAATGCACAAATCTTTCGATAGGGAACCGTATTAAAAAAGAAAAAGTTCAGTCTTTAGGCTGAAAATATTATTCCATTGTTAGTTTACTGACGGGTATTTTAACGCGCATTCTCATTTTATTATGGAGCATTCATTTAATTTATACTAAACGAAAATTTATTTTTGTTTTTTAATTCATCAACAAAATCAAATTATTTACAAACACTTGCCAGTTTTCGGACTTGCGGTTTCTCTCAAACTATTCGCCAGGTCTGATATGATAACAGAAAGCATTCCCACTGTTCCGCCAAAAACCATAGCTGAACGTCTGTTCATAGTAAACAACCTTTCATTTTCTTCCTTTCCCCATCATAAAATAATCAATATTTCAAAGCTAGAAAGTTGAAAATCTTTTACTTATTTATAATTTCACACATACTTTCAAATATTTAACCATATTTTAAATAATGATTGGGAAAGGATGGGATTGGTATGCAGAATGATTTGAGTAGAAAACCAAAAAAGAAAATTGCTTTTATCGTTGAGTATAGTGCTATTAAAGGCTACTACCCATTTGAAAGAACGAGCATCCTTGCAAAACTATTAAAAACTGAAGAGGACGTTACGGTTTTTCTTAAAAATGTATCAGATGAAGCATTAGAAATATTTACAGATGCACAACTTTCACCGATACTCTATGACCATATCGACGAACTAGTAAAACACCTGAAAGAATTGCAGCCAGATTTAATTGTACAAGATGGAAAAGATACGTATGTTGAATATGTAGAAACGATTAGACCGCTGTGCAAAACGTTAGTGCATTTCGATGATTTTGGTGAGGGAGCAGAGCTTGCTGATTGTAATATTATGTCTATATTAGAAGAAACGAGAGAAACGACTGCTCAAAATATTCTAGCAGGAAGCTTCGCCTTCGCGGTTACGGATACACTAAAATCAATTGCTGAATCTAGAGTTTCTAACGAATTATCAAACCCGCCACATATCATCGTTGCTTATGAAGATGGAGACGACAACAACTTAACATACCGCACTTTGCGCCACTTAACCCACCTACAAATCCCACTAAAAGTGACAATAGCAATCGATCGAGAATATAAGCATTCAATCAGCGATTTACAAATGATGGCGTTGAGCCGAAGAAATACAAAAATTTTCAAAGATGATAAACCACTCGATAAATTATTGCCAGTTGCAGATATCGTCATTTGTAACGCCAACTATACGCCATATAAAGTGGCTGCCGTCGGTATCCCTTGCATCGTATCAGCACAAAATGAACGGGAATTAAATAATATCTTCCCAAGAGAAAATAACGGTTTTATAAACTTAGGATTGGGCCGCAAAATGAAGCAGTCTAACATTCAAAATGCTGTTATGGAATTATTACTCCATGAAGCAAGACGTGAACGAGCAGTTCGAAAACAAATTCAATTAGAAATCCAAGATAATAATGAAGTATTAAAATCGCTTCTACTAGATTTCGCCTATGAACGGCATAATATTGTATCATTATAACCTAGCTTTTCAATACTATTTTCCTATATATCTAAACTTTTTAGCCGGTTCGATTTTAGAATCGGCTGTCTTTTTATATTAAATATCCATAAATTTTGTTAATTGTTAAAATTTTTGGATAGTCATCTAGAAAATCTTCATAGGTATGTAGTACTATATAAATAAGCAGGTATTAATAAAAGGAGCTGATGGCATTGGAAAAATTTACAGTTCTAATTTGTGACGATTCTCTCCTCATTAGAAAGAAATTAAAAGAAGCCCTCGAAGAATTAAATTTTCAAGCAATCTATGAAGCACAAAATGGCATTTCAGCAGTAGAACAAGTAGAAAAATATAAGCCAAATCTAGTATTTTTAGATATCGTTATGCCTGAAAAAGATGGAATTGAAACACTTAAAGAAATCAAAGAAATCAGTCCTGAGACGAAGGTTATAATGGCCTCTTCCGTTGGTACAAGCAGCAAATTAAAAGAAGCCCTTCAACTTGGTGCATATGATTTTATTCAAAAACCTATTCAATTTGAAACTCTTACGAACATTGTTGAGAAAGCCTTAAAGGAGGGATAATCCATGTTTAGCCAATATTTCGGTCACTACTTATTAAATCGTGGATTGATTACAAATGAACAACTTCAAGATGTGCTAGAGTATCAAGAAGCGGTGCACGTAAAGTTTGGTGTTATTGCTGTCGACAAAGGTTTGATGACTTCTAATCAAGTAAATGAAGTCCATGAAAAACAAAAACAAATGGACAAGCGTTTCGGTGAAATTGCTATTGAACTTGGATATCTAACAGAAGAACAAGTTGAAGAGCTTATTTCCCATCAAAAACAAGGCCATCTATATTTAGCACAAGCGTTAATAGACCGCGGTTATATGACAATGGATGAATTCAGTTCAGCTTTAAATGACTATAAGAAAGAATATAGTCTATCCACCGAAATGTTTGAGGAAATTCAAAGCGGAAATATCGATGCATTAGTGGAAAACATTTTAACTAAAGATCACAAAGAAATTCGTGAACAATACGGAGACTACATTTCCCTTTTTGCGAAAAATATGATTCGCTTCATTGATCGCCAAACATTCCTTAAAATTTCAAACGAAGAAGTTCATCATTCAAAATGGTTCGTAAGTCAAGAAATTACTGGAAGTGCTCCACTATTTACAGCAATTGCAGCTGATGATCAATCGTTGCTGCACATTGCATCGAACTATGCAGAAGAGAATTTAACTGAAATTGACGAACTTGCCAAAGATGCCTTTAGTGAATTCTTAAATTTACATAACGGAATCTATTTAGTCAACATGTCGAACTGGGGTACAGAACTTTCTATGAATCCTCAAAAATTCCAAGAAAATGTCAAGGTCTCAGGCGAATTTGTAACGGTAACAGTGAAAACTCAAAAAGGATCCTTCCAATTAATCCTTTCTACAAATCCCGAAAAAGTGAACATCCATTAATTTGCATCAATGGTCGAATACGGCCATTGTTTTTTTAGATGAATGAAAACTCCAATCCTTTATGATACAATAACCATATTAATGTGACTGAACATGAAAGATGGGAGTTAATTATGTTGACAAAACGAGAAATTGAACAGCAAATTGCTGAAATTAAAATGGATTATATCAATTTGCAAGGCGATATAGAGAAACTTGAAAATACTGGCCATATTGATTCGGTAATGCAAGCAGAAGAACGACTAGCTCGTATGGAAAAGAAATTAGCAGAGCTCAATAAGCTACTCGCGGAAATGTAAATCGCGAGTTTTTCTTTTTTTCAATTCATTTCCCTTTCTAACAGAAATTGTACTTTGCATTATTATAATTAAGAAATCCATTAAATTCTCTTACTCTTCCAGAAAATTTATTTTTACTGTGAAAATCAAAATTTCCCCTTCTGTAATATTCAAATAAAATAATTTCCCTAAAATTGAAACTTTCGCCCAATAAAAACGTAATTATTATTAGAAAAATGGTTATACATTATTTAGTCGTCCACTTTTTTTCAAAATTGACTTTGATTTATCTTACTGGTAAGATATCTAATGCTGTTTTCTCTTACAATACCAAAACACAACTCTAAACCATTATTGGAGGCGGTATATATGACAGTTACCATCTACACCCAATCTAGTTGTTCTTCTTCACGCAAAGCAATTAAATGGCTTAAAGAACACAATATCCCATTTACAGAAAAACGCATTACATCTCAACCACTTACATTATCAGAGTTCAAAAACATATTGCGCATGACGGAAGATGGGACAGATGAAATTATTGCAACAAACTCAAACGACTTCAAAAACTTAGATGTTGACATTGATCAACTTTCCATCCAAGAGCTTTATGAATTAATTAAAGAACATCCTCGAATGCTGCGTAGTCCAATTTTAATTGATGAAAAACGCATCCAAGTCGGTTATAACGAAATGGACATCCGTCGATTTATTCCACGCAAAGTTCGTGTATATGAATTAAATGAATTGAGAAAGCATGCTGACGAAATTGTAAGTTAAATTATCTTCCCCTACCCTTGTACTGAAAATGAAAGTGGAGCTGAAAATAATGGATAACCAACGATATGAGACCATTTCCAGCCTATTTGAAGTGGTTTCAACGCTAGAGCGAAAATGGTCTAATGAATGGAATCAACTTAATGATTTAGGTTTTTCAAAAACCCATATTCTTTTGTTAGATTTACTTGCAAAAGAAGGTCCAAAGCGCCCTTCTCTCATTGCGGAACGATTAAAAATTACAACAGGTGGAGTAACCGTTTTAACATCGAAACTGTTAAAAAGCGGATATATTCAAAAAACACAAAGTGCAAACGATCGCCGCGTATCTCAAATCGCAATTACTCCTGAAGGAAGAAAAGCATTAGAACAATCCAAAACTCCGGTGATGGCATTAGTTCATTCCATGTTTGGCATGTTATCAAACGAGGAAATCCAAACATTGCATAACATTTTTGAAAAATGTTTAGAAAATTATCCTTATAAATAAAAAGGGTGTGGAAGTATGTTTGTACGTCGAATGTTAAGGAAAATGCAAGTTGCCTATAATAGCAGCTTGCATTTACTGTTTCCATAGAAAAAACTTGTGGCCATTGGATGACCACAAGCTACTTTTCAATGTTATACCGGCACAACCACATCTACCAAGTTGTTATCTGACATTAAAATTTCTTTCAGTCTTTGCTTTGCACGGAATAAGCGGGATTTTACAGTGCCGATTGATACTTTCATTAAATTGGATATTTCAGCTAAAGAATATTGCTCAACGTAAAAATACCAAAGCGTCTTTTGATAAATACTATCTAATTGTTTCATTTTTTCCTGCACAATTTTAGTAATGACCACTTTTTCAATTTGTTCTTCTGTGGAAACTTCATTATTTGGAACCAATTCTAGTATTGGAACGTCTAAAGTTTCAGGTTGATTCATTACATACTTACTGCGGCGCACATTTTTCCGATAACGATCTCGAAACGTATTCATTGTAATGGTCGTAAGCCATGCTTTTACATGATCAACTTGTTCCACTTGCTTTTGGTTGCGGACAACTTTTACCCACACCTCTTGCATTAAATCCTCAGCTTCTAAAGGATTGCGCGTTAATTTTAAACATAAATGATATATATAACGATTAAACTCTTCGTAAACATCACAAATTTTACTCATCGTTCAATTCCTCCGTATTTAAGAGCTTTCTGTATACATTTTCCCAAAAATTTGTATTACACTCTATATGATTAGCTTTCAATTACATTACATTTCTGTAAGATTTCTATTATTGCTTCCCCCTTTTTATTACCTTTCTCAAAATGTTTTGACATTCGCTTGAAATTTCCAATTCTATGATATACTAATTTTTAGAAAATTTTTTGAATCGGGGGATTTATATGGACTTGCAACGTTTTCATGAGTATTTTGAAAAAAATCGCGAAAAGCATTTACAGGAGCTGTTTGAATTTTTATCTATTCCTAGCATCAGCGCACTATCCGACCATAAGCAAGATATAGAGCGTGCAGCTCAATGGCTAAAAAATCAGATGGAACAATTGAATCTTGAAAATGTATCCATTGACCAAACAGCTGGGCATCCTGTCGTTTATGGTGAATGGCTTCATGCTGAAGGAAAGCCTACAGTGTTAATTTACGGACATTATGACGTTCAACCAGTTGATCCATTACACTTATGGAAAACAGAACCTTTCAAACCTGAAATCATTGAAAATAAATTGTATGCTCGAGGAGCGTCCGATGATAAGGGACAAATATTCATGCACCTAAAAGCAATTGAAGCACTTTTCGCGATTCTCGGTACATTGCCTGTCAATGTAAAATTCATTTATGAAGGTGAAGAAGAAATTGGAAGCGCTAACCTTCCTTCTTATATAGAGGAAAATAAAGATAAATTAGCAGCAGATTTCATTTTAATCTCTGACACAAATATGTATGGTCCAGGTAAACCGGCAATCTGCTATGGATTACGAGGACTTACAGGCCTCCAAATCGATGTGCGTGGAGCGAAAAGCGACCTGCACTCTGGTCTTTACGGTGGTGGAGTGCAAAATGCAATCCATGCGTTAGTAGCAATTCTTGATTCATTCCGAGATCATACAGGTAAAATTTTAGTCGAAGGATTTTATGATGACGTTCGACCACTATCAAATGAGGAACGTAAAGCCTTTGCTGACCTACAATTTAATGAAGAAGCATTAAAAGAGGAACTGGGAGTTGATGAATTGTTTGGTGAGGAAGGCTACTCCTATCTTGAAAGAACTTGGGCTCGCCCTACTTTAGAAATCAATGGAATTTTCGGTGGATTTTCCGGAGAGGGAATTAAAACCGTTTTACCAAATGAAGCAGGAGCAAAAATAACTTGCCGACTTGTTCCAGACCAAGATCCCGACAAAATCATTGCGTTAATACAAAATCATATTGAAAAACATACACCTAAAGGGGTAACCGTCACTGTAACGAAATTTGACAGCGGGGCACCATATCTTACACCTTTTGACCACCCATTAATTCAAACAGCAAGCAAATCGTATGAAAAAGTGTATGAATCCCCTACTGCATTCACTCGCGGCGGAGGATCTATTCCAATTGTTGCAACCTTTGATCAAATCTTAAATATCCCTGTCGTGTTAATGGGATTTGGTTTAAGTACAGAAAACTTCCATGCACCAAATGAACACTTCCACTTAGAAAACTTTGATAAAGGATTGCGTGTTCTTTGCGATTATTTATGTGAAGTTGCCAACCTCTCTTTGTAATTGAGTAGTAAAATTTTCGTTAAAACTTTTTCTCACTAACCTAAATTTTCCATAAAAAACGTTTAAGAATTTTGTACTGTTTAGACCCCTTATGAAAAGTCATGAAATTACTTTTATATTGTCAAATATTGTATACATTTTAGTATCCCTTTGAAGTTTATAATATAAATAGGGAAGAAATACCCAGAAAACCATTGTGTTTCCAAGGTATTTCTTCCTTCCTTCAACGAGAGGGGTAGAAAAATGAACGCTCAATTGTACCATTTAACAAGGTTGGAATCGCTCACAGGAAACCTTTTTATCGATGGCAAGTATAAAGAAGCTATTGAGTTGGGGAAAGAACTATTAGAAACCGCTAAAAAAACCGAAGATATTAAGGCCACGATGAATGCCCATTTGAATCTTGCTTGTTGTTATTATTATTTAGGTGAAATTGAAATCGCTTTCCAACATATTCTTGATTATAAAGTTTTGTGTGATGAATTCGGAGACGATCGGGATAAGTATTACTTATATTATTTGAGTGCTTTGATATATGCTTATGAAGAAAATTTCGAAGAAGCAAAAGAAGCGATGAAGCAATGTATACGGATTGCACAAGAATTAGAAATGTTTTATTCAGTAAGCAGCAGTTTCAACTCCTACAGCAACTACTTATTGCATGAAGGAAACTATGAAAAAGCACTTCACTATGCGTTAAAAGCATTAGCCATTGCAAAAGAACATTGCCCTAGTGAAATATTATTGCAATGTCATATCTATTTAAGTATTGCATCAAGTTATATCGGTTTGAATGAATTATCGAAGGCAGAAAAAATTATCAATCATCTAGAGCTCAACCAGTATATCAACAACCTACCTCATGAAAAAGCGCACTTTCTCCATGTGAAAGCCACATTTCATCGTTCCAAAGGTGAGTATGATATAGCATTGCAATTATTACATAAATCTTTCAACATATATTCTGAATATAATAATCAAATGAAATTAAAGTCTATATTGAAAGTAATTGCAGAAATTTATGAATCCCTTGGCAATTATAAGAAATCTTACGAAGCGATTAAAGAATATTTAACAATTGTTGAAAAACTGTTTTCCACTCGCCTTTCATCTAAAATACGAGAATTGGATGTCAATCAAAGCATTAAAGCGATAGAAAAACGGGCAAATGTGGACAGTTTAACAGGAGTATATAATCGTTATTATATTGAAACAACATGTGACAAGTGGCTCAAAGAAATAAAAAAAACAGATGAACATATTTGTTGTGTCGTCATCGACATTGACTCGTTTAAAAATATTAATGATACCTTTGGCCATTTAATAGGTGATGAAGTGATTAAAGGGGTCGCACAGGCTTGTTTAAAGGTGGCTAATGAAGATAAAGAAAATATCATCGTCGGTCGTTACGGTGGGGATGAATTTATTGTCCTCTTAAAAGGATATCCTTCACATTCCATTATGGAAAGAGCAAAACAACTTTATAATGAAATTACTTCCTTTCAGATAAACTATTTAACAAATGAAATTAAAGTGACTGTTAGCATCGGAGTAGTATGTACCAATAGCATTCCATATGCTAAAAAGTTCACTCAAATCTTTAAAGTTGCCGATCAAGCTCTCTATATGGCAAAAAGACAAGGAAAAAATCAAATTGTCTACCTCTCAAATGAAAACTGTTAACATACAAAAAGGCTGGTTCGCCAATGCGTCCAGCCTTTTCCAAACCTTATAAGCTAGTTATAAAAAATATAGGGGAGGTTTTATTGATCAGTCGAACAAATTTTAGGTTCTTATGAGCTTACATGATACTTTTACTAAAAGAGCAATTTTTTATACAGCAACTACATTTTTCGCTGTATTGTAATATTACTATAGCACCCCATCATCTCTTTGTACATCAACTCTCGAAATATGTCACATTTTTATCATATTTTTGTTCACAAATTTAATATTTTTATTTTTTCATCATTGCATTTTTTGTTACATATACAGGAATTTCCTTGCAACTAAACTTTATTGACATAGTTATGGCAGAGTTTTTATGAATAACTATGTTAATTTATTGATATATGTAAAATCGAGTAGGAGGGAGTGATTAGCTCCCGTCCTCTCACACCACCGTACGTACGGTTCCGTATACGGCGGTTCAATTAAGATAATTGACGCAAGTTTTCATAACTTCCGTGAATAGCTTGTCTTCTTATGCCAGTGGTCACTCCACCCTCCAAGAGGTCTCCCACGGGATTCACCGCTTCCTTCCTCAAGTGAGGTACTACGTTTTCTGTGTTCATCATGACTCACTGAATGCCAAGGGCTATTCTCTCTTAATTGTTCGGTCCTTCTCAGTTGTTCTAGACCAACTAATACTATGACCTCTGCTGACTTCTGACGGTTCAGCTACTTATCGCTAAGTAGGTTATGAAGAGTACTTCACCTATCCGCCAGACCTCCCCGGGTAAGTACATGCACTTTCACACCATCTATCCGCCTCATCTACTCGATATGACCTTCGACAGAAAGAGCTTTGTTTTGTTTGGCAAACTCACTCAATCATACCTAGCCTTATATGAGGTTCGTGTTCCTCGGACCGGTGTTTTGCCTCCAGCTTCCTTCAGATTCCGCGTCACCACGGACACCCTTGCTCTTGGCTAACCTCTACTTCTGTCTTCGGGGTTCGGGACTTACACCCTATAGTTCATGTACATGCCGGGCGCACCAAAATCAGACCGAAAGTTAACAATAACTTTCGGTCTCATCATACTTTAACGTAATATCATTCCTACTCCGGCATAAATAATGACTGTGGCAAACACTGCTGTCATGTAAATTAATGAATAGCCAAACATTTTATTTGCCCATTTATTCCCGTCCATTTGTCTATATCCTACTAAACTAATCCATAGCCAAATGCCGCCAAGCATTAGTGAAGAAAGCGTTAACCCCCAGCTTAACGGAACAAACAGAAAGCTCGTTAGCATGAGCAAAATTAAGTACACATTCGTTTGGATATATGTGCGTTTAACGCCCTTTACAACTGGAAGCATTGGGATTTTTGCTGCTGCATAATCATCCTTCTTACGGATGGCCAGTGCATAGAAATGCGGCATTTGCCAAATGATCATAATGATAAAGAGCGCCCAACATGCTGGGTGCCAGATCGTAGGTGCAACAGCCGCCCATCCAATTAACGGTGGAACCGCACCAGAAATACTCCCCACTTCAGTGTTCCAAATAGTTCTTCTCTTCGTCCACATCGTATATGGAACAACGTAGAAAAATACACCAAGGAATCCAAGAATTGCAGCTGTTAGTGTTGTTAAGGCTAAAAATCCAAGTCCGATAATCAGTAATAGTATTCCGACAATCAACAACGTGCGAAGATTAATTTCACCAGTAACAGATGGTCTCAATTTTGTACGGGACATCTTCGCATCAATATCATGATCATATATATTGTTGAATATTCCAGCTGCTCCGATGACTGCCGCCGAACCGATAAGAGCAAAAATCATATTCGGTATATTTTCAATAAAACTTAAATGATAAGTATAAAGGGCAAGCATTAAAGCGGCGAACATCGGAATTAAATTCGACTTGATGATTCCTGTTTTCACAGCTTTTTTCCACAATTCTATTTTTTTGTTTTGCATTTTATGTCATATTCCCCTTATCATTTCATAGACAAACTAATATATATCATACCATTTTTTCTTGTGAATCAACAATCGACAGTTTTTTACTATATTCGTCTGGTTTTTATGGCGACCCTACCATTAATAGTATCTATAAATGTTACTAGAAACAACCTTTCTGATTCTTTTAAGTATTAGTATTCCTTTCATCAATCTTTCGACAAGATACTTTTAATAATGGTAAAACAACGATAAAAACAAATAAAATTCGAAACATTTGAAAGACCGTCACGATCGATACATCCGCTCCAATGGCACTGGCAAGTAGACTCATTTGATCCAGCCCTCCTGCCGCTGTACTTAATATACTTGTTGACAAAGAATATTTCATCATTTGTGTCAACATCCACCCTTGTACAAAAGTAAAGAGCAACAGGAATATGGCAGTTCCAACACCTAATAATAGAACCTGCTTCCCCAATTTTAGCATGTTTGGCTTTAGCAGCTGTCCTATATAAGCACCAATCATTAACTGAGCCATATTGAGAAAAAGGCTTGGGACTTCTGGCATTTTAATCGAAAACAATTGGAGACCAATCACGAATAAGACGGGAGATAAAAAAGAAGAAACCGGAATTTTTATCTTCTTCCCTATCCTTGCAGCTACTATAGATCCGAGAATCAGTAGCAATAATGCCATCATTGAAGAGAAGGATAACATCGCTTCTTTCTTATCAGCTACTGCGTGGGCATGTAATATTAAGGGAATACCAATCACAATAGTGATTACACGAACAACATGAAAGTACGTGACAATGGCAATATCAATGCCTTCTTCCTCTTCTGCAAAGGCCACAATTTGAGAAAGTCCTCCGGGAACCGTACATGTCAATGCGGTTTTTAATGAAAGCTCCCCCACTCTCACAAGTCCAAATGCTAATAGAACACTAAATATTATAATCATGATGTTCAATAACAACATGATTCCAATAAGCCAGCCCATGCCGGAAAAAACAGTTAATTGAAAGCTTTGGCCAATGGTAATTCCTACGATGATTAATCCGAAGTTGCGTAATGTCGATGGCCAATAGAGGTGTGTTTTGATAAAAAATTGACTGATTAACACTGTAAAAATCGGACCGAGTAACCAAGGAACGGGTAAATGCAAAATGTTAAAAAGGTATACGCCCAATAAACTGATAACTAATACAATGCCCATCGATTGAATTTTGTGCACATAGAAGTCCCCTTTTTCATTTTCTTTCTATAAATCTAACATAATTTAACAATGCTTAAAATCTGCTTGCCAATATGGAGGGCTGCAATAATCATAAATATTTGATTATTATTTCTATAGATGAAAAAAACGGGAGCCTGTAAATCTTGCTCCCGTAAACATATTACTCTTCATCCATTTCATCCATCATTTGATCAAAGGCTTCTGACACTTTATCGAATTCTTCATCGGATTCAATCACGTCGAAGTCTCCCTCATCATCCACTTTCAAGAAAAAGACTTCGATATCCTCTTCATTCTCTTCATGTAAATCATCTGTAAAGGCAACTGCGACATAATCTTGTCCATCTACTGTCAGCGTTGCAACAACTTCAACTTCCTCTTCTTGTTCGTCATCCCCGATGGTAAACACTTCGCCAACTTCGATTTTTTCCATTTGAGTTCCTCCATTCTTTGCGAGTTTTACGTACCGCAATAGGTAATATACGGTTCATCTGGATATTCAGGCAATGTACAGTATTCCTCTTGTTCCGCTGAATATGCATAAGGATTCGTGATAATCGATAGCAATTTTTTCATAACGGTGAAGTCTCCTCGCTCCACCGCTGCTTCGATTGCTTCTTCTACCCGGTGGTTTCGAGGAATCACAGAAGGGTTATGTTGCTTCATTATTTGCATGATATCTATAGAATTTTGGCGTTTTAGGCAATCTTGATAACGTTGGTACCAATCTTGAAATTCTGGAGTTTGGAAAAATGGTTCTTCGAATTTTTGCAAAGTTAACGCTCTAAACGTATTTGTATAATCTTGTTTATATGTTTCCATTAATTGAAGTAAATCTTGTATGAGTGCTTCATCTTCCGCTTCTTCATTAAGGAGCCCTAATTTTTTACGCATACCGTCGAGATAATAAAATACGTAAAGGTCTGGGTAAGTTTCTATGGCTTCTTTTGCCAGACCGACCGCCTTTTCTTTATTTTCATCAAGCAGCGGAATAAGCGCCTCGGCAAACCTTGCTAAGTTCCATCCTCCAATTTTAGGTTGATTTCCATAAGCATAGCGGCCGTAAGTATCAATCGAACTAAAAACTGTTTCAGGATGATAAAGATCCATAAAAGCGCATGGCCCGTAATCAATGGTCTCCCCGCTAACGGTCATGTTATCAGTATTCATCACACCATGGACAAAGCCGACGAGTTGCCACTTAGCAATAAGTGCTGCTTGCTTTTCGATGACTTCTTTTAATAATTGCAGATATGGATTCTTTTCTTTTGCAAGATGAGGATAATGTCTTTCAATAGTATAGTCGCAAAGAGCTTGTAAGTCTTCTTTTGAACCAAATTTTCGTGCAAATTCAAAAGTTCCAACGCGGATATGGCTTGAAGCCACTCTTGTTAAAATAGCACCTGGAAGCAGTTGTTCTCGAATGACCGTTTCCCCTGTTGTGATAACGGCTAAACTTCTCGTTGTAGGAATCCCAAGGGCATGCATCGCTTCACTAATAATGTACTCTCGAAGCATTGGTCCAAGAGCTGCTCGTCCATCACCGCCGCGGGAATATGGCGTTCTCCCCGAACCTTTTAGCTGTATATCAAAGCGCTGATTCTGAGTATTCACATGCTCTCCCAAAAGAATGGCTCGTCCATCGCCCAACATAGTGAAATAACCGAATTGATGCCCTGCATAAGCTTGAGCGAGCGGTTCCGCTCCTTCCGGTATTTTGTTACCCGCAAATGTAGCAACCCCTTCTTCTGTCTGCAGTGCATCACTATTCAATTTCAATTCTTCAGCAAGAGATTCATTGAAAACAACTAGCTTGGGAGATGCTACTGGTGTAGGGTTTAGTTGTGTATAGAAAATGGGTGGTAATGTTGCATAACTGTTATGGAAATTCCATCCAGGTTTTAATTGCATTTGAATCGTTCCTTTTTTCTTTTTTATTTTTGCAAGTAAGTGGCGGTTTATACTTTCTTCGCATTTAGGATATGTGATGAACAAATTCATGCGGTATCGAGCGAAGGTAGTTTGGCAATTAATCAAATACTTGCGACATGCGCCCATTTACTTGCAGCTTTCAATAAAATATTCGCATCTCTCATATTAATGCAATTTTGAATCCTTGATTATCCAATCGACTGCAGTCAATAAATTCGGAAAGGTTGCATCGGCTAAAGGTTCCTCGTCTCCAATAAAAACCGTCTTTGTACCTGCATTTTTCCCTGCTAGGATATCTGTATCCGTATCCCCCACAATGTAAGATTTGGGCAGGTCCACGTTATATTTTTCAGCCAAATCTTCAATCATTTTAGAACCTGGTTTGCGACAGGCACATCCAGCTTTCGGTTTATGTGGACAATAGACAACATCATGTATAATTGCCCCTTGTTTTTTCAATTCATTCACCATATGCTCATGAACCTTTTGAAGCTGGATTTCTCTCATAAATCCAAGCCCAACGCCTCCTTGGTTCGTCACCACGAAAATATAATCAAAATGTTCATTTAGTTTTCGAATAGCTTCCGGTACGCCCGGTAAAAAGTAAAGATCTTTTGGTTTATTTACGAATTTTACTCTCTCTGTAAGCACTTCATTAATAACGCCATCTCGATCTAAAAAGACCGCTGATTTCATTTTGCCCTCCTCCTCTTGTTATTGTTTGCGGAGATACTTAAATTCATTAAATGAATCTGAGCGATAAAATGAACTGAACTTTATTCAAACACTTGATAATTACTTGCGGTTTACCGCTAAATACTTGCATCATCACAAATTCATACAATGAAGAGCAATAAAATAACGCCACCCTATAATAATAAAAGCATGTATAAACATGCTTTAACCAACAAGCGCTTCCTTCAATTTGACCTCATAATATCTCATGCCTCGGAGTTCGCCTTGATATTCTACTTTCCCTTCGGCAATTAATTGGCGCAAGCGGTACTCAAGCCATTCATAGCTCGTATGCTGCTGCATATGACCAAGCACTTCTCCAATTAATCTAGCAGCTTTAAGGAAATCCTTTTTCCCTTGCGTTTCATGAATCTCCTTCAATTTTTCAATGATGAACTCGTCATCCCGATTACTTTCAGCGCTCAAAATTTGCCCATTTTTATACGTTCGTAAAATCGACTCGGAAGTGAATAATTGTTCCCCTTCTTTTGCTAAAGAATGGCGCATTTCTACCGTCAATTCTTTCATTTCTACAAGTTCGTAACATGCACGTAACTGTTCAATATTTAATTCTCCCGTATGGCGAGGAAAATCTTCTTCTTTTCCTTTGTAAAGTTTGTGATAAGCTTCATACGTATTGATTTTACATACCGCATTTGTTTTTTCTTTCAATAAATAAAGCACTAGACGTAATCCTGTTTGTTCACTTGCATTTGAAGAAGTCCAAATCACCACTCGCTGCTCAGGGTTAATCGATTGAATTTTTTCAAACGCTTCTTTCATTTTAAATTTGTACCACTCTGCATGCTCTGAATCCCACTGATAGTTTTCTTTAAACCATTGATAACGTTGTTCGAAACCTTCTGGGGTATGATAATGTTTCAATGGACCTTCTGCAAAATAATCCGGTAATTCGATGATTTCCTCTGTTTGTTGATCTTTAAAAGCGTGTTTCAAACCACCAGCTGCAGAAGCACCGAATACTATATGGATGGTTTCAGGATTTTTCATGTTCGGTGTTTTTTCTCTTTTAATAAGGGCATTTTTCAAGGATTGCATAAATTCTGGGAAGTCTTCATCAATATGTTCAGAACGGATCATAATCAAATGTAATAAACTTTTGACTTCCTGCTCGCTGAGGTTTGAAATTGCTTTTTTTAATTGATTGATATCCATTTTTTACTCCCCTTTCTGAATTTTTAAAAGGCAATTGAAGCAGCAATAATAACGAAAAGTAACGACCATGCGGAAATTTCATCGAATGCAATTGTTTGTGAAGTCGACGATGAGAAAAAATTTTAAAATAAAGCCCGATATTAGAGAGTGTTCATTTATTTATGACGACAAATGGAAAAAATTTCAAGATTAAAATTATTCCTTACTAAAACTTAATCCCGCTTCATCTAAAGCCTCTTTCATTTTCTGAAGCGCAGTTTTACCAATGCCATGAAGGGACATGATTTCTTTCTCCGTATATTTCGAAAGTTCCTCAACAGTTGTAATCCCCTGGCTTTCAAGTGCTCTTCTTGCCGGGGCGGAAAATCCAGCTAAGAAACCCTCTGTTGGTTTTCGTTCTGCTTCACAAGTTGGACAAGTGTTGCAATCACTGCTTTTATAATATCGATGACCCTTCTCACAAACTCTTAATGTTTTTTCCGAACGCTTCATCATCATTCCACCTTCCTACTCGACGTCCAAGTCGGTATCATCCGTTAATGAAGCTCGAATGAGGTAAAGTACAGGAATATGTGTATTCTCCTCAACCAATTCTTGAGGAGGTGATTGACTAGTACGGACACTTATCGAGCTCCCGTCATGTGCTTCAAAAAGTCCCATATACCCTAATACTACATCCTCTGTCAGAGGAACCTTATCACTGACAATCGAACTCCAAGATCCCGCTTCTAATGTTTCACCCGGTTTGGAAATATGGCTACTCGACATAGAATGACCTGTTTCATTGATAATTGCACTACGCAAATAATAGTGTTCCCACTCAAGATTTTCTAGAAAATAAACGAGAATTTCTCCCTCTTCATTTTCAATGATTCCCCCGATGTCTCCAACCTGCTCAACTAAATTTCCGTATTCATAACGTTCCACCTATACCCGCAATAATTTTTCCTTTTCCGCTTTGTATTCATAATGAAAAATCTTTCCCCCAACTGCTGCCATTAACCTGTTACGTTCTTCATCGGATTAATTTTTTTGCTTAATCGTATTACTCTTTGTCACTTGATTGTTACAAGCAGCTAATATTAGAGTTGCTAATACTATAATGAACAAACGAAATTTCACTTTATCACCTTCATGTAAACTTTTAGTAATTATAGATTTTTACTGCCTACTATTTCAATCGAAAAAACAATAAACTACTCCTAGGATGAAATTGTATGAGTTCTGGATTTTTAGGGATTTATTGTAAAATCAATAATGAAAGGGGGACAAATCAATGTGGAATTGGATTTCTTATATTGGAGGAGTTTTAATGGGTTTATCCGTTCTATTAATTGCTTTCGATATAGGAATGCTAATTCCAACTTTAGTATTTATTTTTGGGTGTTTAGTTGTAATTTTCAGGAATGATATACATAAAGAATTATCCCTCTTAAAGATATACGTATATAAATTGATAAGCAAAATATTTAACAAGTTGATTGTCATGTTTTATATTCGTTGTTATTATAATGTTAAGTTAGTTAGTTGAATAACTAAGAAGGGGTGATGAAATGGCAAAACCTAATGGTATCAGTAAAAGTGAACTGATTAAATATGCGAAGGAATGTTTAGTGAATAAAGGGATTGAAAATTTCACCTTAAGAGCAGTGGCTGAGACGGCAGGTGTAACACAAGGCACAATTTACTACCATTTTAGAACGAAGGAACAATTGTTAATTGATATTGTTCAGGACATTTGTGACAACAGCTGGCGGGAAATAGCGGAGAATAAAGAAAATATGATGGAGCAAGCGATTGCATCAGCAAAAAGTCGTTGTTCATATGAATCGTTTTTCCATAAATTATTTATTTCATTGGTTGCTTCCAGTTTTAACAACGATGAGATAAGAAGTAAACTTGGCGAAATCATCCAGTTAGAAAATAAAACTCTGTCCGAGAAATTATCAAACTTGTGGATGGAATCACCAATAAAAGGCGTTTCTTTTGAAACATGGGGGATTTTATTAAATGCTGTAGTGGATGGATTGGCATTGCAAGCATTATTACAAAAAGACTTGCCTATTGATCAAATATACAAAGAACTCGAGCATTTCATTAATGGGCTTAGTCATTTGAAAGGTATGGAGGGGAAATAATGAAAAATTACTTCTTCACAGCTATGTGGGGGTTGGCAGTTTGGTTATTTGCCACATTATTTTTCAGATTTTTCGGTGAATATGTTCTCTTTAGCCCAAGTACGAATAAGTTTTTGATTAGCACTACCCTATTATTAGTTGGAACTGCAGCTTTATTGTGGGGTGTAACTTATGTTTATCATATCTTTGATAAGACCAATAATGCACCATTAAAGTTTGGATTAATCGGTACTATGATTGGTTTAGTATTAGATACATTTTCGTTATCCTTTCATCATATCGTTTTTCCGAAATTAGATGATTCACAAGTTATTGCATTTACTGCATGGATGTCTTTTGCGTATGCGTTATATTTATTGATTCCTCTCATGATAAATCATAAGGTAAGTGGATAAGAAAGAATTCAAGTATAAGGCAAGTGCCGTTCTAGTATTCCATATGAATGGCCGTTTTCAAAATATCTAACTGGAAAAGGGGGTTTTTTCCCCCTTTGCATCCTAATAACCTTCTTCCATCAAATAAATATTTTCCCCTCTAAATAAACAACCGCTTCGCCGGATATTTGAATTTCATCTCCTACATCTTTACACAAAAGTTTTCCTCCACGGGAGGACAATTGCAACGCTGTGAACTCCCCTTTCTTTAAAACTCTTTTCCAATAAGGAACCAATGTGCAATGGGCGGAACCTGTCACCGAATCTTCATCTATTCCAGCCTTTGGTGCAAAAAATCGAGAAACGAAATCAACCTCTTTCCCCTTCGCAGTCACAATTACGCCGAAAGCATCTAATTTCTTTAATTCTTCCACATTGATATTTAGATTTCGAATCTCTTCTTCTGTATCAAACACCGCTAAATAGTCCCTAGCTACATACACCTCTTTCGGTCTTTTGCCTAAACCTTTCACAAGAGCTTCTGGAATTTCACAAGGCTGCCCTTCCCGTGATGGAAACGACATCGTTAACAAGGAACCGTTCTTTGTCACGGTTAAGATACCGCTTTTTGTATGGAATTTTACTTGTGTCATGGATCGGTTAAGATATTGGAAAACGACAAATGCTGTTGCTAATGTAGCATGTCCACACAAATCGATTTCAGTTTTCGGTGTGAACCAACGTAACTCGTATTCTTCATTTTGTTGATGAACGACAAAAGCTGTTTCAGATAAATTATTTTCCGCCGCAATTTGTTGCATCATTTCATCTGAAAGCCAATTCTCAAGAGGAACGACCGCTGCTGGATTCCCTTTAAACGGTTCACTTGTAAATGCATCTACTTGGTAAATGGGTATCATTGGCATTTTAGACAATCCCCTTTCTTTTATAAAATTTGCCTTAGTTGTTATAAGAGATAATAGTCAAAGCAGAGACAATAATAGCCATTCTTCATCCGATATTAGTCAAAGTCTGCAATAAAATTGCCAACCGAAAAAAATCTACTCCCCCAAGGAACGATAATAGTCAAAGTCTAGAACTTTATAGTCAAATCCTAAAAGATAATAGTCAAACTCCTCAATATATTTGCCATCCGAATAAAATCGGCTCTCGTAAGAAACGATAATAGTCAAAGTCTAGAACTTTATAGTCAAATCCCAAAAGATATTAGTCAAACTCCTCAATATATTTGCCATCCGAATAAAATCGGCTCTCGTAAGAAACGATAATAGTCAAAGTCTAGAACTTTATAGTCAAATCCTAAAAGATAATAGTCAAACTCCTCAATATATTTGCCATCCGAATAAAATCAGCTCTCGTAAGAAACGATAATAGTCAAAGTCTAAAATTTTATAGTCAAATCCCAAAAGATAATAGTCAAACTCCTCAATATATTTGCCGTCGAAAATGCACAAGATGAAAACTGAAAAACTCGCACCTTAGCGAAAGGTGCGAGTAGAACATTAAATTAAATTATACGCGTACAGTCCATCCGAATGGATCTTCAATTCTTCCGTATTGGATGCCAGTTAACTTATCATAGAGCATTTGAGATACTTCGCCGATTTTTCCGTCATTTATGATGATGCGATGGTCTAAATATTTTAATTCCCCTACTGGTGAAATCACCGCGGCAGTGCCTGTCCCAAATACTTCTTCTAGCGTTCCGTTATGAGCAGCCTCCACTACTTCATCAATTGAAATACGTCGTTCTTCTACTGGGATATTTTTAGATTGTAAAACTTTAATCATCGAATCACGCGTAATACCAGGTAAGATGCTTCCTGTAAGCGCTGGCGTAATGACTTTACCATCAATTTTGAAGAAGATGTTCATACTCCCTACTTCTTCAATATAGCGTTTTTCAACACCGTCCAACCATAATGTTTGAGAGTAACCTTCTTTTTCAGCGTTAATTTGTCCAATTAAGGAGCTTGCATAGTTACCACCTGTTTTTACTTCACCTGTTCCACCCACTACTGCACGAACATATCGCTCTTCTACCATAATTTTTAGTGGATTAATGCCTTCTTTATAATAAGAACCGCTTGGAGACAAGATAATCATAAACAAATAGTTTTTAGCAGGATGTACACCTAAAAACGGCTCAGTTGCAATGATGAATGGACGGATGTATAAAGAAGTTCCTGGTGCATCCGGTACCCAATCCCGGTCAATATCCACTAATTTTTTTAGCGCTTCTAATGCAAGATCTTCATCCACTGGTGGGATGACTAATCGTTCATTGGAATGATTTAATCGTCTAAAGTTTGCATCCGGGCGGAATAACTGAACTTCTCCATCTAGTGTTCGATACGCTTTTAAACCTTCAAACACTGTTTGGCCATAATGGAATACCATACTGGATGGCTCTAGACAAATTTTTTGATAAGGTACAATGCGGGGGTCGTGCCATCCTTTCCCTTCTGTATAATCCATTATAAACATGTGATCAGTAAAATAATGTCCAAAGCCAAGTTCGTCCGGAGCTGGCTTTTCTTTCGGTTTGTCTGTTAATTCTACTGTTATTTCTGTCATAGTAAAGCCTCCAATATTTTGTTGAATATTCAGAAAAAAATTCTGTTATTAAAATAGTATAATACTTTTTTTAACAATTGTTAAAAGAATATTTAGAAAAAACTAACTAAATTTTATATCGAAATGCTATTTGATGAACTATTTTATAAAATAGTATTTTAACATAGAATTTCTATTAATATTTCAGTTTCTTTATTCTTATAAAGTAAGACAAAATTATTTTCATATAAAACAAAGATGAAAGCTTAGAAAAAAATCCTGCGATTAAAGATATCGCAGGACAAATTTTGTACAATCAAACTATATTACTTGATTAAGATGTAATAAAACCTTTACTACGGATATATTCTTCAAATGCTTCTTTTCTCAATGGACGGCTATAAAAATAGCCTTGTCCAAAGATACAACCATCATTGCGAAGCGCTCTCACTTGCTCTTCAATTTCTATCCCTTCCGCAATTACTTTTAACCCAATTGTTTCTGCCAAATTAATAATTGCTCTTACAATGGCCTTACTCTCCTCATTTTTATGAATATCCTTAACGAATGAAGCATCTACCTTTAACGTGTCAATTGGAAGATGCTTAATATAGCTTAATGAGCTATATCCCGTGCCAAAATCATCCACCGAGATATGAATTCCAAGACTGCGAAGGCGTTTCAATATCGGAGTTATGCAATTTAAATCTGCAAAAATACTTTCCGTCACTTCCAACTCAAGCAATTTCGGATTAAATCCGGTCTCCTTCAACACTCGCTCTACCTGTTGAACGAATTTTGGATCTTGCAATTGACGAACCGAAACGTTGACAGATACAATTAACTGCCCGAAACCTTTTTCTTGCCACTCTTTTGCTTGTTTGCAGCTTTCATTTAAAATCCATTCCCCTAATGGAATAATTAAGCCTGTTTCTTCAGCAAGAGAAATAAATTTCCCCGGAGGAATTGTTCCTAAATCTGGATGATTCCATCGAACCAACGCTTCCATACCGACAATCTCATCACTATGAATATTGAATTTTGGTTGATATTCTAAAAAGAATTGATGTTCGTTTAATCCTTTTCGCATAGCATTCTCAATTATGCGTCGCTCTAAGGACATATTCTCCAATTTTTTATTGTAAACAGCATAATTGTTTTTACTGTTTTGTTTTACTTGAGTTAAAGCAGAATCTGCGTTTTTAATAAGCTCTTCCGGTGTTGTGCCATGTTCAGGATATGAAGCCACTCCAATACTGCAAGTCAATACATGGTCCTTTCCGTTTACAACAATGGGTTTTTGAAACTTCTCAATTATGTTATTCACTATGTTAATAGTATCTTGTTCGTCTTTAATATCACGCAACAGTACAATAAACTCATCACCGCCCATTCGAGCCACTAAATCGATCTCTCGAATCGATTCTCGAATGTTTTCAGCAGCTTTCACAATGACTAAATCCCCATTATCATGCCCAAGTTGTTCATTGATTAATTTAAAATTATCTAAGTCAATGAATAAGATAGAAAATTTTTTATTCGTTAATCGAACATCCATAACATACGATCGAAGCTCATTCATAAAAGTTGGACGATTAGGGAAATTTGTTAAACTATCGTGATAGGCTAAGCGATAAAGATTCTGCTCTACTTCTTTACGAACACTTATGTCGCTCATGACAATTAATACTAAATTGTTTAACGGATTTTCATCATTATGAATGATTTTAATCGTCGCTTCCACATCAATGTATCTTCCATCACCATGGAGCAATCGAAACTCCAACTTACGCGAAGATTTCCTTCTGGACATATTCAATAATTTTTGGATTTCCTTTTTTAACAGTTCTGAATCTTCCAAGTGAATTAAATTAAATACATTTTGTTTTTCTAATGATTTTAAATCATAATGTAGTAGTATTTGGAATGTTGGAGAGACGTAATGAAAAGCACCATCTTCATCAACTAACGCTACAAAGTTGTCGGAATGTTCGGCGATTAACTCATATTTTTTGTAGCTTCGTTCTAGTTCTTCTTCCAATTCTTTTTCTTTCGTAATATCTGTTCGAATGGAGAGATATTTATATGGTTTTCCTTTCTCATTTAAAAAAGGAACAATAGTCGCATGGACCCAATAATAAGAGCCATCTTTCTTTTTATTTTTTATTTCGCCTCTCCATATGTTCCCCTTCCCTATTTCACTCCACATTTGTTTAAAAAATTCTTTTGAATGAAAACCAGAATTGATGACACGGTGAGTCTTCCCTATTAATTCTTCTCGAGAATATTGGGCAATTTCACAAAATAATTCATTGACATATGTAATTCTTCCTTGTGCATCCGTAATAGCGACAATAGAGGATTTATCTAATGCATATTTCAGTTCTTTTAATTCTTTCAATTCTTCAGCCAAACTTTGTATGTCAATTTGCTGTTCAACATTGAACGAAACATTTATTTTATCATCCATAAATCATTAATGCTCCTTTACAGAAATCGAAAAAATGTCCAAAAAATACCATTTTTCTATTATCCATACTTAAGCGCTCTTGGAAATTACACTAATTTTTTACTATTTTTATAATACCATATTAACAAAAACCTATAATTAAGGTGAAAAAGTAATAATTAATATGAATAATTTTTATAAATTTGTTGAAATTATGTCATAATTTCTCTAATTTTATTTGCGGAGCATATTTTTATTGGATTTCCACCTTATAGTAACGTAAAAATTAAGGTGAATGTTGAATAAATTTATTGAAAGAAGATGAACTAGCTTTTCTGTGCGAGATAAAACGAAAATGCTTAGATATATACTATTGTTTGTGAGGAGAAAAAATTCAATAAATTGATAGGAATTTTCGTTTCTGGGAGAAAACACATCTTGCATATGAGAATGAAATTGACTTGGGGGAAGAATAGCTTGTATTTCATTGCAAGAGAGAAAATGGCTTAAAAAAAGCTGAACCGCAAACCGCTAACGGTCTTTACGGACAGCCTTTTAGAAAAGAGAGGTTATGAGGTTAAAGTTGTAGCTATAATTTGTGTAAAGTCGGAAAAATTATTCCTTTGATGAAAGCAACTTCATTAGGCTTTTTATGTCTTCTTGCAAGGATTTCACTTCATCTTCAAGCCGATCAATTTTTTCATGCAATGGTTGTAATTCTCCATCTAACATATTTTTTAGACGTTCTGCTTTTTCATTTTGTTCCATAAACTATTCCTCCAAACAGTTTGCTGAACTTAAAGATGTATTCCGTTTACATCTTTATTGTATAACATCTTTTCTATAAAAATAGGATTTTACGAAAATCGTCATGTGATTGTCATTTTTCGATCAAATAAAAAAAGGCTTAAGGAAATTCCTTAAACGCCCGCCCCGAATATCAAACTGTATATGAAGCCGTAAATGACACAAACAATTGTTGCAATAATAATGAAGACACCTAAATAATATAAAATATTGATTAAGATCTGCTCAAATCCATAACCCATGGGATAATAACCCATTTCCTTCCCTCCGTTGCAGAAGATTCGTTCACTTTTGATATATGCAAAAACGGTTGAACTGTTACTTCTAGAGGAATTCTGTATTCATCGAAGAAAACTGTAAACCACCTGTTTGCTTCTTCAAATTGCGGCTCTTCACTCAATCGGATTCAACTTGATTTCTTCATCGATTTTTTCTAATAACTCTTTTGCGTTGTCTGCTGAAATTGGCTCGCCATTAACAAGGGCATAATAATGACCGTCGCAAATTTCACAATAGGAATTACACCCTGTATCTTCCACTATTACATCTTCTCTCTGTTCCAACTCATCGTATACATCTGGATGGCAATAAGCCTTGTTCGATACACAAAATTCAACTCTATGTTTGAAAGGTTCACTTTTTCGACCGAATAATTTTTTGAACATGTGCGCACTCCTTCACTATGTAAACCGTTAATTAATTATATTATACTATGTTCTACTCTTTTCATCGTGAATAAACTTTGACAAACCAACTAAAAGGATGTACACCTTTTCACCTCTTCGATATACTAAAAAACACCTTATAAAGATGGGAGAATAATGATGAACGAAACAGAATATGATCGCTTCCTCCATATTGAAACTTGTGGATCGAATAACGGTATCTATCAATCCATTCATTATAATCGCTATGAACCCACTCCTTATTCTGCCTTAGAAGAATTGCTAAAAAATTATCAAATCAACGAGAACGACTCCATTGTCGATTTTGGCTGTGGATTAGGGAGATTAAGCATTTTCCTCCACTACAAAACAAATGCGTCTGTCTTGGGTATCGACATGAACGAGCAATTCATAAAAGAAGCAATGAAAAACCGAGAACGATATTGCAAGAAGTTTAAAAAAAAGGAAGATAAAATCCAGTTTCTCCGCTGTTTCGCTCAAGATTACCCAATTCAACCGACAGAAAATAAATTTTATTTTTTCAACCCTTTTTCCTTGCAGATATTTATGAAAGTGCTACATCATATCATGCTCTCAATCGAAGAGAAAAAGCGACCTGTGGACGTAATTTTATACTATCCATCAAATGACTACATCGATTATATAAATCATTACACTCCTTTTGAAAAAGTAATGGAAATTCCCATTCCTACATTGCACGAAAAAAATTGGCAAGAACGTTTTATTATTTATCGATTAAACTAGGAGCCATTGTTTTAATGGCTTTTTTCATTATTTTTTGCCGTTCTTTTAAGATAAATCCCCCAAAAATGACCGTGCATCCGACAATGGAAATAATTAGTGCGAAGGCTGTCCATTTTGAAAAATAAACGCCAAATAGCAATAAAAATATCCCCATCCATATAAATATGTTCATATTTTGATTCTCCCTTTTCTAATAATGTTCTATCAAGTTCATTACACTTTCCCCATTGTATGAGAGAGCCTTACTAGATATGCTTCACATGCTTTGAATATGTTTTTAAAATGTAGGACAACTTAATAAGGATGGGAATAATTTATATTGTTATATTACAATAATAAAAATTGATATAATAATCAGAAATTTGTTAATTAATTAAAAATTATAACTTTTTGATTCTTCAACACTTCAACGCGAAAAAGTGCTATACTTTATTCGATTTTATTTTTAAGTAATAAAAATCACCAATAAATAAATTATTATATCAAAATAGGATGGAATGAGCTATGAAAAATCAATTATTTCGAAAATTATCTTTAAGCGAATTATTGAATCAAAAAGGCACATCACAGTTTAATAAAACAATGAATTCATTTGATTTAATCGCTCTTGGTGTTGGAGCAGTTGTCGGAACAGGGATTTTCATTTTACCAGGTACTGTAGCTGCTGTTCATGCAGGTCCTGCCATCGTTTTCTCATTTATTTTGGCAACAATTGTATGCGCTTTTTCAGCCTTATGTTATTCGGAATTGTCTTCATCGATTCCAGTAGCTGGTAGTGCCTATACATATTCCTATGTGATCTTTGGCGAGCTAATCGCTTGGATAATCGGATGGAGTCTTTTGCTTGAGTATGGTTTAGCTGTTGCAGCAGTGGCAACTGGTTGGTCTGCTTACTTTCAATCTCTTGTTGAAGGATTTGGCATTCACGTACCGCAAGCATTATCAGGTCCATTCAGTCCAGCAAACGGAACATATATCAATTTACCAGCCATTATAATTATTTTACTTTTAGCTTCCTTCCTATCATTAGGAATGAAAGAGTCTAACCGATTAAATAAAATCATGGTTTTCATTAAACTAGGGATTATTTTACTCTTTATTCTTGTTGGAATGTTTTATGTGAAGCCTGATAACTGGCAACCATTTATGCCATTTGGTTTTGGTGGGATTTTATCAGGAGCGGCACTAGTAATCTTTGCTTATTTAGGTTTTGATGCGGTATCTTCCGCTGCTGAAGAGGTAAAAAATCCACAGCGAAACATGCCAATTGGAATTATCGGAACGCTCGTGATTTGTACAATTTTATATGTAGCCGTTTCCCTTGTGTTAACAGGGATGGTTCCATATACAGAATTGAATGTAGGAAATCCTGTTGCTTATGCGATGGAAATGAAAAATCTTGATTGGGTATTTGGTGTTATTTCGCTCGGAGCAGTCATTAGTATGATGACGGTGATTTTCGTTATGCTTTACGGAGGTACTCGCTTAGTGTACTCCTTTGCTCGTGACGGAATGCTTCCAAAAGTGTTATCAGAAATTCACCCTCGCCGTAAAATCCCGTTAAAAAATACATGGATTTATGCAATATTTGTATCTTTATTCGCTGGTTTTATTCCGATTGATAAGTTGGCAGAACTTGTGAATATCGGTACATTGATTGCTTTTGCTGCTGTATCGATCGGCGTTATCTTTATTAGAAAAATGAAAATTGATGGATTAAAAGAAGGATTTAAAGTACCATTGTTCCCAATTGTGCCAATTCTTTCCTTCCTCCTTTGTATTTTCATGATCGTCCAATTATCTACATTCACCATGTTTACTTGTCTTATCTGGATGATTATTGGTTTATTAGTGTATTTTGTGTATGGAAGGACGCATAGTGTATTGAATAAAAAATAGAATCAAAAAGCTTGTTGCCATGAGTGCAACAAGCTTTTTTTCGCTTGAGCATCATTTTAAAACAATAAGCTTTTTCTTTCCTTCATAATTAATAAAAGTTCTCTATTTGAGTCAACACCTTTGCGACGAAGATATGTTTCCCGCCGGAGTAATGTTCGGTAAAAGAAAAATTATTATCAAAAAGTAAGGGTGTCTGGAAAGTTTTCGCTTTCTAGACACCCTCTTCTTCCCCCACTAATTAGCTTGCAGGGTTCACTTCTAATTCTGCTTTTATTTTAATGTCTTTTCCTACCAATACGCCACCTGTTTCAAGGGCAGCGTTCCATGTAAGCCCGAATTCTTCACGGTTGATTTTTGCTTCCGCTTCGAATCCGTAAACTTCCACGCCCCAAGGGTTTTTCCCTTTACCATTGTACTCCACTTCGAATGTGACTGGTTTTGTTACATCTTTAATTGTTAAATCCCCTGTCACTTCAAATTCGTTATCATCTGTTTTCGTAATCACTTTGGATTGGAACGTAATTGTTGGATATTTTTCCGCATCAAAAAAGTCTGCGGATTTTAAATGATTATCGCGATCTTCTGATTTTGTATTAATGCTCGCAACATCAAAGGTAAATGCAATTGTAGCAGTTGTCAGATCCGTTAAATCTTCCGCTTCAATTTCAGCCGTATAAGAATCAAAATGCCCTCTCACCTTTGACACCATCATATGCTTTACTTCAAAACTAATTTCTGAGTGTGATTTATCAACAACCCACTTCGCCATTTTCATACCTCCCATATTATCCTATTTTGAATTCAAGATATATATGAATATTTATTTCGAATTAATTTATTTTGAATTCGAGATAAATATATCATGCACTTATTTTTTTGTCAATCCTTCCATTTATGAATCTCATGTTTTATTTCATATATTCCCTCTTCTTTACGAAAAAAACATTTAATCTACATTTTGAATCATAGATTGAATTTTCCTTTTTATGAAAAATTTCAATATATTTTTTGTTGACCAATTGTTCCAAAGGTGTTAGTATCTTTTAGTATTGGAACTGAATAGGTGTAGCGATGAATGCTGTGGGTAAAACTACACGCAGGAGCAGCTTCTGGAGAGACCACGTTTTGTGGCGCCGAAGGATTCACAATCTCAGGCAAAAGGACAGAAGAATGATAAACCTTATTATTCTTTTGTGTTTGAGATTGGGAAGCCAATCTCTTTTTTTATTACATCAATTGAGGTGAAACAAATGAGTGAACGTAGAAAAGCAATTGTAAGTGTCATTGGAAAAGATCAAGTTGGCATTATCGCAAAAGTAACGACTGTGATTGCAGATCGAAACATCAACATTTTGGATATCAGCCAAACGATTTTACAAGATTTCTTCACAATGATGATGGTGATTGATGTGACCGATTTACCTAATCTTGAAACTCTACAACAAGAACTTAATGAACTTGGTCAATCAATTGGCGTTGTCATTACTGTACAACTTGAAGAAATTTTCCAAGCAATGCATCGTGTGTGAAAGGACGTGCAAATATGAATTTTGAAATTCAAGAAATGATGGAAACCATCCGAATGGTTCGAACTGAAAACTTGGATATCCGTACAGTTACGATGGGGATTAATCTCAGAGACTGTGCAAATTCCGATTTCGATAAAATGAATCAAAAAATTTATGATAAAATCACTCACTACGCAAAAGATTTAAAGACAACAGCTGAAAAAGTGGAGAAAGAATACGGCATCCCTATTATTAATAAACGTATTGCCGTGACCCCAATTGCAGATCTTCTAGGCAATGCAACAAAAGATCAAGCAGTGGAACTTGCCAAAACATTAGACCGTGCTGCTGTAACCCTCGGTATTGACTTTATCGGTGGATTTTCGGCCCTCGTGCATAAAGGAATTGCGAAGGGAGACCAAGTATTATTTGATGCCCTACCAGAAGCTCTAGCAGTCACGGAGCGAGTTTGTGCATCCGTTTCTGTTGGAACAACAAAAGCCGGCATCAATATGGATGCAGTTCGTCAATTAGGTGAAATCATTAAAGAAACAGCAGAGCTTACAAAAGATAAATCGGGTCTCGGCTGTGCAAAGCTTGTTGTGTTCTGCAACCCTGTAGAAGATAATCCGTTTATGGCAGGAGCTTTCCTCGGATCCGGTGAAGGAGAAGTTGTGTTGAATGTCGGAGTTTCCGGACCAGGAGTTGTGTTGAATGCACTAAAGCGTTATCCAGATGCGGACTTAGGTGAAGTGGCAGATATTATTAAGAAAACCGCATTTAAAATTACCCGCGCTGGTGAATTAATTGGCCGAGAAGTAGCAAAACGCTTAGGGGTCCCATTCGGCATTATGGATTTGTCACTGGCACCAACAAATGCAATGAACGACAGTGTTGCTGAAATCTTAGAAGAAATTGGTTTGGAACGTGTTGGTACACACGGCACAATCGCCGCCCTTGCATTAATGAACGATGCAGTGAAAAAAGGCGGAGCGATGGCTTCTTCCTATGTGGGTGGATTAAGCGGTGCCTTCATCCCAGTTAGTGAAGATAACGGCATGATTCGTGGTATTGAAGAAGGTGCTCTAAGCTTATCAAAGTTGGAAGCGATGACATGCGTATGTTCAGTAGGGCTTGATATGATTGCCATTACGGGAGACGCACCTGCTAGTACCATTTCTGCAATGATTGCAGATGAAGCGGCTATTGGTATGATTAATAAAAAGACAACAGCCGTTCGCGTCATCCCTGTGCCTGGCGCAAAAGAAGGCGAAATGGTGGAATTTGGCGGCCTGCTTGGACGAGCACCTGTGATGGGCGTAAATCCATTTAGCTCTGAAAAAATCATTCGCCGAGGTGGACGCATTCCAGCTCCACTACAAGCGTTGGGGAATTAATTGATATAAGTGATAGAGCGAATGTAGAAAGTGATGAAGAGAGCAGCTTTCTCATTCGCTCTTTTACTTGGCTATTATGAAATTAATCGATTGACTATTATGTTTACAGGTTTGGCTATTATCCCTTGATGATTGACTATTATTGTCATGACTTTGGCTATTATCACATGACCCGAAAGCCATTTTTTGTTGATTGGCCATTATATTCGCAAGTTTGACTATTATCTTCCGGAGCTTGACTATTATCAGCTCGATTCTGACTATTATCTCTCTTTTCAAGTGTAGATTTTTTTCGATTGACTATTATGTTCACAAATTTGGCTATTATCCCTTGATGATTGACTATTATTGACATGGCTTTGGCTATTATCACATGCCCCGAAAGCCATTTTTTGTCGATTGGCCATTAGATTCGCAAGTTTGACTATTATCTTCCGGAGCTTGACTATTATCAGCTCGATTCTGACTATTATCTCTCTTTTCAAGTGTAGATTTTTTTCGATTGACTATTATGTTCACAAATTTGGCCATTATCCCTTGATGATTGACTATTATTGTCATGACTTTGGCTATTATCACATGATCCGATATCCGTTTTTGGTTGATTGCCAATTTCACCTTAGCGGATATCTTGTAATACTAAAGATGAAATGGGCGCGCCAAAACAATAAACTATCCTGCCAAAGTGCTTCCAAGACAGGATAGTATGTCCTCCATTCAGATACATTAACTTCTATCCTCAATGTAAATCCACCAAAAAAGCAAACTTTTCAGAAAGCCAATCCAATACCCACAGCTACTATACAACATTAAAACGTCTTACGACTTACTTCTTTATATAATCCTTCCAAGCTGTGAGTCCCCCATCTAATACAACTACATCATAATCATGTTTGGATAGAATGTTTGCACATTTTGTTGCAGAATTGCCTGTTGTGCAAGTGACAATGATTTCGCCTTTCTCAGGTAAAGCTGATATGTTTTTATCTTGATTATTTTCTAACTCGAAAATCTCTGTTTTATGGATATTAAGTGATTGGATGTTTTCCCCTTCAATATGGAAGGTATTATATTTCTCTTGATCTCGAACATCTAAAATCGTGAGTTGCTCACCTTGCTGCATTCTTTGGAACAATTCTTCTGGTGAAATTTTTTTCAATACCATCTTAAAATCCTCCTATGAAATTATAGTGGTGGTTCCTCTACTCCTAGATTAATCCAATCTTCTTTCGGCGGCCCATAAACGCCAAACGGTTTTAGCCCTGCTTGTCTCATTAGTACTGTTGCTTGTCCACGATGATGAATAATGTGTTTAATAAGCCCCATTAATATTTGGGCATTTGTTTCTTCTCTTCCAAAAGCAATTTGCACTTCTTTCAGTGATTCATCTGTCCATTGTTCTTGAATGACTTTCGCTGCACGAGCGCTCACTTCTTTAAAAGTATCCGCAATTTCCTTCGCCGAATCAGGAACTTTATCTGCATTTTCGACTAATTCCATTCTCAAACCAAAATGCACTAAATATTCCGGAATATTAGTTGTAAAATGCCAAACAATTCTTCCGAGCGTACGCCCTTCCGGATAAACTTTTTGTTTTAGAGACTCATCGGTTAGCCCTTCCAAAACCTTTTGCGTTAAGTTCGCCTCCCAATTCCATTCTCTTATAAAATCTTTAATTGTTACATACATAAAAAATTGCCCCCATTCTTTTGAAAAGATAGATAAGAACATTCGTTCTAATATTGTACCCGTATCCAAATAAAATATCAATTTTTTCCACGTTTTTGTTTTTGGAATATTGAGACCATAAGACTACATGAAGATATAAAAAACCCTTAAGCAATCATGTTTGCTTAAGGGATAGACAATCCTATTCTTTTTTCTGCTTAATATTTGGAAGCGGTTGGGAGTTGTAAATTCTTGAATATGGTGGAACGGATTGAGTTAACCAAATGTTACCGCCAATGACGGAATCATGTCCGATTTTCGTATCTCCACCTAGAATTGTTGCTCCCGCGTAAATCACTACATTATCCCCAATGTCTGGGTGACGTTTAATTCCTTTAATCGGGTTTCCATTTTCATCTAACGGGAAGCTTTTTGCCCCAATCGTTACACCTTGATAGATTTTAACATTTTTACCAATTGTGCTTGTTTCTCCAATCACCACACCTGTTCCGTGGTCAATGAAGAAGTACTCGCCAATTTTTGCTCCTGGATGAATATCAATACCTGTTAAACTATGAGCATGCTCTGACATAATTCTTGGGATAATTGGAACGCCTGCTTGGTATAATTCGTGAGCTATCCTATGTATCGTAATGGCTGTAATGGATGGATAGCTGAATAAAATTTCTTCTAATGATAAAGCTGCAGGGTCTCCATTGTAAGCCGCTTGAATATCCGTTTGTAGAATTTCACGAATTTCAGGTAATTTGTTGAGTAAATCCACAACGATTTCTTCTGCTCTTACTTCCGGTTGGCTTTCTCCATTATTTTTGAGCACTTTCGAAATGATATCTTTTAAATCTAGTGCAGTTGATCTTAATAGATTCCCAATGTTTGTCTCAATGCGCAATTCGTCTTTAAAGGTGTCGCAAAAACAAGGGTATAACACTTTACGGAAGTTCTTCAAAATTTTAATAATCTTTTCTTGCCCTTCAAAGCCGATAGATTGTTCAATTGGAAAGTGTTGTTTATGAACATCGAGCAATGAATTGGCGATGTTTGGTACACCATTGTTTAACCATTCATCTAATTTCAATGAATCCACCACCCTATTTTTTTTCGAAGGAAAGGAAAGGAACCCCTTTGCTAGTAAATTCTTTTTCCTTAGATTTTATTTATTGCTATCATATAAAACTTGCACTAGGTTTATCAACTATCTTGATTTTTTCATAAAATTTGACAATTAGAAAACTATTGATAGAACTAAAAACTTGCTGGATAAAACACTCCAGCAAGCATTTTTTAACATTATTCAACTTTACTTTCAACTACTACAGCATCAGCCTTGATTGTTTCACCGAAAGCAGGTTTTAATGTTTCTTCATATGCTTTTGTAAAGAATTTTTCTTCATATAAACTTTCAATTTCTTCATTTAACCATTCTAATAATTCTGTATTTCCTTTTTTAACAGCTGGAGCGATATAATCCAATTCACCTAAAGTAGGTAATGCTACTGTAAATCCTGGATTATTATTTGCCCAACTAAATAGTAAAGCGTTATCTTGAGCTAAAGCATCACCGCGTCCATCTTTTAGCGCTTCAAATGCTTCATTAATTTGATCATACTTCACCAATTCTACTTCCGGATAATTTTTCATGAAGAATGTTTCTGCAGTTGTCCCTTTAGGCACAATTAATGTTTTTCCTTTTAATTCTTCCACAGAAGAAATTGGCGATTTTTCAGATGATACAACACCGATTGCTACTTTCATATAAGGATGTGCAAAATCTACTTGCTCAGCTCTTTCTGGTGTAACTGTAAAGTTTGCCAATACGATATCTACTTTATCCGATTTTAATAAGTCAACACGAGCTTGTGGTTCAGTAATCACATATTCGATTTTTGACTCATCACCAAGTAAATCTTTTGCAATGCGTTTAGCTAAAACAATATCATATCCTTGATTTTCGCCTTTTTCATCAACATATCCAAATGGCGGTTTATCGCTGAATACTGCAACACGTAGTACCCCGCGCTCTTTAATTTCATCAATAACGGATTTTGTTTCAGTTTGAGCAGTTTCTTCTTCATTAGCTGATTCGTTGTTATTACTATTGTTGCATGCAGCTAATACTAGTATTAATAATGCAATCAATAAGTACGAATAAATTTTCTTCATCTTTCTTCCTCCTAAAATTGTAATATATTAATAAATTGTTGCGCACGTTGTGTTTGGGGATTTGAGAAAAAGTCTTTAGCTTGTGCTCGTTCATGAATCTTCCCTTTATCCATAAAAATCACTTCATCTGCTACTAATTCAGCAAATTTCATTTCATGAGTAACAATTAACATCGTCATTCCTTGTTTTGCTAATTGTGCAATGACCTCCAACACTTCTCTTACCATTTCTGGATCAAGGGAAGCCGTAACTTCGTCGAATAGCATAATCTTTGGATTAGTACAGAGCGCACGAACAATGGCAATTCGCTGCTTCTGTCCACCTGATAATTGCCGCGGATAATCATTAGCACGATCTAAAAGCCCCACTCGATCTAGTAGTTCTCTCGCCTGTAATTCTACTTCTTCCCGCTTTCTTTTTTGTACTTTAATAGGTGAAAGGAGAATGTTCTCCATTACTGTCATATTCGGAAAGAGGTCATAGCTTTGAAATACCATGCCAATTTTTTGGCGAACTTCCCGCCATTTTGAAGTTTTCGTCAAATCCTCTCCCTCGAAAATAATTTCGCCATCTTGTACTTCTTCGAGGCCATTAATACATCGTAAAAACGTACTCTTTCCGCAGCCAGATGGCCCTAAAATTGCAATGACTTTCCCTTGTTCAACATGTAAATCTATGCCGTCTAATACAACCTTATCGCCATATTTCTTTACGAGACCGTTTATTTGCAATATTGGACGATTTTCAACCAAAGTTACTCCACCTCCTTAAGTTGCCCATTTTTGTTCTAGCTTGCGTGAGATTCGAGACAACGGAAAACAAATACAGAAATATAAGAAAAAGATAATCCCGTATATCCAAAATGAAACAGTAGGGTATTCAGCATTGTAAAACTGAATAATTTGTTGACCTACTTTGATTACTTCTACAACACCAATCATTGTAAGTAGTGCTGTTGTTTTAATAATTCGTGTAATAAGATTAATTGTTGGAGGAATTGAACGCTTTGCCGCTTGTGGAACTAGCACATAACGATACATTTGAACTTTACTTAGCCCAAGTGCAAGGCTCGATTCCACTTGATGTTTTGGCAGAGAAACAATGGCTCCTCGCACAATATCACTCAATTCCGCTGTACCCCATAAACTGAAAACAATCAGTGCAACCACTTCTGCACTTAACTCCACATTAAAGTTCACCGGAACAATATAGTAGATGACAAACAACCATACTAAAATGGGAATAATACGAAATAACTCTAAATAAATTTTGAACAGGAATTGCAAAAACTTATTTTTCGTCGTTCGTATTATGCCGATAATCGTGCCCAAAACAATCGAAATAATGATTGCAATCACCGCAATTTTTAACGTATGGAAAAGCCCTTCAAGCAGCCTAAGGAAATTGATTCCCTCAAATAAAACACTAATGCCCGAATTCAGCATAACGAACTCTCCTCTCAAGCCACATTAAAAATAATGTGAAAGGAAGTAATATAATCAAATAGCCGATGACAAGCATAAACAATGCTTCATTCGTCTTATAATAAATTCCCATTAAGTTTTTCGTTGTATTGGTAAGTTCTAATATGGCAATTCCACTAAATACGGATGTTTCTTTTATTAAGAAAATGCAATTTGCTCCAAAGGCTGGCACGCTATAAGAAAAGGCTTGCGGAAAAATAACGTAACGTACTAGTTGAAAATTGCTTAGTCCCAATGCTTTCCCACTTTCCACTTGTGATTTTGTGACAGCTTCCATGCCGGCGCGGAATGCTTCAGCCATATAACTTCCGCCTAGGAAAGTCAAACCGATAATTGCACACATTTCCCCGCTTAACGTTAATCCTATTTTCGGTAACCCAAAATATAAGAAAAATAATTGAATTAACAATGGTGTGTTTCTAGCAATCTCTAAATAAACTTGGACGATGTGATTCAACACTTTGACCTTAAAATATTGGATTACACTGCAAATGAAGCCTGTAATCGTAGCAAAAACAATGCCGATTGCTGCAAGCTTAATCGTTAGCCATAACGCAGTCTTATAAAACGGTAATACTTCAACAATGTATTGCCAGTCCATGATTAATCTCTCCAGTTACTGTCTTGTGGAGATTGTGCATAGAGCGCATCTCCCGGTTGTAAGACTTGTACTCCTTGAATATCTACCGTTTCAGGATATTTAATTCCCGCTCCTGTATTCAGGCATACAACAAGCTCCTCTTCTTGAATCCATCCTTGCTCTCGTAACTTTCTTGCAGCAGCAAATGTAGTAGCGCCTTCTGGACAAATGAAATTGCCCTCAAGAGAAGCTACATGTTTTTGCGCTTCCAATAATTCATCTTCAGAGACTGCGACTGCACAACCATCCGTATTGTAAATAGCTTCAAGTACTAAGAAATCTCCGAGTGCTTTCGGTACATTGATGCCGAATGCACAAGTTGTAGAGTTTTCGAAAAATACGGATTCCTTTTCTCCCTTTTTCCAAGCTTCCACAATTGGCGCACATCTTTCTGCTTGAACAGCAACTAAACGAGGCAATTTCCCTTTCTCAATCCAACCGATTTCTTGCATTTCAAGCATAGCTTTATAAATTCCAATGATTCCTACTCCGCCGCCCGTTGGATATAAAATGACATCTGGTACTTTCCAACCAAGTTGCTCCACAATTTCATAGCCCATTGTTTTCTTTCCTTCAATTCGATATGGCTCTTTTAAAGTAGAAGCATCATAAATTCCTTCATGTTGAATTAAATGTGCAACCACTTTTCCTGCATCGCTGATTAAACCATTTATTAAATGTAAATCACCACCTGCTATATACACTTCTTTTCTAGTAATGAGCGGTGCATCTAAAGGCATGACAATCGTCGCTTTAATACCTGCTTTTGATGCATATAGCGCCCACGCAGCCCCCGCATTTCCATTAGTCGGCATCGCTAGTTGTGTCACACCAAGTTCTTTCGCCTTCGATACACCGACACTCGCTCCTCTTGTTTTAAAAGAACCAGTTGGTATAATCCCTTCATCTTTTATGTAAAGATTTTTTAAACCATATTTCGTCCCTAACGTTGGGAGATGTTCTAAAGGAGTTCCACCTTCACCTAGTGAAATGATATGTTCTTCATTTTTGACTGGAAGAACTTCGTGGTATCGCCATAAACTTTTTGGGCGATTTACAAGCTCTTCTTTCGAAACGTTTTCCTTTACTTTTTTCAAGTTATATCGAACCAGTAGAGGCGATCCGCATTTACATAACTGTTGAACTTTACTTTCGTCATAACGTTCATTACATTTAGGACATTCTAGATGTGAAATATAGCTAAACTTCGTCATGAAAATCTCTCCTCCTGATAAAATGAAAAAAGACTACAAAATCCTCAATAAATAAAAGAATTGAGAATTTTGTAGTCTTTGGTCTGTCCAATCAACTACATCATTTATAATAATCATCATTTTATTCAAACTATTCCTATTTGTCAACTTTATTTTAAAGGTGATATATTTAAAATCATAATTAGTATCTATTTATCTAATAAAGCTCCCCTTCTTTACAATTGTCTTTGCTAAAAAATCTGCTCCATTGTATGAACTGGAGCAGATTTTATAAAGTTAATAGTTATTGCGAATTGTTTTTAAAGCTTTGGACCATTTAAGCAGTTGGTCGAGCATATCATTTACAGTTTTTGTATGCATTTCTGCTGGTTTGAACTTTGTCATGTTTTCAAAATCAGTGAAAAGAGATAACGCAGGGTGTGTCCGAACATCTGCCACCGCTAATTCTCCCAAAATCCCGCGTAGATGTTCAGCAGCACGTGCTCCTCCAACAGAACCGTAGCTGACAATGCCAGCCGCTTTATTATTCCAAACTTCTCTAGCTAAATCGAGCGCGTTCTTTAAAGCCCCTGTAATACTGTGGTTATATTCTTGCACAATAAAAATAAATCCGTCTAAACTTGCTAATTTTTCATTCCATTTAGCTACTCGAGGATCTACTGTATCAGATGTTGTCGTACCAAAAAAAGGCAAGTCGTAATCAGCGATATCAACGATTTCAAATTCCGCTTCTTCACGATTATCAGCTATTTCTTTTACCCATTTGCCAACTTGAGGACTTACTCGACCTTCACGTGTACTTCCTAAAATGATCCCAATTTTTAATTTCTCTGACATTGTAAGTTCCTCCTAATTATTTTTCTAAAAAACTCTTTATGATAACAATGTTGCCAATTTGTCGAAAAGTTATGATGTCGGAAAATGTAATTTTTATGGATAGATTTTGTCTTGATATTCACATCTATATGTCATGCTGTTTGTTCTTTCGTTCTTCCAAAATATCTTTAATCATTTCAATATGGGAAGACGCCCATGCCTTTTCCCTAAAATGAAGAAACAAAGCAAATGTAATACCTGTGATATAACAAACAATGAAAATCATCCAATTTCGCGTTCCTTCTTGAAACAGGATTTTCTGAAGATGCTCGGAAAAAATTAAAAATAAAAAAGGGATGGACGAAACAAAAATCGGAATCATGCCTGACCCATTTTCCTCTTTTACTAATCGATAGTAAATTAATTGCAACACATCGCTTTCAATTGACTCATAAAATTTTCGAACTTCATAAAGATCTTTTAAATATTTTGATTCATGAATGGCATCTTGATTTTCTTTAAGCCGCTTATAAATTTTGTGAGCGTCTCCACGAAAAATGTTCATCACTTCTCACCCCACAGCGTGAAATTTAGTGGGTTCACCATATTGTTTGCACTCCTCCTATTTGGACTACTTTTATTATTCTTCATCCTTTTAAAAATAAACTTTTCACAATTTTTACGAAATATTAGGCGTTTATCTGTTGTATATCAGTTTTATATATAATATAATTGTTATATATCACATAGGAGGGGATGGCCTTGTTGAGCAATAAAGAGCGTAAAAATATGGTTCAGTTTTTGGTGAAGTATTTTGGACTTGAACCAATTCAGCTTGTAAACATTTCTGATCGTATGTTAGAAGCTACGTATGATTTTGCGTATTCTCGATTTGAAATGGAAACGGATATTTAATGGCATGAACAAAGGGGTAAACATATAAAAGTCGTTTCTCATGGGAAGAAACGACTCATTTTATTTCATCCAAACATATCACTCTTCAATCTTTTCAAATTGTAATGTAAACAATTCAATTTGTCTGCCCCATTCAACGGCCATGTTGATTTCCGTCTCTTCATTTACATTTGTACATTCCCCACAAACATCTGTAATCATTAAGATCCCCTGATCATTTAATAAACCGATTTCAGTGGAAGAACCGGATGGTGTTTCTATACGATAGCCGATTTGTTTTGGAATTGGTTTCTTCCCGATGTATTCGATTTGAAGTATTGATGATTCCTGTTTTTTCTCCATTACCACTTCATAGACAACTCGCCAATTTTTCGTTTCACCGACAAAAGTCCATTCTTTCGTATTTTGGCATGCTGTAAGCACAATGAGAACAATGAAGACAAAAATTGCTCTTTTTATCACTTTGTCACCTCTTCATTCGTATTCCTATGAAATCATTTTGGATCTATGCATTAAAGAGAAGAATTTTGAAGGAATAGTTTCATTGAATTGACGCACGCTAAATTCAAGATTTTTGGGAGGTGATAAGGATGGCGAAGAAAAATAAGACGAGTTTTAAGAAAGATAAAAAGGAGAATAAAAGATCTAATCAACGGGAAGAATATTCAAAAGAGTTTAATCAAGTAATCCACAACAATCCTCCTGCTGAAGTAAGAAAACCCCGAAATGCTTAATTTCAATGGGTACTAGCCCAATCGAGTAGGAGGGAGCGATTAACTCCCGTCCTCTCACACCACCGTACGTACGGTTCCGTATACGGCGGTTCAATTAAGATGATTGACGCAAGTCTTTATAACTTCCGTGAATAGCTGTTCTCTTTATGCCAGTGGTCACTCCACCCTCCAAGAGGTCTCCCACGGGATTCACCGCTTCCTTCCTCAAGTGAGGTACTACGTTTTCTGTGTTCATCATGACTCACTGAATGCCAAGGGCTATTCTCTCTTAATTGTTCGGTCCTTCTTAGTAGTTCTAAACCAACTAATACTATGACCTCTGCTGACTTCTGACGGTTCAGCTACTTATCACTAAGTAGGTTATGAAGCGTACTTCACATATCCGCCAGACCTCCCCGGGTAAGAATGTAATCTTTCCTTCCATCTATCTGCTTCATTTACTCTGTACCACCTTTGGCAGAAAGGACTTTGTTTTGTTTAGCAAACTCATCCAATGATACCTAGCCTTATATGAAGTTCGTGTTCCTCAGACCGGAAGTTTGCCGCTCGCTTCCTTCAGATTCCGCGTCACCACGGACACCCTTGCGTTAAGCTAACTGTTACTTCTGCCTTCACAGTTCGGGACTTACACCCTATAGATTACACCCATGCCAGGCGCACTAAAAAAGAGCGAATGTAGAGAACGATTCGCTCTTTTTTGTAAAGGATGGATATTGATGATTGAAAAATTTAACATTCTCTTTAGAGAATTTTGCTAAAAAACAAAGCTCCAATTTTAAAATTCCTATTCGCTTCCTTCTATTCCTCTATTCATCGAAACTTTAGAGATTTTCCGCAAAATTTCTAACCCCTTAGCCAATTCATCAAAAGATGCATATGCGTATGAAAGTCGTATATGATGCAAGTCGTTTGCAGCATAAATATATCCGGGATTAATCAAAACCTTTTCATTCAACAGTTTTAAAAAGAAAGCTTTATTGACAATCGGCTGATGGAACCTAAGCCAAATATAAAAGCCCCCTGCTGACTTATTCCATGAGGCAATATCTTTAAACTCTTCTTCCAATATCTTTTCTACAAAGGCAACCCTCTCTTTTAGTTGATGTCGGAGCCATGAAACATGATTTTTATATAATTCCGTTGATAACCAGTGAGCCACAATTTCTTGTGAGAAGGAGCTAGACCCATAATCTGTTTGCATTTTAATATCGGCTAATCTCTGGATTACTTGCGTTGGCCCTACTACCCAACCAATGCGTAATCCTGGACTTAACGTTTTCGAAACGCTCCCGATGTATAGCACTTGTCCTGAAGAATCGAAGGATTTAATCGGCGGTGTCGGAGAATCAAATAATAATTCATGGTACACATCATCTTCCACAATCGGAATTTGCAAAGCATTGCACACTTCATACAACTGTTTCTTTTCTTCCACTGAAAAATTTATTCCTGTTGGATTATGCAATGAGGGAATGCAATAAAAAATAGACTGCCTTTTCTTTTTTAAAGATTGTAGGGTTTCTTGTAAATGCTGATTTCGCTGAACCGAGATCATTTGCATCCCCGCAGATTGAAATGGATGCACTGAAGTTAAATAAGATGGATCTTCATGAAATACGATTGAGCCTTCCTCTAACAAGCCAAGAGCAATTAATTGCAATGCTTGAAGTGCCCCTGAAACAATTAAGATATTTTCAGGAAAAGTATAAATCCCCCGCTTTTGTAAATATTCGCACAAAATCTTTCGCAATCGTTCATTCCCTAGAGGTGATGAATAGCCGATTACTTTCGCATCAAGAGAAATTGATTGAAGAGACTGCTTCAACTCTTTTGTCGGAAGTAATTCCGGTGACAACTCCCCTGTTCCAAGGCGAATGACGTCATCGTATTGCTCGTATTCATTAATCAATTGAATGGTATGAATGTTTGGTTTATGAATACTCGATTCAATATGTTGTTTCCAATTCGGTTGGGATTTGTTTAACAGGGCATTCCAAGAATGATTCGCCACATAGACTCCAGAACCCACTTTCGATTCCAATAAGCCATCCGCTTTTAATTCTTCTATCGCCTGTTGCACCGTGCTACGATTTACTTTCAATTGGCTCGCAAGTTTTCGTTGGGGTGGAATTTTTGTGCCAACCGTCCAATCTCCTCTTTCAATGCGAGACCGCATCCAATTGACAATTTGTTCTTGTAGGGTTAAATGGGAATTCCGTTCTGGTTTCCAGTCCAAAAAAATCACCTCTTTAAAATTGGATGGTGCAAAATCCATCCAATTGGTCGTTTTCTTTTAGTTATAACAAAGTATGATTGATTTAGAAAGCGGGGTGAAGAAATGGAACCACTATTACACGGAATCATTTTAGCATTTGGATTGATTTTACCTTTAGGGGTTCAAAATGTATTTGTTTTTACACAAGGTGCTATGCAGCCGAATCTTTTCCGCGCCTTTCCTGCGACAATTACTGCAGCGATGTGCGATACATTGTTAATTTTACTTGCTGTTTTTGGATTATCCGCAATTGTGTTGCAATTTGAATGGTTGCGAATAGGGCTTTTAATGGTGGGAGTCGTATTTTTGTTATATATGGGGTATGCCATTTGGAAAAGCAAACCAGCAATCACTGAAACAAACAACGCGTTGCCAGCCAAAAAGCAAATTATCTTTGCGATTTCCGTTTCCGTCTTGAATCCTCATGCTATTTTAGACATTATAGGTGTGATTGGAACGAGCGCGCTGAAATATGAAGATATCGAACAATTATTATTTACCTTAGCCTGCATCAGCGTATCTTGGATTTGGTTTGTTGGCCTAACCATAGCAGGGGGAGTCTTGAAAAAGTTAGATCGCTCCGGAAGGATTTTAATGATTTTTAACAAATGTTCAGCCATTTTTATTTGGGGCACTGCTATTTATTTAATGACTGATGTATTTGGCCAGCTCTAGTCTTTTCCAATGAAATGCTTAAGAATAGGTTTTCCTTTTTAATTAAATAAAGAGCCATTGCATTTACTTCTGACAAGCTTGTACAAAAAACAAATTATACCAATTAGCTATTTAAACTTTTCAATGTTATGAACATTATCCCACTTTACTTACAAACCTTTTTCATAATCCAAACTCGAAAATGCTATACCTTTCTCTCATTTTTGATGGATGCTCTTATAATAGAGAAAATTTTCTATATAATTGTTCACGTGACAAAAAATTTGAAAGGTTGTGAAAAAGTGGGTAAATTTCATTGGTTCGTTGTCACGCTCTTGGCAATGCTATTAGCAGCCTGTGGTGGAAATGAAGAATCAAAAAACCTTGAAGAAAATGCAGATGTAGAAGTAGACATAAACGAAGAAAAAAATGAAAAAGTAAACGGAGCAACTACATCTTTTGATGAAGTAAATAAACTCATTCAAGAAGCAACAGAAGGAAATATAGAAGTTGTATACACAAACGAGAGCGCAAATTATTCCCATGATATGAAAGGTTTTATTGTCGACGTTCCTGCCTATCAAATTGTGAAAGTCACTGATATGAATCGAGATTTTCTTATTCAATTTGATGACCAACAAGAAGGTTATATCATCATTGCTAAAACAATCATAAACAATACAACAGAGAAAGATATGTACTACAACCTCAATTTTAATATTCGTTTAACACACGAAACAGATTACATCCCATTTGACCTTACATTTTTAAGAAAAGAACTTTTCCCTCGCCCACAAAACGAACAAACACGTGCTTGGGCTCCAGGTGAAATAGCGGAAGGCTATGTCACATTCACTTTAACAAATGAACAATTTGAAGCTATATCTTCTGTAAAACCGAAGTTTGTCATTGAAGGTGGCGTATCTGAAAATGAGTCATTCAAAGAAAGCTTCCTTGATGATGCTGTGTTTGACTTCGTATATAGTGAAGAATATGCAAAAGAAGTTGGAAACGCACCACAATTTTACCCAGATCGTTTAACAACGGCAAACTGGGCTGATAAAGTAATGATTTTTGAAAAATCAAATATCAATGAAACAAAACAAATTGACAATGTAATCATTACGTTAGATGGTGTTCAATATACAGAAGTCATTCCAACCGCTGGCAATGAAGAACGTTTCCGTAACTTTGGCGATAGCGGTGTCGTGGCAATTACGGTGAGACTTTTGATCGATAACCAATCCAGTGAAAAAGTTAATATTGATCAAATTGGTTCAAAATTAAGAATCGATGATAACCGCGGTACAGCTATTGCTAGCGGCATGGTGGAACCTTCTGATGAAAGGGAAGTGCAACCAGGAGAACAAGGCGTTAAACATCATGTCTTTCTTTTTAGAAAAGATGAATTTGAAATTTTCAAGAGATTTGATTTAGAATTTGGTCCATTCACAAATGATGAAGGAAAAGATCAATTTAAAGGAAAGACAGTTACTTTTACATTACCAAGATAAATCGAGTAGGAGGGAGCGATTAACTCCCGTCCTCTCACACCACCGTACGTACGGTTCCGTATACGGCGGTTCAATTAAGATAATTGACGCAAGTTTTCATAACGAGCTTCAAGACTTTTCAGCCCTTGGTTTCTCCAATAGGAGTTACCAAGGGTTCTGTGTAATATTGGACTTTTTGAAATACGCCAATAACTCTTCCGAGTATTTCCCCATTCATACGCTTGCCATTGTGGTACGCCAAGTTGAATAAGGTTGCGTAACTTTGTTTTCGGTTTCTTCCAGTTCTTCCATAGACACATTCGAAGTCTTCTACGAATCCATTTATCTAATTCAGGGAATATAGATTTGGTGTCTGCTAACGCAAAATATCCACACCATCCCATTAGATATTGATTCAGTTTCTGAATGCGGTATTCCATCGGGTAGGGCATCTTGCGTGATGTGATTTCACGAACTTTATTCTTCATTCGTTTAAGGCTTTCTTTTGCGATACGAACCTTTGGCTCTTTATGATAGGTAAAGCTAAATCCTAGAAACTTACGTTTCCATGGACGGTCGACCGCTGATTTCTTTTCATTTACTTTCAGTCGTAGTTTTCCTTCAATAAATCGCTGGATACTTGCCATTGTGCGAAGTCCTGCTCGTTTACTTTTCACGTAAATGTTACAGTCATCCGCATATCGAACGAATTTGTGTCCTCTTCTTTCCAATTCTTTATCTAGTTCATCTAGTACAATGTTAGATAGTAGCGGACTTAATGGTCCTCCTTGTGGAGTTCCCTCAAATGTGTTTGACACCACACCATTAATCATGACGCCCGATTGTAAATACTTACGAATCAATTTCAGTAATGGTTTATCTTGGATTCTCTTCGCGAGTGTACCCATTAATCTGTCATGGTTGACCTTATCAAAGAATTTCTCCAAGTCCATATCTACAACCCATCGATGTCCATCTCTTATATATTCTTTCGCTTTCCTCACCGCATCATGGGCACTTCGGTTTGGTCTAAATCCGTAGCTGTTTTCAGAGAATGTAGGGTCATACACTTTTGAAAGTACTTGGGCGATTGCTTGTTGAATCAAACGGTCTGTTACGGTAGGGATTCCTAGTAAACGAACACCGCCATCAGGTTTCGGGATTTCGACTCTGCGGACTGGCATCGGTTCATAAGTTCCCTTGAGAATTGCTTCTTTAATCGATAGCCAGTTTTCAACTATGTGCTGTCGTAGATTTTGTACGGGCATCATATCTACTCCGTGGCTTCCTTTATTCTGTTCTACACGTTTTAGTGCTTGAAGCATGTTCTCCCGTGACAGGATTTGATTCAAAAGCATCGTTATTCTCCTTCCGTGAATAGCTGTTCTCTTTATGCCAGTGGTCACTCCACCCTCCAAGAGGTCCCCCACGGGATTCACCGCTTCCTCCCTCAAGTGAGGTACTACGTTTTCTGTGTTCATCATGACTCACTGAATGCCAAGGGCTATTCTCTCTTAATTGTTCGGTCCTTCTCAGTTGTTCTAGACCAACTAATACTATGACCTCTGCTGACTTCTGATGGTTCAGCTACTTATCACTAAGTAGGTTATGAAGTGTATTTCACGTATCCATCAGACCTCCCTGGGTAAGAATGTAATCTTTCCTTCCATCTATCTGCTTCATTTACTCTGTATCACCTTCGGCAGAAAGGACTTTGTTTTGTTGTGCAAACTCATCCAATGATACCTAGCCTTGTATGAAGTTCGTGTTCCTCAGACCGGAAGTTTGCCGCTCGCTTCCTTCAGATTCCGCGTCACCACAGACACCCTTGCGTTAAGCTAACCGTTACTTCTGCCTTCACGGCTCGGGACTTGCACCCTATAGATTACATCCATGCCAGGCGCACACAAAAAAACACCACGTATCGATGCGTGGTGTTTTTTTAAAGAGGTTATACACCTGTAGAGACATCGAAAGGTACAAACTCACCATTTATATATGCTTCTAAATATTCTTTGTTACCTTAAACACATGTTTTCTTTCTGTATTTTGCTCTTCTTGTTCATCAAGCTTTACAATTAGTGTAGTCCCGATCAATTCTAATCTCTTCTACATTTGCAGTAGATGAATAAACAATATAAAAAACATTCCCTTTCGTATTCAATATTTGGAGCTTAGCGTATTCATCTATTCTCTCTTGCACTTTTTTCAGAACAACCTCTAATTCACTTATGCTGAATTGAGATGTCTGACACGATGCTAAAAACATCAGCATAAAAATAAATACATATTTCTTCATCTATTTCTCTCCCCCTATTTCATTGATTCTACAAAAATTTTCCATCACCTCTTAGATGACTTAAATGCTTAGAAAAACGCAATAACTTCGTCAGATTTGTACTTGAACTCTCTATTCATAGTGCTAAAATCTATAAATAAACTACACATAGTTGGGGGTCTTTTTTCAATGAAGCTAAATGAAAAAGAATTAGAAATACTTGGAGTGTTAGAGAAAGACGCTCGAATCGAAACAGCAGACCTTGCAAAAATGGTGGGCTTAAGTATAGAAGAAACAGAATCCATTCTAAAAAAACTTGAGAGTGATCAAGTCATTGTTAAATATTTAACAATGATTGACTGGACAAAAATCGATGAACATCAAGGCGTTCGAGCAATGATTGATGTGAAAGTAACCCCTAAACAAGGCGTTGGCTTCGATGAGATTGCTGAAAAAATTTATCGTTATGATGAAGTACAATCTGTTTATTTAATGTCCGGTACTTATGACTTATCCGTTATTGTTGAAGGCAACACTTTAAATGAAGTGGCAAATTTTGTATCACAAAAATTGTCTACATTGGAATCTGTCGTATCAACAACAACTCATTTCATCTTGAAAAAATACAAACATGATGGAATTATTTTAGAACAAGAGAAAAAAGATAAAAGAATTGTGGTGTCATAAATGAAGGCAACAAAAAGTACATATATTTCCAGAACAGTTAGAGAATTAAAACCCTCAGGTATTCGTCGTTTTTTTGATTTAGCTGCAGGAATGGAAGGCGTCATCTCCCTCGGTGTTGGTGAACCTGATTTCGTCACTCCTTGGCATGTTCGAGAAGCGGCGATCCGTTCCATTGAAGAAGGATATACTTCCTATACACCCAATGCGGGTCTTCTAGAACTACGCGAAGAAATCACAAATTATGTAAAAAACCGTTATCATGTGGAGTATTCCCCTTCCGAAGTCATTGTCACAGTGGGGGCAAGTTCAGCAATCGATACAGCGATGCGCACGATTATCGATCCAGGCGATGAAGTTATTGTTGTAGAACCCTGCTTCGTATCATACAGCCCTACCGTCACTCTTGCAGGCGGCATCCCAGTCCCAGTGCAGGCGTTAAAAGAAAATGACTTTAAAATTTTACCAAGCCAAATTGAAGCAGCAATCACTCACAAAACGAAAGCGATGATTATTTGCTTCCCTAACAATCCTACAGGTACGCTATTAAATAGAACTGAATTAGAAGCTCTAGCTGAGATTGCCAAAAAATATGATCTACTCGTAATCTCTGATGAAATTTATGCCGAACTTACATATGATGATTCCTTTACAAGTATGGCCACTCTCCCTGGTATGAGGGAAAGAACCATTTTAGTGAATGGATTCTCAAAAGCCTTTGCCATGACAGGTTGGCGACTAGGTTATGTATGTGCACCGGAAGAAATTGCAAGTGCGATGTTGAAAGTTCATCAATATGCATTGATGTGTGCATCAACAAATTCACAATATGCCGGTTTGGAAGCGTTGCGCAATGGACAAGGCGAAGTGGAGAAAATGGTGAAAAGTTATCGTCTCCGCCGTAATTTCATTGTGAATTCCTTTAATGAAATGGGGCTTACTTGCCACATGCCAGGAGGTGCTTTCTATGCCTTCCCTTCCATTGAATTAACTGGACTCAGTTCTCAAGAATTTGCAGAACGATTATTGTTAGAACAAAGCGTTGCCGTTGTACCAGGTGATGTCTTTGGCGAAAGCGGCGAAGGCCATATCCGCTGCTCTTACGCAACATCAATGGAAGAATTAAAAGAAGCAATGAAACGAATTAAACACTTTATTGATTCGTTGTAATATTAGACTTGATTTGTACAGGCTGTTAAGGTTGCTTAGCAGTCTGTTTTTTTATTGAACATGATAACTTTGGCGAAATACTTGCAACTTTATTTTAAATATTCATTTCTTCCCTTCCTTCTCCCTCCAAAAAAACAGGACATTTGCAACTTTCTCTTTTTTCATTTCCTTGCTACACTCCTTTATAACAAAATCTATTTTTTGAAATTTTTTACTGAGGTGATTCATTTGAAATACAAGTTATTTAGTAACTTATTGTTGTTTTCAATCATCCTTCTCGCCGCTTGTTCTACCACCAATGACGACGTTCCTGCAACGATAGAAGCCAAACCTGACACCGGATATGGTAAAACCTTTCAAGAACTCAGAATTGGCAACCTATTAAACTTTGATTTCAAATTAAATAATGCGGATCAAACGTGGGTAACGATTTGGGTGGAAAGTTATCAGGATGGAAAACAAAAAGAACAATCGGCCGCTCAATTGGCTTATGGATTAAGCCCTAACAAAACAGAGCAGGGTCCTTTAGGAATCGGTATGTTTGAAACCGTCGATGGATCATATCTATTTATTTATTCCAACAACATCTCATTGAAGCCAACAAAAATTGATATCCCCAATTCCGAAAACATCATTAGCGAATGGAAATATGCTTTAAATGAAGAAACATTAGAATTAAATCAGTCCTATCTATTAGGAGTATATCGAGCATCAGAAAATGAAATGGCAGTTTACGATTTACAAGATGAAAAAGAAGTCGAACAAATGATTCAAGACTCTAAGTATGTCCTACTAGTGAAAATGAAAATTGAAGAAAATGAAGATTAAAATTGAGGATGATAAATAACTTCTGTAAAGGAGTTGAAAATTTGGATAATATTGTATCAGAAATTTTATTTTCCATTTATGTCATCATCATGATTATTACTTCTGGTGTTTATTTACGCCAATTAGAAAAAGCACGAAAACACCGAGCGTTGACTGCTTTTGAACGGACGATGTATATCCTAATTCAAGTTAGCTATTTGTTATTTGCGGCTAGCCTGCTTATTTCTGTATTTACTTAGACGTGAAAAAGCCTGATCTAAAAGTCCAAAACTTTTGGATCAGGACCGACTCCTTATGATGAATATTTCTCTCCTTATAGTAATCACATCTAGCGTACCGCCTTGTCAAGCGGAAGTATCGGTCAAAAAGTGTGCCTTTACGGAGCAACAAGTTCCCCTTCAACTAGCCATTTGTAGTTTTTTACTTCTTCTCCTGTTGTTGTTGTAAAGTCCACCATGTAGACAGGTCCTTCTTCTGCCGTTTCAATCGTTGCCGATGCACCTCTCATGCCTGGTATATGTTCCGTATTAATTACCAATTCCCTACCAGGTTCCATTGGATCTCCACTTGCTCCTTCTAACTCCTCATGAATCACCCATTTATAATGTTTTACTTCCTCACCGCCATCTGTTGGTCTAAAAGATACAGAGTAAGCCGTTGTATCATAAGCTCCGACAACTACTCCTTCTGCTCCTTCCATGCCATCCATATGGTTTGCATAAATTTTTACTTTACTGCCAACTGGGAAGGCTGGATTGTCTGCCACTTTTAAGTCTAACGGTACTTTCCCAGAACGATCTTCAATGGCATCTGCTTGTTTCGTTTCTACTTGTTCTTCAGAAGTTTGTTGATTTTCCACTTTATTCTTGTCTATTTGTTCAGATGTATCCCCACATGCTACAACAGTGAATAAAAAAGATAGTAAAAATAATGTAAAAGTCCAATTTTTTTTCATGAAAACCCTCCCCTGCTTTTTATTATTAGGTTTGTCAATTTTAATCTTTATATACATAAATCTGCCTGATTGAACCCTAATTCAAACGCTTTTGAAACCAATTGGAAAAAGAATCGTAATTATGAATAAAAAGGGGAGGATGGATATGGAAACAAAAAAATGTTTTAAATGCGGAGGAACGGAATTTGCAGAAGGCACAGACTACATGCCAATTAAACCAAGCCTCATGTCGATGAGTGGTGCAAATAAAATTTACACATTTTGTTTACATTGTGGAGAAGTAGATTCCATACGAATCGAAAACACAACGATTTTCAAAAAGAAATAGGGGCTTTCCTCCCCTCGCTTTCTTAAGCTTTTAACAAACTTTCTCCTACAGTAGTCGAAACAAGTTTGCACAATCCTCGTCGCAAAGGGGCCATCTCAATATGACTTTTCAGACTGCCCCATGATAACTACTTATTGCACTCTTGCTATAACCGTTTTAAAAATGCCAAATCCCTTTAATTGAAGAACGAGCTTTTCTTTCATAGCAATAGGAGTTTGTACATAAACAGACAAGTCATCTATGGTAAACTCTCGATAGTTTTGCACATTCTTCGGTTTTCTTGGCAACACAACGAGCTCTTGGATATCTGGAGCACAACACCCTTTCACTTCTAACAATTGCACCGTTAATTGATTCCCCTTTGAACGAATCCAGTCTTTTACACCCTCATGGATTTCTACGTGCATGTTCCTCCCCCCGTTTCGGTCAAATTTTTTCTTTATCATATATGATGCAAAAGATGAAGAAAATACTTTTGTTTAGGAACAGCACTTTACATTGAGAATCACACATAAACCGCAAGTCGCACGAAAACGACTTCCCTCCACTTACTCGATTCAAGTGCAATTAAAATTGATGAATTCAGGGAAACCTATCATGTCGCTTTTTTATTAACGATTTCTTTTCCAAATAAAAAACTGATAAGAAAAATTCCTATCAGTTTTCCAAATGTTCTTGATGGTCCTGTTTGTTTTCATTTTCGTAGGCTATTAATGCGACACCAAGTTTATGCTCCAGCGCCTTAATTTCTGCCAACTGTTCTTCCGATAAGTGTGCGTATTGCCAATCCTCCATATTTTTCACCTCACAAAGAGTATGGTCAAAAAAAGAAAAAAATACGCTTCTTCCTTTTTATTTTGACCTTATACCGGGCACATCATCTTATACTCATACCATTTCTTCTACTCTTTATAGAATACAAATCCTTTTCGATATTTTTTTGCTTCATATAAAGCTTGATCAGAATTGGATATAAGCGTCTTTACATCAATGCCGTCTTGAGGGAAGATGGCAATACCGATGCTCGAAGTGACGACTATCGATTGATCCTCTATTTGATAAGGAACTTGAAAGGCTTTTTGTAACCTCGTTGCAATTTCAACAAGGGTTTGTTTTCCACGGATATTTTTAATTAAAATCAGAAATTCGTCGCCACCAATGCGGCAAAGGACATCTCCTTCACGCACATTCTTTTTCAACCGATCGGCAAATTTTATTAATAATTGGTCCCCTACTTCATGGCCGAGAGTATCATTCACCTTTTTGAAATCATCCATATCGATAAACATAACACCGAACATGCCATTATTTCTTCTTGCTTCTTCTACGACTTTTTTCATTTCTTTTGTAAAATAACGCCGGTTCGTCAGTCCTGTTAACGGATCGTGGTACGCAAAATATTTTAACTGTTCCTCATAGTGTTTCTTCTCGGTTACGTCTCTCACTACAAGCTGATTCACATATTGCCCTTCAAAAAACACACGCATCATTGTAATTTCCGCCCACAAAACTTCCCCATCGACCCGCTTCATTTTCTCGAGTACTGTTGTTTGAATTCCTTCTATTAATAACTTTCTAATCGAAAACTGTTGCTCCGTATGAATCAATTGCCATACAGACATACCTAATACGTCTTTTTTGGAACGAGCGCCAATCAGGTCCATGCCAGTTTGATTGATGTAGATGACAGCATCATCTTTTATCATAAAAACCGCATATGGAAAAAACTCCAATAAATTGCGGTAACTTTCTTGATTCGATTCGAGTTTCCGTCGAATTTCCATTTGCTCTGTAAAATCTTTATACGTACCAACCGCAAGGACATTGCCTTCATTTACTGCACCATAGGAAGCTAAAATATCTAATACTTTTCCATCTTTTCGTTTTCTTTTCGTCATATAATAGGGAACATTTTTTCCGCTTTTTAAAGTATTCAATAGTTGTTGAAATTCTTCTTCGTCTTGCTCCTGAAAAACAAGTAAATGATTAGGAACTTGCCAATCTTCCTCCGCACACCCAAGAATCTTTGCGAAAGCAGGGTTTGCCATTAACACTTTCCCATCATAATCAACAGTAAATAAGGCATCATTGGAGTTATTCCATACGAGTTCCAATACATCAGGATCTACAGATTGTTTAAAATCCATTCCATTCTCTCCTTTGAAGGATAAAAAAAGGGTCTCAACATGAGACGCTCACTTCTGTTATTGTCAGAAAACCAAGATGAAACTATACATTTTCATATTGTATTACTTCGGCCTTTCGATTAAAAATATATTGCCTATCGTAGCATATTTCGGACCTGCTAATCGGCTGATAGGATTGAGTTCTCTTGTTTTAATATATGAATGGTCATAGATTTTTTCATCTAAATGCACGAGCACAATTTCACCTATAAATAAATCGCAGCTCGGCCCTTCACCATTGATGCCCCCTAAAGGAATCCCTTTTACCAGTTTACATTCCAATCGCACTTTCGCTTCTTCTACTCCCGGAACACTTACCATTTCACTTTCTACTGGAGTTAATTTTGCATATTCCAGTTCACTTTTATCACTTGGTAAGTTTGCCGATGCCAAATTAAATTTTTCTATATTTTCATGATCCGCAACATGCACAACAAATTCCTGCGTATTGTAAATATTTCGAGCAGTGTCTTTCATTCTTCCATCTTTTCGTTGTACAGAAATCAAAAGCATCGGTGGGTTGGCTGAAACGATATTAAAATAGCTAAAAGGTGCTCCATTGACAACGCCTTCAGTGGACATCGTCGTAACAAAGGCAATCGGTCGAGGAATAATCATGCAAGTGAGTAAAGTATCATTCTCTCTTTCACTTATTTCTTTTGGATTAATGGAAAGCATGCATAAGTCACCTTTTCTAAAAGATTGTCCGGCCCACTACAGCCTTCTTGATTTATTTTATTACATGATAATTAAATATTTTCCTCAATATAACTTTCGAATGGGGAAAATATTATTTTTTCAGAAATGTCGCGGGACTGACGATGGAAAGAGTTTGTTGAGGATTGGTTTAAGATCCATCCCCTTAATTAATAAGAGTCTTGGGGACTTAAATTGGGCACTTGTGCAAACAATGAATACGAGGGCTTCTTCAATAAAGGTTACATTCAAAATAAAGAATTGAGGTTAAATGAGGATTTATGGGAATGGACTTATGCAAAAGTCGTTTAAAGGAGAGAAAGGCACTTTGTCATGGAAATTGTGAGGAAAATGGCAACGTTTGTAATCACTAAGCAGACAACAATTTTCAACGTTCCATTTCCCCCACTACTAACACTTTAGAAATACACGACCGTCCAGACGACGGATGTTATAAAGTAGGTAATCGCAAAGGGAGTTAGTTTCGGGACAAACTTTACAAACACCACAAACAGCACTGCACCAATACACAATAATAAAACCCACGGATGAACATTCAGCACATTGACCGTAAACATGTGCACAAATGTCGCAACAAATGCAGCACTAAATGCTTTTAATAATAAGATGAGTTCTTCTTTTTGATGCGTTGACAAAACAATCCCTCCCCTCTTACCCCCAATGTATTATTTTCCACAGGAAATAGAACTCTGTTTACAGAAATTCCAATCATTCGTAATTTTTTCGTGCGTATCTTCTAGAAGCTGTGTGGAGTATTGAGAAGATAATTGAATACGGATGAAGTAAACGGTCGGTATAACGCTTTTTCCAAAAAGAAATGATTTGATCTTTTAATCGCCCTTGAGTGCTACACTCTTTTTGCAACAGGAGAAATGGAATGTAAAGTTGGTGGGATGATACACTTTGATGATGGGAAAGAACGACCTATATCGCTAACGTTAGAATTGCCAAAACAATTTTCTTCACGTGAAATAGTGGATTTAATTCATTAGATGATGTGGAACAAGGAGGCATCATGACATTACCCATAAACAGCTATCGATGTTAAATATACTAGTCCAAATGGGGAATGGCGAACCTGTTCAATGGCAAAATAGCGCAAAAGAATTACAGGATATGTACGGAACATTGTTTCAAAAGTAAATAAAAATAAGGCAATCAACAAAACGTTGGTTGCCTAAATACCCATAGCAAACAAATTACGAAAGCAGTTCCCGCAACTCTATTGTCATGGCTTCGACAAGTTCAGGTCTTCCATGGAACTGAGCAGGTGTATTTTGAAACAATTCAATAAACCAGTGATCGTCTTTTCTCACCGCTACAACTGTATGATGAGCATTGACGGAAGGTTCAATATCCGATTCTCCAGGCGGGACCATCCCAGCAATCGCACGTAAGAAGGCAATATCGCTTCCTAAAAAACGAATATCCTTCACCTTCGTTACATAAGGAGCCGTTGGATGACTTTCAAAAATAGGCGCTAAATGCGAGAGGATTGCTTCCTGGCCAATCGCCATACTTCCATCAAATCCAATCTGTACCCCTTCTTCCCCAAACAAAGCAGCCATGCCTTCTGCATCTCTTCGATTCCATGCTTCAATCCATTGTTCATATAGTTTTTGGATTTCTAGTTTACTAGACATTTCTTTCCCTCCCCTAAAGCAGCTAACACTACTCAGTGTACGCATTTCCCATGCTTTGATATAACAGCACTTCTACCACGTACAAAATACTGCTATGGTTTGATAATACTCGAAAATCAATAATTTTTCGATAAAAATCGAGGATTTCAATCTAAACTTTAGTATGGAAAGAGGGGTTTCTATTTAGACATAACATATAGATGACAACCAACAAGTAAATGGAAAAAATATTCCTTGTACCAGTATTATAGATACAGTATTAAAATACAATCAATCATGATGAGACACATGTACCTATAGTCTAAAACTAATTACTACTGGAAGTTCAACCCTGGATTGTAAAAAGTTCTTGTAGAAAAACCAGATTATTTTAAATGAATCAATATTCAAAAAAATCAGTACTATAGAAACTGTCTCCCTCATTTGCGTGACAACATTACGTAAACTATTACTTTTGCTGGATTTAAACGTCTAAGTAAGTCAGAACCAGATGGTCAATTGCTTTTACAGTGAACTATGATGACTTGTATCACACTAAAATACCAAATAAAGATAAGTGGTTACCTGACTATTCTATTTATAAAGAAGGAATTTGATTTAGAGAAAATAAAGCAGTGGGAAGCCGATACAGAAGTACGAAACTTCTTTGAAAAACTATTAAAGTAGAATTAAAACATGTAAAGTATCAACTACCTGAAACATCTTGTGAACTTGGAAATATGTATTTGGATAGAACTCTGATTTCACATTCAGAGATAGGATTCAACCATTTCCTTTTTTCAACAAGTTTTGATATCCAAATGGAGTTACATTATAATATGCTTTAATCGCATTACTCTTAAGCAACTCTTCTTTTTGAAAAATGATATTAATAGGTTTTTCTGCAAGTTGGGTCGAAAAGTAATATTTAGCACTACTTTCCTTCGCAATAGTGGAAGGTTCATCAATTTGCCCATTTTCTCTGATTTCTCTTGCTTTAGCATAAAAATCTTCTTTTTTTAGATTGTATTTTAAAAATATATATTTTTGAAACTCATATCTATCTACAAGCATTAATTCCGCTGAATAAATATGTTCAACTTTCAATTTTTCAAGTGGAACATCCTTACGAATCGGCCATATTAAAATATAATGATTTGTTTCTTTAGTATTATCGTAGAACCAACCTTCTTTAACTTTTCCGTCTTTAATGTAGGTTAATTCAAATGCAAATGTAGGAAGTCCATTTGGATATCTTATTGCTGCCTTCTCATCCACTATATATTCTTTTTGCTTAGTTGAAAATTTTAAATCTACTCCTTTATTTTGCATATCTTTATCTACAAATCGATGATAAGTTTCAAAATTAAAATTTGAATAAAAATATTTTTCTAAAAATTCAACAACCACATTTTCACCTTTTATATCATTATCAAATTCACTTTTCATTACAACCACCTCAAATTTAGTTATTCTATATAGAACTTACAAATTCCTCCATAAAAAACAATCATGAATTTTCATTCACAACCCTGGCATGAAAATGGATATTTCTTTCCCATAATGTAGATAACACAAACAGTTAACAATACGTAGGCTTTTATGGTGGATGATACCCTGAATAAAAAACTGTTTGAGTGGATTTGGTGAACAACCCATTGTTAGCTCATTCATTTGGAATGATGACTACGTACAGAAAAATGCTTATATTTCAAATTCACTCGCTGTTTGTGAATCTACTTTATGGGAGGGATTATATTGGATGTACTGATGACACGTTGTGCAGGATTAGATGTACATGCTGAAACAATTGTTGCTTGTGTCATGATTGGCGAACAGGACGATGAATTATTCATTGAAACAGAAACTTTCCCCACTTTAACAAAGGATCTCTTTCGTTTACTAAAGTGGTTGGAAAACCATGGCATTACGCACATTGCGATGGAGAGTACTGGAGTTTATTGGAAACCTGTTTATAACATTTTGGAGGATTACTTTGATATTACATTAGCGAATGCTCAAAGAATCAAGAATGTCCCTGGAAGAAAAACAGATGTTTCGGATGCAGAGTGGATTGCGAAGTTATTGCGTTATGGACTGATTGAAAAAAGTTTTGTTCCACCAGAAGATATACGAAGCCTTCGTGATTTAACTCGGCTTCGTAAAAAATGGATCGGCCATTTGACTTCAGAAAAAAATAGGATTCTGAAAGTATTAGAATGCTCAAATGTTAAACTAAATTCAGTTATTTCAGATGTGTTTGGTGTTTCTGGAAGAAAACTTCTATCCAAATTAATTCAAAATGGATATGTTGATTCCATTGATGTAGAAAATAGTATTCACGGAAGAATGAAGCACAAAAAACAAATGATTACAGACTCTTTATTCGGTACTTTAAACGATCATCAAATCTTTCTAATCAAACAATCTTGGCAACACATCGTTTATTTAGAATCATTAATCAGCCAAATCGAGGAAAGAATAGATGAAATTCTGAAGAATTATAAAGAAGAAGTGGAGTTATTACTAACGATTCCGGGTATTAAAAAGGATTCCGCAGCAATTATTATTGCAGAGATTGGGGTGAACATGGAACAATTTCCTACCTCTCAACACTTAGCGTCTTGGGCCGGAGTTGCTCCAGGAAATCATGAAAGTGCAGGAAAACGAAAGTCAACTAAAACGACTAAAGGGAATCCTCATATCAAAACTGTACTGTGCGAAGTAGCATGGGCAATCTCTAGAAGTAGGAATCGTTGGTTAGCTGCTAAATATTGGTCGATTGCTGCAAGAAGAGGAAAGAAAAAAGCACTCGTTGCCATATCGCATCGAATGCTTCGAATCATTTACTCCATGCTAATTAATAAGGAGCCTTATAAAGAACCTTTAATTAATTAGTATAACCAAAGAAGAATAAGTTTAAACAAAGTTACCTTCCATTAGGTAGCTCTGCTTTCTTATTGTCTTTTTTAGGTTATTTATATATTACCCTCAATAGATTGAAGCTATTCATGGGCTAAGTGGAATTAAATTATTTTCACAGAAAAAGACTATGGATTTACCATAGCCTTTAAACAAATAATTCTATTTGTTCGGATGTCACTAGTTCTTTCGAATCAATCTCAATAATTGTTTGTCCCATTTTTGTAATTAAATCCACTACTAGAGCATTTCCCATGCAAAAATATCGCATACGTTCAGACATACCAGCAGTCCAATTATCAGGGAAAGAATTTAACCGTTCGCATTCTATCGGTGTTAAAAATCTTTTTCTTCCATTTACTTCAACAATATGAGTGCTCCGATTTACAGTACCTTCACTTGTTAGCATTGTTCGCCCAGGACCATTTAAATCATCTGTCGGAGACATGCCGCCTTCGGAGAAAATATATCTATGCCCATTAGCTGAGATACGCTCAATTTTTTTTGGTCCACGTAAATATTCAAACTTTCTTTCTGTTTCCTCGTCTAGGTAATACTTTTCATCCACTTCATCTTCATTTAGCAAAATATCTTTTAATGGTGTAAACTTTTCTTCCAAAACTTCCGGATGTGCTGTAAACACTTCATCCCCAATCATAACACCTGCCGGATAAAAACCAAACGAAAATTTATCTGAAATATCCACGATATCTTTATTAAGTTTTACATAGTCAACTCTATTTTTGTATGCTTCTTCTTTTACCGGGAAAGTCTTCGCGAAAAATCCTTCTTTAAAAATAATTTCATACGGATTTAGACGCTTTTGACGGTATGCAAAGTCTGAATTGTTTTTATAAGCAAAGATAAAAATTCTTCTTCTCTTTTGTGCTCCGCCATATTCAGCTGCATTGATTACTCGCCATTCCACGATATAATTTAAATCCCTTAAAGTAGCAAGCATAATAGCAAAATCACGGCCACGTTGTTTTGATGGGGATTTTAATAGTCTATCTACATTCTCAAGTAAAATATATTTTGGATGGGAATTTTCAATCACTCTTTTGATTTCCCAAAATAATACTCCTTTTTTTCCTTCAATTCCTTTTTCTCCAGAAAGAGATCTTGCAACAGAATAATCTTGGCATGGAAAGCCCCCAACTAATAAGTGGATATTTAACTGTTGAAATTTTTCACTAGGAACTTTCGCAATATCCATATTGCTATATTCATCTATACCAATATTTTTGAAATTCCTTGAATAACATTCAAAAGCATCTTGAGTTTTTCTGGCCGGTTCCCATTGGTTAGCCCATACTGTTTTGAAAATATCTGCATTCGCTTTTTCCAATCCCAGCCTAAAACCGCCCACGCCAGCAAATAACTCGACTACATTTAGAGTCTTATTCACAAGGCGAACATCCTTTCCCTTTTTTTATGTCTATTATAATAAAATTCTATGAAAAGATCAACAATTTTCTACTTTTCATTTAATTTTTACTTTACCTCTTCAAATTCTAAAATTGATAAATCTTGATTAAATTTATACTTTATTAGTTTTAAATTCGACCATTCAGCGGTTATTGGTGGTCTTCTACCCTGAATAAAATTTCTTTTACCAATACTATCTTTTAATTTTATCACTTCTTTAGGAAAATCTTTAGCAACAATAAATGCCTCTATCATATTATAATCGCCAAAACTATATTCTTGGTTAATCCAATCCACATATTTCATTGCTTGATGTACTACTTCTGTTGTTGCAGTGTCTTTTTTTATTTCAATCATTAGGTATCTAGATATCGTATTAAAACCAGGAATATATCTATATCCGAATATGTCCATCTTGTCCATGTAGTAAACGGGTTTAAAAGGGGATGCTACGACCTGGTGAGAAATGTAATCCCAACTACCAAAAATACCATTTCGATTATTCATAATATAATCTATTATTCCCGCTTCAATCGCCATTTCATGCTTTATTGTTTCTCCATTTGAAGCTAATTTCAAAATGTTATTAGCCGTAATTTTATAGTCATCATTATATATTTCCTTAATTCTTTCATGCACATCCTTGGAAACTTCTATTATATTATTAGGCTTTTTTATTTCATTTTCATTTCTTTTTAGAATAATATCTAATAGTGCCTTATTTTCAACATCATCAATTTTAATAAAAGATAGATTTGCAAAAACGCGCAACATTTTAAAAGCAGATGGATTGGATGATAAGACATCATCCGTATCTATACCTTCAGTAAAAAAATATGGTGCTGGCTCAAAAGTACAAATAAATCTGTTCTTTAGGTTTTCATTTTTATCCAAAATCATTTTTGATTTTAACAATTCATATTTTTCAACTTTTGGTATATCTGCTCCAGGAAAATTTAAAAACTTGCAATCGCCTTTAATATTAACCAATTTACCTACACCATAAATTTTACGATCTATGAAGAAATAGACATTATCTCCTTCCTTCATAGATAAGTAGTCAGCAATTGTTCCTTCCTGAGGAGTGTTCCATTCTTCTTTATTGATGTTTAAGTTAGTACTATATACACCCGATTGAATTACTTTATTAAGTACATTTTTTATTTCCGATTCCTTTTTATTTTTACTTTGTAGAGCAAATATATATCCCGCCATATCAATTACTCTCCAATGTCTTTTACGATTTCATAGATATAATCAGCATTTAACCAATAACATTGCTTCGTAATCCACTGTCCATCAGGTAATTTTACTTTGTCACTAGCATCTTTTCCTTTTGGACGAACATGAAGTACACCGTTGAAATTTGACTTAGGAAAGTTATTTTCTACGCCTTTCTTTGTTTGTTTCAAAATAACGCCTTCTTTTAAAACTCTCCTTATTTCTTTCCAATATTCAAATACTTCATTTTCAATCGTTTCAACTGGCATATGCCAAAGCTTAATACCTTTAAATCGAAGAACATTATTTTCATCGTATTGAAATACAACAAAGAGTATTTGTGTTTCTAAAAAGTAATTTCGAATAAAACTATTTTCCCAATTTTCCTCTAATATTTCATAGAAATCAATATTCACAAAAGACATACTTTCCTTTGGACGACCATTTTGTTGTAAACGAACTGTTTTAAATTGAATATTTGCTTTTGCAAACTCTGAAATTTTATCAAGTTTTGTTCCTTTGACACCAAGTAATGCACTTATTAAGTTCGGAACTGCAGCCCTATTTTTTGGATTGATTTTTATATTTAGTTTGTCCGCCATTTCTTGCATAGACATGCCAATATAAGGTGAGAACTTTTCATGAAGTAATTGTTCAATTGTTTTCTCTTTTAATTCATCGAATTTAGCGAATTTTACCAATTTTTCTTTTAAAATAATTTGTCTAACAAGAGCTGTCATATATGATGTTTTCAAAGAATAAGCCCTTTGCATGGCTGGAATATCACTGAAAGGTTGTTGTCTTAATGAATTTTTATTAGCCCCTTTGGTACAAGCACCTAAATATTGGGTATCACCTTCTGATAATTTATGCGCCTCTCCTGCACGAATTTTATTTACAATGTACTCCCAATCTTTTTTTATGATTTCTAAATCTTCTTCCGGAAACGTAAATAAAATAGTTTCTACAATACGATAGTCACCACGATCAATATTCGGCTTCCATTCGTAAAACATTAGCAATAATTTATTGTTTTTTTCCCAAAAACTTGAGCTCCAAAAATCTTTTTGGACTTCTTCCATATAATTAATTATGTTTAATACTAATCTTTCTTTAGCTGATAATGTTTTATTTTTATTTTGTTTAAAGGGGGTTACTTTCAATTCAATACCCAAATTAGAAAAATCTGCTTCAGCTTTAGAGTTTACCTCATATCCAAAAAAACTTTCTTCAATAATATTACCTAATGCACCAGTTGCCCCCTTCTTACTGAGGCGATTATACTTATCAATTTCCTTAAATGTTTTTCCCCTAGCTTGTTTTGCTTTTAAAAGTAGCTCTTCTTCATTAAAATATTTCATTCGCCATTCACACCTATTTACTAAATGATAATTTAGATTATTATTGTTTAAAGTATAACAAGGATGTTTTACATACATCCTTGTTTCTAACAAACAATGTATTTTTACTCTTAATTTAAATTATAGCTGAAATATTCAGTTAATTAATAATATCTATTAACTCTAAAGTACATAAAAATTGCATTTAGTTTGATGGCTCATAATTTTACATGATGTATGATTCCTTTTTTAAAAGATGTAAAAATATATCTTTTCCTATCGAAAATTTTCTAGTAACTGAACAAACCTCCTATGACTCCCCACCATGTTTTCCGGCAAGTTGCTGCGTTTAAAGAAGCGGACTTCGAGGGTTTCGGAGGGTTGGCATTGCAGGGTTCCTTCGAATTCATTCGTATAAAATACCGCTGTAACGCTATAAAACTCATCGCCGTTTGGGGTTTTGGTGTAAAATTCCTTCCCTGAGAAAACGTGAAGGAGTTTTAAGTTTCGGATTTCCAAACCGATTTCTTCTCGCACTTCCCGCTCCGCCACTTCTTCAAAGCTTTCCCCCAGCTCCATCAAGCCGCCTGGAAGTCCCCATCTACCTTCTGGCCGTTTTTGCAACAGCACTTCTCCTTTTTCGTTGCAGATGATCACTACCGATCCCGGTAAAATTAACGGTTTTGTCCCAACATACTGTCTTAAAAATTTATAGTATTCCATCACATGTCTCCTGTTCGATTATTTCCATTCCTATTTTTTTCTTGCATTTACGCTTATACCAACATGCCTTTTCTCTTATTGTGACCCTATTATCCCGTTTTGTGAAGTGATTGAGTTGCAATAAAAAAAGAGACGCTTTCGCATCTCTTTATTGATTTACAAGTAATCGAATTTGATTTTCTACTGTCGTGCATAATTGAGGACCAAATGGCGTTCTTATCACAAACCCTAATTTTTCGTGTTTTAAAAAGTCATGTAATAAAAACGCACCGACAGAAGCCAGTTCAACCTGTACGTCGACTCTTCGCTCCAATTTTTCTAAAAACTTCCCTACTTCTACTAGCAATTCCCTATCTATTGCATCCATATAAATGCATAGGTCAAGATCGCTTCTTTCTGTCGTCACCGAAATATCTGTGGCGAGCTCAAATCCGACGCTTCCAGTCGGCCCCCATCGTAAGTTGAATTGTTCAAAAGCCTGTTTTATTTTTTTCAAAGTGGGAAGATGTATTTCATTGGTATATCCTTCAATTCGATCCACTAATTCAATAGGTGTCATCACTTCTACAATACGGCTTTTATGAATAAACGTTCCGAAGCGCTGTTCTCTTGTATTGCCGCGTAAACCGATTGGAACCATATCGTCCATAATGGGCATTCTTCTGACTACCCCATAGTTTTTCGCTGCAGGTGCATTAAACACCCAATCTGGAATTGGAGTCGTTTTTTCGAGAACATCAATGCTTTCAAATTTCACAATATCATGTACCTTTATTTCCATTGTGCCTCAATCATCTCTCTTACTTTAATAGAAGCTGCTCTGCCGCCGTTTTTAGCAATTTCAGATGTTAATCGGCAAGATAAATCTCGATCATTGTGCTTTTGAATGTCGTGATATGCGTCGATAATAGCATCCATTAACACCTTTTTGTCATCATCATTTGGATTTTTCCCATTTACCCCATCCAGCAATTGATAGAGTGCTCCAAGCTTTTGGAATGATTGGATATCATAAGCCATCGCCGGAACTTCCTTCGCTGCTTCATCCAGTTCTTCAATGGAACGCATCGTGATGATTGCCGCTGATTTTTTCGACATCACATGGACGTTGACGCCATCATCATTTAAAGCAATTAAGCGATTCCCTTGCATGCCGTGGGATAAGAACGCCCCGGAAATCGCATTTCCAACAATCGCCGTCACAATTGGATGCCCCGCAAGTCTCGCTGTTGCATATGCATCGATTGCCGCGGAACAAGCCAAATAAAGGCCGAGCAATTCTTCATGATAACCAAAGGCTTGGCTTGGTACATCGACAATTGGAATAATTAGTCGTTTTTCGGCCGCATCGCAGTCCTCATCAATCGCCTGCTGCACATATTTTGCGATGGTCCATCCTTCCAATAAACCAACTTCCCCTTTCCGGGCACGGTAATAAATGTTTTCTGGATTTGGCACAACCGCAATGACTCGCGCTTTAATGCCATTTATCGTTGTATCTGCTACTAATACCGATGGAACTTCACTAATGGATGGTTTGCCATTCGTCAATAAGTTGAACCACTTTCTTCCTGTGCTTTCTACAACTTCTGTTGGAACTGGCAATTCTGTATCTTGAATTTCTGTGTCTGTCGCTAACAATTCCCTTGCGACTTCTGGCAATATTCTTTCTTCTAATGTACAAGATTTATATAAGGATAAATAATGATCAATTTGTTTTGTTCTATTTTTGAATTCAATTTCTCCGTTCCAAACGCTCAAAATCGCTTCTTTAAAGTTTTGTACATCATCTTCTACTAAAATATCAATCAATCCAGCTTCTTTACGAGCTGCTCCACCAATCATTTTCCATATTAATGGATTGTTTCTGGAATCCAGTTCTCGAATTCCCGCTTCTTGCTGGATGACTTCCGGTCCATTCATTCCTAAACGGCCTTCCCGCGTCATAATCAATGCACTGCATAATCCTGCTGTTAAGGACATGCCACCAAAAGATCCGATTTTTCCTGGAATGATGCCAACAACAGGCACATACTCGCGCAATTCCACGATGGCCGCACTAATTTCCGCAATGGAGAGCAAGCCGTAATTTGCTTCTTGCAAACGCACTCCACCTGTATCGTAAATGATAATAGGATATATTCTATTGCCCTTCTTGCATTCTTTTAAGATTTTTTCCAATGTACCTGCGAATTTGGCTCCCGACACTTCTCCAATTCCGCCGCCTTGGAATTTTCCTTCAATGGAAATCACAACGGCATCATTGCCATTCAGTTTTCCTTTTACAATAATCATGCCATCATCAAATTGTGGTACGATGTTTTGTTTTTCCAAGTGCGGAGACCCAAATCGATCAAAAGGGCCTAATATTTCATAAGCGCTTCCTTGGTCCAGTAGCTGGAATGCTCTTTCCCGCGCTAAACTTTCTACTAAACTATTCGTCATAACCTTTACCATTTCCACTCACCTCCACTGCTTGTGCCAAACGAAGGGAAACGATTCCCGGTGTTGCCCCGAAATCGTTAATCGTAATGCGGGCTGAAACATCATTTAGGCTGACAAAACGCTCGATGACTTTTTTCCACGTATCTTGGAAGCCCGTAATCCCAGTACGAATTTCAAATACTGCTTGATTATCATCAGTCGGTTCCACAAGCACTTCCAAATCGCCTGATCCGACAACGCCAACATGGGCTCGATTTGTAATTTTCTTTGTCGCTGGAAATGAATATGTGAACTTCTCCACTCTACCTCTCCCCTTTTTTAAGTGGTTGTGACAACTTCCATTTGATGTGCATATTGCGTTTGACAAATTTTATAGATATAAATGGTAGCGGCTAGTAAGTCAGCGCTCCCTCCTGGCGATAAGTGCCGCTTCACAAATTGCTCATTCATATCTTCCAGTTCTTCTAAATTCCCATTATTCAGAACTTTCTTGGCGTACCGTTTGGCAAATATTAAACCTTCCATTCCGCCACGGTGCAATAGGCACGTATCATCTAAATTTGCCATTAGCGCTAGTAACGCTCTGAACTTTGCAATTTCATAATTATAACGTTGTAACGATGACTTAAATTCCGGCAAACTGTAATGGCGAATGTGGGGAAAAGCCAGTTGTGCCTCTGCCTTCGCACCCAAAACTCCATATTTTTGAATCGCCTTCATGCCATTAGTTCGTTGAAAGGGAATAAATCGATCTTCGTATCGCGCAATTTCTCCCGCAGTAAAACAAAGGGTTTCTTCATCGGTTTCTTCATCGCACGCTCCGCAATGGATGGCTGCTGCGGCTGTTATTAATCCAAGCGACCAAATGGCTCCTTTATGGGTGTTGACGCCCTTTGTCACTTGAAACATCCTCATTTCGCCTTGTCTACCAATCTCACCGATTCTTTCCCGCAAATATTGAGAAGGCTTTTCACCATATGACTCAAAGGCCATTTGATAGAAGGTTTCTCGTAAACTTTGCGCTGACTCAATCATCATGTGATACGTTAAATCATCATGTGAACCTTGGTCATTTCGGTCCACAAGCCCAGGTTTGGGAGTTAGCGATACTTCTTCAATGAGTGAGGAAACTGCTAATTCAGCTAATGTGGATGATAATTGGTATGCATCAATCACTTGTCTCCCCCTCTCCTTACCAACTGCGGAATCTGGCTGGTGGGTTGTACAATCCTCCTGACCATTGCACGAGTTCATCAATATTTTTAGCGGCAAGCAATGAACGTTTGGCATCAGAACGGCGAATTCCTAAGTCTTCAGGCATTGCAATAAGCCCTTTCTCTCGCAATTTTTCAGTTGATTTCGGATTATGCTCCATACCAATCGGTGTTACCCCTGCAATCGCCGCAATCATTTCTCGTCTTTCAGCCATACTATCTGATTTGTAAAGGTAAGCAATTCCTTCCTCCGTCACAATATGTGTTACGTCTTCTCCATAAATCATCACTGGCGCCACTCGTAGCTTTGCCTGATCTTTCACATGAATAGCATCAAGAGATTCAACAAATACTGGCTTGTTTGCTTCTTGGAATGTTTCAGCCACTTGCACGACTAACTTTTTGCCTCTTGCCAGCGGATCATCAGAAGTTTTGAGATTATACCAAGCATCTGTTGCGTGTCTTCGTCCACCAGGGTTATGCCCCATATTCGGTGCTCCACCATAGCCGGCCACTCGCCCTCTCGTTACAGTGGATGAATTTCCTAAAGCATCCATTTGCAAAGTGGAGCCAATAAATAAATCCACTGCATATTGGCCAGCTAGTTGGGCTAAAGTTCGGTTTGAGCGAAGACTGCCATCTTTTCCAGTGAAGAAAATATCTCTTCTTGCTTCAATATATTTTTCCATTCCTAACTCGCCGCCGAAACAATAGACGCTCTCTACCCATCCAGACTCAATCGCTGGAATTAATGTCGGGTGCGGATTTAGAACCCAGTTCGTACAAATCTTTCCTTTTAACCCTAATGATTCACCGTACGTTGGCAACAGCAATTCTACAGCGGCTGTATTAAAACCGATGCCATGGTTTAACGATTTAACCCCATGTTTTTCGTAAATGCCGCGAATAATCATCATTGCTTGTAAAATTTGAATATCTGTGATGTGTCTTGGATCTCTCGTAAATAACGGTTCCAACTCATAAGGCTCATCTGCCACTACAACAAAATCCACCCATGAACTTGGAATATCAACTCGAGGCAACTCATCGACTATTTCGTTTACTTGCACAATGACAATGCCGTCATGGAACGCAGTAGCTTCTACTAATGTGGGCGTTTCTTCTGTATTTGGGCCAGTATAAAGATTCCCGTATGGATCTGCCTTATCTGCCGCAACGAGAGCCACTTGCGGAATTAAGTCTACAAACAATCGCCCATAAAGCTCGATATACGTATGCAAGTCGCCTAATTCAATTTTTCCATCTTCTATCATTTGAGCGATGCGAAGGCTTTGTGGACCCGCATAGGAAAAATCTATTTTTCTAGCAATTCCATATTCAAATAAATCTAAATGTTCTGGTCTTGAAATGCTGGAAATAATCATGTGCAAATCGTGAACTTTTTTCGGATCTACTTGCACTAAAGATTTCGATAAAAACGAAGCTTGTTTTTGGTTATTTCCTTCCAGTACAACTCGATCGCCAGGTTTTATTAACCGCTCCAATACTTCCACAATACGCTTGGTCGGAATAATCACTCCGTCAACCAGACCTTGGACGCTTTCGATGGTTTTCTTTTTCGCTTCGACTCTTGTAGTCCAAGATTTCCTTTCCATTTCCACCTTTGAAATCACCATTATGAACACCCCTTTATTGATTTGACATGACGTATAAACAATCGTCTATTCCATTCATTGTGACAGACATCGTTTGAACGGGAGGAAATGCTTGTTGGGCTAACTTCGATAAAACATTTCCTGGTGGCATTTCAATCATACATTTTGCTCCCATCTCATATAGCAAGTTGACAGCATCATGCCATCGAACCGGATAACAAATACTTTTTGCTAAGTCTTCTTTTACCGCATCAGCCGTCGTTAATAATCTTGAATTGATATTGCTAGAAATCGGAATTTTCGGATTTTTTAGCTCACAATTATCCAGTTCCTTTTTTAGCTCTTCACTTACCTGTTGAAACAACGGACAGTGAGAAGGAGTCGATACATTTAGCAGATGAGCCGATGTAGCGCCATTGGCTTTCACATATTCGATGACTCGTTCTAAACCCTTGATAGAACCAGACAGGGTGATTTGGGTTGGCGCATTTCGGTTAGAGACATATACCGGTTCTTTTTCATCGAATAGCTCGTTAACGATTTCGGATAGTTTATATTCATCTAATCCTAATACAACAGCCATTCCGTATCCCAAATCATAGGCTTTTTCCATGAGTTCGCCTCGTTTTGTGACTAACTTTAATGCTGTTTCAAATGAAATAACACCTGAAGCTACAGCAGCTCCAAATGCGCCAACAGAATGGCCCGCAACAAAATCAGGGATTAGCCCATTTTTTTCAAACACTTTCAATGCACTGACAGAAGCAATTAATAAACATTGTTGCACCGCCTTAGTTGATGAGAGAGCTTCTTTTGTATGCAATGAATCAATTGAAATATTTAATATTTCTTCGCTTTCTTTTAAGATTTCTTTTACGGTTGGATCATCAGGTAAATCATAGAGCATTCCTTCGTATTGAGAACCTTGCCCTGGAAAGAGAAAAGCACTTTTCAATATAAGCCTCCTCTCTAGAATAAAATTTTACTAACATTTGTAATCACATCTTCCGTATGTTTGCGAAGCAGTGAAATAAATTCTTCAACTCTATTTTCTTTTAAAAACTCATACATTTTTCGATGCTCTGTTTTCGAGTTTTCTACCGCTTCCGTTAATGAAAAGTGAATGCTTTGAATTCGAATAAGAGGAAGGCTAATTTTACTATACACTTCTTCTAATACGGAACTTTCGCTAAATTTGATGAGCGTATAGTGATATGCGTAGTTAAGATATACGTATTGCAGTCGGTTGCAACAGTCATCCATTTCATCCAAAATAAGCTTCAATTCTTTTAATAAATCTTGTTTTTTATGTGGATCTCGAATTTTTTTCGCTGATAATAGCTCAATATTATTTCGAATATCTAATAAATCTTGTATTTCAGATAGTGTATACCCTTTGACAAAGGCACCTTTTCTTGGAATTCTTTCAATTAATCCTTCTGTTGTGAGCAAATAAATCGCTTCTCTAACTGGAGAGCGGCTGATGTTAAACAATTCGGCATAAGTGCTTTCAACAATTTTATCCCCTGGTTTTAGTTCCCCTTTTAATATTTGCTCGATGATTTTTTCTGCAACCATTCTTGATAATGCATTATCTGATGGATAATTAATAAAAAATTCCATGTTCATCACTTCTCTATTCTATATTCTGTATTTTTTCTTTTTTTAGAATATACAGTCGACTGTGTACATAAATCATAATATAGAAAATGCATATTTTCAATCGAAAATTCGTTTTTTTTCTATTTATTTCAATTTTGTTCTTGATTTATTTCTTTCTCTGAAATATGATATCTTACAAATATACAGTCGACTGAATATTCTATTAATTCACGAAAAGGGGTGTTAAATGTTGGTCATCTACGGGGTTGCAATTTTAGCTGGGTGTTTTTTGGTTGGTTCAATTGTCGGTGAATTCATTGGGGCTTTGATGGGAGTAGATTCAAATGTTGGTGGCGTAGGAATTGCCATGCTGCTTTTAATCATTATTGTTGATAAGTTGATAAAAGCAGGGAAAATTTCTAAACCTTCTTTAGATGGTTTAAGTTTTTGGAATCAGATGTATATTCCTGTTGTCATTGCGATGGCAGCCAGTCAAAACGTATTGGGAGCGTTAACAGGCGGTCCATTAGCCATTCTTGCTGGAATCGGCGTTGTTGTAATTAGTTGGGCATGTGTTCCCCTGCTCAGCGGAAAAAAACATTCTGAATCAACATTTCATGAAGCCATCGTGAGGGGGGAAACGGATGCTTGATTTAATCAAAAATGTTTTCGTAAATAATGGATTGATTACTGCATTTGTTGTAGTCGGATTAACGATGTGGTTAGCTTATTTCATATCTGATAAATTCACAAAAGGTAGGATTCATGGCTCTGCTATTGCCATTGTGATTGGTTTAGTATTAGCTTACTTTGGTGGAGTAGCAACTGGTGGCACGAAAGGAATAGCAGATGTGAGTTTTTTAGCAGGAATGGGCTTTTTAGGCGGCAGTATGTTAAGAGACTTCGCCATCGTCGCTACTTCTTTTGGTGCAAACTTTGATGAAATTAAAAAAGCCGGTTTTAAAGGTGTCATCTCCCTATTTATCGGCGTCGTGTTGTCCTTTATTGTAGGGGTAATCTTCGCATTTGTATTCGGCTACCGAGATGCGGTGAGCATTACAACCATTGGTGCTGGAACCGTTACGTATATTGTTGGTCCGGTGACAGGTGCCGCATTAAATGCAAGTTCAGAAGTGATTGCCATCAGTATTGCAGCAGGTTTAGTAAAAGCCGTATTAGTGATGGTTGGTACTCCATTTATTGCTAGATTCATAGGCTTAAATAATCCAACGTCTGCCATGGTTTATGGCGGATTAATGGGGACAACTTCCGGCGTAACGGGTGGTTTAGCAGCGACTGATCCAAAATTAGTACCATATGGCGCTGTAACAGCAACGTTCTACACTGGTTTAGGATGTTTGTTATGCCCAACTCTATTATTCTTAATTACAGAGTTCATATTTTAATTAAAAGTTTTACGAATGGAAGCCGATTTGAACCTGAATGTGTTCAAATCGGCTTTTTTAGTGGCTCCCTTTAGTTAGACTTCACACTTCCGCCAAGGATATCCTCAGATTTGCCGGGTTTTGTGACAATATCGATGAGCTTGGGCGTTTTCACTGGATTTTGTGACGATTTCGATGGGCACGGGCGATTTCACTGAATTTGTGACGATTTCGATGGGCTTGGGCGTTTTTACTGGATTTTGTGACGATTTCGATGGGCTTTGTGAACTTATCGCTGGATTTTGTGACGATTTCGATGGGCTTTGTGAACTTATCGCTGGATTTTGTGACAATTTCGATGGGCTTGGGCAATTTCACTGGATTTTGTGACGATTTCGATGAGCTTGGGCAATTTCACTGGATTTTGTGACAATTTCGATGAGCTTGGGCGTTTTCACTGGATTTTGTGACGATTTCGATGGGCTTTGTGAACTTATCGCTGGATTTTGTGACGATTTCGATGGGCTTTGTGAACTTATCGCTGGATTTTGTGACGCTGAACATATGCCTCTCCAAATATTTTTGCCCTGTTTTGTGACAATATTGCTCCCTTTTGTGAAGTTATTGCCCTACTTTGTGGCAATATCGCCCCCTTTTATGAACTTATCGCCCTCTTCCAATAATTTCGCCCGAATATCACTATTCTTATTCAATATTTAACTTTTCCATAATTGTAAACGCCGCATTTACAATCTAACCCTTCCAAAACTCTGAATATTAATTCTGTGTAAATATTCCCTTCCCAAACCCTTCTTTCCCATCAAAATCCACTATTTTTCTTTACATTTTTCTAACAATCCTTAAAACAAACCCGTTAATCATCTTTACAATTCTCTCCTAAACTTAAAAGCGAACTGAAAGAAAGGTGTGGATTTGTTGAAAATCGATTTACATATGCATACGACCTGCTCTGATGGTGAAATGACACCTGAAGAACTATTGCAGCTTGCACTCACGCAAAAGCTTGATTTTATGTCTATTACGGACCATGATGCGCTCGGTGCCTATACCGCGCTCGAAAATCACCCTTCCTTGCAATCGACCAATTTAATTGTAGGGATGGAATTTAATACAGATGGTCCAAATGGTGAATTGCACATTTTAGGCTATGGAATTGATCCAAACCATCCTTCCTTAAAGGCCTACTGTGAATTTCGAAAAAATGAACGCATTCGTTGGAGCCAAAAAATCGTAGAAAAGCTCAGGCAGCTCGGCTACAACATCGAATGGGAACATTGTATGAACCGGGCAAAAGGTGGCATTATTGTTCGCACTCATATCGCGGATGAATTGGTATCTATAGGTGCCTTTGAAACAGCTGATGCGGCCTACAATGCCCTCCTGAAAAAAGGTGCTCCTGCCTTTGTTGAACGGGCCGGCAAAACTTCCAAAGAAGCAATTGACATTATTCACGAAGCTGGTGGCCTTGCCTTTTTAGCACACCCTGGTATTTACAAATTTGAATTTCAGTTCGACGAAGTGCTAAAGGAAGGAATTGACGGAATCGAAGTCTTTTATGCCCTCCATAGTAAAGAAACGACGGAACACTGGTACACCATTGCAAAAGCCCATCATTTATATACAAGCGTGGGAAGTGACTTTCATGGTTTCACTTCAAAAAATCCGCAAATGATTGGCAGTGTTCCTTTTATAGAAGAAGAATTAATGAAATGGATTCCACAAGTAGTGAAAAAGAAGGTGCTTCAATGAAAATCTATGCCTCCTCTACATTGTTTTGGGGACATTCTTTTGAACATATTTGTCAACAAGTGAAGTCCGCTAATTTAGCAGGAATTGAAATATGGGTGGAACAGCTTCAATTCCAACAATGGACAATTGAAGAGATTCAATATTTTTTAAATTCCTATCAACTAGAAGCAACGATCCACGCCAATAGTTGGGACTTAAATTTATGCTCACTCAACGCTGGGATTCGAAAACAATCATTACGAGAGATTGAAGCATCCATTCACATCGCAAAACAGTTAGAAGTTCCATCCATCACTGTTCATCCTGGAAAAAGAACGGTGAACAATCGGTTTGGAGAGATTCATGAACGATTGATGATTTCCACTTTACAACAATTACAGGAACTCTCTTTGGAATACGGTGTGAACATTTCATTGGAATTAATGGAACCGGTAAGAAAAGAAATGTACTGCACAAGTCAAAAAATGAATGAATTGTTAGCCCACTGCAACGATTCAATCACAACAACTTTTGATGTAGCCCATATTCCACAACATTTATCTATTGTGGATGAACTGAAAACGTTAAAACGAATAGACAAAATTCATATAAGTGACTCCACGAAGTCCACTTATCATGTACCACTAGGGAAAGGCGAGTTATTGCTCGATGCAAACCTTTGGGAAACCATCGATGCGCTGGGCGTACCGGTCGTATTAGAAGGCCTTGACTCATCGGATAGTCACGACTTCTTCTATGATCACCTAGATTATTTACAAACTCCCCTACTCCATCTTTTAAGGAGCTGTATTCATGAATTTTTTAGTAACCAATGATGATGGCATTTTTGCCCCAGGAATTAAGGCTTTAGTCGACGTATTATCTAATTTCGGCAAAGTGTATGTCGTAAGCCCAAACACAGAAAAAAGTGCAGTGAGTCACTCGATTACGATGAGACAGCCTATTTCTGTCGACTGTTACAACCCTTTCCATGACCAAGTGAAGTCTTGGAGCGTTTCCGGTACTCCTGCAGATTGTGTGAAACTCGCGCTAGAAGTACTCATTGATGAACCGATTGATGTTGTTTTTTCGGGGATTAATTTAGGTTCGAACATCGGACGAGACGTGTTTTACTCAGGAACAATTCATGCGGCAATGGAAGCCCAACTTTTTGGTTTACCAGCAGTCGCTTTATCCATTGATTCGTACAATCCGCAAGAAACGAACTTTACTCATTGTAAGAAATGGCTGTTTGAATTTTTATCAAAACTTCTCAAACAACCTTTAGATCCGAAAGTGTTATTGAATGTGAACTTCCCTTCTGTTACAAAGGAAGAATTTAAAGGCTTTACAATGGCAGATTTAGATTTTTCGGTAGATCGTTATAAACACGTAACCTTTGACGATGCTTTTGGTCAACTCGTTTACTGGTTGAAAGATCGACGTTCTAGCATTACAAGTGAACAACTCGATCACGACTTTATGATGATTAAAGAAGGTTACGCAACGATTACACCGATTCAATTAAGTTTTACAAATAAAGCTTTAAAAGAAAAATATCAAAATCTATTAATCTAAAAGGAGAGTTTATTGATGAAAATGAAAAAATTATGGATGGCACCAGCAACACTTACTCTAGCATTAGGATTAGCAGCTTGTGGATCAACGGAAACAGGTAAAGAAGAAACAGAAACAAATACGAATGATGCACCAAAAACAGAAACTTCTAAGCTTAGCGGAACTTTATCATTCTATACTTCTCAACCGGAAACAGACGCTACTGCTTTAGTGGCAGAATTTAATAAACTTCACCCTGAAGTAGATGTGGAAATTTTCCGTTCTGGAACGGAAGAAGTCATCGGTAAAATTATGGCGGAAAAGCAAGCAGGTGACGTGCAAGCAGACGTGTTACTTGTAGCCGATGAAGTAACATTCGAAAACTTAAAAAATCAAGATTTACTAGCAGCTTATGAATCACCTGAATTTGCAAACATTCCTGAACAATATATCGATCAAGACTACATGTACGCAGGTACAAAAATAATGTCTACAGTAATTGCTTACAATACAGATTTAGTTTCTGAAGCTCCTACTTCATGGTTAGATTTAACGGATGCCTCAACAAAAGGCGAAACAATTATGCCTAGCCCATTATATTCTGGTGCTGCAGCTTATAACTTAGGCATCTTCACTCGCACAGACTACATTGGTTGGGACTACTATGAAAACTTAAAAGCAAATGGTGTGACAGTTGGTCAAGGTAACGGCTCTGCATTAAAAGGGATTCAAGCTGGTGATCAATCTTATGCCATTATCGTGGACTATTTAGTAAATAATGCGATTAAAGATGGTTCTCCTCTTGCGATTGTTTACCCTGAAGAAGGTGTTCCAGTAATTACTGAGCCAATCGCGTTAATGAAAGAATCTGACAATGAAGAAGCAGCAAAAGCATTTATCGACTTCGTATTATCAAAAGAAGGTCAAGAATTAGCAGCAAGCCTTGGCTATGCACCAATTCGTTCTGATGTAGATGCTCCAGAAGGGTTAAAAGGTGTAGATGAATTAACAGTGCTTGGCGCAGACGTTTCTGAATTATATCAAAACCGCGAAACAGATAAAGACCAATTCAAAACAATGTTTGGAGAGTAAGCAATGACGAGTAATGCTTTTATGAGTACGAAAGCAAATAAAGGAAAAAAAAGCAGTGAATTGTTTTCACTGCTTTTAAAAAAAGGAGGACTTACCCTTAGTCTTCTCCTTGTTCTTCTTTTCTTTGTTGTTCCTGTTGTTAGACTTTTATGGATGAGTTTTCAAGTAGACGGCACCTTTTCCTTTGATAATTATACAAATATATTAAGTGAACAATATACGTGGACAGTCATAAAAAATACCTTTTACATTGTCCTTGGTTCGACGGCTATTTCCCTTGTCCTTGGCGTCGCTTTAGCTTGGTTTGTCGCTTATACAAATATCCGATTGAAAAAATGGATGCAAGTGTTCATTTTACTTCCGTTTATCATTCCATCTTATATCGTGACGATTGCCTGGACCCAATTTGCTGGGGATATCGCTTGGGTAGATATTAATCTTTATTCCATGGGTGGGATTATTTTTATCCTTGGTGTATCCCACTACCCGCTTGTGTATTTATTTACAGTAAGCGTGTTGAAGCGGATTCCCCGTGAATTAGAGTGGGCCGTTCGCACGTCTGGTGGTGGGCGTTTCCTTACCTTTTGGAAAGTGACGATTCCATTGGCGTTACCTGGGATTGTTGGCGGTGGGATGATTGCCTTTTTATCAAACTTAGATAATTTCGGTATTCCTGCCTTTTTAGGAATCCCTTCAAATATTACGGTGTTAAGTACGGCTATTTATCAAGAAGTAATTGGGTTTGGCAACAATGCTTTTTCACGAGCGGCTACCTTTTCTGTGTTGCTCGCATTGTTCGCACTACTCGCAACAGGTGTTCAATGGTTTTTATTAAGAAAATCAAAAGTGACAGAAACGGCTGCAACGGATCATTCTCCGCGCATTCAGTTGCAGAAGTCTCGTCCTTTTGTGGAAATGTGCATTTGGGTATTTATTTTAGGCGTGAGCGTTGTGCCGATGTTTTCGATGATTAAAACGTCGTTAATTAAAACATACGGTTTACCGTTTATACCAGAAAATATTACCCTTCATAACTATAATTATCTTTTATATGATTACGGAAAAGTGCAAGATGCGTTGTTGAATAGTTTACAACTGGCTGGCGGCACGATGCTCATCTGTTTAGTCGTTGGAACAATGATTGCTTACGTGCGAGTGCGGAAACCTTCCTTCTTATCAAAGTTTTTAGAAGTGGCTGTGACGATTCCGTATACGTTGCCTGGTATGGTGTTGGCATTAGCGATGATTTTTGCGTGGATGCAGCCGATTCCGGGATGGAACCCATGTATTTACGGTTCCATTTGGATATTGTTGATTGCTTATGTGACAAGATTTATGGTACTCCAAATGCGTGGTAGTTCCTCAGCCATTACCCAAGTGTCTGTCGATTTAGAAGAGGCGGCCCATATTTTCGGGGCGAATGTTTGGACGAAGTGGCGCTCCATTTTATTCCCTTTAATTTTACCTGGGGTTTTAAGCGGAAGTATTTTAGTCATGTTAACGGCGTTAACGGAACTGACGATTTCTTCTTTGCTCTGGTCATCTGGTGCGGAAACGATCGGTGTCATTATTTTTAACTTTGAACAAGCAGGCTACACAACTTATTCGACTGCCTTTTCTGTCATTACACTAATGTTTATGGGAATTCTCGCTGCAATGGTTTATGGCTTTATTTATGTTTGGCAAAGGAGAGTAAAATTAAATGAAAACTGAACTAGTGAACATTAAAAAACGTTTCGGTTCTTTCGAAGCTTTAAAGGGAATCAATTTAACGATCGAAGACGGAGAGTTTGTTGCCATTGTCGGTCCTTCTGGATGCGGAAAAACGACATTGTTACGCTTGCTTTCCGGATTCGAGACTCCTTCTGAAGGCGAGTTATTGATGAACGGAGAAACAGTGGCATCGGAATCTAGCTTTATGCCTCCTGAGAAGCGCAATATCGGCCTTGTATTTCAATCCTTTGCGTTATGGCCACATATGAAAGTGAAAGAGCAAGTGAAATTTCCGTTGAAACATCATCGATTTGTTAGTTCCGAGCTGAAGAAAAATGCGGATGCTCGTGTGGAAGAGATGTTGAAAATTGTAGGCTTGAGCCATTTAGCAGACCGGATGCCAAGCGAATTATCCGGGGGACAAAAACAGCGAGTGGCGATTGCACGTGCGTTGAGCCCCTCCCCTGCACTTTTATTAATGGATGAGCCGTTAAGTAGTTTAGATGCGAAGTTACGAATTGAATTACGCAATGAAATTCAGCTCATTCATCGCCAAATTAAAACATCTATCGTGTATGTGACCCACGACCAAAGTGAAGCCCTCGCGATGGCGGATAAGATCGTTGTAATGAAAGATGGTTTAATTGAGCAAGTCGGAACTCCGAAAGAAATTTACTTCCATCCAAAGACGGAATTTGTCGCGACCTTTATTAGTAAGGCAAATATGATGAAAGGTGTTTGGCATGGAGATGAATTTACACCTATGGATGCACCTGACGTGACGTGGATAATGCCAGATGTGGATAAATCCTTTAAGTTAGCGGGGCTGTGCCCTGTGCGACCGGAGCAATTCCATCTGTCGGATGCAGGTTGTGGATTGCGTGGCATTGTGAAAAACCTGTTGTTCCAAGGGCGAGAAGTACATGCCATTGTAGAGGTTGGCGGTGAGGAAATTCATTTGATTACAGATATGCATTGCCCTGTAAGAATTGGCGATACGGTTTGGGTGAATGTAGTTGGTGCGGCTGAAAAAATGGCCGTCGTTTGATAGATTCAAAGCTGAATTGTGGATATATTTTGGGACAGTGTTTATATCTGTCCCGGATATCCACTTTTTTTGACTATATCTACGGATTTTATGAACATATCAACAGATTTTGTGGCAATTCTTCCGATTTTTGTGACAATGTTCACACCTACCCCTTAGTTATTCACGAGTTTTGTGAGCATATCAACAGATTTTGTGGCAGAATCTTCAGTTTTTGTGACAGTATCCACATCCACCCCAGATTTTCTCGGTTTTTATGAACATATCCACAACCTTAGTAACATTATTCACTTCACATTTAAATTATTATAATAGGTAGAAGAAGGCTAAAAATAATTGCACGTATATCATTCACTACTCTCCTCCTTCTTCACCGGTAAAAGCAGTGCTACGAGAAGTAATGCTCCGATAATAAGACCTGGGTGAAGTTTTAAAAGGAGCATTCCAACTATGGATAAAATGAGGATCAAGCCGCCAATTTTCCAACCAAGAGACTTCTTTGATTTTTTAAGAAAATCCCATGTGAGCACTCCAAGCATCACCGCTACAACTGGAACGACACCATTCGTCATCCCTTTTACAAAATCAAAATCTTTAAATTGTTTTAACGTTGCTAAAAACACAATCATCAAAATAACCGTTGGAAGGATTGTTGCGATTAATGCGTTAATGAGCCCAAGCCAGCCGCCTACCCGATAGCCGATATAGCCGGCCATTTTTGTGGCAATCGGGCCGGGCAATGTATTCCCAATAGCTAACACGTCAGCAAATTCTTCATTTGTCATCATTTGAAAAGTATCGACCACTTCTTTTTGCACGAGCGGAATTGTGGAAGGTCCTCCTCCAAATCCCAAAATCCCTGAACGGAAAAAGACAATAAAAATCTCTTTCTGTTTTGCCATGTGTTCATCCCCCCTGTGATTTTGTCTTTATACGATTCTCTTTCTCTATCCCGTAGCAATATTTTACAGCAAAAAGGGATGAGTTAGTGAAATTTTGTCTGCATGATTAGCGCGTGCCACTTGAAGGCGATTGTCTTAGTAATGAAGCCATGAACGAAATCTATCATTTTTCATATGATAAGTAAAAAGGGATGATGGGTTTTGAAAAGTTTTCCTTATGTGGACGATGTTTTTTTAGATATTGACCGTTGGGAAGATGAAGGTGGGCGAATTGTTGGGACAAGTGGTGCTGATGATAAAACCTTTTAATAAAGAATCGAGTAGGAGGGAGCGATTAACTCCCGTCCTCTCACACCACCGTACGTACGGTTCCGTATACGGCGGTTCAATTAAGATGATTGACGCAAGTCTTAATATAACTTCCGTGAATAGCTGTTCTCTTTATGCCAGTGGTCACTCCACCCTCCAAGAGGTCTCCCACGGGATTCACCGCTTCCTCCCTCAAGTGAGGTAACGTTTTCTGTGTTCATCATGACTCACTGAATGCCAAGGGCTATTCTCTCTTAATTGTTCAGTCCTTCTTAGTAATTCTAAACCAACTAATACGATGACCTCTGCTGACTTCTGACGGTTCAGCTACTTATCACTAAGTAGGTTATGAAGAGTACTTCACATATCCGCCAGACCTCCCCGGGTAAGTACATGCACTTTCACACCATCTATCCGCCTCATTTACTCGATATGACCTTCGACAGAAAGAGCTTTGTTTTGTTTTGCAAACTCACTCAATCATACCTAGCCTTATATGAGGTTCGTGTTCCACGGACCGGTGTTTTGCCTCCAGCTTCCTTCAGATTCCGCGTCACCACGGACACCCTTTCGTTGAGCTAACCTCTACTTCTGTCTTCGGGGTTCGGGACTTACACCCTATAGATTACACCCATGCCAGGCGCACTAAAAAAACCGGCTGCCGAATTCCGGCATGCCGATTTGATTTATTTGGATAATGCGATTTTAATCTGGGCCAAATGATGTTCTTCGTGCCAACGCATTTTTGCAAGTTCCGACGCTACAGCAGTTGGGCCGTTGATTTGATGGTTGTATGTGCGCTTCAGTTGTTCTTCCGTTAGCGTCTTTCCCAATGAAACGATGCGTTCATTCGTTCCCTCCAGGATTTTAATGGAGCTTTCAACAGGAAGAGTTGTATCCGGAAGAACTGCCCACAGATTTTCATCGAATACCGGCACAGTTGCATGGTCGTCTGTGAGCGCCAATTTCAATCGAATATACATGTTTACTTGGGCATCCGCTATATGATGGACCAGTTGGCGAACTGTCCATGCCCCCTCACGGTATGTTTTATCCAACTCCTCGCCGCTCAATCCGTCCACCGCTTCCCGCAATCGACGTCCGAACGTTTCAATTTCCTTTAGCCACTCTTGCACTTGTCCCAACGTAATGTTTTCAGGAACTTGCAATTCCCCAATAGGATATCGAACATCCATTCTTCATACACCCCTTTTTTTCAACAGTTCATTGCCCTATTAAACTTTGCCTGGATAGAGGCCTCTAGCCTTGATATTCCGGATTCCCGTGGCGCTTGCATCCAAACAAGTAGCATGCACTCGTAAACGGAGCAGAAAATTGCAATTGCGGAACATATCCGGAAGTGACCCGCTCTTTCAATTGTTTATAATAGTTGTATTCCCTCGTATAATTTTCGAGTGCGTCTCTCTTTTGCGCCTCGGTCCAGTTTTCATTCACTTCTTCCTGCATAATGGCTTTGTTTGTTTCTTCAATCTCCTCTTTAATGACTTCATCTAAACGGGAGAAATTATTCGTCTTATACAAAGCATACACAAATCGGCTAATCCAATAGGAGCTGCCGGAGTATGCATTATACCCTTTTTCAAACCATTCGATTGCTTCGTTGTAGCAGTCCAGCTCAACGTATAAATTGGCAATTTCGATTTCGCCAATCAAATGATAGGATCCCTTGTTAATGAAATCCAATTTTTCTTTTGCTTCCTTTGTTCTTCCCAAATCGATCAAGCATTTTATATAGCTATACATGGAAATGTCCGAATCTTTCTCTGCCAGCAAGTAATACTTTGCTGCAAGCTCCAGTTCCCCAAGATGATAATAGACTCCCGCCAAATTGATGAAGGCTTCGTTTGATGGCTGAATCGAAATGGACTTCTGTAATGCCTCTTCCGCTTCCTTCCAACGTCCCTGTTTAATTCAAATTTCTTCCAAAATATTATAAGGAAAATAGGAAGCAGGATTCATCCCAACCGCTTCTTTAATCAATTCAAGGGCCCGGTTGACATCCTCTTTCTCATAAAGGTACATCCAGGCCAGATTGTTCAAGGATTGTACGTTTTTCGATTCATCCACTGCTTTCAAAAACAGTTCCATTGCCTTCTCATATTCGTTTTGTTCATACAGTTCAATTGCTCTCTGATTCGTATCCAACTAACAATACACCCCATAAATTAGATTTGATGAAATAATCATGATTGTGAATTCATAACAATAACTGTATTCTCCATATTTAAAAGGGTTACGTGTGGAAAAACGTAACCCATTTCTATACTATATTATATTATTTTACTTCTGCTCCTTCAAAAAGCATAGTACCTTTTTCTTTTAAGTTTGTATGGAAGGAGAAGGCTTTTTCAAGGATGTGTGGTGTTTGTCCACCCACTTTTTCTTTTGCTTCTTCAAAGTATGCACGTAATTGTGATCTGTACATAGGATGTGCAATTTCGATAATTTTTTCTGCTCTCTTCACTGGTGGAAGTCCGCGAAGATCTGCATATCCTTGTTCAGTAATAATTACGTCTACATCGTGCTCTGTATGGTCAACATGCGATACGAATGGTACGATTGCTGAAATTGCTCCACCTTTTGCTAATGAAGGCGTTACGAAGATAGTAATGCGAGCATTACGTGCAAAGTCACCAGATCCACCAATACCGTTCATGATATTAGTACCGCTTACGTGTGTTGAGTTTACGTTACCGTAAATGTCAACTTCTAAAGCTGTGTTAAATGAAATAACTCCTAATCGGCGAATAACTTCTGGGTTATTTGAAATTTCTTGAGGTCTGAACATGATTTTGCCTTTGTATTTTTCCAAGTCTTCCGCTAATGAATCAACGCGTTTCTTAGAAAGCGAGAACGCAGTACCAGATGCGAATTTAACAATCCCTGCATCAATTAAGTCAAAGATTCCATCTTGTAATACTTCAGAGTGAACTTCTACATCTCTGAATTGAGCATCTTTCATATTTTTAAGAACTGCGTTAGCAACAGAACCTACTCCAGATTGTAGCGGAGCTAAAGAAATTGGTAATCTTCCCTCTTCTACTTCTTTATTTAAGAAGTCGATTAAGTGGTCTGCAATTGCTTGTGTTTCTTCATTTGGCTCAAATAAAGGAGAAGGAATATCAGGTTGTTCAGATAAAATAACACCTTTTACTTTTGCAGGATCAACTTTGATTCCAATTTCACCAATGCGGTCAGAAACGTTGTAAATTGGGATTTCTCGACGTTCACCTTGTTCTTTTTGTACATAAATATCGTGAAGACCTTCATATGCTCTAGGTGCAGTTAAGTTTACTTCGATGATAACGTTTTCAGCTTTCTCAACAAAAATTGGAGAGTTACCTACAGAACCAGTTGGGATAATTAAGCCATCTTCAGTGATTGCTGCCGCTTCAATAATCGCATAATCAATTTTTCCTAAAGTACCTTTTCTTACTTCTTCAGCCGTATGAGACAAATGTTGATCGATATAGTACATTTCGCCACTATTGATTTTTTTACGCATTACCGCGTTTCCTTGATATGGAACACGTAAATTAATGATTCCTGCTTCAGCCATAGCTTGGTCAGCAGCTGGTCCAAGTGAAGCGCCAGTATAAACATTGACTTTAAAGTTTTCTTTTTTGCCACGTTCTGAAAGCGCTCTTGGGAACTCTTTTGGCTCACCGAAAAGTGTGAAACCACTCATACCAAGGTTCATTCCATCTTCAATCCAAGAAGCTGCTTCCTCAGCAGATACTATTTTGTCTAAGAAAGCTTTGTGTCGAATAACTTGGCTTAAATCCTTTTCCATTACATGTCACCTCGTATTAATTATAATTTAGTATTAAATATATGAAGAATTTTTAAATAAAACACAATTTTTCGAATACGAAGCCTAAAAAAGTGTATATTTTTTCACTTACCTTTAAATTTTATTGTAAATATGAACCATATATTCGTCTAATAAAAGATTTCTATGATTATAATAGAAAAAAACTATCATTATATAGAAATAATTGCTTTTTCAAACTTTTCTCAAAGGATTGATAACTTTATAAAAATAGGTATAATATTGATTAATCGGGGCATTAGCACAGTTGGGAGTGCGCTACGCTGGCAGCGTAGAGGTCACCGGTTCGAGCCCGGTATGCTCCATTTTAAAAGAACCGCTAATCATTCCGCGGTTCTTTTTATTTTATATTAAAAAACAATTTTTTAACTGTTCGATGCAATTTTTTCTGCTTATCGAAAATTAACATATTCCTTTTTATAGTTATAGATGATATAATTTTATATCTCCATCTTCAATTGTTCTTTATGACCATATTCTCATTCCATATTCCCTCAAACATGCAAAAAAGCAGGTATTGCCGGCTTCCATGCTAGTTTAAAATAGAAAAATTCTTCTTATGCATAAATATTCATATTATTAACCATTAAGATATGGAAGAATCATCCCTAAATGGTTCATTTTCCTTGTAATAAACGCAACTTTTCATTTAATTTTTTATACACTACTTGTAACTCCCTTTCCGTGCTTGCTTCCACCGCTTCATCTAATAAAAACCACTTGATATCGCTGTTTTCATCTGGTTTAATATGCAATAATTCGTGTTCATTTGCTTCCAGTAAGAAAGTAGCATTGAGATGCAAATGAGTCGCCACATGTCTACCTTTTTTTTCATGGGCTGCGACACCTAAAATTTCGATTGAAAATATATCTTTCAATACAGGGGTTACTTGTTTTAAACCCGTTTCTTCCTTCGCCTCTTTCATAGCTACTCCTAATAAGTCGGCATTTCCATCGGCATGCCCCCCTACCCATGACCATGATTGATAAATATTATGGTAGACCATTAACACTTTTGTACGGTCTTTATTCACAAGCCAAGCAGATGCAGTAAAATGGGCAAATTCATTATCACGTGTCAATAAGTTATCAAAAGTATCCATATAACGTAAGATAAGTTCTTGATCCTTTGCCTCTTGTGCGTTATATGGCGTATAGTTTTTTATTTGTTGTCGTAAATCCATGATTGCTACCTCGATTCTTCTTTATTTTCATTAATGGTTTGATTAGTGCAACATGTTAACAAAATAGGCGTCTTTTTCATATCAAGACGCCATGATTTATCCAGATTTTAATACTCTGTTTCGAAAATAGAATATTGGCCTTTTCCCTTTTCTTTTGCTGTATATAAAGCCACATCCGCTTTTTTATAAAGCAAATACTTATTATCCCCATCGTCAGGATAAAAAGAAATGCCAATACTTGCAGAAACCCCAAGATTATCAATGTCTGTATTTTGTTTAACAAGTTGATTAATTTCCGTAATGATTTTCTGTGCCAATTCTTTCGCTTCTTCGGTCGTTGTTGAATTCAGAACAACAATAAATTCATCTCCACCATAACGATAAGCCTCCCCATTTTTCGGGATGAGGGTGCGAATAATTTGAGCCACCTTTTTTAACAGCACATCTCCTGATTGATGTCCTAACACATCATTAACTTCCTTAAAATGATCTAAATCAATCATGAAAAAGGCTGTTTTCTTCCCTTTTTTTGTTTTGATTGCCGTTATAAATTCATCAAATGCAGAGCGGTTCGCAAGTCCCGTTAAGCGGTCATGGTAAGCTAAATACATTGGTCTTGCAATCACAAAAGATAGTACTAGTACGAAGCTAAAAATAATGATTAATTGAATGACAAACATTTTTTTTATTTGATGCAGATTGGCATTCCATAGTTTTTCATCATAGATGATTTCAATTACTTTGTTTTGAGCAAAGTCTCGATCAAATTCTGATTCATAAAACATGTAACGGAAAGTAGCAGGTGTACCATTCCAATAATAATCTATTTCTGTCGGTTGTTTCGATGATAACGTTCTGTCAAAGGCTTCCTTTTCTTTTTTCGTTAAGCGCCTTTCATTAGTAGATTTGCCAAGCGTTAATCCTCCAATGTTCAAAATATGAATGTCATAAATAAATGGATATAATTCTTTTAATTCTTGGATGTGATTAAAAAAGTTAAACGCCTTGAAAATATTATTTTCATTTAAAGAGTAGCTCAATTCAATCACATACTTTTTATCTGGTGTCGCCATGTAACTATACTTCTTTATTTCCCCTGTTTGTTGCTCTATATCTAACGCATCATGATAAAACTCTCCAGTCGCTCTTCTTTCATTTAATAGGGTGGTTAGTTTTTTACAACATTTTGTAAAATCTAGACCAATATCTTGTTCAAAACTACTATGAGTAATCACATTTTCTGTGTTGATTATGTATATATGCATCCCTAATGCTTGATTCAAGCCTTGGAAATCCCATTCATCAAAGTTTGGATTTTCATTATACTTCTCTATTAACATCTTCGTATATTCTTTCATTTTTTCAGCGCTGTTATCATCTAGTAGTAGAATCGCCTTTTCATAGGATTTTAAAGAATCTTTGATTGTGTCTTCTATCCTTTTAAATACGAATTCATTTTCCGTCTCCGTTTGTTTCTTCAACTGAAAAAAAGAAACGATTGCTAGAAAAGTGCAACTCATAATCGCTAATATTACGATACTTACTATTAATTTGACCCTTAAATTATATTTCATCTAACCACCTATATTTCATAGTTGAAAAGTATTTTCATGACACAAAGATAGAAGGCAAAATGGTGACACCCTAAAGAATGCCTCATATTGCCTATCATAACAACTTGTATTAAAGAAATATCCCACCAATTATAAGTCCCATCATCACAACAAAAGCAGGATGAATTTTTAATTTTTCAAGAGCAATGTATGCACCTACGATGAGTATAATCGTATAAATTATTCCAATTGTATCATAAGACGTTCTCAAAAAATCAAAGGTCAATTCTGCAAGCAATACAACAACTGCCGGTAAAACGAAACTAGACAATCTTTTGACTTTCGGGGATTGCCGATAACGATATAAAATGTTAAGTAAAATCAACATGGCAACTAATGAAGGCCCTACTGTTGCAAACAATGCTACAATCGCCCCCAAAACGCCCCCGACCTCATAGCCAATGTATCCTGCCATTTTAATCGCAATCTGTCCAGGCAATGAATTTCCTAACGCCAATACTTCGCTGAACTCTGATGTATTCATCCAACCATACTTATCAACAACTTCATATTCAATTAACGGAATGGAAGCAGGCCCCCCTCCATATCCTAAAATCCCTGGGTAGAAGAAGGCCAGAAATAATTGTATATAAATCATTCTATTCTCTCCTCTTTTTTGATTGGGAGAAGTAATGCAATCAAAAGCAATCCTGCAATGATGATGCCTGGATGAAGCTTCAGAATCAGCATTCCAACGATTGAAACGCACAAAATAATGCCTCCGACTTTCCACCCAAGAGACTTATGAGATTTTTTAAGAAAATCCCAAGTGAGTACTCCAAGCATTACGGCTACAATTGGAATAACTCCATTCGACATTCCTTTTACAAAATCAAAATCTTTAAATTGTTTGAGTGTGGCAAGGAAAAGAATCATTAATATAACCGATGGGAGAATAGCAGCGATTAAAGCATTGATTAAACCTAGCCATCCACCTACTCGATAGCCAATATATCCAGCCATTTTTGTAATAATGGGGCCAGGTAAAGTATTACCTATTGCTAACACATCCGCAAATTCTTCATCGGTCATCATTTGAAAGGTATCCACTACTTCTTTTTGAACAAGAGGGATAGTTGATGGCCCTCCACCAAATCCCAACATACCAGAACGGAAAAAGGCAATAAATATATCTCTCTGCCTTGCCATACTTTATCCCCCTTTATCGTAATGTAGGTAAAATTCTTATAGAATAGTATTTATATTATTTTTATATACTTTATATCTTTCTCTATATATTTTTACAAAATTTTCACATTTTGTGAATCAATTGTTATATTACGAACGAGAGGAATTGGAAAATTTTTTAATATCCAATGGCTATACCATCACCACGAGGATCTGCTCCTCCATACTTCACTCCCTTTTCATCGATATATATCGCTCCTGCGTGTCCCATCAAATCCGAAAACTCTTCTACCACTTCCACCTCATGCCCAAATCGTTCCAACTCCTTTTGCACATTTTTTGGAATACGGCTTTCCACTTTTAATGTATTAGTGGTTGCTCCCCAAGTCCTGCCATATAAAAATCGCGGAGCTTCGATAGCTTCCTGTACATTCATACCGTAATCGATAATGCGTGTTGCAAGGAGCGTTTGCGTTTGTGGCTGACCTTCTCCCCCCATAGTTCCGTAAATTAAGACTGGGCGATTATCCTTCATCAGCATGGCAGAATTGAGCGTATGGAAGGAGCGTTTTCTCGGTTGCAAGGAATTCACGTGTTTGTCATCTAAAGAGAAGAAGCTGCCTCGATTTTGCAATAATACCCCTGTTCCTTTTGGAATAAAAGCGGAACCAAATTCATGATAAATGCTTTGAATGCAGGAAACAGCATTTCCTTTTTCATCCACCACCGCAAACCAAACCGTATCCCCCTTTGGATCCATGGCAGGTAATGCCGTCGCATGGCAACTTTCTTTTATCTTTTCAGCAAAGCCAACTCCTCGCTCTTTACTGAGCAATTCGTTCAGCGGAATATGGTTGTATGTTGGATCAGTTAAATACTTGTCACGGTCTCGGAAGGCATGTTTGATGGCTTCTGCTAATAGGTGATAATGCTGTGCAGAGCCTTCTTCAATCTCCGCTAAATTCAATTGATTTAAAATATTCAATATGGATAAAGACGCCAATCCTTGTGTATTTGGAGGAAGATTATAAGCCACAAAGTTACGATAAGGCACTGAAATGGGCTCCACTAAATCGCTCGTATGTTTTTGGAAATCCTCTTTTGTCAAAATGCCTCCGTGTTTCTGCAAGTCTTCCACCATACGTTCCGTCAATTCACTATCATAAAAATAGTCCGCGCCGTTTTGTGCAATGAGTTCCAATGTGTGTGCCAAATCTTCTTGAATGAAGATATCTCCCACTTTGTAAGGCTTACCATCCTTTAGAAAGATGCGAGAAAACTCTTCAAAACGATTTAATGCACGAAACGTTTGATCTTTTTCATCCAAATTTACTTTCGTCCATGTGTGTTGGCTTGGAGTCACAGGAAAGCCTTCCTTTGCATAGGCAATCGCTTGTTCAAGGAGCTTATGCCATGGCATGGTACTTCCCATTTCATCTTGTCCGTATTGATATGCTACATTCCATCCCCGAACTGCACCGGGTACCGTAATAGCCGCAAGTGGACCGCGCGCAGGAATTGTTTCGTATCCTTTGGAGCGATAAAATTCAATGCTTGCCCTTTCGCCGGAACGACCACTTCCATTAATCGCTGTGATTACCCCGTTGTTTGCGTTATAAATGAGCCAAAAGTTATCTCCACCAATGCCATTCATGTGAGGATAAACAACGGCAATGGTTGAAGCCATTGCAATAGCAGCTTCAATTGCATTCCCTCCCTCTTTTAACACAGAAAGGCCTGCCTGTGATGCTAAGTAGTGTGGCGACGTCACCATCCCTTTCATTGCCATTGTCGTTGCTCTATATTGAACCATTCTCCTTCCCCCCTGTATAATCCATCAATCAATCTACATAATCTTCATTTTATTCTGTAAATTGAAAATGTAAAGAGTTTACAGTTTTTTATTTTTGATTTCTTCAAAAGGAAGGAGATTTGCCAAAACTGTTTAAACCTTTAGTTAATTTATCGACAAACTGCAAGGATTTTTTGAAATTCATGAGTAATATATTAATAATGTCGAATCGCAATTCTAGTAAAGTTATTTAGTTACTAAGCGGGAGGTGTTAAATTTTGAAAAAAGTCCGTATGTTAATGATTTTGCTTATTTGTATTCTTCCCTTGACAGCATGTATACAAGAAATTCTTTTATTTACTGGGGAAAGCGATTATTGGAGTATACGTTATGAAGTGAATAAAAGTGAAGTTTGCGGAAAATCAAGTGGAGCTATTAAATATATAGGCAATGAGCCAGTTCCCGAAAGTATAAAGTTCTCCATTGATAATTTAGAAGGAGATGTTTCACTAGAACCTGAAGGAGTATTCAGTTTACCTTTTGGATGTTCTAATGTGAGTAAAGAATCGGAAATTGAAGCTATAATAGAATGGAATGGCAAAACAGAAACCATTGCACTAGAGTTAAATTGATGAATAGATACGGGTATAATCTCAACTTATCAACAACGAGGGGACTTCTCCTCGTTTTTCTCAATATTAAAGGGTCATTTAATGCCTTATTTACAATAGCAAAAGTAAGCGGCTTTTTCTTCACGAAGGCGAAATGAAGTCGAGATTTTCGAATAATAAACTTTCGTCCAACACCTACTTCCCCTCGTCAGATAATAAAGGAATAGCCACTTAACGGGGATAACGATTTGTCGCTACGAAAAAGTTCCTTCCCTCCAAAAAAGTTTTTATTCCAATAGAAGATCATATTTAGTTGTCTCTCAGATAGAATTCAACCCCTTCTGTTTCATGTATCAAATCTTCGACATTCAAGGAAATTCCCCTCCCAAAATAAGACATTTCTCGGGAAATAATGCAACATTTCATCTTTTCTAACGATTAATTATCTTCCGTTTTCTACATTTATATCTACAAATCGAGTAGGAGGGAGCGATTAACTCCCGTCCTCTCACACCACCGTACGTACGGTTCCGTATACGGCGGTTCAATTAAGATCATTGACGCAAGTTTTCATAACGAGCTTCAAGACTTTTCAGCCCTTGGTTTCTCCAATTGGAGTTACCAAGGGTTCTGTGTAATATTGGACTATTTGAAATACGCCAATAACTCTTCCGAGTATTTCCCCATTCATACGCTTGCCATTGTGGTACGCCAAGTTGAATAAGGTTGCGTATCTTTGTTTTCGGTTTCTTCCAGTTCTTCCATAGACACATCCGAAGTCTTCTACGAATCCATTTATCTAATCCAAGGAATATAGATTTGGTGTCTGCCAAGGCAAAATATCCACACCATCCCATTAGATATTGATTCAGTTTCTGAATGCGGTATTCCATCGGGTAGGGCATCTTGCGTGATGTGATTTCACGAACTTTATTCTTCATTCGTTTAAGGCTTTCTTTTGCGATACGAACCTTTGGCTCTTTATGATAGGTAAAGCTAAATCCTAGAAACTTACGTTTCCATGGACGGTCGACCGCTGATTTCTTTTCATTTACTTTCAGTCGTAGTGTTCCTTCAATAAATCGCTGGATACTTGCCATTGTGCGAAGTCCTGCTCGTTTACTTTTCACGTAAATGTTACAGTCATCCGCATATCGAACGAATTTGTGTCCTCTTCTTTCCAATTCTTTATCTAGTTCATCTAGTACAATGTTAGATAGTAGCGGACTTAATGGTCCTCCTTGTGGAGTTCCTTCTAATGTGCTTGACACCACACCATTAATCATGACGCCCGATTGTAAATACTTACGAATCAATTTCAGTAATGGTTTATCTTGGATTCTCTTCGCGAGTGTACCCATTAATCTATCATGGTTGACCTTATCAAAGAATTTCTCCAAGTCCATATCTACAACCCATCGATATCCATCTCTTATATATTCTTTCGCTTTCCTCACCGCATCATGAGCACTTCGGTTTGGTCGAAATCCGTAGCTGTTTTCAGAGAATGTAGGGTCATACACTTTTGAAAGTACTTGGGCGATTGCTTGTTGAATCAAACGGTCTGTTACGGTAGGGATTCCTAGTAAGCGAACACCGCCATCAGGTTTCGGGATTTCGACTCTGCGGACTGGCATCGGTTCATAAGTTCCCTTGAGAATTGCTTCTTTAATCGATAGCCAGTTTTCAACTATGTGCTGTCGTAGATTTTGTACGGGCATCATATCTACTCCGTGGCTTCCTTTATTCTGTTCTACACGTTTTAGTGCTTGAAGCATATTCTCCCGTGACAGGATTTGATTCAAAAGCATCGTTATTCTCCTTCCGTGAATAGCTTGTCTTCTTATGCCAGTGGTCACTCCACCCTCCAAGAGGTCCCCCACGGGATTCACCGCTTCCTCCCTCAAGTGAGGTACTACGTTTTCTGTGTTCATCATGACTCACTGAATGCCAAGGGCTATTCTCTCTTAATTGTTCGGTCCTTCTCAGTTGTTCTAGACCAACTAATACTATGACCTCTGCTGACTTCTGATGGTTCAGCTACTTATCACTAAGTAGGTTATGAAGTGTACTTCACGTATCCATCAGACCTCCCCGGGTAAGTACATGCACTTTCACACCATCTATCCGCCTCATTTACTCGATATGACCTTCGACAGAAAGAGCTTTGTTTTGTTTCGCAAACTCACTCAATCATACCTAGCCTTATATGAGGTTCGTGTTCCTCGGACCGGTGTTTTGCCTCCAGCTTCCTTCAGATTCCGCGTCACCACGGACACCCTTGCTCTTGGCTAACCTCTACTTCTGTCTTCGGGGTTCGGGACTTACACCCTATAGTTCATGTACATGCCGGGCGCACAAAGATAGACCAGTCGAAACTAAAATTCGACTGGTCCATGCAATCTATTCCTTCATTCATAACCACACGCAATTAAATATTTTAATAGATTCGCTTCAACTTTCAAAGTAATTATCACAAATTCATAAAAATTTATTCGAATTAACACGTTCTATTTAAAACAAGGGGGACGGACGAAAGTAGTTTCGCCGGTTTCTTCATAGGGATGTGCTTCAACTTTCACATTCGAAAGAGATTCAATTGAGTTTCTTACATCATGCACTTTATGCAATTATCACCAAAACGCAACATATGCAACCTTCAATTTTTAGGGATTCATTTGATCGAACCATCAAGTGTCCACTTTGAATTCGTACAATGTCGTTCACTTTATTACAACATTATTTTAAAGGTATGTGTGTACGTAACTTTATTTCAACTCTTTAATTGCTTTAGAAACGACTTTCACAACTGTTTCAATATCTTCATCTGAAATATTTAATGGTGGTGCGATTGTTAAAACGTTATTATAGCCTGCCACTGTTACGCCGTTCTTATTAATAATGACTCTTTTCTCTTTACTTTTCGCAATGACTTCATTCACTAGTTTCACATCAAGCGGCTCTTTTGTAGCTTGATCTTTCACAAGTTCAATTCCAATCAGCAATCCTTTTCCTCGCACATTGCCAACATACGGTGCATTTTTCAACTCATCTTGGAATGCTTTCAACATTTCAGCACCTTTTACCGCTGAACGTTCGAATAGATTTTCTTCTAGCATAATATCAATATTTTTAATCGCTACTGCACTTGCTGCTGGATTTCCGCCGAACGTATTCACATGACGGAAGAAATCATATTCTCCACTATCTTTAAAGGCTTCATAAATTTCCCGTTTCACCGCAGTTGCTGATAAAGGTAGATAAGCACTCGTAATACCTTTTGCCATCGTAATGATATCTGGTTTAACGCCGTAGTTCATAAAGCCAAATGGTTTTCCAGTGCGGCCGAACCCGCAAATCACTTCATCAACAATCATTAATGCTCCGTGCTTTTTACATACCGCTTCGATTCCTTTTAAATAGTTTTCTGGAGGAATGAGGATGCCGCCCCCTGTAATAATTGGCTCTAAAATCATTGCCGCAATTGTTTCGCTGAACTCCCAAGTCATGACTTTGTCGACTTCTTTTACACTTGGAATTTCAAGTGGGTCTGTATAATGATCTTCATTGTTGCGATAAGAATCAGGCGGTGTTACATGAATGAATCCTGGTGCTAATGGCTCGTAACGGTATTTTCGTTCTGCTTGACCAGTTGCTGCCAGTGAGCCCATAGAGTTCCCATGATAGGCACGGTAGCGGGAGACGATTTTCCAGCGGGATGACTCGCCTTTTTGATGGTGATATTGTCTTGCGATTTTAAAGGCTGTTTCATTTGCCTCAGAACCACTATTGGAGAAGAAAATGACATAGTCATCGCCTAACAGCTCATTAATTTTTTCTGCTAACTCAATAGCTGGTGCATGGGAAAAGGATAGTGGCGTGTACGCATTTTTTATCATTTGATCATATGCTGCTTTCGCTAACTCTTCCCGACCATATCCAACATTCACACACCAAAGCCCTGCCATCGCATCGATATACTCTTTTCCGTCCACATCAACAACTCTTGCGCCCGTTGATTTTTCAATTACAAAGGTTGCATTAGGGTTGTATGGTTTCATGGAGTGCCACACATATTTTTCATCTTTTGCCAACAACTCTTTCCCAGCATTTGTACTTAACATTTCATCACGCTCCTATTCATTACTTTCATCATTCCGCTTACAAAAGAAACCCTTTTCAAAAATCAATAGAATGCTAGCTAGAAAGGCACTTGTTGTATGTATATTATGAATGGGAAGTAGGTGTTTTTCATTGAACAAAACGTTAAATAAAATTCAAAATATTGTACAAAACGTAAAAATAACTCCCCTCCGCTCTTGTCGTAAAAGGCTTTTCAAAAAATGTAAAAAGCCGACCAAAAAATGTAAAACTTTTTGGTCAGGCTCAAATCTTATCAATAAATATCTTTTTTAATCTCTCCCACCAATGGTCACACTCGTCGCAATATATCTGCGACGAAAGCAGAGCGAGCCATAAAAGAGACCCATCAAAATGACTTTTCATGCGCTCCCTTTCTTCATCGGCACTAAAAACTTTCTTGCAAGCAGCATAAATTCTAATGCAAGTCTTTTTTCACCATTCATAAAATCTTCCCCTAGTAAACTTTCTATCTTTCGAATGCGGTGATACAACGTTTGCCGTACTATATATAACCTTCTTGCGGTTTCCTGTTTCGAACCATTCGTTTGCAAATACACTTCTAACGTTTCAAGCAATTGGCCATTGTTCTTTTCATCAAACTCAATTAACGGTTGCAAATAATCTTCTACCATTTGCTCTAAATCTACATGTTTTTGCAAATTATAAATCAATCGGAATAAATGCAAATCATCATAAAATTGAGCAGGTGTCCCTACTTTTCTTTTAATATATAACGTATCCAACGCCGTCTGAAAGCTATCATGCATGCAATGTAGATCATTGGTGATTTTTCCTACAGCAAATTGGAAAGAAGATGGATGAATTTTCGCTAACACTTCAGAATTTCCCAGTTTGCTCAGGGCTTCTTTCATTCGATCTTTCATTGAACCTTCTCTTTTATTTAACAAGATAAAAATAATATACTTTTTCTTTTCTATAATTAATGTTAAAAATCCGTACTGTTCGAAAATAGACCGCCCTAACAATTTGTAGTAAGTAATATCAAGTTTCTGCTGTGAGAAAGATTCATTAAATTGGGTGATAAATACCGCTCCGCCTTGTAAAGAAAGGCTTGGCCATTGCGAAAATAGGTAGTGATGAATTTCATCCTTTGAATGCTTCCCTTCAATCCATCCCTCTATCCAGTGAGCGTCTTCCATTCCCTTTTTCTCTTCCACATATAATTTTCGAATAAAAAGTTGGCCAAGGGCAGTCGCTGTTCTGTCCAAAATGAGTGTTTCAAATTCAGTTATAGAAGCTTTCTCTTCTACTAACATCACTTCTGCATATTTATGTTCAAATAGATGGATAGGTTGCACGAGTAGTTTTTGAACATATGATTCTTCTTCTAGCTTTTGTAACAAACAAGCTTTTTGTTTTTTTGAAGTGTTTGGATATAAAATGGGTTCTTGTCCATCGATTTTCAAGACAAGTGGTTTTTCTAAATATTTATAAGTAATTTTTAAGATTTCTTCCGGTTGCTGTGCGTACAATGTTTCTTTATTCAACATTTCGGAATAGCTCTCTAGCTTTGAAACCATCGCATATTGCCTATTAATAATGAGGGAATGCAGTTCTTGAGTAATTTCTATAAAGGCCACTTCTTCTTTAAAAACAATGATAGGAAAGGCATGCTTATCTGCAAGTTGAACCACTTCATAAGGCACTTGTTGAATATATTGCCCATATTCAATACAAAGAGCCGCGCAATTGGATTCAATTAGCCCTTTTACAAAATGTAAAAATTTATCTACATCATTTTGGATGCCCAGTCCAGTTGTTAATACAAGCTCATTGCCTTTTACAAAGTTTTCAACATTGACAATTTCTATAATATGTACCCACTTTATGACATTGTGTAAACCTAATCTTCCTGCGATCACTTCCGCCTTTTGAAAATGTTTGTTGTGCAAAATATCTTGAACTTGCATGGAGTAATGATTCAATCGCTATCCCTCCTTATTTATTTATATTGTTAATACATTGTCTGATAGAACAAAACTAACAAATTTTCAGTATAATAGAGAAATAATATAACTTTTTGTAGTTACGATATGTATAATCATACTTGAAAGTATTTAACAAAGTGTCTATATTTTTCTGAATTTTATAAATGTTAAATTTATTATACCTATACACTAATCCCTTTCTAGGTGTATAGGTATTTTTTGTATAAGGGGTGAATGTATGTTTTTTGCAGATTATGTATTTTATGATGGAGAAGTAATCACAGTAGATCGGTTTGATTCAGTCGTTGATTGTGTTTGTGTAAAAGGAAGAAAAATTCTTGCAACAGGTGAATACAATTCTCTCCAACACTTGATAGGTCCAAATACAAAACGGATTCGTTTAAATGGAAGATCTCTTCTTCCAGGGTTTAATGATGCCCATTTACATCTTGTTTTATATGGAGTAAATCAACTAGCCATCAATTGCAAAGAATCTGGAATGGACTCCTTAGAAGCCATTATTCATGCCTTATCAGAAAAGGCGAAAAGCACTCCCCCCGGAAGATGGATTCGAGCATGGGGATTTAATGAAAGAAAAGTAACAGAACAGCGCTACCCTACACTGGAAGAATTAGATGCCATCTCAACAGAACACCCTATTATCATTACTAGAACATGTGGCCACATTTCCGTTGTCAATAGCAAAGCATTGAAACTTGCAAATATTGATCAACACACACCTAATCCTCAAGGAGGTATCATTGAAAAAGATCAAAACGGCCATTTTACTGGTCGACTTATTGAAGCAGCAAATATGGAAATGAATCAAGTTGCCAGCTATACGGAAGAAGAGTTGTTAAAAGCGATTGAAATTGCCAATCGGGATTTTTTAGCAGCTGGCATAACAAGTGTTGGTGAAGCTGGAGCGTTTAATGCGGATAGTTTTCGAGCACTCCAAATTGCGAGTCAACAAGGCTTGTTGCAATTACGAATATATGCATTATTAGGTTCATTAGTTGATTCAAAAGACTTTCTAAAGAAAATCATAGCCTCTGGAACGCTCACTGGGACAGGCAATGAATGGTTCAAATTAGGACCCGTTAAATTATTTTTGGATGGTAGCAGCACTGGCCCAACCATTGCAACGCGTGAAGGATATACAAGTGATCCAGCAAATCATGGCATTCTCTATTACTCTGAAGAAGAGATTTATAACATTTTAGGACATGCTCATAAACTGGGGTATCAAATTACCGTACATGCTCAAGGAGATAAGGCAATTGAAATGTATTTGAATGTTGTTGAGCGAGCATTGAAAGAACACCCGCGAAAAGATCATCGCCATCGTATTGAACATGCTGGCATTTCGACTCCAGATTTGCAAAAGCGAATAAAGGAACTAGGCTTGATTCCTGTTCCAAATCCGCCATTCCATTATGAGTTTGGTGAATCGTATATCCACAATTACGGAGAGCGAGTTCGTTACATGTACCCCGCTCGAGATTTCATTGATCAAGGCATTCTGGCTGCAGCTGGTTCAGACTCCCCTGTTACAGACTACAATCCTTTAGTTGGAATTCATACAGCAGTGAATCGTAAAACGAGCGAAGGGACACCGATTGGAGAAAATCAATCCATCAACGTTTTAGAAGCAATCAGAATGTATACTTACAACGGTGCTTATGCCTCCTTTGAAGAGCACATAAAAGGTAGCATCGAACCAGGAAAACTTGCTGATCTCGTTGTGTTAAATGATAGCATTTTGAATATTCATCCTCATCACATTAAAGATTTACAAGTGGATTTAACAATGATTGATGGAAACATTCTTTATCAGAGAAAGGATTCAAAGGAGGTAGGATTCTATGAAGTACATTAAATTGTTGCTGATTATTCCTTTTATTGGGATGATTGTCTGTCTCCCAATGGTGAATCGCATTGAACCTTATGTATTTGGCTTGCCTTTTTTATTATTTTGGATTGTGTTTTGGATGATTCTTTCATCAGTCATCATGGCCATTATTTATCGATTTGATCCAGATAATAAGGAAGGTGAAGCTGAATGAATACTTCATTAATCATTATTTTTGCCTTTGCCCTATTCGCTTTGTATTTAGGGATTCGTTCATCTCGCGGGAAAGATATTAATTTAGATGAATTTGCTGTCGGTAATAAAGGTTTCGGAACGCTATTTGTGTTCTTGTTAATTGCTGGGGAAGTTTATACAACATTTACGTTCTTAGGAGGTAGTGGTTGGGCATATTCTAATGGTGCAGCAGCCTTTTATGTCCCTGCTTATATTTGCTTGGCGTACGTGTTATCCTATTGGCTCATTCCAAAAGTTTGGCGATATTCAAAAGATCATCACATTATTTCTCAGCCAAGCTATTTTGCATCCTTTTATAAAAGTACAGCTTTAGGGATTATCGTTGCGATTCTCGGAACAGCCGCTCTCGTTCCTTATATTATGATTCAATTAAAAGGTTTAGGGATTATTGTATCAGAGGCATCTTATGGCGCAATCTCCCCTGCTATCGCAAGTACAATTGGAGCGGTTATTGTAACAACGTACGTCATTATTTCAGGTATGCACGGTTCTGCTTGGACAGCCGTTGTGAAAGATATAATGATTCTAGCCGTGATTATCTTCTTAGGGCTATATATCCCTTATCATTACTTCGGTGGAATCCGACCATTGTTTGAAGCTGTACAAGCTACACAGCCAGAAAAATTAACACTTGCAGATTCCGGTTTTAGTATTTCTTGGTTTATTTCAACTGTATTATTAAACGCACTCGGCTTTTATTTGCTTCCAAACTCGTTCTCTGTCGCGTTAACGGCTAACAGTGAAAAAGCATTACGGAAGAATGCGATTACATTGCCACTCTATACATTGTTATTATTGTTCGCCTTTTTCATCGGCTTTGCGGCAATTGTGCAAATACCTGGATTGCAAGGTTCTGAAGGAGATTTGTCGTTATTGCGTTTATCCATTCAAACTTTTGACCCTTGGGTAATTGGAGTCGTTGGTGCAGCTGGATTATTAACAGCGTTAGTCCCTGCTTCCGTTATGTTAAATTCCGCTTCCATTGGTCTTACAACAGGAATTTACCGTGTCATTAATCCAAATGCTAGCGAACGAAAGCAATTGCTCCTATCCAAAATACTTATCGTTGTTATCGTCATCATCGCCCTTTACTTCGCTGTAAATGGTAGTGATGCTCTAGCGATGTTAAACATTTTATCGTATGCGATTATTACGCAATTAGCACCTGGACTGTTGTTTAGCTTCTCAAAGAAACCATTGTTGAATAAGTACGGGGTTATTGCAGGGATCTTAGCTGCGGTTGCAGTGATTTTCTACATGAGTTTAACAGGAGCTAAGATTGCAACCTTCTTCCCTAACGTTCCAACATTTATTAACGACATTAGTACAGGCATGCTTGCTCTGATCCTGAACTTCATTGTTGCCATTTGCGTGAGTTTGCTAACGAAAAGTTTGGTGAAGGAAAAAGAGGAAGAAGCGGTATTGCAACAAAGCCCTGCACAACTAGAGGAAACATCTATCACAAAATAATTTGATTGGAGGAATGGAATATGAAAGTTTGTAATGCAAATCGACTTCGTGAAACGATTGAAGCTTTTGCAGAGATTGGGAAAACGAAAAATAATGGTGTAACGCGCCTATCCCTCTCTAAAGAAGATATTGAAGCACGAAAATATTTTATTAAATGCTGTGAAGAGTTAGGAATGTCCATAAAAATTGATGACATGGCCAATATTTATGCCACACTGCCAGGTAAAAAGGATCTTCCTCCGATCCTTATGGGTTCGCATCTAGATTCTGTTGAAAAAGGCGGTCGTTTCGATGGAGTTTTAGGAGTGGTGACACCGTTAGAAGTCGTTCGCACTTTGAAAGATTTAAACATAGAACTAGAATTTCCAATTACACTTGTGAACTTCACGAATGAAGAGGGCGCCCGCTTTGACCCAGCGATGATGAGTTCTGGCGTACTGACAGGGAAATTTGATAAAGAAAAAATGCTGAAATCCACAGATAAAAACGGCATTACTTTTGGAGAAGCTCTCGAAAATAGCGGATTTAAAGGTGATGAGCAAAACCGTTTGAAAGAAGGAACAGCCTTTATCGAACTTCATATTGAACAAGGTCCTGTCCTTGAGTCCGAACAGAAAGAAATTGGAGTGGTTGAAGGCGTCGTTGGAATGGTGTGCTACGAAATTACAGTGAAAGGTGAATCCAACCATGCCGGTACTTTCCCAATGAAACATCGAAAGGATGCCCTCTTCTTAGCGGCTGATTTAATTACGCATTTAAAACAAGAACTCGGAAAACTTGATGAAGAACTCGTGTATACAATGGGGCGAGTCAATGTGCATCCAAACATTCATACAGTGGTGCCAAATCTAGTGAAATTTACGCTAGAATCTCGCCATAAAGATCCGAACGTCATTAAACAAGTGGAAACAATCATTCACTCACTCCCTACCGAGTCGAATGGATGTACCGTTAGCTTTGAGAAGCTTTGGGGCCGTGATACAGTTCCATTTGATGAAACGATTGTAAATACAATTGAATCCGTAAGCAAATCATTAGGATATTCTACTAGAAGAATGTACAGCGGGGCTGGCCACGATGCGCAGTTTATTGCAAGCATTGTTCCAACAGCGATGATTTTTGTACCGAGTGTAGGTGGACGCAGCCACTGTGAAGAAGAGTTAACTTACTACGAAGATTGTTATAAAGGTGCCAACGTATTGTTGCAAACTTTACTTTCCCTTCACGATCACTATTTATCAAAATATTCATCAGCTTCGAAAAATCAATAAAAATACCTTGGGGCTGTCCAGAAAGTCGATCACTTTCTGAACAGCCTTACTTCTTATGGTAATATTCTCTAAAAACTTTGCTCCTGCGGTGGTCATATCAAAATATCACTATCCTCGTCGCAACTGTCAGCATTTTAGCATAATGTATTGCCAATTGTTTTAATTCCTATTTCTTCGCGATTTTTAGCAACGGCGGCACCACCACTGCTGTAGCTACTGCTGCCAGCGTGGCTTCGGCAATGCCATTGGTGAAAAACACCGTTAACACGGCAGCTATAACGCCAAGCACGCTATCCACTTTCATTGCTTGCGCATAAGCGTCATGGAACACTAAAGCAATAGACCCCATAATCAAAAACGTATGTAAAACCGTAGTCAATAGTCCCGTTAAAAATAAAGACACTTTCAGATTGGATTTCATCTTTGCCAAAACTTTTTGAAGGAACTTATAAAGAAAATATGGAAGAATACCGACTATCACCCTTGGCACAATGGCAATAAATAGCGCCCATAAACTGCCTTGGCTTGTCCCTAACACAGGGATAGCTGGTGAAAAAGCGAAAGATAATAAGGTTGGTGCAATTGTATTCGTAATAACACTTGAAATTCCAAAGGCAAGTCCGAGAAAAGCCCCAATTCTTGGTCCTAAAATAATAGAAGCAATAATGATTGGAATATGAATAATTGTAGCTTTAATCACACCTAAATGAATAAATCCAATGGGTGTAAGCGCAAATAATAAAATGATTGCTAAAAATACGGTTGTTAGCGTAAAATCTCTTATTTTCATAACTAATCCCCTTTTTATAACGATCTAGTATGAAACGGTTACTCTAAGATTTTCCCATGAATGCTCGAAATTGTCATTCATAAAATATTTCACTATTGTATTCATTTTTTATGAATCTGCATTGAACAATGGATTTTCTACCTATCTTCTCTATATTAAGATAATTTATCGATATTAATGGACGCGGCATTCTTTAAAACTAGGCCGCATTGTTCTCTGCAATGAAAACCTACATCATCTCATAAAAAAAGCCGCCTAGAAAGGAAATACCCTCTCTAGACAGCCTCATAAGGGGGATTTTTATATTTTTACTTAGGAAAGCAAAGAACCTATTACCCCAAATGAAAAATTATTTTGTATTGTCATTGCTAGGGAATGCAAATGTAACTTTTGATTCTGTATCCACATCAAGCCATTTTTCAGAAATTGTTTTTCTCTTCGTGTAGAAGTTCGCTTGATCTGGACCGAACATGACACCTGTACCGAAATTTGAACGTTTCCAACCAGCGAAGTTGTGATAACCTACTGGAATTGGGATTGGCACGTTGACACCAACCATTCCTACTTCGATTTCGTCTTGGAACTTGCGAGCAGCTGCACCATTGTTCGTAAAGATTGTCACCCCATTGCCAAGCTCATGGGAATTAATGATATCAATTGCTTCTTGTAAAGAATCTGCTCTCACCACAATTCGTACAGGGCCGAATACCTCATATTTAAAGATTTCCATATCTGGCGTCACTTCATCTAGTAAAGTTGGACCTAAATAGAAACCATTTAAAGTTTTCAAGATTTCAGGATTTCTGCCATCTGTTACAAGTTTTGCTCCTTCTTTTAGGCTTCGCTCAAGATAGCCAAGAATCGTTTCTTTTGATTCTTTCGAAATAACCGGACCGAAGTCTACATTATCGTCTGTATATGGACCTACTTTTAATTTCTCGATTTTTTCTTTTAAGATGGCAACGAGTTTATCTGCCGTTTCTTTCCCCACTGGAATTACTCCTGATAGTGCCATACAACGCTGGGAAGCTGCACCATAAGCCGCTCCAATAAATGCATTTGCCGCCTTTTCTAAATCCGCATCTGGCATGACAATCATAAAGTTTTTACCGCCACCAAGCGCCGCTACCCGCTTATTATATTTCGTTCCAGTGTGATAAATATACTCTGCAATTGGTGTTGAACCTACAAAGTGAATCGCTTGTACTGTATCGTTTTCTAGCAATTCATTTACCGCCTCTTTATCTCCATTAATAACCGTCCATACACCATCTGGTAATCCTGCTTCTTTCCAAAGGTTTGAAATATATAGCGCAGAAATCGGCACTTTTTCTGATGGTTTTAAAATAACGGTATTTCCTACGGCAACCGCCATACTTGTTTGAGCAAGCGGCACCATAACTGGGAAGTTAAACGGTGAAATAGCTGCCACAACTCCAAGAGGATCTTTGCGGGAGAATGCATTAATATCGCCACCTACATTTACGGAATACTCCCCTTTTACCATGTGTGGAGCATTAATCGCTAAATCTACTGATTCTAAACCGCGCTGAATTTCTCCACGAGCGTCCTCTTTCGTCTTACCGCTTTCCTCACAAATAATTTCGATTAATTCTTCTTGGTTTTCTGCGATTAATTGGCGGAATCTTTGCACAATCTCAGATCTTTTTCCGCCAGACATCGCCTTCCATTTTGGAAAAGCATTTTTCGCCACTTCAATTGCATGGCGAACTTCTTCTCGAGTTGCAAGTGGTACACGTGCAATGACTTCTCCTGTGCACGGATTGTACACATCCGAAAAACGGCCACTTGTTCCAGGCACTAACGAACCATTTATAAAATGTTGTAACTCACGAATTTTTTGTTCAACTGCCATATTATACACCCCTTGTATTGTTTAATTTAAATATTCTCTTCCTCCAAATATGTCCAGCTGTTGTCCTGTTATCCATAACTGTAATGGAAACGGAATGAAAATGTAATGGACAGATAGTAAACAACAAAATGAATTTATTTAACAGAATGTATAAGTTCATTGATTGATAGAGTCATGACTCCACTCTTTCAATACGGCTTGCGTAAGACCATAGATGTAGAGAAAAATACACCTGCCGCTCATTAAAAGCTTATTATGTTCCTACTATAATCATTCTTGTGTTAATAATCATTCATCCATTAAGCAACTCGGAGGTTTAATAATAGAAAAAAATGGGTCAAAAGTCATGAAGTGGTTAAAGATCATCCATGTGTTTCTAGTAGTAGTCTTTTTCGGAGGCATTTTAAGTTCGATTGTATTAAATTTACATATTGATTTCACAAAATATGATGAATCCTATCTCGGCTATAATAATATGATTATCCTTAGCGATTATATCGTTCGATTGGGTGCTGTAGGGACTTTATTAATCGGATTTGTTTACGGTTTTTTCACCAATTGGGGATTTTTTAAGCATCGATGGGTTGGCGTTAAATTTGTTCTATATATCATCCAAACAATCGTCGGTATTTTTATTGTTGACGAATTAATGGTGAGAAATATGGAAATGTTGGAAGAGCAAAGAGAAATGGCAATCAGCAATCCAACTTTCATTCAAAACCATAAGGTCATGCAATCTGCAGTGTTCTTCCAAATCACCGTAACCATTTTCATCTTCGTTATTTCGTACTTAAAACCTTGGCGGAAGAAAAAAGTTCAAGCGAAACAAAGTTAAAACTACAAAAAAGCGTGGCCGTTGAAACCGCGCTTTTTTATTTTATACTGTGGAAACATCCATATCATTACAATGGATGTAGCTTTAAAATAAAAGGCAACCCCCTCACTTGTTCTTTCGTAACGACTGCACCAAAGTACATCAACCTCTCAAAGAAAGCTTGAAATTTACATTCCCATTTCGACTTATATCCATTTACGGTTTCATCCTGTAAACCTAAATTAACTAAAACTTCCAAAGGACATCTGGATTTATTTATATCTGCCGCCGACCGCTGTCATAGCACCAATCATTAAACGATAAAGTAGTGTAAGAGAATTCCTGATTCCTACGAGGTGATGAGTTTGAGCAACTATAAAAAAGCAGCTCTTCAAAAATTGATGGATTTGAAAATTGATGTTGCCTTCCAAAAGGTGATTGGCTGGGAACAGCATCATAACGTGACGCTCACTTTTTTAAATGAGATCCTGAACCGAGAGCCGAGACAAAAGATTCAACGCATCACCGTTCCATCCAATTACTTTTATGAAGAAAATATACTAGCACCCGTCCATTTTATCGGTATTACAAAAGACAGCAAAAAACTGCATATATTAATTAACTTTTTTAATCGTTTCGATATTGTAAAACGCTCTCTTTATTACGCAACGAAAGCCTATGCAGAACAAAGTGAAAACGACTTGCAACCTGTTATTTTCATCAACCTTTTAAGCTATGAATTATTCAATCAAACCGAAAACTTTCATGCGGTTTATCTTTTGCAAGAGCAACATACTGGCACTCCCCTCCCCGATGTATTCGAATTGCATTTCATCGAATATCCAAAAATAATACGGGATTTTGAAGCGAAAAAAATCGATCCTTGGAACGACGCAAAGGCAAGATGGCTTTTACTGCTCGCAATCGTTGACCATCGCAATGGAAATGTATATAACGACATTTATAAAGAGTTAGATCTAATCTCTTTAAGGGATGACCACATTCGAGCAGCGTTGAATCGTTGGAAAGAGTTAAGCCAGTCAAAAGATGAAATGGAAGTCTATGAGGAACGCTTGAAGCAAACACTTGAAGAGGAGGTGGAAGTGCGGGAAGCAAAACGTCGTGAAGATGAAGCCTTTGAAAAAGGAGCAAAAAAGCTGCAAATGGAAATTGCAAAAAAAATGCTTGCTGAACAAATGGATATCCAATCCATTTCAAAAATCACTGGGCTATCTCTAAAGGAGATTCAAGAATTAAGGTAGTTATATTCTTCAAAGCATGCGTGTTGTTCTGTTGAAATAAACTATTGTCGATGATGGGGTTATTTATTTGGACTGATGTGTTCTAAAGGCGTTCGTTTTTGCAACGCTTTTTATTTTGCTTTCGTTCGCTAATCTGCCCTCTACAATTTACCAAATATCTATAGAAACGTAGAAACCATACTATTTTATCCCCCTCTGTTCATATTTCTCAATGTCTACTAGTTGACTAATACGAATATGTAATGATAGTCTATCTCTTGATTTTAATTTATCGAATATTAATAATCTTCTAAATTTATATCCTATTATTGCTTAATGATAAATCAATCTATGGGGAGGGATTTTAAATGAACAAATGGCTTTTTAGCATGTTAGTCATCTTAACAACCTTTTTAATGGGTTCATCTTTTGCTATCGGTAAGATTGGCCTTTCATATACAACACCGCTTTTATTAGTCGGCATACGTTTTTCTTTAGCAGGAGTGATTATGGCCATCGCTGTTCGATTATTAAGAATCCCTCATCCTAAAGCCTTTTTCCAATGGATCAAAATCGCTGTCATCGGTTCCTTTCAAACAGCTGGCGTTATGTCATGTATCTTTCTCAGCTTAAGGACAATTTCAGCGGGGCAATCTTCCATATTAACATTTATGAACCCACTTTTAGTCGTTATCTTTGGAACGATTTTTATGAAATTATCGTATAGCCTACGCCAATGGACAGGTGTGATATTAGGTTTTATTGGAGTATTCATAACCCTTGGGGCGAAGTTAAGTTTTGAAATCGGGTCGATCCTCGCATTTCTATCTGCAGTTTCATGGGCAATTGGCACATTGCTCATAAAAAAATGGGGAAATGAATTTAATACATGGGTATTGACGGCCTACCAAATGTTATTTGGCGGCATCATATTGTTAATGGGAAGTCTGATTTTAGAAAATCCCTACTTCCGAATAAATGGCACATCCATTTCTATCGTATTGTGGCTCGCCATTATGGCATCCATCGTCCAATTTGCAGGCTGGTTTTATTTGCTTCAAAAAGGCGATCCCGGCAAAACAAGCGCCTTTTTGTTCTTGGCACCATTTTTCGGGGTTCTTTCTGGATGGTTAATATTAGATGAAACGATTAATTGGTATGTGACCATCGGAGGTCTTTGCATATTTACTGGAATCTTCTTAGTGAACTGGACTAGCAGCAGGAAGATGGAGGCTGGCTCGTTGGAAACTTCATTAAATAAATAAAAATATTTCTTTTTCATGCCAAATAAAATCAATGGGCATTGCAGTTTCATTTACTTTCTGTTATGCCCCTCTATCATTCTTTTAATCAGCCAATCTTATAAATATCTCCGAACTGTTTTACAGTATTCTTCATATTTTTCCCATATATTTTTCTCAAAGATGCCTCTTCTAACTTCACTTGCCGATTAAAAAGCCATCCTCCAGCTAAGTCGTACAATAATTTTATCCAGTTTGGCATGATGAAAAATATCCCTGCTAATACCATTCCAAAAGATGTATAAATGGGATTGCGGCTAATCGCAAAAGCCCCTTTTGTGATGAGTTCACCAGGCTTTTCTTCATCAATCCCGATCCTGAAACTTTTCCCGAATGAAATTAAACTCCACAAGAATAACATTATTCCCAATGTACATAAAACGACACCAACCCAACTGACAATCCCGTTATAAAACAGCCTTGAGCCTAATTTCGGAAAACCGAACACTTCGGCGAAAATGAGATAGAAATACAATAATGCAAAAGGCGGAATCAAGAAATCCTTCTTATCCAGCTCTCCGAATCGAAACACTATGATTCCCTTTTTCCCAATCATTTTCGCACGAATAATGACCAATATAATCAATGAAAGCAATGTTAAAATTGCAAAATATCCTTGCACCGCAGCCCCACCTTTTTTATCCCATGGCTACAAAAACCTGATACTCACCTATTTCATTTCTTCCACTTTAAACCTTCACACTGTTTTTAATTTTTCCGGCGCCGTTTTTCTCGGATCTGAAATATAGATTTCTTTATGTTTTTTTCTTCCCGCTTTAAGTTATTTTCTGCACAATACGGTTCCATCCGTTCGAAAGTTCCCATTCATCATCGACTGCCGATATGCATTCCTTGTACACATAACCCTTCCGAAATCGTTTCAAATTGAACTTGGTTGACATCCAAATCCGGCTTTTTCTTCTTCACCGTATCCCGCGCATATTGAAACAATTCTTCCGTTACAAAATCCGGTTGCCGAATCATTAATTTATACACGAGATGATTTTTATCCAAATAATCTAATCTTTCGTTCTCCCCTCTTCATCCAAATCCCAATGCCCTTCCAATGGAAACACGGTATATTCATAATACCCTTCCGGCGTAATCCCCTTTTTCGGCATCATTCGAATCGCATAGGATAAAGCATAAAGAATTTCGATATGTTCTTGAAATGGTTTCCGTTCGGATTTCCCTTGCCATCAATCGTAAAAAATTTCATTGGTGGCACATGAATAGTGGTTGGTTGCGTGCCGGGCAAGTAAAGTCTTTTAAATGTTTTCTCCATTCAAATTTACTCATTTATTATCACTCTCTTCTTACAAAACATTTTATCTTCTGTTAATATCAATATTATTAGCGGAAACGGATTAAAATCATTCACTGAAGAAACACTTTCACTCAAATTATTGACACAATCAGGAAATTCTTTGCATTTTAGCTACAATGGATATAAGAATCTTAGACAATACCTAGTTATGAGTACAATACTAAAATCGATAATCGCTAAAGAAAGGGATCAAGGATGACAAATATTCTCCTCATCTTAGTTTTACAGTTGATTTATGTTCCGTTGCTTACATTGCGCACAATCTTTTTAGTCAAAAACTTAACGTTCCTAGCAGCAATGATTGGAACGTTAGAAATGCTCATTTACGTCTTTGGGCTTTCCCTCGTATTCAGCGGGGATCAAAGTTTTCTTGCAATGATTGTATATGCAGTCGGCTTTGGATTAGGTATCTTTTTAGGAACGAAAATTGAAAATAAATTAGCGATTGGTTACGTGTATGTAACCATCAATACTCAAACGAAAAACCATGAATTAATCAATACACTCCGCTCCAACGGTTTTGCTGTTACAACCTACGTTGGTGAAGGACGAGACAGCGAACGTTACAAATATGAGATTTTAGCAAAACGAAATCGTGAGAAAGAGCTCTTTGAACTCGTTAACTCCATCGAGCCAAAAGCATTCATTATTTCCTATGAACCGAAATCCTTTAAAGGCGGTTTCCTTGTTGATCGAATGAAAAAACATCAAAATCATTCATAACAAATTCATTTTGAGACAGCGAAGATTGCGGAATCTTGTCTCGACAACCGCAGAAGCAAAGAGTAAAAGATTATTGGACAAGTGGGGGTGTCTGGAAAGTTATACGACTTTCTAGACACCCCTATAATATGCTTTTATCCTACATATCGGCGTAATATGCGATCCACCGATGGACCATATGATTCCCCAAACATATTTAAATGCACTAATAAATAATAGAGTTGATACAATTCTTTGCGCTCTTCATATTCTGGTGAAAGCGGGAATACCGATTGATATGCCTCGTAAAATCGTCGAGAAAAACCACCGAATAATTCCGTAAAAGCAAGTTCCATTTCATGATCTCCGAATAGGATTGCAGGGTCAATTAAATACGGAACCCCTTCCGGACCCGTCATCCAATTACCTCCCCACAAATCCCCATGCAATAAGCAAGACTTTGGTGTTCTCGGAATCCACTCATCTAATCTCTCCATCAGTTTTACAAGCCTTTTTTCGCGTGTCTGTCCCATTGTACCTGAAGCTTTTCCCCGCTTCCATTGGCCAACTAAACGCACGTCCCGATAATATTCTACCCAATCATCCATCAATCGATTTTGTTGCGGCAACTTTCCAATATAACTTTCCCCTTCTAAACCATATCCTTTTGCATCGGCAAGGTGAAGTGCTGCTAGACGTTCTCCTAATAGCGCATCCGTTTCATAAGTCTTTTTCCCTTCAATCCACTCTAGCCAAAGCATGGGAATGCCTTCTATTTCTAAGCAACTTAATACATTTGGTACATTGATTGTACCGGTCCCCTGAATCATTTTCAGCCCGCGCTCTTCAAATTGGAAAAAGCCGATATTCATTTGTTGATTCAGCTTTACAAAATATTCATGTTGATTTGTTAGCACATAATATGCTTTATTAATATCGCCGCCGGATACTGGATGAATTTCTTGAATTTTTTCGTGGGGTGAAATCGTTTGTAATCCTTTTTTTATCATCGTAATCAATTTGACCACCCTTATCATTGTTCTATTGATTAATACTATCCTCATCATTAGCATTGCATAAATATAGTTAGAATTTTCTGTTAATTAATTTTTGTGAATTTGTGCCAAAAAGACAAAACCTAAAGAAAGGTGGCACTGCCCATTTGGTAAATATATACAGTTAAACCAGAGCGACAACGACAAAAGGGAGATTATGGACTGGCTCGCCCATCAAATTTTCGCAACCAAACATAAGCTGGTTTCCACAGAGCTCTCTTTAACCAACGAGTAATTCGAAGTAGAGATTTCTTACTTTTCATCTCCAATTGAATGAGAACATGTAAGCAATACGTGATAAGGGCTAAGAAAATTTGATTTTGAATAGCTGTTTCACTCATTCCATAAAAGTGCTTAATTTCTACGTGTTGCTTGAGCCATTTGAAAAAGAGTTCAATAGCCCAGCGAGATCGGTAAATATCACTTATCTCTTCTGGTTTTAAATCAAATCGGTTGGTGATGAAACGAAGTAAGTTCCCTTTTGTGTCCATAACTTCTAGTAGACGAAAGACATTTTCAGTACGATTTTGTGTGGTACCAATGTAGACCATTTTATCGGATAGAACGTGACAATCATCAGGAAGTGAAAATGTATAGACTTCACGAATGACTGCGTTTTTCTTCAGTCTTGAAACGAAGAAATAGCCATCATCTGTCATCCGATCAAAACGTTCATAGTCCACATAACCGCGGTCAAACACATACATGGCTTCTTTATCATCCACTAGGACTTCGAGTTGATTTCGGTCATGTTCTTTTGCTGTCGTAATCACTGCTTTTTCAGGATAGACGGTGTCTTTATCCATGAAAACGAGCCGTAAGTGTAGCTTTACACCAGCTTTTGTTTTACGGAATTTTGCCCATTTATAATTGGTCAAATTCAACGGGAGTGTACTTGAATCAATGATTTTCAGTGGCATATTCTTTCCGGTTTTATAATGGTACCGTTGAATTTTCCAAACAAGATCCAAGAACAAATTTGCAAGAATTAGTGGGTTGATCTGATTGTTTTTCGGGATAGCTGAGAGGCACTTATCGATTCAAATCCGAGTGCTTTTTGAAGATCTTCGTCTACAAGTGCATCACTCATTTCCTCTAAGCTCTTAAATTCGAGCAGCTGGGCTACCAATAAAAGTTTAATATAGGCTTCTGTTGTCAGCTTTTTTGTGTAATAGTCCTGTTTCAATTCTTTGACTTGTTCGCTAAGTTTTTGAATATTTATGGGTGAAACCCATTTACCAAATGATGAAATTAGTGTATTCTTGTCCATAACGTTTATCCTTTACGATTGGATTTGGACAGGAACCACCTGTACTTCCATTGTAAAGGATTTTTTTGTTTCGAAATCAATAAAAAATTGAACATTCTTAGTATTTTGAATCATCAGATTTAATTAGTGCAATGCTAGTGTATCCTCATATAAAAATAATAAATCAAAATTACTACGGTTTCTTTTCTAATGTTCTTTTTTAAGATACAAACAATATAGTCAAGTCTTTCACCCATATAAAATTATCTTTTCTGAAATAATAATCATAGTTCTTTTTCACTACTTTTTTTGGGATTGTTTATATTTTCCTTCCTTATTATTCCAATATAGATAAACTCTATAATCTCGTTGATTTTCAACTGATTATCAATAACGTTAATGAGGTTAAATAGAACGATTATGAGTTTTCTTATGAATATCTTTTTATATTTGTTATCATTATGATAGTATATTTATCCCATAAAAATTGAAAAATTATGAAATTATAAAATTCCGAAAATAAATATTTTGATAGATACTCTAGGAAATTTACTTTTTCCTTTAGAGAGGAAGATTCATATTATCCAATATAGTTTAGGGCTGATTGGGACTCTATACACGATTATTGCCCTTCATTATACGTTAAACATTAGTTTTTCATTAAAAAATGTATTTTATATCATGCTTTTTATTGTGCTTCCCTCCCTCATCTCATATTATTTTTTTCCTGTTTGGGTTTGGATTTTTATATCATTCATTACGATTTGTGTTGTATTTTTCTATATTACGAGAACAACTAAAGCTCTCTATCATGTGTTATTACTAATTATTGGACAAATGATTTCATACTCTCTAACGAAAATTTTCATGTTGCCAATTGTGTTAAACGCTTTCGCTTGGCTAGAGCATGTTTTTATGATTCTATTAAATGTAATCTTTGTATATATTTTCTTCAAGCGATTAAATAAAGGAATTGAATTTACTAATTTCACTATGAATATGCAATTATTTATTTTTTTTATTTTATGTTCCTCATTCATAGTGTTTCTGATAAACATTTTTTTTAGCACATTAGTGATAGATAGTTTTTGGATATATGTTTATTTTTTTACACAATTTTTGTATCTCGTTATTCTATTGACAGTGCTGTATTTGTTGCAACGTCAATTCCACAAAAATCAGCATTTAAAGATGGAAATGGTGAAACAGAATCAGTTGTCAAATTATATTGTTGCTCTTGAAACAATTAATGAAGATATGAAGCATTTTCGCCATGATTATGCTAATATCCTCTTTACACTGCAAACATTTATCGAAACAGAAGACATACAAGGATTAAAACATTATTTCCAATCTCGAATCTTAAAAGTAGAACAGCAAACACTCCTAACCAACAAAGCATTTTGCCAAATTAAAAACTTAAAACTCATGGAGTTAAAGGGGTTAATCGCTTCAAAACTGCTCGTTGCTGAACAATTAGGGATAAATGTTCATCTAGAAATTCCGGAAGAGGTCCATACAGCTCCCGCTGATATGATTGACTTATCACGAATCATTGGAATCTTAATTGATAACGCAATTGAAGCAAGTGAAAAAGCATCTACTAAACAAATTCAAATCGGATTCATTCAAACTCCTTCATCAATGTTAATTGTCATAAAAAATACTTTTGATGAAATGCCGGATATGAATCTATTATTTAAAGGATATTATTCTACAAAAGGGGAAGGACGCGGAATCGGACTTGTCAATGTAAGAAAACTATTGCATAAATACCCGAATGCAACTATGAATACTCGCATCGAAAATGGATGGTTTATCCAAGAATTAGAATTTCGTTAGACGGAGGTGCCGAGTGTGAATATTGTAATTTGTGAAGATAACTATGAACATCTACAATTTATTCAATCTCAAATTTTAAAATATTCAACTTTTCATGAACCTAGTATAGAAATTGTATTATCTACAGGGCAGGCCGAGGATGTATTAAGTTTTATTGAAGAGCAACGAGGGGATTGTTATTTTCTCGACATTGAGCTAAATAATGAAAAGGTGAAGGGTTTAGAGTTAGCTGCTGCAATACGCAAAAAAGATCCATTGACCAACATTATTTTTATTACACAACACGCAGATCAACTTCAACTTACTTTTTCGTATAAAATCGCTGCATTGGACTTTATCGTAAAAGATAGCCCCACTCTACTATCAAAACAAATTATCGATGCTTTAAAAGTGGCCTTCGAGCGTTATAAACAACTGGGTGAATCGAAGGAAGAACCCATTTTCCAAATTAAAATAAGAGAAAAAATTAAAAATATTTTATTGGACGATATTTACTATTTTGAAACATCCCATATCATTCATAAAATCATGCTCTATGAAAAAAATGGCTGTTATGAGTATTATGGGAAACTAAAAGAAATTGAGAAAATTGATGACCGCTTTTTCCGATGCCACAAAAGTTACGTCATCAATTTACAGCATGTAAAAGAAATAAATAAAAAAGATCGCATTGTCATTATGACAAATGGCGGTATATGCCAAGTTTCTCATCGCAATTTGCGTCTTCTGCAAAGACGGTTAGATGAATTTTTATGCAATTGTTTAGAAAAATAGAAAACCGAAGCTTGACCCACTTAACCTTAAGTCGTCAGGGTGATTAAAAAATCAGCGCCTCCGAATTGTTTTGCTTGCATTAACCAAATCGGAGGCGCATTTTTTTCGTATTTTAATCATTGCATCTATTCTTCTTTATGCTCTTCTTCGTTCTCACCAAAAATTGTCACAATCTCGTCAGATTTTTTACGTTCTTTTCTTTTTGGCAGTTCATCAAAATAACCAAATTGCACCATGCCTACAATTCGTTCTCCAGGCTTTACTCCTAGTTCTTTACGAAAATCTGGTTTATCTAAAAATTCCGGCGTTTTCCAACAAGATCCAATGCCGTAATCCCATGCTAGAAGCATCATATTTTGAATGAGTGCACATGCTGCTGCAAAGTCTTCTAATCGTTCCTTTTGGCGAGGGTCTTCTGGAACAATCACAAACACATAGCCACCTGGTGTTGTGAATTTTTGCATGCGTTTTTCTACTTCTTCCTCCGACAGCGTTCTCCAATCCGGAATCGTTGTATTGCGCAGTAAATCATGAAGTTGGAACAGTTCTTTACCACATGCCACGACAAGTCGCCAAGGTTCACGGTTTTGATGATTTGGCGCCCAAACGGCATCATCTATAATTTGCAATAAATCCGCTCGATCTACAGGCTGTCCGTTGAATTTTTTAATCGATCGTCTTCCGATAATGGCTTCTCTTACCGTTAACGCTTGTTCATTCATTCGTTCATTACTCTCCTTAAAAATATAGGTTGAACTTTATTACGTTTATCTCCAAACAACCTTATCACAAAACTTGTTGAATTTAAATATCCATTATTAGAGCCTCTATTCTTTATTATATAACACACTTCCTATTCGGTCGAAAACGTTAATAGAATATATCATCTATTTTAAAGAAATAATATTGTATATTTGGCGTATAGGCATATGAATTGGAATAATCATAGTGTCGGTCCGCACTAGGTCCTGTATGGGCATGAACGTAAGGAACACCATCAATCACGCTTGTCACAATAGTGCTATGATCGATGACTCCATTCCCTTGAAAGTCATAAAAAATTACATCTCCAGGTTCTAATTCGGAAGGAGTATAAACACGCTTAGCCGTTAACCCTGCTTTAGAACTCTCCAAATACCATCTTAAACTATGAGCAACCGCCCAACTATAACTCCATGTTTCATTTGGATAATAGTATTCTCTCGCTCCAACTTTCCAGCCATCCGTAATCCACCAACCCTTGTTTCGATTCGGATAACCTGACATCGGAGCTCCTCCTGCACGCAGCGCTTGTGATACAAAATTTGTACAATCCACTGTAAAAATAGGATAATTTGGATTAAACGAATCCCACCAAGTTCTTGCATAATCGACAGCTGCTTGCCGATTGTAATAAATTGCTATTTGCTTACCTCCTTTTTTCCATCATCTTATGAATAAATCGCTGTTTTCTGAACTTCCTACATATTGTTCTAATCAAGAAAAAATTGTAAAATTCTGATACAATATTATTTATGAATATCTATGTATCCACATTATTTTCATGGTAAATTTTTGAAATTTCATCATATATTTATTAGGGAATTCTTTTGAATTATGGATTGAGAGGATGTTGACATTGGTGCAGCATGCTGAAAGAGAAATTTTTGAGTGGACTAGTTTATGCGATAAAAAGGGAAATTTAAATCCTGCTGCTATTGGTTATGCAAGAAAACCAATTATCGAATGTAATTTATCTGGACATTTTATGCGAAAGAAGAAATGGAATTATTGGTGTTGTTACGGAGAAGATGTATTATTTTCTGTTACGATCTGTCATTTTGATTACGCTGTTTCTTGCTTTATTTACTTTCTAGAATATGAAACTCAACGTTTCTTTGAAAAAACCGTTACTATTCCATTAGGCGTTGTAAAAAAATTAAAAATGCCAACTCATGTACTTGAACCAATTCGATTTACAAACAGCGAAATCAATGTCAATATCTCTTATTTTCAAAATCAAACATTGCTAGCGGTCAGTTGCGATAACTTTGATAACGAACCCCTAAACGTTAATTTGAAGATATTGCATCCTGTTGACGATGAATCGTTGAATGTCGTCGTACCTTGGAACCGCCACACTTTTCAATTTACCGCCAAGCATCACATTCTGCCTACGAAAGGATTTATCAAACTTGGAAATAAGCGATATGAATTTTATGAGGAAGAGTGCTTTAGCGTATTGGACTTCGGAAGGGGTGTATGGCCACGGGAAGTGATATGGAATTGGGCAAATGCTTCCCAGCGCCTACGCAATAAGCGAGTGGGATTAAATTTTGGAGGCAAGTGGACGGACGGTACAGGCATGACGGAAAACGCCGTATTCGTGGATGGAAAAATGACAAAAATCCACGAAGACGTCATTTTTGAATATGATCGCTCTAACTTCAAAAAACCTTGGTACATTACGACAAAGTTTACCGACTCCATTATGCTCACATTCCATCCATTTTTTGAAAGGGTAGCAAAAACGGATTTAAAGCTTGTGCAATCGGAAGTACATCACCTAGTTGGCTATTATAACGGCAAAGTTAAATTGGAAGATGGAAGCACTCTCATTATTCAACAAATGTTAGGCTGTATTGAGGAACATGTTGCTAAATGGTAACTTCTGTTAGTAGAAAAAGCTCTGTAAATTACAGAGCTTTTTTGCGTAGTTACAGGACATTTATCATAAATGATGAATAGTTTCTTTTGAATAATGAATTCATAATTTTTACAAACATGAATGGTATATACTTCGAGATTGTTAAGCTCTTCTTCCGTTAAAGAGAGAATAGGAGAGCTTTTCGTTTCCTCCCATTCCCTCTTTAATGCTCTCTTACAATTTCACCAATTTTCCCCTACTAGTAACTTTTTTCGGTTGAAACCATTCCCCCAACGCAGCTCCACCTAAAATTAACGCTGCGCCAATCATTTGGCGGAAGCTTAACTGCTCAGCTAAAAACAAAGCTGAAAAAACTAATGCTGAAAGTGGATCTAAATAACCGAGAATTGACACGGATTGAACGGGCAAATGACCGATGGAAGAAAAGTAGAAATAACACCCGATTCCCGAGTTAACAATACCTAATATAAGGATTGGCAGCCAATTTCCTTCAACTACATTTACAACTAATCCTTGTTTAAACATCATAAAAATAGCAACCGTTATAAAGCTAACGACTAATTGGCAAGTAGCGTTTTCCAAACCTTTTATCGTTACAGCCTTTTTATTAAAAATCACTATCATTGCATACATGATGGCTGAAAGCAGCCCGAAAATCAGCCCCCTAGAGATTTCACCTTGCAAAAAAGCTTCCTTGTTTACAAAAAGCATCCCTAAAATCACAGCTATAAATCCAAGCATTTTCGCCATCGTCATTTTTTCTTTAAAAAGTAGTGGCGATAGAATCATGACCATAATTGGACCGCAATAGTAAGCAAGGGTCGCAATGCTTACACCTATTTGTTTATATGCTTCAAATAAAAACAACCAACTTGCCCCCATCGCCACACCGGAAATCACTAAATACAAAAAGTGCAATTTATTTTTCCAAAACTGTACTTTCTGTTTCGTCAGCACAAAAATCAATATAAGCAATAAACTTCCGATGAGCGTTCGCAAATAAACGATTTCAACACTGCTCAATAAAATGTAACTTGCGACAATTCCATTCGACCCAAAGAGCAGCAAAGCAAAAATATATTTAATGTATGAGGCCGATTTCATGTTTTTCCTCCTATTTTAATCAACGAAAAGAGTTTTATATGTAATGATAAATAAAAGTCATTTAACTAGAAATAGTTACTTTTTTAATCTTGAAAATAGAAAAAACCTCTTTGAATCTCGTTCGTTCAAAGAGGTTTGCTTTATTATTTATTTAGCACTTCGTACAGTTCTTCAGGACAATCCGTAATGATTCCTGCCACTCCTAAATGCAGTAACATTTTCGCTTGTTCTTTATCATTGATTGTATATACCCTTATAGGTATCCCTACTTTCAAAGCCTCCAATACAGGACGTCGCCTCACTGCCCTATATGCTACATGTAGCGCATTTGCTGGAAATAAAGTTCGGTACCACTTCATGTTTAAAATGCTATAAGAAAACAACGGAGCAGTTTCGACATCTGGTGCTAGCTCTGCCATTCGCTTAACAGCTTCGTGATCGAAGGAAGAAATAATGACCCGATTTCTTAATTGAAATTGGTCTACTTCTTGTAAGACAAGTTCTTCCAGCCCTGGATAGACAAATTTATCTGATTTCAATTCAATATTTATCTTATGATGAGTATCTTTGAGTAAATCAAGCACTTCCGCTAATGTAGGGATTTTTTCGCCCTGAAATTTTGGATGAAACCAAGATCCAAAATCAAACTTACGTAATTCTTTCAACGTCATGTCTTTGACATAACCTTTTCCATTGGACGTTCGATTAATTTTTTCATCGTGAATGACAACAATCTTCCTGTCCTTTGTAAGATGAACATCCAATTCGACACCGGTAATCTTTAGCTTTGCCGCCGCTTTAAAAGCTGCGAGTGTATTCTCAGGATACTTTGATGAATAGCCTCTATGGGCAAAAATGTGCATGAAGTAACTCCCTTCACATAGATGTGATTCACTCTGTTCATGTAGGCTGTCTTGCACTCTTCGTTCAACTATTCCACAAAAATTCGATTCAACTCTTTCTCCAATAAATAGCGTATGCGGCCTCTTTCAATTGGAACCAGCCCCATTAAAATATGTAAAGCAATTCCGTCAATTAACGCATGCAACAAAACAATTTCTTCTTCCAAAAGGATATCCTCTTTTAATAAACCCGCTTTTTGCAAGCGGTGTAAAATCTCCACAATAACTTCATGTACTGATTCTTTTTGTAATTCCTTTTTGCGAATTTTATAGGAGATATACTCAAGCCATACTTGCATTTCTATTTTCTTTTCTTCAGGAGGAATCAACTCCATGAATATATTGAGCACTTGGTCTCTAGGTGGAAGCGGGCTTTGGATGTGCTCCATTATTCGTTCTGTTACTTGTTCTTGAACGAGCTGCATCGCAAACTCCAACAGTTCTTCTTGCGTTTGAAAATAATGACGAACAGCTCCTAATGAAAGATTCGCCTCCTTTGCAATAGAACGAACTGAAGCACCTCCTAACCCCTCCCGTGCAATTACATTCCAAGTTGCTTTCGCGATGATTTTTCTTCTTTCTTCATGGTCAACAATTTTTGGCATGATTTTATTATAACATTTTTTAATACAGTTGTATTAAATAATAAAACGTAGTAATATTTTAATACAGATGTATTAAAAAAATGTGAGGTGAGCTATTGAATGCTTTTTTGGATCATTGCCGCTGAAATTGCTTTCTGGATTGTGATTATTGCAGGGCTTTTCACACGATATATATGGAAACGAAATAGACTCAGCATCTTCTTTTTCTTACTTACACCCGTTATAGATTTTGCTTTGCTAGTACTTACTGCAATCGATTTGAAAAACGGAGCCACAGCAAGCTTTGCCCATGGTCTTGCTGCTATTTACATTGGAGTTTCTATTGCTTACGGAAAATCTATGATTGCCTGGGCGGACAGCAAATTCCAAAGTTGGATATTAAAGAAGCCTTCCAAGAAAAAAATATTATATGGCAAGGCTAAAGCTGTTTATGAAATGAAGATGTGGGGCCGCCATCTTATAGCATTTATCATTGGAGGAAGCCTCCTTGGACTTATGATATGGTATGTTGGGGAAGAAATTGATCCACTGATGCGTGTTTTAAGTCTGTGGACAATTGTATTGATTATAGATTTTCTAATATGTTTTTCATACGTGATTTTTCCAAAAAGAGAGGAGAAAAAAGGATAATGATGTACGCACTTTGTTATACAAGGTGCGTTTTTTCATGGTTTGTTACTAGAAAATACTAGCGATTTTAAAATACTGGTAAGTTATAAGAAAATATGGTTGTCATCTAGGTATTCGCCCCAACTTTCATGTGCGATGTTTTTCCCTTTTGGAACTACATATCTTGACTTACCCGGGTTTTCCCCATTACTTGCAACTTTTTCGAAAACCGCTTTCCCAAATTCTTACCTATCCCCAATAAAAAAATTCCATCAGCAAAAATCAAATTATTGCTGATGGAATGACTTCATTCTCTAACTCTCAATAACCTCATACTATTTAATGTAACTAATAACGTTGCGCCCATATCTGAGAAAATGGCAATCCAGAGAGTTAACCACCCTGGAACGACAAGTAGCAACGCAAGAAGTTTCACCGCTAAAGCAAAGGCGATGTTTGTTTTAATAATAGCCAATGCTTTGCGACTTAATTTGATCGTAAAGGGTAGTTTGCTTAAATCATCGGACATAAACGCAACATCAGCAGTTTCAAGGGCTGTATCTGTTCCCGCACCACCCATAGCAATGCCAACTGTGGCGGCCGCTAAAGCGGGGGCATCGTTTACACCATCCCCTACCATCGCTACTTTACCATATTGTTTTCGCAACGTTTTCACAAACTCTAACTTGTCTTCAGGCATTAAATCCGCTTTTACTTCTAAAATTCCTGCTTCAATCCCTATGGCTTTTGCGGTTGCTTCATTATCCCCTGTCAATAACACCGTTTTTTCAATGCCGAACTCATGCAATTTTTCCAGCATTTCTTTGCTAGTTTCGCGAAGTTCGTCTCTAACGGCAAAGACCGCGAGAATTTTTTCTTTTGTTCCTAAAAACATCACCGTTTTGCCCTCATTTTGAAGTGTCGTCGCTTCTTTCTGAATAACTTCCATCAAACCACTTTGGAAAATCTCTATAAATAAATTGGGACTTCCAATATAATACGTTTCTCCTCCAATGGTCGCTTGAATTCCCTTACCTGTGATGGATTTGAATTGCTCCACTACCAATTCAGAATGATTAACTCCTGCCTCTTCTGCCCTTCGCACAATGGCCGATGCCAGCGGATGACTGGAGCTTTTCTCTAATGCATAAGCGATCGCCAGTATTTCTTTTTCATTTGACCCTTCATCCATTACCTTCACATCTGTCACCACAGGTAATCCTTTCGTCAACGTACCAGTTTTATCAAAGGCGATAGCTTTTAATGAACCCATTTCTTCAAGATAAATACCGCCTTTGATGAGCACGCCCTTTTTCGCAGCAGAACCAATAGCCGAAACGATCGAAATTGGCGTTGAAATTACAAGGGCGCATGGACAACCAACAACTAATACTGCTAACCCCTGATAAATCCACTCTAGCCAAACTCCACCGAAAAATAATGGTGGAACAATCGCTACATGCAAAGCAATGATCATAATAATAGGCGTATAGTATTTTGCAAATCGGTCGATGAAGGCTTGTGCAGGAGCCCTTTCTTCTTGCGCTTCTTCAACTAATTCAATGATTTTCGATAAGGTTGTATCTTCTACATATTTTGTAATTCGAATTTCCAATAATCCTTCTTCATTGAGCGTCCCAGCGTAGACTTCATCTTTCTCCTTTTTCTCAACAGGAATCGATTCACCGGTAATTGCTGCTTCGTTTACAGTTGATGTCCCCTTCACCACAACGCCATCCATTGCAATCTTCTGGCCAGGTTTTACAATCATAATATCCCCAATCTTTATCTCTTCAACTGGAAGGATTAATTCTTCACCGCCTCGTCGAATCAAAGCTTCATTCGGAGCAAGTTCCATTAACGAACGAATGGATTTTCTCGCTTGATCCATTGAATATCGCTCTAAATTTTCACTAATGGCAAACAAAATGACGACAATGGCACCTTCCGCCCATTCACCGATAATAGCCGCACCAATAATTGCAACTGTCATGAGCGTTCGCATATCAAAGTCGAGATGGATTAAATTATTTAACCCTACTTTAAACAGCGAATATCCTCCTATGATGATAGAAGAAATAAAGAGCAACACAGTAATGAGATTATCTTCCCCATTTACAAAGGTTGAAACATACCCGAGAACAATCAGTAACCCAGAGAATAATAACGTTTGATATTTTTCATAAAAGGGTACTGTCGATTCTTGCTGATCCTCTTTTTTAGTCGAGGATTTACGAATCACTTTATCCGGATATACTTTTAAATTTTCAAAGGCTCCTGCTCGTTCCAATTCTTCTACTGTCGCATGCCCAAATACGGTGATCTTAGATGCGCCAAAATTGACTTTTGCATCCTCCACTCCCGGCAATGCCTTCACATTCCGTTCAAATTTCCCCGCACAATTTGCGCATGAAAAGCCTTCTACACGATAAATTTGTTTCTCAACTTCTTTCAACTTTCGTCACCTCTTGTTGGTGCTTGAAAGCAATCTCTATGAGCTGCTTCACGCAATCATCATCGAGAGAATAATAAACAAGCTTTCCCTCTTTCCTATATTTTGCTAGCCCCAAATTGCGTAACAACCTTAAATGATGGGAAGCAGTTGCAGTGGAAGCATTGATAATATTAGCTACATCACACACACATAACTCTTCTTCCACGGCTAATGCATATGCAATTTTTATGCGTGTTTCATCAGCAAGGGCTTTAAAAATCTTGGCCACTTCCAGCGTTTTTTGTTGAGCAAGTTGCTCCTGAACTCTCTTTACTTTTACCTCATCGATACAGGTAACTTCACAAACATCGTGTTCTTTTGGCATATCGTTCCCCACTATCATTCAAATACTTATTTGAATATTAGTATATCATGTAAAAGGTTAATATTCAAATATTTATTTGAATGTAATAAATAAAAAAATCCGTACATCTAGTAGAAGATGCACGGTTTGAATCGTATTTCCTGACAACACTTGCTTAATTCCATACAGCGACCATAGGTGAAATCATGATTAGTAATGCAAAACCTGCAATAAAAATTGGCTTTGTAGATGCTCGTTGATCCTTTATAAATGAAGCAACCGAATAAACGAGAGAAAATACAAAAACAAACGGCCAAACAAACCAAGTCCAATAAAATAATATAGCTATGCCATTTAAGACTTCTATCAACATTTCTCCATCCCCTATTCAAACTACATAAAATAATCAGTTAAATTTTACCACAAAATAAAGCTGTTCCTAAATAGTAGAACAGCTTTATTTTCTCGGAGGTACTCGAACATACCCTTTTTTCTTCATCTTTTTCATGGCAACTTCCGTAAAAACTTTTAATAATTTTCGTTCTCTTTTTGGCGTGTTTGATTTAGGTAAACCTGGAATTCTCATTGAAAACAACTCCTTTTGTATATCTTATTAAAAAAGATAGAAAGTATGCCTTTTCAACGAGAACCCTAATATTTATTTGAACCCTTCAAAATTAAATGATCCTCACACGACTACTCAACTTCACCTTCCCAAGCACTCATGCCACCAATCATATTTGTAGCATTAAACCCATTTTTCTCTAAAATCGTTGTTGCTTGGGCACTGCGACCACCTGCTAAACAAACGACAATATACGGTTTATCTTTTGACAATTCATTCATGCGAATAGGAAGTAACCCTAATGGAATATTAACTGCTCCCGGAATATGCCCTCCGTGGTATTCCTCTATTTCACGAACATCCAGTATATTTAGTCGCTCTCCACCTTCTAAACGTTGTTGCACTTCTTTCGCACTAATTTCTTTCATGCATAAATCCTCCTTTTAATTTTTCCAAGCATTCATGCCTCCACGAACATTTGTGACACGTTCATAACCTAGCTTTTTTAATTGTTTGCAAGCTTGGCTACTTCTCATCCCGCTTTGACAAATGACAATGATTTCTTTATCCTTTGGAAGCTTTGTAAAATCTGAACCTAATGGCAAGTTTTGAAATTGCCGAATATGATTGGCTTTATATTCTGCAGGAGTTCGTACATCAATCAATACTTTGTCCTTGTCATTTAACATATTCTTCAATTCGTTTGTTGAAATAGTATTCACATTTACCGGCTTTAAGCGCCATGCAATGAACACCATGATGACTGCTAACACTATCCATTCCATATTTCTACCCCCCCTATACCCTTATAGGTATAATTTTTAAGCTAAATAAATAGCTGATTATACAGCTATCTTTTAACGGCTCTTTACGATTAAATTAATGGCTTCTTGTACTAATTCATCTACATCTTCTGATTTACTATTATTCATACATTCAATTAAATTTTCGCTTACAATAACGCCAATTGTTCGATCGACTGCAGAACGCACAGCGCTAAGTTGAGTTACAACATCTTTACAATCTTTTCCTTCTTCCATCATGCGCAGTATTCCGCGTATTTGCCCCTCAATACGTTTAATGCGATTTTTTGTTTTCGCATCATATTTTTTCAATTATGTATCCCTTCTTTCTTGACGCTTATTCTAATTTTAGTTTATACCCTCGTAGGTATAAAGTCAACTATAATAAAAGCGATTAAAGGAACGAATCGCTTTATTTCATCTATGAATCATGATTAATAATCCAGACATTATAATGGAAAACTGAACGGATTGCAGCGGTTCACGGTCATAAATAAAAAAATAAGCAATAGCAAATAAAAGTATTAAGTATACGAAAGCTTGTCTTAATTTCATAAGCAACCCCTTCATCTGTCTTACTACTATCCTATTAAGGAAGGGGTAAGCTTATGATACGGATTTTAATTTAACCGCCTGGAATTGCTAAAGGAAAGCTTACATACTCATGATATTTCGGCGTTCGATCTAAATGTGTTTCGTAAAGAACAATTTCCGTTACATTGAAAGAAAAGGTTTTTCCATCTTTCTCCCGAATTTGTAATAACGTTCCTTCTTCAAAAGCATCCTCACTCTTCCATTTTCTCGCTAACGTTATATGCGGACGGAAAGGTTTTTTATCCAATTGAAAACCCGTTTTTTCACATTCCCTATATACCGATTTTTGGATGGAAAAGAGCTGTTCCGATGATTCCACATCTGCCCAAAAAATTCTGGGAGCCTTTTTCGGACCGAAAATCCCTAAAGAATTCAACGTCAAGGTGAAAGAAGATTCTTTTTCTAAGATTGGTTTTACCTTTTCCACGACTTCATCTAGCATCAATTTTTCAGCAAACCCTAAAAAAGCTAAGGTGATGTGGTAATCTCCCGGATGAACCCACCGAGTAAAAGGGAAATCTCCTTTTCTTTCTTGAATCCATTCATATAAGAAATCTTTTGCTTCTTTCGGTAATTTTACTGCAAAAAAATAATGATGCTTTGCCAATAAAATCCCCCGTTCCTAATTAACAATTCATTATAGTATTTACCCCTCTAATAATTTTAAACCAATCTCCGCTAATAGAATGGTAAAAATACACACGATTCTTTTCCAATTACGTGATTCTTTGTAAAAGAGCATACCAACTAGGGTACCACCGACAACACCTATTCCTGTCCAAACTGCATAAGCTGTTCCCATTGGAATTGTTTGCATCGCAAATTGCAATAGAAACAAACTTCCAACAAAACTGGTACTAAATATCACAATCGGTCTCCAACTGCTACGAGCTGCATATTGATTCATCGCCGCAACAACTAACGTTTCCAATAATCCAGCTATAATTAACGCTCCCCATGCCATTCCTTATTCACATCCTTTTTCTCTTCATCTGTCACAAGTTTCAATCCGATCACACCTGCTAAAATGAGCAATATGAATAAAATTTTTAAAAGATGAAAAGGCTCGCTAAAAAATACAATTTCACTGATGACAGCCCCTATACTCCCTAATCCAACAAATACTGAATATACTGTTCCTGCAGGCAAATATTGAGATGCATCGATTAATAAATAATTGCTTAAGATGATGGCGATGATTGTTCCTAACCATTCAAGGAAAGTACCTGCATGAGCAAGACCAATAACCCAAAGCACTTCAAATAAAGCTGCGACATAGACTTTCATCCACTGTTTGTTCATATTCACTCCTCCAACAAAAAAAGCCTAAAGAGATAGATTTATCTCCCAGGCTTTTATCCTTCCGTGTACGCAAATGCGTCGTTTTCTCTCGGACCAGACCTACAAATAGCGGAACCCTAGAAAACTGTTTTTTTGTTTAATTTGATAATTATTGTGCCATATTGGCAAGAAAGTTGCAAATCCGAACTGTTTATTTGAAATTGTAATCTGTTACGATTTTTTCTCTGCTAGTTGTCACATCTGTAAAGTATTCATATAAACAAATCCCTAAAAATGAACCGGAAACGTTATAAACATTTGCAAAGCCTAAGTGTTGTAAGATTTTTACTGCATTGTAGCTCCGTTGTCCTGAACGGCAATGGATATAAACCGGTTTATCGCGAGGAATTTCATCTACCCGCTCGCGCAATTCGCTCAACGGAATGTTAATAGCATTTACTAAATGGCCACTTTCAAATTCATGGTTTTCCCGAACATCAATAAATGTTGCTCCTTGTTCAACTAAGTTTCGCACTTTGGAAACGTGAACTTGCTTATAATCTGCATGTAAAATATTTAATCCGACAAGAGCAGCGATATTCACAACATCCCTAGCGGTGCTATACATTGGAGAATAGGTTAATTCGAGCTCTTTTAAATCTTCAAGGGTACCCCCCATCGTAATTAAAGCGGCAATCACATCAATTCGTTTATCTGCATTTCCTTTTCCAATGGCTTGAGCACCAAGGATTCTACCTGTAGGTACTTCAAAAATGAGTTTAAAATGAAGCGGATTGCTGTTTGGCATGAGTCCCACTTTATCCGGTGCAATCACATAAACACTATCATATCTGATGTTAGCCTCTTTTGCTGCTCTTTCATTTAATCCCGTCACGGCACAATTTAAGTCAAAAATTTTGACGCTTGATGAACCAATAACTCCTTTATTATTCGTTTTTTGACCATATATATGGTCTGCTGCCGCTCTTGCCTGTCGCACAGCTGGTCCTGCTAAAGCAAGTCTTGTTGGTTTGTGGGTTAAGCGGTGGTACACTTCGATGGCATCTCCTACCGCATAAATGGATGGATCAGACGTTTGATAGTTGGCATTGACTTTAATGCCGCCCAACTCGCCAATTTCAAGTCCTGCTTCTTTCGCAAGAGTGATTTCAGGCTTTACCCCAATTGCCAGCACAACCGCTTGGGCTTCCACTTGTTTTCCTGAATTAAGTTCAATTGCATTTTCCGTTATTTTCTTCAGTCCATCTCCCACAATTAATTGAATACCATGGTCGAGCATTTCTTTATGCAGAATCTGCACCATATCTTCATCAAACGGTGCCATAATTTGCGGGGAGTACTCAACCAATGTGACTTCTTTTCCAGCTTCTCTCAAGTTTTCTGCCACTTCTACTCCGATGAATCCACCGCCAATGACAGCAATTCTTTCTACATTCGACTGATTCACATATTGATGTAATCGTTCAATATCGGCTACATTTCTTACAGTAAATACATGAGGCAGGTTCACCCCTTCAAAAGGAGGCACAACAGGATTTGCCCCCGGTGAAAGAATGAGAACATCATAGCTTTCCTTATACACTTCATTTGTTTCTAAATTTTTTATTTCCACTGTCTTTTCTTCAAGATGAATTCGAATGACTTCTTGATTCACGCGAGCTTCAATATTGTATTTCGATTTAAAGCTTTCCGGTGTCATCAACACTAATTTTCCCTTAGTTTCAACAATACCGCCTAAATAATACGGCAATGAACAATTGGAAAAAGACACGTGTGGGCCTTTCTCAAACATAATAATTTCCGCTTTCTCATCCAAACGACGAATCCTTGCAGCAGCTGTTGCCCCACCAGCTACGCCTCCTACAATCAATACTTTCTTCATATCAAGCACTCCTTTATACCATAAATGGTATTTTGTTTCATCACCTAAACTTCATTGCATCAACAATAATTTTTCAAGTAGAACTAATGTAATTACAATATATACCCCTATAGGTATTTTGTCAACAAAGCTTTTCTTGGAGAATGAATGTAAGATGCAGTATTGTTAACATTAACGGAACTTCCTTGAAAAAGGGGTTAAATGTCAAAAGAGGAAAAAGATGAGTTCGATCCTATTAGTGTAGAAGAATTTCTTGAACTCGTATTTAGAAGCACAAGAGGAAGCGTTAGAAAAAGAGCGGGAAGCCAAGCTAAAAGGAATCACAGAACCGAAAAAAAACGCCTCATAAAGTGAAGTTCGTTGCTTGGATTATGGCGATTATGCTCACCTTTAGCACCTTTGCCGTAATTTTTGAAATTTACTCCATCCCCGCACTCGAATTTCTAAAAACATCTGCAAAGCTATCCTCTCAAGAGGACATTCAATCTTACAAAAAAGCGGTTGTTCAAATCACGACGGAAGATGGAAAAGGCACAGGTTTTTGCATTTCTAAAATAGCTTGATTGTTACAAACGAACATGTAGCGACGCTCTACTTACCAATATTCATCTAATCGAGTAACTTTTTGGCTACTCCTTAATATCGAAATTGATACTTACGAACAGTATAGACAACTGTCGGAAATTACGCTTATTACCCTGCACACAATTGATCAATCGGAATGGATGGACAGCAAATTTTTGATATTCGTTCCTATAATAAACATTTATCCCAAATTCATATGCAAGATATTCAAGGTGCGTTATGCGAATTCTAAAGCTAAAAGAAAAATATCAACTTAGCCACTCACTAATTCCAAATGCCAACATAGAAGAATTAAACAAAGAAATTCATACTATTCTTGACAAGAATAATTAATATTTTCATCTAATTTGTAAATAATAAAGTTAAAACAAAGCTACTATAATTTAGAACATGTTTCCTCTTAGGAAATCTGGAAAAGACGGAGGTTTTCACTGTGGAGATTATGGACTATAATGCAATTCCAGCATATCTTGAATCAACCGAACTAACTTTTGAATTAGAAAGTGTTGGAATATATGAAAACATTATGTTCCCAGTATCAGCGAAAGAAATTTCTCCTCAAGTAGAAGTTCAATATAATTTAGAAATAGAAAAGAATACTCAAAAAAGTGTTGATGAGGGGCATTCGCCGTGGAGACTTGATGCTATTGCAACCACACAAGTGTTTGTAAGTCTTCAAATCTCACCAAGCGGTATTGAAGGGGAATACCCAATTGAACTGGAGAATTTAAAATTGCTTCATAGCGATAACGAACTAGCAATCGTTGAAGTGAATGATTCAGATACAAACATTCAAACAGTATACTTAAAAAGGCTTATTCGACAAGATGAAACAGGCATTTGGACGGTTATAGGATACGATGTAAAAGAAAAATAAAGGTGATGCGTTAATCGCATCACCTTACTTCATTATTCGATTCCTTCTGTCCATTTAGCTACTTTTTCGGCATTTTCTTCAACCCATTTGCTCGCAGCATCTGCTGGACTCATACCATTACTGATATCAAGCATTACTGATTCCATATCTGCCGTTGTCCAGTGGAAATTATCTAACACTTTAAATGCATCTGGCATTTCATCTTCTAACCCTTTTCTTACAAATGTGTTAATTGTTTCTTCCCCACCAAATACTCCTTTTGGATCTTCTAAATACTTCAATTCGTATTTCGCAAATTTCCAGTGAGGAGTCCATCCAGTGACAACAATTTCTTCTTTATTTTTAATTGCTTCTCCTAAAGCAACCGCCATCGCCCCTGAAGAAGATGGTACTAATTCCCAATCGGCTAAATTTTCATATTCTTTTAGGGCTCTTTCCGTTGCTTGCATTACACCGGCACCTGATTCAATGCCTGTTATTTGCATATTAGCGTGTTTATTCAAATCCTCAATGGAGTCTACATTTTCCATGTATTCAGGTACAACTAATCCAATTTTTGCACCTGATAAGTTTTCACCTAAGTCAACAATATCATCCTTATATGCTTCATATTGTTCACCATGAGTAACTGGTAACCACGCCGCTACTGATGCGTCTGCTTCTCCATTTGCAACAGCTTCCCACATAATGGCATTATCTAGTGGCGTTAATGTTACATCATAACCTAAATCTTCTAACACCTTTCCAATGACATGAGTTGATGCTATTTCAGAATCCCATTCAACATACGCTAAATTGATTTCTTTATCCTCTTCCTTATTTGAATTGTCAACATCATTAGAAGATCCATTTCCACACGCAGCTAAAGCTGCACTCAAACCTAAAGCTAGTCCAATCATCTTTAATTTTTTAAATTTCATTATATACTTCCTTCCTATTAATATTTCTTTTTATTTAAACTTTGTGTTAAGCGATCAATGATAATGGCAAAGATAACTAAACTGATACCTGCAACGAATCCATTTCCTACTTGAGCTCTTTGCAGTGCCGACAATACATCCCGACCTAATCCAGGTGCACCAATCATCGATGCAATGACGACCATTGATAATGATAAAAGCACTGTCTGGTTAATGCCTGCCATAATTGTTGATTTGGCTAATGGAAGCTCTAATTTATACAATTTTTGCCAACCTGTACTTCCATAGGAATCCGCAGCTTCCACCAACTCTTTCGGCACTTGTCTTATACCTAAATTCGTAAATCTTACCGTAGGCGGCAATGCGAAAATGACCGATGCAAAAACACCCGGTACGACACCAATACCAAAAAAGGCTACGGCAGGTATTAAATATACAAATCCCGGCATTGTTTGCATGAAGTCCAAAATCGGCTTAATGATATTCTCCGCAACATTACTTTTTGACATTAAAATTCCGATTGGTATACCAATAATGATTGCAATGATACTTGAAAACACCACTAACGTGACGGTATTCATGAGTTCTTTCCAAAGATCTTGATTGTAAATAAACGTTAATCCAACAATCGTAAATACCGCTAATCCGAATTTCTTTTTTGTGGCAAAGAAGGCGATGATAGCGACAATGAGGATGAACAAAATAGGTGGAATAAGCAGCAATAAATCCGTAAAGGATTCCATCGAATTTTTGCCCCATTTTTGAATAAAGGAAAACATTGAGGCAAAATTGTCTGTTAATAAATCCATGAACGTTTCAACCCAATCAGCAACTGGAAGTGAAGGAATAAAGTCGAGCATTTTATTCATCATCAACACCTCCATTACCGTTAGATGAAGAGAGTGTCTCAATCACTACTCCTCTTATTAATACGCCAAGTAATTTTCCGTTTTCCACGACGGCAATCGGTGTAGGTGAATCGGACATCGGCCCTAACACGTCTTGAATTAACGTATCTGGTGGTACCGTCTGCATATCATTTCTTAATATTCCATGTAGATGCCTTTCACCACGCTTAGATGCTTCAAGGGCATCGTTAGCAGTAATATATCCTTTAAAGTTTCTTTGTTTATCAACCGCTAAGATGACGCTCACTTTTTCTTCTCTCATCAACTGTAAAGCAACTTTTGGTCCATCAGCTTCAACGTTAATGGATACTGGACGTATCATTGCGTTTTCGACAGTCAATACTTTCGAACGGTCGACATCTTCAGTGAAGCTTCGAACATAATCGTTCGCTGGATTTGTTAATATTTCTTCTCCTGTTCCGATTTGAATAATTTCACCATCTTTCATTAACGCAATGCGATCCCCTATGCGAAGGGCTTCATTTAAATCATGAGTAATAAATACAATTGTCTTCTTCATTCTTTGTTGCAAATCTAATAATTCATCTTGCATTTCTTTCCGAATGAGTGGATCGAGCGCAGAAAAAGCTTCATCCATTAGTAAAATATCCGGATCATTAGCAAGTGCTCTTGCAAGACCAACCCGTTGTTGCATTCCGCCTGATAATTGGCTTGGATACTGGTCTTTATAAGGCAACAGTCCAGCATTGTCTAAAGCCTTTTCTGCTTTCAATCGCCTTTCCTCTTTTGGAACTCCCTTAATTTCGAGACCATATTCTGTATTTTGCAAAATTGTTCGATGAGGAAATAATCCAAAGTTTTGGAAAACCATGCTCATTTTATCTCTTCGAATTTTTCTTAATTCCTTTTTATTTAATTTGGAGATATTTTGTCCGTCGATGTATATGTTTCCGTTAGTAGGGTCTATTAATCGATTTAATAGACGGATTAATGTCGATTTACCGCTGCCCGAAAGACCCATGATTACAAAAATTTCTCCTTCGTTTACTGTGAAATTCGCATCGTAAACCCCTATTGTTGCGCCGGTTTCTTTGAGAATTTCTGTTTTGCTTTTTTTCTGTTCCACGAGTTTCATCGCAGCATTTATATGTTTACCGAAAATTTTCGTCACATGTTCAACTTTAATTTTTTCCATCTCATACTCCTTTCCACCATTTTTATCTATTTAAAAATGAATAGAATGTTACAAAAGTGACAACTCAATATTAACAACAGGTTGTTACTTTTGTCAAATTGCTAATCTCGGAAACTACAAAAATATAATAAGAAAGGCTTACAAAAGCTCAATTTTGCTTCTGTAAGCCTTTTTTAATTAGGAAATAGAAATTTTTGTACTCTTTCTAGACATTCATCGTTTCCAATAAAATAGATGACATCGTTCAGTTCAATTGTGGTATATGGTCCAGGTGATATGATTAGTTCTTCCCCACGACGTATACCTACAATCGTTGCCATTGTATGATGCCAAAAATTTATTTCGCCAATCGTTTTAGATAAGTATGGGGAATTCTTTATTACTTCTAAATGAAATGGAACAAAAGGATTAATTGAACGAAAGCGCTCTGTTCGGCTGACTAATCTTTCTGCAGTCTCTTTTAGTTGATCCAGTTCCTTTTTTTGTCGGTCAATGCTCTCTAACATTTCCAATTGTATTTGATGAATGGATTGAACATCTAAAAACTGCTTTATATAATTTGCCGCTTTTTCATAAGACTTAATAACAACACCGCTCCCTTTCGTAGCTTCCACAATTTCTAAGTCTTGTAGAACGGCAATAGCTCTCCTTGCAGTTTCAGCTGAGACCCCATACTGACTTGCCAATGAAGATCTTGCATATATTTTTTCGCCTATTAAATATTTTCCCTCAACAATTTTTGACGCTATGTCGGCAGCAATTTTTTGATATTTTGGTTGCTTTACAATCTTTAATTCTTTATCTCCCATCTATTGCATCAACCTTTCATTCCGTTACTACAAAGTTAAATATAATCGATGTCTATATCAGTAGCCAGTTTTTTCTCTAAAAAAATATTTTCATTTGTATATTGACCTTCACGTTACGTCAACCTTTATGATGAAGTTGTCAGGAGGGATTTCAATGGAGTACACAATTAGTCAATTAGCAAAATTAGCAGGCATCAGTACAAGAACATTGCGATATTACGATGAAATTAATTTATTAAAACCAAAACGAATCAACAGCTCTGGCTATCGGATTTATGGTCAAGAAGAAGTGAATCGATTGCAACAAATTCTATTTTTCCGGGAATTAGACGTCAACATTGAAACAATTATTTCAATCATGAATGATCCAAATTACGATTCAATAAAAGCGTTGGAAAATCATTTAATACAGCTTAGAAATAAGAGATCCCGCCTAGACCGATTAATTGAATCCGTAAAAAAAACGATTGCCCATGAGAAAGGAGAAATGATGATGAGCAATGAAGAAAAATTTGAAGCTTTTAAGGAAAAACTGATAGAAGAAAATGAACAAAAATATGGTGAGGAAATTCGCCAAAAATATGGTGAGAATGTCGTCAGCAAGTCCAACGAAAAATTCCGCAACATGTCGAAAGAAGACTACGAAAGATTTGTGCAACTTGGAGACGAAATACTAAAACTACTAGCAAAAGCTTATGAAATTGGAGATCCTACATCACCACTTGCACAAGAGCTTGCCGCGAAACATAAACAGTGGCTCACTTTCACTTGGCCATCTTATTCAAAAGAAGCTCACCGGGGACTTGCGGAAATGTATGTCGCTGATGAACGCTTTAAAGCTTATTATGACCAAAAAGTTACGGGTCGTACAGAATTTTTGAGAGATGCCATTATTCATTACCTTGAAAACAATTCATAACAGATATAGTGAAAAGTCGCTCCGAATTTAATCGGGCGACTTTTTCCACTTTTTATAAGTATTGAATGATTTCTTAAAAAATTGGAAATAATAGCTGAAGAAACAATCGTTCACTAACTGCTCATAAAGGAGATTTGCCCTAATGATGCAAAAAAATGAGAAAAAACTAACAAAAGTTAAATACAACCACGACAACCGAGAATACATAATTTTAAATAAATGTCCGCACTGCAATTTAGATATACATCCTACGGTTGAAAATACCTATCGATTTGAAAATAAAAGTTTTGAAATTCATATTTTGTCATTAACTTGCCCTTCCTGCCGAAAAGACTATTTTGTTGTTAATAATTGTGGAGAACTAAACAATAACCAAGAGCGATACTTGTTAACGATACCGGGTCATACATTTCAAGATGAATCTCTCATTCAAAATACATCGAAGAAATTTCAAAATTTATATACCCAATCCATCCATGCAGAATTGCAAGGAAATGATGATATCGCCTTTTTTGGATATATTAAATCTCTTGAAGTACTTGTGAAAGATATCGCAATTATCGAACACCCTGATTCTGAAGATATGGTGCTATTCAGCAGCCTTATTCAGTGTTTAGAAAAATTCCACTCAACTAATATTCATTTATTCTCAAAAAAATTGTTGGAAGTATTAAAAAACGACTATTTGCATTATCAAAAGGGGCCGGAGTTTTCCTCATACACAGAACTTGTTAAAGACTGCATCGATTACTTCTTATTGTATTTAGAGTTATTGCAAAAAACTTTTTCATTAAATGATAAACGCACAGAAAAAGAAGCTTGAAAATAGGAAATTGCTCTTATCCACTATTTGCATACTCGTTCATCCACTTGGAAATGCTAGAAATAAAATTAATAAAGGAAGATATAAATGCCAAAAATTGTATCTGTCAGTACTTATAAACCTCCCTACACATTACATCAACATGAAATAGAGCAATTTACAAAGGCATTATTTCAAAATAAAATTCCGCAATTAGAGCGGCTATTAAAAGTGTTTGAAAATGGGGAAATAAAAACGCGGCATTTTTGCGTACCGTTAGAATGGCATAAAGAAGATCATACTTTTGAAGAACGCAATCAATTATATATTCAATTGTCAGTGGATTATAGTGTAAAAGCTATTCAAAGTTGTCTACAAAACGAACTATATTTAAAAAGACCAATTTCGACAGAAGAAATTGATGCCATCTTCTTTGTATCTAGCACAGGCATATCAACTCCCAGCATTGATGCTCGAATCATGAATAAATTGAAATTTTCAAATCGGATAAAACGTTTACCTATTTGGGGGCTTGGTTGCGTTGGAGGAGCATCTGGAATTAGTAGAGCCTACGATTATTGTCTTGCCCATCCAAAGGAAAAAGTGCTTGTCATCTGCGTGGAATTATGCAGCCTCACTTTCCAACGAAATGACTTTTCAAAAAGCAATTTAATTGGCGCATCACTTTTTGCTGATGGTGTTGCTTGCGCCTTAATTTGTGGTGATGAAGCGAAAGTAGAAAATCGAAAAACAGTACCATATATCATTCAAACAGCTTCAAAATGGATGCCTAACTCGGAAAATGTGATGGGTTGGGACGTTAGAAACGATGGGTTTCATGTCATCTTTTCAAAAAGTATACCGACGATTATTTCTAATTGGCTAGGGCCATTCATCCATTCATTTTTCAAAGAGGCAGGCATTTCATTAAATGATCTTGAACATTTCATTGCCCATCCTGGCGGGAAAAAAGTGTTATTAGCTTACGAAGAAGCACTGAATTTAAGCGACAAACATACAGCTATTTCTCGAAAAATTCTTCAACAAAACGGCAATATGTCATCGCCGACGGTACTATACGTTTTAGATGAATATATGAAAACCGTCGAGAAAGATGAATCATATGGATTAATAGTAGCTCTTGGACCTGGATTTAGTGGAGAAGCAGTATTGTTGCAATGGAGGGATTAATATGCTAATTTTTATGATTGTAACAACAATCGTCATTTTACAAAGAATTTTTGAATTGTTTATTGCAAAACGAAACGAGAGACAAATGCTGCAACTTGGGGCTTATGAAGTAGGGGCCTCACATTATCCCTTCATGATATTGTTACATGTAAGTTTCTTCATCAGTTTAATTGTAGAAGTCATTGTATTTGAACGTACAATATCCCCACTTTTTCTACCTTTATTTATTATTTTTCTACTCGTACAATCTTTAAGAATATGGTGCTTATCTTCATTAGGTATGTATTGGAATACGAAAATTATTGTGTTGCCAGGAGCTCAAATTGTTAAAAAGGGACCATATGCTTTTCTTAAACATCCAAATTATTTCGTTGTTTGTTGTGAAATTATTATATTGCCAATTATGTTTCAAGCTTATTTTACTGCCATTGTATTTACCTTGTTAAACTTCATTATGTTATCGATTCGAATACCAATTGAAGAAAAAGCATTAATGGAAGCGACAAATTATGAATATGTATTTAATAAAAAAATTCAGCATCATAGCTGAATTTTTTCCATTTTCATCAACATAATTTTTATTTTCGTAAACATAATAATAAAAAATCTTTGTTTTAACTTTTCGTTATCAATTTCTAATAACAAATAGCAAAATAATATTAGAAATTATAATAGATAAAGCGTATAATTCAAATTGACGGCAAATTCAAAAAAAGTCAACACTTTTGTAAAATATTTGTCACAATTTAAGAAATATTCAAAAAATGATTGGGTTTTCTTTTTCATTATTAATAGTTATAAAAAAGGAAAACGCTTTCAATCTTCATTTTTATTCATACCATCCAATAAAACACTCACTATTAAAAACAGTACTTGATTTACGAAATATTTGTATTATATTTAAACTGTAGTTAACATTGTTAAACATTTCACATAGTTATAATTGAAGAGTTTTTTCTTTATTGTATGTGAAATATCTATGCTGTTTTTAATAATGGGCACAATGATAAGTAAAGGAGAATGGGTAATGGCAGAAGAATTAGTGAATCAAGTTCAAGAGTCGGCTTTGAAAGAAAAACAAGATTTACTGGATCAATTATTAAAACCAGAAGTGCAAGAGTCCTTAACATATTTAGTAGAACAGCTTCCAAAGCTTGCCGAAGTAGTAGGACTTCTTACAAAGGCTTATGATTTTGCACAACAAGTAGCAACAGATGATGTATTAAAGAGCGACACAGTTAACGCAATTAAAGAAGTTTCTGAACCAGTTGTGAGTACTGTAAAAAGCTTAGCACAAACAGCTATTGAAGCAAAAGAACGTGCAGACGAATCTAAAGAAGCAATCGGTTTATTCGGAGTATTAAAATTGTTGAAGGACCCAGAAGTTCAAAAACTATTACGCTTTGCTAATGCCTTTTTAGAAGTTTCAGCTGAACGCAAAAATCAATAAGGGTTTATTTAATAAAGTAAGGACGGAGGAATAATATGTCAAAGGAAATCGTCATCTTAGGTGCAGGCTACGGTGGTTTATTAACTGCCCTAACATTACGTAAATATGCAAATAGAGATGAAGCTAAAATCACAGTTGTGAATAAATATCCTAATCACCAATTAATTACTGAATTACACCGTCTTGCAGGTGGAACAATTTCTGAACAAGCAATTTCATTCCCATTAAAGAAATTATTTAAAGGTAAAGACATTGAAACGGTTATACAAGAAGTAAAATCATTCAATGTGAAAAATAAAGAAGTATATTTAGCAAACGGCTCTGTCTTATCTTATGATTATTTAGTTGTAGCACTTGGTAGCCAAACTGGTTTCTTCGGTATTCCTGGTTTAGAAGAAAACTCAATGGTATTAAAATCTGTAGATGATGCAAAAAGAATTTACAACCATATTGAAAGCAAAATTGCTTCCTATGCAAAAACAAAAAATATTGCGGATGCAACAATCGTCATTGGTGGCGGCGGTTTAACAGGTGTGGAACTTGTTGGTGAAATTGTAGACAACGCTCCAAATATTTGTGCAAAATACGCAGTTGACCCTAGCGAGTTGAATATTAAACTAATAGAAGCTGGTCCAAAAATTTTACCGGTATTACCTGATGAATTAATTGAACGCGCAACAAAAAGCTTAGAAGCTCGTGGAGTTGAATTCTTAACTGGCCTTCCTGTAACAGGTGTAGAAGGTAATGTAATTTCACTAAAAGACGGTTCCACAATTACAGCAAACACATTTGTTTGGACAGGTGGAGTTGCAGCTCTACCAATCGTTCAAGAATCTGGTCTTGAATGCGACCGTGGTAAAGCAATCATCGATGAATATTTACGTTCTAAATCTCATCAAGATGTATTTGTTGTTGGAGATGCTTCCGTTGCTCTTCCTGAAGATGGAGGTCGTCCATTATATGCACCAACTGCTCAAAATGCATGGCAAATGGGAGAAGCTGCAGCTTACAACATTTACGCAACAATTAAAGGCCAAAAACTAAAAGAGTTCAGCCCAGTTAATTCTGGTACTCTTGCAAGCCTTGGACGTAAAGACGGTGTAGCAACTGTTGGTAAAAACAATATTCACCTAAAAGGTTTACCAGCTTCACTTATGAAAGAAGCAAGCCATGTACGCTACTTATCACACATTAAAGCATTATACGGTTTAGTATATTAATGACCAAAAAAGTGCGGCAATCATGCCGCATTTTTTATTGGCTGGATTCCATATTCTTTGGTTTTCCCGCCTCTACTAATACTTTGTTTCCTACTAAAACAAAACTAAGAACGAACATCGCTACTCCTGTTCCTAATAATAACCACTCAATTTTAATGAAATCGCTAATCGGACCAAAAATTAGCATTCCTAAAGGCATCATGGAAGTAGAAATCATTGTCAGCACACCAAAAATTCTCCCTAAATAGTCTCCTTCAACTTTTTCTTGTAAAAGTACGGTTGAAGGTGTATTAAATAACGGCATCGCTACTCCAGCCAACGCCATAATGGAGCAATAAAACCAAAAGTTTGGCACAATCCCTAATAAAAATGTGCAAACTCCGAATATTATACTTGATAATGCCATCGTATATGTTCGGTTTTTAAATCCTCCCCATACAGCAATGACTGCTCCCCCAGCCATCATACCGATAGAAAATGCAATTTCGATCGCTGAAAGCCGCCATACATCTTCTCCGAATGTACGAGTTACTTGCAACGGTGTTAAGAATGAAACAGGGGCTGCCATAACAAAAAATATCGCAAAATATATAAATAAAATTTTCAAGAATTCATTGTTTTTAATATAAACAAGTCCCTGTTTAAAGTCAGCAAAATAGCTGATTTGTTGTTGTAATGCTTTTTCATGCGGGGGAATTTGTAAAAAGAATAGCAAAGTTGCCACCGCAATCGCAGCTGTTACGACATCAATAAAAAATAGTGTTTCCAACGTTGTAATAGTAAGCAAAGCCGCACTAACCATTGGTGAAAGCAGCATTACAAGGGCTTGAATACTGCCATTAATTCCGTTCACTTTTGTTAAATGCTCTTCAGGAACGATTTGTGGTAATATTGCCCCTACTGTCGGCGTTTGAATACCAGTTCCAAATGAGCGAATGACGTACATTATAAAGAGCATCCAAAGAGATTCATAACCGCTTAAAAATAAAATAGCTAGAATAAGTGTAGCCAAAGCAATGGCGGAATCTGATAAGATAATTAACATTTTCCGGTTATAACGATCTGCCCATACTCCTGCAAAAGGCGATAATAAAAAAGTAGGAACAAATCCACAGAGAATGGCAATCGTCATCATGATTCCCGACTGAGTCGTTAACGTGATATACCACATAATGGCGTATTGAACGATTGAAGAACCGAAAAGCGATATCGTTTGACTCGTTAGAAATACGCTAATATTTCGTTTCCAATGAATATAATGATTTGTTTTCATAGGCAATTACTTCCTTTATCGTATAATTCATTTTAAAATTGTTTATTGTAAATGGTTAAAACAATTTATTATCATTTAGGGTTTACCCTTTGAAGAAATAACCTATTCAAATAAAGTAATCTAGCCATTAGTAATAGATTGAATGTTGATGTAATGTGGAATTATAAGCATATAAAGTATTAATCAATATTTAAAGGTGTGACGTTCCATTGGTAGAAAATAACATACGGACTCCCATTTACCCTATCATGATTGCCATTGCAATAGGACATTTAATTAATGATACTGTTCAAAATATTGCACCAGCAATGTTCCCTTATCTTGCAAGAGATTTAGGTTTTACTTTTACTCAACTGGGGCTTATTAGTTTTGTATTAAATATGGTTTCTTCAACACTTCAACCGATCATCGGCTTTATTAGTGATAAAAAACCGATTGCATACGCATTACCTATAGGAATGATGAGCGTCTTCATCGGTTTAAGTATGTTTGCATTCGCTAATCAATATTACATCCTTTTAATTGCTGCCATCTTTTTAGGATTTGGTTCAGCCATTTTCCATCCGGAAGGCTCTCGCGTTTCATTTATGTCTGCAGGCAATAAGCGGGGCCTATCACAATCGATTTACCAAGTCGGTGGAAATTCTGGGCAAGCTATTGCTCCTTTAATTGGTGCCTTTATTTTAGATGCATTAGGACAAAGAGGGGCTGCTGTATTGCTTCTTCTCGTTGCTATCGGAATTGTGTTGTTATTTAACATTTCAAAATGGTATGCTCGACAATTAAATGTCGAGAAATTAAACCAAAAGCAAAAAAAAGTGCTAATTTCTTCCTTGCCACCATTAACAAAAAAACAAGTGGGAATCGCTCTCATATTGCTGTTTACGATTATTTTTGCACGCTCTTTTTACACAACGAATATTCAAAATTACTATGTGTTTTATTTAATAGATCATTATGATTTGACTACCCGTATCGGCCAAATTTTAATCTTTATATTTATGGCTTTTGGCGTTGTTGGAACATTTTTTGGAGGATCCCTTTCCGATCGCATCGGTCGGAAAAATGTCATTTTACTTTCAGTAGTTGTACCGATTCCTTTATGTTTATTACTGCCGTACATGCCTCTTTGGCTTGTACCTGTATTTTTAATTATTATCGGAACACTAATAATGATTAGCTTCTCTGTAACTGTCGTTTATGCTCAAGAATTAGTACCTAGCAAAATCGGAACAATGGCAGGACTGACAACGGGGTTTGCCTTTGGAATGGGTGCAGTTGGATCTGTCGCTATCGGTTGGCTACTGGATACAATAGGAATAGAAATGACAATAAAAATCATCTCCGTATTACCAATCATCTTAGTAGTCGCATTTCTATTGCCTAAGGATCAAGTCAAAAAAGAACTGAGTTAATAAGCTAATCGATACTTGCCAAGTGCATCAAGGCATATTGTATCTTTTTCGTAACGCTAATTTAAAAGTAAGGGGGAAGAATACAACTCTTCCCTCTATTTTCTTTTAAATAACTTTTTCTTACGAATGAATCGTACAACAAACCAAATGAATACAACAGCTATTACTGCATAGGCAATGTTTGAATAGACGTCCATCACTTCTACAATTTTCTCCCAATTCTCTCCAACTGTTGCACCAACATGCACCAATACAGTATTCCATATTAACGTACCTAATGTCGTTAATAAAATGAATAGCCAGAATTTCATATTACTCATCCCGGCTGGAATGGAGATTAAACTACGAATGAGAGGTATAAATCGACAGAAGAACACAGTCCAAAAACCATATCTGTCAAACCAAGCATCAGCTTTATAAATATCGTTTCTTGTTAATCTTAAAATGTGACCATATTTATCAACTATTTTTACTAGCCGTTCGACATCCAACAACAAGCCAATACCGTATAAAATGATTGCGCCCGCAACGGAACCAAGAGTTGAAGCAATGATTACTCCTGTGACCGTCAAATCAGTAAAAGTAGTCATAAATCCACCAAAGGTTAAAATAACTTCTGAAGGAATTGGAGGAAATAGGTTTTCTAACATAATTAACAGGAATACACCTATATACCCAAAATCCTCCATAATTCTTTGAATCCAAGTTTCCATCTATTCTTCCCCTTATGTATTTCTTATATTTATTTCTATTTTCACACTAACTATATCATTATGAATTTATTCCTTCTCATAGTCAAACTAATCAAATTATTAGACTGTATATCGTTTCCATAAGTTTCATGATTATGGATCATTTTATATTGTAAAATTAAGTTAAGAAGAAAAATCTCAGAACATCTTATGTAAAGGAGGTTTGTTTATGTATGTTGCCGATCAAAAAACAATGCAACTGCTTGACCATTTTACAATGGAACAGCTAGGGCTACCTGGTGCTGTATTGATGGAAAACGCAGGGAACGCTGTCGTGCAAGCAATTTTAAAGGACTACCCCAAAAATACTAGTGTACTTGTGTTATCTGGGCACGGGAATAATGGTGGTGATGGCTTTGTTATCGCGAGACGATTAATTGATTTTGGATACGATGTATTACTTTGTTTTATTGGAAATGAAGCTAAACTAAAAGGCGATGCTCGAATACATTATCAAGTATACAAAAATCGTCAGTTGCCTTTCTATCACTTTAATGCTGAAGAAAATGATATATTTACATATATTCAACAGGCGGATGTCATTATTGATGCGATGCTAGGAACTGGAGTTTCCGGTGAAGTTCGATTTCCGTTCAATCAAATCATTGAAGCTGTTAATGATTCAAAAAAAGATGTAATAAGTGTGGATATTCCTTCTGGGCTTAACTCCGACACGGGTAAAGCCGCAAGTACAACGATTAAAGCAACGAAAACAATTACTTTTGCCATGCCAAAAATGGGATTTTTTGTTGGTGATGGTCCTACAGTGATTGGCAAATGGGAAGTTGCAGATATTTCCGTTCCTGATTCAGTTGTTGAGACCCTTCAATTAAAACTGCCTAAACTACTAGATGAAGCTACTGCAATATCCTCTCTGCCACAAAGAATAAAACATGGACATAAAGGAGCTTTCGGACACTGCCTTGTAATAGGTGGTTGTAAACATTATGTAGGGGCGCCAGTCTATACAGCAAAGGCTGCTTTTCACTCAGGAATTGGTCTTGTAACCCTTGCTATTCCAGAAAAAATTTATCCACTTGTTGCTGGAACATGTCATGAAAGTCTCTTTATCCCACTATCCGATTCAAATGGATTTATTAACTGGAAAGCTATTGAAACAATCGACTTTTCTAAATATACAACAATCGCCTTTGGGCCTGGATTGGGAAGAGAGTTAGACGGCGATGCAATAATTCGAACATTGCTAGATCAGCTAACAACACAAACACTCATTATAGACGCAGATGGATTGTATTTTCTTAAAAACCATTTAGAACAGTTGCAACATTATAAAGGGGATATTATTTTAACTCCACATCCAGGAGAAATGGCTACCTTGACGGGAAAATCAGTTGCTGAAATTGAAGCGAATCGCTTAGAAACAGCAAAAAATTTTGCTGCAACATACGGAGCTTATTTATTGTTAAAAGGACATCGACCAATCATTGCAACACCTACTAGCGAACTTTGGATAAATCCTTATGGAAATGATGCTTTAGGTAAAGGTGGCAGTGGAGACGTATTAACTGGTTTAATTGCTTCCCTAGTTTCCCAGCATCAGAATCCCCTAAAAGCCATGTTATGTGCAAGTTTTTATCATGCTATTGCCGCGGAAGAATTAGGGAGAAATTCGTCCAATTATGGAGTAACTCCAATGGATATCATCCATTATATCCCTATACTATTCGGCCGTAAATAAACAAATAGTATTGAAAGTCCTTGTGATGAAATCTGCTACAAGGACTTTCTTTGACATTCTCTTTATAAAAAAACAAAAGGCCCTATTCATGGAGGCCAAAACTATTTTTTTAAGTATAATGCTTCTCTCACTTTATTAAACTGTTTTAAATCATAATGAATATATTCAAACAAATAGGACGAAATAGTATATTTGGATGAATGAATGCGATAACTTTTCGACCATTTTTCATCTTCTAAATTATTTACAGCAATAATAAGGCTTCTTCTAACAGAGGTAAATTTTTCTATAATCTCTTCCTTTTTTCTTTTTCTACTCTCAATTAATGATTGTTGTTTGATTGCTTGTTTGTCTAGTTCTTTTGGAAAAACTCCATCTTTTTTAAAGTAGGGAATTCGTTTTTGAAGGACAAATTCATCTAACGCAATGAAATGAGTGACAACGCCTGCAATTGTCCATTCGTCATTTGTTAATGATAAGTACCATTCATTTTCCGTCAGTTTTGATAAATTTTTTACAAAATCCACTGAATTCTCGAAATGAATTAATATTTTTTCTTTATTTTTATCCAAGAATGTCAGCTCCTATAGGTTTACTTATTGTAGTAATCCTTCGATACAAAAAAGAAAACTCCTTCTCTTTTCAATTTAAATTTTTTTATTTTCGAAAAAAATGCCCCAAAAGTAGAAAACTTTTGAGGCTTCTTATTACTAATGAATGCTTTCTTTTAATCGCTTAACATTTTTTAATATCACTTTACTTTTAGGAATACTTGGTATCGTATCCATCGTGATATACATGTCCTGTTCTGGAATCTCATAATCCATTTTATTTAACAAATACTCTAAACTTAATTTCATCGCTTCAATGGTTAGTTGTTCACCTGGACAACGATGGGTTGTTTCATATCTTCCGCCGCCTTGCGGAATGAAACTGAATTGGTCATCCTGCCATTGGGCAAAACGTTCAGGTTGAAATTCATCGGGATTTACCCAAATATTCGAATCATGATTAGTACCGTAAATATCCAATAAAACGAGCGTCCCTTCATGAAATGCATATCCGTTCCAAGTAAAACTACTTTTAGCCTTTGCTGCAGCAACAGGAACAAGAGGATAAAAACGTCTTACTTCTTGAATAAATAAGTGGATATAATCAGGCGTATTTTTTAATTTTACTCTTTCGTGAGGAAATTGGGATAATGCCATTACAATGAAATTAATATAGATGGAAATCGCAACAATAGGTCTTAAAATATTAATAATCTCAACTGCCACTGTTTCTACATCTAACAAACTGCCATTTAAATCTTTATAAAATACAAATTGATGTAATATCGATTCACTTTGTACTTGTACTTCGTTGGAGCGTATTTTTTCTATCAATTTCTCCATCTTTTTTTCCAATTGATTTCTTTTATTTCTGCCTATCCAATGTTGCAGGCCAAATGCGATAGGCGTTTCAAACATCGCTCCGATTTCGTTCATCAATATTTCCGTATCTTTTTCATGGGGAGGATACCCAATCCATTTAAATGCCGCTTTACATAACAGCGTTTTCATTTCTTCATAAAAAATAATTTCTGTTTCTTTACTCCATTGATCTAATGCTTTTTCCCATTCAAGTTTTGCAATATCTAAAAACTCATTTATTTTTTCTTTTGTCAAGACATTCATAAACATTTTTTTGCGATGTCGATGAGCTACTCCATCAAGGGTTTGAACGCTATTTTTCCCGAATAAGGTTTCAATGATGCGGTTTGGAACAGCATCTTGACGTTGAAATTTTGTTTGATCATAAAACAATTGTGCCGCTTCTTTCCCACCCATGCATATCGCCTTTTTCCCCAATATTCTTGTTTCAAAAATATTGGTTTGCAAGCTTTTTCTGCGATTTAAAATGTATTCATACCCTTCTTTTAAAAGTGCTAGGCTATGATCAATACCTTCATCTCTTGGAATTTCATTGATATTTTCCATTGTTGCACCTCACAAACAATATTTGGCTATATTTATTTTGTTACAGGTTTTATATTTCATACAGAGATACAACAATTGCTAAACTAGACTGACAAGTAAAGTTTCCCTTATCCAACATTATATCGATATAAATCATTCATTCGATTTTCGTTCATTATTAAATGAAATAAAGGTCCTTCATATTCCAACTGCAAATTCGTTAAACACTGTAAATCATAAGGGGAAATCAGAGAAATCGGTTTATGAAATTCATAATTCGCCCCTTCTTTTAAAACGTGAGCAACAAATTGAGAGCAAAAATAAGCATTTTTTCGATGTGATGGTTTATTAAAAGTGTATGTAATAAGCCCTGTTAAATTGTATTTATATTTTTGTTGTTCTGCTTCAATAGATTTTATGATTTCTTTCATACGAGCAATTTGTTCTTTTGTAGCCCAAATGCTATATACAGCTCCTCTACTTTTTAAAAAAAGCGCACTACGTAAATCTTCCTTTACAAAACCGCCGATAAATGGATTATTTGGATATTTTCTTCCAAAACTGTACACTTCCTGAAAATTTGAGTCAAATGCAATGGATGCATGATTATAAGTTTTTTTCGTATAAAGCTTAATCATTCTCGTAAAAAGCGTTCCAGTATCGGTAAATAATAAATATACTTTTTCCATCTCGACTTTCTCCTTTGTAAATATACCTCCATTCTAACGACATTACATACACCATTAAACCGCCCGAAGAAATATATTCTTTTCAGTCTTAGGTCGTATTTAATCAATATGTAATGAATTGCAATGGAAATAATATTGTTTATTTGAGATGGATAAATCATAAACAGCGCAATAGTTGGAGAATGGACCTACAAATAGGGGATTGTTATGGAAGGGAATGGGCATATTGTGTTCATCTCTTATTTGTCATTTTCCTATTTGATAAAAAAATTGACCCGGAAACTAAGTTCCGGGCCTCGATTTCACAAATCACGACATGAATTCAGAAACTCTTCGGTGTTACTCCATATTCAATTTACTTTTGAACAATGGACTTTCCTTCACCTTGACGAGTTTTCGGCGGAGTGTCAGAATCAAATTGGTCTTTGATCTTTTCCATCGGGAAATCCCTCCTGTTTATCATGTCGGATTGTCTTGTGAAATCATTATTTATTATGACTGCTTTACAAATATTTATACACAAATCGCTACTTTTTTGAAAAAATATCTGAAAAAAACCCGGAAACTAAGTTCCGGGCACTTTCACTAGGGCGCCATGATGCTCTTTAATACTGCCTTGCCTTCGCATCCGTTCTCAAAATTTGGTTATGAAGTGATATTTCCGTTTGACCGTTAATTTGAGATTTTTGATATTTCGGCTTTAAGTTTTGATTTCGAAGAGCTTTCGGAAAAACTTCCTTCTTACTCATCGGCAATCACCTCTTTCATCATGGTCGATTTCCTTAGTGAAATCATTGTTAGTATGAAAAATTCAGCAAACAACTATGCTTTCCTAATATTTTCATTTATTTTGCAACACACTTAGAATGGACATAAAATTTCTTCGACACCATTTGAACATTTTTTTCGTCGCTCCATATTTTATTAAAGAAAGGAGCGATGTGGTTGATCTCAATTGAACCCATTGAATTACAAGGACATATGTACACTGCCGTCACTGTTCACTTGCCGAAAACAACTTTATTAACAATCTCGAATGAAATTGGGTACATTATGTGTGGTGCGCTAGATGTTGAACTATTGAACACTCGGTTAGCTGACAGAAAAATTATTGCAGGTCGTGCAGTTGGGGTAAAAACCATTGATGAATTATTAAAAGCTCCGCTCGAATCTGTTACAACTGAAGCCGAAAAAATGGGAATTGTTAAAGGAATGACCGGAGAAGAAGCATTATTAAAAATGATCTAAAATTTTACAAATTGAAAGGAGGTTCTACTTGTTGATCCTCCTTTTATCCGATAAATCGATTAAATTGGTGTTTTTGTTCAACTAATGAAATAACATCTTCGCAAATAACTTCAGCTGATCTTGGGCAATATATTTCTTTCATATTATCAATTAACCGGTTTCGATGGTTTTCATCTCCAATTAACTGAAGTACAGACATAACTAAATCATCAGGTTGATTCACAATAATTGCCGCATCCTTAGACTGAAAGTAATTTGCATTTTCCAACTCTTGACCAGGCACTACTTGATACAGCAACAGCGGTACTTGAACAGCTAATGCTTCACTTAACGTAATTCCTCCTGGCTTTGTAATCATTACGGTAGCCATTTTCATCATTTCATCCATTTTGTTCGTGTACCCAAATATTTTAACATTTTGATTTTCGGAAAATTTTTCTAATAGATTATTTTTCAACTCCTCATTCTTCCCGCATATGACGAGTATTTGATTATTGTCATGCTGCAATAATTTCTCCATGATTCCTTCAATATCTTTTATTACTCCATAAGCTCCCGTTGCAATTAAAATTACAGGCTTTTTTGAATCTAAACCATAAGATTCAAGAAGATCGTTTCGGTCCACTGAGCGTTCAAACTTTTCTTCAATTGGAATTCCTGTGACCTTAATTTTATAATCAGGTGTTCCAGCGTTTATTAAATTTTGTTTTAAATCTTCAGTTGCCACATAATATCGGTCTATATAATCATGAATCCAATTTTTATGAGCTTGAAAATCTGTAATCACATTTACAATGGGTAATTGAATACCTGTTTTTCTTTTTAATTCTGGTACAACTAGCATTGGAAATGTATTCACTATAATATCTGGCTTTACTGTCTCAACCATTCGCATCAGTTTTTTCATTCCATAAGTATTCATAAATTCAATATCGAAATACCTTTTATTTCTTCTACCTCCATAATATAGTAATCCATAGATTTTCCGACCATAATTAAAACTCTTTATATATAAATATTTTGAAGCCTTTGTTAATAATGGGTGAGAATCGTAGTAAAGATCAGATTCTATTACATCTGTAATGCCATAGTTAAAGAATGTATTTTTTAACGTATTTGATACTTTTAAATGACCATTTCCATAGCTCCCCGTTAATAGCAGAATCTTTAAATCCCTCTCCACAATATCACCCTCACACATAAAATCCATCGTTTTCATTTTATTTAAACAATATTGAATAGGTAATCATTCCAAAAAATAATACTTATTTTTATAACTTATGCCTAACAATACGTAGTTAATGTGCAAAATTTTCTATTACACATAATTGATTTTCAAGCAAAAGAAAACTTTATTAAAATTTTATTCTGTTTAACTAGAGTCACCTTATTTTTCATTCTTTTGGAATGAAATTCAAACTTATGAATATACATGAATATAAGATTTTTTATGAACTTGGAAAACTAATATTAGAATCCATATATTTAAAAATTTCTACTTCAAATTTGCTGAAAGATTTGAAGTCAACATAACGGTTTAGAAAGGAAGGGACGATATGAATAAAGTCTGCGTTATCATTCCCGCCTTGAATCCGACTCGTGATTTAATCGATTATATATACGATTTAAAAAGTCATAAAGTTTCACAGATTGTCGTAATTAACGATGGAAGTATGACTAGTTGCAATGCAATATTTCATCAAATTGGATTAATACAAAATTGCACCGTGCTGACACATGAAAAAAATAAAGGCAAAGGTCGTGCATTAAAAACCGCATTTCAACACGTTTTGAAGCACTGTCATGTGGACGGGGTGATAACGGCTGACGCAGATGGTCAACATTCCATTGAAGATGTCATCAACATTGCTGAATTACTCAGTGATGTTCAAGATGCCATTCTTCTTGGCGTCCGAAATTTTGACCAAAAAAATGTCCCGATTAGAAGTTATATTGGAAATAAAATTACTAGTTATTTATTTACAGCATTATTTCAAATTCATCTTCAAGATACGCAAACAGGCCTTCGGGGCATTCCAATAAAAATACTTCCTTCACTCCTTGCTTTAGAAGGAGAACGTTATGAATATGAAATGAACATGTTAATTGCTGCCGCCAAAAAGAAGATCCCTATCATGCAAATTCCTATCCAAACTATATACATCAACAAAAATAGAAGCTCTTATTATCACCCTATAAAAGATTCTTTAAAAATTTTTACAATGATTATTTCTGGAATTTTTGCAAATAAGAAGCTGGATGAAGGTGAAGAACATGGTATCTAATTTTTACGGTAAGTTCTTCCTAATCTCTCAATGGATTATTCGTCAAATATACCCTACCTATAAAGTAGAAATTCCTGAAAATACTCAAGAGCCTGTTGTTTATATTTCACACCATCAAAATCTTTTTAATCCATTTATTATATATTTATGGTTTCCGAAAAGTTTGCGAACTTGGATTTTACATGTTTTTTTAGACCGTAAATCATGCTATCAACAATATGTGGACTACACATTTACAAAAAGAATGGGAATGAATAAAACAATCGCAAAACTATGTGCATATCCCCTTTCATTTATTATTTCTAACCTGTTGAAATCCGGCAAAGGCATTCCTGTGTATAGAGGATCTAGAAAAATAGTAAATACGTTTCAACTTTCTGTGGAAGCGTTGAAAAGAGGCGAAAGCATCGTCATTTATCCAACGATTGACTACACGAATACTTCCAACGAAACAAAGGCAATGTATGAAGGATACCTATATATTGAAAAATATTATTTTAAAGAAACTGGCCAACACGTTCGTTTTGTACCTTTACACGTAAGCAAAAAAAATCGACTGATTATTGCTGATGAGCCAATTTCATTTCAAGAAAATGAACATTTTTCAGAGGGTCAAAAAAGAATCGAACATTATATTCAAAACAAATTATATGAATTAGCCAAAAAGTGTGGGGATATAGAATAAAATACATAAAATAAATATTCTTTTCAAATAGCTCTTTAAGGAAGGCTATAAATTCGAAAAAGCCGTAAACATTTTACAATCGTAAAATGTCTGCGGCTATTTTTTCGAATGAAACGAATTGCGATTAGCCCTCAATCGGTTTCATGCAAGTTAATCACAACTACTAATGACTTAAAGCTTCACTTAATTTTCCTGTAATATTTTCAATGTCTACTTCAAATACTTCAGTTTTTGGCAAAGCAGGATAACCACCTTTTTCAAATTGCCAATGTGGATCGCCATATTTTTTCCAAAGGCAATCATAAAACCATTCTTTCTTTTGTTCATCTTCAATTCGATGAATCTTCCCAAATAATACGACGCTTGTATAAGCTAAAGCCGATTGACAAGCGTATTTCTTTCCAGGAACGATAGCTCCCATTTCACAAACTTCAATACTTACCCGCGGATTCTTTTTAACATTTTCCCAAAAATGACTTTCTCTTAAATTGCCTATATGCAAGTACAATTTTTTCCCTTCTTCATAAACAAAAACAAACGGAATGACATAAGGATAGCCGTCTTCTCCTACTGTTGCAACATGAGCAACTTTCGCTTCCCGCAAAAAAGCTAATGCATCATCAACTGAAATTTCTCTTTTTTTGTTGTTTATAATTCCTCTCACTTCTCCCAACTCCTTTCTACAAATATATATTCTAAATACTTCTTTAAAACCCTTTTAAAATAGCAAAATTTTTATCATGGATAAAACTAGTGCACCAATTCCATTAAAATTCCATTTTTCAAATATATTTCAATATCCAAAAAAGTATAATATTATGGTACTATGAACTATAGGAAAGATTTTAGGGGGGAATAAAAATGGGTAGCAAAGCATTGAATACAAATGCCAAAATTACACCTGAACGCGTAGATGAAGCATTAGACATTCGTGACCGTTTAATTATTGAACTATTAGTAAGCGTACTTGACGAAAAACAAGTTATTGAACGCCATATTTTAAAAGAGCGCCTTGCTAACTTAATTCAACTTTCCGATCACGATGATGAATTAAAAGAAACAATACATGCGCTTGTGAACAAGCTATAAAAAGGAAAAGGAGACGTCAAATTGGAACGCCTCCTTTTTTCTTTACTATTTTTCTTCATACATTTGCACAATTTTATTTAATTTTTCTTTTAAAATATCCATGTGCACAAATCTTGCTTCTCGAATAGATTCTTTTCCTTCTACAAAAAACAGTAGTACAGGCACTGTAAATATCGAAAAGCGTCCAGCTGTTTCCTCCACTTCATCTACTTTTATATACCCAAAAGCGATTCTAGGATAATTTTTTAACATTTCCTCTACCCGAGGAAGTAGTGCATGACAACCCCCGCAATTCATTCGTGAAAAGTAAAGAAAAGTGAGTGGGTTTCTTTCAATAAAAGAATTAATTTCATCCAACGTAGATAGCTCAATCATAATCTCACCAATTGTTAATAATATTTCTTGGCCAAGCATATCATTTTCCAAGAAACAGTGGAAGGATGACGAATTGGAAAGTGCACTTCTTTATATGGTGTTATTAAGATATTTATCTGGAAGTATCGAATTATTAATTGCCACACTGATGTGGAGGTCCAATGATTTAGAAAAAGCATTGATGCTCAATTCAATGTTAGCGTTAGTTGGTCCAACTATCTTAATAGTGACAACTGGAATAGGAATTAGCGGACTTTCTGAAAAAATTTCTTTCTTAAAAATGCTTTGTCTATTTTCAGGCATCGTGCTCATTATTATCGGCATGAAAATGAAATAATTCAGGATATTATCTGAACCAGCCTTTTCTTTTAAACCACAAGAGCATCGATATTCCAATGAGAAACATGATAAAAAGAATTACAAAATAACCATATTTCCAAGATAATTCAGGAATGTTTTTGAAGTTCATCCCATAAATACCTGCAATAAATGTTAATGGGGCAAAAATAGATGTAATAATTGTCAGTAGTTTCATGACATTATTGGTTTGATGTGCATTTAAGGAAATATAACTGTCACGAATATCTGCCGTTACTTCTCGATTAGACATGACCATTTCGGATAATTTTAATAGATGGTCATGAATATTTGAAAAGTATTCTCTTCTCTCGTCAATTTGATTTAAATTCAAATGATGAGAGTTTAACATGCGATATAATAAATCCCTCATAGGATTGACAGAATGCAACAACTGTAAAAGCATATTTCTAGCTTCCATCAAGCTATTCATCGGTTGAATGCCTGTTTGTATAATAATTTTCTCAAGTTCATCTTCTATTTTATAGATAATGGGAAAATAATGATCGACAATTTTATCTAATAATTCATAAAATACATAATACGGATCCCATTGTTCGATTGAAGTTTGAGCAAGCAATTCACTCCATACTTTTGTAACTTCTACAGAAGGATGTTTGTGAAAGGTAACAATAAACGATTCTCCTACAAAAAAATCTAGCTCCTCTTTAATTAGTCTACCGTTTTCTTCACGAACTGTATGAGTAACGAAAAAGGTGTAATGATTAAAATAATCTAATTTCGGCCTTTGAAGATCTTGTACACAGTCTTCTATTGCTAAAGGATGAAAGTGGAAGGTATTTGATAAATGCTTCATTTCTTCTTCTGTCGGTTCGCTAAAATCTACCCAAAACCATTTATAACTGGTAATGTCAATATTATTTATTGAATCTCCTTTTTCTAAATGGTTATCTTTTGTAATGCCTATATAGTAAATCATGAAATGCTCCTTTTCTTCCGAAATTCCGATGAGCAATTTCTAATTATCTTGCAGTTCTTCATTATTTCCTTTTAACCGTTCCTCTTGTTTCCAAGGTGGATCCATTACAATATGAATTTTTTCATTAATTTTGTACACAGTAAAAGGAACTAAAAATGCGAAAACTGTGCAAACAATTGCATATGTTGTAGGTAAATGCTCGATAATAAATTTCATGTGCATCACCTCATTTAGATGTTGTTTTATTAATGCTTCCTGGTTCCTCGATTACGATCTTCACTTCACAATCGATATCACTTTTTGAGAAATAATTTTTCCCATTATCCCATTCATCTTGTACTTCCTTCCATATTTTTGGATAATAACGGTTTAAATACTCCCCCAATCCCATGGCATCTGTTTGAAAATCATTTTGCAGTTTATTAATTGTATTCTTAACCATTTCTTCAATTTTCTCGCTCGTTTTTTTATAAAACTTATTTAACACTTCATATTCCTTTAAATTTTCCCAACCAGATTGGTCTGCAATTGCTCCCTTAATTTGAATTTTGATAGAGAATTGTAAGTTATTTGGATCATTATTGGTTAGAGTAATTTTTCTTTTTATCGTAAGAATTTCAATCGTCATTGGCCCACCATCGATTTCTGTATTAATGGAACCATTATTTTTTAAACCTCTAATATAACTTAACGCTTTCGCATCATCTCCTTTCAATACTCCTACCATCCGCTCTTCTTTACCGTTATAAATAGCTATTCCTTCATAATCAATGACTGTGGAACTAATTTTTTTTAGGTATGGTAAAGGGAAACTTGTCTCTTCATATAGTTTTTCATCGATATCTCCAATTCTCACCAAATCAGTAACATCCAATCTTTTTTTATTTTCTAATAAATTTTTTATATATTCTGCTGGTATTTTTTCATGTTCCGCTTCAACATATAGTAAGTCTTCCGCTAACCCATTTGTAATCGCTAACTTAATGCCTCTACGCATGCGTTTTTCACGAAAAAAAATATCAAAATGTTCTTTAAAACGCCCTGGTTGTTTCATGATATCTTCAGAAAATAGAATCACACCTAAATGGGTAGAATCTATTGAACGACTTGCCTGTTTTGCTAAATCTAAATTAATTTCATAAATGGTCTTTCCTGTGCTCGAAAGGTTCCGATAGGCTTTTCCCGCGCCTCCTCCAGCATTTGCAGCAACGGTTGCCATATTTTTAGGAACAACAAGTTGTTGGGTTAATTTGACTTCAGTTTTGTCTGCTGCATCTATAGCCATTCCAAATATAAAAGCTCTTTCTTCAATTTCAATTTGATCCCAGCAAGCTGCCAAAATTAAAGTACACATCATCAAAATTAGCATCGCATTCAATTTATTCACTTGAATTCCCACCTTTAATCTTGAATGCAATCCCTAAAAGTATGGTAACTAATAGAAAATATATAATTGTAAAATGGCCAAGGAGGCGATTAAAAGAGACTACATCTAAGTAACTTTTCGGAACCATGCTTGTAAAATATATAATTGGTGACAACATGATTACTGCATTTATCTTTTTGAAATTTCTAAAAACCATTCTAAGTGTCATGACTGTCACATCTAAAGCCATCGTAGCTGTCGTAAAAAAAATGATTGTCCAAAACAAAAAAAGAAACGCATCAAACCGCTCAAAAAAACCTCCAGGAATTTCAACCGTTCTTGACAAATCGAAGGTCGGAAAGAACATATTCCTCATCGTCGTATTTCCAAAAACCCCAACACATACAAGGTAAATAACCAAATTGAAACCCATTGTTACCAATACTCCATAAGCAGTCATTTTGGGCGTATTTCGCGGATTTTTTACAAGTCCAATATAAAAAAAGACAATTGCAAATCCTAACATATTAACGACGCTAAAATATGTCCCTTTCAAATACCCCTCAAAGTCCGTTTGAAATAACGGAAGAAATCCTTCCCAATCTATTAACCCTATCGGAAGAAAAATTACTAAAAATAATCCAACTACTAAAATCGGAAAAAATAACACGTTTAAACGGAAAATACCGGCCTGAGAACCAGATACCGCATAAATAACAACGAACAAAAATGTTAATGAAATAATTTCTTGAGGCGTATGGTCAAACAAATATTGGTGTGAAAGGGCCGCTAATTCCCTAACATAAAAAACTGTTGTCATAAAAAATTGTAATGAAAATATTAATGTCATCACGATTGCAACAGGTTTCGATAGTAAATAAGACGTATAAGTTAAAAACGATTGATTCGGAAAGGATGAAGCAATTTTTGCAATAAACCATCCACAAAGACTCGCTATGATGCCGCCAAGTAAGACAGTTATCCAACCATCGGAAGAATTTGTTACTTCTGCAACTACTCTCGGAGAAGTTAACGTTAATACTCCAATAATATTTGTAATCACTGTTATTAAAATATCTCTATCACTAACAATTCCTTGATAATCAGGCGACCGATTCATTGTCGTCGACCCCCACTATTTACTTTTTGATCATCTATTGGCTCTAAATAGGGTGGGCGCTTTTTAAGCGTCATAATTGGCGCGCGAATAAAGGTGTTTTTCAAAGCGTCTATGAAATAAGGGGCAAATGGTCCAGAGTAAGGTGTACCCATACTTTTTAAATTAACAATATGAATACAAATCATAATAAACACTAAGATAATCCCATATAACCCAAATATGGATGCCGCGATGACAAAAATGAATCTCAAAATACGTAAACCAATGGACATGCTATAATTCGGTATAGTAAACGAACTCATAGCAGTTAGAGAAGTAACAATTACTAATGCGGGACCCACGATTCCTGCACTTACTGCAACATCTCCAATCACAATACCTCCAACAATACCTACTGTTTGACCTATTACTTTTGGAAGCCGTATACTCGCTTCTTGCAAGATTTCAAAAGTTACCGCCATTAATAGAACTTCTACAATCGCTGGAAACGGTCCCCCTTCTCTAGTGGCTGCAATCGAGATTGTTAATTGTGTTGGCAGCATCCCAGGATGGAAGGAGGTTAATGCAACATATAAACCAGGTAAAAATAATGCAATAAACATTGAAAAATATCTTAACAATCTCATCGATGTAGCAATAATCCATCTTTGACTAAAATCTTCAATCGTTAAAAAGGCATCAACAAATGAAATAGGAGCAATCAAAGCAAAAGGACTTCCATCGACTAGTATGGCAACTTTTCCTTGCATAAGATTGTAAGACACTCGATCAGGTCTTTCCGTATCCAGTAATTGCGGAAATGGAGATAGAAAGCTATCTTCAATCCATTGTTCGATAACTCCAGAATCTGGTGCAAAGTCTATATCAATTGTTTTAAGTCTTCGATTGACCTCATCTAAAATGTCTGGGTTAACGATTCCTTCCACATAACAAACGGCAATTTTTTGCTTAGAACGCCTTCCAACTTCATGCATTTTAAAACGTAAGTTAGGGTCCTTTAATTCTCGCCTGATTAATGTTAAATTTGTTTCAATACTTTCAATAAAAGCTAAGCGTGGCCCTCGAATAAGCGCCTCCGACTGCGGTTCATCAAGGGCACGTTTCTCGGAACCGGCAGTCCCCATATCTAGAGCCGTCATTTTTCCATCTATTAAAAAAATGGATCTCCCTGATAACAGTGCGTGTACCACTTGTTCAAGGGTATTAACTCTTTTTGTTTCTGTAACAGCGATAATTTCTTGATAAATTTGATCAAGTATGTCCCCATTAAATTCAATTGTTTTCCTCTGAAGAGTTTTTAAAATATTGTCATTTATAATATTTGTGTTTGATAATCCACTGAGATATAAAATACTACAATGAATTTTTTGTTTTTTTTGTTTGGCTTTTTCTAAAGGTCGTTCATCTATAATGTTTAGTTGATTTATCTTGCTATCATTATTCTCTGGATCGCTTAAAGTTTGAATAGGCAAGTTCCCGTCATCATGTCCACTTCGACTGCTCGGACAATCTCCTTGTTCATTTTCATGATTGTCGTTAAAAGTTTCTAGCGTTAATTCACGAATCACTAAATCATCCGGATTCCCTAATAACCTTCTAATGAATTCAATATTATTATTCATTTTTTTATATATGGGCACGTGTATTTCCATTGATACATTCTGGTTGTTGGTTTGTGTTGCATTTGAATTCGCATTGCCGTTTTGTTTAAGAGATGGACTTTGGTTTTGTGATGTTTTTTGGTTCTGCGATTGAACATTGTCTTGAGACTGGTTATGGTTTTGTGTTTGAGTTTGGTTTTGTAACTGATGATTTTTTAGATGGCATTGGCACTGAATACTTTGTTGAAACTGTATATTTTGATTTGATTGAATACTGCTTTGAGTATGTTGATAATCTTGACTATGTTGCGATCCAACATTTTCATTATTTAAATTGTTTCGTGTTCCTTGTATATGTTGAGCCTTTTGATTTTGCTGAAACTGAGGGTTACATTGACACTGTTGCACATTTATTTCTTGTTGAATACCATTTATGTCATTTTGTTTATGTTGAGTATTTATGCTATTTTGATGCTTGTTTGTTGAATTTTTTCTAGGCACTTTTCGATAAAATCGTCTCATACATATACTCCCACTAATAGCATTTACCATTAATGTGGTTCATTTATTTGTTTTTATACCATCTACAGTTACCTTTATTAATTTTTTGCATGAATAAAAAGACTGCTCAAAGCATGTATCACTTTGAACAGTCTCCCAATTAACCATTTGTTTGCTTAACTTTTCACTTCATTTCCAACATTCAGATTAAACTTCTCTCGATATTTCTCCAACCCTTTACTAAATTGTGATGCCAATACTTGTTGGAACAGCATACCAAATACAACGGGAAGCACTACTCTTGATGGAAAATATGTACTGGCCACAACAACACCAACCGCTATGTTGCGCATTCCTCCTGTAAAAACAAAAGTTGTAATCAAATCGATTCTTCTCCATAAAAAATGTCCAATAATCAGACAAAAGGTATAGCCGGATAAAGATACAACTAAAACTAATAGAATAATTCCAACTATATCCCATGAGATATTTTTTAAATAGGGTGCAATGACACTACTATTGATAAACACGATGAGGAATATACTGACTTTCTGAAAAGGAGCGAAAGTTCGGGATAATTTTTTGACAAATTCACTTTTCCCCAACTCATTCATCAACATGCCAAGCATGGATGGAAATGCAATCATCCAAAGTAAATCGATCATGATAGACGTGGTGTCAATCGCTACTATTTGTCCCGCAGCCAATTTAGCTATGAGCGGTATGATGAGGGGAGAAAGTATTGTATCAATTAATATAATGGATAAGCCAAGTGGAATATTTCCTTTACAAATGCTAATCCAAATAAAACTTGTCACACCTGTTGGAACTGCTACTGACAAAATAAAACCAACCGTTAATAAATGATCATTCATTATTAGCGCTGACAATACGTAAGCCCAAAACGGCATCAATACATGTAAAAACAAAATCGTAATGAAAATGAACTTTGGATATTTTTTTAAACTTTTTAATCCTTCAAAGTTGATGCTAAGACTCCCAGCAAAAGTCATAAAAGCAAATATCCAAGGAACTAGGAAAAGCAAATGCCCACCGACTTTTTCAAATATCACCCCTATAATTAGACTTAATGGCGTCAAAATAGGCATTAACTTTTGCAAGTATGCGTTAAAACGGTGTAACATTTAGCAAAGCCTTCTTTCATTAGATGTCTTTATATTTTATCAAATTTTAAATAAGGGAAATTCCTGTTTCAAATAAATTCATACCGCCTGAACTTCTTATGCTGAAAATAAAAAAGCAGTACAATTCATGATTTGTACTACTATTGATTGAAATGCCCATGCATAAATCGCTTATTTTCTTCAATTGTTTCTATAAATTTTTCCATACTTGATGTTAAATACGAATCAGCCCTTCTTATAAAAACTGTTTTTACTTTACTATATTTTTCAGGTAAATTATAACAGCGAATTTCTCCGCTTTGTTCTAAATGAGCAACGGCGGATTTCGGTACGAATGAAACACCAAGCCCCATAGCTACACTTCGTAAAATCGTTTCCAGGGTTCCAAATTCCATGATTTTTTGTGGTGTGATGTTCTGATCCTTGTACCACTGTTCTAGACGTGCACGATATCCACAACCATTGCTAAAACATAAGATTGGTTCATCTTTTAATTCTTCCATCATCAGTTCCCGATTATCTGAAATTAATACTAACTCTTCATCAAATACATCATACGTCTCCAATTCAGGATGAAAATCCGACTTCGTGACAAATGCCCCATCCAATTTATGATTTAATACTTCTTCTTCTAAACTGTCCGTTACCCCTGTAAAAAGAGATAACTCCACATTTTTATATTTCTTTATATAATAAGAAAGTATTACGGGTAAATGATAAACTGTTTCGACTGTACCAATCTCTAACTTTCCAGAAGGTTCGTCATGATTTTGGACAGCCTTTTTCATTTCAGCTGTTAACCTTAATATTTTTTCACTGTAAGATAATAGTTTTTTTCCTTCCGGTGTTAAGGTCATCCCTCGACGATGACGATGAAATAAAGGGGTATTCAGCTCCGCCTCAAGTTTTTGTATACGAGATGTAATGTTCGATTGAACATAATTTAATTCCTTTGCTACTTCGGTAACTGTCCCTTTCTCCGCCACTAACTGGAAAATCTCCAAATCCTTTAATTCCACTTTTAAACCTCCTAGAAATTCCTATTAACTATTATACTATCAAAAATAATGATAATAATCTTCCTTTTCACGCAATATTTTTGATGTTAATTAAAGGCGATTTTTTGAAAGGCAAATTATTCATATTGCAAATAAAAAATGATCATCGAATTGATGATCATTTTACAAACAGTATATTAAATTTACTTATCCCGCCCGATGCTCTCTATAGATTAACAGTTTTTTCATATAATTCTCTTGCTTGATTAGCAACCTTTAAAGTATATTGATTGATATTATCTATGGTTTCAACGAGAGTTTCTAAGTCATTACCAACCGTTTCAATCTGCTTTTTATTTTCTTGCAGTGCATTTTCAATTTGATTAAATGTCTTTTTCACTTTTATTCCACTTTCTAACCCGGTTGTTACCGTTTCTCGAATAGTTCGAGTTGTAGAAACTGTATTTTCCGTAATTTTAGATGTATTTTCTATAATCTCAGTAATTTGTTTTACTGATTCTTTAGACTGGTTCGCTAATTTTCGTACTTCTTCTGCTACAACCGCAAAACCTTTTCCGTGTTCTCCAGCTCTTGCAGCCTCAATTGCTGCATTTAACGCTAAAAGATTTGTTTGGTCAGCAATTTGGGTAACGATGGATATAATGTTATTGATTTTTTCAGAAGATTTTTGTTGTTCTAAAACAAGATCTTCCATTTCTTTTGTTCTCTCTGAAATGGATACGATTTTTTCCTCCAAATGTTCCATTAAAATATTTCCACCGCTAGTATTCTTCTCCATTTCTTTTACTTGACCAATATAACTTTTAGTATAGTTTTTAATTTCTAATGAATAATCGATAATTTCTTTGATGGAATTTGTTGTCTCCTCTGACAATTGCGCTAAATTTTTCATAATGAGGGAAAGATTATTTTTTAATTCATCTTTCACTTGATTATGCTGTAATTCGATATATTGTTTTTTCTCTTTTTCATACTCTTCTAAAACTATTTGTGTTTCAAAATTTATAAGTTTTATACTTAGAACTGTTGCTTTTTCGATACTTTCTTTTGACCAATTACTTCGATTGATAATGTTAATAATTGAATTTAAGATATTTTGAAAAGCCCCGATATACCATTTCGGCAATAAGCCAATTTTTAAATGTACTTGGGCAATGCGCATTCTTTTCTGAATAAATTCTTCATTTATTTTTCCAGAAAACATTTCTAATATATGTACACTAAGGGTCTTTTTCAATCGTTCCACTGTACTATGTTGATTAATAATACTCTTTAGTTGTGGAATGGAGCTTAATGCATCATAGAAAGTGTCTACTATTTCTTCAATTGATTTTTCAATGTATGGTTTAATACAAGTTAATAAGTTTAAATCTTCTTCTGTTAAATGAATCAATTTTAATTGTGCATAAACGTCTGAATCTCTACTAATTTCCAGTAAATTTTCCTGTTGGCTGTTCACTCCAATCCATTTAGGCTCTTCGTAATTAGGATTTTTACTGATTCTTCTAAAAATGGCCAACTCTACCCCTCCTTTTTAACCAATTGACACTACAACGCACCATTATATATTCCCCATTCCCCTTATAACAAACAGGAAGATAACTTGAATATAAATTACTTTTTTCTTATTATCATACTATCATTTTTTTATAAATCATGTCTTTATAATCGAAATATCCATAGAAAAATTTATCAAAAATAAAAATATAGACAATATTAACTATTATTTTAAAACATTCACAATAGTTTTTGTTAATTTTAGGAATAATAGTAATGAAATGTTTGTGACAATTTATCTATCCAACAGAACATTCCGACTATTATTTCTCATGTACTTTCTAAAACGAATATTTATTTTAAAAAAGCTTCTTGTTTAGAAACCCGAATCATTTCGTTTGGAAAATATCGCTTAAAATATTCAGCCACTTTTATATGTAAATCTTGTTTGTACCATTCTGAAAAATGATTTTCTACAAAAAGATCTGGCATTTTTAATCGCAACGAACGTTTCCCGTCCGCACCATCGCCAATTGTTAATGTATCAATCCAAATATAATCCACTTTATCTTTTAACCTTTTTGGGAATTCATGAGTAAATGGTAATACAGGGGAGACGGCAGCTTGTGTTGTAATATTAGCATCATGCAATTTTTTAAGAACCTCTAATCTCTTGTTAATACTTGGGGCATAAGGAGCAAAAATTTGTTTCACATCCTCTCGATCAGTTTCAATTGTCAGTGAAACAATCAGCTTACATTATAGGTAAATAATTTCCAATATACAACGTTAAAATCGAAAGAACTTAGGATTATCCTAATCTCTTTCGATTGAATACTGCGAATTGATTATACCTTTAATAATCCACGAAATCCTCTTGAGCTGTAATAAGAATCTGCTCCGTTGTGGTAAACAAAAACGTGGCCATAGCGATAATCACAAAATAAAGCTCCACCCCGTTCTCGGATATCTGCCGGCGTCTTTATCCAACTGGAAGTTTTTGTATCAAACGGCTCTAACTTTTGCAGTTCTCGATATTGTTCTTCCGTTAGTATTTCAATTCCCATTTCTTTTGCCATATCCATGGCGCTATTTTCTGGTTTATGCTTTTTCCTAGCTTCTAATGCCTCTCGATCGTAGCACAAGCTTCTGCGTCCTTTAGGACTTTCTTTCGAACAATCACAAAAAAGATATTCTCCTGTCTTCTCATCAAACCCGATGACATCTGGTTCGCCCTCCGTTTTTTCCATTTCATTTAACGACCATAGCTTCATAGGATTCGCTTCAAGCTTTTGTTGAACTTGATCCCACTTAAGTCCTTCATGACGGTGCATATTTTTTACAAACCGTTCTTTCAATACGTTAAACAATTCTACTTTTTGCTCCTCGGTTAATTCGCGATTTTCCATGTAGAACCTCCTCTTATTTCCCCTTTGCAATTCTAAGGTCTCAACAAGCATCATTTTCGTTTTACTTTCTATTTTACCCCTTTTAAAAGGATATAGTCTGATATCATTTCAAAAAAGGAATTGAGATAAAAAATGCCTCTACATAATAGTAGAAGCAAAAATTATTTTGATGATTATCTTTGACTTGGTCTGAATCCTGCTTGTTCCGCTTCTTCTCGACTGCAGAAGTATCGCTCACCTTTTGAAAGATCGATTTTGGTCACATCATAAAATTGTTGACCCGGCATGTGATAAATTTTTTCACCATTTGATGAAATATTTCCTTTGATATTACAATCTCCTGAGGTGTTTGAATTTGGTTGATTATTTGTTTTTTCATTATTCCCTACATGTTCTTCTATTACTTCTTTATGAAATCCATCTTCTTGTGCATAGTTTTCAATGCTCCAAATACCAATCCCTTTCTTTTGAGCCTCTTTTTGAATTTCATAGTATCGGTCTACATATTTTGTATTCGGTACATAGACGTAAGCAACCCTTGCTAGTCCATTTCTTAACAATTCTTCTTGAACACTTTTCCCATCAACATAAACGTAATATAAAAGGCGACCGTATTTATCCCGTTCACTCACATCTTTTTCAAGTTGAACAGTTTTGCCTTCTAACATCTTCTTCGTAAAGGCTTTTGCCTCTTGGCCAAAGGGTTGTTCACCGAGCCGTGGATGGTTTGTTTCCGGTGTATCTACAAGTAAAAATCTTACGGATTCTACTTTTCCATTAATCTTTACTTTAATAGTATCTCCGTCCACAACTGATACGACTTCCGCATCGAATGTTTTAATATCCGCTGGCAGCTCAGAGTTTACCGGAATTTGTTGTTCTTCATTAGGGTTAACATCTGTCGATTCATCCGCTCGATCCTCTATTAGATTATCCTCTAGTTCTTTTTCATCTAAATAATCTGCACCTTCACTGGCACAACCAAATAACATCACGATGGAAAGTAAAACATATAGTAGGAACATTCTTTTTTTCAATGTTGCTCTCTCCTTTGTTGCATTGGCATATACATTTTTCTACAATACTTCATTAGTATATAAAATATTTAACTGTTATTGTAACAATTACAAATAAAGTTTTTTCTTTGCAATATAATTATTGAATTTATCGATTCCAACATATTAAATTAATAAATTTTTGTAAAATGCATTTACAAAGAATCAATAAATTAGAGAGTATAATTGACTTTCATAACTCACTACAACAGACTATATTATAAATAATAAACTCCATTATGAACTTATTAGTTTCATAATGGAGTTATTAAAATTTAACTTCTTAAATAATATTTGAAATTACATAGGAAAAGATAAATGTAAAGAATACGATTGCAAGTACAATGCCTAAAACAATTGCTACAAGTACAGATTTCCAAGTGTAGCCTTTCAATTCCTTTACTGAAGAATAATCAATTTTTCGATTGTGGATAAGCAGCGAAACATTTGCTGTTATCAATAATAAAATTGTGATTCCAACAAACATTCCAATCATATCTGGCCGGAGAAAATTCACTGTAGAATTCCAATTCATATAAGATTGTAGTAATGCAATACAACCTATTATCAAATAAACAATGTTTTTTAATTTGCTCTGCTTATACCATTCATCACCTAGTTTTTCTTTTTCATAGATCGCTACTTTTTCATAAATTGGAATGATTGACTTTGTAGACCCGCCTTTTTTCATCCGAACACCCGCATGAATGAAACATAGTATCCCTAGTACAAGAAGAATATGGGCAATGTTCATTGAAAAAAATATCATTAAATAAAAAAGTATAAGGCATGATAACAAAATGACATTTGTTACGGCTAATTGCTTCATTCTTAAATTTTTGATTTCATGTCCATTCATTTCTCCCACCCCTCAGGTATTTAAGTGTTTTATGGAAAATATTTCTATATTTATTATACACAATCTGTTAATTCCTGAGAACCAAGTGGTTTATGAAATAACATTTAAGGGAATAGGTTAACGAAATGCATTAATATTGGAGGCTTTTTATGTGGAAAGAATTTAAAGAATTCGCTATGAAAGGAAATGTAATTGATCTTGCCATTGCGGTCGTGATTGGTGCTGCATTTGGGCAAATTGTTTCTTCTCTAGTGGACAACATCATCATGCCGCTTGTCGGCATTCTTACAGGAGGAATAGATTTTACGAAGTCATTTATATGGCAAGTGGGAGATGCAACTGTTTCCTTTGGAATATTCCTTCAAAGTGTTATGGACTTCTTAATCATTTCTTTTGCCATATTTATGTTTATTCGAATCATAAATAAGATAGCAAAAAAGAAAAAAGAAGAAGCTGTGGAAGAAAGCGCACCTGAGTTAGATACGAAGGAAGAGTTATTAAAGGAAATTCGCGACTTATTAAAAGCCCAAAATACAAATAATTAAAGTTTGTAGTGATTGGGTAAAAAAATAGGCATAACATATTCTATTAAATATGTTATGCCTATTTCTACTCATCCTATTAATTTAACTTCCCTTTTTCTTTACAGCAAACCAAATCTCGCTATACACATTGTTCATATCACTTAAATCGCCTGTAAAGGAAATGTTGGGAGCTTCTACTAATTCATAATCCGATGAAGGTAGCCATTCTGAAGCAACTTTTGCCCAAGTCTCTTGCATGACGTTTGGAAATGGCCCTTTTGATGAAAAAATCGCCCAAGTAAGTGCAGGAACTTCAACGACATCAAATTCTTCAAAATCTAAGTTTTTTGTAGTTAAGTAGCCAATCGTAAAAACATGTTGTGGAAAACTCGGAAGATTCGGAAATCAAATTAATAAAATCTGAAACACAAAAAGACCCGAAAACATAAATTCGGGTCTTTGTAAGTTTTATCCAAAGTCTTTTTACATCTTTCCAACATATAATGATTTAAATCCAAAAAGCTTTTCTCAATTTACATTATCCAAAGGCAATGTGTAATCAATTATAACTGGTATTCCCCCATAATTTTATTGGAGGTTTCTATGACAAATTTTTATTCATTCAGTGGAACTGTTACTGCCATTAGCGATTTTTTTACAGGTCAACGTGATGAAATTGAGGGCTGCAATAAATTGTTTACCGTTGAAAATGACGATGGTTTAATTGTTCATTTTATTGTTTCCCCTTCAACTTACTTCATTGATCAAGAAACAGTCAAAATTGGGGATAAGGTGACTGGTTATTATGATGGAGACTTACCCGCCATCCTCATTTACCCACCCCGATATCAAACGATAGTGATGGTGAAAGAGTATCCAAATCGAAATGTAAAAGTAAGTTATTTTAACCATCAACTATTGAGCAGTGATGGCCAATTGCAATTACATTTAACTCCTTCTACTCCCATATTGTTAACAAATGGTCAGTTCTTTTCAAAATATCCTGGGAACCGCGATTTAGTCGTGATTTATGGTCCAACAACTCGTAGCATTCCTGCACAAACTACTCCATATCGCATCATCGTTTTATGTTAAACTTACTATTTCTCCATGATGACAATCCCCAATCGTTAGAAGATCTTCTTACAATTGGGGATATTACTTATTTCACCAACTATGCGTTCTATCGTATTTAAGCACTCCTCTAGAACCCCTCTTTCAAATTTCTGTTCACAATGCTAATATAGTCAGTAAAGTAAAAAAAGGAAGTACAACTTAAAAGCATCATAATTGACAAAAAGATACTAAAGGAGTAATTAGAATAAATATAGAACCAGATTTTTGTCGTGTTGAAGATGCTTTAGGCATATTAGTCGGAAAATGGAAACCCATTATCTTATTGCATTTATTGAAAAATGGTACTCAAAGATTTAGTGATTTAAAACGAAGTATACCTGGAATTACACAAAAAATGCTGACCAATCAATTACGTGAGTTAGAAAACGAGGATATTATTCAGCGTGTTGTCTATCCATAGATTCCTCCTAAAGTGGAATATTCGATTACCGAGTACGGCCGGAGCTTAGAACCAATCTTACACGCAATGCACGAATGGGGAACAAACCATATCCAGCATAAAAAACAAAAAAATGAATGAATCGATGAGTAAATAAATACTTAAAACACCCAGCTTCTTCGCTAGATAGCTGGGTGTTTTCAAAAAGTAAAAGAAAGAATCATTCACATTCTGGCTCAATATCCAATTATCCTAACCTTCATTTCACCTTGCAATAATATGACTTGCTTAAACGACGGTTTGCTTCCCACCATTATCTTGTGCTTTTCCCTTGAATGTGTAATGTGTTAACACTTCTTTTTGCGGTTGCTGCAAATTGAAAAATCATCATTATTAGAACAATCACTATCATTCCAACTACTGCAGAAGTAAAGCTGTTCGTTGCGTCATAAATCCAACCGAGAATAATAGGACCTAATGCACCAATTACATAACCAGCAGATTGTATCATGGCCGACCAAGAGGCTGCTTCATGAGCGTTATCTGTAGCATCAATTGGCAAAAGAAGATTTAAAGGAAACAATCCGCCTGCTCCAATACCTATCAATGCAGAAGCTAGCAACGGTTCAATATTTAGCACGAGTAAAATAAATCCAACAAGTTCTATTATGGATTCTACAATCAACCAGAAACGACGGGAGTGAAACCTTCTTAACAAAATTGGAAGCACTAGGCTAACTGGTATTTGCACGACTACGAAAATTGTTAATGCGATTGCGGCGTAATCTTTCGTGTACCCCATTCCTTGGATGATTTGAGGTAGCCATGCCGTAATTGAGTAAAATAGCATACCCATCAGACCAAAGGACAATGTAAGAATCCATGCTTTACCGTTCCCCCACGGCAATTGAACTTTTGTTCCAGAAGTAGCAGTGTGAGCTGATTTTTTGACTTGTTGATTTACAAATAACCACCAGATAACTGCAGCTACAAATGCTATAATTGCCCAAAATGCAAGGGAAGTTTGCCAGGAGTTAAAGCTATTCTCTAGCGATGTAGAGAGTGCAGAACTAATTGCTGCCCCCAAAGTCAGAGCTACGGTATATACTGAAACCATAAAAGGTACTTGATTAGGAAAATGCTCTTTAATGAAACCAGACAACAGTGGACCTATCAAAGCGATACCGATACCTGCAATTATAGCTGTTGTTACTAGAAATGATACAGAATCTGTGAACAAACGAATAACAGTACCAACTCCAATAATTAAAAGCGATAAGCCGATTACCCGTTCAATTCCCCATTTTCCCCCAGCTTTCACGGCGATTGGAGAAAAAAGACCCATACAAAGCACTGGAATGGCAGTCAACAAACTTGCGACAGCTGCACTCATTCCAAGATCTGTTCTAATGCTCTCTAGTAAAGGGGCGATTGAGTTAATAGCTGGACGTAGATTTAGCGAAGCCATAAATAAAGCGATAATTAATAAGACACTTTTTTTCATCTAATATCCCAACTTTCTTTATGCTTTAATTAGATTCATTCAAAAAAGTACCGTTTCTATAATCTTCACATACTTGTTGAATATCTTCTTATTCATAACGAATGGGCTCCTGCCAAAAACAAGTTCACCATGTCGTTCCCAAGGACCCGATTCGATAATCTTTTGTTGCAAGTTTTGTTTTAAATCCCTCCATTAAATTGTTTTGTTCAACGAAATCCATTATGCCAATGAAGTATGAAAGTGATAAGTAGGCACTTTAATGTGGTTTAGTTTCTTTGAAGATACTATTGGAGATGTAGCAAGGTTAAGACTATAAAATTTAATATTTACTTCCCTCTTTTCTCCGTTCTGGCTTGTATCAAATATTCTGTTAATGTTATTAAATTCTTCCATTTAATTAATAGAAAAGAAGTTGATACTTAACTGGCTTAAATATAATAAAAAAGGAGAATCCTTCTTTTACTTTTGTACATGATGAATGTAATGGATATCCTGAAAGTTTTTTAAAACCTAAAAAAATATAAACCCATGAAATTTTGCAATGTGCAAAACTTCATGGGCTATTTTTCTATTTAGGAGGATTTTATCCTAACATCTGCTTCAATTTCCATTCTAAATACATCTTGTTATTCAGATTTTATTGTTTAGTATGAGGTAAAGTAATTAGATTACCTTCAATTATAATGTTTATATTCCTTCATTTATCGTTTAGAATTTTTCCATTTGATTAATTTCCGCTTGTCTAATTTAGGCCATCTGTGTTTTGGAACATATTTTACCATCGTTTCAAACAACATACCCCATTGCTCTATTGATAGGATGCCAACTGGCGTTTCACTTTTTATGCCCAAACTTCTTTTAACCCTTTTGATTTGCTGTGCTGTAAAAATGCCCCTTAATGCAAAGTCAATTGGCATCTGCGGGTTTTGCAATACATAGTCTGCGAATCCCCAAAAAATGAAATAATCTTTATAAGGAACTTTTGGATTTACTTTTCTTTTTATCGTAATCAGTGCCGAATCTACTTTTGGTTGGGGAGAAAAGTTTTTCTTAGAAATTTCTTTTACGTATCGAATATCAAACCACATTCTCCAAGCAATGATATATGGATCCTTCACAAATTGAGAGGTGAATCTTTTTGCCGCTCCCTTTTCCATTACTATTGCTCCTCTCTGAAATCCACTTATCGGATGATTCAATAACATCTTCATAATGGGCGTCGTAATCGAATAGGGAATATTCGAAACAACGATAAAAGGTTCTTTCGGCAATTGAATTTGTAATATATCGTGATGAATGATTTTAACATTACCGGTTTCAGCAAATTTCTCTTTTAATAAACTTACAAATTTTCCTTCATATTCTATAGCCAGTATCCCCCTTGCTTTTTTACTTAACACCGACGTCAATGCACCTTTTCCAGCACCAAACTCTAAAACTAAATCATGTCGAGTTACATTTGCAATTTCTACTATTTCATTTATTAATTTCTTATTATGCATTAAATGTTGTCCTAAAAAATTGGGTGGTTCACTTCTTCGATGTTTACGATTTTTAGTCATTAATTCTTCTTCCTTTCTAAAAAAATCACAAGCATCTGCTTGCGATTTAGAGCAAATGGAAGAAGATCCGCCCTCATTAGTTTGGAATAACATATTGACAAGATAGGCATCAAAAAAGGACTTGTACTTAGGTGTAGTACAAATCTATCGAAAGAAAGTGAAATTCCTTAATAATAGAAAAAAGGCAGAAATAATCTGCCTTCGGAAATGACGTTATTAACCCATTAATTAATATCAACCATAAATAGTGATATTACAAAAATGTGGTTCAAAAATGAAAAATGAAGATTATTAAAAAAGGACAGACTACTCCCATTTACTCTGCCGTTCACAAGCAGAGCCTTTGAACATATTCAATTCATTAGTTCAAAGTTGGGAAACGTAGTCTCATTGAGTGTGTCACTTTTTTAATAATCCTCCTTTAATGATGAATACAAAAACAGTATATTGGTCCTGAATCAAATTGTCAAATGGAACTATTGGGGACAGTCTATGTGTTCGAACCTAATGATAAATATGATTTGTTTGACGAATGCGAAAGTTTATTAACTGAATCATGAAATATAGAATCATAAGAAATGAAATTTATATGCCAATATTTCAGTATATACATGCTAATCAACCTTCCAATGTTTTGATCATAATCAAGTCAGTCTGCTCTTCATCCCCCATATAAAAGGAATGAGATTCTTTTTGAACAAATCCCATTTTCTTATAAAAACCAATTGCATTTTCGTTCTTTTCCCAAACCCCAAGCCAAATTTTCTTTTTATTCCATTCCTTTGCAACTTCAATCGCTTTATTTAGCAAGGCTTTTCCAAGTCCATGCTTCTGAAATTTCTCTCGAATATAAATTCTTTCAATTTCAAGGAATTCATCGCCCATTTTTTCCGTCTGAGCATCATCACTATTGACTTTTAAGTAACCCGCCAATTCATTTTGGTAATAGACAAAGAAAAATTGTGAATGAATATTGGATAGCTCTTTCTCTAATTGTTTTATATTAAATGCCTTTTCTAAATATACTTTCATATTTTCAGGTGAATTTTGATCTTTAAATGTGTAATAAAACGTTTCAATGCCCACTTCTTGTAATGTGTGCAAATCTTCAAGGGTACATGTTTTTATTTTAATTGTCATAGTGAACATCTCTCCTCATATCAATAATTTCGTTTGTTTCCCTTCTTAACGTATTCCCAATCTTTTTCAACATTTTTTCTTACCCGCTCTAAAAGATTGAATAATGTTTCCACTTCTGCTTCAGATAATCCTTGTAAAGCTACAGCGTTAGAATGATCATGTTCTCTTATTAAAAACGGATAAACATTATTGCCTTTCTCGGTCGCATAGAGTTTCTTAATTTTTTTATTTTGTGGATCCTCTCGCTTTTCAACAAATCCGTTCATTTCTAGTTTTTTTATGGCGCGTGATGCAGTTGTCCGATCCACTTTGATCATTTCAGCCAACTTTTCTTGAATAATTCCCGGGTTCTCACATATTCGTACAAGGTACAAATACTGACCTTTTGTTAAGTCATATTCTTTAAACTCGATATTACTGATTGAATCTAGTGCTCGTGCTATCATCCCAATTTCACGAAGAACTTCTTTCATAATGAACTCCTTCATTTTTATTGCAAATGCAATATTTTTAATTCATTTTAATCAAACTTTGTTGCATTTGCAACAAAAAATAATTGAATATCTACATAATTTTAGGGTGATAATTCAAAAGAATTTGCAATCTTTCATAAGAATAAGTAGACTTTATATTGAAATTGAATATATTAACCGGGGGCTTGCGGAAGCAGGCTGAGAGTACGACTAATCCGTCGTTGACCGTTTGAACCTGATTTGGGTAATGCCAGCGCAGGGAGTGTAGTAAGTCGAATTATGCACTTTGCTTAGGCAGAGTGCATTTTATTTTGCGGAAAGGGTGAAAACCGATGACTCAGCAACGAGAAATCATAGAGGAACTTTCTCAATTTATCAAAAAGAATCAAGCTTCAGAAGAAGAGTTTAATAGCTTGGCTTTACATATTTTTAATTATCAATACAAACATAATCTCCCCTATCAAACATTTTGCCGCCAAAAAGGAAAGACACCGCGGCTTGTGAAAAATTGGCGAGACATTCCTTATGTGCCGATGAATGCCTTTAAAGAGGTTCCATTGACATGTACAAATCCAGAGGCAGCAGTCAGAGTCTTTATGACAAGCGGAACAACCCAAGGAAAACAAGGCAAACACTATCATTCCACTCTCGAAATCAGGGAACTTTCCATGATCATCAACTTTAAAGAACGGTTTATGAAAGAAACAGATCGCATTCGCATGGGAATTTTGTTTCCAACTGAAGAGGAAATGCCGCACTCATCCTTAGCCCATTATTTAGCCCTAGTCATGAAAGAGTTTGGCACAGAGGACAGCTGCTATTTATTAAAAGAGAACGGCTTACATATGGAAAAAATCATCAGTGAGCTGGAACATGCCGAAAAAACAGGCGAACCATATGCGTTACTCGGAGCAAGCTTTAGTTTTGTTCATTTGTTTGAGGAATTGGAGCGTTTAGGAAAAACGTTTAATCTGCCTAGGGGGAGCAAAATTCTTGATACTGGTGGTTATAAAAATAAATCCAAGGAATTGGATTTAAATGAATTTTATCAGTTGCTTGAAAGATATTTCGGTGTGGAAAGAATCAATTGCATCAATATGTACGGGATTACGGAGTTAAGTACACAATTTTATGATAATGGCAATGAGGTCGTTCCATCTGTGAAGACAGGACCTAGTTGGATTCGTACGAGAGTCATCAATCCATTAACAGGTGAAGAGGTTGCAGAAGGAGAACGTGGCGTTTTAGTTCATTATGATTTAGCCAACTTCAATTCCGTATTGGCGGTTGCTACTGAAGATGTAGGAATGGCGGTTGATGAAGGATTTTATCTGTTCGGTAGAGTTCAAGGGGCCGAGGCAAGGGGATGCTCGCTAGCGGTAGAAGAATTTATTCAAATGGCGAAAGGAACAGCACAATGAGAATAACGGCTGGGTATATTCCAAATATCGGAGAATCGAAATTTGATAAGAAAATCCTGAAGTTTCAGGATTTAGAAGTGGAACTGCCTCTCCTTACATTAGAGCAAATGCAGAGGGTCATTGACACGGTGAAAAGAGAAAGTGCGGAAATCTTAAAATCACTGTCGGTATCAACAGTAGTGGACATCATCGGTTATGTAACGGAACAATTTTTGGACCGCAGTTCATCTTATCGACAGCAGGCGGAAAAGTTGCTTCCGATTGTCACCGGCTATGATGAGGAGGTAATTCGCCTTGGTCTTACATCTTTTTTAAAAACATTTCGCAAGCACGAACTCCAGCGTTTCCTAGTAGAAGATTTAGGAAATCCATTATTATTAGATCATTTTCAGCCGCGCGCAAAAGGTGGTTTTTCAAAAGCAATTGGACCAGAACTCATCACCCATGTATGGGCAGGGAATGTTCCAGCACTGCCTATTTGGAGTTTCGTATCTGGTCTGCTAGTAAAAGCAGGAAATATCGGAAAAGTTTCAAGTTCTGAACCTCTTTTTGCCGGCTGGTTTGCAAAAGCCTTAGCAGAGGCCGAGCCGAGTCTTGCCAATTGCTTTGCAGTTGTGTGGTGGAAAGGCGGCGATGAAAAGCGAGAGAAGATGATATTTGAAAAGTCGAATCTCGTTATCGGATACGGTAACAACGAAACGCTGCAAGCTTTAAAAAAACAAGTTCCCATTACTACTCGCTTTTTACCTTTTGGTCATAAAGTAAGCTTCGGCATCATTTCAAAATCTGCCTTAGATGCGCACAAAGCATGGCGAATTGCTCATCAAGCCGCACTTGATGTCATTCGTTACGATCAGCAAGGTTGTTACTCACCGCACTTATTTTATGTGCAAAAAGGCGGAAAAGTATCGCCAGTGGAATTTGCCCGCTTGATTGCGGGGGAGCTAGAAAACTTCGAAAAGCGTTATCCAAGGCGTAAGCTTTCCATGGAAGAATCAGTTGCTCTTGCTTCATGGCGGCAAAAGGAAGAAATGAGCACTTTTACAGCAACAGGAAAAGAAGTGCTTGGAACTTCCACACATCAATGGACGGTCGTTTATGAAGAAGAGGAAAAAGTTTTTACGGCAAGTCCGTTGAATCGAGTAATTCGGGTTATTTCTTTTGAAAAATTAGAAGACATTCTGCCATACATCAAGCCATACCGCTCATTTCTTCAAACGATTGGAATGGCCGCAACCCCTAAAGAACTTTTCCACTGGGCAGAGTTGTTGGCTAACGTTGGCGTAACACGAATCACAGCACTAGGAAAAATGACTTCCCCTGAAGCAGGTTGGCATCATGATGGACGGTTCAATCTACTGGATTTAATTCAAATGGTAGACATCGAATCATCGGCAATAGTGGATAGTGAACAATTTGCTCCTTATGTTGATTAGGAGGTTTTTAATATGAGTTTTTTGGTAATGGAGGATGTAACATACAGTTATGAACAAGGAAAAAATCAAATTTTACGTGGGATTAGCTGGGAAATCAATAAAGGAGAGTTTCATTGTCTGCTTGGAAAAAGCGGCTGCGGAAAAACGACCTTATTAAAGCTTGCTGCTGGCCTGCTTTCATCTGAGAATGGAAGCATTCGCCTGCAAGGAACGGAAGTAATCAAACCTTTACCTAATTGTAGTTTTGTCTTTCAAACTCCAACTCTATTGGAATGGAAAACAGTTATTGAAAATGTGCTTCTCCCTATTAAATTGAAACGGAAAATCAGAAGTGAGGATATGGAGCAGGCAATGGAATACTTAGAGCTTGTTGGCTTAGCCTCTTATCGAGATTGTTATCCTTTACAGCTTTCCGGTGGACAACAAAGCCGGGTCGCTCTTGCACGAGCCTTAATGCAAAAGCCTTCTTTATTATTTTTGGACGAGCCTTTTGCAGCATTAGATGCCATTACAAGAGAAGAACTGCAAGATGATCTTTTAAAAATGTGCAATATGCATAATATTACTGTGCTCTTTATTACCCATGATATTGAGGAAGCAGTATATTTATCCGATAAAGTTGCTGTCATGGCACATGGAGAAATTGTCTATCAAACCCCAATCATGCTTGAACGCCCACGTAGAATGGAAATGAGATACGAGACTTATTTTAACGAACTATGTTTCACGTTACGTCAAGTAATGAATGGTGAACGCTTATGAAAAAAACATCCGTTTATTCATTCTTATTATTCATTTTTTTACTAGTTATTTGGGAAATATCATCCAAGTCCTATTCCGAACTTGTATTACCAGCTCCTTCTGTAATAGTACTCACCCTTGTTGATGGACTTTTAAACGGCTATTTTACACAGCATATTCAACGGACTGCCGCTGAAGTAATTCTTGGTCTCTTTTTTGGTGGTGCAGCTGGATTTACAGTAGGAGTTCTAATGGGAGAAGTGGCCTTTTTACGTAAGCTTCTCTTTCCTTATATTATAGTGAGTCAAGCAGTTCCCAAGCTGGCATTGGCTCCGTTATTTATTCTTTGGTTTGGCTTCGGCATGACGTCCAAAGTTGTTATTACTGCACTTGTATGCTTTTTCCCATTGCTTGAAAATACAGTAACAGCGATTCAGTCAAGCGATACACAAAAGCAGGAACTATTTAAAATGCTTGGTGCAACACGGCTACAAACATTAATTCACTTAAAAATTCCTTCTGGTATGCTGGGCATTTTAGCTGGACTTCGTGTTTCGGTTGTCCTTGCAATTGTGGGGGCGGTTGTCGGAGAATTTATCGGCGGCAGTGAAGGACTAGGGGCGCTTATTATCGCAACCCAAGCAATGATGGATACCGCCCTTATGTTTGCCACATTAATTTTATTAACAATTTTCGGTATGATTCTTTACTTAACTGTATCTTGGCTTGAAAAAATGTGGATGAAAAGATTGAAGAAGGAGATATGAAAGATATGAAGTTGAAACATATAATCATCGCATTTCTTTTATTACTTCTAACAGCATGCGGTTCAAAAGAGGAAGGCTCGAATGAAAAAGAATCATTTGCACAGCTGACAGTTGCACTCTGGAGCCAGCCTATTACAGAATCTGTCAACCTATTAGTCGATGATGAAAAAGGATTTTTCAAAGAAAAAGGCATTGATTTGAAGGTGATTCCCGGTGCTGGTGGTGGAGATGCTATTAAAAATATTCTTTCCGGTAAAGCAGATATTGCCTTTACTGACCCTGGATCTCTTTATTTTGCTTTAGACAAAGGAGAAAAATTAAAAGTTATTTATAATATTTATCCACAGAACGTGTTCAATATTGTGGCGTTAAAAGAAAGCGGTATTGAAAAGCCAGAAGATTTGAAAGGAAAAACAATTGGTGTTTACAGCCTAACAAGTGGAACGCGACAAAACTTATTAATCCTTCTCCACCAAGTTGGTTTGACGGAGGATGATGTCAAGATTGTGGAAACAGGCATATCAAATTTTGCCCCACTAATACAGGGTCAAGTGGATGCAACTGCAGCAACTGATACCGGATTATACCTTGCAAAACAAAAAGGATTAGGCGATGTAAATATAATTGAAGTGAGAGATTATTTAAATATACCAAGTGATGTCTTTGTTGTGACAGAAAAAACGTACGAAGAGAAAAAAGAGGAATTGAAGCGTTTCGTTGCCGCATACAGAGAAAGCGCCCAATGGATGCTTGAAAATCCGGAAGAAGCTGCAAAACTTGCGAAAGAATTTGCTATTGATGGAAAAGATGAAAACATCAATTTAGAGATAATTAAGCTACGTAATGCTTCTTCAGTTTCAGAAGATACGGAGATAAAAGTATTAGGTGCTATTGATGCCGATGTATTACAAAAGGGAGCAGACACATATCAACAGTTAGGTTTAGTGAATAATCAATTGGACATGTCACAAGTCATGACTGAGGAATTTTTGGAGGCAGAGCAATGAACTTTGAGGGTAAAGTTGTCCTAGTTACCGGAGCAAGCCGCGGCATTGGTGCAGCAATTGCTCGTGCTTTTGCAAAGGAAGGGGCTTTTGTCATTGTCAATTATTTGCAGAATAAAATGCTTGCTGAAAAAGTGACAGCTGAATGCATACAGCTTGGTGGTGACGGTTATGCCATTCAAGGAGATGTTACATCTGAAGAGGCTGTGAATCAAATGATTGAGGAGATTATGTTAGAAGCAGGCAAAATTGATGTAGTCGTTAACAATGCCTTTAAATCTTTTCAGTTTAATCCTGAAACTCGCAAGTTAGCTTGGGAAGTGCAATGGGAAGACTATCAGGGGCAAATTGATGGAGCAGTACGCTCAGCCCATTATATTTGCCAAGCAGTCATCCCCATCATGAAAAAACAAAGCCAGGGCAGTATCATTAATATCATTACGAACTTAGTTGAACGCCCCATCGTCCCGTATCATGAATACAATACTGCCAAGACCGCACTTATGGGGTATAGTAGAAATTTGGCTGCCGAAGTCGGCTCCTTTGGCATCCGCGTCAATTGCGTCGCCCCTGGTCTAGTTTATCCAACAGATGCGAGCCGAACAACAAAGGAAAATCTAAAGGAGCTGATTATCGCTCAAACGCCGTTAAAGCGAATTGCCACTCCAGAAGATATTGCTGGTCCTGTTCTGTTTTTAGCCTCTGACTGGAGCCGCTTTATGACAGGACAAACTCTTTATGTCGACGGCGGGTTTGTAATGTAGTAAGGGATTGCTCGCAGTATTTTATGCTGCAGCAATCGCTATTTTTTTTTAAGACAAATTATATAAATAAAAAAACTCCTATTTGTATTGCAGTACAAATAAGAGTTTAAATAAAGTTTGTTTCCATGCTACCTCCTGAATTTATGTCGTTAATAAGAGGGTTCGGGTTTCAATATTCCATAATACAAATACTATTTCATTTATCAGAATCCCCATGCTCACTGTCTACAGTAAAGTCAGCAAATTTACGTATTGCTCCATCGACAAACATTTGATGGTCAATATCCAGTTGATTATATAAAGCTTCAAATTCTTTTTCATCCATTATTTCGATTTCGTTCATGATTTTAGCCACAATTTCTTTTTGCTTAGAATTACTCACCATACCACTCAACTCCTTTCATTGATTTGTTAATTTAATCATATTGAATTTTTTAATTACCATTTTTTACAATACAGTGTCGTTCTTGAACAATCTATGTAGTTTGTTTGTTTATAGCGTATACTCCGTTTCGAATTGAAAAGGTGTCAATACAAAATAAAAAAGACTGAATCCTAATTGGATCCAGTCCGAAACTATCAATAATATATGGTTGCCTGCTTTCTAACAGGAGTAGAAACGACTTCGATAACTTTATTCACTTAGGAAAGATTATATTTTTTTACATGATTTCATTAGCATTGCATAAATATAGTTAGAATTTTCTGTTAATTAATTTTTGTGAATTTGTGCCAAAAAGACAAAACCTAAAGAAAGGTGGCACTGCCCATTTGGTAAATATATACAGTTAAACCAGAGCGACAACGACAAAAGGGAGATTATGGACTGGCTCGCCCATCAAATTTTCGCAACCAAACATAAGCTGGTTTCCACAGAGCTCTCTTTAACCAACGAGTAATTCGAAGTAGAGATTTCTTACTTTTCATCTCCAATTGAATGAGAACATGTAAGCAATACGTGATAAGGGCTAAGAAAATTTGATTTTGAATAGCTGTTTCACTCATTCCATAAAAGTGCTTAATTTCTACGTGTTGCTTGAGCCATTTGAAAAAGAGTTCAATAGCCCAGCGAGATCGGTAAATATCACTTATCTCTTCTGGTTTTAAATCAAATCGGTTGGTGATGAAACGAAGTAAGTTCCCTTTTGTGTCCATAACTTCTAGTAGACGAAAGACATTTTCAGTACGATTTTGTGTGGTACCAATGTAGACCATTTTATCGGATAGAACGTGACAATCATCAGGAAGTGAAAATGTATAGACTTCACGAATGACTGCGTTTTTCTTCAGTCTTGAAACGAAGAAATAGCCATCATCTGTCATCCGATCAAAACGTTCATAGTCCACATAACCGCGGTCAAACACATACATGGCTTCTTTATCATCCACTAGGACTTCGAGTTGATTTCGGTCATGTTCTTTTGCTGTCGTAATCACTGCTTTTTCAGGATAGACGGTGTCTTTATCCATGAAAACGAGCCGTAAGTGTAGCTTTACACCAGCTTTTGTTTTACGGAATTTTGCCCATTTATAATTGGTCAAATTCAACGGGAGTGTACTTGAATCAATGATTTTCAGTGGCATATTCTTTCCGGTTTTATAATGGTACCGTTGAATTTTCCAAACAAGATCCAAGAACAAATTTGCAAGAATTAGTGGGTTGATCTGATTGTTTTTTCGGGATAGCTGAGAGGCACTTATCGATTCAAATCCGAGTGCTTTTTGAAGATCTTCGTCTACAAGTGCATCACTCATTTCCTCTAAGCTCTTAAATTCGAGCAGCTGGGCTACCAATAAAAGTTTAATATAGGCTTCTGTTGTCAGCTTTTTTGTGTAATAGTCCTGTTTCAATTCTTTGACTTGTTCGCTAAGTTTTTGAATATTTATGGGTGAAACCCATTTACCAAATGATGAAATTAGTGTATTCTTGTCCATAACGTTTATCCTTTACGATTGGATTTGGACAGGAACCACCTGTACTTCCATTGTAAAGGATTTTTTTGTTTCGAAATCAATAAAAAATTGAACATTCTTAGTATTTTGAATCATCAGATTTAATTAGTGCAATGCTAGTGTCATCCGATAAAAAATAAGCTGAATGTAACCACTTGATATTGTCTATTGCATCTCTTGGTAATTCCTTTTCTGTTACGATGCCCCAGTCTACACCTTGTTTTGTCCAATATTCTCTTTCGATTTCAAACTTTTCGATAACCCTTGATGAATTTAATTCTTTATTTTCTTTTACTGTTCTGGCAAAGTAAATAATTTCTTTTTCTTTTCGTACTGTGATGAGAAAATCTGTCGTCATTACAATCGGGGTCTGTGTTGCGGAATCTATGGGGTGTTTTATGTTTTTCTCCTCAGCGATGGGAAGCGTCACATCACGTGGTAGAGGGAATTGTTCTCTAATATCAATAACTTCATCTGCCCAATCGAGTAAGCAAAAATAATTATATTCCATATCGGATAGGAGGTGATGTGTTCGACTTGTGGTCCAACCTTTTACACGATGGGCTCGTCCACTTGAAGGCACGTCTTGAATCATTAACCAAGGCGTATAATTAGATAACTCGCCTTGGCCACGACCTTCTTTATAGTAACGAGCAATTTTTTCCTCCGTCCAACCTGTTTTGCGTTTTGGCATATAACCACCTCCTAGGACATTAGAACTGTAATTACATAACCAACAATTCCCGAAATTGCTGCTCCTAAAAGAAAAATGAATAAATTATATCCCCAATTCTCTTTAACTAATTCATAGAATCCTTGAGGAGTTAGACCGTATACTTCCCTTAAGGATGAATCAGTTTTTAATTCATTGTCTATTATTCGGTCCACAATAATATGAAGTATATCTACTTTCCTTAAAGTTGATTGATGTAATTTAACAAACTCTTTTTTTCAAAAGCCTCTGCTTCCTCTGCTCCAGAAAGAAAATCTCTTTTTGTAATATTGTTTTTATCCACTAGCTTTTCAAAACGAGGATGTTCTTTAATATAGTTAGTACCATATATATCGACTATTTTCCTAGCAAGGTCAAATTTGTTTTTATCGTGAATAACAACCGGAGTTCCACCTAGAACACTGTATCTGTGATTTATAGCTTCAAAACCATAATTGATATCCCTCATGTTCCAATGAATCCAGTTATAATTATTATGACTGGTTACAAATTGAAAAAATTCATCTAGCATTTCTCTTTCTAATTCATCATAATGCTCTTCTATTCTATCTAACTTACCTTGCTTCTCTGCTACTTTATGAATAGAAAAAGAAACTGTTTGACCCGTACTATAATACCTAACTGCTATAGAGGTTATTCTAGGGGTTCTGCCATCCTTGATATTGTAGAAACTCTCACATGAATAATGAATTAATAATAAATTAGAATCTCTTTGAACCAGTTCGTTTAATTCTTTTAATGCATCCTTCCGCTTTTTAATTCTATTTTTCACATTCGCAAACAAAATCACCTCACAAAAAAAACACACGTTCGGAGTTACTTCCATTTTACTCCATAACGTGTGTTTTTTTAAACAACTTTTTTATTTTTTAAACGACTTTTTTATAATTTAAACGACTTTTTTATTACTCGACAAAAAGGTTAAAAGTGTATTGATTATTTACTCCACTGTTACAGACTTCGCCAAATTTCGCGGTTTGTCAACATCGCATCCACGATCTAAAGCAGCATAGTAACTAATGAACTGCAACGGCACTACAGCAACAAGCGGCGTAAGAAGAGCATGCACTTTCGGAATGACAAGTCGGTCTTCGTCTTCATTTAAACCTTCCATTGAAATAACGCATGCATTAGCACCACGTGCCACTAGTTCTTTCACGTTACCGCGGATATTTAATGCCACTGGCTCTTGTGTAACGAGAGCAAAGACAGGTGTTCCATTTTCAATTAATGCAATCGTTCCATGCTTTAACTCCCCACCAGCAAAACCTTCCGCTTGAATATACGATATTTCCTTTAATTTAAGTGCGCCTTCTAAACTTACATAATAATCGATATTTCGACCAATGAAGAACGCATTACGAGTATGATTTAAATATTCATTTGAGATGTTATGCAGTTCTTCTTTAGAATCCACGATTGTTTGAATTGCATTTGCAGCAAAAGCAAGCTCTGTTTTTAAATCGAAGTTCATGATGTTTCCTTTGCTTTTACCCGTAACATAAGCAGCAATTGCTAGAACGGCTAATTGTGCCACATATGCTTTTGTTGAAGCAACAGCAATTTCAGGACCAGCGTGTAGTAATAGCGTGTAATCCGCTTCACGGGAAAGCGTTGAACCCGCAACATTTGTAATGGTTAACGTAGGATAGCCTAATTCTTTTACTTTTACAAGCACCTGTCTGCTATCCGCTGTTTCACCAGATTGAGAAATAAATATAAAGAGCGGTTTTTCAGATAGTAATGGCATATTATAGCCGAACTCACTAGAAATATGAACCTCCACCGGAATTCCAGCAAGCTTTTCAAAGTATTGTTTTCCTACAAGTCCTGCATGGTAGCTCGTTCCTGCCGCAATGATATAAATTCGATCTGCATTGCGTAAAGCAGATAATATTGCTTCATCAATTGTTAATTCTCCAGCATTATTACTATATTCTTGAATGATTTTTCGAACGACACCAGGCTGCTCATCCATTTCTTTTAACATGTAATGAGGATATGTTCCTTTTTCAATGTCGCTAGCATCTAGCTCCACTGTATAAGGTTTCCGTTCAATTTGACGTCCATCTATTGTAGAAATTTCAACTTTATCCTTCGAAACCAATACAACTTCTTTATCATGTAATTCAATAAATTGATTTGTCACTTGCAACATCGCCATTGCATCCGATGCAACTACATTAAATCCTTCACCTACACCGACAAGCAATGGTGATTTGTTTTTAGCAACAAAGATGGTTTCAGTATTTTCCATATCAAGTAAAGCAATCGCATAGGAGCCATGCAATAAAGATAGGGTCTTACGAAACGCTTCTTCAGTTGATGAACCTTCATTAGAGAACAATTCTACAAGCTGGACAATTACCTCTGTATCTGTATCTGATTGCATTGGAGCATCTTTTAAATATTCTTTTTGTAGTAGGTGATAGTTTTCAATGACTCCGTTGTGTACAATCGTAAATCGGCCAGAAAGACTTTGATGTGGATGCGCATTGATTTTATTAGGCTCACCGTGTGTTGCCCAACGTGTATGACCAATGCCGATGTTTCCTTTCATTTTGTCGTCTACAATTTTGCGTAAGTCAGCAATTCTTCCTTTTTCTTTGAAAACTGTAATTCCTTCTTGATTTTGAATGGCTATACCTGCTGAATCATAGCCGCGGTATTCGAGCTTTTCTAGTCCTTTTAATAAGATTTCCTTTGCATCTAAATATCCGTTATATCCAACTATTCCACACATTTACATACCTCCGTCAATAAGCGATACCATACTATCAATTTTCCAAAAAATTGTAGAATTTTGTTACCTGAAAAAGGCAACAGAAAACTAAACCTACTTTTTTGCTCTTTTTTTGAATTTGAACTCTGTCCAGTTCAATATGTCCAAAAAAAAGAATTGTAGGTTTGATATCGCTATTTATTTTTATTGCTTTGCCTTTTCGTTCCTTTGTCCATAAAATTGCTTTTATGTTTTAAGAACGAAATTACGACCGGGCAATGCGATCGGGAGGCATCCGCCGAATATTTCGATAAACCTCCACCTCGTCAACTAAGGATTGATTACCGTCCGATTTCCTTAGTCCTGGCGCTTTCATTGTTTTCCATCGCATTTATATAGCGCGAAACTAACCTCCTTTACCGCGCTCGCTTAATTTTTCTAAAAACTGGAATTTATACTTATAAAAAATTAAGCATTCTCATCATACAGAATATGTATCTATACGTCAATGATTTACTAATGTTACTTATTATTTTTAGATATCAAGAGTTACAATATTCCAAATAAATTTGCCCAAGATAGGAAATTCCCTAGCTTGGGCAAGCAAATTCATAGAATTTATTTTTATTATAAGGGGTATCAAAGGCAATGAATGTTATTTTATTTCTGAAACTCTTTCTCCTTTAATAAATTTACAATTTCTCGGTTAAATTCAGGTAAATCATCTGGTGTTCTGCTTGTAACTAACTGATTGCCACATACAACAACTGGCTCGTCATGGAATTTTGCACCGGCATTTTCTAAATCGACTCGAATCGACTTATATCCTGTCACGTCACGTCCTTCTAATTCTCTTGCCGAAATTAAAAGTTGAGGCCCGTGACAAATGGCAAATACAAGCTTATTCGCTTTCATAAATGATTTAACAAATGCCACTACTCGATCATCATCACGCAACAAATCCGGTGAAAATCCTCCTGGTATGAATAAAGCATCAAAGTCATCTGGATCTACATCTTCAATTCCATAATCAATGTCGACTTTTGCTTCTCCCTTTTTGCCTCTAACGGTTTTGTTACCTACTTTATCAATCGTCACAACTGTATGACCAGCAGCTTCCAACGCTTCTTTCGGACTTGTAAATTCTACATCCTCAAATAAATCTGTAATTAATGTCGCGATTTTTGCCATCATTTCACACTCCCTTTCATATTTCACATTTATTACTATTGCCGATTCCTTCTGTAAATAATCAAAAAGATGGATGAAAAACAGCTTGCGGGGATATTTCACAAATGTAGTTTAAACTCGTATGGATATGAATGATGGCCCACTTGTGCAGATAACCTCTTAACTTGTGTGGTTAGGGTACTAGCTTGTGTAGATAAATTATCAATTTGTGCGGATGATTCCACAGCTTGTGTGGATGTAATTCCTGCTCGTGCTGATGTTTCCGTAACTTGTGTGGATGCAACTTTAGCTTGTGCAGATATAACTCCCGATAACATAGAAACTTATGGATTCTTTTATCCAGACATAATAAAAAAGCTGTGTGTAAAGTCAATGTATTTTGACATTACCCACAGCACTGTTTATGTTATTCAGTAATACCCATTTCTTTTTTTACAACTTCTGCAATGCGATTTACATAGCTTTCACATTCTTCATCCGTTGGTGCTTCCACCATTACTCGAACTAATGGTTCTGTTCCAGAAGGACGAACTAGTACTCGACCATTGTTTCCAAGTACATCTTCCACTTCTTTAATTGCTTCTTGCACTTTTGGATTGTCCTTCACTTTATTTTTATCTGTAACACGTACGTTAACTAAACGTTGCGGGAATACTTTCATTTCTGATGCTAGTTCAGATAAACGCTTACCTGTTAATTTCATAATATTTACTAATTGGATAGCTGTTAGCATACCATCGCCAGTAGTGTTGTAATCAAGGAATACGATGTGGCCAGATTGTTCGCCACCTAAGTTGTAACCATTTTTACGCATTTCTTCAACGACATAGCGGTCACCAACAGGCGTTTGTATACTAGTCATTCCGTTTTCTTCTAATGCTTTATAGAATCCCATGTTGCTCATCACAGTCGAAACGATTGTATTTTTCTTTAAAAGCCCTTTACTATTTAAATATTTCCCGATGATAAACATGATTTGGTCGCCATCGACAATATTCCCTTTTTCATCGACTGCAATCAATCGATCTCCATCTCCGTCAAAGGCTAGCCCAACATCCGCTTCTCTTTCCACAACGAATTCTGCCAGCTTTTCAGGGTGTGTAGAACCTACTCCATCATTAATATTTAATCCATCCGGAGAAGCACCCATTGTTGAAATATCTGCCTCTAAATCTGCAAATAAATGCGTTGCTAATGAAGAAGTAGCTCCGTTCGCACAGTCAATCGCAACGTGAATACCTTCAAAATCTTCATCAACCGTTTGTTTTAGATAGGAGATGTATTTCTGACCACCTTCAAAATAATCGCTGACTGTGCCTAAATCTGCCCCAATTGGTCTCGGCAGTGTATCTACCTCAGCATCTAGTAATTTTTCAATCTCTTCTTCTTGTTCATCTGTTAATTTATAACCATCTGGACCGAAAAATTTAATTCCGTTATCTTGAACTGGATTATGTGAAGCTGAAATCATAATTCCTGCATCTGCATTCATTACTCGAGTTAGATAAGCAACACCCGGTGTGCTAATGACACCTAATCTCATGACTTCAACTCCAATAGAAAGCAAGCCAGCAACTAACGCTCCTTCTAACATATGACCAGAAATTCTTGTATCTCGACCAATGATGACTTTTGGTCTTTCATTAGCATTTTTGGTTAAAATGTATCCCCCTACACGACCTAATTTAAATGCAAGTTCCGGGGAGAGCTCTGTATTTGCGACTCCTCGTACGCCGTCTGTTCCAAAATATTTTCCCATAACTATTCTCTCCTTCAACACTTGACATTCCATATTTGAATAATTCATGGAATCAAAACAAGCTATTTATGTTATTTGAGTAGTTTTTTATTTTGAAATTCAAGATTTTATTCGCTTTTTATTTCCTCATCAACACTATTTGGCTCATCCATATTTTGGTCTTCATCGGTTTCTTCATCAACTGAATCTGGTTGAGTTGGTGTTTTTGTAACATTAGCGCGTACAATAATTTTATCAGTTCCTAATTTAGTAGCTCCCTTCGGCAAGTTTAGGTCCACTTCATAATTTCCTGAGCGGTCAACCTTCGATACGTCAAATTCTACGACTAAAGACTTTAGGGAGTCAATAATAGATTTTGGACCGAACAATTCAACCGTCTTTGTATCTGTATTTAGTTCATTAATTACTACACCTTGTTGTGGTGTTCCTATTTTCCTGAGTGTGATTGGAATATCTCTGCTATATTCCTCCACTTCAACAGTCACATTAACCGTTTCTGGTTGAATAGATACATCTAGTTTATTTAAATTACTATCTAATACTTTGACATTCGCTTCTTGGGTAAAAGATTCCTTAATTCCTTCCGGTACTGAAACTGTTGCTTTTACATAACTTATGTTTTCAATTATGCTCTTGGCACCTGTTACAATCACTTTACTCGGCTCAGCCATCATCGATTTTAACACATAACCTTCCGCAAACAATCGGTTATTGATTTCAGGATCGACCCTAAACTCTTGAGTTACTTTTTCTTCAATAACAACATCCACTACCTCTGGGTCAATTGTCACATTCAGTTTATCAGAAAAATTTTCATGCTGTATTGTAACTCTATGTTCACCAATTAACAATGAATTTAAGTCAACAAATACTTTAAAATCTTTTTGGAATTTTGTTTTTAACACTATTTGCATTGGGCCTTCAATCGTTACATCTACAGTTTCTGGCAACCCAGTAACAATTAAATTTTCGGAATCATAATAGACCTCTAAAGGAATATCCGTAATAATATCTACATGATTATTCGATGTAGATTCTTTTCCACCACCAGTTAATTCTGCTTTCACGTAAAAGAAGAGAAGAAACGCTAATATGAAGGCTGTTGCTCTCAACACCCATATATTATCAAAAAATTTATCCATGTTTTTTCCCCCTCCAAGTCCACTTAGAGGATGCGTCTAGTTCCATTTCTGGCCCAAACCATAATGTTCTAAGTAAAGATTCGAAATTTTCTAATGTGAGATTTCTATGTAGATTGCCATTCACTGCAATACTAACTGCACCTGTTTCTTCCGATACAACAACTACGATAGCATCTGTAACTTCACTTAACCCAAGAGCAGCTCGATGCCTTGTACCAAGTTCTTTTGATATCAATGTGCTTTCTGATAATGGTAAATAACATGCCGCTGCTGCTATTCGATCTTTTTGTACAATTACTGCTCCATCATGAAGTGGGGTATTTGGAATAAAAGTATTAATAATCAATTCTGACGTGATATGGGCATCAAGTCGAATACCTGTTTCGATATATTCGTTTAAGCCTGTTTCTTTTTCAATGGAAATGAGTGCACCAATTCGTCTTTTCGCCATATAACTTACAGCTTTTTTCATTGCTTCAATAAGACGCGCTTGTTCATCTTCCAATTGATTTACTGGACGTTGAAATAATCTACCGCGTCCAATTTGTTCAAGGGCTCTTCGAATTTCAGGTGTGAAAATAATAATAATCGCTAAAAATCCCCAATCAATTACTTCTTGGAGCATCCAGCCTAATGTATCCAAACCAAAGATTTCAGTTGCAATTCTTGCAATGATAATGACGAATAAACCTTTTAATAACTGAACGGCTTTCGTCCCTTTTATAAGGGTTAAAATTTTATATATAACGTACCAAACAAGTATGACGTCCAATAAACTAAAAATAATATTTACAGGAGTAAAGTCAGTAAATTGCTCAATTATATTCATGTGGCATCCCCCACTTAATTCACCAAATCAATAACAAAAAAACACATGCGATATAGTTTATGCATTTTTTATAAAAATAGTATATAAAAAATTCCATTTTTATAAATTTAAAAAATTCCCAATTATACTATCAACAAGTATATCATAATCAAATCCATAAAGCTTTTATAGTATTGACGAAACTTTTATATCAATTGTTTCTTTTTTTCTTTTCTTGTCTAAAAATATCGATTTTGATTAAATCGAGTAGGAGGGAGCGATTAACTCCCGTCCTCTCACACCACCGTACGTACGGTTCCGTATACGGCGGTTCAATTAAGATGATTGACGCAAGTCTTTATAACTTCCGTGAATAGCTGTTCTCTTTATGCCAGTGGTCACTCCACCCTCCAAGAGGTCTCCCACGGGATTCACCGCTTCCTTCCTCAAGTGAGGTACTACGTTTTCTGTGTTCATCATGACTCACTGAATGCCAAGGGCTATTCTCTCTTAATTGTTCGGTCCTTCTCAGTTGTTCTAGACCAACTAATACTATGACCTCTGCTGACTTCTGACGGTTCAGCTACTTATCGCTAAGTAGGTTATGAAGAGTACTTCACCTATCCGCCAGACCTCCCCGGGTAAGTACATGCACTTTCACACCATCTATCCGCCTCATCTACTCGATATGACCTTCGACAGAAAGAGCTTTGTTTTGTTTGGCAAACTCACTCAATCATACCTAGCCTTATATGAGGTTCGTGTTCCTCGGACCGGTGTTTTGCCTCCAGCTTCCTTCAGATTCCGCGTCACCACGGACACCCTTGCTCTTGGCTAACCTCTACTTCTGTCTTCGGGGTTCGGGACTTACACCCTATAGTTCATGTACATGCCGGGCGCACCAAAAAAATTATCATCCATTTTCGGATGATAATTTTTTGTTTAAATCATTATTGTTTCAAAAGAAGAACATACTAGAAATGCTTCTTTGCCACTTTTCAGACATTACTTTCCTTAAGAATGCATGCATAGAAACTGTCTATATGTCCACGCCACATGTAAGATTACAGTTCTTTAAAAACACATTTAATTTCTGTTACATCTACTTGCTGCTGAACAATCCAATTCCTATTTTATTCTTCATCTTTTTCAAACAGTGTCACAAAGTCCGATGCCATTCGTTTAATCTCATACCATATCCATTCAAACACTTGATCAATTTCTTGAATCTGTCCCGATACAACTGCCGTAGATGCCATATATTCCCCATTAATGACGATTATATTGCCATCTACTTCTCCTTCAACTACAATATCTCCGTTTTTTACAACAATATCACCTTTTACGACTTCACCTTCAGGAACAATGACCGTTTGCCCTTCAACGATTAAGTTTGGTTGTTTCGTTACTGAAAATTTATCATCATTAAAACTTCCAAATAAGGTTGCACTCATAAATAAAACAAACATTGCGGCCGCTACTAAAAATGGATGTCTTCTAAGCCATTTTTGCACGCCTACTCGACTTTTCGGTCTAGGCAGACGCTTCATTACCTTTTCCTCAAAATGTGGAGGTGCTGTAATATGCGCTGCACTTTTAATAAATGCAATCGTGTCACTCAGTTGATGCATATGTTGTTGACATTCCGTACATGTCTTCAAATGCTGTTTTAGCACTTGTTCGTGTTCACGGCTAATGTCGCCATCTAAATACTCGTGCATATAGTCAATAATGTGTTGTGGACACGTACTCATGCAATTCCCCTCCTACAATTTGTTAAGCTGCTTTCTTAACGCTTCACGGCCTCTATGAATTCTAGTTTTCACCGTTCCCAAAGGCAAGTCAAGTATTTCACTTATTTCTTGAAGAGAACATTCTTCAATATATTTTAGTACTATCACCGTACGATATTTCTCAGGTAATCTGCTAATTTCATATTGGATGCGTTCTTGAATTTCCATTTGGAGAGCTACATCTTCAGGTAGATCTTCTTCAGTTGCAATATGTGAATACATATTTAATCCATCAGTACCATCTACCTCAGCATCTAAATAGTAATCTGGTTTTTTCTTACGAATTCGATCTATACATAGGTTCGTTGCTATGCGATAAAGCCAAGTTGAAAATTTCCTATTTTGATCGAACGTATGTAAATTAATATACGCCCGAACAAAAGCTTCTTGAGCAATATCTTCCGCCTCTTGCTTATTTCCAAGCATTCGATAACAAATTTGGTATAGCTTGTGCTGGTAGAGGCTCACAATATCTGAAAATGCGTTTTGATCACCTTTTAGCACTTGCTTTATTCTTTTGTTCACTAACGCATCCATGTGTTTCTCCACCTTTTTTGGCTTAACGTAATATACGAATGAATTCTTCACAAAGTTTCATTTTTTAGTTGAAATACAAAAAAGAATTCTGACCCTAATAAAGTATAAAATACCAAATTTATCAAATAAATAGTACATTTTACACTAATTTTTCGCCTAGCAACGACCCCATTAATGCTACCGCAGTATCAGCCGTTTTATTGCGCTCATCAAGAATTGGATTTACTTCCACAAATTCACATGAAGTAATAATTTTTGCCTCTTCCAACATTTCCATTGCTAAGTGGCTTTCTCGATAAGTAATTCCTCCAGGTACTGGCGTTCCTACTCCAGGTGTATAGATAGGGTCCAAAGCATCTAAATCAATGGAAATATGCACCCCATCAACTTCCCGTTCTCTTAAATATGCCACTGTTTCTTCTATTACTTTTGTCATACCCACTCGATCGATTTCATGCATTGTAAAAATTTTAATCCCCTTTTCTTTAATTAAAGCTCTTTCTCCCTCATCAATCGAACGAGCGCCTATAATGACAACATTTTCATATTTAATCGTTGGTGCATTTTTTGCGATATTAATTAATCGTTCATCACCAAGTCCAAGGTTTACCGCTAAAGGCATACCATGAATATTTCCGGAAGGAGTTGTTTCTGAAGTATTGATGTCTGTATGAGCATCAAACCAAATAACACCTAAATTGTTATAATGTTTTCTTATTCCAGCAATGGAACCGATAGAGATACTATGGTCTCCTCCAAGAATTACAGGAAATCTTCCTTGCTGAATAACTTCATCCACTTTGTCCGCTAATTTTTCACTAACCTCTAGAACTTCTTCTAAATTTAACAATTTCTTATCGCTAATCTCACTTTTTTTCGTTTTATGAACTGATACATTTCCTTCATCAATCACTTCATATCCTAATCTTTCTAATCTTTCAATTGCGCCAGCGTATCTCATCGCGCTTGGCCCCATATCTACCCCTCTACGTTGTTGACCATAATCTGACGGAACTCCTATAATTGATATTTTTTTTCTTTCCATAAAAACACCCCCTGATAAATTTAATTCTATAAGAGTATGATGGTTTGACTCAACTTGACAAAAAATTGTATAAATATACATAAAAAAACGCAGAATATAGCGATTTCTTCATATAGAATGTATTTCAAAAATACGTTTTAACCAATCCATTAAACTTGTAAGCATGGAATTAAATTATAGTTTTTCGTGTACTCTTGACCTTTATACAATAAAAAAAATCCTTTACTCATTGAGTAAAGGATTGACTAGTTAAAATTATTTATTCGATTAACACTTTATTGAAGGGTAATATACAATCTTAAGCAATATTATTTTAGTGGCTGGGGTACCAGGATTCGAACCTGGGCATGACGGAATCAAAATCCGGTGCCTTACCGCTTGGCTATACCCCAATAAATGGTGGAGGGGGGCGGATTCGAACCGCCGAACCCAAAGGGAACGGATTTACAGTCCGTCGCGTTTAGCCACTTCGCTACCCCTCCAAATGTATATCCAAACAATATATGGTGGAGGATGACGGGATCGAACCGCCGACCCCCTGCTTGTAAGGCAGGTGCTCTCCCAGCTGAGCTAATCCTCCTAAATTAATAAAAAATAATGACCCGTACGGGATTCGAACCCGTGTTACCGCCGTGAAAGGGCGGTGTCTTAACCACTTGACCAACGGGCCATTGTCTCCTTAACAAGACAAGAATTATAATATCATGTATTACTGAACTATGCAATAGAAAAATTAAATTTTTTTCAAAAAAATTTATATCTACCTTAAAAGTATGCTAATACCTTTAAGGTAGCCAATTCTATAATTGTAAATACTTCTTACCAAACAATTCTTTGTCGGCGTCGATTGCTTCTACCTTCTTTTATATCTTTTCCAGTGCCTAAATAATGTTCACTAATATTTTTATCTTCTAATAATGCCGATGCTTCACCTTTCATTACAACCCTACCATTTTCGATAATATATCCATAATGTGCTATAGAAAGGGCGATGTTAGCATTCTGTTCGACGACTAATATCGTCAAACCTTCTTCTTCGTTAATCTTTCTTATATTCTCAAAAATTTCCTTTACAAGCAATGGGGCAATGCCCAATGATGGTTCATCAAGCAGTAATAATTTTGGTTTTGCCATAAGTCCTCTGCCAATGGCCAACATTTGTTGTTCTCCACCAGATAAGTAACCTGCTTTTCGATGTTCAAGCATTTTTAATTTTGGGAAGTATTCATAAATCTTTTCAATGTCACTTTTAATTGAAGAGCGATCTTTTCTTGTATATGCTCCTGCATATAAATTTTCTTCCACCGTTAAATCTTTAAATATTCTACGACCTTCCATACACAAAAAGATTCCCTTTTTCACCAACTGATCGGGAGAAATATTGTTTATGATTTCTCCTTGAAATTCAATTGTTCCTTCCGTAATATGTCCGTCTTCTGCAGCCAATAGACCTGAAATAGCTTTTAAAGTTGTTGATTTCCCCGCACCATTACTGCCAAGCAGTGCAACTATTTGCCCTTCTTTAACATTAAGCGAAATTCCTCGCAATGCTAGAATCATTTTTTGATAAACCGCTTCTAAATTGCTCACACGAAGCATTTTTTTATCTCCTTCCATCAATCGTTAAAGAGAAAAAGGGACAATAGAATGTTGTCCCTTTCATTAATTTTGATTTTTTCAATCTTTGTAGCTGAAGTAATCAGTAATTGGCTCCCATTTTCCGTTTTTCACAATACCAAGTCGAGTCATTTCTGTACCAGCATGATTATCTGGAGCAAAGGATACATTTGCAGCTAAACCGCCTAAATCTAAGTTTTGAATGGATTCAAGACCTTCGCGAATTTGTGGTCCTGTTAAATCGCCTTCAGGATATTTTTCTGCAGCGATTTTAATTGCTTCAACCATAATTTTTGCTGCAATCCATCCTTGTACAAATTTTTGATTAATATCATCAACTGTCTTACCTTTTGCATCTAAATATTCTTTAATCTCCGCCATACCAGGCATATCTTCATAAGGGAATGCATGGGAAAGGATACCTATATATCCTTCTGCAACATCTGCACCTGCAATATCAATAATTCCTTCACCTGCTGCCCAGTTTAATCCGATAAATTGCGTATCAATGCCTAATGTTTTTGCATCACGTAAAATTGTAGATGTAGCTCCCCAAGTTTGTTGAATAATAGCATAATCTGGATTTTTCTTTTCCATATTTAACAATTGAGATTGAGCTTCTGTTGCTTGAACATCAATAACTTGTTCATCAACTACTTCCACTCCAACTTCTTTTGCATATTCTTTAATATCTTCAATTGGTGAACGCCCAAATGCTGTGTCATTGTAAAGCAATGCTAAAGTTGGAGCATCGTCTCCTTCATGGTTTTCAACAATCCATTTAAGAATTGCTCGTCCTTGATCTGAATAGGAAGCAGCTGTTAAGAAATTGTATGGACTTTCATTAATATTTTTCAAGTTTTCAGAGTAAGAAGCTGAAATAAATGGTAATTGGTCTGTAGCTACTTGCTGTCTTAAAGCTTCCGTGTCACCTGTACCCCAACCTAAAATAGCAACAGCCTTTTCCTTATCACGCAATTCTTGATAAATTTTTTGAGCTTCTGGAATTTGGTAGGCGTAATCTTTACCGATTAATTTTAGGTCAAGTCCTTCCACTCCGCCTTTCATTTCTAGATACTCAAAATATGCTTTTTCTCCTTCCGCATAAGGTGTTCCTACATCTCCAGTACCACCTGTGATATCATACAAACCTCCAACAACGACTGTGCGTTTGCCTCCACTATCGCTCGAATTCGATGAACTACCATCGTTCGAAGTGCTTGGATTTGCTGAGTCTCCACCTCCACAAGCTGAAAGGATGATGAGTAACACCCCTAGCATAACCCCCAAAAGTTGTTTGCTTTTCAAAACAAAATCCCCCTTTTTTATATAAAATTTATTAACTAACTTAATAGGAGAATGGCCAAACTCTGAAATAGTTTTTTATGTTATGCCAAATATGAGCTAAACCACCTGGTTCAAAAATTAAAAACAGAATAATCGCTAAACCGAAAACAAATTCTTTAAAGGCTGAGAATAATTGGTATAAGTTAGGCATGTATGCAGTTAACAAATCAACAATAGATGTTAGTCCTACAGGTAAAAGGGTAATGAATATAGCCCCTAAAATAGATCCTAAAATGCTTCCTAGCCCACCAATCAACACCATGGCGAGGTATTGAATGGAAACATGGATATTGTATAGTTCAGGACTCACAATCATTGTGTAATGAGCTAATAATGCTCCCGCAATCCCAACGAAAAAGGAACTTATAATAAAGGCTAGTACTTTATAGTAGAATAAGTTAATCCCCATAATCTGCGCAGCAATATCTCGATCTCGAACAGCTAAAAAGGCTCGCCCGACTCTCGTTCTTAATAAGTTCACCGAATATATGACAGTTAAAATCAAAATGATAATCGATAAATAATAATAAGATGCGTTAGACATGAAAGAGTAGCTTCCGATGCTAGGCCGACTCAATACCATTCCTGCTGTTCCACCTGTGACGTTATCCCATCGGCTGATGATGAATGTAATAATCACTTGTGCTGCCAATGTGGCAATGGCTAAATATAACCCTTTTAGTCTTAAAGATGGGATTCCAAACAATCCTCCAACCAATGCTGTCACAATACCAGCTAGCGGGAGAGAAACCCAGAAACTTAAACCATAAGTTGTAGTGAGTATCGCTGTTGTATATCCTCCTACCCCTAAAAATGCACCAACTCCGATAGAGATTTGTCCAGTAAATCCGGTTAAAATGTTTAAGCCAATTGCACCGATAGCGGAAATAGCACAAAGGGTAAGAAGCCCTACCCAATAATTCGATACGTAGAGCGGTAATGTTAGTAAAATGATGAACAAAAAAAGCCATTTTACGATTTCACTCTTCGTTCCAAAGAGTTTCATATCATCTTTATAGGATGTTTTGTAATTTCCACATTCTCTTACAAACAAATTCCTCAACAACGTCACACCCTCTCAATACCACGGCTACCAAACAAGCCATATGGTTTTAACATTAGGATTAATAGAACCACAATAAATGGCACTACATCTTTTAATCCTCCTCCTACGAGAGGATCTAAATAACCTCCTGCCAAGTTTTGTATAATGCCAATGAGAAAACCTCCAATAATTGCCCCCATTACACTATCAAGTCCTCCAAGAATCACAACCGGTAATACTGTTAAACCAATTGCTGACATAGTAGGGCTAACTCCATTAATATTTCCAAGCAATATTCCTCCTATTGCGGCTACCATGGAGGCAATCATCCAAGTCATCGCTAAAACGAACTTTACGCTCATCCCCATGGATAATGCAGCTTGTCGATCGTCTGCAACCGCACGCATCGCTAGACCCATTTTGGAGTATTTGAAAAAAATTGAAAAAATAACTAGTAAAATCATGACAATAATAAAGGACCATAAATAGACTGGTGTAATTATGATTCCTCCTATATTCAGCGGCGTCTGCGGAAACACAGGTGGAAAAGTTCTAGTTGTATGTCCCCAAATAATATGAACAGCACCAGCTAGTAAACTTGATAATCCTAGTGTTGCCATAATGACAGAAATTGTCGGTGCATTTTGTAATTGCCGAATGACTAGTCGCTCAACGACTAACCCTAAAAATGCACTAAATAATAACGTCCCTATAAATGCAACAAGGAAAGGCACGTTTAAAGCCGTCATAATGACTAAACAAACATATGGGCCAAATAATACAAATTCACCATTAGCTAGGTTTAGCGCTCCACTGGCTCGGTAAATCAAAACAAAACCGAGAGCTACAAGACCATAAATACTACCAACGACAATTCCATTAATAAGCATTTGCAAGAAGAACATCCTCAGGCACCTCCAAATTCTGCTCCAATTGAACGATGCGCAATGGAATCTCCTCTACTGATTCTGTTTCCGATATGCGCACTTGAATCAATTGATTATTTGAATACATTGCATCGATTAGCTCTTTATAAGCATTTTCAACGAAATTTCTTCGGATTTTTAATGTTCTTGTCAGTTCTCCTGCATCTGCTGAAAATTGTTTGTGTAAAATGATAAATCGCTTTACCCGTTCTTGTGGAGGTAATTCCTCCATTAACCTTTTTACTTCTTGTTGAATTAATTTAATCACTCTGTTATTTACTGATAAATCAGAAAATTCTGTATATACTATGCGCTCTTTAGCCGCCCATCTTCCAACAGTAGTCATATCGATATTAATAAGTGCAGATAAAAATGGACGATTTTTTCCAAACACAATCGCTTCTTGAATATATGGACTGGACTTTATTATATTTTCAATTTTGTGAGGATAAATTTCTCCTTTTGGCATGACGATCACATCTTCTTTTCTATCCAAAATATAGAGATGACCATCCTTATCAATGAAACCTTTATCTCCAAGGGAAATCCATCCATCAATCACCAATTCCTGATGTTCATCGTTTAAATATCTAGAGAAAATGGCATTGTTTTTTAAATATACTAGTCCATCTTCTCCAATTTTTACTTCCGTATTTGGAAGCGCCATACCAGAACTGCCCACTTTGATATCATCATCTCGTTGAACAATGGCAATTCCCGCTACTTCTGTTCCACCATACGTCTGCTTCACATTTACACCGATGCTATGATAAAAATATAATGCTTCAGGGTGCAATGCTGCTCCTGCAACATATGCTCTTCTCGTTCTCGCTAAACCTAAATGATCGCGAATTGCACTAAAAATAATGACATCTCCAAGGAAGTACATAAAACGTTCAAATGCAGTAAGCTGGAGATTCTCCAACTTTGCCTTTGCGCGCTTATCACCATATTTTTTAAATAGTTGATATACTTTTCTTTTGAACCAACTAGCTCCTTCCATACGAACTTGAACATTTGACATGATCGATTGATACACTCTCGGAGAAGCAATTATTGTTTGTGGTCCAATTTCTCTTAAATCACCAATAACTGTATCCGAACGTTCAGGGAAATTTACTGTCAACCCAATAACTAAAGGAACCACAATCCCCATAATTTGCTCATGTATCCAAGCAAGCGGGAGAAATGAAAAATAATCATCCGTTTTTTTCATTTCATCTAGTTGAGTTAAATTTTTGGCTGCTTCAATTAGTTGATAATGGGTGTATACGGCTGCTTTTGGGTTTCCACTTGTTGCGGCACTGTAGGAAATAAGCGCTTCTCTTTGCTCTTCTAAATGGCCAATCTGTTCTTCGAAAAAATTCGGATGTTCTTTTAATCGTTCTGCACCAATATTCAGTAATTCTTCCAAGTAAATTAGTTTTGGGTGACGATAATGTCTTAAACCTCGAGCATCATAATAAACAATATGTTCTATGAATGGGACTTCATTTTCAATTGCTAATAATTTATCCACTTGCTCCTTATCTTCAACAATGACGATTCTCGGTCTTGTATCATTCAAATAAAATCGAATTTGCTCTTGTAAAGATTCTTGATAAATTCCTACTGATATTCCACCAATTGTCTGTGCTGCAAGCTGAGCATATAGCCATTGTGGTTTATTTTCCCCTATAATGGCTAGCGTTTCCCCTTCTTTAAAATCATAATGTTTCTGTAAAGCAATCGATAATCTCCTTACATTCTCTAAGTAATGGCTCCACGTGATTTCTTTCCATATTCCCAATTGTTTCTGTCTAAAAGCTACTCCTAAAGATTCGATTTTCGCTCGTTCAAATAAAAGTGACGGTAACGTGACCGTTGTTACCATGTTTTTCCCCCTTCAAATAACTGTTTCTTCTCCAATATAAGCTTTTATTACATCTGGATTTTCTCTTACTTCCTTAGGTGTTCCAAAACCTATGCGTTTCCCAAAATCCAACACTGCGATGTGATTAGATAAGCTCATTACAACACCTAAATCATGTTCAATAAGTACTACTGTAATTTTCATGACTTCATGCATATCTAATATAAATTGAGACATTCTTTCTTTTTCGGCACCATTCATCCCAGCCATTGGTTCGTCCAATAAAATCAGCTCGGGATTTAAGGCTAACGCTCGGCCTACTTCTACTCTCTTTTGTAGTCCATATGGAAGAGTGCCAACGGGTTTATGTCGAATATCCTGTAACTCTAAAAACTCTATTACTTCTTCTACTTTTTCACGATGTTCTATTTCTTCTTTTGATGCTTTACCTACATAAATTCCACCACTAAACACACCTGATTTCATTAATGTATGTCTACCTAATTTAATATTGTCCAATACTGACATATGCGCAAATAACGCTATATTTTGGAAAGCACGTGCAATTCCGAGGGTTGTTCGTTCATAAGGTTTCATATTAGTTATATCTTTCCCTTTATAGCGGATTGAGCCGCTTGTTGGATGATACAATCCACTGATACAATTCAACATGCTCGTCTTTCCCGCACCATTTGGACCTATAAGTGAGAATATTTCTCCTTCGTTAATATGAAATGAAACTTGATCTAAAGCTTTCACTCCTCCAAAGTGTAATGAAACATTTTCTATCTCCAATATCGGCCCCAATAAAGTTCCCCCTTTTAGTTTATTAGTTACATTAGCAGTTAATAGATGAGATGTTTTGTATAATATACTAATCATTTTTTTTATTTATGAATAAAATTTTCTAATTTTTGAGATTTTTTATAACAAAATACCCCCTTACTTTTTATTAGTTAGAGGGTTAAATTATTCTAATATGATATTTTTGTCATATGGAGCATTAATAGTGTTGTGCTGATTTAAGAAAATTGTTTTATCAAATAAACTATTGTTCTATTTTACAATTTTTCCTACTTGCATACTTTATATTGTATAGTAAACATGGAAACTGTTTTTAAAAATAATAGATGCTTTGTTGAGGAATTTAGAATATATCTAATAGAATGGTGTTAACGATATTGTAAGAAAATTGGGCTCTATAATATTTGGTGTTGGTGAGTAAAAACCAGCACCATTTTTTTACAAAAAAAATGAGACATGTGACAAACTCTGGTAAAATGTAATCGAACAAAACCTCATTTCCCAAAGGAGTTGTGTCACATGTCTCACCATCATTCTATACGAAACCTACTCAATATAAAAGACAAAAATATCACATTTGATGAAAATTTTTGTTCTACCGAAACGATCAAAAAAGTAAAAGCGAAAGTCTTTCATGGGACGTTAACGTATCAACCAAAAGCTTGTTATGCTTGTGGACATGTCTTTGATGATCAAATCATTAAACACGGTTTTAAAACGTCTCTCATTAAAATGCCTAGCATTTCAGGTTTTCATACTTACTTAAAATTGCGTAAACAGCGTTATTTCTGTAAACATTGTCATTCCACGTTTACTTTAAAAACGAGCGTCGTGGCTAAAAACTGTTGTATTTCCAACAATACTAAAGTATCGATTGCTTTAAATGCCAAAGATAAAATATCCGAAAAAGATATTGCGATGAAACATAATGTTTCTCATGCCACTGTCAGTCGAGTCATTGACAGCTTTTATAGCTACTATCAGCCGAATGTTCACTATCTTCCACAGCATTTGTGTTTTGATGAGTTTAAATCGCTGCTGGAGCGATGTCCTTTATTTTCTTCGACTCTGAAACGGGGGAGATGGTGGATATCGTGGAGGACCGAAGATTACATCCTCAAAGAGTATTTCTTACGGTATTCCAAGAAGGCGAGAGATTCGGTAAAAAACGATTGTCATCGATATGTACAGCCCTTATATTTCCTTAATCCAAGAAGTTTTCCCGACAAATTCCATATCCTCCAACTATTTAGCAGAGCTTTAAACAAAACGCGCATCAACGTCATGAATCGGGATAAAAAGAATTACAATAAATTAAAAAAATACTGGAAGCTCCTTCTGAAAGATCAAACAAAACTTGATTATAAGAACTATACATATCATCGTTGCTTTAAAAAGCATATGTGTGAGGTGGAGATTCTCCACTATCTCATTGATTTAGATTCTGAATTAAAAGCGTCCTATGAGTTATACCTATACGTTCGCCATTGCATCAAAACCAAAGACTTTGAGCTCCTAAAGAAAACATTAGAGAATAAACAAAATATCGTTTCCAGCTATATGAAAACCGCCATCAAGACAATCAACAAATACATCAATTACGTCGAGAATACGCTAAAGTACGATTATAATAACGGCATTTTAGAGGGGATTCATAACAAAATCAAAGTGATTAAACGCATTTCTTTCGGTTATCGATCCTTCTATCACTTTAGAAACCGAATATTCATTACCCAAAACTTAGCGAAAATAAAAACAGCTTAGGGGAACCTCGAATTTCCCCTAAGCCATCCGATTACATATTACCAAATAATGTCACTAAAATTTATTCACCAACACCATTTGACAAAGAACCTGTAAAAATCGGATTCTGATTACCCAAAATTTAATCACAATGAAAAAAGCTTAGAGGATTCGAAGTTCCTCTAAGCTGTGCGGTTGCATATACCAGGAAAGTCACAAAATTTTTTCACCAACACTATTTGACAAAGAACCGAAAATTGATAGAAGCATTGTTATTGAAAAAAATGCAAAAAAAATGGCTCCGAAGGTAGGATTCGAACCTACGACCAATCGGTTAACAGCCGATTGCTCTACCACTGAGCTACTTCGGAACAATGATATATTTATAATGTTATTGCGTACAAAATATATTATATCCATTTTTTTTATTTTTACAAGTGGATTATTATAATTTTTTGCCACTAAATGTTGTTTTGCTCCCATCTTTTAAACCGTTAGATTTTTACTTGTGAAATATGCACCACTTTGCAGTGGTATTATGGAATAGCAACGTCCTACTCTCACAAGGAGGGCCCCTTTCTACCATCGGCGCTAACTCCGAAGCACGTTGACCGGCGAATTTCTGTGTCAGCTTCGGCAGTCCGGTGCTCACGTACTCTGTACGCTCCGCTCCGGGCTTCCTCGCTTCCTTGAACTTCTTGGTCTCCGTGCTTCTCGTTTCCTCCAAATAATTGTTTTTCTTTCGTTTTAAATGCCACTCCTCTATCGCGCCGATCGGACTTTCAGTCCTTGGTAGTAAGGGGCATAAAAAAAGCCACTACCGACCTTACGTCAGTAATAGCTTTTTGAGCCTAGCAACGTCCTACTCTCACAAGGGGAAGCCCCTTACTACCATCGGCGCTAAAGAGCTTAACTTCCGTGTTCGGTATGGGAACGGGTGTGACCTCTTTGCCATCGTCACTAGACTCATTTGATTATGTATGTAATTACAGAGAGGTTGTTCTCTCAAAACTGGATAACGACATTGAAATGATTGGTTAAGTCCTCGATCGATTAGTATCCGTCAGCTCCACACGTCACCGTGCTTCCACCTCGGACCTATCTACCTCATCGTCTTTGAGGGATCTTACTTGCTTATGCAATGGGAAATCTCATCTTGAGGGGGGCTTCATGCTTAGATGCTTTCAGCACTTATCCCGTCCACACATAGCTACCCAGCGGTGCCTTTGGCAAGACAACTGGTACACCAGCGGTGTGTCCATCCCGGTCCTCTCGTACTAAGGACAGCTCCTCTCAAATTTCCTACGCCCACGACGGATAGGGACCGAACTGTCTCACGACGTTCTGAACCCAGCTCGCGTACCGCTTTAATGGGCGAACAGCCCAACCCTTGGGACCGACTACAGCCCCAGGATGCGATGAGCCGACATCGAGGTGCCAAACCTCCCCGTCGATGTGGACTCTTGGGGGAGATAAGCCTGTTATCCCCGGGGTAGCTTTTATCCGTTGAGCGATGGCCCTTCCATGCGGAACCACCGGATCACTAAGCCCGTCTTTCGACCCTGCTCGACTTGTAGGTCTCGCAGTCAAGCTCCCTTATGCCTTTACACTCTGCGAATGATTTCCAACCATTCTGAGGGAACCTTTGGGCGCCTCCGTTACCTTTTAGGAGGCGACCGCCCCAGTCAAACTGTCCACCTGACACTGTCTCCCAAGCCGATCAGGCTTGCGGGTTAGAATTTCAGTACAACCAGGGTAGTATCCCAAGGGCGCCTCCAGGGAAGCTGGCGCTCCCCCTTCTACGGCTCCTACCTATCCTGTACAAGTTGCACCGAAATTCAATATCAGGTTACAGTAAAGCTCCACGGGGTCTTTCCGTCCTGTCGCGGGTAACCTGCATCTTCACAGGTACTATAATTTCACCGAGTCTCTCGTTGAGACAGTGCCCAGATCGTTACGCCTTTCGTGCGGGTCGGAACTTACCCGACAAGGAATTTCGCTACCTTAGGACCGTTATAGTTACGGCCGCCGTTTACTGGGGCTTCAATTCGGAGCTTCGCTTGCGCTAACTCCTCCTCTTAACCTTCCAGCACCGGGCAGGCGTCAGCCCCTATACTTCACCTTACGGTTTTGCAGAGACCTGTGTTTTTGCTAAACAGTCGCCTGGGCCTATTCACTGCGGCTCATCAGGGCTTGCACCCCAATGAGCACCCCTTCTCCCGAAGTTACGGGGTCATTTTGCCGAGTTCCTTAACGAGAGTTCTCTCGCTCACCTTAGGATTCTCTCCTCGACTACCTGTGTCGGTTTGCGGTACGGGCACCTCCCGCCTCGCTAGAGGCTTTTCTTGGCAGTGTGAAATCAGGAACTTCGCGCGTAACGCGCTCCCCATCACAGCTCGGCGTATTAGGAAGCGGATTTGCCTACTTCCACGCCTTGCTGCTTGGACACGCTCGACCAACGGCGTGCATTCCCTATCCTCCTGCGTCCCCCCATCACTCAAACGGCGGGGAGGTGGTACAGGAATATCAACCTGTTGTCCATCGTCTACGCCTTTCGGCCTCGACTTAGGTCCCGACTAACCCTGAGCGGACGAGCCTTCCTCAGGAAACCTTAGTCATTCGGTGGATGGGATTCTCACCCATCTTTCGCTACTCATACCGGCATTCTCACTTCTAAGCGCTCCACCAGTCCTTCCGGTCTGACTTCGACGCACTTAGAACGCTCTCCTACCACTCGTGCAACGCACGAATCCACAGCTTCGGTGAATCGTTTAGCCCCGTTACATTTTCGGCGCAGCGTCACTCGACCAGTGAGCTATTACGCACTCTTTAAATGATGGCTGCTTCTAAGCCAACATCCTGGTTGTCTAAGCAACGCCACATCCTTTTCCACTTAACGATTACTTTGGGACCTTAGCTGGTGGTCTGGGCTGTTTCCCTTTTGACCACGGATCTTATCACTCGTAGTCTGACTCCCGTGTATAAATAGCTGGCATTCGGAGTTTGTCTGAATTCGGTAACCCGAGGTGGGCCCCTAGTCCAAACAGTGCTCTACCTCCAGTATTCTTCACACGAGGCTAGCCCTAAAGCTATTTCGGAGAGAACCAGCTATCTCCAAGTTCGATTGGAATTTCTCCGCTACCCACACCTCATCCCCGCACTTTTCAACGTGCGTGGGTTCGGGCCTCCAGTGAGTGTTACCTCACCTTCACCCTGGACATGGGTAGATCACCTGGTTTCGGGTCTACGACCACGTACTCAAAACGCCCTATTCAGACTCGCTTTCGCTGCGGCTCCGCATTTTCTGCTTAACCTTGCACGTAATCGTAACTCGCCGGTTCATTCTACAAAAGGCACGCCATCACCCGTTAACGGGCTCTGACTACTTGTAGGCACACGGTTTCAGGTTCTCTTTCACTCCCCTCCCGGGGTGCTTTTCACCTTTCCCTCACGGTACTGGTTCACTATCGGTCACTAGGGAGTATTTAGCCTTGGGAGATGGTCCTCCCGGATTCCGACGGAATTTCACGTGTTCCGCCGTACTCAGGATCCACTCAGGAGAGGATGGATTTTCGACTACAGGGCTTTTACCTTCTCTGGCCGTCCTTTCCAGAACGGTTCATCTAACCCATCCTTTTGTAACTCCGTATAGAGTGTCCTACAACCCCAAGAGGCAAGCCTCTTGGTTTGGGCTGTTCCCGTTTCGCTCGCCGCTACTCAGGGAATCGATTTTTCTTTCTTCTCCTCCAGGTACTTAGATGTTTCAGTTCCCTGGGTGTGCCTTCTTAACGCTATGGATTCACGTTAAGATACTGTTCCATTACGAACAGTGGGTTCCCCCATTCGGAAATCTCCGGATCAAAGCTTACTTACAGCTCCCCGAAGCATATCGGTGTTAGTCCCGTCCTTCATCGGCTCCTAGTGCCAAGGCATCCACCGTGCGCCCTTAACAACTTAACCTTTACGGTTTTCGATACGCTGCGCAATACTTCGTCAATTTCGCTCGTTCGAATCCTCATGTACGCATATAGTACACTCCGGTTCTCACTCGCTTATTTCCTTGTCTTGCTTGCGTCTCGCAACCCTTACGGCTTTAATCCACGTCGCATTTACGTCGTGTTAGCCTAGTTGTTTGCGCTTTACAGTAAATTGCTTGCTTTCAATGTCGTTTATCCAGTTTTCAAAGAACAACACTATAACTTTGAAGGTCATAAACCTTCAAAACTGAACACAAAACGCTAATGCTTCCGTAAATATCCTTAGAAAGGAGGTGATCCAGCCGCACCTTCCGATACGGCTACCTTGTTACGACTTCACCCCAATCATCTGTCCCACCTTCGGCGGCTGGCTCCCGAAAGGGTTACCTCACCGACTTCGGGTGTTACAGACTCTCGTGGTGTGACGGGCGGTGTGTACAAGGCCCGGGAACGTATTCACCGCGGCATGCTGATCCGCGATTACTAGCGATTCCGGCTTCATGCAGGCGAGTTGCAGCCTGCAATCCGAACTGAGAACGTTTTTTTCGGATTGGCTCCGTCTCGCGACTTCGCGACCGTTTGTACCGTCCATTGTAGCACGTGTGTAGCCCAGGTCATAAGGGGCATGATGATTTGACGTCATCCCCACCTTCCTCCGTATTTGTACGGCAGTCTCCTTAGAGTGCCCAACTGAATGATGGCAACTAAGGACAAGGGTTGCGCTCGTTGCGGGACTTAACCCAACATCTCACGACACGAGCTGACGACAACCATGCACCACCTGTCACCGCTGTCCCCGAAGGGAAGGCTATGTCTCCATAGCGGTCAGCGGGATGTCAAGACCTGGTAAGGTTCTTCGCGTTGCTTCGAATTAAACCACATGCTCCACCGCTTGTGCGGGCCCCCGTCAATTCCTTTGAGTTTCAGTCTTGCGACCGTACTCCCCAGGCGGAGTGCTTAATGCGTTAGCTGCAGCACTAAGGGGTGGAAACCCCCTAACACTTAGCACTCATCGTTTACGGCGTGGACTACCAGGGTATCTAATCCTGTTTGCTCCCCACGCTTTCGCGCCTCAGCGTCAGTTACAGGCCAGGAAGCCGCCTTCGCCACTGGTGTTCCTCCATATCTCTACGCATTTCACCGCTACACATGGAATTCCGCTTCCCTCTCCTGCACTCAAGTCTCCCAGTTTCCAATGACCCTCCCCGGTTAAGCCGGGGGCTTTCACATCAGACTTAAAAGACCGCCTGCGCGCGCTTTACGCCCAATAATTCCGGACAACGCTTGCCACCTACGTATTACCGCGGCTGCTGGCACGTAGTTAGCCGTGGCTTTCTAGTAAGGTACCGTCAAGGTGCAGCCAGTTACTACTGCACTTGTTCTTCCCTTACAACAGAGCTTTACGATCCGAAGACCTTCTTCGCTCACGCGGCGTTGCTCCATCAGGCTTTCGCCCATTGTGGAAGATTCCCTACTGCTGCCTCCCGTAGGAGTCTGGGCCGTGTCTCAGTCCCAGTGTGGCCGATCACCCTCTCAGGTCGGCTACGCATCGTCGCCTTGGTAGGCCGTTACCCCACCAACAAGCTAATGCGCCGCGGGCCCATCCTATAGTGATAGCAGAACCATCTTTCAACATCAAAGTATGCACTCTGATGTGTTATCCGGTATTAGCACGCGTTTCCGCGAGTTATCCCAGTCTATAGGGCAGGTTACCCACGTGTTACTCACCCGTCCGCCGCTAACCTCATGAAAGCTAGGCTTTCAATTGGTTCGCTCGACTTGCATGTATTAGGCACGCCGCCAGCGTTCGTCCTGAGCCAGGATCAAACTCTCCATAAAAGAAAATTTGATTTGCTCAAAATTTAATGTCCGAATCTAGTTTGTCAACGAGGGTTAACAACTAGATAATTTATTGCATTAACGTTTTGTTGTTCAGTTTTCAAGGTTCATTTGACATATTTCGCTGTCTTTCGACGACTTTTATATATTAACATCTTTCATTCATGAAAGTCAACACTTTTTCATAAGTTTTTTTAGGAACCATTTTTACTAAACAAAATCCTATAAAAAGGGGACAAACTGATGTTTCGTAAAATGATATTGGCACTATTTATAGTAATGGTGATTTCCTTTTTAATTTATCCTCAGAAAACTTCGATTGTTTCAGTTTTTCGAATGACCCATGAACCGCTAGTTATATCTAAGGGTAATTATGGACAATCATTAATAGTGGAAATTTCTTTTACTCACGAAGGATTGCCTGAATGGTTGGAATCACTTCATGCTCCTTATCCTATATTAATGCTGGATGCAAAATGGATTGAACGTTCTCCAAAGCTAGTAGAGTTAATTCAGAAAAAAAACATTTCCACTGGCTTACTCGGAGGTTATGGTAAAGAAGAATATAGCATAAAAACTTTTAATAAAGAAGTGGAGATTTATAAAAAATATTTTAATCAGAAGCCTCTATGGTTTATGACGAAGGATTATGAATTTCCTGGAGAGTTGAAACAAGCTGCCTTTCACGAAGAAATCAATTTATTATCACCATCTCACATTTATGAAGAAGGTAACCACTATCATGATGTAAAAGGTGCTATCATTAGTTTACAACTAGATGAACAATCAAACCCTAATTTCAAAAATATTTCGAAATTTATTCAGCAACATAAATTCATTTCATTAGAAGAAAACATTTTCGGTTACTCCATTAAATCGACAAAAATGCCATGAAAATAATTAATAACATTACATCCAACAGAAAAAATATTAAATAAAAATTGAAGGGGCTGGGACAAAACTAGCTTCTAGATAGGAAAAAGGAGAATTTGAGTTGGCTCAAATTCTCCTTTTTCCATTTATCCCCATTATTTTTGGTTAGTTGATCTTTGTTGGCCGTGTATTTTCGTAAATTCACGGCCATTAAGGCAATGCCCATTTCATTTTCCACTTTCGATTTTCCTCGAACGGAAAATCGAGTGAAACGCAAATTAGCCTTCAAGAATCCAAAAACTGGTTCTACGTCTATTTTACGTTGACGGAAAATAGAACCAGCTTTTTCTTCTGAAAGCTTCGCTCTTACATATTCTTTTTGTTGTTCCCATTTTTCATTCACCATGACCTTTCGGTGATTGCCTTCCTTTGCTTTTGTACATGATGAACGAAATGGACATCCTGAACAGTTTTCACATTCATAGATTTTCAATTCTCGTTTGAAACCGGTCTTATCGGTACGTACAGAACGATATCGGAAGGTTACTCGCTGCTGATTTGGACAAATGTAGGTATCACTTTCTTCGTCGTACATCCAATTGTCTGGATGAAATGGATTTTGTTTATATTTCTTCTTTTGTTCTTTCTCATACATGGTATATGGAATGAGTGCCTCACATTTTCGATTCGAAAGGATGTCTTCATAGTTTTGTTCACTACCATAACCAGCATCTGCGACAATATACTTTGGCAACGGAAAATAATCCTTTTCTATCTTATTCAAGAACGGAATTAATGTACGTGTATCAGTAGGATTTGGAAAGATGCTATAAGCTAGTGCGTATTGACCTTCTGTTGCGATTTGTACGTTGTATCCAGCCTTCAATTGACCGTTTTTCATATAGTCGTCTTTCATTCGCATGAACGTCGCATCTAAGTCTGTTTTGGAATAACTATTCCGTTCACCCAAGATTTCGAAGTCTTTTTGATACTTTTGTTTACGTAAAATCAAGTCAATCAACTGTTTGTACACTCGCTTCGGATATTTCCGTTCGCTTCTTAATGCTTTTCGTTCTGTGGCATCGGGCGATGTTTCTATCTTTTGGTCATATTCCTTAATGACTTCATCGACTTGTTGCACCATTTGAGCGAGTTCTTCAACGGACAGTTCTCCCTCATTTTCCCGCTCCATTTCAGGGATGATTTCTTTTTCTAATAGTTCGTTGTATAACTGATTGGACTTTTCAATTAAGTTTTGGTTGTATTTTTCAATGGATTTCTTCCATACGAAAGTAAATTTATTGGCATTCGCTTCAATCTTCGTACCATCGATAAAAATGGCTTCTTGATCGATTAACTTTTCTTCCACCAGTTGGCAACGGAATTGGACAAAACATTGACGAATTAATTCTTTTACTTCCGGATGCACACGAAAACGATTGATCGTCCGATAACTTGGTTCATATCCTTGTGCCAACCACATCATTCGTATACTGTCCTTTAATAGCGCTTCAATTTTTCGACCTGAAAAGACAGACTGCGAATAGGCACACAAAATAATTTTTAGCATCATGCGTGGATGATAAGCAGGACAACCTGTATTTCGAAGAAACGGCTGGAAGGCTTCATCTGGAATACTTTCAACTAAATGGTGAATGTGGAAGGCAATATCATTTTCTTGTAATTTTATTTCTAAATCTAGAGGCAAAACTAATTGATTCATGTTATAATATTTGAACATAAGGACCCTTCTTTCTGTTAGGTTTTGTGTGCTAACTTAATTTTAACAGAAGAGGTCCTTATTTTTTATTGAAAAAATGAAAAACAGCCCATGAAATTTCATTCCAAAATTTCATGGGCTGTTTCCATTTTAGAGGGGGTTTTGTCCCAGCCTCCTTGATTATTTTCTAAATATTATTATTTACCAACATTCTTCTGCTTTCTTGTTTTTTTGCGCTCATCTAATTTTTTTCGATCTTCATTGGATTTTTGATTGTATTTTGGCAAAGCTAATAATTGATAAGCGTTTACTGCAATTAGAGGGAATAATAATAGGGCTACATATGTATCAATATTGCCCTTACGCCCCATCAACGGAATAATCCACTCTAAACAAGTAATAACAATCATAAAGAACAAAGATGAAATTAAAATATGTTTTTTTCCAGTTAATTGAACTTTTTTTATAGCAGTTGCAATAGCACTAGAGATTAGAAAAATTAATAGTCCTCCATAGAAGAGCCAATCTTTAGCGCTCTCGGCAACCGGAGCAAAACGGAAAATAATTAAATCTCCGACAACCACGATCATCAAAAGAACTTGTACCCAATTCCATAAAGTTAATGTTTTAAAAACACCGACTCCAATTTGATGAATTGTTAAATATGCAAAGAAGCCTGCTTGGGCAATTACGCTCATTGTAAAACCTAAAAAAATCATCCATACAAAAGCGGCAAAAAACTCTACTATTTCTCCTGCGGCTAAATATGAACTAAAAAAATTCCATCGAATGATGATGCCTGCCACTCCTGTGACAACACCGCCAATTAACATACACATCGAGAAAAATTTTATCCAATTTCGTATTGTCACGACACAATGCTCCCTTTATTTTTTTCAATCTCTTCATTATTTTATCAATGGTTTTTTAAAAAAGCTATCGAAGTTATAAACATGTACATATTATGAAAAGAATTGTGAAGAATAAATAAAAAGAGAGCCTTTATATAGAAAGGACTGAGAAAGTTGAAAAATCCCCTGTTTAATCGATTATTGATCCTATTCTTCATATTGATATTGCTCGCGAGTTGTTCCGATTCACCGAACGCCCAACCGTCTTATGAAGAAGTAAAGAAAATTGTCGTCGATGCTATTCAAACAGAAGATGGAAAAAAAGCAATTAGACAATTATTGGAAGACCCTAGTTTTAGGGAGTTAGTTATTTTAGAACACGATGAAGTGGAAACATCAATCAACAATTCATTATTGTCAGAGCAGGCCCAAGAATTTTGGAAAAAAACCTTTGAGGATCCAAAATTTAAGGAATCAATGGCTAAAAGCATGAAAGAACAGCAAACTGAAATTATGAAGCAATTAATAAAAGACGCCTCTTTTCAAGAAGACTTAATTGCATTTTTTGGACAACCTGAAATGAAAAAAGAATTAGAATCCATTTTAAAAAGTGCAGAATTAAGGAAAGAAATTGAAAAAGTTGTAATGGAGACAATTGAAAATCCGTTGCTGCAAACAAAATGGCAAGAGTTAATTAAAAAGAACGGTGAATCTGGCGGTTCAAAAGAAAAAGGTAAAGAAAGTAGTAGTGGGGGACAAGATGAGCAAGGTCAAGACCAAGGTGGCAGCAGTTAATTATTTAATAAGAAAAGCAAATTGCGATTATATACTCGCTACTCAAAATTTTAGAGCGAATTGGAAAACATATCGTTTTCTCAATTCGCTCTTTTGGTGCGCCCGGCATGTACATGAACTATAGGGTGTAAGTCCCGAACCCCGAAGACAGAAGTAGAGGTTAGCCAAGAGCAAGGGTGTCCGTGGTGACGCGGAATCTGAAGGAAGCTGGAGGCAAAACACCGGTCCGAGGAACACGAACCTCATATAAGGCTAGGTATGATTGAGTGAGTTTGCCAAACAAAACAAAGCTCTTTCTGTCGAAGGTCATATCGAGTAGATGAGGCGGATAGATGGTGTGAAAGTGCATGTACTTACCCGGGGAGGTCTGGCGGATATGTGAAGTACGCTTCATAACCTACTTAGTGATAAGTAGCTGAACCGTCAGAAGTCAGCAGAGGTCATAGTATTAGTTGGTTTAGAACTACTAAGAAGGACCGAACAATTAAGAGAGAATAGCCCTTGGCATTCAGTGAGTCATGATGAACACAGAAAACGTAGTACCTCACTTGAGGAAGGAAGCGGTGAATCCCGTGGGAGACCTCTTGGAGGGTGGAGTGACCACTGGCATAAAGAGAACAGCTATTCACGGAAGTTATAAAGACTTGCGTCAATCATCTTAATTGAACCGCCGTATACGGAACCGTACGTACGGTGGTGTGAGAGGACGGGAGTTAATCGCTCCCTCCTACTCGATCTATCCTATTCCAATTTATTAATAACTTTTTGAGCTATATCTAAATAGATTTTTCCTGTTGGATGGTTTTCTTCATAGATTGATGGAGCGAAATCCTCGTTATCCCAGTCAGGTTGTCCAAGCGGAATTTGTCCTAATAAGTCTGTGCGCAATTCTTCAGCAAGCTTTTGTCCTCCGCCTTTACCAAAAACATATTCTCGCTCACCAGTTTTCGACTCATACCAAGCCATATTTTCAATAACACCAAGAACTTCATGGTTAGTTTGAACGGCCATTGCACCAGCACGCGCTGCAACAAATGCTGCTGTTGGATGTGGTGTTGTGACGATAATTTCTTTGGATGTAGGCAACGCTTGGTGAACATCCAATGCTACGTCTCCAGTACCTGGTGGTAAATCTAATAGTAGATAGTCAATATCTCCCCATTCTACATCACGGAAGAATTGATCTAATACTTTACCAAGCATTGGACCACGCCAAATAATCGGTGCATTGTTCTCCACGAAAAATCCCATGGATATGACTTTTACCCCTTTACGTTCCACAGGATAAATTCGATCATTTTTTACAATCGGCATTTCCTCAATTCCCATCATATCTGGGACACTGAACCCATAAATGTCCGCATCAATTAAGCCCACTTTTTTCCCTAAACGAGCTAAAGAAACAGCTAAATTTACTGATACTGTGGACTTACCTACACCACCTTTTCCTGATGCAATGGCAATCACTTTTACTGTAGATAATGGTGATAAAATATCTCGGGACTCGGCTTCATTTGCTTTTCCACGGAAACGTTCAAGAACTTCCGTTGGCAACTCTTCGAATCGAATTCCTACAGTTGAAGCACCGGCTTCTTTTAATTTTTCAACAATTTTCATTTGCAATTGTAATTGTTCTGGGGTATTCGTTTTAGCAATCGCAACTTTTACACTCACATGATTTTTTTCTTCTTTTATTGATACATTGACAATACCGTTTGTTTCTTCAAGCGTTCTATGTAAAAACGGGTCTTGTAGTTGTCCTAAAATTTCACGGACTTGTTGTTCATTGATCACGATAAACACTCCCCTATATTAGCTTCCGATTGATAGTATAAGTATAACATACCAAGTGTTTAATCATAGCGATATTGCTTATTCAATCTCCAAATTTACATAATTTTCAATTCCGTTAACAATTGCATCTGCCATTTTGTCTTGATACTTTTCATCTGCCAATAAACTTCTTTCCTCAGGATTGCTTAAGAATCCAGTTTCCACCAAAACCGCAGGAACTTCGGTTTTTTTCAGTAGATAAATTTGTTTGATTGCCAAAGCCTCTCGATCTGTATTTTGTAACTTTTCTCTTATTGAAGATTGAATGGCTTTAGCTAGCAGCTCACTGTTTGGGTGCCCTTCTTTATGATAAAATACTTGAGCGCCTCGCCACTTTTCTTCTGGGATAGCATTTGCATGAATCGTAATGAAAATATCGGGCTCATTTTCTTTTACAATTTTTTCTCTTAAGAAAATATCTTGTTTTTTCCTTTCTCTTAATGTAGAGAACTCTTCACTTGGTGCGTGTTCCGAAAGAACATCGCCATCTGAAGTTCTTGTCATCACAACTTCCGCACCCATTCGTTTTAATTTTTGTTCAACCTTTTTTGCAATTGCTAACGTAATATCTTTTTCAATAACATTTTCTGCCGATGCTCCCCCATCAATCCCACCATGACCTGCATCCACAACGATTTTCACCCCACCAAGCGGCTCCGGAAGGAAAAATCGATTGTCGGATGCGCTTGTCTCATACATAACCACTAAAAAACAGCAGAGCAAAATGACAATTAGTGCAATCCATCGTTTCAAATCTACTACACCGCCTTTTGCAACCTTTTGCACTACTATACGCTGAAAGGAAGGCTTGTATGCGTAAAGAATTTCTATAAAAAGTTGATTATTTTTATTACCCAACTTGCTTGTTAAAAGACTTTGTTCATCCTAATCTTTGTTTCAGTCATCTTAAAATTCAAATGATTATTAAGAAACGAATAGATTTAAAATGATTCCTGAAAGACACAAACTGTATACTTTACTAAACTCAAATATTTTATTCATGTATCCGAAATTTGATGATGATAGAAAAAAACTGCCCCCTATGCTTTATAAACATTAGTGGGACAGTTTACTGCTAAATTTCTACTTGATGATATTGATTATGCAATTGGGCATAAAATCCATCTAAAGACATTAAGGAATTATGATTTCCTTGCTCGATTATTTCTCCATCTTTTATGACTAAGATTCGATCTGCATTTTCGATTGTTTTTAAACGGTGGGCAATGACGAAACTCGTGCGGCCTTGCATTAAATTGTTTAATCCTTTTTGAATATGCACTTCTGTCATTGTATCAACACTTGAAGTGGCTTCATCCAAAATTAGAATATCCGGATCTTTTAAAATAGCTCGTGCAATCGCAATCAGTTGTCTTTGCCCTTGACTTAAGTTTTTACCACCTGATTCAAGCAATGTATCATACTGCTCCGGCAAATATTTTATGAAGGAATGGGCATAGGCGATTTTTGCTGCCATTTCTACTTCCTCATCGGTAGCATCTAGTTTTCCATATCGGATGTTTTCTCTTACCGTTCCTGAGAATAAATACGTATCTTGCAATACAACACCTATTGAATCTCGTAAATGTTCCATTGAGTAAGATTGAATATTTTCACCATCTATTAAAATTTCTCCTTCAGTTACATCATAAAAACGGCTTAATAACTGTACGATGGTTGTCTTCCCTGAACCAGTTGGGCCAACAAGAGCAACAATTTCACCAGCATTCGCTTGAAATGAAATGTTTTTTAACACCGGCTTATCTTTTACATAATAAAAACTGACATTTCGAAATTCAACATTTCCTTCTAGAGGTTGTCTAGGAAGAGAATGTGGTGAATCCATTAATTCAATTCGTTCATCTAGTACTTCAAATACCCTCTCGGCTCCAGCAATTGCAGATTGAAAAGTATTTAATAAGTTTGAAAGTTGGTTAATTGGGCGGAAAAACTGTCTTGCATATGTTAAAAATGACGTTATAACACCTACCGTAACGAGAGAATTGGCCGCCATAATAGCACCAACTCCAACAATTAAACCTGGTCCGAGGTTATTGATAAAGTTATTGGTTGGTCCTAACAAACCAGATACTATTTCTGATTGCATTGCAGAATAGCGCAACTTCTCATTCGCCTCTTTAAATTGTTGAATAGTTTGTTGTTCTTTTCCAAAGAGCGTCACAACTTCCGAATTAGAAATCGTTTCTTCAATAAATCCATTTAAATTTCCTAAATCTCGTTGTCTATTTCGATAATTCATGCTACTACGTTTCACAATCTGTTTTGTAGCCCAAACAATTAACGGAACGACCAAAAGGGTAACAATGGCTAATATCCAGTTTAAATACACCATCGCAATGGCGGTACCTACAAGAGATAATACAGACGATACGATTTGAATGACGCTTTGGGAAAGAGCGAAATTCAAATTGTCGATATCGTTCGTCATGCGGCTCATCAAATCGCCTTGCTGTTTTTGATCGAAAAACGAAATCGGCAATGATTGCATTTTCTCAAACAGTTCGATTCTCAAATTTTGAATTGTTTTTAAAGATGCTCGAATCATGACAAAAGTTTGCAACCAAGTTAATAAGGATGATGCGATAAAAATTGCTGCAAGCAACATTCCCATCCGAATAGTTCCTTCAATGTCGAGGGGAAGAATATAGTTATCTATAATAACACCAATCATCAAAGGCCCTAAAATATTTAACATCGATGTAATCAGCACAAGAATAATAACAAAATTAATGCTGAGTCTTTGTTTCTTTAAATAACTCCAAATCCTTTTAATTGTAGCCTTTTGATTTTTAGCCTTTGCTGCTGGACCACGGCCTCGACCACTACCTCTACCTGTAAGGGATTCTTGTAGCTTATTCATCAATCGCACCTCCCCTTTCAACTTGAGTTGCTACAATCTCTTTATAATGCTCGCTCATTTTCAGTAATTCTTCGTGGGTTCCTTGAGCAACAATTCGACCGTCTTCTAGCACTAGAATCAAATCTGCGTGTTTAATAGAAGAAATTTTTGATGATACGATAAATTTCGTACTGTCTTTAAGAGCTTCTTTCATGTTTCGCTGGATAATCTTTTCAGTGATGCTATCTACCGCTGATGTTGTATCATCTAATATTAAAATTTTTGGTTTTCTTATAATTGCACGACTCATTGCCAAACGTTGCTTTTGCCCACCGGATAAGTTCGTAGCTCCCTGCGTTAATTCATGTTGTTCTTTATGATCCAATTTTTCCACAAACTCAAAGGCGTTTGATGCAAAGAGCGCTTCTTGAATGTCTTCTTTAGTTGCGTCAATTTTTCCATACTTTAAGTTTTCTTCAATCGTTGTTGAAAACAATGTTGCCTTTTGTGGGGCAAAAGCCATAGCATTTCTTAACATGTCAATGTCATATTGCTGTATGGGAATGTTATCAATGTAAATAGTTCCTTCATCGACATCCATGAGTCGACCGAGCAATTTGATTAATGTCGATTTTCCACTGCCTGTCATACCGATAATCCCTACTGTACTGCCGGCTTTCGCTTCAAAGGAAATCTCTTTCAACACCGGTTCAACGTGTTTGTTATAAGAAAAACTAACCTTGTCAAATTTCACATTTCCTTGAATTTCTTTTTTCACTGGGTTTTCAATATTCGTAATATCAGACTGCTCTTCCAATACGACAACGACACGTTCTGCACTTGGTATAGCCCGCGCAATTTGAATCAGTACGTTGCTGGAACTCATAAGGCCGTTCATAATCATCATCAAATAGTTGATGAATGCAACAATTACCCCAATTTCAATAGCTCCTGCATCAACTTTCACGACACCAAGCATAAGTGCAAGTACAATTCCGATGTTGACAACAAATTGGGTAATCGGCATTAAGGCAGCTACCACTTGATCTGCCGTCATATTGCGTTTCGTTAATTGATGATTGACAGTTGCAAATTGCTTCATTTGATATCGCATACGGTTAAATGCTTTAATGACGCGAATCCCCGCCAAGTTCTCCTGCACACGTGTATTCACTTGATCGATTGATTCCTGCACCTTTCGAAACAGCTTAATCGATAATTGAATAAAAATATATAAACTGATGATTAATACAGGCACCACAAAAAATAGTACTGGAAATAAATCTCTTGCCGTAAAAAATACGACAATGACCGCCCCAACAAACATAAAAGGCCCGCGAACGAATATTTTTAATAACATGTTTAAGGCCCTTTGCAACCTTTCGATATCATTTGTTAAGTTGGTAATCAATTTTCCTAAAGTGAACTTGTCCTTATTGCTATTCGCAAAATATGTAATAGTTTCATATAAATCCGCTCGAACATCAGATGCAAAGTTTACCGCCGCTTTCGAACTGAAATATGTACAACCTGCACCTCCAAGCCATCCTATCATTGCACACAAAATTATTGCAGCAAACATCATAATGATATACTGTGTATCATTCGTTGCAATTCCTTTATCGATTATTTTCTGCATAATCGTTGGCTGAATTAAATCCATCGCTACTTCCAACACCATAAGTATCGGCGCTAAAATCGCAAAATGCTTATAGGGCTTTAAATATTTTGAAAGCTTTAACGCTGCACGCATTTTGTTACTCCTTTTCTTTATTACCATCGTTTAATTTTTGTATACAATTGTATACTAACCGTCAAGTTGATACCCTTACATTTCCAACTATAACTGAATAGATTCCATAATATTTCACCACTAAAATAATCTTTTAGGCAATGGAAGTTTTCAAAAAACTTGACTAAAGTTTCATTTCATTTTAGATTATTTAAAAAGTATATCTATGTAATTAGGTGCCCTTTTTAGGGAGAATAGGGAATAAAGTGAGAATCTTTAGCGGACCCACCACTGTATCGGGGAGCAATATAGAAAATGCCACTGGGAAACTGGGAAGGCCTATATTTGCGATGAACCTAAGCCAGGAGACCTGCCTAATTACTTGAAAACATACAGTACGATGGTAAAGTCTGTAGTTTATTTGGCATGCCAATAAACTGCAGACTTTTCTTATTTCAATAATCGATGGAGGAGATTCAATTGGAACTATTGCAATCGACATTACAAAACATTAAACAACTTAATAAAGAAGTGATGGAAAAAGCAAGAGAAAGAGTAGATGCTCTTTGTAAACCGCCAGGCAGTTTAGGAAAATTAGAACAAATCGCGATACAACTTGCTGGAATAACTGAGAAACTAGAGCTTGATGTATCCAATAAAGCGGTTATTTCATTAGCTGCGGATCACGGTGTATATGAAGAAAATGTTTCAAATAACCCCCAATTTGTAACGGTAATGCAGGCAATTGGCTTTGCTAAAGGTTTTACAGGAGTATGTGCTATTGCAAAAGCAGCAGGTGCAAAAGTCGTTCCAGTAGATATTGGCATTAAAGAAGATTTACCAAAAGATTCTGGAGTCATCGTCAAAAAAGTGAAATACGGAACGGATAATATGGCTAAGGGACCAGCAATGTCACGACAAGAAGCGATTCAAGCGATTGAAGTAGGTATTGAAATTGCCAATGAACAAGTGAAACAAGGTATCCATGTTTTAGCAACTGGAGAAATGGGAATTTGTAATACCACTCCAAGTAGTGCTGTCCTATCAGCATTCTGTGGTTGTGACCCGGCTATTGTAACAGGTATGGGAGCTGGGGTAGATAGTCTTCAACATAAGATTGACGTCATTCGAAGAGCTCTTGACATAAATACGCCAAATCCAGATGACCCAATTGATGTGTTAGCGAAAGTTGGCGGTTTGGAATTAGGGGGAATGGCAGGCGTAGTCCTAGGTGCTGCAGCAAATCGTATTCCTGTAGTAGTGGACGGTTTTATTTCCACAGTTTCTGCACTTATTGCTTATAAATTAGAACCGAAAGTGAAGGATTACATTATTCCATCCCATCTTTCAGAAGAGCCTGGAGCAAAAATTGTAAACGAGGTATTAGGGTTAGAGCCTATGTTGAATATGAATATGCGATTAGGTGAAGGTTCAGGAGCAGCCCTTGCTTTTCCTATTCTTGATGCCGCATGTTCTATGATGAACACCATGACTACTTTAGAAGAATCCCATCAATATATGCTAAAAATCATGGGGAGTCAAACAATTTAAAAGATAAGGCTATCTAGAAGACTATCTAGATAGCCTCTTTATTATCATAAAGAAACTCTTTCAATTAATTCCTTTGAATTGTTTTTCGGAGAATTTACTAGATTAGATACTGGATAGGCAGTTAACCACTCTGAAGGGCAAGGTTTAAGCAGCGATTTTAATTTCTCTCGCCCCTTTAAATGAGGGTCTAACCATTCTTTTTGCTGTTCCTTATTTAAAATGACCGGCATTCGGTCATGGATTGGGGCCATTAATTCATTTGCCTTCGTTGTTAAGATCGTACACGTATGAATCTTTTCTCCCTCTTGACTCCGCCAAGTATTCCATAATCCCGCAACTGCAAATACTGCGTCATCTTTCCTCTTTATTCGCATTGGGACTTTCGAATTTCCTTCCCTTTTCCATTCGTAAAAGGAGTCCATCGGGATAATACATCTCCGTTCATAAAATGATTTTTTAAAACTTGGTTTCTCGTCGACAGTTTCAGAACGAGCATTGATCATTTTCGATGCTATCTTTTCATCTTTTGCCCACGAAGGAAGAAATCCCCATTTTAAGAACCCCATACGATTTTTATCTCCATCATTAATGATTGCTACAATTTGTTGACTTGGAGCAATATTATAACTTTCCTTATATAACTCTTCGGAAAAAGCCTCTGCTACATCAAATTCTTCAATCAACTGATGATACGAGCAAAACAACGTAAATCGACCGCACATAGCCATCCCCCAAAAAATTAAAGTTTTCATTATAAGTATTTTCTACTTCATTTCATCATAAAAAATACAGTATGGAAAGCAATATCCGGACTTTCAATTACTGCAATAAAGGAGCGAAGCATATGAAATTAAGAGTATCTGCAGTTCAATATCATTTACACACGATTCAATCATTCGAAGATTTTGCCATGCAATGTGAACACTACATCAAAACCGCTTTGGAATTTGATTCGGATTTTATCGTGTTTCCAGAATTTTTAACAACTCAATTACTTTCTTTCAAAAAGCAAAATGGTTCAAATCAAACAATCCATGATTTACCTAGTTATACAGAACAATATGAAGATTTATTTCTTAAATTAGCTAAAAAATACAATATCCATATTATCGGCGGAACACATGTAGTAGAAGTTAACAATCAACTACGAAATACCGCATTTTTCTTTGACCCTGAAGGCCGCATTATGCGACAAGAAAAGCTGCATATCACGCCAGTTGAAATCAGCGCTTGGAATATGGCAAAAGGAGAAGAATTAAAAATTTTTGACACCAAATATGGAAAGATTGCGATTTTAACTTGTTACGATATTGAATTTCCTGAAATTGTACGTATAGCGAAAGCGCGAGGAGCCGATATCATTTTTTGTCCTTCCTGTACCGATAACCAACACGGGTATTATCGTGTTCGATATACAAGTCATGCTCGGGCAATAGAAAATCAAGTATATGTCGTTCTATCTGGAACAGTAGGTTCACTTCCGACTGTTGACTTTATGAGATCGAACTTTAGTCAAGCAGCTATTATCACTCCTAATGATATTCCTTTCCCTCCAAAAGGGGTTTTAGCAGAAGGAGAAGTCAATCAAGATATGATTATTACCGCTGATTTAGATTTAAACCTTCTCTATGAAGTAAGGAACCATGGTTCAGTAACAACCTGGAAAGATCGTAGAACCGATTTATATACGGATTGGTAGAGGAGGAGAATCCATGTACAGAAGCGAACAGTTTATTTTAATCGGACAAAAAGCCGTTCCTATCGTCATTCGTAATTATAAAAAAGAAGATTTTACACAACTAATCGACCTTCAAGTTGAATCTTTCCCTCCGCCATTTCCACAAGAACTGTTGTGGAATGAAAAACAATTAAAAAATCATATTAATATTTTTCCCGAAGGTGCTATATGTGTTGAAATTGATGGAAAACTAGCTAGTTCCTTAACAAGTCTCTGTGTACAATTTGACCCTGCCAAACCAAAACATTCTTGGGCAGAAATAACCGACAATGGTTATATTACAAATCATGATGCAAATGGAAATACTTTATACATTGTCGATATTTGTGTTCGACCAAGCTTTCGTTCATTAGGCCTTGGTAAACTCATGATGCAGACAATGTATCATATTGTAATCGAAAAGAAACTAGATCGCCTTTTAGGTGGTGGAAGAATACCGGGCTATAGCAAATATGCGGATAAGATGAGTGTGGAAGAGTATTTAGAGGCGGTCATCAACGGAACATTACAAGATCCCGTTATCACTTTTCTGTTAAGTTGCGGGCGTGTCCCTATTGCGATTGTTGAAAACTATTTAGAAGATGAAGAATCCTGTAATTATGGAGTGTTAATGGAGTGGAAAAATCCGTTTAAAAAGTGAGCAATAATGGGGCTCTCAAGGAATCATGACTGTGAGCAGCCCCATGTTTTTCCAATCTTTTTGATTTAATCGATAGCTGATAGCGAAATGCGATATAATTTATCATCATTTCTTTCTGGGTTTCCACGACCGTCTGTATTATTGGTGATAAAGTACAAGTTATTCTCCTCAATTAAGACATCACGAATTCTACCAAGTCCATTAACGATTTCTCTATTTGCACCAGTATTTAAGTTAAATTCCAATACAGCACTACCCCTTAAAGCGGCAACGTAAAGCTTGTTATCAAAATAGGCAATTCCGGAAGGAGCCCACGTATTGTCTGAGCCTGATGTAAAGAGAGGAGCAACCATATTTTCTTTTTCTCTAGTTCCTTCAATCTCTGGCCAACCATAGTTTTTACCAGGTTCAATACGGTTTATTTCATCATTCGCATTATTGCCATGTTCACTTGCATACATCGTTCCATCTGGTGCCCATGTTAAACCTTGAGGATTTCGATGTCCAAAACTATATACGTAAGAGTTAGGAAAAGGATTATCGGATGGAATCGATCCATCTAAGTTAAGTCTGAGAATTTTTCCACCTAATGAGTTAACATCTTGAGCGCTATCAGACTGTAATGCATCGCCAGTTGTTGCATAAAGTTTACCATCTGGGCCAATTTTAAGTCGACCTCCATGATGAACCCGTCCACTTGGAATTTGATCTAGTAGTACTTCCTCTTCTCTCCAAGTATCATTTTCTAGCTTTAAGCGAACAATGCGATTAAATTGACCTGTATCATCTTCGTAAGTGTAATATCCGTAAGCCTGATTTGATTCGACAAAGTCTGGTGCTAAGACAAATCCTAAAAATCCAGCTTCCGATGCCGTTGAAAGAGGTTTTTCGAGTTGTACTTGCTGTTTTTCCACTTGTCCGTTTTCTACTTTTACAATATTTCCGCCACGCTCAGAAAGGTAGAATGTATTCCCTATTTTGTTGATGGACCACGGAATTAGAAGATCAGTTGCTATGATTTCTATTTGTTGGCTTGCTGTAGTTTCAGTCTTTTGTTCATTTGCTTTCGGTGGTTGTTTAGGTGAACAACCAGTTAAGACTAAAGCAATTATTAAAAAAGGAATATAAATCTTCATGTCCGTCCCCCTTGAGTTTTTTCTATCATTAACTTTAACCATTTTTTGATACACTAATCCTTTAAGATGAATCTTAATAGCTATAATTGAATGATTGCAACCAAACAAAAAATCCTACTCTCTATGAGCAGGATTTACTTATTATCTAATAATGGATCTTTCTTTTGATCATACGAAGGATAAATATGAGGATGTAAGATAGAACCTAATTTCACTAAACCTTGTGCGAGTTTTAGTGAAGGACGGCAAAATAAAGATTCTTCTAAAATATATAATTCATTGATTTGAATTGCTTTTATCTCATGTACACCTGGTCTTTTTAATATTACTTTTGGATTGACTCTTTTCGTTTCAACTCCTACCCAAGCCACACAAAATACGTCTGGATTTCTGCTTTTCACTTCTTCCCAATCTGTTTGGACACTTGATTTGTGTATATCTTGGAAAATATTTCGCCCTCCAGCAAGCTCACACATTTCGGTTAACCAATTCGTTGCACCAGGGGTAAAAATCGGTTTTGCCCACCATTCGAAGTAAACGGTTTTTGGATTATCAACTTGTTCTGATAAACTGCGATATTGTTCAAGCAAATGAATATATTGATCGTACAATTCCTTGGCCTTGTCCTTTGTGTTTGTTGCATTGCCAACGAATAATAAACTTTCTCCCACTTCCGTTAATGTGTTTGGATTAGGTACTATACAATATGGAATATTCCGTTTTTCCAGCCTTTCAATATTCTTTTCCATGCCCGGTACTGAGAGGGATGCCAATACTAAATCAGGCTGCAATGCTTCTACTTTATCTATATCAATATCTAAATCAGGACCTAATCTCGGTAATTGATGAATATCTTCTGGCCAGTCGGAGTAGTCATCTACTCCAACAAGTGAAGGTGTTAAACCTAAATAACCTACTAGCTCTGTATTGCTTGGACAAATGGAGATTAATCTCACCATACTCCCCCTTTATTGAAAGTATTCAATTGTTCAATCAAACAACAACTTTTTCTTTTTGATATACTTGTTTTACAGCAAGTTGTACCATCTCTCGCAAAGTTGCCTCGACAGCTCTTTGCGTTACTGACTTATCACCTTTTTGCGTAACCGCTAAATAGAGAGCCTCATTTGTTTCATTAGCTTCATCCATTCCAAATTGTTGCATTGCTTTCATTTTTTCTTTTGTTGCAATAAGCAAACTATTAACTAAAGCTCCCTCGTTAAAATATCCATCCATAAAAACCATCATATTGAATCCGCGAATTTTTTCATTCATTTTCGTAGGTGTAACGATGATGAGAATTTTTGTATCCTCAATTTCTCTCTCAACTTCAACGACATCACCTATGTTCCCTTCAACAATTGTGGCAACTGTTTGTTCGGGAGTAATAGAATATTGTTCCATGATGGTTTGTATTTCTTCCTCTGGGGGAATTGTGGAATATTGTTTACACGAAAAGATGCAATAATCTTTTATCCACTGTATACCATTTCCTACCATTCCATTTGATATCGTTCGTAGTGGTTTTTGAAATTGAACATGAACAAATTGTTCATTGTTGTTTATTTTATAATTTCCCTTAAAGAACGTAGAATGTGTTGAATTCGGTAAACTTGGTGCTAGTAATAGTTGCGGTTTAGGGACTGTTGGATGCGGTTGGACATGGATTTGTACTTGATATATTTTATTTAAAGTATCTACTTCCTTTAGTAAGCTTGCATCCCCAACTTCTAATAAACTACCGTTGTACAGCAGTGCGAATCGGTCTGCATAAAGCGATGCCACATTTAAATCGTGTAAAATTGAAAAAATCGTTAATCCTTTTTCTTCTTGCCTCTTTTTTAATAAATCTAATAGTTGAAAGGTATGTTTTATATCTAAATGATTTGTAGGCTCATCTAACAGTAGTAGCTCCGGTTCTTGAGCCAACGCTTTTGCTAATAGCACCCGTTGCTTTTCACCGCCGCTAATCTTTCGAAATTGAGTATGCCTAAATTCGGTTACTTTCGTTAGTTCCATTACTTCTTCAATTATATGCCAATCTTTTTTTGATAAATTTTTCAATATTCCTTTTTGATGAGGGTATCGCCCAAGACTGACGATTTCTTCAACTGTATAGTCAAAAGAAACAGAAGTTTCTTGGGAAAGAACTGCGATTTTCTTTGCTTTTTCTAATTTTGAATAAGATGAGAGATCCTTACCCGATAACAATACTTTCCCCTTTTGAATAGGCAACTGACCGGTAATTAATTTAAAGAGCGTTGTTTTTCCGCTTCCATTTGGGCCGAGAAGGGCAAAAAAATCACCATTTTGTACTTCTATATCAATATTTCTTAGGATCGGGTTATTGCTATATCCACCCGTCACATTTTGAATCTTTAGCATCTATTTTTGCCCCTTCCAATCTTTTCTCTTATTAGCAGAAACGCAAATACCGGTGCACCGATAATCGCTGTTATAACTCCAATTGGCAATTCTCGCGGTGCAATAACAATTCGAGCCAGCAAATCCGCAAACATTAGAAAAGTACCACCAATGATAAATGACAACGGTAATACATGTCGATGATTTGGTCCAACAAGGAGTCGTACAAGATGAGGGATGACGAGACCAACAAAACCAATGGAACCAGAAACAGCAACCGATGCACCAGTTAATAACGATGCACCAATTAATATCATAGTCTTGCCTCTTTTGACATTGACACCAATATGATCTGCAGCCTCTTCACCAAGTGCAAAGGCATTTAATTCTCGAGAATGAATTAACAAAATGAATGTCCCCAATATCATAAACGGGATGATGAGTTGTATGTATTCCCAACCTCTCATTCCAACGCTCCCATATAACCAATAAAGAATTTGGGTCATTGCATCTCGATCTCCCAATGAAATGATTAGAGAGACAATGGCACTGATAAAGGAACTGACGATAATACCTGCAAGCACAATCGTTTCGATTGCTAAACTTCTACTGCTTAGCCTTACCAACCCAAATACAATTAATAAAGTGATAAAACCACTTACAATTGCGACGATTGGAAGCGTAAAATTTCCTAATCCTATTATGGTAACTTGGAAAAATATAACTAACACTGCTCCTAAAGAGGCGCCTGATGATACACCAATTGTATATGGATCTGCTAATGGATTTCGTAAAAGGCCTTGGAAAGCAGCCCCCGCTAGCGATAGGGATGCCCCAACACAAAAGGCAAGGATGACTCTCGGCAATCGAATATTCCAAATAATCATTTCCTCATTTTTTGGTACTTCCATCCAAGTGATATGGAGGGTTTTCTCAAATATTATGTGGATAATTTTTTCCACAGCAACGGGTACACTGCTTATAAATAAACCTAAAATGATTGCCGCGGCAAAAAGAATACCACTCCCTACATAAATCCAACCAATTTTATTATTCAAAAATTTCAGGATAAATAAGTTTCGCAAGAGTTTCGACTCCTTCAATTAAACGAGGGCCTGGTCTTGTTACTGTATCGCTGTCCACATCGTAAACTTCGCCATTTTTTACCGCAGGAACCGCTTGCCAACCATTACGAGCAAGTACTTGTTCCTTTGGATTCTCTATATAATAGCCGTATGTCGTTATAATCACATCCGGGTTTAATTTTACTATTTCTTCCTCATTCATCTTTACCCATCCTACTTGATCACCTGCTACGTTAATGGCTTGGATGGATTCTAACATTTCATGCATAAAGGTATTTTTTCCAGTCGTAAAAATATCTGGTTCTGGTGATACTTCAACCCAAACTCTTTTTTTATCTACAACGGCTTTCGCTTTCTCTTTAATGGCTTCATGACGTTTTTTCATATCAGCAATAATCTCTAAAGCTTTATCTTTTGTTCCAGTGGCTAAACCAATCATTTCAATGTTTTCATAAACATCTTCAAAAGATGCTGCACTACCAACGACGATGGTTTGAATACCCGCCTCTTCAAATTGTTTTAATACCGTCGGATGAGCTTTGTAATGATAATCTGTCACTAATGCTATATCTGGAAGTAGAGATAGAACTAGCTCCACATTAATGTCCTGTCCTCCCACCTTTGTAATATTTTCTGTTTCAGCCGGGTAATTACAATAATCTGAAACACCGATAATTTTGTCGCCTAGTCCAAGAGCAAAGGCAATTTCCGTATTACTTGTTTGAATGGAAACGATTGTTTCTGGTTCTTCTTCAATCGTAATTTCCCTGCCTGCATCATCAGTAAATGTAACTGGGAAAGTAGCATTCTTCGATTCGTTTTCTTTTGTCACCGTTTCCTGGGTGTTATCATTTGTTTCATTGCTAGCACAACCAGCAATGAATGGGATGGTTAATAATAAAACTAATGCTAGAAGTATTGCTCGATTCATTTTTAACATCTTTCGTCTCCTCCTTTTATAAAAAATAAAAAACGCTTCCCCCTCTTGGAAAGCGTTGTAAAGGCAGATATGTATACTCTAACCATATGCATAATGACACATATACATTCAATTGGTATCTGCTCTTTAAACATCCCTTTCCTCGAAGGATGTTTAAAATACAAATAGGCAGGTCTCCTGACTTACGGGTCATCGGTTTGTTACTCCTTCCCATGTTCAACAACACAGTGGATAATTGCAACTACCTACCCGATTACAGTGGCGGGACCGTGTTGGATTTTCACCAACTTCCCTCTTAGTCTTAAATGTAATGAATTTACATTTAAGAAACCTATTTGTTTGTTATTCAATTATTTGTTCTAGTGCCATTATAGTAGAATAACCGTACCTTGTAAAATAAATGTTTTTTATCTTGCTTCTGGCCATTGAAAAAAACACTAATACTGAATACAATTTAACAATAAATATTCTGAAATTTCGTGTTCGAAAGGAATGAAATGATGGAAAACTTTTTTCTATTTGTTTTGATGTGTGTTTTGTTAATCCTTTTACCTGGCCCTGATTTTGCCATCGTCACTAAAAACACTGTTACTCGTGGCAAATTTGGCGGAATGAAAACTGCTTTAGGTACTTGTTGTGCCCTGCTAATTCACACTACTGCCGCGATATTAGGATTATCTGCGCTCATTGTAAAATCAGCCTTTTTATTTTCTATTTTTAAGTATGTTGGAGCCATTTACTTAATTTATCTTGGAATTAAAACTTTTTGGTCTTTGAGAAAAAAGAAAGATGAAGTAGAGGTAGAATTTGTGCAAGAAGGTACATTGAGTAATACATCTTGTTTCAAACAAGGATTTTTAACTAATATATTAAACCCTAAAGTTGCACTATTTTTCTTAACCTTCTTCCCTCAATTTGTAAATACTAGTAGCGATACATTTATGCCGTTCCTTATTATGGGAATTACTTATACCATTCTTACGGCCCTGTGGTTCGTTTTCTATATTTATTTAATCGATCATATTAGTGCATTTATAAAAAATGCTCGCACTCAAAAAGTTATTGAAGGAATTACTGGTGCCATCTTGATTGGTTTTGGTTTAAGACTTGCCCTTGAAAAAGCAAACCCATAATAATTGAGGGGCTGTCCAGAAAGTCGAACACTTTCTGAACAGCCTTACTTCTTATAGTAATATTCTCTAAAAACTTTCCCTGCGGTGGTTACAAAACGCGCCTCCCCGTCGCAATTTATCTGCGGCGAAAGCATATGCGACAGCCGCAATTTATCTGCGGCGAAAGCATATGCGACAGCCGCAATTTATCTGCGGCGAAAGCATATGCGACAGCCGCAAAGGGGGCGTCTCAAAATGACTTTTCAGACGCCCCCTTTAATTGATTAAAATCAATGATGCGATCGCTAATTCGTTCCAGCAAGGAAATGTGGTGACTGATGGCCAATACTCCGATATTCCGCTCTTTTACAAGCCGAATGAGGGCATGCCAAATTTGCGCTTGGGTAATGGCATCAAACATGCTGGTGATTTCATCTGCAATAATGTACCGAGTATCAGGATGAAAGGCGCGGGCAATGCAAAACCTTTGCAGCTCGCCGCCAGAAAGCTCATGAGCCCTGCGATTGAGCCACTCCTCTTTAATGCCAAGGATAGAGAGGATTTCTTGATCCAACTTTTTTGCTTCCTCAAAAATTTTGGAAAGCTTCCATTTAGGATTGATAGCCTGTTCAGGATGCTGCCAAATCAATTGCACTGGGTACACTTCCGAAAAATTGCTCTTTTCACCATCCACTAGAACTTCCCCTTCCATAGGAGAAAGATAGTTTGCCATAATTTTCGCTAGGGTTGTTTTTCCCGATCCGCTTTTACCGTATATGCCGACAATTTCTCCCCGTTCAATGGATAAATGGATGTTTCGAAACAGCCAACTTGAACGATTGTAATAAAAACCAATATTTTTACATTCCAGCATAGAAGCACCTAACCATTTCGTCTTGGCCAATCTCTTTTAATAACGGCTTTTCCATATTGCATTTTGTCGTTGCTTTCGGACATTGCTTTGCAAAAGAACAACCGGTCAGTTTTTCCGTGGCGGAAGGCTGCGAGCTATCAATGGCAATAAACCCGTTTTGCGGCAATGCATTCCACAATGCCCTGGAATAGGGGTGACGGAACTTCCCGCCTTTTTTCAAATGTTTTTTGTCAACCACTTCAACGGTTTCCCCCGCATAGAACACGGATATTTTATCGGCTACTTTCATTGCCGCTTCTAAATCATGGGTAATCATGATTACTCCCCTGTTGTCCTTTGCCAACATTTTTATTTGGAATAACATTTCATCTAATGATTCATAATCCAGTCCATTCGTTGGTTCATCCGCAATGATTAACTTCGCTTCACTCGCCAACGCCATGGCAATAAAAATTTTTCGAATCATCCCTCCTGAACATGCGGAAGGAATTTGATCATAAACATCTGGGTCCAGTCCTACCTTTTGGAAAATTTGCTTCACCGCTTTTTGATGATTGTTTTGTTTCATTAACGTCTTTACTTGTTTTCCAACTTTCATTAAAGGGTCTAAGGCATTGGTCATTTGAGGAATCAACAGAATATCATTGCCCCGAAGCCGTTTTCTTCGTTTCTCCGTCAACAGTTCGTTTTCGTATTTTATCATCCCATCAACAATTGAATTCTTCGGATGAATTCCTAAAATGGCGTCCGCTAACAAACTTTTGCCTGACCCACTGGCACCTACAATTGCCACTACTTCTCCATGATGAATCTTTAAATGAAAGTCTCGAATAACATATAAACGTTCCCTTGTCCATCCTTTGCCAAATCGTTCAATGGTGAGGGATAAATTTTTTACTTCCAGCAAAAGATCGTTTTGTATTTTCTCTATTTCTTCCTGTATTTCATGATTCAATTCATAAACAATATGCATGAATGAAATCCTTTCTTAATTCGGATTCAACAGTTTTCTTAAGTTATTGCCCAACGCATCAAATATCACGACCATCCCAATCAATGAAAGACCAGGAAAAACAACAAGCCACCACATGCCCATCGTTAAATATTTCATCGCCTCTGATAATATTATGCCGATAGCGGGCTGTTCCGGCGATAATCCAAACCCTAAGAAAGTAATGGCGGATTCATGCAATATGGCATGTGGAAACAGTAAGATAAAGCCAACAAACAATTGGGACGCTAGCTGCGGCAAGTAGTGATGCCGGATTATCCACATGCGGGATTTTCCTAACTTCCTAGATACGTGTACATATTCCGCTGATTTGATTTGCAAGATTTCCGCGCGCAACACCCGCGTCAGCGAAGGCCAATGGGTAAATGCAATCCCAATCACAATGCCTTTTACCCCTCCGCCTAACACAAAGGCAATTAAAATTAAAGCAACGAGATGGGGAATGCTTAAAAACAAATCGATGAGCATTGTTACAAGCGAATCAAAAAATTTATTGATCGATGATAGCAAGCTTAATGTCAATGCAATAGCAGTACTTATGACCGCTGCGAATAATCCAACCTTCCAACTTAAATGCAGCCCCGAAAGCGTTCGAAAAAACATATCACGCCCTAGCCAATCTGTTCCAAAAGGATGTTCCAGGGAAGGGCTCAGATTCTTTTCAACCATATTTGCTTCGATCTGTTCTTCCCCAATCCAAAAACCACTTAGGGCAACTAGCAAAAAGAGGCATACAAGTCCAATGATTTTCCAAAAAACTCGTCTTTTGTAGTTTGTATTATCAAAATCAATAGAAAGAAACTGATTTTTCATATCGTTTCACCATTTTTTATCCGCAGATCAATGAAGTAATACAATAAATCTGCTAATAGGTTGCCAATAAAGACAAACAATGCACTAAACGCAACGATTCCCAGTAAGAGAGGAACATCGCTATTTAACCCTGCTTGAACAATGGCTTGCCCTAAACCAGGATAAGTAAACACTTGTTCCGCTAAAATTACTCCTCCAAACAATTCTCCGAATGAGGCAAAGTGCACAGAAATGGCAGGGAATAACGTATTTCGCAAACCATGTCTGGCAAAAAGCCGGAAACCTTCTTCCCCCTTTGCCCGGGCAAATCGGATAAATTCACTCTCGAGAACGTCCATCACTTTTTGCCTTGTATGCAAAGTGATATTGGAAACGCCAATAATACTTAATGTCAATGCAGGGAGAATGATATGTTTTAACCGGTCCCATACCGTCACTTCTTCAGCTAACATTCCAATGGGCATGCTTAAACCAATAGGAAACCAACCAAGCCACAAGGAAAAGACAATTAATAATAATATGCCTATCCAAAAGGCAGGTGTTGAAGCGAGGATGAAACAAAAGGATTTAATGGCTTTATCTATCATCGTTCCTTTATTCATCCCTGCAATGACACCTAATGCATAACCAAAAATGCCAGAGACTATCCATGAAATTGCCATTAATGCAAAAGAGGCCAGAAATCTTTCTTGTATTACGGCGATTACCTCTTGCCTGTATAAGAGGGAAGTGCCCAAATCCCCATGCAAAAACATATTCAACCAATTAAGAAATTGCTGTGTTTTTGATTCATTGACTCCGAAATATTCAGCAAGTCGTTCCTTTTGCTCTTCGCTGACCACCATCATCTCCGCCCCGAGATAGGATTGGATGGGATCGACAGGCGAGAAGCTGACGAGTATGAAAGAGAACAAGACAACGGCAAATAGCAATATGGCAAATTTCAATGTGCGCAATAGAATAAATTTTCCTATATTCAAGAGTTGCAATGCCCTCTACCTTCTTTCCATACTCACTCTTCCCATGTCCAATCTGCAATAAATTCCGTTATCGGCCATCCGTGTCCATGGGGTTGTATCTTCTGTTCGCCTATATTCAAATGTTCATTCACAAAATATAAGTGCTGAAGATTCACCAACCAAACCCATGGAGCATCGCCCAAAGCAGAAAAGCCCGTTTCTCCATCCCATTGGGCTTTTTTCCAATATTCATTAGCTTCCTCCGGCGTTATAGCATGAATAGCCTGGTCCATATATTGGTCGACTTTTTTGTTCGAATAATAGTTAGCATTGGAATAGCCTTGGCCACGGTATTTGCTATGGTACAGGTGGTAAATTTCAATCGGGTCATGGCTTCCCCATCCCATAACGACTGGCGTTGAATGCATAACTTCCTCGATTTCGCTCCAGCTTTTGCCTTCCGTGTTGACCTCAATGCCGATTTCTTTGGCCATTTGTTTAAATGCAATGGCCAACGATTGGCGCGTTTGGTCACTGGCGGGATATACCAATGTAAAACTTGCCTTCTCTCCGTCTTTTTCAAAAATTCCATCCGCGTTTTTCCGCCATCCGGCATCCATTAAAATTTGTTCTGCCGCTTCTATATCCCCATCTTCAAAAACGGTCTCTTCATTCCACCATGGCAGTTTGTCCGCTACCGAAAAAGCAGGAGTGCCGAATCCTTCAAGAACATCTTCCACTAGCTTGTCCCTGTCAATGCCGATATTCAGCGCTTTTCGAATGGCCAGATCCGATGTAACCTCATGCCCAATTTCAATTCCTTTTTCAGCATCGTATCCCGGTTTTACGAAAGGCAGCATAATCCCCCGGTTATCTACACTATCCAAGGCGATTAACTTCATTCCAGAAATGGATTCTTTCGCTAAGTTTGGCGGAACGGATACAATATCCACCTGTCCCGCTTTTGCCGCTAAAAATGCGGCATCCTGGGATAAAAAGAGGAATGTTAATTTCTTAAAAGGAGATTTTTTTCCGTAATAATAAGGATTCTCCTCGACAATCAGCTGCTGCCCTTTATCCCATTGCACTAACTTATATGGTCCAGAGCCAATTGGATTTTCCCGATAGTTTTCAGAATAGGCATGTTTCGGCACAATTCCTAGCATTGTTAATGTGTATAAAAAGGTCGATTGGGGTCTTTCTAAAACAAATTTCACTGTTTGGGCATCAAGTTTTTCAATCTTTTTTAAGTTTTGTAAGTCCACCACTGATTGGCTGTTTTTGGCCGTTTCAAAGGTAAATATCACATCCTCGATTGTCAGCGGCTCACCGTCGGAAAACTTCACATCATCGCGAATTTTTACAGTCCACTCCAATCCATCTTCACTCACGCTATAGTCCACGGCCAAATCCGGCTGCACATTGAAATTTCGGTCCAGTGTAAGCAAGGTGCTTTGAAACAATGGGGAACCGTACCGCCCCCATCCAGTCGTTGGATCAAATCCATCGGTCGGTTCTGAGCCGATTGCCAATACTAAACTATCTTTTTTCTTGTCTGTTTCTGAGTCAGAAGCTTGGGATGCGCATGCAACCAGCAGGAAACATGCGAAAATCAGCACTGATAAAAGTAGGAATCGATTATTAACCTTCATAGTGCTCACCTTTTATTCAATGATTGTTGCTGAAAGAATGGCTGCTTGTCCCAAACTGATGCAGTTATCGCCCAATGGAACTTCATCATCATATAAAATTTCAATCTTTGAACCTTCCAATAAATCGAAAATGTCGGAAACCAGCAGACTATTATGGAACACCCCGCCGGACAATACGGCGTAATTCGTATCATATTCTTCACAAAGGGACTGAATCACATCCACAACCGCCTGGGCCAAACTGCGATGGAATCCCCTTGCAATCACTGATGGCGATTGGCCTTTCAGCTTTGATTGAATCATTTCTTCAAATAATGGGCGATAGTCTAATTCTTCACCCGTCCAAGGGAATGTGTAGACTTCTTCCACTTTGGATTGGCTGGCCAAATACTCCAATGCTATAGCCGCTTCCCCCTCAAAAGAGTTGTCCAAATGGAAACCTAGTAATGCCGCCACCGCATCATATAACCTGCCTACAGACGTTGTCGGAAATGTCCGAATATTGTTTTCCTTAATTTTCAGCGCTTTCGGGAACGGATCCGGAAGCTGCAGCCGATCAAACAAGTCTTTGTCAAAATCCCCAATAAATCCAGCTAATGCTTGAAGCGGATATGTTGCTGCGGCATCTCCGCCAATTAAAGATGCTTTTCTTAAATGGCCGCGTCGTGCGAAGCCTTCTTGTACGCTTCCAACAAAGATTTCACCGCCCCAAATTTCTCCATCTTCACCAAATCCAGCACCGTCAAAAACAATGCCAACAACCCGTTCGGACAGTTTATTTTTCACCGCCAATATGGAGGCAAGATGGGCTTTATGATGTTGCACAGCGACATGTTGACAGCCTTCCAATGTTTGGGCGAATTTCGTTGTAAAGTATTCCGGATGTAAATCATAACCGATAATGGTTTCGCTCAAGTCCACCCCATGGATGGCCAAATAATCCTTCACTGTCCGTTCAAACTTCAACTGTGTGCCATATTTCGTCATGTCGCCAAGATGGTGGCTCATAACGACTTTCTGGTCTTTTACCAGTGTAATGGTGCTCTTTAAATCTGCGCCGACCGTTAAAATCGGGCGGGAAGAAGGCAACGCGATATCCAGCAAGTTGTTATAGCCCCTGGATCTTCTGAAAGGCACCGCTCCGAGTTTCGTCACTTTCAATACCGTGTCGTCAACGCTCCGCTCGATTTCACGTTCACCGATCAAAGCCGCACATTGGAAATCTTCCATCAATCCCGTTAATTGGTCATCTTTATGAATCGTCGGTTCTCCGGGATAGTTGGCGCTCGTCATCACGATGTAACGCGGCGCGCCAAAGTGGAACAAAAGATGCTGCAATCCTGTATAAGGCACCATGAGGCCGATGTCTGTATTGTTCGGCGCAACGATGGAGCTCAATTCTTCATTCTTTGATTTGGCAAGCAAAATTGGACGTCTTTTCGATAGTAAAATCTCTTCTTCCTTTTCAGATAAATGAACAATTTCTTTTGCTGCCTCCAAATCTTTTACCATGATGGCAAAGGCTTTTCGTGGGCGGCCCAATTTATTTCTCATGACTTGAACCGCTTTGCCATTAAAGGCATCACATACTAAATGGTAGCCGCCATTGTTTTTCACAAGAAGGGTTTCCCCGGCATTCAACAGTTCGGCTACCCGCCGGAACATCTCTTCACCTTCAACACGTTGTCCATTTTCAAACAGATAATAGTTTGGACCGCATTGCGGACAGCAGTTTAATTCCGCATGATATCGGCGGTTCTGCGGATTTTCATATTCCTCTTTGCAGGATGGGCACATTTCCCAATCCGCCATGGTTGTATTTTGGCGTTCAAATGGGACATTTTTCATTAACGCATATCTTGGTCCGCAATTAGGGCAGCCGATATATGGATATAAATAACGTTTACTTTCCGGGTCAAACAATTCTTTTAAACAATCATCGCAAATAGCAGTATCAGGTAAAAAAGTATAGGTCATTGTACGATATGGCGTTGTCATTTTTATTCCTCTCTTTCTAGGAAAGATTGCTAACATATCCGTGGGAGCGGATCACCGACTAACATATCAATCGCACGCGTTCCTCCATAGGAAGAGCGGGAAAGGACAATATGGCGGTCGCTTTCAAACACTTCTCCAATGATGGCTGCCTGTTCTCCACCTGGAACTTGTTGAATGGCTTTTAATGCGGTATCGGCATATTCCTCACTAACAACAGCAATGAATTGTCCTTCGTTTGCTATATGCATAGGATCAAGACCTAGTATTTCACAAGCGCCGCGAACTTCTGGATTCACTAGGATGGCTTCTTCTTCAAGCATGATTGCCACTTTTGCATCTCTTGCTAGTTCATTTAAAGCCGTCGCCATTCCTCCACGGGTTGGATCTCGCATCCATTTTAATCCCGGTGCTGCAGCATCAATCAGTTTCGAAACAAAGGGCCAAACTGCACGGGTATCTGTTTTGATATTTGCCTCTAAGTCAAGTTCTCCCCGGGCAAAGAGAATGGTGATGCCATGATCTCCAATAGGCCCTGAGAGAATGATTTTGTCTCCTTGCTTCACCCTGCCTGCTGATAAATTGACTCTTGAATCCACCAAACCAATGCCTGCTGTTGTAATAAACAGCTTGTCCGCTTTTTGATGTTCGACCACTTTTGTATCGCCGCCTACAATGGCCACATTTGCTTTTTCCGCCGCTTCATGCATGGCTTTTATTTCAGCTTCCAATATTTCTGTTTCCAGACCTGCTTCGATGATGAAAGTTGTCACAATTGCCAGTGGTTTCGCACCGCCCATTGCAAGATCATTTACCGTTCCATTGATTGCTAGCTCACCAATGGAACCTCCTGGAAATCTCAATGGATTCACTACAAAACTATCTGCTGTAAAAGCAATTTGGGCTTGATCGATTTGGACATAGGCCGCATCATTTAATTCACTAACATTTAAATATGGCGCTAATAGTCCCTCAATTAACCTCCTGCTTGCCTTCCCGCCGGCTCCATGGGCTAGTTGAATGGTTGGTTCTCTAAATGCGATTTTCTCTTTCAGCATGGCAACGACTCCTTTTTCCTTGATAAAATGTTATAAGCTCATGGTTGAATAGAGATGATTGTAATAAGTTGCACACGCCCCTTCAGAAGAAACCATGAGAGCGCCGACAGGATTGTCTGGCGTGCATACTTTTCCAAACAATTTGCATTGATTTGGCTTGAGCATTCCTTTTAACACCTCGCCGCATTGGGCATCTTTATTTTCTTCAATCGTGATTTTTTCAACATTAAATTGCACTTCTGCGTCCCATTTAGAAAATTCTGGCTTTAGCTTCAATGCAGAATTTTGAATCGCTCCTAATCCGCGCCATTCGAATGCTGGACGGTCTTCAAACACTTGATTCATGATTTCGAGCGCAGAAACATTGCCTCCTTCCATCACAACCCGCTTATATTGAATTTCCACTTTGGATTCCCCGTTTTTCAATTGTTTGATTAACATTAAAATGGACTGTAATAAATCCAACGGTTCAAATCCAGAAATCACAACCGGCTTCTTATATTCTTTTGCAATAGTTTCATAAGGGTGGGCGCCAATGACGACTGATGCATGCCCCGGTCCTATAAAACCATCAATCCTCATATTAGGCTGATCTAAGATGGATTTTAAAACAGGTACGATTTTTACATGGTTGGAATAGACGAAAAAGTTGTCGATATCCAATTCTTTTGCCTTTAACACCGTAATGGCCGTAGAAGGCGCCGTCGTTTCAAAACCGATTGCGAATAATATTACTTTTTTATCTGGATTTTTCATGGCAATGTTTAATGCATCAAGAGGGGAATAAATCATCCGCACATCTGTACCCATCGCTTTGTAGTTTAAAGGCGAGCCTTTTTTTCCGGGCACTCGCATCACATCCCCAAAAGCTGTAAAAATCACATCCGAATTTTTGGATGCAATCTCCAATCCTTCATCCACACGACCTGGAGGAAGAACACAAACAGGACAACCTGGTCCATGTATAAACTCAATATTTTTCGGCAATAATTCTTGTAAACCGAAATGGAAAATGGAATAGGTATGCCCCCCGCATGCTTCCATAATACGGAAATGGTCATCCGGCTCGATGATTCGCTCAATTTCATCTAAAGTTTTTCGGATGAGTTCAGGATTGCGAAATTCATCCACAAATCGCATTTTCATGTTTATCCCCCAATCATACCCACTTATTCAAATTGATAGCCTTTCACTTCTGCTAATGCTTCCTGTTCTTCTCCAATTTCCGCTAACAGCTGTAATTGCTCTTTCGCTTGTTCTTCACTAATTTTATTCATTGCAAAACCGACGTGGATTAACACCCAGTCATCTACTTGCACATTTTCGTGTTTGATTAAACTGATGTTGACTTTACGTCTAACACCTGAAACATCAATCATCGCCAAATTGTCATCCAAAAGCTCAATGATTTTTCCTGGAATCGCTAAGCACATCTACAATCCCCCCATTCCCGGTTCTAATCCACACTTTTTGATTTTCTATTCGGACAGGAAACGGTTCTAATTGAATATATGGGACAGTTATACATTCCCCATTGGTTAAGTCAAAGCGAAACGTTTCGTCATGCCCGATTAAAAACATATTTCCTTCTTGCTCAACTGCCTCTTGTGTAAAAGGGGTTCCTTTATGAGGGCATCGATTTCGGTAAGCCATTACTTTGTTATCAATAATAATGAGCAACACATCTATGCCATCAATCGTGATGTAATAGGGTTTATTCTCTTGAAGCTCTTTGATATTTGGCCCTTCTCTCCAACCTGATTCTAATAAGCTCCTCTCGTCCACTTGTTGATGAAATGGCATAAAGCCCGGAGATAACTCGTTCACCATCTCAACTCTTTCAATTTCCGGAACCCGAGTTTTGATGACTTCTTCCACTCCACTTTTTAATGTCACCGCCGATAAGGAACACCCCGAACAAGCTCCTTGCATTCGTACATAGACCACATTGTCTTCTATTTTCTCTAATTCAATATTGCCGCCGTGGGAGTTTAAATAAGGCCGAATCTCTTCCATAACCGCTGCGACTTTTGTATATAAGTTTTGTTTAATAATTCCATGCAATAAAAGCATCGTATAGACAGAAGGGTCTTCAATCGCCTCCATCATCAACCTTTTTCCTTCATCCGTTGAGCGCACAATTTTGACTAGCTTTCTTAGGGCATCTTCATGAAAAGCTTCAATGGCTTTTTTTAACTCCATGATTTTTTTCAGTTGATAGTCCGTAAAATCCATGTCCCGTATCTCTCTTAAAATTTGATCGATCCGCCCTGTCAAATCCTCTACACTTCTCGATGGTGTTTTCAAAAGGTTCACCCCCCAAAAGCTACATGCTGTTCAAGCAATTCCTCTGCCTTTTGTTTTAACAGCTCCCCAAACACTTCTTTTGCCATCTTCTTGATAATTTCTTCCACCGTTAACGCTTGTTGAGGCAATAATTCTAAGTTATAACGCCTTTTTGATAATGCTTGCAAGATAAAACAAGAACCAGCAGTATTATCAAGTAAAAATTCCTCAAAAAAAGCATTGATGAATTTATCCAGCCATATCCCGTTGCCATAAGGGTCTGTACGCAGCAGGCGCAAAGCTTTTTCTGCACCTTCCGACCGTTGAACGGCCCGCTCTACCAATCGCTCTGTTGCTATTTGCAGCAATGTATTAAAATATTGTTTTTCATAATCGCTCACTAGCTTCCCCCGCTACTGTTTGGAAAGTTCTTCTTGTTTCATCCTGATTTCCTGCAACATATCCTCCACAACTTTTGCAGATTCCTTATCACCAAGCTCTTTAAAAATTTGTTTTGCTTCGGTTAGTTTTGGAACCGCGCTGGAGAACGCGCCCAGATGAGAGAGGGCTGTACCTTGATTTGCGACAAGCCGTGCATAGCCATGAGGATCTGTTTCCTTCCTGCGCACTTTTAACACATCTTCATAAAGCGCCACAGCTTCCCATAAGTTATCTTCAATGTGGGAAGACTTAGCATATTGCAATGCATTGGCTAAATTAATTGTTGCACTGCACCATAAATCCCTATGGCTCTCTTTATCCAGATAACGCAATGCTTCCCGAAGAGACTGAATCGCCATTGCATTTTTTAATTGATAATTATGGGCATTGGGCGGCATCGCTATATAAGACAAAGCTAAATTCATATGAATCATGGCGTAGTTTTCAGGATATTGATCTTTCCTGAACGTTTTTAATGCTTTGTTATAGCATTTGATGGATTCCTGATAATAGGTTTTATTGCCATCTGCTAATTCCTGATAAGCTGTTCCTAGCTGAAAAGTCAATTCTGCACGCATATCTTCAAAAGGCGATTGTTCGATTAGTTTTAATGCTGTTTTATATAACTCAATTAACTGCTTGTCTACCATTCCTAATGATTGTTTCGTTGAAGCCGCTTCACTTAGCAGCCTTGCTGAAAAAATCGGTGAAATATCCTGGACAGCTTGAGCAGCTTCTTCTAATAGTTCAATTCCTTTTATCCAGTTGTTCTGTTGAAAAGCATCATACGCATGGGTTGCTAAAATGAAAGCGCGAATTTCGCCAACTGTTTTGTCATCATAGCAGGGAGGTTCTTGTTTCATATTGAAACGCCAGGCAACTGCATCTAAAAGCAAAAGCAAATCTTCTTCCAACATGGATTTTGCTTTTTCGTAATATTCTTTCTCTGGATATAAAATAAATCGATTAAAATGGCTTTCCGGTGTTTCAGGCAATAACTCCTCTACTCTCTCAACCGGTTCTCCTTCAATTGCAGCTAAAAAAAATTGCCATTCTTTCGGACAAGGTTTTGGCATAAAACCTTGCAGTAAAGAAGGCATAATGGTATCCGCATGATCAATGGGAGGCAATAAAAAGAATCCTGCTGTACCTGGAAATACACCAATTGGCTGACGTTTTAACATTTTGACACTCCCCTTCCATCCAATCCACTACAAAATTTCGCTTATCAATAAGTGGGGGGATCTCGGGTATTCCCGTTCCAATGACGGGAAATTGTCCGAGCATACCCTCAAAGATTTTCTATGCCAAAAAACATCGGGCAATCTTACGTTATATAAAGTGGTATCCGAAGCGCCAATGCTTCTTCATCCCACTGGACGTCACGCATACCATAGTCCACATCTTCCGGCAAAAGTTCGGAAAGCAATACAGAACGGTCTCCTTTGGCATTGCGATATTTTAAAATTAACCCGCCAGCTCCTACATAATTCACTGGCATGATCAGCAGTTCTTTTCCTTTCAAAAGGGCGATCACTGCCCCAGTCGTAAAATACTGTTGTGCAATTTCTGCAGGGATATGTAAATAGCCACTCTCAGTTATTTGACACTTCAATTTCTTCACCTGATACTTTCCGAATGATTTTTTTGGCTAGTTTGTTTACACTTTCATCCACTGCTGGCGAAAGCCCCGTACCGTAAGATAAATCCTGAACTTCAATTAAATAGACCGTTACTTTTTTTGGAAAGTCATTTTTCAAAAGCCATTTTCCCATGGCAATGGCATGATTCCAGCGAAAATCATGCAAGTTGATATTCTCTAACGGCGTTTCCTCCACTTCCTCACCGGGTATTTCAAACACCGTCCCCGGTTCAGCTCCTGTTGTGCAAGCATCAATAATGATCAATTCTTCAGCTTTTCCGATTTGGAATACAACATCCATTCCCGCCGTTCCTCCATCCGCTAAGCGCACATGCGAAGGAACACCTAAATCCCATAATTTTCGTATTAAAATCGGACCAGCTCCATCGTCTTTTCGAATCAAATTACCGCAGCCTATAATTGTAATCATGCTGTCCCCCATTAATGATTACTTTTATGAATAAATTAGAGGGCTTATGAGAAAAGTGCCCTCTAATAGTTTTGTTTGCATTTAATGCATCTCTAACTTTTAAAAATTCGTTACACGATACTTTGCTAATTGTTTATTCGTTTTTGCATCATATGCATGGACTGTACATACAAGGCAAGAGTCGTAGCCTTGTGCAATATGTGCCAGCTCGATCGGATCTTCCGGATTTTTAATTGGTGTGCCGATCAATGCCGTTTCGATTGGTCCTCTTTGGCCAAAGCGGTCACGTGGTCCAATATTCCATGCAGTCGGTGTAATAATTTGATACTTTTCAATTTTTCCGTCCTTCACTTGAATCCAATCGGCTAAAAATCCTCGCGCTGCTTCCGTTGCTCCAAAACCTCTTCCTTCAATTAATTCGCCTGGTTTTATGTAGAATTTCTCATTCAAGTCAATTTGCTTTAACCAATTTTGTACATAACGAATATATTTTGGTGCTTCATGGAATCGAGCTAACACGCGAACCATCACGCTTGGTCCAATTTCTTTTACAATGTTGTAAATCAATGGATCATAATCTTGCCAATCTTCCGCGCCTTCCCGAGCAACCATCAATTGTCTTGCAAGCGGTCCAACTTCTAACGGCGTCTCTTCTCCGTTATCCAATAAATAGCGTGGAGCTTTTGCAAACGTATATTTTCCTTGTTTTAGCCCTTCTTCTGGATCAAGTGGATTTGTAAATCCTTCAAATGGATGGTATGAACCCGTTCCTTCATAGAAGGAATGTGTGTGATCTTCGCGAACTCGGGCTTGGTCAAAATCATAGAAATTCTCACCATCGTATACACCAGAACGGGCAATCAATGCACTATTTCTTGATTCAATTGTTGGATGCATAAATTTCTCAGGATGCGGGAAACTTCCAGCAGCCAAATATTTGCCTGGTCCAGCTCCATATTTATCTAATCCGATTTCTTGGCTGTAACGAATAAACAATCCTAAATCGGATTCATAATGCTCTTCTTTTTCTTCCAACCACTCAAGCACATCGGACCAAGTTTTGTTTTGGAGCCATCTTTCCATTGAACAGCCAAGTAAAACATCTTCCAGCCAATTTTTCCGGAAATATTCCAAAATGGAGATGGAACGTGTCACATCTGATAAAGTTGGAGCACACATAACCCCACCAGGAATCATAAAGCTGGAATGTGGCCATTGCCCTCCAAATATTGCATAAATTTCCACCGGCTTTGCTGAAAGAATGACTCCTTTTTCATAGTTCACTCCAACAAACGGTGCCCATCTTCTCGTTACCTCTTCATATAAGGAAGAAGATTGATAGTTTTTATGCGTTAACCCAATGGCAAACAATGCGTAGAACCATCGTGGAATACTTTGAAGTGTTTCCACCGCTTGTGCGATATTTCTTATCAAAGTGGCATTTGGTGGCACTTCAGTATGAAATGCCGTATCCAACGCATAGGCAGATTTTGTCAAGTGGCTTCCGCCGCAAATTCCGCAAATTCTTGGCGTCATGATGAGGCCAGCTTGAGGGTCTTTTCCAATTAATATTTTTTCGAATCCCCTAAACATTGTCGCTTCTGTCCAAGCATCTACCACCACACCATCTTCAATTTTTACTTTGACGTCTAAATCCCCTTCTACACGACCTAACGAAGGTACCTTAATTGTTTGCTGTGCCAAATTCTCCCCTCCTTAATTTTTACAACCCTTCCAATTATCACGGTACAAACATATCTTCTTTTGCCCATTTAGGCGCTACTGTGCGCGCGATGGCAGCATGCGTTGAATAGCTTAGTGAATCCATACCTGTAGGCACTTCTTTTGGAATTGTTCCCAAGATTTTTTGCGTTTTAAATACAGTTCCCGGCGCAAGATCAAAGAATGGGAATTGCGGCTCTGTACATCCGATGCACGGCATGCCTGCTCTTGTCTTAGAAGATTGTCGGTTCCATAAAATGCGGTTACAAGATGAATGAGTCATTGGACCGCGGCAGCCTTGTTCGTAAAAGAGGCAGCCTTTTCTCGTTCCTTGACCAAACTCTTCCACCGGTTCTTTATATTCATAATATTGAACGCGTGTACAGCCGGTTTGCGTAAAGGTTTTAAAAAATGTTTCAGGGCGGTGATATTCATCCAGTGTAATATCAGAAGTTCTGCCCGTTGCAATCGCTACAAGTATTTGCGTTACCCAGTCCGGATGGGCAGGGCAGCCTGGAATGTTGATTACCGGCAAACCTGCTTTGGAACGGAACTCTGATGTTAAAAAGCCGCCTGGTTTATCTTTAAAGAATTGCAATCCCGTTGATTCGGATGGATTCGGGCTTGTTGCTGGAATTCCACCCCAACATGCACAATCACCAATAGCCACAACAAATTTGGCTTTATGGGCTAAATCATAAATCCAATCTTTTTTAGGGCGTTCAAATAACGTATCGAAGCGGCCTGTTCCATTCGGACCTTGAATGACGGTGCCTTCCACTACTAAAATGTCTAATTCCGTACGTTCTTCAATGATGTCGTCTAAAATTTCTTTCACCTGGTTTCCAAATTCCATTGAAACTGAATGATGATAAAGAATATTGATGCCAAAGTCCGTTACTAAATCAATCACGGTAGGTTCATCTGCATTTAAAAAGGATTGTGTGTTTCCATTGCAGGCTCCTCCATGAATCCAAAAGACATTTACCATTACCTCTTCACACCTCCATTTTTTTAAAAGCTTTCATTTTTTCTTCTATTAAGAAATCAATCCATTGATCAATTCCCATATCTTTTTTTGCTGATACTTCAAAAACTTTCATATTCGGTCTAGATTGATAGATGGATTGATAAAATGATTCTTTATTAAAATCCACCGCTTCTAGCAAATCTATTTTTGTAAGAATGGCAATGTCGGCGCTGTTGACGATTGTCGGATATTTTTCGGGTTTATCTTCGCCTTCCGTTGTAGAGAATAAGACAACCCGTAAATTTTCACCTAAGTCATAACTGGAAGGGCAAACTAAATTTCCAACATTTTCAATAAATAAAAAATCCAGCTGATTTAGATCCCAATTTTTTATGGAATCTTCGATCATTTGGGCTTCCAGATGACAAACTGTTCCTGTTGTTATTTGTTTTACTTTTGCTCCGCTTTGTTCTAGGCGATGGGCATCATTCTCTGTTGCCAAATCTCCTACTAAAGCTGCCACATTAAATTTTTGGCTAAGCCGTGCCAATACTTCCGTCAGCAATGTTGTTTTTCCGGAACCAGGGCTTGAAACTATATTGACAACGTAAACTTGCTTTTCTTGGAAGCGCTTTCTTAATTCTCGAGCTAAAATATCATTTTTCTTCAACACATTCTCTCTTATTTTAACGATGCGAGGCTGCTCAATAGCTTGGCTCAATATTAACCACCTACTAGTTCATATAATTCGATTTCTTTTCCCTCTAAAATCTGATCCGTTCCAATGCTGCATTTCGGGCATTTGACTGGAACTGGCTTCTTTAGCACATACTCTTTTTCACATTGTGGACAATAGATTTTTAATGGAATTTCATCAATAATTAAGCGGGCTCCTTCAATGATGGTTCCTTCTGTTGCAATATCAAAAGAAAACTCCAATGCTTCTTTGACTACACCAGAAAATACCCCTAACTTTAAGCGAAGGGCTTCCACTTTTTTTAAATGATTTTGTTCTGCAGTCTCTACTGCTAATTGCACTAGACTATATGCAATAGACAGTTCATGCATTCTTAAGCTCCTTTGAAAATATTTTTGCGAAGTTCAAAACAAAATGGATAGCAGGTTGTATTTCTGGATTTGTCAGTTCTTTCAACAATACAAAAATGCCGGAGCTGCCTGAAACATTGTAATTTTCTTTGGAAGCAGCTTCTGATACAGAACTGCATAAATTGCTTACTAATTTAAGCGTTCTTTCATTCAGTAATGTTTCTTCAATTTTCTTGAATTCTTCAGTGTTAATTAGATTTTGAATACGCATTAAAGTATCGACGCTTTTTTTCAAATTACTAATGAAATTGTTTTTTGGTAATTCCTCTCGCAAAGCCAAAATTAACCTGTTAATAGAATCCGCCATCTCTGGACTGCGGGAAATAAATTGCTCAATGACGCTAAACAATTCGTTAAATTTTTCCAGATTATCAAGCAGGGTAATTAATTGGGCAATGGTCTCTGGCTCTGACAGCTTATTCATTAAAACAGCTTCACTATTCATTGTTACCACATTGTTTTGGCTGCTCAATTTTCCACCTCCTCTTTTGCTAGCTTATGAATCTATGAAAAAAATTTAATTGAACACACGTTTTTTTCAAAATAACCTTTTTGGAGAACCGAATTCATATTAATATAAAGAATTGAAATAATCTTCTGAAAATTAAATTTAACTAATACATAACATAATCTCCTTATTTTTGTCAAATGTATTTTTTCCTAAAGTTTCCTAAAATATTTTGTTTTTTAAATATTATTTCTAATTTCAATCACTACCGTCGCATAAATGATGTCTGAATTTTCAGTTTTATTTTTTCTGGACTTTAGAGAAAAAACGAAAACACCTAAGCGAGGGTAGTAAACATCCATTTTTTTACTATAACCTATGACTTGTGCAACAACGACTGGCAAACCTTTATGGGACGCCGTTTCCTTCGATTTTTCGTAACCAAATGTGAGCGGATTTCCACAAAGAAGCCTTCAAATAGCGACTAATTTGTAAGTAACTCCGTTCGCTATTCGTGTTCAACTGAGCTAAAACATTCAGACAGTACACTATCATGGCTACGTACACTTGATTATGTACAGCTTGTTCACTGTGACCAAAAAACTTTTTAATGTTCAGATGTTGTTTCATCCATTTGAAAAAAAGTTCGATTGCCCAACGTGATTGGTAGATTTCTGCAATTTCATCTGCGTCAATGTCAAACCGATTTGTCAGTAAATGAAGCTCATTTCCTTTTGTATCATGCAATTTGAGTAAGCGAAACACGTTTTCAGAACGATTTTGTGGTGTTCCAATGACAACCATTTCATCAGAGAATACGGGTGAATCTTCTGGTAACGAAAAGGATTCTAACACTCGGACAACAGCGTTTTTACGCAAACGGGTCACAAAGAAATAGCCATCTTCCGTCATTTGATCAAAGCGCCCATAATCCAAGTAACCACGATCAAACACGTACATGCATTCTTTGTCATCCACGAATACTTCTAGTTGACCACGATCATGTTCGTTGGCATTCGTGAGTACGGCTTTATCTGGATAGGAGAGTCCTTTTTCCATAAAAACAAGTCGTAAGTGAAGCTTTACTCCTGATTTTGTTTTTCGAAACTCTGCCCACTGATGATTGGTCAAATTAAGCGGTAATGTACTCGAATCAATGATTTTCAAAGGCGTTGTCACTTTTCTTCTTGTTTGGAAATTGGTTTTCCGGTGAATTTGTGCCACTAAATCGAGAAAAATCGTTTGAAAGAACTCAGTTGGGATGGTATTGATTCGTCTCCCTAACTGTGAAAAACTAATCGATTCCAATCCCGTTGCTCGTTGTAATTCTTCTAAAAAGACAGCGTCACTCAACGCCCGTAAACTCTCGGTTTCATGGAGTTGGGCATACAAAAGCAGTTTCATAAATGAAGCCATATAAAGCTTCTTGGTATAGTGATTTAATTGATGTGTTTTCACTAGGTCGTCAAATAATGGACGATTAATCGGTGAAAACCATTGTTCAAATGATGTTTTTCGTGTAGACTTATCCATAGTTTCGTCCTTTGTATTGGATTTGGATGGTTTACTACCACCCAACCATTATAAAGGATTTTTTTGTGTTCAGATTATATTTCAGAAAATTCGGTTTATTTGAAGGTGTTAAATTATTTTAATGCGACGCTAGTGAATTTCAATATATATATCTAGAATATCTAGAGGCTTATTCATGCATATAGAGGTTATAGAAAAACACTGTTTTCTTCTTTTAGCCAAGTTTTTGAACAAATAAAAAAACCTGCGAATTATACAAGTTGTACAATTCACAGGCTTCATCTTATTTGAACTTCTTTCTAAAACACACCAAATTTTTCTATCTCTTATTGTTTATCGGAAAGAATAGTTTTTGAGATGGTTTGGTCCAATTCTTCAAATTTATAGTAAGATATTGTCTCGTAAAGTTCACTGCGCAATTGCATATTGTTTAGAGCATCAATCTGTGTTCCCGTATTTTTTATCAATTTAAATACATTTTCATAGGCTTTTGCAGCAACTCTTAAAGATGTTACAGGATAAATAACCATACTATATCCCATATTTTTAAATTGTTCGGCTGTATAATATGGCGTCCTTCCAAATTCAGTCATGTTTGCTAATAACGGAACTTTAATAGTTTCTTTAAATTTTATAAAATCCTTTTTGTCTTCTAGCGCTTCTGGAAAAATTGCATCTGCACCTGCTTCTATATATAATTCAGCGCGTTTCACAGCTGAATCCAAGCCTTCTACAGCAAAAGCGTCCGTTCTCGCAACAATATACAATGATGGTGCCACTTTTTTAATTGTATGAATTTTTTGCGCCATTTCTTCTGCTGTAACTAGCTTTTTGCCATTTAAATGGCCGCATTTTTTTGGCAAGTCTTGATCTTCAATTTGAATTGCGGCTACGCCTGCTTCTACCATTTCAACAGCGGTTCTAGCTACGTTTAATATCCCGCCAAACCCTGTATCGATATCTACAAGTAAAGGCAATTGAGTAGCACGAATAATTTCTTTTGCGCGATTTACTACTTCATCTAATGTAACGATTCCTAAATCAGGCAATCCTTTTGAAGCAGTTAATGCTGCTCCGGAAAGATACAGAGCTTTAAAACCTACTTGTTTAGCAATTAGCCCTGCCATTGCATCATGTGCACCAGGAATTTGCAAAATACTTTCCTGAATCACTAATTCTTTAAAATTCTCGTAAAGTTGTTGTTGGGTTAAGGGCTGATCAATAATCCAAGGCATATTGTCCCCCCAATTAGATGAATAGTTCCACAAATTCAGGTACTGTCAAGTTCATTAATTTCTCTTTATTGATGCATTTCTCTTCAATTTCAGCAAGTTGTTTTGGGCTGAATCTAGTTGCCACGTTTTGCATGAATTTTTTGTCCACTAGCGGATATGCTTCATTTCTTCTAAATCTATGGCCAATTGGATATTCACATTCCATTTCGATATAAGTGCCATCTTTAAAGAATACTTTGACTGCATTTGCAATGGAACGTTTTTCAGGATCTAAATAATCCTTTGAATATTGCTCGTTTTCCACTGTATACATTTTTGCACGCAATGCATCAATACGAGGATCAGCTGCAGTCTCATCTTCATAATGATCGGCCGTGATATCACCATAAAGTAACCCGATTGCTGTAATGTATTGGATGCAGTGATCTCTGTCAGCAGGGTTGTTCAATGGCCCTTCCTTATCAATAATACGAATAGCTGATTCTTGGGTTGTAATTTGAATTTTCTCTATTTCATCTAAGCGGTTGATCACTTCTTTGTGTAATTTAACTGCACATTCAGCTGCTGTTTGTCCATGGAATTCTGCTGGATATAATTTAAATAGTACGTTTTCCATTACATATGAACCTAAAGGTTGGGCTAATTTTAATGGTTTTCCTTTAAGAACTACATCTTCAAATCCCCAAGTTTTTGTTGAAAGGGCTGTTCTGTAACCCATTTCTCCTTTTACAGCCATCATCGCAAGCCGAACAGCTCTGCTTGTTGCATCCCCTGCGGCCCAAGATTTTCGAGAACCTGTATTTGGTGCATGGCGATAAGTTCTTAAACTTGCTCCATCAATCCAAGCATTGGATAATGCATTGATGACTTCTTCTTTTGTCCCTCCAAGAGCTTTTGTTATGACAGCGGTTGAAGCTACTTTAACAAAATGAACATGGTCAATACCTACGCGGTTTAAACTGTTTTCAATCGCTAAAACCCCTTGAATTTCATGGGCTTTAATCATCATTTCCAAAACATCTTTTATCGTTAAAGGCGCTTTTCCTTTTGAAATGTTTACATTGCTTATATAATCCGCTACTGCTAAAATACCTCCCAAGTTGTCAGAAGGATGGCCCCATTCAGCTGCCAGCCATGTGTCATTGTAATCTAGCCATCTTATGATTGTTCCGATATTAAATGCAGCAGTAACCGGATCTAATACGTAAGGGGTACCTGGTACACGAGCTCCATTTGGAACAATTGTACCTGGCACGATTGGCCCCAACAATTTTGTACATTCCGGATATTGCAAAGCAAGAATGCCGCAGCCGATTGTATCAATTAAAATATAACTGGCCGTTTTGAAAGCCTCTTCACTTGTAATTTCATAATCCATGACATAATCTGCTATTTCTTCTAATAGACGATCTGTCCCCTTAATTTCGTTTGTTTTTACCATGCTCATTTCCCCATCCTTATTTATTATCCTTCATCGCTAATCACTACATTTTTACCGCGCATTTTTAATAGCAATGGTATAAAAATCCATAAAAGCGCAATAATTAAAAATGCTAATGAAAATGGTTCTTTTATGAAGACGCTATAATCCCCGTTTGAGATTGTAAGTGCTCTCCGCATATTGCTCTCCATCATTGGCCCTAAAATCAATGCCAAAACCAGCGGGGCAACTGGAAAATCATTTTTTGACAAAAGGTAGCCCAAAATCCCGCAAACAAGCAATAATATCAAATCAAAAGTTGTATACTGAACCGCATATACACCAAAAATTGAAATAGCAATGATAATAGGCAATAAATATTTCTTTGGTGTATCAATAATTTTGGCGAATACTTTTACTAACGGCAAATTTAAAATAAGAAGCATGACATTGCCAATAAACATACTGGCAATTAAGCCCCAAACCACATTTGGTTTTTCTTCAAATAATAGGGGGCCTGGCTGCACGTTATACATAATCAGCGCACCCATTAATATAGCTGTAGTACCGGATCCTGGAATGCCTAATGTTAATAGAGGAATCATTGCTCCACCAGAAGCTGCATTATTTGCTGACTCTGGCGCAGCCACTCCCGCAATATACCCTTTTCCTAATTTGTCTCGTTTTTTATTCACTTTCTTTTCCAGGGAATAGGCAAAAAACGAAGATAACGTTGCTCCTGCACCTGGAAGTACGCCTAATAAAAATCCTAAAATCGAACCCCGCGCAATAGGAGCTGCACTATCCTTCATTTCTTCTTTCGTCGGGATAATTCGATTGATTTTGGAAATTTCCTCTTGTTTATAATCTTTTTCCAAAATAGTTTTAAATACCTCACCTAATGCAAATAATCCTACTGCTACAGTTAAAAACTCTATTCCGCTGTATAGTACGGACTGGTTATATGTAAATCTTGCAACCCCAGTCACCACATCAATTCCGATAGTTCCTAAAAATAAACCTGCGCATGTCATAATTAACGCTTTCGTAATGGATTTCCCTGCTAAACCGCTTACAGCAGCCAATCCTAATACCATAAGAGAAAAATAGTCTGCTGGGCTAAAGTCTATGGCTAATTTAGATAATGGTTCTGCTAGTAAAATCAATCCAATTAACGCCACTATGCCGGCTATAAATGAACCAATTGCTGCTATAGCCAATGCACTTCCTGCCCGTCCTTGTTGTGCCATTTGGTATCCATCTAGCGTCGTCACAACTGAAGATGATTCACCAGGTGTATTCAGCAAAATGGAAGTAGTGGAGCCACCATACATTGCACCATAATATACACCCGCTAAAAGGATGATTGAACTTGTAGCAGCACTTTCTAGCGGCATCCCAGAAGTGAGCGTAGCTGTTACGGGGATGAGTAAGGCAACACCACTCATTGGGCCGATGCCAGGCAAAACCCCTACTAATGTACCGATGATGACTCCAAGAAGCGCAAACAAGATGTTGTACCATGATAGAGCTACAGTAAATCCGTCAATTAAATAATTTATTGTATCCATCTATATACCCCCCTTTTAAAATGGCAAGCCAGGGAGATTACCGCCCAAGATTTTAACAAAGCCTACGTAAATAGTTCCTGTAAATAATGCTGCTACAATAAACGAAGTAATCCATTTTGATCTTTCAAGGGTTTGAAATGCGACAAATAAAAACAGAAATGTTGTAATGACATAACCAATTTTTTCAAGAAACAAAATATATAAGAATGTAGAAATGATAATGATGAAAAAGACTTTTTTATTGGATTGGCTTTCCTCATCATTTGATTCCTTCTCGGTTTCTTTCTCAATGATTTTATAAGTCTTTTTAAATTTGATAGTTTCTATAAACAAAACAACACTAAGCACCATTAAGGCAATGCCTATCACCGCGGGAAAAACACCTGGTCCAATTGCAGTGTCCAAAGTACTTTGCGAAATTTTTCTCGACTCCAAAAATATAAATAAACCAAGGATGAAAAAGACTAAGCTGCTGATTTTATCGAATTTTAAATTCACTCAGGTACCTCCTGTATTATTATTTGTGCATACCTAAAGCTTTGAGTAAGTCGCTAATTACCACTTCTTGTTCTTCTAAGAATTTCTCAAAATCTTCTCCGCTTTTAAATTCTTGTTGCCAGCCATTGCGAGCTAAATCTTCTTTCCATTCCTCTGTTTCATTTAAAGCTGTAAGTTTTTCAATCCAATATTCTTTTGCTTCTTGAGACATTTCTTTTGGACCAAAAATTCCACGCCAAATTGTAAATTCAGTATCTAATCCTAATTCTTTTAAAGTCGGCACATCTTCCAAACCTTCAATTGAAACTCTTTCAGGAGCTGTTACAGCTAATACGCGAACTTGTCCGCTTTTCACATATTGTGAAATTGTAGAAACGTCTGTACCAATGGCATCTGCATTTCCACCTAATAAGGCTACGGATTCTCCACCGCCATCAAAAGAAACATACTTAACAGATTTTGGGTCGATTCCATATTTATAAACCGGCAAAATCGTAATCAGATGGTCCATAGAACCTGGAGATGAAGCACCAGCTAATGTAACGGATTTCGGATCTCGTTTAATGTCTTCTAATAAATCAAATAAAGTTTGGTATTTAGAATCAGCTTTTACAGCGATTGCGCCATAGTCTTTTGTTAACTGAGCTAATGGAGTTGTATCTCTGAATCCAAATTGACTATTACCTTCAGCTTTTAAGTTATTGATAATAATTGGTGGTGACTTAACCATTAACATGTAATCATTATTGGCTTCTTTTGTAGCAAATGTAGCCATAAAAGTGACACCGCCGCCACCAGGTTTGTTTTCAACAACGATTGGTTTTTCTACTAATTTTGTTTCAGATAAGTTTTTGGCAATTGCACGGGCTGTTAAATCCCATCCCCCACCAGCACTTGTTGGAGCAACAATGGTAATTGTGCTGTTTGGATAATTCCCTTTACCTGAACCGGAAGAACTTCCTTCGCTCTTCCCACATGCCGTTAATAAAACAGCTACTATGCTGATTATCAAAAACGTAACCCACTTCTTCATGAATTTTTCCTCCCCTTTTTTGAATCGTAAACGCTTTTGTAAACGCTTATATCGTTATTAAAATACACACCACATATTTTTTAAATATTTAGAAAATAAACTCTTTTTTATCTATAATTGCAATAAAAATCATATTGTTCACGGGAACATTATTTTCTTCTATCGATGGAATTGTCAGGGAGCGAAGGCATGGAAGGTGAACACTCGGAGAAATTGTTGATGAAACTTACCAATATGAGGATAAAGGGGACTATATATAAATCGCTAAGAGCGAAAAGTAAGTAGCTATTATAGGTGTTTTTTAAATATAATATCTATCAGAACATTTTTCAGAATTAGAAAAAATTTAGTGAACAATGGGAATTTAATAGTCAATACATTAAAAATAGACTGTATGGGGAGTGATGTTATGTATGGTGAATCGATAAAGGACTATTTTATAAAATATAATTTTATATTCGCTTTAATCATCATTTTAATTATGCTTGTGTTTGGTTTTATCAATTTAAGTGAAGCCGTTAAAAATGAATTGGGCAAGCGCGCCCTAAGTTCAGCACAATTAGTCGCTGAACATCCCGTTGTTATCGAAGGATTGAAAAAATCGGAGCCCACGCCAGAACTGCAACAATTCACCACAGACATAAAGGAGCAGATAGGTGCTGAATATGTTGTCCTTGGGGATGAAAACGGCATCCGTTATACCCATCCGGATGTTAATAAAATAGGCAAAAAAATGGTGGGCAATGATAACTACCGCGCTTTAGTCAAAGGGGAATCCTATGTCTCCATCGCGGAAGGTTCACTGGGAAAAGCTTTACGGGGAAAAGCTCCCGTGAAAGATGAGAATGGTGACATTATTGGTGTTGTATCGGTTGGATTTTTGTATGACCAAATTTATGAAATGAATCTCAATTATTTCAAATATTTAGCCATTGGTTTAATCTTAATCTTTTTCGTTGTTATTTTGGTTTCAACTTTTTTAGCAACAGGCATTAAAAAAGAATTACTTGATTATGAACCTTCAGAAATTAGTTTATTGTTGAAGGAGAAAAATGCCATTTTAGAATCAATTCATGAAGGAATTATTATCTTAGATAGTAATAAATGTATTACATATGTCAATAAGCGCGCTTTAGAAATTTTAAATTTAGATAGTACCATCGTAAACAAAAATATCATGGAGGTTTTTGAAGATCGGAATATCGATCATATGATTTCCAGCGGCAAACCGGAATTGAATCGATCTATCCGTTATAAAGAGGAAAAAATCATATTTAATAGCGTGCCTTATAGAAATAATGAGGAACTGGAAGGAGCCATCATTAGCTTTAAATTATTTGATGATGTAGATTTAATTGCAAGGGAATTATCTCAGGTAAAGACATATATTGAATCATTGCGTGCCCAAACACATGAATTCAATAACTTTTTGTATACCCTTTCTGGACTAATCGAGTTGGAAGAATATGAGGAAGTGCAAAGGCTCATTAATAAAGAGCGTATTGGCAATAACACTTTACTGGCATTTATCACCAAACATATTAAAGACTCTTTTTTAATTGGTTTAATTATTGGTTTTTATAATCGTGCTAAAGAATTAAAAGTCAACTTAATCTTGGATGAGGACAGTTATTGTGGGAAGCTGACGACCATAAGCGATAAACATATTATTATCTCGATTTTAGGAAATTTAGTAATTAATGCTTTTGAAGCAGTGGAACATCTAGATGTTGAAAATCGCGTTGTTCGCATTTATATCCGTGAGCTAAAAAATGAACTGATTTTTGAAGTTGAAGATTCCGGGGATGGCATTGATTATTCAATGTTAAATACTTATACGCAAAAAAGAATTTCTACAAAAAATCCGGAAAACCGGGGCTATGGATTATCAATTGTTTTAGAAAGCATAGAAAAATTGAATGGAAATATTACATTAGAAAAAGGGGATCTAGGCGGAGCTTTATTTTACATTTGTATACCAAAAGGGGTGTGAACATTGAATATCGAAGTTTTAGTTGTAGATGACGATATTCGTATTGCCAATATTCACGAGAAATTCATCAATAAAATTGAGGGATTTACTACTGTGGGGATATCTAACGATGTGGAAGAAACTAAAATCTGGTTAGAAACGCTGAAACCTGATTTAGTTTTATTGGACATCTATTTTCCTGAAAAATTAGGTACAGAGTTAATTGAATACATTAAAAAGAAAAAATTGCCTGTTGATATCATTTTAATAACAGCAGCTTCTGAAGTAGACATTGTAAAGATGGCCTATAACAGCGGAGTAGTCGATTTTCTGCTGAAACCATTAACTTTTCAACAATTCAAAGAATGTTTAGAACGTTATCGGGCGAAAAAAATCCTTTTATCATCCAACACGAAATTAAGTAAAGAAGATATTAATAAGTTATGGAATAATACTTCAACTACAATAAAAGAATTGAATCCAAAAGGAATCGACGAAGTAACGAAAGAGAAGATTTTAAATTATTTAAAAACCACGAAAGAAGGTATTACCGCTGAGGGATTGGCGAAAAATCTTGGATTGAGCAGAAGCACTGCCAGAAGATATCTGGAATTTTTATATAATGAAGGCATTATCAAAGTGGAATACTTATATGGAAAAATTGGAAGACCTGAACGTTATTATACATTCATAGGTTAATAAAGCGACTATAATGATGTCGTCCGGTGAACTCCAAGAATCAAAAAATCTTGTCTGATCATCAAAAGTGCATCAAAAACATATTTCCTTAATCGAGTAGGAGGGAGCGATTAACTCCCGTCCTCTCACACCACCGTACGTACGGTTCCGTATACGGCGGTTCAATTAAGATGATTGACGCAAGTCTTTATAACTTCCGTGAATAGCTGTTCTCTTTATGCCAGTGGTCACTCCACCCTCCAAGAGGTCTCCCACGGGATTCACCGCTTCCTTCCTCAAGTGAGGTACTACGTTTTCTGTGTTCATCACGACTCACTGAATGCCAAGGGCTATTCTCTCTTAATTGTTCGGTCCTTCTTAGTAGTTCTAAACCAACTAATACTATGACCTCTGCTGACTTCTGACGGTTCAGCTACTTATCACTAAGTAGGTTATGAAGCGTACTTCACATATCCGCCAGACCTCCCCGGGTAAGAATGTAATCTTTCCTTCCATCTATCTGCTTCATTTACTCTGTACCACCTTTGGCAGAAAGGACTTTGTTTTGTTTAGCAAACTCATCCAATGATACCTAGCCTTATATGAAGTTCGTGTTCCTCAGACCGGAAGTTTGCCGCTCGCTTCCTTCAGATTCCGCGTCACCACGGACACCCTTGCGTTAAGCTAACTGTTACTTCTGCCTTCACAGTTCGGGACTTACACCCTATAGATTACACCCATGCCAGGCGCACTAAAAACAGCCTTCTTCTCTTGTCCGAGAAGAAGGCTGTAAACGTTGATAAATTAACGTTTTGAGAATTGTGGTGCGCGACGAGCGCCTTTGAGACCGTATTTTTTACGTTCTTTTATTCGCAAATTTTACTACTTTATATAAACTTACACAGGACCTTGATATATCAATTTTTTATAGTTTTGTAGAATAAATCATAATTTTTATATTTTAATATAAAAATTACAGTCAATTTACATTCAATTTATAGTCCCCTACATTCATTCTTTTTATTCACATAAAGACATTTTAATATATCCACAAATATATATACGTATATTAAATTGTAAACGCTAAACTAGAATCAACAGTTTTCCACAAATAGAACTCAACAGAATTCCCCAAATAAGATTAAACAGTTTCCCCACCATCAATCACTTTCAAATATACTGTTACTAGTCTATTGAAAGTGAGGAATTAGGAGTGAACAGATTTATGCTTTACATCGAGATTCATCGTTTATACAAAGAGGGATTCTCCAAGAGTGCTATTGCAAGAAAACTAAATATTTCAAGAAATAGAGTGATAGATTATTTGAATATGAGTACTGATGAGTTTGAAGAATTTTTAAGTACATTACGTACAAGAGAAAAGAAACTAGACCCTTATCATGATCAAATTCTAGGGTGGTTGAAGGAACATCCTGATTTAACTGCTGCACAAGTTTATGATTGGTTGGAAGAAAAGTTAGGTTTCAGGGAAGTCGCTGAGAACACTGTACGAAATTATTTAAACGAAATGAGGGATTACTATCGGATTCCAAAGGTAAAGGTTCAGAGGACATATAGTGTAGTTCCAGAATTACCAATGGGAAAACAGGCTCAAGTGGATTTTGGACAAACTACCGTCAAAAACAGACAAGGTGAGAATAAAAAGTTGTATTTTATCGCATTTGTTTTATCACATTCAAGATATAAATATGTAGAATGGCTCGATCGACCTTTTCGTACTTCCGATATGATTCGAATGCATGAAAATGCATTTGAATACTTTGGAGGAATGCCAGAAGAAATGGTCTATGACCAAGATGCGTTATTAGCAGTTAGTGAAAATGCAGGTGATTTAATTCTTACAGCTGAATTTACTAAATATCATCATACCCGTAAATTTAATGTTTATTTATGTAGAAAGAGTGATCCGGAATCAAAAGGTAAAATTGAACAGGTTGTGAAATTTGTAAAAAATAATTTTAGCAAAAATCGAGTATTCGATCATCTTTCAGATTGGAATCAATCGTGCCACGCTTGGTTGAAAAGAACAGGAAACTATAAAGTTCATCATAATACGAAAAAGAGACCTTCTGAAGTGCACGCCCTGGAAAAGCAACACTTAAAGAAAGTCTCTGGTACTTACATTTTCGCAAATGTTTCAACTCCAAGTATAACAAGAAATATCCATAAGGACAATGTTATTCGTTATGAAGGAAATCGATATAGCGTTCCTAAAGGAACATATAGAGCAGATGCCCCAAATCTTGCTTATTTACAAGAAGAGGATGGTTGGTTAATTATTCGACTGAAAGAAACTGGGATGGAGTTAGCAAAGCACCGAATATCCTAAGGAAAAGGATTGATTATTACAGATCCCTCCCATCGGGAACATAGCACAAGTAAACGAGATCTTTTAATTCATCAAATTCAAGAAACATTCATAGATAAAGAGAATATTCAATGGTTAATACACAAATTGAAAGAACGATATCCACGTCATTTAGTGGATCAACTCAAAGTACTACAACAAGCCATCAGAATTTACCCAAATCATTGTGAGGAAGCTTTATCTGAAATGAAGAAACTTGGAATGACCAGTGCAAATGATTTTCGGGATATTGCACATGCATTATCTGTACAATATCAAAAAAGTTCACCTAAAATCGTTGAATTGAATGAGAAGTATAAAGATTTATCAGCACCAGAACGATCCGAAGACATTTATTTAAAAGTCTTATCTGGAGGTGAAAATGAATGAATCATCATCCCTATGAAATTTTACAAGATAAATGTCGTACCTTGCGCCTCGCTGAGACGGCTAAAGAATTACCGAATTTACTCCGTGAAGCTGAAGCAAAGAATTGGACATATCATGAACTGGTTTATGAAATCTTAAGCTATGAGATGCGATGTAGAGAGCAGAAAAATAATGAGAGATTAATGAAATGGGCAGAGTTCCCAGAAATATTGACGTTTGATACCTATGATTTGAAGGAACAAACAGCTCTTGGTGAAAAACAACTAAATGTATTAAAAGAACTGAATTGGATTGAAGAATTTTTTACTTTAATTTTGATGGGACCAACAGGAGCAGGAAAAACACATTTATCCGTTGCATTAGGAATACACGCTGTGGAGAGAGGATACAAAGTATCCTTTGTCTCCATGAATCAGCTTATGTATATTTTAAAAACAAAAGAATATATCAATAAATCTAAAATACGCTACAAACGTATTATAGCTTCGGATTTAATTATTATTGATGATGTCATGTACATGACTTACGAGACTCAGGAAGCCAATCTATTTTTCCAGTTTATCTATGATTTATATGATAAAGCAGCATTCATTCTAACCTCTAATAAAGGGCCAAATGAATGGGGAAAATTTCTTGGTGATCCTACTTTAACAACAGCTATACTTGACCGTTTATTACATAGGAGTGAAATTATCACTTTCGATAACGAAACGGATAGCATTCGTATGAAATACAGAAAGGTATTATTTTAATTTAGCAAACTGTTGAATCTTAATTGTAGAAAACTGTTTAAAATTATTTGTGGAAAATTGTTTAATTCTACTTGACGGTTACATAAATTCACCTGTATATTCATACATTTATATATCCTATACCTGTATATTTACATATCTATATATGATATATTTGTAGACTTGTTTATTTATATACCCATATATTGATATATCCGTATACATGGTTATTTTAGCGTCTCATTGTAGAATGATAACGCAAAATTCATTAGACCCAATACCCTCAACATTTTGAGTTATTCTCCTCTATGTAGAATAACTCAAAAACAACTCAAACTAACGTTCTATTCTGGTGCTTATTGGTGCAATTTTTAGGCAAAAAATATCAGTAAGCATGTTTATAGGAATGGGTGAGTTTTTTAACTAAGGATAAAAAACACCTAAAAAGTGTAGCTATTTTTGCATACGAATTAACTTTCATGAATGTATGGAAACGGCGGGAGTCGAACCACTTTTACACAAAATAACTACAGATCAATAAATAATTAGAAGTATTTTTGCACAAATCAAAATACATCAAATGCCATTCTAAATGCCATCTACAAAATGTTGTTGGGGGCAAGTTTAAAATTTATAATAATTTCTACACATAAGTAAACTTTAAATGTTGGATCACTTATTTTAACCGTCACACTTGAAAGAATAGAAACTCTTTCAATTACTATAAAACTATAAAAATGTTGTTATTACTAATATTTTCCTTATTTAGAAAATGATTTACACTTTATTACATAATCTATATTTTACAAAATTGGTAATTATATACTATTCCTTGTATTAACTGGTTGATTTTATAATATAAATAACTCGAGTTATAAATGGTACTATGCATAGTAATAACTAAAATATTTTTATAGGGTGGTAGATAAATATGAGTACAATAAAAAAATTTTTAATATATTTTTCCACTAGTGTCGCATAAAAAATATCAATAGACATAATAAATCTGAATTTTCTGTAACTATATTTTTCCATAAAAAAATCCTTTATAATGGTTTGGTGGTAGTAAACCTATCCAAATCCAATATAAAGGAATCACGATTATGGATAAGTTTACACGAAAAACATCATTTGAACAATGGTTTTCACCAATTAATTTCAACTTATTTGACGATATGGTGAAAGCCTATCATTTAGATTACTATACAAAGAAGCTTTATATGGCTTCATTTCTGAAATTACTGTTGTACGCTCAATTACATGAAACCGAGAGTTTGCGAGCTTTAAGTGACGCTGTTTTTTCTGAAGAATTACAACGTGCAACAGGTCTTCCATCGATTAGCTTTTCCCAATTAGGAAGACGAATCAATGCCATTCCAACGGTTTTCTTTCAATCGATTTTTCTTGATTTAGTGGCTCAAATTCATGAGAAAACACATTTTCAAAAGCGAAGAAAGCTGACAACGCCACTAAAAATCATTGATTCGAGTACGTTGCCACTGAATTTGACGAACCACAAATGGGCAGAGTTCCGAAAAACAAAATCGGGCGTGAAGCTTCACTTGCGTCTTGTATTCATGGAAAAAAGACTTTCTTATCCCGACAAGGCCGTACTGACAAACGCAATCGAACATGATCGTGGTCAATTAGAGGTATTCATTGATGATCAAGAATGCCTGTACGTGTTCGATCGTGGATACTTAGATTATGAGCGATTTGACCGTATGACGGATGATGGGTATTTCTTTGTTTCACGTTTACGAAAAAACGCTGTCGTCCGTGTGTTAGAACGATTTTCGTTACCTGAAGATTCGCCTGTATTCTCCGATGAAATGGTGGTTATTGGAACCACGCAAAATCGTTCTGAAAACGCGTTCCGTCTCATCAAATTGTTGGATACAAAAGGAAATGAACTTCATTTACTGACGAATCGTTTTGATATGGATGCAGATGAAATCGCTGAAATCTATAAGTCACGTTGGGCCATTGAACTCTTTTTCAAATGGATGAAACAACACTTGAATATCAAGAAGTTCTACGGCCACAGTGAACAAGCCGTACACAACCAAGTATACGTAGCGATGATTGTATACTGTTTAAATGTGTTAGCTCAGTTGAACACTAATAGTGACCGAAGTACGTTACAAATAAGTCGATATTTGAAAGCAGCTTTATGGAAATCTGCACACATTTGGTTACGGAAAATCGAAGGGATGAGCGTTCCTTAAAGGTTGATTTGTCGTTGTTGCACTCGTCTTAAGCTATAGGTAAAAAATGGATGTTTACTACCTTTATTTAGGTGTTTTCGTTTTTCGCTAATTTTCCAGAAAAATAAAATCTGAAATTTCAAAACTTATTTATGCGACGCTAGTGATATTTTTCAGTTTTAATATTATTAGTATCAAACATTCCAATGGTTAATGCTCAGGAAAATAATAACTTAGAAAAGGAATCTTTCATAGTAAACGAAAAAGAGTTCTTAGTTGAAACGGATAACTCAGTACAGCCTGCTGCTTTACCATTACTTGTAGTACCAGCAATTGCTATCTCTGATTATGTTTGGGAAGCAGCAGGATTAACTGTAGCAGCTGGAGTTTATCAATTATGGTTGAAAGAACCAACTTTAGTTGAAAATATTAATATAGCATACAAAGCAATTCCAAAAAAACTATTAAATAATGATGGTTATGTAGATTTGGGTAAATTTACCGATAAAGTAAATGGGAAAACTGCCTATAAAGATCCAAAAACGGGATGGCAAATAGATAAAGATACAGCAGGACATGGAGGTAGAAAATGGAAACTAAAAGATAATAAAGGAAATACTGTTGCTTCATTAGATGAAAAAGGAAAAATATTGAATAGATATTAAGATAGAAAAGTGGTGTTTATTATAAATTGAAAGAGAACTATAATAATATGACATATAAAGAAATAATTGCTTCATTTAATCTTTCAATTCCATTTGATAGTGATGGATTTATTAATGAAGAAGAGCTTTTCAATTTATATCCAGAAAATTTTGTATTGATAGATCGTTTTCCAATGATAATTAATAAAACTATGGAATGGTTTTCTCCACTAGATGTTTTTTTTACTCGAAAAGAGCAAACAGTAAATGAATATTTTGAAGTTGAAAGAAAATATATCAATACTTTAACAATATTGTCCTGCTATAGTCCGTTATGGGTACAAAGCTCTTTTTACTTCTCAAAAAGATTACCAGATTACCTCTCTGAGGAAGAAAGAAATTACCTTATAAAAATTAAGGATTATCTATTCATTCAAGTTAATACCCCCATAGAATTAGCATGTCTCTTAAAACTGAGCCTTAGAGGGTATGAACAAACTATAATCTATTTACCAGAATTAAAGGTGATTGCTTGGGTAAATGAATTAATAGTTTCTCTATATTATCAAGATGAAAAATCTAGAAAGCTTATTGAGATGATTACTACAACTGAAGGATTATATTTAAGAAAAAAATAAGTATTATTTATTATTTGAACTATTTTTTAAATGCCATCTAACCTATTTTCATATATAATTGCAGAGGCAGCTGCCCAGAAAGTGAAATGGTCCCTATTAAATAAATAGATAAAAAATCATCTCTCATTAATAGAGGCTCTATAATATTTGGTGTTGGTGAGAAAAACCAGCACCAATTTTTTGTAAAAAGGAAGGGACTGTCCAGAAAGTCAATCACTTTCTGAACAGCCTCAATTTTTATATTAATATTCTCTTAAAAAACTTTTCTCTTGTTATGGTAACATCAAAATATCATCATCCTTATCACAAGGAAGGAGTGGAATGTCAACATTAAATTGAACAATATTTATAAGGGTTGGCCTAGTTTAAGAATTCTTGCTCTCCTTAAAAATATTTCTTATGTTCCAAGTGGCTTGACATGGAGCCTCTACGGGCATGACTCTCGAGCCAAGGAACCAGCTTTATAATATGGCTGGCTCTGCCAATCAAGGCAGTCATGCCCACCTCTCCATGTAAAGCCTTTCTTCAATTAGATGTTTTCTTATCCCTTGCTTTGCCCATATTTTTGCTTATACTCTACTGGTGTTAAATAACCTAATGTTTCATGAATTTGTATGTGATTGCACTAGTCAACATGATCCCACATTTCGATGGTGAGTTGTTCAAGTGTTTGGAAGGTTTTCTGATACACAAATTCAATTTTGAAACTTTTAAATGTTGCTTCTGCTACGGCATTGTCATATGGACATCCTTTGGTACTTAAAGATCGCTGGATACAAAATGTTTCAATTGCTTCAACGATTAATTGATTGTTAAATTCTGAACCACGATCTGTATGGAATAATTGGACATTCATTAAATTCCCTTGAATGCTACTTAACGCCTTATAGACTAAGTTGGTATCTTTGTTTAGTCCTACACTTGTACCTACAATTTCCCTATTGAACAGGTCGACAAATAAACATACATAGTTCCACCTTTTTCCGACACGTACGTATGTTAAATCACTGACCAGTACAGAGAGTTTCTTTTCTTGTTGAAATGCTCGGTTTAAAATATTGGCGATTTTGGCTTCATTACTTTGTTTTTTCGGTGGTTTGTAATAGGCAACCGTATAGTTTGACACCAAATTTAACTGCTTCATGATTCGACCAATTCGGCGACTTGAAACAATCTTTTCTTTCTTTTCTAATTCTTTTTTGATTTTACGAGTACCATAGTTATTGCGACTTTGCTTAAAAATCTTGTAAATAAGCTTCTTCAGCCTGTCTTTCATCATCTTCACGTTTCTTTATGTGATGATAATAGGTACTTCTTGGAATTAGTAGGACGTCACACATTGTGACTGTCGCTTCGCTTTCGTCACATAAAACATTTGCTGATACCGAATGTATTTGATAATTTAATTTTGAGCCATTTTTAAGGCTTTCGATTACATATAAAATGAGCCACCCTATTTCCAATTTTTATCTTCCCTCTTAAGATTGAGTAATTCCGAATACTCAATCGAAGGAGAGATAAAAAAGGATGATTAAGATGGCTCAATTTCATATTATCAAATATCTATATGAGGTAGAAGGTTTATCTCAACGAAAAATAGCTAATAAACTTGGCATCTCAAGAAATACTGTAAGTAAATATTTGAAATCGAATCAGCCACCAACCATTATTCAACGTGAAAAGTCCTATGGAAAGAAGGAATTCTCAAGTGAAACGAAACGAATATTGCCTATTATCGATCAATGGCTTGAAGAAGATTTCAAACGATGGGGAAAACAGAGACATACAGCTGCGAATATTCATCGAAGGCTCGTTCGTGAATATGGTTTTAAGGAGTCTGAATCCAACATTAGAAAAATTGTGAGAGAACGCAAGAAAGTACTACAAGAAGTCTTCATTCCACTTGAATTCCAACTCGGCCACCAATTCCCATTCGACTGGGGAGAGGCGGATATTATTCTTCAGGGTAAAAAACGACGCGTTTTCCTCTTTTACGCTCAACTTTCGGCAAGTCGTGTACGTTTTGTCAGAGCGTATCTCCACGAAAAACAAGAGGCTTTCTTAGATGGCTTTGTTCATGCGTTTGAATTTTTTGGAGGTATCCCTACAGAAGGACTCTTTGATAATTTAAAAACATCTGTGCAGAAAATTCTTCAAGGAAGAAATCACTTAGAGCAGGAATCATTTCTGGCTTTACAAACCCATTATCTCTTTAAAGCAGAATTCTGTAATCCTAGCTCAGGTAATGAAAAAGGACGAGTTGAAGGTTCCGTTGGTTATGTACGAAGAAATGCTTTGGTGCCTGAACCTGAAGTTCAATCGATTGAAGAATTAAATGAATACTTATTCCATTGGTGTTTGGAAGATGCTAAGGAAAGAAAAGTTCCTCATTCCAACGAATTAGTTGTTGAAATGTGGGAAAAAGAAAAAGAATACCTTCATCCTCTCCCAGAACAACGATTTGAAGCCTGTAGGCTTGTTTCTCCCATTAATAAAACATTAGAAACCTATGATTTTAGCTTAATGCCCAGTTTAAACAAAAATCGATTGATGAAACTTGCAAAAGGTGAGTTTGTGGAAAGGAAAGAGAATATTATTTTCTTAGGCAATAGTGGTACTGGTAAAACTCACCTCGCAATCGCTCTTGGGATGGAAATGATTCTGAACGGCTACAAAGTAAAATTTACAACTGCCTACGAATTAGTGGAACAATTACTCATCTCCAACGACGAACATAAGCTAGGTGCATTTGAAAACAAGTGGCTCAAATATGATGTAATCATCGTGGATGAATTAGGGTATGTTCCGTTTTCTAAGATTGGAGTCGAATTACTGTTTCAGTTCTTTTCCAATCGTTATGAACGTGGCAGTGTAATGATTACAACTAATCTAGAATTCTCTGAATGGACAAATCTGTTTGGTAATGAAAAAATTACGACTGCATTACTAGATCGCTTAACTCATAAAGCACATATCCTTTTGCTTAATGGTGAACCCTATCGTTTCAGAGAAAGTTTAAAACATCGAAAAACAGAAGAATAATAATCAATCCACAAGGAGTGAGAGGATAATGTCCCTCTCCAAGGCATGATCTCCTCACTCCAAATTCTCCATTTTGTAAATTTCATTCAGTAAGTGGCTCAATTTTATATTGACAAAAACAATTAAATCTCCCATGGTGACAAAATATACTTGATATCCTTTTTCAATCGCTTCAATTCCCAAACCAACCGATAATAATGTTTTTCCCGCTCCTGGCGGACCAAGCAAGATGATATTGTAAGTTTGTTCAATCCACTGATACTCCCGGAGCTGTTTTAACTGACGTTCTGTAATCGCTGTTTGCTCGTTTATATCAAACGTTTCGATCGGTTTATGGAATGGAAAACGAGCCCAGTTTAATCGCTTTTGAATACTTTTTTCTTCGCGCCTTTTTAATTCAAATGTAGTCAGCTCCTCTAAAAATTCTAAATATGTCCATGAGGATTGCTCTGCTTTGCGAAGGAGCTCGGGGAGCTCCTCCGCTGTCTCTGCTAACCGCAATTGTTTAAAGGCTTGTTGAATTTCCGTGACACTCTTACTCATGCATATTTCCTCCCATTCGTTGAATGTAGTCCTTCAAATCTCTTGTTTCTACAGGTATTGAAACAGAGGTGGCGGATGCTACATGAATTTTGGGAATGGGATGCAATTGTTGCCGTTTTAAATAATCCACAACATCACGAAAGGCATTCGCACTATACAATTTTTCACCCATACACTTCTCAAGTGCAGCTGAAATCCATTGGGGATTCTCTTCGGCTACTTTTTTTAATAAAAGTAATTGGTCACGGCGATAACGCCCATAAATATGACAAATTTCCTCAATATACTGTTTTGCTTTTTCTTCTCTTTGAAAAAGGTTCAATACATGTCGTTTAAGTGCTTCTATTGATTTAGAACGATCTCTCGTATGATTCGTATTTTTAATCAGCTTTCCTTTTTCTGAACTAATTGTATGTTTGGCAAGAATCTCACCTGTAGTTGAGTTTACTATGATTAGTTGTTGCCCGTTGATTTGTAGCTTCACTTGAGGACACTTCGTGTATGTGCCAATCGGCACTGAATATCGATTCGATTGAAAACGAATCGTGTTGTCCTTATTCACATTCCTTGTTATAATTTCTGTAGGGTTGCTTTCAACTTCTGAAAGCGGTGAAGAGATTTTTCGTAAGTGTTGCTTTTCCAGGAGAAACACTTCGAAAGGTCTCTTTTTTATGGTTTGATGCACTTTGTAATTACCCGTTCGTTCTAGCCATTTCCACGCTTTTTCATTCCAATCTTCAATCGTTGAAAAAACACGATGAAGAGCGAAATTCTTTTTCACATACTTCACTACATTTTCAATTTTTCCTTTTGATTCTGGATCAGCCTTTCTACAAAGGTAAACCTTAAATTTTCGTTCCTTTACATACTTTTGAAATTCTTTTGTTAAAATAATGTCTCCTGCATTTTCATTCACTGCAATTAGATTGTCTTGACCATAAACAATTTCTTCGGTTACTCCTTCAAAAAATCGAAATGCATTTTCATGACAACGAATGGTATCCTGTGTAGTAAAAGGACGGTCCTGCCACTCCATATACTTTTGCCGAGAATGAGCCAACACAAAGGCAATAAAATAAAGCTTTATTTCTTTTTTCTGAGTGTTTTTCTGAATTGTTTGGCCCCAATCAACTTGCATCTGTTTGCCTGGTGGTTGCTCGACAACTGCTTCGTATTCTCTAGGTTCATTTGTTTTTTCAATATGATAGATTTCTCTCATTTCATTGACATATCTTCGAACAGTGCTTTCTCCAACTACAATGTCAGGAAACCTTTCTTGAAGCCAATCTAAAATTTGCGCTCCACTGATACTTGGATATTCTTGTAACCAATTCACAATCCAATCCCGATAGGGATCTAATTTTTTCTTTCGCTCAATTAGACCAAATTCTTCAACCGCTTCTTCAAATGTCATACTTAAATACTTATAAACTGTATTACGAGAAATTTTTAACTGCTTTGCAATTTGTGAAATTCGTAATTTCCTATCATGCAAGCGGTGAATATCTACATATAACACTAACTTCTCCTCCATTAGTACAGCCTCCAATAAACTAAAACTACTAGTTTACTAGAAGTGTATTGAATAGTGAAAAAGTGTTCAATCCAAATGAGCAAATTCTGTTGATTCTATTTTAGCGTTTACAAATTGAAAGTATTCCTTTAAATAAGCGTTTACGCGTTCGACTGCTGTACGTTCTTGATAAAGCAGTTTCCATCGTTCTGTCCCACGTGCTGGATAGGTAAATTTACGGATATCTATATCACATTTGATTTTGAAAACTTTTTGGCAAAGGGTGTCTTCTCGTAATGGGCAAGTTGCACATTCCTTTGGACGTGTGAATTTTAATGTATTGTACTTAGCGTCAAAACTGTCATATTGGTAACTATGTTCACGCACACAGGTTGGACGAAAATGTTCATCGAATCCTATATATTCTCCTTCTCGGCGAACGTTGTAAGGAATCACGACTCGCATGGACTGTGATACGGCTTGACGGTAAATAGGTTCAACATCATAACCAGCATCAAATATAGCTATTGTAAATTGACCGTTTCCTAAGTGATGAAGTTTTTTCAATAATGGAATCGCAGCTTTACAATCACTTAAATTACCTGAGGACATCAAACGAGTTGTATTTTGCAAGATAAAAGTGCAGAGAATTGCAATGAAAAATGCAGAGTGTTGCCACCCATTATTTTTACTGTTTTCTCGACAATGCATTCGCTAAACGGAAGCTCTGTCCCGTATAAGAGATGATGTGGGCATGGTGAATTAATCGATCCACCAGAGCTGCCGTTAAACGCGAATCTGAAAAAATACGATTCCACTGACTAAACTCTAAATTTGACGTAATAATCAAACTTTTTTGTTCATAAAACTCTGAAATAATTTGAAAAAGTAACTCTGCTCCTTCTTTTCCAATTGGAAGATAACCCATTTCATCCAATATCATTAAATCATTTTTTTCTAACTTCTTTCTAAATTGCTTTAGTTTCCCTATATTCAAAGCCTGTTCCAATTCTTCAACTAGATGCGAAACTCGATAAAAGCGTACTTCAAAACCTTGTTCACAAGCTCTTCTACCAAGTGCGGATGCTAAATGTGTTTTACCTGTTCCAGGTGCTCCTACTAAAATGACATTCTCTTTTTTTCGAATAAAATCAAGTTGCACCAACTCTTCTTTGGATAGATGGCTAGGTAAACAAATATCTTTGTGCCATTCATAGCTCTCTAATGTTTTCATATCGATAAATCGGGCATTTTTTAAATTTCTTGCAACTTTTGCTTGTTCTCTACCTTCTTGTTCTTTTAATAAAAGCTGGTAAATATATTCTTCCGGTGTTGTAAATGGAACTTCGTGTATTGCTTCAGCGATATATGCTAATCGCAATTGTTTACACAATTGTAAAATGGCATTATTCATGACCAGATTCCCCCGTTCCTTTTGGAGATAGTGCATCATAATCAGTCCATTTTACACCGTAAGGATGTTCTTGTTCTTCTGTGTTGTTTCCAATTAATTCGTAAAAGTTCTGATTAATCTCCTTCATATCATGGTTTATTAAAAGTGTAATCAATTCATTTATTCGTTGTTTTCTCAATGAGTAAGAAGGGACCGTTAAATATTCCTTTATACGAGTTGGTAAGTAACCTGAATATCGTGAATAATCAACTACTAGGGGCTTTTTCAACCAATCTTTTAATATATCTTTCCAAGGAATGAAACGTCGTTTCTTCATATATGGTCTTGCATCTGATAATAAAATTTCTCCTTCATTTGTAATCACTTTGAATGAATCCCAATACGTAATGCAATATAACTGTACATAACTACGCGCTCTAGGCACATGAATTAAATGCTTATCCAATTTAAACTCATTATATTTATTAAACTTGATTGGAAATTGTTTAAATACTGGATACGGCTCTTTTGGTAATTTGTTTAATTGCTTTTGCTCTTGTTGCCATAAATCCTCAATGAGTTCTCCCTTTTCATAATGTAGTCGATTACGATCGTCCTTCAATTGTTTCTTTAGTTTCTCCGTTAAATCTTCAAAGTCTTTTATAACTGGTGGTAAGCTGAAGAAGTTATATCGAACATAACCCACTTTATTTTCCACATTTCCTTTTTCATTACCTCTCGATGGATTACACACTTGTACCTTAAAGCCATAATAGTTTTGAAAATGGCGAAATGCTTCTGTTAATTCAGCTTCTGTATCACCGTTACGTACTTTTTTGACCGCAGGTGTTAAATTATCAATTCGAATACTAAGGGGCACTCCACCAGCTTGCTTAAACAGTTCTTGTAATCCACCTAAGAAACACTCTAAATTTTCTCCAGGCATCGGTATCGCAAACCCTGTATTACTTGCCGGGAACGTCATCACTAAAACATGAACATCGACAATCTCTCCGTCTTGCACAGCTTCCATTACGCCAAAATCTAATTGTGCTTCTCCTTCTGGATGGTCTAATCGCTCATGTCCTTTACTGATTTCATCATCTTCTCTGGCACGCCATTCTTGAATAAAATTACAAACTGTTCTATAGGACCCTTGAAAGCCCATCTCTTTTAAATCTTCAACAATTTTTTTGTTTGTTCGACGAAGTTTTTTCTTTAACTTGAGATCTTCCTCAAGCCAGTCTATAACGATTTGTCCCCATTTCTCTTCATACATCATCCCTTTTTTAATATGCTTTTTTTCTTGAGGTAATTGATCGCCATCACCATACTTCTTGGCGGTACGCCAATTCACATTCATAGTTTCTGCAATTTTGGAAATAGACAATCCTTTTTCATTTCTTAAAGTTTTGATACAATTAATTTCAGACATTGCTAGCATCCTTTCAAACCACCACTGGTAAAATTCGACACTTTTACAGTAGAGGGACTTGGGGTGGCTGGCAAGTCTTTTTTTTATTGCACTAAAAAAAGTGCTAGACTCTGTACAAATTCGTTGCACTAGTCTGCACTTTTATTATGCAATAAACAGCAAATCTTAAATATCTTGAAAGAGTCATAATAAAATTCCGAAAAAAATTACATTCAAAATACATTCAAATACAACTTTTTATGGTTCTTTGTCAAATAGTGTTGGTGAAAAAATTTTGTGACTTTCCTGGTATATGCAACCGCACAGCTTAGAGGAACTTCGATTCCTCTAAGCTTTTTTCATTGTCATTAAATTTTGGGTGATCAGAATCCGAGTTTTAAAATGTCGGAAACAGCGATAGCCGAAAGAAATACGCTTTATCACCTTAATTTTGTTATTAATCCCTTCTAAAATACCGTTGTTATAATCGTATTTCAACGTATTCTCCACGTAATTTATGTATTTGTTTATTGTCTTGATGGCGGTTTTCATATAGCTGGAAACGCTGTTCCGTTTATTCGCCAAGGTTTTCTTCAAGAGCTCAAAGTCTTTGGTTTTGATGCAATGTCGAACGTATTGGTATAACTCATAGGACGCCTTTAATTCAGAATCCAGATTAATGATGTAGTGTAGAATATCCACCTCACACATGAGCTTTTTAAAGCAGTGATGATATTTGTAGTTTTTATAATCGAGTTTTGTTTGATCTTTCAGAAGGAGCTTCCAGTATGTTTTCAATTTATTGTAATTCTTTTTATCCCGATTCATGACGTTGATGCGCGTTTTGTTTAAAGCTCTGCTAAATAGTTGGAGGATATGAAATTTGTCGAGTACGATTTCCGCTTTAGGGAAAACTTCGTGGATTAAGGAAATATAAGGGCTGTACATATCGATGACAATCGTTTTTACCGCATCTCTCGTCTTCTTGGAATACCGTAAGAAATACTCTTTGAGGACATGTAATCTCCGGTCCTCCACGATATCCACCATCTCCCCCGTTTCAGAGTCGCAGAAAATAAAGGACATCGCTCCAGCTGCGGATTTCACTGATTTAAACTCATCAAAACACAAATGCTTTGGAAGGTAGTGAACATTTGGTTGATAGTAGCTATAAAAGCTGTCAATGACACGACTGACAGTGGCATGAGAAACATTATGTTTCATCGCAATATCTTTTTCGGATATTTTATCTTTGGCGTTTAAAGCAATCGATACTTTGGTATTGTTGGAAATACAACAGTTTTTAGCCACGACGCTCGTTTTTAAAGTAAACGTGGAATGACAATGTTTACAGAAATAACGCTGTTTACGCAATTTTAAGTAGGTATGAAAACCTGAAACACTAGGCATTTTAATGAGAGAAGTTTAAACCGTGTTTAATGATTTGATCATCGAAGACATGGCCACAAGCATAGCACGCTTTTGGTTGATACGTTAACGTCCCATGAAAGACTTTAGCTTTTACTTTTTTGATCGTTTCGGTAGAACAAAAATTTTCATCAAATGTGATATTTTTGTCTTTTATATTGAGTAGGTTTCGTATAGAATGATGGTGAGACATGTGACACAACGTAAGCCCGAAATATGTGAGATAAATAAAAAAATGCGCACCCTTCTGGTACACACGACGAATAGCCCTTCAATCCCAAGTTTTTTCGGATTGAGGGCTATTTTGCCATTGCTCATGATTCACGAATTGTTTTCGACCATGGCAAATAGCGATCTAATATTTCTGGCTGTTGATGGATTGGTAAACTTGGGAGTTCCGACAATACTTTCACTAAGTATTGATAAAAATCAATTCCATTAGCTTTTGCCGTTTCAGCCAAGCTTAAACAGATGGCATTCGCATCGGCTCCAGATTCACTGACGGAAAACAGCCAGTTTTTTCTTCCAATGACATTTGGCCGAATCGCATTTTCAGCTGGGTTATTGTCCATTTCAATGCGCCCATCATACAGAAAAGCTTTTAAGCCTTCGGCATGCTTCAATGTATACTCCGCAGCTTTGGCAAGGGCATTCTTTCCATAGAAAGGAGATTCATCAATCCATTTGAAAAATGCCTCGACGATTGGTTTGGACTCCTTTTGTCTTGCTTTTCTACGTTCACTCGGTCGAAGTTTTTTAAATTTACGTTCTAACCGATAAAGTTGATTGCAATAATCCACACCAATCCGTCCATTTTTACTATCAGCTTTTAACCAGTATCGACGAACATGAGCCCAGCAGTTGGCAAAATGAATATTCGATACATCATGATATGCAGAATATCCATCGCAGATCATCGTTCCTTTAAAGCCTTTTATAAAGTCAGTCAAAATTTCCCGACTTCGAGATAAAGCACTATGGAACAGAACAATTGCTGGACCTTGAGATGCTACGCTACGGAATACCCAGTTGTAAGCCTTAGACTGGGCTGGCTTCCCATCAGAGCGGTTCAAAACTTGGGCATAGGTTTCATCGACATGAAGGATAGATTTTTTCAAGAGCGTTTCTTTCATCCGATTATATAATGGAAGAAGCCAATCTTCTGCAGTGCGAATCACCCAGTTGGATAGGTTCTTATCATTGGTTAGTAAACCATAACGATGCCATTCCTTTACCTGCCTATATAAAGGTAAATAAAGAATAAATTTATCATAGATGAGTTTTGCTAAGACCGTTGGTCCTGCGATACTTCGCTGAATGGCAGGTTGCGGTGCTTTTCCACGTTTGATTTGTGAGTCTTTATTCGAATCTTTTTTACAAGACCTGCACTCATAAGCGTGTTCAATATGCTGAACACGCTTCATAGTAGCTGGTATGAATTTTGCTTCTTCTCGTACAATCGTGCTGCCAATCTCTGTCATAGGTGATTGACAACACTCGCATTGTAAGTTTTCTGGATGATGATGAATTTCTTCAATTTCTAAACCATCCATAAAAGAATCATTTCGTTTTTTCTTGTTATGTCGTTTACGAACAACTGTGTATGTCACAGTGTCCGTGCTTTTTTCTCCTGTGTGCTCAGGTTCATTAAAAAAAGAGTCGTCATCAAACAAAGAACACTGTCCGTCTGGAGCTTGATACTTTGATTTTTCAGATTTTGAGCCATAAAGCCGTTTAGTTAAATAACGAACTTGTTGTGACAATAATTCAATTTGTTTCAACAGTTCATCATTTTTTTGATTGGCATGAGCTAGTTGCTCTTCTAATGACTGAATTAACTTTTCGTTTGAATCATTGTTCACAACATCCACCACTTTTCCGTACTGATTCTATATAGAGTTGATTATATCATGAATCGGTATTTAGAAGGCACCTTTTTTCGATTTTTGGATGGCTTTAGGTTGTTGAATCGAGAGCCCTTCGAGCAACCATCGAAGCTCCTGTTGAGTCAAATTTCGAACCTCATTTTCATTTCTGGGCCATTGGAGTTTGCCGTTATCGATTCGTTTGTATAACATGGCGAAGCCATCTCCATCAAAATACAAACATTTATAGCGGTCTTTCTTCCGTCCACAAAATAAGAAAATGGCGTTGCTATATGGATCCAGTTCGAAAGAATCCTGAATTAAGGTGGCAAGACCATCAATTCCTTTTCTCATATCCGTACGACCACAAATGATATAGATATTTTTTCACTTAGTAAAATCATGAATCACTGCTATTCAACTCCTTGATGACCGTTTGAATGATGTGAGGTTTTACACCGGGGTAAAAGGAGATTTTAAAATTTGTTGCTTGAATAACGCATACAGGTTTGAGAGGACCACGACTCGTTGAGGGTGGAGTTGAATCAGAATCGGATTCCAAATTGACAGGGACGATATTTAGTTTTTCAACTGCCAAACAAAAACACCTCCTCTGTAATCGATAACTCTATCTTACAGGGAGGTACGATCGATTGATATGCGTCGTTTGAATTCGGGCTTACGACACAACTCCTTTGGGAAATGTGGTTTGGCGATTACATTTTACCAGAGTTTGTCACATGTTTCATTTTTTTGTGTAAAAAAATTGGTGCTGGTTGTATCCACCAACACCAAATATTATAGAGCCCTTTTTATTAAATATACAGCCCATTCTAAAAAATCCAGAATGGGCTGTAAACGTTGATAAATTAACGTTTTGAGAATTGTGGTGCGCGACGAGCGCCTTTAAGACCGTATTTTTTACGTTCTTTCATGCGTGGGTCACGAGTTAGTAAACCAGCTTGTTTTAAAGCTGGACGGAAATCTGGATCAACTTGAAGTAACGCACGAGCGATACCGTGGCGGATAGCGCCAGCTTGTCCAGTATAACCTCCACCTTTAACGTTTACTAATACATCGTAACTACCTAAAGTTTGAGTTAATTTTAATGGTTGTTTAATCACTTCACGTAATGTTTCGAATGGAATGTACTCTTCTACATCACGTTTATTAATAATGATTTTGCCTTCGCCAGGTACTAAACGTACACGAGCTACTGAGCTTTTACGACGACCTGTGCCAGTATATTGAACTTGTGCCAAGTGAATATCCTCCTCTAATTAATTATCCGCGAAGCTCGAAGCTTTCTGGTTTTTGTGCAGCATGTGGATGATTTGGACCAGCATAAACATGAAGCTTTTTGAACATTTTGCGTCCTAAAGAGTTTTTAGGAAGCATTCCTTTTACTGCTAATTCGATCATTCTTTCTGGATTTCTTTCAAGCATTTCGCCTGCTGTACGTTTCTTTAAACCGCCAGCGAATTGAGAGTGACGGTAGTAAATTTTATCTTCTAATTTGTTACCAGTTAAATGAATTTTTTCAGCGTTAATTACGATTACATAGTCACCAGTGTCAACGTGTGGTGTATAAATTGGTTTATGTTTACCGCGTAAAATAGCAGCAACTTCTGAAGCTAAACGACCAAGCGTTTTACCTTCTGCGTCAACTACTAACCATTTACGCTCTACTTCATGACCTTTCGCCATAAATGTTGTACGCATGTATATATCCTCCTAATCGATTTCATGAACCGTTAATTTTCCATTTTTCTCACTAATAAGTTTCGGGGCTTATAAGTGGAATGAAAATACCATATGTTATAATATTATAGTTCAAAACATAAGTCAAGAAAAATGTTGAACACAAGGAAAAGTTGTTATCGCATTAATAGTATACTTTTTCTAAATATAGCCCGTGGGGAGGAGCCGTTGTACCTGCCATTTCGCGATTTTTCGATTCAATAATGTCCTTAATAGATTCTGCCTCTCTTTTTCCAATCCCAACTTCCCATAAAGTACCAGCAATAATCCGAACCATATTATATAAAAAGCCACTTCCTTCAATGACCATATGAAGTTCCTGATCGTGCCACTCAAAATCGATGGAATAAATCGTGCGAACTTTGTCATCAACAGGTGTACTCGCTGCACAAAAACTAGTAAAGTCATGAGTACCAACTAAATAAGCTGCGCCGTTTTCCATTTTACTTACGTCCGGCTTTCTTCCTCTCGTTTCAACAGTATAGTTTCTCTTGAAAGGACTTTGGACTTCATCACAATTCCATTTATACCGGTATCGTTTTCCTTTCGCATCAAATCGAGCATGAAAATCAGGGGAAACTTCTTCCATATCGAGTATTCGAACATCAGCTGGCAATTGTGCATTTAATGCCACTTTATAGTTTTCTGCTGGAATCGAAAGAGTCGTATCAAAATGAATGACTTGTCCAGTGGCATGAACACGCGCATCTGTACGTCCGCTAGCAAAAATGCGTATGTGTTCGCCCTTATGCATTACTGTTAATACTTTTTCAATTTCAGATTGCACCGTTCTTTTTCCCGGCTGCGCTTGGTAGCCAGAAAAGTGCGTTCCATCATAAGAAATAATTGCTTTTAAGCGTCGCAAGTCTCTCACCTTTTTCTAACTGCGGAAGAACACTAAAAGAGCAGTTATCAATACTAATGCAAAAATACAGGTTGTATCTTTCGCATCCCATTTTAACTGGCGATATCGAGTGCGTCCTTCTCCTCCTCGATATCCCCGCACTTCCATTGCTGTTGCTAAATCTTCTGCCCGTTTAAAGGCGCTTACAAATAAAGGCACCAGAAGGGGAACAACCGCTTTAATTCGATCTTTTATTGGTCCTGCTCCTAAATCGGACCCTCTCGCCATTTGTGCTTTCATGATTTTATCCGTTTCATCCATTAGCGTTGGAATAAAGCGTAACGCAATGGACATCATCAATGCTAATTCATGAATCGGCAATTTAAATTTCTTCAAAGGATTTAATAGTACTTCAAGTCCGTCTGTTATTGAAATAGGAGAAGTTGTTAATGTTAAGATTGTTGTAATAAATACAAGTACAACAAAACGGATCGATATGAAAATTCCTTGTCTTAAACCTGCTTCATAAACCTTTAGAAAACCAAGGTTCAGTAGTACATCTCCTTCTCTAGTAAAGAGAATGTGAATGAGAAACGTGAAAATTACTAAAATGATAACCGGTTTTAATCCATTTATTAAAAAATGTAATCGAATTCTTGAAATCAAAATGACAAACAATGTAAAAATTAACAATAGGCCATATGTAGCCGCATTGTTCGCTAAAAATACAATAACCACAAAAATAAACGTAAATATGAGTTTGGAACGTGGATCTAACTGATGTACGAAGGAATCTCCTGGGATAAATCGTCCGAAAATCATTTTCTCCATCATGAATGATCACGCTCCTTTAACGACCGAGCAATCTCATCCGCTAGCTCTTCCTCAGTTAAACAAATTTTTGAAAGTGGCTTTCCTATTAACTTTTCAATCTTTTGTTGAAATTTCACGATACGAGGAATTTCTAATCGATATTTTTTTAGCGTTTCACTTTCTGAAAATATTTCCCGTGGAACACCTGTTAACACACAGCGTCCTTCATGCATAATCGAAATTTGATCTGCGTATTTCGCCGCATCTTCCATGCTATGGGTGACTAGAATGGTTGTTAATTCTCTCTCTTTATGCAGACGATAAAACAAATCCATAATTTCTTTCTGTCCTCTAGGGTCGAGCCCAGCAGTAGGTTCATCTAATACAATCACATCTGGATTCATTGCAAGTACTCCAGCTATTGCAACCCGTCTCATTTGTCCGCCTGATAAATCAAAAGGCGACTTGTCTAACACTTCTTCAGGCAATCCAACTTGTTTGATGCCTTCGCGAGCCCTCTTCTCCGCTTCTTCTTCAGAAACACCAAAATTCATCGGACCGAACATAATGTCTTTTAATACTGTTTCTTCAAATAGTTGGTGCTCTGGGAATTGGAATACAATACCTACCTTTTGACGAATTGGTTTTAATTCTTTTGCCTTTTTTCCCGCTTCGATTTTTCGTTCTCCAATATGTACGATTCCTTTTGTTGGTTTTAATAATCCATTGAAATGTTGGAGAATCGTTGATTTACCAGAACCTGTATGTCCAATGATTGCATGATAGGTTTTAGATGGAATATCCATCTCCACATCAAATAAAGCATACTTCTCAAAAGGTGTACCTGCTGAATATGCATAGCTTACTTGCTGAAGTTTGATGTCCATAGATCATTCACCAACTCTTCTTCTGTTAAATTATTGCCTGATAAATGTACACCTTTTGCTTGGAGCAGCTCTGTCATCCTCATTGCAAAAGGCAATTCTAAACCAAATTCAGTCAATTTATCCCCTAATGCAAAAATTTCTTCTGGTGAACCTTCTGCATATTTCTTGCCCTGGTTCATAAAAATAACTCGGTCTGCGAGAAGTGCTTCTTCAACATCGTGCGTAATCGATAAAACTGTTAAGCCAATTTCTTTTCTTAATTCTAGAACTGTTTGTAATACTTCTTCTCGACCTTGTGGATCAAGCATGGAAGTTGCTTCGTCTAAAATTAATAATTTCGGATGCATTGCAAGTGCTCCGGCAATGGCAACACGTTGCTTTTGACCACCTGATAAATGATGGGGTTCATGGTTTAAAAACTCATACATTTTGACTTTCTTTAAAGACGAAGAAACCCGTTCAACCATTTCTTCAAAAGGCACTCCGTTGTTTTCTAATGCAAAGGCAACATCGTCTTGCACTGTCGCTCCAACAAATTGGTTATCAGGATTTTGAAAAACCATTCCAATTTTTGAGCGAATATCCCAAAGAGTCTCTTCATTTAATATGCTTTGCATGACGCGAATTTCCCCCTCTTGCGGGAAGAGGAGACCACAAACCATTTTCACCATTGTAGATTTGCCTGAACCATTATGACCGACAATGGCAATCCACTCGCCCTCATTAATTGAAAACGAAACATTTTGAACAGCTTTACGGGCATCAGGTTTGTCAGGTGTGTATGAAAAAGATACATTATGAAATGATAGAATTTCGGTCACATCTATGCTCCTCTCTCCAGGGCTCTACATTTCTAGTTCTAAATGAATCTCCTATATATAAAAATAAAACACGTTTAAAAATTTTGAAAATTACATGAAGAAACGTATTTTATTTTTACATACTCTTTAATAGATTTTGGTTTGAATAAAAAAGCGCGCACCTCATTCAGGAGAAATGCGCTAATAACATTTATAGAAGTACGGTTTATTAACGTTCCGTAATCTGATGAATGAGGTGCGGAGAGCTAGACGATACGAATTTTTCATTCGATCATCATAACGCTCATGTGCCATTTTATTGTCGTATAAATCACACATTTGTAAAAAAGGGGGCGAGTTCAACCGGAAACCCGGACACCCCCTAAAAAATTAAACTAACTCGATAATTACTACAGGCGCTCCGTCACCACGACGAGGACCTACTTTTAAGATACGTGTATAACCACCTTGGCGATCAGCGTAACGTGGCGCAACATCATCAAATAATTTTTGAAGAGCAAATTTCGTTTTTTCGTTTCCTTCTTCATCAGTAGTTGTCACTACTTCACGACGGATGAATGCTGCAGCTTGACGGCGAGCATGTAAATCTCCGCGTTTACCTAAAGTAATCATTTTCTCAACAACTGAACGTAATTCTTTTGCACGAGCTTCAGTTGTTTCAATGCGTTCATTAATAATTAAATCAGTTGCTAAATCACGTAATAACGCTTTACGTTGAGAACTTGTACGGCCTAGTTTTCTGTAACCCATGAATGTTCCCTCCTTTATTCGAACATAATAAATAACGATTGCTTAGTCTTCTTTACGTAAAGATAAGCCAAGCTCTGCAAGTTTTGCTTTTACTTCTTCTAATGACTTACGTCCAAGATTACGAACTTTCATCATATCGTCTTCAGACTTATTCGTAAGTTCTAATACTGTATTAATACCTGCACGTTTTAAACAGTTATAGGAACGAACAGAAAGATCTAATTCTTCGATCGTCATCTCTAATACTTTTTCTTTTTGGTCCTCTTCTTTTTCTACCATGATTTCCGCTGCTTGTGCTTCATCTGTTAGACCAACAAAAATATTTAGATGCTCTGTTAATATTTTCGCTCCGAGTGAAATCGCTTCTTTCGGACCGATGCTACCATCAGTCCACACATCAAGGGACAATTTATCGTAATCGGAATTTTGTCCTACACGAGTATTTTCCACTTGATAATTAACGCGTGAAACTGGAGTGTAAATAGAGTCGATCGGGATCACGCCGATAGGAAGATCCTCACGTTTGTTTTGATCAGCAGGAGTGTAACCACGGCCTCTCTTAGCATACATACGTATACGCAAATGACCGTTGCTTGCGATTGTTGCTATATACAAATCTGGATTTAAAATTTCAACATCACTATCATGTGTGATATCACTTGCTGTAACTGTTGCTTCACCTTTCACATCAATCTCAAGAATTTTTTCCTCATCGGAGTAGATTTTCAGTGCAAGTTTTTTTAAGTTTAAAATGATTGAAGCAACATCCTCTACTACCCCTTCAATAGTTGAGAATTCATGTAATACCCCATCAATTTGTACAGATGTAATCGCTGCACCCGGTAATGAGGATAGAAGGATACGACGTAAAGAATTACCCAAAGTAGTACCATATCCACGTTCTAGTGGTTCTATAACAAACTTACCATATGTGGAATCTTCGCTGATCTCAACAGTTTCAATCTTTGGTTTTTCAATTTCGATCATTCAATTTACCCTCCTTCAAAACATCGACTGTATAGGTCATACCATCATAATAGTCAAAAAATCTTGACTTTATAAATTTGTACAATTCTTCTTGCACAAGAATGATGTACTCCAAAGAGTTGCACCCATTACACACGACGACGTTTTGGCGGACGGCAACCGTTATGTGGAACTGGTGTAACATCTTTAATTGCTGTTACTTCAAGTCCTGCAGCTTGAAGTGCACGGATAGCCGCTTCACGACCTGCACCTGGACCTTTAACAGTTACTTCTAACGTTTTTAAACCATGCTCAAGGGAAGCTTTAGCAGCGGCTTCAGCAGCCATTTGAGCAGCGTATGGAGTAGATTTACGAGAACCTTTGAATCCAAGAGCACCTGCACTTGACCAAGAAACTGCATTCCCTTGCATATCAGTAATCGTTACGATTGTATTGTTAAATGTAGAACGAATGTGTGCAATACCTGATTCGATATTCTTTTTCACACGACGTTTACGTGATTGTTGTTTACGAGCCATTACGGAAGGAACCCCCTTTACTTATTATTTTTTCTTGTTCGCAACAGTTTTACGAGGACCTTTACGAGTACGTGCATTGTTTTTCGTATTTTGTCCACGAACAGGTAGACCACGACGGTGACGGATACCACGGTAGGAACCAATTTCCATTAAACGTTTAATGTTTAGTGATACTTCACGACGTAAGTCACCTTCAATTTTGTACTTATCTAATTCTGTACGGATTCTGTCTAATTCATCTTCAGTAAGATCACGTACACGAGTATCTTCAGATACACCAGCTGCAGCTAATACTTTTTGAGCAGTTGGTTTACCAACACCATAAATATAAGTTAATGAAATTACTACGCGTTTATCGCGAGGAATATCAACACCAGCAATACGTGCCATTTATTCGCACCTCCTTAAAAATTATCCTTGTTTTTGTTTGTGTTTTGGATTTTCACAGATTACCATTACTTTACCGCGTCGGCGAATAACTTTACATTTTTCGCAAATCGGTTTTACAGATGGTCTCACTTTCATTTAACTCAACCTCCTTAGTCTTCGGAGTGCAAAAGATTATTTAAAACGGTATGTGATACGACCGCGAGTTAAATCATAAGGAGATAACTCAATAGTAACCTTATCTCCAGGTAAAATTCGAATGAAATGCATACGAATCTTTCCGGAAACGTGTGCAAGCACCGTGTGCCCATTTTCTAATTCTACCTTAAACATCGCGTTTGGCAAAGTCTCAACAACTGTTCCTTCGACTTCAATTACATCGTCTTTCGCCATCAACCCTGTCTCCCTTCTATATGTGCTAAATCGTTCTCCCTAGAGAACACTCGCAACAGATTTTACAGGTTAGAAGCAACTCCATTAACAAACGTTGGATTGTATGAGAGATGTTCGAAAGACGCTCGTCTGGTTTCGCTTCACACAATCCAGGGAATGAACAGATCCGGTAAGGAAACTGTATTCCTTTGTTAAAATGTCCGGATATCATGGAAAATTCACACCCGTTCACTTGATGCTTCCACGAAACCCATAACACTCTTCACAAAAGAACTTTCTAAGTAAGTATAAGCACTTTCGCAAGTAGTGTATACCGGGCACTAATATGCTTTTGCAACTCTCAATATTTTATGTTGCCTCCGATTACCCCTCGCGAAAAGTATTATGACTTTCGAAAGAATGACGGGTATCAGCTGCGACTGCCCTGTAATAATAGAGCGTCAAGATCAGCAAACACTTTTTCAATCTCTTGCTGACCATTAATATTTGTTAATAAACCTTTAGATTCATAAAAATCAAGTAAAGGTTGTGCTTGTTTCATATTTACTTCCAGGCGATTAGCAACCGTCTCAGGATTGTCATCAGCTCGAGTGTATAATTCTCCGCCATCCTTATCACATTTTCCTTCCACTTTAGGAGGATTAAAAATAACGTGATAAGTAGCGCCGCAAGTTTTACAGATACGACGACCGCTTAAACGTGCAACTAGTTCATCTTTTTCAACTTGGATATTAATCACATGATCGATTTTTTTCCCAAGTTCTTCTAAGATGTTATCTAATGATTCAGCTTGAGGTACCGTGCGTGGGAACCCATCAAGTAAGAATCCATTTTCACAGTCTTTTTGTGCAAGTCTTTCGCGCACGATGCCAATAGTAACCTCGTCTGGAACTAATGCACCTTGATCCATATAGGATTTCGCTTTAAGACCTAGTTCCGTACCTTGACTGATAGCAGCACGGAACATATCACCTGTAGAAATATGAGGGATTTCGTACTTATTCACGATTTTTTCTGCTTGCGTACCTTTACCAGCACCTGGCAAGCCCATTAAAACGATATTCATACGGTTATTTCCCTCCTAAGTGCTGGCTTAGGAAACAATAATGTTTCCTAACCAACATTTATTTCATAAAGCCTTTATAATGACGCTTAACTAGTTGGGCTTCTAATTGTTTCATTGTTTCTAATGCCACACCGACAACGATGATAACACTCGTTCCACCAATTTTTGCGGAAGCCGGTAAATTCATAAAATTAATGAATAAAATCGGCAAGACAGAAACAACAGTTAAAAACAGCGCACCAACAAATGTTAAACGATATAACACTTTTGTTAAGTAGTTTTGAGTATCATTCCCTGGACGAATTCCAGGAATATATGCACCTTGTTTTTTCAGGTTATCTGCAACGCGTTCGGGATTTACTTGAATAAATGCGTAGAAATAAGTAAACGCAATAATTAAAGCAACATAAATAATCATTCCAACAGGTTTTGTATAGTCAAACGTGTTGATAATGAACGTGGTGATTTTGTTCTCACCGAAGAACGCAGCTAAAGTCTGAGGTGTAACGATGAACGCTACTGCGAAGATTACTGGAATAACTCCTGCAGCGTTCACTTTTAAAGGTAAGTGCGTTTGTTGTGCACCAACATTCATTGCTCGACCAGAAACTCTTTTTGCATACTGAATTGGAATCTTACGTAACGCTTGTTGTACGTAAATTACTCCAACAATAATGGCCAACATTATTAATGCAAGAAGTACTAAAACGACAATGCGGATGAATAGTTGATCCCCTGCACCTTCAATTTGTTGAGCATAAATTTGGTTAACCGTAGTAGGTATTGCAGCGACAATACCAGCAAAGATAATGATTGAAATACCATTACCAACGCCATGTGCGGTAATTTGCTCACCAAGCCATAGCAAAAATGCAGTACCAGCCGTAAGCACAATTGCTATTGTCAAATAAGATAAAACACTAGTATCTGTTATTAATGTTCCACCATATAATTGGTTAAAACCGAATGACATAGCGAAGGCTTGGATGAAAGCTAACACTACAGTAAAGTAGCGAGTAAATTGGGCTAACTTTCGGCGACCTACTTCACCTTGACGTCCCCATTCTGCAAACTTAGGCACGACATCCATTTGTAACAATTGAACAATGATTGAGGCAGTGATATAAGGCATAATTCCCAATGCAAAGATTGAGAAGTTTGCTAATGCACCGCCACCAAACACGTTAAGAAAACCAACTATGTTAAATTGATCCGTTACTTTTAATACATCTGCATCTACGTTAGGTACAGGGATGAATGTTCCTAAACGAAAGACGATAAGCATTAATAATGTGAAAAAGATTTTATTTCGAATATCACGAACGCGCATAAAGTTTGCGAATGTTTGAAACATTAAATCACCTCAGCTGTTCCGCCGGCGTTCTCAATTGCTTCTTTCGCAGAAGCAGAGAACTTGTGAGCTTTCACGTTAAGCTTTTTATTAAGCGTTCCGTTACCAAGAACCTTAATACCAGCTTTTTCTTTGCTCACGATACCTGTTTCGATTAATAATGCAGGTGTAACTTCTGCACCATCTTCGAAACGATTTAATGCATCTAGGTTCACGATTGCATATTCTTTACGGTTTACATTTGTAAAACCACGTTTTGGTAAACGGCGGAATAGTGGGTTTTGACCACCTTCAAATCCTGGACGTACACCGCCTCCAGAACGAGCGTTTTGACCTTTTTGACCGCGACCAGAAGTTTTACCGTTACCAGAACCGATACCACGACCAACACGGTTACGTTTTTTACGTGAACCTTCTGCTGGTTTAAGTTCATGAAGTTTCATTATAGGTGGCACCTCCTTGTACATTTTATAAATCATTAAATTTCTTTAACTGATACTAAGTGTGACACTTTATTAATCATACCACGAATAGCTGGATTATCTGCATGTTCTACAGTAGAATTAACCTTTTTTAAGCCTAAAGCTTCAACTGTTTTACGTTGTTTTTCATTAGCTCCGATTACAGATCTTTTGAGGGTGATTTCTAATTTGTTAGCCATGATTATCCCCCCTTATCCTAATAGCTCTTCTACTGTTTTACCACGAAGTTTTGCAACTTCTTCAGCACGTTTTAATTGTTTTAATCCCTCAACTGTAGCACGTACCATATTGATTGGTGTGTTAGAACCTAGAGATTTTGAAAGGATATCCGTAATTCCTGCTAACTCAAGTACTGCACGTACTGGTCCACCAGCGATTACTCCAGTACCTTCAGAAGCAGGTTTCATTAAAATTTCTCCTGCACCGAAGTGACCAATTACCTCGTGTGGAATAGTTCCACCTACACGTGGTACTTCGATTAAGTTTTTCTTCGCATCTTCTACAGCTTTACGAATCGCATCTGGTACTTCTTGAGCTTTACCAGTACCAAATCCTACATGACCGTTTTTATCTCCTACTACTACTAAAGCTGAGAAGCGGAAGCGACGTCCACCTTTAACAACTTTCGCAACGCGGTTAATCGTTACAACGCGTTCTTCAAGTTCCAGTTTGCTTGCGTCAATACGACTCATGAAGTATGTCCCTCCTTCTTATTAAAATTGTAAACCGTTTTCGCGTGCAGCATCTGCTAATGCTTTTACACGTCCATGATATAAATAACCACCACGGTCAAATACAACTGTAGTAATATTTTTCTCTAATGCACGTTTTGCGATCAATTCGCCAACTTTTGCTGCAGCATCTTTATTGTTGCCAGCACCTTCGAAATCTTTTTCTAATGTTGAAGCACTAACAAGTGTATGTCCTGCAACATCGTCAATGATTTGTGCGTAAATGTTTTTGTTAGAACGGTATACGTTTAAACGTGGACGTTCAGGTGTACCGTGGATTTTTGTACGCACACGTGCATGACGTTTTTTACGAACTTTATTTTTATCTAGTTTCGTAATCACAGTGGTCACTCCTTTCTAAGGATCAAGCTAATTATTTACCTGTTTTACCTTCTTTACGACGTACATATTCGCCTTCGTAACGAATACCTTTACCTTTATATGGTTCAGGTGGACGTACAGCGCGAATGTCAGCTGCGAATGCACCTACACGTTCTTTGTCAATTCCTTTAACAACAACTTTTGTATTTGAAGGAACTTCGATTTCGATACCTGGTTCAGCAGTGAATTCAACAGGATGTGAGTAACCAACGTTTAATACAAGTTTTTTCCCTTGTAATTGAGCACGGTACCCAACCCCAATAAGTTCTAAAGAACGAGAGAATCCTTCAGATACACCTTTCACCATGTTTGCAAGTAACGCACGAGTTGTACCGTGGATTGTACGGTGTTCTTTTGAATCAGAAGGGCGAACAACAGTAATTACGTTGCCTTCTTGCTCGATTTTCATATCTTGATTGAATTGACGAGTTAGTTCGCCTTTCGGCCCTTTTACTGTTACAGTGTTGTCCTCAGCAACTGTTACTGTAACGTTAGCAGGAACTTCGATCGGTTTTTTACCTACACGAGACATTTCATTGCACCTCCATTCACAAATTACTTATTACCAAACGTAAGCTAAAACTTCTCCGCCCACTTTTTTAGCACGTGCTTCTTTATCAGTTAACACGCCTTGAGAAGTTGAAAGAATTGCGATACCTAAGCCGTTTAACACTTTTGGAATTTCGTCAGTTTTCGCATATACGCGTAAACCTGGTTTAGAAATACGTTTTAATCCAGTAATTACACGTTCGTTATTTTTTCCATACTTTAAGAAAATACGGATGATACCTTGTTTGTTGTCATCGATATATTCAACGTCACGGATGAAGCCTTCTCGCTTAAGGATTTCAGCGATTTCCTTTTTAATGTTGGAAGCCGGTACTTCTAACTTTTCGTGACGAACCATGTTCGCATTACGGATGCGAGTTAGCATATCTGCAATTGGATCTGTCATTGTCATATTCTTATTACCTCCTTCCCATTTTTTGGGGATTACCAGCTAGCTTTTTTCACACCAGGAATTTGTCCTTTATATGCAAGTTCACGGAAACAAATACGGCAAAGTTTAAATTTACGATATACAGAGTGTGGACGACCACAGCGCTCACAACGTGTATATTCTTGTACTTTAAACTTAGGTTTACGTTTTTGTTTAACGATCATTGATTTTTTTGCCACGTTTTCGCCCTCCTTTTATTATTTTTGGAACGGCATACCGAATTGTGTCAATAACTCGCGAGCTTCTTCATCAGAGTTCGCTGTCGTTACGATCACGATATCCATACCGCGCACTTTTGAAACTTTATCGTAATCGATTTCAGGGAAAATCAATTGTTCTTTAACACCTAATGTGTAGTTTCCACGACCATCAAATGCTTTTTTAGAAACACCGCGGAAGTCGCGTACACGCGGAAGTGCGATAGAAATTAATTTATCAAGGAAATCATACATACGTTCACCACGTAATGTAACTTTTGCACCAATTGGCATCCCTTCACGTAAACGGAATCCAGCGATTGATTTTTTCGCTCTAGTAACAACAGGTTTTTGACCAGTAATAATAGCTAGTTCTTCAACAGCAGCATCTAATGCTTTAGAGTTTTGTACTGCGTCACCAACACCCATGTTAACTACGATTTTTTCAACTTTTGGAACTTGCATGATTGATTTATATCCAAACTTATTCATTAAAGCAGGAACTACTTCGTTGTTGTATTTTTCTTTTAGGCGGTTCATGTTTGTACCTCCTTTCAAAATTTCTTATTAGTCGATTACTGCACCAGATTTTTTTGCAACACGAACTTTTTTGCCATTTTCGATTTTATAACCTACACGAGTCGGCTCGCCAGTTTTTGGATCGATTAGCATAACGTTCGAAACGTGGATTGGTGCTTCTTGGCTTACAATACCACCTTGTGGGTTTAATTGATTAGGTTTTACGTGTTTTTTAACGATGTTTACACCTTCAACAATTACCCGATCTTTCTTTGGAAAAGCAGCAAGTACGATACCTTCTTTACCTTTGTCTTTTCCTGTAATAACTTTTACTTTGTCGCCCTTTTTAACATGCATTATGTGTCGCACCTCCTTAATTGGTACTATCAGATAATTAAAGAACTTCTGGAGCTAGGGAAATGATTTTCATAAAGTTGTTATCGCGTAACTCACGTGCAACCGGTCCGAAAATACGAGTACCACGCGGTGACTTATCGTCTCTGATGATAACGCATGCGTTTTCGTCAAATTTAATGTAAGTGCCATCTTTACGGCGAACACCAGATTTAGTACGTACTACAACGGCTTTTACAACGTCACCTTTCTTAACAACGCCTCCTGGTGTTGCTTTCTTAACTGTGCAAACGATAATATCACCGATGTTTGCAGTTTTACGACCAGAACCACCAAGCACTTTAATTGTTAACACTTCACGTGCACCTGAGTTGTCAGCAACTTTTAAACGAGATTCTTGTTGGATCACTTAGGTTACCTCCCTTCGGAATTCGCGTATTTTCCGAATTTCTATTAAATAATAACCGCTTTTTCTACTACTTCTACAAGACGGAAATGCTTTGTAGCTGATAGCGGGCGTGTTTCCATAATGCGTACGATGTCACCGACTTTTGCTTCGTTGTGCTCATCGTGAGCTTTGAATTTTTTAGAATACTTTACACGCTTGCCGTATAATTTGTGTTTTTTATAAGTTTCAACTAGGACAACGATTGTTTTGTCCATTTTGTCTGAAACTACACGGCCAGTGTAAACTTTGCGCTGTTTACGCTCAGTCATATTAGCGGACCTCCTTTATCAGTTATCTCCACTGATTTCTCTTTCACGAATCACAGTTTTCATACGCGCAATCGCTTTACGAACTTCACGAATGCGAGCTGTGTTTTCTAATTGACCAGTCGCCAATTGGAAGCGAAGGTTGAAAAGCTCTTCTTTCAGTGATTTAACTTTTAATTCGATTTCAGAAGTGGCAAGTTCACGGATTTCTTTAGCTTTCATTAGAATCACCACCAGTTTCTTGACGTTTCACAATTTTACATTTCACAGGAAGTTTATGTGATGCCAAACGAAGCGCTTCGCGTGCAACTTCTTCAGAAACACCTGCAACTTCGAACATAACTTTTCCTGGTTTTACTACAGCTACCCAACCTTCTGGAGAACCTTTACCGGAACCCATACGTACCTCAAGAGGTTTTTTCGTATAAGGTTTGTGTGGGAAAATTTTAATCCAAACTTTACCGCCACGTTTCATGTAACGAGTCATCGCAATACGAGCGGCTTCAATTTGACGGTTAGTGATCCAGCTAGCAGTTTGAGCTTGAAGACCCCATTCACCAAATTGTACTTCACGACCGCCTTTTGCTTGACCGCGCATTTTACCGCGATGTTCGCGACGATATTTAACACGTTTTGGCATTAACATAATTATTTTCCTCCTTCCGCAGAGTTTTTCTTCGTAGGAAGGACCTCACCACGATAAATCCATACTTTTACACCTAATTTTCCGTATGTTGTATCTGCTTCTGCGTGAGCGTAATCGATGTCTGCACGAAGCGTATGAAGTGGTACAGTTCCTTCACTATAATGTTCTGCACGTGCGATATCCGCACCGCCTAAACGACCAGATACTTGCGTTTTAATCCCTTTTGCTCCTGCGCGCATAGTGCGTTGAATCGCTTGTTTTTGAGCACGACGGAATGAAACACGATTTTCAAGTTGACGAGCGATATTTTCTGCAACTAATTTTGCATCAAGATCCGCTTTTTTAATTTCAACGATGTTGATGTGCACCCGTTTACCAGTGATATCGCTTAAGTATTTACGTAAGTTTTCTACTTCCGTACCACCTTTACCGATTACCATCCCTGGCTTTGCAGTGTGAATCGTAATGTTCACTCGATTTGCAGCACGTTCGATTTCAACTTTGGAAATCGCTGCTTCTTTTAAAGTAGTTTCGATATATTTACGGATTTTGATATCTTCGTGAAGTAATTCAGCGTAGTCTTTTTCAGCGTACCATTTTGACTCCCAATCACGAATGATACCAATTCGCAATCCGTTTGGATGTACTTTTTGACCCAAAATTAACCCTCCTTCTTCTCAGATACCACTACAGTGATGTGGCTTGTGCGTTTATTAATTGCGCTTGCACGTCCTTGCGCACGTGGACGATAACGTTTTAATGTTGGTCCTTCATCAACATAAATTTCAGAAATGTATAAGTTGTTTGGATTTAATTCGTAATTGTGCTCAGCATTTGCAACTGCAGATTTTAATACTTTCTCAACGACTGGAGACGCCGCTTTTGGAGTATGACGTAAAATTGCAACTGCTTCTCCTACTTGCTTGCCTCTAATTAAATCTACTACTAAGCGCACTTTACGAGGGGCAATTCGGACTGTGCGAGCAACGGCTTTAGCTTTTGTTGTCATCAGGATCTACCTCCTCTCAAAATTAGCGTCTTGTTTTTTTGTCATCCGCACCGTGACCTTTATAAGTACGAGTTGGTACGAACTCGCCAAGTTTGTGACCTACCATATCTTCTGTGATGTATACCGGAACATGTTTGCGTCCATCATAAACCGCAATTGTTAATCCGATGAAGTTAGGGAAGATCGTAGAACGGCGAGACCAAGTTTTAATTACTTGTTTTTTGTCTAGACCTTGTTGTGCTTCTACCTTTTTCATTAAATGTTCATCACAAAATGGTCCTTTTTTCAAGCTGCGACCCATTTAGTAACCTCCCTCCGTGATTTCACCACGGCTCTTCGCTCGAACCGTAGCTTTATCACATTATTTTTTACGTCCACGAATAATTAATTTATCAGATTTATTACGTTTCTTACGTGTCTTGTATCCAAGAGCTGGTTTACCCCATGGTGTCATTGGTGATTTGCGACCGATTGGTGCTTTACCTTCACCACCACCGTGTGGGTGATCATTAGGGTTCATTACAGAACCGCGAACTGTAGGGCGTTTACCTAACCAACGAGAACGACCCGCTTTACCGATGTTTACTAATTCGTGAGATTCGTTACCCACTTGACCGATTGTTGCGCGGCAAGTAGCTAATACTAAACGAACTTCACCAGATTGAAGACGTACGATTACGTATTTTCCTTCACGTCCAAGTACTTGCGCAGATGCACCAGCAGAGCGTACTAATTGTCCACCTTTACCTGGTTTTAATTCGATATTGTGAACTGTAGTACCCATTGGGATGTTTGCTAATGGTAAAGCATTACCTACTTTAATATCAGCATCTGGACCAGAAATAATTTCTTGACCTACTTTTAATCCTTTTGGTGCAATAATATAACGTTTTTCACCATCAACATAGTTAATTAATGCGATGTTAGCAGAACGGTTTGGATCGTATTCGATTGTAGCAACGCGTCCTGGAATGCCATCTTTATCACGTTTGAAATCGATGATACGGTATTGGCGTTTATGTCCACCACCGTGATGACGAACAGTAATTTTACCCTGGTTGTTACGACCAGCTTTGCGTTTTAAAGGCGCTAATAATGATTTTTCCGGTTTATCCGTTGTGATTTCCGCAAAGTCAAATGATGTCATGTTACGACGACCATTTGAGGTTGGTTTATACTTTTTAATCGCCATGTTGTTTCCCTCCTTCTTTAAATGTCAAAACGAACACATTTTACAATTAGAAATCGAATAATTCAATTTCTTTGCTATCAGGTGTTAATGTTACGATTGCTTTACGACGTCTGTTTGTTAATCCTTGGAATTTACCTACACGTTTTACTTTGCCTTTGTAGTTCATGATGTTGACTTTAGCCACTTTTACGCCGAAGATTTCTTCTACTGCATCTTTCACTTGTGTTTTGTTCGCACGAAAATCAACTTCGAAAGTGTACTTTTTATCAGCCATCAGTTCAGAAGAACGCTCAGTAATGACAGGACGTTTAATTACATCACGTGCATCCATTATCCAAGCACCTCCTCAACTTTTTCTACTGCAGCTTTCGTGAATACAACTTTGTCATGACCTAATAAATCAAGAACGTTGATTCCAGAAGCTGTTAAAACTGTTACGCCTGGGATGTTACGTGCGGATAATGCCACGTTTTCATCTAATTCAGCTGTAACAAATAATGCTTTTGAATCGATTTTTAAGTTACCTAAAATTTCTTTGAAGTCTTTTGTTTTAGGTGCATCTAATTTCAATGCATCTAACACTAGGAAGTTTTGTTCGTTCACTTTAGCAGATAATGCAGATTTAAGAGCTAAACGACGAACTTTTTTAGGTAATTTATAGCTATAGCTTCTTGGTTGTGGTCCGAATACAGTACCACCACCACGCCATTGTGGAGAACGGATAGATCCTTGACGAGCACGACCTGTTCCTTTTTGGCGCCATGGTTTTCTACCACCACCAGAAACTTCAGAGCGGTTTTTTACTTTATGTGTACCTTGACGTAGAGATGCGCGTTGAGCGATTACTGCGTCGAATAATACTGCTTCGTTTGGTTCGATACCGAAAATCTCATCATTCAATTCGATTTCTCCAACAGAAGCGCCTGTTTGACTAAGTACAGTTACCTTTGTCATTCCTGTTTCCTCCTTTCTTCAAGAAATTAGTTAGATTTTTTAACAGCTGCTTTTACTGTTACTAAAGATTTTTTAGAACCAGGAACATTACCTTTTACTAGTAGTAAGTTACGTTCAGTATCCACTTTAACAATTTGTAAGTTTTGGATAGTTACTGTATCTCCACCAGTTTGACCAGGTAAAGCTTTTTGTTTAAATACTCGGTTTGGAGCAATAGGTCCCATTGAACCTGGACGACGGTGGTAACGAGAACCGTGAGACATTGATCCACGAGATTGGCCATGGCGTTTAATTACACCTTGGAAACCTTTCCCTTTTGTTACTCCTGTTACATCTACCCAATCGCCTTCTGCAAAAATATCTACTTTGACTTCTTGACCAACTTCATACTCATCTAAGTTTACTCCACGAATTTCACGAATGAAGCGCTTAGGAGCAGTATTTGCTTTTGCTACGTGTCCTTTTTCCGGTTTGTTAGCAAGCTTTTCGCGCTTATCTTCGAAACCAAGTTGGATTGCTTCGTAGCCATCGTTTTCAACAGTTTTCTTTTGAAGTACAACGTTTGGAGTTGCTTCAATTACTGTTACTGGTATTAAATCGCCGTTCTCAGCAAAAACTTGCGTCATACCGATTTTTCTACCTAAGATTCCTTTGGTCATTTGTCACACCTCCTGTGATAATTAAAAGTTTTATTTTACTATTAAAGTTTGATTTCGATGTCAACGCCAGACGGTAAATCAAGCTTCATTAACGCATCAACTGTTTGAGGAGTTGGGTTAATGATGTCGATTAAACGTTTGTGAGTGCGCATTTCGAATTGTTCGCGTGAATCTTTATACTTGTGAACAGCTCGAAGGATTGTGTACACAGTTTTTTCCGTTGGTAACGGAATCGGACCTGATACACTTGCGCCTGAACGTTTAGCAGTTTCAACAATTTTTTCAGCGGATTGATCTAATACTCTGTGATCATACGCTTTTAAACGAATACGAATCTTTTGTTTTGCCATTATTTTCCCTCCTTTATCGCCTAATTACTAGACATTCTCCACGGAAATTTCCCACACACTCGCCATGGCAAAGCGGCCGGGTGTGTCGGCAACCTCCCGCTTCATCGCAGTCAAAGACCAACATTCAACATTATATACAATAAAATAGTTGTTAGCAAGTGTTTTCTCGAATTTTATTGGTCTTTCAAATTTTGCACTCCCTAAGCTGTTTTTTAGTATATAGGAGGAGATTATATAAATCAACTCCAATAAAATTCTGAAAATTCCCCGCTATCTACATTAAAATATATATCTGCGCTTTCATAAAATGTTTCCTATTATAAATAGGAACATAGTTTTTAACTATCAAAAATACTTTGCGGCATTCAAGATGAATGCGAAAAAAGTGGTCGGCCAAAATTTTTTGCCAACCACTTGATCATGGAGTCTAAAAATTAATCTCTCCCTATTTAATTGTTTCCTATCTTTATAATGCTTCTTTTACTATTTTTTTATAATACAAAACAGATAATATGCCAAATACCGTGTACATCGCTACATAGAATATGTTGATAATCATCATTGGCGTAGTCATCTCTGAACCAAACAGCCACCAGCCGGATTTCACTGCAAAGTAACTGTGAAAAAGTCCAATCATAAGCGGCATGCCGAAGTTAAACAATTGTTTTACATAAATTCCGCGCATTAACTCACCATTGGAAAATCCGATTTTCCGCAAAATTGTATAGGAATCTCTTTCATCTTCCGCTTCACCCATTTGTTTAAAGTAAAGAATGCTTCCTGTTGTCAATAAAAATGCCAATCCCAAAAATCCTGTTACAAAAATACTCATTCCACTAATAGCTATATTCTCATCGTAATATTCTTTATAAGTTTTTAGATTTGCATATTGAATGACATTACTTTCCCTCAAGTTCTTAAATATTATCTCTGCCCTTTCTCGGTCTTTTTCTTTTGCTAAATTAATACCAATTTGAGTTGAAATAGCAGGATTTTGAGCTTTTTCTAATTCATGAAATAATTCATCTTTCACAATCAACACAGGCGAACTACCACTTGCTAACACTGATAGAAAAAATTGATCTTCTCTTACTTCTTTAATAAATAAAGAGTAATTCTTCTCACTTGTTTTTACATTAATTTTCTTTTTGCTTTCCAACGGCAGTAATTTAGATAATACATTTGAGTAGCTTGTCATCATGATTTCCCCATCTTTCAAATGGACTTCCGGATTTATTTTTTTGTAATCTGATAGAGGAACGGCAGCTGTTACCACCTCTTGATTGACATTTATATACTCAGCATTTTTTTCATCTAAATTAAATAAATCAGACGTTTTAATATTTACGTTAGAAATATGAAAAGTTGTTTTTTCATATTCAATTCCTTCTGCCTTTAGCTGTTCTAAAAATTCATTTCCGTTATTATTAAGTAAGATATAATCAAATGGAGAAGATTGTTTTGCATTGGATTCTGAAGAGTAGTAAGAAATATAAGACAGCGTCATAATCCCGACGGCTAATCCTGTCAACACAGTAATCAATGTAAGAGAACTAGCATTTCCCTTCATGCGGTGCATAATTGTTGTAACACCTAAAACATCTGTTATTTTTAAATGTCCCTTTTTGCTTTTCCGGATTAAGTTCATGATAAGTGCCACGGAATATCGGAAAAATAAATAGGTGCCTAAAATTGTTGAACCAAGAATAAGCAACATATTGACCAACAAGTTGTTTGTTGTGGCACCCTCCACGCTGAACAATCTTGTAGAATCGTAATACCCATATGCAATTAAACCAATTCCTATGATTCCCATAATCATATGGAAAATGCTGAACTTTTTAATTCGTTCATCGGCTATTTTTGCTGCATTAAATAGCGATAACAGCGATGCTTTCCGAATCATAATAAAAATTTGAATCAAGACCACCACTAATAGAAGAGCAAAAATAATGATCGATTTTGAAAAAGCAGTCATGGAAAAAGATAAACTGACAATTGCGTCGTTTAACATTAACTTCATTAAAATCATCGCAAAAAAACGAGAAGTTAAAAATCCCCAAACCATCCCGATTCCTACAGCCAACGTGAACAATACTACATTTTCAATCAATAATAACCGAAAGATCAAACCTTTAGTCATTCCGATTAATTGATATAAGCCAATTTCTTTACTGCGGCGTTTCATAAATAATTGGTTCGCGTAAAGAATAAAAAAAATCAAAATAAAATATAAAACATACGTAATGGATTCAAAACCTGCCGTTGCGGTACCGCTTGCTTCCAACGCCGCGGTAACAGAAGGGTTATATTGTATGGTGATGAACGAAAAGCAAAGGGTCACACTAAAAATTAATGCAAAGAAGTATAAGTAATAATGCTTTATGTTCTTCTTCATACTTTTAAAAACTAAATTAGTTAACGTCATATCCATCACCGCCAAGCACTCTTTGGGTATTCAAAATATCTTGGAAAAACGCCTGTCTCGTTTTATCCCCTTTATAGAGCTCCGTATAAATTTGACCGTCTTTCAAGAACAACACTCGACTACAGAAGCTTGCTGCCACTGCATCGTGGGTCACCATCATGATGGTTGCTCCTCTTTCCTTATTGATGTTTTCCAAATTTGTCAGTAATGCCGTCGCCGCTTTAGAATCAAGCGCCCCTGTCGGCTCATCGGCAAAAACGATAGATGGTTCAGTAATAAGAGCTCTTGCAGCAGATGTTCTCTGCTTTTGTCCGCCGGATATTTCATTTGGATATTTACTTAAAATGTCTTTGATTCCTAAATATTCGACGAGCATTGCTAAACGCTTCTCTGCCGCGTTTTTTGATACTTTGCCAACAGATAACGGCAGCAGAATATTCTCTTTTACCGTTAACGTATCAAGCAAATTATAATCTTGAAAGATGAACCCTAAATGTTCCCGGCGAAATTTTGCCAAATCCCGTTCTTTCATCTTTTGTAACGGTTTCCCGTTGATTTCAACAATTCCTTCTGTCGGATAATCTATGGAACAAAGGACATTTAATAAAGTTGTTTTACCCGAACCGGATGGCCCCATGATACCAACGAATTCTCCTTCATGTACTTCCAGGTCAATCCCTTTTAACACTTCTTGTTGTAACGTACGTTTTCCATAGGTTTTTCTTATTTTTCTTGCCACTAAAACAGCCATTTCGTCAACCCCTTGTATTGATTCCTTACTAAATTGTACCCTTTCAGTACCTTACAATCGTTCGATTCTCGTGACAAATAAAAAATGGTAAATGACAATTTTGTCACATACCATAAGATTGAATGTATTGATTTTCAAGAGGAAATTGGATTGTAAAAGTTGTGCCGGCACCCACTTGTGAATCTACCTTCAGCGTAAGCCCAAGTTTTTCAGCCGCTTCCTTTGCCAAGTATAGACCCATCCCTGTCGCAGCGATTGTTTCCCTTCCGATCGTTCCTGTATAGGACCGTTGGAAAATACGGGGCAAGTCTTCAGCTCGAATCCCAACTCCGAAGTCTTGTATATGTAATAATAGATGCCCCTCTTGATTCCGAGTTGTAAATATGTGAATTTCACTATTTTCATGGCTGTACTTCACTGCATTAGAAAAAATTTGGCGAATAATGAACCCAAGCCATTTGGCATCTGTTGTCACGGTCTTTTGCAAATTCTTGGTTTCAACACCAATCCCTTTTTCAATACACCATGAACGAAAATCTTTAATTTGTTGATGAACGACTGTTTCCAAACAAACCTTTTCCAGCCGGTTATCTTTTTCAATCGTTGAAAGCCTTGTTTCATGGATTTTTTGATCAAGCAACAAAAATATGCGAACCCATTCTTTTTCAATCTTCTCTCTTAACGCATAAGGTTCTACTTGTTCCACGATTAATTTCATGGCAGTCATCGGCGATTTCATTTCATGCACCCACGCCAGCATCTGATCTTGCTGTTCAAGCATTTCCATTTTTATTTGATGAAGTCTATAATCTATTTCTTCATATTGTTGTTGCAAATGTTCCATGTACTTTCGCTGGAAAGGAGAAAGTAGCTCTTTATTGATTGGTTGCTCATAGATAGCTTTTAGCTGCTTTGTTTCTCTTCCATAACGCCAAATTAAGAAAAGAAGAAAGAATAAAAGATTCATGATGTTTACATATATGATGGATATATTTGATATGCCGCTATCGATGAAAAACAATCCATTCAGCCATATTTGCATAAACAGGAAGAATAAAATCCACGATCTTCTTTCTTTTAAAAATAGTCCAATCATTTTGTCACCGCCATGTAGCCAAGTCCTTTTTTCGTTACAATGGTATCCGATAAACCAATTTCATCTAATCGCTGTCGCAATCGATTGACATTGACCGTTAACGTATTATCATTCACAAATCGCTCGTCATCCCATAATTTACGCATTAGCTCATCACGAGAAACAATTTTGTCAACAGAAGCTAATAATGTCTTCAAAATAAACAATTCGTTTTTCGTCAATTCTATCACTTTCTCACCGTATTGAATGGTTCCTCTGTCATAATCAATAATTGCACCATTCCATCTCACAACATGTTGCATATTCTCCCCATAATCATAAGTTCTTCTTAATATCGCCTGTACTTTTGCTAGCAATACTTCCATATGAAAAGGTTTTTGCACAAAATCATCCGCCCCCATTTGCATAGCCATTACCATATCCATTGGATGGTCTCTAGATGATAAAAATAGAATTGGCACTTTTGAGATGGCACGAATTTCACGGCACCAATGAAAACCATCAAATGCGGGGAGTTGAATATCAATGATGACTAGATGTGGCTGCACGTTTAAAAAATCATCTAGCACTTGTTGAAAATCTTTTGGTCCTATTACTTCCATCGACCATTGGTTAAAACGTTCCCTTATTGAATTGAAAATGGATTGATCGTCCTCTATTAAAAATATTTTCATCCTTTCATCCTTTCACATACATAAAATTTTTATATTATATTGTAATATATTTTGCACTTTGTTTAAGAAAATCAATTTTATTCTCTTTTTATGAGAAATATGTATGTAAATTAGTATAATGGAACAAAGAACAAATAGTGCGTAAAAAGGAGATGTTTGTAGTGGACATCCGCCAAATCGAGTATTTTACAGAAGTAGCCAAACATTTGAGTTTCACGAAAGCTGCTTCCACTTTACACGTATCACAACCATCCATTAGTAAAGCCATTCAAAATTTAGAAGCCGAACTAGGTGTACCTTTATTTTACCGTTCTTCAAAACAATTGGAGTTGACGGATGCAGGAAAGGCGGTATTAGCAAATGCACAACATGTATTAGCCGCCTTTAAAAATTTACGTTCAGAATTAACGGATTTAATGGAGTTGAAAAAAGGAGAAATTCGTATTGGAATTCCACCGATTGTAGGTGTGGAGTTTTTTTCAAAATTAATTAGTTTATATAAAGAAAAGTATCCTTATATTGAAATTAAACTAACGGAAGTTGGGACGAAAAAAATTCGGCAAGGGGTAGAAGAAGGAGAATTGGATATAGGACTCATTTGTAATTTATGTGCTCCAAACGATCAATTAGAATCTATTAGTATATTAAAAGATCCGTTAATGTTAATTGTTCATAAAGACCATCCACTTGCTACATTGTCATCCGTTGAAATGTCCCGGTTAGAGAAAGAAGATTTTATTATATATCGCAAAGATTTTACATTGTACGATCGCATTATAGAAGAATGTTCAAAAAATGGGTTCTACCCTACAATAGCTTGTGAATCATCACAGAAAGATTTAATCGTTGAGATGGTGGCTGCTAAAGTAGGGATTGCGTTACTTCCAAAAAAAATATGTGAAAAACTTCAAAATGAAAAAATTGTTTCAATTCCTTTCAAACATGAAAATCTTTTTCTAGAGTTAGGATTGACTTGGAAAAAGAATAAGTATTTATCTTTCGCTGTAAGAGAATTTATTGAATTAGCCCAGCAATTTATTACGAAATAAAAAAGACATCCTTCCAAAATGGTTATCTATTTTGGAAGGGATGTCTTTTTATAATTAGTTTGTACTTACAACGCCATATTTTTGTTTCGCTTCAAGGCGTCGCTTATGAAGGATTGGTTCAGTATAACCATTTGGTTGCTCATATCCTTTGAAAATGAGGTCGCAAGCTGCTTGGAAACCAACAGACTCTTCGAAGTTTGGAGCCATTGGGCGATAGTTTGGATCATCAGCATTTTGTTTATCCACCACTACAGCCATACGTTTAAGCGTTTCATACACTTGTTCTTTTGTCACAATTCCATGATGTAGCCAGTTTGCGATATGTTGGCTGGAAATACGAAGTGTTGCACGGTCTTCCATTAATCCAATATCGTTAATGTCTGGTACTTTTGAACATCCAACTCCTTGTTCTACCCAGCGAATTACGTATCCTAAAATTCCTTGACAGTTGTTGTCCAACTCTTCTTGAATTTCTTCTGGGCTCCAGTTTGGATTTTTCTCTACAGGAATTTGAAGAATATCATCTTGTAAATCTTCAAAGTCAGTAATACCTCTTTGAACTTCTTTTACATCTACTAAATGATAGTGGATGGCATGCAACGTTGCAGCTGTTGGTGATGGTACCCAAGCTGTATTGGCTCCTGCTTTTGGATGAGCGATTTTTTGCTCTAGCATTGCAGCCATTAAGTCAGGCATTGCCCACATTCCTTTACCAATTTGGGCACGGCCTTGTAAACCGCAATTTAATCCTACGAATACATTTGATCTTTCATATGCATTTAACCAAACAGAAGATTTCATTTCATTTTTGCGAATCATTGGACCTGCTTCCATTGATGTATGAATTTCATCACCTGTTCTATCTAAGAATCCCGTGTTAATGAAGACAATCCGTTCTTTTACTTCTTTAATGCAATTTTTTAAGTTTAGAGACGTACGACGTTCTTCATCCATTACCCCAACCTTTAATGTGTAACGCTCAAGCCCAATTAAATCTTCAATTCTACCAAATAATTTGTTTGTAAATGCTACTTCTTTTGAACCGTGCATTTTTGGTTTTACAATATAAATAGAGCCTTTTTTCGAATTTTTGTATTTTGTTTTACCTAATATATCAAGTTTAGCAATTAAGCTCGTAATGACACCATCCATAATTCCTTCTGGGATTTCTTCTCCATTTTTATCTAAAATGGCGTTTGTTGTCATTAAGTGACCTACATTGCGGACAAACATTAATGAGCGACCTGGTAATGCAATGTCTTCGCCGTTAACCCCTTTATACGTGCGGTCAGGATTTAACGTACGAGTCATTATTTTCGAACCTTTATCAAAAGTAGCTGATAAATCTCCTCTAATTAATCCTAACCAGTTGCTGTATACTTCTACTTTATCTTCTGCATCAACTGCAGCAACAGAGTCCTCACAGTCCATTATTGTCGTCACAGCTGATTCTAAAATAATGTCCTTAATACCAGCCGGATCTGATTTTCCTACAGGATGATTTCGATCGATTACAATTTCAATGTGCAGGTCATTATTCTTTAATAAAACTACAGAAGGTTCTTCTGGCGACCCGTTATACCCCACAGCTTTTGATTCATCCACAAGTCCTGTTTCATTGCCATTTGAAAGTGTAGCAACTAGCTTTCCGTTTACAATCGCATATTTTGTAACATCTAAATGAGTTGCATCTTTTAAAGGAACTGCTTGATCTAAAAACTTCTTCGAATATTCAATTACTTTCTGGCCACGAACTGGATTGTAGCTGTTTCCTTTCTCCGCTCCATCTTCCTCGCTAATGGCATCAGTACCGTATAATGCATCGTAAAGGCTTCCCCAACGAGCATTGGCAGCGTTCAGAGCATAACGTCCATTGTTTACTGGTACAACTAATTGAGGACCAGCTTGAAACGAAATTTCTTCGTCAACGTTTTCAGTTGTAATATGGTAGTCTTCTACTTTCGGTTCAATGTAGCCGATATCTTCAAGGAATTTTTTATATTGATCGAAATGAAAGTGATCTTTATTTTCTTTATGCCAGTTATGAATTGCCTCTTCTAATTCTCTTCGCTTTTCAAGAAGTTCTTTATTTTCCGGCGTTAAGTCATGAATTAATGTATCAAATCCTGCCCAAAATTCATCTTTATTTACTTCTGCATCAGGCAAAACTTGCTCATTTACAAAATCGTATAACACTTTTTCTACTTGTAAATTCCCCACTGTAACGTAATTTGCCATAATACCGCATCCCCCTCAATAATTCGAACAATGATTTTGAAGATTCCAAAATCTTCTTAATAATATTATAAGGGGGAGAGAGCATATAAATGAAATACATATTTTGAATAAACAATATTCACTTTAGCTATAGAAAAAAATCGAGTAGGAGGGAGCGATTAACTCCCGTCCTCTCACACCACCGTACGTACGGTTCCGTATACGGCGGTTCAATTAAGATGATTGACGCAAGTCTTTATAACTTCCGTGAATAGCTGTTCTCTTTATGCCAGTGGTCACTCCACCCTCCAAGAGGTCTCCCACGGGATTCACCGCTTCCTTCCTCAAGTGAGGTACTACGTTTTCTGTGTTCATCATGACTCACTGAATGCCAAGGGCTATTCTCTCTTAATTGTTCGGTCCTTCTTAGTAGTTCTAAACCAACTAATACTATGACCTCTGCTGACTTCTGACGGTTCAGCTACTTATCACTAAGTAGGTTATGAAGCGTACTTCACATATCCGCCAGACCTCCCCGGGTAAGAATGTAATCTTTCCTTCCATCTATCTGCTTCATTTACTCTGTACCACCTTTGGCAGAAAGGACTTTGTTTTGTTTAGCAAACTCATCCAATGATACCTAGCCTTATATGAAGTTCGTGTTCCTCAGACCGGAAGTTTGCCGCTCGCTTCCTTCAGATTCCGCGTCACCACGGACACCCTTGCGTTAAGCTAACTGTTACTTCTGCCTTCACAGTTCGGGACTTACACCCTATAGATTACACCCATGCCAGGCGCACTAAAAAAACCATCTTGTAGATAAACTACAAGATGGTTCAATCGTAAGCTATTTACGTTTATTATTTAATGATTTCAGATACAGAACCTGCTCCTACAGTACGTCCACCCTCACGGATAGAGAATTTAGTACCTTCTTCAATCGCGATAGGAGAGATTAATTCTACAGTCATTTCGATGTTATCACCAGGCATAACCATTTCTACACCTTCTGGTAAAGTGATTACACCAGTTACGTCTGTAGTACGGAAGTAGAATTGTGGACGATAGTTAGAGAAGAATGGAGTATGGCGTCCACCTTCTTCTTTAGATAATACGTAAACTTGTGCTTTGAAAGCTGTGTGTGGTGTAATTGAGCCTGGTTTTGCTAATACTTGACCGCGTTGAACTTCATCACGTGAAATACCACGTAATAAAGCACCGATGTTGTCACCAGCTTCAGCATAGTCAAGTAATTTACGGAACATTTCGATACCTGTTACAGTTGTTTTTGTTGGCTCATCAGCTAAACCGATGATTTCTACTTCGTCACCAACTTTAACTTGACCGCGTTCTACACGACCAGTAGCAACTGTACCACGACCAGTGATAGAGAATACGTCCTCTACTGGCATCATGAATGGTTTATCAGTTTCACGTTGTGGAGTTGGAATGTATTCGTCAACTGCATCCATTAATTCAATGATTTTTGCTTCCCACTCAGCATCTCCTTCAAGAGCTTTAAGAGCAGAACCTTTAATTACAGGAACTTCGTCGCCTGGGAAGTCATATTCTGAAAGTAAGTCACGAACTTCCATTTCTACTAATTCTAATAATTCTTCGTCGTCAACCATGTCACATTTGTTTAAGAATACTACTAAGTATGGTACACCCACTTGACGAGAAAGTAAGATGTGCTCACGAGTTTGTGGCATTGGACCGTCAGCTGCAGATACTACTAAGATACCGCCGTCCATTTGAGCAGCACCAGTGATCATGTTTTTAACGTAGTCAGCGTGTCCTGGGCAGTCTACGTGTGCATAGTGGCGTTTTTCAGTTTCATATTCAACGTGAGAAGTGTTGATTGTGATACCACGTTCTTTTTCTTCTGGTGCGTTGTCGATTTGGTCGTAAGATTTAGCTTCACCACCAGTTTTTTTCGCAAGAACTGTTGCGATAGCAGCAGTTAAAGTAGTTTTACCATGGTCAACGTGACCAATTGTACCAATGTTAACGTGTGGTTTTGAACGATCAAATTTTTCTTTAGCCATTAGAGAAAGCCTCCTATTACTTGTATTTTTTATTTTTACAACTGCTGACAAGAAATTACTTTCTTGTCAAACAATCATAGCTTACAAATTATTTATACTTGATTAAAGGTGAGATTTCAATTATTATTCACCTTTATTTTTTTTGATAATTTCTTCTGCAATTGATTTTGGTACTTCTTCATAGTGGTCAAATACCATTGAGAATACACCGCGACCTTGAGTAGCAGAACGTAATGTAGTTGCATATCCGAACATCTCAGCAAGTGGAACCATAGCACGAACTACTTGTGCGTTACCGCGTGCTTCCATACCTTCAACACGACCGCGACGTGCAGTTACGTGACCCATGATATCGCCTAGATATTCTTCTGGTATTACAACTTCAACTTTCATTATTGGTTCAAGTAATACAGGGTTACATTTTGCTGCAGCATTTTTAAGTGCCATGGATGCAGCGATTTTGAACGCCATTTCGTTAGAGTCAACATCGTGGTAAGAACCATCGAATAATTTCGCTTTGATGTCAATCACTGGGTATCCAGCTAGTACACCATTTTCCATAGCGTCTTTTAAACCTGCTTCTACAGCTGGGATGTATTCACGAGGTACTACCCCACCGACAATCGCGTTTTCAAATTCAAAGCCTGCTCCTTCTTCATTTGGAGAGAATTCGATCCAAACGTGACCGTATTGACCACGACCACCAGATTGGCGAACGAATTTACCTTCAACTTGAGCAGTTGTACGGAATGTTTCACGATATGAAACTTGTGGAGCACCTACGTTAGCTTCCACTTTGAATTCACGTCTTAAACGGTCAACAATGATATCAAGGTGAAGCTCACCCATACCAGAGATGATTGTTTGACCTGTTTCTTGGTCAGTATGAGCACGGAATGTTGGGTCTTCCTCTTGAAGTTTTCCAAGAGCTGTACTCATTTTATCTTGGTCTGCTTTTGATTTTGGTTCAATAGCAACCGAAATAACTGGTTCTGGGAATTCCATTGATTCTAAGATAACTGGGTTTTTCTCATCACAAAGTGTGTCACCAGTTACTGTATCTTTTAAACCTACTGCTGCAGCAATATCCCCTGCGAATACTTTTGAAATTTCTTCACGGTGATTTGCGTGCATTTGTAGAAGACGTCCAATACGTTCACGTTTACCTTTTGTAGAGTTAAGAACGTATGAACCAGAATCTAGAATACCTGAATACACACGGAAGAATGTTAACTTACCTACATATGGGTCAGTCATAACTTTGAATGCCAATGCTGAGAATGGCTCTTCGTCACTTGCATGACGCTCAGTTTCTTCTTCAGTTTTTGGCACGATACCCTTAATAGCAGGAATATCGAGTGGTGAAGGTAAGTAGTCGATTACTGCATCAAGCATTTTACGAACACCTTTATGTTTGAACGCAGTACCGCAAAGTACAGGGTAGAATTGTACCGCAATTGTTGCTTTACGGATTGCAGCTTTTAATTCTTCTACTGTAATTTCTTCACCAGAGAAGTATTTTTCCATTAATTCTTCATCAAGTTCAGCTACTGCTTCAATTAATTTTTCACGGTATTCTTCAGCTTGTGCTTTGTATTCTTCTGGAATTTCTCCTACAGTAACATCTGTACCTTCGTCGTTACCGTAGAATGTCGCATTCATTTCAACCAAGTCAATAATACCTTTAAATTGATCTTCCGCACCAATAGGTAATTGAATTGGATGCGCATTCGCTTGAAGACGATCATGTAAAGTATTTACTGAGTATAAGAAGTCGGCACCAGTTTTGTCCATTTTGTTAACAAATACGATACGAGGAACTCCATATGTTGTAGCTTGGCGCCATACAGTTTCAGTTTGTGGTTCAACACCAGATTGAGCATCTAGTACTGTAACTGCACCGTCAAGTACACGTAATGAACGTTCAACCTCTACAGTGAAGTCCACGTGTCCCGGAGTGTCGATGACGTTAATGCGGTGACCTTTCCACTGAGCCGTTGTAGCAGCAGAAGTGATTGTAATACCACGTTCTTGCTCTTGCTCCATCCAGTCCATTTGAGAGGCACCTTCGTGAGTTTCACCGACTTTGTGAATCTTACCAGTGTAATAAAGGATACGCTCAGTTGTTGTTGTTTTACCAGCATCAATATGAGCCATGATCCCAATATTACGTGTATTCTCTAGAGAGAATTCGCGTTTCATAGGGAATTGTCTCCTTCCAAATTGGGTTTAGACTAAAAAAGTGTTATATTTAAATTTTGTACTAGCAAAAAGCTAGTACAAAATTTAGATTACCAACGATAGTGTGCAAAGGCTTTGTTTGCTTCTGCCATTTTATGCATATCTTCGCGTTTTTTCACTGCAGCACCAGTGTTGTTTGCTGCATCTAGGATTTCGTTAGCTAAGCGCTCTTCCATTGTTTTTTCACCGCGAAGACGAGCGTAGTTCACTAGGTAGCGAAGACCTAGAGTAATACGACGGTCTGGACGAACTTCAACCGGTACTTGATAGTTAGAACCACCAACACGGCGAGCACGTACCTCAAGAACTGGCATTACATTATTTAATGCTTCTTCAAACACTTCTAATGGATCTTTGCCTGAACGTTCTTTTACAATATCGAACGCACTGTAAAGAATTTTTTGCGCTGTACCTTTTTTACCGTCAATCATGATTTTATTAATTAAACGTGTTACTAATTTTGAATTGTAAATCGGATCAGGTAACACGTCACGTTTGGAAACAGGACCTTTACGAGGCATGTGTTTTCCTCCTTTCAACGAGTATTACGAATTTTTATTATTTTTTCTCTTTTGGTTTTTTCGTACCGTATAAAGAGCGTGATTGCATACGGCCGTTTACACCTGCAGTGTCAAGCGCACCGCGAATGATGTGGTAACGTACCCCTGGTAAGTCTTTTACACGTCCACCGCGAATTAATACAACGCTGTGTTCTTGTAAGTTGTGACCTTCACCAGGAATGTAAGCTGTAACCTCGATTTGGTTTGTTAAACGAACACGTGCATATTTACGTAACGCTGAGTTTGGTTTTTTCGGTGTCATTGTACCAACACGTGTACATACTCCGCGTTTTTGAGGTGAATTAACGTTTGTAAGAGACTTTTTAAAGCTATTGTAACCTTTGTTTAACGCAGGTGATTTTGATTTAGTAATTTTAGATTTACGAGGCTTACGTACCAATTGGTTAATTGTAGGCATCGGTTTTTCCTCCCTTCATGTTATCGTTTTTTAATACCACATATCCAGGTGGTTCATTTTTAGGGTAAAAACAAAGCTTTTGTGTTTTTCCACAAAAACTACTCCGCAGCAATCGCAACAACTGCAGCTCCAACTTGGATTCCGCACGCTTTGCCAAGCTCTTTTCTTGATTCCACAAGATCTACCGGAATTCCATTTTCCTTTGCAAGGGCAATAACCGGTTCTGTTATTCTCTCTTCTGCATCTTGTGCTACAATGAGCTCTTTTACTCGGCCAGCTTTTATTGCTTTTACTGCTTGCTTTGTACCAATGATTGTTTTACTTGCCTGTTTAACTTTTTCATAAGACATTGACAATATCCTCCGAAGTACAGACAGTTACTATCAACCCTAAGTATATTATCATTATCATTTCAATCTGTCAATTTTTTTTGTAATTGAGTTAAAAAATTTTTTTGATAAGTATAGAAACAGAGCAAGTAAACGATTTAATGAATTTATTCCATTATTCATCCAGTGAAAATGGCTTGAGCCTCCCTATCGCATAATGTTTGTTTACAACTTCGGAGACTCAAGCTCTTGTATTTTCACTGAAATGTTTTCCGAATTATTCGGCTGATGTTAATTCTTCTAGAGCGCTAACAGGCTCTTCTTTGATCTTGATTTGACGATATCTTTGCATACCTGTACCTGCTGGAACAAGTTTTCCTAGAATTACGTTCTCCTTCAATCCGAGTAGCGGATCTCGCTTACCTTTAATTGCAGCATCTGTTAATACACGAGTTGTTTCTTGGAATGATGCAGCAGATAAGAAGGATTCCGTTTCAAGCGAAGCTTTCGTAATTCCAAGGATAACTGGACGACATGTTGCAGGTACTTTACCATTCATAATCGCTTCTTTATTTGCTTCTGTGAATTGGTGAACATCGAGGAGTGTTCCAGGAAGTAAGTCTGTATCTCCAGCTTCAATTACGCGAACTTTTCGAAGCATTTGACGTACCATTACTTCGATGTGTTTGTCCCCGATTTCTACCCCTTGCATACGGTATACTTTTTGAACTTCTTTTAATAAATATTCTTGTACCGTTGCTACGTCTTTGACTTTTAATAATTGTTTTGGATCAATTGAACCGTCAGTTAGAATTTGACCTTGTTCTACTTCGTCACCTACAGCAACTTTCAATCGTGCATTGTAAGGAGCTTGATATTTACGAGTTTCAATTTCACCAACAACAGTAATTTCTCTTAAGCCGTCACGACTTTCTTCAACTTCAGTAACGACACCTTTAATTTCTGAAATAAGAGCCTGACCTTTTGGATTACGCGCCTCGAAGATCTCCTGAATACGTGGAAGACCTTGCGTAATGTCGTTACCAGCAACCCCACCAGTGTGGAATGTACGCATCGTTAACTGTGTACCTGGTTCACCGATTGATTGAGCAGCGATAATTCCAACCGCTTCTCCCACTTCAACCTCTTCACCAGTTGCTAAGTTGATACCATAACATTTTTTACATACACCATGTTTTGTATTACATGTGAATGCTGAACGGATTGATACTTTTTCAATACCAGCATCAATAATTTTTCGAGCGATATCTTGCGTAATTAAATTGTCGCGCTCTAAGATTATTTCGCCTGTTTCAGGATGACGAATTGTTTTCTTAGCATAGCGTCCAACAATACGTTCTTCAAGCGTTTCAATTACTTCAGTACCATCCATTAACGCACCGATCGTTAATCCACGGTCTGTACCGCAATCTTCTTCACGAATAATCACGTCTTGTGCAACGTCAACAAGACGGCGAGTTAAATAACCAGAGTCCGCAGTTTTTAGCGCAGTATCCGCAAGACCTTTACGGGCACCGTGTGTTGAAATGAAGTATTCCAATACGCTTAAACCTTCACGGAATGAAGATTTAATTGGAAGTTCGATAATACGACCAGCTGGGTTGGCCATGAGTCCACGCATACCTGCAAGCTGAGTGAAGTTCGATGCGTTACCACGGGCACCGGAGTCACTCATCATGAAGATCGGATTCAATCTTGGTAAAGAGTTCATTAGTTTTGCTTGGATTTCATCTTTTGCTTCAGACCAGCTTGAAATTACGCGGTCATAACGTTCTTCTTCTGTAATTAAACCGCGACGGAATTGTTGCATTACTTTATCAACTTTTTTCTGAGCTTTATCTAAAATTTCACCTTTTTCAGGTAATACAACGATATCTGAAATACTTACTGTAATACCCGCACGCGTTGAATATTTAAATCCTAAATCTTTCATGCGGTCTAGCATTTTGGATGTCTCTGTAATATGGAATCGCTTGAATACTTCCGCAATAATGCTTCCTAAGAATTTTTTACGGAATGGAGGAATCAACTCTTGATCCTCAATGTATTTTTTCAATACCGCTTTACGCTGATATTCGATTTTTTCTTGTTCAGATAGTTGATTATATTCTTCTGAAGCTTCTAGTTCTTTTAGTAGCTCATCATCGATTGTTAAGCTGACAAAGTATTTATCTGGTGTAGCTACTTCCAAGTTGTAAGATGTTGGTTCGTTAATGTATGGGAAAGACTCTGGCAAAATTTCATTAAAGATAATTTTACCTACTGTTGTAATCAAGATTTTTTTATTTTGCTCTTCCGTAAATGTTTTATTGTTTAAAGAGCTTGCTTTTACGGCAATTCGGCTATGCAGGTGCACATTACCGTTTTGGTAAGCAATTAACACTTCATCTGGACTAGAGAATACTGAACCTTCTCCACGAGCACCTTTGCGCTCAAGAGTTAAATAGTAGTTTCCTAATACCATGTCTTGGGAAGGTGTTACAACCGGCTTACCGTCTTTTGGATTTAGGATGTTTTGTGCAGCAAGCATCAGTAAACGAGCTTCCGCTTGAGCTTCTGCTGATAACGGCACGTGAACCGCCATTTGGTCACCGTCGAAGTCAGCGTTATAAGCTGTACATACAAGCGGGTGTAGTCGTATTGCACGACCTTCAACTAAAGTTGGTTCGAACGCTTGAATTCCCAATCTGTGAAGCGTTGGAGCACGGTTAAGTAACACTGGATGTTCTTTAATTACGTCTTCAAGCACATCCCATACTTCGTTGTGCATACGTTCAATTTTGCGTTTTGCGCTCTTAATGTTGTGAGCCAAGCCTCTTTCAACTAACTCTTTCATTACAAAAGGCTTAAATAATTCAATCGCCATTTCTTTAGGTAGACCACATTGATACATTTTTAACGTTGGACCAACGACGATAACGGAACGACCAGAATAGTCTACACGTTTACCAAGCAAGTTTTGACGGAAACGTCCTTGTTTACCTTTTAACATGTGTGACAAGGATTTTAATGGTCGATTACCCGGTCCCGTTACAGGACGACCTCTACGTCCATTATCGATCAATGCATCTACCGCTTCTTGCAACATGCGTTTTTCGTTTTGAACTATAATGCTAGGAGCCCCTAAATCTAAAAGGCGTTTTAAACGATTGTTACGGTTAATAACACGACGATATAAATCGTTTAAGTCAGATGTTGCGAATCGGCCACCATCCAGCTGTACCATTGGTCGAAGCTCTGGTGGGATAACCGGAAGCACCTCTAATACCATCCACTCTGGTCTATTTCCAGAACTGCGGAATGATTCAATGACTTCAAGGCGTTTAATTGCTCGGGTGCGACGTTGACCTTGAGCTGTTTTTAATTCTTCTTTTAATTTATTTGCTTCTTCCTCTAGGTCAATTTGCTCTAGAAGTTTCTTGATAGCTTCTGCACCCATTCCTGCTTCAAAGCTATTACCAAACTTTTCACGGCAAGTACGATATTCTTTTTCAGATAAAAGTTGTTTCTTCTCTAAGTTTGTAACGCCAGGATCGATTACTACATAAGAAGCAAAATAAATTACTTCTTCCAATGCCCTTGGAGACATATCAAGAATGAGCCCCATACGGCTTGGAATTCCTTTAAAGTACCAAATGTGTGAAACTGGCGCCGCAAGTTCGATGTGTCCCATACGTTCACGTCGAACTTTTGCTCGCGTTACTTCTACACCACATCGGTCACATACTACACCTTTATATCGAACGCGTTTGTATTTTCCACAGTGACATTCCCAGTCTTTCGTCGGACCAAATATGCGTTCGCAGAAAAGACCATCTTTCTCAGGTTTTAATGTACGATAGTTAATTGTCTCAGGTTTTTTTACTTCCCCATAGGACCAAGAACGAATTTTATCCGGTGAAGCCAAACCAATTTTCATAAATTCGAATTCATTTACGTCAACCAAGGAGCCTACCTCCCTTTAGTTATAAGTCCTTTTGACATTCATTAATTAAGATTTCTGAATCAGAGAGTTTTAATGAAGAATCGGGCAGGCGTCTACCTGCCCACATGTAGATTAATTTTGAGTTTCAACAGGTTTTTCTTCTTTAGTTGGCAAGATGTTTAGGGCATCAGCTGGTTGTAGATCATCATCATCATCCATATCTCTCAGTTCAATCTCTTCTTCGTCTACAGTAAGCATTTTCACATCTAATCCTAGTGATTGAAGTTCTTTAATTAATACTTTGAAGCTTTCTGGCACGCCTGGTTCTGGAACACTTTCACCTTTTACAATCGCTTCATATGTTTTCACACGTCCTACAACGTCGTCTGATTTGATTGTCAATAGTTCTTGTAGTGTATATGCTGCACCATACGCTTCAAGTGCCCAAACCTCCATCTCACCGAAACGTTGACCACCAAATTGTGCTTTACCACCTAATGGTTGTTGCGTTACAAGTGAATATGGACCTGTTGAACGGGCATGAAGTTTATCGTCAACCATGTGCGCCAATTTGATCATATACATGATACCAACTGATACTCGGTTATCAAACGGTTCTCCTGTACGTCCATCATAAAGAATTGTTTTACCGTCTCTATTCATTCCGGCTTCTTCCATCGTATTCCAAACATCTTCTTCGTTCGCACCATCGAATACAGGTGTCGCCATGTATTCGCCTAATAAGTGTGCAGCCATACCTAAGTGTAACTCTAACACTTGTCCGATGTTCATACGAGATGGTACGCCCAATGGATTTAACATGATGTCAACTGGAGTTCCGTCTGGCAAGAATGGCATATCTTCTTCAGGTAAAATACGGGAAATTACCCCTTTGTTACCGTGACGACCGGCCATTTTGTCACCGACGCGAATTTTACGTTTTTGAACAATATAAACACGCACTAATTGGTTTACTCCAGGTGGTAATTCATCACCGTCTTCTCGATTAAACACTTTAACATCGAGGACGATTCCACCTGCTCCATGTGGTACACGTAATGACGTATCTCGAACTTCACGAGCCTTTTCACCGAAAATGGCATGAAGTAAGCGTTCTTCAGCAGTTAATTCCGTAACTCCTTTTGGTGTTACTTTACCTACTAAAATATCACCGTCACGTACTTCAGCACCAATTCGAACGATACCGCGATCATCAAGATTACGTAGCGCATCTTCACCGACATTTGGTATATCGCGAGTAATTTCTTCTGGGCCTAGTTTAGTATCTCGAGATTCAGATTCATATTCTTCAATATGAATGGATGTATAAATATCATCTTTTACAAGACGTTCGTTCATAATAATCGCGTCTTCGTAGTTGAAACCTTCCCAAGTCATGAAAGCAACAAGAACGTTGCGACCTAGAGCAAGTTCGCCTTTATCCATGGAAGGTCCATCTGCAAGAATATCTTTTGGTTTTACGCGATCCCCAACTTTAACGATTGGGCGTTGATTAATACAAGTTCCATGGTTGGAACGCTGGAATTTTTGAAGCTTATATTTATCCAGTTCGCCTTTTACTTCTTTTCCATCTCTAATTTCAATTCGACGAACATGGATTTCACGCGATTCAACATGTTCAACGATTCCTTCATACTTATTAACTACAGCAGCACCAGAGTCCCGAGCGTTTACGTATTCCATTCCTGTCCCTACATACGGAGCCTCTGGTTGAATTAATGGTACTGCTTGACGTTGCATGTTTGCACCCATTAATGCACGGTTAGAGTCGTCGTTTTCTAAGAATGGGATACATGCTGTCGCAGCAGATACGACTTGTTTAGGTGATACGTCCATGTAGTCAACTAATTCTCTTTTGAATACTGTGTTGTCTCCACGGAATCGACCTAAAACTTCCTCGTTGGCAAAAGTTCCGTCTGGATTTAACGGTGAGTTTGCCTGAGCTACGATGTAGTTGTCTTCCTCATCGGCTGTTAAGTAGTCAATTTGGTCTGTCACTCGGCCTGTTTCAGGATCAACACGACGATAAGGTGTTTCAATAAAACCAAACTTATTCACTTTCGCATAAGTTGATAATGAGTTAATTAGACCGATGTTTGGACCCTCTGGTGTTTCAATAGGACACATGCGGCCATAGTGCGAGTAGTGAACGTCCCGCACTTCCATACCAGCACGTTCTCTCGTCAAACCACCAGGTCCTAAAGCGGAAAGGCGGCGTTTATGCGTCAATTCTGCTAGTGGATTTGTTTGGTCCATGAATTGCGATAATTGAGAGCTACCAAAGAACTCTTTTATTGATGCAATAACTGGACGAATATTAATCAATTGTTGTGGTACGATTGACGCTGTGTCATTAATTGACATGCGCTCACGCACAACTCGTTCCATACGCGATAGTCCAATACGGAATTGGTTTTGCAACAACTCACCAACAGAGCGTAAACGACGATTTCCTAAATGGTCGATGTCATCAACATTTCCTACACCATAAAGTAAGTTGAAGAAGTAGGATAATGACGCGATAATATCCGCAGGAGTTAAATGTTTTACCTCTTCATCAACGTAAGCATTGGAAATGACATTGATGATTTTTCCATCTTCGTCATTAGGAGCATATATTTTAATGGATTGGATTGTAATATCTTCATCCAATACACCACCTACTTGAGATAATGTACGGAATCCAACACCCTTCTCTAAATAAGGAATAATTTTATCTAACGTACGTCGGTCAAGAATTGTATCTTTTTCAACAATAATTTCTCCTGTTTCAGGATCTACTAACGTTTCTGCGATTTTTTGATTAAATAGACGATTTTTTATGTGAAGCTTTTTATTCATTTTATAACGCCCAACGGCTGCTAAATCATAGCGTTTAGCATCGAAGAAGCGGGAATATAGCAAGCTTTTTGCACTTTCAACTGTCGGTGGTTCACCTGGACGAAGGCGTTCATAGATTTCTAATAGCGCCTTTTCAGTGCTATCTGTATTATCTTTCTCAAGCGTATTTCTCAAATACTCATTATCACCGATAATATCGATAATTTCTTGGTCTGAACCAAAGCCTAACGCTCTTAGAAGCACTGTTGCAGGCAATTTACGTGTGCGATCGATGCGAACATAGATAATATCTTTTGCATCCGTTTCAAACTCCAGCCATGCACCACGGTTTGGAATGACTGTTGCACCGAAGCCTTTTTTGCCGTTTTTGTCCGTTTTATCGTGATAATATACGCTTGGTGAACGTACCAATTGGGATACAATTACACGCTCGGCACCGTTAATAATAAAAGTGCCTGTTTCTGTCATTAATGGGAAATCCCCCATAAAGACATCTTGTTCTTTAACTTCATCTGTTTCTTTGTTATGAAGACGTACCTTTACGCGCAATGGTGCTGCATAAGTTACATCGCGCTCCTTACATTCATCGACATCATATTTTGGTTCTCCTAAAGAATAGTCGATGAATTCTAGTGAAAGATTGCCTGTGAAATCCTCAATAGGGGAAATTTCTTTAAACATTTCAAGCAATCCTTCTTTAAGGAACCAGTCGTAAGAGGCTGTTTGAATCTCTATTAAATTCGGAAGCTCCAGCACCTCTTTAATACGCGCAAAGCTTCTACGCTGGCGGTGTCGTCCATACTGAACTAGTTGACCTGTCAACTTATTCACCCCTCAATAAAGCGATAATAGGTCTTTGCAAAATCAAATAAATAGTGTATGATTTTCCAAAGACAAAAAGAAAACGAGACTTTTTCAAAACCTCATTTTCGGTTAAACTTAACTTATTCATGGCAAGTATACCCACATAAAAATTATTGCATACAAAAGGGCATACTCCCAAAAAATAATATTTTTGCATTTTATTATGTTATCATAGCCGATTTGTCAAGTCAATATTTAATGGGAATTCGTTTTATTTTTCAGCTTTGATAATCCAATATCCCTTTTTCTTCTCGACAATTTCCACTGACCGAAACTTTTCTTCCAAATACTTTAACGTAGATGGTGCTCCTTGTTTCTTCTGAATCACAACCCAAAGTTCTCCACTTGTACACAAATGCTGATAAGCCCCGTCATAGATTTTAAAAACCGTCTCTTTCCCAGCTCGAATTGGCGGGTTCGTTAACACAGCAGCAACTTGGACTTGCTCATCCACATATACACCGTCACTTTCATAAATACGCACATTTTGGATTCCGTTCAATTCTGCATTCTTTCTAGCTAATTGAAGTGCTCGCTCATTAATATCCATCATATATACTGTTCGCTCTGGATATTGTTTTGCTATCGCTAACCCGATTGGACCGTAGCCACAACCAACGTCTAAAACAATTCCTTCTACATCGGGCATGTTAAATGTATCAATTAACAAACGGGATCCAAAATCTACTTCGCTTTTACTAAACACTCCTGTATCTGTTTCAAATAAAAATGAGTGTCCTAATAAAGTAAACTGCCATTGTTGAGGTTTACTTTCCGTTTGAGGCTTTCGTGAATAATAATGTTCAGTCATTTGAGTGGCCTCCCTAAATAAATGAAGAAAAGCTCGCCAAATAGGACGAGCTTTTTATTTTTTGGTATAAACGATACTCAAGCAATTATTACTTAAGTTCTACAGAAGCGCCAACTTCTTCAAGTTTAGCTTTGATTTCTTCAGCTTCTTCTTTAGAAACGCCTTCTTTAAGTGGTTTTGGAGTGTTGTCAACTAATTCTTTTGCTTCTTTTAAGCCAAGGCCTGTAAGTTCGCGTACAACTTTGATAACTTTGATTTTTTGATCTCCAGCGTTAGCTAATACTACATCGAATTCAGATTTTTCTTCTGCAGCAGCACCTGCAGCAGCGCCACCTACAACTGCAACTGGAGCAGCAGCAGTTACGCCGAATTCTTCTTCGATAGCTTTTACTAAATCGTTTAATTCAAGAACTGTCATTTCTTTAATAGCTTCAATAATTTGTTCTTTAGTCATTCCATATTCCTCCTATATAGGTATTTTTGTTAGGCTATTTGCCTGTATTCGAAATATTGGTTTAAGCGATAAATTACGCACCTTGTTCTTCTTTTTGTTCTGCAACAGCTTTTGTTGCAAGAGCGAAGTTGCGGATTGGAGCTTGAAGTACAGATAGTAACATTGAAAGTAAACCTTCGCGAGATGGAAGGTCAGCAAGAGCTTTAACCTCTTCAACTGTAGCAACGTTTCCTTCAATAACACCCGCTTTAATTTCTAATGCATCGTTTTCTTTTGCGAAGTTGTTAATGATTTTAGCTGGTGCTACAACATCTTCTGTAGAGAAAGCGATCGCATTTGGACCTGTTAAATATTCATTAAGTCCTTCTAGTCCAACTTCTTCAACAGCACGGCGAGTTAAAGTGTTTTTATAAACTTTAAATTCTACGCCAGCTTCACGAAGTTGTTTACGCAATTCAGTAACTTGAGCTACGTTTAAACCGCGGTAATCAACAAGCACTACAGAAGCAGAATTTTTAAATTTGTCTGCAATCTCTTGTACTTGTACTTTTTTTGCTTCAATTGCCTTAGACATTTTGACACCTCCTATTAGAATGGGTCATTCATACCGATAAAACAAAAGCCTTCGTGTAGACACACGAAGGCATAAAAAGTCATCATCTTAAAAAAGAATCCGATTTTATGTCCTCGGTAGGGAAGTTTAAGTGCAAAGAGCACCCCTACTGTCTACGGTACAAATGGATTACTATATTCAGAACATCATCCATAATACTAACGAATAGGATGAATGTCAATAGTTTTATTCTATCTTTATTTATTATTTAATCACTACGCTAGAAGCGTCAATTTTAATTGATGGCCCCATTGTAGTAGTGATGTTTACAGATTTCATGTAAGTACCTTTAGCTGCAGCAGGTTTTGCTTTTTGAATTGCTTCGAATACAGCTAAGAAGTTTTCTACTAATTTTTCTGTTTCGAAAGATACTTTACCGATAGGAGCGTGAACGATACCAGCTTTATCAGCGCGGTATTCTACTTTACCTGCTTTGATTTCTTGGATTGCTTTCGCAACATCGAAAGTAACTGTTCCTGTTTTAGGGTTTGGCATTAATCCTTTTGGACCTAAAATACGACCTAATTTACCAACCTCACCCATCATATCAGGTGTAGCTACGATTACATCAAACTCAAACCAACCTTGTTGGATTTTGTTGATGTAGTCTACATCGCCTACATAGTCTGCTCCAGCAGCTTCAGCTTCCTTCGCTTTTTCACCTTTAGCAAATACTAATACACGTTGAGTTTTACCTGTTCCGTTTGGAAGCACAACTGCTCCACGGATTTGTTGGTCATTTTTACGAGTATCAATATTTAAACGGAAAGCTACTTCTACTGTTGCATCAAATTTAACATTGCTTGTTTTTTGAGCTAATGCAACAGCTTCTTCTACTGGATATAATTTAGTTTTATCAATTAATTTTGCAAGTTCTTGCATTCTTTTACTGCGTTTTACCATTACTTTTTCCTCCTTTGTGGTTTTAGCGGAAATTTACCTCCCACGAATAAAGGTTGCGTGTTCAACAGAACTTGCGCAACCTACAAAAACTAACACGAATTACAATGGATTAGTCAACGATTTCAATACCCATGCTTCGTGCTGTACCTTCAACCATTGCCATAGCCGCTTCAACAGATGCAGCATTTAAATCAGGCATTTTTAGTTCTGCGATTTCGCGAACTTTATCACGTTTAACCGTTGCAACTTTTTTACGGTTTGGCTCACCAGAACCTGATTCAATACCTGCTGCTTTTTTAAGCAATACAGCTGCAGGTGGAGTTTTTGTAATAAAAGTGAAAGAACGGTCTTCGAATACTGTAATTTCAACAGGTATAATTAAACCTGCTTGATCAGCAGTACGAGCGTTAAATTCTTTACAGAATCCCATGATGTTTACACCTGCTTGACCTAATGCAGGACCAACTGGTGGAGCTGGATTCGCTTTACCAGCAGGGATTTGAAGTTTAACAATTTTAATAACTTTTTTAGCCACGAGACACACCTCCTTAAGTCCGTGATGTGGTATATTGGGTTGCCCCTCCCACTCAAATATACATTTATCAGCCATGCCGATAAAATATCATTAACTCATATCGCAGACTAAAAAAACTAGTCTGACCTATGAAATGATATCATTTTTCATATTCTTAAGCAAGTAAAAATATTATAAAGATATAAATTATTTGTTAACCAAATTGGTTAAAATGTGCAAACCATTGAAATTTTTTACTCTTTTTTAAAGGTTTATACCCGTTGTACTTGTTCGAAATCTAATTCCATTTTCGTTTCCCGACCGAACATGTCAACTGAAACTTTTACTTTTCCTTTATCCACATCGATTTCCTCTACATTTCCTTGGAAATGAGCAAATGGTCCATCTAACACTTCAACTAGATCGCCAACAGCAATATCTAACTCGCCAATTGCTTTTTTGTGTAATCCCATTGAACGAAGCAGACGATCTACTTCTTCAGGCAGTAAAGGTGTCGGTTTTGCTCCTCCGCCTGATGAGCCAATAAATCCTGTCACTCCTGGGGTATTGCGAACAACGTACCAAGAATCATCAGTTAAAATCATTTCAACTAATACGTAACCCGGGAAAACTTTTCGCATCACCGTACGTTTTTTTCCATCTTTTAAATCAGTTTCTTCATGTTCAGGGATGATTACACGGAAAATGAGATCTTGCATCCCCATTGTTTCTACTCGTTTTTCGAGATTTGCTTTTACACGATTTTCATAACCTGAATAAGTATGAACTACATACCATTGTTTTTCCATAATGTATATTGGACTATTCGTCCTTCCCTCCTTTACAATTACAACCCGTTGAATCTGTATTTAATATTATAATTTACAACATAAATGAAAAAAACCCGCGAAATGTTAGACGGGCTATTTTTCGAAAGATATTTAGTATGGGGCTATAATTATATTTTTAAATACCAACGGAATGCTCCCGAAATCAATAAATCTACAAGCACAAAAAAGATTGCTACAAAAATGACTGTTGTGATTACAACAATCGTATATTTTGTAAGCTCTTTGCTTTTTGGCCAGCTTGTCTTTCTCATTTCGGACATAACTTCTTGCAGAAATTGTTTTATTTTGCCCATTCTAGCTTAACCTCCGAATAAATCATCTGTCTTCTCTATTTCAACTAGCGCGTTTGTTTGTGTAATGTGTGTCGATTGCAGCGCTGACAATACTTTTTCAATTGTAATCTAGTTGAGCTGTCTTTTTCAGGATAAGTGTAATTTCTAGAACCACACTCTTCACAGCTTAATACAATTTTCTTTGCCACTGAAAAAACCTCTATTCTGGCATTTTATCTTTTAAAGACTAACACCAAAAAAACATGCTGTCAATAATTGAGGAATGAGTTTCAAATAATTTCCCCATTTTCTAAATGGCGCTCCAATTTCCGTTTCACCCGTTGCAATGCATTATCAATTGACTTTACATGACGATTTAATTCTTCAGAAATCTCATTATAAGATTGTCCATCTAAATATAAAGTAAGCACTTGTTGTTCAAGTTCGCTTAAAATTTCGCTAATTTTTTCTTCCAAATAGGAGTACTCTTCTCGGTTAATCATTAAATGTTCTGGATTTTCTGATTCCGAGCATGTAATGACATCCATCAACGTCCGATCCGACTCTTCATCATATATTGGTTTATCAAGAGAAACATAGGAATTGAGTGGAATATGTTTCTGACGCGTTGCCGTCTTAATAGCAGTAATAATTTGGCGCGTAATACATAACTCTGCAAAAGCTTTAAAGGAAACAAGCTTGTCCTCTTTAAAATCTCTTATGGCTTTATATAAACCTATCATTCCCTCTTGTATAATATCTTCCTTGTCCGCTCCTATTAAAAAATAAGAGCGAGCTTTCGCCTTTACGAATACACGGTATTTATTAATTAAGTAATCTAACGCCTCTGTATTACCTTGATGCACTAGTTCAACAAGTTGTTCATCCGTTAGCTCGTCAAAAGATTGTACTACTTGCGATTGCTCTGTTTTTAGCAACGGCCTCACCCCAGACGTATAAATCATATTAGGAACAGTATATATGAATTGGAAAATATAGGTCAATTGATTATTTTAAACCTCTTCTCCATTTTTCGAAGGCTAACTCTACTTCTTTCGATAATGGGATTCTAGATTTAGGTCTTTCTTTCTGCGAAGTTTCTACTCTTTTTGATATTTTTGATTGAATAATTTCCAACTCTATTTCTAGTTCACGGGCTGATTTCCGAAGGGCACCATTCCCAAATATTACGTTTTGCTCCGTCATATCAGAAGTTGCTACGTATATTTGGACTTTCCTCCCTTTCAGCTCGTTTGATAATTTTTCAATACGCTCATCTGCCGTTTCGTTCTTTCTTGTAAAAATTACTTCCACCGCATTTTGTACATAAGATTTCTCTGCCCCAGAAACATGATAGGCATCGAAAACAACAATCACCCGCCATCCCATAGCGGCTTTATATTCTGCCATTAGTTCAAGCAGGCGATTTCTAGCTTCCTCTAAATCTGTATCTTTTAAAGGCCGCAATTCTTTCCAAGCACCTATCATATTGTATCCATCAACTATTAGAATGTTTTTCATAACTAATCATTCACTTCTTGACGTTTTCGGTACACTTCATACATTAATAATGCCGCCGCAACAGACGCATTCAATGAATTAACATGCCCAACCATTGGCAAATGGTAGAGAAAGTCACATTTCTCCTTCAGTAGTCTACTCATTCCTTTCCCTTCACTTCCAATAATGATAGCTAGCGGCAAGGTAGCATCCATTTTTCGATAGTCGGTGCTACCTTTTGCATCTGTTCCAGCAATCCAGACGCCTCTTTCTTTTAACTCATCTACTGTTTGCACTAAATTGTTCACTCTGCAAACAGGAACATGCTCAATAGCTCCTGTAGAAGCTTTCGCTACCGTTGCTGTAAGTCCAACAGAACGTCTCTTTGGTATGATTATACCATGAACGCCAATCGCATCTGCAGTTCGCATAATTGAGCCAAGATTATGAGGGTCTTCTAATTCATCTAAAATGATGAAAAATGGATCTTCGCTTCTTGCTTTGGCCACATCAAATAAATCATCGAGTTCCGCATACTTATAAGCAGCGACAGAAGCAACGATACCTTGATGGTTGGCGCTTGAAAGTTGATCGATTTTTTTCTTTGGCACAAACTGTACAAATACTCCTCGTTCGCGGGCTAAATCCAGCACTTCCTTAATTCCCGATTTTTTCACACCTTCACTAATCCATATTTTGTTCATTTCTCGGCCTGAACGAAGGGCTTCTAATACCGGGTTTTTACCAGCAATCATTTCTCCACTTTCGCTCATGTTATGACGCTCCTTTCGCTTCTTCAACGATTTGTATTGCATATTCAATTATTTTATTCATACGTTCATACTGTTTTGTTAAATAAAGACTGCCGAGAACTGCTTCAAATCCGGAACTATTGCGATAAGTTTGAACATCCGTATTTTTCGGAACAGTACCAGACTTTGCATTGCGCCCACGTCTATAAATTGCTAACTCTTCTTCCGTTAAATACTGTTCTTCTATCATGCGATGCACAATCATTGATTGAGCTTTAGCAGAGACATATTTTGTCGCCTCATGGTGCAGCGTATTCGGTTTCGTTCGACCGCTTAACAATAAATGTTCCCTAACGCGCACCTCTAAAACGGCGTCCCCCATATATGCTAATGCAAGTGCGTTTAATTGCTTAATATCAACTTGTTGTGCCATCTTATGAACCTCGTTTCCAGCGAGTACCTTGTCGTGTATCTTCTAAAATTATGTTCATACTTAATAATTGGTCACGAATTTCATCCGCTCTCTTGAAATCACGATTTTTTCGTGCAATATTACGCTCTTCAATTAACTTTTCAATTTCTTCGTCTAAAATTTCCATCTCAACAGCTAATTTAATTCCTAAAACACCACTAAGAACTTCAAATGTTTCAATAAATGCTTTTAGCACTTTTTCATCCGTATTTGTTTCGTTTACATACGTATTTGACGTGCGAGCTAGTTCAAATAAAACAGAAATACCGTTAGCTGTATTGAAATCATCATCCATTTCCTTCTCGAATTGTTTTTTCAACTCATCGATTTTTTCTAAATACAATTCACTATTTTCTGCAAGGTTCGTCGTAGATTTTAGTCGATGTTGAAGATTCGAATAAGCTGTGCGCAAGCGCTCCAATCCACTTCGAGCGGATTCAATCAATTCTTCTGAGAAATTGATTGGATGACGATAATGTACAGAAAGCATGAAAAATCTTAATACTTGCGGATCAATTTTCTGGATAATATCGTGGACTAATACGAAATTCCCAAGAGATTTTGACATTTTTTCGTTATCAATATTAATATACCCATTATGCATCCAGTAACGGGCAAAAAGTTTTCCGGTATAGCTTTCAGACTGAGCAATTTCATTTTCGTGGTGCGGGAACGTTAAATCTTGACCTCCAGCATGAATGTCAATTGTGTCACCTAGATGAGCTCTTGCCATTACGGAGCATTCAATATGCCATCCAGGTCGTCCTTCACCCCAAGGGCTACTCCAGTGAATTTCACCTGGTTTTGCAGCTTTCCAAAGAGCAAAGTCTAGTGGGTCTTCTTTCTTTTCACCCGCTTCGATACGTGCGCCTACTTTTAAATCATCAATTGACTGATGACTTAGTTTTCCATAACCTTCAAACTTGCGTGTGCGGAAATATACATCCCCTTGAGATTCATAAGCATACCCTTTATTGATTAATACTTTAATAAATTCAATAATATCATCCATATGTTCTGTCACTCTCGGATGAACATCCGCTTTTTTGCATCCAAGTGCAGTGATATCCTCAAAATAAGCTTTTATAAAACGCTCTGTCAGTTCAGAAACTTCTTCTCCTAACTCGTTAGCTGCCTTAATAATTTTGTCGTCCACATCGGTGAAGTTTGATACATACTTCACATCAAACCCTTTATATTGCAAATATCTTCTTACGGTATCATAGACAATGGCAGGACGTGCATTGCCTATATGAATGTAGTTATAAACAGTTGGTCCGCATACGTACATTTTTACTTTTCCCTCTTCAAGAGGAACAAATGGTTCTTTTCTTCTTGTTAACGTATTGTAAATTTGAATTGCCATGTCATTCTCTCCTTTAGCCAATTTTCTCCGAACAAATATATCCTTCTATAACTAAATTACCACCATTTCTCTACAGGTAGCCAATAAAAATTAGCTGAATAAAAAACGCCTCCATCATATCACTATGACAGAGACGCCAATTCGCGCGGTTCCACTCTGGTTGAAAGCATGAAGCTTTCCGCTCGAGGTCTTTAACGGTGACTAGCCGACTTGCCTACTCCATTTCAGCAAAGTGCTCAAAGGTGCATTTCCGTAAAATAGAGGTTTAGGTCACTTTCAGCCTGTGGTGACCCTCTCTTTCAAACATATTTTACGTACTTCTCCTTTTCAACGCTTTCACTTTTATATCATTATATCCAAGGCTCAAAAACCGTTCATCTAAAAAATATTAATTTGTGAATTTTTCTAATCGGGCTAAAACTTTTTCTTTGCCCACTAATTCGATTGCATCCGCCAATTCCGGACCATGAGTTTGGCCTGTTGTCATCACTCGAATTGGCATAAATAAGTTTTTCCCTTTATATCCAGTTTCTTTTTGTACTGCTTTAATTGCCGCTTTAATTGACGAAGCATCAAAAGCTTCCGAAGCCTCTAATTGCTGTTTAAATGATGCAGCCAATTCTTTAATATGTTCTAAAGCTAGTACTTCTTGGGCAGCTTCATCATATTCAATTTCATCTTTAAAGAACAAGCTAGATAATTCAACAATTTCTGCACCATAACTCATTTGATTATGGTATAACGCAATCAATTTTGTTGCCCATTGTTTTTGTTCACTAGTCAATTCTAAAGGAAGTAAACCGGCTTTTTGCAAGTGAGGAAGTGCTAAGTCTACTACTTCATCCAATGACAATTTTTTAATGTATTGGTTGTTCATCCATGTTAGTTTATTCCGGTCAAACATTGACGGTGATTTTGATAAACGCTTCTCATCAAAAATTTCAATCAATTGTTCTTTTGTAAAGATTTCTTCTTCCCCTTCCGGAGACCAACCAAGCAATGCAAAGAAGTTGAACATCGCTTCTGGTAAATATCCAAGCTCTTTATATTGAGAAACGAACTGGATAATGGATTCATCACGTTTTGATAACTTCTTATGATTTTCGTTCACAATGATTGTTAAATGGCCGAACTCAGGGTATTCCCAATCGAAAGCATCAAAAATCATCATTTGTTTCGGCGTATTAGATAAGTGTTCTTCTCCGCGGAATACATGCGTAATTTCCATATAATGGTCATCCAAAACAACCGCAAAGTTATAAGTAGGAATTCCATTCGCCTTCACGATAACCCAATCGCCAATATCTTTAGATTCAAAAGTAACTTCTCCGCGCACTAAATCATTAAATTTGTATGTTACATTTTCTGGAACTTTAAAACGGATTGTATAAGGAATTCCCTGCGCTTCTTTTTCAGCGATTTCCTCTTTCGTTAAATGGCGGCATTTGCCTTCGTAAGTTGGAGCAGGAATGCCTTTTGCTCTTTGGGCTTCTCTTGAAGCTTCCAATTCTTCAGGTGTGCAGAAACATTTATAAGCTAGACCTCGTTCTAATAGCTCTTCCGCATGTTTCTTATATATATCTAGTCTTTCCGTTTGGCGATATGGCGCATAAGGTCCGCCAATATCTACAGATTCATCTGGAATTATTCCAAGCCAGCGCAGATTATCAAGCTGTGACGCTTCTCCACCCTCAACATTGCGCTCCGTATCCGTATCTTCAATGCGAACAACAAATGTTCCGTTGTAATGTTTTGCAAACAAATAATTAAATAACGCAGTACGCGCTCCACCAATATGTAAATGACCGGTAGGACTTGGCGCATACCGAACACGAACTTGTTTTGTCATAATTTTTCCTCCTAAGTTTACCAGATAAAAACCTTCATTTTTATTTGGCCACTACTAGAATATTGCCATTTCCAATGCTTCCCTTAACTTTTGTACATTTTACCACTCTGTCTTCACATTGAAAAGTTAATGAGAGGGAAGAAATTTTAACTTTTCAGGAACGAATTCATCTTCTTTCAACATTTGAGAACTATTGCTTTTTTATTAACAATATTGTTGCTAATGCTGCTATACCTTCTTCTCGGCCAACAAAGCCTAATTTTTCCGTTGTAGTTGCTTTGACGTTTACTTGAGACGGGTTCGCATCCAAAAGTTCTGCTATGCGATTTCGCATTTGCTCAATATATGGAGCCATTTTAGGCTTTTGAGCCATAATTGTACAATCAACATTCCCAAGAATATACCCTTTATCATTTACTATTTTCCATATATACTCCAATAATTTCGCTGAATCTGCATCTTTATATTTTGGATCTGTATCTGGAAAATGACGTCCGATATCTCCTTCTCCAATTGCTCCAAGGGCCGCATCTGTAATTGCATGTAATAACACATCCGCATCGGAATGACCAACAAGGCCTTTCGTATGAGGTATCTCTATGCCTCCGATAATAAGTGGCCGCCCTTCTTGAAACGCATGCACATCAAATCCTTGTCCAACACGAAACATATTGTAGCTGCATGATGAAAGACTGTTCAGCCTTATATGCAGCGTTCACCATCCTTTACTGTAAAATCAGATTCCAATTTGCCACTTCATATATTAACATATTTCCCATTTGTATGGATTGTAAGCATGCATTTAACCCAATTATTATGTATGGAAACAAGAAAAGACCTCACCAATCTAAAAGATTTGTGAGGTACCTTCTTTCTGCATCTGGCGGTTTTTTAAGATGGCTTCACCAAATAATAAATCTTCTTTCGTCGTCATTTTAATATTTTCATAATTGCTTTCAACAATATGGATTTCATAACCGAGGCGCTCCACTAGCATCGCTTCGTCCGTTCCTAAAAATCCTTCTTTTTCCGCTACATCCTCCGCATGCCGTAACAGTTCGTAACGAAATGCTTGCGGCGTTTGGATTGACCATAGGTTTTCCCGATCTACCGTTTCAACAATAATACCATCTTGTACTTTTTTCATCGTATCCTTCGCTCGAACTCCTGCTATCGCAGCCCCTTTTTCATATGCGGTTTCCACTAAACGGTCAATGACTTGTTGGGATATAAACGGTCTTGCAGCATCATGGACGAGAACAATCTCCACATCATTCATTACTTTTAAACATGAATGAACAGAATGTTGACGTTCTTTCCCTCCATTTGGTAAACCCTTTACCTTTGTAATTTTATAATCTTTTAATAAATGTTGAATATAGTCCCTTTCTTCAGGTTTTACCGCTAAATATATTCCCGTACAGTTTCTATCCTTTTGAAAAATTTCGAGGGTGTGAATGAGGATCGGTTTATTCGCTAAAGATAAAAATAATTTATTTTTTCCCGCTCCCATCCGTTTTCCGCTACCGGCTGCTGGCAATACTACTTCGTAATCCACTTGCTCAACTCCTACTCTTACTTTTCAACGGTTTATGCAACTTGTTCGTCTTTTGGTTTAGCAAAAATCATGCGACCGGCGGATGTTTGCAGTACGCTTGTAACGGTGACTGTAATAGATTGCCCAATGTAACTACGACCACCTTCTACAACAATCATCGTTCCATCATCTAAATAAGCAACACCTTGATTTTGTTCTTTTCCATCTTTGATGACAACGACTTGCATATCCTCTCCTGGTATAACAACCGGTTTTACTGCATTCGCAAGCTCATTAATATTCAATACTTGTACATGATGAAGATCACATACTTTATTTAAGTTAAAATCATTTGTTAAAATTTTTGCTCCCATTTTTTTCGCTAACCGTACTAATTTTAAATCTACTTCTTGAACATCATCAAAATCTTCTTCAGAAATGATGACATTTACCGTTTTTCCGTCTTGTAATTTTTTCAACATATCTAACCCTCTTCGTCCACGGGTACGCTTCAATGTATCACTGGAATCCGCAATATGTTGTAATTCGGTTAATACGAACTGCGGCACCACTAAAACACCTTCTATAAATCCTGTTGTTGCGATATCCGCAATTCGACCATCTATTATGACGCTCGTATCTAACAATTTATATAGCGTTTTTTCTTGTGAAACAACTTGCCCAGAATCTCCAACTTTCTTTTTTGATCCTACACCGGATTTGGTAAATATTTGTGATAATTCTTCCCTCTTTTTAAATCCGACTCTAAATCCTAAATATCCGAGTGTAATAGATAAGATTATTGGTAAAAAATCAGTAATTACCGGTATATTGATTCGTTCAATCGCAAACCCAACAAAATATGCTACAATTAAACCGACAATTAACCCAAGAGTACCGAATAGTAGATCTGCAGCTGGAATTTTAAAAAGTACCTCTTCCATCCAGTTGATGAATTTTACACAATAATCTGATAAAGAAAACGATAGAAGAAATAATAACAACGCTCCTAATGCGACTGATGTATATGGATTATTTAACAACGGATTAGATGACAAATTTATAATTTCGTATAATGGCGGTAAAAAAACGAAACCTAGTGCTCCCCCAATAAAAAGAAAAGCAAATTGAATTACTCTTTTTAACATACAGCCACCTCCTTTTTGTGATATATTATCTTACTATTAATTATACATCGTTCATGAATCGTTTGCGATTTGAAACAACTACGAAATACATAATTTGTACTTTTTTCCCTTTTCGTCCAGAATATAAAATTATTTTTCCCAATTTCAAAAGGAAAAATGCCCATACATTATAAATATTGGTATGGACATCCCTTTTCATCAATTACCAAAACAAACTCTTAATGCTTCGTTAATGGTTTGCACCCCAATTACTTCAATGTCTTTTGGGTATTCCCAACCTCCTATATTAGAAGCAGGGATAATGGCTCGTTTAAATCCAAGTTTTGCAGCTTCATGAACTCTTTGTTCGATGCGGGATACCCGTCTTACTTCTCCGGTAAGTCCTACTTCACCGATATAAACATCTGTAACTTGAACAGGCTGATTTCTAAAGCTGGAGACTATGGAGGTAAGAACGGCGAGATCAATCGCAGGTTCGTCCAGCTTTACGCCTCCTGCCACCTTAATATATGCATCTTGCGCTTGCAACAGCATACCCATTCTTTTTTCCAAAACAGCCATCAATAATTGAACTCTATTTTGATCAACACCGGTAGCCATTCTTTTTGGATAATTGAAACTAGTTGGTGTAACTAATGATTGAATCTCGACAAGTATAGGTCTTGTACCTTCCATGGAAGCAACGACCGTCGAACCAGCTGCCCCATGTGAACGTTCTTCTAAAAATAATTCAGACGGATTTAACACTTCTTTTAAACCCGAATGAATCATTTCAAAAATAGCAATTTCATTAGTTGATCCGAAGCGATTTTTATGGCTTCTTAATATTCGATACGTATGATGTCTTTCACCTTCAAAATATAGTACGGTGTCTACCATATGTTCTAATATTCTAGGCCCTGCAATTTGCCCTTCCTTTGTAACATGTCCTACAAGAAATGTTGCAATTCCTTTCGTCTTCGCTATTCTCATCAATTCTGAAGTACATTCTCTAACTTGCGATACGCTCCCAGGAGCACTCGTCACTTCTGGATGATGCACTGTTTGAATGGAGTCAACAATGATAAACTTCGGTTGAACCTCTTCAATACTATGACGAATGAGTTCTAAATCAGTTTCAGCATAAATAAATAATTCATTTGATTGGACACCGATTCTTGTTGCGCGTAATCTTGTTTGTTTCAACGATTCTTCTCCTGAAATGTAAAGCACCCGATGTCCATTATTGGATAATTCAGCGGAAAGTTGCATAAGTAGCGTTGATTTCCCTATACCAGGATCTCCCCCAATCAAAACAAGTGAACCTGGTACTATGCCACCTCCAAGCACACGATTTAGTTCCACCATGCTTGTTTGGACTCTTTGTTCTTCTTGCGTTTCGATGCTGATAATTGGTACGGCCTTCTGACTTATAGCTTCCGAATGCTGAAACACTCCACGAGATTTCGTCATCACTTCTATTTCTTCTACAAAGGTATTCCACTCACCACAACCAGGACATCTCCCCAACCATTTAGGAGATTCATAGCCACATGATTGACAGCAAAACTTTGTTTTCTTTTTTGCCATTAGGTCCTCCTGCAAATTTTTTTGGTATAGCTATTATAACAAAGGTACTAGATTAGATTCATTGATGTACTAGAAAATTTCGTTAGACTAGGTAGGTCTATTTATTGAATATATCGGTTTTAGCACAAGAACTTGTTTGTGTAGTTACACTCTACGAAAGAAAAGCTACTTGCTCGTGCGTATGAATCCTTCACTTGTGCAGATATCCCCTCTGCTTGTGCATTTAACCACCAAACTTGTGCACATACTACCTCCACTCGTGCACATAACATCCAAACTTGTGCAAATACCACCTCTACTCGTGCACATAACATCCAAACTTGTGCAAATACCACCTCTACTCGTGCACATAACATCCAAACTCGTGCAAATACTACCTCCACTCGTGCACATAACATCCAAACTTGTGCGGATGCTCCTTAAATGGAGATGTACCTGTTAATATAAAAAAAATAAGCTGTACCAAAAAGACAGCATACAGTGTCTTTTGGTACAGCTCGACTAATCAAAAATTATACACTTTCAACAACATCTTTTTGTTTTACGACAAATTCGCCATCCACATAGTCAAATACAACTGTACTGTTCGTTGAAACTGTGCCTTTTAATAACTCTTCTGATAAACGGTCTTCCACATTTTTCTGTAAAGCTCTTCGAATTGGTCGTGCACCGTATTGTGGATCGTACCCTTCTTCAGCAATTTTCTCTAAAGCTGCATCTGTTAGTTCTAGTTCAATGTTTTGTTCTTTTAAGCGTTTGATTAAAGATTTTGCCATCAATAATACAATTTGTTTCAATTCTTCTTTATCCAACGGCTGGAATACGATTGTTTCATCAATACGGTTTAAGAACTCTGGGCGGAATGCTTTTTTCAATTCTTCAAGCATCGTGCTCTTCATGTCTTTATATTTATTATCTCTTCCACCCACACCGAATCCTACATTCTTTTGATACTTTAATGCTTCTGCACCAATATTGGATGTCATAATGACAACCGTATTGCGGAAATCTACTGTGCGGCCTTTTGAATCTGTTAAACGACCGTCGTCAAGCACTTGTAATAAGATATTGAATACGTCTGGATGCGCTTTTTCAATTTCATCTAAAAGTACCACTGAATATGGTTTGCGGCGGACTTTTTCCGTTAATTGCCCACCTTCTTCAAATCCTACATATCCAGGAGGTGAACCCACTAGGCGAGAAGTAGAGTGTTTCTCCATATATTCGGACATATCGATACGAATCATTGCATCTTCATCGCCAAACATTACTTCTGCTAAAGCTCTAGCAAGTTCCGTTTTACCAACCCCAGTTGGTCCTAAGAAAATAAATGAACCAATCGGGCGTTTCGGATCCTTCAATCCTGCGCGAGCACGGCGGATAGCTCTAGAAATCGCCTCAACCGCTTCATGTTGTCCGACAACGCGCTTATGCAATTCTTCTTCTAAGTTCAACAGTTTTTCAGACTCTTCTTGAGCCAGTTTATTCACTGGTATTCCAGTCCACATGGATACCACTTCTGCGATATCTTCTACTGTTACTTTTGATTCTTCTTTACCTTGCTTTTCTTTCCATAATTTTTTCGTTTGTTCTAGTTCTTCTTTAATTTTTTGCTCTGTGTCACGTAGTGCTGCTGCTTTTTCAAATTCTTGACTTGAAACTGCTGCATTTTTCTCATTGCGCACATGTTCTAATTTTTCTTCAAGCGCTTTTAAATTTGGTGGCACTGTAAATGAGCGCAAACGCACTTTAGATCCGGCTTCATCAATCAAGTCAATGGCTTTATCTGGCAGGAAGCGGTCTGAAATGTAACGGTCAGATAATTTTGCCGCAGCTTCAATTGCTTCGTCGGTAATCTTTACTCGGTGATGCGCCTCGTAACGATCGCGAAGACCTTGAATAATTTGAATTGTTTCTTCCACAGTTGGTTCATCGACTTGAATCGGTTGGAATCTACGTTCTAAAGCTGCATCTTTTTCAATGTATTTACGATATTCATCTAGCGTAGTTGCACCGATACATTGTAATTCACCGCGAGCTAATGCCGGTTTTAAAATGTTCGAAGCGTCAATCGCACCTTCTGCACCACCAGCACCAATCAATGTATGAAGTTCATCAATGAATAAAATGACGTTACCCGCTTGGCGAATTTCATCCATTACTTTTTTCAGACGATCTTCAAATTCACCACGATATTTTGTACCTGCTACAACAGTACCCATATCAAGCGTCATTACACGCTTATCGCGCAATGTTTCCGGTACTTCATTATTAACGATTTGTTGAGCAAGTCCCTCAGCAATCGCTGTTTTACCTACACCAGGTTCACCAATTAATACCGGGTTATTTTTCGTGCGGCGAGATAACACTTCGATAACTCGTGTAATTTCTTTGCTACGTCCAATTACAGGGTCAAGGGAACCTTCACGGGCAATTGCAGTTAAATCTCGAGCCAGGCTATCAAGTGTTGGAGTGCTTACTGTTTGAGTTGGATTGGAATTTTGAGAAACATCGTTGTTACCGAGAAGCAATAAAACTTGTTGACGCGCTTTATTTAAGCTTACCCCAGCGTTCGCAAGCACTCGAGCTGCAACACCCTCACCTTCACGAATTAATGCAAGTAAAATGTGTTCTGTTCCGATGTAAGCATGACCCAGTTTTCGAGATTCATCTACGGATAGTTCAATAACTTTCTTAGCTCTTGGTGTATAGTGAACGATTGGTCCAACATCCTTCGTACCTTTTCCAACTAGTTCCTCGATACCTCGTTCAATCATCTCTGGGCTTACATCAATCGCTTCTAAAGCTTTTGCAGCAATGCCTCCACCTTCGCGAATTAGCCCGAGCAAGATATGTTCAGTTCCGATGGATTCATGCTTCCAACGAATGGCTTCTTCTTGCGCCAACTGTAACACTTTTTGAGCTCGTTGAGTAAAACGATTAAACATCATGTTTTTCCTCTCCTTTTTCCTTTAATTTCGAATTTCCATCGTTTAATTTTTCTCGTATTAATTTTGCTCGGAATACATCTCGCTCTCCTGGTTCCAAAGTTGTGCCTGCGTATTGTTGTACGAATCCTGGTTGAATCAGTATTGTGCATTCATTTAATACATGTTTTGAAACATTTTTAATTATGCCTAAATCTATGCCTAAGCGAACATTAGATAAACATGTTGCTGCTTCTTCACTTGTCATAATCCGCGCATGTTTCAAAGTACCAAAGGCACGGTGAATACGGTCCTCCAAAGCAACTTGGGATTGTTTTAATAGAGTTTGTCTTGCGTTTCGTTCTTGTTCAATGATTTGCATCACGACAGTTTGTAAATCATCAATTATTTCATCTTCTGCTTTACCGAGGGTTACTTGATTTGAAATTTGATACATGTTCCCTAGATTTTCACTGCCCTCACCGTAAATACCTCTCACGACCATGCCAAAACGAGCTAGCATTTGTGTTAATACTTTCATTTGCTTCATCATCGAAAGTCCTGGTAAATGCATCATCACAGATGCTCGTAAACCAGTTCCTACATTTGTAGGGCAACTCGTTAAATAGCCGAATTGGTTATTGAAGGCAATCGGTAAAAGTTTTTCAAGCTGACAATCTAATTTATTAGCCATTTCATAAGTTTCTATTAGTTGAAGTCCAGGGGATAAACATTGGATTCTTAAGTGGTCTTCTTCATTTACCATCACACTAATGGCTTCATCTTTTGAAATGATAACTGAAGCGAATTTTTCTCTATTGGCAAGCATCGGGCTAATGAGATGTTTTTCAACTAATACTTGACGTTGTAATACGGGCATTTCTTGAATTGTGAAATGAGAGAAATGGTGATTTCCGTTATTCAATTGGGAAAAAGCTTGCGTAACCATTTGATCAACCGTTTTCGCTTCTTCATCAGTAAATATTAATGGGAAACGGAAACCATCCAAGTTTCTCGCTAATCGAATCCGGGTGGAAATGACAATGTCATTTTCTTCACCGTCAACGCCCATCCAACTCGGTGCTTCCGCTTTTAAGAAATATTCAAGGTTCATGGTGTATCAACACCTCCCATCTCAAGCTTGCGTTCCAATGCTTTAATTTCATCTCTGAATTTCGCCGCATCTTCAAAACGTTCATCTTGTATAGCTAATTGCAGCTGTTCGCGTGCATGTTCAATTTGTTTTTTAATAATTCGGTTGTTATCCACTTTTTGTCCAGGCCTTTTTCCAGTATGTTTGGTTCCCGCTTGTATTTTTGCAAGTACTTGCGGAAGTTTTTCGCCAAAGGTTTCATAGCATTGTGGGCAACCCAATTTACCTTCATTTAAAAATTTACGAAAAGTAAATCCGCAAGCCGGACATGCATTTGTCTGGATGGATGGTTGAACAGCTCTTTCTTGTGTTTCATTTTTCCAAATAGGCATCCCAAACCAATTAGATAACAATTGATGGATTGGGATTTGTTCTTCTTTATGAAAGTCTAGGTTGAATGGATGAAATTGTGCTGCACATACTTCACAATAATGCTTCTCACTTTTATGGCCATTTATTATTTGTGTAACTGTAACGGTTGCTTTCCGTTGTTTACAGTGATCACAAATCATGACCCACCACCTCTTTATTTTTCATATTTTAAAGTTAGTAACATCGATGTTAAAATAGCGGCCCTCAATTCATCACGAGCTGGGAGTTGTAACTTTAACGTATTCCGGTCGATGGCAGCGAGCATTAACGTTGCCTCTCTGTAGGTTATAACGCCTTCGTCCAGCAGCCTATATATAATATCTTCAGCCATGTTTTGCGTGGCACCTTTTTCAATTTGTTTAATGATATTTTCAATCAGCTCAATTTTTGAACTTGGTTTCACACGAAAAATTCTTATATATCCACCGCCACCACGTTTGCTTTCAACAAGGTAGCCTCGTTCCACGGTGAATCGGGTATTAATAACGTAATTAATTTGCGAGGGGACGCATTGGAACATATCGGCTAATTCGCTGCGTTTAATTTCAATATGTCCTTTACCACCTAATTCGATAACTTGTTTTAAATACCCTTCAATTAAATCTGAAATATTTTTCATTATGATTACAACTTCACCTCGCTCTTTTTGACTTTGACTATCTTTGACTTTATTATATTTCCTTTTTTCCATATTTGCAACGATAAACCCTTGACCATTTTTATTGTAAAAAAATCGACAATACGTATGAAAGTACGCTTTGCCGATTTTTTATCAATATATTCATCTAAGCTGAAGAATACTCAGGAGTTTTACATTTACGAGAAATTATTTTATACCCAACGGCCAACAATTGGGTAATTCCAAGGTGTTTCTCGCAGCGCATTGAAAATACCGATAATTGGTACAACAAATGTCATAATTCCAAAGATAATTAAGAATGGAATACCGATTAAAAGAAAACTTAGTACGACAGAAATACCGATTAATACCCACATAACAAACTGGAAGAGCAATGCTTGAATCGATATTCGTTTAACACTTTCTTCACTGCTTATTAAGAAAAATAAAATTGGTACTAGAACTGGTGCAAAAAAAGCACTTGCGTGAATAATCACTTTAGCCCATTTTTCTTCCATATATTAGTTAACCCCCTTTAAGGTTATTGAAATTCTTGTTATATACATGTACGAATGATTTGATTAATAGTTTCAAAAACCTTGCGTGATTGATCATTGATTTTATTCTTTTGTCCGTTTCATATCTTTTCCACAATTTTCATTTTATAGTCAAAAAAATCTTTAGATACTACTAAATAATATGGTATTCTGTAAACAGAAAAACAGAAATGAAAAAAGCCCTCTCAAATTAGGAGGGCTTAATTACCATTCTTTTTATTATCTGTATGTTTAGAATCGATTTCATCAGGATGATCAGCAGGGAATAACCCGCGGGCAAAAAGACCTGAAAACAAGGTGGCACTAATGATAATTAAAATTTTATGATTTTTCGGTACCTCATCAAACATATTGTTTAACATTAATGTGGAAATAACTGCTACTGTCACCATGGACACAATAATATAAGCAAGCCTTCGCTGATTCATCTTAACAAACTTCCTTTACTAATTTAATAAAAAACAATACGAACTAATAAACTAATCGTATTTTACATTGTTTATAATAAAAATACAAATTCAGGAATTAAACTGTAATGGGTCAAACAATAAAAAAATTAAATTAGAATGGAGCATACATATGAGGTTTATACTTTATAACAAGGAAAACAAATCAAATTATAATCAATTTTTTGATGAAGAAAAACATATTCACGAAGTAGGAATAAACGTTTCTGCGAACCCTATTGTAGCCAAACAAATTGAAATGGTTCAGTTAACAAAAAAAGAATTAGCCATCCTTAAACAATTAAAACCACTTATTGAGAACTATATTCCAAAGATGGTTGATATTTTTTATGAAAACATTTCAATGAATAAACATTTAGTAGAATTAATTAATCAATACTCAACAATTGATCGATTGAAAATTACTTTAACAAAGCATTTACAAGATATTTTTGAAGGACAAATTGATAATCATTATTTAGAGAACCGAACTAGAATTGCCCTTGCTCATATCAAAATTGGATTATCATCTAAATGGTATATCGCTTCTTTCCAATCTTTAACAACAGCATTTACTCAGTTTATTAATAAGCTTGATATTTCTAAAGAAGAAGCAATTCTTGCCATCAATGCATTTTCTAAAATTATCAATTTAGAAATGCAACTTGTGATTGAAGCATACGAAATTGAGCAAGAACGATTACGTATGGAAAATGATCAAGTAAAACAATCATTATTAATCTCCATCCAAAACATTGCTGAAGATTTAAATGCCATGAATCAAGAAACGACAGCATCGATTCAAATGATTTCTGAACAATCACAAAATATCGCATCAGCCACATCACAAGGTTTAGATTTCGTTGCTGATACAGAGGAAAAATCTAACCAAGGGAAAGCACAATTAGCAAAACAGACAAACTTAATGAACACGATTTTAAACAGTGTAAATTTATTAGAAGAGTCCATGACAAACCTACGTTCTTCTTCTAAAAGCATTTCTGAAATTGTAAACTTAGTGACGAACATAGCGGATCAAACAAACTTACTTGCTTTAAATGCATCAATTGAAGCGGCTCGTGCGGGTGAACACGGAAAAGGATTTGCTGTCGTTGCAGAAGAAGTTCGAAAACTGGCTGAAGAAACGAAGAAAGCAGTACAAAATGTCTCTGGATTAATACAAGAAATGGAAGAAAACATTACGGATATGACGTCTAGTGTCAACAATGTAGATGAACAAGTACAATTAAGTGTACAAACTCAAGAGCACTTAGCAGAATCATTTGAACAAATTGCCCAAAAAGTTTCTGGGATACGCAATCAGTATGCTTCCACGTCAAAAGATATCGAAAATATTTCAAGCAATATTGCTAATTTAGTAGAAAGTTCAACTCTAATTTCAAAATCATCTGACACATTACTCAAAGTGGTAAATGATTTTTCCAAATGAGAGATAAAAAATACTAAATTTAGTAGTAAATTGTCCTTTTTGATGTATAAAAACCGCAGACATTAAAAGTGTCTACGGTTTTTTTATTTGAGGCGGTTTTTGTCCCAACCTAATTTACTTTTGAACGACGACCTCTTTTACTTTATTTCTTTTTTCTTTTCTTAATCTTTGTCTTTCTAACCCCGCTTTATATAACTTCTCCTCTTCCTCAGTCTCAGGGTAGATTGCTGGAATCGGTGTCGGTTTTCCACCCTTATCAATTGCTACCATCGTAACAAATGATTCGGTTGTCAATTTTTCTTCACCTGTTTTAACATTGCGAGACATAACACGCACATACACTTCCATTGATGTTCTTCCAGTGGATGTGACAATTGCTTCTAACTCCAACATATCTCCAACATATGCAGGGGAAACGAAATCTACTGAATCAAAAGAAGCGGTTACCACTTCTTTTTTCGTATGCTTCATACAAGCAATTGCCGCGATTTCATCAATATATGCTAGTATCTTCCCACCAAAAATGGATCCATACTGGTTCGTATCTGGGGGTAATACAAGTCGTGTTTGAGTTGAGCGTGATCTGCTCATCGGGTATGCAATACTCATTTGTTGTCCTCCTAATACATGGTGTGCTTTACCGAGAAGTTTGCAATTATTATGCAAACATAATATTAATTTCATACGGTTGAGTATTGCAACTTTTCTTTTAAAATTCTGTTTTAATCGTAATAAACTTTAATTCCGTCATTTCTTCAATAGCGTATTTTATTCCTTCGCGTCCATATCCACTATTTTTCACGCCACCATACGGCATGTTGTCTACACGGAATGTCGGGATATCGTTAATTACAACTGTACCCGCTTCCAATTCATCCGCCGCTTTTAAAGCATCCGTTAAAACATTTGTGTAAATGCCAGCATTTAAACCTAAATCGGAATCATTTACATATTTTATGGCTTCGTCTAATGTTTTATAAGGTACAATCGAAACAATTGGGGCAAATGTTTCTAAACACATAATTTTCATATCTGGTTTTACGTTCACCATCACAGTTGGTGTCATCGTACGTTCCGTAAATTCAGCTCCTGTCGCTACTTTAGCTCCTTGAGCCTTCGCTTCTTCAATCCACTCTTTCATGCGCTCAACTTCTTTCGGATGAATCATAGCGCTTAAATCTGTTGAAGGGTCAAATGGATTACCTAATTTTAATTTTTTCGTTTCTTTCACGAATGCCTCTGTAAATTGGTCGTAAATGGATTCATGAACAAAAATTCTCTGCAGGGAAATACATACTTGTCCAGAAAAGCCGAAAGCACCGCTTACCGTGCGAGAGATGATTTTCTCAAATGGCGTACTTGGTTCAATGATGACAGCTGCATTGGAACCTAATTCCAATGTAACTTTTCTCAATCCGACCTTTTCTTTGATTTTCATTCCGACTGCGCCGCTGCCTGTAAACGTCACTTTCTTCACCAGAGGATGAGTTACAAGAACATCGCTAAGTTCTCCACCCGAACCCGTCACGATTTGTAGTGCACCATCAGGAAGTCCTGCTTCCTTAAAAATCTCCGCCATTACTAAAGCACTTAGAGGTGTTTGAGTTGCTGGCTTTAGAACAACCGTATTTCCAACTGCAAAAGCGGGTCCTAATTTATGCGCAACTAAATTAAATGGAAAGTTAAAAGGGGTGATGGCTGATACAACGCCAATGGGAACTCGTTTCGTATAACCTATACGATTTTTTCCTCCGGGAGCTGCGTCCATTGGCACCGTTTCGCCAAAAGTGTGTTTTGCCAGTTCAGCTGAAAATTGATATGTAGAAATGGTGCGATCCAATTCAGCCAGTCCAGCAGTAATCGGCTTTCCAGCTTCATTTGCAAGAATCTCTGCAAATTCCTGCTTTCTTTTCTGCATGATGTCCACAACTTTATATAAAATTTCCGCTCTTTCATAGGCTGTGGTTTTCTTAAACGTTTGAAACGCTTCATGTGCGCCTTCAATTGCACGTTCCACATCTTGTACAGAAGCCTTTGCCACTTTCGCAATCACTTCACCAGTGTAGGGAGCGGTCAAGTCATACGTTTCTTTTGCTTCCTCCCATTGACCGTTAATCCATAATTTTGTTTCTTTCATGTAGGACACCTCCATTATGATTTATTTCCATTTTATCACTCCCAACATTTTTTGGAGTGCATTAAGAACTGAAGAAATCGAAGAAATCACCTGCACTTCCCGGTATTAATGCAAAATCCAAAACATCCAGTGTTATACCCAATACATGAATCAAATTTTCGAGAAATGCATGATCTTTCATATTGACCATATTTTGAACTTCGACCAGCTCTCTGATGATTTTCTGGATGGAAACAATCAACGCCAATTCCTTTGCCATACGGAAAATTTTCAATTCCATTAACGATTTATGTAATTCCGCAATTTCATCAATTTTTTCATTATCTGTTGCATTCAACGCCAAAATCCCGATATAGGGATAATGAATCGGTTTTATTTTGATTCCTTTCTGATTCAATCCCCTTTTCAGCTCGGCAACATACTGAAGCAACATTTCGTTATATTCGGAACTATACATCGTTAAGATTTGTGCAAGGCATTGAAGAGAGTTGCCCAACATAAATCCTTGCTTTCTTAGGCTTTGGTAATATTGCAAAATCGTATCCACCTGCGTATGCGGTTGTTCCATCCCTTTCGACAAAAGAACCACATAGGGAATATCTTCTTTGGAAGTTAAAAAGTATTGTTTTCGGTGCATTTCATCATATAAAGTTTTTGCTCGTTTGGCGTGAAGAAGAATGTCTTCTTCCAGCATCATGGCGCCCGCCAGTCGAAAAGGAGATTTAGTAAATCCGGCTTCTTTTAACGCCATATCCCTTTGCAATAGGTTTTCCATGCAACCATCTATATTCTGCCCTAAAAATTGAACGGCAATATGATAGGTGACGGGAGAATTCCTTTGTATTGCTTTGTTAGAGTTTTCTACCATCCTATCTACCACTTTTTGCAAAGCGACGCCGCTAAATTCTCTGTTTTCAAGTGTGTATTTGCTTGCAAGAGACATAAAAAAGTTTTGATTATAGGCATTGCCAAAAAAATTTACGGCTCGATTATAGTTGTTCTGAAAGTTGATGTGGAAATTTGTATCCATTTCATATCACTCCTAGTCTTATTACGATTGAAAGGAGGATATGTTTCAAAATAAAGAGGGAACTCCAATACTTGAAGCTCCCCCATATATTATTTTATGTTAACCAACCTTATTTAATTCTGCTAGCTCCTCAGAAGTAAATGCTCTCGACCTTGTTAAGAAACGTTTACCTTCAACGCCTTCTAAACTAAACATACCTCCGCGACCGTCAACGACATCGATAATTAATTGAGTATGTTTCCAATATTCAAATTGAGTTTTATGCATATAAAACTTTGCTCCACCAATTTCCCCTAGTAATATATCCGAATCACCAATGATTAAATCTCCTTCAGGATAGCACATAGGGGAAGAACCATCACAGCAACCGCCTGATTGATGGAACATAATTGGGCCATGTTTTTTCTTTAATTGTTCAATGAGGGCAAGGGCTGCGTCTGTTGCTACAACGCGTTTTACCAACGCCATCCCTCCTAAATTTTAGAATCAGAAGAAACCAAGTTTATTTGGACTATAACTTACTAACAAGTTTTTCGTTTGCTGATAGTGTTCAAGCATCATTTTATGAGTTTCTCGACCGATTCCACTCATTTTATAGCCACCAAATGCTGCATGAGCTGGGTATTGGTGATAGCAGTTTGTCCATACGCGTCCAGCTTGAATTCCTCTTCCCATTCGATAAGCTGTATTAATATCGCGAGTCCATACTCCCGCACCTAATCCATACATCGTGTCATTTGCAATTTCTAATGCTTCTTCTTGCGTTTTGAATGTTGTAACAGCAACTACTGGACCGAAGATTTCTTCTTGGAAAATGCGCATTTTGTTATGACCTTTAAATACAGTAGGCTTAATGTAGAAACCTTCTGATAATTCTCCACCTAAATTGTTGCGTTCTCCACCGATAAGCAACTCTGCTCCTTCTTGTTTACCAATATCAATATAGGATAAAATTTTTTCCATTTGTTCTGTTGAAGCTTGAGCTCCTATCATTGTAGTTGGATCTAATGGGTTACCTTGTTTGATGGCTTTTACTCGCTCAAGTGCGCGTTCCATAAATTTATCGTAAATGGATTCTTGAATTAATGCTCTTGAAGGGCATGTACACACTTCTCCTTGGTTAAGAGCAAATAATACAAATCCTTCAATTGCTTTATCTAAAAATTCATCGTCTGCTTCCATTACATCTTCAAAGAAGATATTTGGCGATTTCCCACCAAGCTCCAATGTAACCGGAATAATATTTTGTGAAGCATATTGCATGATAAGTCTACCTGTTGTTGTTTCACCAGTAAAGGCAACTTTTCCAATACGTGGATTGGAAGCTAACGGTTTTCCAGCTTCTAAACCAAAACCGTTTACAATATTCACAACACCAGGTGGTAATAAGTCTTCAATAAGTTCCATTAATACTAGTATAGAAGTTGGTGTTTGTTCTGCAGGTTTTAAAACCACACAGTTTCCTGCTGCAAGGGCTGGTGCGAGTTTCCATGCTGCCATCAAGATTGGGAAGTTCCACGGAATAATTTGCCCGACAACACCAATTGGTTCTTGGAAATGATAAGCTATAGTATTGTCATCAATTTGGCTAATACCGCCTTCTTGCGCACGAATCACTCCTGCAAAATAGCGGAAATGATCGATAGCTAAAGGTATGTCCGCATTTAAAGTTTCACGAACCGGTTTACCATTTTCCCAGCTTTCAGTAACTGCTAACAATTCTAAATTTTCTTCCATGCGATCTGCGATTTTGTTTAAGATTCTTGCTCTTTCTGCAACGGAAGTCTTGCCCCATGAATCCTTCGCATTGTAAGCTGCATCGATGGCAAGTTCAATATCTTCCGCTGTGGAACGAGCAACCTTTGTGTAAACTTTTCCTGTTACTGGCGATACATTATCGAAATACTCGCCATTAACTGGTGGTGTCCATTGTCCTCCGATATAGTTATCGTAGCGTTCCTTGAAGTTTACAATCGCTCCTTCAGTATTAGGAAATGCATATGCAGCAGTTAATACAGACATTTTCCTACTCCCCCTATTTTTTGATTTTTATACCTTTACTTCTTGATGACAACATACTCACTCCTAAAGGTATCTAATAATATATATTCGAAAGATTAGTAGATTATTTCTAATATTGAAAAATATTTTATATTTTCCTTCGTCACCCTTCTCTATGAAACGACCTTTTTAGAGTGAGCTTTGCTAACCATATACCCCAAAATGAAAAAAATAAACTTTTCATTTTCAATTTTTACAATTTTCTATATTTTATATAAATAACGATTAACTAGTAGAATCAAAGATATATATAGTTTTTTCTATTTAAAAGATTGTACAATATATGTAATAGATTTTGCGGACTAGAAAAGGTGGGATAAAAATGTTATCCATTCAAAGCACTGAACGTTTAACAGGGGGACGAATTAGTGGTGACTATTGGGATTTAGATGAGTTAATTAAGAATATCTACGAAGTTATTGGAGATGAAAATAGATATTATGATTACCGAGGTGCGAGACAACGTATATTAGGGGTTTGTCTTAAATTGCGGAAAGCAACTCAAGGAGAATGTAATATCGAGTTTGTAGCGAACGGCATCCATAAAGGAATTGAAAAGAAAAAAGACACGCTTGCTCCTGAAAAAAATGTATATTTCTCCGTTGAAATTTTATGGCCTGAATTAATTTTTACAGCACTCGCTTTAAACGACTTCATCGATTTATACAATGAATTTATAGACAATAATCCATGGAACCCACATACTACATCCATTCGAAAATTCCAATCTCTTGTTACGGAATGTTTAAAAGAACATTTGCCTGAAGAACATTACAATGTACTTATACACTTAATGTTATCAAAATCGCCTAAATACTTCCGTTATGCAACTCAATATGTAGATATTTTAAACTTAGAATATCTTAAGCTAACATTTGAAGAAAGAAAAAAGCATTTAGGTGCCTTTGCTATTCGATTAATGGTGGAAGATGATGAATACTTGGCTTTAAAGGATCAAATATTAGCCACTGCCAATATCACAAAACATGAAATTCATGAATTACCTCTTCAAATGAAATATCCTGAATATATTGAATGGTAATATTAGATTGCTATTCAGTCAAATGATAAAAAAAGACTGTACCGAAAAGTTTCCCTCCTCTTTTCGGACAGTCTTTTTTATTATACTCCTCCCAAATATGCCGCCTTTACTTCTTCACTTTCTTGAAGTTCCTTCGCTGTTCCTGACAATACAATTTTTCCAGTTTCGATAACATAAGCTCGGTCTGCTATCGATAAAGCCATATGAGCGTTTTGTTCAACAAGTAAAATAGTTGTTCCTTCTTTGTTGATTGTTTGAATAATTTCAAATATTTGTTGAACAATTAGTGGGGCAAGTCCCATTGAAGGCTCATCCAACAATAGTAAATTTGGTCTTGCCATAATCGCTCTTCCCATTGCCAACATCTGTTGTTCCCCACCGGATAAAGTACCGGACAATTGTTTTCTTCGTTCCTTTAATCTTGGAAATAGTTCAAATACATGGTCTAAATCTTTTTTGATTCCATCGCGATCTTTCCTAAGAAAAGCACCCAACTCCAAGTTTTCTTCTACTGACATATTCGCAAAAACCCTGCGTCCTTCAGGCACATGAGAAATACCACTTTTCACAATCACTTGAGCTGGTTTGCCACCAATTTGTTGCATTTTGTACGTAATCGTACCTTGCTTAGGTTTCAGTAATCCAGATAACGTTTTCAACAAAGTAGTTTTTCCTGCGCCGTTTGCACCGATTAACGTAACAATCTCACCTTCATTAACTTCCAAGGAGATATTTTTTAATGCATGAATATTCCCGTAAAACACATCAATATTATTTACTTGTAGCATTAGTGTACGACCTCCTCGCCAAGGTAAGCTTCAATTACCTTTGGATTGTTACGTATTTCTTCCGGCGTTCCTTCAGCAATTAATTGACCATGGTCTAATACGTAGATTCTTTCACAGATTCCCATTACTAGACTCATATCATGCTCAATTAATAAAATTGTTAAATCAAATTCTTTTCGAATTAATGCAATTAAATCCATCAATTCTTGTGTTTCTTGTGGATTCATTCCCGCTGCAGGCTCGTCTAATAATAGAAGCTTTGGTCCAGCAGCTAACGCTCGAGCGATTTCTAGACGTCGTTGCATTCCATAAGGCAAGTTTTTCGCTAATTCATCTTTATAAACGTCTAGCTCAAAGATTTTTAAAAACTCAATAGACTCTTTCTCCATAGTTGCCTCGCCTTTAAAATGAGTTGGCAAACGCAAGATGGAAGAAAGGATTGAATGTTTCGCAAGCTGATGGTTTGCGATTTTTACGTTATCTAATACCGTTAAATCCTTAAATAATCGAATATTTTGGAATGTACGACTGATTCCTTTATGCGATACTTGGTATGGTTTTAATCCCTTAATACTTTGACCATTAAAGGTAATTTCACCTTCTGTTGGTACATATACACCAGTTAACATGTTGAAGGTTGTGGTTTTCCCTGCTCCATTCGGTCCAATTAGTCCAACAAGTTCTCCTTTATTTAAATACATGTTGACATTTTGTACCGCTTTCAATCCACCAAATTGTATACCAATATTTTCTAATTTCAGAAGAGGATTACTCATGCTTCAGACCCCCCTCTATTTTTTACTTTAAATAAGTCTTTTAACTCTTTTGTTCCCATCAATCCTGTTGGACGATATAACATCACGATAATCAATACGACAGAGTAAATGATCATTCGCGTTTCTGGGAACGCTTGCAAGTATTGTGAAATTGCCGTTAAGAAAATAGCTGCCATGACAGAACCTGAAAGGCTTCCTAAACCGCCTAATACGATATAAATCAGAATTTCAAAAGATTTTAAGAAGTTGAATGCTGTTGGTTGAATAATATAGAAATTATGTGCATATAAAGCACCTGCTACCCCTGCAAAAAGGGAACCGATTACAAAGGCAACAACTTTATAATAAGTTGTATTGATTCCCATCGCGTCGGCTGCTATTTCATCTTCACGAATAGCTAAACAACCGCGTCCATGACGAGAGTTTATAAAATTAGAAATAACCATGATTGTAATAACCGCACCGACAAAAGCATATGTCCAAGTTGTAGCATGATTGACAACCATCCCTGCTGCTCCGCCAACATAATCAACATTCAAGAATACAATTCGAATAATCTCAGCAAATCCTAATGTAGCAATCGCTAAATAGTCTCCTTTAAGTCTTAAAGAAGGTACTCCGACTAGTAAACCTGCTACAGCGGCAACAATCCCCGCTAATATGATTCCCACAATAAATGGCAACCCTAGTTTCATTGTACAAATTGCACTAATATATGCGCCTACTGCCATAAAACCTGCATGACCAATAGAGAATTGGCCTGTAACCCCTATTACGATATGCAAACTTACAGCAAGCATCACGTTAATACAAATCGTAATTAACATGTTTTGATAATATAAATCGAGCATTCCACTTGCAAGCATACCTTGTACAACTGCATAGATTACTAGTGCAAATGCTAAATAACCCCAAAAGGCTTTCGATTTTTTCATTTCCCCAGTCACCTACACTTTCTCACGGATGTTTTTACCGAATATACCTGCTGGTCGTAAAATTAAAATTAAGATTAAAATGATAAATGCTGCGGCATCGCGCCATAGTGAATAACCTACAGCACTTACAATTGTCTCAATGATTCCCAATATAAAGCCTCCAACCATCGCTCCTGGAATACTTCCAATTCCTCCTAATACAGCCGCAATGAAGGCTTTTAAACCAGGTAGAACGCCCATTAATGGGTCAATTCTTGTGTAATATGATCCGAAAATTACTCCTGCTGCACCTGCTAAAGCGGAACCAATTGCGAACGTTGCCGAAATTGTATTATCAACGTTAATACCCATTAGTCTCGCAGCATCTGCATCGTGAGAAACTGCACGCATCGCTTTACCAATTTTCGTTTTATGAACAATAAATTGTAAAAGAATCATCAAAATGATTGTAACTACAAGAATAAAAATAGTTTGAGAGTTTATATTCGCACCTAAGATATTAATATTTGTTTGCGGTAATACTTGAGGATAAGCCTCTGGTGTGGCTCCTCTAAAGAATATCATGGTGTACTCTATTAAGAACGATACCCCAATGGCTGTCGTTAACGCTGCAATTCGAGTTGCATTTCTTAAGCGCTTATATGCAACCCTCTCGATGATCATACCAATGATTGAACAAACAACCATAGCTATAATTAACGCTGGAATGAAACCCATTTCCCAACGAGTGATGGCAAAAAAACCGATAAATGCGCCAAGCATGAAAACGTCTCCATGGGCGAAGTTAATTAATTTGATAATACCGTATACCATCGTATACCCCAACGCAATCAATGCATAAATACTTCCTAAGGAAATACCATTAATGAGTTGCTGCAACCAATCCATAAAGTCACACTCCTTTTATGAAGCAAATATTTTATCTGTCAATTCTTAAAAGTTCAAAACATTCAACTAATATTTGGAAATTTGGGATACGAACGGGAAAAGGGAGGCGGTGTGCCCCCCTTTCTTGTAAAATTAAGGTTCAATTTTAGTTTTAAATGTTTGTGTACCGTCTACATACTCTAAAATTGTTGCAGATTTCACCGCATTATGCTTTTCATCCACAGAGACTGTACCAGATACTAGCGAAATATTTTTTGTTGCAGCAAGCGCGTCTTTAATTGCTGCTCCATCCACAGATCCTGCACGCTCAATTGCATCTTTAATGAAGTAAACTGTATCATATCCAAGAGCGTGGAAAGCATTTGGTGATTCACCGTATTTATCATTAAATGCTTTTACGAAGTCTTGAATTTTTGGATCTGGGTCTTCAGATGAATAGTGGTTAATAATGAATGAGTTGTTTAAGTTTTCAGCACCAGCTAATTCAACTAATTTTGGAGAATCCCATCCGTCAGCACCCATTAATGGAACATCGATTCCTAATTCACGCGCTTGTTTAACAATTAAACCAACTTCTTCATAATATCCCGGAATAAAGATAAACTCTGGGTTTTTAGATTTAAGAGTTGTTAAAGTTGATTTGAAGTCTGTGTCTTTCGCTACATACGCTGCTTCCGCAACTACTTGTCCGCCATTTGCTTCAATTTGTTCTTTGAATGCAGCTGCTAAACCTTTCGCATAGTCCGAAGAGTTATCTGCAAAAATCGCTACATTTTTTACTCCAAGTTCATTTGTAGCAAAGTTTGCAGCAATTACTCCTTGGAATGGGTCGATAAAGCATGTACGGAATACATACTCGTTAATAGATCCATCTGCATTCTCAGTAACGTTTGGCGCAGTTCCTGAAGCTGTAACAAGCGGAATTTTATTGTCGTTCGCAATTTGAACTGTCGCAAGAACGTTACCACTTGTTGCAGGGCCAATCATTACGTTTACTTTTTCTTGAGTTGCTAATCTGATAGCAGCAGATGTTGCTTCCGCGTTTTCAGATTTATTGTCAACTTTGACAAATTCTATTTTCTTACCATTGATTCCACCGTTATTATTAATTTCTTCAATCGCAAGTTCTGCACCTTGTGCAATAGATGAACCATAAGAAGCAACAGCACCAGTAAGCTCAAGGTTTGCACCAATTTTAATTACATCGCTATCTCCACCGTTTGAAGAAGAACCATTGTCTGATGAAGAACTGCTTCCTTGGTCACCCCCAGATCCTCCACTACAACCAGCTAAAGCTCCCACAACTAAAGAAGATGCTAGAAAAAGAGAGGCAAATCTTTTAGTCTTTTTTGATTCCACCATGTAATACTCCCCCCATTTATTTAGATTTTGTAATAAAAACTAATTAGATATTAGATTTTTCAGAAAATAAAAACACTTATTTCAGAATATTAATTTCATAATTTTCTGAAAAGGGTTTCAATCCAATATCTATTTCAAATGTATTAGCTTTCTGTATTGTAAAACATTATTTTTATTTAGTCTAGTGTGATTTTTTTGGAAATTTAAATATTTCGCATTATACAAAATATTTAATTAATAATTAATTGATATTATTATCGATTCAAACTTTTAATATTATCAAATTTTTATATTTTTCCTTTACAAAATTTTCTATAAAAAATTATGAATTTTATCGTGATACTCCCAACCGTTCTCCTATTTCCATGCTTAAATTTTATGCGCCAAAAATACTATGCTCTTTTGAATCATTTGAGTCCCATTTTTTTTCTTTACGCATACACTATTCAAAGAAATGGAGGTATTCATATGAACATGTATAATGGCTATCCCTATTATTACGTATATGTTCCTGTAAATTATTACTACCCTCCCAATCCTTTATATGTACAACAAACACCGCAACAAAGACCAAGTGAGCAAGAATTGATACAACGTATTCGCACAGAGCATAGCAACTTATATACGCAGCTAGAGCAAGCTGGTGTAAATCCCCAAATGATTGATACCCTCATGCTTCTAACAATTTCGTACTTACGTAATCAACAAAATTTAAATCGCACTCCTACCCAAATTTATAATCAGTTCCAGCGTGATAATCCTTGGTTCCCACTTTTTATCCGTTCAATGAATTTCCCAGAAAGCACAGTAAATCGCATATTAATTCGAGCTATTGAATTGGCTTTAGCTTATATCCGCGGTGAACGACCGGCTCCAGAACCTGGACCTAGGCCAGAAGAGGGTTGGTCCGATTGGGAAAGTTTAGGTGGAACATTATTAAGCGCTCCTAGTGTAAGTTCTTGGGGACCCAATCGATTAGACGTATTTGCAAGAGGTAGTGACAATGCGTTATACCATATTTGGTGGGATGGTAGCCGTTGGAGCAATTGGGAAAGCCTCGGAGGCGTATTAACATCCGCTCCTGGCTCTGTTTCTTGGGGTCCAAACCGAATTGACGTGTTTGTAAGAGGGACAGATGATGCCATGTACCATAAATGGTGGGATGGCACTCGCTGGAGCAGTTGGGAAAGTCTTGGAGGCACATTAACAAGCGGTCCTAGCGCATCTTCTCAACGTGAAAATCAATTAGATGTATTTGTAAGAGGCGCAGGAAATCGATTGTATAAGAGGACTTGGAACGGTTCTTATTGGGAACCTTGGGAAGATCTCGGAGGAAATTTAAATTCTGAACCAGCTGCGATTTCTTGGGGACCAAATCGAATAGATGTTTTTGCTAGAGGAGTAAATAATGATTTAATTCATAAATGGTGGGACGGAAACCGCTGGAGCGATTGGGAAAGCCTTGGCGGTACATTAACAAGTGCGCCAACCGTTTCTTCTAAGCGTCCAAACCATCTTGATGTCTTTATAAGAGGCGTAGGAAATCGATTGTTTAAGAGAACTTGGAATGGCACTCGTTGGGAACCATGGGTAAGCTTAGGCACTACTCAAATTACAAGCGCACCAGCAGCAGTATCTTGGGGACCAACTAGAACAGATGTATTTGCCAGAGGACAAAACAACGATTTAATTCATCGTTATCAAGGAAATTAAATAAATTAGGTTTGTCAAACTCCCTATTAGGTAGATAAACATTCCTAATAGGGCTTTTCTTTATACCTACCATTTGGCAAATATTTTTACCAGTATAACTATTATCACGTTTTTGAAAAGTGAATTTTCCTAGTTACCATTATTGCATTATTCCATCAGTATTACCTGTATATATATTGGATAACGTGTTTAAATTTTGATTTATTGGCTATTATAATTTGCAATTCTAAAATGGAAATCATATAGTTCACTCACCCGATATTTTCTGTAACATAATTACATACTTTATGACTCAACTGAAAGAACAATATATAATAAAAATTACCATGCAGAACTGAGTCTAGGAGTGAAGACATGACAACAAAAATTTATTTCAATAACGAAAAATTTATTGCTGGCATCACGTTAAAAAATGAAAAAGAGTTAGAACAGCATAACATGGCCCTTCATGTTTGCGATAATGAAGAAGATGTCGTTCAAAATCGTCAAAAGCTTGCTGCATACATCGGTTGTGATATCGAACAATTTGTATGTGCCAATCAAACCCATAGCGATAACATATATAAAGTTACAAAAAAAGATTGCGGACGAGGAGCACTTTCAAAAGATACTGCCATTCCAAATACCGATGCCCTTTATACAACAGAGTCCCACATCGTCCTTTGTACTTTTACAGCTGATTGCGTTCCAATTATTTTTTATAGTGAAAAAAGCGGCATTATAGGAGTGATTCATTCTGGTTGGCAAGGAACCGTGAAGGAGATAACTAGAAAAGTATTTGAACACATCCAAAAGAACGAACAATGTGATATTAAAGATTTCCGTGTTCATCTCGGTAGTGCAATTAGCCAAGAAAAATTTGAAGTTGATGAAGATGTGTATGCTAAATTTAAAAATTTAGGTTATGCAAATGAATTTATTTATTTTAACGAAGAGACGGGTAAATATCATATCGATAATCAACAAACGGTTAAAAAACAATGCGAACTTAGTGGTATACCGTCTGAACAGATTACCATTGACTCAACATGCACCTATAAGCATCCTCAAGGATTTTCTTATCGAGAAGATAAAAAGGCTGGACGTCATTTAAGTTTTATTATGAGAAAAGTATAAATAAAAAATAAAGCATACCTCTCTATCCGAGAGATATGCTTTTTTACTTACGTCAACTCTGGTTTTCCACCGATTGTTTCTAACTCTTTTTCTACGACTTTATTTTTCGCTTTTCTGCGCTTGAAGATTCTTCTTTTCGGTTTACCAGTCTTATCTGAATCATCTTTGTTAAAGATGTTTTTCACTTTTTCTGATATGTTATCAATCACGACATACATAACTGGAACGAATACTAAAGTAAAGATTGTAGAAGAAGTTAATCCGAATACAACTACTACAGCCATTGGTTGTTGGTTTTCCGCACCTTCACCAATTGCAAGGGCTAGCGGAATCATCGCTAAAACCGTAGTGAGTGTTGTCATTAAGATTGGACGCATACGGCTTTTTCCTGCTTCTACAATAGCCTCCATTCGCTCCATTCCATTTCTTCTTAAAATATTAATATATTCAACAAGTAAAATACCGTTGTTTACAACAATCCCTGCAAGCATAATTAGACCGATAAAACCTGGTAAACTTAACGGTAATCCTGAAATGAGTAGCCCTAATATTACCCCAATCACCATAGTAGGCATGGAGAACATGATGATAAATGGATAAGTAATGGATTCAAATTGAACAGCCATTACCATATATACAAGGAATATACCTAAAACTAATGCTAATGCTAATTGGACGAAAGATTCCATCATCGTTTCTACTTCTCCACCCATGGAAATTTCATATCCATCAGGTAAATGGATTTGTTTTAATTTCGCATCAATTTCCTTTGAAACCGTTCCTAAATCTCGTCCAATTACATCACTCGTTACGTTAATTGTACGCTCTTGATTATTTCGAGTAATTTGAGAAGGCCCTTGTACTGGCACTATTTCAGCAACTGCAGATAACGGGATATCTTCCCCTTCATTATTCCGAACGACAAATGTTTCTAGATCACGAACAGTCTCCGTTTTATCATCAGGTAAAGCAACCGTTACGTCATATTCGTTACCATCTTCTTTATACCTAGTCGCCACTTGACCGTTAAACGCTACATTGATTTCATTCATAATTTGTTGGTAACTTAACCCAAAAGCAGAAGCCAGTTCACGATTTACAACCACTTGCAATTCTGGACTTCCTTCTTCAACCGAACTTTTCACATTCAATGTTCCATCGATATCCTCTAAAATCCAAACAACTTGCTGTCCTAAATCAGTTAATACATCTAAGTTATCCCCTGAAATCGAAAGCGAGATTGGTGAACCAGTGGACATTCCATGGCTATTTTCCGATATAGTAATTTCTGCCCCAGGAATATCGCTTACTAAATCGTTTAATTGAGCAATGAATTGATCAGTAGTAATATCCCTTTCCGATGAACTAACTAGTTCAATCCTATAGGACGCCACATTTTTACTTCCTGCAGTAATACCATTTGTAGTACCACCAATACTTACATAATTCACTTTAATTATATCTTCAAAGTTTTTTAACCGTTCATTAATTTCCTCTACGATAGATTCCGTTTCCTCTAACTTCGCACCGTTTTGCAACTGTGCAGTAATTGAAACTTGCCCGCTATCTGTTGCAGGCATTAGCTCCATACCCACAACTGGCATTAAAGCTAAACTTCCCACAAAAGCAGCAGTTACGATGGCAATAACTGTTTTCCTTCTACGTAAGGCCTTTTCTAGTACATTTCCATAGAAATTTTTAATTTTGTTTAAAACACGATTAAAGAAGTATTGTCCATTATCCTCATCTACTGAGATTTGAACATTACGCATAAATTGCGTTGATAGCATTGGCACCAATGTCATGGCAGCTACTAGCGATGCTGTCAATGCAAATACAACCGTCAATGCTAACGGACGAAAAATTTGTGAAGCAAGCCCTTCTACGAATACGACTGGAACGAATACAGCTGCAGTCGTCAGTGTAGAGGCAATAACAGCAGGGCCTAATTCCGAAGCACCATGGTATGCTGCCTCTTTAATCGATAATCCTTCCGAACGCTTCTTGTATATGTTTTCTAATATAACGATGGAGCTGTCAACCATCATCCCGATACCGAGAGCCAGTCCACCCATCGAAATAATATTTAATGTTTCTCCTGTGAAGTACATTAACGTAAATGTACTAATAATGGAAATCGGCATTGAAACGGCAATAACTAACGTCGCTTTTAGACTCCTTAAGAAGAGTAATAGGATGATTGCAGCGAGTGATCCCCCTACAATCATGTTATCTAGAACTGAGTCAATTGATGCAGTAATATACACCGACGTATCCATAATCGTTTTTACTTCTAATCCTCGTTCGGTATATTTTTCATTCAATTTCTCAATAACTTTTTTAACTTCTTCTGCAGTTTCAACGGTGTTCGCATCCGACTGTTTCATAATGGTGAAAATTAATGTATCTTTACCGTCCACTCGAGAAATTGACGATACTTCTTTAAATGTATCTTCGACATCCGCCACGTCTTTTACGCGAACGGTATCACCATTATTTAAAGTGATGAGCGTATTTTCAATATCACTAACGGATGTATATTCTCCAACGACGCGTAGTTGCACATCTTGATTTCCTTGTTCAACCGTTCCTGCCGAGATTGTACGATTCTCCGCTTGTAATGCAGCAATCACTTGTGAACCTGTTAGTCCATAGTTTTTCAGCATTGATTGATTCAAATTGATGCGAATTTCGCGTTCTTTTCCACCAACAATGGTAGCAGAGGCAACACCAGGCGCTCGTTCAATTGCCGGTTGAATATCACTTTCTGCAATATCTTGTAATTTTTCCAAATTATCTCCTGAGAGGCTTGCAATCACTACAGGTGTCGCATTTGGATCAAGTCGCATTACCATCGGATCATTTGCACCATCTGGAAGCATCCCCGATATTTGATCGACTTTTTCTCTAACATCGATTAACGCATCATCAATATCCCGACCATAATCAAACATCATTAGTACTAGAGAAGCTCCTTGACTGGATACTGACTGAATTGTATCCATGCCTTCTACCGTACTTACAGCTGATTCAATCGGTTTTGAAATCAATTCTTCTATTTCTTGTGGAGCAGCTCCTTGATAACTTGTAGCAATAACCGCTATTGGCAAATCAATTTTCGGGAATAATTCTACCTTCAATTCCCTTAAAGAGATAAAGCCCAATAGAATAGCACAAATAACAAACATGATAACGCCGACTGGACGTTTAATTGAGGTGTTTACAAGTTTCAATGTCTACTCCTCCTCCATTATACGGACTTTATTTCCATCATCGAGGAGGTTCTGTCCACTGATTACAACTTGTTCGTTTTCTTTAAGTTCTCCCACGACAGCCACCAAATCTGTACTGTATTTGAGAATTTCTACTTCTCTTTGTTCTGCTTTTCCTTCTGAAACGATGAATACAACGGTTTTCCCTTCTTTTTGTACGATCGCTTCAACAGGAATAAGAAGCGAGTTGGCTTGTTTAATTTCTTCCACAATGACGGAAGCAATCATGCCTGGTCGAATTTTTTGTTCTTTATTATCGATATTAATATCAACAGTAAATAGTCCAAATCCTGAACTCACTGAAGAAACATAGGCAACATTTCCTTTAAATGTTCCTTCTAAACCGGCAACTTTCACATCTAATACATCCCCGACTTCGAAGGAAGATAGTTGGTTAGCCGTAATTTTCACACTTAATTTCACTGAATCTTTGGCTACAATCGTTGCAAATGGGTTGGCATTAGAAGCCATTTCCCCTACTTCCCCATTGATTTCTGTAATTTCTCCTGCAATCGTCGCTTTAATCACTTTATCATCTAAACGATCCTTAGCAGCATCTACAGCAAGTTGAGCTTGATCTACTTGTATTTGCGCCTGTTCCACTGCAATTTCCGCATCTTTCATGGAAGTTTGCGCCAGCTCCACATTGATTTGAGCTTGCTCTACAGCTACTTCTTGCATTCTAATGCCTTCATTTTCCGTTGTTTTTTTCGATAGTTCCGCTTGGTCTAAAGCAATTTTTGCGCTTCTCTCAGCATTTTGAGCATTTTCATAATCTTGTAGAGAAATCAAACCAGCTTCATATAAAGCTTTCATTCTGTCTAAGTTTCTTTTAGCTTGTTCCCAAGAATTTCGAGCATTTTGAATTTGAAAATCTAAATTTTTTAAATTCTCTTTTGCTTGTTGTAAAGAAGCTTCAGCTGATTTTAGTGAGGCCTGTGCTTGTTTATAACTGTTTTCAGCTCTTACCTTGCCATTTTGTGCGCTTTTCAAACTAGCCTGTGCTTGCTCTAAGCTTTTTTGCTGCTGTTCCATCGCATTTCTTTCAGCTGTATCATCAAGCTGGGCTAGAATATCGCCCTGCTTTACTTTATCTCCTTTTTTTACATAAATTGCTTTAATTTCTCCAACAGCTTTCGGTAAAACTGCAACCTCATTTTCAGGTAAGATGGTGCCCGATAACTCATTATCATCTGTTAAAGCACCGAAAGTCACTGTCGCAACTTTTACTGGTATTTCTGCTTCAGGAACCTCTGTTTCTTCTGTCGAATTATTACAACCTACTAATAGGATGATAGATGTTAACAATAGAAGGGTCCCTATTATTCCTTTCTTAGTCATCTATTTAAAGCCTCCTTAGCAAAGGAAAAATCCAAAGCCCTGATTATCAATTTCTAACAATAACACCTTTATCCATTAACTCTACTTGTTTTGTGAGTAAATAATATTGGTATTTTGCGTTGTTATAGTTAAATTCCGCTTGTTTTATACTTGTATTGGCTGCATCAAATTCTTGTTTTGAAAGTAAGCCTAAATTGTAGTAAAGCTGTGTATCAGCATAATCAGTTTTTGCTTGTTCTAGATCTTTTTTCGCTTCATTTAACGCTTCATATTGTTTTTGTACTTGATGGAAGGTATTTTTTATAGCCTTTTCTAATTCTACTTGAAGAGCTTCAATTTGCAATTTAGCTACCTCAACATCATTTTCAAGCATTTTTTCTCTTTCTCTTGTACGATTTTCTTCATCATCAAAATCATCTAATGCTTTTTCTTTAATTCGTAAATTTGTTCTTGCATTCACCATGTCAAAGCTATTTTTAATAAGTTCTTCTGTTGATTTTTCCTGTTTTATTAACGCCAATTCCCCTAAGTCCGGTCTTATCAATTTAAAATCTTCATCATATGTAATGCCAATTGTAGTAGCAAATACCGCCTTATCATGTTTAAGTTGCTTTTCAAGTTCAGCAATTTGCGTTTCTAAATCAGATATGTCTCTTTCTGTTTTTTCATAGTCTTTTCTCGATACTAATCCTAGTTCATAACGTGTTTTCATCCCGTTTAATTGGCTTTGTTGTACTTCGAGTGTATATTTCATAAAATCAATTTGCTCTTCAGTTAAAAGCAAGCTAATAAAATCTAATATGATTGGTAGCTTTAATTGTTCACGCATTTGCACACGGTTATTAAACATTTGAGTTCGTTGAATATCTAAAGTATCAAGCATGTTTTTATACTGATTCACTTGGAAATAGAGGTTGCTTAAATTGCTTTTTAGCACATTCAATTGCTCTTTTACTAATTCTCTTTGCTGATATTTTTCATATTCATCCACGTATTTCATGGCATTTTCCAAAAAATTGATTAAATATCTTATTTGTGTTTTAACGATTACATTATCAGAGTCTGAAGGATCGATATCTGGTTCAAGGTCTTCCGGATTGATGTCTAATAATTCTTCTAAAGATCGCTTGAGATTAGTTACTTCTTTCGCTAAATCAACTGTCACAGTATCTTTTGAAGTAGATTCTAAATATTTATTTAACTCTTCTATTTTTCTCTGAGTACTCTCATAAGAACTTTCTGCAACATCGAGAAGATCCTCATACATATCTTCTTGTAATTTTAAGTTTTCAATAGTATACTCCAACTCAATTAAAGAATAGTTACTGTTTAATCCATATCGAATCGCTTCTTCCAACGTTAACTCTTGGACTTTCACTTTTTCGACAAAAGATTTTTCTTCCTCTTTTTTGTTTTTCGTTTTTGCAAATACATGATCAGGAGAATTTGGAGCAGCGGCGACGACTGCTGGTGTAATACTACTTGCCGCAAGAGCGGCAGCTATACCAATAGTCAAACTTTTCTTCACAGGAAAAACCTCACTTTCTAATCATTTATTTTCTATATAAGACATCCACCATCTTCCAAAACAACCGTTAAGCGATAATCCATTTTATTTCCCTCAAACCATTTTATACCGATGGTTCAATTTTTACAACATTATTGCAAAAACTCTACTAGACATTGATATTTCAATTTTAATTATTTTATACTTATAGTATAAAATGTTGTTTTTCTTGCGGAAAGGGTGGCGAAATGAACAAACGTAAAAGGCAAATTATTCAAGCAGCTCGCGAATTATTTATTAAAAAAGGTTTCAACAATACATCCATTATGGATATTATTGAAGCTGCTAATATTTCCAAAGGAACATTCTACAATCACTTCACTTCTAAAAATGAATGCTTAATCGCTATTTTAGAAGAATCAAGAGAAGAGTTAGTCAATGCTCGCTATCAAATAGCTTCAAATAAAGATACCTCTGATATCAATTTACTAATTAATCAAATTGCTATGGGCTTTCATTTAAGTAGAAAACAAAATTTTAATGAAATCTTTTCAACAACCTTTGACTCCAATGATAAGGATATAAAAGAGATTATTGAAAAACACATGGTCATTGAAATAGATTGGTTAGCAAATCGTTTTGTCGATATTTATGGAGAGAAAATCCGTCCTATCTCTTATGAGTGCGCCATCCATACTTTTGCTATCATCGTATTTTCATTGCATTTTATTCATATCGCAACTGGGGTTAAAGTTGCACCTGAATCGATTATCAAAACAGCACTCAATCGCGTCATTGCCATTATTCCAAACATATTAGAAACTGGTGATGTCGTATTTAATGAAGAAATCGTACACGCTTTAAAAGTAAAAGTTAATTCAAAAAAAGTATCTAAAGACTTCATTGTCAAACAGCTTGAAGGATTTGTGAATCAATTAACTAAAAATGATTCAGAAAAAGGAGTAGAATTAGCCAATTATTTACTCGATGAATTGAAAAAGCCAGAAGAAAAATTATATGTTCTAGAAGCACTCATATCATCTTTTAATAGTGCATTTAATAACACATCACATCAAAAAGAGGCGAAAGAAATTTCAAATGCCATTTGGAATTATTTAAATTCAAAAAAACCAACTTCGCGCAATTAATGGATATAGGTAAATTTTCCCCTTAATTTAGTACGTTCCAATATAGAAGTAAGTTTCAAAAAAAAGAGAAAGTCTTCAAAAATGGAAGACTTTCTTTTTACTTAAGCATATGAATTAGCAGTGTGGAACATATAGTGCATTATAAGAATTAGGAAGGAGGCATTCGTCTGAGAATTCATGTCGTGCAGCAAGGAGACACCATTTGGAAATTGGCAAGTATATATCACACAAGCATGAATGCCATTATCCAACTAAACCAACTTCCCAATCCCCGAGAATTACTCATAGGCCAAGCAATCGTGATTCCAGATACAACAACACCACACATCATTCAATTTGGAGAAACATTGTGGTCGATTGCAAGCAATTATGAAGTTTCCGTTCAAGCTATCCAACAAGCAAACCCTACCATCAATCCATATAATTTAATCCCCGGTACAACAATCTATATCCCTCCGCGCTTACACTTGGTTCAACCAGGAGAATCGATGTGGCAAATTGCAGCGTATTACGGAACAACGGCAGAATCCATTATTAAACAAAATGGTCTGCGTAATCCAGATAACATCTACCCAGGGATGGTGCTAATCATACCTAGACCGAAACCATCTATTGAAATCAACGCCTATTCATATCAACAAGATGAAGAAGGGGCAGAGTCTGTTAATGCAGTAGGTAATTTACTTACTTATTTCACACCTTTTTCTTATATGATTAAAGAGGATGGTACGTTAGAACCTTTTGCTGATGAATTAATGCTTAATGCTGCAAAATCTCAACAGGCTATACCGATGTTAGCCATCTCTAATTTTTCATCTACAAGCACTGGCTCGAACCTAGCCCATGTGGTTTTATCCAATCAAGAATTAAGGGAAAAATTAATCAACAGCTGCCTACAAGTAATGGAAGAAAAGGGTTACCGTGGATTGAATATCGATTTTGAGTATGTGCTTCCAGAAGATCGGGAGAATTATAATGAGTTTTTACAGCTGACAGTCAATCGCCTTCATGAAAGGGGATATTTCGTATCTACCGCGGTCGCACCAAAAACAAGCGATGAACAGGAAGGTTTACTATATACTGCCCATGACTATGAAGCTCATGGCCGTTTAGTAGACTTTGTTATTCTAATGACTTATGAGTGGGGATGGAGGGGAGGTCCACCACGAGCCATCTCTCCAATTAATCAAATAAGACGTGTAGTAGAGTATGCATTAACAGTTATACCTGCTCAAAAAATATTTTTAGGATTTCAAATATACGCAAGAGATTGGAAAATTCCTCACGTAGAAGGGGCAATTGCCGAGACATTTAGTCCACAGGAAGCTATTCGCCGTGCAACCCGTTATAAATCTGAAATCTTTTATGACGAAAATGCTCAATCTCCGTTTTTCAGATACGTGGATGAAAGCGGGCAAGCTCATGAAGTATGGTTTGAAGATGCAAGAAGCGCTCGAGCAAAATTTAATTTAGCGAAAGAATATAACTTACGGGGCATCAGCTATTGGGCTTTAGGTTATCCATTCCCACAAAACTGGGCATTATTAAACGATTATTTTGATATTATTAAATTGAATCGTTAACATACTTACATTTGCAGTGCAAACGAAAAATAGATTGTTTGTGCTGCTATTTTTTATGGAGATTTAAGACATAAAGATTCAGTAGATTCAGTACAATTACAAAACTTCTAAACTGTTAACATAAATTTTGGGAAATTTCATGAATTTTGTTTCTTTTTTTTGCGTAAAAAAATAAATAATCTTATAATTAAGTTAATACTTTAACCCTTGGTTTAGTTAACAATTGAATATTTCACCTATCGAACATCTTTTACTTCATTGTATTGGACTCTACCATTACTTCAAGAAGCAACAAAGATGTTTTTTGTTTATTCTTCGGTAAATGGAGGGATTGTACATGAAGAAAATAGCAATTATTTATTGTGAAGGCCAATTTGGTTCAATGGATGGAAAAACCGCTAATGGTCTGATTCGTGAGCCAGGATATTATGAAATAACCGCAGTAATTGATAGTACAAAGAGTGGTTTGGATTCTGGTGAATATTTAGATGGTGTCAAAAATGGAATCCCTTTATGTAAAAACCTCGAAGAAGCATTAACAATTTCCAAAGAAAAACCAACAGATTTTATCCTCGGAATTGCCCCTAGCGATGCCTTTTTAAAAGATGAAGAAAGAGCCGTCATTTTAGAAGCGATGAAGGCTGGCTTAAACATCATTAACCCACTGCAAGAATTTCTAACTGAAGATGATGAAATGATGAATAATGCAAAAAAATATAACGTAACCATTCGCGATATTCGAAAGCCAAAACCGAAAAAAGAGTGGCATTTATTTACTGGTGGAATTTTAAAAATCAATACACCGATTATTGCAGTACTCGGTACAGATGGTGCTTGCGGAAAACGTACAACTGCGAAAGTGCTTGAAAAAGGTTTCAGAAACCGCGGATTCAATCCAATCTTTATTGCCACTGGACAAACAGGTTTAATTCAGGGTGCAGAGTATGGTTTTGCAATGGATGCTTTCCCACTCCAGTATTTAATTGGAGAATTGGAGGGGGAAATATTGCGTGCCCACAAAAATGAAAACCCTGACATTATCATTGTGGAAGGGCAAGGTGCGCTGAGCCACCCAGCCTATGCTAGCTCATGCGGTATTTTAAGAGGTGCAAGACCACAAGCAGTCATCTTGCAACATCCGCCAAAACGAAAAGTGTTAGGAGATTTTCCATTTATGCCAATGCCGGATGTTCAAGAAGAAATTAACTTAATTGAACATTATGGAAATACAAAAGTGATTGCCATCACATTAAATCACGAAAATATGACAGATGAGGAAATCGATCAAACAATTGTAGAATACGAAAATAAATACCATGTACCTGTTAGCGATGTGTTGAAAAAAGGTGATGAAAAAATCATCAATGCAATCATTGACTTCTTCCCATCCTTAAAAAATAAGGATAAGGTCGTGAGTTCAATATGAAACTAAAACCCATTCCTCGAATTGAAATCAATCTTGATAAAATTCAACACAACGCAATCGTTCTAAAACAATTATGCGAAGCAAAGGGGGTGGAAGTGACAGGAGTAGTCAAAGGCGTTTGTGCAGATTTGCAAATTGTCAATGCCTTTGTCCAAGCAGGGATTACGAGACTGGCCGTTTCAAAAACCATTCATTTAGAAAAGTTAAAAAAGGCGAAAATCAACGCAACCCTGATGATGCTTCGGACCCCTGGGATGTCGGAAGTTCCGAGTGTCGTCAAATATGCGGACATCAGCATGAACACTGAACTTACCATCATTCGTGCATTATCAGAAGAAGCTATTAAACAAGGAAAAATCCATAAAATTATGATTATGGTAGAAATGGGTGACCTTCGTGAAGGTGTCATGCCAAAAGATCTACCAGCATTTATTAATGAGGTAATAAAACTCCGAGGTATCGAAATTGTTGGTTTGGCAACAAATTTTGCTTGTTTTGGTGGCGTCATACCGACAGAAGACAAGATGCGAGAGTTCTCTTCTCTTGTTCAGCAAATTAGGCAACAATTCTCTTTACAACTCCCTATCGTATCAGGCGGAAACTCTGCAAATATTAAATGGCTAATGGAAACGAAAAATATTGGTGTAATCAATGATGTACGTCTTGGTGAATCGATTCTATTAGGAAGAGAGACGACTAAAGGCGAAGTCATACCGAAACTTTATCAAGATACATTTAAATTTGTTGCAGAAGTAATAGAGGCGAAACAAAAACCTTCTGTCCCTTATGGTAATCGTGGCAAAAACGGCTTTGGTGAATCAATCGAATTCCATGAACAAGGTTGGATTAACCATATTCTCGTTGGAGTAGGAAGGCAAGATGTATCTGTTTCGGGCTTAACACCAACAATGCCTGTGAAAATTCTTGGTTCAACCAGCGACCACATTGTGTTAGATGGAAAAAAAATACTTTTCAAACCTGGCGACGAGATAACTTTTATCCCCAACTATGGAGCGTTACTTTCCATTATGACCTCTCCATACATTCATAAAACTTATATTGAATTTAAAGGAAGTAAACATGAGAAACAAAACAATGTATACAGTATTTATAAACAAAAAATTATACCACGTCATTAGTTGACTTTTGGGATGCTACTTATTCACGAAGCATCCCAAATATATTGCCCCAAATTGTTGTGCACCAATATAAGCCTCTCAATAAAACTTATTCTTTTCATTCCTCCAATTAATGCTTTTCAATGTGATAAAAAAATCGCATCTTGCCATATTAAGATTAACTATCAAGAAAGGAGATCTAATATGGGAAGAGATAATAAACAAGGCCAAACCAATAATGCAAGTTCTTTGCCACAAACACCAAAACAAGAAAAAATCTCTGCTAGAGCCGCGCAAGAAGAGTTTTCTCGTGAACTATCCCAATTAGAACAGTTAGTGTTGGAAAGAAAAAGAAACAAAAAAAATAAATAACATTGTATGGTGGAATTCACATCATAAAGCAAGGGAATTGCTTATATCTATGTGAATTCCACTTTTTTTAGAAAGTTGCTTAAATGGTTATACTATTGAAAAAATCTATAAGGTGTATTGAATGAAAAGAAACAAGCAAATTTTTATATTGAGTTTATTGGTTGCAATCTTAAACATATTTGATGGTATAGCCACACATTATGGTTTAATGAATCATTTCATAAAAGAAATAAATCCTCTGATGAGATTCTTTTTTGAAGCAAATCCATATTTATTTCTAGGAATTAAATTCAGTCTTTCCGTATTCATTTTTATTGTTTCTAATCTTGTTATTTTAAAATGCATAAAATCATTTCAACGGTTCTATCTTTATGCTTTAACAGGTATTTCAATCTTATATTCTGGGCTTTTTTTCGTACATCTATATTGGTTATGGATGAGTAATTATAGTTTCTAGAATGCATCAAACTTCTCATTCCAAACTTCTCTTAAAGTCTCACGAAATAGCTTATCTAACTGGACAGTTGGATTATTCTTTTCTCCATACAGATTTTTTATATAGTCCTGCAATGAATACAATTCATGTTCGATATAATCATTGAATATTGGAATAGGCCGAATGGTTTCCCGTTTGTCGAAAACTTTAGATTTCACCAACTGCTCAATCTCATTTCTCAATTTACCATCAACCTTCATTTGTGAAAGCAAATGCTGAAAATGTATCGGTGGGATTTCATTGAACTGTTCAATCCATTTACAAGCGAACAATGAGCGCAAAGCGTATAAATAGCTTTTTACCTTCACATTCTCTCCTTGGAGAGATGCATAATTTTGTTTGGCAATTTGTATGTAATGTGAAAGCATCGATTTCGGATTAAAAACCTCATCCTCCAATAAGCGCAACTTAGAAATAAAGCTATATGGTTGTAAATAAATGGGGCTACTTCTCATCCATTCTAAAATAGAAGGATTACATTTTCGGAATAACCTTAAAGCTTTTGTAACTTCCCAACCGCTTATATCAAGATGATCGTGAATCGGTAACTCGATGACATCTCGTTTTTTTCCAATTCCTTGGGGATCGATTGTAAGATACCAGTCTACTGGATGGATATAAATAAAGCGAACATCGTAATCACTTTCTTTTGAGGCAATTCCCCATGCTCTACTACCAGATTCAACAGCAAATAATACTTTTACATGATGACTGCGTTCAATTTGTTTCAGTTGATTGACAATGACTTCATACATTCATTACAGCTCCTCAAAAAATAAGGGACTAAATAGATTAGTCCCCGCAATTTCTCAATGATTGGCCTGCCCATACTTCCGAAAGTCTACTTTTTAGGTCTAAACGTTTTACAGCAAGTTTCTTCTGATGATTTAGCCCTTTCCTCAATCTCTCGGAAGTCTACTTCTGAAGCAAACTCTGACGACTTATCTTTGGAATCTGAATCCGTATCAATTAAAATTTTCTCCGCACCACAGATATTTCCTTTTCTGTGGAAATAGCAATTGGAGACGGTACAGTTTACTTCTACATTCGGCATAGCAATCCTCCTCATTGAGATAAAATGAGAAACAGCATGACTATTTCTCAAATTGTATTTTGCTCATTTTTTCAACCATTTATTTTGAAAAAAAATAACTAAGAAGTAAATAATTGAAGCGCATTATTTGTTTAAAGGGTGCAAAAAAAAGTGTCTAGAAAGTCTAAACTTTCCAGACACTCTTATATAATCAACCTTTGCTCCTTGAGGTAGTTGAAACAAGTATCCTCGTCGCAAAGTGCCGTTTCAAAATGGCTTTTTCAGACGGCCAATTCTAAGTTTATACTTGGGATATTATGGCAGATATTAATTCGTTAATAATTTTTCTAAATCATCTAACATCAAGTTTGCTGAAATTACACCGCCGGAAGTGTTCCAAATTGCATCGCTCACTTCAAAAGCATTACCGTTTTTAACGGCATTTAGATTTTGCCATAGAGGATCACTTGTCCATTCCTTTGCTGTATTTAATGCCTCTTGATCTCCCTGGGGAGCATAAGTGAAGTAGAATAGGTAATCTGCATCCATTTTCGGAATAACTTCTTTTCCTACTTCAACAGCTAAATTGCCAAGTTTATTATCTGAAGTAAACAACTCTTCCTGATGAGCAACACGCTTGAAACCTAATTCATTGAAAATAACCCCTGAAAATGAATCAGTGTAATAAATACGGGATTTTCCAGCCATAAAGCGAACAACAGAAATTTCTTTGTTCACTTTGTCACCAAGTTTTTCTTTCACGTCGGCAACGTGTTGATCGTAATGACCTAATACCTCATTTCCTTTTTCTTCGAGATTTAACGCTTTAGCATATAACTTAAAGTTTTCTTTCCAATCACCACGTAAAGTTTCAGAAAAAACAGTAGGTGCAATGGCATTTAATTGATCATAAATTTTTTCTTGGCGAAGCTTGTTCCCGATAATTAAATCAGGTTTTAACGAAGCAATTTTCTCCACATTTACTTCACTCTCAGTCCCAACAACTTCGACGCCTTCCATATCCTTGCTAATATGTTCATACCAAGGATCACCAAGCCAAGATTGAACCGCACCAACTGGCTTTACTCCTAGAGCCAATAACGCTTCGGTTCCTTCGTTTGTAAGAATAACAACTCTTTTTGGAGTACCTTTGATTTCTGTGGATCCCATTGCATGTTCAATTGTATACGTACTTTCTTCTGTCGTTTTTTGATCTGTTTTTTCAGTTGCTTTTTCTTCTTTGCCGCCACATGCCGCCAGCAATAAAACGGCTATAACAGAGAAAAGAAGCAAAAATGTTTTGAACAGTTTCACTTGTACTGTATCCTCCTTAACCAATTGTAAATGATAATCAATTTCAACAAGCTAATCATAAAGTAACCTATACACCTCTGTCAATATACAATTGAAAATGATTATCAAAGTCATTGACAGCTATGTTTAGTTGTATATAGACTTAAAATAAAAAAGAGAGGTCTTCAAAAAGATGTTGTTGAAAAGGACTTCTTATAAATGGATTGGCCTTTTTGTTACTTTTCTATTAATGATTGGTTTTATGTGTGCCAGTGTTATCTTTGGATATGCAGATACTACGTGGAGAACAGCCATTGATTCTTTTACCCATTACAATGGATCGAATGAACATGTTATTATTCAAAAAGTAAGAATCCCAAGGGCATTAATAGCTGCAGCAGTTGGAGCAAGCCTAGCGATTGCCGGAGTTCTAATGCAGACGTTAACAAAAAACCCGTTAGCTTCACCGGGAATTTTTGGTATTAATGCGGGAGCAGGCTTTGCAGTTGTTGTTGCTATGACAATATTTTCTGTTCATAATATGCAAAGTTTTAACGTACTTGCGTTTCTTGGCGCTGCTCTTGCTGCCTTTAGCGTTTTTATTATTGGTTCTTTTGGGCGTGAAGGGCTGACACCGATGAAGTTAACCCTAGCAGGCGCAGCGATTTCTGCGATGTTTGCTAGTTTTACCCAAGGATTGCTCGTTCTTGATGAAGCACTCCTTGACCAAGTATTGTTTTGGCTGGCAGGGTCTGTTGCAGGGAGAAATCTTGAAACGCTTATTTCAGTTATTCCTTATATGACGATAGCCTGGCTTGGAGCAATATTCATTTCGGGAAAAATGAATATTTTTGCTATGGGTGAAGATGTAGCCAAAGGATTAGGTTTAAATACTGGTTTCATAAAAATTGCGATTGGAGTTTTGGTTATATTATTAGCTGGATCTTCTGTCGCTGTTGCAGGACCAATAGGCTTTGTGGGAATTATCGTCCCACATCTTGCAAGAGCAATTGTAGGAATGGATCACCGCTGGGTTATTCCAATGGCCGGAGTTTTGGGGGCAATTTTATTATTAGCAGCAGATATTGCTGCCAGATACATAGTAATGCCATCAGAAGTCCCTGTTGGTGTGATGACCGCCGCAATTGGAACTCCATTCTTTATCTATATTGCAAGAAGGGGGTTCAATGCGCGATGAGTAAATACAAAAATTTACGTCTCTTTAACGGCAAGATGTCATTACTAATTGATCGAAAAGCTGCATTTATTTATACAACCTTAGCTATTATCGCATTTGTTGTTTTTGTAATAAGCACGGGTTTAGGGGAAATGAAGATCAACCCGTTGACAGTTGTTAAAGTGCTACTTGGTTTAGGTCCAGAGATGGAAACATTGGTTATCACATCATTCCGTCTGCCAAGAATTATCGTCGCCTTAACTGTCGGTATTTCCCTAGCGATTGCTGGCGCCATTTTACAAGGAATGGTAAGAAACCCACTTGCATCACCTGAAGTTTTGGGAATTTCTGGCGGTGCGGCAGTAGCCGTTGTCGGTTTTATGTCCATCTTCAGCGATCAGAACCATTCTTTAACGGTCAGCATAGCTTGGTTGCCATTAGCTGCATTTATTGGTGCTAGTGTGGTGGGGGTCTTAGTTTATTTCCTTTCATGGAAAAATGGGGTATCCCCTATTCGCCTTGTGTTGATTGGCATCGGGATTTCCGCACTTATGCAGGCGTTCACCACATTTTTAATGGTAACTGGACCAATCTATCAAGCAAGCCAAGCAAATATTTGGATTACGGGCTCAGTTTATGGATCGAATTGGACAAACGTTGCAATTCTTGTTCCAGGGGCGGTTATCTTAATTATCCTCGCCATTCTTGCTACTAGACTGCTTAATATTCAGGAATTAGGTGATGATGTAGCAACTGGGCTAGGCGATAACGTTCAAAAACATAGGTTTCTATTATTAATGTTAAGTACAGCGTTAATTGGCATTTCAGTAGCTTTTGCCGGCACGATTGGTTTTGTTGGGCTGATGGCTCCCCATATGGCAAGACGGCTTGTTGGCTCATCCTTCGAGGCGTTGATTCCTACATCCGCATTTATTGGAGGAATACTTGTAATGCTTGCAGACTTAATCGGCCGGACCGTCTTTTCACCTTTAGAGGTGCCTGCAGGCGTATTCACTGCAGGAATTGGAGCGCCATATTTTATCTATCTGCTTTTTAAAACAAAAAATTCTTAAAATGAAGTGAATGAGTATCAGAAGAGATATTTTCTTTGAAAGTGCTTGGAACGAAAGTATTCGAAAACTAAAAATAAAAAGGAGCTAGCAAGATGATGAGTGCGATTGAGACGAAAAATTTATCGATTTCCTATGGAAAAAACCTCATAATTCACGAGTTGGATTTAAAAATACCAAAGGGTGAGATTACCGTATTTATTGGGGCAAATGGCTGCGGAAAATCGACGCTTCTTCGTTCGATCGCCCGTCTGCTGAAGCCAACATCTGGTACGGTTATTCTTGAAGGTAAAGCAATCGCTAAGCTTTCTACCAAAGAAGTTGCTAAACAATTGGCAATCCTTCCTCAATCACCATCTGCACCGGAAGGCTTAACAGTTTTGCAACTGGTAAAACAAGGACGCTATCCTCATCAAACTTGGCTACGTCAATGGTCAGAAGAAGATGAAGAAAAAGTAAACAATGCTTTGAAGGCGACACGACTCGAAGAATTAAAAGAAAAACCGGTAGATGCTCTTTCCGGTGGACAGCGCCAGCGTGCTTGGATTGCCATGACTTTGGCTCAGGATACGGATATCATTTTATTAGATGAACCAACCACTTATTTAGACCTGACCCATCAAATCGAAATACTTGATTTGCTTTTTGAATTAAACGAAAAGGAAAAACGTACGGTGGTAATGGTCCTACACGACTTAAATCTTGCTTGCCGATATGCCCATCATATTGTGGCTATCAAGAATCAAAAAGTTTTTGCCCAAGGGAAGCCGGAGCACGTCATTAATCGAAGTCTAGTAAAAGCTGTCTTTGACATGGATTGTGAAGTAACACCAGATCCTTTGTTTGGAACGCCGCTGTGCATCCCACATGGCAAAGGTAGATGCATTTTAAAAGAGGTAGTTATTTCCCATGGTTAATACATTAACAGAGAAAGAATTACAGATATTGCAAAAATATAGATTAACATCTGAATCGATGCATACTTTCAATGTTTATCAATTAATGGATGAAATTTATCTTAAAGAATTCATTTCAAAAATTGCCGAGATGATTGGTGCCCCTTCAGAAAAAGTTGCAGCTTCCATTTTTATGAAGAGATTTGCTTTCGTTGCAGTTATTTCTTTATTTGCTATGTCTGTTTGGAACAAAAAACTCAATGTTGAACTGAATATGATTGAAATGGAATGGCCAGAGAAAGGGGAAAACTGGATTCCAATAATTAATCTTAAGGATTTAAGCTTTGAGGAATTGAATCAAAACTGTCAAAGCCGTTCCTTTTGGCGGCAAGAGGTTATAAAGGATTTATTTTTAAAAAATATTTCTCCACTCATCGCCATGTTTGAAAAAACGATTGGCATTTCCAAAACGATTTTATGGGAAAATATTGCTGTGTACGTATTTTGGCTGTATGAAATGGAGTTAAAGGAGAATCATCAACAAGCCATTGATGACTTTCACTACATCATTTTTGAAGCAGATGGGTCATTATTTGGTTATCATCATAAAGAAAATCCACTGCGAAAATATTATGGTAAGAAAACATTTATAGATAATGGAGCAGAGCTCAGAATTAGAAAAACATGTTGTTACAACTATCTCCTTGATAGTATGAAGCGATGCAAAACATGTCCTTGCATTTCTAGAAAGATGGAAACAAAATCATTTAAAAAACATTTAATAGAGTGATCGATTATACGCTTTACAATTGAAGTAAAGCGTTTTTTATGGTAATACTTTCACTTAAAAAAAGCTATGGAAAAGTATCCATAGCTTATAAATACTCAATAATTCAAATGGTCAGTCTTAATGCCATGCTGTTCTTTCACTGATTGGTTGTTGTATACGCCCTTTTTCCTTTTGGGAGGTTGTTTCAATTGCCATATCAGAAGCAAATTCTGTTGATTTTTGATTAGGGGATTGGTGAAATTGAAGCTTATTTTTGCGTTGGAACTCGCCTTTATGTTTATTATCCTCAATCGACATAACCATCCTCCTTATTGAGCAAATTGAACAAATCTAATTTGTTCATTATTAAATTGTCCTAAATTCTTCTTTTTATGTAACAATCCTTTTTCATATTAATTCAACGGGAATTCGATTACTGATTACCATACATTGTTCACTTACACTTGTTTCGTAAGCTAAAATTTGCACTCCTTGTTTTGAAGCTTGGCGTAACGCATTTGAAAAGGACGGGTCTGTTTCATGATTAGGTACAAAAAGGCGGCAACCCTCCATTTGAATAATAAATAATATGATTCCTTTATAACCTTCCTCCACAGCTTTCACTAATTCTAGAACATGTTTTGTCCCTCTAGAAGTGGGTGCATCAGGAAACACCGCTACTCCATCTTTCTCTAACGTTACGCCCTTTACTTCAATAAACCCTTTTTCTTCTTGCGTTTCAAAGTATAAATCAAATCGGGAATCTCCATATTTCACTTCTTTTTTTAATTTTTGGACGGTTCCAATTTCAGCAATTTTCCCATCTAATATCGCTTCATAAGCAACAGTATTTGGTGCCTGGGAATCGATATTTACCCACCGTTCGCCTTTTTTCACAGCAATGAGCGAATATTTTGTTTTCCGGTTCGGATCATTACTTTCTTCTAGTAACACTTCTGCATTTTGTATCAACAATTCCTTTAAGCGACCAGTGTTTTTAACATGGACTTTTTCTTTTTGACCATCGATATAAACTTCAGCAACAAAGCGGTTCAATCGTTGATAAAAGATTCCCCTAACCATATTGATGTATCTCATTTATTTCACATCCATATCCTGTTATTTTGCAAGTAATAAAAAACATACCAGATTCCCTTTATGGAGATCTGGTATGTTAAGATTTCATGATTGAATTGTTTCTAATTCTTTCTCTATATTTTCTTTTCCTAAACCTAAAATTTCATCAGTAGAAGCTTGTATTTCTTTGAATAGATCTGGGTTGTCTAGTAATTTTTGACCATAGGATGGGATCATTTCTTTAATTTTTCCTTCCCATTTTTTCATTTCTTCTGGGAAACAGCGATTAATTACATCAAGCATTACTTTAACCGCTGTTGAAGCACCTGGTGACGCTCCTAATAATGCAGCGACAGAGCCGTCAGATGAAGTAATGACTTCTGTACCGAATTGCAATGTACCTTTACCGCCAGTTTCAGTATCTTTAATTACTTGTACGCGTTGTCCAGCAATAATAATTTCCCAATCTTCAGCTTTTGCATTAGGAATAAATTCACGTAATTCTTCAATGCGTTGTTCTTTCGTTAACATAAGTTGTCCAATTAAGTATTTTGTTAACGGCACGTTTTTCGCACCGCAAGCAAGCAAAGTAAATAAGTTATTCGCTTTGATGGAAGCAAATAAATCCATGTAAGAACCAGTTTTCAAGAACTTAGGTGAGAATCCTGCAAATGGTCCGAACAATAAAGATTTTTCACCATCGATATAACGAGTATCTAAGTGCGGCACAGACATTGGAGGTGCTCCAACTTTTGCTTTACCATATACTTTTGCATGGTGTTTTTTAACGATTTCAGGGTTTTTACATACTAAGAATAAACCACTTACTGGGAACCCACCAATGTGCTTACTTTCTGGAATTCCTGTATCTTGAAGTAAATGTAAGCTTCCGCCACCTGCACCAATAAATACAAAATCAGCAGAAACGTATTTCATTTTAATGCTGTCTAAATCGTGGACTTTTAATTCCCAACGGCCGTCTTTTGTGCGTTTAATGCCTTCAACCATATGTTTGTAATGTACTTCAACACCTTGATTTTGTAAGTGTTTCACTAAAATGCGCGTTAATTCACCAAAGTTTACGTCCGTACCTGAATCAATTTTTGTAGCTGCGATTGGTTCTGTAATAGCGCGGTCTTCCATCATTAATGGAATCCACTCTTTTAATTTTTCCGGATCGTCAGTGAATTCCATACCTTCAAATAGATGCAATTTTGACAGTGCTTCAAAACGCTTTTTCAAGAAGGAAACATTATTTTCACCTGTAACGAAACTCAAGTGTGGTAACGGCATTATAAAATCTTGCGGATTCTGAATTAAATTATTTTTTACAAGGTAAGCCCAAAACTGCTTAGAAACTTGGAATTGTTCATTTACATTAATTGCTTTGGAAATGTCAATGGAGCCATCTGGTTTTTCAACTGTGTAGTTAAGCTCACATAGCGCGGCATGTCCTGTACCCGCATTGTTCCATTCATTTGAACTTTCTTCGCCAGGCTTATCAAGTTTTTCGTAAATCGTAATATTCCAATCTGGAGCAAGCTCTTTTAGTAACGTCCCTAAAGTTGCACTCATAATACCGGCGCCGATTAGAACGACATTTTTCTTAGTTTGACTACTACTCATTTTATAACCATCCTTATCTCCCCTATTTTTTCCATAAAGATGTAGACTATTTTTTGTCAACATCTTCTTGTACATTTTGACCTTATTATAGTATAACACTTTTAATTTGAGATTTAAATATTATATCTATGCTCTGATAGCAAGTTAAAATGTACATTTATGGAAAATATTTTTTTGATACATTCATGTGTATAAAAGGTATCATTACTTTCTTTTCTATATTGATTTATATTATTTACCGTATTTGGTGAAATTATTTTCGAATGCATGATGAATAAAAAATGAAATATTTGGATTCATTACAATTATATTGATATAACATCTTGAGCACAAAACAAATGATAAGTGCTAGCAAATTTTTTATTTAAACAACTGTGATATGCTTCGTAATCATTTCTATAATTTTACCATTAGAGAATATCTTATTTATTTTTCAGTATTTCAACAAAATGTTTTAAAATTCTCGCCGTTAAACCCCAAATGGTATACTGCTCATAGTCGTAAAACCATTCTTCCATTTCTCTTGTTCTCCATTGATAATCCCTACCATTAATAATTTTTTCATAAGGAAAATCTGATGGCGGAATGATCTTTATTTTTACTAAATGAGAATATGGCTCATAATTGAGAAGCCACTTTATTGGAATCGTAAAGATTTCTTCTACTTCTTCTTTATTATAAGAAGGTTGAATAACTTGATTATCAATTGTTGCAACATATGGATAAATGACAAAGGAAGGGGAAGTTATTAACGGACTTAGTTCACCTATTACTTTAATTGTATTGGGGTGAATTCCCAATTCTTCATGGGTTTCCCTCAAAGCTGCTTCTAATGGAGATGCATCTGAATCTTCGACACGGCCTCCCGGAAAACTAATATCTCCTGGCTGTTTTCTTAACGTAAATGAACGCACTTCAAAAAGAATATGCCATTCTCCTTCTATTTGAATGATGGGAATCAACACTGCAGAACGAAAAGCTGTTTCTTCACCAATAAATGTTATTTGCTGTGTATTTAACTTTCTCTTCAATTGTTCCAAAAACACTAAACTCCACTCTCCCCTCTATGAAACCTTTGTACTCTATCCTAACATAAACATTCATTATAGATAGGAGTTTGTTTCTTGTATTACCCATGCGCATCTTCTAAAATAAATATATAGTGAATAATGGAAAAGTTTAGTTTGTTCGTCACTTCAATTCATTTTCCATTTTTATGTATATATATGTAGTCTAAAATATAGACTAATGTTTGAAATGTTTAATATATTCCATTTGACAAAAAAAGATATGTATATAATAATTAATTCTAGCTAATAATTATTATCAAAAAGTTTTTATATTAAAAATAAGATTTTTGGAGGTAATGAATATGTCATTAATCGGAAAACAAGTACAACCATTTACTGCTCAAGCTTACAAAAATGGTGAATTCATCACAGTAACTGAAGAAGATTTCAAAGGTCATTGGTCTGTAGTTTGCTTCTACCCTGCTGACTTCACATTCGTATGCCCAACTGAATTAGAAGATCTTCAAGAACAATATCCAAAACTTCAAGAATTAGGCGTTGAAGTATTCTCAGTTTCAACTGACACTCACTTCACTCACAAAGCATGGCACGATACTTCAGAAACAATTGGAAAAATCACTTACGCTATGATTGGTGACCCAACTCACGTTCTTTCAAAACAATTTGAAGTGTTAAGAGAAAACGAAGGTCTTGCTGATCGCGGTACGTTCATTATCGATCCAGATGGTGTAATTCAAGCTGTTGAAATCAACGCTGAAGGTATTGGCCGTGACGCAAGTGCTTTAATCGACAAGATTAGAGCTGCTCAATACGTCCGTAACAATCCTGGTGAAGTTTGCCCAGCAAAATGGAAAGAAACTGGTAAAACACTTAAGCCAAGCCTTGACCTTGTTGGTAAAATTTAAGGAGACGATTCAACATGGCATTAGATGCAGAAATAAAATCTCAACTAAGTCAGTATTTACAGCTGCTTGAAAACGATATCGTTTTAAAAGTAAGTGCTGGTTCTGACGAGGTATCTGAAGAGATGCTAGCTTTAGTTGATGAGCTAGCATCCATGACACCAAAAATTAAAGTAGAAAAAACAGAACTAAAAAGAACACCAAGCTTTAGCGTAAACCGTGTTGGCGAAGACACTGGTATCACTTTTGCCGGTGTTCCATTAGGACATGAATTCACTTCATTAGTATTGGCATTATTGCAAGTAAGCGGTCGTCCTCCAAAAGTTGAGCAAAATATCATTGATCAAATTAAATCTATCAATGACGAATACCACTTTGAAACTTACGTTAGCTTAACTTGCCACAACTGTCCTGATGTTGTACAAGCACTTAACATCATGAGTGTGTTAAATCCTAACATTACACATACTATGATTGATGGCGCTGCGTACAAAGAAGAAGTGGAAAGTAAAGATATTTTAGCTGTACCAACAGTTTTCTTAAACGGTGAACCGTTTGCTAGTGGCCGCATGACGATTGAAGAGATTCTTGGAAAGCTCGGTAAAGGCTCAGATGTGGAAGAGCTATCCAATAAAGATCCGTTTGATGTATTAGTAATCGGCGGTGGGCCTGCGGGAGCTAGTGCAGCAATTTATGCAGCTCGTAAAGGTATTCGAACAGGTATTGTCGCAGAACGCTTTGGTGGGCAAATTTTAGATACATTAACAATTGAAAACTTCATCAGTGTAAAAGAAACAGAGGGACCTAAACTTGCAAAAGCCCTTGAAGAACATGTGAAAGAATATCCTGTTGATATCATGAATTTACAACGTGTAAAACACCTTGAAAAGAAAGGCGATCTAATTGAAGTAGAACTTGAAAACGGCGCCGTTCTGAAAAGTAAAACAGTCATTATTGCAACGGGTGCACGTTGGCGTAACATTAATGTACCTGGTGAACAGGAATTTAAAAACAAGGGTGTTGCATACTGCCCTCACTGCGACGGACCATTATTCGCAGGAAAAGACGTTGCGGTCATCGGTGGAGGCAACTCCGGTGTGGAAGCAGCGATTGACCTTGCTGGAATCGTTAATCATGTCACAGTGCTCGAATTCAATGAGCAATTAAAAGCTGATGAAATCTTACAAAAACGTCTACATAGCTTGTCTAATGTGACGGTTATTACTAATGCTGCTACAAAAGAAATCACTGGTACAGACAAAGTCAACGGACTTACATATGTAGACCGTGTTACTGGTGAAGAAAAACATATTGAATTAGCAGGTGTATTCGTTCAAATCGGTCTTGTTCCAAATACAGAATGGTTAGAAGGTACACTTGAACGTAATCGCATTGGTGAAATCATTGTAGATAAAAAAGGCGCTACGACAATCCCAGGTGTGTTTGCAGCAGGTGACTGTACAGACGGTCCATATAACCAAATTATTATTTCCATGGGCTCTGGCGCAATTGCAGCATTAAGTGCATTCGACTATCTTATTAGAAATTAATATTAATCGAGTAGGAGGGAGCGATTAACTCCCGTCCTCTCACACCACCGTACGTACGGTTCCGTATACGGCGGTTCAATTAAGATAATTGACGCAAGTTTTCATAACTTCCGTGAATAGCTTGTCTTCTTATGCCAGTGGTCACTCCACCCTCCAAGAGGTCTCCCACGGGATTCACCGCTTCCTTCCTCAAGTGAGGTACTACGTTTTCTGTGTTCATCATGACTCACTGAATGCCAAGGGCTATTCTCTCTTAATTGTTCGGTCCTTCTCAGTTGTTCTAGACCAACTAATACTATGACCTCTGCTGACTTCTGACGGTTCAGCTACTTATCACTAAGTAGGTTATGAAGCGTACTTCACCTATCCGCCAGACCTCCCCGGGTAAGTACATGCACTTTCACACCATCTATCCGCCTCATTTACTCGATATGACCTTCGACAGAAAGAGCTTTGTTTTGTTTGGCAAACTCACTCAATCATACCTAGCCTTATATGAGGTTCGTGTTCCTCGGACCGGTGTTTTGCCTCCAGCTTCCTTCAGATTCCGCGTCACCACGGACACCCTTGCTCTTGGCTAACCTCTACTTCTGTCTTCGGGGTTCGGGACTTACACCCTATAGTTCATGTACATGCCGGGCGCACCAATAAAGCAGTCCTTTTTTGGACTGCTTTTTTATTTTCACTTGCAATTTTTATTCAATGTTTAGTTACTTACTGTAATGATGTTAAATAAAATAACTTATTTTGTTTTTATAAGCGACTTTTTGATAAAATACTTAATTAGAGAGGTGTTGTAATTGGAACAGCCAGCGATTTGCCCAAAATTTGAAAAAGCAATATCCATCTTAAGTCAGAGATGGACTGCATTAGTGATATATCAATTACTTTCTGGACCAAGACGTTTTAGTGAAATACAGTCAACTATCGGTATTAGTGGAAAGGTTTTATCTGACCGCTTAAAAGAATTAGAACAAATGGAGATTATTAATCGAAAAGTGATCCCTTCTACTCCCGTCGTGATCGAGTATTCATTGACGGAAAAAGGTCGTTCGATGGAACCCATATTGAAATCAATTGAAGAATGGTCTCAACAATGGATTTCCGTTGAATCTGTTGAATTATAAGAAGCCAAGGGGGCGTCTGAAAAGTCATTGTGAGACGCCCCCTTTGCGGCTGTCGCTAGTGCTTTCGCCGCAGATAAATTGCGGCTGTCGCTAGTGCTTTCGCCGCAGATAAATTGCGACGAGGAGGCGCGTTTGATGTGACCACCGCAGGAGCAAAGTTTTTAAGAGAATATTACTATAAGAAGTAAGGCTGTTCACTTTGAACTGCTCCCTGTCAAGTAGACAGTGTAAAAAATAAAAATGTTACTAAGCGGCTTGAGCCCTGTATTCTAAGGGACTTAAGCCGTTTAATTTTTTCTGATAACGGAAATGGTTATAAAAATAAATATATTCATCAATCGATTGTTTCAGTGCTTGATATGAATCATAGGTATTCAAATGATATTTTTCACATTTGAATTTACTCCAAAAGGATTCAATTGGAGCGTTATCGATGCATTGACCCACACGAGACATACTTTGTGTTAATTGTGCCTCGTCTATGATCTCCTTATATTTTTTGGACGTATATTGGAATCCTCGATCGCTATGTACGAGTGGATGTTCATCAGGTTTCAGGGTTTGGATTGCTTTTCGTATGGTTTTAAAAACTAATTGATTATTATTGGAATGACCCAATTCATAACTCACAATAGAACCATCATACAAATCAATAATGGCACTTAAATAGGCTTTTTTTCCGTTCCCATATTTCAGCTCCGTTACATCTGTACACCATTTCATATTGGGCTTTTCTGCAGTAAACTCGCGATTTAATCGATTTTCAGCTACGTGTTGAACAGGTGATTTCTTATATCGTTTTCGTTTTCTTCGAATCACTGCTTGAATCTTCGCAATTTTCATCAAACGATAAATGCGTTTTTCATTGACAAGGGGCTCATTCGCCATTTTTCTGTATCGATTAATGGTGATGGTCATGCGACGATAACCATAGATTCCATTGACTTGTTCGTGAAGTGTTTTAATGCCCTCTAACAGTGATTCATTCAATTGTTCACGCGCTGATGGAGTGCGTTTCAGCCATTTATAATAAGCTGCTCGTGAAACGCCTGCGATGTGACAAAGTAAAATGATAGATAAGTGTTCGGTTTCATGTAATTCTTGAATGGCCTCATATCGAGTTTGTAATCGTACTTGGGTTAACAACACTTCCTTTCGATTTCCTCTAACTTTTTTAAAAATAGATTTTCTGCACGTAAACGTTCATTCTCGCGTTCAATTCGTTTGATTTCTAATTTAAATTTTTCTTCCGTCGTTAATTCTGATTTTGTGCGTCCACGGCGATCTTGTAGCCCTTCTTCTCCATGTAACTCAAATTTTTTCACCCATTGGTATACCTGTTGATAAGAAACTTGATAAGTTTGGGCTGCTAATTGATAATTTTTATGGTGCTTTAAGCAAAAATCGACTATCTCCATTCGTTCTAGTAGGGTTGTTTTTCTACCTTTTGTCATTGTTTTACTCAATCCTTTACCCGAATCTTTTATATCACAATGACTAGTATACTTTTTCACCCACTTCATTAAAATAGTTCTACCTGAAATTTGATGTTTTTTCATTAATTCGAGTAAAGAATATTCACCAGATAAATAATCCTCCACCGCTTGAATCTTCTGTTCTCTTGTATAGCATCGTGGAGAAAAGTTAGAGTGAAAGACCGCTTCACCAAAGGCTTCATACTTTCGAACCCATTCTTTTAAAGTACTTTGGTGAATTTTATATTGACGAGCAAGCTTTTCAAATGAATAATCACCCGTTAAATATAAATGAATCAGTTTTAACATGAACTCTTTAGGATACTTGTAAAAGGTCATAATGAAAGCCCCCTATTAGGTTAGATGAATTTTTATTTTTTCATCTGTCTACCTAATAGGGAGCATATCAAAGTGTTCGACTTTCTGAACAGCCACTTTTTTATCAAACTGAACTTGTGGCAGAAGCAATTCTTTGATCTTCCTTCACACAATCAATGGCAATTACAAGAGCAATAATGATGGTTTCCAACTCTTCTTTTAAGATTTGTGCTTTATAACTGTCTCCCCAAGTAAACCATTCTTTGCTTACTTGACCTATTTTTTCACCATGTTGGAATACTTGAAAATCCATATCCCACCAATTACCACGTACTTCTATTCCAGCTGAATCTATCGTATAGCGCGATTTAAAAAAGGTAAATTCCTTTATGATTGTTATGACGTGCTGCCCTCCAACTTCAACAGTAAATTTTGGCAATACACCAAATACTTTTTTTGTAATAAGGGCTACTTGTTGCCCCTCCATATTATAAATTGAAAAGGTTTTTGGAATTTTTAAGAAGCTCCCTTTTACATAGTACACATCATTCTCATGTTCATCTTTGATCGTAAATTTATCAGTTAAGCTAAAAAACTTTTGTTTTATATACAGTTGTTTCATTCAGAATCTTCCTTTCAAAAAGGTTACAAACCTTTTAAGACAGTTTTCGAATGATGAAATCGATAAAATAACGACTAGCAATTGGCAACGTTTTTTTATTTTTATAAGCAATGCCAATTGTTCGAATTATCGGAGGGTTCACTTCTTTTATGACAAATCGGTTACGAACTTTTTTCATCACCATTTCCGATAGAATTGAAACGCCGAGTCCACTTTCGACCATTGACATTATTGTATAATCATCAATTACTCTATATTGAATATTAGGATGCAATCCTTTTTTCTTAAAAGCATTTAGCGGTTCATTTAGTTCTCCTTCTTCAAGTAATATAAACGGTTCCTTTGCTAAATCTTCTAATGTGACTGTTGAATCGTTTGCAAGAGGATGATTTTCTGGTAAGATTGCGACCATATTATCCTGCTTTAAAACAACTGTTTCTAAGTCTTCTGCCGCATCAGGATTGACAAACCCGAAATCCACACTGCCTTCTTTAATATATTTGACGATACTTGTATATTCTCCTTGTTGCAGGTGAAATTGCACGGATGGGTAAAGGTGTTTAAAATCTTGCATTAAACTTGGCAACCAATTGCTTGAAACGCTTGTAAAAGTTCCAATTCGAATATGCCCGTTTGCTAATCCTTGCATTTCCTTCGCTTTTTCAATCAGTTCTGCATGAGAATTTGCAACTCTCGTAATAAAAGGCAAAAATTCCTCTCCATCCGTCGTTAATGTAATGCCTTTTCTTGAACGGTATATCAACGTTGTCCCCATTTCTTCTTCAAGAGCTTGAATCATCTGACTGATAGCAGACTGAGTATAACCAAGTTCTGCCGCTGCTTTTGTGAAGCTCCCTCTTTCAATCACTTTTAAGAAAGCATAGTATTGTTTCATTTCTTATAAAACCCCTTCATAGACTTGCCTATGTAATAATTATAAACATTAATTTTACTAGATTCTTCCCTAATATGTAAAATGATGGGATGAAAACTGATATTCCAATAGCAATGGCTTATTTTATAATTTCTATTGATATTACTTGTAATTAAATCCTTTTGAAGCAGTAGTGATGTCTGCCGCAAATTGAATTTTAACTGGACATTTATGCTAAAAGTGGGCTTCTTCACTTTAATGAAATCAAATTCATCAATCCATTCATAATTCATAAAAAATCGTATTATGATGAAATAAGTAAAGGAAAAAGGAGGAACAACAAGCTTTAAGTAAAAGGAAATGGCGACGTTAGTAGGAGCATGGAATAATGACAACAAGGAGTGTATACATGAGGGGATCCATTTGGATTAAGCTTGCAGTTCTTTACTTGATTTTTGGAATTTGTGTAGGATTATTTATGTCGATGACGCTTAAACTTCAATGGGGTTCTGCTCATGCACATGTAAACTTAGTTGGTTTTGCAACAACGGCTATTTTCGGAGTTATCTATAGCCTTTATCCAAGAGCTGCAATCAATTCATTAGGTAAAACACACTTTTGGCTTCATCAATTAGGGGTCCCGGTTTTCCTACTTAGCGCCTTTTTAGTTCAAGTCCCTGGTATGCTCGATACAGCACATATTTTCACATATCTTGGCGGTGGAGCATTTTTATTAGGCAACATCCTCTTTATCATCAACGCTTTTAAAAATATTAATGAATCTAATATTAGTAGGAAATCATTATAAAATTTAGTATGCATCAATAAAGGGGGCGTCTGAAAAGCCCCCTTTTCGACGAGGAGGCGCGTTTGATGTGACCACCGCAGGAGCAAAGTTTTTAAGAGAATATTACTATAAGAAGTAAGGTTGTTCAGAAAGTGTTCGACTTTGAACTGCTCCCTTTTTTCCCTTACAAACTAATTTTGTGAGTACCTACCAAAAGGCAAAGGGTGCTTCCTTTTCTTTTACGTTCATTACTCTCCCAACTTATGTACAATTTTCTCTTCATCACTATATCCTTCATTTATTTATCTTATTTCAATAGTGAAAATTTAAAATTCAAATTCTAAAAATTTCATGACAGAAATACCATTTATTAAGGAGGGACACTTGTTTGAAAAACTTTTTGAAAGCGATTCCATTGTCTTTGCAGCATTTGTTTGCTATGTTCGGTGCGACGATTTTAGTTCCAGCACTCACCGGATTAGATCCAGGTAGTGCACTTGTTGCTAGTGGTTTAGGGACTTTAATATTCCATTTGATTACGCGTGGAAAAGTTCCTACTTATTTAGGCTCGTCTTTCGCTTTCATTGCGCCTTTAGCATTGTATGTAGGGGAATTGAATTCGCCGGGCGAGGCAGTTGCAGGACTTATTAGTGTTTCAATTGTTTATGGAATTGTTGCACTTCTTATTACTTTTATTGGTTTTGATAAAGCACGGAAAGCAATTCCTCCAGTAGTTGTTGGCCCTGTTGTGAGTATCATTGGGTTAGCATTAGCAACGACAGCTGTTACAAATATGGCTAGTGTAAATTGGGATGTAGCAATCGTCAGCCTCCTTGCCGCAATTATCGCGACACTTGCAGGAAATAAAATGGTTCGTTTACTACCAATTATTATTGGCCTAGTAGTTGGATACATTTATGCCGCAATTCGTGGAATCGTCGATTATAGCCCAATTGTAGATGCTCCAGTATTTGCTCTTCCTCATTTTGTCATGCCTGAATTCACATGGATTGTCATTTTCGGAATGGCACCTATTGCATTAGTTACAATCATCGAAGACTTAGGACATATGTTCGTATTAAATGAGATTACAGGTAAGGATGTAACGAAGGATCCAGGATTCTCAAGCATTCTTTGGGGAAACGGTCTCGCTACATTTATCTCTGGTTTAATTGGAGGTCCTGCACAAACAACTTATGCAGAAAACCTTGGCGTATTAGCAATTACTCGTCAATTCTCTAGCAGAATTATTCAAGGTGCGGGTGTCATTGCCATCTTATTAGGTTTATTCGGAAAAGTAGGGGCTGCAATTCAATCTATTCCTGTTGCTGTTATGGGTGGTATTTGTATCTTGTTATTTGGTATGATTGCTGGGATGGGAATACGCCACATGATCGAAGAAAAAGTGGATATGACGAACATGAAAAACTTAATTATTGTAGCAGTTATCTTTATTATCGGTATTGGATATGCAAACGGGATCGCTTATGCAACAATTGCTGGATTGCTTATTTATTGGCTTATTCCTGATTTTACAACAAAGAAGCAAAATTAAAAATCGAGTAGGAGGGAGCGATTAACTCCCGTCCTCTCACACCACCGTACGTACGGTTCCGTATACGGCGGTTCAATTAAGATGATTGACGCAAGTCTTTATAACTTCCGTGAATAGCTGTTCTCTTTATGCCAGTGGTCACTCCACCCTCCAAGAGGTCTCCCACGGGATTCACCGCTTCCTTCCTCAAGTGAGGTACTACGTTTTCTGTGTTCATCATGACTCACTGAATGCCAAGGGCTATTCTCTCTTAATTGTTCGGTCCTTCTTAGTAGTTCTAAACCAACTAATACTATGACCTCTGCTGACTTCTGACGGTTCAGCTACTTATCACTAAGTAGGTTATGAAGCGTACTTCACCTATCCGCCAGACCTCCCCGGGTAAGAATGTAATCTTTCCTTCCATCTATCTGCTTCATTTACTCTGTACCACCTTTGGCAGAAAGGACTTTGTTTTGTTTAGCAAACTCATCCAATGATACCTAGCCTTATATGAAGTTCGTGTTCCTCAGACCGGAAGTTTGCCGCTCGCTTCCTTCAGATTCCGCGTCACCACGGACACCCTTGCGTTAAGCTAACTGTTACTTCTGCCTTCACAGTTCGGGACTTACACCCTATAGATTACACCCATGCCAGGCGCACTAAAATGCCGTTCCACATCTTGTTAAATGTGGGACGGCAAATTTTTTCCCAAACTTATTACAAGTTGCTTTGCAGTCTTTTTAAAATCCGTAAATAATCATCCCGGTCAATTCCAGGAGCAAATTCTTCTGGAAGTTCAGGAAAATCTGGTACCGGTGCTCCTTCTGGCATTCCGTGAATCACTCTCAACTGTTCGCCCGTTTCAGGATTCTTCCCTTTCCAAATTTGATTAATATCGCGATAATCTTCTTCTCCCCATGTATACAATACATTATATAATCCCTGTTCCATAAATGGTCTTGCATAATCAAATTTGTTATTATCAAGACTTGGTACTGGGAGCATTTTTCCAACATCTACTCCTGTTGCCATTTCGATTGCTTTTGCATAAGCAATAATGTGTGTGCCACCTCTAACGAGTAAGTATCCAATCATCGTTAATGCCGTCGGGTGAGTTGTCATCTCATAGACCCTCATTTTATGAGTTCTTGCACCAATTTCTAATAAATAATTAAAAAGAAGATCTGCTACAAGGTTGCCTGAATTTGTGACATATTCACCAGTCCACGGTCTCCCCATTGAATCTCCTGGATAGGCTGCTTGTGCGGTCGTTGTAAAGTGGAGGGAATAACGTGCGTCTTTTCCGTTTTGGAGTGGAGCGGTATCAGGACCAGTTGGAACTGTGTTGCCAATAGAGAGCAGGTTGATCGTATTCGCCACTAATTCCACATGACCAAATTCTTCTGCTGTAATACTTGCCACTAAGTCATAAAAAGGTTTAAGCTTTTTTTTGCCGCGGAAATTAAAGGATTGGAACATATAATTATTTAATGTAGACATTTCACCGAATTTACCACCGAGTAATTCTTGAACGGCTGCAGCCGCATTCATATCGCCATGGTCCGGAATCGGTAAATCAATGAGAATTTTATTTACACGTTTAAACATAAGAGTGAGTGAGCCTCCATCCATAATTTTTAACCGTTTCTATCTTATGATGGACGGTGCTTGACCTATGCATTCATATTGGTTGAATCCAAATAATTTGTTCAGTACGAACAAAAAATGGCGATCCACCCATATGAATGACAATATGATCTGGCATCACGGTTTTCAATTCCCCACGTAGACTGCCCCGAATTGTTTGAACTGCAATGGATTGATTTAAAAGTCTTTTTAATGATTCAAATACATACGGGTCACTAAGCTTCCAGTTTCCATTCATATTTCAACACCCCTTTTTACGAATCCATTGCAATATATGCAATATTAGACGAAAATGTGCTATTATCTACGGAGTTTCAAATTTTATAATAATCCAAAATTTTCTTCTTAATGTAAAAGCAACAAAAAAAGTGCTGCACTCTTGAGATGATTACGTAAAGTGCTGCACTTTCTTAAAAGTATTTTATTCATTTCGCTTGTTTTTTTCTTCTACGGAAGTGAAATCAGCTTCTTCTCCAAATTCCGTTCCGTAATTGATATTGTTTTGTTGGCTTCTAGGACGAACCGTTTCTTGTCGCTCCATATCTTCCCATGGTTGAAACAAGAGTGTTAAACAAAATAGTCCGCTTAAACCAACTAGACTGTAGATAATACGTGATAAGGCTGTATCTTGTCCTCCAAATAATGTCGCTACTAAATCAAAATTAAAAAATCCAATAAGACCCCAATTAATAGCTCCGATAATTGCTAATACTAAAGCTATTCTTTGCAACGTTCTCATGCAACATACCTCCTTTATTCTCCATTTACAATTCATTGGTATTTGAATTGTATTTTTATCATTTGTTTCAAAGGAGGTTTTCATACGTTTAAAGTTGGGATTTTTCATAATGAATGGTTTCTGAATTTGGGGATTATTACCGATATTTAAATTTATTGATATTCCGGATTTTGTTAAGAATAAACTTTTCCTTTGTTTAGCTTAATGGAAGACAGAAAATAATACTTACACTCTAATTCAATTTATTTTAAGTGTTCATTTAAAATGTTCTCTTCCAAAACTCCATCTGTACTACCATACACTTTGACGATATGTTTTTCCCCCCAAGTTCATAGAGCATCTAGAATCCCTTTCAAACTCCAACCATATTCACTTAATTCATACTCAACCTTCGGAGGAACTTGATGCAATTCGTTTCATAACTCCATCTTGCTCCAATTCGCGTAATTGTTGAGTTAACATTTTCTGTGTTATATCTGGCATTAGACGCTTTAATTCGCTTGGACGCTTTCTAAATAAGCTCCTCCCTACAAAAAACCTCCTATCCGATACTTAATAGTTATTACCTAATTTTTTCGTAAAAAAACATGTTCGTTCCGAAGACTCACAAAGTTCTCGCTCATTAATAAAAGCCCCTTTTCTCTTAAAATGAATGGTACGAGAAAAGGGGGCTTTTATTCTAACTAACAAAGCACCACTTCTAATCTAAAGAATTACACAACTTCTTAAGAATTAATAGTAGTTTGAGCTGTTGGAGCGAAGTTAGTTACCACAAGAACTACTGGTGTATTTGCAATAATATCTGAATTTTCAGGAACAGTAATGACAAGTGATCCTGTACCAGTTCCACCTGGATTATATGTCACTAAATCTTGCATTACTTGTACACCGTTTACATATACAATTAAATAACTATTCTCATCTGATAATGCTGGAAGTGTAACACCTGTTGCTCCAGTATCATCCATGAAATCTTCTGCGTTAATTGTTAAAGTAGATGCCCCAGTTACAGGAGTATCTACTACATAAAAAAATTTTTGTACATCTGGATTAGTAAGTACAGTTGTAGCGGCATTAATTGCAAGCTTTAAAATTTCTAATGCCATCCATTTTCCTCCTTGAAGCTAATTTCATTTTATTGTATGGAGAAATTTTTTGTGTACTTAGGCATATTATAGTAGAAATTATTAGTAATTAATTGGAAGGAGCGGAATGATGGAAAATAAAAAGTGTGCTAATAACTTACCTAAGCCATTTTTAAAAATCCCTCATTTACCACCGACAGAGTTTTCCTTTCACCTTCCAAAAAAGGTTGAAGTTTTTGAGTACTATACAAATTCAAACGGAAAATCAAGAATTTATAGAGATCAAGATGGCTTTACGAAAGGAAAAAATCAGAAAATCATTGACCCAAGTACCGTCTCCTATATGAATTTATTTATTAATGGTGTGCTACAACCTAAAGAAAATTACGAAGTCCAATGCGGTATGATTAAGTTAAAAACGAAAGACCTGCCACCAAAAGGAGCTCCAATTATTCTTCAAATGTTTAAGTTTTGAAATAGTATATTTCATAAGCATGTCTATCCTAAATTTTTTGAGGCGAATATTTGGAGATTTAATGAAGATTTCCGAATATAGCTAAAATCGACGAGTTTGGAAACTTTGGAAAAGGGGCCTCGTGTATACTTTACAATTCCTACTCCACCATAAGGTCGTTTAGTTGAGCATACAAGTCCTGTTATAGTCAAAACAAAAACATACTAAGATTAGTAGTACAAACCAAGGCCAAGGTTTGTGCTACTATTTTTTAGAAAAGTCGACCAGTCTCAGGGATCTTTGAATCCGTATTAAAAACTGGCTAACTTCACACCCTTATGCGAATCAGTTTAGTATGTTGGGTCCATAGAGAGCGTGTATAAGAAAGTGGAAGAAAGAACCTATATTTATGGTGTGTGCCATGATTATGAAGAAGAAAGATAAACTGAATCATTTTGTAGATTACTATTATAAATTAAAAACACAACCTCAGAGAAAGCCTCATAAGGTTGCGATTATCGCCTGTATCAATAAATTTTTAAAAGTGACGTTCCAGTTACTGACAGAACAGGTAATTCAAGAAATAGCTACTGAAAAAATTTATTTAAGAGATTATCATACCCAACCCATTATAGATATGCGCCACGCGGAGGAAGGTTTTCAAGAAAGAAATGATGATTATAATTCAATCATTGATCGTATAAAAAAAAACATCATTTTCTTCAAGGAGAAAATGATGTTTTTTTAGATTTGTTCCAACCTCTTATTTATTCGATTTCGATTAATAGGTCGCCTGTAGAAATAGAATCGCCCTCTTTGACGTAAATTTCTTTTACCACACCGTCTTTTGGCGCCTGCACAGTTGTTTCCATCTTCATGGCTTCCGTAATTAATAAATGGTCGCCCCGCTTGATCGGACTGCCTTTAGATACTACCACTTTCAAAATTGTACCCGGCATCGTTGCACCGATTTGATTTGGATTGGATGGGTCCGCTTTGACGGCTTTATGACCCGTTGCCTCTACCGTCATATCTTGTACGACAATTTCCCGAGGTTGACCGTTAATTTCAAAGTATATCACTCGTGTACCATCATGTTGCGGCTCACCAATGGACACTAATTTAATAATCAATGTTTTTCCTTTTTCAATTTCCACTTCAATTTCTTCGCCTAGGCGCAAACCGTATAGGAATGTCGGCGTATCTAATACAGAAATGTCACCGTATTGGGCACGCACTTTAGCGTATTCTTCAAATACTTTTGGATATAGTGCATAGGCGATTAAGTCTTTCTCAGTCGGTTTGAATCCGACTTTTTCTTCCAGCTTAACAGCAAGTTTACTAAAATCAACCGGCTCAAGCAGTTCACCAGGGCGCACCGTAATTGGCTTGCGGTCTTTTAGTATAAGCTTTTGCAGTTTTTTCGGGAATCCGCCATAAGGCTGTCCTAGATAACCTTGGAAAAATTCAATGACGGAATCAGGGAAGTCAAGCGTTTTCCCGCGCTCAAAAATATTTTCTTCATCTAAATCATTTTGCACCATAAAAAGCGCCATATCGCCAACAACTTTTGATGATGGCGTTACTTTTACAATATCGCCAAACATTAAATTGACGCGGGAATACATTTTCTTTACTTGCTCCCAGCGGTCCCCAAGCCCTACTGCTTTCGCTTGTTGCTGCAAGTTGCTGTATTGTCCGCCAGGCATTTCGTGTACATACACTTCTGAATGAGGGGCATTCATGCCGCTTTCGAAATCCACATAATATTTTCGCACATCCGCCCAATAGTAAGATAGTTTTTCAAGGGATTCTATGTCCGCTCTAACTTGCCGTTTTTCGCCGCTTAAAGCATAGTAGAGCGAATTGGCGCTTGGCTGAGATGTTAAGCCAGCCATGGAACCTAATGCCGTATCAATAATGTCCACTCCTGCTTCAATGGCTTTTGCATAAACGAAAATCCCATTTCCGCTTGTATCATGGGTATGAAGATGAATTGGCAAATCTGTTGTTTCCTTCAATTCGGAAATTAAACGATAAGCTGCATTTGGTTTAAGCAGCCCTGCCATATCTTTAATGGCTAAAATATGCGCGCCGGCCTGTTCTAATTGTTTTGCCATTTCCTTGTAATATTGCACCGTATATTTTGCTCTTCCATCATCTAAAATATCGCCCGTATAGCAGATTGCCGCTTCTGCCACTTTTCCGTTGAGGCGAACTTCGTCAATGGCCACTTCCATCGCTTTTACCCAGTTCAATGAATCGAAAATGCGGAATACATCAATACCGGACTGAGCTGATAATTTTATAAACTCGCGGATGACGTTATCCGGATAGTTGGAATACCCTACCGCATTGCTTCCTCTAAATAACATTTGGAACAAGATATTTGGAATTTTTTTGCGTAATGTTTCCAATCGATCCCAAGGGTCTTCTTTTAAAAAGCGATACGCTACATCGAAAGTTGCACCTCCCCACATTTCAAGGGAGAAGAAATCGTTCATCAATTGGCTTGTAGCATCGGCAATTTCAAACATATCTTTCGAACGAACGCGTGTGGCAAGGAGCGATTGATGGGCATCCCGGAATGTTGTATCGGTAAGCAGTACATCATCTTGGGCTTTAATCCATTGGATAAGTCCAGCCACGCCTTGTTCATCTAAAATTTGTTTTGTACCAGTTACCTTTTTTTCAGGTACAGTCGGAATATGAGGCTGAACAAAGATTGGTTTTGGCCGCTTTTCGATTCCAGGGAAGCCATTTAATGTCACATTGCCGATATAGTTTAACAGCTTTGTCGCACGGTCTTTCCGTTCTTTAAATTCAAATAATTCCGGTGTTGTATCAATAAAGCTTGTATCGAATTGGCCGCTTAAAAATTTCTCATGGTTTACGACATTTTCTAAAAACGGAATATTGGTTTTCACACCTCGAATACGGAACTCCCGCAAATTGCGATCCATTTTTTGCGCTGCTTCTTCAAAGGTTCTTCCCCAAGTCGATAGTTTCACAAGCAGCGAATCATAGTGAGGAGTAACAACTGCGCCTTGGAAACCGTTCCCTGCATCTAAACGGACACCAAAACCGCCGGATGAGCGATACACCATAATTTTTCCTGTATCCGGCATAAAATGGTTTTTTGGATCTTCCGTTGTAATCCGTGATTGAATGGCATAGCCAAATAAAGGAATCTTTTCTTGCTCAGGAATCCGAATTGCTTGACTGTGTAGCTCATGACCTTCCGCAATTTTAATTTGCGCCTGAACAATATCAACTCCTGTAATCATTTCGGTAATGGTATGTTCCACTTGAATGCGCGGGTTTACCTCAATAAAGTAAAAATTATCGCCCGTTACTAAAAACTCCACTGTCCCTGCATTCACATACTGCACATTTTTCATCAATTTTACAGCTGCTTCGCAAATGCGGCGGCGCAACTCTTCTGAAATTGAGATAGATGGCGCAATCTCTACCACTTTTTGATGGCGGCGTTGAATTGAGCAATCCCGCTCATATAAATGCACAATATTGCCCGCTTCATCGCCTAAAATTTGAACCTCTATATGTTTTGGTTTCACAATGGCTTTTTCCACGTAAACCTCATCGGAACCAAAGGCCGCTTTTGCTTCAGATTTTGCCCGTTCATAAGCCTCTTTTAAATCGCTTGCCTTTTCCACAAGGCGCATTCCCCTGCCTCCACCACCAAGGGCTGCTTTAATCATAATAGGGTAGCCGTATGTATCTGCAAACTGTTCAACTTCTTCCAAACTTTTTACTAGCCTATCTGTACCTGGAATGACAGGAATTCCAGCAGCGATGGCTTGTTCGCGAGCCTTTACTTTATCCCCAAATATGCTTAAATGTTTTGATTTTGGTCCAATGAAGATGATTCCTTCTTCTTCGCAACGGCGAGCAAACTCTACATTCTCTGATAAAAAGCCATATCCCGGGTGAATAGCATCTACATTTGCATCTTTTGCTATTTCTAAAATTCCTTCAATATCTAAATAAGCATCAATTGGCTTTTTCCCTTTGCCTACCAAATAGGATTCATCCGCTTTAAAACGATGAATGGCACCGCTATCCTCATGGGAATAAATTGCAACGGTTTTTATTTTCAATTCAGTACATGCGCGGAAAATGCGGATGGCAATTTCGCCGCGGTTTGCTACTAAGACTTTTTCAATTTTTTTCATAAGTTTTCCCCCCATTACTCAAAATTGTTAGCAGCATCATCTATAACAGACGATACTGCCAAGACTTCAAAACTTATGGAATCATCCATGTAAGTACGGTGCTTTGCAAAAATGTAATGATACACATGCAGACAAGTAAAATGACACTGTATTTTAAGGCAAATTTTAACAACTCTGATTCTCTTCCGATTAATCCCACCGCTGCAGCAGCTACAGCTAATGTTTGCGGCGAAATCATTTTTCCAGTCACGCCTCCCGATGTGTTGGCAGCCAACGCAAGAACCGGATCCATGCCGATGGATTCAGACGTAACTTGCTGCAACTTGGCAAATAATACGTTGGAAGAAGTATCGGAACCTGTAACAAACACACCAATCCATCCAAGCACCGGCGAGAAGAACGGGAATAAAGCTCCTGTTTTTGCCAATACTAAACCTATAGTCGTCATCATGCCGGCTGTGTTTGCCACATAAGCATAACCAACAACGCAGCAAATAGTTAAAAGCGGGAATTTAATTTCGTTGATAGTTTCGCCAAAAGTTTTTACCCATTTACCCCAAGAAACTTTTAATAGAAACTTAGAGAGTATAGCAGCAAATAAAATGGCTGTTCCCGCAGCACCTAATAATTCAAATTTATACACTGCTGCAATTTCCTTACCTGTTGAACCATCGATTACCTGATTGTGTAAAAACGGGACTTCTGGATAGAACGTGAGCGCACCACCAATGTTATTCACAAAGGTTAAAAATGCGTTTTCACCATCATATGTACCTAATAACGCCTTTTTGAAGGATGGAATTCCCCAAGCAGATATAAATAGCGTTAATACAATAAATGGAGACCAAGCTCTTAAAATTTGCCCACCCGTATAGTGATTTTTTGTATCCTCCACTTGGCCATCCGTTTCAAAACGATAAATATGTTTTGGCTGCCAAAAGCGCAAGAAAATCGCTAAAGCTACTAAGGATACTAAGGATGAAATAATATCCGGCAATTCGGCGCCCAAATAATTGGAACTTAAAAATTGCGCCACTGCAAACGAAATACCGGATACTAAAATTGCAGGCAGCACTTCAAAAGCCCGTTTAAAACCGACCATAATCACCACTAAAACAAATGGAATAAATACGGCAATAATAGGCAATTGACGGCCTACCATTTTTGAAATTTCTAAAGCAGGAATCCCTGTAATCCCTTCCATTACGGTAATCGGTACCCCAATAGCCCCGAAAGCTACAGGAGCTGTGTTTGCAATTAAACAAAGGCCCGCCGCTTGCAACGGTTTAAAACCCAACCCTACTAGCAACGCCGCTGTAATGGCAACCGGAGCGCCAAATCCTGCTGCCCCTTCCAAAAATGCCCCAAAAGAAAAGGCTATCAATAGAGCCTGAATACGACGATCTTCAGTAATAGATAACACCGATGAACGAATAACATCAAAGTGTCCGGTTTTTACCGTCAAGTTATATAAAAATACGGACGTAATGATAATCCAGCCAATTGGAATGATTCCATATACAGCCCCTTGCGAAGCAGATGCTACTGCTGTCAAAACTGGCACCTTAAATGCTAAAACTGCAATGACGATAGCTATAATTAAAGTGGTTAGCCCCGCCATATACCCTTTCATTTTTTTAATAGCAAGCGCCCAGAAAAAATATAAAATAGGAATTGTTGCAACCAGGGCTGTCCACCCTAAACTGTTTCCAACTGCTGTAAAATTTTGAGTAAATGTCATGCTCTTTCCCCCAATGTTTCAAAATATCCCCTATCAAGTCATCTGATGACCTTATGATTTAGATTATAAATTGAATTTTTTTAAAATTCAATGTTGTTTTACTTGAGTTACACTTTTATCTTCTCTGAACGAGAAGATTTTTCATTGTACTTTCGGTATAATGTATAATTAATTTACCGATTTTGCTTGAAAAACGAGGTGGACTATTTGAAACTTGCAAAAGTAAAAACGAAAAAAATTTACGAAGAAGTTTGTGAAATTCTTTATGAAAAGATCCGTACAGGCGAACTAAAACCAGGTGACCGTTTAGATTCTGTTGAATATTTAGCAGAGCAATTACAAGTCAGTAGATCCGCTGTTCGTGAAGCATTATCAGCCTTAAAAGCAATGGGGCTGATTGAAATAAAACAAGGCTCTGGCACATTTGTGAAAAACTTCCCTAAACAAAAACTGGAATTTCCTCTTTCTACGGCCATTATTACATACAGAGAATACGTCCCTCATTTGCTTGAATTAAGAAAAATTCTTGAAGTTGGGACGGCAAGAAGCGCAGCGAAAAACAGAACAAAAGAAGATCTTGTCATTTTAGAAGGAATCCTTGAGGAAATGAAAAACGTAGAAGGGAATGAAGAGCTTGGTGAAAAAGCGGATTTCGAATTCCATAAGGCCATTGCAAATGCTTCCCACAACCCTCTGCTACCTAATTTACTAAACCAAGTATCTGGGCTTACGATTGAATTAATGCGAGAAACAAGGCGCATTTGGTTATTTTCTAAACAAACCACGATTGAACAATTATATGATGAACATATGCAAATTTATTTAGCTATCAAACAACAAAATCCCGAACTAGCAGAACTCGCCATGTATTCCCATTTAAATAACGTAGAAGAAATTTTAATGAAATATTTCGATATGGCTGAATAAGGAAAAGTGTAGAAGTTTAATCAGCTTCTGCACTTTTTTATGTTTTGTATTTTCAAAAAATTATAGTAGAATTTAAAAAAATGTGTTACTATTTAAGTCATCTGATGACCTGTCGATTTATGTAGGATTATAGGGGGATTCATAATGAAAGTCTCATTATTTGCGACATGCCTTGTCGATATGTTTCAAGGGAATGTAGGAAAAGCGACTGTTGAACTTCTTGAACGGCTTGGTTGTGAAATCGATTTTCCTACATCACAAGTTTGCTGTGGTCAGCCGGCTTATAACAGCGGATATGTAGAAGAATCAAAAGGTTCCATGAAAAACATGATTAAAGCATTTGAACATGCAGAATATGTTGTTACGCCATCAGGTTCTTGCGCATATATGTTTAAAGAGTATCCGCATATTTTTAAAGGGGATCCGGAATGGGAACAAAGAGCGCAACGTTTAGCAGATAAAACCTATGAATTAACCGACTTTATTGTAAATATTTTAAAAATTGAAAATGTCGGAGCCCGGTTAAAAGGCAAAGCTACTTATCATACATCATGCCATATGACGAGACTTTTAGGAGTAAAAGATGCACCCATCCGATTACTTCAAAATGTTGAAGGACTGGAATATGTTGAACTTCCAGGAAACGAGCGCTGCTGTGGATTTGGCGGTACATTCTCTGTGAAAATGGGGAATATTTCCGGAGAAATGGTGGATGAAAAAGTTCGCAATATCGAAGAAACAGGAGCGGATATTTTAGTTGGTGCAGATGCCGGATGCCTTATTAATATTGGAGGAAGAACCAGCCGCACCGGAAAGCCGATTCGCGTTATGCATATTGCAGAAGTGTTAAATAGTCGCTAAGGGGGGATTCATGATGGCTATGAAAACAAGTGATGAACAATTTAAAGAACGCGTGGAGACGAACTTAAACGATACCTTTATGCGAGGCGCTATCTCCGCTGCCCAAGCCCGATTTCAAACCCGCCGTCAAGCTCGCGTGGAGGAATTAGGAAATTGGGAAGAATGGAGATCTCATGGAGAAGAAATTCGAAAACATGTTTTAGAAAATTTAGATGCATATCTTTATGAGTTGAGCGAAAATGTGGTCAAACGCGGCGGCCATGTATTTTTCGCGAAAACAAAAGAAGACGCATCGAACTATATAAAAAACATCGCCATTCAAAAAGAAGCGAAAAAAATTGTTAAGTCTAAATCGATGGTGACAGAAGAAATCAATCTAAACGCAGCGTTGGAAGAAGCCGACTGCAAAGTGGTGGAAACCGATTTGGCAGAGTTCATTTTACAATTAAATGACCATGAACCACCTTCACACATCATTGTGCCATCATTGCATAAAAACCGCCATCAAATACGGGAAATCTTTTCAAAAGTTGGCTACGACAAATCAGAACAACCTGAAGAAATGGCGCTGTTTGCCCGCAAAAAGCTGCGCGAGGAATATTTAACAGCAGACATTGGCATTACAGGATGCAACTTTGCCATTGCCGAAAGCGGCACAGTGACTTTAGTGACAAATGAAGGAAATGCAGACCTTGTCTCAGCTCTGCCAAAAACTCAAATCGTGGTAATGGGGATGGAAAGAATTGTACCAACCTTTGAGGAAATGGAAGTTCTCGTCAGCCTATTAACTCGCAGCTCGGTCGGCCAACGATTAACAAGCTATGTCACATTGCTGACAGGACCAAAAGGAGAAAACGAAACTGACGGTCCGGAAGAATTCCACTTAGTCATTGTAGATAATGGACGCTCGAAAATTTTAGGCACGGATTTCCAGCCTATACTACAATGCATCCGCTGTGCAGCATGTGTCAATGTTTGTCCAGTGTATCGCCATGTAGGTGGCCACACTTACGGGTCAATTTATTCTGGCCCAATCGGCGCTATTTTATCTCCGCTCCTTGGAGGATATGAAGATTTCAAAGAACTGCCGTATGCATCAAGCCTTTGCGGTGCTTGTACAGAAGTTTGCCCTGTAAAAATTCCATTGCATCAATTATTGCATTTGCATCGTCAAAAAATTGTGGAACAGGAAGGAAAAGCCCCGATTTCAGAACGTTTAATTATGAAAGCCTTTGGGCTAGGGGCATCAACTTCGCCGCTCTTTAATATGGCAACAAAAGTCGCTTCACCTATCATGTCTCCTTTTGTAAAAGATGACAAAATCACAAGCGGACCAGGCCCATTAAAAGCTTGGACGGAAGTGCGGGATTTTCCTGCCCCAAATAAAGAAAGCTTCCGCCATTGGATGAAGCAGCGTCAGAAAGGAGAGCAATCATGACGATTCAAAATCGCGATGAATTCCTAAATCAAATTGCCCAAAGCCTCGGCCGCCCTGTTCGAACAAAAGTGGAACGTCCGGTTTGGAAATATTGCCCCCAACATGAAGTGTTAAAAAATGCATCCCAAGATGAACTAGTGGAAGTGTTGAAACAGCAATGCGAAAACATCCATACAACGTTCGTCCAAACAACAACCGCGGATTTGCCGAATGTACTTCATCAAGTGGTGAACGATTATGGAGGTGAATCGGTCATCACATGGAAAGACGACCGCTTTGAAAAATTCGGGGTGAAGAAATGGATGGAAAATTTGCCGGAAAACGGCATCCACTTTTACGAGTGGAATCCGGACACCCCTGAGGAAAACATTCGCCAGGCCGAAAAGGCGAATATCGGTATAACGATTAGCGAAATGACATTGGCCGAATCCGCCACCGCTATGCTTACCAGTCATCCAAACCGGGGACGCACCATGAACTTTTTGCCGCAAAAAGTGATCGTGCTTATTCCGAAAAGTTCCATTGTCCCTAGAATGACGCAAGCTGCCCAAAAAATCCGCAAGCAAATCGAAAAGGGTCAACAAGTGCCATCCTGCATTTTATTTATGTCAGGACCAAGCAATTCAGCAGATATAGAATCCGTATTGATTGTCGGCGTGCATGGCCCCGTCAAAGCAACTTATATTGTCATTGAAGATCAATAAACATTTTCTATGAAAACGGCAGGATGTTGATTACACAACATTTTGCCGCTTTTTTAGTGCTCCAAACTAGGCAGCTTGCTAGCGTTTCAAATCTCTCAATTCTATTGATTCACAAGGGAGATTTACCGTCGAACGGAAGGGGGGAGCGCTATGAAAATAATTGTCTTTGGAGCAACTGGCGCTGTGGGACGTCATGTCGTAAAACAAGCATTAGAAAAAGGGTTTGAAGTCACAGCCTTTGTCCGCAATGGTCTCTTATTTTTATTGTTTTTTAATCCATTCTTTTTCATAAGATGTATCCTGTTTAATTTTTTCAATTTCTTTAAACGCCTCATTGATTAGAAAAACAAATGGATAGTTCGAAGGATTTAAAAAATAAGACTAATTACAAAAAATCTTACAGACTATGATGAAATGAACGTCAATATGTATTGGGAATGTGTATGGCAAAATAAAAGTGCAGAGCTTTGCAAAGGAAAAATGCAGAGTCCTGCACTAAATTTCTGTGTATAAACAAAAAAGACTTGCCAGTCACCCCAAGTCCCACTACAGTAATTGTGTCAAGCAATTGGTAGTGGAGGTAAGAAAGGATGCTAGCAATGTCTGATATTAATTGTATCAAACATTTAAGAAATAACAAAGGTTTATCTATTTCAGAAATACAAAGAACAATGGGAATTAATTGGCGAACAGCTAAGAAGTATGCGGATGAAGATCAACTCCCTAAACAGAAATCATTTAAAAAGAAAGGGATGATGTATGAGGAAAAGTGGGGAGTAATTGTTTCAGATTGGCTTTTTGAGGATTTAAAGTTAAGGAAAAAATTAAGAAGAACAAAGAAACAAATATTTGAAGAACTAAAGGAAATGGGTTTCCAAGGTTCTTATCGTACTGTTTGTTACTTTATCTCTGAATGGATGAATACTCACCAAGAAGAAAAGGATAAAGGGTATGAAAGATTAGAACATCCTCCGGGTGAAGTTCAAGTAGACTTTGGAGTAATGGAAGCTGTACAAGATGGAGAAATTGTGGATATTCATGCTTTAGTTATGACGTTTCCTCATAGTAATGCTGGATTTGCAGTACCGTTACCAGCTGAAAATCAAGAATGCTTCTTACATGGTCTCAATATTCTTTTTAAACAGGTTGGGGGAGTACCTAAAAGGATAAGAATCGATAATTTGACCCCCGCTGTGAAGAAAAAAAGGACAAAAAATGAAGAAGCACAATTAACTGATGAATTTGTTCAATTTCAGCATTATTATGGCTTTGATGTGCAGGTATGCAATCCAAGAAGTGGCCATGAAAAAGGAAATGTTGAGAATAAAGTTGGATATATACGCTATAACTTTTTTACTTCAGCTCCAATAATGGACAGCTATGAGGGTTTAACTGATCAATTATTTCATAAATTAGAGGCGGACAGAAATAGAATTCATTATGCCAAAAACGTACGTATTGAGGACTTATGGCAGGAAGAACGGGATTATCTTCTAGCATTACCGGAAAAGCCCTATCCTGTATTTAAAGAGCATCTTGTTAAAGTAAACAAATATAATGAAGTGAAAGTGGATCAGACGTTGGTTCATGTCCCTAAGGGTGGCAACTATAGTCAATTACAAATGATATTAACATGGGATCAATTAAAGATTGTTTCACCTAATGGGGAGATATTATTGGATGACTATCGGCCATATATGAAAAAGCGAAAAGCATTACCATGGCTTTCAATAATTAAAACATGGATTCATAAACCAAGGGTTGTAGAATATTCGCGCTATAATAAGTATTTACCGGGAAGAATTAAAGAATTTTTGTTGGTAGATAATTTAATTAATCGACGAAAACGATTAGAAGCTCTAGCTAGTTTATTAGTTTCTCATGACATGAAGGAGATTAATGAAGAGTTCTATGAATTAATTGCACAGGATAAGCTACCTAGTGATAATAATCCTTATGAAGTGGACTGGAGTAAATACGATTCATTAGCTCCTAGAGAGGAGGCTGTCAATTGAAACAGGACATTAAAGAATTGTGTAAGTCATTGAGGTTAGCTTATGTTGCGGATGTATACGAGCAAATACCGTTTGAAACTCCGAAACAATTCTTATATGGGCTACTTAAGGAGGAAATAAGATTAAGAGAAAAAGCGAGAGCAATCCGCTTGATAAAAAAGGCGAAGTTCTTAGATAAAAAGAGTTTACATGATTACGAGTGGACCGAACAACTTCGGTTCCCTCCTCACTTAACCAAAGAGGATTTGTGTAGCCTACAATTTATTGAGAATCGAGAAAATGTAGTTTTAGTTGGTTCACCCGGGACAGGGAAGACTCATTTAGCCACAGGACTAGGGAAAAAAGCTTGTGAACTAGGTTATGAGGTTCGTTTTTACCGTGTTGCCCACCTAGTTGAGGAATTAGAGCAAGCTTTACGTAACAACCGTTTATCAGCATTTAGAAAACGGATGGAGAAGGTTGATTTGGTCATTTTAGATGAAATGGGATACTTACCATTTAGTAAAGAAGGAGCTGAATTATTATTCCAAATTATATCGGAGTTTTATGAACAGAAAAGCGTAATTATTACATCTAACTTAGAATTTAGTCAATGGAACCGGATCTTTACAGATTCTCGTTTAACAGCAGCGTTAGTGGACAGGCTAATTCATCACGCCCATATCATCTCTTTTCATGGCGAGAGCTATAGACTGTCCCACGCATTGTCGAAAAGGAATTAAATGGGTGGCAAACCTCTGCATTTTTAATTGCATTTCTCTGCACTTTTCTATTGCAAAATACAACTATTAACAAAGCAGATAGAATTAAAGAATAGCAGTGACTTATTACCATTAATTAACCACATTGCTAATGATTTTAATTCATTTTATAACCTATTAGACGATTATGATAAAAAAGAATTACTCCGATTTCTTAAGTAATTCGAGTTAATTTCATAATTCTCACCCCTTGATTTTCAAGGGATTCAAGACAATAAAAAATGGGCACCTCCCCAAATTTCGTTATAATGGTAGGTAACCAAACAAACCATCCGAAAGAGGTGAGTACCCTATGACTATTGTAAAACAAATTTCTCTTTTTGACATCCATCAATTATTAGAAATGGAAAGTTCCCATCGTTATGATGCCATTTTTAGTGCAATCGACATTCAGCCTATATTTCAATTGTTTTCTAAAAAGACATTGAAAGGTGCACCACGTGAATTGAATTATGGTGCAATGATTCAATCGCTGATTATACGTATTGTCGAACGTATTCCAACTATCAAGGATTTAGTCAAACGTTTGGTCCATGATCCTTTATTTCGTTTCGACTGTGGATTCCTTGTGTCTGATGTCGTACCATCTGAAAGCTCTTATTCACGCATGATTCAAGTCATTAGTGAATCAGATGTGCTAGATAAAATGAACGATACACTCATCAAAACAGCGATGTTGGAAGGCTTTCTAAATGATGAACATGTCGCCATCGATGCGAGTCACTTTGAAGCTCGTGATGCTTTCACACCATCAGAAAAGAAAGCACCTAAAACTCCTAAAAAACGTGGTCGTAAAACTAAAGCTGAACGAGCTGTTTGGTTAGCCGAACAAGTAGAGAAAAAAGGAAATCAATCAACCTATGAAAAAGAACTGAAAGAACAGCTGGATATCCCATTAGAAACCCTTTGGAAGGATGTACCGATTGAGCCAAAATGGGGTGTGAAAAAGAATAGTAAAGGAAAAAATACATTCTGGTTTGGTTATAAAGCACATTTAGCTGTTTCGACGAAAAGTCAATATATCATCACTCGTTTGATGTCCTCAGGTAATTTAAGTGATTGTAAAGCTGCGATTCCATTATTGAAAAAACTTCATCACTTAGGAAACGGTCAATTTACAATAGCTATATTTGATGCTGGTTATGATGTTGAACCTATTTACCGTCAAGCCGTATCACAGTCCATGCGAGTCGTGATTCCTTACAACGTTCGCCGAGAAGGAGAATATATAGGATTCGATGAACATTTTCGTCCAACCTGTGTGCGTGAACATAGTTACCAATATGACAGCTTTGACGCTAAGTACAATACATTAAAATTCACACGTCCAAAGGAATGTGCAACTTGCCCATTACGAGAAGACACCCTTTGCCAAAAAGTTTTCAAAATCAAATGTGATATAGATATCCGTAAATTTACCTATCCAGCACGTGGGACAGAACGATGGAAACAGCTTTATCAAGAACGTACAGCAGTCGAACGCGTTAACGCTTATTTAAAGGAATACTTTCAATTAAACAATGTCCGTCATCGTACAGGAAAGAAAGCAAAAATGCATTTCAATCTGGTGACGTTAATTTATAATACCTGCAAACTAGCAGTTGATCGAATCAATGCTTTATTACAGCAACAAAACCAAGTTGCATAATTTAAAAAAAAAAACAAAGTTTTTAGTATAGGGGTACTCTATACTTCAGAAATACTATGATTTATGAAATTGATTCATTCAAGTAAATAATGGAGAAAAACCTAAAGATCGAACGATCAAGAGAATAGTTTACGAGTTTGATGAAGATTTATTTGAGGAGATAAGTCATGAACTTATTTAACAACTTGTTGGCATTTTACTGTTAAATTTGTATTCTTTCTTAGTCTGAAGCTAATTAGCAGTCTATTTTTAACGAATAGACTGCTAATTAATACTCCAGTTATTTATCCTGTTCTGAAAATGTAATAGTCGTTAGAATAGTTGGCTTTAAAGCAGGTTTAATATCATTTAGTATAACTAAGTCTATTGGTTTCTGAATATAATCCTCAAACTCACCTGATAGTTTAAGAAGAAAACTTCATAATCTCTTTACACTATTCGATCGAACAATGGCATAATATGCTTTCTAATCAATTCAATTCTATCCTTGGCACGTGGCATAAAGCGAGAAGCAATAGTAACTACTATTTTCTTTTTAGGATTTATGAAAATTATATTTCCGCCATCACCCAAAGCTGCATAGCCATCATCAACAATCCACCACAAGTAACCATATGACAACTCTCCCCATCGGCTCTTTTCACTTGTGCTGTCATCTATCCATTTGGAAGATAAAATTTGCTTACCGTCCCATAAACCACCATTTAAATATAACTGACCTATCTTCATCATATCCCTTAGCGTTAAAGTAAGCCCCCAACCGGCGGTATTTACACCTTTAGGGTCTGCCATCCAACCAGTTACATATTTATCCTTGAGAAAAGCTAAATAATCTTCTTTGTTTTGTATAAATGCATTATTTGGCTCCTTTATTCCAAGAGGTTTAAACAAGTTTTCTGTAGCGAAATTAATCACTGACTGACCAGTTGCGTTTGTAAGAATACCAGACAAAATATTAATTCCAACGGTAGTATATTTAAACTCCCCAATATCGCTTTTTCCCCCTAGTAAATCTAATGCGGCTTTTACCCAATCATCACTCGAATAGACCTTTGTATACGGCTCCGACTTGTATTTAAATGGTGCAGTCATCGTCAATAAATTTTTAATAGTGACATTTTGTATTGTTTTTTCGCCACGCTTAATCGTATAATCCGGGAAAAACTCTAATACTTTCTGTTCTATATTTTTAACATATCCTTTATCTACTGCAATGCCAATAAGAGCTGATACTATACTTTTTGTTACAGAAGCCACATGCAATGCATCATCCTTGGTATACTCATGAAAATATTGCTCAAAAACCATACTTCCATTTTTTGAAATAGCAATGCCTGCTATATTTGAATAATCATTTTCTATTAAATACGTAAAATTAGTAATTGGATTATTATTCATACTTACCTTTTCGTATTAATACATTGACGTCAAATATATCAATACATTCCTTTCATTAAAGTGATTGATCAATATTGATGTAATAAAGAATAATCTATTATAAAATTATTCTCAATTCTTTTTTTGAACTTTTCTCAACAACCTATCCTTCCTGTTATTATAAGTTTGCTTTCTACAACTCCGTTTTTACTCAACATCATATTAATAATTCCTTAAACATATCTATTTTTTTGGTTACAATTTATTTTTACTAGGTTTGCTATAAACAAATAGAAACTTGAATCCTTTTTCCCTTTCCAATATTTTCATAGTATTATAAAGGCAAAGGAGGATAAATATGACACCAGAAATAAAAAGAGTAGCAATCTACGCCCGCGTTAGTACAGAAGAACAAGCAAAAGAAGGTTTCAGTATAGCAGCACAACTTCAAACACTTCGGCAATATGCTCAAGTTTATAAATGGGAAGTAGTCGATGAGTATGTCGATGAAGGAATTAGCGGTAAATCGGTAAATGGACGTCCTGAAATGCAGAGGCTAATTAAAGATGTTGAAAATGAGAGATTTGATGCCGTTATAGTATGGAAAATATCTCGACTCTCTAGAAATATGTTAGACACACTCATGATTCTAGATAAGTTTGAAAAATACAACGTGAAATTTATATCCTATTCGGAGAACTTTGATACCAGTAGTCCAATAGGTCGCCTAGTACTTCAAATTATGGCTTCTATTGCTGAAATGGAGCGTAATACTTTATCCGAAAATGTAAAACTAGGAATGAAACAACGAGCATTAGAAGGTCGATGGAACGGCGGAGTTGTATTTGGATATGACACTGTTAAGAAAGAGCTTGTTATCAATGAAGAGGAAGCTAAGATAATACAGCTAATCTATCATATGTATGCAAATGGGAAAGGCCTAAGAGCAATTTCTAACTACTTAAATAAAGCAGGATTTAGAACGAAGCGAAACCGGCATTTTTCTATTAACGGTGTAGCACAAATCCTAGACAATGTTGTATATAACGGTAAAATCAGTTGGCTAAAAGTTGAGAATTGGGACACCAAACGGAGAAAAGGGAAAAATCCAAACCCCATCCTAGTTGAAGGAAAACACGAAGCTATAATTTCGGACGAACTATGGAACGTTGTACGAGCAAGGAGAAAAAGTAAATCATTTAAGCAGCGTCAATCAAACGAACCATTTTTACTTAGTGGCCTTTTACGCTGTCCTGATTGTGGTCAAGGAATGGTTCCATCCATTACAACACATACAAGAAGAGATGGAACGAAACGAAAACACCGTTATTACGTCTGTAGCGATTTTCATAATAAAGGATCCGCTGCTTGTAAAGCAAATTCCATTAAGGCATATGAAGCAGAAGATACAGTTATCAAGAAAATTGAACAATTCAGTTCTAATAAGAAAAAGTTGTATAAGACTCTCCTAGACATTAGTTCTAGTTCTGCTAATTTAATAAGCCAACTTAATAAAGAACTAGTAGGGATTGAAAGGCGATTAAAGGAAATTGAACAGTTACAAACAAAGTATATGGAAGCCTTTGAGAAAAACACTCTCCCTGTGGATATACTGCAAGAAAGATTACAAAAGGTCTCCAATGAAAAGAGAGAGTTAGAACTAAAGAAAAATGAAATTATAATACAATTAGGTTCTATCGATTCAAAAGTAATCCAACCAGAGTTGATCGAAAATTTACTTATAAAATTCCTATCTGTTTACAAGAAGACATCTAGGGAAAATCAAAAACAGCTACTCCAGCTGTTAATTGAAAATATAACAATCAAGCAAAAAGATAGAACCAGAACCATAAAAAATATAGAACTTGAATTTGATTTTACTGAAATGAATATATCGAAAACTTTTACACTAATCCACTTGTTATATCGCGAAACGGATAATGAACACACCTTTTCAATACCCGCTTCCGATAAAGAATTACCAACTTACCTACAACAATTTTTGCCTCTATTTATGGTACGGTTCGCCGTACCTTCCTCAACCCTAAAATCAGAAGGAGATTTATCATTATTTTCATCTATAGCTATTTTCAAGCCTTTTGAAAACTTGAAATAAATTTCATGAATATGATTATCTTTAACTGTAATTTTCTCAACAACTTTCCGTATTAATGACTGCTGTCTGGGTTTATCTAACAATGTAATCACTTTACCAACATTCTCTAAAAGCATTTTTATTTCATCAATATTCAATTGAGACTCGTTTATTTTTTTCTTTTTATTTTCAAGTTCTCGTATTTTCTTTTCTATGGATGCATTTTCTTTTATAAATTCACCAATTTTTTTCATGAATAAATTATTTGTTTCTTGGTCTACTTCACCTTTAGCTAATAAGTTTATTAAATTATCTCTCTTTTTTAATAGCTCACTACTTTCCTTTTTTAAATGACTGATTTCTTTATCTATACTTTTTATTTGTGCATCTGAATTGTTTAGGCTACTTAACATCATATTCATAATTTCTGGTTGATTCATTTTGTTTTGAAATACCTCTAAGAATTCCGATTCAATTTTTTCTTTTCTTATCCCATTTCCTGAACAACTTTTATTATTTTGATATTGATTACAAACATAGTATTCGTAGACTTTTCCATTTTTTGTTGTTCTATGAATAGACATGCTGTATTCCCCGCAATGTGGACACTTTAATAATCCACTCAATAGATGATGACCATCAAACCTTTTTACATGATGTCTTGGGTTCGTTTCTATTTTTTCTTGAACTAAATGGAAAGTTTCTTCTGAAATAATCGCCTCATGTTTTCCTTTTTGTAAAATTGGGTTTTCACTATATTTACGTTTCCTCTTGCCACCAATTTTCTTTCCCCAATCTTCACGATAGCCCCAGCGAATCATGCCACAATAGATTGGGTTCCTCAAAATATCCTTAACAGCAGTTATGCTAAATGAGTTACCACGCTTTGTTTTATAACCTTGTTTGTTAAGATTCTCAGCAATAGTTTTATAACCATTTCCATTTAAATATGATTGGAAAATTGTTTTTACAATCTCTGCCTCTGCTTTGTTAATAATTAAATTTTTCATATCTAAATCGTAACCTAAAGGAGGTTTCCCACCATTCCATTCTCCTTCTCGAGCCTTTTGTTCCATACCTCCTTTTACTTGAATTCTAAGATTTTCTCGTTCCATTTCTGCAAAAATTGCACCTAATGTTAGGAAATATATCCCCATACTCGTCGAGGTATCGATTCCATCTTTAATTGCCAATATATCACAATTATATAATTTCAACTGCTCAACGATATTTATAGTATCAGCAATACTACGACTTAATCGACTTATTTTAAAAATGACTACATAATCAATTTGGTTAACCTTTACAAATCTTAGTAAATCCCGTATCCCGCTTCGTTCGTTAATCGAAGCACCAGAAATTCCTTCATCCTTAAAAATTCTCTCTAATTCCCACCCCCTATAATCACACTCTCTTTCAATTAGTAGTTTCTGATTTTCAAGACTATAACCTTCCTGCACTTGCATATCAGTCGAAACTCGAATATAACCTACCGCTTTTTTCATTTTTGCCATATAAAATCCCTCTTTCACTTATAATTTTTCAATTTGTTTCAAGATGTTTTCTTTTCCTCTATCTTCTATCAATCTCTCTAAATCAAACAATAGATCGTTAACAAAATCAGAGAGTATCTGTTTTGCCTGATCCTCTTCAGTGTATAATAATGTCTCGGTATTTTTTAGCATGTCTGATCACCCTTACAGCGTATTGACAGCTATTCAACTGCCTACGCTTATAAAGAAGATCAGGTGAAATTTCTACATTTTTAAATTGGATCAACAGTTATTTTTCATATGAGACTGTTTGATCAATGTCTCTCCTTCAAATCTGAGTGAATCTCATATTCTTTCAGCTTTTTATAAAAAGTTGATTTTTTCATATTGACTGCTTTCATAAAATCGACCGTTCGAATTTTACCTTGCTTCCAAAGTTTATATTGCTCAGTCCAGTTTTTTGGTAATGGCATTATAGGTCGACCTAAGTGTTTTCCTTTTTTCCTTGCAATTTCAATACCTTCTCTTTGACGTTGTAATATATTAATTCTTTCTTGTTCAGCCATTGAAGTGACAACTTCTATTATAATGTTGTTAATCATTTCAGTAATCCATTCTTGTCCTTTGGGAAATTCCTGCATAGTTGTCGGAATGTCTATTATTTTTACCTGTATTCCTTTTTTGCGGAATTTCATCAAATACTCTTTGATTTGATGTTTATTTCTCCCTAATCGATCGATGGACTTAATATACAAAGTATCACCTGAACGCATTGCTCTGTACATTTCTTGAAAACCTGTTCTATCCATATCTTTTCCACTAGCTTTATCTGAGTACAAATACGGCTTTCCATTTTCATCCTTTGATACAAACTTTAACAATGCTTCTTCTTGTCGATCGAGATTTTGTCCAGTTGTACTAACACGCATATAACCAAAATTTAACCCCATACGAACAACCCCCTTTTTTAGTTGTTCGTATGTTAACGTATTGGTCTATAAAGTTCAAATTATTTTTAGAAGTCCGTTATTCTTTAAGTTCTTAATTTTTAGACATCTTTTTCGGCATTTTTTCAGCGTCTATATAGGTATAACTTTTTAGACATAAATTTATTTAAAATAAATTACTTCAACAATTCACACAGGAGGGTTAAAGAGATGAGTAAAAAGCTACACTCGCTAGTATCGGCAATGTTAGTTTTTTCATTGATGACATCTACTGCTTTAGCACAGACCGATGTACCGCCTGAACTGCCGATTCAAGCGGTCACACCTTCCGCTTTTGCCGAGACGGAGATTCCGCAACAACAGGAGACACAGCCTGACTCCAACGTATCGTCAACGGAATCCCCGCTTGAGCAATCTTCTACTAACCAAGATCATAAAACTATCCAGATACTTCGTCCAGATTAATCGTTTAACAGTACACAGGGATCAACGCTATGAAGAATATATAAATTAAGAAGCTGAAAGAGTTAGTGGGGGAATCTACCGTCATTTTTTTGTGTTATTATTGAAAAATAGGTAAAAATTATCATTTTTTTATGCTATTATTGGGTAAAGAATAATTAAGAGAGGTGAGCTTATGCCATTCATCAGTAAGTATAATGTTAAAAAAATATTTTTTACTTCGGTATTAGTGAGTATTCCTTTTATAAACATTGATGATATTGGGAAAGCAGAAACAATAGAACAACCAATTAGTGTATCAGAATCTTTTACAACACATCCAATAAAACTCTTGGTAGCTAATACAACTATTTATGACGACTTCAATCCAAACGAGTACTGGGCAGACAATATGTTGTGGATGATAAATAAGGGGTATATCACGGGGTATATTAAACAAAAGCATCCGACAACGGGTAAGTATGGAACGTGGCTCAATCCGTATGGTAACTTAACGGAATCTCAAATGCTTAGCGTACTATTACGATACAAATTAGGGTTGCAGGGGTACGATGCGTTAATGGCAAACACGTCAGCACCTGCAAACTTCTGGAGTTTCCCGTTATACCAGAAAGCTCAGCAATTAGGAATCGTAACCAAAGGCAGTACGTCCAACAAGAACTACCAAAGTACTCAAGTGACACGTGGTCAGTTAGCTCAAGCCTTAGTATCGATGCACTATGGAAAATCCGTAACGCTTGAAGAAGCGGTGCAATTCATGTTTGACAATAACATTACTACGGGTACTAACCCTGCAAAGGGAGCAACAATGGAGAACTTTGCCCCTAACACCAAACTGGCTAGAGCCCACATCGCTTCTTTCTTAAAGCGGTACGATGACGTAGTGAAGCAAGGCAACATCAAGGACTTACCGAGATTCAAGAATGGTAATAACACTAATAGTGGGGGTACTCCAACAAGTCCAAACCCTACCGAAACCCAATATGAGACGCACCCGAACACCATTGGAAAAGACCCGAATATTTACACACTCAAAATCAAGAAAGGGAATTCGCCAGACGTAGTAGGTTCCAAAATCAAGACAAAATTCGGTGAACGGGCATACGGTGCTAGAACTCAAGAAGAATACGATAAAACCATGGAAATTGTCGAAAAAGAATTCAAAGACGGGAAATACGATTTAAGTAAATATGGGAGAATAAGTGATTTACAGCAGAAAGCGAGAGAAGATTTCTTCATCCATGGAAAAACAGCAATTAAAGATAAAATGCACCCAGAATACAGAACTCAATACAATCAAACTCTGCTAGGGACAGAGATAATGTATGGTGTTTTTAAAGATAAAATAAAAACTATTGATGAAGTAAACACGTTAACAGCTATAACCCAACTTTTTGGTAGGATTGGACTATATATAAATCATGATGCCTATCAGAATGCTAACTATGGTTATGACCCTGTGTCTGCGTATGACCTATTAGTGAAAGGTTTGTGGGATTGTACTTCAGGGTCGTATTATATTACAGCTATGTTAGACCAAGTAGGGATTGATTCATTTGTATTACATTCCCCAGGACGGGTTCACGCCTACATCGTGATAAATGTATATGGAGACTGGTATGTAAAAGATGATGGACCTGGGGGTACTGAGGGGTATGTAAAAATGTCACCTGAATTTCTAAGACCCCATGATGCTATCTTAGAAGCCCCAAACGTAGGTATTGATGCGTTACCGAAATTCCTGCAAGACATCTACAGACCAAGTAATTAACATCCTCTATAACGGAGGGGGTATCTAACCCCTCTGTTTTCTTTTTCTTTCGGATATTTCTACACAATAGGATGAATTCAAAGATACTAAATTATATTACATAGAGTGGAAAGCACTCAATAAAACAGTATAGGAGGGTTAAAGAGATGAGTAAAAAGCTACACTCGCTAGTATCGGCAATGTTAGTTTTTTCATTGATGACACCTACGGCTTTAGCACAGACCGATGTACCGCCAGAACTGCCGATTCAAGCGGTCACACCTTCCGCTTTTGCCGAGACGGAGATTCCGCAACAACAGGAGACACAGCCTGACTCCAACGTATCGTCAACGGAATCCCCGCTTGAGCAATCTTCTACTAACCAAGATCATAAAACTATCCTCTTATACAATGACAGAAAAGAACCTCTTACTGAAGAACCATATACAGCAGAGCATATATCAATTAAGCGATGGAAGATTCTCTTTATTTACTCCTGAAAAAAACAGAGAAAGTAAGAATGGAAACATCCCCACTTTCTCTTTCTAATTAAACTAGAAATCCATCATCATCTTAATCTTCATACTCATCTTGACTAACAATAAACTTTGGATTTAATACAGCTTCACCATCAATTGTGATAATAAGCGGATATTCTTTTAAATATTTATGGTAATGTATAGTATTACCACTATAAGTAGTTATCTCAAGATTATCAGAGAAGTTATCTAATTTTTTTCCATTTAAATGGTTAACGCAGTTTGGAATTTTTATCTCTGCTAGTGCTGACAAAGCAATTACTCCGAATTTAAATAATGCTTGTAAATGGTGGTCACGGATAATAATTTTTTCAAAATCACCATTTGCATAAAGAGTAAAACATTTGTATTTCCCATCGTTGCCACTTCTTTGACAACTTTGCATTAACCAATTACCTTTAGAAGGGTAAAAGGTTTTATTATTGTAAACTACCATTTGATTCGCAGGATTTTTAATTTCCTGTAACACTAGTTTCTTATTCAGTGTTATTAATTGGTATTTATCATTCCTGAAACGAAATACCCCTCCACATCTTAGACTGATTAACAGTGAGTATCTACCATAAGTAGAGAGATAAATATCATCGAATAGCTTTACCCCTCTTGATAAAATACCTAGAAATGCAAGGGTTCTTTTGCAATCAGGCGTAATTAATTCTAATACCTGTTGCTCTTCGGGAGTAAATGCATCCCTATTGTACGCTGTAGGATTTTTGATATAAATTTTAATTTTTTCTGACATTATTAATTATTCCTCCTAAGTAAATTATTTACAGGCATTTAAATGGTGACCGTTATTCTGGCAACTTAGACTTCAAAACCTCCTTGCTTTTTTTTAGTGAACTGCTGCCTGTACCCCAATATAGTTTCAAATCAGTACCCCAAAAATTTTTCTTTAAGTTTTTCTAATTTTCAAAAAAATCAAGTTGATATCTCTGTATTTATAGTGAATCAAGGCTTTAAACTAGAAATTTTAGATCTGAAGTAATATAGATAAGAAAATATCCATGGAAAAATGAATAGATGCTAAAAAATAAAAAGAGCCTAGAGGTGCTCCTCAGACTCTTTTAGGTTCTTTATTCAAATATATTAAATTGTGGAAGTAAATAATCGGGAATCGGGAAGTTCGACCAAATAAATTCTTGCTGTATGCTACCCCTTTTTGCAGATGAAGATTTTGCTATAACTCCTAACGAATACTTGTTCCAACCGCTGTTGACCAATATCTCTTCATAAATCGGATTATCGAAATTAGATAAAATAATATACGCTGATGACTCTACTATACTTTCCGCTAATTCGACATGGTCTATATTATTTTCATAAGAATTAGTCCCATAATAAGGTGGATCTAAATAAATAAGAAAATCTGAACGATTTTTATATAACTCCAGTACGTTTTTATAATCTGTGCATAAGACTGTCGTGTTACTCATCGAGGGGTACAATTCTTTAAATCTTTGTAAAGATTCATAAGAAATACCCCTCTTTGCATCTGATTTGGAATAATTTTTCCTGTCTGCTGCTCTACTAAATGACTGCACAATAATTGTCAATGCAGCCGAATCCACTATCGAAATGCTGGGATTGAGTCGAAGTCTGCACGCATATTCAAATTTTTCCTCTGTATCAATATTAAATTGATACTGATATGCTTTATCGATCATTTCTTGAAGTAAGTCAATATTGGAACAGCACATCATGACATTACTAAAGCCGCGATCGATATCATTGTAAATGGTTTCATGTAAATAACAATGAAGATTGGGAATGATTTTATTACCCCCGCCAAATACATCTATGAAACCTACTAATCTATTGGTTTCTATACAATTTATCATTATCGGAATTAGAAATTTTAATAGTCGAGATTTTCCTCCAATCGTAGATAAGGTTTTTACCATTTTACTCTGCATTAAAACTCTTCCTCTAGTGAAATTTTTAAAATATATGCTCTTTTCGGGGGCATTCCTTTTTTTAGTTTAACTAATTTATCCTTACGTTTTTCAACAGAAGAAGGATCAAAATACATATACCCCTTATCTATCCAATAATCAAATACTGCTCCTAACCTTTTTGTACTTGAAATGTCTAATACGTCTCTCAGGTATTCAGGAATAATTGCTACTGTTGGACCACCGTATTTTTTTATACCCCTAGAATCGACAATATATACTCCTTGGGAAATCCCTTCTACATATCCCTCATTTGTTGCATCATCAGTTTCAATTTTACGTATTGGGAATAATTCCCTGTTCTCGTATATATATTCTAGTAAATGATTAAAATAGCTCTCAGCTTCCTCTTTAAAAAAAGGAGTCAGCCTCTGATTATCATCAATTGATAGTAATTCCGTAACATCTCCAACCTCGATATAGTCACATTCCCTCCTTAATCGTTCAATATATGCAATAATTTTAGGAAAATCATTACGACCTAGGCCGCCTCTATTCATTAATTCAAGTTCTATTTGTTTTGCCTTTTTTGTATTTGTGCTCATGATATCAGCATACTTGTAATAACTCGGTGTAGATTCATCAAGACTACGAATTGCTACTACATATTGAGTAAAACCATCTAACTTACCTTTTAAAATATTTATCGACCATACAGATTCAATCTCTTGTTTTAAATCAAAAACTCTCGTATTTAGTGGTTGAGACAGTTCATTCTTCTTTAACAGATGTAAGTGATTTTTGGAATTTATTGACATTTTAAACACCTAACCTCAAAAAATAGAATTAAATGTAAAGGTTATCATCTCAATAAATTTATCATATCAAAAAATTTTGAAAATATCTGCCCATTAATGCAAATTGATTGAGTTATTATCATGTGACCGATGACAAGAAGTCAGATTAACAAAAAAATTACCTCACTCCTTAAAAGTGAGATAATCTATATAAACAAATTAAATAGTCATAAAGTAGCCAAATGTGAATCAGCTATATTACAAATTTAGAGTATCTGACTGGTTTGACTGGTTTGACTGGTTAACCTGTTTTAATAAATAATCTTTCTCAAACATTCTCTTTCTTTCTATTCTCCTCATATTAAATAAACCGTCTCGATTAAATACTCTCTAATTTATAATTGATCGATAATTTTATTCGAATTACCATATTTTGTATTTTTTAGGTTGTAAGTTTATTTAATGCTACTTTGACTTGCTCTGAACTTTTTAATACTCCTTTATTTTGATCAAGAAAATCACCATTAAATAGGTTTAATAATACTTCTTTTTCTATTGTAGGTTCATTACTCATTAATATTCCCATGATATGAGCTAATTTCTGTTTATCTAATTTACTTAAATAATAATGAATGTTTGAATTCGATAGTGAAGTTAAAAATACTAATTCTTTATAACACTCTTCCAATAAGATGAATCGATTTTGTTTTGGTTTTGGTAGTAAACGTGTGACCCCCATTAAAAAGGGAGAAACAAATGGTTTACTATCTGTTCTCAGATAAAATTTTTCCATAATTTTGTTTAGTTCTTGTTCATCTACACTTCGCAATATTTGTTTAATGGTATCCCTACCTATTTTCTCTTCTAACTTCTTTGAAGCATAATGAATAGCAACTCGAATTGTGTTATGTTTCGCATTATAATGATCTGCTGTTTTTGAAATACTACATTGATTTTTTAGATAGAATAAAATACGTTCTTTTGTACGTTTTTGAGTAATCCATTCCATATCTTGTACATAGTTTTTTATTTCAAACAACGCTTTTAATTTTTGCCACTCTAATGAGTTATCTAATTGTTGTTCTTGATGAATAATTAGAGATTGTCTTACTTGTAAAATACTATCAACTAATTCTCTAAAAAGATTCATACTAATACTTCCTCTAAATCTTGAACTGTCTCTCTAACTAGATAAATCATTTGAGCGAAATTAATTTTATTTTGTAAGTATAATGATAAGCCCTTTCTTGCTTTTGCAAAGTATTCGTCTTCAATATCGACAATCGATGATAGTGCATATTTTAGATATTTCTTTTCTTTTCCGTAATTAGGACTCCATCTTTTACCTTCTAAATGAAATAGATAAAAGAATTGTTTTGGATTTGCAGTCACAACTTTCTGATCCAAAATTGAAAATACATCTGTTAGGTGAATCTGCATATATTTATTTGTGCTCCGTACATTTATACCTGCAAAGATGAGTAAGTCGACTAAGTAACTTCTCTTGATATAACGTATCCCTGATGTTTCTCTGAAAAAATGTACGATTTTCAATAATTCTTCTTGAGTAGCACATGAATGTATTTTTTGAATGGTGCTAACTCCAATTTTTTCGATCATTTCTTTTTCCACACGTTCCTTTGTCATTTTTCTAGCACTTTTATTTGGTGCTGATGACAGTGGTTTGCACCAGTCGTTAAAACGATTTTCTGCATTTCTGGTTGACCTTGTCCAAAGAGGATACATATTAATAAAATTAGTTATTTCCAGTAATGCGTTCACCTTCATTAATACCAACATTTTTTCTCTACCTTTAATTAATCCTTTATCTAGCAATTCACCTTGAGTGTTGACAGAGCGTGTAAGTTGAGCTGTAATGCCATTTAATGAAATATCATTCATGTAAATCACCTCAAATTTTTTATTAAGCATTGTTAAAAGGAGTTAGGATTTTGAAGTTAGGATAAAATAATTCCTTATCTCCTAGAGTTTATTTTTTCTAGAAATGCGATGTTTCTAGCATGTTAATCAACCTTTTCCTTATTCATAGAGAAAAGGAAATACAAAATCCTAACTAACTAAGAACAACCTAATATTTTTCCTTTTAAAAATGCTCACTTCTAATAATTTAGGTCACGTGCATTATCTGAAAAAAAATATGTATCCGCACAGTATTAAAAAATATCTAAAAATGCATTTCTCTCTGCATTGGTTTTTATAAAAAATGTTTAATAACGTATTTTTATAAAACATATTAGAAAACAAATTTTTTATAGTAAATAAATGTATTAAGGATTTTTATGCGATGTTATAAACCAAAAATTTCCATTTATTTTATACTTAAAATAGGAAAATAATTGTAGAAGAATAAATTTTATTTTTAGCTTGTAACGAATTTGTAGAGCCTGTAAAGCGGCTTAAAAATACTATAGAATAATTTATAGGGGGAAAGAAATAAATAGGCTAAAAACGAAAATAAAGCGATTAAATTTCAAATAATTTACAATATGAGGTTTTAAAAATGAATATAAAAATTTTTATTGTTGCTAATAAGCTGGAAAAATTCATTCTTGAGGGATTAAAAGAGTATGAAAAGCGATTAAGTAGATACTGTAAAATTCAATTTCAGCTATTTAAAAATGAAGATCAGCTTTATAAAAGGATTCCCAATAAATCATATGTAATAAAGCTAACTACTGATGGTAATATATTATCTTCTGAAGAATTGTCCGAGAAAATTAATACGCTTGGAATAAGCGGAAAATCAGATATCATCATGCTCATCAACATTTCCCAAATACCCGTAGATGAAACCATTACAATCAGCCCTATGAATATGGATGTAGGTATTCAGACACTTTTACTATTCGAACAAATATATCGAGCTTATCGTATCATCCATAATGAACCCTATCACAAATAATGTTTAGGTAAGATATCAGACGCTTAAAGATAGAGTAGTTAAAGGCTTTCTATTTATGGTAAAAGTCTAGGTACTAATATGGTAAAATTTACATTATATTAAAACTACTTTAAAAGGAAGTGTTTGAAATTGCCATTTTCTTTTTCTGTCTCATTTGAAGATGGTCAAACTTTAGTAATCAGTGACATAATTCAATTTGAAGAAGAGCAAGTTGGATATATGTAAGCGTAAAATAGTCCACACCTACCTTTAGATGTGGACTATTGTTATGATTTATTTAGCTTTATTAGGAACACGACATTCTTCTGGAATTGTTGTGGACCAAGGAAGGAGTTGATCTAATTTTTCTTTGTCAGTCAGATTAATATTTGGAAGCTGTTCAAATAAATATTTAAGGTAATTGAATGGGTTTAATCCGTTTTCCTTCGCAGTCTCCACAATGCTATAAATGATTGCGCTGGATTTAGCTCCCTTTATGGTATTGCTAAACAGCCAGTTTTTCCTCCCGATTACAAACGGTTTAATGGATCGTTCTGCGCGGTTGTTATCAATTTCTAAACGACCATCCTCTAAAAAAGCTACTAAACGGTCCCATTGATTACGACAATATTTAATGGCTTGCCCAAGTGCACTTTTTGGCAACACTCTTGTGGCTTGTTCACGAAGCCATGCCAAAAAAGCCTCCAATACCGGTTGGCTGCGTTCTAAACGTTTCTTATAACGTTCTTCAGGACTAACGTCCTTTAGATCCCGTTCTATCGAGAAAAGTTGGTTACAGAATGCAAGACCTTCTTTGGCTTTAACGTGAGTAGTTTTAGCCGATTCAGGAAGAGCCTGCAAAGCTTCTGTGAATTTACGTCTGGCATGAGCCCAACAACCGACCAGACTGACATCGGGGATTCCGTTATAACCGGCATACCCGTCCACATGTAAATATCCACGGAAACCTTCCAAAAATCGTAAAGGATGTTTGGATGCACGGGTTCGCTGGTAGTCATACAATACAATTGGAGGCCCCATTCGTCCTGTCCGATAAAGCCACATAAATGATTTGGAAGTCGCTCGTCGGTCAGGTTCTGAAAGAACCTGTAAGGTGGTCTCATCCGCATGGAGGATATCCTGATTCAATAGATGGTTACGCATTCGGTCGTAAACAGGACTCAACCAGGTGTCGGCTCCATACAAAATCCAATTGGATAAGGTTTGCCTGGAAATGAATATGCCAAATCGCTCCAGATGTTTTTCCTGGCGATACAAAGGCATACTTTCAACGTATTTCTGCGTCATCGTATAAGCCATTGACGATGGAGATGCCAGACTTCCCGGAAAAACAGGAGCCGGCATTTTCGCCGTGACAATAGGCGTCTCGAGTTCATGGCGTTCACAATGACGGCAACTATAAACATATTGGACATGCTTTTTCACTTTTACTTGTGCTGGAATAACTTCTATTTCTCTGCGTACCTGCGTACTCATTTCGTGTAGCGGTCCAGCGCAACACGAACAAACCTGTTCCTCAGCTGGCAAACGGTATTCCACCGTTTCAGTAGGCAGGTTGTCTAGTTTTTCATCTCGACGATTTCGCTTCTTCTTGCGTGTATATGTAATGGTTTCAATCGTCGGCTCTTCTTCATCAGGATTTGCGGTAGCTTCAGCTTCATTGAAAAGAGACAGTTGGTCTGAATTGATCTTCTCACTGGAAGAACCAAAACGACGTTGTTGACTTAACCGAAATTGCTCCTCATACCATTTTAGCTTTGCTTCCAAAGCTTCCTTTTCTATTTCAAGCTTTTCGGTACGCGCTTTATAGTATTCAATTGTTTCTTGAGTTTTCATGTCCATGTTTTTCATAGTTCCAGTATACGCAAAAGAATCCGGCTTGACCAGTCGGATTCTCAAATTTTTTAATTTTAAAGAATGGTACGAGCTTTCACTGCGGGATGCGCTTGTTTTTGCTCAATAGATAATCCGTCCAATAACCAACGAAGTTGGCGTGGACTAATATTCATTGGTGTCCCATCCTGATCGGATGGCCAGTCGAATGTTCCTCGCTCTAATCTTCGATAATGGAGCCAAAACCCATTATTATCCCATTGTAGGATTTTAAGTTTATCCCTTTTCCGATTACAGAAAACGAATAAACAAGGGGAAAAAGGATCCAAATCGAAGCATTCTTTGACGATGACTGCGAGACCATCTATCGATTTCCGGAGATCTGTGCTTCCACGCGCAAGGTACACTCGTTCAAAATTTGCGTTGGATATCATCGTTTTTGGATCACACGCACTACATCAGAAAGTAGATTCAAATCGGTGCCCGGACGTACTTCGATGGACAGAGCACCGTAATGAATAAGCACAGATTCCTGACCCGTATGATGGGAGGAGATATCTTGGACATCCACCGTCAACCATTTTGTTTGATGCTCATTCGTAGAAATTTCTTCCTCTCTAAACTTTCGTATCCAGTAGTACATTTGATGCTTTTTTACATCGTTGATGCGAGACCACTCAGCAGCACTCAACCCACTTGTTTTCCAAGCATCGTACCTAGATTTCCATTCTATTCTTTTGTCAGCATCATTCATAGCATAACCTCCAGCATTTTTTCTAAGGAGATTATCTCACGGAACATTCACAACTAGAAGGTGCTGAGTATTTGACGCTTACGGATATATAAAAAATATTGCTTCAAAAACTACTCAGCAATTTTTAATGGATCAAAGATATGGAGAAGATATTTATATAACTGATGGACAAAAAAGGGTTGTAATTTCAGAAAAAAACTCAATAGTCGAACTTGGTACTTCTGAGTATTTATTAGACAATAAACTGGTACGAATAGGAAAACATTCCTTGAAAAGAATACTTCAACGTGTCGGCTCAGATTCTTTTGAAACCCTTATAACTATAATTGATAGAATAAAAATAATGAATCACGTACATAAAGCACAATGGAAAGGATATCCACAGTTATCATATACTTTAAAATTAGAAAATGACCCAAATAGATTTAAAATTTCAATAAGTTTTGAACCATCAGAAATTGAGAATCATACTTTAAAAGTAATAACTGTAAGTAATGTAAGATCTTCTGATTTTTCATCTATACCTAAAGAAAATATGGAACAAAGGATAAATGAAAATCCTATTCTAGTTGAAAAAATGGAAAAAATCAAAGAAAGACTAAAAAAATTATGATTTTCATTGAAATTCTTGAATATATCATTTATAGGGTTTAACATAACATTAATTAGGGTAATTATACATAAAGGAGGGCAAAATGTGATGAGTACAGCGTACAAGGAGGTACCAGAGATGGTACAGAAAGTACAAAAAAAGGATTTAGTGTGGAATATTAACGGTACAGAATATAAAGTCCTCAATGTCCCAACTTATAAAATGAATGCTGAAGAAGAAGAATATTATGACATGGAAGTCTCAATTAAACTTTCTATGATAAAAGATTTAATGTTCGCAAAAGAAATCCCTAATATTGTTGACTTTAATGAAATTGCAGATATATAAAGCTCTAAATATATGATAATCCCCCTAAGCGATTTTACTAGGGGGATTTTTTTATACTTAAGACAACATCTAGGTCAAATACTTATACAAAATCCACACTTTACACTGCTCTTTTTGCTCCCGTTATGTTGCCTCTTTCCATACATACAACAAAGGAAACAAAATCAACCAAATGTATGGGTGATATTTTAGGATAAAGTACGGTACGGTTCACCCTTCATTATCCGGAAACTTCGGTAGATTTGTTCTAATAATACAAGCCGCATGAGTTGATGGGGAAAAGTCATGCGGCCGAAGCTGATTTTTTCATTTGCCCGATTTAATACATCTTTATGTAAACCGAGGGAGCCGCCGATGACAAAGGCGATTTTGCTTGTACCATAGGTCATCAGTTTTTCCAAGCCTTCTGCAAATTCTTCGGATGTTTTCATTTTTCCTTCGATGGCAAGGGCGTACACATATGTACCATCTGGAATTTTAGATAAAATCCTTTCTCCTTCCTTCTTTTTCACCAACTCCATTTCCGCCTCGCTCAATTCTTCAGGCGCTTTCTCATCCGGCACTTCAATCAATTCGATTTTTGCGTAACCGGAAAGGCGCTTCACATACTCATCCATACCCATTTTTAAATATTTTTCTTTTAACTTTCCGACTGAAATAATTGAAATATTCATCTTCTCACCTTTAACTTGATTCACACCAATTGTTTAACAAATCATATAATTTAGAAATTCACAGCCAATCCACATCGGATTTTTATTTATAAACAAGTTATCCACAAAAGTTTTACACATATCCACAACCAAAATCTATATTTTGTGTAAAGTTATTTTCTTGATACAATATATTTCGCTTCGTTTTCACAGTAATCGCACTTTGTGGATAATTGTTGTTCCTCATCCACTTTCTCTAATATCGGATATTCTTTTGTTTCAGCAACCATCATGTCCAATGCATGATTTACGTGCGTTTCACAGCAAAATTTTTTCATTTCCAATCCCTCCTTCTTGATTCATTTTTCCACAAAGTTATTCACATTTTTCTTATTTTATCCACAAAACATTGTAACAAACAAAAAAAGAGTAGGAAATAACAGACTTTCTTTTCCCTACTCTTTTGTGGAAAAATCATGTTGATAACTGTCATTTATCCACAATATTATAACTGACTACCCTCAGTTAATTTTAATTGCAACTCCATCATTTTTCCTGCGCGATACACTTTCATCTTTAATGTGTCACCAATTTCCGTTTCGTTATATAAATGTTGACGTAAGTCGATGGAGTTTTCAATTTTTTGCCCATCCATTTCTACAATGACATCATATTGTTCTACACCTGCACGGTCAGCAGGAGAACCTGGCACCACTTCTGTCACCACAACACCCGTTGTGACTTCTTCAGGCAATTTTAATGTTTGTTTTTGATAGAATGCTGGTACGTCCGTTAAATCTAATAAACCAATTCCCATCGTCGGTCTTTTTACTTCACCATGTTGCTCAAGTTCTTCAATGATTGGAATGACTGTATTAATCGGGATTGAGAAACCTAATCCTTCCACCGTTGACTCTGCAATTTTCATTGAGTTAATTCCAACTAATTCACCAGCAATGTTCACTAATGCGCCCCCACTATTTCCCGGGTTGATGGCTGCATCTGTTTGCAATACTTCTGTTTCCCAGTCGACATAACCATCACCATTCAAATCGACAGGTACGGAACGCTCTTTTCCTGAAATGACTCCTGTTGTAACCGAACCGTAAAAGTCTAATCCTAGAGGGTTACCAATGGCAATGACTGTCTCTCCTTGTTTTAACACATCGGAATCGCCAAACTCTGCAACGGCTTCAACATTTTTGCTTGGAATGGAGACAACCGCTAAGTCTGTCCAAATATCGCTACCAATCAGTTCTGCATTTTCTTTCGTTCCATCAGCCAAAGTTACTTCTAATTGTTTGGCATTTTCGACAACGTGATAATTCGTGACAATATAGGCTTTATTTCCAACAACTTTATAGATCACCCCTGAACCGCTACCAGCTTCAGTCTCTCTAGATTGACGCGTCCAGAAGTCCGACACTTCTTGAATGTTTGTAATCCCTACGACCGCTTTCGATACTTTTTCCACTGCCTTTGTAACATCTGTTGTCACTTCTGTAGCCGTTTGCGTAATTGTTGGAGTGTGATGAGTTGTACTACTTGGCAATCGGTCTACCATAGAGGGAAGCAACAACCAAACTAATAATGCTCCTACAATGACTCCCACAAATCCGCTAAAAAAATAGCCTAAAACCCCTTGTCTTTTTTTATTTTGCTGTTTCTTATATTCCTCTTCTTCTCGTCTTAATTGTTCTTGTAAAGGAGAGTATGAAAAATCCTTATCCGATTCATTCCGATGTTCATCATTTTGATAAAAACTCATGACCCTTCTCCTTTCTTTCTTTCATCGTCATTTATGATACATTCCAAACATTAAAATTACATTAAAATGCAATAAAACCAAATTAAAAATTCATAATTCCAGTATGAACGTCGTATTCAATTTTTAACAATATTTGCATTTAATTTAATTAAAAAAGAACTCTGTATAACATACAAAGTTCTCATTAAATCTAATTTTACACCGTCACAAGTAATGTTGGTTCTTCTGCATCGGTATCATGTAAATGCAAAAATTCCCCTTCTTTAATGCCATAGGACTCTAATATTTGCTTTACTGTCATGCGAGCAAGTTCTTTCATGTTGTTTTCCTTGCTTAAATGAGATAAATAAACATGGGTAGGTTTTGCTTCAACCACTTCGCTGATGGCTACAGCAGCATCTTCATTGGATACATGTCCAACATCGCTTAATATGCGACGTTTAATAGACCAAGGATATTTCCCCATTTGAAGCATATTAATATCATGATTGCTTTCAAATACGAATGCATCTGCACCGCGTATAATTCCTTTCATTCGATCACTCACATACCCTGTGTCCGTGATGATTACTAATTTCCGTCCATTCTCATGAAATACGTAAAACATCGGATCAACCGCATCATGCGATACAGCAAAGGATTCAATATCTAAAGAACCAAAGGATTGTACCGACTCCATGTTAAACAAAAAGCGCTGCTCAAGTGGAATATTGCCAACATGCTCTTCCATCGCTCTCCAAGTTTTCTCGTTTGCATAAATCGGCAGCTTATATTTTCTTGCGACTACACCAAGGCCTTTAATATGGTCACCATGTTCATGTGTCACTAAAATCCCTGATAAATTTTTCATGTCGCGACCAATTTTTGCAAAGAGCTGCTCCATCTTTTTTCCGCTCAAGCCTACATCCACTAAAAAGGCATGTTCATCCGTTTCGACATAAATGGCATTGCCTGTACTGCCGCTAGCTAAAACACTAAATCGCATTTCGTACACCCTATTCTTCTTCTAATTCTCTTAACAGTTCTAATTCATCTGTTTCATCTTCATCAACTGTTAAATCTGACTGAACATCAATGATTTTACCTTCTACAGCATTCACGAAAAATTCTTCTTCTGCTCCATCTGCATCCTTAACGCTTACTTTCCAAGTAGGAACGAATACTTGCGTTTGCGTTAACTGAACAAGAGTTGAATACCCTAGTTTTATTTCTGTAATATGAGATCTTGGTTTCAATAAGTCCCTGGAATATAATATTTGAATAATTTGATATGGTGGGAGAAGGTTTTCTTCTTCTTCAAATTTTTCAAAATCATTCAGCATTGTTTGCTCATATCTCGTTACTTCTAAATCTTCATTCCAATAAATTGTAATGATACCATGAATGTTATAGTAAATTGTTTTATCTTCAAATTTTTGAAAGAAAATAGCTGTTCGTTCATCTTCATTAATTTTCCATACTACATATGATGAGCCATTGTATACGTTATTTCGAACAAACTCGTTAAATGATGATTTTTCTTTTACATTTCGAAGTTTCACTGGTTCATCTAGTGTAACGATGAGTTTATTGTTATTTTCGATTGTCATTTGTTGATAGTTTTTCAGTTGCAAATTTTCTGCGCTAAAATCCTTTACTTTTGCCGAAATATATGGAGCAGATTCTATATTTGGCAGTAGATTAAAGGTAATTTGATCGTCTTTTAACCTGGACTCAATCGTTTTTCCACCGGACACTTTCACTTGTTGAGCTTCAATATGGCGATTTAAATAGAGAGAGAAAAGGAAGACATCTAAAATTAAAAACACAATAATGAATATGGTTTTTGATCTACTCCAGTCCACTATTTCCCCCTCCTAGTACATCCGGTGTAATGCGAATCCAGCTTCCTTGACTGACTGCAAACCAACTCGGTTCTAATGTAAATAAAAGATTATTGTCATTTTGTTTTAAATAATATCCAAGAATGATATCATCCACTTCATTTAACTCAAGTTGCTTTCTCTTCTCAATGAATTCAATAACCTCAAGACCTGAAGATAGTTTTCTTTCAAATTTTTCAGAGTTTATATCTAAATCCAGTAAAAAATAAGGTCTCTTATAGCGGAATATTTGATTTTCTCCCCAAGTCGTAGTAATTCTTGTTGTCGTATCTGTACTTACAACAGGTAATCCTTGTTTATACAATTGGTATTCGATAATGTGCTTTTGCTCATTTACAGAGATCAAACGATAATCCCCAGTAAAGCCCCCATGTTCATTCACAAATTCAAAGCTATCTAAAAGTAAACGGGATGGAGGTAATTCAACGATACTTTCTGTAGACGGATTTACATAATTCAAATAACGATATTTTACATCTACTGTCATTAACGTCATACCGTCTGTATACTTTAAGGAATCTTGATTTTCAACATTTTTACGGACAATAGTTGAATCATAAAACAATATATCTCTAAATGTATCCGGATGAATTTCATCAATATAGTAAGTGTATTGAACTAATTTGACTTCTTCAGCTGGTACGTATAAAGACGGGGCATTTGGACGCTCTATTTCTTTATAAAAGGCCAATTCTTCCAATGCTTGTAAAACCGTTGACTGAAAATAATCTTCACTCATTTTTACTTCAGTACTATAAATATTGCGATGGGATTCACTTAAAAAATAAAGAGTTACCGCATTATTCGTGGTAACCTTGCTCCAATCAATTACAAGTCGATTGAAGCTGATTTCTGGCAAGTCATCTTGTGTTAATGGAACAATCGAGTGAAATACCTTGATTGGCACTTCTACAGAAAAAAACAATGTTATCCGATTGTTTGCTCGTAAAAAATCATTCATTTTATCATTCGAAAAATTACTTTGAACATAAGTAAGAGCCGAACCTTTCCAATTCACCATGATTTCCATCAAATCGTTAATTGCTCCAGAACCGATCGTACCTTTCCATTCATCTTGCTCTCTTACTAAAATGCGATAAGGTTTTATGATTTCCTGGAATTTTTTTTGTTTACCCACAACTAATTGATCAACTTGTGTTTCTTCAATCACTTGAAGATTTGGTGTATATGTCCAAATTGAAAAGGTTAGGACGATACTTAAAAGGACTAGGAAAAGAAGAATTATGGATTTGATATGTTCGATATACTTCATTCCCAATCACCAGCCCCATCTATTTCGTACGGTAACGTAAAGAAGATTGTCGTTCCTACACCTTCTTCACTTTCTGCCCAAATTGTACCATTGTGAGCTTTAATCATTTCCTTCGCAATGGCAAGACCTAAACCAGTTCCCCCCATGGCGCGAGAACGTGCTTTGTCTACGCGATAAAACCGATCAAAGATCTTTCCAAGATTCTCTTTTGGTATACCCATTCCATCGTCGGAAATCATTACTTTTAACATATTTCCTTGAACGGTAAAGCCAAATCGAATGTTGCCGCCATCAGGGGAATATTTTATTGCGTTAGAAATAATGTTATCGATTACTTGTGTCAATTTATCTGTATCAATTTCCACAAAATATGGTGTCTCCGGAATATAGCGAATGAATTTAACGTTTTGTGATTTTGACATTTCAAACCGATCAATAATTCGATGGAAGAAACTATTAAATTCAACAACTTCTTTATTCAATTTATAATCCCTGCTATCCATTTTGGATAAATTCAATAAATCATTCACAAGGCGAATCATTCGCTCTGTTTCCGTTTGTGCTACATTGAGAAAATGCGGAGCGATATTTTCATCTCTCCACGCACCATCTGCAAGAGCCTCTAAATAGCTTCTCATCGTTGTTAAAGGCGTCCGTAATTCGTGAGATACATTCGCTACGAATTCACGGCGTTCCATTTCAATTTTTTCTTGTTCCGTAATGTCGTGTAATACAGTGATTAAACCGTTGACAAATCCCGTTTCCTTTTGGATGACAGAAAAATTTGCACGCAAAATGAAAGGAGCTTCTTCTGTACTAAAATTCAAATTTAGCGGCTCTTTCATATGAATTAAATCTTCAAAGCTGTAGTTTTCTTCAATTCCTAGGACAGAAGCAATTGGTCGGTTTAACGTTTCTTCCCTTGTCACATTTAACAAACTTAATGCAGGATCGTTAATTAAGATGATTTTCCCTTTGCGATCTGTTGCAATAACACCGTCTGTCATATTTGCTAAAACTGATGCTAATTTTCTACGCTCTGCTTCTGTTGAAGATTGCGCTTCTTGCAATCGATTCGTTAAATGGTTAAAAGCAATTGCTAATTGACCAATTTCATCGTTACCGTACACTCTTACTTTTCTTGAAAAGTTTCCTCTTGACATTGCTTGAGCCTGCTTGCGCATATCCATAATAGGTCTAGTGATTGTTCGAGCTATAAGTATTCCTAATACGACTGTGATGACTAAGGAAATTGCTGTACCAACAGCAAAAATACGATTAATATCGTCCATTTGATCGTATACTTTTTCAATATTGGACTCTATATAAATTGCTCCGATTACTTCACTATTTGGACCAACCATACTTAAAATTGGCGTTGCAATGACCCAAACTCTCGTATTCGTTTCCGCATCAAGTGCAATTTCTTCTTGATACGTTTCAGAAGAAATTACTTTTTTTACAATATCATCATTCGAACGCTGTCCAATAATGGATTGATTTTCTGAGTCGGAAGTTGCTAATACTCTATTACGGTTATCAATAACCCGAATCTCATTGATATCACCTGTAGCAAACTCCCGTAATGCAATGACCAAACTTTGCTCTAAAGTCGGTGTAGTTTCATCTCGTTCTTTCATCAATTCTTCACGAATACTGTATTGAATCAAATCGATTCTTTGAAGAATGGAATCTTCGAAGTTGGATTTTAAACTATCTTCCAACTTATTAGAAAAGTAAATCCCAATGATTTGTAATGCAATAATAATAAGCAGCAGGTAAATTAATACGAGTTTTACATGGATTGAACGAAAAAAGCTAACTTTCTGCATTCATTCTACTCCTGTTCAGGATTTCGCAAATAATATCCGACCCCTCGGCGAGTAACAATCCAAGATGGGTGGCTTGGGTTATCTTCAATCTTTTCACGAAGACGACGAATGGTTACATCCACTGTTCGTACATCTCCGAAATAATCATATCCCCAAACGGTTTGCAATAAATGCTCCCGCGTCATCACTTGTCCAATATGTTTTGCTAAGTAATGTAGCAATTCAAATTCTCGATGAGTCAATTCTATCGTTTCCCCACGTTTTTGAACGATATAAGCATCTGGCTGAATAATTAAGGAACCAACCGTAATGTGATTCGATTCCTCTTTCGTTTCTTCAGATTGTGTAGAAGCTTTTAATCGTCTCATATTCGCTTTTACACGAGCAATTAATTCCCTTGTACTAAAAGGTTTCGTCACATAATCATCGGCACCCATTTCCAGACCCAATACTTTATCAATTTCGGAGCCTTTTGCTGTTAGCATAATAATAGGGAAATCATATTTTTTTCTAACTTCACGACAAACTTCCATACCATCTCTTTTAGGAAGCATGATATCAAGCAACATTAAATCCGGTTGTTGTTCTTCTATTATTTTCAACGCTTCTTCTCCATCGTAAGCGCAAATAACTTTATATCCTTCTTTTACTAAGTTAAATTGCAAAATATCTGCAATCGGCTTTTCATCATCAACTACTAAAATTGTTTTACCGTCCATGTTCATATTCCTCCTTAATATGAAATAAATCTATCTCAATGCATCTATTCTTCTATTGATGTATAGCTATAATTAAATCTATCACGGTTTTTGCTTTCATGCATTTCAAAACCATTATAACAAAAATCAAATGTCCTATTGTTGTTATTTTTGAGCATATACTATTAGGGAATTTTATGGTCATTATTTTCCGGGAAATATTTCGACAAATTTCTCATTGATGGAAATTTCCCAAGATGTAATAAAAAGAAAAGAGGTAATGACATGTAATGATGCCACTACCTCAATCGAAATTAATCTAATACTGCTAATGGATTAATCAGTGATCCATTATTGCTTACTTCAAAATGCAAGTGTATTCCTGTTGAATTTCCAGTCGTTCCCATTTTACCAATAACAGAACCTTGAGGCACTACTTGTCCAACGGAAACATATATTTCTGACAAATGGGCATATAGAGTAGTATATCCATTATTGTGATTGATGACTATTTTATTTCCGTAAGACCCATCCCATCCAGCAAAAGTTACAACGCCATTGTCACTTGCTTTAATGCTGTAATTCGATGGACGAGCAATATCAATTCCTCGATGGTAGCTGCCCCAACGAGACCCCATATGACTTGATATATATCCACCGCTTGTCGGCCAAATAAATTCACCCGTACCACGTGATGAAATTACCTTTGTTCCCACTTTTTCAATATGTTTCGTAGGTTCTACTAACACTTTTTCTTCGGTAATCGTTTTCTTCACGATATTCCCGTTTACTTCTGTAATTAAGTAAGATACTTCTTTTTCTCCTGGACTACCTTCTTGTATAATTTGTTTTTCCCCTTTATACATTGAAGCGTCTTCTTCAATTACTTTTTCATAATCAATTTTTTCTTTATTCACTTTTTCGTATATCACTTGTACGTTAATTAAAGGCTTTTCTACTGTAACGTTTATTTCTTTTCCAATTGGTAATAATGTATCAATCGTTATATCAGGATTAAGTTCCAATAACTCTTTCGTTGTTAAACCATGATTTTTAGCGATTTTTCCAAGGACATCGCCTTTTTTCACAACATATACTTGCTTTTCAATCAATCCAGTTTTAATATATTGTACCGCTTCATCAGGTGTAAGAATTTTGGCAGGGCTTACTTTTGTTTCTTCACCTGAAACATCTTCTGAAAGAAAAACATCGATGATTCTTGATTGATTTGCCTCTAATTTCGGCAATTGTTTATTTGAGCTTTTTGATTGTTCAAGCTCTTTTAGTTTTTCTTTCGGAACATATTGAAGCTTTAGTTTTTTAATAGTTTCTTCGTAGTCTTTTTTATTTTTTAAATAAAGGATTGGTTCTCCATCAACTTGTAAAGCAAATGCATCTGTTTGTGGTTCTAATTGTTTACTTAATGTTTTTAAAGTTTCTGAATCATTGGTTTTATAAGAAAATACTTGTTCTGGAACAATCGTTACTAAAGAATCTGCATCTATTTCATAATCCTTATATTGCAAACTTACTTCTTTTTCTTTATCTTCAATAATTTTTCTCACTTTGTTCTCATCTGAAACTGAACCGATATATTCGTCTTCTAAATAAACATGGTAAATTTTGTCGATAGATTCTATATTCCCTTCATTAGCAAAAGCTAAGTTAAAGGAAACAGTCAAAAGCAACACTGCAGCAAACAAAACTTTTTTTAGAATGCCATATTTATTATTTTGATTTAGAAGACTTAGATTATGACTACCGTCTCGACCAGTATTCCATTTCGTATTCATAAACAAGCCCCTTCCAAAATCGTCCGCAAATAGGATGCTTTTTCATACTCACACCTACTTACTGTATCATAATGTGTATTTTGAATGAACATTTTAAAATTTTTGTAATGAAAATGTATTATTTAAGCAATTTTTGTTACAAAATATATAATGATGGAGAATGATGAAAATTTTTATATATTATGATCAAATTTTGACGAATTTATTCATCATTCTCTTATTTTGTACAACTATAAAATAAGAAATGAATAGTTAATCTTATATGATAGTCTCACATACTCTACTGGAATTCTTATTGAAAGAGGAAGGCGCTTAGAGAAATATTAAAAAGTCACCATTTTCCTTTTGATGAAAAATGGTGACTTTTATTTTTCGCTTTCGCACAGAACAAACATAGTTAAAATATTAACTTCTTTGATTGAGGTTTTACTGATGAGATAGTATTATTTACTCCCATATATCATTCACTATGTTTGTTTGTTGCTGTCGCTTTGCTTTCGCACAGAACAATTGTAGTTAGAATATCGTTTCTAAATAAACTATGTTTTTATTGTTGAATATCCTTATTCCCAAACATCATTCACTACATTTGTTTGTTGCTGTCGCTTTGCTTTCGCACAGAACAAACATAGTTAAAATATTAACTTCTTTGATTGAGGTTTTACTGATGAGATAGTATTATTTACTCCCATATATCATTCACTATGTTTGTTTGTTGCTGTCGCTTCGCTTTCGCACAGAACAAATGTAGTTAGAATATCGTTTCTAAATAATCTATGTTTTTATTGTTGAATATCCTTATTCCCAAACATCATTTACTACATTTGTTTGTTCCCGGGCTGGGCCTACAGAGAATGTCATTAAAGGAATACCTGTTAATTCAACAATACGATTGACATAGTTTTGAGCATTTGTAGGCAGTTCATCGAAGGAACGTACACCTGTAATATCTTCAGTCCAACCAGGAAGTTCTTCATATACAGGTTCACATTCTTCTAATACATGTAAACTTGCAGGATACTCCGTAATAATTTGATCTTTATATTTATAAGCCGTACAGATTTTTACTGTTTCTAAGCCAGTTAATACATCGATTGAGTTTAAAGCTAAATCTGTAATACCAGAAACGCGACGAGAATGGCGTACCACTACTGCGTCAAACCAACCTACACGGCGGGGACGACCAGTCGTTGTACCGTATTCTCGACCTACTTCACGAATTTGATGGCCAACTTCATCAAACAATTCCGTTGGGAACGGACCGTCGCCTACACGAGAGGTATATGCTTTTGAAACGCCCACTACTCTCGTAACGTGAGAAGGACCAATTCCTGTACCTGTCGTCACACCACCAGCCACAGGGTTGGAAGATGTAACAAACGGATATGTTCCGTGGTCAACATCTAACATAACGCCTTGAGCACCTTCAAATAATACACGTCCGCCCTCATCTAAAATATCATTTAATACCTTTGAAGTATCTGTTACATATTGAGCAATTTCTTGACCGTAGCCATAATACTCTTCAAAGATATCCTCGAATTTTAAACCTTCTACTTCATAATATTTCTCAAATAAACGGTTTTTCTTTTCTAAGTTCTCGCGCAATTTTTGTTCAAATATTTCTCGATCTAGTAAATCTGCAATGCGGATTCCCATACGAGCAATTTTATCTTGGTAGCATGGGCCAATTCCCTTGCATGTTGTTCCGATTTTTTTGTCGCCACGAGCTTCTTCTTCTACTTTATCTTGATAAATGTGATATGGGAGAATGACATGAGCACGATTTGAAATACGTAAATTAGATGTATTAATGCCACGAGCTTGTAAACCTTTTAGCTCATTTACTAATGATTTTGGGTTAATTACCATACCATTCCCCATCACAGATGTTTTCTCTTTATAGAAAATCCCAGATGGAATCAAATGTAATTTGTATGTTTCTTCACCAATTTTAATTGTATGTCCAGCATTGTCACCGCCTGAAAAACGAGCGATCACATCCGCTTTTTTAGAAAGGAAATCCGTAATTTTCCCTTTTCCTTCGTCTCCCCATTGAGTTCCAACAACAACAACTGAAGTCATTTCTGCACCTCCGCGCACTATGCGTCCTTTATCAAACAGATTAATTGTACAGTGAAATAGAGCATTCGTCAATGCATCAAACAAAAAAACACGAACAAATAAATATTTTTTATGTACAATTGTTCGTGTTCTTCAAAGTTTATTTTATTATGTTACTTTTCTCTTCGTGTTATGCATGCATTGGTTCTTGTCGTTGAGACCAATCAATATTCAAAAATTTATTAAACTCTTTTTTAAACGCAAGGGTCACAGTTCCCGTTGGACCGTTCCGTTGCTTTGCAATAATAATTTCAATCATGTTTTTGTTCTCTGTTTCTTTATCATAATAATCGTCACGATATAGGAAAGCTACGATATCCGCATCTTGCTCAATACTTCCAGATTCACGAATATCACTCATCATCGGACGCTTATCTTGACGTTGCTCTACCCCGCGGGATAGCTGAGATAAGGCAATAACCGGCACGTGTAATTCACGAGCTAATGCTTTTAATGAGCGAGATATTTCAGAAACTTCTTGTTGACGGTTCTCCCCGCGTCTGCCGCTTCCTTGGATTAATTGTAGGTAGTCAATTAAAATCATCCCTAATCCCTTTTCTTGGGCAAGTCGACGGCACTTCGCTCGAATTTCATTAACGCGCAAGCCCGGCGTATCATCAATATAAATCCCCGCATTCGAAAGGGTACCCATTGCGATTGTTAACTTGCTCCAATCTTCAGCAGTAAGCGCCCCTGTTCTTAAAACTTGAGCGTCAATATTTCCTTCTGCACAGAGCATACGCATGACTAATTGTTCAGCACCCATTTCGAGCGAGAAGATCGCAACATTTTCCCGAGCTTTGACCGCGACATTTTGCGCAATGTTTAACGCAAAAGCTGTTTTCCCTACAGATGGACGGGCGGCTACAATGATTAAATCATTTCGTTGAAAACCCGCTGTCATGCGGTCTAAATCCGTAAAGCCCGTCGGAATTCCGGTAACGTCTCCTTTTCGATTTTGAAGTTGCTCAATATTATCGTAAGTTTGAACAAGAACGTCTTTAACATGTTTGAAGTCGCCAGCGTTTTTTCGATTGGCTACTTCCATCATCTTTCTTTCAGCTTCGGATAATAATTCCTCTACTTCATCTTCCCGTATATAGCTATCTTCAACGATTTTTGTTGCCGTGCGTATTAATCTTCTTAAAATGGACTTTTCTTCTACTATTTTTGCATAGTAACTAACATTAGCTGCTGTAGGTACGGCATTTGCTAATTCCATCAAGTAGGATAGACCGCCTACATCTTCGAGTTCTTTTCTTACAGATAACTCTTCTGTAACAGTAACAACATCAATCGCATTCCCTTTGTCACTTAAATCAAGCATCGTTTGGAATATTTTTTGATGGGCAATGCGATAAAAATCTTCCGGAACTAAAATTTCCGATGCAGTAATTAATGCTTGAGGATCAAGAAATATCGCACCAAGAACTGATTGCTCAGCTTCATGGTTATGCGGTGGAACGCGATCGATTAGATCACTCATTTTATTTCGCTCCTTATTCTTCCTTTACATGGACTTTTAAAGTCGCTTTTACTTCCGGATGTAATTTCACTGGAACATTTGTGACACCTAATGAACGAATACCTTCATTGCATTCCATTTTTCTTTTATCCACTTTAATTCCATAATTTTTTTGTAAGCTTTCTGAAATTTGTTTTGTTGATACAGAACCGAATAGACGTCCGCCTTCTCCTGCTTTTGCTTTAATTTCTAACGTAATATTTTCTAATTTTTCTTTTAACTCTTTTGCAGCTTGAAGTTCCTGTGCTGCAAGTTTCGCTTCATGTTTCTTTTGTCCTTCAAGACGACTTAATGCTTCTTTTGTAGCTTCTACAGCTAAACCTTTTTTAATTAAGAAATTTTGTGCATAACCATCAGCTACATTTTTCACTTCGCCTTTTTTCCCTTGACCTTTTACATCTTTTAAAAATACAACTTTCATTCTTCCATGCTCCCTTCTAACGTTTCAATAATAGCATTTTGTAATAATTCTAAAGCTTCTTCTATTGTATCGACTTCAAGTTGGCAAGCCGCATTTGTTAAGTGGCCACCGCCTCCCAGTTTCTCCATTATCAATTGTACATTGATTTCTCCTAATGAACGGGCACTGATACCCATTAAGCCATCTTGTCTGCGGGCGATGACAAAAGAAGCATTTACGTCTTTCATTGAAAGCAAAATATCTGCCGTTTGGGCAATTAAAACAGAATCGTACTCTTTTTCTTCTTCTGCATGCGCAACCGCAATTCCTGGATAGGTAAATCGAACATTTTGTATGATTTTTGAACGCTCAATATACGTATGAATATCTTCTTTTAATAAACGTTGCACAAGCACCGTATCCGCCCCGTACGTTCTTAAATAGGATGCTGCTTCAAAGGTTCTAGCACCTGTTCTTAGCGTAAAGCTTTTTGTATCTACAATGATTCCAGCGAGCAAAGCTGTTGCTTCAAGTTTCGAAAGTTTTTCATTATCGGGCTGATATTCTAAAAGTTCCGTTACGAGCTCTGAAGTCGAGGAAGCGTACGGTTCCATATAAACAAGTGTTGAATTGTTAATAAACTCTTCCCCTCGTCGATGATGATCAATTACAACAATTTTCTCGAAACGTTTTAACAATGTTTCATCTACTACGAGGCTCGGGCGATGGGTATCCACAACGACTAATAATGATTTTTCAGACATGATGCTTAAAGCTTCTTCTGATGAAATAAAATATTCCTTTAAATCGGATTGTTGTTTAATTTCATCTATTAGTCGCTCAACACTGCCGTTTAATTCATCAAAATCTAATACGATGTAGCTATCCACTTTATTCATATGAGCCATTTTCCGAACACCAATCCCTGCTCCAATTGAATCCATATCGGGATTTTTATGCCCCATAATAAAAACGAGATCGCTATCTTGAATTAAATCTTTTAAAGCATGGGAAATCACGCGTGCTCGGACTCTCGTACGTTTTTCGACTGGATTTGTTTTTCCACCATAAAATTTAATTTTTCCATTCGATTGTTTAATAGCCACCTGGTCTCCGCCGCGCCCTAATACTAAATCTAAGCTTGATTGAGCTAATTCACCTAGTTCAATTAAGGATGGCGAACCAGTACCTATTCCGATACTCAATGTAAGTGATAAATTTTTCTTAGCCGTCTTTTCTCGAATATCGTCTAGAATCGAGAATTTCTTCTTTTCCAATTCATTTAAAGTTGATTCATTTAATATCGCTAAAAATCGATCCGTATCAATTCTTTTAATATAAATGTCATATTCCTCTGCCCAATCGTTGATGATGGATGTAACGGTTGAATTCGTCATGCTTTTTGTTTGGTCATCCATCCCTTGCGTAATATCATCATAATTATCGATGAAAAGAATAGCAATGACTGTTCGATCATCATAATATTGCTTTTCAATTTTTACTTGTTCAGTTACATCGAGAAAATATAATAGTTTTTCTTCTTGTTTATAAATGACTTTAAATTTCCTATCTCGAATGGTTACGATGCTATCAGTTTTTTCATCAGATTTTCTTATTTTTTGTAATTCATCCGATAAAAGGAACAAATCCTGACCTGTTAAAGTTGGGATATCCAAAAGCCTCGTCATGTAGGGATTAGCCCATTCAATTTCATATTTATCATTGATTAATACAATACCAATCGGCATTTCTAAAAGAACTTCCTGCCCAACTTTTTTCATTCGAAACGCTAAAGATTCTATATATTTTTCTATTGCAAAATAAGCAATTCTTTCTGTTTTCCAATCATAAAATATAATCAATGCAACAAGTAACGCGAAAGCTGCTCCAACCCATATATTCAATAAAAACAATCCAACAATACCCACTAATCCGAAAACCGCCAAATGTAAAAGCGGGTAAAGTATCCTCCGCTTCCTGTAAGTATCCATGAGATCAGCCCCTTACTTTCGAATCTTTCCTGTCACAAATGAGCGAATATCGAAACCTAAATCTAAAATTCCTAAGAGCATCACAAAGTTATACAAAGGAATTGCAAAAATTGTCGCTAATCCCTTTAAAAATTTAGGCGCTCGATAAGCATCCAACACAAAGTGCAGGAAAGAAATTCCTTGAATTGTTAACAACACCCATAAGACTAATGAAAAATTAAATGTGATTACATATAGTGATGTTCCTAATTCAGGGCGTACAAACAATTGAATCGTTAAGACGATTAAATAAATCCATAAAATGGTACGAGGTAAGCGTAAATCTTTAAAAGCTTGAAATTTTGGAACAGTAATACCTAATCGTTTTAGGATTGGCAGATTTACTGTAATTAAAAGAAACGATAGGAAGAATGCAGCTAATGTAACGGTTGCAGGAATGGCTATCTCTATATGTTGAAACATTAGATTGAACGCTTCTTCAGTCATTGGCTGTTCGCCAGTTAAACTTTCAGCGAATTCAAAAGAAGCCATATAACTTTCCCGCATCAGTTGGAAAGATTCCTTAATAAAATCTGTTTCAAACAGTTTAATAGAAATTAAATATTGAATTGCAAAAGTAATTAACACTGAAATACCAGTTGCCATGAATAAGTAAGCTTTACTTTTATTCGTGCGCAGTGCATCTCCCATCACGACACCGCATACCGCAAAAATCATGGAAAATGGTAAAATTAACAATCCCCCGAAGAAAAAGGTGATAATACACCCAATAACTCCTAAAATAATGGAAGATGATCGGTCATACTTTGCGCTAAACCAAGCAATAGGTAATGGGGCAAATAATGTCGCCACTAAGCTGATTATTGGTACATAATATGCAATTGCAATGAGAATAGCAAATATTGCAATCATCATTGCGCCATGTGTAAGCCTTTGTGTTTGATTGTTCGGCATGAGAAACCTTCCTTTATTACAATTCAATAATTCTTTACATTCGTATATTGTACCATTTTTTATAAAGTAGGACAAAAATACGATAAAGCAAAACGATAAAAGAATGTCGGAAGAAAAAACATAATCATCTAACCTAAAAGATTAGATGATTATGTTTGATGTGATGAATTTTTACTTTTATTAAAAGTTAAAAAATAAATAAATTCACCGCAAAACTAGTAGTAAAGTCTTCCTGAATGGTTTTTATCGTGCATAAATTCATTGTTGGCAACAAGTAGAATTACTTTGTTCAGCTTCATCGTTATCAAGCTTTTTTAACGCCTTAATCTTGTTGAGATTCTTTATATAATTTGATGGCTTATTTCCCATGCAATGATGTTTTGCTGTACATTTTGTTTACTATTTCAAATTAGGGAAGAATGTCGCTGATTCTCTCTTTCCAGAGTACATTTAATTATTGCTGAAGTAAAAAAGCAACAAAGGCTAAATTTTGCCTTTGCTGCTTTTTATAACATTCATTATTTATCTTCCGCTACGAATGGAAGAAGTGCCATAATACGAGCGCGTTTGATTGCTGTAGTTAATTTGCGTTGATATTTTGCACTTGTTCCAGTTACGCGACGTGGAAGAATTTTTCCGCGTTCAGAAATGAATTTTTTTAGTAAATCTACATCTTTGTAGTCGATGTGTGTAATGTTATTTGAAGTAAAGTAGCAAACTTTGCGACGTTTGCGACCTCCGCGACGTTGTGCCATCGATTTTCCCCCCTTTTTTTATTATTTCTCCGTTATCCGAATACCTTAGAACGGTAAATCGTCTTCTGAAACTTCAATTGGACCTTTGCTTGATGCAAATGGGTCTTCATCTACACGTGTATAATTCGGCTGATTTTGAGGAGGTTGACTTGGGAATGGTACACCAAATGGATCTTGCGTGCCACCGTATGGAGGTTGACTTGCACCGTACGAAGGTTGTCCCCCATATGGCCGTTGCCCCTGTGCACTTCTTGGTTCTAAAAATTGCACGGAATCTGCTACGACTTCTGTCATGTAAACACGTTTGCCATCTTGACCCTCGAAACTACTAGTTTGGATGCGTCCATCAATACCGACGAGACTTCCTTTTCTCATGTAATTTGCGAGGTTTTCAGCTTGTTTTCTCCATGCTACACAGCTAATGAAATCCGCTTCTCTTTCACCTTGTTGATTCGTAAACGTTCGATTTACAGCAACTGTAAATCGAGTTACCGGTACTCCATTTGGCGTGTATCGTAGTTCAGGGTCTTTTGTTAGCCTACCTACTAATACGACACGATTGATCAATTTGACAACCTCCTCTTCAGCATTAATGTTCAATAAGATTATTCTTCTTCACGAACAGCGATATGACGAATAATGTCTTCGTTAATGTTTGCTAAACGATTGTATTCATCGATTGCTTTAGCTGGAGCATTAACTTTCACGATGTGGTAAATACCTTCGCGATAGTCTTTGATTTCATAAGCAAGACGGCGTTTGCCCCATTCTTTTGACTCGATGATTTCCGCACCATTTGAAGAAAGAATGTCATCAAAGCGTTGAACTAAAGCTTTTTTCTCTTCTTCTTCAATGTTTGGACGAATAATATACATTAATTCATATTTTCTCATCGCTTTTTGCACCTCCTTATGGACTTTGGCTCTCCTTTATTTCAAGGGAGCAAGGAGTAAATTTCTATTACTCACATCTTTGAATTGTAACATATACTTTTAACAATCGCAACTAGCATTCAATGAGGAGTATAAGATTTTCTAAAATCTGTTATTTCGATATAATGGGAAAAAGGGGGTGAATAATTTTGTTGGAAGAGAAAGATCCACTGATTATTGAATTAGATATGAAAAAAATTGCAAAGTTGAATTTTTGGATGACCCTTCTTTTGTGCATTCTTTTTTTAGCATTCAATACAATCATCCATCGACAGTTTCATTTTGAAATGGCCATTACGCTATGGAATTTTCTATTATTTATTGTAGGCTATTGTGCACTGATTATTTTGCATGAATTGTTTCATTTAATTGGGTTTATGATTTTTGGAAAAGTGAAGTGGAGTCAGCTGAATTATGGTATAAATGTGAAGCTAGGAGTTGCTTATGCAACAACGTCAAAACCGTTACCAAATCATGCAATGAAAAAAGCGCTAATGCTTCCCTTTTGGACAACAGGGGTCCTGCCAACAATAATTGGATTTGTTTTCGATAATCAATTAATGGTTTTATTAGGTGCTTTTTTAATTGCAGGGGCTGTCGGGGATTTTTATATGTATAAAGAACTCCGCAAATTTCCTAATCATGCGCTTGTAAAAGATGACCCCCAATTACCAAAATTGTATGTATATCAATAAAAAGAAAAAGTGGAATTTACGTAAATATATTTAAAACATCTTGGCGTAAATTCCACACTTTTTATTATGCCTGATTATACATTGAATCGGAATAGCATAATGTCGCCGTCTTGTACGACATAGTCTTTACCTTCTAAACGAACTTTCCCTTGTTCTTTTGCTTGTTGCATAGAGCCAGCCGCTAATAAATCTTCAAAGGAAACTGTTTCAGCTCGAATGAAGCCTCTTTCAAAGTCAGAGTGAATAATACCTGCACATTCTGGAGCTTTCATCCCTTTTTTGAATGTCCAAGCCCGCACTTCTTTTTCTCCTGCAGTAAAGTAAGTAGCAAGGCCAAGCAAATCATATGCAGCTCGAATTAGTTGGTCCAATCCGGACTCTTTAATGCCCAATTCTTCAAGGAACATTTTCTTTTCCTCATCATCAAGCTGCGCAATTTCTTCTTCAATTTTTGCACATACCGTAATCACCTTTGAGCCTTCTTTTTCTGCATATGCACGAACTTGTTTTACATACTCATTTTCATCTGCATTTGCCACTTCATCTTCCGAAACGTTTGCAACATAAAGCATTGGCTTTAATGTTAATAAATTTAATCCTTTGATTACTTTTTTCTCATCTTCCGTTAATTCAACAGAACGAGCAGGCTTTTCATTTTCAAGAGCTTCTTTAATTTTGATTAAAATTGGCTCTTCAATCATTGCATCTTTATCTTTTTGCTTTGCTATTTTGCTTACTCTTTGAAGACGTTTATCTACTGATTCTAAATCAGCTAAAATTAACTCTAAATTGATGACCTCAATATCTGCTATTGGATCAACTTTACCTGCAACGTGTGTAATATTTTCATCATCAAAGCAACGAACCACTTGGCAAATCGCATCGACTTCTCGAATATGAGAGAGGAACTTATTCCCTAAACCTTCTCCTTTTGACGCGCCTTTTACGATTCCAGCGATATCCGTGAATTCAAATGATGTTGGAACTTTCTTTTGAGGTTTTACAAGCTCTGTTAATTTGTCTAATCGAGAATCTGGAACGTCTACAACGCCTACGTTTGGATCAATCGTTGCAAATGGATAATTAGCAGCAAGGGCACCTGCTTTTGTAATTGCATTAAATAGTGTCGACTTTCCTACGTTTGGAAGACCTACAATTCCAGCTGTTAGTGACATTGACTCACTACCTTTCTTATGTGAAACATAACTATTAGTTTTTGCACTAGTGTTAATTATATGGATTTCCACATAAAAAGTCTATTTTCCATTTATTTTTGTATGAACAACAAAAAATCCCCACATTCATACAAAGTACTGTGTGGGGATTACATAACAATTATTCTTCCGCTTCTTGTATAACTTTTTTCATTTTTTTCGTAAACTCCCTACGAGGTAGCAAGACACTATGTCCACATCCTTGACACTTAATTCGAATATCAGCGCCCATTCGAATAATTTTCCAAGCATTCGTACCACATGGATGTTGCTTTTTCATTTCCACAATGTCATTCAATTTAAATGTTTTTGTCTCCATCAATTCTCATCTCCCCTAGACATTACTTTACTAGAATCATATATCATCATTTTTGGATAAGCCATTGGTATATCATTTTTCTCTAAAATCTTTTTGACATCCCTTCGAATGATTCTTGCAATTCCATAATGCTGTTGAGGTTTTGTTTCTGCAACAATTCGAATTGTTATTTCAGTACCAGTAACATTTTGAACTCCAACAAACTTAGGTACATCGACAAGCTCCTCATATTGTTTCGGTAATGTTTTTAAATATTCCGTCATTAAATTTTCAATTTTTTCAATATCCGCTTCAATTCCAACTTGCATATCTATGACTGCTTTTGAGTTATTTAGTGAAAAGTTTACTACTTCGGTAATTTGCCCATTCGGAACAATATATACTTCTCCAGTTGTCCCAACAATTTTGGTCGTTCTTAATCCTATTTCAGTTACTGTACCTTCTGCTGCACTTGATGTATTAATTCGAACATAATCTCCAACACCAAACTGATCTTCGAAAATGATGAAAAAACCCGTAATGACGTCTTTTACTAAATTTTGTGCACCAAAACCAATTGCAAGGCCTGCAATACCTGCTCCAGCAAGTAACCCTGCAACATTAATATTTAAGGAAGATAGTGCTCCAATTATCGCCGAAAAGTATACGACGTATGATAATACACTTTGCGACAATTTTAATAGTGTTTGTTGCCTTCTTTCTGAATATTTTAACGGAGATTGCATTCTTAGTTTAAAGATACGAGCAATAATTCGCTTCCCAATAAATACAATAAGATAAGAAAGTAAGAAAATTGCAATGATTTTAATGGAAGCTCCAACAATAAAATTCCAAAGATCCTCCCTTGAAAAATACTCCCATATCTTCTCCGATATATTGATAATCTCTTTCGTTTCTTTTTCCACAACATGAATCGCCATTTTTCCACCTCTAGTATAGAAAAGTAAACAAATGGATATAATTCTAAAAAATAATTATAGACATTCTATTCTAAAATCATAAAAGAAAGTGGGAATCACATGCAAAATATTTTTCAAGAACCATTTAAAATGTCCGTTCATCATGAAGAAACAGGTGCAATATGGCGTTTAAGCGAATTATTTTTACAACATATTCCCTTTGAACATAACAATCTTGTTTTTTGTTGCATCGGTACAGACCGTTCTACGGGAGACGCTTTAGGTCCTTTAACCGGAAGTTTATTATCCAACTATCAGTTTCCTTTTCGAATCATTGGAACGCTAGAAGATCCTCTTCATGCTATCAATTTAGCACTTACTGTCGAAGAATTACAACAAATGTCCACTTTCCCTTTCGTTGTAGCTATTGATGCATGTCTTGGAAGAGAAAAAAGTATTGGTCAAATTATTGTCCAAAACGGACCTTTACTGCCTGGAAAAGCAGTGAATAAAGAGCTGCCACCCATCGGCGATATTTCCATCAAAGGAGTTGTCAATGTAGGTGGATTTATGGAAATGCTAGTTTTGCAAAACACTCGACTTCACGTAACTTATTCGATGAGCAATAAAATTGCCCGTGCACTTTTGCTTGCGTATCAACGTCATTTATTGAAAAGGAAACATGATTACAATTATTCCAAGAACAACAACAATTCCTGGCAGCAAATTGGCTACACGAATTTTAGTTAATCCTGCAATATTTAAACCAATCGCTAATATCATAACGCCGCCGGTTGCTGTCATTTCTTGGATAAAGAGATTCATTGCCTCTTCAGGTATGTATTTACTAATCAGTCCTGAAAATATAGCAATCATACCTTGATAAATCAATACGGGAAATGCTGATAATAATACACCTATACCTAACGTAGATGTCAAAATAATGGAGGTAAAGCCGTCTATAATTCCTTTTGTAATAAGAACAGCATGATCATTTCTTAACCCGCTGTCTAACGCACCGATAATTCCCATTGAGCCAATAACAAAAATAAGGGACGCTGTAATAAAACCTTCAGCAATATTACTATTTGAATCTTTGCTTTTTATTTTTGATTCGACCCATTTTCCAAAACGATTAAATAATGAATCTAAATCAATCCACTCACCTATAATCGCCCCAACTACTAAGCTAACAATCAAAATAACAAAATTATTCGTTTTTAATCCCATTTGAATACCTAACAATGCAACTGCAAGTCCAATAATTGAAAGTACGGTATTTTTCATTTTTTCTGGTAAATTCTTTAAGAAGCGTCCAATGATCGAACCGATGATAATCAATAATGCATTGATAATTGTTCCGAATAATATCATAAGTTGTTATCCTCTTTCTTTGGTTTCAAAAATAGAGCGCCTTAATTGGCGCCCTTTTTATACCTCATCATGTTCTAAATTTAATATTTCTAATATACGCTCCAAATCATCTTCAGAATAAAATTCAATTTCAATTTTCCCTTTATTTTTTGTTTTCTTTATTTGAACATTTGTACCAAAGAATTCCCTTAATTGTGATTCAGTTGCTTGAACAAAAATATCCTTATTTGTTGAGTTTTTCGTTTCACGTGAAACATTTTCGTTTAGTTGTTTAATTAATGCTTCCAATTGACGTACATTTAATGATTGATTCACTACTTTTTTTGCTACTTCTATTATTTTTCTTTTATTTTTTAATCCAAGTAATGCTCTTCCATGACCCATTGAAAGAGCTCCATCATTTACCATTTGACGAACTTCTTCTGGTAATTGAAGTAATCGAATCATATTCGTGATATGCGGACGGCTTTTCCCCAATCGTTTTGCTAAATCATCTTGAGTGAAATTTAATTTTTCAATTAAATTTTGATATGCTTCAGCTTCTTCAATTGGAGTTAAATCTTCTCTTTGTAAATTTTCTAGGATAGCAAGTTCCATCATTTGTTCTTCTGTCATTTCTTTAATTATTGCCGGAATTTCCTCTAACTTCGCCAATTTAGCCGCGCGATAACGACGTTCTCCCACGACTATTTCGTATTTTTTTCCTTTCTTTCTGACAACGATTGGTTGAATAATACCATGTTCTCGAATGGATTGAGCTAATTCTTCAATTGTTTCATCATCAAACTTCTTCCGTGGTTGAAAAGGATTTGCGACAAGTTTTTGCAACGGAATTTTTTCTACATGTTCTTCATTCTGAATAGTTTCTTGAATGGACTCTAATGTTTCTGTAGGAAATAGAGCACCAATCCCTTTCCCTAAACCCCTAGCCATTTTTTACCACTTCCCTTGCTAACTCTAAATACACTTCAGCGCCTCGTGATTTCGGATCATAGATGATAATTGGTTCTCCAAAGCTGGGTGCTTCACTTAAACGTACATTTCGAGGAATAATTGTTTTGTAGACTTTATCTTGAAAATATTTTTTTACTTCCTCAATCACTTGAATCCCCAGATTTGTACGAGCATCTAACATCGTTAAAAGTACACCATCAATTGATAAAGTTGGATTTAAATGTTTTTGTACCAATCTCACTGTTGATAATAGCTGACTAAGCCCCTCTAACGCGTAATATTCACATTGAACAGGAATAATAACTGCATCCGATGCAGTTAAAGCATTGATCGTTAACAGTCCTAATGATGGTGGGCAGTCAATAATGATGAAGTCATAATCATCTTTAACCTCTTCCAATGCATGCTTTAAACGCACTTCCCGTGAGATTGTAGAAACTAATTCAATTTCAGCACCTGCTAATGAAATAGTAGCTGGTATGACATACAAATTTTCTACTTTTGTTTGTTGAATAACGTTTTTTACATCTTCATCATCAATAATCACGTCGTAAATACAGCTAGATGTTTCTCCTTTATTTATGCCAACTCCACTAGTGGCATTTCCTTGGGGATCGATGTCAATTAGCAATACTTTTTTTCCTAAATAAGCAAGGCAAGCGCTCAAATTTACAGATGTAGTAGTTTTTCCGACACCGCCCTTTTGGTTGGCGATTGCTAAAATTCTTCCCAATTTTGTGCACCTGCTTTCATCTTTTCGAATAGTTAAAAGCGTAATTTTTTATTCAAATAGAATTTATTTACTTCTTTCATTCTATCAAATTTATAATATAGTTGTATTCCATAAACCAAATTTCTTGAAAAAATAATATAGAAAAAGCGGTCGTCTCTGTACGTGGCAGAGACGACCACTAGTTTCACGTGAAACAATTTAAGACTTTTTCTTTGGTATTTTTACTGTGATTTGATAGTAATCTTCCGTATCTTCTTCTTCCGTTTTTATATTAATTCCGCTTTTTGATACCATCGATAAGGATTGCTTAATTGTATTTAAAGCGATGCGAATATCTTTACTAATAGCCTTGCGTTTTGGTTTTGTTTTTTTCTCTTCTTCCGTTTCAACAGGTTTTGTTAGTTGTTGAATATATTCTTCAAGCTGACGGACGTTCCAGTCATTTTCTTTTATCAATTCAACTAATTTTATTTGTAATTCTTCGTCCTTCACACTGATTAACGCTCGTGCATGACGCTCAGTAATTTCACGTCTTAAAATTGCATCTTGCACATATTTTGGAAGTTTTAACAATCTTAATTTATTAGCAACGGTGGACTGACCTTTTCCAAGGCGTTGAGCGAGTGCTTCTTGTGTTAAATGATGCAGCTCAATTAGTTGTTGGTAAGCTAATGCTTCTTCGATAGCTGTCAACTCTTCACGCTGCAAGTTCTCTATTAACGCAATTGAAGCTGTCTCTTTATCATTTAAATTCCGTACAATTGCAGGTACTTCCGTCCAATTTAATTTTTTAATCGCCCGATAACGTCTTTCTCCTGCAATGATTTCATAACGGTTATCTTCTAAACGACGAACAACAATCGGCTGTATAACACCATGAGTATGAATGGTTCTAGATAATTCTTCAATTTTTTCTTCATCAAAAATTGTGCGTGGCTGATATCGGTTCGGTACGATTTGATCAATTGGAATTTTTATCACTTCTTCAGAGTGTTTTCTCTCTTTCTCTTCCGTTTCTATTTCACTTTTTTTTTCAGAAACTAGTTTTTCGCCGCCCCCAAAAAATCGCGAAAAAGGACTTTTCATTCAATGGCACCACCTTTTGGAAACTATCTGCACTATATTTTATTATTTAATATTCTATATGAAATGTACAGAGTCTTATAGAAGTAAAATCTATGAAATTGTCATAATTATAATATAATTCTATTATCAAAAGCATATTTCTATTTGAGTTTCACGTGGAACTCCAAACTGTTTTTAGATAGAAGTGATTTCATTTTGAAGGAATCGTATACTGATAATCTTAATAAATGGATTGTTACAATTTTTTATTATACATGAAAAAGTTGTAACAACGGAATTGTTTTGCAAATAGTAAAGAATAATGCGCTCAAATTTGATTGAGCGCATATTGATTATTTAATTGGTGTTTTATTTGGTACCCCAGGTTTTCTAGGATATTTTTTGGACGTCTTTTTTGTTTTTTCAATGACAAAAATTGTTCGTTCACTATTTTCTATAGGCAAATGGTAATCAAATTGTTCTTTTAAAGCTCCACCTAAAACCTGAATGGCCTTTTTTGCTTCTTTATATTCTTCATGGGCAGCTGCGGCTTTTAATGCAATAAAATTACCCTCTATTTTAACTAAAGGAATGCAAAGTTCCGCTAACACATTTAATCGTGAAACAGCCCTTGCCATAACGACATCAAATTGTTCACGATATGCTGAATTTTGACCAAAGTCTTCTGCTCTTGCGTGAACAAAATGGCAGTGGGTCAAATTTAATTGTTCACTTAAATGATTTAAAAATGTAATACGTTTATTTAACGAATCAACAATTGTAATTTTTAAGTGTGGAAAACAAATTTTTAACGGAATGCTTGGAAACCCTGCACCTGCGCCAACATCACAAAGAGTTTCAACTTTTGAAAAATCAAAGTAAAAGGCTGCACTGATTGAATCGTAAAAATGTTTTAAATATACGCCTTCTAAATCGGTAATGGCTGTTAAATTCATTTTTTCATTCCATTCAACGAGAATTTCAAAATATTTCCGAAATTGTTCTATTTGCGTCTCGTTCAGTTCAATCCCTTTATCTTTTAAGCTTTGAATAAAAAGTTGTTCGTTCATTTTCTACTCCTTTACATAGAGTTTATATATAGTTTGATATAAGAAATAAGCGTTCGAGATCAATGTTGCTCGAACGCTCCTTTTTTTAAGAATTACTACTGATTTTCGCAATTTTTCCTTGTTCAATATATACAAGCAAGATTGATATATCCGCAGGGTTTACCCCGGAAATTCGCGAAGCTTGAGCAATTGTTAATGGACGTACTTCTTTTAACTTTTCACGTGCTTCGGAAGCTAGGTTTGGTACATCATCATAATCGATATTTTCTGGTATCTTTTTGCTTTCTAACTTATGAAGTCGCTCTACTTGTTGCAATGCTTTTTGAATGTAACCTTCATATTTAACTTGAATTTCCACTTGTTCTTTTACTTCTTCACTTAAGTTTTCTTCTGGTGGTGTTAAGGATGCAACTAAGTCATAACGCATTTCAGGTCGTTTCAGTAAGTCGATTGCACGTATCCCATCTTTAAGTTCTGCTCCACCAACTGAACGAACTACTTCTTGCGTTTTTTCGTTTGGTTTAATGATTACTTCGCGAAGTCTCGCTATTTCATTTTCAACTTGTTCTTTCTTTTTCAAGAATTTATTATAACGTTCTTCTGAAATTAAACCTACTTTATATCCGATATCTGTCAAACGTAGATCTGCGTTATCATGACGAAGTAGTAGGCGATATTCGGCACGGGATGTAAGTAGACGATAAGGTTCATTAGTTCCCTTCGTTACTAAATCATCAATTAAGACGCCAATATATGCTTCAGAACGTTTTAATATGAGTTCTTCTTTTCCAAAAATTTTAGCAGCCGCATTGATTCCTGCCATGATTCCTTGTGCTGCCGCTTCTTCATACCCGCTTGTGCCATTGATTTGTCCAGCAGTGTATAGATTTCTAATACGTTTTGTTTCAAGGGTTGGCCATAATTGAGTCGGAACAATGGCATCATACTCAATTGCATAACCAGGTCGCATCATTTGAGCATTTTCTAAGCCAGGGATTGAAGCAATCATTTTTAGCTGAATATCTTCTGGCATGCTCGTAGATAACCCTTGTACGTACACCTCATCCGTTTCTCGTCCTTCAGGTTCTATAAATATTTGATGGCGAGGTTTATCATTGAAACGAACAACCTTTGTCTCAATGGAAGGACAATATCTTGGGCCAGGACCTGTAATTAATCCTGTAAACATTGGAGCCTTATCTAAATTTCCATTGATAATTTCATGGGTTTCTAAGGAAGTATAAGTTAACCAGCAAGGAATTTGATCCATAATAAATTCTGTCGTTTCATAACTGAATGCTCGAGGTACATCATCCCCGGGTTGAATTTCCATTTTGCTGTAATCAACAGTTTTTCCATTCAACCGAGGAGGTGTTCCAGTTTTAAAACGAACAATTTCAAAACCTAAATCTTTTAGTTGGTCCGCTAATGTAATGGACGGCTGTGAGTTGTTAGGGCCGCTTGAATATTTGATATCACCAATGATAATTTCACCGCGCAAATACGTTCCAGTTGTTAAAATTACTGCTTTTCCGCGGAAAACTCCACCGGTTTTTGTGATGACACCTTTTACTTCTCCATCTTCAATTATTAATTCTTCTACCAACGCTTGCTGAATATGGAGATTATCTTGTTGCTCCAAAATTCGTTTCATTTCCCGTTGATATAACACTTTATCTGCTTGTGCACGTAATGCACGAACAGCTGGGCCTTTCCCTGTATTTAACATCCTCATTTGAATGTGGGTTTTATCAATAACTTTTGCCATTAATCCCCCAAGTGCATCAATTTCACGAACAACAATCCCCTTTGCAGGACCTCCAATGGATGGATTACATGGCATAAATGCAATATTTTCCAAACTAATTGTCAACATGAGGGTTTTTGCCCCCAATTTTGCAGCGGCATGTGCTGCTTCAACGCCAGCATGACCTGCACCGACTACAATGACATCATACATTCCTGCTTCATAATTTGTCATGCCGAAAAAATCTTCCCTTCTATAGTAAGTTTCATTTATTTTCCTAAACAGAATTGTGAGAATAACTGATCAATGAGACTCTCGTGTACCGTATCACCTATGATTTCGCCTAGTAATTCCCATGTTCTTGTTACATCGATCTGAACAATATCTACTGGCACTCCAGCTTTTGCAGATTCAATCGCTTCTTCAATCGCATCTAAAGCTTGTTGCAATACGGAAATATGGCGGGCATTCGAAACATATGTTAAATCCTCTGATTCAATTTGGCCCTCAAAGAATAAATCTGCAATTGCCTCTTCTAATGCATCAACACCTTCTTCTTTTAATAAAGAAGTGGTCACAATCCGTCTACCATTTGCTAGAGACTTCACTTTTTCTAAATCGATTTGCTGCGGTAAATCCGTTTTATTGACAACTACAATAAAATTCATGTTTTGTATCGTTTCAAATAATCTTACATCTTCTTCTGATAATGGTTCTGCTGCATTTAACACGAGCAATATTAAATCAGCCTCTTTTAATACTTGGCGAGATCTTTCTACCCCTATCCGTTCAACGATATCTTCCGTTTCCCGAATACCTGCTGTGTCCACTAAACGTAAAGGAACACCCCGAATGTTGACATACTCTTCTATAATATCACGTGTTGTACCTGCTATGTCTGTAACAATTGCTTTATTTTCTTGCGCTAAACTATTTAATAACGATGATTTCCCGACATTTGGTCTTCCTAATATCACCGTTGATAAACCTTCACGCAAAATTTTCCCTTGGCTCGATGTTTGAAGCAATTTTTTTATTTCCTCACGAACCCAAGTACATTTTTCTAATAAGACTGGAACCGTCATTTCTTCAACGTCATCATATTCTGGATAATCAATATTTACTTCCACATGAGCTAAAGTTTCAATTAATGCTTGACGCAAGTCTTTAATTAACTTAGACAATTTCCCGTCCATTTGATTTAGGGCAACATTCATAGCTCGATCCGTTTTCGCACGAATTAAATCCATTACCGCTTCCGCTTGAGATAAATCAATTCGACCATTTAAGAAAGCACGTTTTGTAAATTCACCTGGTTCTGCAAGCCGTGCACCATTTCTTAAAACAAGATTTAATACTCGATTTACAGATACTAGTCCCCCATGACAGTTGATTTCCACTACATCCTCACGAGTAAATGTTTTTGGTGCCTTCATCACCGACACCATTACCTCTTCCACTATCTTTTCAGTTTTAGGATCAATTAAATGGCCGTAATGAATTGTATGAGTTGGTTGGTCTTGTAATTTTTTATTATTTGGTGATTTAAATATTTTATCCGCTACTTGTATTGCATGATCTCCACTTAAACGAACGATGGCGATTGCTCCTTCCCCCATCGGTGTGGATATCGCAGCAATTGTATCTGTTTCCATTCATTTCACTCCTTTTATTATCCACATGTGGATAACTTACCGAACATTCTCACTAACAAAATAGATTAACACAAATTATTACAAATCGAAAGTATAGGAACTTTTCCACATGTGGATATTTCTGAATTCATCTCAAAATGCTAAATCGAGTAGGAGGGAGCGATTAACTCCCGTCCTCTCACACCACCGTAGTATACGGCGGTTCAATTAAGATCATTGACGAAAGTCTTTATAACTTCCGTGAATAGCTATTCTCTTTATGCCAGTGGTCACTCCACCCTCCAAGATGTCTCCCACGGGATTCACCGCTTCCTCCCTCAAGTGAGGTACTACGTTTTCTGTGTTCATCATGACTCACTGAATGTCAAGGGCTATTCTCTCTTAATTGTTCGGTCCTTCTTAGTAGTTCTAAACCAACTAATACTATGACCTCTGCTGATTTCTGACGGTTCAGCTACTTATCACTAAGTAGGTTATGAAGCGTACTTCACCTATCCGCCAGACCTCCCCGGGTAAGAATGTAATCTTTCCTTCCATCTATCTGCTTCATTTACTCTGTACCACCTTTGGCAGAAAGGACTTTGTTTTGTTTAGCAAACTCATCCAATGATACCTAGCCTTATATGAGGTTCGTGTTCCTCAGACCGGAAGTTTGCCTTCAGATTCCGCGTCACCACGGACACCCTTGCGTTAAGCTAACTGTTACTTCTGCCTTCACAGTTCGGGACTTATACCCTATTGATTACACCCATGCCAGGCGCACTAAAAAAACGATCTATCTTTTCGATAGATCGTTTTCATTTTACTTAACCGGTTCAATTACTAAATGACGATTAGGTTCTACACCTTCTGAATATGTTTCAACATCCAATCGATTTGCTAATGCATTATGAATAATTTTTCTTTCATATGATGGCATTGGTTCCAATGCAACTTTTTTTCCTGTCCGTATCGCTTTATCTGCCATTCTCTCTGCCAATTGCTCCAACGCTAGTTGGCGACGCTCACGATAATTTTCAACATCCAGCCTAACTGTGACATACGATTTTGCAGTTTTATTTACAACTAGTTGAGTTAATTGTTGCAACGCATTTAAATTTGCACCACGTTTTCCAATAATCAATGCTGCTTTTTCGCTCTCTAATTTGAAAAGAATCGTTTTTCCTTCTTTTTCCGTTTCAATTTTTAAGTCATGAATATCCATCGCTTTTGCAATGTTTGTTAAGTATTGTACAGCACTTTCAATTGGATCTGGTTGTTCTTCTTCTTGAACTTCTTCATCGTTTGATTGTTCTGATTGTGGTTCTATACTTGCCTTTACCTCTTTAGGTGTCCCATCTTCTGCTAACTTTTCTTGCCCTTTTTCCTTTTCTTCTGTTACTTCTTCAATAATCGTTACTCGAACTTCCGCAGGGCGAGCACCAAATCCTAAAAAACCTTTTTTTGCTTCTTGCAGAACTTCAATTTCCACTTGTTTGCGTGATACGCCAAGCTTTTGTAACGCTAAAGCAATTGCTTCTTCCTTCGTTGCGCCTGTTTGCGTAATTTGCTTCACTTTTTCGCTCCTCCAGTTGTCGCAGGTTTTTCAGTTTCATTCTTTTGCCAAGGTTTCTTATATATAAATAGATTTTGGATTACCGAAATAATATTTCCGACTACCCAATATAATGATAAGGCTGCCGGTAAAACCATCCCAAATCCTATGATCATAAGAGGCATAATATACATCATCATTTTCATTTGAGGGTTGTCCATCGCTGGGCCTGTCATTAATACAATATATTGAATTAAACCAGCTGCAATTGCAAGAATTATACTAGGTTCCGCCAATGGGAAGATTAGAAATGTTCCAAGCTCAAATTCTGGCGTAACATTCATGCGGCTAATCGCATGATATAGTCCAATGATAATTGGCATTTGAATTAAAGCAGGTAAACATCCCATCATCGGGTTAACACCAGTAGATTGCATTAAAGCCATTAATTCTTGTTGATATTTTTGCTGTGTTACTGCATCTTTAGAACTATATTTTTGTTGAAGTTCCTTTATTTTTGGTTGAATTTCTTGCATTTTCTTTGAGCTTTGTACTTGTTTAATTGTTAGTGGAAGTATTGCCAATCTTATGATAATTGTTACCGCGATTATACCTAATCCATACGATCCTAATAAATCAGCAAAGAATTTTGTAATGGAAACGATTGGCCAAACAATAAATTGATTCCAAAACCCTTCACTTTCAGCAGAAATCGGTTGATTATATTCAGTACATCCGCTAAGAAGAATAACTGCTGAAGCTAAGGTCAGTATAATCCCAAATTTTTTTTTCAACTCTGTTCCTCCTAAAGTTCTACAGTTCTTCGAATTCATTTTTTAGCTATTTTACCATGTTTTGATATAGATACTCTACCTCGAGTTTCATTTCAATTTACTTTTATTTATTAAAATTGATGACGCTTACATTCAAACAATCAAGAGTTCTTTTTTCGTTTAATAACTTTTGCAATTTTCAGCACATGCTCTAAACTTTTTTTCGTTTCATGATAATTTAAGTTGGCCGCCGATACTCTGGCGATAATAACATAATCCATATCTTGTCTAAGCTCTTCTTTTATTTCAAAAAATACTTGTCGAATATAACGTTTCACTTGATTCCTAATCACAGCATTTCCTATTTTTTTCCCTATGGATAGCCCAATTCGAAATTCCTTTTGTCCTTCTTTAGGCAAACAATAAACGACAAACTGGCGATTAGCGTAAGATTTTCCTTCATTAAACACCTGTTGAAATTCTTTGTTTTTCTTAATTCTTTGGCGCTTCCTCACTCGATCAATCACCCGCTTTTTCCTTAAATTACAACGAGAAAAAAAAGACCACTGAAAATTCAGTGGACTTATGCTGATAACACTTTTCTTCCTTTACGACGACGTGCAGCTAATACTTTACGTCCATTTTTTGTGCTCATACGTTTGCGGAATCCGTGTACTTTGCTGTGTTTTCTTTTTGATGGTTGATATGTGCGTTTCATCTATATTTACACCTCCAAAGTGATTATTCAGTATCTAATCATACATATAGACCTGAATATTATATAAAAAGACCCTTCTTATTGTCAAATGACTCTTTGATTACAAGTTTAGGAATGCTGCTCTTATTATTCAAAATTTTTTAAAAATATCCACAGAGAAATTGTAGATATTCACAAATATTGTGGATAATATTTTTTGTAATTTTTTTATCCACAACTGTTATCGACATCTTTTTCACAAACCCAACCCCTGTGGAAAAACATATTGTGAATGAAAATGAACATTGTGGATAAGTTTATCAAGCTATTGAAACAACGATGTTTTTTTGATAGGATAATTGTGCTTTAATTTGTGGAAAACAATTTTGGGAAATATTTTATCCACAATTGTTAATAACTTGTGGATAAAATAAATCACAACCTATGGAAAAAAGTTATCCACAGGTTGTGATTTTGTGTTTTAATAAAATTGGAGAATTGTTTTTGAATGGAATTATTCAAATTAAAATATGAAGTAAAGGAGTCACAGGCTTGGAACATTTAGATGAGTTATGGAACAAAGTCCTGGCCCGAGTCGAACAACAAATTTCAAAACCAAGCTTTGAGACGTGGTTAAAATCTACAAAATTGCTCTCATACAAAGGAACAAACGTAACCATTGCTGCGCCAAACTCGTTTGCTCGAGAATGGCTGGAAAACCACTATGTACATCTAATTGCAGGGATCTTATCTGAATTAACTGGAGAAGATTTGTATATTAAATTTGTTGTACAAAAGGACCAGGACAACGAAGATTTTGATATTCCGGCGCCGGTTATTCAAACAAAAACAGCTGAGCCTTCTGAAGGCCCTCATAGCATGCTTAATCCAAAATACACTTTTGATACGTTTGTTATTGGCTCGGGAAACCGTTTTGCTCATGCTGCTTCCCTTGCAGTTGCGGAAGCACCGGCAAAAGCTTATAACCCTTTCTTTATTTATGGGGGAGTAGGATTAGGGAAAACCCATTTAATGCATGCAATTGGACACTACGTACTTGAACATAATCCAAATGCAAAAGTAGTTTACTTGTCTTCTGAAAAATTCACGAATGAATTTATTAATTCAATCCGAGATAATAAGGCGGAAGAATTCAGAAATAAATATCGTAACGTGGACGTTTTGTTAATTGATGATATTCAATTTTTAGCTGGAAAAGAATCAACGCAAGAAGAATTTTTCCACACTTTTAATACTTTGCACACTGAATCAAAACAAATTGTTATTTCAAGTGACCGTCCGCCAAAAGAAATTCCAACATTAGAAGATCGATTACGATCTCGATTTGAATGGGGATTAATTACAGATATTACCCCACCTGATTTAGAAACGCGAATCGCTATCTTGCGTAAAAAAGCGAAAGCTGATGGACTAGATATACCTAATGAAGTAATGCACTATATTGCTAATCAAATTGACACAAACATTCGTGAATTAGAGGGAGCGCTAATTCGCGTTGTCGCGTATTCATCATTAGTAAATCAAGACATTACGGTAGAACTAGCACAAGAAGCTTTAAAAGATATTATGCCTAATTCCAAACCGAAATCCGTGACAATTCAAGATATTCAAAAAGTAGTAGGGGAACATTACAACATTCGATTGGAAGACTTCAGTTCAAAAAAGCGAACAAAATCTATAGCCTTTCCTCGTCAAGTAGCGATGTATTTATCGAGAGAACTTACGGATTTTTCTTTGCCAAAAATCGGGGAAGAATTTGGTGGGAGAGACCATACAACGGTAATTCATGCCCATGAAAAGATTGAAAAAATGTTAAAGGAAGATAAACAATTACAGGAAGAAATAAAACAGATTCGAAGCATGCTTGGAAAATAAGATTGTGGATAACTTACTTTTTCTTTAACAGGGATATACACAAAATATCAACATGTGGATATGTTGTTTTTTATAGTTAAAACTATACTTATCCACAAATCCACAACCACTAATACTATTTCTATTAATTATTTAAAAAAATAATAATTTAATAAGTGAGGTATGACGATGAAATTTGAAATAATGAGAGATCGGTTGTTGGATGGACTAAATGATGTAACAAAAGCGATTAGTTCGAAAACAACAATCCCAATCTTAACAGGAATCAAAATTGACGTAACAGATAATGGAGTATTACTTACAGGATCTGATGCGGATATAACAATTCAAACGTTCATTCCTGCTGAAGAAGATGGCAATCAAATTATTAATATTGTTGAAACAGGGTCCATCGTTTTACAAGCTCGAATGTTTAATGAAATTGTAAGAAAACTGCCTACAAATGATGTTGAAATTGAAGTGAAAAATGAATTACAAACTCATATTCGTTCTGGTAAAACAGAATTCCATTTAATCGGTTCAGACGCATCTGAATATCCGTTATTGCCAGAAATCTCTACTGAAAATCGATTTGAAATCCCTGCTGATTTATTAAAATCGGTTATTCGCGAAACGGTGTTTGCTGTTGCTGCTAGTGAAAGCAGACCTGTACTAACAGGAGTTAACTGGAATATAGAAAATGATGAATTAATTTGCGTTGCAACTGATAGCCACCGATTAGCAAGAAGAAAAGTAAAATTAGAAAATCTACCAAATGGCATTGAATCTGTTGTTATTCCTGGAAAAAGCCTGAACGAACTAAATAAAATTTTGGGTGAAACAAGCAATCCTATTGAAATAACGATGTCCAATCAACAAATTTTATTCAAAACAGATCATGTTTTATTTTTCTCACGTTTGCTAGAAGGGAACTATCCAGATACATCTCGTTTAATTCCTAATGAGTTTAAAACAAACATTAAGCTGGATGGAAAAACATTTTTACAAGCAATTGATCGTGCATCATTAGTTGCTAGAGAAGACCGAAATAATGTTGTACGATTTGAAACATTAGAAGATGACGCTGTGAAAATATCGTCCAATTCCCCAGAAATCGGAAAAGTAGAAGAACAAATTCCAGTTGAATCGATTGAAGGAGAGAAATTGGTCATTTCCTTCAGTGCAAAATACATGATGGAAGCGTTAAAAGCAATCGATGGACAAGAAGTAATTATTCAATTTACAGGTGCAATGCGTCCATTTATCTTACGATCAGTGCATGATGATTCCATCCTTCAATTGATTTTACCTGTAAGAACATACTAAATAGATTGAAAAAGTGTAGATTAAGTCGAAATGTAGGCTTGTCTACACTTTTTTGCTTAAAAAGATGGATTCCATTATAAAAACTGGACTAACTAATTTAGAAAAGGGGGCACTAGGTTTATAGATTCTTGAGAAAATGATATGTTTTTTATTTTTTTTTATGATAAAAAATGTGAATAATTTCGTGTTGAATTTTTAATAACATTCGTTTTTTAATCAAATTATAAAGACGCTAGAAAATGCTAAAAAGGGTTTGAATTATATGTTTTTCGTCAAAAATTATGTTAGGCTTCTATTGCTTTTCTAGCTTATTAGCGATAATTAAGGTAAGATTAAATGATAGATGTTCGCTAAACGGAGGCTGAATTTGTTTGAATGAAATAGTAATTGATACTGAATTTATCACCCTAGGACAAGTACTGAAAGTTACGAATGCTATTAGTTCTGGTGGTATGGCAAAATGGTTTCTAGAAGAAACGGATGTTTATGTGAACGGCGAAATAGAGAAACGCCGAGGCAAAAAATTAAGGAATGGTGACGTTGTTAATATACCTGGTATTGGAAGATATGTAATTGTAAACAAGAACGGAGAAAAGGAATGATTATTGAGCGTTTACAACTTACCAATTACCGTAATTATGAATCTCTCAACTTAGAATTTTCTCCACAAATTAATGTTTTGATTGGAGAAAATGCTCAAGGAAAAACAAATATATTAGAATCTATTTATGTATTAGCTATGGCTAAGTCCCATAGAACGAGTAATGATAAAGAATTAATACGTTGGGAAACAGACTATGGTAAAATAAAAGGTGAAATCAAAAACCGATACGGTAAAATCCCCTTAGAATTGTTAGTTACTAAGAAAGGTAAAAAAGGGAAAGTTAACCATATTGAACAATTGAAACTGAGTAATTATATAGGGCAAATTAACGTCGTGATGTTTGCGCCAGAGGACTTAAACATAGTGAAAGGAAATCCTCAAGTGCGCAGACGTTTTATTGATATGGAAATTGGGCAAATCTCTCCCGTTTATTTACATGAATTATTGAATTTTCAAAAGCTTTTAAAACAACGAAATCAGTTGTTGAAAAATTATCAGGGGAAACCGAAAATCGATGAAGTACTGTTTGACATTTACACTGAACAATATATTCAATCCGCAGTACAAATTATTCGTAAACGATTTGAATTTGTTGATTTATTACAAGAATGGGCAGAAAAAATCCATTCCGGCATATCCCAAGGAATTGAAAAGTTAAAGATTAAATATCTCACAACAAAAGGGATTGAAAAAGATTGGACTGCTAATGAAATAGCTACATACTTAGCAGAAAAATTTACTCAAGTGAAAGAGAAAGAAATGGAAAGGGGCCTTACTTTAATTGGACCTCATCGTGATGACTTGCAATTTTTCGTAAACGATTACGATGTTCAAACATATGGTTCGCAAGGACAACAAAGGACAACAGCCCTTTCATTGAAGTTAGCAGAAATTGAATTAATAAAACAAGAAACGGGAGAAGCCCCTATTCTACTATTAGATGATGTGTTGTCTGAATTGGATGATTTCCGTCAATCTCATTTGCTGAATACGATTCAAGAAGAGGTACAGACATTTGTAACAACTACGAGTGTTGATGGAATTCACCACGAGACGATACAACATGCGAAATTGTTTCACGTGAAACAAGGGAAAGTGGAGATTTGATTAGCGTTTATTTTTTCGCATTTTAAAATAAGAATTTCAAATAATGCATACAAGGGTATGAAAGAGTAGGTGAACGTGGTGGCTTTAGAGGAAAGTAAAGTTCAGGGAAACTATGATGCTGACCAAATACAAGTTTTAGAAGGATTAGAAGCTGTCCGCAAACGTCCAGGAATGTATATTGGAACAACAACTTCAAAAGGTTTGCACCATTTAGTATGGGAAATTGTAGACAACAGTATTGATGAAGCGTTAGCTGGCTATTGTAATAAAATTAATATAACGATTGAAAAAGATAATTGGATTCGAGTAGAAGATAATGGTCGCGGAATACCAGTAAGCACACATGAAAAAATGGGTATACCTGCTGTTGAAGTCATTATGACTGTGCTTCATGCCGGCGGAAAGTTTGGTAGCGGAGGATATAAAGTATCAGGTGGTTTACATGGTGTTGGAGCTTCTGTTGTAAACGCGTTGTCTTTAGAAACAGAAGTTTATGTGAAACGTGATGGTCATATTTATTACATTAAGTTTTCCCGTGGAAAAACTGTAGAGCCGTTAAAAATTATTGGGGATACTGACGAAACTGGAACAACTACTCGCTTTAAAGCGGATCCAGAAATTTTCCGAGAAACTACTGTGTATGATTATGAAACGCTAGCAACCCGCATTCGTGAATTGGCGTATCTAAATCGCGGCATCATCCTTACTTTAACGGATGAGCGTGGAGATGAGGTCCGTTCTGATTTTTATCATTATGAAGGCGGAATTAGAGAATATGTTGAACATTTAAATGAATCCAAGGAACCGATTCATGAAACGATTGATATTGCGGGTGAAAAAGATGGAATTTCATTAGAAATTGCACTGCAATATAATTCGGGATATTCAACTGATATATATTCATTTGCTAATAATATCAACACATATGAAGGTGGTACCCACGAATCAGGATTTAAAACAGCCTTGACACGTGTCATAAATGAATATGCACGAAAAAACGGCTTGTTAAAAGATAATGATGCAAACTTAACAGGAGAAGATGTCCGAGAAGGATTAACTGCGATTATATCTGTTAAACACCCTAATCCTCAATTTGAGGGTCAGACAAAAACAAAATTAGGAAATTCTGAAGTAAGCACAATTACAAATCAAATCTTCTCGGAAACTTTTGAACGTTACTTATTAGAAAATCCATCGGTAGCTAGAAAAATTGTTGAAAAGGGAATTATGGCTGCTCGAGCTCGAATTGCAGCCAAAAAGGCACGTGAATTCACGAGAAGAAAATCAGCGTTGGAAATTTCAAACTTACCGGGTAAACTTGCAGACTGTACTTCAACAAACCCAGCAGAATCAGAAATTTTCATCGTCGAGGGGGATTCAGCAGGCGGATCTGCGAAATCTGGCCGAGATCGATATTTCCAAGCTATTCTTCCTTTGCGCGGAAAAATTTTAAACGTTGAAAAAGCCAATTTAAACCGCATTTTATCCAATACAGAAATTCGTGCGATGATTACTGCATTTGGTACGGGTATTGGTGATGAGTTTGATTTAGAAAAAGCACGATATCATAAAATCATTATCATGACCGATGCCGATGTCGATGGAGCGCATATTCGTATTTTATTGCTAACGTTCTTCTTCCGCTTCATGCGTCCGCTTATTGAAGCAGGATATGTATATGCTGCTCAACCACCTCTATATCAAGTGAAACAAGGAAAATATGTTGAATATTGTTATTCAGATGAAGAACTTCAAGAAATATTAAATCGCCTTCCAGACAATCCAAAACCTACAATTCAACGATATAAAGGTTTAGGAGAAATGAATGCAGATCAGTTATGGGAAACAACGATGGATCCAGAAAGACGTACGTTGCTTCAAATCCAATTGGATGATGCCATTAAAGCCGATCAAATCTTTAGACAACTAATGGGCGATGAAGTAGAGCCCCGTAGACAATTTATTGAAGAAAATGCAGTATATGTTGAAAATCTAGACATTTAATATGCATGAAAGGAGGGCTCATCCATGGCTGAAAATATTAATTCAGAAATCAAACAAGTGAAAATTAGCGAAGAAGTTCAAAAATCCTTTTTAGATTATGCAATGAGCGTCATTGTTTCCCGTGCCCTGCCGGATGTGAGAGACGGCTTGAAACCTGTTCAACGCCGTATTCTTTACGGCATGTATGAATTGGGAAACCATTCAGATAAACCGTATAAAAAATGTGCCCGAATCGTAGGAGATGTAATGGGGAAATACCATCCCCACGGAGACTCTTCCATCTATGATGCACTTGTGCGGATGGCGCAGGACTTTAGCTATCGTTACGTTTTAGTGGATGGACATGGCAACTTTGGTTCAGTTGATGGAGATGGCGCTGCTGCCATGCGTTATACGGAAGCCCGCTTGTCAAAAATTGCGATGGAGATGCTTCGGGATATCAATAAAGATACGATTGATTACGATTCAAACTATGACGGAACTGAAAAGGAACCAAAAGTATTGCCTTCTCGGTTCCCTAACTTGCTCGTAAACGGAGCTTCAGGAATTGCTGTTGGTATGGCAACAAATATTCCTCCGCATCAATTGGGAGAAACAATTGATGCGGTTATCGCAGTAGCTGAAAATCCTGAAATTACGACAGAAGAATTGATGGAAATTATTCCAGGGCCAGATTTCCCAACAGGTGGAATTATTTTGGGACGAAGCGGAATTCGTAGAGCTTATGAAACTGGTCGGGGTACAATTGTTGTCCGTGCAAAAGTCGAAATTGAAACGAGCTCAACTGGTAAAGAAACAATCATCGTCACAGAAATCCCTTACCAAGTGAACAAAGCGAAATTAATTGAAAAAATTGCTGAGCTGGTTCGAGACAAAAAAATTGAAGGAATTTCGAATCTTCGTGATGAATCTGACCGCCGTGGAATGCGGATTGTCATTGAAATCAGAAAAGACGCTAATGCAAATGTTGTGCTAAATAATTTATATAAACAGACAGCAATGCAAATGAATTTTAGCGTGAATATGCTTGCGCTAGTAAATGGACAACCGAAAGTATTAAGCTTAAAAGAAGTACTCTATCAATATTTACAACATCAAAAAGAAGTTATTACACGCCGCACACAATTTGAACTTCGAAAAGCGGAAGATCGAGCTCATATTTTAGAAGGTTTGCGCATTGCTCTAGATCATATCGATGAAATCATCAATATCATTCGTTCTTCCCGCACTGGTGAAGAAGCAAAACCAATTTTAATGGAACGTTTCAACTTAACCGACAAACAAGCACAAGCGATACTAGATATGCGTCTTGTTCGCTTAAGCGGACTTGAAAGAGAAAAAATTGAAAATGAATACCAAGAATTACAAAAATTAATTGGCGAGTTAAGAGCGATTTTAGCGGATGAGGCAAAGATAGTAGATATTATTAAAAGAGAATTGCTAGAAATAAAAGAAAAATATAATGATGAACGCCGGACTGAAATAGCTCCTGGTGGCCCTGAGATGATTGAAGATGAAGATTTAATCCCAAGGGAAGATTCTGTTGTTACACTAACTCATAGAGGTTATATAAAAAGACTTGCTTCCAGCACGTATCGCAGTCAAAAACGTGGTGGTCGTGGAGTTCAAGGAATGAATACTCATGAAGATGATTTCGTTGAACATTTATTGTTTACATCTACTCACGACGTCATTTTATTCTTTACTTCTAAAGGAAAAGTATACAGAGCAAAAGGTTATGAAATCCCTGAATTTGGTCGCACGGCAAAAGGTTTACCGATTGTAAACTTATTAAACCTTGATAAAGAAGAGAAAGTAACAGCGATGATTCGAGTAAAAGAGTATGACGAAAATGCCTTCTTCGTCTTTACAACAAAAATGGGGATTGCGAAACGTACATCTTTATCACAATTTGCCAATATCCGAAATAACGGCTTAATTGCTATTCATTTACATGAAGACGATGAATTGATTTCTGTTCGATTAACAGATGGTTCTAAACATGTCGTTATCGGCACAAGAAATGGCATGTTAATTCGCTTTGAGGAACAGGATATTCGTGAAATGGGCCGCACAGCAGCTGGTGTGCGCGGTATAAAACTTCGCGACGGTGACTGGGTAGTTGGTATGGAAATTGTAGAACCTGGTCAAGATATTTTAGTTGTGACAGAGAAAGGTTATGGAAAACGAACTTCTGAGTCAGAATACCGTTTACAAAATCGCGGTGGAGTTGGAATAAAAACGATTCATATCACCGAGAAAAACGGTCCAATGTGTGCGGTGAAAACGGTAGATGGTACAGAGGATATCATGTTAATCACGAATAATGGTATTTTAATTCGCATGGATGTAAATGATATTTCTTGCATTGGACGAAATACTCAAGGCGTTCGCTTAATTCGATTAGCAGAAGATGAGCACGTTGCGACGGTAGCAAGAGTGAAAAAAGAAGATAATTCTGATGATCATGATTCAACTACAGAAGTAGAAAACGAAGTTAAAGATGAAGAAAAAGAAACTTCAAATGAAGTAGAAAACAAAGATTTAGATGAATAATCTTAATTTCGAAAAACAGAAACATTGCTTAAAGTAATGTTTCTGTTTTTTCGTGCGCCCGGCATGTACATGAACTATAGGGTGTAAGTCCCGAACCCCGAAGACAGAAGTAGAGGTTAGCCAAGAGCAAGGGTGTCCGTGGTGACGCGGAATCTGAAGGAAGCTGGAGGCAAAACACCGGTCCGAGGAACACGAACCTCATATAAGGCTAGGTATGATTGAGTGAGTTTGCGAAACAAAACAAAGCTCTTTCTGTCGAAGGTCATATCGAGTAAATGAGGCGGATAGATGGTGTGAAAGTGCATGTACTTACCCGGGGAGGTCTGGCGGATAGGTGAAGTACGCTTCATAACCTACTTAGTGATAAGTAGCTGAACCGTCAGAAGTCAGCAGAGGTCATAGTATTAGTTGGTCTAGAACAACTAAGAAGGACCGAACAATTAAGAGAGAATAGCCCTTGGCATTCAGTGAGTCATGATGAACACAGAAAACGTAGTACCTCACTTGAGGAAGGAAGCGGTGAATCCCGTGGGGGACCTCTTGGAGGGTGGAGTGACCACTGGCATAAAGAGAACAGCTATTCACGGAAGGAGAATAACGATGCTTTTGAATCAAATCCTGTCACGGGAGAACATGCTTCAAGCATTAAAACGTGTAGAACAGAATAAAGGAAGCCATGGAGTAGATATGATGCCCGTACAAAACTTACGACAGCACATAGTCGAAAACTGGCTATCTATTAAGGAGGCAATTCTCAAGGGAACTTATGAACCAATGCCAGTCCGCAGAGTCGAAATCCCGAAACCTGACGGCGGTGTTCGTTTACTAGGAATCCCTACCGTAACAGACCGTTTGATTCAACAAGCAATCGCCCAAGTACTTTCAAAAGTGTATGACCCTACATTCTCTGAAAACAGCTACGGATTTCGACCAAACCGAAGTGCTCATGATGCGGTGAGGAAAGCGAAAGAATATATAAGAGATGGACATCGATGGGTTGTAGATATGGATTTGGAGAAATTCTTTGATAAGGTCAACCATGACAGATTAATGGGTACACTCGCGAAGAGAATCCAAGATAAACCATTACTGAAATTGATTCGTAAGTATTTACAATCGGGCGTCATGATTAATGGTGTGGTGTCAAGCACATTTGAGGGAACTCCACAAGGAGGACCATTAAGTCCGCTACTATCTAACATTGTACTAGATGAACTAGATAAAGAATTGGAAAGAAGAGGACACAAATTCGTTCGATATGCGGATGACTGTAACATTTACGTGAAAAGTAAACGAGCAGGACTTCGCACAATGGCAAGTATCCAGCGATTTATTGAAGGAAAACTACGACTGAAAGTAAATGAAAAGAAATCAGCGGTCGACCGTCCATGGAAACGTAAGTTTCTAGGATTTAGCTTTACCTATCATAAAGAGCCAAAGGTTCGTATCGCAAAAGAAAGCCTTAAACGAATAAAGAATAAAGTTCGTGAAATCACATCACGCAAGATGCCCTACCCGATGGAATACCGCATTCAGAAACTGAATCAATATCTAATGGGATGGTGTGGATATTTTGCGTTAGCAGACACCAAATCTATATTCCTTGGATTAGATAAATGGATTCGTAGAAGACTTCGAATGTGTCTATGGAAGAACTGGAAGAAACCGAAAACAAAGATACGCAACCTTATTCAACTTGGCATACCACAATGGCAAGCGTATGAATGGGGAAATACTCGGAAGAGTTATTGGCGTATTTCAAATAGTCCAATATTACACAGAACCCTTGGTAACTCCTATTGGAGAAACCAAGGGCTGAAAAGTCTTGAAGCTCGTTATGAAAACTTGCGTCAATGATCTTAATTGAACCGCCGTATACGGAACCGTACGTACGGTGGCGTGAGAGGACGGGAGTTAATCGCTCCCTCCTACTCGATTTTTTAGAAAAGTACTAAAATATTGACTAAATTATTGTATAATTTTACATAGAGAATTCTTTTTGAAAAAAACAAAAAGGGGTTTTCAGTGTGAAATTTACAATGGTGAATGTAAATA
>NZ_AP018335.1:195000-575000 GCF_002370195.2 Ureibacillus thermosphaericus | reverse complement strand
CTGAGCTGTGATGGGGAGCGCGTTACGCGCGAAGTTCCTGATTTCACACTGCCAAGAAAAGCCTCTAGCGAGGCGGGAGGTGCCCGTACCGCAAACCGACACAGGTAGTCGAGGAGAGAATCCTAAGGTGAGCGAGAGAACTCTCGTTAAGGAACTCGGCAAAATGACCCCGTAACTTCGGGAGAAGGGGTGCTCATTGGGGTGCAAGCCCTGATGAGCCGCAGTGAATAGGCCCAGGCGACTGTTTAGCAAAAACACAGGTCTCTGCAAAACCGTAAGGTGAAGTATAGGGGCTGACGCCTGCCCGGTGCTGGAAGGTTAAGAGGAGGAGTTAGCGCAAGCGAAGCTCCGAATTGAAGCCCCAGTAAACGGCGGCCGTAACTATAACGGTCCTAAGGTAGCGAAATTCCTTGTCGGGTAAGTTCCGACCCGCACGAAAGGCGTAACGATCTGGGCACTGTCTCAACGAGAGACTCGGTGAAATTATAGTACCTGTGAAGATGCAGGTTACCCGCGACAGGACGGAAAGACCCCGTGGAGCTTTACTGTAACCTGATATTGAATTTCGGTGCAACTTGTACAGGATAGGTAGGAGCCGTAGAAGGGGGAGCGCCAGCTTCCCTGGAGGCGCCCTTGGGATACTACCCTGGTTGTACTGAAATTATAACCCGCAAGCCTGATCGGCTTGGGAGACAGTGTCAGGTGGACAGTTTGACTGGGGCGGTCGCCTCCTAAAAGGTAACGGAGGCGCCCAAAGGTTCCCTCAGAATGGTTGGAAATCATTCGCAGAGTGTAAAGGCATAAGGGAGCTTGACTGCGAGACCTACAAGTCGAGCAGGGTCGAAAGACGGGCTTAGTGATCCGGTGGTTCCGCATGGAAGGGCCATCGCTCAACGGATAAAAGCTACCCCGGGGATAACAGGCTTATCTCCCCCAAGAGTCCACATCGACGGGGAGGTTTGGCACCTCGATGTCGGCTCATCGCATCCTGGGGCTGTAGTCGGTCCCAAGGGTTGGGCTGTTCGCCCATTAAAGCGGTACGCGAGCTGGGTTCAGAACGTCGTGAGACAGTTCGGTCCCTATCCGTCGTGGGCGTAGGAAATTTGAGAGGAGCTGTCCTTAGTACGAGAGGACCGGGATGGACACACCGCTGGTGTACCAGTTGTCTTGCCAAAGGCACCGCTGGGTAGCTATGTGTGGACGGGATAAGTGCTGAAAGCATCTAAGCATGAAGCCCCCCTCAAGATGAGATTTCCCATTGCATAAGCAAGTAAGATCCCTCAAAGACGATGAGGTAGATAGGTCCGAGGTGGAAGCACGGTGACGTGTGGAGCTGACGGATACTAATCGATCGAGGACTTAACCAATCATTTCAATGTCGTTATCCAGTTTTGAGAGAACAACCTCTCATATAGTGAAGTGACGATGGCGAAGAGGTCACACCCGTTCCCATACCGAACACGGAAGTTAAGCTCTTCAGCGCCGATGGTAGTAAGGGGCTTCCCCTTGTGAGAGTAGGACGTCGCTTCGCAAAAAGGCACCACAATAGTGGTGCTTTTTTATTGCAAAAGTTGAAGCCCCTTACTAACAAGGACTGAAAGTCCGATCGGCGCGATACAGAAACCACATGCTAAACAAAAGTAAAATAAATATTTGAAGGAGACGAGAAGCACGGGGACCAAGAAGTTCAAGGAAGCGAGGCAGCCCGGAGCGGAGCGTACTATGTACGTGAGCACCGGACTGCCGAAGCTAACACAGAAATTCGCTGGTCAACGTGCTTCGGAGTTAGCGCCGATGGTAGTTAAGGGGTCCCCTTGTGAGAGATAGACGAGCGCTTCGCAGAAGGCACCACAATAGTGGTGCTTTTTTTTATTGCAAAAATAAGCTCCCAACTACCAAAGACCGAAGGTCAGGTCGGCGCGAACAGGACGTTGTTTTTCAATATACCACTGCAAAAGGTTCATTTCGTAAAACCCAACGGTTTAAAAAATGAAGTCAAATATGACTGATTATCAAGCAATTCAATGCCATTTATTAATTGAATGATGAAGTTAGTCGTAATCCCCTTCATGATATATTTAAAAAATAAATAGTTGGGTTGCATCTTTTAATTAGTTAATAGCCATTTTTAATGTTGGAAGATATCAAATTTCATAATTGCATGTAAAAAGAGCAAAATAAATCTAGTTTAGCGTTACATATCTAAATTAAAATAGTGTAACACAAAATGACAATTTCCAATAGTCCGAATACTTTTTCTATTTGTTAGATTCTTGACACTAGGAAAACATGTTGTTAATCTTACTATTAATATTCGTTTTGTACTTAGGAGGAATAATCGAAATGTGGGAGACGAAGTTTGCAAAAGAAGGATTAACATTCGACGATGTATTATTAATACCAGCGCATTCAGCAGTATTACCAAAAGAAGTAGATTTATCAGTACAACTTACACCAAAAATCAAATTAAATATTCCTATTATTAGTGCTGGAATGGATACAGTAACTGAATCTAGAATGGCGATTGCAATGGCACGTCAAGGTGGAATCGGGATTATTCATAAAAACATGTCCATTGAAGAACAAGTAGAAGAAGTAGAAAAAGTAAAACGATCTGAAAATGGTGTCATTACGAATCCTTTCTTTTTAACACCAAGTCATCAAGTGTTTGATGCTGAACATTTAATGGGTAAATATCGCATTTCGGGTGTTCCAATTGTAAATAATGAAGAAGAACAAAAATTAGTGGGAATTATTACAAATCGAGATTTACGTTTCATTTCCGATTATTCATTGAAAATTGAAGAAGTAATGACAAAAGAAGATTTAATAACAGCTCCTGTAGGAACGACATTAGAAGAAGCTGGGAAAATATTACAAAAGTATAAAATTGAGAAACTTCCAATCGTAGATAATGAAGGAAAATTAACAGGTTTAATTACAATTAAAGACATCGAAAAAGTAATAGAATTCCCAAATGCAGCAAAAGACAGCATTGGTCGACTTGTAGTAGGTGCTGCTGTTGGGGTTTCAAAAGATACAAGTGCCCGTGTAAAAAAATTAGTTGAAGCGCAAGTAGATGTTATTGTTATTGATACAGCTCATGGCCATTCTCAAGGCGTAATTGATACAGTTAAAGAAATTCGAAATGAATATCCAGATTTAGAGATTATTGCAGGAAATGTTGCGACAGCTGAAGCGGCACGTGCATTGTTTGAAGCAGGAGCGGATGTAGTAAAAGTAGGTATTGGCCCTGGATCCATTTGTACGACTCGTGTTGTAGCAGGTGTAGGTGTACCACAAATTACAGCGATTTACGATTGCGCAACAGTTGCTCGCGAATATGGTAAAACAATTATTGCAGATGGTGGCATTAAATATTCCGGTGATATCGTGAAGGCTCTTGCAGCAGGTGGACATGCTGTTATGCTTGGTTCACTTCTTGCAGGAACAACAGAATCACCTGGTGAAACAGAAATTTTCCAAGGACGTCGTTTTAAAGTATATCGTGGAATGGGTTCTCTTGCTGCGATGGAACAAGGTTCAAAAGACCGTTATTTCCAAGAAGATGCGAAAAAATTAGTTCCTGAAGGCATTGAAGGACGTGTACCATACAAAGGGCCTCTTGCTGATACAATCGAACAATTAGTGGGTGGTATCCGTTCAGGAATGGGATATTGCGGAGCTCCTAACTTAGAACATTTACGCGAAAAATCTCAATTCGTCCGCATGACAAATGCAGGTCTTCGTGAATCTCATCCACACAATGTACAAATTACGAAAGAAGCTCCAAACTATTCTCTTCAATAATTTGAAACCTAAACACTCTTCTAACGTCACTGTAGATGTTAGAAGAGTGTTTTTTCTTGTTCGTTACACACATCGAATACTATCTATGGTAAAATGAGCGAAGATGATAATAATGAGTGGAGGTACATTTAAGTGAAAACAGCAAGGAAGACATCAATGATCAGCTTACTCATGATTCCAATTCTGTTAATTAGCATGATTGTTACGACACCCCAAGCCAATGCTGAAACAGATTTAGGATTAAATGTTGGGGCTGCCATTTTAATTGATGCAGATTCAGGGAAAATATTATACGAGCAAAATGCTGACACACCGCTTGGTATTGCGAGTATGTCAAAAATGATGACAGAGTATATTTTATTAGATGCGATTAAAGCTGGTACAGTTAGTTGGGATCAAGAATATCGCGTGACGGAATATACATATAAGTTGTCACAAAATCGTGCATTAAGTAATGTGCCGTTAAGAGCAGATGGAACTTATACGATTCAAGAATTGTATGAGGCAATGGTAATTTACTCTGCAAATGCTGCTACAGTGGCAATCGCTGAAACAGTAGCTGGAACGGAAACAGAGTTTATAAAGCTAATGAATAAAAAAGCGGAAGAATTAGGACTAGAAGGGTATAAATTTGTCAATTCAACAGGATTAAATAATGCTGATTTAATGGGCATGCATCCTGCTGGGACAGGTCCGGAAGATGAAAACGTAATGCCAGCTCGCTCAGTTGCAAAACTTGCCTATCATTTACTGAAAGATTATCCTGAAGTTTTAGAGACTGCTAGCATTCCGAGAAAAACGTTCAGAGAAGGTACAGATGATGCCATTAAGATGGAAAACTGGAACTTCATGTTGCCAGGGTTGGTATATCAATATCAAGGTGTCGATGGATTGAAAACAGGTACAACTAATTTAGCGGGATACTGTTTTACAGGAACTGCTGAACGAAATGGTACACGTTTAATTTCAGTTGTAATGAATGCTGTTGATTCAAACGGTGTTGGTTCATATAAAGCGCGTTTTGATGCAACAGCAAAATTGTTCGATTATGGTTTTAGCCAATTTGCAAAACAAGAAATTATTCCAGCCGACTTTTCTGAAAAAGGAAAAGAATCTATTAAAGTCATTAAAGGAAAAGAAGATAAAGTAAAAATTGCTGTAAAAGAACCTTTATCCATGCTTGTAAAAACATCAGAAAAAGATTTATATCAACCAAAGTTAGTGTTAGATAAAGAGTCCCTTGAAGCGAAAGTTGAAAAAGGGACGGTAGTTGGGAAAGTCGTAATTGAAAGAAAAGAAGGTTCTGATTACGGTTTTATCGATGGTAAAGAAATGGCTGTTGATGTAGTAACAGCAGACGATGTTGAACGAGCAGGATTTATCTCATTATTCTTCCAAGGAATCGGTAATTTCTTCAGTAATCTTTGGGGAGGCATTACTGGTTTTGTAGGAGGCTTATTTTCATAACAAATTAGGCAATTAAAACTTTTCGCTAATAGAATTTATTTCAAGAAAGCTAGGAACCACTAGATGTGGATTCTTAGCTTTTTTTCTTTGATATATATTCTAATACTTTTGGAAATTAAATGTAAATTTTATACAAAATGGTATATAATTGGCGTTTGGCGATGGCAACTATCCGTTGCATCTTCATGCGCCCATAGCTCTCTTTACTTCATACTACTTTTAATCGATACTGAACATAAGAAAGGAGTTGCCGTCGATGACATTTAGTGAACGATTAAAAAATGAAAGGGAAAAACGAGGTTGGACACAAGCAGATCTTGCAGATAAACTTCATGTCAGTCGTCAATCAGTATCAAAATGGGAAACTGGAAAGAACTATCCAAGTATTGAAGTAATTATTGCACTAAGCGATTTATTTGGTATTACAATAGATGAAATGTTAAGGAGTGACGATGATTTGAAGGAAAAAGTAATTCAAGATAGTAAAAAATTAGCTCACCCCAAATTAAAATCGTTTTTTGACAGTTTATTTTTACTAGGGGTATTATTAATACTCATTAAAATCATCATTCTAGGTTCCAATTTATTTTTTTATACGAATATAACAATTCTTGATGGTTTACCTAAAGTGATTTCAAATTTCTTACCATTGGTATTAATGATTATTGGTGGAACTGGTTCAGAACAATTAAAAAAGAAATTTGCAGATTAAAGAAAAAATATTGCTTGGGAAATATTTATGGGAAATATATGTATAATATACTAATATAAAAAACTCGCTAAGACATCTATAGTTTAGCGAGTTTTTTATTTTTTTGTACGTTCCAACATTCCATCAATTGGTGGATACTTTCCTCTATTTGATTTAAAGGAATACCTCCGAATCCAAGCAAGAAGGTAGGATGTTCATATTCAATGGGCTTTAACAAATAATTGGTTACAGGAGTAATGTTGATGCCATGATGATTTGCAATTTGCTTCAGTTGGTCAACATTTTTGCCGCTAGGAATCGAGATTAGCACATGCATTCCAGCTTGGTCTCCTGTTATTTTTATATCAGGATAAAAAGTAGTTAGCGTATGTTTTAATTTATCATGTTTTTTTCGATAAATTTTCCTCATGCGATTTAAATGTTTAGAGAAATGACCATCTTTCATAAAATTGGCTAATATGTGTTGAACGAAACGTGGGACCGTTGCTGAGTAATAACTAAATATTTCTTTATATTTCATTAATAAATGATGAGGCAATACCATATAAGCAACCCTAAGTGATGGCATCAATGATTTTGTAAATGTGCTCATATAAATCACTTTATCATTTTGATCTAAACCATGTAGGGCTGGAATGGGTTTGCCAATGTAGCGAAACTCACTATCATAATCATCTTCAATAATATATCGATTAGGTGCTTTGCTTGCCCATTTCAGCAGTTGAGTTCTTCTTGTAGCTGACAGCACTGCCCCTGTCGGGAATTGATGTGATGGAGTAATATAGACGATATTAGCATTTGTTTGTTCAAGTTCATCAACTACTAAACCTTCCTCATCCACAGAAATAGGAATGGCATTATTATTTAAATGAATTCTCGGTATTGCTGAGTAACCAGGGTTTTCAAGGGCTAATATGAAATCATCTTCAAATAAGCGCAAAATCATCGGTAATAAAAGCTCAGTTCCAGAGCTAATAACGATTTGCTCAGGTTTGCAATGGATACCTCTCGATTGAAATAAATAATTGGCAATTTCCTTTCGTAACTCTACTTCTCCTTGGGGTTCACCCATTTGTAATAACTCTTTTGAAGTAATATCAAATATATCTTTTACATACTTTCTCCATACAACAAAAGGGAAGGATTCTTCATCAACTTTACCAGGATGAAAATCATATCGATATTGTTTTTGTTCTTTTTGGGGAATTTCGATTGTCGTTTGTTTTTTTTCTACGTAAGGCAGTTCATCAATTTCTTCAACAAAATAACCTACACGGGGAATAGATGTAATATATCCTTCCGCTAATAATTGAGAATATGCAATTTCAATGGTAGTTTGACTAATATTTAAAAACCCCGCTAATTTTCGCTTAGATGGCAATTTCGTTCCTACTTCAATTTGTTTTTGAATAATTGCATTTTTTATGCCGCTGTAGAGTTGTTCATACAAAGGTTTAGCATTTTCTTTTTCCAATTGGAAGATCAGCATGTCCATCGTATATACCTCCAACTGACCATATAACTTTTTATAATTTTGGAACTTTTTATATTGTCAAAAATCATTATACTAAAAATCAACAAATAATAGGAGGTAATAATATGGAAAATTTTAAAGAAATTAACATCCCCAGAGGCGGCGTAATCATGGATGTTGTGAATGCTGAGCAAGCAAAAATTGCAGAAGCGGCAGGTGCTGTTGCGGTAATGGCATTAGAAAAAGTTCCATCAGATATACGAAAAGAAGGCGGAGTAGCTAGGATGGCTGATCTTCGCATTATTGAGGAAGTAAAGAATGCCATATCCATTCCGGTGATGGCAAAAGTAAGAATTGGCCATATTGTGGAGGCACGTATTTTAGAATCAATAGGTGTAGATATGATTGATGAAAGTGAAGTATTAACACCAGCGGATGATGAATTCCATTTGTTAAAAAAGGAGTTTAACGTACCTTTTGTTTGTGGGTGTCGCGATTTAGGAGAAGCAGCGAGGAGAATTGGAGAAGGGGCAGTCATGTTGCGTACGAAGGGTGAAGCTGGCACAGGAAATATTGTGGAGGCTGTACGCCATATTCGCAAAGTAAATGCCCAAATTCGTCAAGTTGTCAACATGAGTAATGATGAATTAATGGTTGAAGCAAAAAAATTAGGTGCCCCTTATGAGTTGTTGCTAAAAATTAAAGAATTAGGCCGATTACCGGTATTAAATTATGCAGCAGGTGGAGTGGCAACACCGGCAGATGCCGCTTTAATGATGGAATTAGGTGCAGACGGCGTGTTTGTCGGTTCCGGTATATTCAAATCGGAAAATCCGGAAAAGTTTGCAAGAGCTATTGTTGAAGCGACAAAAAATTATAATGATTACCCACTTATAGCTGAACTTTCAAAGGATTTAGGTAATCCTATGAAAGGCATTGATATTGCGACCCTTTCGAAAGAAGAACTTTTGCAAGTTAGATAAAATTTGTTAAAAGAAAGATAATAAAGTCTTTTCTTGCAAAATTGAATGGGATATAGTACGCTATGGTTAAAATCGATTAGCGATAATGCGATGATTGGAAGTAGTAACAAGTCAGTTTTTTTTAGAGAGTCAGCGGTTGGTGGAAGCTGATAAAAACCCTTGTGAATCCGTCCATGAGTTGCCCAGCTGAAATGTTTAGTAGGATTGGGTCGGTTGAAAAGCCGTTATGAAATAAGAGGATTAAACATTTTGTTTAATCAACTAGGGTGGCAACGCGGGTAGCTCTCGTCCCTTTTGGGATTGAGAGCTTTTTATATGGAAAATTTCATAATAAGTTTGGAGGAATAAACATGCTAGATATTAAACGTGTCCGTGACAACTTTGAAGAAGTAAAAAAAATCCTGTTAACACGCAACGAAGATTTAGGAAATATTGATGAATTTGAAACTCTTGATTCAAAACGCCGTGAATTAATTGCAAAAGCGGAAGAATTAAAAGCAGAGCGCAATAAAGTATCAGAGCAGATTGCTGTGATGAAACGCAATAAAGAAAATGCTGATGAATTGATCGTTCGCATGCGTCAAGTGGGAGAAGAAATTAAACAGTTGGATGCAGAGCTTCAGGAAATTGAGGAAAAGTTCAAAGATATGATGATGCGTTTGCCAAATATTCCTCATGAATCTGTTCCAATTGGTGAGAGCGAAGATGATAATGTTGTGGAATATACTTGGGGAGAAGTGCCGGAGTTCCAGTTTGAAGTTAAACCACACTGGGATTTAGCTACAGATTTAGGCATCATCGATTTTGAAAGAGCTGCAAAAGTAACGGGAAGCCGTTTTGTATTTTACCGCGGCTTAGGTGCAAGACTTGAGCGAGCACTGATGAATTTTATGATGGATTTGCATGTGGAAGAGCATGGGTATGAGGAAATGCTCCCTCCAGTCATTGTCAATCGAGACAGTTTATTAGGAACTGGACAATTACCAAAATTTGAAGAGGATGTATTTAAACTTGTCGATACTGACTATTTCATGATTCCGACTGCTGAAGTGCCAGTAACGAATTTCTATCGGGATGAAATATTAAGCGTTGATATGTTGCCTAAAGCGTTTGCTGCCTATAGTGCATGTTTCCGTTCAGAAGCAGGATCTGCGGGTCGAGATACACGCGGATTAATCCGCCAACATCAATTCAATAAAGTAGAGCTTGTCCGCTTTGTTAAACCGGAAGAATCTTATGAACAATTAGAGTTATTAACAAGCCATGCAGAAAAAGTACTTCAATTATTAAACTTGCCTTATCAACGTGTGAAAATGTGTACTGCTGATTTAGGCTTCACTGCTGCTAAAAAATACGATTTAGAAGTATGGATGCCATCACAAAATAAATATCGTGAAATTTCATCTTGCTCAAACTTTGAAGATTTCCAAGCGAGACGTGCAAATATCCGCTTCCGTCGTGAACAAGGAGCAAAACCAGAATACGTTCACACATTAAATGGTTCAGGACTTGCTATTGGTCGTACAGTTGCTGCCATTTTAGAAAATTATCAAAAAGAAGATGGAAGTGTCATTATTCCTGAAGTATTAAGACCATATATGGGTGGAAAAGAAATGATGACACCACCTAAAAAATAAAAGTAATAAAAAGAAGCATACCGAGTAAAAGGTATGCTTTTTTCTTTTTGCTAGAATGCATTTCCGTTTTCTTAATATTCCTAATGATTTAATTAAATGGAAAATTTATATTGAATAAATGAATTCGGAATAATATAATTTTTTAAACAAGTATAAATATTGATAAAAATCAATATTTATTTTTTACTATTTTGTTATTTTAAATATTGGGAGGAGGAAATACCTATATAAAAATTATTAAACTGACATCTTTTTGAAACTTTTTTATCAGGGGGTATGTTTGTTTTGTTTAAGAAATTGACAATTAAACGAAAGTTGTTGATTATTTCTACTGCTTTGTTGCTCATTCCTTTAGTTGTAGTAAGCTTCATAAATTTCATGCAAACTGAAGAAAGTTTGAATGATTTAGGGAAAAACAATTTGAGCAACAGTGTTGAAATGACGTTAGAAATGATTAATAGTTTATCGAAATATGTTGATAGAGGGGAAATTTCATTAGAGGATGCGCAGGAAAAAGTAAAAGAAGCAATTTTAGGAAGCAAGAATGAGGAAGGATTACGACCAATCAATAAAAATATCGATATAGGAGAACATGGTTACTTATTTATCGTCGATGAAAAGGGAACTATGCTTGCGCACCCAACAAAAGAAGGCGAAAATAGTTGGGATGATGAAGATACAAAAGGATTAAAATTCATACAAGAAATTATCAAAGTGGGACAATCAGGTGGAGGATTTGTTTATTATGATTATCCATTAATCGGAAATGAAAATCAGATTGAAGAAAAAGTAGCTTATTCAAAAGTGGATTCAAACTGGGGATGGATAATTGGTGCAAGTACATACATGATGGATTTTAATAAGCCTGCAAATAATATTTTAAAAGTGAATTTGTTTACGTTGTTGATAGCAGTAATCATAGGTTTAATTGTTATATGGGTATTTACAAATAGCATATCAAAGCCTATTCAAATGGTTATGGAAAGAATGAATTTACTTTCTCGAGCAGATTTAAGCCCTGAGCCGTTAAGGATTAAATCGAAGGATGAAACTGGCCAATTAGCTTTGGCAATGAATGATATGCAAGATAAGTTGAAGAATATTCTGCAAGAAATTGCGAAAAACTCGGAAATTGTCTCAAGTAGTAGCGAAGAATTAACGCAGGCTGCAAATGAGGTAAAACTGGGTGCAAATCAAATTGTCGTGACAATGGAGGAACTTGCTCAAGGTTCCGAAAAACAAGCAGATAATGCAAGCAACTTATCTTCCATAGCAACGAACTTTGTAGCGACTTCTCAAGAGGCAAACGAGCACGGAGAACGTGTTCAGCAAAGAGCAAAAGAAATATTGGCATTAACAAATGACGGAAGCCGTTTGATGGAATCTTCCGCTAAACAAATGCAAACAATCGATTACATTGTTCGTGATTCAGTCGGTAAAGTGAATGAACTTCATACCCAAGTACAAGAAATCTCTCAATTGGTTATAGTCATTAAAGAGATTGCTGAGCAGACAAATCTTTTATCTTTAAATGCTGCAATTGAAGCGGCAAGAGCAGGAGAACATGGAAAAGGATTTGCTGTTGTTGCAGAAGAAGTTCGAAAACTGGCTGAACAAGTAGCATATTCTGTAACGGATATAACAAAGATTGTAAATAATATTCAGGAAGAATTTAGTGTTGTGACAGAAGCGTTAACAAATGGTTATAAAGAAGTTGAGCAGGGGTCTACTCAAATAAAAACAACACACGAAACATTTACTACGATTCAAAATTCTTTGCAAGAAATGGTCGATAGTATCACGGTTGTAGCTGAAAATTTATCAACCATCGCAACAAACAGTAGTGAGATGAACAGTTCGATTCAAGAAATTGCTGCAATCTCTGAAGAGGCTGCTGCCGGTATTGAAGAAACAACGGCTGCATCAGAACAGACAAATAGTGCAATGGAAGAGATTTCTGCGAGTTCTGAACAACTGGCAGTCCTTGCTGAGGAATTAAATCGACTAGTTCGACAATTTAAATTGAGATAAACAAGGGGACGAGGGTTCCTAAAAAGTTATTTAAATGCTTCCTTTGCGTCTGTCGCTCTCGCTTTCGTCACAGAAAATGCAATGAGGAGGCGCGTTTGATGTAACCACCGCAGAGAAAGAGTTAAAAAATATTTATTGTAAGATTTGAGCCTGATCAAAAGTTCAAAACTTTTATGATCAGGCTCTTTTATTTTTAGAAGAATAAAAATCCAATACTGATAATAATTCCTGTAAAAATGAGAACGAATACACAGAATCCCATAATATCTTTTGCTTTTAAGCCCGCAATGGCAAGTGCAGGTAGAGCCCAGAAAGGTTGAATCATGTTCGTCCAAGCATCACCCCAAGCAATAGCCATAGCCGTTTTCGCATAATCAGCCCCCATCACTTGAGCTGCTTCTAACATGATTGGTGCTTGCACCGCCCATTGACCTCCACCAGAAGGAATAAAGAAATTGACTAAACCAGCAGAATAAAATGTAAATAAATAGAAAGTTGTATCGTTCGAAATAGCAATAAACCACTCAGAGAAGACAGCAGCTAAACCTGAATTTGTCATCATCCCCATAATCCCTGCATAGAAAGGGAACTGAAATACGATGCCACTTGCTGTTTTAATGGCATTTTGAGTAGCGGCTAAGAAGCGTTGTGGTGTTCCGTGTAAAATAATTCCAAGAATCACGAAGATTGTGTTCACAATATTTAAATCAAGAGCAAAACCTTTCGTTGCAAAATGATAAACAAGATACGTTACACCAATAATTCCAATTAAAATAGTTAAAATATAGCTTCTTTCTGAACGAGAAGCAAAAGTATTTACAGGCGGTGGGAATTTCTTCTCTTCTTCTACTAATAAAGCTGGATCCACTTCTACTACATCATCATCTTTTGGCATCATCCAGCGGTTAAAGAATGGAAGAGTGAAAAGGATAACCAGTACAATAAATAAATTATAAGAAGTAAAAATTGTTCCCGAAGTAGGAACTACGCCCATTATCCCTTCAAAAGGATGCCCTTCAGTTGCTACTGATAGAGGAATGGATCCTGCCAACCCACCGTGCCAAATAATAAAACCAGAATAAGCACTAGCAATTAATAAGCGATAGTCCACTTTTTTTACATGACGAGCGATTTCTTTAGCAAAAATAGCTCCGATTACTAAACCGAATCCCCAATTAATCCAGCAAGCAATTAAAGAAACAAATGTAACAATAATAATGGCCATACCAGGGGATTTGATGCTGCTTGCAATAGCAGTTAGAAATTTTTTAAATAAAGGGCTATTTGCTAGTACGTGTCCAGCAGTTAGTACAACGACCATTTGCATCGTAAATGCTAGTAATCCCCAGAATCCATCTCCCCAATAAATAACCATATCAAGTGGTGAGGAGGGGGTTAATACAACACCAAGAATTACAACGAGTACTGATAATATTGCAACAAAAATATATGGATCAGGTAAATACTTTTCCATAATAGCATTTGATATTCTCGTTAAAAACTTCATATTTTCATGTTCCTCCTGATTCTAAAAAAAGTTAGATATTTTATAGATACGAAAAATCAGGAGAAAATATGATATATATTTTAAAAAATAACATAATATGATAGGTGGATAGTTTTAAAAATATAATTGTGACTGATTTCTCAATCACAATTTTCCTTCTCATTCAATTTCATTTTTCGTTTTTCTTCTTTTTTTCTTTCTCGAATCGCTTTAAAAAAATTTGTTAATAGAGAGCCGCACTCATCAGCTAAAACACCTTCTGTCACATCACATTCGTGGTTTAATCGAGAATCGTTTAATAGACGATATAATGAATCGACACTACCAGCCTTAGGGTCCCGTGCACCATATACGACCCGAGGGATTCTTGATTGTAGAATTGCTCCAGCACACATTGGACATGGTTCAAGGGTCACGTATAATGTCGTTTCTTCTAACCGCCAGCTCCCAATTGCTTTGCAAGCTTCTTGAATTGCCATTAGTTCCGCATGCGTAATAGCGTTCTGAGTTGTTTCCCGCAAGTTGTGGGAACGAGCAATGATTTGATCTTGATAGACAATAACAGCACCGATGGGAACTTCACCAAGAGTTTCCGCTTTTTTTGCTTCTTTAATTGCTTCACTCATAAAATATTCATCTTTATCATATAATTCCACATTCCTCTCTCCTTCGGTGTAAGTGTATCATGATTTCATGATTGAATCATCTTCATGCTTGCCGTAACAAAATGCAAGAAAAAATAAAATAGAATTTTGAACCTTTTACATTGAGTTAATAATTTTTCGATATAATGGAAGTAAAAGAGAAGGTGACTTGATTGCGTATAGCGGTTTATTGTGGTTCATCATCAGGAAAATCGTCGGTTTATGTAGAAAAAGCAATTGAATTAGGGAAAATGATTGCACGTAGCGGATACGGGCTTGTTTATGGAGGGTCAACTCAAGGTTTAATGGGGAAAGTAGCGGATGCAGCTCTTGCAGAAGGCGGAGAAGTAATCGGAGTCATGCCGGAACATTTAGTGAATAAAGAAAAATTGCATAAAGGATTAACTGAATTATATATCGTTGAGTCAATGCATGCTCGAAAAAAGAAAATGTCGGATCTTTCCGATGCTTTTGTGGCGATACCGGGTGGTTGCGGAACACTTGATGAGTATTTTGAAGCTTTTACTTGGGCGCAAATAGGATTACATGCAAAACCTGTTATTTTATATAATGTAAATGGCTTTTATGATGGTCTAGTGCAACATTTTGAAAAAATGATGGAAGAAGGATTTTTAAGAGCATCACAACATGAATTGTTTTTAGTAGCAACTTCATTAGAAGAGCTATTTGAAATGTTGGAAATGAGCAATGGAAATCTTGTGAATAAAGATGTTTAACAATATTCGAATCCTGGGATAGTGTAAATACACTAATCAAGGATTCTTTTATTTTTTATCATAAAAAAAGGGAGAATATTTTCTCCCTTTAATGGAAGATGAGCATTGCTACGAGTAGAGGTATGGACATTAAGACTAATACCCCGATACTCCACAAAGTTTGTTCAGTAGTAGTCATGTTCTTCGGTCTTAAGCTAATGGAATCATATAAATCATTAATGGCTTTTTGTTCTTTATTATAAAGCATTGTTTGAAACTCATCGTAATCTTCAATATATGAATAGGGTGAACGTGCGCCAAAGCGAATGTCACGAATATCATCTGTAACATCTTGATTATTATGAAGATAGATAATAGTTGGTGAGAGACCACCATTTGACTTTGCAATGACTTCGATATCATACGTTGCCATCCGGTAGACTTTTTTCCCTTGTTCATTGATGCATTCTTTTATTAAGCGGTTCATTATCATTGCCGTGTCACTCCTTGTAGAATTATGTAATTTTTATACAGTGTAACCATCTTATAAATTTTTACGCATAACACGTGATCACAGAGCAATGATGGTTATTCATAGTATATGTATTTGTAGGAATGCTAACTTCTTAACTTTATTAAAATTTAGTGAAATTAGTTGCAAATTATATAGAAAAAGGAAAGTTTATCCTATAATATAGAATTATTAAAATATTATGTAAATTCAAAGGGGTTATGTCGACATGTCCAATTTAATTGAAAAATATTTAGCGATACCAACTACTGCAATATCTGATGCTACAGGGGGACATACAAATTTAGATGCAAAAATCAAACCGTTGAGCGATCATTTTAAAATTGCTGGACGAGCTGTAACGGTTAGATTGCCAGATGGGGAAAATAAAGCTGTATTAGAAGCAATTAATATCGCACAAAAAGGGGATATTCTTGTTATTGATGCAAAAGGGAATACAAACCGAGCAGTAGCAGGGGATTTTGTAGCTTCTCTTGCGAAAGGATTGGGGATTCAAGGGTTTGTTGTCAATGGTGTAATACGTGATATTGCAGCAATTCGAGAATTAGATTTTCCGGTGTTTGCCCTAGGAACAACCGTTGCTAGTGGAAATAAACATGGTGGTGGTCGAGTAAATGTTCCGATTGCCATTGGTGGTGTGAGCGTCCAACCAGGAGACTTCATTATTGGAGATGTAGACGGTGTTGTTGTTGTTCCACAAGGAGAAGAAGAAGAAATTTTGAAAAAAGCCGAAGAAAAACTAGCAAAAGATGAAGCGAGAGAAAAGGAAGCATTAGCAAACGGGGAAGAATCAATACGCCAATATATTGAAAAAGCTTTATCAAAATAAAAATTTATTATTTTCTATTCATAAAAAAATTTTCTGAAAAATATTAAAAGGGGCATTTTTGCCCCTTTTTTTGTGCGCCCGGCATGTACATGAACTATAGGGTGTAAGTCCCGAACCCCGAAGACAGAAGTAGAGGTTAGCCAAGAGCAAGGGTGTCCGTGGTGACGCGGAATCTGAAGGAAGCTGGAGGCAAAACACCGGTCCGAGGAACACGAACCTCATATAAGGCTAGGTATGATTGAGTGAGTTTGCAAAACAAAACAAAGCTCTTTCTGTCGAAGGTCATATCGAGTAAATGAGGCGGATAGATGGTGTGAAAGTGCATGTACTTACCCGGGGAGGTCTGGCGGATAGGTGAAGTTCGCTTCATAACCTACTTAGTGATAAGTAGCTGAACCGTCAGAAGTCAGCAGAGGTCATAGTATTAGTTGGTTTAGAACTACTAAGAAGGACCGAACAATTAAGAGAGAATAGCCCTTGGCATTCAGTGAGTCATGATGAACACAGAAAACGTAGTACCTCACTTGAGGAAGGAAGCGGTGAATCCCGTGTTGTTCAGTAAATTTACGATAAAACCCATAATTCTTAATCCTACACTTATGAGGGGATTATACAAAGTTATGAATAAAAAGGAAGAAATTGCTTTTTTTATACTACAATGTTTGTAAATCATCGAAAAAGAAAAGAGAGAAAAATGGAGGTGAAAAATATCGAGTAAAACTATGTATCTCACAAATCATCAGATTATTTAGAACATTTTTTATTGTGATTATAGTAAATAGGAGGTATTAGTATGAAAAAGTATTTTTATTCTTTATTTCTTTTATTTACATTCTTACTGTATTTGTAAATGTACCAGCAGCAAATGCACAAGTTGAGGATAACAAAGAAATCATTTATCAAGCTCAAGAAATTACAGATATAGATGAATTGCTTGAAAGGGCTTTAAATGGAGTTCATGAAGTTGAATTGAATAATATTGAGTTACCTAAATATCAATTAACAAATTCAAACAAAATAAAATCGTCTACATTAACAAATAGTGAATTAAGCGAAGATTTTAACGTTACGAATGTTTCTACATCTCAATTGTTAAAAGTAGAAAAAATTGGAGATGTTGAAATTGAAGAATTCGCCATTACTACTTTTGGATTAGTAGAAGAAACGGACAATATTAATGGTTTCAATATAGCATCCGCAGAATCCGGAAATAAAGGCGAAGAAAAATGGGATTCTTCTTATAGTGTAAAGGCTTACTCAACTATTTATTATTCAAGAAAGAAAGAAAATAATATCGAATACGCAAAGATTACAAAAGCTACTGGAGGATGGAAAATTAGTGATTCAACGGTTTCTATTACGAGCAGAAAAGTATCCGTTGGTACTAGTGGATTCCCAAGTCTAACTCAGGCTAAGGATTATTCACCAACTTCAAATGAATGGTCTTATTCTTCTGATTTTAAAGACTGGAAATATGTAAGTCTGCAATATACTCATTATGTGGGAGCGACTTCTACTGCTACTTTAAAAAGTAGAGGTGGTTCTGTATGGACTCTACAATTACAAAATAATATCTAAACTCCATAAGTGTATTTAATTATTTTTTTAGAAAGGATATATAATGAGCGTTAAAAATATGTCAAAATCGATTTTCAGCATTCTTTTCGTTGTATTACTCTTAGCCGGTTGTTCTAATAATCCTTCTGTAGAAATAATTAGTGCGACAGTTGAGATAGAAAAGAATAATTTAGTAGAAGATAGTGATGAATTAGAATTTGTTAACTTGCATTATAATTTCGTTTTAAAAAATGTTGGAAGAAAGGATCTTGGAGGAGATAAGCGTTTAAATGACGCAACATACGATTATGATGACGGTATAAAAATTTATATTGAACCCAGTGAAAAACTGAAAGCCATTTCGGAAGAACTAATTGGGATAAATATCTATGATAAGAAAAAAAATTATGGTACGGGGCATACAGGTTTACCAGTTCTTAAACCTAATCAAGAAGGCGAATTCTCGCTTGATTTTGTATTAGGTGCCTTAAAGGACAATGAACAATTAAAAGCTGCACCATCTTCCGAACAGTTAGAGAAGTTAAAAGAAAATGCAATGGATGCCACTTTAATGGTTATGGTCGAGGATGAAACAATCGCACAGTTTGACCTTAATAATTTAGAATAATTGAACTTTTGCTAAAAAGCACTTTCGATATATTCATAATGACCCCATATAAAAGGGATTCATTATGAATATCGGAAGTGTTTTTTTTGTGGAATTTGCAAGGTGTAACGAGAATAGGAAGTAAAGCGGTATCTGTATTCAATTTTTCCACATTCCGTAAAGTTTATTCTTTAACTTTTTCCAAAAAACATAAATATTTCCAAATAAAAAGGTCTTAACACAAAATTTCCGTTGACGGTAATTTAGTTTTTCGATGTGCGCCCGGCATGTACATGAACTATAGGGTGTAAGTCCCGAACCCCGAAGACAGAAGTAGAGGTTAGCCAAGAGCAAGGGTGTCCGTGGTGACGCGGAATCTGAAGGAAGCTGGAGGCAAAACACCGGTCCGAGGAACACGAACCTCATATAAGGCTAGGTATCATTGGATGAGTTTGCACAACAAAACAAAGTCCTTTCTGCCGAAGGTGATACAGAGTAAATGAAGCAGATAGATGGAAGGAAAGATTACATTCTTACCCAGGGAGGTCTGATGGATACGTGAAGTACACTTCAAAACCTACTTAGTGATAAGTAGCTGAACCGTCAGAAGTCAGCAGAGGTCATAGTATTAGTTGGTCTAGAACAACTGAGAAGGACCGAACAATTAAGAGAGAATAGCCCTTGGCATTCAGTGAGTCATGATGAACACAGAAAACGTAGTACCTCACTTGAGGGAGGAAGCGGTGAATCCCGTGGGGGACCTCTTGGAGGGTGGAGTGACCACTGGCATAAGAAGATAAGCTATTCACGGAAGGAGAATAACGATGCTTTTGAATCAAATCCTGTCACGGGAGAATATGCTTCAAGCACTAAAACGTGTAGAACAGAATAAAGGAAGCCATGGAGTAGATAAGATGCCCGTACAAAATCTACGACAGCACTTAGTCGAAAACTGGCTATCTATTAAGGAGGCAATTCTCAAGGGAACTTATGAACCAATGCCAGTCCGCAGAGTCGAAATCCCGAAACCAGACGGCGGTGTTCGTTTACTAGGAATCCCGTAACAGACCGTTTGATTCAACAAGCTATTGCTCAAGTACTTTCAAGAGTATACGACCCAACATTCTCTGAAAACAGCTACGGATTTCGACCAAACCGAAGTGCTCATGATGCGGTGAGGAAAGAGAAAGAATATATAAGAGATGGACATCGATGGGTTGTAGATATGGACTTGGAGAAATTCTTTGATAAGGTCAACCATGACAGATTAATGGGTACACTCGCGAAGAGAATCCAAGATAAACCATTACTGAAATTGATTCGTAAGTATTTACAATCGGGAGTCATGATTAATGGTGTGGTGTCAAGCACATTAGAGGGAACTCCACAAGGAGGACCATTAAGTCCGCTACTATCTAACATTGTACTAGATAAAGAATTGGAAAGAAGAGGACACAAATTCGTTCGATATGCGGATGACTGTAACATTTACGTGAAAAGTAAACGAGCAGGACTTCGCACAATGGCAAGCGTATGAATGGGGAAATACTCGGAAGAGTTATTGGCGTATTTCAAATAGTCCAATATTACACAGAACCCTTGGTAACTCCTATTGGAGAAACCAAGGGCTGAAAAGTCTTGAAGCTCGTTATGAAAACTTGCGTCAATTATCTTAATTGAACCGCCGTATACGGAACCGTACGTACGGTGGTGTGAGAGGACGGGAGTTAATCGCTCCCTCCTACTCGATTAATCAAATCGAAAATTTATTTCGCTAACTCTGCAAGATATTCTTCCTTTTTATTTTCATCAAATCGACCTTCCCATTTGGACATAACGATCGCTGCTAAAGAGTTACCAACTACGTTTACGGCAGTACGAGCCATGTCAAGAATACGGTCGATACCAGCGATAAATGCTAAACCTTCTAATGGAATACCTACAGAACCTAAAGTTGCAAGTAATACAACGAATGATACTCCAGGTACCCCTGCAATACCTTTAGAAGTAACCATTAGTACTAGTACTAATGTAACCTGTTGAGCAATTGTTAAATCAATGCCGTATAACTGAGCGATGAAAATAGCAGCAATTGCTTGGTATAAAGTTGAACCATCTAAGTTAAATGAATAACCTGTAGGGATAACAAAGGATGTAATATCTCTTGGACATCCAAACTTCTCCATTTTTTGCATGATGCGTGGTAATACCGTTTCAGAACTAGATGTGGAGTACGCTAAAATAAGCTCGTCCTTTAAAATTTTAATTACTTGGAAAATATTTATATTTACAATTTTCGCTGTAATTCCTAAAACAACGATTACGAAGAAAATCATCGCACCATAAACTGTAATGACTAATTTACCAAGTGGAATCAATGATTCTAATCCAAATTTTGAAACGGTTACAGCCATTAAACCGAATACCCCAAATGGAGCAAATTTCATTACTAAGTTTGTTACCCAGAACATGGCATCTGCTACACCTTGCGCAATGTCAAGGACTGGTTTTCCACGATCACCTATCGCTGCAACTCCTAAACCGAACAATACGGAGAAGAAGATAACGGATAACATGTCGGCTTCTGCCATTGCTTTCACGACGTTTGTTGGTACAATGCCAACAATCGTATCAATAAAACCACCATCATGTTCTACTTGTTCAGTTGTTTCAACATAGGATGAAATATCCGTTTGTTCCAACTGATTCATATCAATACCTTCACCAGGTTTAAACACGTTTGTAATGAGTAAACCAATAATGATGGCAATCGTTGTAATAATCTCAAAATATATTATCGTCTTACCACCAAGGCGACCAAGTTGTTTTAAATCGCCTGTACCAGCTACACCTACAATCAACGTTGAAATGATGATTGGTACAACAATCATTTTAATTAAGTTTAAAAAGATGGTGCCAAGTGGTTTCAAATATGTTTCGACAGCTGGATTTTCATAAAATACAGCCCCTACAACTATCCCCAATACTAACGCAATTAAAATCTGTGCTGCTAAACTGAGTTTGAATTTCTTTTTCAAAATATTCCCCCCTGTTTAAATAAAAAAAATAACCAAAATAATATTAAAAAGTTTCATACAAAATCCGACAAAATCCGATAAAAATTTTTTTAATTTGCCTTATTTACAATATCTGCAAATAACACTTGGATGAACTTTTTTATGTTAATTTTTACTTTTTTTTCTTCGTTATTTCTAATTTGATTCATTAATTTTCTAATTTCTGTAAATTCAAAATAGCGGGGGGCGTAATATTCAAACTCTGAGTTTGTATAATCTACTAAACCTAAGTTTGCAAGGTTAATCATAGCAGCTAATATCGTTCGACGAATACGCTGTTCAATTGATTTACTTTCTTTTATGATTTCATCAGGAGTGGTTTTTGTCAGACCAGCAACTCGCTCATACAACTCTTTTAATGGTGGAAGAGGTGTATTTTTTTGTTTATCTGCCATCAATAATTCTATGATTTTTGTAATATCTTCACTCCCTACCTCTCCAATAATCCCCATATCATTTAAGATGCTTAAAACATGATCACGTGTTGATTTTTTGGAATGATGGATGCTAGGTGTCTCGAAATTTGAAAGAGATTGTCGTATTGCGGAAATGGAGCTTTTTAATCGATATTGTTCCTCAGTTTTTCTTAATACCATTTCTACTTCTACCTTATTAATTGGCTTATGGATAAAAAATTCAATTCCTTTTTCGTAAGCTTGAGCGACCATCTCTTTATTAATGACTTGAGAAATCATAATAAACTTTCCATCGTAAAGATTTTCCCGAAGTTGTTCTATCGTTGCTAACCCGTCTAATATAGGCATTAATAAATCAATGATAACGAAATCTGGCTGCATCACTAATATTTGGGTAATCGCTTCTTGTCCATTGGAGGCTTCTCCAATCACTGTTCCAAGTTGGCTATCTTCAATAATTTGGGTGATCATGGCACGGCTTGCACGATCGTCATCAACTATAAAATACCTCATTACGATTCTCCTTTTTGCAGTATATTTAATGGAAGTTTGATTGAAAAGGTTGTCGTTTCATTGCTTATTACATCAATCGATCCATTTAGTTTGTGAACGATAGCTTGTACATGGGATAAGCCGATTCCAGTCGAAGGTACGCCTTCACTGTTGAATTTTGTAGTATATCCTGGGTCGAATATGACAGGGATTAAATTTTTTGGAATGCCAATACCTGTATCTTCTACTGTAATAGTTGTGAAGTCCTTAGATGTGTTTATCGCAATATGGATTGTTCCTTCCTCTTCAATTGCTTCTACAGCATTTGCAACTAAATTATTCATTAGTGCAAGTAAAGGAAGATGTTGTTTTGTATAAAAATCTTGATTATAGGAAACTTTGAATTGAATTTTTTTATTTAGCATTTCACTGTATTTTTCATTCGCTTCCTTTACATATTGAAGTAAATCGGAGATGAAATAAGCATCTAATTGTTCCATTTTTAAGATTTTTGATAAGCCTGCATAAATTCTTTGTTCATCTTTTTTGACTTCGTGAATTTCTTGAGCAATTGAAATCGCTTTAATACTTAGCAATGGATCTATCTTTTTTAATTGTTCATATAAACTATAACTATTAGCGGTAATATGTTCGATTTCGTTCATGGATTTTTTTAAATATAATGCTTCTACGTAAAGGGTTGAGATGAAGTTTAATAATTGTTGCATTTGTCTTTTTTGTTCTTTTACAGTGATAGTACTATAAATACCGATGACGAAGAAGCTACGGATGATGGCAACTAAAAGTAGTAATGCAACTTCTTTGATTGTTACAGAAATGTCTGTAATAAATAATGTGGTTGTTAGCTGTTCAACAAAATTACTTACAAATTCAACGATGGTTACCAAACTTGCTAATAAGAAAGGTTTCGATTTGTTTTTTTCAAGTTTGATAATGCTTAGACCTATAGCAAATAAAATATAAAAAAGACCTGCTGGAATATGAGAAATTAATGAAACCGAAAATGAACTTATTAATAATAGTTCATCTAATAATGCACGAAAAAGGACTACAACGATTCCAGTTATGCATCCAGTATGAATCAGCGGTAATGGTCGAATCAAGACTACTAATAAAAATATTACGGTTCCTAAACCGATTCGGAAAGGTGCACCTTCAAAAGGAATGACTTTCACTTCACTTGCAATAGCTGTCAAAATTGCAACAATGAATATCAACAAATAATCATACCGATAGTTCATTGATTTTGCTTGTTCCATAATAACTCCTTAAAAAAATAGTTCTTCCATTTATTCTAATCTAAAATAGAAGGAAAATAAAAAAGAAGTATTTCGATAAAATAAAAAACCACTACTGAAATTCAGTAGTGGTTGAAATTTCAAATGTATGTATGGCGGAGGAAGAGGGATTCGAACCCCCGCGCGGTTTGACCCGCCTGTCGGTTTTCAAGACCGATCCCTTCAGCCAGACTTGGGTATTCCTCCATTTGGACAAGTAATAATATAACATGGAATTTTAAATAAGTCAATAAAAACAATGATATAAAAATCACAAAATTAGGATGTTTATGGAATAATGTGCTACAAGTAGAAGAATACCCAGAACAAAACATTGCAATTATCATTGTATATGAGGTATACTAATTTATGCCGTGCTAGGTGGGGAGGTAGCGGTGCCCTGTAACTCGCAATCCGCTCTAGCGAGACTGAAGTCCTTTTTGAGGCTGTATGCATGTAGGGTTTGCCTCTTGCACGTAGCGTTGAAGGTTGGGTCCCGCGCAATGGGTAGCCATGAACCATGTCAGGTCCGGAAGGAAGCAGCATTAAGTGGTTTCACCCATGTGCCGTGGGGTAGCCTGACCCGAGCTGGCGACAAGAGTAGCACCTATGTGCTGCAGTCGAGGAAAGGTGCACGGCTTTATGATTGAAATATTTGCCGTGTCGGCTATTTTTATAGTTAAATATTATATCGAACAATTTTGGAAAGGCTGTAGATATCTTAAACAATGAGATATCTATAGCCTTTTTTAATTCAAATGAATTGAACCTGTATTCCACCAGATGCGAACAGTTTCTTAATAAAAACTTAAGAATTTGTTATTTTTTTCAATTACTCGGAACTATATGTTAAAAAAAACGTACTAATCAACAAAAGATGTGAAAAGGAGATGTCGCTGGGTGCAAAGAAATATATTCATTCTAATGATGGTAGTCTTTATTACTTTCTTTGTTCAAATTGATACAACACGTGCTGCACCACAATTGGAAGTGAAAGCAGAAGTAGGTGTAGACAACAAAATTAAATTGTATACACCTTTACCAATAAAATTAACAATCACAAATAATGGGAGTCCCTTTTCAGGGGATTTAGTCATCGATGCTGCAGTTACTTATTCAGCCGGTTCTGCTCAAGTTTATGCACTAGATCTGGCAGAAGGTGAAACAAAAACAATTACTCTTTATTTGGACGGTTTATCAGACGATTATTATTATCGCTCACAAAACGAAAGCCTTTTTTCCTTTTATGATGGTGGTATTGAAAAAGGAAAATTAATTGATTATTCAGGCGATAAAAATATTCGTTTTCGATCTTATTACGACGGAGATTATTCATTTATTTTTACTTATACGGAAAATAGTGATCGTTTAGCGGCATTATTACGTTTGAGTCAATATGTTCCAAATAATATTGAAATTTTTCATTTAAATCAAATCCCTAATTATGATTTTCCTATAGATTTCAAAGGATTTGCCATGGCAGATATATTCGTTGTGGATGAAATGAATATTGCCGATTTATCAGAAGAGAAGCAACAGGCAATTTATGAGTGGGTAGAAAACGGTGGAATTCTGCTAGTTGGAGCATCTGAACAAGTGGAGCGTTCCATGGGGATATTTGGTGAATATCTTCCATTAAATTTGTCCTCTGAGAAAGTTATCGTCACGAAAGAAGTATTAGAAACATTATCTAAAGGCGGCATTTTTACGGAAGATATTGAAGTATTCCGTGCAACTGAAAAAGAAGGTAGCAAAAGAATCCTCGCTGATGGAAATACAATACTTGCCTCATCCATTGACTTAGGGAAAGGAAAAATTATTCAAACGACTTTTTCGTTAGGAGATCAGCCGCTCTCAACGATGGATGGTTATGGAAAGTTAATAAACGAAATTTTGCAGCTTCAATCGAATAGCAATCAATGGAACAGAGGGAATTTTTTAGATCAGTTGCCATATGAGGTTGGAAATTCTAATGAGTTATTCCCTTCATTCCAAGTAAAAACGCCACTCATTATTATTACGATCATACTTTACATGTTCATTGTAGGACCTATTTTATATCTCGTATTAAAAAAGCTCGACAAAAGGGAACATGCATGGTGGCTTATCCCTGTTCTATCAATTGTATTAACATTGTCAATGTTCATTGTTGGCGCAAAAGATCGCATTATGCAAGCTCAAATCAATCAGTCAGCCTTTTATAAAGTGAATAGAAAAAACTTATCAGGCTATTATGTAGAGTCTATTTTAACGAATCGAGGCGGAGATTTTGTATTTACTGTAGATGAAAATACGTCTGCCTTTGCGAAAAGAAACTATGGAATGAATACTTTCGGTATCTTACATGAAAAATCCTATGTTAAACATCATGGGAATGGAACGACCATTCACTTACGAAATTTGAATTATTGGTCTGTGCAATCAATTATTGGTGAAACTAACATACCAAATGCAGGGAACTTTGATATCGATTTAACTGTGAAAGATTCAAAAATTGAGGGAACGGTAAAAAATAATTTCCCATTTGCTGTGAAGGATGTTGCTATTTGGTCTGGTGCACGAGAGATTCTATTAGGAGATATTAAACCAAATGAGACAGTAAAGGTTTCTGAATCCTTAAACAGCTCAATTCTTTTAAAACCAATTGTTTATGGTAATTATTTAGGAACGCCAAAAACGGCTGAAGAATTGATTCCAAAAAGGATCATGCAACTGAAATATCAGGCTTTAAATTTAATGGATGAAAATCAGCCGGTAGTTATTGGTTGGGCAGAAGAAGCGATCGTCGGTATTCAATTAGATGGTAGGGCAGAAGTAAACCCTATCGCTGTTATTCTTCAAACATTTGAACCAAATTTGGATCTTGAAGGGGAATTTACAGTGAATGATAGCATGATGGAAACAAATATATATCCTGTCAATGCTGGATATATGGAAATGTATAATGAACAAAATAATGAATGGCAATTAGACCCTGGTGAGTATGAATATATAGCTGTCATTCCAGAAGAATTATTTGATGAAAAATTGCAATTGACAAAAATAAAAATATCGAATCACGAAAATAAAAACCTAACAATTTCCCTTTGGAATTATAAGACAAATCGTTTTGAAGAAATTCAAGAGAAAGAAATGTTATTACAGGAAAATCTCGAACAATATATTTCAGAGTATCATGAAATAAAGATGTTATTACAGGTTAAAAACAATATTGAAATGTCGCCAATTAAATTACCGACTGTAGAGATTCAGGGGGTGGCTAATAAATGATTGAAATTCAAAATCTCACAAAAAAATTTGGTTCTTTTACAGCCCTTGACCAGTTGACTATGACTGTTGGGGAAGGTGTAGTTTTTGGTTTTGTTGGTGCAAACGGGGCTGGTAAATCTACAACTTTTTCTATTCTTGCCACCCTCCTCTCCCCATCATCAGGCGATGCTTTTATTAATGGGAAAAGCGTTGTAAAAGAGCCAAAAGAAGTGCGGAAATTAATTGGCTATATGCCAGACTTTTTTGGAGTTTATGACCAATTAAAAACAGATGAATATTTAGATTTTTATGGTGCGTGTTATGGACTTTCAGAAAAACAAAGGAAAGTGCTGATTCCACAATTGTTAGAGCTCGTCAATTTAACGGATAAACGTTATGAATATGTAGATTTGTTATCCCGGGGAATGAAGCAGCGCCTATGTTTAGCTCGTTCGCTCATCCATGATCCGAAAGTGTTAATTTTAGATGAACCAGCATCTGGTTTAGATCCGCGAGCAAGGGTAGAAATGCGAGAAATCATTAAGCAGTTAAAACAGATGGGGAAAACGATTTTAATTTCATCCCATATACTTCCTGAACTTGCGGAAATGTGTGATGAAATTGGTGTTATTGATCGAGGGAAATTAATTGCCCATGGAAATGTTGATTCCATACAGTCCAAATTACAGGGAGATAAGAATATTACGATAAAAGTTTTACATGAAATTGAAAAAACGGTGAAGTTTTTAGAGGAAGATCCATTTGTTTCATCAATTGAAGTGCTAGAAGGAAATGAAGCAATAACGTTTATTTATAAAGGGACGAAGGAAGAACAAATGAAATTATTGCAAAGAGCAATTGTTGCGGGACTTCCGGTTTATTCTTTCATGGAAGATGAAAAAGATTTGGAAGATGTTTATATGGCGATTACGAAGGGAGCGGATTCAAAATGAAAGGACTATTATCCAATCCTGTATTGATGAAAGAATTAAAATTGCGTTTCCGCGCCTTTAAAAGCTTTTCAGGCTTAATGTTTTATTTAGCGGTATTAATCATATTTGTTTCAGGCTTCTTACTAATATTTACGCAATTTTCTACCTCTGGATTTTTCGTACCTAGCAATAGTTTTACGATGTTTTCTGTACTTTCTGTATTGCAAATGGCCCTTGTTATGTTTATTACACCAGGGCTTACTGCTGGGGCAATTAGCACAGAGCGGGAGAAACAAACTTTAAATATTTTACTGACGACAACCCAATCCTCTTCGCAAATAATTATTGGAAAGCTATTATCCTCTGTAGCATTTCTTATTTTAATGTTAATAGCTGGGCTGCCGCTTTATAGCATTGTGTTTTTATTTGGAGGAGTGTCACCAGGACAATTTTTTACAATGTTTTTCTTTTATTTAGTTACATTAATTGCGATCGGTAGTATTGGCATCATGTTCTCAACGATTACAAAAAGAACGATTATTTCGATGATTGCAACTTACGGAGCGATGATATTTTTAGGAGGTATTACTGCTTTCTTCTTCTTTGTAGGTTTTTCTTTAGAACAAATGATGATGTCGCAACAACAAAATACTCAAGGTTTAACGACATTCTTACCAATATCGTATTTTTGGGCAAGTATTAACCCAGGCGTACTTATTCTTACTTTGCTTATCCCTGATACGAAAACAGCTTTAATAGATACAGTTGGAATTAGTTTTCCAAATTGGATTGTTTATTTAATCTTTTATGTATTTATCACCATTGTTTGTTTAACCATTGCCATTCGAAAATTGCGAGCAAATATGAAAACAAATCGTTAGGAGTGAGAAAGATGGATCGTCAAAGCGGATTATTAAAATACGTGAAGAAAGCAAAAAGAAGCTTAAACATTGAAAAAATGCTGCCTATGTTACAATACGGAATTTTCTTTTCATTAATACTTAGCCTGGCGATCCTCTTCGTTTCTCGCTTCTTTGTTTTCGCCTATTATGACGAAGTTGCTTTGTTTGTGGCGTGTGCAACACTTATTGTGACGGTTGTTTATATATACTTTAAGCGCATTCGTTTGAAGGAAGCGATACGGGAATTAGATTCTTTTTATCCTTATAACGAATTAGTAACAGCTCTTTCATTTAACAATGAGGAGCATCCATTAGCAGATTCAATTATGAACAAAGCTATTAACGAATTGGAAGGAGCTTATGACCGTTTTAAAAAGCGACCAAAAAACTATTGGCGACCAAAAGTATTGCTTGGAATTTTGGGTGCTATCATTATTATGGCTACTTTAGTCATTTTTCCTTCCAAAACGCAACAGGAAGCGCAGGTTGTTGAAAAAGAACGAGAAGTCATTCAGGAAATGGAAAAGGAAATAGCGAAATTAGAGAAAAAAGCTCAATCTGAAGAAGTAAAAAGGGAAATGAAAGAGCTCCTTGAAAAATTGAAAGAGGTAGAGACTTCTGAACAAGCGCTTCGAGAGGTAGTAAAGAAACAAAAAGAACTAAAACTGCAACAACAAAAATTGCAGGATAAGAAGTTAGGAGAAAAGGGTGAAACTTCGGAATTATCGGAAGAAGAATTGCAAAAACTGAAAGATTTAGCGGAAATGCAAAGTTTACTTGCAAAAAATGCTTCGAACACTCAAAATGCCTTAAGTAAAATTGGAAAGCCTATTAGCTTTGATTTGCAAAACACGATAGCTAAAGCGATAGATTCTCAAACGAACGAATCTAACATTGGAAACAACTCTCAAAACATGAATAACCAAAATGGCAATTCCTCAATGGGGAATAATAACAGCAAAGCCAATCAGCAACAAAATAATAATCAGACTGGTCAAGGAAGTAATGGTTCTGGCAGTAGTCAAGGCCAAGGACATACTGGATCTGGGTCCGGGAGTAATCAAGGTCAGGGAAGCAATGGAACAACAGGTCTTGGCCAAGGTCAAGGAAATGGATCTATGGCAGGTAGCGGTGCAGGAAAAGGAAAGGGAGGTCGCAATCTTCTATCAGTGCCTAGTGGGCGGCTTGGAGAAAGCAATGAACCAACTGTAGACAGTGGTCCGATAGGTGAAGGAGATCCAGCAATAGAACAAAAAGGCCCAGTTCCCGTGACAAAGGGAAGTGTTCGTCCTTATGAAGAAGTCATCGGGGAATATGAAGAAAAGTATTTACAAAGTACCGAACGTTTGCAACTACCGAAAGATCTACAAAATGTAGTGGAATCATACTTTTCATCGATTCAGTCTGAAGAGTAGGGGGAATCAGTGTGTTTAGTGAAGAACAATATTCGGAAATGGCAGAACAGCTGCAGCGAGTAAGAAAGGAAATTGGTAAATTTATTGTTGGTCAGGATGAGGCGATCGAATACACTCTTTATTCTATATTGGCAGATGGTCATGCATTATTAGAAGGGTTGCCTGGGATGGGGAAAACGATGCTTATTCGCACGATTTCAAGTGTTTTAGATTTATCCTTCTCCCGCATCCAATTTACGCCAGATTTAATGCCTGCTGATATTACAGGGACAAATATCATTCAACGAACTGAAAGAGGCTCACAACAATTTGTTTTTCAACCAGGACCGATTTTTAACCAAATGGTGTTGGCTGATGAAATTAACCGAGCAACACCCAAAACGCAAAGTGCATTATTAGAAGCAATGGGTGAAAAGACGGTGACAATTTTAGGAGATACGAAGCCTATGGCAAAACCGTTTTTTGTATTAGCGACACAAAATCCAATTGAAATGGAAGGAACATATCCTCTACCAGAGGCACAAATGGACCGCTTTTTATGCAAGATATTAGTACCATATCCTCGTAAAGACGAGTTAATGGAAATAATGAAACGGACGACAGGTTCACAAGATATTCAATTACAAAAAGTGATGAATACAGAACGTTTAATTATTGCCCAACAAATGGTAAAGGAAGTATTAGTAGCTGATGAAATGTTAGAATATGCAGCTGATTTAGTCATGGCAACCCATCCAAAAGGGGAGGATGCTTTACCTTTTGTAAAACAATACATCATGTATGGAAGTGGACCGAGGGGATTACAAAGTATCATTAAGCTAGCAAAAGCGAGAGCGGTATTTAACGGGAGATTTCATGTAGCTCTTGCAGATATAAAAGCTGTGGCTAAACCGGCTTTGCGTCATCGACTTCTTTTAAATTATGAAGGAGAGGCAACTGGAAAAACAACGGACGATTTAATAGAAGAAATACTACATCACATTCAACAAGGTGTCTCCGCATGAATCATTTCATTTTATCAGATGAATTGATTACCAAAATAGGACGCTTATCGGTTGCCACATCTTCCAAATTAAGAGGGCATCATAAAGGTTCGCATCGCTCTCAACGCTTTGGTTCTTCCTTAGATTTCTCAGATTATAGAGAATATGCGTTAGGAGATGATGTGCGTCAAGTAGACTGGAATGTATTCGCAAGGACGGAAAAATATTTTATTAAGCGTTTTTTAGATGAGCAGGAAATGAGAGTGCATATATTGCTGGATTCCTCTCGTTCAATGGGTGACGAGAAAAAGTGGCTATTTGCAAGACAGCTTGTTGCTGCTTTAGGAATCATGGTATTAAACAGAGATGATCGACTCTCCTTTTCTACTTTAGAGGCAGACACTTTTTTTAGAAGAAAAGGAGCAACTTATCGAAAAGTCTATTTGCAAATAGTGTCGCAAATGAAGGAAGCTACTTTTAAAGAGAGTTTTGCAAAGAATGGATTAAAGGCTTTACCAAAAGATAGTACGGTATTATTTGTTATAACGGATAGTCTAGAACCGATAACGGAATGGGAACATTTTTTCCGTAAACTTCCTCGTTTTGCAGGGGACGTTCGTTGTATTCAAATTGTGACGGAAGAAGAATTAAATCCAACCTATACAGGGGATGTTCGGTTAATTGATGCAGAAAGTAATGAAGAATTAAACGTTTCTATGTCGAATAAAGTGCTAGAACAGTATAAAAAAGAACGCGCTCAACACGAAGCAGCTTTCCATAAGATATGCAGTCGCTTCGGCATTCAAACAATTCAATTAGTCGTTGAAAATGGAATTCAGCACGCGATTTTTCATCAATTATTAATGAATCGGTGGGTACAGTGAGGTGATACGCTTTGGGGGTTAGTCAATTAATCTTTTTATGGACCATTGCTTTTCCAATCATTGTCCTTTTATATTACTTCTTTCGAAAGAAATATAAAGAACAAGAAGTATCTTCCACACTTTTTTGGGAACAAGTGATGCAAGAAACCCGCGTATCGCCTTACTTAAAACATTTACAAAGGAATGCGCTATTTTATTTACAGATGTTAGCACTACTGTTGTTTGTTCTTGCATTAATGAATCCCTATTTAAAAACAAAGGAAATTGGCGGAGAACAAGTAATATGGATTGTGGATACGTCTGCGACAATGCTTGCAGGAAAAGAACAATCGACCTTTGAAAAACATCTAGAGGAAATGCGTTCACTCGTGAAAGAGATTGGGGGAAGACCATTAACAATCATTACAACAGGTAGTGATCCAAAAGCAATTATTCGTCAAGAAACGAATGTGCAGCAAATCGAAAAAGCAATCGACGGATTAGCCGTAACTTACGAAGAGCAGCATTTAACGAAAGCAATTGAGATGGCAAATGCTTTTATCGGTGATTTGCCAACAACAATATATTTATTTACAGATGCTGTATCCCGTTCGGATTTGCCTATAGAGAGTGAACATGTGAAATGGATTGTTAAGGGAGCAGATAGAGACTTAAAAAATGTGGCAATCACTCGATTGGCAGCAACAAGCATAAATGGTGAAACGATTGCATTGTTACAATTAAAAAATGAAACAGAAGAAAATCAAACGGTACAGCTTTCTATTACAAATAAAGATGGCGATGAGTTATTGGAAAAAACCATTACGTTACAACCAAAAGCAGAATTGGCCAACACATTTGAAGCTTTGCCGAATATTGATGTGCTTGTTGCAACGATTCAAGTAAAGGATGATTACGAAGCAGATAATTCGATGATGACCATCGTTGGAAGTAATCCTTATGAAATTGCGGTAGGACAAGATATGCATAAGTTAGTGCAAATCGGGTTTCAATCGGTAGGTCTTGATGTGAAATCTGTTCCTGAACATCAATTGGAATCCTTAAGGGGTGCGATTGTAGTAACGAATCAAACCGAACTTCTTAAGCGTAATGAACCGATTGTATTAATTGGCCGAGATGATGAGATTGAAAGTGAAGTAAGCGGAAAAATAGAAGTAATACAAGATGAATTGTTTGCGTTCAGTTCGCTAGAAGATGTATATGTAAGTGCGGTTTACCCACCATTTGATGACTTTGATACGATTGCAAGGGTTGGAGACAAACCATTTATTCAACGGTCTCCTAAAGGAGATATTGTCGTTTTAGCGGATATTCAGTCAACAGACTGGCCGCTTTATCCTTCATTTCCTTTGTTTTTATGGAGTGTTCAAAATGAACTAATGGAAGGTAAAACTTCATTAGGAATATTTACGCCAAATGAACAACGAGCTGTTTCGTTATTGCCAGGTGACTGGTCCATTTACACTGCAGATGGCGTGTATATTTCTTCTTTTGAACAATCAAGGGATTTTCAAGCGCCATCAAAACCAGGGTTATATGTTGTTCAATCAGAACATGAGGAGAGACCTTTTATTGTTCAATTACCACAGAAAGAGCGGACAATTGAAGAAGGGACGAGTTTTGAATTAGGAAATGTCGTAAGTGGACAAGAGGAAATAACGAATCAATCAATTGCGAAATGGATTGTGCTACTTATTTTATTTTTGATTGTGGTTGAGTGGGAGGTGCAAAGAAGACGTGGATTTGCGAATTGATCATCCAATTTTCCTGCTTTTGCTCATACCACTCTTAGGGTATTTGATTTGGACGTGGTTACATCATCGTTCATTATTAAAAAGGAAACATGGAATTGTCTTTATCATACGTATTATCACTATTATTATGCTTGTCTTTGCCATTGCATCTCCTTATTTGTTATTGCCGGTGAAGGAAGAGCAAGTATTATTCCTTATCGACCGCTCTGCTTCAATGGCAGGCACTGAGGATGAAGCGTTAAAGTTTATCGAAGAAAGTTTACGAGAAAAGAAAGAAACCCATTCGGTAGGGATTTATTCTTTTGCATTGAACTTTCAAACTGAAGCAATCTTATCTAAGACATTAGAGCATGTTCCAAACTTAAGTGAAATACGTGAAGTGGGTGAGACAAATATTGAACAAGCACTACAACTAGCAACAGGCATCGTTGATAAGGACAAAGCAACACGCATTGTTCTTATGACGGATGGTTTACAAACGAAAGGTGAAGTTTTAGAGAGCATAACAAAAATAGCTGGTTCAAAAATTTCAGTAGATGTTGTTCCATTAGGTAGAAAAATAAGCAACGATGTTTCAATTCAGAGCTTTACAACACCGCAAGTGGCTTATCAGGGAGAAGAACAAACATTAGTGACTGAAATTGAATCAACAACAGATACAATGGGCGAATTGCTGTTATATGAAAATGATCAACTTATTTTCCGGGAAACAATTCAGCTAGAAGAAGGGAAAAATGTTTTTACTTATCGACATAAAGGCAATAAAGAAGGTTTAGTCAAATATGAAGCATACATTCAAACCGATGAAGATGCAATCTTAGAAAATAATAAGTTGACAAGTATAACAATGGTTCAAAGTACCCCACGATTACTCATTGTTAGTGATAGAGAAGAAGGCTCTCCAATTGCTGATATGTTAAATCCTTCTTCAATCCAATTTGAAGAAGTGTTATCTGAAGAATTGCCGAGCTCGCTATCATATATGTTGAAGTATGATGCCATTATTTTTGACAATGTTCCTGGCCATCTTGTAGGAGAAGCGAAAATGGGTGTCATCGAGCAGGCGGTAAAAAACTTTGGCATTGGCTTTATGATGGTTGGTGGTGAAAACAGCTTTGGCCTTGGCGGATATTTTAAAACACCAATTGAAAAGTTGCTACCAGTAGAAATGGAAGTAAAGGGTAAACAACAACTTCCATCTTTAGGACTTGTCATTGTACTTGACCGTTCTGGCAGTATGATTGGGCTAAAAATGGAATTAGCAAAGGAAGCAGCAGTGCGTTCCGTGGAATTACTTCGAGAGGGAGACACTTTTGGATTAATTGCTTTCGACTCGCATCCTTGGGAAATCATTGAAACTAAACCATTAGGAAATAAAGATGAAGTGACTAATACCATCTTATCGATTCCGGCTGAAGGAGGTACGGAAATTTATCCTTCTCTTTCTTTAGCCTATAATAATCTGTTTGATTTACCATTACAAAGAAAACATATTATTTTATTAACAGATGGACAGTCAGCTACATCAGGTAACTACGAAGAACTAATTGAAAGTGGGAAGAAAAAACATATTACGTTATCAACTGTTGCCATTGGGCATGATGCGGATCGTCAACTTTTAGAAAGCTTAAGTGAATTAGCTGGAGGAAGATTTTATGACGTGGAGGATGAAACGACGATTCCTTCGATTTTATCTCGTGAGACAGCGATGATTTCTCGGACATATATTGTAGATGATCCGTTTTATCCGGTCATTTATCACTCAGATGGTTGGAATCAGTTGTTTGAAGAGGGCGTTCCTCAAATGAATGCTTATATAGGTACGACAGCGAAAACTACAGCTAATGTGATAGCAGAAAGTGAAAAAGAAGATCCGGTGCTTGCAGAATGGCAATATGGATTAGGAAGGACGATTGCATTTACTTCCGATTCAACAGGTGCTTGGGCAGGTGATTGGGGACGTTGGGATCGATGGGTTGACTTTTGGAATACAGCAATTTCTCGCTTGCTGCCTACTTATAACGAAATTGCTTATGATATTCGAATGGATGGAGAAGGCTCATTCTTAATTACCGACCCAACGAATCAAGCTGCATTTTTAGATGTAGCAGTTGTAGATGAATATGGAAATGAATTGGAGGTTCATTTAGAACCGATTTCTGCAAGTAAAGTGCGAGCGGTTGCGGATGCAAAACCGGGGCTTGTATTTTTTAGAATTTCAAAGGATGACAATGTATATCAAGCGGGATTAACGGTGCCGTATAGTTCGGAATATAGATTGCAACAACTAAATGAGAAATTATTAGAAGAAGTAGCAGATAAAACTGGTGGCAAAATCGTAGAGGATCCTCAAGAAGTATTTCGAAAATTCAACGAACAAGGAGCAACACGTCAAAGCATTGCTACCATTATATTGCTCGTCAGTTTATTGCTTTTCTTTGTCGACATAACGATAAGGAGATTTGGTTGGGCCTTTTTCAAGCAAATGGGCAAATCGAAAAATATTGTGACAGCACAAAAGGTAACAGAGGAAGAAACGAGTGTAGCTGAAATATTAAAAGAGTTAAGGAAAAAATAATAATAAAAGGATAGGATGGTGTCGTAGTAGGTGGCGCCATCTTTTTTCAATCATTTATTATGCTCTACAGAAAAGAAGAAGTAATGTAAGGAGTTGTGCTATAATGTAGCTACAAGAATGACGAAGGTAGAAGGAGAGGAAATCGTTGACGTACCAAGCATTTTATCGTGTTTACAGACCACAAAGTTTCCGCGAAATGTCTGGTCAAACCCACGTAAAAAGAACACTTCAAAATGCTCTCCTAGCAAATAAAACAACGCATGCGTATTTGTTTTCTGGTCCACGAGGTACAGGTAAGACAAGTACTGCTAAAATTTTTGCTAAAGCATTAAATTGCGAAAAAGCACCAACAAATGAACCTTGTAATGAATGTCCAACTTGCCGAAGTATAACAGAAGGCTCGCATCCGGATGTCATTGAATTCGATGCCGCTTCCAATTCCCGCGTTGAAGAAATTCGCGACATTATTGAGAAAGTAAGGTTTGCTCCAGTAAGTGCTCGCTATAAAGTGTATATAATCGACGAAGTGCATATGCTATCTACAAGTGCTTTTAATGCTTTACTCAAAACGTTAGAAGAGCCTCCATCTCATGCGGTATTTATTTTAGCAACAACCGAGCCTCATAAATTACCAGCTACAATTATTTCTCGCTGTCAACGGTTTGATTTTAAACGCCTCTCTTCCAACGATATTGTGGAACGAATGAAATTAGTGTTAGAGGATATCAATTTACCTTTTGAGGAACAGGCGTTAAAAGTCATTGCCCAAGCAGCTAGTGGTGGGATGAGGGATGCACTAAGTTTATTAGATCAAGTCGTATCCTTTAGCGGGGAAAAGTTGACTTTAGAAAATGCTTTGTTGGTAAGCGGATCCATAAGTCAAGATGTGTTCTATGATATGGTTGTTGCTTTAAAAGAAAAAGACATTGCACATGTCCTATCTTTATTGGAAGAGTTAATTGCAGAAGGAAAAGATCCACTTCGTTTATCGGAAGACTTAATTACCTTCTTCCGAGATTTATTATTGCTTCAAACAAGCGAGGATTTAGAGGAACTGTTAGAGCTAGTGACGCCAGAGGAAAAATTTATCGAGTTGTCCCGCGAGTTTTCAGCCGATACGCTTTACGGATATATCGATATCCTATCCAAAACACAGCAAGATATGAGATTTTCTCATCACACGAAAGTTTATTTGGAAACGGCTTTATTGAAAATGACTCAATTTTCCAATGTAGGTGTGTTGAAAGCGGGAGAAATGCCACAAGCGGATTCTGTATTGAATAATAAAGTCATACAATTAGAGAAAATAATTTTTCAATTGAAAGAGCAAATTGAAAATGGAGCGGCGATATCTGCAACGGATGCACCAGTAAAAGATGAGAATCGCCAAAGAACAAAAATAACGAATGCATACAAAGCGCCGACGGGTAGAATAAAAGAAGTATTAAAAGAAGCTACTAAAAAAGACATTATTCAAATTAAAAATGCTTGGTTACCTGCACTCAACCAACTGCAAAAATCACAATCAGCTCTATTTGCGGAAGCAGAACCAGTTGCAGCTTCTTCTAGTGCATTTGTGATAAAATTCAAGTATGATATACATTGTCAAATGGTTGCTGAAAACAAAGACCTTACTTCTACATTTTCTCAAATACTTTTCCAACAAATGGGTACCATGTACGAAATTTTATGTATACCAGAAAGTCAATGGACCGTTTTGCGTGAAAACTTTATTCGGGAGAACGGTTTAAATCTAAAAAAAGATCAAAATGCAGGTAAGGTTCAGGAAAGCGCTCCTGAGGCGCCATATATTGACGATGCAAAAGAGATCGAATCGGAAGACCCAATTGTGAAAGAAGCGGAAAAAATGTTTGGGAAAGATTTTATTGAAGTAGTAGAAGATTGATAATTTTCAGCATAATTATTAATGAATGTCAATGAAGGAGGACGTATTTATGCGTGGAATGGGTAATATGCAAAGTATGATGAAAAAAATGCAAAAAATGCAAAAGGAAATGCTTCAAGCACAAGAAGAATTAAATGCAAGACAATTTGAAGGAACAGCTGGCGGTGGCATGGTAAAAGTAATAGTTAGCGGTGAACGCAAAGTGCTTGAAGTCAACATAGATCCTTCTGTAGTGGACCCTGAAGATGTAGAAATGCTGCAAGATTTAATTACCGTTGCAACAAATGATGCATTGAACAAAGTGGATGAAGCAACTGCGGCAACAATGGGCAAATTTACACAAGGCTTAAACCTTCCGTTCTAGGAGGAAAAATTAAATGTATTATCCTGAACCAATATCAAAGCTCATTGATAGCTTTATGAAATTGCCAGGCATCGGTCCGAAAACTGCGGCTCGACTGGCATTTTTCGTTTTAACAATGAAGGAAGATGCAGTCTTGTCCTTTGCAAAGGCATTAGTTGATGCGAAGAGAGACTTAACATACTGTTCTGTATGTGGGCATATTACAGATGTGGATCCGTGCCAAATTTGTACTGATCAATCAAGGGATGCCTCGACAATTTGTGTCGTACAAGACCCGAAAGATGTGATAGCTATGGAGAAAATGAAGGACTACCATGGCTTGTATCATGTTTTGCATGGCGCTATCTCACCGATGGATGGGGTTGGACCAGAAGACATAAATGTAGCTTCTTTAATCAACCGATTAAAAGATGAAAGAGTAAAAGAACTTATTTTAGCAACCAATCCAACGATTGAAGGAGAAGCAACGGCAATGTATATTTCACGTCTAGTAAAACCATCTGGAATTCGAACAACCCGTATAGCCCATGGATTACCAGTAGGTGGCGATCTGGAGTATGCTGATGAGGTAACGTTATCTAAAGCTTTGGAAGGACGGCGTGAAATATAAAGTGGGTTTATTTAGTAGAAAAGGAAAGTTAAAAAAAGAATTTGATGAGCAGTTAGCGCGATTAATGCAAGAAACGAAAGAAGATTGGAATAATGCAAAACTTCTTGAAGAGTTAACCGAAGATTATAATTTAGATGTCATTGCTCAAAGTAAAATTGCTGAAAGCATTCACTTTTATCTTTTTAAGGAAGCACGAATCCGAAAAATCATGTTGCGTAAATAAAAGTAGGACCATATCGTATAAAACAATTTCCTGATTCATAAAAAATTAAATACTAAGAGTAGCCGTTATAGCATATGTTTCCAATGTACTTAAACTCAGGAGGAGATTAGATGGGTACATATTTAATTTTAGGTGCTATATGCGTGCTACTCATGATACTTCTTACTATTGGTAAAAGAATTGGCTATGGAATAATCATTGAAAAGCTCGCAATTTTTTGGTTCCGCCTAGCTTGTTCTTTCGCCTTTTTGTATATAGCACATATAACGGTTGATGGTTTTGATATTATCGTTCCTGTTAACTTCTTTTCTGCTTTAACAATCACTATATTAGGAGTTCCAGGAGTTCTATGCATAGCGGTTTTAACTCTTTTACAATAAATTAATTAAAATCTCTTGCATTGTTTTAATTATGTTGATATAATGAATTTCCCTTTGAGTTACAAAATAAACAAGGGAATTAAAAAATATTGACAAACAAAAGATGAATTAGATATAATATAAGAGTTCTCTTTTGAGAGCTGAAAATGTGTGAAAAAACGCTTGAAATATTAAATAAACATGATATAATATTTTAGCGTCACTAAATTAACACTTGATGAACCTTGAAAACTGAACAACAAAACGTTAATGCAATAAATTATCTAGTTGTTAACCCTCGTTAACAAACTAGATTCGGACATTCAATTTTTGAGCAAATCAAATTTTCCTTTATGGAGAGTTTGATCCTGGCTCAGGACGAACGCTGGCGGCGTGCCTAATACATGCAAGTCGAGCGAACCAATTGAAAGCCTAGCTTTCATGAGGTTAGCGGCGGACGGGTGAGTAACACGTGGGTAACCTGCCCTATAGACTGGGATAACTCGCGGAAACGCGTGCTAATACCGGATAACACATCAAAGTGCATGCTTTGATGTTGAAAGATGGTTCTGCTATCACTATAGGATGGGCCCGCGGCGCATTAGCTTGTTGGTGGGGTAACGGCCTACCAAGGCGACGATGCGTAGCCGACCTGAGAGGGTGATCGGCCACACTGGGACTGAGACACGGCCCAGACTCCTACGGGAGGCAGCAGTAGGGAATCTTCCACAATGGGCGAAAGCCTGATGGAGCAACGCCGCGTGAGCGAAGAAGGTCTTCGGATCGTAAAGCTCTGTTGTAAGGGAAGAACAAGTGCAGTAGTAACTGGCTGCACCTTGACGGTACCTTACTAGAAAGCCACGGCTAACTACGTGCCAGCAGCCGCGGTAATACGTAGGTGGCAAGCGTTGTCCGGAATTATTGGGCGTAAAGCGCGCGCAGGCGGTTTCTTAAGTCTGATGTGAAAGCCCCCGGCTTAACCGGGGAGGGTCATTGGAAACTGGGAGACTTGAGTGCAGGAGAGGGAAGCGGAATTCCATGTGTAGCGGTGAAATGCGTAGAGATATGGAGGAACACCAGTGGCGAAGGCGGCTTCCTGGCCTGTAACTGACGCTGAGGCGCGAAAGCGTGGGGAGCAAACAGGATTAGATACCCTGGTAGTCCACGCCGTAAACGATGAGTGCTAAGTGTTAGGGGGTTTCCACCCCTTAGTGCTGCAGCTAACGCATTAAGCACTCCGCCTGGGGAGTACGGTCGCAAGACTGAAACTCAAAGGAATTGACGGGGGCCCGCACAAGCGGTGGAGCATGTGGTTTAATTCGAAGCAACGCGAAGAACCTTACCAGGTCTTGACATCCCGCTGACCGCTATGGAGACATAGCCTTCCCTTCGGGGACAGCGGTGACAGGTGGTGCATGGTTGTCGTCAGCTCGTGTCGTGAGATGTTGGGTTAAGTCCCGCAACGAGCGCAACCCTTGTCCTTAGTTGCCATCATTCAGTTGGGCACTCTAAGGAGACTGCCGTACAAATACGGAGGAAGGTGGGGATGACGTCAAATCATCATGCCCCTTATGACCTGGGCTACACACGTGCTACAATGGACGGTACAAACGGTCGCGAAGTCGCGAGACGGAGCCAATCCGAAAAAACCGTTCTCAGTTCGGATTGCAGGCTGCAACTCGCCTGCATGAAGCCGGAATCGCTAGTAATCGCGGATCAGCATGCCGCGGTGAATACGTTCCCGGGCCTTGTACACACCGCCCGTCACACCACGAGAGTCTGTAACACCCGAAGTCGGTGAGGTAACCCTTTCGGGAGCCAGCCGCCGAAGGTGGGACAGATGATTGGGGTGAAGTCGTAACAAGGTAGCCGTATCGGAAGGTGCGGCTGGATCACCTCCTTTCTAAGGATATTTACGGAAGCATTAGCGTTTTGTGTTCAGTTTTGAAGGTTTATGACCTTCAAAGTTATAGTGTTGTTCTTTGAAAACTGGATAAACGACATTGAAAGCAAGCAATTTACTGTAAAGCGCAAACAACTAGGCTAACACGACGTAAATGCGACGTGGATTAAAGCCGTAAGGGTTGCGAGACGCAAGCAAGACAAGGGAATGAGCGAGTGAGAACCGGAGTGTACTATATGCGTACATGAGGATTCGAACGAGCAAAATTGACGAAGTATTGCGCAGCGTATCGAAAACCGTAAAGGTTAAGTTGTTAAGGGCGCACGGTGGATGCCTTGGCACTAGGAGCCGATGAAGGACGGGACTAACACCGATATGCTTCGGGGAGCTGTAAGTAAGCTTTGATCCGGAGATTTCCGAATGGGGGAACCCACTGTTCGTAATGGAACAGTATCTTAACGTGAATCCATAGCGTTAAGAAGGCACACCCAGGGAACTGAAACATCTAAGTACCTGGAGGAGAAGAAAGAAAAATCGATTCCCTGAGTAGCGGCGAGCGAAACGGGAACAGCCCAAACCAAGAGGCTTGCCTCTTGGGGTTGTAGGACACTCTATACGGAGTTACAAAAGGATGGATTAGATGAACCGTTCTGGAAAGGACGGCCAGAGAAGGTAAAAGCCCTGTAGTCGAAAATCCATCCTCTCCTGAGTGGATCCTGAGTACGGCGGAACACGTGAAATTCCGTCGGAATCCGGGAGGACCATCTCCCAAGGCTAAATACTCCCTAGTGACCGATAGTGAACCAGTACCGTGAGGGAAAGGTGAAAAGCACCCCGGGAGGGGAGTGAAAGAGAACCTGAAACCGTGTGCCTACAAGTAGTCAGAGCCCGTTAACGGGTGATGGCGTGCCTTTTGTAGAATGAACCGGCGAGTTACGATTACGTGCAAGGTTAAGCAGAAAATGCGGAGCCGCAGCGAAAGCGAGTCTGAATAGGGCGTTTTGAGTACGTGGTCGTAGACCCGAAACCAGGTGATCTACCCATGTCCAGGGTGAAGGTGAGGTAACACTCACTGGAGGCCCGAACCCACGCACGTTGAAAAGTGCGGGGATGAGGTGTGGGTAGCGGAGAAATTCCAATCGAACTTGGAGATAGCTGGTTCTCTCCGAAATAGCTTTAGGGCTAGCCTCGTGTGAAGAATACTGGAGGTAGAGCACTGTTTGGACTAGGGGCCCACCTCGGGTTACCGAATTCAGACAAACTCCGAATGCCAGCTATTTATACACGGGAGTCAGACTACGAGTGATAAGATCCGTGGTCAAAAGGGAAACAGCCCAGACCACCAGCTAAGGTCCCAAAGTAATCGTTAAGTGGAAAAGGATGTGGCGTTGCTTAGACAACCAGGATGTTGGCTTAGAAGCAGCCATCATTTAAAGAGTGCGTAATAGCTCACTGGTCGAGTGACGCTGCGCCGAAAATGTATCGGGGCTAAACGATTCACCGAAGCTGTGGATTCGTGCGTTGCACGAGTGGTAGGAGAGCGTTCTAAGTGCGTCGAAGTCAGACCGGAAGGACTGGTGGAGCGCTTAGAAGTGAGAATGCCGGTATGAGTAGCGAAAGATGGGTGAGAATCCCATCCACCGAATGACTAAGGTTTCCTGAGGAAGGCTCGTCCGCTCAGGGTTAGTCGGGACCTAAGTCGAGGCCGAAAGGCGTAGACGATGGACAACAGGTTGATATTCCTGTACCACCTCCCCGCCGTTTGAGTGATGGGGGGGACGCAGGAGGATAGGGAATGCACGCTGTTGGTCGAGCGTGTCCAAGCAGCAAGGCGTGGAAGTAGGCAAATCCGCTTCCTAATACGCCGAGCTGTGATGGGGAGCGCGTTATGCGCGAAGTTCCTGATTTCACACTGCCAAGAAAAGCCTCTAGCGAGGCGGGAGGTGCCCGTACCGCAAACCGACACAGGTAGTCGAGGAGAGAATCCTAAGGTGAGCGAGAGAACTCTCGTTAAGGAACTCGGCAAAATGACCCCGTAACTTCGGGAGAAGGGGTGCTCATTGGGGTGCAAGCCCTGATGAGCCGCAGTGAATAGGCCCAGGCGACTGTTTAGCAAAAACACAGGTCTCTGCAAAACCGTAAGGTGAAGTATAGGGGCTGACGCCTGCCCGGTGCTGGAAGGTTAAGAGGAGGAGTTAGCGCAAGCGAAGCTCCGAATTGAAGCCCCAGTAAACGGCGGCCGTAACTATAACGGTCCTAAGGTAGCGAAATTCCTTGTCGGGTAAGTTCCGACCCGCACGAAAGGCGTAACGATCTGGGCACTGTCTCAACGAGAGACTCGGTGAAATTATAGTACCTGTGAAGATGCAGGTTACCCGCGACAGGACGGAAAGACCCCGTGGAGCTTTACTGTAACCTGATATTGAATTTCGGTGCAACTTGTACAGGATAGGTAGGAGCCGTAGAAGGGGGAGCGCCAGCTTCCCTGGAGGCGCCCTTGGGATACTACCCTGGTTGTACTGAAATTCTAACCCGCAAGCCTGATCGGCTTGGGAGACAGTGTCAGGTGGACAGTTTGACTGGGGCGGTCGCCTCCTAAAAGGTAACGGAGGCGCCCAAAGGTTCCCTCAGAATGGTTGGAAATCATTCGCAGAGTGTAAAGGCATAAGGGAGCTTGACTGCGAGACCTACAAGTCGAGCAGGGTCGAAAGACGGGCTTAGTGATCCGGTGGTTCCGCATGGAAGGGCCATCGCTCAACGGATAAAAGCTACCCCGGGGATAACAGGCTTATCTCCCCCAAGAGTCCACATCGACGGGGAGGTTTGGCACCTCGATGTCGGCTCATCGCATCCTGGGGCTGTAGTCGGTCCCAAGGGTTGGGCTGTTCGCCCATTAAAGCGGTACGCGAGCTGGGTTCAGAACGTCGTGAGACAGTTCGGTCCCTATCCGTCGTGGGCGTAGGAAATTTGAGAGGAGCTGTCCTTAGTACGAGAGGACCGGGATGGACACACCGCTGGTGTACCAGTTGTCTTGCCAAAGGCACCGCTGGGTAGCTATGTGTGGACGGGATAAGTGCTGAAAGCATCTAAGCATGAAGCCCCCCTCAAGATGAGATTTCCCATTGCATAAGCAAGTAAGATCCCTCAAAGACGATGAGGTAGATAGGTCCGAGGTGGAAGCACGGTGACGTGTGGAGCTGACGGATACTAATCGATCGAGGACTTAACCAATCATTTCAATGTCGTTATCCAGTTTTGAGAGAACAACCTCTCATATAGTGAAGTGACGATGGCGAAGAGGTCACACCCGTTCCCATACCGAACACGGAAGTTAAGCTCTTCAGCGCCGATGGTAGTAAGGGGCTTCCCCTTGTGAGAGTAGGACGTCGCTTCGCAGAAGGCACCACAATAGTGGTGCTTTTTTTATTGCAAAAATTGAAGCCCCTTACTACCAAGGACTGAAAGTCCGATCGGCGCGATAGAGAAGTGGCATTTAAAACGTAAGCAAAACAATTATTTGGAGGAGACGAGAAGCACGGGGACCAAGAAGTTCAGGCTCTATAATATTTGGTGTTGGTGGATACAACCAGCACCATTTTTTACATAAAAAATGGGACATTTGACAAACTCTGGTAAAATGTAATCGAACAAAACCTCATTTCCCAAAGGAGTTGTGTCACATGTCTCACCATCATTCCATACGAAACCTAATCAATATAAAATACAAAAATATCACATTTGATGAAAATTTTTGTGCAGAAGAACTCATTAAAGGGGTCCAATCAAAAGTCTTTTATGGCCAATTAACTTACCAACCAAAAGCGTGCTATGCTTGTGGCCATGTCTTTGATGATCAAATCATTAAACACGGTTTTAAAACGTCTCTCATTAAAATGCCTAGTGTTTCAGGTTTTCATACCTACTTAAAATTGCGTAAACAGCGTTATTTCTGTAAACATTGTCATTCCACGTTTACTTGAAAAACGAGCGTCGTGGCTAAAAACTGTTGTATTTCCAACAATACCAAAGTATCGATTGCTTTAAACGCCAAAGATCAAATATCCGAAAAAGATATTGCGATGAAACACAATGTTTCTCATGCCACTGTCAGTAGAGTCATTGACAGCTTTTATAGCTACTATCAGCCGAATGTTCACTATCTTCCACAGCATTTGTGTTTTGATGAGTTTAAATCGCTGCTGGAGCGATGTCCTTTATTTTCTTCGACTCTGAAACGGGGGAGATGGTGGATATCGTGGAGGACCGAAGATTACATCCTCAAAGAGTATTTCTTACGGTATTCCAAGAAGGCGAGAGATGCGGTAAAAAACGATTGTCATCGATATGTACAGCCCTTATATTTCCTTAATCCAAGAAGTTTTCCCGACAAATTCCATATCCTCCAACTATTTAGCAGAGCTTTAAACAAAACGCGCATCAACGTCATGAATCGGGATAAAAAGAATTACAATAAATTAAAAAAATACTGGAAGCTCCTTCTGAAAGATCAAACAAAACTTGATTATAAGAACTATACATATCATCGTTGCTTTAAAAAGCATATGTGTGAGGTGGAGATTCTCCACTATCTCATTGATTTAGATTCTGAATTAAAAGCGTCCTATGAGTTATACCAATACGTTCGACATTGCATCAAAACTAAAGACTTTGAACTCTTGAAGAAAACCTTGGCGAATAAACAGAACAGCGTTTCCAGCTATATGAAAACCGCCATCAAGACAATCAACAAATACATCAATTACGTCGAGAATACGCTAAAGTACGATTATAATAACGGCATTTTAGAGGGGATTCATAACAAAATCAAAGTGATTAAACGCATTTCTTTCGGTTATCGATCCTTCTATCACTTTAGAAACCGAATATTCATTACCCAAAACTTAGCGAAAATAAAAACAGCTTAGGGGAACCTCGAATTTCCCCTAAGCCATCCGATTACATATTACCAAATAATGTCACTAACATTTATTCACCAACACCATTTGACAAAGAACCGAAGCTGACGCAGAAATTCGCCGGTCAACGTGCTTCGGAGTTAGCGCCGATGGTAGTTAAGGGGTCCCCTTGTGAGAATGGATGTGGCTTTTCAATAATACCACTGTAAAGTGGTAATAAAATCTTTCTAACTATTTTATAGGTAATAACAAGATGAGTTTTCTCCCTATTAAGACTATAATAAAGGAAGAGTATTTAGCGGGGTGAGATGATGAGAATAGGACGGCCGTTAATTGAAACATTGAAGAATTTTGTGGAAAAACAACCAACATCCTTTCACGTTCCGGGCCATAAAAATGGATTGATATCAGGATTGCCGCAACCAATACAAGGCATGTTACCCTTCGATGTAACAGAACTAACAGGACTTGATGACTTCCATCATCCAAAAGAAGTTATATATGAAGCCGAAAGATTATTAGCCCAAACATACGGTGCAGATCGCAGTTTTTTTCTAGTGAATGGTTCAACAGTGGGCAATTTGGCGATGATTTATGCAACTTGTAAAAGAAACGAAAAAATCATAGTACAAAGAAATGCACATAAATCTATTTTTCATGCTCTGCAATTAATTGGTGCTAAACCGATTTATGTCTCGCCTGAATGGGACGATGAAACTAGAACAGCAACTCACGTTTTGTTAACTACTTTAAAAGAGGCACTACGAATACATCGAGATGTAAAGGCTGTAATTTTAACTTCTCCAACCTACTATGGAGCGGTATCAAATGAATTAAAACAACAAATTGATCTATGTCATCAGATGAAGATTCCGGTATTAGTCGACGAAGCCCATGGAGCTCATTTAACAGCAAGTAAACAATTTCCGGAGTCTGCATTAGATTTAGGAGCAGATATTGTTGTTCAATCGGCTCATAAAACGTTACCAGCCATGACAATGGCATCTTTTTTACATATCAAGTCTAATATTGTTGAAGCAGAGCAGGTCAACCGTTACTTACGAATGTTGCAATCAAGCAGTCCATCCTATATATTATTGGCTTCATTAGATGATGCAAGACATTATGTTCAAACATATTTAGAAAGCGATGCAAATTATTTATTGGACAAGAAAAAGCATTGGATTGAAGCATTGCGTTCAATTCAATCGTTACAAGTCATTGAAATGGACGATCCTTTAAAAGTGTTATTAAGGGTGCGAGGCTATAGCGGTTTTCAACTGAAGGATGCGTTAGAAAAGCAAGGAGTATATTCAGAATTAGCAGATTTACATCAGGTATTATTCATATTGCCTTTATTAAAGCAAGGACAAAGTTATCCTTTTGCAGAAACGAGAATGCGTATTAAGGAAGCAGTTGAGTCTTTACAAAGCGTTGAAGAAGTACCTATCGAATTTGCAACAGCATTTAAAGAAGTGAATAAAATATCCATTCCTGAATATTCATTTTGTGAATTAGAGGAAAAAGATACGAAGTGGATTCCCTATATGCGAGCAATAGGTAGAATTTCAGCAAGTATGGTGATACCATATCCACCAGGTATCCCTTTACTCATTCCTGGAGAAAAAATTACTGTATCGAAGCTCAGTCAATTGGAAGAACTATTAGCGGTCGGAGCATCTTTCCAAGGGAATCATCAACTTGAAGAAAAACTGATATGCGTCTATAAATAAACAGAGAGTAAATTGTATGGAGGAACAGACTTGTGGGTTATTTAATCAGTTTTGAAGGTGGAGAAGGCTCAGGTAAGAGTACAATCCTTAAACGATTGGCAGAATATTTAATACAACAGGGATATTCCGTAGTTTGTACGAGAGAGCCTGGCGGAATTGAAATAGCAGAACAAATTCGAAATGTAATTTTAGACAAAAAGAATGTAAATATGGATGCAAAGACAGAGGCGCTTTTATATGCTGCCGCAAGAAGGCAGCACTTAGTTGAGAAAATCATACCTGAGTTGGAAAAAGGAACGATTGTATTATGCGACCGCTACATTGATAGTAGCCTTACTTATCAGGGATATGCAAGAGGATTGGGGATAGAAGAAGTATATACCATCAATCAATTTGCTATCGGTGATTTTTTCCCTGATTTAACGTTATATTTAGATGTATCACCAACAATTGGACTTTCAAGAATACAAAAAGATGGTGAACGAGAAGTCAACCGATTAGATTTAGAATCATTGGAATTTCATTCAAAAGTAAGAGAAGGTTATTTGAAACTACTTAAACAGTTTCCAGAAAGAATAAAGGCCATTAATGCAGAAAATGAAATTGAAGTAGTACTAGAAGAGGTAATAAATATTGTATTCCCATTCTTAAAAGACAAAAGTTAATGATTTCGAGTTCTCTAATGTTTTTCAAAACCAATTTCATACAACCAAAAGGAATGCATTCTAATGAAAAGAACGCATTCCTTTTATTTTGCGTAAAATAACTGCATAAGGATGATGGTGATATAGCCCTTTGTGTAGAATAAACTTTTTTGGGTAAGAGTAATAGAGAAAATTGGATTTACTTTGTTAATAAAGGTATTTTGTAATGATAAAAAGGAATCTTCAATAAAATAATATAAATTTCCATATTTTAATCATAAATATTCTTAACTGCTAAAAAGTTATTTATTTATTCTTGTCATAAGAACAAGGAAATGAAGTGAACATGTAATGTATGGTATAATAAAAACACGCAAGTTAGGAGTGAATGCGTATGAAATTAGTAATTGCGGTCATTCAAGACCAAGATAATAACCGACTGTCTAATGCCTTAATGAAGCAAAATTTTCGTGCGACTAAGTTAGCGAGTACAGGAGGATTCTTGCGCTCAGGGAACACTACTTTTCTAATTGGTGTAGATGATCAAGATGTTTCCAAGGTATTAGACATTATTCGAGATAATTGTCGGGCAAGGGAGCAAATGGTCACTCCTGTTTCACCTCTTGGAGGAAATGCAGATACCTATATTCCGTATCCGGTTGAGGTGGAGGTTGGTGGTGCAACGGTATTTGTTTTACCAATCGAAGAATATCACCACTTTTAACAGCTTATACTTTGCCAAATCCCATGAAAAAGTGAGCGAGGGCTGAATGAAGTGAAAATTAATCAAGATTTACGAGTTGGAATCAAAACAAATATACATGAAATGAAGCAACCAAATGAGGCAAATCAACGCTTTGGAGAATTGGTTGTGAAGCAAGGACAGAAACTGCAAAGTGAGCAATTAACTCGATTGCTAGGAGATATTTCCGCTGCAGGTGATCGAGTAGCAAGGTCAAGAAACTTGCGAGATTTAGCGAGATTTAAGATGCTTGTGAGGCGATTTTTACAAGAAACTGTTGAATATGGCCTTGAACTAAAACAGTCTCACACTTGGAATCGATTTGGTGAAGGTAGAAGACTTAAAATTATTAAGAAAATTGATGAACGTTTAGTTGAACTAGCTCAAGATTTATTAGATGAAGAAAAAGAAACGATTGATTTGCTTGATAAAATTGGCGAAATAAAAGGTTTGTTAATTAATTTATATATGTAAAACCCGTGTCTTTTACCATGGTGATAGACACGGGATTTTTTCTAAAGAAAATGAAGGAAGACATCCTGAACAAAGAAAAGGTGAAAAGAAATGCTTGATACAGTGGATGAGCTAATGAAGCTGCAACCAATCGTCATAAAACAATTACAAATGATTTTTGAAAAGGGACGTATTGCACATGCTTATATTTTTGAAGGCGAAAGAGGAACAGGCAAAAAAGAAGTAATGAAGTTTTTTGTTAAATTAATGTTATGTCAAAGTCCGTCGAAAAATGTTCCATGTGAAACATGCAGAAATTGTAAACGCATAGAATCAGGAAATCATCCCAATGTTTTGCAAATAGAACCTGATGGTCAATTTATTAAAGTTGAACAAATTCGTGATTTAATATCAAATATGACAAAAACAGGTATGGAAGAAGGCAGAAAAATTTATGTAGTTCATCATGCAGATAAAATGAATAATGCTGCAAGTAATACATTATTAAAATTTTTAGAAGAACCGGATGGACAAGTAACTGCAATCCTTTTAACAGAGCAATATCAATCGATACTTCCGACCATTCAATCCCGCTGTCAGCACATTAAGTTTTCAAATATTCCAAAAGAATTTTTAATTCAACAATTGCAGGAGCATGGATTAACCTTTTCCATGGCTTCCACAGTCAGCCAAGTGACCAATAGCGTAGAAAAAGGCCTTGCTTTAGCCCAAGATGAGCAGTTTGCACTAGCGAGAAAAACAGTGTTAAAATTAGTTGAGACTGTTAGAAAAAATGTCAATGAAGCCATGCTAATTGTATATGATGAATGGCTTCCAAATGTAAAAGATAAAAGTGATTTTGAACTCAGTCTTGATTTACTTCTGTTAGCTTATCGTGATATTGTAGCTATAAAGGCAAACCCTGAAAGTTCTTGTACCTATCCAGATATGGTAGATACATGGAAGGAAATTGCATTAACTTCTACTTTCGAACAATTGTCGAATCAAATGCAAGCAATATTACAAGCAAGACAAAATGTAGGTCGTAATATGAATCGCACGCTTTTAATGGAACAGCTTATGCTGAAATTGCAGGAGGGGTATTCCTTTGTATAATGTGGTAGGTGTCCGCTTTAAACGGGCGGGTAAAATATATTATTTCGACCCTGGAGAATATCAACTTGAAAAAGACCAATATGTCATTGTTGAGACAGCTCGAGGTGTCGAATATGGAAAAATTGTTGTTCCAATGAGACAAGTTGGTGAAAATGATGTTGTTTTGCCTTTAAAGCAAGTTTTACGTCCTGCTACAGAGCGAGATAAAATCCAAGTGGAAGAAAACAAAGCTGAAGCAAGACGAGCTTTTGATATAGCGAATGTAAAAATTGCTGAACATCAACTGGAGATGAAACTTGTTGATGTTGAATATACATTCGATCGAAATAAAGTGATTTTTTATTTTACAGCAGAGGGAAGAGTCGATTTCCGTGAATTAGTGAAAGATTTAGCGGCGATTTTCCGAACTCGTATCGAACTTCGCCAAATCGGTGTAAGGGATGAAGCTAAGCTTCTTGGAGGTATTGGTCCTTGTGGTCGAATGCTCTGCTGTTCAACATTTCTAGGAGATTTTGATCCGGTCTCAATTAAAATGGCGAAAGATCAAAATTTATCATTAAATCCGACAAAAATTTCAGGATTATGTGGTCGTCTTATGTGCTGTTTAAAATATGAAAATGACGATTACGAAACAGCGAAAGATGGAATGCCTGATATTGGCGAGACAACTATTACTCCTGATGGGATTGGAACAGTCGTTGGGATTAATGTGCTAGAAAGAGTCATTCAAGTGTATTTAGAAGAGCTTGAACGCACCGTTGAATATACGCTGGAGGAAATACTCGAGTGTGAAAAGAATCTGATATAGATTAAAACTAATGGGGTGGCTTGGTTGAGGGACCGTAATTTTTTGGATTCTATAATGGAATTTGAACAGCAACTAGAAACGTTACAACAGCAGTTTAACGAGTTAAAAAAATTTGTTGCACATATGGTAGAAGAACATCAGTCACTTCAAACAGAAAACTTTCATTTAAGAAGACGACTAGAAGAACTTTCGAAAGCAGCAGAAGGAACTTCTGAACAAGGTGAAAAGAAAAGCTATTTAGATATTGGGGAAGGATATGATAATTTAGCTCGACTATATCAAGAAGGGTTTCACGTATGCAATGTACATTTCGGAAGTTCCCGCAAGGGTGAAGACTGCTTGTTTTGTCTATCGTTTTTTAATAAAAATGTTTAATGTAAAGGCTGATACCCGAATTGGGTACAGTCTTTTATTTTCATGAGGAGTGTGTATGTGTGGAAGATTGGTTAAAGGATGATGAACGGTTAGATTATTTATTAGCAGAGGATTTACGAATTATTCAAAGTCCTTCCGTTTTCTCTTTTTCTTTAGATGCCGTTTTATTAGCGAAGTTTGTTAACATTCCTATTTCAAAGGGGCAAATTGTCGATTTGTGCTCAGGAAATGGTGTTATTCCTTTATTTTTAAGCACTCGCACAAAAGCAAAGATTATTGGAGTGGAAATTCAAGAGCGGCTGTATGATATGGCAGTAAGAAGTATTCAATACAATAGATTAGAAAATCAACTTCAAATGGTTCATGGTGATGTAAAGGACATTCCTCCGCTACTCGGCATTGAAAAATATGATGCTGTGACATGTAATCCACCGTATTTTTTAGATATTGAATCAAGCGATAAAAACTTAAACGAGCACTATACGATTGCCCGCCATGAAGTATTGCTTACATTGGATGAGGCAATTCATGCGGCAAGCAGGTTGTTGAAACAAGGTGGAAAAGCAGCCTTTGTACATAGACCGGGGAGATTACTTGATATGATTACTTCTATGCGGAAACATCGTTTAGAACCGAAACGAATTCGCTTTATCTATCCGAAAATGGGGAAAGAAGCAAATATGTTGTTGATTGAGGGAATCAAAGATGGCAAGCCGGATTTGAAAATTTTGCCTCCTCTGTATGTTTATGATGACAACAATCAGTATACAGCTGAAATGAGTGAAATCTTATATGGTGGAAAAGGATAAACATTATTTTTACGTCTTGGAATGTGCCGATTCATCTTTTTATGCGGGATATACGAATGATTTAGAACGAAGAGTGAATCAGCATAATGCGGGCAAAGGAGCAAAATATACGAGAGGAAAGCGGCCGGTAAAATGCATATATTATGAAATTTATGAAACAAAAGAGCAAGCAATGAGAGCTGAATACGCCTTTAAACAATTAAAACGTAGCGAAAAATTGAAATATATTGGGAGATGTAAAAAATGAAATCTCAAAAAAGTAGCATGTATGAACAAAGCAGTTGTTTATATTTAGTTGCAACGCCCATTGGAAATTTAGAAGACATTACAATCAGGGCATTGCGCATTTTAAAAGAAGTGGACATCATTGCGGCAGAAGACACAAGAAATACGAAAAAACTTTGTCATTATTACGACATTACGACACCGTTAGTTAGCTATCATGAACATAATCAAGAACAAGCAGGAGAAAAAATATTGCAGTGGTTAAGAGATGGGAAATCAGTAGCATTAGTAAGTGATGCGGGGATGCCTTGCATATCTGACCCCGGTGCTGATATTGCTCAAAAAGCGATTGAGGAAGATTTTGCAGTAGTTCCTATACCAGGTGCCAATGCAGCCATGTCAGCTTTAATTGCATCTGGTTTAACGCCTCAACCATTTTACTTTTTCGGTTTTTTAAATCGCAACAAAAAAGAACGAAAAAAACAGTTATCTAATCTCAAAAATCGAAAAGAAACATTAATCTTTTATGAAGCACCCCATCGTCTAAAAGATACATTAAAAGATTTAGCAGCGGAGTTAGGCAATCGGAAAATTGTTTTAGCACGAGAGTTAACAAAAAAATTTGAAGAGTTTTTACGTGGTACTGTAGAAGAAGCAATTCAATGGACAGAAGAGAATGAAGTGAGAGGGGAATTTTGTATCGTTATTGAAGGATCGCAAAATGAAGTGGAAGAAAACAATGAAGATGCTTATTGGACAAACATGACGATTCAAGAACACGTAGATTTACTAATGAGAGAAAAACAACTTTCTTCAAAAGAGGCAATTAAAGAAGTGGCTAAATTAAGAGGTCTTCCAAAAAGGGAGGTTTATCAGCAATATCATTTATGAAAAAGAAGGAGGGCGTCTGAAAAGTCATTTCAAGACGCCCCCTTTGCGGCTGTCGCTAGAGCTTTCGCAGCAGATAAATTGCGGCTGTCGCTAGAGCTTTCGCCGCAGATAAATTGCGACGAGGAGGCGCGTTTGATGTGACCACCGCAGGAGCAAAGTTTTTAAGAGAAGTTTACTATAAGAAGTAAGGCTGTTCAGAAAGTGTTCGACTTTCTGGACAGCCCCAACCCTCTTCGAAAATCGAAGTTATGTTCCTTTGATAGATAAAAATGCACTAGTGTCGTATGAGGAGCGATTTGCCTTATCAGACACGTCTCCATATTCAACTTATTTGTTTAACTGTTGTTGAATTTCTTTCAGTAAAATTTCGGCACCTTCTGGACTTAAAATTAATTTTCCTCCAGCTAAGCGGAAATTTTGATCTGAAACTTCTCCAGTAATAGCGCAAGTCATGTTAGGCATGTATTTTTTGAGGATGATTTTATCATCGTCTACGTAGATTTCTAGTGCATCTTTTTCATTGATGCCAAGTGTGCGTCGAAGCTCAATTGGAATCACTACACGACCTAACTCATCAACTTTACGAACAATACCTGTAGATTTCATGACAATGTTTTCCTCCTATAAATGAGTCATAATTTTAGAATAAATCTCGTATTCGCCAAAATTCGACATTCATTCTTTGTCTGTCTAGAATAATACCAATAAAAGGAATAAACGTCAATAAATTAGCATTGAAGTTTTGAGATTTAATAAAAGAATTTATAAAAATTCGTTTTTTTTATTAAAAAAGTATTAATCGTTAAAGAATATTATTATAAAACGTAGTATTTAGACAAAAAGTTCCATTAATTTTTTAATTGATTGAATTAGTAAAATTCGTCAAAACTTTAGTATAATATGTTAGCGTTGAAACAGAAATAGTTAATCGTTACAATAAATACTATATATAGTTGACAATGGAGGCAGTTTAGGTGAGTGAGAAGAAAACGTTTTATATAACAACACCAATATATTATCCAAGCGGAAAATTTCATATTGGTACAGCATATACAACTGTGGCATCTGATGCTATGGCACGATATAAAAGATTGCGCGGATATGATGTTCGTTTCTTAACAGGAATGGATGAACATGGACAAAAAATTCAACAAAAAGCCCAAGAAGTTGGAAAACATCCGCAAGAATATGTGAATGAAATTGCTAAAGCAGCAAAAGAATTGTGGGAGAAAATGGATATCTCTTATGATGATTTTATCCAAACCACACAAGAACGTCATGTAAAAAGTGTTGAGAAAATCTTTAAAAAGTTTTTAGACAACGGAGATATTTATAAAGGAGAATATGAAGGTTGGTATTGTACTCCTTGCGAATCTTTCTTTACAGAAACTCAGCTAATTGAAGGCAATTGTCCAGATTGTGGACGCCCTGTTCAAAAGTTGAAAGAAGAATCCTATTTCTTTAATATGCAAAAATATGCTGATCGCCTGCTTCAATATTATGAAGAAAACCTAGAGTTTATTGAACCGGAATCACGTAAAAATGAGATGATTAATAACTTCATTAAACCGGGATTAGAGGATCTTTCTGTTTCAAGAACTTCCTTTGATTGGGGAATTAAAGTACCAGGAGATCCTAAACATGTCATTTATGTATGGGTAGATGCGCTAACAAACTACATTACTGCTCTTGGATATGGTTCGGATAATGAAGAATTATTCAATAAGTATTGGCCTGCTGATGTTCATGTCGTAGGAAAAGATATTGTTCGTTTCCATACTATTTATTGGCCGATCTTCCTAATGGCATTGGGATTACCGCTTCCGAAAAAAGTATTTGCTCACGGTTTCATCATGATGAAAGATGGAAAAATGTCGAAATCGAAGGGGAATGTTGTTTATCCGGAAATGTTAATTGATCGTTACGGATTGGATACAACGCGTTACTTCTTACTTCGCGAATTACCATTTGGGGCAGACGGTGTATTTTCTCCAGAATCATTTGTAGAGCGGACAAACTATGATTTAGCAAATGATTTAGGTAATTTATTGAATCGTACGGTTTCAATGATTAATAAATATTTTGATGGAATCATACCAACAAAAGGTTTAGAAGAAACAGAATTTGATGCATCATTAAAAACTCACGCAAAAGAAACAAAAGCTGCATATGAAGCCAACATGGATAAAATGCAGTTTAGTGTTGTATTAGCAGAATTGTGGTCATTTATTTCAAGAACAAATAAATACATTGATGAAACAGAGCCTTGGGTGTTGGCAAAAAATGACGAAAACCATGGCAAATTAGGTCAAGTAATGTATAATTTGGCCGAAAGTTTACGTCATATTGCAGTAATGTTACAACCGTTTATGACACAAACACCAAAACGCATAATGGAACAACTTGGTTTAGATGAAAAATTATTGGCTTGGGAAACGATTGAAGAGTTCGGAAATGTTATACCAGAAAACACAAAAGTGGTAGAAAAAGGAGTACCAATTTTCCCAAGATTGGACGCTGAAGTAGAAATAGAATATATTCGTGAGCAGATGCGAGCTTCTGTAAAAACACCTCAAGAGGAAGAAACGAAAAAGCCAATAGAAGCTCCTGAAGTGCCGGAAATCACAATTGAAGATTTCCTAAAACTCGATTTAAGAGTAGGTACTGTTACAGCATGTGAACCAGTTCCGAAAACCGATAAACTACTTAAACTTCAAGTGGATTTAGGCTATGAACAACGTCAAGTAGTTTCAGGAATTGCTGAGCATTATAAACCTGAAGAATTAATTGGTCAAAAAGTAATTGTTGTGGCCAATTTAAAACCAGTTAAGCTTCGTGGCGAGTTGTCTCAAGGTATGATTTTAGCTGGTTCTCATGATGGTGTGTTAAAAATTGCGACAGTAGATTCTGCTTTGGAAAATGGTGCGAAAGTAAAATAATGTGATTAGCCTGTTGATGAAATGATTCAACAGGCATTTTTGTTCAAAACTCATTTTAATTAATTATATTAACATAACGATTTTGGTGGTTAATTGGAATTAAATGAAAACCTTTTAGTATGAATAGACTATATTTATTACGAAAAAATAAGGTAAATATCATAAGATTGGGTTCTTGTAATCGAATTGTAATCTTTTTGTTAAGTCAGTAATGTTCGTTAGCAATAAAATAGACGGTAGGTGTAATCAAAATGTTTATTGACACACATGTTCATTTAAATGCAGATCAATTTCAAGAAGATTTACAAGAAGTAATTGATAGAGCACGAGCTGCAAAAGTTGAAAAAATGATTGTTGTTGGCTTTGATCGAATAACGATCGAGCGAGCAATAAAACTCATAGAGGAATATGAATTTATATATGCAGTAATTGGTTGGCATCCAGTAGACGCAATCGATTGCACAGAAAAAGATTTAGCATGGATTGAAGAGTTGACCCATCACCCTAAAGTCGTTGGCATTGGTGAAACGGGATTGGATTATTATTGGGATAAGTCACCGAAAGAAGTACAGCAAGAACTATTTCGACAACAAATTCGTTTGGCGCAAAAAGTTAATCTTCCAATCATTATTCACAATCGTGATGCAACGGGGGATGTTGTAAGAATTTTGAAGGAAGAAAACGCTCAAACGGTCGGTGGCATCATGCATTGTTTTAGTGGAAGCGTCGAAACGGCACTGGAATGCATCAAAATGAATTTTATGATTAGTTTAGGTGGGCCTGTTACATTTAAAAATGCCCGCTTGCCGAAAATGGTGGCGAAAGAAATTGCATTGGAGCATCTATTAATCGAAACAGATGCACCTTATTTAGCACCACATCCATATCGAGGAAAAAGAAATGAACCTTCTTTTGTACCGTTAGTTGCAGAAGAAATTGCTCGGTTAAAAGAGATGTCGGTTGAAGAAGTTGCGAAGGCAACGACTGAAAATGCAATCAAGATTTTTAAGCTAAATGTATAAATTTTAAAAAAGCCTCCAATACTGCAGATTAATAGGGTTTAAAGTTACTAAAATACTAAACTAAAAAATTTTTTAGTTGACATAATTAGAAGTTGCCCGTATAATCCAACGAGTGTTAAGGAGGCGTTTTTAAATGTCAAGTAATCCCATAAGGAAAATTTTGTTTGGGATCAAGTATAAACAATCAGTGGTCACCATTTTGTTTATGGTATTGTTTGTGGCAGTTATTTCCTTTGTTTTGTATCAAGGAACAAAAAAGCCTGTGACAATACATGCAAATGGTGAAGAAATTAAAATATTAACTCATGCAAAAACTGTTGAAGAATTATTGAAAGATGAAAATATTGAAATATCGATGGATGATAAATTATCTTATTCACTTGATGCCAAAATTACATCGGGAATGGAGATTGAGTGGATTCAAGCAAAACAAGTAACAATTATTATCGATGAAAAAGAACAAGAGATTTGGACAACCGAAACGAAAGTCAAAAATATTTTGAGTGAAGCAAACATTCAAGTAGCCGAATACGATGAAGTTTCTATTCCTTTGGATGAAGATTTAGGTGATGAAAATCAAATTAAAATTAATAAAGCGTTTCAGGTAACACTTGTTGATGGAACTGAAATGAAGCAAGTGTGGTCCACTTCCACTACGGTCGCTAACTTTTTAAAGCAACAAAAGATAACACTAAATGAACTAGATCGTGTCGAAAAAAAATTAAGTGATAAGCTAAAACCAAACGACGAAGTCACGATTGTTCGCGTAGAAAAAGTTACCGATGTAGTGGAGGAAGAAATTAACTATCCAGTAGAAACAAGATCAGATTCTTCGTTGTTGAAAGGCAGAGAAAATGTAATTTCACAAGGAAAAAAAGGAAAAGTATCAAGAACATATGAAATTACGAAAGAAAATGGAAAAGTAGTCAAAAAGGTTTTAAAGAATGAACAAATTATCGAAAAACCTAAAGCAAAAGTGGTAGCGGTGGGAACTAAAGTAGTAACAGCTAAAGTATCTCGTGGTACAAGCGAAAGTGGGAAAGAGTTTTATGTAACTGCTACTGCATACACTCCATACTGTGATGGTTGTTCCGGTACATCCGCTGCAGGAATTAATTTGCGTAGCAATCCGAACTTAAAAGTAATTGCAGTAGACCCAAATGTAATTCCTTTAGGTTCAAAAGTTTGGGTTGAGGGATATGGATATGCTATTGCGGGTGATACTGGCGGTGCGATTAAAGGAAATAAAATTGACGTACTTGTACAATCAAAGCAAGAAGCTATTCAATGGGGTCGTAAAAAAGTACGAATTAAAGTATTAGACTAAATTTTATTGAGCTTTCCTGTTTTTAAAAAACGGGAAAGCCTTATTTTTTTTAAAATTGCAGAAGAGCAGTAATCTTAAACGAACATTTCTTGTGAAAAAGGTTGATGTTTTGTACAATTGTCCAAGATAAAAGTAGAAGAGAGGAACAAAGTTGGAAATTAAAGAAATCATCGTTGTCGAAGGTAAAGATGATACTATTGCTATTCAAAGAGCAGTAAAAGCAGATACAATCGAAACTAATGGTTCTGCTATTTCTGAAGAAACATTACTCCGCATTCAGCATGCTCACGAAAAACGTGGGGTTATTGTATTCACAGATCCTGATTATCCAGGTAGAAGAATTCGAGCAATTATCGAGGAGCGTATTCCAGGAGTAAAACATGCCTTTCTTTCAAAAGAAAAATGTATAGCTAAAAACGGAAAAGGTCTTGGAATTGAACATGCAAGTGATGATGATATACGTCAAGCATTAAAAAATGTATATACACCCATTACAGAAAAGCCTTTAAAAGAAGAGATAACCATTGGGGATTTAATGAGTGCCCGCCTCATTGGCCATCCGCTAGCAAAGAATCGCAGAATTCGGTTAGGCGAAATACTAAATATTGGGTTGACAAATGGAAAACAATTGCATAAGCGATTAATCATGTTTCAAATCACTTTTGAGCAATTTTCACAAGCGATAGCGCAAATTGATCAGGAGGAACAAAATGTATAAAGACATAGCAACGCCAGTACGAACAAAAGAAATATTAAATCAATACGGATTCTCCTTTAAAAAAAGTTTGGGACAAAATTTTATTATTGATCCAAATATTCTTCGGAATATTGTGAGTTACGCAAACTTGAGTGAAGAGAGCGGGGCAATTGAAATTGGACCGGGCATTGGAGCATTAACAGAGCATTTAGCAAGGAATTGTAAGAAAGTCGTTGCATTTGAAATTGACGGCCGTCTATTACCTGTATTGGAAGATACATTAAGCTCTTATTCAAATGTAAAGGTAATTCATTCAGATATTTTAAAAGCGGATGTCGCAAAGGTTATAGAAGAAGAGATGCAGGGAATCAAAGATATTATGGTGGTTGCAAATCTTCCGTATTATGTAACAACCCCAATATTGATGAAATTGTTGCATGACCGCTTACCGATACGAGGGTTGGTAGTCATGATGCAAAAAGAAGTGGCAGACCGTATAACGGCAAAACCAGGAACAAAAAATTACGGCTCGTTATCAATTGCTGTGCAATATTATGCGACAGCAGAGGTTGTAATGACGGTGCCAAAGACTATATTTATGCCGCAACCAAATGTAGATTCAGCAGTAATTCGACTAACGATGCGCAACATGCCGCCAATCCAAGTAATCGATGAAGACTTTTTATTTATTGTAGCTAGAGCCTCTTTTGCTCAACGGAGAAAAACGATTTTAAATAATTTACAGTCTGGACTTCCATCAGGAAAGGAAAAGAAACAGCAGATTGTGGATGCATTGAATCAATGTGGCATTGAGCCTACCAGAAGAGGCGAAACATTGACAATTGAAGAATACGGGAAACTTTCAGACGCTTTATTACCACATTTTAGGTAATTAGTGGGAAACATTACAAAAAATATGACGAAAACTTAATTTTTTATAAAAAAATAAGTTGACAAAAATATTTGTCTGCTGATAAAATATTATAATTTATTGACAGAATGGCATTTCTAGTCTATACTAGTATTTAGTGAGGTGTATGCGGAAATGCCAAAAACATTAGCTGAGATTAAAAAAACATTGGATGAACACATCGGGAAACCTTTGCGATTAAAAGCAAATGGTGGCCGGAAAAAAACGATGGAGTGCAATGGGATTTTAAGCGAAACGTACAATGCTGTTTTTGTTGTTGAACTCGATCAAAAGGATAGTGCTTGTAAACGTGTTTCTTATAGTTACACTGATATTTTAACTGAAGCTGTGGAAATTACTTTTTTAGATGACAATAATCAAGCACTTGCAGTGAAATAATTTTCTGCCTTGTTGTAAATTGTAGACAAAGCCGATATTTGCATCGACTTTGTCTACAATTTTTTTATGAACCTGCGCATACTACGGATGTCAACCTACTTATTTGAAGGAGGCAAATCTCTATGGCACGAAGAAACGGGATCATGTCGAGTCGTCTTAAAGAGGAAATTGCAAAAGAGCTCGGTTTCTATGATGTAGTCCAACGAGAAGGTTGGGGCGGAATTAGAGCCAGAGATGCAGGTAATATGGTGAAGCGAGCAATTGAAATGGCTGAACAAAGTTTAGCACAGCAAGCAAACCAAAATAGCGATCAATAAGTAGTGTTGACATGGCCAATGGCTCTTAAAAGGGCTGTTGGCATTTTTTCATTTTTCAAAAATTATTTAATACTTCTATGTTTAATATTTAACATCTATGGTGATACCATCATTATGGTACAATATACGGAAGAAATTTCCCTGTATTAGGAGCTGTTAGGAGGATCAGAATGCTTTATATTAAAGCACCTGCAAAAATAAATTTAACACTTGATGTACTTTATAAACGTCCCGATCAATATCACGAAGTAGAAATGGTCATGACAACAGTTGATTTAGCCGATCGTATTGGGCTTGAATTAAGGAACGATGGAAAAATTGTCATTCATTCATCAAGTAGCATCGTACCGGAAGATGATCGAAATCTTGCATATCAAGCAGCAATACTTTTAAAAAATACATATAACGTTCACGAAGGAGCAACCATTACGATTCATAAAGAAATCCCTATTGCAGCTGGACTGGCTGGAGGAAGCAGTGATGCAGCTGCTACGCTTCGAGGATTGAATCAACTGTGGAATTTAAATTTATCGATTGATACTTTGGCAGAATTAGGAGCTAATATTGGCTCCGATGTTCCCTTTTGTGTATATGGAGGTACAGCTTTAGCTACGGGTAGGGGAGAAAAAATTCAACCATTGCCTGCTCCTCCCTCTTGTTGGGTAATACTTGCAAAACCTAGAATTGGAGTATCGACTGCAAAAATTTATGAAGGTCTGAATTTAGAAAATATAGAACATCCTAACACAAAGCAAATGATGACTGCTTTGGAAAATAAAGATTATTCTTTAATGTGTAAGACTTTAGGAAATGTTCTTGAATCCGTCACATGTTCTCTATATCCAGAAGTAGCTGTCATTAAAAATCAAATGATCCGATTCGGTGTAGATGCCGCACTAATGAGTGGAAGCGGTCCAACAGTTTTTGGGTTTGTTGATAGCGAATCAAGATTAAATAGAGTGTACAACGGCCTCAAAGGATTTTGTGATGAAGTTTATGCGGTACGCATGTTAGGAGAAAGGAATTCTCTTGCCTAAATACGTACATTTATGATAATTTTTCTATAAAATATTCGTATTTTAATTTATATTAGGAGAGGGTTGCATGAAATGGAAGCGTAGTGAACGCTTGGTTGATATGACACATTATTTATTAGAGCATCCACATCAACTCATTCCACTAACCTATTTTGCTGAGTTATATAATTCTGCTAAATCATCAATAAGTGAAGACTTAGCAATTGTGAAAGGAACTTTTGAAGAAAGAGGTATTGGAGAATTAGTCACTGTTCCTGGGGCGAGTGGGGGAGTTAAATATATTCCTACTGTATCGGATGATGAAGTTCGAGAAACCATACAAATATTAATATCTGAATTAAGCAAATCGGATCGCTTACTTCCGGGTGGTTATTTATTTATGACCGATTTATTGGGAAATCCAGAATTGATGAATCGTGTAGGAAAAGTGTTTGCAAGTATTTTTAAAGACCAACAAATCGATGCAATTATGACAGTTGCAACGAAAGGAATTTCTATAGCTCATTCGATTGCTAGACATTTAAATGTGCCGGTTGTTGTCGTGCGTAGGGATAGTAAAGTAACAGAGGGTTCAACAGTAAGCATCAACTACGTATCAGGTTCTTCCAGAAGAATCCAAACAATGGTATTATCAAAGCGTAGTATGAAAAGTGGTCAACGAGTTTTGATTACGGATGATTTTATGAAGGTTGGCGGAACGATGAATGGCATGAAAAACTTGCTAGAGGAATTTGATTGTACTCTAGGAGGCATTGCTGTTCTAGTCGAAGCTGAACATGCAGGTGAAACTTTAGTAGATGATTATTATTCATTAGTAAAACTTCATTCGGTCAATGAAAAAGAGAGAACGATTCAATTAAGCGAAGGAAATTATTTTTCAAAGGAGAGATTATAATGAAATCAGTATCTACTACAAATGCACCTCAAGCGATTGGACCTTACTCCCAAGGAATAATTGCAAATGGATTTTTCTTTAGTTCTGGTCAAATCCCATTAACTCCTGAAGGCGAATTAGTTGAAGGAGATATTGTTGCTCAAACAAACCAAGTGTTTAAAAATTTAAAGGCTGTACTTGAAGCTGCAGGATTGTCATTAAAAAATGTAGTAAAAACAACTGTATTCTTAAGCGATATGAACGATTTTGCTGCGATGAATGAAGTTTATGAAGCGAATTTTGGCGATCATAAACCGGCTCGCTCAGCAGTAGAAGTTGCTAGACTACCAAAAGATGTGAAAGTAGAAATCGAAGTAATTGCAGTATTTGAATAAATAATAAGCGATGAATTCAAGGGTGAATTCATCGCTTTATTTTTGGTGCGCCCGGCATGTACATGAACTATAGGGTGTAAGTCCCGAACCCCGAAGACAGAAGTAGAGGTTAGCCAAGAGCAAGGGTGTCCGTGGTGACGCGGAATCTGAAGGAAGCTGGAGGCAAAACACCGGTCCGAGGAACACGAACCTCATATAAGGCTAGGTATGATTGAGTGAGTTTGCCAAACAAAACAAAGCTCTTTCTGTCGAAGGTCATATCGAGTAGATGAGGCGGATAGATGGTGTGAAAGTGCATGTACTTACCCGGGGAGGTCTGGCGGATAGGTGAAGTACGCTTCATAACCTACTTAGTGATAAGTAGCTGAACCGTCAGAAGTCAGCAGAGGTCATAGTATTAGTTGGTCTAGAACAACTAAGAAGGACCGAACAACTAAGAAGGACCGAACAATTAAGAGAGAATAGCCCTTGGCATTCAGTGAGTCATGATGAACACAGAAAACGTAGTACCTCACTTGAGGAAGGAAGCGGTGAATCCCGTGGGGGACCTCTTGGAGGGTGGAGTGACCACTGGCATAAAGAGAACAGCTATTCACGGAAGGAGAATAACGATGCTTTTGAATCAAATCCTGTCACGGGAGAACATGCTTCAAGCATTAAAACGTGTAGAACAGAATAAAGGAAGCCATGGAGTAGATATGATGCCTGTACAAAACTTACGACAGCACATAGTCGAAAACTGGCTATCTATTAAGGAGGCAATTCTCAAGGGAACTTATGAACCAATGCCAGTCCGCAGAGTCGAAATCCCGAAACCTGACGGCGGTGTTCGTTTACTAGGAATCCCTACCGTAACAGACCGTTTGATTCAACAAGCAATCGCCCAAGTACTTTCAAAAGTGTATGACCCTACATTCTCTGAAAACAGCTACGGATTTCGACCAAACCGAAGTGCTCATGATGCGGTGAGGAAAGCGAAAAAATATATAAGAGATGGACATCGATGGGTCGTAGATATGGACTTGGAGAAATTCTTTGATAAGGTCAACCATGACAGATTAATGGGTACACTCGCGAAGAGAATCCAAGATAAACCATTACTGAAATTGATTCGTAAGTATTTACAATCGGGAGTCATGATTAATGGTGTGGTGTCAAACACATTTGAGGGAACTCCACAAGGAGGACCATTAAGTCCGCTACTATCTAACATTGTACTAGATGAACTAGATAAAGAATTGGAAAGAAGAGGACACAAATTCGTTCGATATGCGGATGACTGTAACATTTACGTGAAAAGTAAACGAGCAGGACTTCGCACAATGGCAAGTATCCAGCGATTTATTGAAGGAAAACTACGACTGAAAGTAAATGAAAAGAAATCAGCGGTCGACCGTCCATGGAAACGTAAGTTTCTAGGATTTAGCTTTACCTATCATAAAGAGCCAAAGGTTCGTATCGCAAAAGAAAGCCTTAAACGAATGAAGAATAAAGTTCGTGAAATCACATCACGCAAGATGCCCTACCCGATGGAATACCGCATTCAGAAACTGAATCAATATCTAATGGGATGGTGTGGATATTTTGCGTTAGCAGACACCAAATCTATATTCCTTGGATTAGATAAATGGATTCGTAGAAGACTTCGAATGTGTCTATGGAAGAACTGGAAGAAACCGAAAACAAAGATACGCAACCTTATTCAACTTGGCGTACCACAATGGCAAGCGTATGAATGGGGAAATACTCGGAAGAGTTATTGGCGTATTTCAAATAGTCCAATATTACACAGAACCCTTGGTAACTCCTATTGGAGAAACCAAGGGCTGAAAAGTCTTGAAGCTCGTTATGAAAACTTGCGTCAATGATCTTAATTGAACCGCCGTATACGGAACCGTACGTACGGTGGTGTGAGAGGACGGGAGTTAATCGCTCCCTCCTACTCGATTTCAATTATTTATTATGAAAAACGTCTATTTACAAAAATATAAAACACTTAAAAATTATTTGAAAATTTTTCAAAAAGTTAGAAGGAATTTTTTAAGTTTTGTAGAATTGTAAAAACTTAAAGGCATCCTAGAGGAAAGAGAGGAGTGAAAGAATGGAAGTTACTGACGTAAGACTAAAACGTGTACAAACAGATGGGCGTATGCGTGCAATTGCTTCCATCACACTAGATGATGAGTTTGTTGTTCATGATATTCGAGTGATTGATGGGAATAACGGTCTTTTTGTGGCTATGCCAAGCAAAAGAACACCGGATGGTGAATTCCGTGATATAGCGCATCCAATTAATTCTAACACACGCAATAAAATTCAAGACGTTGTGTTAGCTGCTTATCATGCTGCCGGTGAAGAAAAAGTAGAAATTCAAAACGAAGAATCTCAATTAGAAAAAGCAAACGCATAAAAAAAGCGTCTCAAAAGTAAGTTATTTACTTTTGGGACGTTTTTTTGTGTGCTTGTAAAGGAATTAATGTGTACAAGATTAGCATGAATGAACACTTTCATAAACTTTCTAAAAAAAATAATATGAAAACAGATGTAAAAAAAATATAATAGAGAGGGAGATAAGATGTCTTGACAACCTTTCAATGCCTTGAAAATCGAACAAAATTACTATATAGTCATAAGAGAACATGAGCTGAAATTGGGGGACTTAGGATGAATGACATTTTTGCGATCGTGCTGGCTGCAGGCCAAGGAACTCGCATGAAGTCCAAATTATACAAAGTATTACATCCCGTATGTGGTAAGCCAATGGTCGAACATGTTGTTGACAATATATTAACTTTAGATGTTAATCGTATTGTAACAATTGTAGGTCATGGTGCAGATAAAGTAAAAGAACAACTTGGCGAAAAATCTGAATACGTACTTCAGTCAGAGCAACTTGGAACAGCCCATGCCGTAATGCAGGCTGAATCAATATTAGGTGATTTAGAGGGCGTAACCTTAGTTGTTTGTGGAGATACACCTTTGATTCGCCCGGAAACAATGAAGGCGTTATTTGAACATCACGTTGCTCAAAATGCAAAAGCAACAATTCTTACTGCAATTGCAGATGATCCTACAGGATATGGTCGAGTAATTCGTGATGATCAAGGTCAAGTGGCTCAAATTGTAGAACACAAAGATGCGACACCAGAACAACGTTTGGAAAAAGAAATCAACACTGGAACTTACTGTTTTGATAACAAGGCGTTATTTGAAGCATTAAAATTAGTGAATAATAATAATGCACAAGGAGAATATTATTTGCCAGATGTCATTGAAATTTTAAAACAGAAAGGCGAAATTGTTACCGCTTACGTTTGTGAAGATTTCAATGAAACGCTTGGCGTAAATGATCGAATTGCCTTATCTCAAGCTGAAGAAATTATGCGTGAACGCATCAATAAAAAACATATGGCGAATGGAGTAACAATTATTAACCCTTCCATGACACATATTAGTATTGATGCTGAAATTGGTCGAGATACAATCATCTATCCTGGTGTTGTAATTGAAGGGAAAACAGTGATTGGAGAAGATTGTGTAATCGGACCGAATAGCCAAATTAATGATAGCACAATTGGTAATCGTACTGTTGTTAAACATTCAGTAGTGCAACAAAGTGTAATAGGGGAAGATACTTCTGTTGGACCATTTGCTCATTTAAGACCTGAAGCAGAGTTAGGCAATCATGTGAAGATTGGTAACTTTGTGGAAGTGAAGAAAAGCAAAATTGGAGATGAATCTAAAGTATCGCATCTAAGTTATATAGGTGACGCTGAAGTTGGGAAAAATGTTAATATAGGTTGCGGTTCCATTACCGTTAACTATGATGGAAAAAATAAACATAAAACAATTATCGAGGATAATGTCTTCGTAGGATGCAATGCTAATTTAGTAGCGCCTGTGACATTGAGAACAGGATCATTCATTGCTGCTGGATCTACAATTACAAAAGAAGTTCCGAAAGATTCATTAGCAATTGCACGTGCTCGACAAGAAAATAAAATAGATTACGCAAAAAAATTAAAATAAATTAGGAGGCCATCATGCCGTATTCATACGCTGATTCTAAATTAAAAATATTTTCGCTTAATTCAAATTATCCGCTAGCACAAGAAATTGCTGAGCTAATGGGTGTTGAGTTAGGGAAATGTTCTGTAAAACACTTTAGTGATGGAGAAGTTCAAATTAATATTGAAGAAAGTATTCGCGGTTGTGACGTGTTTATCGTTCAATCAACTTCTCATCCAGTAAATGAACATTTAATGGAACTTTTAATTATGATCGATGCAGTAAAACGAGCATCTGCACGCACAGTCAATGTAGTGATTCCTTATTATGGTTATGCTCGACAAGATCGTAAAGCAAAAGCTCGTGAACCAATCACTGCAAAACTAGTAGCGAATTTATTGGAAACTGCTGGTGCAACACGTGTAATTGTGTTGGATCTACACGCTCCTCAAATCCAAGGGTTCTTTGATATTTTAATTGACCATTTAATGGCCGTTCCGCTATTATCCGATTACTTTAAATCTAAAAACTTTGCTGAAGATGAAGTTGTAGTCGTTTCTCCAGACCACGGTGGAGTGACAAGAGCTCGAAAAATGGCTGAACGCTTAAAAGCGCCGATTGCCATTATTGATAAACGTAGACCAAAACCAAATGTGGCAGAAGTAATGAACATCGTTGGTAACGTTGAAGGAAAAATTTGTATTTTAATTGATGATATTATTGATACTGCTGGAACGATTACAATTGGTGCGAATGCATTGCTAGAAAACGGAGCAAAAGAAGTATATGCTTGCTGTTCACATCCTGTGTTATCAGGTCCAGCAATCGAACGAATTCAAAACTCTGTTATTAAAGAATTAGTTGTTACAAATACAATTAAATTACCAGAGGAAAAAATGATTTCAAAAATTACTCAATTATCTGTTGCACCATTAATGGCGGAAGCAATTTCCCGCATCTATGAAAACAAATCTGTAAGTACATTATTTGATTAATGCTTGAAATAAAATGTAGACAAAATCAGATAAGATTTTGTCTACATTTTTTTTTAAAATTTTAGCAATTTGGACAGAATGAAAAAGAACACATACTTTATTGCGATGTGAGATTTATGGAAACTTTCAGAAAATGGACTATAATAGAAATTAGGTAGTCCATAATTTTCTAATGGAGGGGTTGAAATCGTGAGCACAGTATTACAAGCGTCCGTACGTAAGACTGGTGTACGTTCAGAGCTTACCCAACTTAGAAAAGGAGGAAAATTACCTGCTGTCATTTATGGCTATAATATTGAAAATACGCCAATTGCAATCGATTATAAAGAGGTAGCAAAAGAAGTTCAAAAAAGAGGAAGTACAAGTATTTTCGATATTGAGGTAGAAGGGAAAAAACTAAAAGCACTCATTAATGAAGTGCAAAGATGCCCGTTAAAAGGACAAGTACTCCATGTTGATTTTTTGTCAGTAAACATGGATGAGGAAGTTGAAGTTGATGTACCAATCCATGCAGTTGGAGAAGCGATTGGTGTAAAAGAAGGCGGAGTACTAACCCAAATTCTAAGTACATTAAAAATAAAAGTGAAGCCCGCTGAACTTCCAGAGAAAATCGAAGTGGATGTATCGGAATTAGGGATTGGAGATACACTTTTTGTAAGTGATCTTAGAGAAAGGCTCAATTTCAATATTATTGAAGGTGATGACGTAACAGTATTTACAGTCACTTCTCCAGCAACTGCTCGCGATGCAGGACAAGGAGATAATGATAATCAAGATATGAAGGCTACAGAAGCTCCTGAATCTCAAGCATAAACCATTGGGTTGTCTAAGTATCTGACTTGGACAACCCTTTTCTTATTGTGTTCAGATAGGCTTTAGATTTGATGATAGCATGGGTATTAGCATAAACAATGTAAGAGGAATGATAGAAAGTTTACATACTTAGTGTCTTTATTTAACACTTTTTTTTATATTATGTGATAAAATAAGCGCAGCGAATTAGGATAAAAAGGAATGGTTTCATGAAACTAATAATAGGCTTAGGTAATCCAGGCAAAAATTATGATCGTACTCGACATAATATTGGATTTATGTGTATAGATGCGTTAGCAGAAAAATGGAATGTGACATTAAGTGAATCAAAGTTTAAAGGTATGTATACAGTTGTCCATCGACCTGAAGGAAAAGTAATGTTGTTGAAACCGCTAACGTACATGAACTTATCTGGTGAATGTGTTCGACCAATCATGGATTACTTTGATATAGATGTTGAAGATATAATTGTTATTTACGACGATTTAGACTTGGAGACAGGTAAACTTCGGCTTCGGCAAAAAGGAAGTGCTGGAGGGCATAACGGCATTAAATCGCTTATTCAGCATATTGGAACGCAGGAATTTAAACGCATTCGTGTCGGTATTAGCAGACCGCCGGCTGGCATGAAAGTCCCTGATTATGTCCTTTCAAAGTTTTCTAAGGAAGAAGAGCCTGTTATTGAACAAGCAATTGAAAAAGTGGTCCAAGCCTGTGAGGCATCATTGTCTAAAAAATTCATTGACGTAATGAATGAATTTAATTAAGCAAAAAGTGTTTAAATAAATTACAGTGCATAATTGATAATCGAACAGTCTATACTTGGAATATATACCGAAGCTCGTTAAGGAGGATCCAGTATGACTGTTCGTTACCGTTGTAGATATTGCGATACCGAATTGGGTACATTACCTTTTAATGAAGAAGAAACAATACGCAAGCTTCATTTATTCGAAGTTGGCGAAATAGAAGAATTTATCGAAAAAGATGAACTTGGAGTAACGACAGTACACTGTATTTGTGAACATTGTGAGGAATCGTTACGACAATTTCCTGATTATTATGCTTTAAAAAAATGGATTCAATAAAAATAACGCTTTGGACGAAAATTGTCCAAGGCTTTTTCCAATATATTGTAAATTTGCAGTAAACGAAATAAACGTAATGTTTCGGTTGATTTATAGAATGGCTACATAACGAGTGCCTTAGTTGGAAGGAGGTTTCTACAATGGGAGTTATAACTCAATTATTCTCTCAAGATAAACATATAAACATGCTAATCAACCAATTGAAAGAACAAACGTTTAAATCTCAATTAATTACAGGGTTAACTGGAAGTGCACGTGCAGTTTTTATTAATACGCTTTTTAATGAATTAAAACGACCAGTTTATATTTTATCTCCTAATTTATTGCAAGCGCAAAAGTTAGTAGACGATTTAACATCCCTTGTAGGAGAAGGATATGTTCATTATTATCCTGCAGATGAATTTATTGCAGCAGACATGACGATAGCATCTCCTGAATTAAGAGCAGGACGGATTTCTACATTGGATCACTTAATAAGAGAAGAAGTAGCGATTTACGTTATTCCTATTGCAGGTATGCGTAAATATATGACGCCAGTGGAACAATGGAAACATAACCTTTTAGAAGTACATGTCGGTCAAGAAATAGATATAGACCAATGGCTTTCGAAATTAGTAGAAATGGGATATACACGAAGCCAAATGGTAACAACACCAGGTGAGTTTGCATTGCGTGGAGGAATACTAGATATCTATCCACCCTATGCAGAGTCACCATTTCGTATTGAACTTTTTGATACCGAAGTAGATTCCATCCGTGAATTTTCTGCAGACGATCAACGTTCCGTTAAAAAGCTAGAGTCGTGTCGTATTTTGCCGGCCATTGAGTTGCTGTTGACGTTAGACCAGCGCATTCAATTGGCAGAGCGTTTAGAAAAAGCTCTTTCAAGAAGTATAAAAAAGGTCAAAAAACAGGAAGTTCAAGAATCATTATATGAAAATATCAAGTACGATATTGAAATGTTGAAACAAGGGAATTTACCTAATCATGTGACGAAATATGGATCATTATTATATGAGCAACCAGCATTTTTAGGAGATTATTTTTCAAAAGATGGCATTATCTTATTCGATGAGCTTGGTCGAATTCAAGAAGTGACAGGAGCATGGGAGCGGGAAGAAGAAGAGTGGTTCATATCATTAATAGAAGAAGGAAAAATGGTTCATGATGTTCAACCTTCTTACTCCTTTAAAGAAATTTTCTCTATGTTGGATCTGAAAAAAATATATCTTACATTGTTTACTCGCAACTTTACCGGTATTCGGTTTGACCAAACGACGAATTTTTCCTGCAAACCAATGCAACAATTTCACGGACAAATACCGCTCTTACAAAGTGAAATTGAACGCTGGAATCGAGAAAAATTTACTGTGCTATTTGTCGCTGATGGAGAACGTCGATTAGAAAAAATCAAAAATATTTTAGAAGATTACAAGATTGATGTCACCATTGGACATCCAAAGGGAGAAGGAATTTTCTTAATTGATGGACAGCTTAGTTCAGGATTTGAATTGCCATTGCAACGTTTAGCAGTAGTGACAGATGATGAATTATTTAAACAGCAAGCTAAACGGAAAAAAACTCGTTCTCAAAAGATGACCAATGCTGAACGGATTAAAAGCTATACAGAGATAAAACCGGGCGACTATGTTGTTCATGTTCATCACGGAATCGGAAAATATATTGGTATTCAAACTCTTGAAGTGAACGGAACACATAAAGATTATCTTCATATTCGTTACCGCGGTGATGATAAATTATATGTACCTGTTGATCAAATTGATTTAATTCAAAAGTATGTTTCTTCAGAAGGGAAGGAACCAAAACTTCATAAACTGGGCGGTACAGAATGGAAAAAAGCGAAAGCAAAAGTTTCATCTGCTGTTAAAGATATAGCAGAAGAATTAATTAAACTATACGCAAAACGGGAATCAGAAAAGGGGTTTGCTTTTTCGCCTGATACAGATGAACAACGTGAATTTGAAAGTGCTTTCCCTTATGAAGAGACTGAGGATCAGCTTCGTACAATTCTTGAAGTAAAGCGGGATATGGAACGGGAACGACCAATGGACCGGCTCGTTTGCGGTGATGTGGGATACGGTAAAACGGAAGTGGCAATTCGTGCAGCTTTTAAAGCAATAATGGACGGTAAGCAAGTGGCGTTTCTTGTGCCAACGACCATATTAGCACAACAACATTATGAAACCTTTAGCACAAGATTTCAGGATTATGCAATTCAAGTGGGCTTATTAAGCCGTTTCCGCACTCGAAAGGGACAATTGGAAACAATTAAAGGACTAAAAGATGGAACGGTGGATATCGTCATCGGTACTCATCGACTTCTTTCTAAAGATGTAATGTTTAAAGATTTAGGATTATTGATAGTCGATGAGGAACAACGATTTGGCGTTACCCATAAGGAAAAAATTAAACAGTTAAAGACGAACGTGGATGTGTTGACATTAACAGCGACTCCGATTCCAAGAACCCTCCATATGTCAATGGTTGGTGTAAGAGATCTCTCTGTTATTGAAACACCTCCGCAAAATCGTTTCCCAGTTCAAACGTATGTGATGGAATATAATGGCGCGTTAGTGCGAGAAGCCATTGAAAGGGAGATGGCACGAGGAGGTCAGATTTTCTATTTATATAATCGTGTAGAGGATATGACGAAAAAAGTAGAAGAAATTCAAATGCTCGTGCCGGAAGCTCGAATTGGTTATGCGCATGGAAAAATGACTGAGGCCCAACTGGAGTCAGTGATTCTTAGCTTCTTAAATGGCGAATTTGATGTGCTTGTGACTACTACGATTATTGAAACGGGCGTTGATATGCCAAACGTAAATACGCTCATTGTCCAAGATGCTGATAAGATGGGGCTTTCTCAACTTTATCAATTGCGTGGCCGTGTAGGAAGATCAAACCGAGTAGCATATGCATATTTCATGTATCAACGTGATAAAGTACTAAACGAAGTTGCAGAACAACGACTTCAAGCCATTAAAGAATTTACGGAATTAGGATCCGGTTTTAAAATTGCAATGCGCGACCTTTCCATTCGTGGTGCAGGGAATTTACTAGGCGCACAGCAGCATGGTTTTATCGATACCGTAGGATTTGACTTATATACTCAATTATTAGAAGAAGCGATTGCTGAACAAAAAGGAGTGAAGCGTGAAGAGAAAGAAGAAGTCGAAGTGATTCTTCATGTTGACGCGTATATTCCTGATCGGTATATTCCTGACGGATATCAGAAAATTCAAATGTATAAACGGATTAAAGCGATGGAAAATCCGGAAGATTACCATGAAATTCTGGAAGAATTACACGACCGATTTGGCGATATGCCTTCTGAAACAGAAAAGCTGTTGCGCATAGCTCGAATTAAGGCGTGGGCTACACATTCAGGTATTGTGTCAATCAAAGAAAAACAAAAAGTCATTTCAATTGTGTTTTCAGAAGAAGGCACAAAAAATGTGGATGGCTCTGTTGTAGTAACGGAAACAATGAAATTTGATCGAGCAGTTGGATTTAGTATGGATGGACCGATATTGACTCTAACAATTGATGAAAAAAAATGTGGAAAATATGAACCGCTTGATGTATTGGAACAAGTCGTTGAAATTGTTTATAAGGCAAGGAAGAATAATGTAGTGGAACAAGAGGCAAAATAAGACTGTAAGAAATGACCCAAATATTATATTTTGGGTCTTTTTATTCCTTCATTGTTGTTTAATGTTTTCAATTATTGTTATATTTTTAAAATTTTTTGGACATATTAATTTTACAAATTTTCGACGAAATAAAAACAAAATCCTCTCAATGTATTTTTTGCATACTTTGCCTAAAGAGTAAACATACTATCTGTGAAATAATACGATTCAGAAAGCGAGGCAGCATAGATGAAAGCAACAGGAATAGTACGTCGTATCGATGATTTAGGTCGTGTTGTAATACCAAAAGAAATTCGCAGAACAATGCGCATTCGTGAAGGAGACCCTTTGGAAATTTATACGGATAGAGAAGGTGAAGTTATTCTAAAAAAATATTCACCTATTAATGACTTAGGCGAGTTTGCAAAAGAATACGTAGAATCTTTGTATGAAACAATTGGCACTCCAGCATTAATAAGCGATCGAGATGAAATGATCGCTGTTGCAGGATTATCTAAGAAGGATTACACAAATCGTCGACTTTCAACTTTTGCAGAGGATTTTATGAAACAGCGCTCTGTTGTGATGGAAAAGAATGAAACAACAATTGAATTAGTACCAGGACAATTTGAGCAAGTGAAATCTTATTGTGTAGCTCCAATCGTTGCAAATGGTGATACAATTGGGGCAGTATATTTGCTATCTAAAGTTCATTTCCTAAGCGAAGTGGAACAAAAAGCAGCGGAAACAGCGGCACACTTCTTAGCAAAGCAAATGGAAAACTAAATCAGAAGGAAAACGTCTCTTTCTATAAGAGGCGTTTTTTCGTTGTTTGGGAAAATAACACAACATGCAACATAAGAAATTGCACCTTGAAAAGCATATGTTTACTGCTTCAATGTATGGTCTTAAGAATTAACCATTGATTGGCCCGGTTAGGAGATTCGATTGCAAATAAAATTCTGGCAGTAGTTATGTACAAGTGGGAAGAAAGTAGATTTTTTTATTTAAACGACTCTTTGGTATACTTTCTATTATGTAGATAAGGAAAGAGGATAAGGTATGTCAAATTCATTTGGAATGAAAGGATATATGAAAGGCGCTTTATTACTAACCATATCAGCGATTATCGTAAAAATATTGAGCGCCTTTTATCGAGTGCCCTTTCAAAATTTAGTGGGAGATACGGGTTTTTATATTTATCAACAAGTATATCCTTTTATATCATTTTTCGTTGTATGGACTTCAGGGGGATTCGCTGTAGCGATTTCTAAAATGTTAGCAGATGCGGAACTATCTCCTAATGCTGAATGGAAAAAGAATATTATTTCCAAAACGGTATTTTTCTATTTAGTTGCGTTATCGTTATTCTTTTTTTTGGTACTATTTTTAGGAGCCGATTTATTAGCAATATTGATGGGAGATGAACAGTTATCTCCACTTCTAAGAACAGGTTCCTTTGTTACATTGTTTATGCCGCTACTTGCAATACTGAAGGGAACTTTTCAATCCCAAGGCGAGATGGCCCCAGTAGCCAATGCCCAAGTATTTGAGCAACTCATTCGAGTTACGACTATTTTAGCTGGTGCCATTTTTGTGATGTTTACTTCTGGGTCTCTTTACTTAGCGGGCAATATGGCAGTGTTAGGAACCGTCATAGGGGAAGTAGCAGGGGTTCTATTGTTGTTATATTATGCCAAGAAAACATTTCCTTCCTTTCCTTTCCAAAAAACGAAAAGTGCAGTAAAGAAATGGCCGATTGTGAAAGAAGCGACTTTATTAAGTTTAAGTATAAGTATGAGCAGTTTATTGCTCTTAAGTTTTCAATTAATTGATTCGTTTACTGTTTATTCGTTAATGATTGAAAATGGAATTGACTCGCAACTTGCAAAAGAAACGAAAGGGATTTATGATCGTGGCCAACCACTTGTGCAATTGGGCATCTTGATTGCCTCTTCTTTATCAATTGCAATTGTTCCGCTAGTAGCTGTTCAGTCCAAAAAAAATACAGGAAGAGGAGCAAAACCTTTTATTCAGTTAACATATCGAACAGCCCTACTTTTTGGAGTAGCTTCTTCATTAGGATTAATGATTGTGATGCCTTATGTGAACGAAATGTTATTTGAAACGAATTCGCTTCAAAACGTATTAACCGTTTATGTACTACAAATTATACCGTTATCGATTATTTTGACGTTCACAGCTATCTTACAAGGCATGGGGAAATTAAAAGTGCCATTTTTCATTTTAGCAGGTGCTATTTGTTTTAAATTAATCGGCAATATGGCTCTTGTACCTTTCATGAACGTATTAGGTTCTGCAGTTACGAGCAGCGCAGTGCTATTTATCGCTGCAATTTTACTTATCCTTTATTTAAAAAAATTAACGTTCATTCAATTGGCTCCTCGTAACTATTACATAAAATTAATCGGCGCAAGCACTGTAATGACTTTTGCTGTTTTCTTATTAGATGGGTTCCTCCAAATGAAGAGAGGTATATTTGCTAACAGTCGAGTAGAAGCAGTATGTTTCGGAACAATCTTAATTGCTACAGGAGCTTTTGTATTTTTGACGTTTGTAGCAAAATCTCGTATGCTTTCCGAAAAAGAGTGGTTTTTAATCCCTTTTGGCCGGAGAATGGCTGTTTATCAGCTTTTGTTAAATAGAAGGAAGTAGGTGGAAAAATGCATATAACAATCATGGGGCTCGGTGCATCGGATTATGAACAATTACCAATTGGTATTTATAAAAAATTAAAAGAAGCAAAAAAAGTTTTTGTTCGTACAATGGAACACCCTGTATTGCGTGTGTTGCAAGACGAAGGAATCCAATTTGAAAGTTTTGATCACGTGTATGAAAAACATGATACGTTTCAACCGGTTTATCAAGAGATTGTTGAACATTTATTAGAAGCTGCGCAGGCAGAACCTATTGTATACGCAGTACCTGGCCATCCTTTAGTGGCTGAGCAAACAGTACAATTGTTAATTGAAGCTGAAAGAGAAGGAAAAGTTCAATTAGCAATTGAAGGAGGACAAAGTTTTTTAGATCCGATATTTGCTGCCCTAAAAATCGATCCTATTGAAGGGTTCCAGTTGCTAGATGGGACAAACTTCTCCATTCATGACGTTAACATGCGTTCCCATGTACTGATAGCTCAAGTGTATGACCAATTTAGTGCATCCGAAGTGAAATTAACACTAATGGAAAAATATCGGGATGATTATCCAATTACCGTTGTTACTGGTGCAGGATCTAGTAATGAACTGATTAAAACGATTCCGCTTTATGAATTGGATCAAGCGATGGAATTGAATAATTTAACGACTATTTATGTTCCGCCAGTAAAAAGTCATCTAGACGCTTTAAAAGACTGGACTACTTTTAGAAACATTATTGCTACATTGCGCGGACCGAATGGCTGTCCATGGGATCGAAAACAAACTCATGAAAGTTTAAAAAAATATTTGATTGAGGAGACTCATGAATTCCTAGCAGCGGTTGATGAAAAAGATGATTTTGGCATGGTAGAAGAACTTGGCGATATTTTATTGCAAGTTTTCTTGCATGCTCAAATTGGAGAAGATGAAGGCTATTTTAATTTAGAAGAAGTGTTGGAAAACATCTCTGAAAAAATGATTCGTCGTCATCCGCACGTATTCGGCGATCTTTCAGTGAAAGATGCAGATGAAGTTGTATTAAATTGGGAAGAAATTAAAAAGCAAGAGAAAGGTGAACAAAAAGAATCTTTATTGAAAGGGGAGTATCGACCAAATTCATCATTGCAAACTTCTTATAATTACCAGAAGAAAGCCGCTGCAGTAGGCTTTGATTGGCCAGATGCAAGCGGTGCTTTATCGAAATTCAATGAGGAATGGAAGGAATTCCGTGAAGAACTGGAGAAAGGTAACAATGAATCGATAATGGACGAATTTGGAGATGTTCTGTTCACCCTTGTCAATATTGCTCGTTTTTATAATATATCCCCTGAAGAAGCAATGGTTCACGCCAATGAAAAATTTGCTAGAAGATTTCGATTTGTTGAAGAACAAGTGAGAAAGAGCGGAAAAACTTTTCGAGATTTTACGTTAGAACAACTAGATGAATTTTGGAATGAAGCAAAACATTTAGAAAAGGAGTAAGTTATGCGATTAGATAAATTTTTAAAAGTATCTCGATTAATTAAACGCCGCACCTTGGCAAAAGAAGTTGCCGAACAAGGGCGAATTACAATTAACGGAAAAGTTGCAAAAGCCTCTTCCAACGTAAGTGCAGGTGACGAGCTAATGATTCGCTTTGGACAAAAAATCGTCACTGTTCGCATAGAAGAAATTAAAGAGAATGTTCGAAAAGAAGATGCAAGTAAAATGTTTACCATAATCAAGGAAGAAAAGTTAGAAAAAATCGAACCAGAATTTATCGATGATGAAGAATAAAAAAGAGAAGAAAAAATATTTTTTATAGCATGACATCTATTTTTGTTGTCATGCTTTTTTTATTTCCCGCATAAAGTGAACAGAACAAACCATTAAAGGAGGAACGATAAATGACACAAATACATCAAGAAAGCAATTACACTATTACTTCTGGAGATCATCTCGTGACAGTGAGAAATAGAAAAAGAATGGACATGACATCAGTAAAGGAAATTGAAAGATTCGACCAGGAGGAATTTTATGTAAGAACATCACAAGGACACTTGCTTATTCGTGGAGAGGAATTGCGCATTGTTCATTTAGATGTGGACAAAGGATTATTAACACTAGAAGGAAATGTAAAAGCCCTTCAATATGATGATGATGAAAATGGGTTAACTAAAGGCTTCCTCCATAAATTATTTGGATGACAGTTAAAGAACAGTTTTTCAGTATCGTAATAATGACGATAAGTGGCGTTATAATTGGCGCGGTTATTGATGCAACAAGAATTTACATCAGCGCCTTGTCACCTAAGTCATTATTACGAAAGTTTTCATTAATCGTTGAGGTTTTCGTCTGGGCACTGCTAGGTGTTGCAAGTTTTTATATTATCTATTTAATAAAGGGTGGAGAGTGGCGTTTAGTAGACCCATTATCACAAATTTTAGGTATTTTTCTATATGAATCATTTTTTCAGCCATTTTTCCGGTTTCTCGGCAGGGTATTTATCATTATTTTTATTAATCCAATAGTAGCGATTGTAAAAATTACTCTGAAAACAATAAAAGGGATAATTAGACTAGTAGTTCGAATTTTAATTGTACTATTTAACCCTTTTTACAAACTATTTGTGGTTGCGAAAAGACCTTTTCACAGAAAATTTATAAACTTAAAAAGAGCAATCTTTAAAAAACGTTAAATACTAAGTATAATGACAATACAATGACTATTTAGGAGGTGACGGATGTGGCCAAGCATTATCATAACAGACATGGGAATATGAATATTCGGAAAATAGATAATGACTATGTCCGTTCTGCAAATCGTCAAATGGAAAAGTTGACGAAGCAAAAAATCCGATTAAGAAGAAGGCTATCTCTATTCTTTGTCATCGCATCCGTCGTCATAATTAGTTTAATCAGTATGATTTTTAACCAAAATGAAAGATTAGCGCAAAAAGAAGCAGAAAAAGAAAAGGTATTATCAGAACTTCAAGAAATAAAAAAAGAACAAGAATTATTACAGTTGCAAATAAAAAAACTTGAAGATGATGAATATATTGCAAAATTAGCCCGTAAAGAATACTTCTTATCGGAGGAAGGAGAAATCATTTTCACCATCCCTAAAGAAGAAAAAGAAAATGAAGAAGATAAAAAGAATAAGAAATGACATTTTTCTAGGCTGTATTAAAATCGTTATTTAAAAATAAGAAATTACTGTTGAACAAATGAAGAGAATAAAAAATACAGGCTGAAAAAGAGTTGTCTTGTTGACACTCTTTTTTTGTTGGCTATAATAAAAGAGAGCATTAGCAAATTTTTTGCTCATTTTATATAATTATGATTACTGGCGATATTTTATTAGCCGTTTAAATTTTAAGGAGGAGCATTTTTTTTATGTCAATTGAAGTAGGCAGCAAATTACAGGGGAAGGTCACAGGAATTACAAATTTTGGAGCATTTATTGAGCTGCCAGATGGTAAGACGGGCCTTGTCCATATTAGTGAAGTAGCTGATAACTACGTGAAAGACATTAACGATCATCTAAAAGTTGGAGATATCGTTGAAGTGAAAGTGTTAAATGTTGAAGAGGATGGAAAAATTGGCCTATCGATAAGAAAGGCTAAAGCTCAATCTGAAAGACCTGAACGTCCTCAAAGACCACGTCGTGATAACCGTTCAAATGAACGAAACGAACGCCAATCAAAAGAAAGTTTTGAACAGAAAATGGCGAAATTCTTAAGAGATAGTGATGAGCGTCTTGCTTCATTAAGACGTGCAACTGAGTCAAAACGAGGTGGACGTGGCGCAAGAAGAGGGTAGTTTGCTGTCTGTTTTAATTGAGTAATTTTTAAATAATCTTTTTTACAATGAAAATGTCAAAATACAGATAACAAAATCGGTTATTCGTTAAAATGGGTCGACTATATTCCGTCAATAGTCGACTTTTTTTTATTTAATTGGTAGTGTTTTACTTGTAGTTGCGAAACAAATTTATTATAGAAAGTTAGTTTGTGAAAATTATATGGAATTGGATTAGTTTATAAAAATACTTAATTGTAGTTTTCAATCTTATTTGAGTAAGAGTTTATTTCCTCCAAGAACCTTTAGAATTCCAATTAACCCCAAATTTCTTCATTTTATCAGCATAAAATTCCAAAATAAATTCCTTATAGTTATCAAATGTTAAGAAAAAAACGACAAAAACTAGCCTAAATTAACAATTTGTTATGTTATTAAGTAATTCGTCGAACAATTTTTTTAAACTAGAACAGTACTAGACAAATTTTACATCCCTTCTTTTATATAATAGACCGAAACAAATGATATAGATGAGGGGGATGGAATATGTCAAATATCCAAATGCTGAATGAAAAGTCGTCATGGCAAGAGCATTTCAGTCGTTTTACTATTAAAAAGGTAAGCCTAATTCTTCATTTATTCTTCATGTTGTTAGCATTTTTTCTATCAAGAGCGGTAATGTTTGAAGCGGCTGTTCCTTTTTTATTACCATTATGGGCAATCGTGCGAAATAGATATGAAAATGAGAAATGGGCAGTGTTCATCGGCGGGTTAATTGGTGCATTGAGTTTGAGTTTAGGGCAAGGTTTGATTTTGTTACTGCAACTTGGTTTTTACGAATTATTGATTCGGTTCCGATATTGGAAGCCCCCTATGGCTATTGCTGTGGCCCTTGCCATCTTTTTTGGACAATTGTTATGGCAAAGCATTTTGCATATAGGCATCCCTCCTTTCATAGTACAGTTGTATGTTTATTATGAAATGATATTAGCTTTTTTCATGACAATCTTTGTGAAGCTATTTTTCGTTGAACCTTATCGTTTTTGGTCTGCTTCCTGGAGTTATGAGCGGGTAGGAGCGGGGTTAGTAATTTTAGCGGTCGTTTTAACTGGGATGCATTCATTAACGATATCGTATTTTTCACTTTTTACATTTGTTCTGCATTTATCGATTTGCATTGCTGCCATTACTGGTGGAATAACGGTTGCCTCAAGCGTTTCAACTATTATTGGAGCATTAGTAGGAATATCAGAGCTTTCTTTCACGGGAATGATTGCTGTTTATGCTTTAACGGGCGTATCGAGCGGGTTGTGTAAAGGGATTGGAAGAGTAGGCGCTGTAATAGGTAGTTTAATACCCAGCATCTTTTTCTTTTTTTATGATTCAACGTTGCCACTAGATAGCGTTTATTTTGTATCGGTCTTGATAGCGGGTGTAGTCTTTTTATTATTGCCAGAAAAAATGCTAAACTTTTTGGAAAATATCATTCGTCCAAAACGAGATGAAGTATTGCTTAAAAGGCAGGAATGGCTAACGGAACATACAACGGAAAAGTTAGAGACGTTTCAACGTTTTGTTTTGTTTATGAAAGAATTAGTTTTTGAGCGCTTTACGTCAACTGAGAATGTGAGTGAAATTCGAAAGATTGAGCCTTGTGCCACTTGTATGAGTTGTTTTCGATATGATAGATGCTGGGGAGAAAAAAATATTGGAATGGATGAAAATATTCGAAGATGGTTCCTAGCGAAATCGGGATTAAGTGAAAAAGAACAAATGCTTGCGGAAGAACAAATTCGAACAAAATGCGTAAAATCGTCAAAATTGTTGGAAGAACTTGATTATCAGCTGTATAACGATAAAATGAATGGGCAATTCTATCATGGGAAAAAGATGATTGCTTTGCAATTGAGGGACTTGAGTAATCATTTGAATAAATTGATGGAAGATATGAAAAACGAGACGCTTTCATTTAAGACGATTGAGGAAGAATTAAGCCATGAATTTAAACGCGCAAACATTGATTGTTTTCAAATTGATGTTTTAAATAATACGTTGGGGGAACGTGTGATTGTTTGTTCCTTTATTAACAACCATACTCGAGACGATTTATATTTATTATGTGAACGAATCATTTTACCAGTTCTATATGAAGTCTTTGCTGAACCGTTCCAAGTGGATCGAATATCGAATCATAAGACACCATTTGCTCATTTTCAAGTGAGATTTCGCTCTGCAGTTCGCTATAAAATTCAGTATGATATATATAGTAGAGCGAAAAACTCTAATGTTGTGTCAGGGGATTCTCATGCCATTTTCCACATTCATCCGGGATTAGTAGCCATAATGTTGTCGGATGGCATGGGTCAAAGTCGAGAAGCAAAGCGGGAAAGTAGAAGATTGGTAAGGTTAATGAGGGAATGTTTAAGCTATAATATGAATCCAGAGACTGCTATGCATACATTGCATTATGTCCTTAGTCTAAACCGTGAAGTTGATATGTATGCGACGATAGATTTTGCATTAGTTGATTTACAAAAGGGTGAATTATGGTCTTGGAAAGCAGGTAGCATGTCTACTTATATTTTGCGCGGAGAGCAGCTAATGAAAGTGGAAGGATCATCAGCACCTGTAGGGTTCATGCCTGTATTCTCCATTGAAACGGAAAAAGTCAATTTGCTAGCTGATGATTATGTCGTAATGGTTTCCGATGGTTTGTTCTCTAGCAAATATGATTGGGACGAACAGGAACGTAATTTTGTTAAATTATTAAAGTCAAAAATCAGGGTTGGAATGCCGATTGAAGCGCTTCTATATGATGTGATGGACAGTTATCAAAGCCAGTATGAAGTGGAAGATGACTGCACGGTAATTATTTTTAATGTTTCACATGTGGTGCCAAAATGGGCTGTTTTTAGACCGGTTAGTTAATTAGAGGAAATGAGGTGAGAAGATGGTAACTTTTGAGAAAAAAGTGCAAAATTTTATAGCAGAACAACAATTAGTTGAAGCGGGAGACCGTCTTCTCATCGCTTGTTCTGGTGGCGTTGATTCTATGGCATTGCTTCATTTTTTTATTCAATTACAAGAACAATGTAAAGTTGATTTATATGTTGCTCATGTGGACCATATGTTGAGAGGGAAAGTTTCGTATGAAGATCGGCTATTTGTGGAACAGTTTTGCAGAGAACATGGGATTCCGATTTTTAGCACAAGCATCCCCATTCCAGATTTGTTGGAAAAAGAGGGAGGGAATTCTCAAGCGATTTGTCGCAGAGAGCGGTATGCATTTTTTGCAAACATCATGAAACAATACAACATCAATAAGCTAGTGACAGCTCATCATGCGGATGATCAGTTGGAAACTATGCTGATGTCTCTTGCAAGATCCGGAAACGTCAATGGGTTCAAAGGCATTTCCGCAAAACGAGCGTTTTCGGTTGGCGCTATAATCCGTCCTTTTTTAGTGGTTACAAAAGAAGAAATAACAAATTATTTACAGGAAAAAGGCGGCTCCTTCCGAGAAGACGCGAGCAATATGAAGGATGATTATACTCGAAATCGATTCCGACATCATATTATTCCATTGTTAAAAAACGAAAATAAACAGGTGGCAATTCATGCGGTTCAATTAGCGGAAAATTTGCAACAAGATGACGAATTTTTACTTGAACTCGCAAAAAAACGCTTTTCCTCAGTTGTAGAAAAAATGGAGGATCGTTTTGTACTACATATTCGTCCATTTCAAAAAGAGCCACTTGCTTTACAAAGAAGAATCATTTTAATACTATTAAACTATCTTTATCAACCTTCAGACAACCAAAGTTACGCTATTTATAGTAATATTTTGGAATTATGTAAGTCCCAAGAAGGGAACGCAACAATTCATTTACCAAACCAAATTATTGCAAATAGAAGTTATGGCGACATTGCATTCTTTAAATATCAAACATCCAATAATGAAGAAGACTATATTCAACAAATCAAAATTGGGGAATGGAACGTTTTAAATGGTTTTCGTTTATACATAGGAAAACTCTCTGATGAAACGGGCTGCCAACAAAATGATATAGCCGCATATTATTTCAATTCCAACGCAATTGCTTTTCCTCTTAAGGTTCGGAAGCGAAAAGTAGGTGATCGAATTCAGTTAAACGGAATGCAAGCGCCGAAACGATTATCCCGCCTTTTTATTGATGAAAAAATCCCTTTAATTGAAAGAGACGATTGGCCAATACTTGTAGATTCAAATGAAGAAATTTTATCGGTATTAGGTGTTCGGGCTAATCATCAATTTTCAAGAACAAAAAGAATTGATGATAATATGGTAATGATAGTTAAAAAAGTTCCTTACAACAAATAAGGTAAATTTTATAAAATATTTTTTAAAAATGGCTATAATTCATGTAAAGAGAATTTTGCCATCAATTAAATAATTATTTAACAAATAATTTTTCAACGCTGTTTAGGAGGAACATTACATTATGATCGAAAAGGATATCGAAAAAATACTAATTACTGAAGAACAAATTCAAGAAAGAATCGCAGAAATTGGCGCCCAGTTAACGGAAGAATATAAAGATAAGTTTCCATTAGCAATCGGCGTATTAAAAGGTGCAGTACCTTTTATGGCAGATTTAATAAAACGTTTTGAATCATATATTGAAATAGACTTTATGGATGTTTCAAGCTATGGAAATGCAACCGTTTCTTCAGGAGAGGTAAAAATATTAAAAGATTTAAATACGAGTGTAGAAGGTCGGGATGTCATTATCATCGAAGATATCATAGATAGCGGCTTAACACTAAGTTATTTAGTAGACTTATTTAAATATCGAAAAGCAAATTCCATTAAAATTGTTACATTATTAGATAAACCGTCTGGCCGTAAAGTGGACTTAAAAGCTGATATTGTTGGTTTTGAAGTTCCAGATGGATTTGTCGTAGGTTATGGTTTAGACTATGCAGAAAAATACCGAAACCTACCATATATTGGTATATTAAAAAGTGAAGTTTATTCCTTTTAATGTAAGTATTTTTGTATAAATAACGACAAAAATGTAAAAAGGCTACATTATCAGTGCTTTTCATTGTATGATGAAATAATGGTATGTTAAGATTTTACTTATAGTTTTTGTGTTAAGTTGTGAGGAGGCTGGGGATGAATCGAATATTTCGATACACCATACTTTATTTGTTAATTTTTCTTGTGGTGATAGGTATTTTCGGTACCTTTAATGGAGGTGCAACGCCTTCAAAGGAATTAACGTATGATGAGTTTATTAATGCTTTAGAGACAGGGAAAATAAAATCGTTAAATATTCAGCCAGATGCGGGTGTTCTAGTTGGTGAAGGTGAGTTAACAGGAAATGAAGAACAAACTTTCACTGTAAACCTTCCTCAAAACAACCCGGCGCTGATGGAGAAGATAGACAATGCAATTAAAAATTCGAAAATAAGTTTTATACCAGCCCCTGAATCGAGCGCATGGGTTCAATTCTTCACGGGAATCATTCCATTCATTATCATTATCATTTTATTCTTCTTCCTCTTGAGTCAAACTCAAGGCGGAGGCAATAAAGTGATGAACTTCGGTAAAAGTAAAGCGAAACTTTATGATTCTGAAAAGAAAAAAGTTCGCTTTGATGACGTTGCAGGGGCAGATGAAGAGAAGGCCGAATTGGTAGAAGTAGTGGAATTCTTAAAAGACCATCGCAAGTTTACAGAAATGGGGGCACGTATTCCGAAAGGTATTTTATTAGTAGGTCCTCCAGGTACTGGTAAAACATTGCTTGCTAGGGCTGTTGCTGGAGAAGCTGGTGTTCCTTTCTTCTCTATTTCCGGTTCCGACTTCGTAGAAATGTTTGTCGGTGTCGGTGCGTCCCGCGTTCGTGACTTATTTGAAAATGCGAAGAAAAACGCGCCATGTATCATCTTTATTGATGAGATTGATGCGGTTGGACGACAACGTGGTGCGGGTCTTGGTGGAGGTCACGATGAGCGTGAACAAACATTGAACCAATTGCTAGTTGAAATGGACGGTTTTGGTGTAAATGAAGGAATTATCATTATCGCTGCTACAAACCGACCAGATATTTTAGATAAAGCTTTATTACGTCCTGGTCGCTTTGACCGACAAATTACTGTGGGATACCCAGATGTAAAAGGTCGAGAAGCGATTCTGAAAGTTCATGCACGCAATAAACGATTGGCGGAAGAAGTAGATTTAAAAGCTGTTGCCCAAAGAACTCCAGGTTTTGCTGGTGCAGATTTAGAAAACTTATTAAACGAAGCAGCCTTAGTTGCTACACGTAAAGGGAAACGAAAAATTTATATGGATGATATCGACGAAGCAAGTGACCGAGTGATTGCCGGTCCAGCGAAAACGAGCCGTACTTATACACCAAAAGAGAAAAAACTCGTTGCATATCACGAAGCAGGTCACGTTGTCATCGGTTTAACGCTTGATTCTGCTGAAAAAGTTCATAAAGTAACCATTGTTCCGCGAGGCCAAGCGGGCGGTTATGCTATCATGCTTCCGAAAGAAGAACGTTTCTTCCAAACGAAAGAAGAATTGCTGGATCGCATTACTGGTTTGCTTGGTGGTCGTGCGGCAGAGGAAATTGTATTAGGAGAAGTATCCACTGGTGCTCATAACGACTTCCAAAAAGTAACGAATATTGCTCGCCGAATGGTTACAGAGTTTGGTATGAGCGAAAAGCTTGGCCAACTTCAATTTGGATCATCACAAGGTGGAAATGTATTTTTAGGTCGAGATTTTAATACAGACCAAAATTACTCTGAAGCCATCGCTTTTGAAATCGATAAAGAAATGCAAAAAATTGTGAATGAGCAATATGAACGAGCGAAACGCATATTGACAGAGAAGCGTGATTTGCTAGATTTAATCGCTCAAGCTTTATTGGAGCATGAAACATTAAATGCTGAGCAAATCGAACACTTACGTGATTACGGATGCCTTCCAGAAAAAACAGAAGAAGAAGCTGAGACAATCAAAATCACAACAGTAGAGCCGAAGCAAGCTGACGACGAGAACAAAGAGAGTGAAGAGCCTAAAGAAGTTACTGTAGAAAAATCTGGCTCTGCTCAAATTCATCAAGAGGCAGCTGGTGAAGAAAAAGCTCCGACAACAGATGATTTACCTAAAGAAAATTCTACGGATAGTTTGAATGAAGGCAAAAAGGAATAATGAATACTTGATAAAAGTAGTGTCAGAAATTTTCTGATGCTACTTTTTTCGTTACAGGTTAATCTTTTTGAGGTAACTACATGCAATATGGTATGATTTCATCAAACGAAAATGGAAGTGGTTTTAGTGATATTAGTCATTGACGTAGGAAACTCAAAAATTTCTGCAGGAGTTTATCAAGATGAGCAATTGATTCATCATTGGAAAATGGAGACGGAGAAAAATAAAACTTCCGATGAATATGCAATGCATTTATATGCCTTTTTTAACTATGCTGGAATCGCCTTTAGCGATATTCGTGGCATTATTATTTCTTCCGTTGTCCCTCCTATTATGTATGTATTAGAAGAAATGTGCCGAAATTATTTTCACATTACCCCCCTTGTCGTAGGGCCTGGCATCAAAACAGGATTAAACATAGCTTGTGATAATCCGCGGGAAGTGGGTACAGACCGAATTGTCAATGCAGTTGCTGCCGTACATGAATATGGCACAAGGCCGCTTATTGTAGTAGACTTTGGGACGGCTATTACTTTTAGTTACATAAATGAGAAAGGGCATTATATGGGAGGGGCCATAACTCCTGGCGTAAGGATTGCTTTGGATGCACTATTTACAAAGGCATCCAAATTGCCACGAGTAGAAATTACAAAGCCGTTTGACATTATCGGAAAAAATACAATCACCTCCATTCAATCGGGAGTTTTTTATGGCTTTATAGGCATGGTTGAGGGAATTGTAAGCCGCATGAAAGAGCAAAGTAAGATTGAACCTTTAGTTATTGCAACAGGAGGTCTTGCAGAATTTTTTTCAAATGAGACAAAACTCATTGATGTAGTAGACAAGTTTTTAACTTTAAAAGGTTTATATATCATTTACAAAAGAAATCATTAAAGAGAGGAAATTTGTTATGGAAGATTATTTAGTAAAAGCTTTAGGATTTGATGGAAAAGTTCGTGCATATGCGGTGCGTTCAACGAATACTGTTGGGGAAGCACAAAAAAGACATAATACATGGCCTACCGCTACTGCTGCCCTAGGTCGCGCATTGACTGCTGGAGCTATGATGGGATCAATGATGAATGCCGATGATAAGATTACAATCAAAATCGAAGGTGGAGGTCCAATCGGTATTATATTGATAGATGCAAACGGAAAAGGAGAAGTAAGGGGATATGTCACGAATCCACAAACTCATTTCCCGTTAAATGAAGTTGGAAAACTAGATGTACGTCGTGCAGTTGGAACGAATGGAAACATTACGATTGTAAAAGACTTAGGTTTGAGAGAAATGTTTACAGGTCAAACTCCAATCGTTTCAGGTGAAATTGCTGAAGACTTTACTTATTATTATGCAGTATCAGAACAAGTTCCTTCATCAGTAGGATTAGGTGTACTGGTGAACACGGATAATTCCGTACTTGCAGCTGGAGGTTTTATTATTCAATTATTACCAGGATGCGATGATGAAACAATTGAAACAATTGAAAACCACTTAAAATCCGTTGAACCGATTTCGAAAATGATTGAAAAAGGCTATACCCCTGAACAAATATTAGATGCAGTATTAGGAGAAGGAAATGTAAAAGTGTTAGAAACTATGCCTGTTCAATTTAACTGTGGATGTTCAAAAGAGCGTTTTGGAGCGGCTATTAAATCACTAGGTGTACAAGAAATTCAAGAAATGATTGATGAAGATGGAGGAGCAGAAGCGGAGTGCCACTTCTGTTTAGAAAAATATCATTATAGCCAAGAGGAGCTAGAAGGTTTTATCCGTGAGATCGAGGCAAAAAATTAACCAACCTACGACTCAACATACGCCACTATCAAAACGCCGATTAAAAACAAAACCTGTACTCACATTACTTGCGATTTTATTTGTTGGGAATATTTTTTGGTTTGTTCTTTGGTTATTTGCATTAGGTGGAGATGAAGAAGTTGGCGACGATGAAACTATCGTCGCTAGCGTTGATGGTGAAAATATTACTCGCCTGCAATGGATGGCTGAAATGGAACGTTATTATGGAAAAGATACATTGCAGCGCATGGTGAATCAAAAAGTAATGGAAAAGGCTGCGAAAGAATATAGCATTGACGTGACTGAGGATGAAATTGATTTAGAGCTATCCCTTATGGTTTCTTCCAGCGAAATGGATTCAACGTTGCAACAATTAGGAGAGAAGGAACTTAAAGAGCAAATTAAGTCCCAGCTGATTTTAGAGAAAGTATTAACAAAAGATATTATTATTGATGAAAAAGAGCTTGAATCTTATTATGAAGAAAATGAATCGTTATATAATATTCCAACGACGTACCGAGCAAAATTAATTGTTGTGAATACGAAAGATGAAGCAGAAAGTGTTTTAAAAGAACTGAATGAAGGTTCTGATTTTTCGGTATTAGCTCGGGAACGTTCTGTTGAACAAGTTTCGGCAAGTCTCGGGGGAGATATTGGCTATATTACGAATCAATCCAATGTAGATCCAGCTATACTGAAAGCGCTTCAAAAACTAAATAAAAATGAAATTAGCAAGCCTGTTTTATTAAGAGACGGCCGATATGGAATTGTTCAATTACATGAAAAAATGGAAGGAAGATCTTTCCCTTATGGAGAGGTAAAAGATCATATTAAAAGGGGGTTAGCGATGGAGCAACTGTCATCATCCATTACCCCGGAAATGTTTTGGAAAGAATTTGATGTGACATGGTTCTATGGTGAATAATGATTAAAAATTTTACAAATTTTCACTCTCATTTTCATTGACAACAAACGATTAGTAGGGTTAATATTAAAACAAGAAAAACCTATAAAAATAGTCGGTATTATGAAAGGGGAACCGTGATGAGTAAATTATATAATTCTATTACAGAATTAGTTGGTCGCACACCAATCGTGAAGTTAAACCATGCTACAACTGAAGATGAAGGAACTGTTTGGGTAAAATTAGAATATTTTAATCCAGGAAGCTCTGTTAAAGATCGTATTGCTTTAGCGATGATTGAAGCGGCAGAAAGAGATGGACGACTAAAACCAGGTGGCACAATTATTGAACCAACTTCAGGAAACACTGGAATTGGACTTGCGATGATTGCAGCAGCAAAAGGTTATCGCGCTATTTTAGTAATGCCTGAAACTATGAGTATTGAACGCCGTAAATTACTTCGTGCATATGGTGCTGAATTAGTATTAACACCTGGTCCTGAAGGAATGAAAGGTGCAATTGCTAAAGCAACAGCACTTGCAGAAGAAAATGGTTATTTCATGCCACAACAATTTGAAAACCCTGCAAATGCAGAAATCCACCGCTTAACAACAGGTCCGGAAATAGTGGAAGCATTTGAAGGTGTGCAATTAGACGCATTTGTTGCTGGGGTAGGTACAGGTGGTACAATCACAGGTGCAGGTGCTGTATTAAAAGAAAAATATCCAAACATTGAAATTATTGCAGTTGAACCGAAAGACTCTCCGGTTTTATCTGGCGGAAATCCAGGTTCCCATAAAATTCAGGGTATTGGAGCAGGTTTCGTACCAAAAGTGTTAAATACAGAAATTTACGATTCTGTATTCCAAGTTGATAATGAAACAGCATTCGAAACAGCTCGTAAAGTAGGTCGTGAAGAAGGTATTTTATGCGGTATTTCATCAGGTGCTGCTATTCACGCTGCAATTCAAACTGCAAAACGTTTAGGCAAAGGTTCTAACGTATTAGCGATTGTTCCATCTAATGGTGAACGCTATTTATCAACAGCTTTATACAATTTCGAAGACTAATAAGAAACGGCATTATCCTTTTGGATGATGCCGATTTTGTTTGACGAAAAACATGTTATATGATTACACCGAATTTTAGATTTAAAAGTATTGAGTGCTTTGACTTTGAAAATGATATACTTGTTTAGAATGTAATGAAGGCGAATGAGTAGTCCTCTTATTGATAAAGGAGTGTACGAAGATGTTATCGAAATACAGTAAACCGTTAACAATTAATAATATAGAGCTCGATTATACAAAAGAAACTTTTGTGATGGGGATTTTAAATGTAACACCCGATTCTTTTTCTGACGGGGGAAAGTATAATTCAATCGATGCCGCAATTGCACATGCGAAACAGATGGTTCAGGAAGGTGCGAAGATTATTGATGTGGGTGGAGAATCGACACGACCTGGTTATACTCGTATTCCTGATGAAGAAGAGATTGCTCGTGTCGTGCCAGTGATTAAAGCTTTGAGAGAAGAAGTACCTGCCATTATATCAATTGATACTTACAAATCAGCGGTTGCTCGTGCGGCATTGGAAGCTGGTGCCCATATCATTAATGATATTTGGGGCGCGAAGGCAGATCCGGAAATGGCCAAAGTGGCTTTTGAATATAATGCACCTATCATTCTAATGCATAATCGAGAGAACACGAATTACAAAAATTACTTCGAAGATTTTTTAAATGATTTAAAAGAAAGTATTGATATTGTGAAAGCAGCTGGTGTTCCAGACGAGCATATCATACTTGATCCGGGAATAGGGTTTGTGAAAAACTTGCAGCAAAGTATTGAAACGATGCAACGATTAGATGAACTTGCAGAATTGGGATACCCCGTTTTGTTGGGGACTTCGAGAAAACGAATGATTGGCACTATTTTAGATGTTCCATTACATGAAAGAGTAGAAGGTACTGCGGCGACATGTGCATATGGTGTCATGAAAGGTTGTCATATTGTTCGAGTGCATGATGTAAAAGAAATAGCAAGAACCGTGAAAATGATTGATGCATTAATGGGGAAATTTGAAGTAAAAAATGAACTTCCTGAGAGACACTAATTTCGATAGGAGGTCTATTATGGACTATATACATTTGCGAGATATGCAATTTTATGGATATCACGGTGTATTACCTGAAGAAACAATGTTAGGGCAGCGTTTTCGAGTTACAGTAACTCTTGCGGTCAATACGAAAAAGGCAGGGGAAACAGACGACCTGCAATATACAGTGAATTATGTAGAAGTGTATGAATTATGCAAATCAATCATGGAAGGAGAGCCCTTCCAATTAATTGAAGCAGCTGCAGAAACCATTGCTTCATCAATCTTACAAAAATATGAAGGACAAGTGTTTGGATGCAAAGTGGAACTAATTAAACCAGATCCACCTATTCCAGGCCATTATAAAGAAGTAGCTGTTGAAATAGTAAGGGGTCATTATGGTGAATGATGTTTATTTATCTTTAGGTACAAACTTGGGAGATCGGGAAAACAATTTAAAATCTGCCATTGATTTGCTTCAAAGTAAGGAGGGGATATGGATAAAAAAAATATCCCCAATTTACGAAACGGCTCCAGTGGGGTATGTTGATCAGCCCTCTTTTTTAAACATTGCGATTTATGCACAAACAATACTTTCACCTATTGAATTGTTACAGACCTGTCAATTAATTGAAAATGATCTCGGTCGGGTTCGCAATATCCGCTGGGGGCCAAGAATTATTGACCTTGACATTTTATTATTTAATAACGACAATATTGAGTCAGAGAATTTAATCATTCCACATCCTCGAATGTTTGAAAGAGCTTTCGTATTGGTTCCGCTGTTAGATATTGCATCTAAGCCATACTCGGAAAAGTTGATTCAAGCGGAGGCAGCATTAAAGAATATCAACCTTGAAAAAGAGGGCATTAAAAAGTGGAAGGATTATTTTTCTTTGTAACAATACGTATTACGACACTCGACACTATGAAGTAGTGACGGATATAAAAACACTTTTATGGAAAGGAGGTATAGGCCATGGAAGAGAAAAAGCCGTTCCAAATAGGAGATATCGTGATGGCAAACCGTGTAGTACTAGCTCCAATGGCAGGAGTGAGTAACGTTGCTTTCCGGCTAACGGTTAAAGAATTCGGTGCGGGTCTTGTTTATGCTGAAATGATCAGTGATAAAGGACTTATTTTACGCAATAAAAAAACGTTAGATATGCTTTATATAGATGAAAGGGAAAAACCAATCGCCTTGCAAATCTTTGGGGGTGAAAAAGAAACCCTCGTTGAAGCGGCCAAATTTGTAGATCAACATACGAACGCGGATATTATTGACATCAATATGGGATGCCCTGTAAATAAAATTATTAAATGTGAAGCAGGAGCGAAGTGGTTACTGAATTCGGATAAAGTGTATGAAATGGTAGCGGCAGTTGTTGATTCGGTGGAGAAACCGGTGACGGTAAAAATGCGGATTGGTTGGGATGATGAACACATTTTTGCTGTTGAAAATGCCCAAGCGATTGAAAGAGCTGGCGGCAGTGCTGTAGCCGTTCATGGTCGTACAAGGGTTCAAATGTACGAAGGGAAAGCAAATTGGGAAATCATTCGCCAAGTGAAGGAAAATGTAAACATTCCTGTAATCGGTAATGGCGATGTAGAAACTCCACAAGATGCAAAACGAATGTTGGATGAGACGGGTGTAGACGCGGTGATGATTGGTCGAGCTGCGTTAGGAAATCCATGGATGATCTATCAAACCGTACAGTACCTCGAAACAGGTGAGTTAAAACCAGAGCCATCTGTTCAGGAAAAAATAAACGTTTGTTTATTACACTTTGATCGTTTGATAAAATTAAAAGGTGAATTTGTTGCCGTACGTGAAATGCGTAAACATGCAGCTTGGTATTTAAAAGGGATTCGTGGCAATGGCATTATCCGTAATGCGATTAATCAAGTTGAAACAGCCGAAGAACTGCGTGCAATTTTAAATAACGTGGTTGAACAAAGTGGAGAGCAACAAGAACGAGAGATGCATGTTGTGTGAAAACTAATGGTTACGATTATTGTGAAGGATTAATTAAGCAATATAAAAAGCCGTCTCAACAACTGAGGCGGCTTATCCTGAATTGGTAAGATTATGCGTTTGATTGTTCCTTTGTTGGTCCCATGACACCCGGTACAGGTAGGCCAGCTTGTCTTAATAATACTTGCATCTGTGCTCTGTGATGAGTTTGATGATCAATAAGCATGCGTAGTACTGCTCCAATCGCAGTAGGTTGTCCAATCATATCCACTTCTTTTTCTAATGAACTATCATCTAGTTTCTTAACCGCATTTACAACTTCTTCGTTTACTTTTTTATATTCGTCAATGATTTCTTTCATTGTAGTTGGCGGTGTAGAAGGATTGATTTGGACATTTAGTGATTGCCCTATTAATCCGCAAAAGAATAAAGGGGCATTTGTTAAGTGCCAGCTTAAAAATTCAAGAGAATTATGACCTTCAACAATAGCAACATGCTTTTTATCTTCCGTAATGGATTCCATAATTGCTATAGTACCCGCACTATTGTGTTGCCAATCTTTTATAAAATCGTCTATTTTACGATACATGGAAACACCTCTCTCAAAAAGTTGAATCTTTTATCTGAATATAAGAACATTATATACAAAAGTAGAAAAATTACCCTAATCAAAAATATAAGGGAACTAAAAAAATCTTTCAAAAATGATGAAGAGAAGATAGAAATTGTGTACAATAGATACATTGTGGACTATGAACAGAACGTTTTAAAATTATGAGGAGTGAAAGACGTGTCAAATATTGAAGAATTAAATGATCAACTTTTGGTGAGACGCCAAAAGTTAAGTGATATTCGTGAAAAAGGTATCGATCCATTTGGCCAACGTTTCGAGCGCACACACTTGTCTTCAGATGTTTTCAAACAATTTGATGTATTTACGAAAGAAGAACTAGAAGAAAAAAATGATGAAGTAGTCATCGCAGGTCGTATTATGACAAAACGTGGAAAAGGGAAAGCTGGTTTTGCCCACATTCAAGATTTGGCTGGCCAGATTCAAATTTATGTTCGTCAAGACCGAGTAGGCGATGAAGCATACGATTTATTTAAACATGCAGATTTAGGGGATATCGTGGGCATCCGCGGAGTTGTTTTCAGAACAAATGCAGGGGAGCTTTCCGTAAAAGCAAACGAATTTACTTTCCTAACGAAATCACTGCGCCCAATGCCTGAAAAATTCCATGGATTGCAAGATGTTGAACAACGTTATCGTCAACGCTACTTAGACTTGATGACGAATGCTGATAGCAAAGAGACGTTTATTACTCGTTCAAAAATTATTCGTTCTATTCGAAACTATTTAGATGGACAAGGTTATTTGGAAGTAGAGACGCCAATTTTACACACTGTTGCTGGAGGGGCAGCTGCTCGACCATTCATTACGCATCATAACGCATTAGATATGGATCTATATTTACGTATTGCATTAGAATTGCATTTAAAACGTTTAATTGTTGGCGGACTCGAAAAAGTATATGAAATAGGACGAGTGTTCCGAAATGAAGGTATTTCAACACGTCACAATCCAGAATTTACATTATTAGAGCTATACGGTGCATATTTAGATTACCGAGATATTATGGAATTGACAGAAAATTTAATTTCTCATGTAGCACAAGAGGTGCTTGGTACAACGAAAATCCAATACGGTGAAGAAGAAATAGACCTTTCACCAGGATGGAAACGAGTGCATATGGTTGATGCAATTAAGGAAGTAACCGGGGTAGACTTCTGGCAACCTATGACATTAGAAGAAGCGAGAAGTTTAGCGAAAGAACATGGTGTGGAAATTCAAGAAATGCATGAAGTGGGACACATCATTAACGAGTTCTTCGAGCAAAAAGTAGAGGAAACATTAGTACAACCAACATTCGTTTACGGACATCCTGTTGAAATTTCGCCATTAGCAAAGAAAAATCCAGAAGATGAACGCTTCACAGACCGTTTTGAATTATTTATCGTTCGTCGTGAACATGCAAATGCGTTTACAGAATTGAACGATCCAATCGATCAACGCGAACGTTTTGAAGCGCAACTAGCTGAAAAAGAAGCAGGAAATGACGAAGCACATGATATGGATGAAGATTTCATCGAAGCTTTAGAATATGGAATGCCTCCTACAGGTGGATTAGGTATCGGTATTGACCGATTAGTTATGTTATTAACCAATTCTCAATCCATTCGTGACGTATTATTATTCCCAACAATGCGTCCAAGAGATTAATTAGCTGGTTATAGAAAATCATTAGTTCAATCTATGGCTGTCTAGAAAATCTCTAGACAGCCAACTTTTTATAGACATGAAAGATGAAATCCTTAATCGCTTTCATTCAACGTAATTTTTTGTATTCCTAAATCTGTGGTTATTGTTGATTCATTAGTCTAATTCTTTTCTTACATCAGAATAGTGTGGGAGTTTTACATTATTTGATTTTATTTAGAGACCTTATATCATTTTTAGTTCAATGATATAAGGGGATATTGTTTTCAAACAATAAAAAAATTAAATGTAAAATAATTTATAACGCTAGATAAAAAATGTTGAAAAATATGTTGACATTTGATTAGGTAAGGTGATAATATATAAAAGCTGTCGCTAAGAGAAAGTAATTCTAATAAAGATCTTAACGAAAGTGATAAAAAATGAAAAAATCCAAAAAAGTTGTTGACAAACGAGTTGGTAAACGATATAATTAAAGAGTTGTTTCAAAAAAGAAGAATGAACCTTGAAAACTGAACAACAAAACGTTAATGCAATAAATTATCTAGTTGTTAACCCTCGTTGACAAACTAGATTCGGACATTAAATTTTGAGCAAATCAAATTTTCTTTTATGGAGAGTTTGATCCTGGCTCAGGACGAACGCTGGCGGCGTGCCTAATACATGCAAGTCGAGCGAACCAATTGAAAGCCTAGCTTTCATGAGGTTAGCGGCGGACGGGTGAGTAACACGTGGGTAACCTGCCCTATAGACTGGGATAACTCGCGGAAACGCGTGCTAATACCGGATAATACATCAAAGTGCATGCTTTGATGTTGAAAGATGGTTCTGCTATCACTATAGGATGGGCCCGCGGCGCATTAGCTTGTTGGTGGGGTAACGGCCTACCAAGGCGACGATGCGTAGCCGACCTGAGAGGGTGATCGGCCACACTGGGACTGAGACACGGCCCAGACTCCTACGGGAGGCAGCAGTAGGGAATCTTCCACAATGGGCGAAAGCCTGATGGAGCAACGCCGCGTGAGCGAAGAAGGTCTTCGGATCGTAAAGCTCTGTTGTAAGGGAAGAACAAGTGCAGTAGTAACTGGCTGCACCTTGACGGTACCTTACTAGAAAGCCACGGCTAACTACGTGCCAGCAGCCGCGGTAATACGTAGGTGGCAAGCGTTGTCCGGAATTATTGGGCGTAAAGCGCGCGCAGGCGGTTTCTTAAGTCTGATGTGAAAGCCCCCGGCTTAACCGGGGAGGGTCATTGGAAACTGGGAGACTTGAGTGCAGGAGAGGGAAGCGGAATTCCATGTGTAGCGGTGAAATGCGTAGAGATATGGAGGAACACCAGTGGCGAAGGCGGCTTCCTGGCCTGTAACTGACGCTGAGGCGCGAAAGCGTGGGGAGCAAACAGGATTAGATACCCTGGTAGTCCACGCCGTAAACGATGAGTGCTAAGTGTTAGGGGGTTTCCACCCCTTAGTGCTGCAGCTAACGCATTAAGCACTCCGCCTGGGGAGTACGGTCGCAAGACTGAAACTCAAAGGAATTGACGGGGGCCCGCACAAGCGGTGGAGCATGTGGTTTAATTCGAAGCAACGCGAAGAACCTTACCAGGTCTTGACATCCCGCTGACCGCTATGGAGACATAGCCTTCCCTTCGGGGACAGCGGTGACAGGTGGTGCATGGTTGTCGTCAGCTCGTGTCGTGAGATGTTGGGTTAAGTCCCGCAACGAGCGCAACCCTTGTCCTTAGTTGCCATCATTCAGTTGGGCACTCTAAGGAGACTGCCGTACAAATACGGAGGAAGGTGGGGATGACGTCAAATCATCATGCCCCTTATGACCTGGGCTACACACGTGCTACAATGGACGGTACAAACGGTCGCGAAGTCGCGAGACGGAGCCAATCCGAAAAAACCGTTCTCAGTTCGGATTGCAGGCTGCAACTCGCCTGCATGAAGCCGGAATCGCTAGTAATCGCGGATCAGCATGCCGCGGTGAATACGTTCCCGGGCCTTGTACACACCGCCCGTCACACCACGAGAGTCTGTAACACCCGAAGTCGGTGAGGTAACCCTTTCGGGAGCCAGCCGCCGAAGGTGGGACAGATGATTGGGGTGAAGTCGTAACAAGGTAGCCGTATCGGAAGGTGCGGCTGGATCACCTCCTTTCTAAGGATATTTACGGAAGCATTAGCGTTTTGTGTTCAGTTTTGAAGGTTTATGACCTTCAAAGTTATAGTGTTGTTCTTTGAAAACTGGATAAACGACATTGAAAGCAAGCAATTTACTGTAAAGCGCAAACAACTAGGCTAACACGACGTAAATGCGACGTGGATTAAAGCCGTAAGGGTTGCGAGACGCAAGCAAGACAAGGAAATAAGCGAGTGAGAACCGGAGTGTACTATATGCGTACATGAGGATTCGAACGAGCGAAATTGACGAAGTATTGCGCAGCGTATCGAAAACCGTAAAGGTTAAGTTGTTAAGGGCGCACGGTGGATGCCTTGGCACTAGGAGCCGATGAAGGACGGGACTAACACCGATATGCTTCGGGGAGCTGTAAGTAAGCTTTGATCCGGAGATTTCCGAATGGGGGAACCCACTGTTCGTAATGGAACAGTATCTTAACGTGAATCCATAGCGTTAAGAAGGCACACCCAGGGAACTGAAACATCTAAGTACCTGGAGGAGAAGAAAGAAAAATCGATTCCCTGAGTAGCGGCGAGCGAAACGGGAACAGCCCAAACCAAGAGGCTTGCCTCTTGGGGTTGTAGGACACTCTATACGGAGTTACAAAAGGATGGGTTAGATGAACCGTTCTGGAAAGGACGGCCAGAGAAGGTAAAAGCCCTGTAGTCGAAAATCCATCCTCTCCTGAGTGGATCCTGAGTACGGCGGAACACGTGAAATTCCGTCGGAATCCGGGAGGACCATCTCCCAAGGCTAAATACTCCCTAGTGACCGATAGTGAACCAGTACCGTGAGGGAAAGGTGAAAAGCACCCCGGGAGGGGAGTGAAAGAGAACCTGAAACCGTGTGCCTACAAGTAGTCAGAGCCCGTTAACGGGTGATGGCGTGCCTTTTGTAGAATGAACCGGCGAGTTACGATTACGTGCAAGGTTAAGCAGAAAATGCGGAGCCGCAGCGAAAGCGAGTCTGAATAGGGCGTTTTGAGTACGTGGTCGTAGACCCGAAACCAGGTGATCTACCCATGTCCAGGGTGAAGGTGAGGTAACACTCACTGGAGGCCCGAACCCACGCACGTTGAAAAGTGCGGGGATGAGGTGTGGGTAGCGGAGAAATTCCAATCGAACTTGGAGATAGCTGGTTCTCTCCGAAATAGCTTTAGGGCTAGCCTCGTGTGAAGAATACTGGAGGTAGAGCACTGTTTGGACTAGGGGCCCACCTCGGGTTACCGAATTCAGACAAACTCCGAATGCCAGCTATTTATACACGGGAGTCAGACTACGAGTGATAAGATCCGTGGTCAAAAGGGAAACAGCCCAGACCACCAGCTAAGGTCCCAAAGTAATCGTTAAGTGGAAAAGGATGTGGCGTTGCTTAGACAACCAGGATGTTGGCTTAGAAGCAGCCATCATTTAAAGAGTGCGTAATAGCTCACTGGTCGAGTGACGCTGCGCCGAAAATGTATCGGGGCTAAACGATTCACCGAAGCTGTGGATTCGTGCGTTGCACGAGTGGTAGGAGAGCGTTCTAAGTGCGTCGAAGTCAGACCGGAAGGACTGGTGGAGCGCTTAGAAGTGAGAATGCCGGTATGAGTAGCGAAAGATGGGTGAGAATCCCATCCACCGAATGACTAAGGTTTCCTGAGGAAGGCTCGTCCGCTCAGGGTTAGTCGGGACCTAAGTCGAGGCCGAAAGGCGTAGACGATGGACAACAGGTTGATATTCCTGTACCACCTCCCCGCCGTTTGAGTGATGGGGGGACGCAGGAGGATAGGGAATGCACGCCGTTGGTCGAGCGTGTCCAAGCAGCAAGGCGTGGAAGTAGGCAAATCCGCTTCCTAATACGCTGAGCTGTGATGGGGAGCGCGTTACGCGCGAAGTTCCTGATTTCACACTGCCAAGAAAAGCCTCTAGCGAGGCGGGAGGTGCCCGTACCGCAAACCGACACAGGTAGTCGAGGAGAGAATCCTAAGGTGAGCGAGAGAACTCTCGTTAAGGAACTCGGCAAAATGACCCCGTAACTTCGGGAGAAGGGGTGCTCATTGGGGTGCAAGCCCTGATGAGCCGCAGTGAATAGGCCCAGGCGACTGTTTAGCAAAAACACAGGTCTCTGCAAAACCGTAAGGTGAAGTATAGGGGCTGACGCCTGCCCGGTGCTGGAAGGTTAAGAGGAGGAGTTAGCGCAAGCGAAGCTCCGAATTGAAGCCCCAGTAAACGGCGGCCGTAACTATAACGGTCCTAAGGTAGCGAAATTCCTTGTCGGGTAAGTTCCGACCCGCACGAAAGGCGTAACGATCTGGGCACTGTCTCAACGAGAGACTCGGTGAAATTATAGTACCTGTGAAGATGCAGGTTACCCGCGACAGGACGGAAAGACCCCGTGGAGCTTTACTGTAACCTGATATTGAATTTCGGTGCAACTTGTACAGGATAGGTAGGAGCCGTAGAAGGGGGAGCGCCAGCTTCCCTGGAGGCGCCCTTGGGATACTACCCTGGTTGTACTGAAATTCTAACCCGCAAGCCTGATCGGCTTGGGAGACAGTGTCAGGTGGACAGTTTGACTGGGGCGGTCGCCTCCTAAAAGGTAACGGAGGCGCCCAAAGGTTCCCTCAGAATGGTTGGAAATCATTCGCAGAGTGTAAAGGCATAAGGGAGCTTGACTGCGAGACCTACAAGTCGAGCAGGGTCGAAAGACGGGCTTAGTGATCCGGTGGTTCCGCATGGAAGGGCCATCGCTCAACGGATAAAAGCTACCCCGGGGATAACAGGCTTATCTCCCCCAAGAGTCCACATCGACGGGGAGGTTTGGCACCTCGATGTCGGCTCATCGCATCCTGGGGCTGTAGTCGGTCCCAAGGGTTGGGCTGTTCGCCCATTAAAGCGGTACGCGAGCTGGGTTCAGAACGTCGTGAGACAGTTCGGTCCCTATCCGTCGTGGGCGTAGGAAATTTGAGAGGAGCTGTCCTTAGTACGAGAGGACCGGGATGGACACACCGCTGGTGTACCAGTTGTCTTGCCAAAGGCACCGCTGGGTAGCTATGTGTGGACGGGATAAGTGCTGAAAGCATCTAAGCATGAAGCCCCCCTCAAGATGAGATTTCCCATTGCATAAGCAAGTAAGATCCCTCAAAGACGATGAGGTAGATAGGTCCGAGGTGGAAGCACGGTGACGTGTGGAGCTGACGGATACTAATCGATCGAGGACTTAACCAATCATTTCAATGTCGTTATCCAGTTTTGAGAGAACAAAAATTATTTTAAAAAAACACTTGCAATTCTTTGATTAAGTGATATAATAGTTCTTGTCTCAAAACAAATAGTCTAGTGACGATGGCAAAGAGGATACACCCGTTCCCATACCGAACACGGAAGTTAAGCTCTTTAGCGCCGATGGTAGTAAGGGGCTTCCCCTTGTGAGAGTAGGACGTTGCTAGGCTAATATATGGAGGATTAGCTCAGCTGGGAGAGCACCTGCCTTACAAGCAGGGGGTCGGCGGTTCGATCCCGTCATCCTCCACCATATCATGCCGGTGTAGCTCAATTGGCAGAGCAACTGACTTGTAATCAGTAGGTTGAGGGTTCGATTCCTTTCGCCGGCACCATCATGAGCCATTAGCTCAGTGGTAGAGCATCTGACTTTTAATCAGAGGGTCGAAGGTTCAAGTCCTTCATGGCTCACCATTTTGCGGGTGTGGCGGAATTGGCAGACGCACTAGACTTAGGATCTAGCGCCTCACGGCGTGGGGGTTCGACTCCCTCCACCCGCACCATTTAAAATATAATTATTGCGGAAGTAGTTCAGTGGTAGAACACCACCTTGCCAAGGTGGGGGTCGCGGGTTCGAACCCCGTCTTCCGCTCCAATAATGCCGGGGTGGCGGAATTGGCAGACGCACAGGACTTAAAATCCTGCGGTAGGTGACTACCGTACCGGTTCGACTCCGGTCCTCGGCACCATGTAAAATAGAAGTTAGCGCCAGTAGCTCAATTGGATAGAGCGTCTGACTACGGATCAGAAGGTTGTGGGTTCGACTCCTGCCTGGCGCGCCATAAAATCGGGAAGTAGCTCAGCTTGGTAGAGCACTTGGTTTGGGACCAAGGGGTCGCAGGTTCGAATCCTGTCTTCCCGACCATACATTATATTGGGGCATTAGCTCAGCTGGGAGAGCGCCTGCCTTGCACGCAGGAGGTCAGCGGTTCGATCCCGCTATGCTCCACCATGAACCTTGAAAACTGAACAACAAAACGTTAATGCAATAAATTATCTAGTTGTTAACCCTCGTTAACAAACTAGATTCGGACATTCAATTTTTGAGCAAATCAAATTTTCTTTCATGGAGAGTTTGATCCTGGCTCAGGACGAACGCTGGCGGCGTGCCTAATACATGCAAGTCGAGCGAACCAATTGAAAGCCTAGCTTTCATGAGGTTAGCGGCGGACGGGTGAGTAACACGTGGGTAACCTGCCCTATAGACTGGGATAACTCGCGGAAACGCGTGCTAATACCGGATAAAACATCAAAGTGCATGCTTTGATGTTGAAAGATGGTTCTACTATCACTATAGGATGGGCCCGCGGCGCATTAGCTTGTTGGTGGGGTAACGGCCTACCAAGGCGACGATGCGTAGCCGACCTGAGAGGGTGATCGGCCACACTGGGACTGAGACACGGCCCAGACTCCTACGGGAGGCAGCAGTAGGGAATCTTCCACAATGGGCGAAAGCCTGATGGAGCAACGCCGCGTGAGCGAAGAAGGTCTTCGGATCGTAAAGCTCTGTTGTAAGGGAAGAACAAGTGCAGTAGTAACTGGCTGCACCTTGACGGTACCTTACTAGAAAGCCACGGCTAACTACGTGCCAGCAGCCGCGGTAATACGTAGGTGGCAAGCGTTGTCCGGAATTATTGGGCGTAAAGCGCGCGCAGGCGGTTTCTTAAGTCTGATGTGAAAGCCCCCGGCTTAACCGGGGAGGGTCATTGGAAACTGGGAGACTTGAGTGCAGGAGAGGGAAGCGGAATTCCATGTGTAGCGGTGAAATGCGTAGAGATATGGAGGAACACCAGTGGCGAAGGCGGCTTCCTGGCCTGTAACTGACGCTGAGGCGCGAAAGCGTGGGGAGCAAACAGGATTAGATACCCTGGTAGTCCACGCCGTAAACGATGAGTGCTAAGTGTTAGGGGGTTTCCACCCCTTAGTGCTGCAGCTAACGCATTAAGCACTCCGCCTGGGGAGTACGGTCGCAAGACTGAAACTCAAAGGAATTGACGGGGGCCCGCACAAGCGGTGGAGCATGTGGTTTAATTCGAAGCAACGCGAAGAACCTTACCAGGTCTTGACATCCCGCTGACCGCTATGGAGACATAGCCTTCCCTTCGGGGACAGCGGTGACAGGTGGTGCATGGTTGTCGTCAGCTCGTGTCGTGAGATGTTGGGTTAAGTCCCGCAACGAGCGCAACCCTTGTCCTTAGTTGCCATCATTCAGTTGGGCACTCTAAGGAGACTGCCGTACAAATACGGAGGAAGGTGGGGATGACGTCAAATCATCATGCCCCTTATGACCTGGGCTACACACGTGCTACAATGGACGGTACAAACGGTCGCGAAGTCGCGAGACGGAGCCAATCCGAAAAAACCGTTCTCAGTTCGGATTGCAGGCTGCAACTCGCCTGCATGAAGCCGGAATCGCTAGTAATCGCGGATCAGCATGCCGCGGTGAATACGTTCCCGGGCCTTGTACACACCGCCCGTCACACCACGAGAGTCTGTAACACCCGAAGTCGGTGAGGTAACCCTTTCGGGAGCCAGCCGCCGAAGGTGGGACAGATGATTGGGGTGAAGTCGTAACAAGGTAGCCGTATCGGAAGGTGCGGCTGGATCACCTCCTTTCTAAGGATATTTACGGAAGCATTAGCGTTTTGTGTTCAGTTTTGAAGGTTTATGACCTTCAAAGTTATAGTGTTGTTCTTTGAAAACTGGATAAACGACATTGAAAGCAAGCAATTTACTGTAAAGCGCAAACAACTAGGCTAACACGACGTAAATGCGACGTGGATTAAAGCCGTAAGGGTTGCGAGACGCAAGCAAGACAAGGAAATAAGCGAGTGAGAACCGGAGTGTACTATATGCGTACATGAGGATTCGAACGAGCGAAATTGACGAAGTATTGCGCAGCGTATCGAAAACCGTAAAGGTTAAGTTGTTAAGGGCGCACGGTGGATGCCTTGGCACTAGGAGCCGATGAAGGACGGGACTAACACCGATATGCTTCGGGGAGCTGTAAGTAAGCTTTGATCCGGAGATTTCCGAATGGGGGAACCCACTGTTCGTAATGGAACAGTATCTTAACGTGAATCCATAGCGTTAAGAAGGCACACCCAGGGAACTGAAACATCTAAGTACCTGGAGGAGAAGAAAGAAAAATCGATTCCCTGAGTAGCGGCGAGCGAAACGGGAACAGCCCAAACCAAGAGGCTTGCCTCTTGGGGTTGTAGGACACTCTATACGGAGTTACAAAAGGATGGGTTAGATGAACCGTTCTGGAAAGGACGGCCAGAGAAGGTAAAAGCCCTGTAGTCGAAAATCCATCCTCTCCTGAGTGGATCCTGAGTACGGCGGAACACGTGAAATTCCGTCGGAATCCGGGAGGACCATCTCCCAAGGCTAAATACTCCCTAGTGACCGATAGTGAACCAGTACCGTGAGGGAAAGGTGAAAAGCACCCCGGGAGGGGAGTGAAAGAGAACCTGAAACCGTGTGCCTACAAGTAGTCAGAGCCCGTTAACGGGTGATGGCGTGCCTTTTGTAGAATGAACCGGCGAGTTACGATTACGTGCAAGGTTAAGCAGAAAATGCGGAGCCGCAGCGAAAGCGAGTCTGAATAGGGCGTTTTGAGTACGTGGTCGTAGACCCGAAACCAGGTGATCTACCCATGTCCAGGGTGAAGGTGAGGTAACACTCACTGGAGGCCCGAACCCACGCACGTTGAAAAGTGCGGGGATGAGGTGTGGGTAGCGGAGAAATTCCAATCGAACTTGGAGATAGCTGGTTCTCTCCGAAATAGCTTTAGGGCTAGCCTCGTGTGAAGAATACTGGAGGTAGAGCACTGTTTGGACTAGGGGCCCACCTCGGGTTACCGAATTCAGACAAACTCCGAATGCCAGCTATTTATACACGGGAGTCAGACTACGAGTGATAAGATCCGTGGTCAAAAGGGAAACAGCCCAGACCACCAGCTAAGGTCCCAAAGTAATCGTTAAGTGGAAAAGGATGTGGCGTTGCTTAGACAACCAGGATGTTGGCTTAGAAGCAGCCATCATTTAAAGAGTGCGTAATAGCTCACTGGTCGAGTGACGCTGCGCCGAAAATGTATCGGGGCTAAACGATTCACCGAAGCTGTGGATTCGTGCGTTGCACGAGTGGTAGGAGAGCGTTCTAAGTGCGTCGAAGTCAGACCGGAAGGACTGGTGGAGCGCTTAGAAGTGAGAATGCCGGTATGAGTAGCGAAAGATGGGTGAGAATCCCATCCACCGAATGACTAAGGTTTCCTGAGGAAGGCTCGTCCGCTCAGGGTTAGTCGGGACCTAAGTCGAGGCCGAAAGGCGTAGACGATGGACAACAGGTTGATATTCCTGTACCACCTCCCCGCCGTTTGAGTGATGGGGGGACGCAGGAGGATAGGGAATGCACGCCGTTGGTCGAGCGTGTCCAAGCAGCAAGGCGTGGAAGTAGGCAAATCCGCTTCCTAATACGCTGAGCTGTGATGGGGAGCGCGTTACGCGCGAAGTTCCTGATTTCACACTGCCAAGAAAAGCCTCTAGCGAGGCGGGAGGTGCCCGTACCGCAAACCGACACAGGTAGTCGAGGAGAGAATCCTAAGGTGAGCGAGAGAACTCTCGTTAAGGAACTCGGCAAAATGACCCCGTAACTTCGGGAGAAGGGGTGCTCATTGGGGTGCAAGCCCTGATGAGCCGCAGTGAATAGGCCCAGGCGACTGTTTAGCAAAAACACAGGTCTCTGCAAAACCGTAAGGTGAAGTATAGGGGCTGACGCCTGCCCGGTGCTGGAAGGTTAAGAGGAGGAGTTAGCGCAAGCGAAGCTCCGAATTGAAGCCCCAGTAAACGGCGGCCGTAACTATAACGGTCCTAAGGTAGCGAAATTCCTTGTCGGGTAAGTTCCGACCCGCACGAAAGGCGTAACGATCTGGGCACTGTCTCAACGAGAGACTCGGTGAAATTATAGTACCTGTGAAGATGCAGGTTACCCGCGACAGGACGGAAAGACCCCGTGGAGCTTTACTGTAACCTGATATTGAATTTCGGTGCAACTTGTACAGGATAGGTAGGAGCCGTAGAAGGGGGAGCGCCAGCTTCCCTGGAGGCGCCCTTGGGATACTACCCTGGTTGTACTGAAATTCTAACCCGCAAGCCTGATCGGCTTGGGAGACAGTGTCAGGTGGACAGTTTGACTGGGGCGGTCGCCTCCTAAAAGGTAACGGAGGCGCCCAAAGGTTCCCTCAGAATGGTTGGAAATCATTCGCAGAGTGTAAAGGCATAAGGGAGCTTGACTGCGAGACCTACAAGTCGAGCAGGGTCGAAAGACGGGCTTAGTGATCCGGTGGTTCCGCATGGAAGGGCCATCGCTCAACGGATAAAAGCTACCCCGGGGATAACAGGCTTATCTCCCCCAAGAGTCCACATCGACGGGGAGGTTTGGCACCTCGATGTCGGCTCATCGCATCCTGGGGCTGTAGTCGGTCCCAAGGGTTGGGCTGTTCGCCCATTAAAGCGGTACGCGAGCTGGGTTCAGAACGTCGTGAGACAGTTCGGTCCCTATCCGTCGTGGGCGTAGGAAATTTGAGAGGAGCTGTCCTTAGTACGAGAGGACCGGGATGGACACACCGCTGGTGTACCAGTTGTCTTGCCAAAGGCACCGCTGGGTAGCTATGTGTGGACGGGATAAGTGCTGAAAGCATCTAAGCATGAAGCCCCCCTCAAGATGAGATTTCCCATTGCATAAGCAAGTAAGATCCCTCATAGACGATGAGGTAGATAGGTCCGAGGTGGAAGCACGGTGACGTGTGGAGCTGACGGATACTAATCGATCGAGGACTTAACCAATCATTTCAATGTCGTTATCCAGTTTTGAGAGAACAACCTCTCATATAGTGAAGTGACGATGGCGAAGAGGTCACACCCGTTCCCATACCGAACACGGAAGTTAAGCTCTTCAGCGCCGATGGTAGTAAGGGGCTTCCCCTTGTGAGAGTAGGACGTCGCTTCGCAGAAGGCACCACAATAGTGGTGCTTTTTTTATTGCAAAAATTGAAGCCCCTTACTAACAAGGACTGAAAGTCCGATCGGCGCGATACAGAAACCACATGCTAAACAAAAGTAAAATAAATATTTGAAGGAGACGAGAAGCACGGGGACCAAGAAGTTCAAGGAAGCGAGGCGGCCCGGAGCGGAGCGTACTATGTACGTGAGCACCGGACCGCCGAAGCAGACGCAGAAATTCGCCGGTCAACGTGCTTCGGAGTTAGCGCCGATGGTAGTTAAGGGGTCCCCTTGTGAGAGTAGGACGTCGCTTCGTAAGCCCGAATTCAAATGACGCATTGAAAAACTTAAACTTAAAACAGGGATTAAAAAAGCGTACCTATTAGTACGCATGACAAATAGCCCTACAATCTTGAGTTTTTTCAGATTGAGGGCTATTTTGCTATTGCACATGATTCACGTATATTTTTAGACCAAGGCAAGTAGCGATCGATTATTTCTGGTTGCTGATGGATTGGGAGGTTCGGGAGTTCTGTCAATACTTTGACCAAGTATTGATAGCAATCAATTCCATTAGCTTTTGCCGTTTCAGCTAAACTCAAACAAATGGCATTGGCATCAGCTCCCAATTCACTCACAGAGAAAAGCCAGTTCTTCCGACCAATCACACTCGGACGAATCGCATTTTCTGCTGGGTTATTGTCAATCGCAATTCGACCGTCATATAGAAATGCTTTTAGACCTTCGGCATGTTTCAAAGTATAGTTTGCCGCTTCCGCAAGGGCACTTTTGCCGTAAAAAGGAGATTCATCTACCCATTGTAAGAATTCTTCCACAATCGGTTTGGAATATTTTTTTCGTTCTTTTCGACGTTTGCTTGGTGAAAGTTTCTTAAACTTTCGTTCCAATTCGTAGAGTCGATTACAATATTCTACACCTTTTTCGGCGTTTTTACTGTTGGCTTTTAACCATTTTCTACGCACATGTGCCCAACAATTGGCGAATGTGACGTTAGGTAAACCAGCGTATGCAGAATATCCGTCACAAATGATGGTTCCCTTGAACTTTTCCACGAAGTCTTTTAAAACTTCCCGACTTCGCGATAACGCACTATGAAACATGACGATGGTCGCCGCTTGAGAAGCAACGCTTCGGACCAGTTATAAGCATTAGACTGAGCCGACTTTCCATCCGAACGATTGAGTATTTGAGCGTATGTTTCATCAATATGAAGAATTGATTTTTTCATAAGGAGCTCTTTCATACGATGGTAGATTGGATGAAGCCAATCCTCCGCGATTCGAATCACCCAGTTCGATAAATTTTTATCGTTTGTAAGGAGACCATAACGGTTCCATTCCTTTACCTGGCGATATAAAGGTAAATATTGAAACACGCTTCACAATAGCCGGTATAAATTTTGCTTCCCCACGAACAATCGTGCTGCCGATCTCTGTCATCTGAGATTGACAACACTCGCATTGTAAGTTTCAGGCTGATGATGAATTTCTTCAATTTCTAAACCATCCACGAAGAAATCGTTTCGTTTCTTTTTATGTATTTTACGAACAACTGTATAGGTAACAGTGTCCGTGCTTTGTTCTTCTGTGTGCCCAGGTTCGTTAAAAAAAAGAGTCATCATCAAATAAAGAACATTGGCCATCTGGAGCTTGGTACTTTGATTTTTCTGATTTTGAGCCATAAAGAAGCTTTGTTAAATAGCTAACTTGTTGTGACAACGATTCAATTTGTTTCAACAGTTCTTCATTTCTCTTATTGGATTGCGCGAGTTGTTCTTCTAATAATTGAATTAATTTTTCATTCGAATCATTGCTCACATCATTCACCACATTTCCGTATAAATTCAATAATGTCTTGATTATATCACTAGTAATCATTGGTTAAAAGACACCTTTTTTAGATTTTTGTATGGCTTTCGGTTGATGAATTGTGAGTCCTTCAAGTAACCAACGAAGTTGTTGTTGCGTGAGCCGACGAACTTCATTTTCATTTCGTGGCCATTGGAGTTTGCCATTATCCAATCGTTTATAAAGCATAGCGAAGCCATCTCCATCAAAGTATAAACATTTATAACGATCTTTCCTTCGACCGCAAAACAAGAAGATTGCCTCGCTGTATGGATCGAGTTCGAATCCTGAATTAGCGTTGCTAGACCGTCGATTTCTTTTCGCATATCTGTATGACCGCAAATGATATAGATATTTTTGCATTTTGTAAAATCATGAATCATTTCGATTCAACTCCCTGATAACGGCTTGAAGTAATTGAGGTTTGACACCAGGGTAGAAGGAGATTTTACACTGATTGGATTGAATGACGCATATTGGTCTGAGTGGACCATGACTTGCTGGGGATGGAGTTGGATCAGATTTGGACTCTAATTTTACAGGCACGATATTGAGTTTTTCCGTTGCCAAAAAAAGAACACCTCCTCTGAAATTGTTACTTTCATCTTACAGGGAGGTGTCATTGATTTATAGGCGTTGTTTGATTTCGGGCTTACGATGGATTAGGGGAAATTCGAGGTTCCCCTAAGCTGTTTTTATTTTCGCTAAGTTTTGGGTAATGAATATTCGGTTTCTAAAGTGAGGCTCTATAATATTTGGTGTTGGTGGATACAACCAGCACCATTTTTTACACAAAGGCTCTGTTAAACTTTATTGTTGAATTTATGATTATATAAAATAGGCTTGTCTCATTTTAGAGAACAAGCCTATTTTTACTCTTTTAGAGTGGGTGGAATTTTAACTAACACATAGTCACCAGTCCACATTTGTGTCGATATAATCAAATTTTCACCTTGCTTTTCAAAGAAGAGTCCATTTCCATCTTTTTGTTTGAAAACCCAACCATATTGACTAACCATTTCCTTGATAATTTCATCAGCTATGGATATATTTCGTTCGCTTATTATATACCATTGCTGACCGTTTTCGTTTAATAATTTAACGATTTTTTCATCAGAATTATTTAATTTTTCTATGACCTCTTTTTTGCTCATATTTTCTATCGGAAGTGAAGGATAGTAGAGTTTGTTGTAGAATACAAAAGCCCCAACAAATACAATCATCAATCCGATTGCTAATAACAGCTTTTTCATAAAATACCTCCTATTTACAATCTCGTATTGTCAAAAATTTATAGATAAAATCTAGATGATTTATTGATATATAAGGTTTTATAAACAAAAAACTTGCCACCCCCTTAAAATTAGGGTATTTATGAGGTAACCACACACTCAAAAATCCCTAATGAAGGAAGTGACAAGTTGTTACCTCAATTATTAACCTATTTGCTTGAATATATCAAGTACCAAGATCAAATGATTCGAACATTACTTACCCTTCTGATTGGAAAAAACATGTTTGATAAGCCAACTGAAAAGCCTGTCAATAAGCCTTATCAAAAACTCCAGGTGGATGAGCTGCCAATCATTGAAACTCTACAAAAGCTTGATTATCAAATTCTTCTCAAAGAATATTTGGAGAAGAACGGGAAACCTCTCAAACCTGTTCAGAGACGCTCCAATTCAAAAGGTAAAGTACCTTCATCCATGAAATGTCCAAGGTGTGGTGCTCCGTCAGATTATCTTTATGCCAATAACGGAGGTAAAGGACAGTATCAATGCAAGGTGTGTGCGTGTCTGTTTAATAAAAAGAATCAATATGCCAAGGAGGCTGTACTAAAATGTCCACACTGTTCGAAAACACTCGAGAAGATCAAGGAAAGAAAAGATTTTCTCGTATTTAAGTGCAAAAACAATGACTGTCCGTATTACAAAAAGAAACTGCGAGGAATGTCTAAAAAAGAGAAAAAGCAGTTCGAAAAGGATCCTCAGTCTTTTAAAGTTCGATACATATTCCGTCAGTTTCAAATTGATTATCAGCCGTTAGCCAAACATTCACCTAAGAAGCCAAAAGTGGATTTGTCCAGGCTTCATGTGTCACCGCACACATTGGGGCTCATTTTAACCTACCATGTAAACTATGGCTTATCGGCTCGGAAAACAGCTGCACTGATGAAGGATGTTCATGGTGTACCCATCTCTCACCAGAGTATATTGAATTACGAAAACAGCGTAGCACTTCTGCTCAAACCTTATGTGGATCATTATCCTTACGAGCTTTCTGATCAATTCTGCGGAGACGAAACATACATTAAGGTGAATGGCCGTTGGCATTATCTTTTTTTCTTTTTTGATGCGGTAAAGAAAATTATTCTGTCCTACCCTGTTTCTCCAAATCGTGATACAGTATCAGCCATTCGCGCGATTGATGAGGTCTTATGGAAGATGAAAGAGATTCCTGAAGACCTCACCTTTGTCGTAGATGGCAATCCGATTTACCTTTTAGCACAACACTTTTTTGCCCAGCACGGTATTACGTTTGATGTGAAGCAGGTCATTGGACTAACCAACGAAGACCCGGTTTCAACGGAATACAGACCGCTAAAACAAATTATTGAAAGACTGAATCGAACATTTAAGGGTAATTACAGATCGACACACGGATTTGGATCCGATCACGGATCCGTTTCTTATGTGACTTTGTTTGTGGCTTATTTTAACTTCTTGCGGCCACATTCAGCCCTGGAAGGCAAAGTGCCTGTAGTCATTCCAGAACTAAAAGAACTGCCGAATATGCCTGCACGTTGGACAAAACTGATTGGTTTAGCTCAACAATGGCTAGTAGAGCAAACTGCCTAACTTTTTGTTTAGCAGAGCCCTTACCAGCATCGGCGAAGCGAACTCTTGACAAACCGAACCAGTCAATGGTTTAAAATGGGAATTGGCAAGGGCTTCTTTGGTGTGCCTTCTTTTTGTTCCCTTCGCCCTTGTTGGTTCGAAATCAAACCATTGACGTGTTTGTCAAGAGCGATTGCGGCGGCATTTTCTCTATTTTCGTTAGAACACATCCTTCCAATACTGAGTTTTCATAGAACTTTTGACACTACCTACAATCTTTCAAGACAATCCAATCATATATAGAATATTCGACAATTATTCCCAATTACCTTCATACTTCTCTCACACAGCAAATTTCTTTAAGCGAAGTGATGTGTTAGTTTCCGTCATTCTATGAATACAACTTTGAACAAGAAACTCCTTAATAAATACATCATCTGTTTTAAATTGGATGCTATCGAGATACGTAAACCAAGCAAGGTAATTTTGGAGATATTTTGTTGCTACTCCGTTAAATTTACGCACCCATCCCTTTAAACGACTATGAAAATTATTCACATTTTGGATATGAAAAATGCCTTTTGCGTGTTCTTTCTTTGATGCAGTAAATGTGTAATGTTCCATAATACCTTTTGTTTTTGCAAATGGTTTGAAAGCTCTCCAAGAATCTGTGCATAGCGTATTAGTAGAGGATTATTTATCTCCTGCCGCTTTATCTAATTGTGTTGTTTCAATACGAGCACGACCTAAAACCGAAGACACAGTTGCTTTCGTTCTTCTCTTGCAACTAATACACAGACTTGTTGCTTACTAATGCCACGTTCGTATAAATCGAATATCAACAATGAGTTTTAACATAGCCTACACAAAAAGTAAGCCCGAATTCAAACGACGCATATCAACGAAAAAACTGGCTGTTTTCCGTGAGTGAATCGGGAGCCGATGCAAATGCCATCTGTTTAAGCTTGGCTGAAACGGCAAAAGCTAATGGAATTGATTTTTATCAATACTTAGTGAAAGTATTGTCGGAACTCCCAAGTTTACCAATCCATCAACAGCCAGAAATATTAGATCGCTATTTGCCATGGTCGAAAACAATTTGTGAATCATGTGCAATGGCAAAATAGCCCTCAATCCGAAAAAACTTGGGATTGAAGGGCTATTCGTCGTGTGTACCAGAAGGGTGCGCATTTTTTTATTTATCTCACATATTTCGGGATTACTTTGGAACATAATTAACAAACATTTAAATCATTAAAATTCAAGTAATCTTCTTAAGTCATTAATATACGATTGACTAACAGGTAATTCGGTGCCATTTTTTAATTGAATGATAAAGTTTGTCGTAATATCCTTCGTGATATTTTTAATAAAATAAATGTTTAATATATATGAACGATGTACTCGAACAAAAAACTCCGGTAACTTTGTTTGAAGCTCTTTTAACGTATAATTTGTTTTAAACTGTTCATCATTTGCATAAAACCAAGTTCGTTTTTGCAAGCTTTCGATATGAGAAATTTCCTCTACAGGTACGGGTGTCCACAGATCTTCCTGCTTACCAGTTAAAAATTTATAAGGTTCCTTTTTTTCTGGAGTATAGGAAGATGGGAAAATAATAATGAGTGCGGCATTTTTTTGACTTATGTAAATAGGGTAGCCTATTACGAAATAGGGTTTTCCAAATATTGTTGAATCCAATACAATTCCAGTTTTCATTCGAGTTTGTAATACATGAGATGCAACGCTTTCTGGGTGGATTTTGTCCTCGATAGTAAGATGTAAATGTTCGATACTTGGTGAATAATAAATATAAGAATCTTCGGAAGCTACAGCAATGGATGCATTTTTAGGAATCCAATCTTCTAATATAATTTTTAATTGTTCTAATCCCTCATTTGAAATATCCACACATAACATCTCTACACTACTTCCCCCTTATTAAAAATTCAGAATCATGCTAAATTATCTTTGGAAATAATTGTTTTATCCTGAATTTTTAGTATTTCGTCACAAAATAATACATTTTTTTATTATCTGTTATATATTAGGTTTAACATTAATATACCTGTTATGAAACAGAATGTAAATTACTTTTCTAACAGAGTGTATTGAAATAAAGGGGAAGGTGTGAATGAAATGTTGACGCAACAGGAAAGAAATGAAAGAGTTGAGGCATTAAAAAAAGATTGGGCTGAAAATCCACGTTGGAAAGGAATTGAACGACCATATACTGCTGAAGAAGTAGTGAAATTACAGGGGTCTGTAGTCGTAGAGCATACATGGGCAAAACGTGGTGCTGCTCGACTTTGGAAATCTTTACATGAAGAAGATTTTATTAATGCGTTAGGTGCATTGACAGGTAATCAGGCAGTACAACAAGTAAAAGCAGGTTTAAAAGCTATTTATCTATCAGGATGGCAAGTAGCGGCTGATGCTAACTTAGCAGGACATATGTATCCAGACCAATCATTATATCCAGCTAACTCAGTTCCAGCTGTCGTAAAACGTATTAATCAAGCCTTACAACGTGCTGATCAAATAGAACATGCTGAAGGTCGCGATGATGGTTTTGATTGGTTTGCACCAATCGTAGCAGATGCTGAAGCAGGATTCGGTGGACCACTTAACGTGTTTGAATTAGTAAAAGCCATGATCGAAGCGGGTGCTGCTGGAGTTCACTTAGAAGACCAACTTGCTTCTGAGAAAAAATGCGGTCACTTAGGTGGTAAAGTATTACTTCCAACACAAAATGCGATTCGTAACTTAATTGCTGCTCGTTTAGCTGCGGATGTTATGGGTGTAGACACAATCTTAATTGCTAGAACTGACGCTGATGCAGCAGACATGGTAACGAGCGATATTGACCCACGAGATAAAGAATTTATTACAGGTGAACGTACTCCTGAAGGTTTCTTTAAAACAAGAGCAGGAATTAAACAAGCAATTGCTCGCGGTTTAGCTTATGCGCCATATGCTGATTTAATTTGGTGCGAAACATCAAAACCTTCATTAGAAGAAGCTAGGGAATTTGCGGAAGCAATTCATGAAAAATTCCCTGGCAAAATGTTAGCATACAACTGTTCACCATCTTTCAACTGGAAAGCAAATCTCACAGATAAAGAGATTGCAGAATTCCAGCGTGAAATTGCAAGAATGGGTTATAAATTCCAATTCGTAACATTAGCAGGATTCCACTCACTTAACAAATCAATGTTTGAATTGGCTGTTGATTACAAAGACAATGGTATGGCAGCTTATTCTAAACTACAACAAGCTGAGTTTGATCTAGAGAAAAAAGGTTATACAGCTACAAGACACCAACGTGAAGTTGGTACAGGTTACTTCGATGAAGTATCAATGGTTATTTCTGGAGGTACTTCTTCTACAACTGCAATGGCAGGTTCAACAGAAGCTGAACAATTCGTATAATAAAATTTCTTTCTTAGTCTAAAACGGGGGATATTTATATAGAACAGGCAACAATACAAACAGTAAAGGTATTGGCGAAATGACGAATGAAGTTGAAAGTTTTTAGTCTGAGCTTGATAAACTTTGAACAAAGTTGTTGAAGGATTGTAAACTTTTGGTCGTTTTGATGTAGCTTACTTGTGTTTTAAGTTTGTTCAATTTTTGACATAATGAACAAGTTATTTGAACCTATTAAATCGCTTACTTACAAAGGGGATCGTTAAATTAATATAGGTTGCCTCCTATATTGATCGATTTATTGCTAAAGGGGTTTATGTTAAGGGATTAAATATTAAGTAAATTGGGGATGGTTATGCCTTACTTGTCTCGAGAGCAGAGCGAGTAAGGTCTTTTTTTAATATTGATAAACGAGAAGAAAAAAGTTATTGTTCAAAGAATTCGTTTGTTTAATAAGTTTTCAAAGGGGGAAAGAAAATGAGAAATAGAGATCTACTATTGATTCCTGGACCAACTCCGGTAGTGGATGAAATTTACGATGCTTTAGCGTTAGAAACAAGGGGGCATACAGATCCACGCTTTGTAGAAGTTTATAAAAATGCGTTACAGCAAACAAAAGAGCTGTTTCAAACGGATGGAGAAGTATTTGTCATTGCTGGTACTGGAACTTTAGCAATGGAAATGGCTATCGTCAACACGGTTGGAAAAGGGGAAAATCTACTTGTTTTAAGTCACGGATATTTTGGCGACCGTTTTATTCCATTAGCGCAGGCATACGATATACATGTAGATGTTTTACAATCAGAATGGGGAAAACAAATTGATCCATCAATAGTGGAAGAAACGTTGAAACGTAAACAATATAAAGCCGTGACGATTACACATGCAGATACATCTACAGGTGTTGTTTCAGATTTAGAGACATTGGTGCCAATTATCAAAAAAACAGGTGCCCTTGTCATTGTTGATGGTGTTGTGGCTAGTGCTGCAATCGATGAAAATATGAGTAAAACTTATGGCCATCCAGACTATAAACTGGATGTCGTCCTTACTGGTTCACAAAAAGCTATTGGTATGCCACCAGGGCTTGCTATTGTTGCGTTTAATAAAACCGCTCTAGCGGCTCGGGAGCATTTAGGACAAGTTCAAGCTTACTATTGCGACATAAAAAATTGGTTACCAATTATGAGAGACCCTTCAAAATATTTTGCGACTCCTCCTGTTAACTTGATTTATGCCTATAATGAGTCGTTAAAAATCGTTTTAAATGAGGGGATGAAAAAGAGAGAAAACCGCCATATTGCCTATGGACGAGGGGTTCGAGCGGCGATGCGTTCCTACGGTATGAGACCGTTAGCAAATGAAGAAGTTGCTGCTCCGACATTGAGTTGCATTTTATATCCTGAGGGAGTAGATGATGTCGCATTTCGTAGTGGTTTAGCTTCTCGTGGAGTTATCGTTGCTGGTGCATTAGCTCATTTAGCAGGGAAGGCATTCCGCATCGGTCATATGGGGAATACAACTCCTGAAATGTTAGAAAAGGCAATCCAAGCAATCGGTGAAGTGCTTCAAGAGCTCGGTCATACGGCCAATATTGAAAAAGCAATTAAAGCATTCAAAGAAGAAATAGAACAAGCAGTACGAAATTAGTTTTCATATACTGATGCAATACAATGCAAAAGGATTCATAGAAAAAGCCGTCTCTTTTGAGGCGGCCATATTTATCATATAAAGAAATGTTACAGCCATTTTAATATCAATCTCTTAAATATAAATAAAAGTAGTATACTATAGATTAATAGGTTCTAATAAACTTTTTAAGGAGAATAAGCTGTGGAACGACCAATTGTTATTATACCAGCACTAAACCCACTACCAACACTTATTAACTATACAAAGGCTTTATTAGAATTAAATATTTACAAAGTGATCATTGTGAATGACGGCAGCGATCCAAAATATCAATATATTTTTCAAGAACTATCGATGATTGATCATTGTATTGTATTAAAGCATGAGGATAATAAAGGGAAAGGGAGAGCATTAAAAACCGGGTTTGGTTACGTGTTAAAATATTTTCCTAAGACAAATTTCGTATTAACGGTAGGTGCTCATGGCCAACATACATTAGATGATGTAAAGCTCATATTACAAAATTTAAGAGTATTTTCTAATGGTATTATATTAGGTGTTCGTAACTTTCGTTCAAAAGACTTGCCTTTATCCAACGCGATTGGTCACCGAGCAGCATCACTATTGTTTAAATTATTATTCCATCGGCGAATATTAGATACTCAAACAGGATTGCGTTCCATTCCGACAAAAGAATTATCGTGGTTATTGAAGGTACACGGGGATTCTTATGATTATGATATTAATATGCTGGTGGAAGCAATCAAAAGAAAAATCCCAATTTACGAAATTCCTATTGGACGAGTTAAAATAAGGAAGAATTCGATTATTCACTATGATGAGATCACTAATTCTCAAAAAATCATACAGCAAATTATTGCAAACTTCACAAAGTATCATAAAAAAAATCAGGAATGAAACTTTTTGTTCGAAAAATCGTACATTTTTATAGTACTACCAAAGGGGCTACCAACTTTTTCATTTTTGGTAGTACTTCTTTTTTTATAAATGGCAATACTTGTAGGAAAGAGAAGGAACTTAGAAATTTATTGTGTTAGGTGGTGAAGGTAATTGTTAAAGCGATTGATAATTCTTGTTATTCTCCTTGTCATGATTAAACCAGCATATGATTTGTCCAAACAAATTTGGGATGAAATAGTTAACTGGCTTGATATCAATTCTGCTATAACAACCATGGAGAACATAAATATTTCAGAGATAGGAAAAACGGCGAAGGAAACAATTTACGAAACAGCTTCAACCATATCCGCTTTACAAGCTACCGTTCACTTACCGGAAAAAGTGCAATCTGTTGAAGAGTTAGCAGATGCATTTTTTTATCATTTTAGTCATTGGGAAACAAACTTTGAAATACATTATGTTGGAAGCACAAGCGATATTGAACATATCATTCAACAAGCAGTAGAAGAAGCTTCTAATCGAGATCATTATATTTTAGGGCATTTGAGTGATCGAAAAATTGAATATGAATATGGAAAATATAAAGCGAAAATTAAAGTGCAGCAACAATATTTAACAAATGCTGTGCATGAGCAATATGTGGATGAACGAATAGCAGCCATTTTAGCAAGCGTCGATGTAAACTCCATGTCGGACTTTGAAAAGGTCAAATTTGTTAATGATTATATAGTAAAAAATACAGTTTATAGTACGGACACATCGTTAAGTCCTCATAGTGCATGTGCAGTGTTAAAAGAAAATAAAGGAGTTTGCCAAGGATACGCGCTTCTTGCATTAAAAATGCTAAGAGATTTAGGGATTGAAACGTTATATGTAGTTGGAGAAGTGCATACAGGTCCTCATGCATGGAACTTAGTGAAAGTAGATGGGGAATGGTATCATCTTGATACTACATGGAATGATCCAGTACCTGATCGTGGTAATGCAGTGAGATATCAATATTTTCTCCTTGATGATGCGACAATGAAACTTGATCATCGTTGGAATGAAGCGGATTATCCTAAGGCGATAAGTAAAAAATACACTGTGATGTCGAAAATTGACCATGCTTATGAAAAGGATGGTTATATTTACTACAGCAATATTGCGGATGATCATCGTTTATATCGATTAAATTTATCGACCGGGGAAAATAAACGATTAACAAAGAGTAGAGCACAATATATCGTGGGGTTAGGTGAATGGATTTTTTTCAGCAACTATTCAAAGGGTGCATACCTTGCAAGAATACGCACTGATGGTTCAGATGAATCCATTATCTATCGGGAAAAGGTTAGTGACTTATTGGTTGAAGATGGTTATTTAATATTCGCAACGGACGAAGGGTTGAAAAAAATGGAGATACGAAATTTTTGATGATTTACCGAAACAAAAAAGGGGCTTCCAGTTAGCCCCAGTCATAACGTACCGACCGACTTGATCGAAATTGAAAAACCACTATTATTTTAATGAACTAAGTGCCCTGTTGGCAATATAGTCTATCGGATTTTGAGTGCATAAATGGAAAGAAATATATGGATATATTTTTTTCACATAATCTTTAAAGACATTTAAGATGATCGGATTATGTTTCAATATGCCACCGTTTAAGTAAACGATAAAATCTTCACCAATCGGTTCAATTTTCCGTAATACCGCGTTTGTCATGATCGATAATTCTTTCGCCGCGTTGCAAGCGATTTGAATGGCTTGCTCGTCTCCAAGGGAAATAGCTTTCGTTAGGATTTTCGAAATGTTAGCGACTTGAGCATTTGTATAATCTGGTTGATAGATCCAATCATTAAGTTGTTCAATATTGTCTATTTGTAACATGTCGTAAACTAGGTCAGTGAGGACGGTAGGTTTCTCAAGACGGCCATCTTCAGAGCGAAAAATCGTATTTAAAATCTCTCTTCCAATCCAATAACCGCTTCCTTCATCTCCAACCCGATGTCCCCATCCACCAGAGCGTTCAATCCTTCCTTGACCATCTGTAGCATAAGCAGCAGAACCAGTACCTGAAATGAGGAGGGCACCTGCTTTTCCGCCAGTTAATCCTATTAATGTGGACTGTACATCATTTTCAACAATTGTACGACGAATAGAGAAGGGTGAGTTTCCACAACTTCGATGGATAATTTGTTGAACTATTGCAAGCCCGTTTTGTGTATCAACACCTGCAATGGCAAAGGTAGCAACTGCAATGTCCAGTATGCCTGTAGCTTTATAAGCCTCATTTAATAGATTAGTTAATACTTTTTCTACCTTTTCTGCGCCAATGGCTTGGTAATTTGTACTTGTTGATGTTTTTTCGAAATATACCTTTCCACTAGCATCTCTCAATGACAAAGTGGTTTTTGTCGCTCCACCATCAATGGCTAAAATATACTGATTCATGTTTCCTGTTTGCTCCATTCATCTAAATATTGTTGCAAACGTTTTTCACTTTGTAAAATTGCATCCTTTTTAATCTGAATCCATCTATTCAGTAAAGGGGTTTCCCTTTTTGCTTTTAAGAGCGATTTTCTCATTGTCATGGGAGCAGGGCCACCTGGTAATTTTCGAATATTGACGAAATGTGTAGGTTTTAAAGATTGATAGAATTCTTCTTTAGAAATGTTTAATGGCTTATCAGTCAGTTCAATGCATTTTTCGTTGACTAGCTCCCATGTTAAATCTTCAATGGAATCTTTATTATTTTTTAGCAAAGCACGAACACAGTTTGAAACGATTGCATGTGATTGTCGGAAGGAAATGTTTTCAGTAATGACGAGGGTATCAGCTAGTTGGGTAACGTTGGCAAAACTTCTTTCAGCTCGCTCTAATAATTTTTCTTTGTTGACATCCATTGTCACTACTAAACTGCCAAATAGTTTATAGATTCCACGCAGCTTCTCCATTGCACGCCAAATGTAAGGCTGCATATCATCTTCCGTATCAACAATATCCCCGAATGGAGTGTTATGAATCATTTGTAAGACTGTGGAAGCATCCCCTACAACCGATGAGAGTAGTGAACGGGTGTGTTCTATTGAAACGGGATTTCGCTTTTGTGGCATAATGGAGCTGACTTGAACATATGGACTGGCAAGACTGATTGCATTAAATTCTTGTGTTGCCCATTGTAAGAAGTCTTGTGCGGTACGTCCAAGATTTAATGCGGCAAGTTGCACAACACTAGCTGTTTCAGCAATATAATCAGCTCCGGCCACAGCATCCCATGCATTTTCCACTAAATCATCAAAAGCGAGCAGTTCTTGCATTCGTTGGCGATTAATGTGGAAACCTGTTGTCGTTAATGCGGCGGCTCCCATGCTGCTTCGATTTACCGTTGCATAAGCATGTTGCATGCGTTTAAAATCTCTTGTAAGTTGGTCAATAACAGCCTTTAAGTAGTGAGCGAAAGTTGTTGGTTGGGCTTGTTGTGTATGAGTATAGCCGATCATGATGGTATCTACGTGTTCTAATGCAAAGGCGATGAGTGAAGTTCGCAAAGTTACTAATTCTTCCATAAGGGCAAGAAGTTTTTCTCGTATTGTCATACGATAAATGGCAATCCCCATATCGTTTCGACTTCTTCCAATATGCAAATTTCCCGCTACATCTCCAGCAATCTCCATCAGTTTATTTTCAATTCGGAAAAACAAATCTTCAAATTGAGGTTTGTAATCTTGCTTTTCATAATATTCCAAGTCGAGTTGACTAATGGCAAAACCGATTTTTTTTACATCATCTTTTGATACAAGTTGTTGTTCTTCCAGCATTTTTAAATGGGCAATATGTATTTGCACCATTGATTTTAGGAAATGTTTTTTTGCTTCTTCATAGGCAGGTTGAAGCACGATTTTTCGATAACTATTTGAAGGAAATTGAGTGCCTTCGTATTCATGGATGCGGCTTTTATACTCATGGAACATCACAATAATCGCCCCCAGTATTATTGCTAAAAAGGTAATTTGAAGAGAGGTATTGGCTTCTAAATAATTAACTGGCTTCTGACTTCTCTTCAATATATTTCATTGACTGCCTTTGAGAGATGACGGTTGGCAGCGCGATTCCCGTTAAAATAAGAATAATGCCGATAATTTGTAACTGAGTAATAGGTTCATGCAATACAATGACAGAAGCGATGACAGCAACTGGTAATTCCATGGCGCTTAAGATGGAAGCAAGACCTCCGCCGACTTTTGGCACAGCAGTTGCAAGTAGGAAAATCGGCAAAATCGTTCCAAAGAAACCGAGTATTAAGCCAAATTTCCAAAGCCCCTCTCTTATTAATATACCGTTCCATACTATTTCTGGTGACAAGAAGATGCTAATCAAGATAAGGGCGAAAAAGGATGTAAATAGTGTTCTTTCGGTTGTTGTAATACCTTGTATTGTTTTTGAATTGATTTGTAAGAAAATCGCAAAGCTAATAGCTGAACAAAAACCAAAAAACCAACCTAGCCAGTGAATGTTTGATAAATCGGCATCAAACACTCCAGCGGCAAGCAGCGTTCCGATAAAAAGAATGACTAGGGAAATGATTTCCGGGCGGTTCGGCCATCTTTTTCGCAAGATACAGTCTATCAGGATGCCAATCCATGTGAATTGGAAGAGCAATACAACGGCGAGAGATGCCGGTAAGTAATTTAAAGACTTACCGTAAACAATGCCGGTTGTACCTGTAAAAATTCCAGCAAATATTAAGGTAATGAATTCCTCTTTTTTAAGCTTAGGAACTTTTCTTTTAGTAAAGACAAATAATAACAACGCTAAACAAAATCCAATCAGATATTGGCTTGTGACAGCTTCATCGGGTGTAAATCCATAACCCATTGCTACTTTAATAATGGTTGAAAGTATTCCGTAACTACTAGCTCCAATAATGATAAGTAAAGGGTAAATAAAATTCATTTTCATGATGTCTTAACCTACTTAACAATTTTTTTGTCGTCTAGAATTCCTTCATAATCGATACAAATTTCATTTATGAAGCATTCTTTAATGATTGTTGAAAGCTTGCTTTATCATAATTAAAAGTATAGCAAATTTTGATATTTTCGGAAAATAAGGGTGCTAGTATAATAACAGATTTCTAATTGATTAAAATTTTAGAATATAATAGAAACTAGTAATCTACTAGGGAAGTGGTGTATCAAAATTGAAAAATTCCGATCGTTTCCTGTTAGCGTTTAATCGAATTACATTCACTTTGAGAAAAATCGTAAAGGCAAGAGAGCACTTGCCCTTTTATCGCCTAATTGAATTGGCAAAAAAGAAAAGTCCGTTAGTAAAAAAATATGAAGATGATTTACGTACTTTTGCAGATTTGCGAAATGTAATTGTGCATCATCGAGTATCTGAGGAGTTTGTCATTGCTGAGCCTCATATACAAGTTGTTGAACGCATCGAGTACATAGATCAACTATTAGATCGACCAAGTATAGTAGGACAAGTTTTTCGAAAAAAAGTAGTTACTTTTCAGACGACAGATTCATTAAAAGAAGCATTAGACATCGTTCAACAACGAAAATATACTCAATTCCCGATATATGAAGGGAAGGAATTCCAAGGTCTCGTTACTACAGTAGGTATTACCAACTGGTTAGCGGATGTAGCAAATCATAAAATCTTAGTTTACGAAATGCCAACTATGAAAGATATATTGCATTACGAAAAAAAGCGAGTAAACTATAAGTTTATTAGTCGGTATTTAACTGTATATCATGCCAAGGAGCTTTTTAAAGAAGGTGTTGAAAGGGGTAAGCGATATGACGCTTTGCTCATTACGGAACATGGTAAACCTCATCAGAAGTTAATAGGTATCATTACCCCCCTTGATTTGATGAAAGTGCCATAATTATACATATCTCCAATCTAGACAATATGAATAAAAGGTTTGTCCTTAATTGGCTTTTTTGGACAAACCTTTCTTATCATTATAAAGTGAAACATATAAAGAACCGTTTTCTAAAACTTGTGCGAAAAAAACATCTTTTATATTTTTGATGTTCTTCTTTTTTAGCTTATTTAGCAGCCATTCTTCAGTTAAGTTTAATTCGGAGAGATTTTTCTTCACAATCTTCCCATCGGAAATGACTTCGGTTGGGAAGTAAGGGGGAATTGAACAATCCGCTTTGACGTCTTGTTTCGTAGCGGGACTTCTAGCAGGTTTTTTTAATACACTCAATTCACCATTGGTTTCAAACACTGCATAATGGACCTCATCAAATGAAAAAACGCCTTCTTCACGTAATAACATTGCTAATTCATCGGTGTGAAGTCTTGCTCTTTTTAAACCATTTTGATTGATGACGCCATTTTGAATTAAAATTGTAGGACGATCATCAACAAGAACACGAATTTTAGTTGATTTCATTGCAATAAAACTCATAATGAGAGTAAGAGCAGTCCAGCATAATAGGGCAACGATACCGTCAAAAAAAGGAGTGTCAATTTGCGTTGTAATTTCACCAGCAATTGATCCGATAGTAATACCAGTGATGTAATGGAAGAAAGTTAGTTGACTTAATTGTTTTTTTCCAATAATTCTTGCTAACACTAAGATGACATTAAAGGCAACAATACTTCGGATAACAATTTGCCAAAAATTAACTTCCCAAAAATTTTCCATTGTGAATCCACTCCTTTCATTTCTCAATTTAGAATGAGCTGAATAAGCAAGATTATGCAAAAAAATAACAGAAGCGCTATTACGCTTCTGTTTTAATGGAGAAATTTACACTAAGTAATGTTTATATTCATCTGGAATTTTTTCAGGATTTAATACGAAGTCTTCTTCAATTTTCAACTCATGCATTTTATTGTTGTAAGAAAAACGGAAAATCCCATTATCAAAGTCTGTGCCAATTTCTTTAAAGAAGATTCCTTCTATAAAGCGGGATTTTGGGCAAGTAAATACAATTTTATATTGTTCACCCTCCGACACGATGAAAGCGCGGACACCTTTTTCATACATGTCGATGCCCTCATCTTCAGTAGGTCGGCTTACTGCAACGATATGGAAGTCTGCAAAAGGAATTTCTTTTAATAATACATTGAGAAAGGAACCTTTTGTGATCTCTTCCCATCGACTTTGAGCGCTTTGACCAACAATAATTTGGGAAATATTATATTCTCTAGCTACTTCAGCTATTACTTTTTGAATCGGTCTTTTTTCGTTGTCCCGAATGATAAATTCTTCAACCCCTAGTTCATTTGCTAACTCGGTCCAACGTTCAATATAACCGGATTTTTCAGCATCAAAATTGTCTAGAGGTTTTGAATCAACCGTTAATATATATAATGGACAATTAAGCAAACTAGCAAGCTTATGACCTCTACGAATGAGTCGCTCACCGTTTAATCCATAATAAACGCAAACTAAAATACTTTCATCCGCTTGCTTTTTGACACCATTCATCATTTTATATTAGCACCTCTTAAATTAATATCATAACAGACTTCTTTATTTTTCAGTCAAAATCAATGAAATACAAATTGCTTTATTATATACTTAAAATTGTAGCTAGGATTAAATTTTTCTAAGTTATTAGCATTTTAATTCAATAGTATATATTGTTATTGACACATTATTATGCTACGTAGATTTGTTTTCGTCAAGTAAATATAGTAATGGGAGGAGAGAACTTGTGACAGTTGATGTTGCCATCATCCTTACTCCGTTTATTTTTGCTGCATTGACTCCTGTATTATACAGGTTTATTAGCAAAAAATATATAGGATGGCTCGTATTGAGTGTCTCTTTTATATTATTCCTTTTTTTAACTACATACATCCCTCGTATATCTGACGGTGAAGTTGTTGCTTTCACTCATGAGTGGATCCCCTCGTTAGGTATTCATTTCACTACTTATTTAGATGGACTCAGCTTAATTTTTAGTTTACTCATTACCGCAGTAGGAAGTTTAGTTATTTTGTACTCGATTTTTTATTTATCCAGAAGCGAACAGCTATACCATTTTTATTGTTACCTGTTACTGTTTATGGGGGCAATGTTAGGGGTTGTTCTTTCTGATAATTTAATGGTTTTATATGGATTTTGGGAGCTAACAAGTGTTTCATCGTTTTTACTAATTGCATATTGGCATCACCGAAAAGCTTCACGAGCTGGGGCAAGAAAATCAATGATCATTACGGTTGCCGGCGGTATTTCTATGCTAGCAGGTTTTTTGATGCTCTATGAGATGTCAAAAACATTAAGCATCCGTGAGATTATTGGAAATGTGGAAGCGATACAAGAACACGCATTGTTTGTACCAGCACTTGTATTGATTTTATTAGGTGCATTTACAAAGTCTGCACAATTTCCATTTTATATTTGGTTGCCGGATGCGATGGAAGCTCCAACACCTGTGAGTGCTTATTTGCATTCTGCGACAATGGTAAAAGCAGGAATTTATTTAGTGGCAAGACTCACACCTGTTTTTGGTGGTGAGGCGTTATGGTTCTGGTTAGTAACAGGCGTTGGGTTGTTTACGTTGTTTTGGGGTTCCTTCAATGCTGTAAAACAGGTGGACTTAAAAGCGTTGCTCGCCTTTTCGACAGTAAGTCAGCTCGGGCTTATCATGAGTTTATTAGGTATGGGTTCTGTGGCAGTCTACTTAGGTAATTCTTCGGAAACGATTATTTATACACAAGCGGCATTTGCAGCCATCTTCCATTTAATAAACCATTCCACTTTTAAAGGTGCACTGTTTATGATGGTCGGAATTATCGACCACGAATTAGGGACGCGCGACATTCGTAGGCTCGGTGGACTTATGTCGTTTATGCCGTTAACCTTCACAATCGCACTTATCGGTAGTTTTTCAATGGCAGGGCTTCCTCCATTTAACGGATTTTTAAGCAAGGAAATGTTCTTTGCTGCAACCCTTCATATACAAGATTTAAATATTTTTTCTTTAGATAGTATAGGTTTTCTAATTCCAATTGTTGCATGGATTGCGAGCGTCTTTACTTTTGTTTACTGTCTAATTATTGTGGGTAAAACATTCTTTGGTAAAGTTCAGCTGCATCTATTAGCAAAACATCCTCATGAAGCACCGATTGGAATGTTAATATCTCCTTATACGCTCATCGTTTTTGTGGTTGGAATTTTCTTTTTCCCAAATCTACTAGGCCATTATATTTTAAGACCTGCGATGGCAAGTATTTATCCTACTTTTCCAACAACGCAAGAATTAACGCCGCATATACATGCTTGGCATGGAATATTTAGTCCTGAACTATGGATGACGATTTTTGTAATCGTTGTCGGAATTTTACTTTACAGATTATTGAAACGTTGGAAGCCAATTTATCGAGCACTTCCTCAAAATTTATCATTAAATTCACTATTTAATAATGGCATTTCATTTAGTGAATCTTTTTCGAATCGCGTTACCGGTCGATACATGACAGGTAATTTGACAGATTATTTTGTCTACATTTTTCTAGCGTTTTTAATGATTGTCGGTGGATATTTCCTCCAAACTGATATATTTTCTTGGAGCCCTGTCGATAGGGAGTCATTAGAAGTATTTGAAATCATTTTAGTGTTGATTATGATTGCCTCGTCCGTTGGTATATTGTTTGCGAAATCTCGTATAACAACCGTATTTCTTAGTAGTGTATTAGGATATTCAGTTGCCTTTTTCTTTATTGTTTTCCGAGCTCCTGATTTAGCCTTAACACAGCTTGTCGTTGAATCCGTTTCAACGGTACTCTATTTAATTTGTTTTAGACATTTGCCAGAAATAAGAAAAGAGATTCAACCGAAATGGATAAAAATGAGAAATATTTTCATATCGTTAGCTGTAGGGGCAACGGTAACTTTAGTAGGTTTTGCTGCTCTCAATTATGAAAAATTTATCACCATTTCTTATTTCTTTAACGATTCGTATGAGTTAGCTGGTGGGAAAAATATTGTAAACACAATTTTAGGAGACTTCCGTGCATTCGATACGATGCTCGAAGTGGTTGTATTATTTATCGCAGGTTTAGGCGTATACACCCTCATCAAGCTAAAAGCAAAAGGAGGGGGAACGAATGAGAATTAATGATGTGATATTGCGGACGGTTGTAAAAGTAGTAATTTTCATCATCCTCACTCTTGGTGTATATCTTTTTTTCTCGGGTCATAATGCACCGGGAGGAGGGTTTATAGGGGGGCTTGTTCTCGCTTCCGGGATTATTTTGCTCTATGTAACGTACGATATCGACACTATCCAAAAAAAAATGCCCTTTGATTTTAAGAAAGTAGCTGCTCTTGGTGTGTTGATTGCAACGGGAACAGGTCTTGGAGCAATTTATTTAGACGTGCCTTTTTTATCTCAAACAGACGGGCATTTTCAATTTCCGTTTATAGGTGATAAACACTTAACAACCGTAACGTTGTTTGAGGCGGGGGTTGCATTAACCGTAATTGGTACGCTAGTTACGATGATTTTAAGTATAAGTGAGGATGAGTAGTGAATGGAGCAAGTAATGATTATACTTATTGGAATTCTCGTTTCTGTGGCAACCTATTTAATCCTCTCTCGAAATATGATTCGTATCATTATCGGCACTGCGGTGCTATCCCATGCAGTTAATTTGCTCATTATGACGTCAGGGGGATTAAAAACAGGCAACGTGCCACTGCTTGGACATGGAGATGGTCCATTTACTGATGCATTGCCTCAAGCGTTGATTTTAACTGCCATTGTTATTAGCTTTGCTACGACTGCATTTTTACTTGTTTTAGCTTATCGAACATATAAAACGAATGGCTCAGATGATTTTAACGAATTGAGAGGAATGTCAGATGAATAACATCATAGTATTGCCACTGATTATTCCAATATTTACTGCAGTTATTTTGGTATTTTTGAGAAATTATATAGTAGTACAAAGAATGATTACGATTACCACGATGATTGCAGTTAGTATCATATCATTCTTTTTGTTAGAGCTTGTACAAAGAGAAGGAATTATAAAATTGGACTTTAGTGGCTGGAAACCACCTTTTGGAATTTTGTTTGTCGCCGATACTTTTTCAGTGTTAATGGTATTAACCTCAAGCATTGTCACGGTGTTCTGTTTACTTTACGCTTTTTCAACGATAGGCGAACGGCATGAAAATATGTTCATCTATTCGTTTGTTTTATTGTTAGTTGGCGGAGTAAATGGATCCTTCTTAACAGGGGATATCTTTAATCTATTCGTTTGTTTTGAAGTCATGTTAATGGCGTCGTACGTGCTGGTGGCATTGGGAGGGGAAAAGGTACAACTTCGAGAGTCATTAAAATATGTATTAATAAACGTTATTGGATCTTCTATTTTCCTAATTGCTCTCGCTTATTTATACAGTACAGTGAAAACGCTGAATATGGCGCATATAGCCGAGCGAGTTGCTGAAGCCGGACAAGATCCAATGCTAACAACTGTGGCGCTTGTATTGTTTATTGTATTCAGTTTAAAGGCTGGATTAGTGCTATTTTTCTGGTTGCCAGGTTCTTATGTTGTGCCGCCTACTGCTGTACAAGCATTATTTGCAGCGCTGCTAACAAAAGTTGGCGTGTATGCATTGATTCGAACTTTTACATTAATGTTTCCGCATCAACCAGAAGTGACTCATACAATTATCGGAATTTTTGCAGGAGCAACGATTATTTTAGGATGTATGGGTGCGCTTGCTTCACGAAATGTATTAACAATTGCAGCCTACAATATTGTAATTGCTGTAGGTTTCATTTTAATTGGTTTAGCAGTTGGCACGGAATCAGCAATTGCAGGTTCTGTGTATTACTTAATACATGACATGGTAGCAAAAGCGTTATTGTTTTTACTAGTAGGGATGATGGTTTACTTAACGGGTGAAAAGTTAATAGATCATATGAGTGGACTCATTCGAAATTATCCATTATTTGGCTGGATTTATTTTTTAACGATGTTAGCTTTAGTAGGAATTCCACCGCTTAGCGGGTTTGTAGGAAAAGTGTTGATTGGTAAAGGGGCGATTGAAGCTGGATCCTATGTATTATTATTTCTTGGATTTGCATCAAGTCTTGTCGTGTTATTTTCATTGTTAAAAATCTTCCTAAGTTCGTTCTTTGGAGAAACGATTATAACAAATGAAGATAAAAAACCGCTACCGATCTCTTCAATGGCTTCCTTTGTTGCATTAGCCCTTTGCATGATTGCAATTGGTCTAGGTGCAGAACAGCTATTAGTTTATGTACAAAATGCGACAAATATCCTTGTTAATCCATCTATCTATATTGATGCTATTTTAAGTGAAAGTTAGGGGGTGGGAAGGTGTTTTTTGCCCAATTTATTTTAAATTTGTTTATAGCGCTTCTTTGGCTATTGTTCAAAGACGAGCCTACACCGACACTTTCGACTTTTAATACCGGTTTTATCGTTGGGATAGGAATTCTTTATGTAATGCATCGATTTTTTGGCACACAATTTTATTTAGTTCGAGCTATGAAAATTATGAAACTTGTGGTGATATTCTTTAGAGAACTTATTGTTTCAGGTTTTGTTGTAATGAAGCAAATTTTAACTCCCAATTTAAAAATTACACCGGGTATTTTTAAGTACAAGACAATATTGAAAAATGATTGGGAAGTAACGGCTCTTTCGTTGTTGTTAACATTAACTCCTGGTTCTGTAGTGATGGAGATATCAGAATCTGGGGATGAATTGTATATTCATGCGATGGATATTGGACAGAAGGAAGACTTAATTCGCTCATTAGGAAGATTTGAGACCGTGATATTGGAGGTGTCTCGTTAATGATCGATACGATATTGCTAATTTCTCTAGTCTTGTTCATGGTTGCTATTGCACTACATTTAATTCGAATTATTAAAGGCCCAACAATGCCCGACCGAGCAATTGCTCTTGATACAATTGGTGTTAATTTGATTTCATCAATGGCTATACTTTCAATCTTATTAAAAACGACTGCCTTTTTAGAAGCGATTTTAATATTAGGGATTTTAGCGTTTATTGGGACAATTGCTTTTTCTAAATATATAGAGAGAGGTGTCATTATTGAGCGTAAGTCAGATCATTGAGTGGTTCAGTGTCATCATTATTTTCATTGGCTCAATCATTAGTGTGATTAGCGCATTTGGAATGCTTCGTTTTCCTGATGTATATACTCGTGCTCACGCTGTAGCAAAAAGCGCTACACTAGCTGTTCTATCGTGTTTAGTGGGTTCATTCTTTTACATTTGGGTTCAAGATGGATATATAAGTGTTCGATTGTTGTTAGGAATTCTATTTGTATTTATCACTTCACCGGTATCCACTCATCTTGTGATACGAGCAGCCTATCGCTCTGGTGTGCCACTAGCTGAGGGTTCAGGTGAAGACGAATTAAAGCCAGTATTATTTGGAGAGAAAGAACCTTTACCAACTAAACAATCAGAGTAAGTTCGTACTTGATTGTCTAATTGTAAAGAAATAATATAATGAATGGACATTTGGAAAACTAAGAATAGAATTGAGCGAATGGTTTTGAAAAAGTTACTAACACTGATATTGTTAATTGTCGGTTTATATTTATTTTTGTACGTAAATAATCATTGGATTGTCATAACGGAACAAATATATGAATCTGATGAAATTCCTGATTCATTTAACGGTTTTCGAATTACTCAAGTATCTGACTTGCATGATGCTTTATTTGGTGAAAATCAAGAAAAATTAGTTGAAAAAGTACGGGAAACAAATCCAGATGTCATTTTTATTACGGGAGATCTTATTGACAGCAATCGTTATAATTTACAACAGAGTTTATTAGCTGTCCGTGAATTTGTAAAAATCGCGGATGTGTACTATGTAATTGGTAATCATGAAGTAGCAATTAATCAAGTAACGGAAATTTATAATGCCCTTGAGGAAATAGGAGTACATATTTTACCGAACGCTGCGACATGGGTTGAACGGGGAGGAGAAAGAATTGCTATAGCGGGCATTGAAGATCCTCTCAATGGGACTGATACGCAAACTATGTTAAATACTGCATTATCAACTGTTCCAAAAGATATGTTTACAATGCTACTTGCCCATCGTCCGGAAAAGTTTGATATTTATGTAAAAAATGAATTAGACTTGATATTTACAGGACATGCCCATGGAGGTCAAATTAGAATTCCTTTTGTTGGAGGCTTAGTAGCGCCTGGACAAGGGTTTTTCCCTGTATACACTGCGGGATTTTATGAAGAGAATGGGACGACGATGAATGTGAATAGAGGATTAGGCAATAGTGGAGTACCTTATCGAATTTTTAATTTGCCTGAGATTGTCGTTGTAGAGTTAAAGACGAAATAAGCTGTTATGCTCAAAATATAACCGTCTCAAATTGAGGCGGTTTTTTGTTGGTGCGCCCGGCATGTACATGAACTATAGGGTGTAAGTCCCGAACCCCGAAGACAGAAGTAGAGGTTAGCCAAGAGCAAGGGTGTCCGTGGTGACGCGGAATCTGAAGGAAGCTGGAGGCAAAACACCGGTCCGAGGAACACGAACCTCATATAAGGCTAGGTATGATTGAGTGAGTTTGCCAAACAAAACAAAGCTCTTTCTGTCGAAGGTCATATCGAGTAAATGAGGCGGATAGATGGTGTGAAAGTGCATGTACTTACCCGGGGAGGTCTGGCGGATAGGTGAAGTACGCTTCATAACCTACTTAGTGATAAGTAGCTGAACCGTCAGAAGTCAGCAGAGGTCATAGTATTAGTTGGTCTAGAACAACTGAGAAGGACCGAACAATTAAGAGAGAATAGCCCTTGGCATTCAGTGAGTCATGATGAACACAGAAAACGTAGTACCTCACTTGAGGAAGGAAGCGGTGAATCCCGTGGGAGACCTCTTGGAGGGTGGAGTGACCACTGGCATAAGAAGACAAGCTATTCACGGAAGTTATGAAAACTTGCGTCAATTATCTTAATTGAACCGCCGTATACGGAACCGTACGTACGGTGGTGTGAGAGGACGGGAGTTAATCGCTCCCTCCTACTCGATTAAATTGTTTTATGAATATGAGAAGATATTTGACCATTATCCATTTTTGATTATGATTGTAATTAGAATTTTTAGGAATAATTTAAAGGAGAAAATGTATATGAATATCATTGATTTTACAATGGAAGAATTAATTGATCCGACTGGTATAATTGAGGGAAGACGCTACGAATTTTTGTTGGACATAGAAGTGGATGAAGAAGACGAACTATATTCTAGTGCAGGAACACAAATCCGCCTTCTTGTAGGCGATAATGGGGAAGGGCCATTTATTATCAATTATTTTATTATGGATAAGCAAGATGAAAAATATATTGAATTAGCATTAGAGGAAGACGAAGAGCAGTACCTATTAGATTTCTGTAAAGAGCGATTAGCACAACAAGGTGAATAGTATATCATAAGAGAAAAAGACCCTATCATTCATAGAGATGACGGGGTCTTTTATGTATAAATAGGAGTTCGCTTAATATAGATGGTTATGTTGACGAACAAACTAGCATACTAGGAAAATATTTTATAAAAATACATTTTTTTGTAGAATCAAATTCCCTATCATTCAAGAGGAATCTAATAATTACTATTAATGGATTTTACTATTTCCATTCCGTTTTCATAGATTTAATAATATCTATGAATGAATTATCATATATTGAATAAGAGGTTCACAAAATTTTCAGATTATTTTAAAATATTACTATAATTATTGAGATATAACTGTTATAAAGCTCGTAATGATAGCAGTTTGTTTCTTCAAAAATTATATGAATAGTTGGCTTGTTCATAGAGGGGATGGGAAAAGTGACTATATTAAAAGATTTAAAAATTCTCGATTTTTCATCAATGCTTCCTGGGGTTTTTACGACGATGATGTTTGCAGATTTTGGGGCAGACGTCATTCACGTTGAGTCCACACGTAGAGTGGATTTAATGCGCATTATGCCGCCATATGATGATAATAAAGAGTCGTACATTCATCAGCATTTAAATCGCTCCAAAAAATCACTCAAACTAAATTTAAAAACACAAGAAGCAGTGGAAATCGTAAAAAAATTAATCCAAGAATATGACATTGTCATTGAAGGATTTCGGCCTGGTGTAATGGAACGTTTAGGCTTAGATTATGAGTCATTAAAACAAGTAAATCCAAAGCTGATTTATTGTTCTGTCACGGGTTATGGCCAAACAGGACCATATCGCAATCGTCCAGGTCATGATAATAATTATTTATCGATTGCAGGTATACTTGATTATTCACGACACAAAGGGAAAAAACCTGTTTCGATGGGGATACAAATTGCAGATATAGCTGGGGGAACATTACATGCAGCGATAGGTGTGCTTGCATGTGCACTACATCGTGAAAAAACGGGAGAAGGAAAATACATTGATATATCCATGACAGATGCTGTCTTCACAATGAATGCATTATATGGAACAGCCTTTTTAGGAAGCGGTGAGTTACCAAAGGCTGAAGAAGAAATATTAAACGGTGGAACGTTTTATGATTATTATGAAACAAAGGATGGTCGTTATTTTTCAGTAGGTAGTTTAGAGCCGCACTTCCGCAAGTTATTGTGTGAAGCATTAGATATTCCTGAATTAATTCAAAGCACGTTTAATGACTCTACTTATACACAAAAGAGATTTAAAGAGGCAGTAAAAGATGCTTTCTTAACGAAAACTTTTGATGAGTGGTTGGAAGTGTTCAATGAAGATTTTCACGGTTGTGTTGAACCAGTTCTAACCTTTGAAGAGGCTTGCAATCACCCGCAAATTCAAGCTCGAAATATGATTGTCGATGTTCCAAAAGAAGACGGTACAACACAAAAGCAGATTGGAACTGCAATAAAATTTGACGGTGTCGAACCAACCTATAAATTTGTTGGTGCAAAAGTCGGTGAACATACAGTAGAAATTTTAAAATCGCTTGGTTATTCGGATGAGGAGATTGAAACATTCCATCAAATGGGCGTGTTGCAATAAAAATCGTCCCAAAGGTAATGGCTATTACTTTTGGGACGTTTATTTTTGTACAAAACCGGAAACGAAATTACGCAAATCCTCAAAATCTTCTTGTAGTATTAAGTATTTTATATAGATGTTGATTAATTGTTCAAACAGTTCAAATTGTTCTGTGGCGAAAAGAGCTTTCAACAAATTGCAAACATGTTGGGATGTCATTTTAGCAATAGGATAGAAAGGACTTTCAATCTCTTTATATTGTTTTAGCCATTTTTCGATAGATTGTAATACGTGCTGAGGCGAATGATCAACGATGTAAGCAATATCCCGTTGCACAGTTGCTTCAATTTTAAGCAATAAATCTTTATCGAAGACTTTTGCATTTAAAAAATCATAGATGCTTGTACATGAAGCGATTTCATACTCTTTCATCAATTGCAGCACATCGAAATATTGTTCGTTTTTTACAAGAGCATCAATGACAATAAAAAATACTTGTTCTAGGTAATTTTTATCGTATCGTTTTACTAACGATTGTGGCTCAGGTTTTAAGTTAGGTAATATTTCTCCATATTCTATTAATAATTCGATGGAATGATTAATTAAACGATCATTCATGATTAAATATTTTCCATGAGCAATGGTTTTTTCCGTATCAAAATGCTTTGCTCCATCAATTGCTAAAATATACGATAGTAAAGTTTGTTCTTTCTCGGTCAGTGCCCATTCTCCAGATTTCCACGTTCTAATTACATCCGATATCAATTTATTAATTTTTTTATAGTGTCGCTTTCCGCCCATAAAATGAAGGGAGATATTTAATAAATGAAACTCTTTTAACAAATAGGAACGTGGATTTTTATAATCAATATTTTGAATGAATTTATTCATTGTTGTGACCACTTGATTTTTCGTTTGAAAAGATTGAATTAATTGCTTAAATTGATTCATTAAATCAAAGGGATTTTGAATCGTATGTAATGGTGTTTGTAAGAAAATTGAATAAATTTTTTTGGCATACAAATAACGCCAAAAGTCAGGTTTCTGATTATATAGTATATATATGAAATATTTTCTCCCTATTTTATATAAATGAATTTCATTCAATTTAGTAATTGATTTTGAATAATTCGACTTTTTCCCAAAAACTAATTCAATAAAATGTGAAAAGTTAAAAACATTTTTCATGAGTGCATGCTCGAATATTAATTTTTTGCTAGTTGGAGATGAGAAAAATGCGTCGAGTTTCTTTTCAACGTTTTGCAGTTCTATATTCGATAAACGAAACATTTCTTGTGTAAATAAGTCCATTTTTCCCCAGCTGTTTTTAACGGTACTATAAATAACGTTTGTTGCTTCTGTTTTATTGAAAAGAATTTGTTCAAGAGGAATTACGTTGCCAAATATTTTTTCGTCTACTTTATAACTACTGAATTGTTCAATTATTTCTTCAAAAGGCTTGCCTATCTGACCTTTCGTTTTCTGAAAGAGCAGTTCGTCAAATTTGAGCATGCTGCTTCTCCTCCTAAATCACTTAAGATGAATATACCAAAGATTAGAAATAAAAAAAATGCAAAAAAGATTTACCTTTTAGCTAGTTTTGTTTGCTATTCATATTGAAATATCCATCAGATTGCGGGCATCACTGAAAACCAATTGGTGAAGAATCGATCTCTTAGTAAGACTAGCAACTCGAAGAATATGATACATTTAGTATAATGTAATATTGAATGAAGCTACCTATCTAAACTAAGCGAGGTCGCAAAATGTACTACTTATCAATGATTTTTTTCCAAATTGTTGCACCGATTCTTGTATTGCTTGTAGTAGGTGCATTGTTACAGAAGAAATTTCAATTTAACTTAAAAGCATTGTCTCAGCTCGTTACATACTGTTTTATGCCAGCAGCAGTCTTTGTCAATATATATGAAACGACAATTGACATGTCGGTACTTGCACAAGTAGCAATATTTATTGTTTTGTTTATTGGAAGTCAAATGCTGATTAGCCATTACATAGCCAAACTATTAGGTCTTAATCGTTTAGAATCGGCTGTCTTCAAAAATAGTGTTGTGCTCATCAACTCTGGGAACTATGGTATACCTGTTGCACAAATGGTTTTTGCTACTCAACCGATTGGGGTTGCCATTCAAGTAATTCTCGTTATTTTCCAAAATATGACCACGTATACTTACGGCTTGTACAATTTAATTTCTGCGACAAAATCAGGGTTGGAAATTTTAAAGGGCTTTTTGAAAATGCCGATTGTTCATGCATTAATCATTGGGATTATTTTAAATATCGCAGATTTTGAAATTCCCCAAACTTTTCGCATTCCATTGGATCATGTTGCGGAAGGATTTATTGCAGTTGCTTTAATTACGTTAGGGGCTCAATTATCCCAGATTGAAATACGCACAATTATTAACAAAACGATTATTACAAGCTGCTTTACGCGACTAATACTAGGCCCAGCAATTGCACTACTAATCATTTATCTACTTGGAATCGATGGGGTCGTTGCAAAATCTCTATTTATTGCAAGCGCATTTCCTACATCCCGCAACAGCTCAAGTCTAGCTTTAGAATATGATGTGGAATCCAATACTGCCGCACAAACGGTTTTATTCTCTACGATTGTAAGTTGCTTTACGGTAACAATCGTGATATATCTATCCAACATTCTTTTTGGATAAAAAGAAAGCTTAATAAAAGGTCTTAACTACCCCAAAGTGTTAAATCAATTTCAGGATTTCAGGATAGTGATGACAAAAATAAATCCTACCTTGCCGATGATGGTAAGGTAGGATTTTTTATCAATGATTAGTAGATTGATAGATTCATTTGTAAGCGATTTGAAATAGGTTATTTGAACAGTATAATTAATTATTTTTTGACAGAATCTTTATATGGATTTGTTAAATCCATTCCATCTAATGATAAACCAAGTGCTTTTGCAACGCCTTCACCATAGGCAGGGTCTGCTAAGTAGCAGTGTAAAATATGGCGGCGTTTAATATGTTCTTCTACTCCTTCCATAGCGCGAGCCGTATTTTCAAAGAGTCGTTGTTGTTCTTCTGCAGTCATGATGCGGAACAGTTTTCCAGGTTGTTCGAAATAGTTATTGTCATCTTCGCGGAAATCATAAATATCTGCATCTCCCTCAAGAGCTAAAGGTGGCTCTTTCAATTCAGGATGATGTTGCCATTCGCCGTAGCTGTTTGGTTCGTAGCTCAGCGTGCTTCCTAAGTTGCCATCAAAGCGCATTGCACCATCGCGGTGGAATGTGCGGAATGGACATTTTGGAGCGTTAATAGGAAGTAAATAATGGTTTACTCCTAAACGGTAACGTTGTGCATCCGCGTATGCAAAAATACGAGCTTGTAACATGCGGTCTGGTGAATAACCGATACCAGGTACGATGTTTGATGGTGAGAATGCAGCTTGTTCTACATCTGCAAAGTAGTTATCTGGATTTCGATTTAATTCGATTTCACCAACTGGAATGAGAGGGAAATCTTTTTTGTACCATACTTTTGTTAAGTCGAATGGATTGTAAGGCATTTCTTTTGCTTGTTCTTCAGTCATTACTTGGATGTACATTTTCCATTTTGGATAGTCACCATTTTCAATTGCATTGTAAAGGTCGCGTTGATGAGATTCACGGTCTTTACCGATTAATTCAGCTGCTTCTTGATCTGTTAAGTTTTTAATCCCTTGTTGTGTTATGAAATGGAATTTAACCCAAACTCGTTCGTTATCTTCATTAATAAAGCTGTAAGTATGAGAACCGAATCCATGCATGTTGCGGTAGCTTGCAGGGATTCCGCGGTCGGACATTGTAATTGTCACTTGGTGTAATGATTCAGGAAGCAGTGTCCAGAAATCCCAATTGCTATTAGCATTGTGCATATTTGTACGAGGATCGCGTTTTACTACGTGGTTTAAATCGATGAAGTGCAATGGATCGCGGAAAAAGAATACAGGTGTGTTATTACCAACTAAGTCCCAGTTTCCTTCTTCAGTATAGAATTTGATTGCGAAACCGCGGATATCGCGCTCTGCATCAGCTGCACCACGTTCACCAGCAACTGTAGAGAAGCGAATGAATAATGGGGTTTTTTTCCCAACTTGTGAGAACATTTTTGCTTTCGTGTATTTTGTAATGTCATGCGTTACTGTAAATGTACCATGTGCCCCTGAACCTTTTGCGTGCATACGGCGTTCTGGAATTACTTCACGGTTGAAGTTCGCAAGTTTTTCAATTAACCAAACATCTTGTAATAAGACAGGTCCACGTTTGCCTGCTGTCATAGAATCGTGGTTGTTCACAACGGGTGCACCATTTGCTTTTGTAAAGAGTTGGCGTTTATCGTTAATATTAGTCATATCATTGTACCTCCTAAATTGTTCTTCGCTTATGTATTAACTATAACAAATCTAAATAAAAATTTCTACTAAATTAGAATAATTATTTTTAGAAATAATTTATAAAGAGGTAAATATTCTAATCTGAATTGAATTCCTTCAATTACTTGAATGTAATAAAACATAGTAAAAAAGTGAAAGAGAAAAAATAAAGCTAAAAATGGTTGTATTGATTCTATACATGACAAAATAATTGATAATGAATAAAATTATTGTATTCCAGTGAAAAAAGATATTTATTGCAGTACAATGAACTATTGTGTGGTTGATTCAATATAAAAATGTACGGTATGTGATTAAGGAGTATTCTTATGCAATTGATAATTACCTTTACCCTTTTAGTAGTAACAATATTCCTGTTTATATTAAATCGTTTTCGGGGAGATTTAATTGCTATCATGGCGCTACTTGCGTTTGTCACTTTGGGAATCCTTACACCACAAGAGGCGTTGGAAGGGTTTTCTAATTCAGTTGTCATCATGATTGCGGGGTTATTTATAATCGGAACAGGATTAATGCGAACTGGATTAAGTGGTATGGCAGGAAGATTGTTATTGAAGTGGTCTGGAAATAGTGAATTAAAATTGTTTGTATTACTTCTTCTCATTGTTGCGGTTGTCGGTGCTTTTATGAGTAATACAGGTACGGTGGCATTAATGATGCCGATTGTAGTAAGTATTGCATTAAGTATTCAAGTAAGTCCATCTAAGTATTTATTGCCACTATCTTATATGGCCAGCATGTCCGGCCTAATGACGCTCATTGCATCACCTCCAAACTTGATTGTTAGCCAGACTCTTGTGGATTATGGATTTGACAAGTTGGGTTTTTTCGCCATTACACCAATTGGGATGATTGCAGCGGTAGTGGTGATCCTTTATTTAGTATTCGTGCGAAATAAGCTGCTACCAAATAAAAACAAAGGAATTAGTTCAAATAACGCTTATCAGTTGTCTCCAGAGAAGATTGTAGAAGAGTATCATCTAAACGATAAATTATTTAAAGTTTTCGTTCCAATGAATTCAAAAATTGTAGGGAAGAGCCTTGCTGAATTGAAATTACCCTCGACATTCAATGTATATGTGATGAAAATACTGAAACATACAGAAGGATCAAAAGTATTTTCTTATCCTCATCAAATGGTAGCAGGGCCTAGATCTATTATCCATGCTCGAGATGTATTATATGTTCAAGGGGAGCAAGAAGATGTATATCACTTTGTAAAAGATTGTGGTTTGGTAGTTCGTGAATTTGATCGAGAGGAATCGAATGAATTAGTTTCAAAAGATATTGGTGTAGCGGAAGTATTATTAACTCCTCATTCAAGACTGATTGGAAAAAAAGTTGATGAAATTGGATTTAGGGAAAAATACGATGTAAATATAATTGGAATTAATCGAAAAGGAGAATATTTCACAGAGAACATTGCTTCTCAAAGGCTTCGTTTTGGTGATGCAATTTTAGTTCAAGGAACGTGGGATGCGATTGAATTTTTATCCAAGGAAACGCAAGATGTAGTAGTAGTTGGACAACCGAAAGAAATGGCTGGACACATTGCTGCGACAGGAAAAGCCAAAATTGCGGCAGCCATCCTCCTATTTATGGTTGCATTAATGGTATTTGAAGTGTTCGATGCGGTAATTTGTGTATTAATTGGTGCGGTGTTAATGATTATTACTGGTTGTTTACGGAATGTAGATGATGCTTATGATCAAATGAATTTTGAGAGTATCGTATTAGTAGCGGCAATGTTACCGATGGCGACAGCGTTAGAAAAAACCGGTGGAATGACGCTGTTAGCAGATGGCATTATACATGTATTAGGTGGTTTTGGCTCTTATGGTGTATTAGTAGGGGTTTATCTACTGACCATTGTATTCGGACAATTTATTAGTAATACTGCTACTGCTGTTTTGTTTGCTCCAATTGCAATGAACGCCGCTTTGACGATGGATGCGAATCCATATACATTTATGATTGCAGTTGCCGCTGCAAGTGGGATGGCTTTTGCGACACCAATCGCCTCACCAACGAATTCATTAGTATTAACTGCGGGAGGATATACATTTACGGATTTTTTAAAAATCGGAATACCGTTACAATTGATTATGCTTATTGTGATGATGTTCGTTATTCCTTTTATATTTCCGTTATAAGAAAAGGAGTTCCATCATCAAGAAGATGATGCACTCCCTTTATTTTGAATCTAAAATGATTTCAATCAATTCATCGCGATCGATTAAATATACATCGTTTGATTCTGCTAATTTTTGTGCTTGTTTTGTAAAATAGCTGTTTGTAATAACCCAAGCTTCTGTTGCATCGTACATTTTTAAAGCACCGATTACTTCTTGGACTGCTTTTACACCTACACTTCCGGCATATCTTTTCGCCTGAACGGCAATCGTATTTTCTCGGTCCTGTAAAATGAGGTCGGCACCATAATCACCAGAGGTCTTTGTATACGTTACTTTAAAGCCACGTTTTTTAAAAAGCATGCCTAAAAACTCTTCAAATTCTTCGCCTGTCATTTCATCTATTTGCTTAATACCGGCTTTTCGAAGGCGAAAAAAACCTCTTGTTTTCCACCATAGTTTTATAAGGAAAACAGTGAATAAAAAAATTCCTAATGAAATCAGTGTACCTTTCCAAGTTCTTGTAAAGTACCATCCGATGCAACCTACGATTATAAGCAGAAGCCTAAACAATGCACGAGTAAATCGATTTTTCTTTTTAATTCTCTTTGCCAACAGTCTTAACCCCTTACTGCAATTCTCAACCTATATAGTATCATAAAAAAGGGTACGTATGTTTGTGTTTGTTAAATATATCGTTTTTTTGAACTGATGAAGGAAAATACAAATAAAATAATAGAAGTTGCAATAAACAGAATATTCGGCACTGTCCAGCTACCTGTTATTTCTTGAATGAATCCGAACAAAACGGGGCCAACTGCAGCAATTAAATAACCAAAAGACTGAGCAAATCCAGAAATTTCAGATGCTTCATAAGCGTTTCTGGTACGCAACGTAAAAAGCATTAAAACAAGTCCAAAGGAAGCACCAGCCGCAAGTCCTAAAAGCATCATCCAGATGAGTATGGCATCTGTCCATTGGAATAATAGACCACTAAAACCGATGAGATAGCATAGAGTAAAGAAATAGACAATTGGCTGCTGAGATGATAATTTTTCAGCTAGTATTGGAACAAAAAATGTCATGGGCATTTGTGAGAGCTGAAAAACAGATGCCATTAAACCAGCTTTATCTAAACTGAAACCTTGTGATACTAAGATTTCTGGCATCCAAGCAGTGGAGCAGTAAAACAATAAAGACTGCATTCCCATCGCAATTGCAATTGCCCATGCGAGAGGGGATTTCCAAATTCTGTACCCCAATTTGGCCTCTTTTTCTGTTTTGCCTTGTTCTACGTGCTCACTGCGCAGAATAGGAATCCAAGCAATCATTGTAAGCAAACCGAAAATAACAGTACATCCAAGAGCACCTTGCCACCCAGCATGTTCCGCAATAGGTTGGCTAAAAGCGAGAGATGCTGCGGCGGAGATGTTCATTGATACAGTATATATTCCCATTAACAATCCAACATGATATGGATATTTTGCTTTAAAAAAACTCGGGAACAATACATTTGCAAAAGAAATAGCAACACCTATTAATATCGTACCGATAATAAGTAAGGGGATATTTCCGGCTGATCTCAAAATAATTCCGATTGTTAAAAGAATCAATGAGCAGAACAAGGTATATTCCATGCTAAATTTACGTGAAATCTTTGGTGCGAAGGGAGAAACAATAGCAAAAGCAAGAAGCGGAATCGTCGTTAAAAATCCTGCTAAAGTATTGGAAATGCCTAAATCCTCTCGAATATAGGAGATGATAGACCCAACTCCCGTTATCGGAGTTCTTACGGTCGTAGCGAAAAAGATGATGGCTATGAAAAAAATAAAGGTTGTAAAAGTAAAATGGAGTTTTTTAACAGAACTTTCGTGTTCTATCTTCATAAAAAAGACCTCCAATAATTCAAAATAACCAAAATAGTGTTATATTAATAAAGTGCCTTCTTGAACAGATACAAGAATAATAATACCTTTCAATTGTAAGTTTTGGTAGAAGAATGCTTTTTTAATAATAACTCAACTTTCGCAGACTGAAATTGGCAAATAAGCCTTGATATAGCTAGGAAGGTTGGATATCCACTGTTCTAGTTGACTTTGAATTAATTTTTTGATTTTCTTGTTGGTCTGTTTTATTACATCTTGAAGAAGCTCGATTAACTGCTGCAATGCGACAGCCCAATCAAGTTCATTTACTTCATCACATAGTTCATAAAACAGACCACCAATTGTTCGTTCATCCGTATTACAACGATTCTGCCAAGAGAGTACAATAAAACGTGTAAATACAATCGTTGTATGGGCAATAAGCGCATCATATGAACGACTTTGGAACTCTTTTTCAAGTTTTAAAAGGGATTTGGTTGTCTTAAAGAAAACCTCGATATCCCAGCGCATTCCGTAGATTCGCACAATTTCTTGTTCGGAGAGCGTGCAATCGGTACTAAGGATGGCAAGCCACTCACTTTTCTTATTTCTATTTTGAATGAATACCACTTTAACGGGTGTCCCGTTAGCCATTGTTGTATGAATTGAACGAAGAACTCCTTTCCCGGATGGAACAGGTACAGCTAAGCGATAAAGTTGCTTTAGTGAAACCATTTTATCGTTTACGTTATAGCGTTGTTTTGTTTCTTTAACCATCCCTATGACATCTAATCCTTGATCGACAATCGCTTTAACAAGTGGTGGCAAGGTAAACCAAGAATCCATAAGAACATAGCTGGCTTCGATTCCACTCGTTAATGCACGCTTAATCATATCAGGAATCTGTTCAGGCTCTGTTTGAAGTGCATTTTGTCTACGTTTATAGCCACATGTGCGTTTATCAATGTGATCAGAAATACCATTGATTTGTGACTTTCTCGAACTGACTAAAGAAAAGTCAATTGGCATAAATGTATGGCCATCTGACCAACCCAAAGTAAGCATACGAAAACCTTTATAAAAGCGCATTTTAAGTGAAGCATGATCAAAACAACGAGCGAGCAATTCGACCTTTTTACTGCGATTTCGATCATAGGAAGAATCATCAATAATGAACACTTTTGGTCGTGTTCGATTCGTAAGACTTGCCACTTTTCGAATGGTAAAAGTGCTCAATAGTAATAAAAAGCGGCGCCAGTTGAACGTTGCTTGGTTTAAAAAACGATAAACAGCGTCCTTAGCTGGAAATTGATCTGCTTTCTTTGAATCCAGTAGGGAAAACCAATTTCTATGTTGAAAAATCAAACAAAAAATAAGTTGAAATAAGTAAGAACAGCTAAAGCCAAACGATTTTTTAATTCCTGCTTGGCGTAGATGCTTATTTATTTCAAGCTCAGAAAAAACAGAGTCAAGTTCTTTTGGTAGTTGATTAAATTGGCTATTTTGGTTTATCATATAGGGGACACCTCTTCTGTATGGTAGTGTTTTTCATCAATTACACTATACCAAAGAACGAGGTGTTTTTTCATGATTATTTAAATTTGTCAACGAATATATTTGATAAACTCTGGTTTCAATAAAACCAATGATTAATGCTTATTTTTTAGGTGCGAAAGTTGAGTAATAACTAAAAATTTTTTCAATAAGGAAATAATGTAAGAATAGAGGAATTGGAGTTAAAAGGAGATTTACCATGGGAAAAGAGATTGAAAATGATAGACAACTGAGACGAGGATTGAAAAGTAGGCATATTACAATGATTAGTTTAGGAGGAACCATTGGAACAGGATTGTTTCTAGCCAGTGGAGCATCCGTTGCCCAAGCAGGGCCAGGGGGAGCTTTAGTAGCGTATGCCTTAATCGGGTTCATGGTTTATTTTTTAATGACAAGTTTAGGGGAAATGGCTGCCTACATGCCTTCTTCAGGTTCATTTAGTACATATGCAACAAAATTTGTGGATCCTGCCTTTGGATTTGCAATGGGGTGGAACTACTGGTACAACTGGGCAATTACAATTGCTGCAGAAATTTCAGCTGTAAATTTAATTATGAAATTCTGGTTCCCTAATAGTTCATCAGCTTTGTGGACAATCCTTTTCATTGTAGTCGTATTAACTTTTAACATATTATCAGTCAATATGTATGGCGAAAGTGAATATTGGTTTGCCATGATTAAAGTAGCTACAGTGATCATCTTTATTATTACTTCCTTCTTAATGATTTTTGGCATTATTGGTGGAGAGCCAGTCGGTTTAACAAATTTCTTTATAGATGAGGCTCCGTTTAATGGTGGTTTTCTAGCGATATTCGGAATCTTTTTAGCTGCGGGATTTTCTTTCCAAGGAACAGAATTGTTAGGAATTACAGCAGGAGAGACTGAAGATCCTGGGAAAAATATACCGAAAGCTGTACGTTCGGTATTTTGGCGTATATTACTATTCTATATATTAGCCATTCTTGCAATTGGATTATTAATTCCTTATACAGACCCACGACTATTATCAGAAGATGTAGCGGTATCACCATTTACTTTAGTATTCGATAAATTAGGGATTGCCTTTGCTGCTTCTGTGATGAATGCCATCATTTTAACTGCTATGCTTTCAGCTGGGAATTCAGGTTTATATGCTTCTTCACGTATGTTATGGCAATTGGCTGTAGACGGAAAAGCTCCGAAGATTTTTGCCAAACTAAATCGTCGAGGTGTACCAATTTATGCCTTACTTGCAACTCTTGCAGTAGGTTGTTTAGCCTTTCTATCTTCCTTCTTTGGGGATGGAATAGTTTATATGTGGCTATTAAATGCATCTGGGTTATCAGGTTTTATTGCTTGGGTTGGTATTGCCATTAGCCATTATCGATTCCGAAAAGCATATATTAAACAAGGAAGAGACTTAAATGATTTACCTTACAAATCACCTTTATATCCATTTGGGTCACTGTTTGCATTAACTTTATGTTTAATCGTCATCATTGGGCAAAATTATACGGCTTTTATCGGAACAATCGATTGGTATGGAATTGCGGTTTCGTACATCGGAATTCCTTTGTTTATCATCTTTTGGTTAGGGTATAAGATTAAACACAAAACAAAATTGATTCCGCTTGAGGAATGTAATTTAGATGTAGAGAAAAAGTAAGCCAACAACAAAAGGATATATAAGAGGCTAAATCTGTTGTTATAATGGGAAAAATGGAAAGTTTTAAGGGTTTTTCTGTCTAATCAAGTGAAAAAGATCAAAAGACTGGTAAAGGATGAGTAAAATGACGGTCTCCGTGGGTTTTTTCAGAAAAATATACGAATGGGTTGTGGATGGGCATTCTGACGATATTCAATATCGGCCATTTCAAGTGGATGGGAACCCTTATAAATCGAGAGTATTTTTAGTCGGTTTATATCCGGAATCACTAGCTTATTTTGATTTAAATGATATAAAAATGTATGCTGATTCACTCGTTGATGGAGAATTGTTTGAACAATTAAACGGACTTGAAATCATTGCAGCTTCTCGGGAATATAAAGGTAGCTTGAATTTTGCACAATGGATGAAAAAAGAATTTAATGAAAACGTTGTTTTGACGAATGTAAATTGTCTTCTTGCAAAGGATTATAAACAGTTTAAGCAAATGAAAAAAGAAAATCATTTACTATATCTCTCGGGAAAACAGTTGTTTGAAAAAGTGCTGAATGAATTTTCACCAGAAATTATCATCATTCAAGGTTCTAAAGCGTTTGATGAATTTCGAGAAATTTATCAAGAACGTTTGATTCATAAAGTAGAAACGTTTGAGACAGGTACTGTACAAGAACTTGAAAAATTAGGAGTAATTGCAGAATATCCCCTCGAAAACGGTGAGGATGTCAAAGTTATTGCATGCCGTAATATGTCTTACTTTGGCAAAGAAGGAGCAGCGTTTGGAACTGTAAAAGAAGTAATTAGCCGCCTGTTGAAATAGTTTTTTGTGATAGTTTAGAAAAAACAGAAAATACGAACAATTTATCTGCTTGTTAGTTGAAATTTCACCGATTTCCGAATAATACATGTGTTTATTTTAAGAAATATCTTGCATTCGACATATGACGTGTTTATAATAATAAACATTCAAAAATAAATAAATACCACACTCATATAATCGCGGGAATATGGCTCGCAAGTTTCTACCGACTTACCGTAAATAAGTCGACTATGAGGGGATTGTCTAGATTTGTCGGATGTTAGTACATATGCACAAGTCTATGTGCTTTCGATATACTCGAAAGGCTTATTCCTCATAGGAAAGGTCTTTCGAGTTTTTTTATTAAAGAAATGATGAAAGGGCGAATTTTTAATGGATTTGTTAAAAGAAAAAATAGCTCAAGAAGGGAAAGTGCTTTCGGACACTGTGCTAAAAGTGGATTCTTTTTTAAATCATCAAATTGATCCGCTTTTAATGAGAGAAATTGGCGAAGAATTTGCGAATCGATTTAAGGATGTAGTGATTACAAAAATTTTAACAATTGAATCTTCCGGTATCGCACCTGCGACGATGTTAGGTTTGACTATTGGTGCAGAGGTAGTATTTGCACGCAAGAAAAAATCTTTAACTTTATCTGAAAATTTATATACTTCGCAAGTTTACTCATTTACAAAACAAGAAACAAACGAAATATCCGTTTCAAAAGACTTTTTATCCCCAGACGATAATGTGTTAATCATCGATGATTTTTTAGCAAATGGTGAGGCGGTAAAAGGATTATTGGATATAGCTAAACAAGCAGGGTGTAAAATCGTTGGAGTTGGCATTGTGATTGAAAAAGGATTCCAAAATGGTGGGAAAGCGTTGCGAGAACAAGGTATTCGTGTAGAGTCTTTAGCCATTATCAAATCTTTAAAAAATAACACAATCGAGTTTGCTGAATAATTGATTGTTTAATTATTTCGAGGAGGAACATGATTTCATGACGAATGGAAAAGCAATTACCCTAGGTATACAGCATTTATTAGCGATGTATGCTGGAGCTATTTTAGTACCGTTAATTATTGGGAGTTCATTAGGGTTTGATGAGCAGCAGCTAACGTATTTAGTGGCAATTGATATTATGATGTGTGGCGTCGCTACCTTGTTACAGGTAATGAGGGGGAAAGCTTTCGGAATTGGTTTGCCTGTCGTATTAGGATGTACATTTACTGCGGTATTTCCGATTATTTCAATTGGCCAGAGTAAAGGTATCGGTGCGATTTATGGAGCTATTATTGCTTCTGGATTTCTTATTATTCTCATATCAGGAGTATTCGGAAAGTTAGTAAAATTTTTCCCTCCTGTTGTGACAGGTTCTGTTGTTACAATTATCGCAATTTCATTAGTTCCAGTTGCCATGAATAACATGGGCGGAGGACAGGGAGCACCAGATTTTGCTTCGGCTTCCAACCTTACATTAGCGTTAGTTACTCTCATAATGATCTTATTGATTTATAGATTTACAACAGGCTTTATTCGTTCCATCTCCATATTATTAGGCTTAGTGTTCGGAACAATTATAGGTATTTTTATGGGGAAAGTTGATTTTTCGCCTGTATTAGAAGCAGGATGGTTCCATATGGTACAACCATTTTATTTTGGAACGCCAACCTTCGACTTGGCTTCAATCCTTACAATGACGCTTGTTGCGATGGTTTCGTTAGTAGAATCGAGTGGTGTTTATTTTGCATTAGGCGATATTGAGAAAAAGTCAATTTCAGCAAGTGATTTGGCACGCGGCTATCGATCAGAAGGATTGGCTTCAATCATTGGTGGAATCTTTAATGCATTTCCATATACAACGTTTTCACAAAATGTTGGATTAATTAAAATGACAGGGGTAAAAGATCGAAAAGTCATCATTATTACTGGGGTAATGCTCGTTGCTTTAGGCTTTTTACCAAAAATCGCAGCACTAACAACAATTATTCCAACTGCTGTACTAGGTGGTGCTATGCTTGCAATGTTTGGAATGGTATTGACACAAGGTATTACAATGCTTGCACCTGAAATTTTGAAATCACCAGAAAACACGATGATTGTCGCAATTTCTGTAGCTTTAGGTGCAGGTGTTGCATTTGTACCAAATATTTTTGAAGTATTGCCAGGTAGTTTATCCATTTTAACGTCTAATGGAATTGTTTGCGGTTCGTTATCAGCGATTGTGTTAAACATCATATTTAATATGATTGGTCCAAAAAAAGTAGATTCCATGTATGCAACAACAGCAGAAGAGTAATATAGAAAAGAAATAACCGACGAGCCAATTGCTCGTCGGTTATTTCTTTTTAAGGGGTATGTTAAGGGATGAAAACACAAATTTAGAAATTTAAGCATTTGGATAAATCATCTTTTTCGGATCTACATATTCATCGAATTGTTCTTCTGTTAGTAAGCCAAGAGAAAGTGCAGCTTCTTTTAAAGTAGTGCCTTCCGCATGTGCTTTTTTCGCTATTTTTGCTGCATTTTCATAACCGATGTAAGGATTTAATGCAGTAACAAGCATTAAAGAATTTTCTAAGTTGCGCTCAAGTACTTCATGGTTCGGTTCAATGCCTATAGCACATTTGTCGTTGAAGGATTTCATTGCATCAGCTAAAAGTCGGGCTGATTGAAGGAAGTTATAAATAATGACAGGTTTAAATACGTTCAATTCAAAGTTTCCTTGACTAGCAGCAAAAGCAATCGTTGCATCGTTACCGATTACCTGAGTAACAACCATCGTCAAAGCTTCAGATTGAGTAGGATTTACTTTACCAGGCATAATCGAACTTCCTGGCTCATTTGCAGGAATAATAATTTCACCAATACCACTACGAGGGCCGCTAGCAAGCCATCTAACATCGTTCGCAATTTTCATTAAGTCTACAGCTAAGGCTTTTAAAGCACCATGTGCAGCAACAATTTCATCGTGGCTTGTTAATGCATGGAATTTATTTTCAGAGGAAACAAATTGTTTACCTGTTATTTTACTAATTTCGTCTGCCACCATGTCTCCGAATTTTGGATGAGCATTGATACCAGTACCAACTGCAGTACCACCGATGGCTAAGCTCTTTAAATACTCGGTATTATGTTTAATCATTTGTTCTGAGCGTTCTAGCATATAGTACCAACCGCTAATTTCTTGTCCAAGTGTTAAAGGTGTTGCGTCTTGTAAGTGGGTACGACCAATTTTAATAATATCTTTGAAAGCTTCTGATTTTTCTTTTAATGTATTTTTCAAAAGTTGTAATCGAGGTAACAAATAGTCTTCTACCATTTCAACAGCAGCGATATGTAATGCTGTCGGGAATGTATCGTTCGAACTTTGACTCATGTTGACATCATCATTTGGATGAACTTTCTCCGATGATCCTTGTTCAATTAATAATTGATTTGCACGGTAAGCAATAACTTCATTCACGTTCATGTTAGATTGAGTACCGCTACCTGTTTGCCAAACAACTAGTGGAAATTGGTCATCCCATTTACCTTCTAGAATTTCATCTGCTGCAGAAATTATGGCATCTGCTTTTGCTGGTGGCAATTTATTTAATTTTTTATTGGCGATCGCTGCAGATTTTTTTAGTATTGCCAATGCTCGAATGACTTCTATTGGCATTTTTTCATCGCCAATTTGGAAGTTTTCTTTACTACGTTGTGTTTGGGCGCCCCAAATCTTATTTGCAGGTACACGGACTTCACCTAACGTATCTTTTTCTATACGATATTTCATTTTGTACAACTCCTTTGTATTAGTATATGTATTTCAAATAAAAAAATAGTATTGATTATAGAATTTTGGCTGCAACATAATAGTTGCAGCCTAGAAATGTCTATATAGGGGGATATAGACATAATTTGGAGAAAATAAAATGGAAAATATTATTCCCGAGATATATTTTGGGGGGTTCAGCTCGGAAATTTTCTATTTACGATAATGATAATCATTATCAATTAAATTGTCAACAGGAAATTCAAAAAAATTTGAAAAAATCACCATTCAGCTCTTTCTAATTCTTCTGCAATGATTTGCAAATCGTAAGACGTAATCACAAATAGTTCATATGGATTGCGTTCCATGTATTTCTCAACCAGTCGCTTTAAATATTTTGGAGATCCTTCATGTTCTTCATCATAGACAAGTAATAGGGCATCGGTATTTTGAATAATAAATTTATCTTTTTCAACAAATTGCCAAGGTGCTTCATATGGTTTTTTTGTTATACTTGTCACAAAATCTGCTTGACTAATAATGTAAGCGTATTGTTGTTGTCTTTGTTCATTCCAATTTTTCTCGATATCTAAAAAAGGTGTAATAACGGAATATTTCAATTGAGGAAATTCATTTTTTAGTTCAATGACAACTTCTGCAGTCCATATTTCAATACCGAGTTGTCCACTGACGACGACCCATTCTAATCCATCCTCAATCATACTTCTCAATTCATTCTCAATGGCTTTTTCTGTGAAAATAATTTAATTCCACTTAGCCCATGAATAGCTTCAATCTATTGAGGGTAATATATAAATAACCTAAAAAAGACAATAAGAAAGCAGAGCTACCTAATGGAAGGTAACTTTGTTTAAACTTATTCTTCTTTGGTTATACTAATTAATTAAAGGTTCTTTATAAGGCTCCTTATTAATTAGCATGGAGTAAATGATTCGAAGCATTCGATGCGATATGGCAACGAGTGCTTTTTTCTTTCCTCTTCTTGCAGCAATCGACCAATATTTAGCAGCTAACCAACGATTCCTACTTCTAGAGATTGCCCATGCTACTTCGCACAGTACAGTTTTGATATGAGGATTCCCTTTAGTCGTTTTAGTTGACTTTCGTTTTCCTGCACTTTCATGATTTCCTGGAGCAACTCCGGCCCAAGACGCTAAGTGTTGAGAGGTAGGAAATTGTTCCATGTTCACCCCAATCTCTGCAATAATAATTGCTGCGGAATCCTTTTTAATACCCGGAATCGTTAGTAATAACTCCACTTCTTCTTTATAATTCTTCAGAATTTCATCTATTCTTTCCTCGATTTGGCTGATTAATGATTCTAAATAAACGATGTGTTGCCAAGATTGTTTGATTAGAAAGATTTGATGATCGTTTAAAGTACCGAATAAAGAGTCTGTAATCATTTGTTTTTTGTGCTTCATTCTTCCGTGAATACTATTTTCTACATCAATGGAATCAACATATCCATTTTGAATTAATTTGGATAGAAGTTTTCTTCCAGAAACACCAAACACATCTGAAATAACTGAATTTAGTTTAACATTTGAGCATTCTAATACTTTCAGAATCCTATTTTTTTCTGAAGTCAAATGGCCGATCCATTTTTTACGAAGCCGAGTTAAATCACGAAGGTTTCGTATATCTTCTGGTGGAACAAAACTTTTTTCAATCAGTCCATAACGCAATAACTTCGCAATCCACTCTGCATCCGAAACATCTGTTTTTCTTCCAGGGACATTCTTGATTCTTTGAGCATTCGCTAATGTAATATCAAAGTAATCCTCCAAAATGTTATAAACAGGTTTCCAATAAACTCCAGTACTCTCCATCGCAATGTGCGTAATGCCATGGTTTTCCAACCACTTTAGTAAACGAAAGAGATCCTTTGTTAAAGTGGGGAAAGTTTCTGTTTCAATGAATAATTCATCGTCCTGTTCGCCAATCATGACACAAGCAACAATTGTTTCAGCATGTACATCTAATCCTGCACAACGTGTCATCAGTACATCCAATATAATCCCTCCCATAAAGTAGATTCACAAACAGCGAGTGAATTTGAAATATAAGCATTTTTCTGTACGTAGTCATCATTCCAAATGAATGAGCTAACAATGGGTTGTTCACCAAATCCACTCAAACAGTTTTTTATTCAGGGTATCATCCACCATAAAAGCCTACGTATTGTTAACTGTTTGTGTTATCTACATTATGGGAAAGAAATATCCATTTTCATGCCAGGGTTGTGAATGAAAATTCATGATTGTTTTTTATGATTTGAATGCCAGGATGTTTTTTTTTAAATATACATAATTCATGGGGTCTGTATCCTGACACATAAAGCGATTGAATCATTCTAATCCCCCTCTTAATATAAGGAATAGTTTTGCTATATGAGTTAATTTCATAATTCTCACCCCTTGATTTTCAAGGGATTCAAGACAATAAAAAATGGGTACCTCCCCAAATTTCGTTATAATGGTAGGTAACCAAACAAACCATACGAAAGAGGTGAGTACCCTATGACTATTGTAAAACAAATTTCTCTTTTTGACATCCATCAATTATTAGAAATGGAAAGTTCCCATCGTTATGATGCCATTTTTAGTGCAATCGACATTCAGCCTATATTTCAATTGTTTTCTAAAAAGACATTGAAAGGTGCACCACGTGAATTGAATTATGGTGCAATGATTCAATCGCTGATTATACGTATTGTCGAACGTATTCCAACTATCAAGGATTTAGTCAAACGTTTGGTTCATGATCCTTTATTTCGTTTCGACTGTGGATTCCTTGTGTCTGATGTCGTACCATCTGAAAGCTCTTATTCACGCATGATTCAAGTCATTAGTGAATCAGATGTGCTAGATAAAATGAACGATACACTCATCAAAACAGCGATGTTGGAAGGCTTTCTAAATGATGAACATGTCGCCATCGATGCGAGTCACTTTGAAGCTCGTGATGCGTTCACACCATCAGAAAAGAAAGCACCTAAAACTCCTAAAAAACGTGGTCGTAAAACGAAAGCTGAACGAGCTGTTTGGTTAGCCGAACAAGTAGAGAAAAAAGGAAATCAATCAACCTATGAAAAAGAACTGAAAGAACAGCTGGATATCCCATTAGAAACCCTTTGGAAGGATGTACCGATTGAGCCAAAATGGGGTGTGAAAAAGAATAGTAAAGGAAAAAATACATTCTGGTTTGGTTATAAAGCCCATTTAGCTGTTTCGACGAAAAGTCAATATATCATCACTCGTTTGATGTCCTCAGGTAATTTAAGTGATTGTAAAGCTGCGATTCCATTATTGAAAAAACTTCATCACTTAGGAAACGGTCAATTTACAATAGCTATATTTGATGCTGGTTATGATGTTGAACCTATTTACCGTCAAGCCGTATCACAGTCCATGCGAGTCGTGATTCCTTACAACGTTCGCCGAGAAGGAGAATATATAGGATTCGATGAACATTTTCGTCCAACCTGTGTGCGTGAACATAGTTACCAATATGACAGCTTTGACGCTAAGTACAATACATTAAAATTCACACGTCCAAAGGAATGTGCAACTTGCCCATTACGAGAAGACACCCTTTGCCAAAAAGTTTTCAAAACCAAATGTGATATAGATATCCGTAAATTTACCTATCCAGCACGTGGGACAGAACGATGGAAACAGCTTTATCAAGAACGTACAGCAGTCGAACGCGTTAACGCTTATTTAAAGGAATACTTTCAATTAAACAATGTCCGTCATCGTACAGGAAAGAAAGCAAAAATGCATTTCAATCTGGTGACGTTAATTTATAATACCTGCAAACTAGCAGTTGATCGAATCAATGCTTTATTACAGCAACAAAACCAAGTTGCATAATTAAAAAAAACAAAGTTTTTAGTATAGGGGTACTCTATACTTCAGAAATACTATGATTTATGAAATTGATTCATATATTAATTGAATCATAATGTAATGAGAATAAAAAAATCAATAAATAAGGCTGTTTAGAAATTTTAACTTTCTAAACAGCCCATAAATGAATTGCATTTAGTGCATGTTAGTGAATATTATATATTCTCTTAATTTGCACTTTCTGCATTCTCAAGAACTTCTTTAATTCGTTCAAGTGCCCAATCAATTTGTTCTTTCGTAATGATTAATGGTGGGGCAAAGCGAATTACATATTCATGAGTTTCTTTACATAATAGACCTTTTTCCTTTAATTGTTCGCAATATCTGCGAGCAGGTTCATAAAGTTCAACCCCTATGAATAAACCTCTTCCTCGCACTTCCTTAATAATAGGTGATGAAATTTTTAAAAGTTCTTCTTTAAAGTATTGTCCTAGCTCAAGTGAACGTTCCACTAATTTTTCTTCTTCGATGACTTCAAGAGAAGCGATTGAAACAGCACAAGCTAGTGGGTTACCACCAAAAGTAGAACCATGAGAACCAGGATTTAATACCCCTAAAATATCATCGTTTGCCACCACAGCAGAAATTGGCATTACGCCCCCGCCGAGTGCTTTTCCAAGAATATAAACATCCGGCTCAATATTCTCCCACTCGCAAGCGAACATTTTTCCTGTACGGCCAAGTCCAGTTTGTATTTCGTCCGCAATAAACAATACATTATGTTCTTTACAAAGTTTTGCTGCTTCTTTTAAGAATCCTTCAGGAGGTACAATGATCCCTGCTTCTCCTTGAATCGGTTCAAAAATAAAAGCTGCCGTGTTTGGAGTGATAGCATTTTTTAGAGCTTCGATATCTCCATATGGAATTAATTTAATTCCTGGAATTAACGGTCCAAAACCGCGTTGATATTCTTTCTCAGATGAAAGAGAGACAGGAATCATAGTGCGGCCATGGAAGTTTCCATTGCAACCGATGATTTCAGCTTTATTTTCTTCAACGCCTTTCACATCATAAGCCCAACGGCGAGCAACTTTAATCGCTGATTCCACAGCTTCTGCACCAGTATTCATTGGTAAAACCATGTTTTTTCCGGTGATATTACATACTTTTTCATACCATGGACCAAGTTGGTCGTTATGGAATGCACGAGAAGTTAAAGTAACTCGATCTGCTTGATCCTTTAATGCTTGAATAATTTTTGGATGACGGTGACCTTGGTTTAGAGCCGAATAAGCAGATAGCATATCCATATATTCTTTACCTTCTGGATCTTTTACCCATACTCCTTCTGCTTCACTAATCACAATTGGTAGTGGGTGGTAGTTATGAGCACCTAGCTTTTCTGTAATTTCTATAATTTCTTTTGTTGTTTTAACCATTGAAAAATCCCCCTTAATGTACTGAAGCATAAAAAAATTGTGTTTTTTAGCAAAATTGCTTATAAATTCATTATATATGATAGATGTGATTTTTTAATCGAAAGAATTTAAATTATCAATACTATTATAATAATTTGATCTTTTTATTAGGCATTAGGGTTCGATTGAAACTTTTTTCAAAAGACTTATGAAGGATAAAAATAAAGGGACTGTCCACTTTTCAGACGCCCCTTTTTTGATTAATGATAAGAATTCAGTTGGTTTTTCCAAAACATTGCAATGATAATACTTAAAATTAATATGATTGTTGCAAAGTAGTATGGATAATTATAATTCATATCAAATAAGATACCACCAATGATAGGGCCAAAGATATTTCCGATGCTTGTAAACATGGAATTCATGCCGCCTACAAAACCTTGTTCATTTCCTGCAATTTTTGAAAGATAGGATGTAATTCCTGGACGAATTAAATCAAAGCCTACAAAGACAATCCAACAAGTTAACATGATTGTCCAGTAAGAATTTACAATTGTCATAACGAACACTAATAGGCCTGACATAATTAAACTAATTCGAACAACGTTAATTTCTCCGAACCGCTTTGTTAATGCATCAAATAATAAAATTTGCACAACTGCTCCAACAATACCACCGCCTGTAACGATTATGGCGATATCTTTTGGTGTAAATCCAAATTTATGATCAATAAATAGGCTAAATAATGACTCGAAGGAAGCTAAACTGAATGTCGATAGGAAAATAATAATAAATGAAATAAGATACATTGGAATAAAAATTCGTTTCCAACCAACTTTTTCATCTTTGAACACTTTCGGATGCTCTCTACGTTCAGGCTCCTTCAAAATAAAAATGGAGGCAATGGCTACTAATGCTCCCAAAACACTGGCAGCAAAGAATGGTACACGAATTCCAAATTCCGCTAAAAATCCGCCTATACCTGGCCCTACAATAAATCCGGTATTAATCGCGGCAGACATAAATCCAAGGGCTTTCGGACGTTCGCTTTCAGATGTGATATCCGCAATATATGCAGTAATCGCAGGCATGATGCATGCGCCACTAATTCCACCTAAAATTCTTGATAGGAAAAGAATCTCAAGGCTCTTAGCAATACCAAATAACAACTCTGAAAAACTAAATAAAAAAAGACCGATGATAATCATTATTTTCCGGCCGTATTGATCCGTCCATTTTCCTGTAATGGGAGAAGCGATTAGTTGAGCTAATGCAAAAGCAGCTACCATGTTTCCTACTACGGTGCCGCTTAAGGATAATTCATTCATTAATGAAGGCAAGACAGGGATAACTAGGCTAATACCAACAAAGGTAATAAAAATATTTCCAAGTAATAGAGCAAAGGCAACTTTTTGAGATTTTGATTGCATAAATATCCCCTTTGAATTTTTTATCTATAAAATTATTTTTAAATAGCAGTAGTGATATTGTAACGGTACATTTACAGAAATTGAAAGTGCAAAAAGGTCTATTCCTATTTAAACCTTTACGAAAGACTGAGTCAAGGAAACACAAATGTTTCAGAATACTTACATAAAATAGTAAAAGGGAAAAAGACATGACAAAAAAAGGATGGCTACTTGCCATCCATGAATGATAATGGGATTTGTGGAAGAAATGTGTGCTCACTCACCACTCGCCGTCGTATAAGGGGTGTACAATGGTTACTGGGAATGCAAATTCGGAGAGACGTTCCCAACTAAATAAATGGAGGTAACAATGATCAAGCTATAAACTCCACCCTCATGCCAACCTAAGAAGTTAGGATACAATATGCGTCCAAACCATTCCTGTTGTGAAGGGATCTATTCACCATCGACTTAACTTTACAGATCCTTTTCAATGAAACAAATTCAGGCTCTTATTTTTACATCGTTATATAGGGAGTTCAAATTGATTTACTGCAGAGGGCTGTATTTGTTCATTTTCACAATACAGGAAATGGGTATCCTTGATTTATCCAATTCAAAGTTTGTTACATCAAATTGAAAAGGATAATTGTTGCCGTACATTTATATTCATAGGGTAATTTACTTCCCATTACAATAATTAAATTTCTCACCTCCTTTTGTTTTCATCATATTCATTTAATAGTTTATATGAAGGGACAATTAGCTAATCTTTTGATAATAATAAACAATTATAGCGAGAAAAATTAGAGATAAAAGTCTATTATTGAACTAAACTTTTTTCTTTACTTCACTCTTAAGAAAAACTACAACTATTTTCGGTTTCTCAAGTAGTAAAGAATTTTTATGGATTTAATAGTCCCTATTTAAATTATTATTCAGAGATAATGTGATGAGAAAATACTTTTTAATGAATTTGTATAAACGAAATACATATGTATTAATAAGGGAGAATTAATGATGAGAATTCATAAAGTCATTGTTCGTTATGTAAAAATGCCAATGAAAAATCCATTTACAACAAGCTTTGGCACGTTACATGATAAATCTTTTTTATTGTTGGAAGTTCACACAGATGAAGGAATTGTTGGATTTGGTGAATGCGTTGCTTTCGAAGCGCCGTGGTATAGTGAAGAAACCGTAAAAACTTGTTGGCATATGCTAAAAGATTTTCTGATTCCAATGATTTTACAAAAGAACATCCATCATCCAAATGATGTAAGTAAAATGTTTGCAGGCATACGGAAAAACAAAATGGCCATTGCATCGATTGAAGGGGCAATTTGGGATATTTACGCACAACAGTCTAATCAATCTTTAGCAAAAGTCCTTGGAGGAAATAAAGAAAAAATAGATGTAGGAGTGAGTCTCGGTATTCAATCGACAATCGAAAAGCAAATTGAAGTGGTCGGGAAGTACATTGCAGAAGGATATAAAAGAATTAAAGTCAAAATAAAGCCTGGATGGGATGTGGAAGTCATCAAAAAGCTGCGGGAAGCATTCCCAAATGTTCCGATGATGGCAGATGCGAATTCAGCATATACTTTAAGCGATATCGACTTATTAAAACAGTTGGATGAGTATAATTTGATGATGATTGAACAGCCGTTAGCTTATGACGATATTGTGGATCATGCGACACTTCAAAAGCATTTGAAGACACCGATATGTTTAGATGAAAGTATTATATCCCTTGAAGATGCACGAAAGGCAATTGAATTGGGGAGTTGTGGTGTTATAAATATCAAAATTGGACGAGTTGGAGGTTTGTCTGAAGCAATCAAAATTCATGATTATTGCCAATCAAAGGGCATACCGGTTTGGTGTGGTGGAATGCTCGAGGCAGGAATTGGCCGAGCATATAATATCGCTTTAACATCATTATCAAATTTTGTTTTACCTGGAGATACTGCAGGGTCAAGCCATTATTTTGAGGAAGATATCATAAATCCCGAAGTTGTTGTGAAAGATGGAACTATCCAAGTGCCGCAAACTGTTGGAATTGGGTACGAGCCTAATCGAAAGATTATTGATAAATATACAGTTTCCTCGAATGTTTACAATTGAATACGACAAACGATTATTGAGTTAGAGAAATGGGGGAAATGGTGAGAAATAGTTTAAAAATCGGGGGAGCATTTGTCGGTTTAATGATTGGGGGTGGCTTCGCATCTGGACAAGAGATATTCCAATTTTTTATCTCCTACGGTTGGTATGGACTGTTTGGGGTTTTCGTTGCTAGTGTACTATTTTCTTTTTTAGGAATGAATATAGCAACATTAGGATATTCTTTGAAAACAACATCCCATAAAGAAGTCGTGCTTTTTATTGCAGGTTCAACATTCGGCTCGATCATCGATTGTCTCATAACGGTGTTTTCTTTTTGTATTACGGTTGCTATGTTTGCAGGGGCAGCGAGTGCTTTTGAAGTGCTATTTGGAATAAATGGTTTTATTGGTAGTTTCTTTATGATGATATTCACAATTTTCACACTGATGCTCAATGTAGAAAAAATTATAAGTATACTTGCCCTAGCAATCCCCTATTTAATCATCGTGATTTTCATACTAGTGATTGCTTCAATTTTAACGATGGATGGTAGTTTCAATGAACATGTGGAAATGGCAAATCAATTATCAACAGGACATTGGCTATTAGCAGCACTTTTATATGTTTCGTATAATTTAGCGGTAGGGTTGCCAATGCTTGCGGTAATGGGGAGTACTGTGAACAGTAGAAGAGAGGCAGGAATGGGTGGAATTATTGGTGGATTATTAATGGGCATGTTGATTCTATTAGTTTATGTGGCGCTAATGGCAAAAATGGATGTGATTTTTGGGAAGCCGATGCCAACATTAGTGATTGCCTTAAATATACATCCAATTATTGGTGTGCTGATGGCTATTACTTTAATTATAATGATTTATAGTACAGCAGTCGGTGTACTTTATTCTTTTGTCATTCGATTTGTATCACCAAAGTCCAAAACGTATAAATATTTTCTCATTGTTTCCGCCTTCATTGCATTTTTTGCAAGCTTTATCGGGTTTACTACCATTGTGAAAACTGTGTATTCCATTATGGGATATTTTGGGTTTATCGTAATAATCATCACTTGTTGGATGTGGCTAAAAAGAAAAGGGAGCTTAACCTGAGGCAATTCTCAGGTTTTTTTATTTATGAAAGAACCAATCACTCATTATTCACATATATAATGGGGTAACGGTATTTTACTCGTTAGGAGGAACAACATGTATCCATATTGGCAACCACATCAGTTTGACATCTTGCCTAGCTTAATGCCCCCCTTTGACCAATCAAAAGGCCCCTCTGTAGTAGCTTATCAATTGAGTGACGTTACCGGTGATGGAGTGCTTGATGGAATTTTTCTGATAGCCTCAAAACTCGACGATAGTCCTTATTTAAGCAATATGAGTCTAGTTGTTCAAAATGGTTTCACCCATGAAATATCCGTATATCATTTAAGAGATGTAGCAGGATATAATCCAACGATTTGGACGGGAGATTTAACTGGTGATCAGGTAAATGATATTCTAGTAACTGTTCAATCCGGTGGAAGCGGAGCGATAGTCTTTGCTTACGTATTTTCGTTTTTACATGGCAAGTTAGGGAAAATTTTTGATTCTATTAAGTTTAATGAAGAACGGCAGTATGAAGTAAACTATAAAGACAATGCAGAAGTAATGGTAACGAGCAGGAATCCTAACATACGTTATCTATTAAATATTCGTTATAAAGGAAAAGAGTATTTACATGAAATATATGATTCCAATGGAAAGCTAAAGGAACCTATTCAAGGTTGGGTAGATCCTGCTAGTGGGATATATCCAATTGATCTAACGGGGGATGGGAAGTATTCATTATTAACAATGGAAAAAATCGCCGGGAGATATCATGCAGATGGTTTAGGATACGTTGAGAACGTTTTACATTGGAATGGACGGGAATTTGAAGCGGTGAGTCAACATGTTGCAATTAATGGAGCAAGTTTCTAATATATTTTCTGCAAATAAGTTAAAATGGTTTTGAATATAGTCAACGATTAATAAGTCGCTTCTTCAATGAAGCGACTTAATTCGATTTCTTTTAAAAAAATAATAGCCTACTGTTGAAATAAATACTTGTAAAAATTGGCTATTATTAGACTTTAGGGATGCAATGTAATGCTTCCTCTGCGCTTGAGAAAGGTGGCCGGATTAATAGTAAACGTTCAATATAGTTTTTTACTTCTTCAGGTAATTGTAATTCTTCTTGCCAACTTCTCTCTTTACTTTCTGTAGGAGTATAGGATGAGTAAAGTAAAAAGAGTAGAAAATGACCGAGAAAATAAAGATCACTACAATGATTTGCAGCCTTTTTTGGATTTTTAACTTCCTCGATCTTTTGCTTCGGGTTTAAATAAGTAGCTAATCCAAAATCAATAATAGAGAGCTTTCCTTGATGGACTAATACGTTAGGGATTCTTAAGTCGCGGTGCACAATACCTTTATGATGAATTTGGACGACCATTTCTAGAAGTATTTTTAAAATATGAAGGGATTCAGGTAAAGAATAAACATTACCTTCTTCAAAGATTGTTTGTTCAAAAGTGCGGCCTTCCATATAATCCATTACGAAAAAAGGGATATTTTCAACTTCATTTTCAACAATGACGGAAGGGACAAAGGGAAAATTCAATTCTTTAAGAATTTGGATTTCCTTTTGAAATCTTTGACGTAATTTCTTAGAATGTCGATATTTCGTTATTAGACGTTTCAGGACATATTTTTTTCCGGTCCGCTTTTCTATGATTAAATATGCTATACCATAAGTACCAGTACCAAGTACCTCAGAAAAACAATAATTTGTCTTTTCATCTATATACCTTTTAAATATTCGATGGTACTTGTTTTCAAGAAAATATCGAATCATCGTTTAACTACTGAAGAAACTTCTTGAACTGAAGAAGCTACCGGAACGAAAAATACCACTGCTTTTATGTCCACGTTTGTAATAATGATGTCCGTAAAAGTTATGCCTTTTTGTGAATCTTCTATAGTTGGAAGAAGAATGACGTTTTCCCCCTATGATGGACTTGAAAAATTTATCGATCATGCTAAACTTCCTCCTTTTCAAAAAGCCTTTTTTGAATATGTACGAATTATCAATAAAGAAGTTTCATAAAAAACGATTCGACGACAGGAGTCAACATATTATTTATCACCCATTAGGTAGAATTAAAGAAAAACTTAAAAAATTTCGAAACCATTTTGATAGAATCTTCGTATCTATAAACAGGTCACATAAATTGGTAACAAAGTATAGGGGTTTCCAGTAAAGGGATATGTTACAATTATTGTAAATGTGGCTAACTATTATGTGTCGGAGGAGGAGAAAAATGAAGAAAACAAGATTCTTTTCTATTTTACTAGCAATTGTTTTATTGTTAGCGGTCCCGTTTGGGAGTGCAGGTGCAGCTGGCTTTACAGATGTAAGTGGTAAACATTGGGCTTCATACGAAATCAACCGCTTAGTAAGCAAAGGGGTTATTAAAGGGTATGAAGACAATTCGTTCAAGCCAAATCAAACTATAACACGTGCTCAAGCTGCAGTTATATTATCAAGAGTATTAAAACTTGATACAAGCAAAGATCCAAAGATTGTATATAAGGATGTTTCAAAAGATTATTATGCATATGACGCTATTGCTGCTGTAACAAACGCTGATATTATGAAAGGGTCTAATGGTGAATTCAGACCGAATGATGATGTTACTCGTGCACAGATGGCGATTATTTTAACAAATGCCTTCAAATTAAAAGGTAATGGAACAACATCTTTTAAAGATGTAGCGAAAGATTTCTATGCATATGAAGCAATTGATGCTCTGTATGCAAATGAAATTACAACGGGTAATGAACAAAATGCCTTCAATCCAAATCAACCTACGACACGTGCTCACTTTGCAGTATTCTTATCAAGAGTATTGGATAAACAATATGCAAATGATCCAATTGTACAAGAACTAAAAGAAATTTATCAAAAAGAATTTGAATTGAATTCTTATGAATTTGAAGGAACAATGAATTACGGTTTTGAATTCCCTACAATTGAGGGAGCAACTGAAGAAGCAACTGCAATCTTTGATATGTTTAAAGATATTCATGTCGATTTCAAAGGGGTTTATCAAAAAGACCCATTACAACTTGAAATGGATATGACATTTAAACTAAACGGACCGTTCCCAATTGGTGATATTAAACTGCCAGTTGTGATGACTGCTGATAAAATGTGGATTCAAATTCCTGAACTGCCATTTGCCCCAACTCCAGAAGAGTATAAAGGTAAATTTATTGAAATGGATTTTGCTGAGCTTTCAGAAGTAACTGGACAACCTGCTCCTGTATTGGATATAGAATTACAGCAAAAATTTAATGAAGAATTGTTCGATCTCTTCTTTGATCACTTCGGTGGGGAGTATTATGAAGAAGTATCTAAAGATGCAATTCAAGTACCAGAAGGTATTGAGGTAGACAAAGTAATTAAATTTGAAATGACGAATGATGAATTAACGCCTTTCATTCAAAAACTATTTAATAAAATTTTACCTGAATTCGTTGCATTATTGGAAAACCCAGAATACGCCAAAGCACTTGGTGTTACTTCCGAAGATATCGAGATGTTAAAACAATCACTGGAAGCTGCAGAATTAGATATTAAAGATATTGTTGGTGAAATTAATAATTACGTGACATTAAATGAATTGAAAGAATATATTGCTGTACATCCAGAAAAATATATTGGCTATGATGTGTTAAATTTTGATATAGACTTTACAATGGAAGGCGAAACATTCGGATTAAAAATAAACTATAAAATGGGTAAATCGAATGTAAATGAAAAACCAAACTTTGTGATTGGTATACCAGATGCGACAAAGATTATTAAGTTTGAAGAATTAATTAACTTCGAAGGGGTCATTGAAGATTAATTTCTAATAATTTAGTACGAGTCTTTTAGTGTCCATTTTGCCGCACAGTGCATGTTAAGTGTCCTGTGCGGTTTTTATTCAGAATGAGAAGTGATGAAATAGAAACATTTAAGTTAATTCGAAACAGAAAAATAAGTTAAATGTGAAAAGCAGCTAAGTAATACTTTAATAAAAATGATTTTTTCTTATTATACCAATAAAACATATAAAATAACTTGGTATACTTTGGTTGTTAATATTCAACAAAAGGGGTTTTTAGTATACAAACACATCTTTTTCTCCTCTTTCAATGAAGATGAATATATGCCTATGTAGCGTTGAAATAGCTACATACATTGAAATTAGCTTGAAGAAAAGGGGGAAAAAGCGTGTATCCTTTTTTTAACGACAATGATAATAATAATCAATTTGATTTTGATGATGATGTAACGCGTAGAGGGTTTCAAGGCCAGCCATCAAGGTTCCCAGGTATGCCAGGAGGATTCCCAGGTGCACCAGGGGGAGGCCCAGGCGCACCGGGAGGATTCCCAGGTACACCAGGAGGATTCCCAGGCGCACCGGGAGGATTCCCAGGTACACCAGGAGGATTCCCAGGCACACCAGGAGGATTTCCAGGCGCACCGGGAGGATTTCCAGGCTCACCGGGAGAATACCCGGGTACACCAGGGGGATTCCCAGGCTCACCAGGAGGATTTCCGGGTACACCAGGGGGATTCCCAGGTACACCAGGAAGACCACCTGGAGGACAAATGACTCCACCTGCAGCTCCGCCTCCAAGTTTCACACCTCAACTTAGCTCATTCCAAGGAACAGCTGAATTTGGTCGTCGCAGTGGAGGACGAGGAATTGGGAGATGTTTGTTCCGCAATACTTTTATTTGGTTAACGAATGGTAATAGCTTCTGGTTCTATCCGATGTTTGCTTTCGGTAACTCAATTATTGGTTTCCGTTGGAGAGGAAATCGAGGTTGGGTTTACGATGTATTAAATCGTCAACGTATTGCATTCTTCCAATGCTATTAATTTAATGATATACAATATTGAATTTCAATGGATATGCCTATGTTTGAAGTGAGCGATTTTCCGCGTCACTTTTAAACATAGGCCGTTAACTCTAAAAATAGTTCTACTCCGTTCATTATAAAAAGAATAAGTAGTTCTTTTTTTTATTTTGAAAGAATAATAATTAGAAAGAATGAAGGAGGGTAGCAAGAGTGGAAAAAATACAGAAAACCCGTGAAAAGCTTTTGCAAAGTGTTCGTTCCTTGTCTAATGAACAATTAAATGCAGTACCTGAAGAAGGGAAATGGTCAATCGCTCAAGTGTTAGAGCATTTATATTTAATGGAAATGAATACGGTAGATGGAATATTGGAAACGCTATCAAAAGATGAATACAATCCAACTGAAGAAAAACCCCTTTACCATATATTAGATCGTACGGTGAAACGAGTAGCGCCAGATGATTTAACACCTTCAGAGAAATTTCAAACATTAGAAGAGCTTATACAAAAATTAGAAAAATCTAGAGAAGCATTGTTGCAAAGTATTGAAGGTGTTAGTGAAGAAGATTTAGAGCAAAAATCTTTTATTCATAGAAGGTACGGGCTATTATCAATACGACAGTGGGTATCATTAATTGGCTATCATGAAGAGCGTCATTTGCAACAGATTGAAGAAATAAAAGGGACGTTATTAAAGAAGGTTAATTAATGAAACACCTTCGATTATCGTAGGTATAATCGAAGGTGTTTTTAGATTTTAGGAAGAAGTAATATGCTTGTTGTCGAAACTGAAATGTTAACTTGAAAAAATTGCTTCTCCTCTACTGCTTCTGTTTCTTCCACTATTTCTCCTTTTATCCTCGTTTAAATTTGCACGATTACCACAACAATAAACTAGTAACATCTTATTAATGTGATTCTCAATTCTAGAGTAAATATCCCAAACATAGAATAATTTTTTTCTAAATGAATATATATACTATAAAGTTGTGTCCATTTTATTACGAAAACGGAAATTTTTATAACAACATATAAAAGGGGGGAGGGCTTGAGTTGCCTATGGTGGAAATGGGATTTTCCATACTTATTTTGTTCATCCTTTCACAAGCTTTTATATATATGCAAACAAAACGTAGAGAAAAATCAAGAGAATATAAAGAAATTGCTCAACATTTCGTCCTGCCATATTTAAATGAAGTGTTATTATTTATCGAGTTAAAAACTGATCATCGCAAAGAAACAGGTGTACCGATGATTGAAATTAGTTCAGATGAAGTCGTAGGTAAAATACAGGAAAAGATTAGTTATGGAAATGCGAAGTTAATGAATGCGCTTTATCGTTACTTTAATTCGGCAGCGTATTTTGAAGGTCGAGGAGAGGCAAAAAATCTAGCGACTTATGAGGTGTTCTATCATTATTTAGATCACGCTTATAATTCGATTGAAAAAAGCGAATTCAAAGACGAGCAATTATTAAATAACATATTAAAATGCCAAAAAATTTATGGAATTGCTTTCGTTTTGACTTCCATTTTAGGCAATGATGAATCGTTAAAAATTCTTTCGTATAAATGGCTTTGGAGTCATCACTTTTTAAATAAAATTCCACTGCATTTATTAGAAGATTTAATTCATAACTATAATAATTCAAAAACAGAAGAGCATAAGTTGTTAAAGTTTTTAAGCATTATAAAGCAAGATTTCCATGAGTCACCAGAGATCGATCGATTCCATGAATTAAAAAATTATTTGGAAGAAGCTTTCATAATTGTAGAAAAGCGCTGGTTAAATTATAGTAGCTAGTATTGGCTACTTTTTTTATTCATATTTTACTTTTAGTTTCATATTAAAAATGATAACTTCTATTTTTGTCAAGTTATTTATATATAATTATAAAGGGTTTAAGCGAGTCAGCACTAATTTATTTAGAAAGTAAGGTGAAACAATGAGAGCTTATATTTTAAAATTGACATTCGAAGGAATTAAACCAGAAGTTTGGCGAAAGGTGATTATACCGGTTGGAGCAACCTTTAATCGACTGCACGAAACGATACAGTACGTAACAAATTTTAAAAGCTATATGGAACCCTATCATCATTTTTGCTTCCCTTTGGAAGATGTTATGATCACAAATAATGAAGAATTAATTGAACAGAAAGAATTGAACGGAAAAAAGGTAAAGCAACCTAGCCGCATTAAAATTGATCAATATATTGAGAAGAACGGTAAAATTCTTTATCAATATGATTTCGGGGATAATTGGGAAATCACCATAACGTTAGAAGATACCGTAGATGATTATTATTTTGGCTATCCGACTTTGCTAGACGGCGGAGGTATGGCACCGCCAGAAGATGTTGGGGGACCAGTTGGATATATGAATTTTTTAGAAATTATTCATGACCCAACTCATCCACAATATACTTCAACTCGAGAATGGGCTGAATCGGTCGGATATAAACCGTTAAATATAGACCATATTAATTCTCTTTTAAAACATGTAAAATTCAAAAAGACAGAATGGGAACATATTCATCATGAAAATTATTTAATTATATCTGACAAATATAGGGGTTCTGAAGTTATCGATCCAGAAAAAGTAGCGAATAAAGAATTAATATATGACTATATTGTAAGTTGTACGAACTTATATGGAATTGTTCCAAATTATAAAGTAATACACATTTACAATTTGCAAAACAAGCCAAAAATTACGAGTAAAGAATTACAAGCAATTACAACGGATTCAAAATATAAAAAACTACTTGAAGAAGCTAATGTCGTTGTAAAATTAGATCGTTTTATTCATAAAACTCTTGAAGAGAACAATATTACGGAAAAATTGGAACAACTTGTGGTTGGGAAGCCATTTTACATTCCTGAAAAAGAAGAATTACTGCGTTATAAAGATGAGTTCTATTATGAAGAAACGAAGTATCATCGAGAACTTATTAAAATACTAGAAAGAGTTGAAGGGCTAGAAAGTAGATTGATTCAAGAGTTAGTGGATGATTTTGTATGGAAAATCAAGGTGATGAATTATAAATTTAATATCTTCATGAGGGAATTTTTAAATCAATTTGTGTTTGAAAATGTCAATCAGGTTAACGAAATAACAAGAGTGATTTTTTCCATTGCAAATACTACAAGACTTTGGGACAATCGTGGGTATACTCCAAAGGAATTAACAGATCTTTCAAAACCAAAACAAACGAAAGTAGTAGTTGGTGCTAAAATTGGCCGCAACGATCCATGCCATTGCGGAAGCGGGAAAAAATATAAAAAATGTTGTGGTAGGTAATTAAAAAAACCAAGGTGATCAGCCAAGATCTCTTAGAGATTTATTTCACCTTGGTTTTTATTTTATTTAATTTCAATGCTACCGCTAGATACTTCTAAATCGATATTGTATTGTCCAGTTCCATGAGTGCCTCGTAAACGATTTTTTTCTCTCACTTCATTATTTAAAGGAAAACGATTATGAATGTTTCCGCTTGATATTTCGCCAGATAATGTAAAGTCACTATCATCTGGTAAATCGAGTGCAATATGGCCAGAACTTACTTCTGCATCTATATCACCTATTAAATCATCTACTTGAATGGAAATATTTCCGGATGAAACATCAATCTCCAATTGGCCTGTCACATGTTTTATATTCACATTCCCAGAATTAACATCCAATTCAGCTTTATTTGCTTGTAACGAATCGATGCGAATGTTTCCTGATCTTACATCCATTTTGAATTCATGGAGTTCCATGTCTTTTGATAATTCAAAGTTAATGTTTCCAGAACGAACATCAAATTCTAAATCACGATTATAGCTTTCAGGGATTGTAATAATAAGCTCTGTTCGATCCCCGAAATTGAAAAATTCATACCATCTGCGATCATATTCTATTTCAATCGTATCGTCTTTTTTAGAAAGGGATACTTTGCCTTTACCTTTTAATTTCGCTTCAACATAATCTTGATTTTTAGTAAGTATTGTTGCATTTGCTCCTGCAAGATCTAACTCGATTGTATCAATTTCATTTGTAACTTCCGCTCTAAAATCTTTTGAAAAGAATGAAAAGTGACCAATACTAATTAAACTAATAAGCAATAACATAACGACGATGGCTAAAAGTATTTTCTTCACAGAAAACCTCCTAAATATTTTTGTTTATATCAACATATTAGATAAAAAGGGGATGGCCAACAACAAACCGGGGGTTTATTTCTTTATAGGTCTCGAGGTGTAGAAGAAATAGAAGCATTGAGTAAGTATTAAAGGGGAAAAATGTAAAAAGTCGAATGGATAAAAAAAGGATATATACATAATGCAAAAAAAAACGCCTGTTAAAAGGCGGGATAATAGTGAAATTTATTGAACTATTTCAAGTGATAGGGAATTGGCGATATTTGTAAAATAATTATCTTTAATCATGTTGTACGACAGGATGGGCGTCATCAATGACTCTGATAGGGCGCATCATATCGTGATCTTCATGTTCGAGCAAGTGACAATGCCAAATATAGTTCCCCGTATGTTCTTTCCAATGCATGATGACTCTTGTGACCATTCCGCTAGGAGCGCTCACCGTATCTTTCCAACCTCTTTCGTAGTCGAGAGGCGGTTCTGGATCACCTATAAACTCAAGAATTTCCCCGTTGGAATTTTGGTATAATTCAAGATCAAACGGTCTTCGATCAAGAATTTTGAATTGTACTAAATGAATATGCATAGGATGGGCAATTGGTGTGGCATTGATAAATTCCCAAATTTCAACACTATCTAAAGAAGGTTTTTCTGAGCATGGATCGTGATACATTTTATTATCTAGCATCATCATAATTCTACCGTATTGATCTTCTCCGACAGATAAAGGTAGCTTACGAATGACATGAGCGTGGTGTTCATGTAAATCCATTGATTCAGCAAGTTTAGTTGGAATCTCACTTGTATCTTTTCCTTTTAACGGGCGAGTTACACGAAACTCCATAATGTCCCTTTTGGGCTCATCTTCATCAAATAAAGTATTAATTAATTTGATTTTTTGCCCTTTGAACGAGGAGAAGTCAACGATTACATCTACTCGTTCCGCTGGCATAAGCTGTATAGAAGTAACTTTAACAGGTGCAGTTAAAAAACCGCCATCCGTACCAATGAGATAAAATGGTTCCCCATTTTCAAGTTGGATATTGTAAGTAGAGCTGTTCGCACCATTTAAAATGCGGAATCGATATTTTCTTGGTTCTACCTCTAAATACGGCCAAGCTTTTCCGTTAACAACCATCACATCTCCGTTGAAAAATGGAACAATGGTAGGAATAAATGGTGCTGGAATTGGGAATGGTGCATCTTCCGGTGGACGATCTGGATAAAATAATGATCCATCTTCGTTAAATGACTTATCTTGGAGGAGAAGAGGATATTCATAATCTCCTTTTGGCAAATTTAATCGATCTTCTAATGCATCTCGGATGATATAAAAACCTGTCAGACCTGCATAAACATTTAATCTTGTCATCGCCATTGTGTGATCATGATACCAAAGGGTCGCTGCTGGCTGATGATTTGTGTATTCATGAACCTTTCGTTTAAATTTTGGTCCCGTATATTCATAGTTTTGTGTATACCAAGCTTCTGGATGACCATCGCTTTCCCAAAATACATTAGCACCGTGTACATGAACAACTGAACGAACTTCTGGTGAGTCACCTACACTGTGCAATGTGCGATCAATAGGTAAGAAATGCTTTTTTGGAAGTTTGTTTAAATATTTCACATAAATTTTTTTGTCTTTTCTTGCCTCAATTGTTGGCCCCGGATAAATTCCATCATATCCCCACACTTTTGTTAATGGAAAGTCTCGGTGAAATCGATGAAACGCTTCTTTCATCGTAATTTCAAAATATGAATTGGTTGGATAGTTAGGGTTGGGTTTCGGTTTCACTACAGGGGGTTTTTGTAAAGGCGTTACAAACTTTGGTATTGAAGCAGGATCTTTCGGGTTTACTTTCGTTTTAGGCAATTTTTCACTTCCTTTGTCATACTTTCATATCTATCCTATTCATCAGCATCATCTTATGTTTCTAATAGTGGGACAGATAGAACGTATGAGATGACAGACCATTAAAGTCAAATTTGAAGCTGATTGATGGTAATGATGTCTAACTATGCTGTAAAAACACATGGCGAAATGTAAATTAGTGGGTTTGCCTAATTGGAAGATTGTTGGTGGAAAAATTTATGAGAGTTTTGCATATTCGTTAGTGAATATTAGGCTATTGGAGTCGCATCTGATTCTTTCGGTACCTTATTCGCAACAGTAATTAACTCGAATAGAAGCATATGTTTAATTTATTCCTTAGTTCACAAGTTGGAAAATAGAATAAAAGACCCCTATCTAATGCGGGGTCCTTTATGTTAAAAAAGTTTTTATATTACCTTAAAGGGCACAATGAGAAGATTATCCAATCTATTTAATATTATGTTAAATGTTTAAGCTATCAATAAAGTTTTCAATTTCTTCTTGTGTTTTGCGGTCGCGGCTAACGAAACGTCCAATCTCTTTTCCATTGTTGTAAGCGATAAAACTTGGAATTCCAAAAACATCAAGTTCGCCGCACAAATCTAGAAAGTTGTCACGATCTACTAATACAAACGTATATTGAGCATATTTTTCTTCGATTGCCGGAAGGAATGGTTTAATGAATATGCAGTCTTTGCACCAATCTGCTGAAAACACAAAGATTACACGTTCGTCGTTTTTTAGTTCATGAAACTGTTCAATGGATTGTAGTGATTGCATTGTTTCTCCTCCAAGTGAATGTATTGTAAGTTAAAAGGTATCATACCATATTATTTAAACCAAAACAAACTAAACCACTATGTTTTATTTAATACATCTTCTATCATCAGAGCGATGCTTAAATTGGTTTTTGTAAAATTATCGTTTAAATCAACATCTAACAAAGATTCGAGTTTTCGAATTTTATAATTGACGGTATTTCGATGAAGGAAAAGTTTTTTGCTAATCCGATTTACACTTCCGTTTTCTTCTAAAAAAATTTTCAAAAATTGCACATAGTCCGATCCATTCATTTGGTCGTATACATATAGGGGGCCTAGCATTTCTTGATGAAAGGATTTGATGACAGGATCGTCGTATAATGCCAAAAGAATACGATATGCACCGATATCTTTATATTTAAAAAAAGAAGATTTTTGTTGCAATTGGGTTAAATGGATCACAGTGAGCGATTCGTTATAACTTTTTTTCACTTGTTGGATTGAGTGATATTTATTTCCCATACCAATGGTTAATTGTCTTGTCCCCAGTTCTTCGTATTCCTTTTTATAAATGTTTTGAAAGATGGATTCTATTGGAATTTTCTTAGCGTGTTCATCATAGGAAAAGATGACATATATCAATTGATTATTATGTTCCAAACAAAAGAAGTGTTTGAAATATTGTTGAAACTCATAATCAATCAATTTTCGGTATTGAAAATATTTATTATTTGGTTGATCCAATAAACAAGTAATCACGCAAAAAGATTCTTCTTTTGAAATACCACGTTGCTTCAATAATTCTTTTAATTCTTCGAGAGGGGAATCGATATCAAACAGTAATTGCTGCAAAATTCTTTTTTCATTGTTTTGTTGATAGTGCATATTTTGTTTTTTCGAAATAAACTCAAAAGTCATTTTTAATAAATCCGCGATTCGATATTTCCATTCAAACTGGAAAAGAGGTAATTGCTTTTCATTCGCAAATTGAATGATTGCATTGGGGACACGAGGAATGTAGGGTCCGATATTGATAATAAAACCTGCTATTTTTTTTGCATGTGAGGACTTAATTAATCTTTCCAGTTGCCTTTCATCATTATTCATTTGAATACCAGTCGTTACAATTAATTCATTTGGTCGACAAAATGGAACTAAGTCAGCCGATTCGATTACATTAATTCCAGAAAAACTTTTATGGATTCCAGCCTGTCCACCAATTAACTGCAGATGTTGGAAATTTGGATCAGATAATAGCTCCGAAATTTTTACCATAGAATCCCCCCAAAATAAATTGATACGCGTAAATCCCCTATTGGCTTATATGAAAAAAAATTATCAAATAGAACTGTGCAACTGCACAATAATTTTCGTCAGAATGACCATTAATTGAGGATTAAGTTTCTAATAAAATTATCGTAATAAGTCACAGTTTAGTTGGTATAAAGGGGGGGAGTTAATGTATAAGTGCAATGAGGCGAGGCTGAAAGAATCCATCATTCAGTTTAGTCAATTCGGTGCTACAAGTAACGGCGGTGTTACAAGGCTCGCCTTATCAAAAGAAGATCTTCAAGCAAGGGACTATTTCGTTCAATGTTGTGAACAACTAGGGATGGAAATAAAAACAGATGATATGGCCAATATTTATGCGACTTTGCCGGGAAAAAGGAATTTACCACCAATCGTGATGGGGTCGCATCTTGATTCCGTCGTGCGAGGCGGTCGGTTTGATGGAGTGCTTGGCGTATTAACTGCGCTAGAGGCGGTAAGAACAATCAAAGAAAATGGACTAGAATTAGAGATTCCGTTAACGATTGTGAATTTTACCAATGAAGAAGGTGCTCGTTTTGAACCGTCAATGATGAGTTCCGGGGTACTTTCTGGAAAATTCGATAAAGAACGAGTGTTAAAATCAACAGACGTAAGTGGCATCACGTTTGAACAAGCATTGAAAGAAAGCAATTATCAAGGAAGCGAAGAAAATCGGCTAAAAGAAGCCAGTGCTTTTATTGAATTGCACATTGAACAAGGTCCTGTACTAGAAGCGGAAAATGTTGAAATAGGTATTGTTGAAGGTGTAGTGGGAATGGTTTGCTATGAAATTCGCATTACAGGTGAATCAAACCATGCCGGCACAACACCGATGAAAATGCGTAAAGATCCTTTATTTTTAGCTAACAAATATATATCACTCCTCATAGAAAAACTAGGTCAAATCGATGAAGAATTAGTTTATACAATCGGTCGAATGAATGTCTCTCCAAATATTCACACAGTCATTCCTAACAAAGTTGTCTTCACGTTAGAGTCACGTCATAAAGATCCAGCAAAAATTAAACAAGTAGAAGAAGTAATCCATTCCTTACCAGAAGAAGAAGCAGGATGCAAAGTGGAAATTGAAAGGCTTTGGAATCGTGATACAGTCGTTTTTGACGAAACAATTTGCAATCAAATCGAAGAGGCTTGTAAAAGCTTTGGTTATTCATCAAAAAGGCTATATAGCGGTGCAGGCCACGATGCACAATTTATTGCAAGCTACATTCCTACAGCGATGATATTTGTGCCAAGCATCAATGGAAAAAGTCATTGCGAAGAAGAAGAAACCCCTTACGAAGATTGTGCAAAAGGTGCAGATGTATTGCTGGAAACAGTGCTGAATCTTCAAACAAAATTTTCACTAAAAGTGCAAGAAAAGCAAACTAATTAAAGGAGGAAAGGTGCTTATATGTCAAAAAAAATCATTAAAGGCGGCTGGATTGCAACTGCCTCAGATTTTTTCCAAGGTGACATTTTAATTGAAGGAGAGAAAATTGTTCAAATCGGTGGAAACATTGTTGATCCGGATGCTGAAATCATCGACGCAAGTGGAAAGTACGTGTTTCCAGGAGGAATCGATCCGCATACGCATCTAGATATGCCTTTCAATAATACTGTGACTGATGATGATTGGGAAACAGGGACAATTGCTGCAGCCTTTGGTGGAACAACAACAATAATCGACTTTGCATTAACTGCGGGGGAATCGAAGCTAGCAAATGCTGTGGAGAAATGGCACAAAAAGGCGGAAGGAAAAGCAGTTGTTGATTATGGGTTCCACTTAATGATTCATGACTTAAATGAAGAAACGGAAAAAGAATTGCCTATTTTATTAGAAAAAGAAGGAATTTCATCCATTAAGGTATTTATGGCTTATGCGAAGGAATTCCAAGCATCTGATCGAACATTGTTTAAAGCTTTCAAGATAGGAAAAGAAACTGGTGCCGTTGTGATGGTTCACTGTGAAAACGGTTCCGTAATCGATGAACTGGTGGAAGAAGCACGAAGAAAAGGCCATACAGCACCAATTTATCACGCTTTGACGAGACCGCCAGAAGTGGAAGGAGAAGCGACGAAGCGAGCAATTGAACTCGCTCATATTGCGGGAGCAAAGCTTTATGTTGTTCACGTGACATGTAAAGAAGCAGTTGAAGAAATTATTAGAGCCCGAGAAAAAGGATACGAAGTTTACGGAGAGACTTGTCCACCCTATTTGGTGCTAGACCAAACAGCCCTAGAGAAACCAGGATTCGAAGGAGCAAAATATGTCTGGTCGCCTCCTTTAAGACCGAAATCTCATCAAGAGCCATTGTGGAACGCATTAAAGGCAAAACAATTACAAACGATTGGTTCAGACATGTGCTCATTTAACTACAACGGTAAGAAGCGTTTAGGGTTAAATGATTTCTCTAAAATTCCAAATGGCGGACCATTTATTGAAGACCGCTTCAGTGTATTATTCTCAGAAGGTGTTGCAAAAGGGCGCATTTCCATTACAGACTTTGTTGACATGATTGCAACGAGCGCGGCAAAAATCTTTAATTTATATCCGCAAAAAGGAACAATTGCGGTTGGCAGCGATGCAGATATTGTCATCTTTGACCCGACTGTAAAACGGACTATTTCCGCTGAAACACATCACATGAATGTCGATTATAATCCGTTCGAAGGAATGGAAGTGACTGGTGAACCGGTAAGTGTGTTGTTGCGCGGAGAGTTCATTATTAAAGACAAAGAATTCGTAGGTAAAATCGGAGGCGGTAAATATATTCATCGCAGCTTAGCTAAGGAACCAAAAAAAGAAACTCAAATCATCAATTGATAGTTTAGGAGGGGGATGTATGACAAGCCTTTTGGGGGGTCGCATTTCATCTAATTTGACTGAAAATTTTGAAGAAATTTATAAAGGAATGACACCAAGCGAAGCTATCGAAGAAGCGAATCGTTGTTTGTATTGTTATGATGCACCTTGTATTAAAGCTTGTCCAACGGCGATTCCAATTCCTAATTTTATTAAGAAAATTTCATCCGGTAATTTAAAAGGGTCAGCAAAATTGATACTTGAGGCAAATCCTATTGGAGCCAGCTGTGCAAGAGTTTGTCCAACTGAGGAGTTATGTGAAGGCGCTTGTGTTTTAGGTTCTGTTTCAAAACCGATACAAATAGGCAACTTGCAACGATATGCAACAGATTGGGCAAGAGAACAAGAAAAACCTTTATTTGAAGCAAAACCATCTAACGGCAAAACGGTAGCCATTATCGGAAGCGGTCCGGCAGGATTATCTGCAGCAAGAGATTTAGCTCGTTTAGGCTACGAAGTAACGATTTTCGAAGCGGAAAAGGAAGCAGGGGGGTTAAATTATTTCGGAATTGTTCCTTTCCGCTTACCGAAAGATGTTGTGGAATGGGAAGTACAACAAGTTGAGCAATTAGGTGTTGAAATAAAAACGAATACTCGTGTTGGTGTAGATGTTTCCGTTGATGAAATAAAAAACAATTATGATCGAGTTGTGTTGGCAATCGGAATGGGTGATGTTCCGAATTTAGGAATTGAAGGGGAAGAATTAGAAGGCGTTTATGATGCAATTCAATTTGTAAAAAATACAAAATTAGGATCTATTACAGAATCTTTCAGAGGGAAAAAAGTTGTTGTCATTGGTGCAGGAAATACAGCGATTGATGCTGCAACATGCGCAATTCGTTTAGGTGCAGAAAACGTTCAAATTTTATATAGAAGAACTAAAAATGAAATGACAGCTTATGAGTTTGAATATGATTTTGCAAAAATGGACGGCGTTGAATTTAGATGGTTAACAACGCCTGTGAAGATTATTGGAAAAGACAATAAAGTCGTAGGCATTGAGTGCATCAAAATGGAACTTGGCGAACCGGGTGAAGACGGTAGACAAAAGCCGGTACCAGTAGAAGGTTCTAATTTTGTATTAAATGTAGATGCAGTAATTAAAGCCATTGGGCAAACGCGTCACATCGATCTATTAGAAGCCTTTGGTGTGAAACATTCAGGCGGAGTTGTTCAAGTCAATGAGTGTTTAGAAACGTCTGTGAAGAATGTCTATGCATGTGGAGATGTTATCTTTGGGAAAGGTCAAGGAGAGGCAATGGTTGTAACGGCTACACAACAAGGGAAAGAAGTAGCAAAAGCTATACACGAATCGTTTGAATTACAAAAGGAAAAAGCCTAGGGGGGATTGAAACATGGCGGATTTAAGCATAAATTTAGCGGGAATTAAATCACCCAATCCATTTTGGCTTGCTTCAGCACCACCGACAAACTCTGGCTATCAAGTTCAAAGAGCTTTTGAAGCAGGTTGGGGTGGAGCGGTATGGAAAACCCTTGGTGAGCCTATTTTAAATGTCTCTTCACGATTCTCTGCATTATCATATAACGGTCAAAGAGTGGCAGGATTTAATAATATTGAGCTCATTACAGATCGGCCTATCGAAGTGAATTTGAAAGAAATCTATGAAACGAAAAAGAAGTTTCCTAATCATGCTGTTATTGCATCCTTAATGATGGAACCAAAACGAGAGAAATGGCATGAGATTGTGAAACGGGTTGAAGATGTGGGCGTAGACGGGCTAGAGTTGAATTTCGGATGTCCACACGGTATGGCAGAGCGAGGAATGGGAAGCGCCTCTGGTCAAGTTCCAGAGCTTGTTGAAAAACAAACTTATTGGGTTAAAGAAGTTGCAAAAACACCTGTTATTGTAAAGCTGACGCCAAACATTACAGATATTACAGCAACAGCAGAAGCTGCGACTAGAGGCGGTGCAGATGCAATTAGTATGATCAACACAATTAATAGTTTAATGGGTGTTGATTTAGATACATGGAACACGATACCTCATGTTGCAGGAAAAGGAACGCATGGAGGATATTGTGGTCCAGCTGTCAAACCAATAGCGCTCAATATGGTGGCAGAATGTGCAAGAAGCCCTTATATCAATGTTCCGATTTCTGGTATTGGAGGCATTTCCAATTGGCGTGATGCAGTGGAGTTTATGCTGATGGGGGCTACAGGTGTTCAAGTATGTACAGCGGCGATGCATCATGGATTTAGTATCGTAGAAGATATGATTGATGGTCTTAATAACTATCTCGATGAAAAAGGAATTTCTTCTGTGATGGATATTGTCGGAAAAGCAGTTCCGAAATATTCCAATTGGGGAGATTTGGATCTTAACTATAAAGTAGTTGCAAAAATTAACAACGATGTGTGCATTAACTGTAACAAGTGTTACATCGCTTGTGAAGACACTTCTCATCAATGTATTGAAAGATTGAATGATGAGAATGGTAATCCGATTTTAAAAGTACGAGAAGAAGATTGTGTAGGATGTAATTTATGTTCGATTGTTTGTCCGGTGGATGGCGCAATTGAAATGGTTGAAGTGAAAGACCGATTACCAAAGATGACTTGGAACGAGCGTCAAGCGGCAATTGCAAAATACTCTATGGCCAATGTATCTAGTGAATAATTCATTCTGAAAACAGGGAGAGGAAATTTTGCATAAAAAGAGTAATTACTTAAAGTCTCCTGATTTGCTTCCGATAACGCATGCAAAGAGGAACATTAGTCCGTTCGGATTCGCTGTTATTTGGGTAGGTATGGCCATTGTACTTGCGGCATTTGCCATTGGAGCGGCAGGGATTGTTAATTTGCCGCTTCCAATGGTCATTCTCGCAACGATTATTGGTTCTGTTGCGATCGGAATTTTAATGACGATTATTGGGGATATTGGCGTTGAACATGGGCTTTCTTTCCCCGTTTATATGCGGGCTCCTTTTGGAACAATTGGTACTCATATCCCTTCAGCAGTTCGTGGGATTACCGCTTCATGTTGGTTTGGAATTAACACATACTTTGGTGCTTCGGCAATAAACGGGATTTTAAACATATTATTTGGATTTGATCAATGGTTTATTTGCTTTATCCTATTTGCTACATTCCAATTAATCAATGTGTCTTTAGGAATTAAATCCATTGAACGATTTGCGGATTTTGCTGCACCAATCATCATACTCATTTCCATTTGGATGTATATTTCCTTAGCAGATAAAGCAAGCGTGCAAGGAAAAGATATTTGGACTTGGGTTGAATCACCTGCAACAGGTGTTGCTGCTTTTACTGCCTTCATGGTTATTGTAATGGCCAATATGGGATTCTGGGCAACGCTCGCAGCAGATATGCCTTCATTATCCAGATTCTTTAAAGCTCCAAAAAATGAGCGAAATTGGTTTAAGCGTAATAAAACGCAATTAGTAGGTTCCATCATTGTGATGCCGATTTTTAACACATTAATGATTATGATAGGTGCAGTTTGTTATGCCGCGGTTGGTACGGGTGATCCAATTGTGGCTTTACAAGAAGCAGCAAGTGGATTCATCTTAGTCATCTTGCTACTAATGATTATTCTCGCCCAATGGTCAACGAATACGTCAGCAAATGTTATTCCAGCAGCAACGATATTTTCAAATATTGGTGGACCAAAAGTGCCTTTCTGGGTTGGGGTAATTATTGCCGGCATCATCGGTATATTAGCTCAACCATGGAATCTGTTTGATATTCTTACTCAGGCATTACTCATCATTGGTGGTATTTTAACATCGATTGTCGGTGTGTTGTTTGCAGATTACTATATCCTTCGTAAAAGAAGAGTGAATGTTAAGGATTTATATGAAGTAGATGGTCAATATCGTTATGCTAACGGAATTAACTGGGCAGGAATGCTTGCATGGATTATTGGGGGAATTATTGCCAATTTATTACCGACCTATTCTTCAATTGTAGGATTGGTAGCAGGTGCGGTTATTTATTATATTCTTGCAAAATATTGGTGGTTTAAAAAATATCCTCAAGCTGAAATAGTAGATCCAGATGATTCCAAATATTTAGGAATTACAGCTGGTAGGGACTGGATGATTGATGGTACAGAGACGGATGTAGAAGTGATCTTTGGAGAGCTAGAGGTGGAGGCAACCGAGCAAGTCATCCCATCGAAAAACATAGAATGAGGTGATTTGATGTCTGAAGAATATAAGGAGTTTCTTAAAGAAAAAGAAATTATTGAAAAGTATTTAGAAAAGGGATTAAAAATAGAAAAAATTTACGAAAACTTAGATGGTACAGTTGTAAAATTTTCAAATAGTGATGAAGAAATAATACTTACAACTCCAAATGCTAGAAAATTAATAGTTACAAAGTTGATACATGCTTGATTCTTTCGTGCTTAACATGTGTTGTTAAGCACTTTTTTATTTGCATAAAACTCTCCTACATAAAGGAAATTGGAATGTAAAATAATGGACTTTATTGTCATAGGAAAATCACTCATGGTTTAAAAAATTCGGGATATTCTAATGAAGAAAGGAGGATTCGTTTTGGTTCGAAAAATATTTCTCCCCTTATGTTTGGCGATTGTATGCTTTTATATATTTCCGACTTACGTAAATGCAAAAGAAACGAAGGAAAATGTTTATCAGGAAAGAATGAATTTGTACAAAAGCTACGAAACGCCATTTGTCCCATGGTATCGTTTGGCGGCGGTCGATCAATATGAAAGAAATATCCAAGAAGTACGGAAGGATATTCCGAAGCGTGAGAGTATCATCGCGATTCAGTTTTCTCCTGAATTTTGGGTTGGAGAATTGAATCCAAATGAGGAAGATACTTCACCTTTTTCAATTGGATATTTTGGGGGGAAAGGTCTTGATGGAAACGGAGATGGCAAGGCAGATCGAAATCATGACCAAGATATTCTTTATACAATGGCAACGTATTTAAGCGAATTTGGCCCGTCAGAAGAGGATTTTAAAACTGCCTTATGGGAGTATTACAAAGATGAAAAAATTATCAATCAAATTATAACCATTCAAATACTTTATAAACATTTTAATTCTATTGAGTTAGACAAGCATATTTTTCCCCTCCCAGTTCGAGGCTATAATTACAGCTATAAAGGAACTTGGGGTGCTAGCAGGGGATGGGGCGGAAGACGTATACATGAAGGAACGGATATTTTTGCAGGCTATGGAACGCCTGTTCTGTCAACTTCTTATGGTGTTGTAGAAGTGATGGGCTGGAATCAATTTGGCGGTTGGCGAGTTGGCATTCGGGATAATCATAATACGTATCATTATTACGCACATTTAGCATATTTCAATAAAGATTTGAAAGTTGGAGATATTGTAGAACCGGGAACAATTCTTGGCGCCGTAGGAAGTTCTGGATATGGTAAAGAAGGAACGAGTGGAAAATTCCCTCCACATTTACATTACGGAATGTATAAATTTAATGGCCGTACAGAATGGGCATTTGACCCATATCCACATCTTTTGCAATGGGAAAAACAAACAAAGAAGGGACAAAAATAACAAGAGTTGCTTTAGCGAAAAATCGCTAGAGCAACTTTATTTTATGGTAGAAGCCGCAAACATTTTTAGCTAAAAGTATTTGAAGAATATCCAGTCTGCTAAAAAAGATTATGCTTTTCAATGAGACACTGGGAAGTAGAAAGTTATATATAGTTGGAATAAAATCACTAGCATTGCACTAATTAAATCTGATGATTCAAAATACTAAGAATGTTCAATTTTTTATTGATTTCGAAACAAAAAAATCCTTTACAATGGAAGTACAGGTGGTTCCTGTCCAAATCCAATCGTAAAGGATAAACGTTATGGACAAGAATACACTAATTTCATCATTTGGTAAATGGGTTTCACCCATAAATATTCAAAAACTTAGCGAACAAGTCAAAGAATTGAAACAGGACTATTACACAAAAAAGCTGACAACAGAAGCCTATATTAAACTTTTATTGGTAGCCCAGCTGCTCGAATTTAAGAGCTTAGAGGAAATGAGTGATGCACTTGTAGACGAAGATCTTCAAAAAGCACTCGGATTTGAATCGATAAGTGCCTCTCAGCTATCCCGAAAAAACAATCAGATCAACCCACTAATTCTTGCAAATTTGTTCTTGGATCTTGTTTGGAAAATTCAACGGTACCATTATAAAACCGGAAAGAATATGCCACTGAAAATCATTGATTCAAGTACACTCCCGTTGAATTTGACCAATTATAAATGGGCAAAATTCCGTAAAACAAAAGCTGGTGTAAAGCTACACTTACGGCTCGTTTTCATGGATAAAGACCCCGTCTATCCTGAAAAAGCAGTGATTACGACAGCAAAAGAACATGACCGAAATCAACTCGAAGTCCTAGTGGATGATAAAGAAGCCATGTATGTGTTTGACCGCGGTTATGTGGACTATGAACGTTTTGATCGGATGACAGATGATGGCTATTTCTTCGTTTCAAGACTGAAGAAAAACGCAGTCATTCGTGAAGTCTATACATTTTCACTTCCTGATGATTGTCACGTTCTATCCGATAAAATGGTCTACATTGGTACCACACAAAATCGTACTGAAAATGTCTTTCGTCTACTAGAAGTTATGGACACAAAAGGGAACTTACTTCGTTTCATCACCAACCGATTTGATTTAAAACCAGAAGAGATAAGTGATATTTACCGATCTCGCTGGGCTATTGAACTCTTTTTCAAATGGCTCAAGCAACACGTAGAAATTAAGCACTTTTATGGAATGAGTGAAACAGCTATTCAAAATCAAATTTTCTTAGCCCTTATCACGTATTGCTTACATGTTCTCATTCAATTGGAGATGAAAAGTAAGAAATCTCTACTTCGAATTACTCGTTGGTTAAAGAGAGCTCTGTGGAAACCAGCTTATGTTTGGTTGCGAAAATTTGATGGGCGAGCCAGTCCATAATCTCCCTTTTGTCGTTGTCGCTCTGGTTTAACTGTATATATTTACCAAATGGGCAGTGCCACCTTTCTTTAGGTTTTGTCTTTTTGGCACAAATTCACAAAAATTAATTAACAGAAAATTCTAACTATATTTATGCAATGCTAATGGAATAAAATAACAAAATTTATATTCATTTTAACTTATTGAAAATTTTATGAGTTCATGCAATAATGATTGTAATTTAATAATGCATTATAAATCACTAGGGGTGCTAATTCATTTTAGCTGAGAGAGGCATTGCCTCAACCCTTTGAACCTGCACTAGGTAATGCTAGCGAAGGGAAGTGGTTGTTGGGACTCGTATTGTCTATTATTATATCTTTTTGCATTTCGGGTTTTAAGCCACTTCAATTTGAAGTGGCTTTTTTTAATGGTGAATTGAAAGGGAGGGAGAAATGATGAAATTTACTGACCGACTCTTTGAAAAGTATTGGTCAACTTGGAGAAAAAACCATGAACATCCGTTTGTGAAAGAGTTAGGTGCAGGCACATTGGACCCTGACAAATTCCGTTTTTATATGATTCAAGACTATTTATACTTAATCGATTATTCCAAATTGTTTGCTTTAGGTGCGGTGAAAGCGCCAAATCTTGAAGTGATGACGGTGTTTGCCAACCTGCTTTATTACACAATGAATGGAGAAATGGCGTTGCACAGAAAATATGCGAGTCGTTTTGGCATAACGGAAAAAGAGCTGGAAGAGGCAAAACCGTCTCCGGTAACGCTTGCATATACGCACTATATGTTAGCTGTTGCACAAAATGGTTCTATCGCTGAACTTGCAGCTGCTCATTTAGCTTGTGCATGGAGCTACTGGGAAATTGGATGTGAACTTGCTGAAATCGAGGGTGCTAAAGAACACGGATTATATGGAGACTGGGTAAAAATGTACAGTTCCGAAGAGTTTGGCCAATCAGCGCAATGGAATCTCGATTTGCTTAATCAATTGGCAGAAGGAAAACCGGAATCTGAACTTTTACGACTAGAAGAAATCTTCTTAAATACAACACGATTTGAATACATGTTTTGGGACATGGCATACAACAGGCAAATGTGGCCGACTGATGAAAAAGTCAATGCATGAAAGGAAGTCAATGTATTGGAACTGCATGCCATAACTGATGGAAAAAAATCAATTAAAGAGCTGAAAGAGATTATTACATCCATTGCCGATGTTGTTGATTACATTCATATACGCGAGAAAAGTAAAGTGCCCGCAGAAATCGTTGCGCTAGTAGAAGAACTTATTTATGCAGGGGTGGAGAAAGAAAGGCTTGTTATTAACGACAGGCTTGATATAGCCCTACTTACGGGTATACGGAACGTACATCTTCCAGCAAACAGTCTTCCGGCAGCAAAAGTAAAAACGGCGTACCCATATATGAGAGTTGGGGTTAGTGTGCATTCCGTTGAGGAAGCAAAAACTGCTGAAGAAGCGAGGGCAGATTATTGTCTTTTCGGTCATGTATTTGAAACGGACAGCAAAAAAGGATTGGCAGGTAGAGGAACGAATGCCCTAGGTAAAATCGTTGAACAATTGCAGATTCCCGTGATAGCGATTGGTGGAATTACGCCAGACAACGTTGAACAAGTGCTGGAGAAAAAAGTGCATGGCATTGCGGTGATGTCTACCATTTTCTCATCGAGTCAACCAAAGGAAGCCGCAATCCATTTAAAAAATATTGTTCAAAAAGGGGGATGAAGTTGCATCTTTACATTAATGGCCGAAAAACAGAAGTGCAAAGTAGTATTCAAAGTGTTGAAGATTTGTTGAAGTTTTATAAATTACAAGATCGCATAGTCGTGGTTGAACAGAATGGCGAAATTGTATTGAAAGAACAGTACAGCAAGCAGCAAGTGAATGATGGCGACAAAATTGAAATTGTTCATTTTGTTGGAGGGGGATAAACATGTTAAAAATTGCAGATAAAGTTTTTCAATCAAGATTGTTGTTAGGTACAGGGAAATTTCCGAATTTTGAGATTCAAAAGGAAGCGGTAGAAGCATCTGGCACAGAGATTTTAACTTTTGCGGTCAGAAGAATGAATATTTATGAACCATCCCAACCGAACTTTTTAGAAATGTTGGATCTTTCCAAATACACGCTTTTACCGAATACGGCAGGAGCCAAAACAGCGGAAGAAGCAGTGAGAATTGCGAAACTCGCAAAAGCTTCAGGGTTATGTGACATGGTGAAAGTCGAAGTAATTGGGGATGATAAAACGCTTCTCCCTGATCCTATTGAAACATTAAGAGCATCAGAAATGTTATTAGAAGAAGGATTTATTGTCCTTCCTTACACTTCTGATGACGTAGTGTTAGCGAAGAAGCTGGAGGAATTGGGAGTTCATGCTATCATGCCAGGAGCTTCTCCTATTGGTTCTGGGCAGGGTATTATCAATCCATTAAATCTTTCACTAATCATTGAACAGGCAAATATTCCTGTCATTGTCGATGCAGGAATTGGTTCCCCAGCAGATTGTGCGATTGCAATGGAGTTAGGTGCAGATGGCATTTTATTAAATTCAGCGGTGTCAGGTGCAAAAGATCCAGTTAAAATGGCAAAAGCAATGAAACTCGCTATTGAAGCTGGAAGACTTGGATATGAAGCAGGAAGAATTCCGAAAAAGCGCTATGCTGTTGCCTCCAGTCCAACAGAAGGGATTCTTTCATAATGGAGCGATATTCGCGACAAATTTTGTTTTCTCCGATTGGTGAGGAGGGACAGAAAAAATTACTGAAAAGCCATGTACTCATTGTAGGTGCAGGGGCACTAGGTTGCGCGAATGCTGAGATGTTAGCTCGAGCTGGCATCGGTAAAATCACTATCATTGACCGGGATTACGTCGACTGGACAAATCTCGGTCGTCAACAACTTTATACGGAAGAAGATGCAAAAAATAAAATTCCGAAAGCTGTTGCTGCACAAAAACATCTACAAACAATCAATTCAACCATTCAAATTGAAGGGATTGTTGGGGATTTTTCAATTGAATTAGAAGAGATGGTAAAAGATTTGGACCTCATCATTGATGGAACAGATAATTTTGAAACGAGATTTTTCATCAATGATGTTGCCATGAAACACGGCATACCATGGATTCACGGTGCGGTTGTAAGAAGTTATGGTATGAGTGTTTCGATCGTGCCAAAACAAACACCGTGTTATAATTGTTTGCTTCAAGTGATTCCATCCGATGGTATGACTTGTGATACCGTTGGAGTCATTAGTCCAGCGGTGCAAATCGTTGCATCTTATCAAACAGCGGAAAGCCTGAAATACTTAGTGAGTGGAAAGGTGTCTAAACAACTAGTTTCCTTTGATGTTTGGAAAAGGGAGCATTCAATTATTGACGTTTCTTCTTTAAAAAGAGAGGATTGTCCTTCATGTGGGAATAATCCCACACATCCTTACTTAACATTAGAAACAGGTTTGAAAACAGCAGTGTTGTGTGGCAGAAATACGGTGCAAATCAGACCGCACCAAAAACAACAAATTTCATTGGATCATATCTCAAAAAGACTCCAACCGCTTGTTCAAAACTTAAAAGCGAATCCTTACTTAATTTCTTTCCAAGCAGAAGATGTTCAAATCGTTCTCTTTCAAGATGGCCGGGCATTAATTCATGGAACGAAAGAAGAAGAAAAGGCTAAAAGAATTTATCATCGCTATGTGGGAGCATAAAAGTGCTGAAAGTTGCTTGCCATTGGGAAAAACACGGACACCTGTTAACTATGAGCGAAGTAGAAGTAGTATCAAAATATATTATTATAGAGGAAAGCGGGGAAGGTTCTCCGCTTATTTTTTTCAATAAATTAAAAAGCCCTCCTAATCGGAGAGCTCTTTTACAAACATTGTTAAGGTAATGTTTGTAGTGCAAGCCGCCTTGCCGTAATATTATAGAAAGTTTTAAAACCACGACTCCACCAAGTGGGTGTTCGCAGAAGATTTCCTGTATATCGTCATTCACCGTAGTGTGACGCTCGCCATTCCACCTTCGATCTAAAACTCCCTTTTTCAGTTCAAAGGTTAAAACTTAATATTCAACGTACAACGCAGCTTTAATGTAATAGTAATTGAATATGTAGCCTCGTGCAAGTAAGTATCTTTTAATAAAAAAGTCAAATATTTAATATAAAAAAGTAACGGATATTAGAGATAGAATTGGATGCAAAATAAAAGCCTCACTATAGCAGAATCCTTACTCTTGAGGCTTTATTTTGTTCAATATTTCATTTGTTAAATCGGCGATATTAATTTGCGTATCTTCTTTCATGACATCCTTTAAAATTTCATTTCGGAAATAATTGACACTTACTTTTAAAGGCATTTGAAGAAGATTTGTTAATGCTTGTTGATACATAATAATAAATTCTTTATCCGTATTACCTCGCTTCAGTTCAGCGAATGATTCATAAAATTGATCAAGCTTATCCGCAAATTCAAGAAGTCTGCCTTCTAACGTACCATCTTTTCCCTCTTTCATTCGCTCGAAGAAAACTTCTTGAAATTCAGGTGGAATCTCTTCTTTGATGAATTTTTCCATCATTTTTTCTTCCACGTGAGCAAGCATTTGTTTTAACTCTTCGCTTGCATGTTTTACCGGTGTTTTAATGTCACCAATAAATACTTCTGCAAAGTCGTGGTTGATTGTTTTTTCGTAAAGGGATTTCCAATTGACTTTTGCCCCATTCATTTCTTCAAGCGTTCCGAAAAACAATGCGTATTGAGCTACTTTCCAAGAATGGGCAGCAACATTGTGTTCTTCAAATTTAAAGCGCCCTGGAGCTCGAAAAATACGTTCTAAATCATTTAAACTAGTAAAAAATTTATGGATACCGATTGTAAACACTCCTAACAACCATGATTATGAAAAACCTGTGTGTTAATCATACATCAAAGTTTATCCAATGAGAGGCGATAATTAAACATTTAACATAAAAGTAAAATAGTTTAATAAAATGCTAAAATGATTTGTCATTGAATTTATAAATTAAGTATTTGAAATACATGTTATAGTAGATGTAGGTATTATAGATTGGATGTGAAAGAAATTGATGCATACTATTTTTTTATTCATTCATATTTTAAGCGCAATCATTTCAATAGGTCCGTTAGTTACATTGATTCCTTTAACAAAGAAAATGGAAGCTGCGGATGAGATAGAAATGATTGGATTTGTACAGTCTTTTCGAATAGCCATTACTGTTGTCAAGCATGCTGGTCATGTTCTTGTACTTTCTGGTGCGATTCTTATTATCGTTAGTGGATGGAAATGGACTGATTCATGGATTGTTTTAACGATAGCCATAATGTTAATATCCATTGTTTTCTTAGCAAGTGCTTTCAAGCCCACATTAAAAACCTTTGGGACGAGTCATTATAAGAAAGAAGAATTTATCGAGAAATTACGAAAAGCAACATGGAAATATATCATATTATTGCTGATTATGTTATGGTTGATGGTTGATAAACCAATGCTATGGTGAGTCATCTTATGTTGTTAGAAAGGTTGTAATATTATTCATATGATAAATGGTTCGAAATGCTACTTTTGTTTTTTTAAAGATACTAAGGTGTTTGTAAATAAAATACGAAGGGCCTGACCAAAGTGCAAACTTTTGGTTAGGCACAAATTCTTATGATAAATAATTTATTTGCTCCTAAAGTGGTCACATCAAACACGCCTCTTCGCCGCAATTTATTTGAGATGAAAGGGTCATCGTTAATAGAAAATTGGCGCTTTAAATGACTTTTTAGGCGCCAATTTTTCCATTATATTGACACGTCAATAACATTTCCTTTATACGGATGGTTTATTTGATGCTGTGCTTGATTTGATTTTTCCAACATCTCAATGACACCGGATGACCCTAAATTTAAGGATTTGTCTAAAATGCTTAATTGTAGAGTATGTTGGAGTGAGGCTAGCTGACTAGACATAATTGAATTGATATCCACGGAAATCCCTCCTTTCCATTAATATCGGAAAGTTTTTCGCCATTCCCATCTTTTTTGAATATTTATCCACTCCTTTGTCGAAACTTTTTTCGAGGGAGGGATGAGCATGAAAAACATCTTATTAAACAGTTTACCACTTAGCATACTACTTTTAGGCGGTTGCAGTTTTTTTGGAGCTGCGAATGAAGAGAATAACGAAATAATTCCCACGAATACAAGAGAAGCTTTGACTGCAACAGCAACCATGATTGATACAGAGGGTAATGAAATGGGGATAGTTGAATTGACCGAGTCATCAGAAGGTGTGAGAATCCATGTAAAATTGGAAAATGTACCGGAAGGAGAGCATGGTTTCCACATTCATGAAGTAGGAAAGTGTGAAAAACCGACTTTTGAATCTGCAGGAGCGCATTTCAATCCTAAAGGAAAAGAACATGGTTTTGACAATCCGAAGGGCTTCCATGCAGGAGACTTACCGAACATATCACCAGATGAAAATGGCTCTGTCGATATAGAATTTATTGCAAAAAATATTACCTTAGAAAAAGGAAAGGAAAATTCCTTATTTGATGAAGACGGAAGCTCTGTTATTTTACATGAAGCTCCTGACGATTATAAAACGGATCCATCCGGAAATTCTGGTTCGCGAATTGCTTGTGGTGTAGTAGAGTCAAATTAACCAAAAAATCAGGATGTTTGCTCATTTTTAAGCGACATCCTAAATTTTTTTATTATTATATTTATTTTGTTAAATATAATAAATCAGATATTAGAAAATTTAAAAAAAGGTTGTATTATAACACTTTTGCAATACTGTACCCAATTTTTTTATATAAAAATTTCTATTATAGTAAAATGATTATCTGCTTAATACGCTATTATTCTATAAAAATATTTGACATAAGTAATTTACAATAGTTACAATTGTACTGTGTTAAAACACCTATTACGCAATACAAAGAGGAGGGAATTGATTTGAAAAACAAAAAGTTTCTATTTTTATCAGTAATTAGCATCATGTTACTCATGTTGCTAGCTGCATGTGGTGGCAAAGAAGACACTTCTAACACAAATGAAGGTTCATCTGAAGGGGATAACAAAGAAACAACATCTGATATTAAATTCTTAAGCATGGTAACTGGTGGTACACAAGGTACTTACTATGCTTTAGGTGGTACATTTGCTGAATTAATCTCAAATGAAACGGGTATTAAAACAACTGCTGAAGTTTCACAAGCATCTGCTGCAAACGTAAATGCTTTAAAAGCAGGCGATGCTGAAATCGCTTTCGTACAAACAGATATTGCATATTATGCTAAAAATGGTCTATTAATGTTTGAAGGCGAGCCAATGGAAGATTTAGTAGCTATCGGTGCTCTATATCCAGAAACAGTTCACCTAGTAACAACAGCGAAATCAGGTATTAAATCTTTTGAAGATTTAAAAGGTAAAAAAGTTTCTGTCGGTGCTCCAGGTTCTGGTACTTACGCAAACGCTGAACAATTATTAGAAATTCATGGTTTAACAATGAAAGACATCCAAGCGCAAAACTTAGACTTTGGTGAATCAACTGATGGTTTACAAACAGGCCAAATTGATGCAGCGTTCATTACTGCTGGATATCCAACAGCTGCTGTAGAAGCTTTAAGTGCACAAGCTGACGTAGTGGTTGTTCCAGTAGATTCTGAAAAAGCAAAAGCATTAATTGAAAAATATCCATATTACACAGAAGATGTAATCCCAGCAGGAAATTATGGTTTAGCTGAAGATGTTCCTACTGTATCTGTACTTGCAATGCTTGCTGTGAAGAAAGATTTACCAGAAAATGTAGCGTACGGAATTGCAAAAGCAATCTATGGCAATACTGATAAAATTGGACATGCTAAAGGTGCATTCATTAAGAAAGAAACTGCTCTAAATGGTATTGGAATTGAAGTGCACCCAGGTGCTCAAAAATACTTTGACGAATAATTATTGATCGTTGCAAAGTGAAGGGCTTGAAGGCTAGTGCTTCTTCAGGCCCTTTGTATATGGAGAGATAATATGAAAAAATTTGCAATTATCATAATCGTCATCATCGCAATTTTCGCAGTTCTTTTTTTCCTTCCTTTTTTTTCTGTTATTTCCTTCACGGAAACAAAAACGAATGAACCGCAAATGTATTACATAGATGTAGGTAAAGATACATTATTTCAAATTCGTTTTACCCATTCCATTCACCTTACGGATGTACTAGAAACATATGAAATAATAGACAATAAAATCAAAATGATACTGATGGAGTATGAAGATGTGGCAATTGGTATGCCAGCTTCTGCAGAAGAAGGGCAAACATTAATATATGAAGATGGGAAGTATAAACTTTATTCAAATAATTTTATAGAAAACTTTGTCCTTTATGTCGGAGATGTCAATAGGGATTTATTTTTTTATTACGAGGATAAGGAATATGATTTAAAAAAATTTCTTCAGCGGGGAAGTTCCTATATCGTTGAAGTGAAAAAAATCTCTCTTTATGACAAGATGAAAGGAGTGCGAATAGCTCATGGCTACTGATAAACAACTAGAAGTTCTAACAGAAGAACAGCAACAAGAAATTTTAGAGAAGTATGACACCGAATCTAATGTTCGACGTTTAGGTGGAGTAATGAAATGGATTGTGTTTGGTCTACTACTTGCCTTTTCATTATTCCAATTGTATACGGCTATATTTGGTCAATTTACAGCTTATATACAACGTAGCATTCACTTAGGATTCGGGTTAACAGTTATTTTTCTTTTATTCCCTGCACGAAAAAAGGCATCTAAAACGAAAATTCCATTTTACGACTATTTATTAGCGATCATTGCAGCAATTTCAGGGATGTATTGGACGCTTAACTATCAACGACTTGTAACAAGCTTAGGGAAAATCGACCAAATGGATTTTATCGTTGGTACGATAGTTATTCTATTAGTGCTAGAGGCTGCGAGAAGAGCGGTTGGTTTACCGATTACAATTATAGCGTCACTATTCTTGGTATATGCGTTCTTTGGCCCTTACATGCCAGACTTCTTGGCTCACCGTGGTCAATCGCTTGAACAAATCGTAAACTTAATGTATTTCTCAACAGACGGTATTTTAGGTACTCCTATTAGTGTATCTGCCACTTATATTTTTGCCTTTCTATTATTTGGTGCTTTTTTAGTAAAAACAGGAGTTGGATCTTACTTCAACGATTTAGCTATTACAATTGCAGGGAAATTGATTGGTGGACCTGCAAAAGTAGCTGTCTTCTCCTCTGCATTACAAGGAACAATTTCAGGAAGTTCCGTTGCCAATGTTGTAACATCAGGTTCATATACAATACCATTGATGAAAAAATTGGGATATAAAAAGGAATTTGCAGGTGCGGTAGAGGCAGCAGCCTCAACAGGTGGTCAATTAATGCCGCCGATTATGGGGGCAGCAGCATTCTTAATGGTTGAATTTATTGGACGCGGTATCACTTACTGGGAAATTGCGAAAGCGGCCATTATTCCAGCCATTTTATACTTCTCAGGAATTTGGATTATGACTCACTTTGAGGCGAAAAAAATGGGGCTTCGTGGGTTGACGGATGAAGAAATTCCTAATCGAAAAGAAATTTTCAAAAAACTATATTTATTAATTCCGATTCTATTAATTATCGTATTAATGATGACTGGAATTCCTGTAATTCATGCAGCGTTATACGGTATTCTATCTTGTATTATTATTGGGTTTATTAACAAAGAAGTTGAATTTGGTGTGAAAGATATTATTGAAGCGCTTGTTGATGGAGCTAGAACAGCATTAGCCGTAGTTGCGGCAACTGCTTGTGCGGGTATTATTGTAGGAGTCGTTGTAAAAACGGGTCTTGGTTTAAGTTTAGCAAACAGCTTAGTAAAACTAGCTGGCGGAAGCATTTTATTAACATTGTTCTTTGTTATGATTGCTTCATTAATTTTAGGTATGGGTGCCCCTACAACAGCCAACTACGTTATTACTTCAACAATTGCGGCACCAGCGATTGTAGCACTACTCGCACCAGACGTTCCACAAGCTGCAGTACCGCTTGTTGTGATGTTATCTGCACACTTCTTCGTATTCTACTTTGGTATTATTGCGGATATTACGCCGCCGGTTGCACTCGCAGCATTTGCGGCATCGGGTATATCGGGTGGAGATCCAATTAGAACGGGTGTGAATTCGGCAAAACTAGCTATTGCAGCCTTTATTATTCCGTATATGATTGTTTTCTCTCCAGCATTATTAATGATTGATGTAACATTTTTAGAGGTTATTTGGGTTGTATTCACAGCTATGATGGGTATGATAGCAATTGGTGCAGGTGTAATTGGATTCTGGTATAGAAAAATTAATTGGCTTGAACGAATCATTGTGATTTTAGCGGGACTTGCCATGATCTATCCAGAATCAATGTCAGATATTATTGGATTAGTTGTATTCGGCATCATGTTTGCGATTCAACTATTCACAAAGAATAAAGGAAATAACACTAAATTAGATGCATCAATCAACTAATGATTTTAATCCGTCTCGATAAGAGACGGATATTTTTTTGTAAAAAATCTAATCTATTAATAGAAAATGATAGATTGAACCGAATTCATGGGATACATGGAATAATTTTCGCACGAAAAACTCTAATGATTATTTTATGATGGAAGTAATTGTTTTTGTGTAGGCAAAAGCAATTAATAAATATTACTACATTATGTATAATAGAGTAAGCAATAAAATAGAGGTGCGAAAATATGGGTCAAGTGAAAACATATGAAGAAGTCGTCTTTAGTTGGTTTGAGCTTTTTCATAACTGTCCAGAAGTCAGTTGGAAAGAGTATCAAACTACTAATAAAATCGCATCAATTTTGGATGAATTAAAGGTACCATATAAACGGTTTAACGATATGACTGGACTTGTTGCTGAAATTGGTCAAGGGGATGAAGTAATCGCAGTAAGAGCTGATATTGACGCCCTTTGGCAAGAAGTAGATGGTGTCATGAAAGCCAATCATTCTTGTGGACATGATGCGAATATATCAATGGTATTAGGTGCATTGCTAAGAATTAAAGACCTTCCTTTAAAGAAGCGAGTGCGGTTTATTTTCCAACCAGCTGAAGAAGTAGGCGGTGGAGCGATTGAAATGGTGAAGAGGGGAATAATCGATGATGTATCCTATCTATTTGGTATTCATTTAAGACCTATCGATGAGTTGCCTTTTGGTAAAGTATCTCCTGCGATTCACCATGGTGCCGCACTATTTTTACAAGGTGAGATCAGAGGTGTGGATGCACACGGTGCAAGGCCATATCAAGGGAAAAATGCTATCGATATCATTGTAGCGATTCAACAAATGTTGAAAAATATTTATTTAAACCCTTTTGAAGTGCATAGTGTGAAGTTAACGAAAGTGGTGGCTGATGGTGGAAGCGTTAATATCATTCCAGGGAACGCTACCTTCTCTATCGATATTCGAGCTCAAAAAAATAGAGTGTTAGATGCATTGCAATTACATGTAGAAAACGGACTTCGAAATATTAGCAAAATGTTTGATACAGAAATTGTTTGGGATTGGTATGATAAAACGCCTGGTGCTGAAGTATCCGAAGAAGCGAAGAAAATTGCGGAAAAAGCGATTATGGATACTGTTGGAGAGGGCTTCTTAGCAGAGCCGGTGCACACGCCAGGTAGTGACGATTTTCATTTTTACACCGTGTCGAAACCGGAGTTGAAAGCGACAATGATTGGTATCGGTGCAGATTTACAGCCAGGCCTTCATCATCCGCACATGACTTTCAATAAAGATGCGTTAATTATCGGAGCAAAAGTGTTGGCTAAAACTTTGTTTAATGCAACACAATATAAATAAATGTTGTTAGAAGGAAGTTGACTTTGATGAATATTAAGAGCATAGAAATTTTTGCAGTGGAATTCCCACTGATAAAACCCTTTATTGTTAGTTACGGTACGTATCCAACGATGCCATCGATTATCGTAAAACTTACAACGGATGAGGGATTCGTTGGATGGGGAGAAAGTGTACCGGATGAACACGTAACAGGTGAGACGTTTGAATCCACGTTTCATGTGTTAAAACATTCGTTAGCACCTGCGATGATTAATGAAACGCCTTTTCATTTTGAAAAAATTCATGACAAAATGAATCGCATATTAAAAGGCGCACCGAGTGCAAAGGCGGCAATCGATATTGCATGTTTTGACGTTGTGGGAAGAAAACTTGGAGTACCTATCTATCAACTCATTGGAGGAAGATTTCATAAAAAATTTCCAATTACTCACGTATTAAGCATTGATGAGCCTGATAAAATGGCAGATGAGGCAGAAGAGAAAGTAAAAGAAGGCTATCGATCTTTTAAGATGAAAGTTGGCAGAGATGTAGAAAGTGATGTAGAAAGAATTAAAGCTGTAAGACAACGGGTTGGAGAACAAATTGCCATTCGCATTGATGTAAACCAAGGATGGGTGAATAGCGCAAATACTTTAAAAGCATTGCGATATTTGGAATCCATGGGCATCGATTGGATTGAACAGCCAGTGGTTGCAGATGATATTGAGGCAATGGTTGAAATTAAATCAAAATCCAACATACCTCTTATGATTGATGAAGGCCTTTGCAATGTTCGTGATATGAGGGAAATTATTGCAAAAAAAGCTGCAGATAAAGTGAACATTAAGCTAATGAAATGCGGAGGAATTTATCCTGCGGTGAAACTAGCGACAATGGCGGAAATGGCCGGAATTGAATGTCAAATTGGTTCGATGGTGGAGTCATCCATTGGATCGGCTGCTGGTTTTCATGTAGCCTTTTCGAAAAAAATTATTACGAGTGTGGAATTAACGGGGCCACTTAAATTTAAAACGGATATTGGGGATTTAAAGGAAAGTTATAAAATTCCATTTATTGAGTTGAATGAAAAAGCAGGTTTAGGTGTAAAAATTGATGAAGAGGTTTTATCTCAATTAACAACAGATTCTTGCATTATTGAATAAAGGTGGAAGACATGTCTGAAGTGTTAGAACAAGGTGTTTTAGGGGATATTCCCTATTATGTCAGAAGATTAACGGTAGAGGATTTACAACGGATTTTAGATCTCCAACAAGAAGTTGTTAAAGCACTGCCAAATCAAGAAACGTTAGAGCCTCTTTCTGCGGAGGAATTTTTATTTATTCTAAAGGGCAATGGATTGATGATTGGAATTTTTAATCATGATCGTCTCATTGCTTTTCGTGCGCTCTTAATCCCAATTGTAGATGATCAGAGTCTGGGAAGAGATATTGGATTGACGGATGAAGCAGATTTGAAAAGAATATTATATCAAGAAATTTCAAATGTGCATCCTGATTTCCGTGGATATGGATTACAAAAAAAGATGGCAACGATTATCATGAACCAAATTGATACATCGAAATTCGATTATGTGCTAGCGACAGTCATGCCTTATAATATCCCAAGCATAAAAGATAAATTTCATCAAGGAATGCATATTGCTGCATTGAAGGAAAAGTACGGCCGGAAAATGCGATATATTTTCGTGAAATATTTGCACAAACACTTGCAATTGAGAGATGAATCGGTGTTTATTTCAATGGGAGATATTGAAGGTCAACAGAACCTATTACATAATGGATATGTTGGAGTTGCATACAAAAAACAAGACGATGATTGGTTTATTGAATATAAGAAAGTTTCAAACGAGGGCTTGGAATAGACCAAGCCTTTTTAATTTTCATTCATTTCTAGTATAAGGGTGAAAAGGATATCCAAACTAAGTGAAAAAAGGAAGATGGATATGGAATTTCACGAGTTTGGGAATCTCCGAAACCCGAAGTTGTTATTAATCCACGGAATGGCCGTTACTTGGGAAAGTTTTAATCCACTCATAGATGAATTATCAAAGCATTATTATTTAATTATTCCTTCTCTGGATGGACATAATGGAGATTCGTCATCTCATTTTGAATGTATTGATCAAGAAACAGAACAAATTGAAAATTATATATTAAGTCGATATACGGATTATGTACATGGGGCATACGGTTTTTCGATGGGTGGAACCATTTTATTAAAGTTGTTAGCGAATCAAAAAATACAAATATCAAAAGTAATTTTAGATGCAGCCTACTATCTTCCTTTAGGGATTTATTCGAAAACGGCAGCGATGATTTTATCAAAAATCCTGTTAGACTTACGAAATAATCAATTACATCCTAAAATGCGCTCGTTATTAAGTTATTACGATGTGGATGTTGAAAGCTTAAAGAAGGCTTTATATCCTCAAATTTCTCTCAAAAGTATTGAAAATTGCTTTCTAGAGTTATTCAAATTTTCATTACAACAATCCCTTCGGAACTCAACAGAAATGTATTATTGGTACGGCAGTAATGAAATCATCCCTGAAAAATCCATCAAATACTTAAAACAAGTTGTTCCAAACATAAAAGAAAAGGTTTTGAAGGATTTAGGTCATGGGGAATTTATTACAAAGTATTCAACTGAAGCGGTGAAAGAGATGAGAACAATATATGGGTGAGTATTTGTAAAAAAGAAAAAACAACAAAGTATTGAAACTTGTTGTTTTTTCTTTGGAATCGATTTTTTTGTAATTAATGGATATTTTTTTTCTTGAAATTGCCGCCACGAACTTCTGCAATATCATTGAAAGTAATAAATGCATTTGGGTCTTTCTGTCTGACAATGGTTCTTAATTTACTTTCTTCCATTCGGTTGATGACGCAATAAACAATTTCAACTGGCTCGTTGGCATATCCACCAATCCCATTTAAATAAGTAACGCTACGACCTAATCGATTGATAATCGCTTCTCCGATTTCTCGGGAATTTTTGCTTATAATTGTAACGGACTTCGCATCTTCAAGACCATTTTCGATGATGCTAATAACTTTTGAAGCGATATAATAGGCGATTGCTGAAGAAAGAGCTCCTTCAACGCCAAATACAAAACCGACGAAAATGAAAATAAATACATTGATAACTAAAATGATTTCACCAGTTGAAAAAGGTACTTTTCTACTAATTAATACAGCAAGCATATCCGTACCGTCTAAGGCGCCGCCGTTACGTAATGCTAGACCCATACCAATCCCGAGTAATATACCACCTGAGATTGTGACTAATAAAGAATCCTGATTAATAATAGTTGGGATATGATGCATAATCGAAGTAGCAAATGATAATGTACCGATACCAATAATGGAGTTAATTGCAAAAGTTTTTCCGATTAATTTATAACCTAAGTAAATAAATGGGATGTTTAAAATCGCTAAGAAAAGACCTAACGGAAGTGGGGTAAGCGTAGAGAGAATAATAGATATTCCGGTAATTCCACCATCAGATACGCTGTTTGGAATTAATACGGCTTCAAGACCATAAGCAGCAATAAATGCACCGATAACAATAAAGGCAATACTTACAATTCTATTCAATAAGGTAGGTTCATGACTTTCTTCATGCATATGTATAGGTTCCAATCCTTTCTCCTAAGAGTGCTTTTTAATTTTATCAAAATTTTGAAAGTCTTGCATCTACTAGCTCTAATAAATTTTTGATTAATTGAGAAGAAAATGTTATAAAAAAGAAAAAGATTTCCTATTTACTCTATCAAAGTAACTACCTTTGATAAGCAGGAAATCTCTTAACATTATTTTATTGGACAATAAGTGCAAGCGTTTAATCCAGGAATATCCTTTGTAAAGCAGCAACTTTTTCGCACTGGCGAATTGACGAGTTCCATCGGATTTTTTCCTTTTGTATATTCATAAAACCAAGATTTATTTGAAAAACGTTGCCATACTTTTGTATCCTCAAGTATTTCGATATCTTCAAAAGCTCGGTCTGCCAGCAGAGGATTTTGTAGCAATACATTATAATTCCACAACATATACCCGAAGATGTTCTCCCAAAGAGTAAGAGGAGAGATGGTTGTTGTTTGGCGAAGTTGTACAATAATTTGATGGGCTTGATACAGGATTTTTGAAATGACATATTCCCTTTCATTTTCTTCTACATAGCGGAAGTCTGTAGGAGTAATGTATGTTCCGAGCGTATCCATACCATATTCATGTACATGGAAGTAACGAACATCTTCTAATTTTCCGTCCCAAATTTCATCATAAGCAGTGAGAAAATAAAATTGGGTAGCAACGAATAATCCATAGCGACAGCTGAAATGGGATATAGCTGCAGCCTCTGTACTTGCTTGAGTAATTTCCATCATGAGCTTCAGAAAATCTTTTAGAAAAAATTCTTTATGTATATTTTCCAATGTAAATAAAGGATTTTTCGGCTCTTCTGTAACAATACTATAGGAATTTAGGAAAGTAAGTTGTTCATATGTTAAAACGGGCATCGTATCACCTCTATGTTATTTCACTGTGTTTAACATAACATGTTTTTGCTGATTTTGTTTGGAGATGATATAGAAGGGGAAAGCCAAACGTCATTGGAGAAGTTTGGCTTTTTCTGATAGGTCTGATTTTTTTCCTATAATCGCTGTGTGATAGCTATGAAGTAGCATGCCTACGATAATAACCGCAAGACCGAAAAGTGCAATTGGATCTGGTAGAGGAACTCCAAGTATTATCATTTCTCCGATAATGACAAATACGACTTCCATCGATTGAGTGGCTTCAACTGCAGCAAGTTTTCCTTGATGATTTCGCACACGGTCTGTGGCAATAAAGAACAACGTCGTGGCGATTACACCGGAACTAACAGCGACAATTAAGGATTGTATGACTTGGTTCATGGAAGGGAGCCCCACTGTACAAATCGCAATAACAGCTAAAATAAACCAAGCTGGCAGCGATGCAATGGTCATACCAAGCACACGTTCAAACGTATCGATTCGACTGCCGCATAACTCCATCATTTTTCGATTACCAAGCGGATAACTAAAGGCAGCGATGACTACCGGAATCATTCCAAGCAGTAAGTGATTGAAAGTTACCTCTTTTCCTTGTGGTATTTGAATAAGCATAATACCGACTAGAATAATGCATGAAATGAATAAGGAAGTGAGCGGTATTTTTTGACGTATGATTTTGTTATCTACGACGGTTACAAATAACGGTGCAAGAATTACACCGGCAACAATCGTAAACTGCCACGTTCCCGACACAAGCCAACCAGGTCCATAAGCTGCTGCAAAGGTGAGTGGTGCGTAAAAAAGAACAAAGCCCACGAAACTCCAGAGCAACCATTTTGAAGTATTTTCTCTCATTTCTCTACGTAAATTTTCAAAACCAGTTCGGTAAGAAACAATGGCAATAAGGAAGGGAAGCATAAAGAAAAATCTTAGTGAAGAACTCCACAGCCAACTTCCTCCACTTAACTCCATGGACCGATTTAAAATAAAAGTAACCGCAAAAAATAAGGCTGCAAATATGCCAAGAGTGATTTCTTTCATTTTATTAATACCTACTTTCTTAGAGAAAATATCGAAAAATTCTATACTACAAATATATTAACAGAATATTCAAACATGAAAATAAAAAACTTACGAAGCAAAATGCTTCGTAAGTTTTATTTTGGTGCGCCCGGCATGTACATGAACTATAGGGTGTAAGTCCCGAACCCCGAAGACAGAAGTAGAGGTTAGCCAAGAGCAAGGGTGTCCGTGGTGACGCGGAATCTGAAGGAAGCTGGAGGCAAAACACCGGTCCGAGGAACACGAACCTCATATAAGGCTAGGTATGATTGAGTGAGTTTGCCAAACAAAACAAAGCTCTTTCTGTCGAAGGTCATATCGAGTAAATGAGGCGGATAGATGGTGTGAAAGTGCATGTACTTACCCGGGGAGGTCTGGCGGATAGGTGAAGTACGCTTCATAACCTACTTAGTGATAAGTAGCTGAACCGTCAGAAGTCAGCAGAGGTCATAGTATTAGTTGGTCTAGAACAACTAAGAAGGACCGAACAATTAAGAGAGAATAGCCCTTGGCATTCAGTGAGTCATGATGAACACAGAAAACGTAGTACCTCACTTGAGGAAGGAAGCGGTGAATCCCGTGGGGGACCTCTTGGAGGGTGGAGTGACCACTGGCATAAAGAGAACAGCTATTCACGGAAGGAGAATAACGATGCTTTTGAATCAAATCCTGTCACGGGAGAACATGCTTCAAGCATTAAAACGTGTAGAACAGAATAAAGGAAGCCATGGAGTAGATATGATGCCTGTACAAAACTTACGACAGCACATAGTCGAAAACTGGCTATCTATTAAGGAGGCAATTCTCAAGGGAACTTATGAACCAATGCCAGTCCGCAGAGTCGAAATCCCGAAACCTGACGGCGGTGTTCGTTTACTAGGAATCCCTACCGTAACAGACCGTTTGATTCAACAAGCAATCGCCCAAGTACTTTCAAAAGTGTATGACCCTACATTCTCTGAAAACAGCTACGGATTTCGACCAAACCGAAGTGCTCATGATGCGGTGAGGAAAGCGAAAGAATATATAAGAGATGGACATCGATGGGTCGTAGATATGGACTTGGAGAAATTCTTTGATAAGGTCAACCATGACAGATTAATGGGTACACTCGCGAAGAGAATCCAAGATAAACCATTACTGAAATTGATTCGTAAGTATTTACAATCGGGAGTCATGATTAATGGTGTGGTGTCAAACACATTTGAGGGAACTCCACAAGGAGGACCATTAAGTCCGCTACTATCTAACATTGTACTAGATGAACTAGATAAAGAATTGGAAAGAAGAGGACACAAATTCGTTCGATATGCGGATGACTGTAACATTTACGTGAAAAGTAAACGAGCAGGACTTCGCACAATGGCAAGTATCCAGCGATTTATTGAAGGAAAACTACGACTGAAAGTAAATGAGAAGAAATCAGCGGTCGACCGTCCATGGAAACGTAAGTTTCTAGGATTTAGCTTTACCTATCATAAAGAGCCAAAGGTTCGTATCGCAAAAGAAAGCCTTAAACGAGTGAAGAATAAAGTTCGTGAAATCACATCACGCAAGATGCCCTACCCGATGGAATACCGCATTCAGAAACTGAATCAATATCTAATGGGATGGTGTGGATATTTTGCCTTGGCAGACACCAAATCTATATTCCTTGGATTAGATAAATGGATTCGTAGAAGACTTCGGATGTGTCTATGGAAGAACTGGAAGAAACCGAAAACAAAGATACGCAACCTTATTCAACTTGGCGTACCACAATGGCAAGCGTATGAATGGGGAAATACTCGGAAGAGTTATTGGCGTATTTCAAATAGTCCAATATTACACAGAACCCTTGGTAACTCCTATTGGAGAAACCAAGGGCTGAAAAGTCTTGAAGCTCGTTATGAAAACTTGCGTCAATGATCTTAATTGAACCGCCGTATACGGAACCGTACGTACGGTGGTGTGAGAGGACGGGAGTTAATCGCTCCCTCCTACTCGATTTTCTTCTTCAAAGAGTTTGACGATTTCGATGATGACTTTTGCAGCGAGTTCCATAGTTTCGGCAGATACAAATTCGTATTTACCGTGCATGTATTCTCCGCCAGCAAAAATATTTGGAGTAGGCAGACCCATATAGGACAACTGAGAGCCGTCAGTTCCTCCGCGGATCGGTTCGACGATTGGTTGAATATTTAAATTTTCCATTGCTCGTTTTGCAATGTCTACGATTTCTTTTACAGGCTCGATTTTTTCTTTCATGTTGTAATACTGGTCTTCTAATTCGACAGTGATGGCATTGTCACCGTATTCTTCTTTTATTCGCTGTTCAACCATTCGGAAGTATTCTTTTTTCGCTTCAAATTTGTTGCGGTCGTGGTCGCGAATAATATAAGAAAGAGTTGCTTCCTCAATAGTTCCATTAAAATTCATCAAGTGAATAAATCCTTCATAGCCTTCTGTTTTTTCAGGAACTGCTTCTTGAGGCATGAAATTATGGAATTTTATCGCCATCGTGATAGCATTGACCATTTTTCCTTTTGCAGTACCAGGATGTACGCTGATTCCGCGAGTTGTTACTTTTGCAGCTGCTGCATTAAAGCTTTCGTACTGTAATTCTCCTAGTGGGCCGCCATCCATCGTGTAAGCAAAATCCGCACCGAAAGCTTTGACATCAAATTTATGTGGCCCACGACCAATTTCTTCATCAGGAGTAAAGGCAACTCGAATTTTTCCGTGTTTAATTTCAGGGTGATTTACTAAATATTCCATTGCCGTCATAATCTCTGCTATTCCAGCTTTATCATCTGCTCCGAGTAACGTCGTGCCATCTGTTGTAATCAATGTTTGTCCAACATAATTTTTTAAATTTGGGAATTGGTTAGGGGATAGAGTGCATTCATCGTTTAATTGAATATCTCCGCCGTCATAATTGTCAATTCGTTTCGGTTGGACATTTGTTCCAGAAAAATCTGGTGATGTATCAACATGAGCTAAAAAACCAATAGTTGGTACAGGCTTGTCTGTATTGGATGGTAATGTGGCAAATAAGTAGCCATTCTCGTCCAATGTGATGTCTGTAAGTCCAATTTCGGCTAGTTCATCTTTTAGTACATTTAATAAGTCCCATTGTTTTTTCGTAGAAGGGGTTGTAGAGCTTTCCGGATCAGATTGTGTGTCGATTTTAGCGTATCGAATCAATCGTTCAATAACCTTTTCTTTCATGACGCTGCCTCCTTATTAATACTGCCACTATTGTATCATTTTTCCTTTTTTATGATGAGAAAAATGCTGTGTCAAAAATTACTTGTGTCAAAAATTACTATTGAAATTATTGAAACTATTTATAGCTACCCACCGTAGAATAGAAGAAGGATGGTGAATAGGATGACACAATTACTCATCACGACTCTAATATTTTCTATTATTACAACGATTCTTATCGTTCCAATTACTAGAAGATTGCCGAAAGAAGCTACATTATCATTTAAACAATTCTTGCAATCATTATTATTTGTATTCATCGGTAGTTGGATTATTTATTTTCTATTCGTATATTTGACGAAAATTGATGTGCATTGGACAATTTTCATTTATGCATTACCTGTTATATTGTTAATGGGTATATTGGCATCTGGTGGAGCAGAACGAAATATCAAAGGGATTCTGTTTTTAGCTAGTTTAATTGGATTAATATATATGCTTACAGCACCCATTTTTAATGCGGATGAAAAGTATGAGTCTGCAAAAATGGAGCAAAAAGTCGAAATTGAACCTTTTGATGAAACAAAAACACCTGCCAGCGTACCGCCGCATTTTGCGGAAAATAAAATGAAAAAAGCATTCGGACAGGTGCCTAATACAAGTTACTATGAGCTTGGGAACTTGCAAATTCAAAAAGTAAACGGTGAATTTGTTTATATTGCTCCCGTTGAGTTTTCAGGATTTTTCAAATGGTTAAATGGGGATACAACGCCCGGCTATTTTAAAATGAGTGCAACGGATTCCAATGATAATCCAGTATTTGTTGCGAAAGAAATGGTCTATGTACCGTCTGCCTTTTTCAATAAAAATTTAGAGCGCCATATACGTTTACAATATCCAACACTTATTTTCTACGGTGAGCCTCAGCTTGAGGTGGATGATGATGGTACACCTTATTATATCCGTTCCTATGGTGAATTCATTTCTGCCCGAAATGGATTTGATGTAAAAGGGATCGTCATGGTTGATGCTTATTCAGGAGAGACGAAAAAAATTCCTTTAGAAGAAGTGCCGAAATTTATTGATGGTGCTGTATCGCCTGAAGCAGTGAGCCTTCAAAATAGTTATTTCGGAAAATATGTGCATGGATTTTGGAATAGTCTCTTTGGAAAAAAAGATGTGAAATTGCCTTCTGATGAAGGAACAGAAGCGAATGTGAGTCCAGTCTTTAATCAAGATGGAGAAATGTATTATTTTACTGATTTTACAAGTCCGAAAGAAGGCGTTGATTCGATGCTCGGTTATTCATTGACTCACGCGCGAACAGGTGAAGCGGTGTATTATACAGGGAATTTAGAAGAATCATACATGGATTCTCAAGGGGCATTAGCTATTATAGAGAAGAAGTTTATTGAAAAAGAGTGGCAAGGAGTAATGCCTATTCTTTATAACTTCTACGGTGAAGCAAGTTGGCTTGCTCCTGTGCTTGATTCAAACGGCTTCTTGCAAAATTACTTTATTGTATCTGCAGCGAATCCGGAAATTTCCGTTTATGGATCCACACCAAATGAAGCGCTAAGACAATATAAAACGGCTTTAACAAGAGGAGCAAGTTCGGTGGAAGGATCGAGTAATGCAGAACAAAAAACGATTAAAGGGAATGTCCTTCGCGTCTATAAAGAGCGAGTAGGGGATTACACAATTGTGTCCTTCTTACTGCATAATGGTCAAAACTTTGTTGTCAGTTCTCAAAATGAACCGCTTTCCATTTACTTAAAAGAAGGGGACGAAGTGGTCATTCGGTATTTTGAAACTGGAGAAATGTTTTTACCGGTGAAAGAGTTGAAAATTGAAGGTGTAGTCAATATTGGCCAATAATAAAAATCCCGAGGCATTTGCTTCGGGAAATTTTATTGTTCAAGTTTTTCGTTTTTAGTTGATTTTTTTGAACGCTCCTTTATAAATTTGAGCATTTGTTGTTTTCTTAATTGTATTTGTTCTTCTTTAAATGGGTTCACTGTTGAAAAGAGCTTTCTTTGTTCTTCGAGCTGAAGGCGTTCTGATTTAAAACGATTTTTTGGTTCATGCTCAAAAATGTAGTCTAAATGAAAAAACTGCAGTAGTGCCACTTCTGGATTCTCTAAATTATATACGAATTTGATATTCCAGACGCTTGTGTAGGAAATATATTGATTTACATATTCCGTTGCATAGCGATATTTTTGCTTCTGGATTCTTCGTTCGATATTACGATGAATATTCCCTAAGCATAAGTTAATTTCTGCTAATGTACGATAGTAACTTTTAACATGTTTGAAATGCTGTTGTTCAAGGGATAAAGTGACTTGTTTATCTTGTTTCATGTTCATCTTTCCTTTGTAATTACCTTAATCCTTTATGGAAAGAATTTTTATAACTTATTAATTATACCGTTAAATTGTTTGGATAGCTCTACTATTCAATAGATTATTTCCAAGTAAAACCTTTAGAAGCTAAAAATTCTTTAATATGAGGACGTCGTTGTTCGATTAAGAAATCTGCCATTTGTTTCGTCCAGTTTGCCAATTTTTGATTCGAGCTTCTAGAAGCATAATATTTTTCCATGATTGCATCGTATTCATCTAACAGTTCATCATATTTTTCAACATTATATTCATTTTCGTGTAACACAGCTTCTACTGGTAATCTCGGTTTCGTTTCATTAACTTTCGTTGGTTTACCAATCGTCATCGCAAAGAGAGGGAAGACGTAATCAGGCAAGTTAAATAATTCGCTGATTTCTTTCGGATTGTTTCGTGCTCCTCCGATATAACAAATTCCATAACCTTCTGCTTCTGCGGCGATGACAAAGTTTTGAGCAAAAATTGATACATCGGCCACTCCAACTAATACATTTTCCGCTGTGTCCACAGTGATATCAACACCATGTTTTTTTCCAGCCGCTTCTAAACGTTTAAAATCTACGCAGAATAGAAAAGCGGCGCCTGCTGTTTGAAATTGAAATTCATTGTTTGATAGTTTCGCAAGCTTTTGCTTCTTTTCTTCATCTGTTACCCAAATTACGCTGTAAGCCTGTACAAAATGAGAAGATGCAGCCATTTGAGCAGTTTGAATTAAGTCAATAACCGTCTCTCTTGGAATTTCTTCTCCTGTATATTTACGAACAGAAGTATGGCTGCGTAATAACTCTTTTACACTCATGTTTTACACCCCTTATGTATTCATCAATAATAGCGTGAATTTCATCCTTTAAGGCTATATTAGTACACTTTCTTCTAGATGACAAAAATTTGAATTATAGAAGCCCCAATCGATTTACAGTACGTTGTTGAAAAAGAGTACTAGAAGATAAGCTCATTCATTAAGGTATTCCCAATTTTAAAGAAAAAGCACCTGTACCGTAAGCCGACGTGTTTTGTGGGGCACTTAATGATAGTAAGAAATAGATCGATTATTCATTCCCTTATTTTACCAGTTAATATATGGTTAAAACTTTACAGTAATTGAACAATTATTGAACTTGTATCAATACATAAAATGTATTCATTATTGAAAAATGAATATCCTATATTGAAATAACGTTCCTAAAGAAGCGAGGTGGTATACATGAAAAGACGTATTTTCATCGTACTTCTCGTGTTATTGTTGGTAGCTTTCCATTTCAAACCAATTGTTGCAGAAGAAGAAATTGTTCAAGCGGATTTAGTAATTGAAAATGTTGAAGTATTTACTGTCGACAAAGTAAACGAGAAAGCAGAAGCCATTGCGGTGAAAAATGGAAAGTTTGTTTATGTAGGAGATCGGGAGGGCGTACAAGCCTATAAAGGTCCAAAAACGAAAGTAATGCATTTAGATAATCAGCTGTTATTGCCAGGATTTGTTGACGGTCATAATTATGCATATTTAAAAGCCGAGAAACTGTATTTATTGGACTTAACCCCTTACTCAAATTTTGAACAATATAAAAGAGCGATTTTAACGTATCGTTCACAAAATCCACAATTAAGGCAGCTTCGTGCTGTTGGATGGAATCAAAATGTGACGGAAGAAGCGAGTCAAAAGAGTGGACAAACTCCGAGAGAATTAATTGATCAACTTGTTTCAGATATCCCGTTTGTAGCTTTTTCAAATCATCGAGACGAGCTTTGGGTTAACTCAAAAGCAATCGAAATTTCAGGATTGGATGTAGAAACAGAAAAACAGGAACAAGGACAAATTGACCTTTTAGAAAAAGGCGAGTTGGGAGTAGTTCAAGGACAGTTCATTAAAGTAGTTATCCAATCTTTGCCTCAACCAGATTTTACAGTAGAACAATATAAGATAGCATTGTTGGAATTTCAAAAAGAAGCGGCAACATATGGAATTACGGCAGTATTTATTCCGTTCCGATACCATTCGGAAAATTTATTAAAAGCTATTGATGAACTTGATCAACAAGGTAAGCTGACGCTTTCCTATGAGTTAGGGTTATACGTAGATCCTTTTAAAGGATTAGAACAAATTGATTCGTTAAAGGAATGGAGAGATAAGTATCAGGGAGAGAATTATAGTTACCAAACGGTGAAATTGTATGGTGCAGAAGTTTTATCAAAAGATGGTTCATGGAATAGGGACAAGTTTTATCAACTGTTGGAATTGTTAGATCGGGAAGGTTTTCGAATACATGTGCAAGCAGATGGGGAATTAGATGAAATTGTAAAGGTGTTTGAATATGTTCGAGAGCATAATGGAAAACAGAATTTCAAGCATACTATTTCCAATATCCCTTTTATGACGAGGGAAAATTTAACCCAATTTCGAAAGTTTGGTCTGATTCCATCTGTTCAGCCATCTCTCTTTTATCACACAATGGGAGTTAAAGAAAAGGTGGAAGAATTAAAAGATTTGCATCGAATGAAAAGCTATTTTGAGCGGGGATTACCAGTTGCATCTTCGAGTAATTATCCTTTTGGCGAGTTGAATCCACTATACGGAATTGAAACGGGAATGACTAGACTTCATGCAAAAGAAGAAAAAAATCTTAAACCATTATGGCCAAAAGAAAGTGCTACGTTGAAACAAATGCTTCGTAGTTACACCATCTATGCGGCAAGACAAATAGGAAAAGAAGAATGGATTGGGAAGATTCGTGTGGGGAAACAAGCAGACTTTATCATATTAGATAAAAATATCTTTAAAATACCTCCTAGTGAGATAAGTGAAGCGAAAGTCGTGTTAACTTATTTTAAGGGAAAAGAAATATATCGTGATAATTCTCATATCGATGAATGAAATAAAAAGAACCTCCCGTAGTTGTTAGGTGTATTACCTTTACGGGAGATTTTTTTTATGCGGTTTCATCTTTCTCTCTTTTAAAAGCTGCGTTGATGGTTGGTTCTGTCCCGAGTTTAATGCGTTTAATGTTTTCTAAATGTAAAATCGTTGCAACCAATAACAGCAATATTACGATGATAAATGGCCAAATAGTTGGTTCAAACAGCAAAGAGTTTATAGCAAAAACGATATACAAAAAGAATACACCGATAATTAAATAGTTGGATAATAAGGAAACTATGACAAGAGCTATCATAGAAAGTAGACCAAATTTCCAATTGATTGCAAGGAAAATTCCGATGAGGGAAGCAGTTCCTTTACCGCCTCTGAAATGCATATGAATGGGAAAATTATGACCTAGAATTACTGCGGCACCTGTCAAATAGAGCAATATTGAGATTTGTTCAGTTTCAAATAGTGTATAGTGATCTAAAAAATATCTTGTTAAGATAATCGCAAAAACTCCTTTTCCGATATCAATGAATCCAACAAGTATGCCGTATTTCCAGCCCAGCGTAAGAGTAGCGTTGGAAGCTCCTGCATTGCCGAGTCCAGCTTCTTTTAAATTCACACCGGAAAGTAATTGTGCTGCATTTGACCCATGAATACATCCAATAAAATAGCCGACAATAAGAAATGTAATCACTGCAGTTATCATTCTATTGGACTCCTTTATAGAAAAGTGCATTTTAATATATTATACTCAATAAAATAAAAAATAGTTTCAAATTTTTTAAAAAATTAGTTGACAGAGTGGCATACTATGTTTTATAGTTAATCCAACGATGGAAATCAAATCAATACTCTTATCAAGAGAGGCGGAGGGACTAGGCCCTATGATGCCCGGCAACCGGCAAGAAAATTGCAAAGGTGCTAAATCCTACAGATCATATTGATCTGAAAGATAAGAGGAGGAAATGTACGTGCATACAACACCCTCTTCTTATATAAGAAGAGGGTTTTTGTTTTACTTCAATGCCTCCTCAAGAAATCCATCAATTATTTATTTAGGAGGAGAAAACGATGTCCGAATTCAAGCCAGAAACGTTATTACTTCACGGTGGCCAACAACCTGACCCTACTACAGGTGCTATTGCTGTTCCTATTTATCGCACAACAGCATATGCATTCAAAGACACAGAACATGCGCGCAAATTATTCGCTCTTGAAGAAGTGGGTAATATTTATTCTCGCATTATGAATCCAACTGTAGATGTATTTGAAAAGCGTGTTGCTTTACTAGAAGGTGGTACTGCAGCTGTTGCTTTATCTTCCGGTCAGGCGGCGATTGCATTCTCCATTTTAAACATCGCTAATGCAGGAGATGAAATTGTTTCAGCTGGTTCCTTATATGGTGGAACATACAACTTATTTGCAAACACATTGCCGCGCTGGGGAATTACTACAAAATTTGTAGATGAAAGAGATCCAGAAAACTTCCGCAAAGCGATTACGAACAAAACAAAAGCGATTTATGCTGAAACGGTAGGAAACCCTAGTTTAAATATTTTAGATATTGAAGCGGTGGCAAAGATCGCTCACGATAATGGCATACCATTAATTATTGACAATACGTTCCCATCTCCATATGGATGCACCCCAATTGAATTTGGAGCAGACGTCGTAATACACTCGGCAACAAAATGGATTGGGGGACACGGTACAACAATCGGAGGAATTGTTGTAGATGGGGGTAAATTTGACTGGACACAAGGTCGATTCCCAGGATTCACTGAGCCCGATCACACATATCACGGAATTCGTTATGGTATTGATACAGCCGAAGCTGCTTTTGCAACAAAATTACGTGTACAATTATTACGTGACTTAGGTCCAACTTTAGGGCCAGATGCAGCGTTTAGCTTCTTACAAGGTTTAGAAACCCTTCATCTTCGTTATGTAAGACATGGTGAAAATGCAGAAAGAATTGTGGAATTCTTGAAAAACCACCCATACGTAGAATATGTGAATTATCCAGGGGATGAAAACTTCCCATCTCACCACCTTGCGAAGAAATATTTAAAAAACGGTTACGGATCAATGGTAACATTCGGAATTAAAGGTGGTCGTGAAGCAGGTCGAGTGGTAATTGACAACGTGAAATTATTCTCTCACGTAGCGAATGTTGGAGATGCAAGATCGCTCATTATTCATCCTGCATCAACAACTCACCAACAATTATCTGCTGAGGAATTAAAAATTGCTGGAGTAGGAGAAGAACTCATTCGCTTATCCATCGGCTTAGAAAATGTAGATGACATTATTGCAGATTTAGATCAAGCTTTAGCAAAAGCTGAGGCAGAATTTAGTGTAAATAAGGCTTAATCATTCGTTCAAGCCCTCTAAGAACCGCTATTGAATCGCTAATAATAGCTGCTCATTTGCGGCTGTTAAAAAATAAAGCATTAAACGCTCCCCATAATAGTCGTTAAGAGAAGAGGTTGCTCATGTACAACATTAAAATCCTCTATGGTCCAAAAGATAAAATGCTCATTTGCAGTGAAAATTTAATAGGAAAGTGCTGCTCATTCGCAGCCGATCCAATTATTCAAAGTTTCTTAAAATAATTGATTGAGTAAGGCTGCTCATTTGCAGTAGATAATTCAAATTTTTCTCAAAGGCGTTTAATCGAAAGGCTACTCATTTGTAGCAAAAATAATTTAATACGATGTGAGTTGTATTCCCATTCGAATACAATTCACATTAATAAATAGGCTGATCTGTCATTTTGGTAGAACCAATCGTTCTCAATTCTAGACACCCCATTTTCGATATATAAAATTAATTCCTAGTAAATTAATTAGGTTACTTGAATTTTTTCGTTTAATCATTTATAGTGTATATAAGAGTTGATTGAATGCCATTGTATTTGGTATTTTCAATAATTCCCCCTAAATGTTTACGGAAAGCCTTTAATGGCTTTCCCCTTTAAAAGGAGTTGAATCCTATGAAAAAGATTTATAGTGCCCAAAATTTTGCGGCTTATATCATATACGAATTAAATGACATGAATACTTTTGTAAATGCAAAATCATTGCAACATTTGCTTGAAATAGTAAAAAAACAGTGGGAAAGTGTTTTTGGATACAGCCCGTATAAAGAGCAAACCTATACGCTTTTAGCACACGGGTATATAGTAAAAGAAGTATACGATGCATATAAAGAATTGGGTGAACAACCAATTTTAGAACCTGCAAAAGAATGGTTTTTAACATATGGGGATTTCCAATTGATAAGAAGACCTTTTGCTGTTCCTGCCTTTTCAGCGGAAGAAGAACGATTGATGAGAAAGATTTTACGTAACTATCAAACTGCATTATTAGTGCATGCATCATGATAAGATGAATGACTGGTCAGTACAATAATATAGTACTGGCTTTTTTATTTTAACGAAAAATGAATCAGTTATGCATATATATGCCCTTCTGAAGAAAACAATTGTCCATCTTGGGTAGAATTCCCTTGAGTTCCTTTGAAATATACGTTAAAATTTCTGTATGTTTCAAAAAATATTGAATTTTTTATTATTTTCATCCGCTGAAGAAAGTGTTTGTGTAGTACGAATTCGCTGCACTCACTATTCAACAATGTAATTTCATGGAAAGAAAGATGGAGGCGAAAAGGAAATGGCAACAATCAAGGCGGCCATCTTAGGATTTGGCACAGTAGGTCAAGGCATTTATCATATATTGAATGAAAAGCGAGAAGATTTACGTAATAAATTAGGTGTCGAACTAGAAGTGGCAAAAATTTTAGTGCGTGACACTACAAAGGAGCGAGTTCCAGGAACGCGACATCTATTGACGGATAGTATTGATGATTGCTTATCTGTTAAGGGGTTGCAAGTTGTTTTTGAAGCCATTGTAGGAGAAGAACCCGCATACACATATTTGAAAAAAGCGGTTATGAATAAATGCCATGTTATAACAGCGAATAAAGTCATGTTTGCAAAATATGGACTTGAATTGCAGGAACTTGCGAAACAAAATGGCGTCTTTGTTGGATTTGAAGCAACAGTAGCAGGCGGAGTACCTGTAATTAAAACTATGAAAAATATTTTGCTTGTGAATGATGTTTCAAAAATACAGGGTATTTTAAACGGTACTTCCAATTATATTTTAACAAAAATGCGTGCGGAAGGATGGTCTTTCGAAGAAGCGTTGAAAGAAGCACAAGCACTTGGATATGCAGAGGCGGATCCATTTATGGATATTTCAGGTCAAGATGCTTTTAAAAAGCTCATGGTTTTATCTGCCCTGGCTTTTGGTGAGCAGCCGAACTGGAATGATGTAAAAGTAATAGGAATCGATGACATTACGCCGGAACAAGTGAAAGAGGCAACTGAAAAAGGACTAAGGTATCGTCACGTCGCAGAAGTGGAAAAGTTAGCAGACGGTACAATTTTTGCCCAAGTTGGACCAATGCTAGTTGATAAAGAACACCCACTTTATCCAATTGACGATGTATTTAATGCGGTTACGATGGAAACAAACTATATCGGAACGCTGACTCTTGTTGGCCCAGGTGCTGGAATGTATCCAACTGCAAGTGTGATGGTAGAAGATTACGCTGAAATTATCGGAAAACGTGCTGGTTTTGTGGTAACAATATAGATTAGTTGCTTCTGGAAATGCTTCTGAAAAACTTTCGGTTTAAGAGGCATTTTATTTCTATAAATCTAAAAGATTATATTCAACCATTCATATGATGAACTTCATCGAAAGAATCAACATTTATATTTTATTTTAAGCATTGAGAATTGTGCTATCTGAAATGATGTCTTAATTTTATGGTAGGGGATGAAGCCATTGAAAGGAAATATAATTGGAGAAAAAATGATCATCCATGTGGGGTTGGATGATCATTTTTTAATATGTTGCATTGGCAACCCTTGTTAATCTTCATCTTTGACGTCAATATCTTCTGGTATAGGCGTGTTCCGCCAAAATTCAATTTCTTTCTTTATTTGCTTTAATTGTTCGTGGTATGTTTCAAATTGAGCGCTATTGATGAGAAATTGTTCTCCATCATGAACTGCTTTAATACGCCCTTCATAAATGTAACGCAGGACCATTTCTTCAGTCATTGAAATATCTTTTGCCGTCTCGCTCACTGTTTTGTACACAACATGACCCGCCTTTCATTTATGATTTCCCTTAAAGAAAATTTCTGACTAATGGTAAGTTTATTTTACAATATTATTATGGGAATCGAAGAGTTTTTAAATCAAAATTCCGATGTTGCCAATTAAAAATTATGATAGCATTACAATAAATTGTATTTTGAGTGGGAGGATATGCAATGAACATATTGAGATATATCTTTGTATTGCTTGCAGCGATGTTTTGGGGAACCGTTGGGACAACCCAAACTTTTTTACAGGAAGGCATTTCACCGATTGCTGTTGCTGGAGTACGATCAGCGATTGGAGGAGGGGTATTACTCATTGCAGTCCTCGGGATGCGAAAAATCAACTTAAAAAAATGGTCTTGGAAATGGACGATTTTAGCTGCATTGACAATTGCTTTATTCCAAAGTTTATTTTTTACGTCTGTTCGTTACACAGGAGTTGCTGTTGGGACGGTCGTTACGATTGGAAGTTCGCCGGTGTTTGCAGGAATTATTGAATGGTTGATTTTTAAACGTCGACCAAGTCGAGTTTGGGGAATTGCCACGTTGCTGGCGATTATCGGTTGCATCCTGTTATTTGTTAATCGTGGAGAAACGACGATTCATCCTCTAGGAATCTTACTTGCCCTATGTGCTGGGTCGATGTTTGCACTTTATACGAATAGCAGCAAGCAATTAACTGAAAGGGAAGAGACGTTACCGAGTGTTGCGTTAACCTTTACGTTATCCGCTATATTTTTACTGCCTTTTTCTCAAAATGGTGTTTCGTGGGTGTTAAATACGCAAAATCTTTGGCCTATGCTCTTTATGGGGCTCTTTGCCACGAGTTTAGCTTACATATTGTATTTAGCAGGTCTTGAGAAAATCAGTTCTTCTTCTGCGGTGACGTTATCGTTAGCGGAGCCTTTAACGGCAGCGTTACTCGGTGTGTTTTTAGTTGGAGAATATTTAAGCCCTACTAGTTGGATTGGCGTAATGTTACTGCTTGGGGGCATATTGGTGCTGACTCTTGGTAGTAGAAAATCGATTAAACAGACGAAAGAAGTAAATTTACAACAGCAAAATGATGTTGTATCTAAAGAGACTACTTAAGGGGGACCTTAAGTAGTTTTTCTTTTCTTTTTGTTGTTCTTCAGAAATTCTTAAGATTTTCCCTAGCAATTTTGTAAGAAACATACTTTATGATAAAACTATAAGAAAAAGAGATGAGGAGATGCGAATGCAACTTACTGTACTTGTAACAGACGATGATCAGGACATTCGTGACGGCATCGAAATTTATTTAAAAAACGAAGGATACAATGTGTTGAAGGCAAAAGACGGAAAAGAGGCTCTCGAAATTCTTTCCAAAAATGAAGTGCATCTGATTATCCTTGATATCATGATGCCGAATTTAGATGGCATTCAAGCAACGTTTAGGATTCGGGAGGAACGAAATATCCCGATTATTATGCTCAGTGCGAAAGCGGAAGACACAGATAAAATACATGGACTTTCAATTGGTGCAGATGACTACATTACAAAACCTTTTCATCCGTTAGAGCTGATAGCTAGAGTAAAATCCCAATTAAGACGATATACCCAACTTGGTACGTACAATGGAGCAACCAATTCGAAAATCGAAGTAAATGGTTTATCAATCGATCGTGAAGCAAAAGAAGTTCGACTCAATGGAGAAATTGTCAAGCTCACCCCGATTGAATATAAAATTACCGAGCTATTGCTCACGAATGCTGGTCGCGTCTTTTCGATACAAGAAATATATGAACGGGTTTGGAACGAAGAGGCGTACAATGCGGAAAATGTCGTTGCTGTACACATTCGAAAAATACGGGAGAAAATTGAAGCAGATCCAAAAAATCCGAGATATTTAAAGGTTGTGTGGGGCATTGGTTACAAAATTGAAAAATAAGTTAGAAGTCGGTTTGATGGGAGCAAGCCTCATTGCATCGATTATCGGCATCATATTGATTATTAGCTTTACGATTCGATTTTTAACAAAAGAATGGAACAACATTATCACGTTCTTTGTCAAGATCTTTTGAGGAGGAAATGTTATGAAAGAAAAAAGTAAAATACTCCTCTCTCTTTTTCTTATATCTTGGACTCTTTTTTCAGTTTTCTTATTAATTACTTATGGATCGCAATATATCGGAAAATCTTACTTTGATTCGAATTCCTTTAAAGGAAATTTAGAAACTTTTAAAAGTGAAATAGGGCGATATGTATTAGATCCGTTTGATGTGGAAGAGGCAAAAAAGCAAATTACTGTAACAAAAGAGGAAATTGAATATCACCGAAATTATTTTGGGTCGCTAACCGATCAAGTGGAAAATATTAAACATCAATATCAAGAACGAATTGAACAAGCTGCTGACGATCCGGAATTGAAAGAATTGCTTCTACAAGAACGGGATCAAAAAATTGAAGATATTAAGAAAAACTTTCAGGATGATAGTCACGTAGAAGAAAAAATTCGAAAGCAAAAAGAGGCAATTATTCACCGGTACGCTGTTTTAGAGAATGAAAATAAAAAGGCGTTTTTAGATGAGTATAATTACTTTGCTTACAGTTTACGAAATATTGAAACGGGAGAAACCTTTCAATCTGGCGATGTGAATGCGGAAGCGGTGTTTAAAGAGAATTTTGGAGATAAAAATTCGTATTTAGTCGTAAACAGTTCAAGAACGATTTCCCCAAATGAATATGACTACACAATTATGAAACCAGAGATGACGATTGAAGGAAAAGTATCTCGTTATGAAGGTACTATCATCATTCCAAAATCGATGATGCAGAATACTCAATTTAAAGAAGATTATCAAGTGTTTATGACTGTAAAAATAATACTTTATAGCATTTGGGCTACTTCTTTATTGGCGATTGTTGGGTTGATGACGGTAGCGAAGCCGTCCTTTAGAGACTTTTTATTTGAAAACCGCTTAAAAGAATACTTTTTAAAAATGCCGATTGACTTACGTATTGCAGCAACGTTATTTGCAATACTGATTACGTCTTTAATATTTGACATTACAGGTAATTTCATCCGGTTCAATTATTATTACATGAATCATGAATGGATTCAAATCGGCATTCATTTAGCAATCGACTTAGTATTAATTTATATTTTTACAAGCATTAGTATTTTGGGAGCACTATGGACTTGGGAATCCGTGAACAATGAAGAAAATATTAAATATGAGTGGAAAAGATCATTAGCTTATCGTTTATCTGACGGCATCCAAGATTTATTTTTATCTCGGTCAATCGGAATACAAGCTTTGGCAATTTTAACGGTTGCATTTTTGGCAGGATTCGGGCTTGCGATTGTTTTCATAGAGCCAATTTTTCTATTAGTTTATGCAATACTGTTTATCTTCATTGCATTACCAGCCTTGATTCTCTTTTTACGAAATGCAGGGTATTTGAATCGAATTATGAAGCAAACGAAAGATATGGCAGAAGGACGTTTGACGAGAGAAGTACAGGTAAAAGGGAAATCACCGCTTGCACAACATGCACAGAATTTAAACGAGTTGCAAGAAGGGGTTCGGAAATCTTTAAGCGAACAGGCGAAAAGTGAACGATTAAAAACGGAATTAATTACAAATGTGAGCCATGATTTGAGAACACCACTCACATCAATTATTACTTATACAGATTTATTAAAAAACCCCAATATTACAGAGAATGAGCGGAAGAGATATATCGAAATATTAGAGAAAAAATCCCACCGTTTAAAAACGCTTATTGAAGATTTGTTTGAAGTGTCGAAAATGTCTAGCGGGAACGTGGAATTAAAAAAAGAACGAATTGATTTAACACAGCTATTACAGCAGGCGATTGGTGAACATAAAGAAGCTTTTGAAAAAGCGAATTTAGATCTTCGCGTTATGTTACCAAATGAGCCCCTTTATGCCTATGTTGACGGACAAAAATGGTGGCGAGTGATTGATAATTTAATTGTAAATGCATTGAAATATTCATTAAAAGGTACTAGGGTATATATTACATTGAAAAAGGTAGATTCAGTTGCTGAATTAGCTGTGAAAAATATTGCAAACTATGAGTTAGGTGATAACGTAGAGGAATTAACAGAACGTTTTAAACGAGCGGATGAGTCGCGTCATACGGAAGGTTCTGGCCTAGGACTTGCCATCGCTCAATCGATTGTGGATATGCATAATGGAAAATTGAGAATTAGCGTCGATGGTGATTTATTTAAAGTTGTTGTGACGGTGACTGCAGAATAATGGAGAGGTTGCGATATGAAATTCGCAACCTTTTTCTTTTATTTCGTTCGTCAATTCAGTTGGAATACTTTAGCGGAAGAATAAATAATGTAGTAAGGGTTATTAAAGATGGAAACCAAAATGGAATTATTACGTTTTTTAAGTGATGGACATTTTAGAAAGTATCGTGTATTGTAAATTGAGTGAAAAGAGAGTAAGGGGAATTACGTCTTATGGAATTCATTGAATTATTAAAAGCACTCATCCTCGGGTTTGTAGAAGGGATGACGGAATTTGCTCCTGTCTCATCTACAGGTCATATGATTATTGTGGATGACCTATGGTTAAAGACGACGGAATTTTTAGGACAGGGGTCCGCAAATACATTTAAAATTGTTGTTCAGCTTGGTTCCATTTTGGCGGTCGTTGTCGTCATGTGGAAACGTATGTTAAGTCTTGTTGGTTTATACAAAATCGATGGACAAGAATATTCGAAACGTTTTAATTTAATGCACGTAATTGTGGGAATTATTCCAGCTGGCGTGTTTGGCGTATTGTTTGAAGATTTTATCGACGAACATTTATTCACAACCGAAACGGTCATTGTTGGGTTAGTTTTAGGTGCTTTCTGGATGATTATTGCTGATAAATTTGGACCAAAACGACCAGCAGTTACTTCATTAGACAAATTATCTTATGGTAAAGCATTTAAAATTGGATTAATTCAATGTCTTTCTTTATGGCCAGGCTTTTCCCGCTCTGGTGCGACGATTGCCGGTGGGGTGATGATGGGGCTTGACCATAAAACGGCATCGGACTTTACGTTTATTATGGCTGTTCCAATTATGGCAGGAGCTAGTGGATTATCTTTAGTAAAAAACTGGGATCAAATTAATCCTGATCATTTTTGGTTTTATGCTGTCGGATTTATTAGTGCATTTATCTTTGCGTTAATTGCTATTAAATTTTTCTTAAAATTAATTTCTCGTATTCGATTAGTACCTTTTGCTATTTACCGTTTAGTGTTGGCAGCGGTATTGATTGCGGTATTATTCGTAATGTAATGAAAATATCCTTTCTCATTAAGTGGGAAAGGGTTTTTTTAATTATTATGACTACAAATAAGTGTAGAATGTACAATTTTGTGTTGTAATGTCATATCCACACGAGTTAGGGTGCCAACAGCACAAGAGTGAGTATTATCCACATGAGTTGGAGTGTCATCCGCACAAGAAGAGGGTGTATCCACACGAGATGGAGTGTCATCCGCACAAGAAGAGGGTGTATCCACACAAGTAGGGATATCATCCGCACAAGAAGAGGAAGTATCCACACAAGTTGAAGTGCCATCCACAGAAGATTAGATCATATCCATTCAAGCTGGGTAAACATTGTAATTAGAGGATTTTAAGCAGGTTGACATCATACTTTGTTCATATAGAATGAATAAAAGGGGAATTTTGGATATTAAATATCACTTTCATTCATAAGGATTCGTTTTCTTTACTTCTATTTTAGGATTGGAGTTGGTAATAAGAATTTATTTAGGATTTATGAAAACAAAGCATCATCAAAACATCTAGGCATCCCACTTTTGGTATAATAAGCGAATGAATACGGAGACCAACTGCTGAGGACGTATCCACACAAGCAGGGGAACTATCCGCACAAGATTAGGGTGTACACAAGGAGATTTAGTTGTAACTTAATTAGTATTCATACCAATTGTACTGGCAGCTCTACTATTAAGAAGGGTTAGAATTATTCGATTAAATTGTGAAATACAGAACGAATAAAATAAAGAAATAGCTGAGAAAAGATAAGGCTTTGATATTCGAATTTAGGGCACTTTCCTTAAATAAGGAGAGGCCCTTTTATTATTAGGTCATATCCACACGAGTAGAGATATCATCCGTACAAGATACGAGTGTATCCACACGAGTAGGGGAGTCATCCACACAAGATTAGCTCCTATCCACACAAGTAAAGAACGATCCGCACAAGATGAAGATGTATCCACACAAGTAGGGGAGCAATCCACACAAGAGTGAGCATTATTCACACGAGATGAGTAACCATCTACACAAGTAGAAATATCATCCGCACAAGTGTAAGTCATATCCACACAAGTTGGAGTGCCATCCGCACAAGATGAAGATGTATCCACACGAGTAGGAGTGCTATCCGCACAAGATGAGAGTATATCCACACGAGTTGAGTAACCATCCACACGAGTAGTGGAGTCATCCACACAAGAGTGAGCAATACACACAACCAACATTAAAAATATTGGAAATTGCATCTTTTAATCATTAAATAAGTTAAATAAACCGCCTATACCGCCTTCACCTTTATCTTTTCCTCCTCCGCCTTGGGAAACAGGAGCTGCTGCGAATACGCGGCTTGCAAGTCTCGAGAATGGTAATGATTGAATCCAAACAGTACCAGGGCCTCGTAAAGTTGCAAAGAAGATTCCTTCCCCACCGAACAGAGCGGTTTTAATGCCACCAACAGCTTCAATGCTATAATCCACTTCTGAAGTCATTGCGACAAAGCAGCCTGTATCGATTCGAAGAACTTCACCTGGCTGTAATTCTTTTTGATGAATGGCACCGCCTGCATGAATAAACGCCATGCCATCCCCTTCAAGTTTTTGCATGATGAATCCTTCTCCACCGAAGAACCCAGCGGAGATTTTCCGTTGAAATTCGATGCCGACGGAAACCCCTTTTGCCGCAGCTAAAAAAGCATCCTTTTGACAAATTACTTTACCATTTAATTTACTTAAATCCATTGGGATGATTTTACCTGGATAAGGAGCTGCAAAATATACCTTTTTTTTCCCCATGCCAACGTTTGTGAAGGTCGTCATAAATAAACTTTCCCCCGTTAGGAGCCTTTTCCCAGCTCCCATTAATTTCCCCATGAATCCTCCACCGCTTTTAGAAGATCCATCACCGAAAATTGTTTCCATTTTTATGCCATCATCCATCATCATTAAGTTCCCGGCTTCAGCAATAACTGTTTCATTCGGATCTAGTTCCACTTCAACGTATTGCATATCATCGCCATATAATTTGTAATCAATTTCATGATTATTCATGTCCTTGCCTCCTTTAGCATTTACTTAATATATACGATATTTTCATACGTTTCCCTTTGGATAAAGTTTCAACTAGTTCAAGACATTTTATGAATTGTTGAGAAAAAAAGGGATTATCGAGAAAATGTTGAATAATAGTACAATAAGTAATTAAAAATATAAGGAGGGTGTTATGGACTTAAAAAACTATATAAATGGCCGTTGGATTGAACAAGATTTAGAAAAAGTTGCAGTCATTAACCCAGCAACAGGTGAGGAATTAGCGAAAGTCCCTCTTTCAACGAAGAATGAAGTGGAAGAAGCTGTTCGTTCAGCAAAACAAGCTCAAAAAGAATGGGCTCTCATTCCAGCTCCTAAACGAGCTGAATATTTATATGAAATTGGTTATAAATTAAAGGAAAAGAAAGAGTATCTAGCTCAAATCCTCACAAAAGAAATGGGGAAAGTGATTGAAGAAGCCCGTGGCGAAGTGCAAGAGGGCATTGATATGGCTTTTTATATGGCGGGTGAAGGCAGACGATTGTTTGGTGAGACGACTCCCTCCGAATTACCAAATAAATTTGCGATGAGTGTAAGAAGTCCCGTCGGCGTTGTTGGCATTATAACACCTTGGAATTTCCCTATTGCCATTGCTACGTGGAAGTCATTTCCTGCGATTGTTGCTGGTAATACAGTTGTTTGGAAACCTTCTACCGAAACCCCTCTCATGGCGTATGAATTAGGAAAAATTTTTGAAGAAGTTGGCCTGCCTGAAGGAGTTGTGAATATTGTATTTGGGTCAGGTTCTACGGTTGGTACGGCACTTATAGAACATCCAGATGTAAAAGTGATTTCTTTTACAGGTTCAAACGAAACAGGACGCAAAGTCGCAGAATTAGGTGGCCGACATTTGAAGAAAGTCTCCCTTGAGATGGGTGGTAAAAATGCCATTATCGTAATGGATGATGCAGATTTAAATTTAGCTGTGGAAGGAATTCTATGGAGCGCCTTCGGTACAACAGGGCAAAGATGTACCGCTTGCAGCCGAGTCATTGTTCACAAAAATGTGAAAAATGAATTGGAAGAAAGGTTAGTAGCAGCACTTAGTAATTTAACGATTGGCAACGGTCTTGATCCGAATGTAAAAGTCGGACCCGTTATTAATCGAGCAGCTTTAGAAAAAATTTATCATTATGTGCAAATCGGCAAACATGAAGGCGCAAGATTATTAACTGGTGGAGAAATTATTACAACACCACCATATAACCAAGGGTTTTTCTTTGAACCAACCATATTTACAGATGTTAATCCTGATATGACCATTGCTCAAGAAGAAATTTTTGGACCGGTATTAAGCATTATTGAGGTAAATAGCTTGGATGAGGCTATTGAAGTCAATAACAGCGTGAAGTTTGGTTTATCCAGTTCCATTTACTCTCAAGATGTAAATCGAATTTTTAAAGCGCAACGAGATTTAGATACGGGGATTGTGTATGTGAATGCAGGTACAATAGGTGCTGAAATTCATTTACCATTTGGGGGAACAAAAGGAACGGGGAATGGCCATCGAGATTCCGGTCAAGCCGCTTTAGACGTATTTACAGAATGGAAAAGCATCTATGTAGACTATAGTGGCAAGCTTCAGCGTGCACAAATTGATACAGATAAATAAAAAGAAAAGGGGATGTTTGGAATGAAAGTAGTAGTGTTAGGTGCAGGACTAATGGGGAGAGAAATTGCGAGAGATTTAAGTGCAAGCGACAAAGTAGAAAAAGTTTATTTAGCAGATTTAGATATTGAAATGGTAAATGATTTTATCAATGAAGCAAATTTACAAAAAATCGAAGCAGTGTATTGTAATGCTGAAGACGAACAACAATTGCGTGATATTATTTCAAAAGGAGACGTGTGTGTTAACGCATTGTTCTATGAGTTTAATGAACGTGTAGCAAATGCTGCAATTGATGTTGGCGTACATTCTGTTGATTTAGGGGGACATATAGGGGAAGTAACAGAAAATGTACTGAAATTAGATGAACAAGCAAAAGAAAAAAATGTAACGATTATTCCAGATTTAGGTTTAGCACCGGGAATGATTAATATTCTAGTTGGATACGGGGCTTCGAAATTGGATAGGGTAGAGTCCATTCAACTATATGTTGGGGGAATTCCGGTAAAACCTGAACCTCCATTAAACTATACTCGCGTCTTCTCCCTTGAAGGTGTCATCGACCACTATACGGAGCCAGCTAAAATTATTCGTGATGGACAATTGGTGAAAGTGGAGTCACTCTCAGGAGTAGAACCTATTTACTTCGATCAATTTGGAACATTAGAGGCATTCTATACTTCTGGTGGAACTTCAACATTATACAAAACATTCCCGAATGTGAAAACTCTTGAGTATAAAACAGTTCGCTATAAAGGGCATGCTGAAAAGTTCCAGTTATTGAGAGAATTAGGATTCTTCGATCGAGATAATGTTGTCAATGTAGATGGTGTCGAAGTGAAAGTACGCAGCGTTGTTCGAGAAGCGCTAAAGAAAAAATTGTACTTAGGTAAAAAACAAGATGCGGTAGTGCTACGAGCAATTATCGTTGGTGAAAAATCTGGTGAGCAAGTCACATACGAATATGAAACGATTTTAAAACGCGACGAAAATTCAGAAGTGACGGCAATGGCACAGGCAACAGCTGGTACGATTGCTTCCGTAGCGATTATGATTGGTGAAGGAACAATTTCACAACGTGGTGTGTTCCCACCAGAAATGATTGTACCAGGTAAAGAGTTTATTGAAAAAATGAATAAACGCGGCGTTATAATTAAAGAAACGTCTCATCGTTCATCGATTGTAAAATGGTAAAAAGGTGTTCTAAAATTATTTGTCTGAATGTTCTGTATAAAGAGCGAATGGAGAAAAGAACGAGTTTTCCCATTCGTTCTTTTGCTTTTTTAACAAGACTTGGATGTCCACTAGAACGTGAAGTGTAATGCTTCACGTTTTTTCTTTTTCTTATTTAATAGCATAAAAAATAAAAGTGGCAAAATTGAAAATTCGTTTAAAATGATGTAACTATATAGAATTTTGGCAGTCTAATCGATAAAAAGAAGAAAAAGGAGTGAAATGGGATGAATAATAAAACCAAGATCTTGGCAAGTGGATTCATTCTACTCGTTTTTGGGGTGTTTCTGAGCTTCATATTGCTCGGAAAAAAGGTTGAAGTAAATGCAGCTTCCGTCGTTTTTTATGGGCAGCCTTATGATGTTCATCTTTCCCATGCATTAGATGAACAGGCAATTCAACGCGGCAAAGTGTACGTTACTGATGAAGATGGAAACAAAGTGGACGCAACGGTTACATTAAGCAAAAACCAACGCACATTAACGGTTGAAAATTTAAAAATAGGCAAATACATTCTTCATATTGAAGATAAATCCTTCCGAAAATCTTCGGTAAATTTAAAGAATCAAAAAATTGAATTTGAAGTGATTGAAAAGTTGGAATCCATAAAGTCCGTTAAAGAATTAGAGGAATACTTCCAAACATTGCTTAATAAGCATAATCAAAACGGAGTTAAATGGGAATTTTTTGAAGAAGAACGTGTTGAGATGAAACAATCAACTGAAGCAGATACTGCTTCAAGTGGAGGAAACCATTCGACAACGAATAATCAAGTCGAAGGTATTGATGAGGGCGATGTCGTTATTACTGATGGCAAATATATTTATACAACTGTAGAACAGCAAATTAAAATTGTTGATGCACAAAATCCGAAAAACTTAAAACAGGTTGCAACGATTCAACTAAAAGGCAACGGCTATCCTCATCAGTTAATGAAAGAAGGAAATTATTTAATCATCTTATTGGATGAATTTGTAGAAGATCCACGAAATAGCCATAAAGAATATTATGGCGGAAAAACGTTTACAAAAGCAGCGATTTATGATGTCAGTGACGCTTCCAAGCCAAAACTGGTAAAGGAATTTGGTCAAGAAGGTTACATGAATGGTGTTCGTAAATATAACGGTGTACTTTACATTGTTTCAAACTATACACCAAATTATTGGATAATGAAAGATGCAGAGGTCGAGCTAAGACCATACATTGTTGAAGATGATGAATCCAACCCTTTGGAAATTGAGAAAATCTCGATTATTCCAAGCTCTACAGAACCATCTTATTCTATTATTTCAGCGATTGATTTGAACAATTTAACATCTAAAGAAGTAAATACTAAAGGATATTTAGGAAGTAGTTCTACTCTATACATGTCTAAAAATGCATTATATTTAACAGCTTTTGATTATGGAATGGCAGTGCCTTTGCCAATCGATTTAAGAGTGACGACTTCTGATTCTGAAACAGAAAAGTCGATAGCTTCTATACAATCAGGTGAGCCAAAAACGAACATTTATAAATTTGCAATTGATGGAACAAATATTGAATTTACTGGGACAGGTACAGTGAAAGGGAATGTATTAAATCAATTCTCTATGGATGAACATAACGGATATTTCCGCATTGCAACAACGGAAGGAGTTGCTTGGGGCAGTCAAGCGAATTCCAAAAACCATCTATTCATTTTAGATGAGAACTTGAAGAAAGTCGGAGAAGTTACAGGTTTAGCGAAAGGCGAACGCATTTATTCCGTTCGTTTTATGGGCGATAAGGCGTATATTGTGACATTTAAAGAGACAGATCCACTCTTTGTAATTGATACGGCAGAACCGAGCAATCCAAAAGTATTAGGTGAATTAAAAATTCCGGGCTTCAGCAACTATTTACATCCGCTTGATGAAAACCATTTAATTGGAATCGGTTATGATACAGAACAACGGATGGATTCATGGTCGAAGGAACCGTTTACTGTAACAAAGGGAATGAAAATTTCTTTATTTGATGTATCTGATTTCGCGAATCCAAAAGAACAAGATATGGTTATTATTGGAGGACGCGGAACTTATTCGGAAGTGCAATATAATCACAAAGCACTCTTTAGAAATGAAGCGTTAAATTATTATGGATTCCCAGTGATATTGTATGAAGAAGGAAAGAATGACGATGTGAAATATAAAGGATTGGGTGCGTTAGTGTACGAAATTACCACGGAGAAGGGGATTCAGTTAAAAGGAAACTTAATTACACCTGCGAAAGCCAATGAATTGTATGAAGATTGGGAATCAAGCATATCTCGTTTAGTGTATATTGATGATGCCTTGTATACAATATCACCGAAAGAAATAAAAAGCTATGATTTGAAAACTTTTGAACCAATTGGACAAATGAAAATCAAATAAGTTCAAAAAATCTGCTCTGGTTGAAGAGCAGATTTTTTATTAAGAAGGGAATATTACAAGTAAATCAACTTGAGTAGATAAGTGATCAGAACTAGCAGAGGAAATATCCAGATGGAATAGACAATCTGCACGAGAGGAGAAAGTATCCACACAAGTAGAGGGATATCCACACAAGCGAAGTATAAATCCGTACCAGTGCGAGTCCTATCCACACGAGGGAGGTAAACATCCGCACCAGTGCAGTCCTATCTACATGAGTGGGAGATGCATCTGCACAAGTAGATAGTACATCACACATGGACACAATCTACCAAGTTGTTTCTACATAAATACAAAAAATCCCCAAGCTTCATCATTGCTAAGGGGATTTTTCATATTCAATGAATGTTTAATATTTCGCTTACCGTCACACATTCATAGCCTTCTTGTTGCAAATATGCTAATACGCTTTCAAGCCCGTCTGCTGTTGACTGATGAATATCGTGCATTAATATGATTGCTCCATCGTGCAAGTTTGCTTTTATGATTGGCAATAATTTATTTGAATCGCGGTATTTCCAGTCGTAAGTATCAATTGTCCATAAAATAACAGGTACATCAATTAAACTTTCAACGTATGAATTAGTAGCACCATAAGGAGGTCTAAATAGAGTAGGATATTCTCCAATCACATCATATATCACTTGACTTGTATAATCGACTTGCCAAGAAACTTGAGAGGTGCTTTGTTTCGTTAATACTGGATGGTTATATGTATGGTTACCAATTTCATGACCGCGATTTAACACTTCATGTACGATATTTTTATGGTTTTCCACTTGTTTTCCAAGCATGAAAAACGTTGCCTTTGCACCGTACTTTTCAAGGGTGTTTAAGATTTGCATCGTCACTTGTGGATGTGGTCCGTCATCAAAAGTTAAAGCTACTTTTTTGCGGTCTGTTTTAGGAGTCACAATAGTTACATTGCTTTTCACTTCGCTTTGGAATGCGGATGCTAAAATAGGATTCAAGTAATAGATTGGGATATTAATCGTTGCAGGACCTGCATGTTCTTCAGCAAGTTCTCCTTGGTTAAAGTAAAATATAACCGATTCGCTCGTTATGGCAAAGCGATTGAAATTATTCCAATTAGGTACTGTTGTTTGCACTAGTTTTTCATCGATTATTTCTTTACCATAATATTCCTTTAGTTCAGCTTGAATGAATTCAGCTAACAAACCTAAATGCCCGATATCTTTGTTTAATAATGTACTAGAATCGATTAACTCTCCGGTTTCTTTATTAAATACAATGGTTTTATAGGTTTCTTTATAAGAAACTCGGTTCAGCGATAGCCGTTTCTTTAATACGATTGAGTAAAACTGATTGTTAAATAGGTGAATTTCTGTGGAGATGTCTAAGTCACCAATCGTTTTTACTTTATTTACATGATTTTTCTCGTTTAGTGAAGTGATATAATCTCGCTTCGAATCTTTTATGTATTTAGTAATCTGTTCATTCACCAGATCAAAAGGTGTTTTTGGGTAATCTATCGAATATGGTATTAAGCTATTCATTGACGATTCGGAAACGATTCGGATTTCCGGAAATTTTGAATCTGTTTCATCAATTAGAGAGGGAATCTCCGGATATTTTGTTGTAGCAGAAACGGTTGGTTTTTGGAATTTAAACTGTCCCGTTATGGAAATTGTAATAACAATAATCGTAGTTAACGCAATGATGGAACCAATCAATATTAAGTCAATCCATGCGCGGCGTTTTGACTTCCGCTGTCTCATCTATGGCTCTCCTCTCTATAGTTATCAAAAGGTGGTTTTATTTAAGTTGAAAAAGATATGTACTTGAGATTTGCCTTTCCGTTCGGTATGATGCAAAGAAGAAAGGGAGAATAAAACAATGGTAAATGAAAAGAATGATGAATTGGCGTTAGATTGCTTATTGTTAGCGGGACAAATTATGATGGAAAGCGGTGCTGAGACTTATCGAGTAGAGGATACGATGCTCAGAATGGCTCGCTCCCAAAATTTAGACGCCCAAAGTTATGTAACACCTACGGGGATTATTCTTTCCCTTGGTAAACAACAAAAAACAAAAATTATATCCATTTCAAGCCGTATTACAGACTTGCATAAAATTGCGAAAGTAAATAATGTTTCTAGGAAGCTTACACTTAAAATAATAACATTAGATGAAGCGTATGACGAGCTAAGAATGATACAAAAAACAAATTATTTTTTGCCAATTTGGTTGCAAATTTTAATGGCTGCCGTATCAAGTGCTTGCTTTTTAATTTTATTTAAAGGGACTTGGTTTGATATGCCAGCAGCTTTTATAGCAGGGGGCACAGGTTACCTTGCATTATTGGCCATTCAACATTTAACGAAAGTGAAATTTTTCTCGGAATTCTTCGCTTCTTTTGTCATTGCGCTCGTGGCATTTTCTACTGTTAAACTCGGTTATGGAAATGAAATCGATAAAATTATCATTAGTGGCGTGATGCCACTCGTTCCTGGGGTATTAATTACAAATGCTGTTCGAGATATGATGGCGGGTCATTTAACCGCTGGCATTGCGAAAGGGACAGAAGCGTTTTTAACGGCTTTTGCTATCGGTACGGGTGTTGCAGTGGTTGTGGCATTTTATTAAGGAGTAATGGATATGGAATATGTAATTCAGTTGATTTTTAGTTTCCTTGCAACAGCGAGTCTTTGTGTGATTTTTAACGCTCCGATTAAAGCGATTCCTTATTGCGGATTAGTCGGGGCTGTTGGATGGATGATTTTTTATAGTGCCTTGCAATTACAATTAACAGAAGTATTCGCTTCTTTTTTAGGGGCTTTCGTTGTCGCAATCTGTGCACAAGGATTTGCAAGAAGATTAAAATCTCCGATGATTGTTTTTATTGTCTCAGGGATTATTCCTTTAGTACCTGGTGGGCTTGCATATAATACATTGCGTTATTTTGTGGAGCAAAATTATACTTTAGGATTGGAAACCGGAATTCGTGCGTTTTTAATTTCAGGGGCAATTGCTATGGGGATTGTTTTTTCTGAAGTTATATTTCAATTATTCGTTCAATTTATGAGGAATAGTCTGACTTCTATGCAATCTTTTAGTCGAAATAAAAGACGACAATAAATGCATTATTTAAAAAGGCTACTCAAAACACTAAGGAGTAGCCTTTTTTATTTAAGAAGATAAAAGCTGAGGTATATTGTCTGCTGTAACAGGTTTACTGATTAAAAATCCTTGTATAGCATCGCATTCATATTGTTCTAACAGTTCTTTTTGTTCATTTGTTTCTACACCTTCAGCTAACACTGTCAAGTTCATGGATTTTCCGAAATGAACAATGCCCTTAATTAAGCGTTGCGTTTTTTCGGATTGCGTAAGTGAATGAACAAAAGTTTGGTCGATTTTTAATGTATTAATTGGTAAAAGTTGCATGTATCGGAATGAAGCATAACCTGTTCCAAAGTCGTCCAATACAAAGGTAATGCCTTCCTCTTCTAATTTACGCATTTGTTGAATGATGGATGTTTCCGCTTCAGCTTCTAATGCAAACTTTTCTGTAATTTCGATTTGTATGAGATGAGCAGGACAACCTGTTTTCGTCAATGTATCTAATATGAATTTTGCCATGTTTTTATCCCTAAATTCTCGAACAGATAAGTTAATCCCTACTTTTAATTCGAGGCCTTGTTTTTTCCATTTAGCTGCTTGTTGACATGCTTCTTCAATCACAAAAGAACCGATATCGTTAATTAAACCAGTTTCTTCAGCAATTGGGATTAATTCGTCGGGACTAACTACGCCAATTTCTTCGTCATCCCATCTCACAAGAGCTTCGACCGCATAAATTTGTCCTGTTTTTAAATCTACTTGTGGCTGATACAATACCTTTAAATTATGCTGATCGAGCGCCATTAACAAACGTTTTTCAATGATGGATTTCCGATTTAATTTTTTATGGGCAGCTTCAGAAAGAGATAATATATTATCTCCACCAGCTTCGCGAACATTAGCAATCGTTGCAAGAGAAGCGTTCATTAATTGAGTAAAGTTCGATTGATCTTGCGGAGAACGAGTAATTCCACCGCTGATTGTAATCGGCATTGCACGATTGCCAAGGTAAATTGGATTTTGTTTTAAATAGGATAAAAATCCTTGGATAAACCATTCGCCAAGGGGAGTAATCACAACAAAATCACTTTCGTTTATGCGAGCGAGTAAACTATCCTGGAAGTAAATTTTTAAGCGTTTCGTGAACTCTAAAATAAAGTTGTTGTCCAGCTCAACATGATGAAGTTCCTTCAACGTGTAGAATTTATCGATACTCAAATAAACGAAGTAAAATTGTTGTTGCTCTGCAATCATTTCTTTTACAACGTTTTCTAAGCGATGGACATTCATTAAACCAGTTTCTGCATCAACGTAAGCAATTTTTTCGAGTTTATGTTGCAATTCTTTTTCATTTGTAATATCTTGCTCTATTAATGTGTAGCGATATTTTTGTTCACTATGAGAATAAGTGGGAATGGCAGTTAAATGAACCCAATAAGTTTCACCGGTTTTTTTCATTTTTTGTACATCGCCTTGCCAAACTTTCCCTTGAGAGATAGTATTCCATATAGTATCTGCTATTTCATGGCTTTCTTCTGTATCAGGGAATAGTTGCCAAAAGCTTTTTCTTAACACTCGTTTTGGCGTCCATTTACTTGTTTTTAAGAATAAAGGATTACAGCTAACAATAAATCCTTCATAATCTAACGTAACCATCATAAAGGATGAGAGAAGCCCACTCTTTAAATCAGATAGTTCTTGGTCCGATTCTCCTAATTGAGAAAATTGTTGTTCTGGCAAGCAATAAAAAACAATGCAACGATTGTTGTTAATCGTGCATGGAATAACGATTACGTCTGCTTTGATAAGCGTTTCATTTTGATGAATCAGTTGTATATGATTTAATCGAATGTATTCTTGAGCATTCAGTATGCGCTGCCAAGTATTTTCAGATAAAGTAGAAAATAATCGTTCTTTTAATGAATCAACACTCTGAAAGTCCTGTTTTGTGTAACCAAAATATTGTTCACATATGGTGTTCCAAGTGATTGTATCTGCACTTACATTTAATGCAAAAGATGGGAAGGGAGCTTTCAGTAGCAAGTTTTCATCATGGCTTTGCGTTATATTAAGGTTCATCCTAATTCCGTCTCCTTGCATACCGTAATTTTATACCATATTTATTATAAATTATTTTGAAGTCAATAGTCACTATTGTAGGACTATCAATTTTTTGACATTAAACAATGATACTAAAATGGGCCTATAAAAATAGTAAATTGTTACAATAATAATTCTATATTATAAAAAGGAAGTTCATGCTATGCAACATTTAAAAGGAATTATATTAATCATCATAGGAGCAATGCTGTGGGGGGCAACAGGGCCACTAACAGAGTGGATTTTAAAAGATTCAGGTATGACGGTGAATTTTTTTCTTACTGTTCGATTGCTTGTTGCTGGAGTAGCGATTTTATCATTTTTACAGATTACCAATAATTCGGTTTTAGCTGTTTGGAAAACAAAATATTGGAGTCGCCAACTTGTTATATACAGCGTAGCCGGTATGCTTGGGCTACAATATTCTTTCACAATGACCATTCAAAGTAGCAATGCGGTTTTTGCAACACTATTGCAGTTTCTAGGGCCACTTTTTATTCTTGCTTATACATCTATTAAAGTTCGAACATGGCCCCCTAAATACCAAATATTAGGTGTTCTTGGTACGCTGCTTGGTTTATTTTTGTTACTAACAAACGCGAAAATTGATCAGTTATTGGTTAGTCGTGAAGCGCTTTTTTGGGGTCTTGTACTAGGAATTACTTTCGCTATTTATACGTTATATCCTGCACGTTTAATGGCAGAGTGGGGGGTTTTACTTGTAGTTGGTTGGGGAATGTTGATTGGTGGAGTCGTGTTAGGAATGGGGTCGTTTATTTGGCAAAGCGATGAATGGGGGTTGCTCTTCGATTTTAAATTATTGTTTTCTATGTTTAGTATCATTTTCTTTAGTACCGCAGCTTTTGTTATGTTTTTAAGCAGCATGAATTATATTAGCCCGGTATTAACGAGTATATTATCCACAATGGAGCCGCTCACTACGATGGTTATTTCGATGATTGTATTTTCAACAAGATTTGGTCTATGGCAAGTAATTGGAATACTTCTTATGTTAGCATGCGTAACGTGGATTTCAGTAGCGAGTGAAAAAGCGGAAAAATACAATAAAAATTAGCATGGTGAATATTTAGTAAGAATTCCATAATAAACTGTTTCTCAAATATTTGGAAGCAATGCACATTGATTAAAATTGAATTGGCGTTGTTTTATAGATTGGGGTGGGTTTGTGAAAGTTGTTTTGAGTTATTTAAAGCCATATAAATGGTTTGCGCTAATTGCCTTAGGATTAATGTTGTTAGAACTTGTAGCTGAATTGGCACAACCGATCATCATCGCCAAAATTATTGATGAAGGTATTGTCTTAAAGGATTTTCATGTGATTTTCTTATGGGGATGCATGTTGATAGGAATTGCATCTTTAGCCTTTTTATGCGGAATTGTAAATACATATTTCGCTGCACATGCGGCACAAAGTTTTGCTTTGGATTTACGAAATGCTTTATTTAGAAAAATTCAATCATTCTCCATGACAACTTTTTTGAAATATCCAACATCCAGTTTGATTACAAGGCTCACCAACGATGTTCAACAAGTACAAAGCATTTTATTTATGAGTCTGCGCATTATGATTCGTGCTCCTTTAGCGGTTGTACTGAGCCTTGTAATGGTGTTTTTCGTTAATGCCAAGATGGCGATGATATTAATGATTGGTACACCGTTTCTCGCTATTTTTTTATATATAATTGTAAAAAACGGGAGTCTTTTATTTGGACAAGTACAACGTCGAATGGATCGAGTGAATCGTGCGCTTCAAGAAAGTTTACAAGGGATTTATTTAGTGAAAGCTTATATGCGAAATGCCTACGAAACGGAAAAATTTAACCGGATAGCCGAAGATTTAAAACTAGATACGATGAAAGCTCTTCGAATGATGGAGTTAATGATGCCCATCATGAGTATTGTGCTGAATGTGAGTTTACTGCTTGCTATTTGGTATGGTGCACGAGAAGTCAGCATGAACGAGGCGCAAGTGGGGGAATTAGTGGCAGTTGTCAACTACGCTTTACGTATTACAGGATACTTCGGAATGTTTGCCTTTATTTTAAACGGGTTTACTCGAGCTAAAGCTTCCAGTGAACGAATGGCGGAAATATTAGTCATGGAAGAGGGGCTGGAAGAAGAAAAAAGCGGGACGGAAACACCGAAAGAGGAATTCGGAACGGTTCGTTTTAAAGGTGTTTCCTTTAAGTATCCAAATACGAAAAAATTAGTCCTTCAAGATATTTCTTTCGAAGTAAAGCAAGGAGAAAAATTGGCGATAATGGGGACGACTGGCTCTGGCAAAACCACGTTACTTAATTTAATTCCCCGTTTTTATGAACCCATTAAAGGAGAAATTGTTGTTAACGGAAGAAATATTTCCGATTGGTCATTGAAGGATTTGCGTAACATGATTGGTTATGTTCCCCAAAAGGCATTGTTATTTACCGGTTCGATTGAAAATAATGTAAAGTGGGGGAAAAGAATGGCAAAACATAGTGAAGTTGTAGCTGCTACGACAAAGGCGCAAATCCACGATACGATACTCAATTTTCCTGAACAGTATAAAACACGGGTTGGCCAAAAGGGCGTCAATTTATCCGGTGGCCAGAAACAGAGATTATCGATTGCAAGGGCGATTATTCGAAAGCCGCAAATTTTAATTTTAGATGATAGTACAAGCGCTCTCGATGTAAAGACGGAAGCTGCTTTATGGGATGCATTAAAGGATACAGAGGCGACGATGCTCGTTGTGACTCAAAAAATCCATACAGCAAAAGGGGCAGATCGCATTGTATTGTTAGATGAAGGAAAGATTGTTGCTATCGGTACACATGAAGAATTGATGAAAAGTAGCAAGCTTTATCAACAAATTGCCAGCACCCAAGAGGAACAGGTAGGTGATGAATGATGGAAATGTTCAAAAAACCTTTTGGATACGAACCGATTTTGACGAAAGAAGATTTACGTAACGTGGAGAAAAAGCACAAAGGTCCTAGAGCAAGCGATTGGAAAAGAACACTCCTTCGCATTTGGCAATTGGTGGATGAGCAAAGAGGATTGTTGATTGCAGTTTTCATCATGGTCATCATCAGTTCGATTGCCGGGTTATTAGGACCTTTTTTGATGGGGTATATCATTGACCATTTTGTTATTCCGAAAGAATTTCAACGTATGGTTCCGCTGATTGGTGTGCTGATTGGTGTGTACATTGTTTATGCAGTGACATTATTTATACAAAACTATTGGATGGTAGGCATTGCACAAACAACGGTATACAAAATGAGGACTGGTGCTTTTAAACATTTGTTAAAGCTCCCGATCTCTTATTTTGATAAAAGGCAACATGGAGAAATTATGAGCCGTTTGACGAATGATATTGAAACGGTGAGTGCTACGTTAAATACATCTTTTATTCAAGTGTTTTCAAGCTTTTTAACCCTTGCCGGCACAATCATCGTGATGCTCTATTTAAGCCCGTCTTTAACACTCATTACAATGATCGTCATCCCGCTTATGTTTATAGCAATGAGATGGATTACGAAAAGAACAAGCAAGTTGTTTAAAGCGCAGCAAGCAGCTCTCGGAGATTTAAACGGGATGATTGAAGAAACGATTTCTGGTCAAAGTATTGTGAGGGCTTTTTCTCAAGAGGACCACGTGAAACAGGATTTTTATATGAAAAGTAAACGTCTAAAGAACGTTGGATTTTGGGCGCTTGTATATTCAGGTTATATTCCAAAAGTCTTTAATTTTCTAAACAATATGAGTTTTGCTATTATCGCCGGAATCGGAGGAATTTTTGCTTATTACGGGTGGGTAACAATCGGAACTATTGTGATTTTTACAGAATACGCCCGGCAATTTACCCGACCATTAAATGATTTAGCGAACCAAATCAATACCGTATTATCAGCAATTGCAGGGGCTGAACGAGTATTTTCGATTATGGATGAGGAGATGGAAGAAGACCGAGGAAACCTACCTGATGATTACCAAATTCGAGGTGAAGTAGAGTTTCGAAATGTGTCTTTTAAATACGAGTCAAAAAACAAATCTGATACATTGCACAATTTGAATTTCCGTGTTCAACCAGGTCAAACGGTGGCGCTTGTTGGGCCTACTGGAGCCGGGAAGACGACAACGATGTTATTGATTGCCCGCTTTTACGATGCAAATAGCGGTGAAATTCTCATTGATGGAAAGAATATTTGCGATTATAAGCGGCAAACGTTGCGACGACAAATGGCTTTTGTGTTGCAAGATCCCTTTTTATTCGAAGCGTCTGTTCGAGAAAATATCCGTTATGGAAGGCTTGATGCAACCGATGAAGAAGTGGTGGATGCAGCAAAAAAAGCCAATGCTCATGATTTCATTATGAAGTTGTCAAAAGGCTATGACACGGTGTTAAAAGCGGATGGTAGTGAAATTTCGCAAGGTCAAAAACAATTGTTATCCATTGCAAGAGCATTTTTAGCAAATCCTGCAATTTTGTTATTGGATGAAGCGACAAGTAGCATCGATACTGTAACGGAAAAGAAAATTCAAGAGGCATTAGAGGAGTTAATGAAAGGACGAACTAGCTTTGTCATCGCCCATCGATTAAATACCGTTCGTCATGCAGATATCGTGTTTGTGATGAAAGACGGAAGAATTGCAGAATCGGGGTCTCAGCAAGAATTAATCGAAAAAGATGGAATTTATGCAAATATGTTAAAACAATCAAAAGGAGGGGGAGTTTAGAAAGGTGTAACTTTCTAAACACTCGCCCCGTCACTCCAATCAATTTTTTACAAAAAAGCTTTTTGCAGCTCGTTCACTTTATTCGTTATGTCCCAGCCTCGTAACCTGATTTCAAACATTTCCATAATTTTATTTTCAGCACCTTTTAGATGTTACGTCAAATTTTAAAAATCCTTTTAACAATCGTCTCTAAAAAACTTTTCTACTATATATTCGAATCGAGAGTATCCACGAAAGAACATAAAGAAGCCCAACCGATAATATTATGCCAAGATAAAACAGGGAATTATCCAAAGATAGTACCGTTTGGACTAGCTCTCTTACTCTATCATTCAAATTAGGTATAAAGCTTAGGGTAACCATATAAACAACAAACACACCACCAAATCCAATTAATAAATATTTACTGTTAAATAGATAAGAAAATGGGAAAGCAAATGAAATTAAACCCATTACAATGCTCGTAATAAACAATAATATTTCCCATTGCATGATTTCTCTATGAATCATCCAATTTCCTATAAAAATAGTCAGCAGAGTAAGAAAAATAAAAATTAGCGCACCAATATACTTTGAACTGACAATTTCCTTTCGTGTATATGGTAAAGAATTTAAAAGCAGATTAGCTGACGATGTTTCATCCGTTTGAAAAGCATTCATGATGATTACAATACAAAAAACGATAGCCACCCAAGAAGTAGAAACATTTACAAATAAATAGACAAACAAAAATAACAACATGAATGGCAATGTTTTCTTCTGTAATATCATATCTTTACGAATAAGATTTAGCATCTCTCTTCCCCTTTCTTTGTATATAGCATAATATCCTCAAGTGTCGGTTTCTCTATAATGACCGTATCACCAAAAATATTTTTTGTACGTTGTTTATTCGCTGTCAATGCTCGGAATCCGTGATTAGTTTTATGAATTCCGATAAATTCTTGTTCTGTATCACGATCTAATAGATTCGTTCCTCCTTTTACTATTGCGAATTCCTCTTCGATTTTATAATACTCTTTTGTAAAGATATGTTGCCCATTATGAATAAAGGTTATATAATCTGCTATTCGATCTAAATCTGTCGTAATGTGCGTTGAAAAAAGGATTGTTCTTTCTCCATTCTGCATAAGGTTGTGTAGGATATTTAATAATTCACTGCGAATGATTGGATCTAATCCCGATGTCGGTTCATCCATGATAATTAACTCAGCATGGTGGGATAATGCGATGGTTAATGAGGCTTTCATCTTCATCCCTTTTGAAAAGGTTTTTAAATTTTTCTTTAAAGGCAGTTCAAACATATCTACATATTGATTAAATAAGGTATCATCCCATTTACGATAGGCAGGTTTAATAATTTTCTTCATTTCAGCCAATGTAATATTTTCATAAAAAATGTTACTATCGAACACAAAGCCGATTCGTTGTTTTATTTCTTTTTCATTTTTTTTATAATCCATACAATCCATACCAAAAATAGAAATTGTTCCACTATCCGGTTTTAACAAATTCATTATCAGCTTGATGGTTGTGGATTTTCCTGCCCCATTACCACCAATAAACCCTGTAACAAAGCCTTTCTTAACTGAGATAGATAAGTCTTTCAATTCAAATCCTTTAAAAGCCTTATATACATGCTGTAATTCAATTACATTTTCCATCATGTATCCTCCTTATATAACAATGTAAGAAGTTCTTTTAATTCTTCTAATTCTATCCCTACTTCTTTACTATTTTGAATTGCAGATAAAAGTTGTTCTTCAATGACTTTCATTTTCCTTTCCAGAATCATTTCATTATTTTGTTCACATACAAACGATCCTTTTCCAACTATTGAGTAAATAAAGCCATCATTTTCAAGTTCTTCATATGCTCGCTTTGTTGTAATGACACTTATATTTAAATCCTTCGCTAATTGACGCATGGAAGGCAGGGACTCGCCAGGTTTTAGTTCATTCGTTAAAATTTGTTTCTTTATTTGAGCATAAATTTGCCTATAAATCGGTTCTTTAGATTGGTTCGAAATTATAACTTGCATGCAAAAACCTCTCTCGAAAAAAATGTATATATTATATATATACATTTTACACATTATTGAATTGGCAAACAATACCTTTTTAGGATATTTCCTTATGATAAAAATGGGTGAAATTCGTCCAAGCTATATATCTCAAGGGGAGTTGAAAAACGCCCGAAACTTTAACGGATACAACTGCACTCGGCCGTCTCTACATGACTTTTCAAACGGCTACTTTTAGAAATATTTGACGTTTTATTAACGAAGAATGGATGAAGCGATGAAACTTGAGAGAAAAGGTGAAAAAGAGCGAATGACGTAATTTATGGGAATGTGATGCAGCTTGTTGCAGTGGGCGAATGCTTTGTCTAAAATGTTAAAAGTAAAAGAAATAGATCGGAGTATTAAAGATGAACATTGCCTTTATGACTACATCGTTACCTATAGATGAAGAAACATATCAAGAAATTCAAAATTTATCTCGATTTGCAACAGAAGTGGACCAATGCCCTTATTCCTATGCTTTAAATCTACCTTTATTAAATAAAACATATAGCAGGGGATTTTGCATCCTTGCTTACGATGAAGAAACAAATGAGTTAGTTGGTTTTATTACGGCGGTAGATCGAATTGGTTTGGATACATATGAATGGACCATGCTAGTTGATCCTATGTACAGACAAACAGGCATAGATGATGCATTACTTAGTTTATTATCAAAAGCTTTTAAAGATCGACACGCTGTTGGAGAATTAGTAGTTGTCCTAGAAAATGACCTATACGGAAGAAAAATCATTGAAAAATACGGATATACATATAGCTTTTCGGAAGCGACTTTTGAAGCGCAAGCGGAAATGGTTGAAATGAATGATTCTATATATATAAGACCGTATAACGAATCTACGGATTTGGAACCCCTTGTTGAAATATTTAGAGAAACATTTGGCGACCTCAGGGAAGAAACAATCGAACTCATTGAATTGAATACAAAAGTTCCAGGAAGAGTGATTTGGGTTGCAGAAAAGGATGGGGAAGTTGTCGGAACTGTAACTACTTCAAAGGAAGAAATGAACCAGTGGATTACTTCCTTAGCAGTACATCCCCTCCATCAACGAAAAGGGATTGCGACAGCTTTATTGAACTGGGTGAAAGACTTTGCTTATCGAAGCGGAGCAAAACAAATTTTCCTTCAAGTAGAGATGGAAAATGAACAAGCTTTATCAGTTTATCAAAAGGCTGGATTCCAGAAGACAATTCAAATAGATTTTTATGCGTATGGGGAATCTTGATTGCCTAATGAATATAAGTCCACAATAAAATTGTGGGCTTCTTTTCATGTCATTTCATAAGTACCTGTGAATCATTTGAATTTGTTATAATTGTTTTCATGAATGATAGAAAGAGGATGAAACCAGTTATGGAAAAGAATCAGGAAATTTCATCATTAAAGCTTATGTGGCAGATGACTCGTCCACATACGTTAACGGCAACTTTTGCGCCGGTCATTTTAGGGACGGTAATGGCACTGTATGATACAAAGATCGATTGGTTGCTATTTCTGGCGATGATGATTGCGTGTTTGGCACTTCAAATTGCGACAAATTTATTTAATGAATATTACGATTTCAAGCGAGGGCTGGATACGGAAGAATCGGTTGGCATTGGTGGAGGAATCGTTCGCCACGACTTGAAGCCAAAAAATGTATTGGCGGTAGCGATTCTTTTATATGTGTTTGCTGGGATTGTTGGTGTATATATTTGCTCGAATTCTAGTTGGTGGTTAGTAGTCATCGGATTGTTTGGAATGGCGGTAGGTTATTTATATACTGGTGGTCCGCTGCCGATTGCCTATACCCCTTTTGGTGAGTTATTTGCAGGAGCTTTAATGGGAACTGCTTTCGTGTTAATTGCCTATTTTATTCAAACAGGTGATGTCACGCTGCTTTCAGTACTCCTTTCCATTCCATCAGGGATATTAGTAGGCGGAATCAACATGGCTAACAATATTCGAGATATTGAGGAAGATAAAAGAGGCGGAAGAAAGACGCTTGCCATATTAATCGGTAGAACCAATGCAGTGAGATTACTAGAAATCGGTTTTATTATCTCCTATCTTTGGATTGTCGGATTAGTGGTGACGGGAAGCATCAGTCCTTGGGCGCTAGTAGTGCTGTTAAGCGTAAAAAAACCTATAGACGCTATTCGAGGCTTTCAAAAGGGCGAAAGCGAAATGCAGTTTATGCCTATTGCCATGAAATCAACAGCCATGACGAACACAATTTTCTGCTTTTTATTATCAGCTGGGTTGTTACTAGGATATATATTTTAGTGGGATAAATGAAGGTTTATGTTAAAGCCTTGCCCATTCGAACGAATCGCTTCCTTTTGGAGGCGATATTTTTTTAAAAATTTTTATCTTACTAAAATAATATTGTAAAATTAGTTTACAAAAATCCGAACTGTTTATTGAATAAAAACAAGTCCTAAATAAGGGAAATAGAGAATATAGGGAAAGTAGCATTTTTTATTGTAATAAAGAAATGCTGGAATTTCAGTTGGTGGAGCAGATGTACTTGAAATAGATGGATTATTTTTCAGTTTGGGGCAACACTGATTCATGATTGTTATTCTCGCGGGGGAATAATAGCCAAATCCATGACAATAATAGTCATTCTATAAAGCATAATAGTCAATCAAACAAAAATTGCTCTTGAAATTTATGATAATAGTCAAAATCGAATCAGTTATAGCCAAACTACAGAAGATAATAGTCACACTCTTCAACTTATTAGTCAATCATCTAAAAACGCCTCTTGGAGAATACGATAATAGTCGAAATTTAGCCAATAATAGTCAAGCTACTAAGGATAATAGTCAAATCTAACAAAATAATAGCCAACAAAGAGTGAGCTAGAAAATTAACTTATCCGCTCTTTGTTGGCGTGCACTCCTCATATTATTTAAATAATTCATCAATTTCTTGAATTTCTTCTTCACTCAATAATACTTTGGCTGTTTTTAAATTGTTCAATACTTGCGCAGCACATTTTGCTCCTGGAATGATGGCAGTTATGGCTTCTCGTGTCAAATACCAAGCAAGAACGACATTTGCAACCTCTACATCTTTCGATTGGGCGATTGTGCGTAATCGTTCCACTTTTTCTACGATTTTCTCATACGTTTCTTTTTGGAAGAACTGAGATTTTTGACGATATTCAGGTATTTCAGTATCCTTTGTATATTTTCCTGTAAGCAAGCCAGAAGCTAAAGGAAAATATGGGATAAAAGCAATCTGGTGTTTTAGTGTGTATGGAAACAGCTCTTTTTCAGCATCTCTATGAATTAAGTTATAGTGTTCTTGAACCACATCCACATAGCCATCTTTATTCGCTTCCTGTAATAGTGCTAATGAAAAGTTAGAAACACCGATTGCTCGAATTTTTCCTTCATCCTTTAATTCTTTCAATGCTCCAACCGCTTCATCCTTTGGTGTATGCTCATCGGGAAAATGAATGTAAAGTAAATCAATATAGTCTGTTTTTAAGCGTTGCAAACTTTTTTCCACTTGTTCTTTTAAAAATGAAGGAGAGTTGTCTATAACTCGTTGGCCATCAACCATTTTAGCTCCGACTTTTGTTGCAATGATCAGTTCATCTCGGTTGCCCATTTCTTTTAAGACCTCTCCAATGAGTTCTTCTGAACGGCCTAATCCATACAAATATGCCGTATCAATGAAGTTGATTCCGTTTTTGATAGCAACACGAACAAGCTCTTTTCCTTCTGCTTCACTTAGATGAGGGTGAATATTGTGTCCACCGACTGCATTCGCTCCTAATCCAATAGGGTTCACATAAAGCTCCGATTTTCCTAATCGCACATATTTCTCCACAAAATCATGCCCCCTTATTACTTATTAATTTACAGGGAGTTGGTTTTAATTACAAGAAATTTACAAGATTAAGAGAAAATAAGCAGTAACAGGGAATATTAGCTGCTGAACTAAAAGGGATTATGTCGATATAAGAGTGTAAAATTGTTGCATGTCGAATTACTGAATGCCAATAGATATTTGAATTGGAAAAATAGGTATATTGAGGATTCGATTTGGATTTATTGTAAACAAGGTTATCAAAAAAGAAAGTAGGTTTGACGGTTCTTGTAAAAATTTGCGTATAATTTCTCGTTACTCCGTTAGATAAAGTCAAAATAGTGATAAAAATGGATTAGGCATATTACCAACTGCTTTTTTATATACTAAGGTTTACAAAAAGAAATGGAACTGTCGAAAACAATAGAATGGGTATGTTTCAAAACAAAAATAATATCTTAATCATGATATTTAAATAAAATAGAAGATAACATTAACAATAACGAAAATGAAATGAATATTAATATCAACCAAGTTAACAATCTACCTTTATTGAGATAAGGAGCTGTCGAAATCTAAATGTTATTCAAAGAAAGTATATAAAATGAAAAGATATGCAGTAAATCAATTAAGTTTATATATTAATAAAACAATTTGTCGCATTACTCCGAGTAATCATTAGTATAAAATGTATGTGAATTAAAGTGTCGAATAATATTGATAAAATTAAGGACTGATAATTTCCTTTTTATCCTGTCATAAAATTAGTTGCTTAAGGGAAGAAAAAGTCACAGTCGACAAAGAAAGAGTTTAAAGAAATTGAATCGACAATATTTCCTAGGAAATTTCGATATTTTTCACCAAACAATAAAGGCAAAAAATAGATTCGATTCAAACGGGTTATCATAGCCAATACAAGGTGCATTTGGTAGAATAATGAGTAACATCATTCAATCGTTCTATTTACAGATAGTTGTTCATTAAAAAAATTATGACGAAATCAAATAATGTGCCAGTAATAAAAGTAAATGAATTAAAGCGTTTTTGGAAAAAACGAACTGATAAAAAACATACAGTAGAGGATATCCAAAAAATTCATCATTCACTAGAACAATTTGTTAATATTCATCAACCTTCTTATAAAATGAACATGGATCAAGCAACTACTAATCATTAATATCACAGTATATTGAAAGGAAATAACAATGGGAAAGCGCTCAAAACGGCAAAACAGCATAGAATTTATGAAAGAAAATAGCAGATTGTTTTCTTGTCCGATTTGTAATAATGAAATGGATGTCCATAATGACGGAGAGGTTTTCTGTAGTAATCGTCATAACTTTACGATTGCAAAACAAGGATATGTGAATTTTTTGACAAAACCTGTCCGTTCTATGTATACGAAAAATTTATTTGAATCTCGTAAAGTTGTAATTGATAGCGGTTTGTTCAATGAAATGCATAAACAAGTAGCAACTATCATTGGAAATTCAGTTAAGACAATTTTAGATACTGGATGCGGGGAAGGTTCCCATTTGGCTCGTATTTGTGAGCAATTAAATGATGAGGTAGTTGGTGTAGGGGTTGATATTGCTAAAGAAGGAATTATTACTGCGGCAAAATATTATGACCGGAAAATTTGGTGCGTTGGAGATTTAGCAGATAGTCCTTTTCGTGAACAATCATTTGACGTAATATTGAATATTTTATCGCCAGCAAACTATGGTGAGTTTAAACGCCTGTTAAAGCAAGGGGGAAAATTGATTAAAGTAGTTCCCCAATCCGAATATTTAATGGAATTAAGAAAACAAGTATTTGCAAACTCAAAAAAAGAGCTTTATTCTAACGAGCAAACTGTCTTTCGATTTCATGAGCAATTTATGAACGTGTCACAACAAAGAGTTACTTATAAAGTGCCTATTAAAAAGGAACTAATTCCTAAATTAATTGAAATGACTCCTCTAGGATGGCATGCAGAAACCCATGATATATCTTTAGAGGAATTGACGATTGATTTGGATATATTAGTGGGAGAAGTGTAAGTTTGTGATGAGATTGAAAGAAAGGGATGTTTTCTTTAAAATAAGAATGAATAAAAAAATTTAAGGGTAGGAATCAACAGTGTTATACGATTTCGGAGCTAGAGTAGTTAACGTATTTTTAACAATAAATGGATCAAAAGCGAAGGTATATGGTAAGGAAAATTTACCAAAGGATGAGGGATACATCGTTGCGTGTACACATAATGGATATATTGATATTTTAAACCTAGGTCTTTCCGTATATCCTAGACAAATACATTTTATGGCAAAAAAACAACTATTTGATATTAAAGTGTTAGGTTGGTTGATTAAAAAACTGAACGCTTTTCCTGTCGATCGTGAAAATCCGGGACCGAGCGTGATTAAAATACCTCGTCAACTTCTAAAAGAAGGAAAAATTGTTGGAATTTTTCCGAGTGGTACTCGTACAACAAAAAACGCAGAGTTAAAACAAGGAGCGATTACTATTGCTCAACTTACAAAATCGAAAATTGTTCCAGCAGCCTATATTGGTCCAAAAAATATAAAGGAAGTAATAAAAAGACAAAAAGGGTATTTAATATATGGTAAACCTTTTACCGTTCCTGCTGGAAAAGAAGCGCGGGATGAATACACTGCCTTTTTAGAAAAAGAGCTTCAAAGATTAACAGAAGAATTAAAACGAACAACAAATGGAAAATAATTAGCACTTTCCTTCAACGGAAGGTGCTTTTTCAAAAGGGGTTGTTATGATGAAACGTGTACTTTTTGTATGCCTAGGAAATATTTGCCGCTCGCCAATGGCTGAAGCAGTATTTAGAGACTTGCTAAAAAAGAGAGGATTAGAAGATAAAATCGAAGTGGATTCTGCCGGAACAAGTTCATGGCACGTGGGGGAACCGCCGCATTACGGTACTTCCAACAAATTAAAAGAATATAATATTTCCACAGAAGGAATCACTGCGCGGCAATTGAAAAAAGATGATTTTGAAAAGTTTGATTATATTGTTGGTATGGATGAAAGTAATATAAGGGATATATGTAGAATATTAGGTCAAACGGAACATCCAAAGATTTTCCGTTTTCTTGATTTAACTTCACACAAAAAAGACGTTCCAGATCCATATTATACGGGGGATTTCCAAGAGACATATGACTTAGTTGTAGATGGTTGCGAAGCATTATTGAGCAAAATAATAGAAGAGATGGAAGATTAAAGTTTGACATTATAAAGGCATTTTACAAAAAAATCAAGTAGCGATTATTTTCATCAAAGAAATCATGGTGTATAATGATACAGTCGTATTTGTCAGAATGAAATTTTACTGATATTTTGATTAGGAAAGAGAGTGAATCCAATGGGTCGCAAATGGAATAATATTAAAGATAAAAAAGCAGAAAAAGATAAAAACACCAGCCGAATTTATGCAAAATTCGGTAAGGAAATTTATGTAGCTGCAAAAAAAGGTGAACCAGACCCAGAATTAAATCAGGCATTAAAGGCAGTATTAGAAAGAGCAAAAACATATAATGTACCTAAACATATTATTGATCGTGCCATTGAAAAAGCGAAAGGTGCTGGCGGAGAAGATTATGAAGAACTTCGTTACGAAGGCTTCGGTGTCGGTGGAACAATGGTGATCGTTGATGCGTTAACAAACAATGTGAACCGTACTGTTTCAGAAGTCCGTGCTGCTTTTGGCAAAAACGGAGGAAATATGGGGGTAACAGGTTCGGTATCATATATGTTTGATTCTACTGCGGTATTTGGAATTGAAGGTAAGTCAGTAGATGAAGTATTAGAAATTTTATTAGAAGCGGATATTGATGCACGTGATGTGTTTGATGAAGAGGGAATCACAATCGTTTATGCGGAGCCAGATCAATTCCATGTTGCTCAAGAAGCATTCAAAGCAGCAGGTATTGAAGAGTTTACAGTAGCTGAATTAACAATGCTTCCACAAACTGAAGTAAAACTAACTGGGGAAGACAAAGTGAAATTTGAAAAAATGATTGATGCATTAGAAGATCTTGAAGATGTACAACGTGTATATCATAACGCAGATTTAGAAGATTAATATTCAATAAAGGAAAGACCGTAACATGTTGAGTGTCACGGTCTTTTTTCATTGTCAGTTTTTGGGGAACTGGACTTTCAAAGAAAAATTCCACGTTTCTAAAGTATAATTTTGGAACTTTATAATCGTTTAAACGTAAGTACTAAGAGAAAATCTTAAGGTGATCATATGAAAAAAAGTTTTTTAATAATATTAGGAATTTTAATAGTGAGTAGTGTAGCTTTATTTACTTGGTCCTATAAAACCATGAAACAGCCAATACCGGTTGCAGATGGTACTTATGAATATGCGATTTTATTAGGAGCGAAAGTAGAATCGGATGGAAGACCAAGCTTAACTTTGCAGTATCGTTTGAAAGAGGCGATAGAGTATTTGAAATCCTATCCTCATGTAAACGTCATCGTTTCTGGTGGGAAAGGGTTGGACGAACCGATTAGTGAAGCTGAAGCAATGTACACATTTTTAGTGGAATCAGGAATTGAAGAATATCGAATTATCCGTGAAGAACAAGCAACGTCTACATACGAAAATTTGCTATATTCAAAAAAATTACTGCCAACCAATACAAAAAACGTTACGCTTATTACAAGCGATTTTCACTGTGCACGTGCAAAAATATTAGCAAATAAACTGGACTTAGAAGTGGACATAGTTGCATCAAAAACACCGAAAATTGTTGAGCAGAAGTTACATATTCGTGAACAGTTTGCACTCATAAAAACATTAATCCTTGGAAAATAAAACTTCCAACCGAATTGTAATGAGTGGAAAATGCTCGCAATTAAACACTCTTTATTGATTCTTTTTTATAAACGAAAATAGATTTGTATAGGAATTTTCAGGAAGTGTTAAACTTGGGTAGGGGTGAGTGAACATGACAAAAAAATTATGGTTTCAAGTGGGAATTGGATTATTAATTGCCTTATTAATTATTAAATATGTAATAGAAATTCATTGGATTTTTAATCCCATTGTTATTATTATCAAAACAATTTTTATTCCAGTGTTATTAAGTGGCGTCCTTTTTTACATATCAGAGCCTTTCCAGCGTTGGCTAGAAAAAAAGGGGCTTCCTAGATGGGCAAGTATTTCAACGATTGTATTAGTATTAGCAGGATTAGTAACGGGATTATTGTTAATTGTCGGAAATCCGATTGCTGAACAAGTGAACCGCTTAGTGCAAAATTCCCCAAATATTGGCGATAAAATAATGGAAGCAACGGATTTTATTCTAGAAAACAAAGACAATTTACCTCCTCAAGTTGAAAACTTCGTTGATTCTGTAACAAGTTCTATTCAAGACATTGTCGTTGTAGGTAGTAAAAGCATTGTAAACTTTGTTAGCGGTACTGTTTCTACAATTTTTACTTTAATTTTGGTTCCATTCTTTTATATTTTCATGTTAAAGGATCATGAAAAATTTGCACCAAATATTTACAAGATTTTTACCGGCGAGCGTCGGATATGGGTAAAGAATACGTTAGAAGACATCAATGAAGCACTAAAAAACTATGTACAGGGACAAGTACTTGTGAGTTTAATTTTAGCAACGATGATGTTTATTGGATACTTAATTATCGGACTTGAATACGCTTTATTACTTTCAATTTTTTCCTTTTTCATGAATATGATTCCGTTTATTGGTCCATGGATTTCGTTGGCGCCAGCAATTCTTGTCGCCATTATTCAAGATCCAGTCTTGGTAATTTGGGTATGTGTGATTACCCTTGTTGCTCAACAATTGGAGAGCAATTTAATTACTCCAAATGTTATGGGGAAATCTTTAGATATCCATCCGTTAACGGTTATTACAGTAGTATTAGCTGCTGGTAATATAGGTGGTTTTATTGCAATTATGATTGGAATTCCAACTTATGCGGTATTAAAAGTAATTGTAAAGAATATCTATGAGGAGCGGAAGAAAATTAAAGAAGCTGCAACGAAAACGTTATAATATAAAACAGTATACACCTAAAGAGAAGCTGTTTTTTTAAATCTTGTATTGTATACTTAGATAAGGCATTTTTATGAGAGAGCGATTATTAGAAAAAGGGGATTTTGTATGAGCGGAAAGAGAGCTGCTATCATTCTCGTAAGTATTATGCTTTTAGTTAGTATTTTGGTGATCGTTGCCATTTCAATCTTTTATGCCACTTATCAGCCAACTATAAACCAAAGTATGATACCTTTTGAATTGAGTCATTCCAATAATACAATATAAAAAACACGAGCTATAAACGCTCGTGTTTTAATTTTAGAAGAATAAATCCAATATGAAATAAACACAACCAGCAATTACTGCTGAAATTGGCATTGTAATAATCCAAGTTAAAACAATTTTACGAGCTACTCCCCATTTAACACCTTTTACACGTTGAGCAGATCCCACACCCATAATGGATGAAGAGATAACATGAGTTGTTGATACCGGTAAGTGAATTAAGGTTGCTCCAAAAATAACAGTAGCAGATGCTAAATCGGCTGCAGCGCCATTAACAGGTCGGATTTTCATAATTTTTGTACCAACCGTTTTAATGATTTTATATCCTCCGATGGAAGTTCCTAATCCCATTGCAAGCGCACAGGCAATTCGTACCCAATCTTGTACATCGTTATCTGATTGGATGCCGGCAGCGATTAAAGCCATTGTAATGATTCCCATCGCTTTTTGGGCGTCATTCGTACCGTGAGTGAAAGCCTGTAATGCTGCGGTAAAGATTTGCATCGTACGGAATCCTTTATTGGTACGATAAAGGTTTAAATTTTTAAACAACAACTTGAATATTGACATGAATAAAAATCCGACACCAAAAGCGATAAATGGAGAAAAAATTAACGCCTCTAAAATGCCGATAAAACCTTTATAATTGAGAATATCAAATCCCGCTGCAGCAATTGCTGCTCCAGCAATGGAACCAATTAATGTATGAGAAGAGCTAGACGGAATTCCAAAATACCAAGTAAGTAAGTTCCATGTAATCGCAGAAATAAGTGCTGCTAAAATAACGACAGATCCCGTTGTATCATCTGGCGTTTGATTCAGTGAAAATGGGTCTACGATATCGCTAGCAATTGCTTTTGCTACTCCTACAAAAGAAATTGCTCCAAGGAAGTTCATGATAGCAGCAAGCATTACAGCTGTACGCGGTGGCAGTGCACGGGTTGAAACAGACGTAGCAATCGCGTTTGCTGTATCGTGAAATCCGTTAATAAAGTCAAATGCGAGCGCAAATATAACGATTAATATTGTGATGATTAAAATGGCATCCATATCTAAAACTCCGCTCCGTTATTATGCATTGCGCATGATAATTGTTTCTAGTGTATTTGCTACGTCTTGGCAATGGTCAGCGATATCTTCCAATTGGTTGTAAATATCTTTATATTTAATTAAACGGATTGGATCTTTTTCATTTAAGAATAGTTGTTTAATGGATGAACGGGATACTTCATCACATTCTCGTTCATAGTCCTTGATTAAAATAATATGATTTCTCATTGAAGTTAAATCTTTTTTATTTAACAAGTCGATTGCTGATACAATTTCATCTGCACTTCTTGTTATGTATTTTAAAAATGTGCGCATTGACTCGTCTAATTCTGGAATGGAGAACATCTCTAAGTGAGCAAAACATTGCTCTATACCATCTAATACATCGTCCATTTTAATAGCTAATGCTAAAATATCTTCTCTTTCGATTGGTGTCATAAATGACTTATTTAACATGACGATAAGTTCGTGTATTAAATTGTCACCATCCGTTTCAAATTTTTTAACTTTGATACTTAATTCCTTTAAATCAGCAATTGAATCGATATTAAAGTCGTTAGCAAAGTGAACTGCATCCCGCATGTTTTCAGCAATTTTGTGTAATGACACAAAAAATGGATCTGATTTTTTTGGATTAAACATGAAAGTAATGCCCCCTGATATACGTTAGTTTTAAAACCTTTATTATGATAGCAAAAAAAATTCAAAAACTATAGAATGTAAATGCGGAAAATAACAAAATTTACATTCCTGTAATATTTATTTGGTAATAATTAGTTATTGTAGTGAAAATAAGGAATATAAATAAGCATATTAATTGGCAGTGCCATATTAATATGCTTATTATGGATTGACTTTATGATAAGTATTCTTCAAGTTCCTTTTGCAAAAATGGCTTTGCTGATAAGAATTCAATAAAAGCTTTGTATCTTTCGAATTCGTTTTTGCCCGGTTTCTTTCCAGTATAAAAACCACGTATCAATATATTTTTAGGTGTATGCTCCATATCGATAAATTCCATTAACTGTACTTCATATCCGACTAATTTTAAAATTTCTGCACGAATTGAATCGGTTGCGAGAGCGGCAAAACGTTCTTTGATTAATCCGTGTTGTGTCATGATTTCTAAATGCGGGGCGTTTAATTGACGGTTCAATTCATGTTGACAGCATGGTACGCTTAAAATGACTTTTGCTCCCCACTTTACAGCTCGAGCCAGTGCCATATCTGTCGCCACATCACAAGCATGTAATGTTACGACCATATCGACAGAAGTCTCTTCATCATAATCATTTATATCTCCTATAATAAATTCTAAATTGTCATAATGTAAATCTTTTGCAATATTATTACACTCTTCGATTACTTCTTTTTTCAAATCTAGTCCTGTAACTTTAAGATCTAATCCTTTTTCAATTTTCAAATAGTGATATAAGGCAAAGGTTAAGTAAGACTTCCCTGAGCCAAAATCGATAATCCGAATTTGCCGATTTGTCGGTAAGTAATCTAAGGAATCGTCAATAAATTCGAGAAATCGGTTAATTTGTCGAAATTTGTCATATTTTTGCTTTTTGACTTTTCCATCAGGAGTTTGAACCCCAAGCCGCACTAAGAATGGATAAGGAGTTGTTTCATTCAGCAAGTAATTCTTTTTACGGTTATGGGCTAAAGACAGCTCTTTTTTCATTTCTGTTTGTTCTTCTTTCCAAAAGACTTTATTCTTTTTAGATAATTGGATTTGAATTAAGCGATCGGTGAATTGCCCGTGAAATTGTCTAAATTGCTGTAGCAACTCATCTAAATAGGGATGGAAATTTTCTAATAGGATATTTTTATGTTTTAATATCCTTTCATATTGATATTCCAGTTGAATATGGTATTGTCCCTTTATTTCAACTGGCTTTAATTTAACTCTTTTCAATTCATCTGCTTTTTTCCTTGGTTGACTAATGGTTGCAGATATTAGTTTTTTATTAAAAATATGCTCAAGCAATTGTTGTTTCATATCAGTAAATTCCATGGATATCAAACCTTCTTCGTTTTAGGATAATCGACAATAGTTTAACACATAATACATTATTGTTATAGAAAAGGTCGGGAAAATTGTAAACCATGTTGACGGAAAATTATTTTAAAACGGAAAATTATACAAAAAGAGAATTTTCCAAAAAAATATTATATCCAAAAACCTATCCCTATGTTAAAGTATTGTTATAAAAGATTTCTTAGAAATCGACATTATTTTCTCTATTTCGACATATTTTAAGTATGTAACAACAAGGAGGAGAATTTTATGAGTGAGTATGCTTTCCAAATGTTAGCGATCATATTATATATGATTGCAATGTTATTAATTGGTTGGTATGCATTCAAAAAAACATCTAACTTAAAGGAATACATGTTAGGTGGGCGCGGATTAGGGCCAATTACAACCGCTCTAAGTGCTGGAGCAGCCGACATGTCAGGTTGGTTATTGATGGGGTTACCTGGTGCCATTTATGCAGCAGGTTTAGTAGAAGCGTGGATTGCGATTGGTTTAACAGTTGGACAATATTTAAACTATGTTTTAGTCGCACCGCGTTTACGCGTTTATACGCAAATTTCTAAAGACTCTATTACAATCCCGAGCTTTTTAGATAACCGACTTCGTGACAATACGAAATTGCTTAGAATTGCATCAGGAATCGTTATTCTTGTATTCTTCACGTTCTATGTATCTTCCGGTATGGTTTCTGGTGGTAAGTTTTTCCAAAGTTCCTTTGGATTTGATTATCACACTGGGATGATTGTTGTAAGTGCAGTTGTTATCATTTATACATTATTTGGTGGATTCTTAGCGGTAAGTTATACAGACGTAGTACAAGGAACGATTATGTTCTTCGCTTTAATTTTAGTTCCTCTTGTAGGCGTTTTCATTACAGGAGGATTAGGTGAAACAGGAACTGCTATCACTGCTGTAAATCCTGAGCATTTAAGTTTATTACCATCAACAGCAGTAGCTGCAGGAATTATTTCTTCTGTTGCTTGGGGTCTTGGATATTTCGGACAACCACATATCATCGTTCGCTTCATGGCGATTAATACAGTAAAAGAAATGAAAAGTGCCCGTCGTATCGGTATCGGTTGGATGATTTTAAGTTTGGTTGGTGCGATGTGTACGGCGCTAGTGGGTGTTGCTTACTTCCAACAAAACGGAATGACACTTGATGACCCAGAAACGATTTTCATTGTAATGGGACAAATTTTATTCCATCCATTTATTGCAGGTGTTTTACTTGCAGCCATTTTAGCGGCAATTATGAGTACGATTTCATCTCAATTAATCGTTACTTCTTCAGCATTGATTGAGGATATTTATAAAGCGTTGTTCAAAAAAGATGCTTCCGATAAGCACTATGTGACAGCTGGACGTTTAGCAGTATTACTAGTATCTATTATCGCAATGTTTTTAGCTTGGAATCCAAATAACTCAATTTTAGATTTAGTTGGATTTGCTTGGGCTGGATTTGGTTCATCCTTTGGTCCAATCATTCTCCTTGCTCTATATTGGAGAAAGTTAACAAACATTGGTGCATTAAGTGGAATGGTTGTAGGTGCTATTGTAGCATTCGTTTGGGGTCAATCCGCTACTCTTTCAGGCATGATTTATGAAATGGTTCCTGGATTCTTCTCTAACTTAATTGTGGCTGTTGTTGTAAGTATGATGACGTATAAACAAAATCCAGAAATTGAAGAAGAATTCAATCAAACATTAGAGGTTTTAAAAGCTGAAAAGCAAAAATAATGAGTTATTAAGGAAGGGTCCGTCTGAAAAGTTATGTTGAGACGGCCCTTTGCGACGAGGATAGTGGAAACTTGTTTCGACTACCGCAGGAGCAAAGATTTAGCAAAGATTATGATTATGAATAAGTAAGGGTGTCTGGAAAGTTTTCGACTTTCAAGACACCCCATTTCTTTTTCTTTCGCAGGGTATACTGTATAATAACGGGATAAGACCCATTGTTCGGAGGGAAGGATTATGACTCAGTTAAAAGAAGTAGAGATGATTAAAGAGAAAGCAATTTTAGTGGGTGTCAACTTAAATGACCCAAATTTCGAATATTCAATGGAAGAATTGGCAAATTTAGCGGAAGCCCTTGACGTCGAAGTGGTAGGGCAAGTAATTCAAAATTTAGAGCGCATTAATCCATCTCATTATGTAGGAAAGGGAAAAGTAATAGAAATTAAAAATTTTTTTGATGAAGTTGGTGCAAACTTAGTTATATTCAATGATGAACTATCTCCTTCACAGATCCGAAATTTAGAAAATGATTTAGATTGCAAAGTGATTGACCGAACAACGTTAATTTTAGATATATTTGACCGCCGAGCAAAAACAAAAGAGGCTAAGTTGCAAGTAGAATTGGCACAGCTGCAATATATGTTGCCTAGATTAGTTGGATTACATTCTTCTTTATCAAGACAAGCTGGAGCAACAGGTGGGGGTCTTCGAAATAGAGGGCTTGGTGAGACAAAACTAGAGCTCGATCGACGGAAAATTGAAGACCAAATTTCAAAGTTGCGAAAAGAACTAGAACAAATTAAGGAACAACGAGAAACGCAAAGAAAAAAACGACGAAAAAGTGAAATTCCTGTAGTGTCACTAGTAGGGTATACTAACGCAGGGAAGTCAACAATTATGAATCAAATGCTAGCGAAATTTGGGCAAGAGGATAAAGAAGTTTTTGAAAAGGACATGCTGTTTGCAACGCTAGACACCTCTGTGCGAAAAATTGAATTACCGGATAAAAAACAATTTTTACTTACTGATACCGTTGGATTTGTAAGTAAGCTTCCCCACCAATTAGTAAAAGCCTTTCGATCAACATTAGAAGAAGCGAGAGATGCGGATTTATTGTTACATGTAGTGGATGTTTCTAACAGTGAATATAAGTTTATGATGGATGTTACGAATCGTACATTAAAAGAAATCGGAGTAGAAAATGTTCCAACCATTTACCTTTATAATAAATGTGACTTAGCCAAAATTTCTTATCCAAAAGTTTACGGAGAAGACCTTTGGATATCTGCGAAAGAAGGCAAAGGATTGAATGAGTTAGTTGAATGTATTCGTAAACATCTTTTTTCAAATTATTACACTTGTGAAATGTTTATTCCTTTCAACCGGGGGGATATCGTATCCTATTTGAACGGGAATGCTTCAGTAAAGTCAACAGAGTATGAAGAAGCGGGAACAAAGTTAATAGTAGAATTGAAAGAATCAGATTATAAAAAGTTTGAAGACTTTGTAGTCAAGAAATAGTAGAAAGCGAGTGGAATCAAATTCCCCTCGCTTTTTTGGTATGTATAGACTTGATACATTCCAAACTACATAACAGGTGACAAATTATTAAGAAGAAAAACTTTTCAGAGGATAGTAAATTAGTGAAATTGTTATACCAAAATAATAAAAACGGTGGTTATAGAGACATAAAACAGTTAAAATGATAAGAAATTTTGAAAAATATCAAATAAACTTAAAATTTAAACATTATACAGATATATTGAAAATGCTATGGAAATTATTTAAAAATAAATATTGTGGTTGCTTCAAAAGTGATGAAATTTTCAGAAAAAAATAAAAAGTAAAATAACAGAAAGAAGGGAAATATATGTTATCTAAAGAAGAAATTGTGAAATCCGTCCCCCAGAAAGGCTTTTTTGGACATCCTAAAGGATTATTTACACTATTTTTTACTGAGTTCTGGGAACGTTTCTCATATTATGGAATGCGCGCCATTTTAATTTTTTATATGTACTATGAATTACATGAAGGTGGATTGGGGCTTGAACGCGGAACTGCAAACTCCATTATGGCCATCTACGGTTCTTTAGTTTATATGTCTGGTATTATTGGTGGATGGTTGTCTGACCGAGTTTGGGGTCCTCGTAAGACGATGTTTTATGGCGGAATCCTCATCATGATCGGGCATTTCATTTTAGCTCTTCCACTTGCTTTAACAGGTCTCCTTATATCAATGGTATTTATCATTATTGGTACAGGTTTATTAAAAACGAATGTTTCATCAATTGTCGGCGAGATATACGCAGAAAAAGATAGCCGTCGCGACTCTGGTTTTAGTATTTTCTACATGGGTATTAACATGGGAGCATTTTTAGCTCCGTTTATTGTTGGGACTGTAGGGGAAACTTATAGCTTCCATTTAGGATTCGGTTTAGCAGGTATTGGAATGCTGATCGGTTTAATTATTTACATAGCCACGCAAAAGAAAAATCTGGGCTTAGCAGGTCTTCAAGTTCCAAACCCATTAAATGAAGCCGAGAAGAAAAAAGCGATTTTGAATTTCACAATCATTATTTTAGCGATTGTTGTTGTATTAGGCGGTTTGTATGCAACTGGCAATTTAACAATGGGTGTATTTAGTACGATTATTACAACTTTAGGTGTACTAATTCCTACAGCATTTTTCATCATCATGTATAGAAGTCCAAAAACGACAAAAGATGAAAAATCTCGTGTGTTAGCATACATTCCTTTATTTATTGCAGCAGTAATGTTCTGGGCAATTCAAGAGCAAGGTGCAACAATTTTGGCAACTTATGCAGATACGCGAACAAATCTAAATGTTGGCGGCTTTGAATTAAAAGCTTCTTGGTTCCAATCGTTAAATCCATTATTTATTATTCTTTTTGCTCCAGTTTTTGCGTGGATTTGGGTAAAACTAGGTAATCGTCAACCTTCAACACCACTGAAGTTTTCCTTTGCACTGTTCTTTGCAGGTGCTTCATTCTTAGTGATGATGATTCCTTCAAAACTGTCTGGTGGAACAGAATTAGTAAGTCCATTATGGCTAGTATTATCATTTTTCTTAGTTGTAATAGGGGAGTTATTGCTTTCCCCAGTGGGGCTATCGGCAACGACAAAACTTGCTCCACAAGCTTTTGCTTCTCAAACAATGTCTCTTTGGTTCTTAACTAGCGCGGCTGCACAAGCAATCAATGCACAGCTAGTAAGAATTTATGAAGCCGTTACGGAAATTGTTTATTTTGGTGCACTTGGTGGATTATCCATTATTCTTGGTGTCATCATATTACTATTTACTCCGATTATTTCTAAAGCAATGAGAGGCGTAAAATAATAGGAAGGGGAGCTGTTTGATATTTTGAAACGGCTCCTTTGCGATGGGATAGATAGGTAGAAGTGTTTCAACTACCGCAAGGAGTAGAGATTTTAAATAAATCATAATTATGACAAGGTGAGGGGGCTTAGAAAGTATATGTTTTCTAGCCCCCCTCTTTTTTATTGTGTGGAAAATAAGAATATACAGTCAGGATGGTATATAAAATAAGAAATAACGCTAAAATTCATTTGATTTTCATTCTCAATTGTATTTGATTTTTATAGTTTTTCTCTTTATAATGATATTGTACTTGGTGATGAGAATCATTTTCATTAATGAGTACAGAAAAGAGAAAATTGGGGAGCAAAAATGAGACTATGGATGTTGATAGTAGCAGCAATCATCCTGTCATTCATTTCGCTATTCATTGGAGCAATCGATATAAAACCTACTGATTTACTAAACTGGGAATCACAAGAAACTCAAATATTTCTAATTAGTAGGGTTCCTCGATTACTTGCCATTATTTTAGCGGGTGCAGGAATGAGTATTGCTGGTTTAATTATGCAAAGTTTAAGTAGAAATAAGTTCGTATCACCTACGACAGCAGGTACTCTAGATGCAGCTAAGTTAGGGATCCTTATTTCAATTTTGTTATTCTCACAAGCTGCATATATGCAAAAAATAATTTTTAGCTTTGTGTTTGCATTTGCAGGTACGATTTTATTTATGCAAATTTTAGACCGCATCAAATTTAAAGATGTGATTTTCGTACCGTTAATCGGTATTATGTATGGAAATATTTTATCCTCCATTACGACGTTTTTTGCGTATGAAGGGGATTTGATTCAAAACATAAATACTTGGTTAATGGGTAGTTTTACACTCATTATTTCAGGACGTTATGAGCTGTTATATGTAAGTGTTCCTGCCATTATCTTGGCTTATTTATATGCGAATAAATTTACGGTTGCCGGAATGGGTGAAGACTTTGCAAAAAATTTAGGCTTAAGTTACAAAGCTGTGTTGAACCTCGGTTTAATTCTTGTGGCGACCATTTCTACGACCGTTGTTTTAACAGTCGGTGTAATACCTTTTCTAGGTTTGGTTGTTCCGAATATTGTGTCAATCTATATGGGGGACAACTTACGTAAAACGATTCCACATACAATTGTACTGGGAGTTGTTTTCTTATTAGTCTGCGACATTATTGGTCGAGTAGTGATTTATCCATACGAAATACCGGTCAATGTAACAGTTGCAGTAATTGGTAGTTTGCTCTTCTTAATTATGTTGTTTAGGGGGAGAGCATATGCGAAATAATGTTGTGAAATTAATAATATTAGCGATTATTGCAATCATTTGTATTTTATTTTATGGATTTTACGATATTAAAGGTGGATTCGATTATGCTTTCCCTCGACGTATGATGCGCGTTGGAGCAATGGTGATTACTGGTTTTGCAATCGCTTATTCAACGGTCATTTTCCAAACAATTACGCACAATCGAATATTAACACCATCGATTATGGGAATTGACTCCATGTACGAAGTGGTGCAAACCCTTATATTCTTCTTTGCAGGATCTGCATCAATCTGGGTAGTCAATCAATATTTAAACTTTTTCGCGGCGCTCGCCGCTATGATCATATTTGCTATTTTGTTATACCGTACATTATTTAGAGCAGACAAATATCCAATCTATTTGCTTTTATTAATCGGAATGATTATCGGAACATTCTTAGGTAGCTCCGTTTCATTCTTGCAAGTATTAATTGATCCAGTTGAATACTTGAGTTTACAAAACGTACTTTTCGCAAGCTTTATTAAAATTAAAGTTCAACTGTTACTTGTTGCAAGTATTATTTTAATCTCTGCCTTCATTATAGGTTTTAGAATGCTACATCAATTGGACGTTGCTACATTAGGCCGAGACAATGCTATAAATTTAGGTGTTAATTACGATCGTTTAGTGATGAATGTATTAATTTTAGCTTCAGTTCTTATTGCAACATCAACAGCATTAGTTGGTCCAATTACATTCTTTGGATTGATTGTTGCAAATCTATCCTATCAATTTTTTGTAACGTACAAGCATTCAGTTCTCATATTAGGAGCTGGTTTAATTGGTGTTATTGCGTTAGTCGGCGGGCAATTTATTGTTGAACATATTTTTGAAATGAAAACGACTTTAAGTGTCATTATTAATTTTATTGGTGGTATTTACTTTATATACTTATTACTAAAGGAAAGTAGGGCACAAGGATGATTGAAATTAAAGGGTTGACGAAAAAGTATGGTAATAAACCAGTTGTAAGTGATGTATCATTATCGATTCAACCAAAGGCTATTACTTCCTTTATTGGACCGAATGGTGCTGGTAAATCGACATTGTTGTCAATGGTTAGCAGGTTAATTGATGCTGATACTGGCGAAGTGTTATTGGACAAACAGAACGTAAAAAATTGGAAGTCTAATGAATTTGCTAAACGAGTTTCAATCCTTAGGCAATCAAACTTTCTTAACGTTCGATTAACTGTAAGGGAACTTGTGTCTTTTGGACGTTATCCATATTCAAGAGGAAGACTTACACCTGAAGATGAGCAATATGTGGACCAAGCGATTGAATACATGAATTTGAAGGGAATTGAAGATAAATTTTTAGATCAATTGTCTGGTGGGCAAAAACAACGAGCTTTTATTGCAATGGTTATTGCTCAAGATACTGAATATATTCTTCTAGACGAACCATTAAATAATTTGGATATGAAGCATTCTGTGCAAATTATGAAGATATTGCGCAAACTTGTTGATGAATTAAATAAAACGGTTGTAATTGTATTACATGATATCAACTTTGCTTCAGTTTATTCAGATTATATTGTGGCATTAAAAGACGGTAAAGTTGTGAAAAATGGGCCTACAGAGGAAATTATTAATTCAGAATCTTTACGAGAAATTTATGATATGAATATTCCAGTGCAAGAACAAAATGGTTGTCGCATTTGCGTATATTTTAACTCTCATACGTAATCATAATGATGATTTAGAAAAGCTTAAATGCTTTTCTAAATCATTTTAAAATGTAATACTTTTTAAATCATTTAATAAAAAATGTAAAAAAGTATATTGACGAACAATAAGCTAATGATTATAATTAGAGTCAGTTATTGATAATGATTATCAATATCAAATAGTATTGAAATATAAAATATAAGGAATAGGAGAGAAAGTTATAATGAAGAACTGGAAATTATTCGCAGTTATTCTAACAATGCTTGTATTTGTTTTAGCTGCATGCGGTGGCAAAGAGGCAGAACAAAATACGGGCTCAAATACAGATGAAGGAAATACACAGGGACAAGCTCAAGAAGATGGCCGATTCCCAATGACAATTACATCTACAATTTCAGAAAGCAAAAACGAAGAAACTGGTGCAACTACTGTATTTGAAGATGTTGTTTTAGAAAAAATGCCTGAAAAAATTGTTGTATTTGACTATGGTTTCCTAGATACACTTGATGCTCTTGGTGTTGAAGGAATTGTTGGTGTTGCAAAAGATGGTACATTACCAGAACATCTTTCTAAATTTGCTGCTGACGAATATGCAAGTGTTGGTTCATTAAAAAGCCCATTACTTGAAGATATTGCTGAATTACAACCAGACGTAATCTTCATTTCTGGTCGTCAAGCAACTTTCTATGACCAATTAAAAGAGATTACTCCAAACGTAATTTTCGTTGGTACTTCTCAAGATGATTACTGGAACACATTCTTAAAATCAGTAGATATTGCAGCACAAATTTTCGATAAAGAAGAAGAAGCGAAAGAATTTTTAGCGAAATTCGATTCAAAACTTGAAGAAATTAAACAATTAGCAAGCCAATACAAAACTTCATTAGTTACAATGTATAACGAAGGTAAATTATCTGGCTTTGCTACAAATTCACGATTCGGTTATGTCTATGATATTTATGGATTTACTCCAGTAACTGAAGATATCGAAGCTTCATCTCACGGTTCAAATTTTGGTTTTGAAGCCATCTTAGAATTCGATCCAGAAGTATTATTTGTAGTTGACCGTACTGCAGCTGTAGGCGGACAATCAAACATCGAAGCTGACATGGAAAACGCAATTATCCAAAAAACACAAGCTTATAAAAACGGTAAAATCGTATACTTAGATGGTCCGCTTTGGTATTTAAGCGGTGGAGGCTTACAATCTGAACTTGCGAAAATTGATGAAATTTTAAATGAATTAAAATAATAAATCGTTTATCCAGTCATGGTCACCCAATACATCTTTGGGTGATCATTTTTTTGTCTGTTAACATTGATTTTGCAAATGTGATGAAATGAATCCATTATTACTGTTATTATTGTATAATATACTTTCGACTGAATAACATCTAAATTGCACAATATGTTAATAAGTAAATTTATTGTTATTATTAAGCTTTCATAAGGGTGATTTTTAATATTTTAAGGTGGAGAAGTTGATGAATAATCGTGTATTACTTTACATTAGTGGACTGTTTCATTTATTCCCTTTATTATTTTACGCTATACTAATGACACTTCTACTATCGTTTCATTTGATCAAAACATGGAATTATTATTAAAAGGTAATAAGTTTTTCAGCTTTTTCCACTATTTTGGTGAAATTTCACTAATAGATTTAATCGCTATTATTGTATTATTCATTTTATGGTTAAAGTTCAAAAATTACGAGGAATGCTTTTTGTGATTCTTACTATTCCGATTGGCCGATTGATCAATCATTTCGTAAAAGAATGGGTAGCACGTCCACGACCAGAAATAGCAGATCAAATGGCATCGTATAGCTTTCCATCTGGTCATGCTATGATGGGGTTATTGTATTTATTCACCATAGCTTATTTATTGTCTGAACTTACTAAAAATCATAAAAGTAAGTTGAGGTATTGGATTGGAGGATTGGTGTTAGCTATATTGACAGGATTATCAAGAGTGGCGGAGAAAAATCATTTTGCAACAGATGTAATGGCTGGAGTTTAGGATTTACATGGTTTTGTATTTGTATTTTTTTGTATGAAAGTATTAAACGCTGATATAGCGTTTATTTTTTTGAAATAAGTTTTCTAAATCCACAAAATATAGATAAGGTAAAAAAAGTTGCACTAAGGAAAGTTCTGCGTATATAATAATATTAGGATATTAAAAGAAAGGATGTTCGAATGAGTAACATCATATTAGCATTTAGTCTGACCTTATTTGCAGGGTTAGCAACTGGACTTGGTGCGCTTATAGCATTTTTTACCGAGAGAACGAATAAAAAGTTTTTATCTGCTGCTTTAGGTTTTTCAGCTGGCGTAATGATATATGTATCATTAATTGAAATTTTTTTTAAAGCGAAAGATGCATTAACGGTTGCTTTAGGAGAGTCGAAAGGGTATTGGATGACGGTGATCGGATTTTTTGGAGGAATGCTATTTATCGCTATGATAGATAAGGTGATTCCGAAAAAAACAAATCCTCATGAAGTAAAAACAGTAGAGGATGTTATGCAAGCAGAATTATCACCTAAGGAATTAGATGAAGCTAATTTAATGAAGGTAGGAATATTTACGGCACTTGCTATCGGTATTCATAATTTCCCTGAAGGGATTGCGACTTTTATGTCAGCAATACACGATCCGAGTGTGGGAATTGCTATTGCCATTGCCATTGCTATCCATAATATACCTGAAGGGATTGCTGTAGCTATACCGATATTTTATGCAACTGGTAAGAGGAAGAAAGCTTTTAAACTTTCCTTTTTTTCAGGACTTGCAGAGCCGATTGGTGCACTCGTTGCCTTTTTAATATTGATGCCGTTTCTAAATGACATTATGTTTGGAATAATTTTTGCAGCAGTTGCAGGAATTATGGTGTTTATTTCTCTGGATGAACTATTGCCAGCTGCGAAAAAATATGATGAGACCCACTCATCTATATACGGGGTGGTTGTGGGAATGGCGGTAATGGCGATAAGTTTAATTTTGTTGTCATAAAAGTATAACAGGAGTTGTTCTGAAGTAGGGAACTTTCGAACAACTCCTGTTTTAGTGCGCCTGGCATGGGTGTAATCTATAGGGTGTAAGTCCCGAACTGTGAAGGCAGAAGTAACAGTTAGCTTAACGCAAGGGTGTCCGTGGTGACGCGGAATCTGAAGGAAGCGAGCGGCAAACTTCCGGTCTGAGGAACACGAACTTCATATAAGGCTAGGTATCATTGGATGAGTTTGCTAAACAAAACAAAGTCCTTTCTGCCAAAGGTGGTACAGAGTAAATGAAGCAGATAGATGGAAGGAAAGATTACATTCTTACCCGGGGAGGTCTGGCGGATATGTGAAGTACGCTTCATAACCTACTTAGTGATAAGTAGCTGAACCGTCAGAAGTCAGCAGAGGTCATAGTATTAGTTGGTTTAGAACTACTAAGAAGGACCGAACAATTAAGAGAGAATAGCCCTTGGCATTCAGTGAGTCATGATGAACACAGAAAACGTAGTACCTCACTTGAGGAAGGAAGCGGTGAATCCCGTGGGAGACCTCTTGGAGGGTGGAGTGACCACTGGCATAAAGAGAACAGCTATTCACGGAAGTTATAAAGACTTGCGTCAATCATCTTAATTGAACCGCCGTATACGGAACCGTACGTACGGTGGTGTGAGAGGACGGGAGTTAATCGCTCCCTCCTACTCGATTGCTTTAGAAACGCTTGATATTTCTTCAACATAAACGCCACATTGATCTGGTTTTGTCAGAATGATTTTATGTGTCGGGAATAATTCCTCCATTTTTGCAACAAATTGTTGACCTATGGAATTTGGAATTATTGAAATCATTGTTGGTCCAGCACCACTTAATGCAGTACCATACGCTCCAGCTTTTTTTGCTTCCTTGCGAATTTCATGGTAATAAGGGATAAGTTCTGCACGGAATGGCTCATGGAATAAATCAGATTCCATATATTTTCCGATGCGTTCATAATCCTTTAATACTAATGCTGCTGCGAGCATATTTGCACCAGCACTTGCTTGGACGGCATATGGTCTTTGGAATGTTTTTGGCAACACATCTCTTGCTTCAGAAGTTTTTAACTTTACATTCGGAATAAATAATACAAATGATGCTTCAAGGTCATGGATGTGAATTGTATCAACATTGCCTGCTTCATCCATTGTTGAAATGGTTAATCCACCTAATACAGAAGCAGTGGCATTGTCTGGATGGCCTTCAAACTGTGAAGATAGATTTAATTTATCTTGCACAGATAATTGAAGGTCACAAAGGAGGTTTGCAATTTCAATTCCTGCTACAATTGCTGCTGCACTACTGCCAATTCCTCGAGCAAAAGGCAGTTCACTTGTGATTTCGATACGACAGCTAGGCATTTCTCTATTATATTGTTTTGCAGTTTCATGAGCAATTTTATAAATTAAGTGATCTTTTATTTCAAATTTTTTAGGTAATCCTTCTGATAAATGGATAATTTCCCATTCGTCTTGAGGAGAAACAGTTAACTTTAAATAAAGTGATAGGCTAAGCCCTATAGAATCAAATCCCGGGCCTAAATTTGCAGTGCTTCCTGGAACTGTAATTTGCCATTTTTTACTCATACTAAACCCTCAATGTAGTTTCGAATTTCTTCCATGTTATTTTTCAAAGAAACGACTTCCACAGTCGATACATTCATAGCAGTATCAGGGTCTTTTAGCCCGTTCCCCGTAAATACAGTGACCACTGTACTACCTTTTTCAATTTTTCCGTTATTTACGGATTTGACTACACCAGCAAGGGAAGCAGCTGAACCTGGTTCGACAAAAATTCCTTCACTTTTTGCGATTTCTTTATATGCAGCAATGATTTCTTCATCAGTAACGGAGTCGATTATTCCATTTGATTCATCGCGAGCCGCTTCAGCGAATTTCCAACTCGCAGGATTACCAATGCGAATAGCTGTCGCAACTGTTTCAGGATTGTCTATTGGTTGACCTTTTACAATGGCAGCTGCTCCTTCCGCTTCGAAGCCATACATTTTAGGTAAACCACTGTTTTTTGCTTCATTATATTCTTTAAAGCCTTTCCAATAGGCAGTGATGTTACCTGCGTTACCAACAGGAATACATAAATAATCAGGGGCTTTTCCTAAAGCATCGACAATTTCAAAGGCAGCAGTTTTTTGTCCTTCGATACGGTACGGATTGACAGAGTTTACGAGCGTTACTTTTCCTTCTTCACCAATTTTACGAACGATTGAAAGAGCATCATCGAAATTTCCATCAATTTCAATGATTTTTGCACCATACATACAAGCTTGTGCTAATTTCCCAAGAGCGACTTTTCCTTTTGGAATAACGACAATGGATTGAATACCTGCGCGAGCAGCATAAGCGCTAGCAGCAGCAGATGTATTACCAGTAGATGCGCAAATAACACATTTTGCTCCTTCTTCCACAGCTTTTGCTACTGCAACGACCATTCCACGATCTTTGAAAGAGCCAGTAGGATTTAATCCTTCGTATTTTCCGTATAATTCTATGCCTAGTTTTTTAGATAAATTTCCTAAATAAATTAAAGGAGTATTTCCTTCATTCAAAGTTAATGTAGGTGTTTTTTCTGTCACAGGTAAAAATTCTTTATATTCTTCGATAAGACCTTTCCACATAGTAATATCTCCTTTTGTTTTCGCTAGATGAACATCTGTTTTTATATAAAAGACATTTTAGCGCACAATAATAGTATATTTCAATAGAAAACGAAAAATTTAAAATATTATATACACAAATTATTTTATCATTTTTATTAAACAACAAGATAAATAATTACAAAAATAAATCAAATATAATACTTGCTAATAATAGTGAATGGGTTTAATGTAATAATATCATCTAAATTGTAAAGACAGGTGAAATAACAGATGGATAATAAGTTGTTGCAATCCAAGAAAACCCGGACCATCTCTCGCAATAAATTGTTGGGGGTTGCTGGTGTCGGATGGTTATTCGATGCAATGGATGTCGGAATACTTTCATTTATTATTGCAGCGCTAGCGGTAGATTGGGGTCTTTCCTCCAATGAAATGGGCTGGATTGGAAGTGTCAACTCTATTGGGATGGCCGTAGGAGCTTTTCTATTCGGATTGATGGCAGATAAAATAGGAAGAAAAAACATTTTTATTGTAACACTATTGGTTTTCTCCATTGCAAGTGGTATATCGGCATTTACAACGACATTAGCTGCGTTTTTAATTTTACGATTTATTATTGGTATGGGACTTGGTGGTGAACTTCCTGTTGCTTCTACATTGGTTTCAGAAAGTGTACCAGCTAAAGAACGTGGCCGGGTAGTTGTATTGTTAGAAAGTTTTTGGGCATTTGGATGGTTGTTAGCTGCAATCATTGCTTACTTTGTTATTCCAAGTGATATATGGCCAATTGCCGGTTGGAGAGTGGCATTAATCATAACAGCTATACCAGCATTATACGCGGTATTTATTCGTTTGCATTTACCTGACTCTCCTCAATTTGCCGCAAAACCTGAGGCGAAAAAACGCACTATTTTTCAAAATATTAGTGGTGTATGGTCAAAAAAATATGCGAAGTCTACCCTTATGCTTTGGGTTCTGTGGTTTTCCGTTGTGTTTTCTTACTATGGAATGTTTTTATGGCTTCCAAGTGTTATGGTAGGAAAAGGATTCAGCTTAATCTCTAGTTTTAAATATGTCTTGATTATGACCCTAGCTCAACTGCCAGGTTATTTTACTGCTGCATGGTTTGTAGAAAAGATTGGGCGAAAATTTGTATTAGTTACTTATTTATTAGGAACAGCTGCAAGTGCATATGTATTTGGACAAGCAGAATCCATTACAGTGCTTTTAATTTCAGGTATTCTTTTATCCTTCTTTAACTTAGGTGCTTGGGGAGCTTTGTATGCTTATACACCGGAACAATATCCATTAGTAATTCGTGGAACTGGCGCAGGGATGGCAGCAGCAATTGGACGGATTGGAGGCATTTTTGGTCCTTTGCTTGTAGGGTGGTTGCGTACGGCAGGATTTGATTTCGGATTTATTTTTGCTGTATTTTGCATTTCGATTGTAATTGGAGTAGCGGCAGTTGTTTTTTTAGGAAAAGAAACAAAACAAATAGAACTAGAGTAAATTTCATGAAGGAAGCTTTTCGAGAACAAAAAGCTTCCTTCATAAATTTGACAATTTAATGAATATTTGCATAGTTACTCTTAAAAATTTTTCTGAAAACTCATTGTATTCACTCATTATACATGCTAACCTACTCTTTATAATATTGCATACATTATAGTAATTTCATGAAGGAGGAATTCATTAAGAAAATGGGCTTTTGTGATGAAGTGAAGAAACGCTTTATCCGACTTTCAAGGGGACAACGTAAAGTAGCGCAATTTGTTATAGAAAATCCGAATGTAGTCGCTACTCATATTGCCTCTGAAGTAGGAAAAATTATCGGTGTAAGTGAGTCAACAGTGATTCGGTTTTGTTATGCAATGGATTTATCTGGCTATGGTGAACTGCAAGATAGAATTCGAAAGGATTTATTAGAATCGAAACATGTTTCGGCTGGCGAACAATTATCCATTGGAAAAAAACATGAATATTTATTCAGTGAAATAATGAATCGGGATGTAACAAGTATTTTAAATACAATACAATGCATTGATGCAGAAAGCTTTGAAAAAGCCACAATTTATTTACATGAAGCAGGGATCATTTATACGTTGGGTTATAGACAGTGCGCTCCATCTACATGTTATTTAACTTCAATGTTAGAAAATTTCGGAAAAAAGGTTACTCAAATCAAATTTAATGTTGAAGATATTGTAAATCAAATAAATAGAATGGATACAGATTCAGTATTGTTTGTAATCGCTTTAGATTCGGTAGTAGAAGATATATTAACAATTGTTAAATTAGTGAAAAATAAAAAGGTCAAAATTATTGCTATAACAAATTCTTCCATATCCCCTGTACGTGATTATGCAAATATCAGTTTTGTTGCAGGGGCTCAAAAACAAATTGCTTTCGAAGCAAATACCGCAGCTAATTCCCTTGTACACGCTCTCGTCGAAGGTATGACTCTACATAATAGAAATTATTATAAAAAGTTTTTAAATTTAAATGCTCAATTAGATGATCGTCTCCATTTTTTAGAAAAAAGAACGTTAACAATGAAATAGTGATACTTAAATATTCGTAAAACTTTGAATTTTTCAAAAACGTTTTTGTTTTTCATAAATTTTATGTTATATGTTACGTTTTTCTATTATAAGGAAGTTATGATAAAATAGACACGGACTATACACAAATTTAGGAGGAACTATTTGAATGAGCAAAGTAGTAGTTTTCGGACATAAAAACCCTGATACAGATTCGATTACATCCGCAATCGTTTATGCTTATTTAAAACAGCAACTCGGAGTAGATGCAGAAGCTGTAAGACTTGGTGAAATTAATAATGAAACAAAATATGCTTTAGAAAAGTTCGGTTTCGAGCCACCAAGACTTATTTCAAATGTTGCAGAAGAAACTGGTGTAGTTATTTTAGTTGACCACAATGAGCGCCAACAATCTGCAGACGGAATTGAAAACGTAAAAATTTTAGAAGTTATTGACCATCACCGTATTGCAAATTTTGAAACAGCTGATCCGTTATATTATCGCGCAGAACCAGTTGGATGTACGGCAACGATTTTAAATAAAATCTTCAAAGAAAAAAATGTTGAAATTCCTTCAAACATTGCTGGATTAATGCTTTCTGCCATCATTTCTGATACGCTTTTATTCAAATCTCCTACTTGCACGGAAGAAGATGTACAAGCAGGTAAAGAGTTGGCTGAAATTGCAGGAGTGAATGCGGAAGAATACGGTCTTTCGATGCTAAAGGCTGGTGCGGATCTTTCAGATAAATCTTTAGAAGATTTACTTTCTTTAGATGCGAAAGAATTTACGTTTGGTACAGTGAAATCCGTTGTTGCTCAAGTGAACGCAGTTGATGTGAATGATGTGTTGAACCGTAAAGAAGAATTAGTAAGTTTACTGAATAAGAATGTTGAAGAAAAAGGTTTAAACTTATTCTTCTTCTTTATTACTGATATTTTAAACAACGATTCCGTAGCGATAGTTGCAGGAAATGCTGCTCTAGATGCAGCAAAAGCATTCGGTAAGGAATTAGTGGATAACCAATTCGATTTACCAGGAGTAGTTTCACGTAAAAAACAAGTAGTTCCTGTGTTGACAGATGCATTAAGTTAAAAAAAGACGGTGTTCAAGGTAAATCCTTGACACCATTTTTTTATTCCAATGATAGTGGATATACTGCTGGGCCTTCAATGACGTTGCCCAACTTATCGAATCGTGAACCATGGCAAGGGCAATCCCAAGTTTCATCCGCTTCATTCCATTGTGTTTTACAACCTAAATGGGTGCATTTTGGAGCTTCTATTCGCATTAAATATCCTTCTGCGAGATTCGATACTGTAAAGCCAATTTCCTTTAACATTCGCATAAAAGTTTTCCCGAACATATTTCTCGAAGGACTATAAAGATATTGGGCAGGGTGCTGTCCCTCAGTAATTTGTGTTGAAATCATTTCACCTGCAACAAGCGAGTTGGAAAGCCCCCATTTCCGATAACCAGTAGCAATATATATACTCGGTTCACTTTCTGAAATGCGACCTACGTATGGAATATAATCAGCCGTATTTGGATCTTGAGCACTCCATAAATATTCAGGTTTAGGCAAATCGAAAGTAGACATAAGCTCTTTTTCTAACATGTCATAATAAAATTGTGTGTTTTGAACAGCACCTGCAACATGGGAGCTGCCGCCGAAAATAAAGTATGGTTGATGATTAATTAAAGCTGTTCGAATTGTTCGAGAAGATTGATCGGTAGATAAATATTGCCCTTTCAATATCTCCGAAGTTTTCGTTGCCATTAAATAAGAACGGTCAATGGATAATTTTGCAATTTGCAGCCCCTTTATCGCCTCGATGGGATAATGGGTTGCAAGCACTATGGATTTGAAGTTTACTTCAAAATGATTCTCCGTTAAAAGGCGATTTTCATCAATAATTAATTTTGTTACCCTTGTATTTACAAATAGTTTTGCTCCCGCTTTTAATGCTAATTTTGCAAAATGATTCGTAAATTTCGTCGGATGGATTTGATAGGTATTTTCCATTTTTAATGCAGTGATCACATCAAAAGGCAGTTCAGTATCAGTTGTTTCGATTCCTTGTATACCTATTTTCTTGTAAGCCTCTATTTCTTTCTTGATTTTTTCCGCACCCTGTTCTGTTGTTGCATATAAATAAGAATCAACTCGTTGGAATGTATCCGCTATTGCATCATGAAGTGCGTTTTCAATAGCCGTTGCATTGGCATCATAATAGGTGCGCACTTCTTCTTCATTAAAAGTGTTTAGTAATAAATCATAAACTGCACCATGTTGGGGAGTTAGTTTTCCCGTAGAGTGACCTGTTGTACCATACGCAACAGAAGATTTCGCTTCTAGCAAAACAACATCTATCCCTTTGTTTGCAAGAAGATAGGCAGTATAGACCCCCGTTAATCCACCGCCAACTATACATACATCGCAGTTCAGGGAAGTGGATAATGATGTTAAAGATAAAGGGGTTACATTATGTAACCAAAGCGAATTCTGCATGAAAATCCCCCTAAAAATGTGTTTTTTACGAGTATGTAAAAAAAATCATTACATTATTCAGTAGGAGCATATATTTTGTTGTTTTAAGATGATACAAGTAAAATAGCGAAAAAGGAGGAAAAGAAATGAAAGTAGAAGTTTGGTCAGATTTCGTTTGTCCATTTTGTTATATCGGAAAGAAGCAGTTGGAGAAAGCAATTCAAGATACAGGGTATATTGGACAAGTGGAAGTAGAATTAAAAAGCTTTTTATTAGATCCTACAACATTAGAAGATTCGGATGAGTCCATTTATGAGCATCTATCAAAAAAATATGGGATGCCGATTGATGAAGTAAAGAAAATGACAAACAGTGTTGTACAGCGGGCGAATGAAGTAGGACTTCAATATAATTTTGATGAACTAAAAACAGCAAATACTTTAAAGGCTCATCGATTGTCAAAATGGGCTTATTCAAAAGGAAAAGGTATAGAGTTCAGTGAACGGGTATTCCATGCGTATTTCATTGAAGGGAAAGCTATTGGAAAAGAAGATGTGTTAATCAAATTGGCAGAAGAAGTTGGACTTGAGAGTAAAGAAGTAGAAGAAATATTGAAGAGCAATCGATTTTCTGAAGAAGTCGAAAAAGATATTCAACAAGCTCAAATTTACGGTATTCGGGGTGTTCCATTTTTTGTATTTGAAAACAAATATGCAATCTCAGGAGCACAACCTCAAGAGTTATTTAAGCAGACAGTAAAGAAAGTAGCTGAAGAAAAAGGATTAAAACCATCATTACAAATGCTCGGCGGAGACGGAGATATTTGCTCGGACGGACATTGCGATATTTAATTTCAGCCAAAAGTATGAGTGTTATTTGCTTGATAAAATGAATCCCCCCTTTTATACTTGATTTTGTGAATCTTGAATTTGAGATGTTTTAAATTAAAGAAAGGGAGCATATATACATCATGAAAAATGTGTTAGTAATTAAAGCAAATAACCGTCCAGACGGAATTTCAACAAAAATGTTTGAAACATATATTGAAGAAGCGAAGAAAATTGAAAATATTAATCTAAAAATATACGATGTTTTCGAAGAAGATATGCCATATTTCGGTCAACAATTATTCGATGCATTGGCAAAACAAAACGAAGGTAAAGAATTAACGGAATCAGAGTCTCGTTTACTAGCTGCGAAGAAAAAAGCGATGGATTTAGTAAAAGAAGCAGAAGTAATCGTTGTTGCTTTCCCATTATGGAATTTAACAATTCCTGCACCTTTACACACATTCATTGACTATATTTATCAAGCAGGATTTATGTTTAAATATAATGAAAAAGGGCAACTAGTACAGTTATTAACAGATAAAAAATTCGTCATTTTGAACGCACGAGGTGGATATTACTCATCACCAGAAGCTCAACCGATGGAAATGAGTGTAAATTATATTAAAAATGTTCTTGGTAATATTGCGGGAATGGAGCTTCTTGATGAAGTGATTATTGAAGGCCATAACGCTGAACCAAATCGAGCAAATGAAATAATTGAAGCAGGTTTAGAACAAGTAAAAGCTTCTGTTCAAAAACTAGTACCAGTAGCAGTTTAATAGAAAAAGTGGTGCCTGGAGTGATTTCAAGGCACCTCTTTATTGTATATAAATGTATGGACGCTTCAATATGTATTTATTAAAAATGTTTATCTAATCCACTATGTTTCTTAAATAGATTTAGATTTATAAAACACTATAGTATTGGATAAATTTCAAATTCCGCATTAACATCTACTAATTCTCCAATTAGAAGTCCTCCAGATTCTAACCTTGCATTATAAGTTAAGTCAAAATCTTTTCTGTTGATTTTCGCTGCTGCTGAAAATCCATATGTATCTTGTCCCCAAGGGCTTTTAACATGTCCTTTATAAGTCGTTTCAAAGATCACAGGTTTTGTTACTTCTTTTATTGTCATATCACCATGTATGTAAAATTTATTATGATCGATTTGTTCTATGCTTGTTACGTTATAAGTGATTTTTGGATATTTATCCGCATAAAAAAACTCGTTTGAAGTTAAATGTTGATCTCTCAATAAATCGTTTGTTGAAATACTGGCTACATCAATTTCTATACTAATGTTTGCATTTATTAAATCTTCAATTGAATCTGCTTCGATTTCCGCATGATAAGAATTAAAATGGCCTATTACATTTGCTATCATCATATGTTTTACAGAAAAAGTGATGGAAGAGTGGGAAAAATCTACAGCAAACTTTTTCATTTTTTCACCTGCTTTCAACATTCTTATTTTCATAATAGTTTATTATAATGTTAGAGACAATACTTGGAAGTATTATTTATAGTCTAAACTTTTATAACTAATGGAAAACATGGTACACTTATCGAGGAAAGATTTATGTTTTGAAAAGTTGGAAAATAATCGTAAAATTCTTGCAATTAAAGCATATATTTGCTTGTCAAAAAGTATACAATTACAGATACAAGGTTTAATACAGGAAAGGAATATGCTTTTATGACAATTGAACAATGGGTTAAGGATTTATCTGGGGTTACAAATAAAGAAAATATAAAAATAAACGAATCGTTAAAAAAATATACAATGACACAACTTGGAGGAAATGCTGATATATTAGTCATGCCGGAGACGGAAGAGGAAGTTGAGGCAATTGTACAGTATACGTATAACCATCAAATTCCGTTGTTAATTTTAGGAAATGGTTCTAACATGATTGTTCGTGACGGTGGCGTTCGTGGAATTGTAATGAATTTATCGAAACTCAATCAAATAAAAATTGAAGGAACCGAAGTGTATGCACAAAGTGGAGCACTTATTATGGATGTTTCCAAAAAAGCAGCAGAAGCAAGTTTAACAGGCTTAGAATTTGCTTGTGGAATTCCAGGTTCAGTAGGTGGAGCAATGGCGATGAACGCCGGTGCTTACGGTGGAGAAATCAATGACATCATCGTTCATTCCACAGTACTAACTAGGGAAGGAAAGCGTCTTGTATTATCAAAAGAAGAATTGGAATTAGGTTATCGAAAAAGCATTATAGCTCAGAAGAACTATATTGTGCTTTCATCATTATTCCGACTAGAAAAAGGTAATAAAGAAGAAATTGATGCAAAAATTGCAGATTTGACTTATAAACGACAATCTAAACAGCCGTTAGAATATCCTTCAGCAGGAAGCGTATTTAAACGCCCACCAGGTTATTTTGCTGGAAAATTAATTCAAGATAGTGGTCTTCAAGGAAAAGGGGTTGGCGGAGCAGAAGTTTCTACAAAACATGCCGGGTTTATTATTAATAAAGGAAACGCAACTGCGACGGATTATATAGAAACAATCAAAATGGTCCAAAAAGTTGTAAAAGAAAAATTTGGTGTTGAGCTAGAACTTGAAGTGAAAATTGTTGGAGAAGATTAATGTCCAAGATAAATCATTGGAAATTTCCCAATTGAATCTTTATTATTCATAGGGAGGTAGCAACCTTCATTAAAAAGGTTGCTTCTCCCTTATTTTGTTTTTCGTTAAATTTTTCATACGTAGTAGGTGGGAAAGTGAAATTTATTTCGTGGAATGTTAATGGAATACGAGCTTGTTTAAAGAAAGGGTTTTTAGACTACTTTAATAGAATGGATGCAGATTTTTTTTGTATTCAAGAAACGAAATGTCAAGTGGGACAAGTAGAGCTGCCGCTAAAAGGATATTATCAGTATTGGAACTATGCAGAGAAAAAGGGATATTCAGGAACAGCAGTTTTTACGAAGTATAAACCTCTCTCCGTAAAATATGGAGTCGGAGAAATGGATTCTGAATCAGAAGGCAGAATTATTACATTAGAATACGATTCATTTTATTTAGTAAATGTGTATACACCAAATTCACAGAGGGATTTAGCAAGATTGGATAAACGATTGCAATGGGAAGATGATTTATTCGATTATTTGAAAGCGTTAGATTGTAAGAAGCCTGTTATTTATTGTGGAGATTTAAATGTCGCTCATCAAGAAATTGATTTAAAAAATGCCAAATCCAATATCGGAAATTCTGGATTTACCTTTGAAGAAAGGGAAAAAATGACAAGATTATTATCAGAAGGTTTTACTGATACGTTTCGATATTTATATCCAAACCGAACAGATGCATATACTTGGTGGTCCTATATGAATAAAGTAAGAGAACGAAATATTGGATGGCGTATCGATTATTTTATCGTTTCAGATTTGATTGTCGATGCGATCATAAATAGTGAAATACATTCTGAAATTTTAGGAAGTGACCACTGTCCAATTGTTTTGGAATTAAATGAAAATTTATTAGTTCGTAAATAATAGGTAATTATTAATAATAGATAGTCCTACTAAAGATATAACATCAAGGGGAATGTAAAAATGTTAATAAAAATAGCAAATTTTGAAACAATTCTACAAGATGAAATTGCATTTATAGGGATTTCTATGAAAAAATAACTTGATACTATTGAGTATTTTGTTCTATCCGTTTATAGTATTACTTAATAAAAGTGAACGGAGGGAAACAATGTATGTCACAACTTAGATTAGTAAATGTAATGGAAGAGATAGTAAGCGGACTTGTTCGTTATTTTTTACGAAGTGTGGAATATCAAACATTCTGTAATTGTGAAGAATGCGAATTAAATATAGTGGCAAATGTGTTAAATAATTTGCCTACATATTATGTAGTTTCTTTAAATGCTCGAGAAGAAGCGTTTAAAGAATTAAAGGACTCAAGAAATATAGAAAACATTAATAAGGAAATCATACGTGCCATTCATGCTGTGGGCAAAAGAAGTGGCCATGTAGAGTAATGATGTCCAAAAAGTTGAAAACTAAACTTTTTGGACATTTTTGGTGCGCCCGGCATGTACATGAACTATAGGGTGTAAGTCCCGAACCCCGAAGACAGAAGTAGAGGTTAGCCAAGAGCAAGGGTGTCCGTGGTGACGCGGAATCTGAAGGAAGCTGGAGGCAAAACACCGGTCCGAGGAACACGAACCTCATATAAGGCTAGGTATGATTGAGTGAGTTTGCCAAACAAAACAAAGCTCTTTCTGTCGAAGGTCATATCGAGTAAATGAGGCGGATAGATGGTGTGAAAGTGCATGTACTTACCCGGGGAGGTCTGGCGGATAGGTGAAGTACGCTTCATAACCTACTTAGTGATAAGTAGCTGAACCGTCAGAAGTCAGCAGAGGTCATAGTATTAGTTGGTCTAGAACAACTGAGAAGGACCGAACAATTAAGAGAGAATAGCCCTTGGCATTCAGTGAGTCATGATGAACACAGAAAACGTAGTACCTCACTTGAGGAAGGAAGCGGTGAATCCCGTGGGAGACCTTTTGGAGGGTGGAGTGACCACTGGCATAAGAAGACAAGCTATTCACGGAAGTTATGAAAACTTGCGTCAATTATCTTAATTGAACCGCCGTATACGGAACCGTACGTACGGTGGTGTGAGAGGACGGGAGTTAATCGCTCCCTCCTACTCGATTTTGGTTCTTTTGCCGTTAAAAGTTACATTTTTTAGTTACATTGTAGTAAACTGAATATGATAGACGAAAGTGAGGGGTCGTGTTATGCCAACACCTAGTATGGAAGATCATATCGAACAAATATATTTATTAATTGAAACAAAAGGATATGCCCGGGTGTCTGACATAGCTGAAGCTTTATCGGTTTTACCTTCCTCCGTAACAAAAATGGTGCAGAAACTAGATAAAGACGGTTATTTGGTATATGAAAAATACAGAGGGTTAACACTTACACCAAAGGGAGAAAAGCTTGGGAAGCGACTTGTTAAACGACATGAACTTCTTGAGCAATTTTTAAGACTCATTGGTGTTGATGAAGATAAGATTTATGAAGATGTGGAAGGGATTGAACATCATTTAAGTTGGAATTCAATCGATCGCATCGCAGATTTAGTTCAATTGTTAGAAGAAGATGAGGAAATTGTAAAAAAGCTTGAAAAAATGAAACAACAACCATAATTTATTGGCGGAAGGGAAGCAATAATGAAAGATTTAAAAGCTGGTCAAGTAGTAGAGCTAACAGTCCTAGAGAAAGCTGGTTCAAGGTGGATACTGACAAATGGTGAACTAGAAATCCCACTTAATAGTTCTGAAGCAGCTACCCCTCTCACAGTAGGAGATTGTATAAAGGTATTTTTATATGCGAATCGCCGTGGGGAGTTATTAGCGACAACAATGGTACCGCATATTATTCAAGGAGAATATGGATGGGCAAAGGTATTAAAAATCTCGAATGAAGGTGCTGTTGTAGATATCGGCTCAACTCGGGAAGCCCTTGTGAAAGCAGAAGATTTACCAAAAATTCGTTCTTTATGGCCTAAGGCAGGAGATCATTTATTTATTACGTTGTATACAAATCGAAAGGGCGAATTGTTTGGGCGTCTCATAACAGAAGAAAAGGTAAGTGAGTTGTACGAAGAGGCTTCTGAAAAATTGTTTAATAAAAATATAATGGCTCGAGCTTATCGGCTATTGCCAGTAGGTTCGTTTTTATTAGGTATAGATCATCCTTATCGAATATTTGTACACCATAGTGAAATGGAATCTGAACCAAGGCTAGGGCAAGACGTAGAAGTTCGGATTATTGCTGTCAAGGAAGATGGAACAATGAATGGTTCCATGCTACCTCGCAGTCACGAAAGACTCAGCAATGATGCTGAGAAGATTTATGAGTACCTACAAAGTGTAGGAGGAAAGATGCCTTTTAGCGATAAGTCGACTCCGGAAGAGATTTATGCAATGTTTGATATGAGTAAAGGTGCATTTAAACGAGCTTTAGGTGTGCTCATGAAACAAAAAAAAGTAAAACAAGAAGATGGTTGGACGGAAATAATTTAATGCTTCTATGAATAGACACAAAAGGACAGTACGGAAACCTTTTGTGTTTTTTATTCGTACTAATTATGAGCAAACCTGAAGTTTAGGTTTGAAAGGAGAATGATGAATGAAGAAATGGTTGTCAATCATAGCTGGTTTGTTTTTCATGTTCAGTACGCTTATGCCTGGACAAGCATTAGCCACTCCTAAAACGATTAACGAAAAACTAGGTGTTCCAATAGTGGTTTATGGTGCAAACCTTTCAGATACTGAAAAAGAAATGGTACGAGAAGTATTAAGAGTAGATGAAGAACAAGAAGTAGATGAAATCATCGTTTCGGGACAAGACTTAGTAAAATACATTAGTAATAGTAATCCAAATGCTCGCATGTATTCTTCCGCCAAAATTACTCGAGAAGAAGAGGGGAAAGGTCTTACAGTCAGCATCGTAACGCCGGAAAATATAACAGAAGTGACATCTGAAATGTATGCGAATGCCATGTTGACGGCGGGCCTAGAAGATGCAACGGTGGAAGTAGCCGCTCCAAAGCCAGTAACGGGACATTCAGCCCTTGTTGGAATTTACAAAGCATATGAAGTAAAAACAGGAGAAACATTAGATATTGAAAGAACAGATGTTGCAAACGAAGAATTATATGTCGCAACAGAACTTGCTGATAACGCAAATATTAGCGATGAACAAGTTGCGCAGTTATTAACGGAGATTAAAAAGCAAATTGCTGAAATTGATCCACAAACAAGGGAAGAAGTGGAGAAAATAGTAACAGATCAATTATCAAAATTACAAATTGAGTTAAGTGATGCTGATAGACAAATGTTGATTGATTTAATGGACCGAATTCGACAGCTGGATATTGATTTTTCAAAATGGGCAGATCAATTGTCAAACATCAGTTCAAAGATTGAAGAAAAGTTTGGAAATCTTCTGCATGATGAAGGATTTTGGGAAAAAGTGAAAAACTTCTTTAGTAAATTAATCGAAACAATTTCCTCATGGTTCTCATCTTCTGAAGAACAGGAAGCAAACTAAATTACAATGCATGTTCCCTATGATATAGTAATTCAAAAAGGGGTGGAATGTTTATGGAATTCAAACTTGTTGAAAGAGGGACGAACTACTTTGCTTTTGAGTATGAAAAAGATGGGAAAATGTTAGCGGAAATTACGTGGAATCAGCATGATGGAGTAATGGATATGACGCATACCTTCGTTTCACCAGAGCTTCGCGGGCAAGGTGTCGCGAAAAAATTATTAGAACGGGCAGTGGAATATGCGAGGGAACATCAATATAAAATGAATCCTATATGCTCATACGTCGTGAATGAGTTTCGTAGCGGTGTATACGATGATGTAAAAGCGTAAAAGATAAGTGACATAAGAACATTATGTTTTTATGTCACTTTTTTTATTGTCAGTAAGAAAAGAAAATGAAAGGAGTTATTTCCATGGCAAAAGGGAAAGGTGTTGTATTGACTGCATTTGTAGCAGGTGTAGCAGCATTTCTCAGCAAAAAAGAAAATCGAGATAAAACGAAGAAGATGATAAAAAATATGAGGACAACATTCTCGAAGGAAACGGACTTTGGTGAAAAGCGTTATAGCAAAAATAATAATAATGATTTAAAAGAAATTGCTGAAACGGCTGCAGATGATACTGAAACAAAAATTAGAGAAAACAATATGATTGCAGAAAGTGGACTACAAACGGCAGTTATTTATTATAACGAAAACAATCAAGAAGTTAGATAACTATTTTAGTGCAAGGTTGGGATAACGAACTCAAAAGAAAAATGGTCGTAGTAGCGACGAGAATTGTGGAAACTTATTTTGACTACCACAGGAGCAAATCATAAATAATTTGAGGATGTCTTGAATATTTTCGGCTTTCTAGACCCCCCCCAATCGGCCATTTTATTTAGCGCGGTGTTATTGTCCCAACCTTGCAATTGTTTATGCTTTATTATCAATCTGTTTTCTTTAAAGCCCCTCATAATACATATTGATAGTTTGGAAATTTTCTTAATATGTGGAAGCTTTGAACGTATTCGATTGATGTAATGTTCTAAAAAAATAGCACAAACCAATGATTAGTTTGTGCTATTAATAAAATCATACATTATTTTACTTCTACTTCTTTTTTCATCGTGTTGTTTTTCAATAGGTTCACGTGCCAGCTTAATGCTTCCTCTAAAATATGAGGAGTTTGAACATTTCCGTATTTTTCTACTGCTCGATGATAATAATCCCAAAGTTGATCTTTGAAATCTGGATGCGCACAGTTTTCAATGATTAACGGCACTCGTTCTTTTGGCGCTAGACCACGTAAGTCAGCGATACCTTGTTCAGTTACGATGATGTCCACATCATGTTCAGTATGGTCATGGTGTGAAACCATTGGAACGATGGATGAAACTGCTCCACCTTTTGCATAAGATTTTGTTACGAAAATAGTTAGACGAGCGTTACGAGCAAAGTCTCCAGAACCACCGATACCGTTCATCATTTTTGTTCCAGCTACGTGAGTAGAGTTCACGTTACCGTAAATATCTACTTCAAGTGCAGCGTTAATAGAAATTAATCCGAGGCGACGAACGATTTCTGGGTGGTTAGAAATTTCTTGAGGACGCAAGCAAATTTTATCTATATATTTTTCAATGTTGCCATATACTTTTTGCTGTGCTTCAGCAGTTAAAGTAATGGATGTTGCAGATGCAAAGTTTACTTTTCCAGCGTCGATCAAATTAAATACAGCATCTTGTAAACATTCAGAGTAAACTTGTAAATTTTCAAATTCAGATTCTTTAAAGCCGTCTAAAACAGCATTTGCTACAGATCCAACTCCAGATTGAATCGGCATTAATTGGTTTGTTAAACGTCCAGCTTTAATTTCAGAACGGAAGAAGTCTAATAATAAATTTGCCATTCTTTGTGTTTCTTCATCTGGATCAACGATTAGTGAAGGAGCATCTGGCTCTTCAGAAATGACAATTGCTTTAATTTTCTCTGGGTTAACGCGAATTCCTTTTTCACCGATTCGTTGGTTTGCATTTGTTAAAGGAATTGGTTCACGCTCACCTTGAGGACCAGGAATATAAATATCATGAATACCAATTAAAGTTTCTGGATGGGAAATATTTAATTCAAGAATGATATTTTCAGCGTATTGTGCAAAAATTGGTGCGTTACCTACAGATGTAGTTGGAATAAGTAATCCATCTTCAGTAATTGCACAAACTTCAATAATTGCATATTGAATTGGACCGATAATTCCTTGACGTACTAACTCAGCATTGTGTGAAAGGTGTGCATCTACATATAGAATGTCACCTTTGTTGATCAAATTACGCATTGCTCTTTCGCCTTGGTAAGGTCCACGTTTACGAATAACGCCAGCTTCTGCAAGGTAATGGTCTACTTCAGGTCCAAGTGAAGCACCAGTATATACATCAATTTTGAATTGTTCTTTTTTTGCTCGTTCAACAAGAGCCATAGGAACAACTTTCGCATCCCCTGCACGTGTAAAACCACTCATGCCGACTACTGCACCATCTGGGATAAGGGCAGCTGCTTCTTCGGCAGATACAATACGTTCTTTTAATTGTGGTATACCAATTCTTTTTTCAATGATTGAATTCATATAATCCTCCCCTTTATTGATGTTCGTGTTGAACAGAGAAAAAAGCTTGTAAGAATTTTCAGTATATTGAGCGAGTAACGTTGCCATGCTCAAGAATACATTAATAATAGCACTTCTTTGTCACACAATCTTCAAATGTTGCATGAAAATGCTTAATTATCGTTTGAACGAGAAAATACGAGATTTTTCGACAAAAAATTATTTTAGAAAATTAAAAAACTATATAAATATGTTGGTTGATATAAAAAAACGCCGCTTTCTCAAAGGAAAACGGCAATTTTATTTAAAAAATTTATATGATGAAATTGCTGCAAAGTATGTGCCAAAACACTTTCGTTAGCGAAATATTAGAAACCTAATGAACGACGGAAGTAGCTTGCATATCTTTGGCTTACAGGAATTCTAGTACCATCTTTCATAACTAAAAGGAATGTTGAATGGGAATCAGGTTGAATTTCATCAATATAATCGATGTTTACGATATATGAACGATGGCAACGAATAAAATGGTCGTTGGATAGGAACAGTTCAAGATCGCTTAGATTTAAACGATGGAATCCTTCTTTATCCATTGTTTTTACGAAAGTTTTGCGAAGTTGAGTTTCTAAATAAACAACTTCATTATGTTTAATTGGATACCAGCAATCATCAACTTTGATTGTAATGTAGTTTGTTAAAAAAGGTGATGGCTTTTGAGGGAAAATAGCAGTGACAGCCCCTTTAATTTCTCCTTCAGTAATTAAAGGGATACTCATACCATAGTAAGGAACGCCAAAAACATCGGATTCAATGTAAGTGTTGATTTTTTTACCATATTGTATTGCTTTATATGCAGCAGAACCTTCTTTAATTGGGTCGCCAGGTTTAATTTTTAAGTCCACATGTTTACTTGGCTGATAATATATATATTCTTTAGTATCTGAAATAGCGATGGATGTATTTTCAGGGAAGAATTCTTTAATGACATCCATAATTTCTTCTATTTCTTTTGGATCCACTCTAAAACACCTCGTTTGTCCACATTTATAATTTTAATAATTTCTATTTTACTACATATTTTTAGAAAAGAAATAGAGAAGAATGTAATAACATAAGAACATTTTGCATCTGAGTTAATGAAAAAATTTGTTGAAAAATCTAGTTCTATTTTATTAGGAAATATATATTATTGAAAAACAGAAATCACATTTCCATAGTGTGAATCAAAGATAATATTCATCGGTAATTTAATTAGGAAATGGGAGTTGAAAAAAAAACGAAAATTATGGTAATATTCACTTTAGTTATAAATATTTATTTAAATTTTCAATTTTTTTCGGTCTTTAGGACAGATTTTTAGTATGAAACTAATCAAATTGTCACCTTTTTCATATTAAAAAATTTTTATTTATAGCATTTTTATGATTGGTTATATTAGTATAGTAACTATTGACATATATACGATTGATGCAAATTTCATTCTGAAGAAAGATGGGGTATTTTATGCAACTACACCAACAATCAATTTCTGAAACGATTTCGAAGAGATATTTTCAAGAAATTGACAGTATTAATCAATACACCGGTATTGAAGAATTTTTTACCATTGAATCACGTCTGTTATTTGAAATATTCCATTTGGAGGCAGATAAGGCGAAAAAATCATTGCACGAGCTAATTGATATCTTATCAATTCGTTTTGGAAAGCAAGTTATTAAAGAAGTTAGAAATTATTTTATGACACTTTCCTCGATTGTTGCAAGAAAACTTATGGAGAATCAAGTGCCTTCGAAGAAAGCCTTTGCCTTTAATGTTGCTTGTATAGACATGATTCAAAATAAAATGAAAGATGCAGAGTTCTTACAGTTTGCTGATGAGTTAATAGACTTTTATGTAAGTTTTATTGCGGATCGAAAACAACCTACATTCCGTCATCAAACTGTCAATAAAGTAATCATGTACATAAATGATGAATTAGAAAATGATTTAACGGTAGAAAGTATTGCGCAAAAATTTCATATTAGTACAAGCCACCTGTCCCGCATTTTCCGTGAACATGTAGGAATTACATTGGTAGAATACTTAAATGTAAGAAGAGTAGAAGAATCCCAATACTATTTAAGACATACAAATAAAAGCATTACATCCATTTCTGAACAATTCCATTTTTGCAACCAAAGTTATTTTACTCGTATTTTTAAAAAGTATACCGGAGTTACACCGAAACACTTCAGAGATGAATTGCATCATGATTTTTTTAGATTCGAACTTCCAGAAACAGCAAACGTCGAAAAAGAAAAAATATAAAGTTGTTTTTCATTTTGACACCTGCTGTTTGAAATTATAAAGTATATTCCGTATACTTCAATTTAGTTAGAATTTAATAGTAGGTGGAAAAATGAAAAAACTAATGCTGTTTTCACTTTTCGGCATCATGTTATTAGTGTTATCAGGATGCCAAGCAGTTGAAAATCAAGAAGGATTCTTTTATCATACCTTTGTCAAGCCAATGGATTGGTTGTTGAATACGCTTGGCGAATGGTTTGGCGGTAGTTATGGTTTAGCGATTATTGCGATTACAATTCTCATTCGCCTTATTTTGATGCCTTTTATGTTGCGTAATTATCGCCAACAATCGATTATGAAATCCAAAATGGATGTTATTAAGCCTAAAATGGATGAAATCCAAGAAAGATTAAAAAAGGCAACAACAAAAGAAGAACAAATGAAAATTCAACAAGAAATGTTAGCCTTATACCGTGAACATAATATTAACCCGTTAAATTTAGGATGCTTGCCGATTTTAATTCAAATGCCGATCATCATGGGGCTATACTTTGCTATTCTGTATTCAGACGAGGTAAAAACTCACGAATTTTTATGGTTTAATTTAGGAACACCGGATTTCGTTATAACGGCAATAGCTGGTATTGTTTATTTCATACAAGCGAGAGTTTCATTATGGACAGTTCCAGAAGCTCAAAAGCAACAAATGAAAATGATGATTTATATCTCGCCGATTATGATTGTAATCATCTCAATTTCGTCCATGGCGGCATTACCGTTATATTGGTCCGTCAGCGGGATATTACTAATTTTACAAACCTATATAGGAAGAAAATATTATTCTGAGCATCCAGTTGAAGAAGCAAAATAAGTAGTTTAGTCGAGTCTAAATGGGCTCGACTAATTTTTTTGAAGTAAATATGAGAAAATAGTGTTAAAATAATAGAGCGTGTTTTGAAATGAGACGGGATTAGGTGATTTTATGAAAAACAAAAAAAAGCATTATACACTACTTGGTATTTTGTTGATAATGATCATTGCTATTGTCTCCATCGTTTTCATTAATAACAATCTGAACAATGAGAGTGAAACAATTAAAACGGAAGATCAGGCTATTTCAGAAGAAAAAGAAAATGGGCTTGAAGAAGCAAAGGAAAATTCTGAAGTATTAGAAGATGAATTGGAAAATTCCAGCGACTCACAAGATGAAGGAAAAGTTGAAGGGGAAGAACCTCACCAAAAACCACAACAGCAACAACAACAGAAACCAGAAGATAAGAAATACAAAGAGAATAATGGTTATATTGAAGGGCAAACATTGCCTAGTGAGCCTACTTATATTAAGGGAGTACTGATTGCGAATAAAAAATATCCACTTCCAAAAGATTATGCACCGGGTGAAAACGTAGAAGCTCGTGCCGCTTTTGAGTTGATGGCCCAAGAAGCAAAAACATTAGGTTTTGAATTAGTAGCATTTAGTACATATCGTTCTTATGAATATCAGGAATTACTTTATAACAAATATGTAGAACGAGATGGCAAAGAGAATGCAGATCGCTACAGTGCACGTCCTGGTTATTCCGAACACCAAACAGGCTTAGCCTTTGATATTGGTGAAAAAGGCCGTGAAGATTTATGGCTTACAGAAGCGTTTGGACAATCGGAAGCTGGTAAATGGTTAGCAGAGAATGCACATAGATACGGCTTTATATTAAGATATCCGAAAGGGAAAGAGCACATTACAGGTTATATGTATGAATCTTGGCATTTTCGTTATTTAGGCGTGGAGCTTGCAACTAAAGTAAAAGATTCAGGAGTGACTTTAGAAGAATATTTGGGAATTGATAAATAAAAAGAATTCGTTTTTCCAAAGGTTTTTTTGGAAAAACGAATTCTTTATAATATTGGAGTTAACAGTCTAGAAATTGACTCTTTAAATTTGATTATGACTGAACGATTTTCGTATTGTTCCAGTGTTAATTCTCTAGAATCTAAAATATCTTTTTCAAAGATTTCGGCTAATTCATGGCAAACAAGTTTATCATAAATAAATGCATTCACCTCAAAGTTTAATTTAAAACTTCGAACGTCGATATTAGCAGTTCCTACTGAAGCTGCTTCATCATCAATCACAATGGTTTTCGCATGGATAAATCCTTTATCGTAAATATACACTTTCGCGCCCGCCTTCAATAATTCCCCAATATAAGAATAAGTAGCCCAATAAACAAACAAATGGTCAGGTTTATTTGGAATCATAATACGAACATCGATTCCCGATAGGCTAGCCACTTCAATTGCATTTAAGAAGCTGTTATCCGGAATAAAATAAGGTGTTTGAATATAAATATACCGTTTTGCTTCCATGAGTAATTTCAAATATGCGTTTTTAATTGTTGGCCAGTCTGTATCAGGACCACTGGAGATAATTTGCATAGCCACATCCCCTTTTTTAGGAATGGCAGGAAAATAACGTTCTGAATACTCTATTTTGTGTTCGCTAGCTTGATTCCAATCTAAAATAAAGCGAGTTTGGATTGGAAGAACTGAACTGCCTTCTATGCGTAAATGGGTATCTCTCCAGTAGCCAAATTTATTGTTTAAACCTATATATTCATCCCCGACATTAAACCCACCAATGTAGCCAATTCGACCATCAATCACGACGATTTTTCGGTGGTTTCTAAAATTCAAACGCGGATTAATAAGCGGGAAAATCGAAGGGAAAAATACTTCAACTTCTCCACCTAATTCAATCAATTCTCTAAAATGTCTTTTTTTTATGCTTCTTGAACCCATTTCATCGTATAAGATTCTAATTTTGACACCCTGTTTTGCTTTTTTCTTTAATACTTCATAAATTCTTTGCCCTAAATTATCGAGCTTGAAAATGTAATATTGAATATGAACATGATCTTTTGCATTCAATATGTCATTGATTAATGACTGGAATTTTTCAACTCCATCATCAAAAATTTGAACTTGATTATCCTGCGTAAGAATGGCATCTCCCGTATTTAAATTCATTTGAATAAGATTTTTATAATTTTTAACGTAGTTTTCATTAAACTGAAACGTATCATTTTCAAGGGCTTCTATTTGATATTTGATTAAATTGTCGATGCCAATATCTTTTTGTCCATCCCAGCGAAATAAATGTTTTTTTCGTAGTTGTCTGCCAAGCAATAAATATAAAATAAAGCCAATTAAGGGTAGGAAAAATAAAACAAGGATCCATGCCCAAGTGGAAGATGCATCTCTTCTCTCTAAAAAGATAATTGTAATGGCAAGAATAATATTTAAAGCAAATAAGATAGGAATGAAAGGGATTGAATTAATGATGATGCTCATTCCACACCCACCTACTCCCCCAGTAATTATATATTATTATAACGTATTTATTGATTAGATAGAAATTATTGGCATATAAAAAGGCAACCACTTGATTGGTTGCCCATTAGCTAGTACTGTTCAGCCTGCAAATATATATCAGTAAAATCACATTGGGCGAGTTTTTTGCTATTAATAAAAAATTTGATGATTCCAGAGTCTCCCCACATAATATTTTGCTCATCATCTGAAACCATTTGTAATAGTAGCGTATCATACCGTTTTAACAGGGTTGAATGGGTTCTAGTATCTTGGTGAATGAAGTAGGGATATCCTCCGATTTTATGCTCTGCTCCTAAAAAATGTTCAAAATAATGTTCTTCAAGTGTACGTCCATCATGAAGCTGTTTATTTAGATCTGAGTGACTGATATATTTGGTTAATCGATAATCCATTGCAGAAACTGGTTCGACCGTATAGATAAATCGGAGTGACATCTCATTTCTTATCGGAGAGTATGCAAAGTTTGGCAGAAATGAAAAATCTGTGACTAGTTCATGTTCAGGTAATATATTGGGATAATAGCGAACTTTAAAATAATGTTGAAAAATCTCTTCGGTCAGTTGATACTTTGCTAATGAAGGTGAAATGAAAAATTGCAATATTCCTCGTGAAGGAAATGGATGAAACGAATGACATTGTTCAAAATTTATTTGAGCAAGAAGTATTAAATAATTCCCATCTATATCTTTTGGATACTTCATAGTTTTTGGTAAATATGGATAACCAGCAAATTTACTATCAGTGAAATTGGTTTGTTGAATGGTAGGTAAAATATTTATTGCTTTTAATACTGATGCTTCTAGTCTTGTACGAATCCCTTCAAATTGGGACGGCAATCGTAACAAATATGAAAAGTCCAAGTTCTATCCTCCAACACATTTTTATTATTCTTATAACCGTTTGTAGTAAATATATGCATAAAAATATGTTGTTACCTTTTCTAAAATATGAAAAAGGGGCGCTTGAAGGATTTAGCGCTCCCTTTTTATTGATAATTAGCTATTTATTCAAATTCAGTGCGAAGGGATTTTTTTGAACGACTGAAAATGAAAATGAATACGATGATAATCAAACTAATGATGAACGAGATGTAATAAGTTAGAGACATTCCAACTTTAAATAAAACAGTGAAAAATAACGGTCCGATAATTCGACCTAAGTTATCCATGGAGTAAGAAAGTCCGGCAGCGAGACCGTATTTTCCTCCGGATTCTTTAGTTGTTAGCGAAACAACACATGTTCTAGCTAATGCATTACCTGCTGTAAACACGCATAGAGCAATGCCGGCCGTTACCAGGCTAGATGTTAGAGCAATTAATAATAGCCCGATAGCAGTCACGATTTGAGCTGCAAACAGCCATTTTGTTTCTGTACCATCTTTTATTTGTCGAATGACTCCTCCTTGAATGAAAGCATCGACAAATCCACTAAACATAAATAAATATCCTAGTTGAAGGGGAGTGATGCTGATGCGATTAATTTGGAACAATTGAAATGTTGCTTCTACTCCCGCTAACGTAAATGTAACGAAAAATGAAAAGAGAAATAAATATCGAACGCGATATTGGAAAAGCGTGGATGCGCCTTTTGGTATGATTTGCCGCTTGTTTGCTTCTCCTTTTCTTTCAGGTTCTTTTAATCCAATGAGTGCGATAACAAAGAGAATGGCAATTAGAGCTGCTGACGCAGTGAAAGGAAGATGCAAACTCTTTTCACCGAGCACTCCGCCAATCGCAGGACCAAAAATGAACCCTAGACCAATCGACATGCCCATTAAGCCCATATATTTATTGCGATTCTCGTTTGTGGATATATCACTGATATATCCTGTGACAGATGTATATAAAGCCCCAGAAAACAATCCACCAACGATGCGTGAAAAATATAGCATAAATAAATGATCGATAAATAAGCTGAAAATAAGAAAACTTAAACAAAAACCAACAAGACCTACTAAGATTAAATGTTTTCTGCCAAATTTATCAGATAATTGTCCCCAAAAAGGTGCTGTAAAGAAGCTGGCTAATGCGTAAACCGTTAATAACCCGCCAACATGAACTTCATTCCATTGGTTTTGCACAATTACTTCCGGCAAAACAGGAATAATAATTCCGAATCCCAAATAAACGAGAAATTGTATAGCTAATAATAGAACAATCTTTTTCATAATGTTCCTGCCTTTATAAATTTTAAATTAGTATGAACACTGTACATTGTAACTTTACCGATTTTTGAAAACAAGTAAATTCAATATGCCATAAATTTTTAGGGCATTTTATTTGACAAGATTGTAGTTGTAACATTTTTGAAAAATTAAACGGAATAGAATCATGGTAAAATATTTTGAGGATATTTGTACGAAACTTTTTTCACTATTTGTACGTTGTAAATAATATAATGTGAGGATAGGTGGTTGGAATGGGCAAGGAAGTGGATTTGAGAAAGATTGCTTCAAAATTATCGAAATTAGGGGTAACTGCAACTGTAACAAAGTCACGGCTAGAATTGTTAAAAGTATTAGCACCACCAAAAACTACTTCCCAATATTGATTTGGTTGAACGAAAAAATTCCCGCATCGGCGGGAATTTTTTTCATAATTCATCATCTTCATTTGCTGAGAACATGTATTTTTTGTAATGAAACTTCATGCTAAATACAAGACCAATAGCAAGGGCATTTCCCATAAGTGAACTTCCACCGTAACTAATAAACGGTAAAGGGATTCCGGTAATCGGAAGTAGTTGTATTGTCATTCCGATGTTTTCAAAAACATGGAAGGTAATCATTGCGATAATACCAGCACACACATATGTACAGAATGGATCTTTTAATGTGAGTGTGATTTTTGTTAAATGGTAAATTAATAGGAAATAAAGACAAATGACGAAACTAGCACCTATAAATCCCCATTCCTCGCCGATTACGGCAAAGATAAAATCGGTATGGTTTTCTGCTACATATACTTCACGGTTCATATATCCTTTGCCGAAAATTTCTCCTGAACCAATGGCATTGAGTGAAGTGATTAAATGATAACCAGCTTTATCTGCATATGAGTATGGATCAATCCATGAATATATTCGTCCGAAATGGTAAGGTTTTACTCCTAAATATTCTGCAAGAAAATCTTGCATATATAAAGCCATCCATAAAATTAATCCGGCAATGCTCATACCACTGATAAAAATAGGTAGAATAATCTTCCATGAAATTCCTGCAACAACAATGAGTGCAGCAGTAATGGCAATAAATACTAGTGATGAACCTAAATCAGGTTGCTGCATGATAAGAGCAAGCGGAATGAATAATGACAAACCAATTTTTCCTAAAAGTAAAAAGTCTGTTTTAAGTGTTTTACTTACATACTTTTCATGGTGAGTGCTAATCAGTCTTGCGGTTGCAAGAATAAAAAAAGTTTTCATAAATTCAGAAGGTTGAATACTTCCGAGACCTGGTATATGATACCAGCTTTTTGCTCCGTTTTTTGGCTCCCCTATTTGGCCTTGACCTTCTGGCATAAAAATAAGTACAAATAAGAGTAAAATTCCAAAACCATATAAATACCAAGACATTTTTTTATATTGCTCCGGCTCGAAATACATGACAAAAGCAACGATGAAGGAACCAATCACGTACCATTGTAATTGTTTAAAAACAAAATTTATTTGACCATATTGCCCTGTCGTTTGAGCGGAAGAAATAGCTACTAAACTAATAATTAAAAACATGACGAGTATGGCAGCAAGTTTCCAATCGAATCTTTCTGCAAAATTTCTGTTATTCTCCATTTTGTCCACCTATGTTCTATAATATTGCAATCAACAAAGCTCTTCATCAATATACTGTATCATATTCTATATGGTATTATAGCGAAAATATGATTTTATCCGATTAAAACACAACAATAAGACGAAACCTTTGTGAAATTGTTTCAAAAAACATAATTACATCTTATAATAAACTTAACTGTTGCGGTATTGGAGAGTGATCGAATGGCTAAAAAATATAAGACGGTTGATGATTATTTTTACCATTTGTTTATACATATGAACGATGTTGATCGCTTTGTTATTTTTAGCGGTTTGTCATTAAAACAATTTATTGGAGCAATCGATTCAATCAAAAATATTTTACTGTTAAAACACAATTACGAAGATGGTTTATTTAATATGCATACCCAGCTAGATTATATTCCAAGCGATGAAATAAAAAACTTTGTTAAAAAAGTGGATGATACAAATCAAGATTTGTGCTGGGTTGATTTTGCTGACGAAAGGCATGTAAATCAGCTTACTCCCATTGAGCAAGCAGAATTATTATATTTAGCTCATAAAAAGGAACCTGTTTCAACACCGTTTTTTGTGAACCTGCAAAATCGTTATGTGTATTGTTCATCCGCAGCTGATCAAACAACGAAAATTTATTTTCGCTACTTAGAAGATTTTGAGACTCTCATTTCAGCACTTATCAATAATATTATAAAAGAAAACGGAGGAAATGGGGGTTTTTGGCGAAGAAAGTCGAAGGAAACAATTCCAACGATTGACGTCTCATTATTAAAAGCATATCGCAATTATTTTAAAGAAGGTGCCTTGATTTCACTTTATAAAGTGGATAAACCAGACAACCACTTTGGCTTAGAAATTCGCACACTCTCCGATTATGATTATCCTGATGAAGTATGGAATGATTTAAAAATGATTTTAAAACAAGAACATGATGAACTTATTAAACTGAAGTAAACTTCCCTGTCCAAGGGTATTGCCAAATGACAGGGAGTTTTTTCTTTTTAGCATTCATGAATTAAATCTTTTCATGATAAACTAGTATTACTCAAAAGTTGGAGGTCGAAAAATGAAAAAACGAATCGGATTATTATATGGGGGGAAATCCGCGGAGCATGAAGTATCACTAATAACGGCTACAGCGGTAACCAAAGCTATCGATTTTGATAAATATGAAGTAATTCCGATTTATATTACCATTGATGGCGAATGGTGCAGAGGTCCTCAGTTAACGAAACCAGCTGAATCTATTGAAGAATTACAATTTACAAAGAAAGAAAGTAAACCAAACTACATTCTTGAATTTATTTTGGATGAGAATCAGGAACAAGCAAAATTTGATGTGATTTTTCCATTGCTCCACGGTACTTATGGTGAGGATGGCACAGTACAAGGATTGCTTGAATTATTGAACCTTCCTTATGTTGGAAATGGTGTTCTATCCTCTTCAGCTGGAATGGATAAGGTTGTCATGAAGCAATTGTTTAGCATTGCAGGACTAAATCAAGTACCATTCGTTTATTTTATTCGATATGAATGGGACCATAACAAAGAGGCATTGCTTTCAAAGTGTGAACGTGAATTAACTTATCCGATGTTTGTTAAACCGGCAAACCTAGGTTCTAGCGTAGGAATAAGCAAAGCATCGAACAGAGAAGAATTAGAGAAATCGATTAATATCGCTTTTAAATATGATCGGAAAGTAGTTGTAGAGCAAGGAATTGAAGCCCGTGAAATTGAAATGGCTGTGCTTGGACATAATGAACCGAAAGTATCCGTAGCAGGAGAAATAAAGCCAACAACTGAGTTTTATGATTACGAATCAAAATATAAGGACGGATCAACAAAATTAATTATTCCGGCAGAAATTACAAAAGAAGTGGAAGAGAAAATGAAAGATATGGCCATTCGTGCCTTTAAAGTTTTAGATTGTTCCGGCTTAGTAAGAGCTGATTTCTTCGTATGTGGAGATGAAGTATTTATAAATGAAGTAAATACGATGCCAGGCTTCACTCCTGTCAGCATGTATCCACTTCTTTGGCAAAACAGTGGGTTAAACTATTCTGAATTAATTGATCAGCTAATCGAATTAGCACTTGAGCGACATAAAGAAAAACAACAACTTCAATTTAATAGAGAATAAGTGGGATGAATGATGAGAAAAAGTATTCAAGACATTGCAAATTGGTTAAATATCGAAGCTGGTGAACATGGTGAAAAAATCGTAACCGGCGTATCCATTGATACAAGAACAATTAAAGAAGGAGATTTATTTATCCCTTTTCGCGGGGAAAAAACGAATGGACATAAATATGTGCTTCAAGCTTTTGAAAAAGGAGCAAGTTGTTCCCTTTGGTTAAAAGATGAACCGAATCCACCAAAAGATGTACCGCTTCTTTTTGTAGAGGATTCTGGGCTCGCGTTGCAACAAATGGCGCGTATGTACCGCAATGAGCTGAAGGCAAAATTCATTGGAATCACAGGTTCGAACGGAAAAACATCTTCAAAAGATATTTTAGCAAGTTTGCTTTCACCATTTTATAAAGTGCAAAAAACGATTGGTAACTTTAATAATGAACTAGGTTTGCCTCTTACAATATTGTCTCTTGATGAAGATACAGAAATTGCAGTTTTAGAAATGGGAATGAGCGGGTTTGGCGAGATTGAGTTTTTATCCACATTAGCTAAACCGCATTATGCTGTTATTACGAATATTGGCGAAGCTCATATGCAAGATTTGGGATCAAGAGAAGGTATAGCGAAGGCGAAATTTGAAATTATTAAGGGATTCGATTCAGAAGGTGTATTATGTTATGACGGTGATGAGCCTCTATTGAGAGCATTAATTGAAATTACTCCCCAATTAAGATCGAAATCATTCGGTTTTCAACAAGGAAATGATTTAATGATTCGAGAAATAGAGACGACGGAAAAGGGCAGCCGCTTTATTGTTGATGGTGAATTAAACGGCGAATTTTTTATTCCGATATTAGGAAAACATCAAGTGAAAAATGCGTTAGGTGCTATGCTTGTCGCAAAATCTTTAGGAATGTCAGATGAACAAATTCGCAAAGGGTTGGAACAAGTATCTCTTACAGATATGCGGATGCAACTTGTTCCTGTTGGAGATGTTTTGTTTATAAATGATGCTTACAACGCAGCACCAACATCAATGAAAGCGGCAATTGAATTCCTCCAATCCACATCGATGCGAAAAGATAAATGGCTAGTTTTAGGAGATATGTTGGAGTTAGGAGATAAAGAGCAACAATTCCATGAAGAATTAGCTAAATACATTGATGAAAATCATATTTCTAGAATATGCTTATTTGGCCCTCGTATGGAATGGTTATATCACAAAATAGCACCAAGATTTACTGGGCGAATATTGCACACGAAAGATGACTACGGGAAAATCGTCGATTATATAAAACAACATGCCGATAAAGACTCGTTAATTTTAATTAAAGGATCTCGAGGTATGAAATTAGAGACGATAATTAATACTTTCAATAAATAAAGAATTCGCCATTAAAGTGGAATTCATGGAGACTCCGGCAGAAAAGAACGGGACGAATGGTGTTCGAAGTGAATTTCACTTTTTTATTTAGAAGAATTCTTCTGCAACAGGAGTGTTTTCTTATGTCTGTTGGTGTATTGATGTTGCATGGATTTTCTGGAGGACCGTATGAGGTACAACCTTTAGCAGAATACATACGAAATCAAACCGATTGGATTGTGGAAGTCCCCACATTTTGTGGTCATGGCGAAACACTTTCATTAAAAGGTTTCACAGCTGAGCATTGGCTGATTGATGCTGAGCTTGCCTATAAAAGATTAGCTAAAAAAGTCGACAAGGTTTATGTTATAGGTTTTTCCATGGGAGGAGTCATCGCTTTATACTTAGGAAAACGATATCCTATAAAGAAAATCGTTTTGCTTAGTGCGGCTGTGAAATATATTGCTCCAAAGCAGTTATTAAGCGATTTACAAAAATTTGCAAAAGAAGCCATTGAAGGACATTTAAAAAATAATGAATTATTCAAGCGATATGAGTATAAACTAAAAAATGTACCTGTTAGTGCAGCAATACAATTTATGAAAATCGTCCGGCAGGTTGAACCATATATTGAGTCAATCAATATACCAACCTTTATTGTTCAAGGAAAATGTGATGGAATCGTTCCGTATACAACCGCTCAATATTTATACGATAAACTTTCATCAAAGGAAAAATATATTTACTTTTCATCTTGTGGTAAACACCATATTTGTTATAGCGACGATTGTGAATCTTGGTTTACGGATGTACTGCATTTTTTACAATCGGAAAAATAAGCTTTAGACAATAGAAGCATTATCGTTGCATAATTTTCATGTACCGTGTAGACTAGGGAGAGCAATGGATACATTTTATACAATTACTCTTCAAAGGGAACGAAGAGTACTTTTTTTTGAGTATATCGGTTTTATTCTATTCGAACATACTGAAATGCATAGAATTGAACCGCTCGGCAAAGACCGGGCTTTCCTTTTCATATAAATAAATGTTTTCTCTAAGTATGAGGATTTATTAATTTGACGGAACGTTCTAACTAAAGGCTCGATATTTGCCGACATTTCATCTGAAAAATGTAACCATTTGTCGACTTAAGAGAAAAAAGGAGATTGAAGAGTTTGACAAATTTTTCAGAATTTAATATTAGTGAATCTACATTGCGTTCGTTAAAACGTATGGGATTTGAAGAAGCAACACCAATTCAAGAAGGAACTATTAAATTTGCTTTAGAAGGCCGCGACATTATCGGACAAGCACAAACAGGTACCGGTAAAACGGCGGCGTTCGGTATTCCGATTATCGAAAAAATTGATACGAATAATCCGGATATTCAAGCATTAATTATTGCACCGACTCGTGAACTAGCTATTCAAGTTTCAGAAGAGCTTTATAAAATTGGATATGACAAGCGAGTAAAAATATTATCTGTTTACGGTGGACAAGATATCGGACGACAAATTCGTGCTTTAAAAAACAAACCGCAAATTATCGTTGGAACTCCAGGTCGAATAATAGATCATATCAACCGTCGTACATTGAAGCTTGAACATGTTCAAACCCTTGTATTGGATGAAGCAGATGAAATGTTAAACATGGGCTTCATTGATGACATTAATGCGATTTTAGAAAAAGTGCCTGAAAATCGCCAAATGTTGTTGTTCTCAGCAACAATGCCGCCAGCGATTCGTAAAATCGCAACGAAATTTATGAAGAATCCAAAAGAAGTGAAAATTAAATCAAAAGAAATGACGGTTGAAAATATTGAACAATATTTTGTGAAAACTCAGGAACGAGAAAAATTTGATATTTTAACTCGTCTTTTGGATGTACATCAACCGGAATTGGCCATCGTATTTGGTCGTACAAAACGCCGTGTAGACGAATTAGCGCAAGCGTTAAATATTCGTGGATATCTAGCAGAAGGTATTCATGGAGACTTGAGCCAATCAAAGCGTTTGTCTGTATTACGTCAGTTTAAAGAAAATAAAATTGATATCCTTGTTGCAACAGATGTGGCGGCACGTGGATTAGATATTTCTGGAGTTTCTCATGTGTATAACTTCGACATTCCTCAAGATCCGGAAAGTTATGTACACCGAATTGGTCGGACTGGGCGTGCAGGGAAATCAGGACTTGCTGTTACATTTGTAACACCAAGAGAGATGGGCTATTTAAGAATCGTTGAAGAAACAACAAATAAACGCATGACGCCTCTGCGCCCACCAACTGAAGACGAAGCATTAGCAGGGCAACAGAAATTGGCGATTGAAAAGCTTGTGGAAGTTGTTCAAGCAAATGATTTAAAAGATTATCGATTGCTAGCAACAGAATTATTGGAAGATTATGATGCAGTGGATCTTATAGCTGCAGCCATCAAATCATTTACAAAAGAGCCGGACGATACTCCAGTGAAAATTACAGAAGAACGTCCGCTTCCAATACGCAAAGAACGTTCAAATGGACGCAGTGGGGGACGAAGTGTTCGCCGAGAACACCGTGGAAGCAGAAGAGAAGGCGGTAAGAAAACGGGAGAACGCCGTCGAGGTAGAAAGTAAGAATAAATGTAAGCAGGAAGGGCTTCCCTCCTGCTTTTTATATTTGTTGAACCGATTCAATATATTGTTTGCGTAATTGAACTTTTTGTATTTTGCCTGAAGCTGTTTTTGGCAATTCATCAACAAAAGATACACTTTTTATTGCCTTAAAATGTGCTAATTTTGAACGAGTGAAGTCGATTAGTTCTTGCTCAGTAACCTGGTAGCCATCTTTTAATACGACAATGGCGTGAGGAGTTTCTCCCCATTTTTCGTGTGGAATAGCAATGACGGCTGCTTCTTTTATAGCAGGGTGTTCATATAATACGCCTTCTACTTCTATGGAAGAGATATTTTCACCGCCACTTATAATAATATCTTTTTTACGGTCAGTTATATCGATATAACCTTTCTCATCAATGGTGCCTACATCGCCTGTATATAACCAACCATTAATGATTGTTTCCATTGTAGCGTTTTCGTTTTTCCAATAGCCTTTCATCACGCCGTGTCCACGAACAATAATTTCTCCCATTGTTTTCCCATCGTGAGGAACTTCTTCGCCGTTTTCATCCACTACTTTTACTTCTGTACCTATAAATGGTGTACCGGCTTTTGCTTTCAATCTCATTTTTTCAACTTCTGAAAGATTTTCATATTGTGAAAGTATTCGGGAACCTAAGCTCAGTGGTGAAGATTCTGTCATTCCATAAACTTGGATGAATTCCCAGCCAAGGTCTTTTTCAACCCGTTCAACAAAGGCAGGAGGTGGTGCAGATCCAGCAATAACAACTCTCACTTTATGAGACACCACAGGTTTATGTTCATCATAATATTGCAATAATGTATTTAATACAGTAGGTGCCATATGAATGACTGTTACTTTATATTTTTGAATAGCATCAAAGATTTGATCAGCTGCAACTTTTCTCAACGTAACGTGAGTTGCTCCATTGGCAGTATAATAAAAAGGTGATCCCCACCCGTTCACATGGAACATCGATAAGACGTGTAAGTATACATCTCGATCTGTAACGCGTAAGAAATGCATCGAGCTTAAAGCATGTAAATAATTGTTTCGGTGTGTTAGAAGGACGCCTTTTGGATTACCAGTTGTTCCGCTTGTATATAATAAACTGCATTCATCATTTTCATCCAAATCAACTCTGTCAAAGTTTGAACCATCAAAAGAAGCAAGCCATTCATCATAATTGATTTCATTTGTTTCACTATTTTTGTTATGAACAATAATTGATTCGACAGTATTTAATTTTGATTTGATTGGTTCAATTAAATGATAAAGTTCTTGATCTACAAACAATACTTTTGACTCGCTATGATTTAAAATAAAAAGATAATCTTCAGGTTTTAAACGAATATTTAAAGGTACCATTACTGCACCAACTTGATATATCCCATAAAAACCTTCAAGCATTTCAATCGTGTTTGGGGCAAGATATGCTACTTTATCATGTTTTTTAATGCCTAAAGATTGTAGCCCCCTTGACAGCTGATTTACTCGGGTGTTGAACTGGTAATAAGTGAATCGCCGATCCCCTTCATAACTGATAATTGCTTCCTTATTTCCGTATAATGCAACGGCTCGATCTAAAAAATGGGTTAAAACTAAAGGTACGTTCATCCAACTACACTCCTTACGTAATGAATAGTGATTTTATTAGACTGAAAATTCTAAAATTTATACAGAGAAAGCACTAGGAAGTCTAATATGATATATATGAATTCACTAAGCTAAAAAATGATGAATTAAAAAAATAAGGAGTTTTGAAACAAAATAAAAGGAAAACCGTATATGAAAGAGATAGATAAGAGGTGAGAGATAATGATAAGAAGAGAACCGGAATATCAAATTCCTAGAAAAGGATTAACGGTATGGAGATTATATGGACTTATTTATACTATTTTTCTATCAATAATTGCTGGAGTAGCTAGTTTTCTTACATATAAATTTGATGGGCCAACATTTATTTATTACATTGCAATTGTTTTTGTTGCCATCCCAGCCTTGGCATTAATTTGGCTATTTCCAAAAATTCGATGGGATCATTGGCGTTATGAAGTTAGGGAACATGAAATTGAAATTCAAAGTGGCTTATTTGTCGTAACGAGAACGTTGATTCCGATGGTTCGAGTACAACATGTGGATACATCACAAGGTCCCATATTAAAAAAATATGATTTAGCAAATATTTCGATTTCAACAGCAGCCACGACCCATGTAATTCCCATGTTAATAACAGAAGAAGCAGACCGTTTGCGAGCAAGAATTTCCGAGTTAGCGAGGGTGGCTGAAGATGATGTATAAAAAGTATAAACTCCATCCAGTTTCGGCTGTTATTAACTTTATAAAGGGATTAAAAGAATTAATTATTCCATTTTTAATTATTGCAGTTGCGAACGGTTTTAAAATTGAGAGTAATGACTTTTGGGAATATATCCCTTTATTAATTTTTTTATTGGTTCTAATATTTTATTTAATTTCCGGGTTTATTAGATGGTGGACTTTTGTTTATTGGTTTGAAGAAAATGAACTAAGAGTGGAATATGGACTATTTATCAAAAAGAAACGTTATATTCCTTTTGATCGCATCCAAAGTTTTAATTATAAAGAATCGATATTCCACCGTATTTTCGGTCTTGTTCAAGTTATGGTAGAAACAGCCGGAAGTACGGATGGTAAACCTGAAGTGGTGTTGACAGCTATAACGAGAGAAGAGGCTTCTCAGATTGAAAGAGAAACAAAGAAAGTAAACATAGAGCAAGCAAGTGAAAATGAATTCGAAGATAAAAACCAATTGGAAGCAGTTGAAGTTCAACAAGATCTTCATGAAATCATTTACAAAATTTCAGCAAAAGACTTATTTCTGCTTGCCACTACATCGAATAGTATAGGAGTGGTTATTGCAGGGGTAGCGGCTTTTATTTCTCAAGTTTCTGAATTTATACCTTACGAAAGGATTTTTGAAGAGCTATCAATATTTATACAATTTGGATTTATGATTGTGTTGATGACCATTTTCTTTACATTTTTAATGGCATGGATTGTATCAATCATCATTACATTTATTAATTACTATGATTTTACAGTTGTTCAAGAGAACGACCGAATTGTAATTACACGCGGTTTATTGGAAAAAAAGCGAATTACGATTCCAAAAAATCGAGTACAAGGAATTAAAATTGTCGAAAATCCTATAAGACAAATGGTTAAATATGCAACAGTCGTTGTAGAAAGCGCAAGCGGTGGTTTTGGAGAACACGATAAAAAAATCATGTTGTTTCCAATCATTTCGAATCAAAGAATGTTAGAACCGTTACGACAATTATTTCCACATTTTGATTTTGAAATGGAACCGGATTTTATTCGTCCACCAAAGAAGGCAAAACCTCATTTTTATAGGATTGATATTCTGTGGCTTCTTCCAATCATTGGATTATGTTCTTACTTCTTTTATCCATTAGGTTTATTTTCGATATTATTTGTACTTCCTGTTCTTATGCTTAGATTATGGCAGTATAAAACAAATGGCTTTATCATTACAGGTAACCAACTAACATTGCGTTATCGTGTGATTAGCCGAGTGACGTTTATTGCAGAAAAGAAACGGATTCAAGTTGTCCAGAGTAAACAAAATTATTTTCAAAAAAGAAAAAACATCGCTTCTATTCAAGCTACCGTTATGTCTGGTATTACAGGTGCAACTGCGAGAGTATCTCATTTAAATGAATCAGATGTAAATGAGTTACTTTCTTGGTTTGAAAAATCAAAGGAAATGAAAAAAGAGGATGCCTAATGCATCCTCTTTTTATATAAAAAATTTTTTATTGTCCAAATTAGTATTATTTCATGCGCCAACGTAATATATTTTTTGGTGAGAAGTAGGCAAGCCCTAACATGAATCCAGTAATTAATCCACCAACGTGGGCGTAAAAGTTCGTATTCGGTTGTAAAAATGTCATAATTAACCCGATGATAATAATTGGCATAATGATTTGTTTTAGTTGCGGCATTGTATTTCTAGTATAGTAGACAAGTGCTGCATAAGCTCCGAAAATACCATAAATTGAACCACTGGCTCCTACGCTGGCATAATCCAAATGTTGAAAAATGAAGGTAGCGACGTTACCAAACAGTCCTGATATTAGGTAAATCGTAAAGAAGCGAATTTTACCAGAAATTCTTTCCAATTCTGGCCCGAATAAAAATAAAGCAAACATGTTAAATAGAATGTGAAAGAATCCTGCATGAATAAAAGTAGCAGTGATTACTCGCCACCATTCGCCTTCAGCGATCAACCTATTCACGCTCATTCCTGAGTAAAAAATTTTATCGCCAATAATAGGAATCAGCGTTAATATGTACACGATTAAGTTCAACGCAATTATCGTTGAAACTACTGGATAGAACTTAATATATTGTCTAAAATTTTCTCTTCGAACAAACATAATAGTCACCTCAATTTATAAAATTATTATACATTGTATTTAGAGATTATTAAAAGGAGAACGCCAACATATGATAAAAGGAATAGGTTTAGATATCGTAGAGATTGATCGAATATATGAGTTAATGAATCGAACAGATAAGTTCCAGAGACGCATTTTATCAGAACGAGAATTGTCCGTTTTTAAAGAGCTTTCTGAAAAAAGAAAATGCGAATTTTTAGCAGGAAGATTTGCAGCAAAAGAAGCTTTCTCCAAAGCAAATGGAACGGGGATAAGGGAGGGATGTGAGTTTCACCAAATTGAAATCTTAAATGATGAACTTGGGAAGCCAATACTTTATTTTAATGGCCAAGCTGTAAATGGTTTTGTCAGCATTACACATTCGAGGGATTATGCTGCAGCACAAGTTATTATTTTGAATTCCTGATTATCAACATGAAATTGTGTTATTGTCCAAAAGTGATAGCATAAACTTCTACTGCCCCTCATATATTTGTCGTATCGAGTTAGAGTAGAAAGGATGGAGTTTTGAGACACAAAGTCATTATATTTTTCGTTTTGCTGTTAAGTGTCGTCGTGCTGAGTGCTTGCGGTAAAGATTCGAAGGAAGAAGTTTTGGAAAAGCTGCACGAAAAATGGGCAGAAGGCAAAGGATACGAACTCGATGCTACAATGGAAATTAAAACAGGAAACGAACCAAGAGTTTATGATGTTAATGTATGGCACACACAACCAGATTTTTATCGAGTTGAAGTTTCTCAAAAAGATGAAAATGTAACCCAAATGATTATTCGAAATAAAGAAGGAGTATTCGTAGTCACACCTTCATTGAAAAAAACGTACAAGTTCCAAAGTGAATGGCCAAAACAAAATAGCCAACCGTATCTAATTGGAGCGTTAGCTGAAGACTTGTTGGCTGATGAAAATGTTGTGATGGAGGAAACGGAAGATAGCTATATCTTTACTGTTGCAACGAGAAATAATCATAAGAGCATCATGCCTACTCAAAGAGTAACCGTAGATAAGAAAACATTGCTCCCAAAAAGTGTTTCAATATTAGACGAGTCTGAAGAAGAGCAAATGCTAATTACATTTAAAAAGATCGATTTAGGTGTGCAGCATAAAGAAAAAGAATATGCAGTTGAACAATTTACGAAAGAAAATGAACCAAATGTAGCGACCGAAAAAGAAAGTACTGAATTCCAAACACATTATCCAATATTAACTTGGGGTAACACAACTTTAGTGGATGAAAAACGTATTGAAAACGACGGCGTAGAGCGTGTTATTCTCACATTTGAAGGTGATAAGTCCTTCACATTAGTACAAGAACCGATTGAGCTAGGCGAATCTGCAACAATTCCTGTATTCCAACCAGGAGATCCACTAGATTTAGGATTTACAATTGGTGCTATTACAGACCATTCAATTAGTTGGGAAAAAGATGGTATTTCATTCTTCATTGCTTCCAATGATTTAACGAAGGAAGAATTGATTGAAGTTGCAGCGTCAGTTACAGCGGGTAGTTTGAAGTAATTTCATTGCTTTGTTGGACGGAGAGATTTACAATACAAACAAGAAAGCTTAAGATTTGAAGTTTAAAAAAAATAAAAGAGGGAATACTTAATATGCGTAACAATAAGCACTTCCGTCCAACAAAAGCAATTATTGATTTAAATGCAATAAAATACAATGTAAATGAATTAAAAAAACATATTCAACCCAATGTTCAAATTATTGCAGTCGTGAAAGCGAATGCTTATGGACATGGAGATATTGAAGTAGCGAAAGCGGCGTTGGAAGCTGGAGCAAGCATGCTCGCAGTAGCTACTCCTGACGAAGCTCTTCATGTTCGGAAACATATACCGACAGCCGAAATATTAGTGCTAGGATATTCACCAGCATCCTTTGCAGATTACGCAGCAGAAGAAAATATTACATTAACGGTATATTCTCCAAATTGGGTTGAAGAAGCAAAAAAAGTTTGCAACAAGTCACTGAAACTACATATTAAAGTAGATACTGGAATGAATCGTATTGGCGTAACAACAGTAAAAGAGTTGCGCTCCCTGTATGATGCAATTCAATCGGCAGAGCACTTTATACTTGATGGAATTTTTACTCATTTTGCAACAGCAGATGAAGAGGATGATTCTTACTTCCAAAAACAAGTTCATCGATTTGAACAATTTATAAAAGCATTACCTGAAAAACCGAGAATCGTTCATGTCGCGAATACTGCAACCACATTAGTAAAAGATGCGCGTTTGCAGTATGATGCAGTACGTTTCGGTATTTCAATGTATGGATTAGCACCATCAAAATATGTAAAATCGAATCATCCTTTTCCATTTAAACCTGCTTTTTCATTGGAAACGGAATTAGTAGCAATAAAACAAATCGGACCTGGGGAGTCTGTTGGTTATGGAGCTACATTTACTGTTAATGAACCAACTTATATCGGTACATTACCGATTGGTTATGCAGATGGATTAATTCGCAAATATAGCGGACAGGATGTATTGATTGATGGAAAACGAGTACCTATTGTCGGACGAATTTGTATGGATCAATGTATGATTGCTTTACCTACTGCATATAATATTGGTGAAAAAGTTGTTTTAATTGGAAAGCAAAAAAATGAAGAAATTACTATTGATGAGTGGGCTGCTAAAGTAGATACAATTAACTACGAAGTTCCTTGCATCATCACTTCCAGAGTACCGAGAATTTATTACAAAAATGACTAAAATACGACAAAATCCTCAACAAAAACTGTAAAAACATCAGAATTTGTAACATCTTGTCTTTTCAACTCTATATTCAGATGATAGAATGAGATAGAGTGATGAGAAAAGGTACGGTTTTTGTGGAGGTGCTTGTTGTGTACGCAAAAAAAGTGAATGGTGCAAAGGAAGTAAAGGTGGCTCTTCCTCAGGAAATGGTCATGGAATTTTGCGGTGGAAATTTAGAATATTCGAATAATGAAATGTTTATTTTTACGTTTAAAAGAAGAGAAGCTGCGTGCAAGCAACCAAATCAAATACGGGAAGCTTTGAGAAAAGGCTATGTAGAAATGGCTCAAATTAATTTGTCGATTTCATGTGAATGTCTACATGCCGAGTATGAAGCAGAACATACAGTGGAGCGTCTCGTAAGCGGGGGATGACATTATTGATTGTAAAACGTGGGGACGTTTTCTTCGCAGACTTGTCGCCTGTTGTAGGTTCTGAACAGGGCGGTACAAGGCCTGTGTTAATTATCCAAAATGATATTGGGAATCGATTTAGTCCTACTGTGATTATTGCTGCAATTACTGCGCAAATTCAAAAAGCAAAATTACCTACCCATGTCGAAATAGATGCGAAAAAATATGGATTCGAAAGGGACTCGGTAATTTTGCTTGAACAATTGCGCACTATAGATAAGTCCAGATTAACCGACCGAATAACCCATCTGGACGATGAGCTGATGGAAAAAGTCGATATCGCTTTGGAAATAAGTTTAGGTTTAATAAAATTTTAATACATATTCGATGAGGCTAATAAAGCAAACGATGCTTTATTAGCTTTTTTTGCTTAAAAAAGAGGAGAATGCAAAGATGATTTAGAAAATAATATTAATTAGATAGAAATAATAATTCGATCGTTCTTATCAAAAATATCTAAATTTTCGAAAGTACCGTCATTGCGGCTATATTTATGTAATTGATGGAAGATTATTCAATACGTTATATTAAATATATAAAATACTATTTTTATCAATATCCTTATCAATATTTTTAACTACATATTGTTTTAATAGAATAAAGACCTAGTGATTAGGGAAAATCAATGGGGGTGTTAATAAATGAGAGATCACCCGACAGTAAATATAGTTACGGAATTAGATATAGTTGCTGCACGTCGATTAAGCCGCTATTTAGCCAAGGAAATTGGCTTTGAAGTTGTTGATCAAGCAAGAATTGCCACCGCTACAAGTGAATTAGCAAAAAATATTTATTTATATGCCACCATGGGGGAAATTATTGTCGAAAAATTAGAGAAAGATGGACGAAAAGGAATTGCTATTACAGCAATAGATAATGGTCCAGGTATTTCTGATCCTCGCAAAATCCTGGAAGATAATTATACAACATCCAATAGCCAAGGAGTCGGACTTCCAGGTGTAAAACGATTAATGGATTCTTTCCAAATCAATTCTGAATTAGGTAAAGGAACTGTGATAAGGATTGAAAAGTGGTTGGAATAGGGAGTGTATTCCTCTTGAAAGAATTAAAAGTCCAATATCAAAAAGTTTTATCAGATTATTTATTAAATCAAAATGAAAGCAATCTATACATCGGTCAAAATTTAGTGCGCCAATTAATGAAGAGTAATGTTTCTCCTGAAGATTTAGTTAGTATTCATAAACAGTCGCTAGAATATATTGTTCCAGATCTTCCTGATTCTGTATTAAATTCTTTTGATTTTTTAATCGAAGTGATGGTTGACTTTGGATTGATGTTAAAGGAACATCAAAGTTTATTATTAAAGCAAGAAGAGATTCGAATTGAAATGGAAATAGCCGCAAAAATTCAGAATTTATTGCTTGAAACAAAAATTCCGAAACCAAACGGTCTTGATATTGGAATGGTTTCTGTGCCTGTTCGAAAAATGAATGGTGACTATGTTCACTTTATGCATGATGATGGGAAATATTTTAGTGTAGCTGTTACGGATGTAGTTGGCAAAGGTGTACCTGCAGCACTATGTATGTCGATGGTGAAATATGGTTTGGATACGTTAGAATATGCAAACAATAATCCTTCCTATGTTTTAGAAGTATTAAATCGCATTATTGAAAAGAGCGTTGATGACAGTATGTTCGTATCCATGTTTTACGGTCGATATGATTTAGAAAAGGATATATTTACTTTTGGTTCCGCGGGGCATGAACCTGCACTCTACTATAACTCCAAACAACAAACATTTACAGATTTAGATTCTAATGGATTATTATTAGGAGTATTGCCTGAGATGAAGTACTCTCAAACTGACATTCATCTATCAGAAAATGATTTTATTATTATGATTACTGATGGTGTAACTGAATTTAGAAAAATGGACAACTTTGACTCACGAACATATATTAAGGAATTAGCGAAATCGTTAAATCATTTAAGTGCGCAAGAAATGTGTGAGAAGATTTTTGAATACTTAAATAAATTGCAAGATTTTCTATTGGAAGATGATTTTACTATTGTTACAATTAAAAAATATTAGAAAGTAATATAATTTTAGGTTTAATCATTGTATTTTGGGGGAAAGGTACTTTAGTCAATTTGGAGGTGTCCTGGATGAATGTCAATGTACAATTTCGGGAAGAAGGGAATCGTATATATGGGGTAATAGAAGGAGAAATCGACACTTACACTGCTCCAATGTTAAGGGAGGAACTAGAGGTAATCACAATCAATAAAAGTTCGATTATTGAATTAGACCTATCAAAAGTTACCTATATGGATAGTACGGGATTGGGAGTTTTTGTTGCATTTTATAAAAAAGTATTAAAAGAAAATGCCGAATTAAAGTTAGTACGCCTATCTAGTCGCTTAGCTAGATTGTTTGAAATCACTGGGCTGAGTGAATTAATGGATATTGAAACTGATAAAAAGGTGGAACCAGCTAATGAGTGCATTTGATTATGTAGAAATACGAATTCCTGCAAAGCCACAATATGTAAGTGTTATTAGGCTTTCGATATCTGGTTTAGCAACTCGAGTAGGCTTTTTTTATGATGAAATTGAAGATATGAAAATTGCAGTCAGTGAAGCGGTTACAAATGTAGTGCAACACGCCTATTATGGTATGGATGAAGGAGAAATCGTCATCGGCTGTGCACTGTACAATAATAAAATGGAAATTATGGTTTCAGATTATGGAAATGGATTTAATTTCGAAGAGATTAAGTCAAAAATTGGACCATATCGAGAAGACGAAAATATTAGAAGTTTACGAGAAGGCGGACTAGGTCTTTATTTAATGGAAACTTTAATGGACGAGGTGAGAGTGAACAATGAAGGTGGAGTTACTGTTTTCATGACGAAATATGTCGCAAGAGAGCAGGTGAAAGAAAATGTCCACAAAATCCCAATCACTTAGGCTCGAAGAAGAAGTTGTTTCTTTCATTCTCCAATATCAACAAACAGGAGATGAAGAACTTCTGACAAGTATTGTGCTTCATTATGAGAATTTAGTTGAATCCATTGCAAAAAAATATTCCTATGGAAAATCGCTTTATGATGATGTGTTTCAAGTTGGGATGTTGGGATTGTTAGGTGCAATAAAACGTTATGATCCCTCTCTTGGCAAGAATTTTGAAGTTTTTGCTATTCCGACAATTATTGGTGAAATTAAACGTTTTTTGCGTGATAAAACTTGGGATGTTCATGTTCCACGCCGTATAAAAGAGTTAGGACCGAAGATAAAATCAGCCGTGGAAATGTTAACAGTGAAATTACAGCACTCCCCTACTATTCCAGAAATCGCGAATTACTTAGGTGTTGAAGTGGAAGAAGTATTGGAAGCAATGGAAATCGGGAAAAATTATCAAGCATTATCGATTGATCATTCTATTGAATCAGATACAGATGGAAGTACCGTTACATTATTAGATATGCTAGGAAAAGAGGATGATCGATTCGAGCTTACAAATAAAAGAATTGTATTTTCTGAAGTAATAGATATCTTATCAGAACGGGAAAAGCAAATTCTTCAGCTTACCTTTTTAGATCAATTAAGTCAAAAAGAAGCTGGTGAAATGCTAGGGATTTCTCAAATGCATGTTTCTCGTATACAGAGAAAAGCCCTTGAAAAACTGAAGAGCGCTATTACGACTAATAGCAATGTTTCAATTTAATAGAACAGAAAATGTGGACAAGCCTGCTCACTGGAGTGGGCTATTTTTATATAAGTTTATTACTTACTATTACAAATACATCAATTGGTCATTTAAATAAGCATAATGATAAAATAACTCTGTCTAATAATTTTTAGGCGATTGAATTGGAAAGGTTCTAAGGTAGAAAGGCAGTGGAAAAATGGACGAAAAGCAAATGTTTCAATTGATTGCAAACGACTCAGAAGTTAAACCATCTCAAGTGGAAGCGGTCATTAAATTATTAGAAGACGGGAATACAGTGCCATTCATCGCACGTTATCGTAAAGAAGCAACTGGCTCCCTTGATGAAGTGAAAATTAAATTGATTGAAGAACGCTATCATTATATACAACAACTAGAGCAAAGAAAAGAAGAGGTTATCCGGCTAATCGATGAGCAAGGAAAATTAACAGAAGAATTAGCCGCTGAAATTCGAGCAGCAACGATTTTGCAACGAGTGGAAGATTTATACCGCCCATATAAACAGAAACGTCGAACAAAAGCTACTGTTGCCAAAGAGCGAGGTTTAGAACCGTTAGCTGAAGAATTAATGAAATTTGGAAACGATCCAGTAGAGAAGTTAGCCAGCCCATTCATTAATGAAGAGAAAGAAGTATTCACGGTAGAAGATGCGATAAATGGTGCTAAAGATATTTTAGCTGAACGTTTTTCTGATGATGCAAAAATTCGTGATTTATTAAGAAAACTAACGTGGAGAGAAGGGCTCATTACTACTTCGGTAAAAGATGAGAATAAAGATGAAAAGAAAGTATTTGAAATGTATTATGAATACGAAGAACCTGTAAAATCTATTGTTCCTCACCGAACACTAGCCATCAACCGGGGCGAAAAAGAAGAAGTGCTAAAAGTATCCATCCATGTCCCATTAGAGAAGGCTCTTTTCATCATGGAAAAAGAATGGATTCCGTTCAAATCGAACTCACCTTCAATAACACCGGTGAAAGAAGCAATTGAAGATAGTTACAAACGTCTGATTCAACCTTCAATTGAAAGAGAAATTCGAAACGAATTAACTGAAAAGGCAGAAATTCAAGCAATTCATATTTTCTCAGAAAATTTAAGAAGCTTACTTTTACAACCGCCAATGCGCGGCATTATGGTTCTTGGAATAGACCCTGCATATCGAACGGGTTGCAAATTAGCGGTTGTTGACGAAACCGGAAAAATGTTAGAAGTTTCAGCCATTTACCCACATCCGCCACTTTCGAAAACAGAAGAATCGAAAAAGATAATCAAAGCGTTATTGAATAAATATCCAATTGATATTATTGCAATTGGTAATGGTACGGCATCTAGAGAAACTGAACAATTTATTGCGGATGTTCTAAAAGAAGTGGAACGAAAAGTATCTTATGTCATCGTTAATGAAGCAGGAGCATCCGTATATTCTGCTTCTGAAATTGCTAGGGAAGAATTTCCTGACTTACAAGTAGAACAACGAAGTGCTGTTTCAATCGCAAGACGCCTACAAGATCCATTATCAGAACTCGTAAAAATTGATCCTAAAGCAGTAGGTGTTGGTCAATACCAACATGATGTATCCCAAAAGAAATTAGCAGAATCGTTAACGTTTATTGTAGAGACGGCCGTGAACCAAGTAGGGGTTGATGTAAATACTGCTTCAAGTTCGTTATTGCAATATGTTTCAGGCCTTTCTAAAACTGTAGCGGAAAATATTGTAAAAATGAGAAGTGAAAATGGAAAGTTTACATCACGCACTCAATTGAAAAAAGTTCCTCGACTAGGCGCCAAAACTTATGAACAAGCAATCGGATTCCTGCGGATACCAGATGCAGAAAATCCATTCGATGCAACGGGTATTCACCCAGAAAGCTATTCAATAGCGGAAAGAATACTTGAAATGTGTGGACTAACTCAACAAGATATTGGTACTGAAAAATGTGAAAAGACGCTAAGCGAAGTGAACATGGTAGAGCTAAGCGAGAAATTAAGTGTTGGTGAAATCACAATTAAAGATATTGTAGATAGTTTAATGAAGCCAATGAGAGATCCTCGCGATGAGTTCCCGCAACCCTTGTTAAAAACCGATGTTTTAAAAATGGAAGATTTACAAGTGGGAATGGATTTACAAGGTACTGTTCGAAATGTTGTAGACTTTGGAGCTTTTGTTGATATCGGGGTTAAACAAGATGGACTTGTGCACATTTCAAAATTGAAAAAAGGAAGAGTGAAACATCCGCTTGATGTCGTTTCATTAGGTGATATTGTAACGGTTTGGGTGGAAAAAGTAGAAATTGAAAAAGGTAGAATTTCTTTAACGATGATTCCACCGGAAAAAGAAAATGTTGCTAACGAAATGGAAAAGTGAAAACTTAATAATAGTTGTCATGTTTTAAATGATAAATTATCAGTTCTATTATATTAGAAGTGCTAAGGGTGTCTAAACAACCAGGCACCTCTTTTATTTTTATGATAAACTTGTGTTGAAAAGGGATAAAATATTGTAATGAAGAGCGGTGGGAAAATGACTGATCAAGAGTTACAACAACTAGTGGAACGATTGTCTTTAGAGTATTTCGGTCGAAAGTTTATACATAAAGCTTATTTTAATCCTAGGTTAAGAACAACAGGAGGACGATACTTGCTTAAAAGTCACAATATTGAAATCAATAAAAAGTCATATGAGCTTTTTGGGATTGATGAATTACGGGGGATTATACTTCACGAACTTTGCCATTATCATTTACATATTCAAGGGAAAGGATATAAGCATCGCGATAAAGATTTTCGAGATTTATTAACTAAAGTTGGAGCACCTAGATATTGTTCTAGAATCGAAGAAAACATTAGAAAATATAATAAGATGATTCATTTATATGAATGCTTATCTTGTAAACAACAATATCCTAGAAAGCGAAGAATAGATGTTAGCAAATATCGTTGTGGTAAATGTTACGGCTTTTTAGAAAAAATTAATGTACCTATGAAAAAATAGCTTTACATTATTAATAATTTATGTTAGATTATTAAAGTCGCTAAATTACTTAGTTAGACCGTTGAATCCTCGAAAGTTACACATATTCATGAAAATAAAAAAATGAAAAAAGTGTTGACTTTTCGACTGACCGTCTTTATAATAATAAAAGTCGGTAGGATGATTCGACAAAATAATTATTCCGAAGTAGCTCAGTGGTAGAGCAATCGGCTGTTAACCGATTGGTCGTAGGTTCGAATCCTACCTTCGGAGCCATGGCCCCTTGGTCAAGTGGTTAAGACACCGCCCTTTCACGGCGGTAACACGGGTTCGAATCCCGTAGGGGTCATTATAATTAGGTCCCGTGGTGTAGCGGTTAACATGCCTGCCTGTCACGCAGGAGATCGCCGGTTCGATCCCGGTCGGGACCGCCATTATTGGGGTATAGCCAAGTGGTAAGGCAACGGATTTTGATTCCGTCATGCCCAGGTTCGAATCCTGGTACCCCAGCCATTCCCTTATGAGCCATTAGCTCAGTGGTAGAGCATCTGACTTTTAATCAGAGGGTCGAAGGTTCGAGTCCTTCATGGCTCACTTCTTTTATTACAAACGCTTGACAAATCAAATCGAAAGTGTATAATTAATAAAGCCACCGATAAATGCGGTCGTGGCGGAATGGCAGACGCGCTAGGTTGAGGGCCTAGTGGGGGCAACCCCGTGGAGGTTCAAGTCCTCTCGGCCGCACCAAGTGCTAATGCGAGATCTATAACAACTTTTAATAATAACGCGGGTGTAGTTTAATGGTAAAACCTCAGCCTTCCAAGCTGATGTCGTGGGTTCGATTCCCATCACCCGCTCCAATTTTATGTATTAAATAAGAATGAACCTTGAAAACTGAACAACAAAACGTTAATGTAATAAATTATCTAGTTGTTAACCCTCGTTAACAAACTAGATTCGGACATTCAATTTTTGAGCAAATCAAATTTTCTTTTATGGAGAGTTTGATCCTGGCTCAGGACGAACGCTGGCGGCGTGCCTAATACATGCAAGTCGAGCGAACCAATTGAAAGCCTAGCTTTCATGAGGTTAGCGGCGGACGGGTGAGTAACACGTGGGTAACCTGCCCTATAGACTGGGATAACTCGCGGAAACGCGTGCTAATACCGGATAACACATCAGAGTGCATGCTTTGATGTTGAAAGATGGTTCTGCTATCACTATAGGATGGGCCCGCGGCGCATTAGCTTGTTGGTGGGGTAACGGCCTACCAAGGCGACGATGCGTAGCCGACCTGAGAGGGTGATCGGCCACACTGGGACTGAGACACGGCCCAGACTCCTACGGGAGGCAGCAGTAGGGAATCTTCCACAATGGGCGAAAGCCTGATGGAGCAACGCCGCGTGAGCGAAGAAGGTCTTCGGATCGTAAAGCTCTGTTGTAAGGGAAGAACAAGTGCAGTAGTAACTGGCTGCACCTTGACGGTACCTTACTAGAAAGCCACGGCTAACTACGTGCCAGCAGCCGCGGTAATACGTAGGTGGCAAGCGTTGTCCGGAATTATTGGGCGTAAAGCGCGCGCAGGCGGTTTCTTAAGTCTGATGTGAAAGCCCCCGGCTTAACCGGGGAGGGTCATTGGAAACTGGGAGACTTGAGTGCAGGAGAGGGAAGCGGAATTCCATGTGTAGCGGTGAAATGCGTAGAGATATGGAGGAACACCAGTGGCGAAGGCGGCTTCCTGGCCTGTAACTGACGCTGAGGCGCGAAAGCGTGGGGAGCAAACAGGATTAGATACCCTGGTAGTCCACGCCGTAAACGATGAGTGCTAAGTGTTAGGGGGTTTCCACCCCTTAGTGCTGCAGCTAACGCATTAAGCACTCCGCCTGGGGAGTACGGTCGCAAGACTGAAACTCAAAGGAATTGACGGGGGCCCGCACAAGCGGTGGAGCATGTGGTTTAATTCGAAGCAACGCGAAGAACCTTACCAGGTCTTGACATCCCGCTGACCGCTATGGAGACATAGCCTTCCCTTCGGGGACAGCGGTGACAGGTGGTGCATGGTTGTCGTCAGCTCGTGTCGTGAGATGTTGGGTTAAGTCCCGCAACGAGCGCAACCCTTGTCCTTAGTTGCCATCATTCAGTTGGGCACTCTAAGGAGACTGCCGTACAAATACGGAGGAAGGTGGGGATGACGTCAAATCATCATGCCCCTTATGACCTGGGCTACACACGTGCTACAATGGACGGTACAAACGGTCGCGAAGTCGCGAGACGGAGCCAATCCGAAAAAACCGTTCTCAGTTCGGATTGCAGGCTGCAACTCGCCTGCATGAAGCCGGAATCGCTAGTAATCGCGGATCAGCATGCCGCGGTGAATACGTTCCCGGGCCTTGTACACACCGCCCGTCACACCACGAGAGTCTGTAACACCCGAAGTCGGTGAGGTAACCCTTTCGGGAGCCAGCCGCCGAAGGTGGGACAGATGATTGGGGTGAAGTCGTAACAAGGTAGCCGTATCGGAAGGTGCGGCTGGATCACCTCCTTTCTAAGGATATTTACGGAAGCATTAGCGTTTTGTGTTCAGTTTTGAAGGTTTATGACCTTCAAAGTTATAGTGTTGTTCTTTGAAAACTGGATAAACGACATTGAAAGCAAGCAATTTACTGTAAAGCGCAAACAACTAGGCTAACACGACGTAAATGCGACGTGGATTAAAGCCGTAAGGGTTGCGAGACGCAAGCAAGACAAGGAAATGAGCGAGTGAGAACCGGAGTGTACTATATGCGTACATGAGGATTCGAACGAGCGAAATTGACGAAGTATTGCGCAGCGTATCGAAAGCCTTAAAGGTTAAGTTGTTAAGGGCGCACGGTGGATGCCTTGGCACTAGGAGCCGATGAAGGACGGGACTAACACCGATATGCTTCGGGGAGCTGTAAGTAAGCTTTGATCCGGAGATTTCCGAATGGGGGAACCCACTGTTCGTAATGGAACAGTATCTTAACGTGAATCCATAGCGTTAAGAAGGCACACCCAGGGAACTGAAACATCTAAGTACCTGGAGGAGAAGAAAGAAAAATCGATTCCCTGAGTAGCGGCGAGCGAAACGGGAACAGCCCAAACCAAGAGGCTTGCCTCTTGGGGTTGTAGGACACTCTATACGGAGTTACAAAAGGATGGGTTAGATGAACCGTTCTGGAAAGGACGGCCAGAGAAGGTAAAAGCCCTGTAGTCGAAAATCCATCCTCTCCTGAGTGGATCCTGAGTACGGCGGAACACGTGAAATTCCGTCGGAATCCGGGAGGACCATCTCCCAAGGCTAAATACTCCCTAGTGACCGATAGTGAACCAGTACCGTGAGGGAAAGGTGAAAAGCACCCCGGGAGGGGAGTGAAAGAGAACCTGAAACCGTGTGCCTACAAGTAGTCAGAGCCCGTTAACGGGTGATGGCGTGCCTTTTGTAGAATGAACCGGCGAGTTACGATTACGTGCAAGGTTAAGCAGAAAATGCGGAGCCGCAGCGAAAGCGAGTCTGAATAGGGCGTTATGAGTACGTGGTCGTAGACCCGAAACCAGGTGATCTACCCATGTCCAGGGTGAAGGTGAGGTAACACTCACTGGAGGCCCGAACCCACGCACGTTGAAAAGTGCGGGGATGAGGTGTGGGTAGCGGAGAAATTCCAATCGAACTTGGAGATAGCTGGTTCTCTCCGAAATAGCTTTAGGGCTAGCCTCGTGTGAAGAATACTGGAGGTAGAGCACTGTTTGGACTAGGGGCCCACCTCGGGTTACCGAATTCAGATAAACTCCGAATGCCAGCTATTTATACACGGGAGTCAGACTACGAGTGATAAGATCCGTGGTCAAAAGGGAAACAGCCCAGACCACCAGCTAAGGTCCCAAAGTAATCGTTAAGTGGAAAAGGATGTGGCGTTGCTTAGACAACCAGGATGTTGGCTTAGAAGCAGCCATCATTTAAAGAGTGCGTAATAGCTCACTGGTCGAGTGACGCTGCGCCGAAAATGTATCGGGGCTAAACGATTCACCGAAGCTGTGGATTCGTGCGTTGCACGAGTGGTAGGAGAGCGTTCTAAGTGCGTCGAAGTCAGACCGGAAGGACTGGTGGAGCGCTTAGAAGTGAGAATGCCGGTATGAGTAGCGAAAGATGGGTGAGAATCCCATCCACCGAATGACTAAGGTTTCCTGAGGAAGGCTCGTCCGCTCAGGGTTAGTCGGGACCTAAGTCGAGGCCGAAAGGCGTAGACGATGGACAACAGGTTGATATTCCTGTACCACCTCCCCGCCGTTTGAGTGATGGGGGGACGCAGGAGGATAGGGAATGCACGCCGTTGGTCGAGCGTGTCCAAGCAGCAAGGCGTGGAAGTAGGCAAATCCGCTTCCTAATACGCCGAGCTGTGATGGGGAGCGCGTTATGCGCGAAGTTCCTGATTTCACACTGCCAAGAAAAGCCTCTAGCGAGGCGGGAGGTGCCCGTACCGCAAACCGACACAGGTAGTCGAGGAGAGAATCCTAAGGTGAGCGAGAGAACTCTCGTTAAGGAACTCGGCAAAATGACCCCGTAACTTCGGGAGAAGGGGTGCTCATTGGGGTGCAAGCCCTGATGAGCCGCAGTGAATAGGCCCAGGCGACTGTTTAGCAAAAACACAGGTCTCTGCAAAACCGTAAGGTGAAGTATAGGGGCTGACGCCTGCCCGGTGCTGGAAGGTTAAGAGGAGGAGTTAGCGCAAGCGAAGCTCCGAATTGAAGCCCCAGTAAACGGCGGCCGTAACTATAACGGTCCTAAGGTAGCGAAATTCCTTGTCGGGTAAGTTCCGACCCGCACGAAAGGCGTAACGATCTGGGCACTGTCTCAACGAGAGACTCGGTGAAATTATAGTACCTGTGAAGATGCAGGTTACCCGCGACAGGACGGAAAGACCCCGTGGAGCTTTACTGTAACCTGATATTGAATTTCGGTGCAACTTGTACAGGATAGGTAGGAGCCGTAGAAGGGGGAGCGCCAGCTTCCCTGGAGGCGCCCTTGGGATACTACCCTGGTTGTACTGAAATTCTAACCCGCAAGCCTGATCGGCTTGGGAGACAGTGTCAGGTGGACAGTTTGACTGGGGCGGTCGCCTCCTAAAAGGTAACGGAGGCGCCCAAAGGTTCCCTCAGAATGGTTGGAAATCATTCGCAGAGTGTAAAGGCATAAGGGAGCTTGACTGCGAGACCTACAAGTCGAGCAGGGTCGAAAGACGGGCTTAGTGATCCGGTGGTTCCGCATGGAAGGGCCATCGCTCAACGGATAAAAGCTACCCCGGGGATAACAGGCTTATCTCCCCCAAGAGTCCACATCGACGGGGAGGTTTGGCACCTCGATGTCGGCTCATCGCATCCTGGGGCTGTAGTCGGTCCCAAGGGTTGGGCTGTTCGCCCATTAAAGCGGTACGCGAGCTGGGTTCAGAACGTCGTGAGACAGTTCGGTCCCTATCCGTCGTGGGCGTAGGAAATTTGAGAGGAGCTGTCCTTAGTACGAGAGGACCGGGATGGACACACCGCTGGTGTACCAGTTGTCTTGCCAAAGGCACCGCTGGGTAGCTATGTGTGGACGGGATAAGTGCTGAAAGCATCTAAGCATGAAGCCCCCCTCAAGATGAGATTTCCCATTGCATAAGCAAGTAAGATCCCTCAAAGACGATGAGGTAGATAGGTCCGAGGTGGAAGCACGGTGACGTGTGGAGCTGACGGATACTAATCGATCGAGGACTTAACCAATCATTTCAATGTCGTTATCCAGTTTTGAGAGAATAACCTCTCTGAAATTACATACATAATCAAATGAGTCTAGTGACGATGGCAAAGAGGTCACACCCGTTCCCATACCGAACACGGAAGTTAAGCTCTTTAGCGCCGATGGTAGTAAGGGGCTTCCCCTTGTGAGAGTAGGACGTTGCTAGGCTCAAAAAGCTATTACTGACGTAAGGTCGGTAGTGGCTTTTTTTATGCCCCTTACTACCAAGGACTGAAAGTCCGATCGGCGCGATAGAGGAGTGGCATTTAAAACGAAAGCAAAACAATTATTTGGAGAAGACGAGAAGCACGGAGACCAAGAAGTTCAAGGAAGCGAGGCAGCCCGGAGCGGAGCGTACTGTGTACGTGAGCACCGGACTGCCGAAGGTGACGCAGAAATTCGCCGGTCAACGTGCTTCGGAGTTAGCGCCGATGGTAGTTAAGGGGTCCCCTTGTGAGAGTAGGACGTTGCTAGGCTCAAAAAGCTATTACTGACGTAAGGTCGGTAGTGGCTTTTTTTATGCCCCTTACTACCAAGGACTGAAAGTCCGATCGGCGCGATAGAGGAGTGGCATTTAAAACGAAAGCAAAACAATTATTTGGAGAAGACGAGAAGCACGGAGACCAAGAAGTTCAAGGAAGCGAGGCAGCCCGGAGCGGAGCGTACTGTGTACGTGAGCACCGGACTGCCGAAGGTGACGCAGAAATTCGCCGGTCAACGTGCTTCGGAGTTAGCGCCGATGGTAGTAAGGGGCTTCCCCTTGTGAGAGTAGGACGTTGCTAGGCTCAAAAAGCTATTACTGACGTAAGGTCGGTAGTGGCTTTTTTTTATGCCCCTTACTACCAAGGACTGAAAGTCCGATCGGTGCGATAGAGGAGTGGCATTTAAAACGAAAGCAAAACAATTATTTGGAGAAGACGAGAAGCACGGAGACCAAGAAGTTCAAGGAAGCGAGGCAGCCCGGAGCGGAGCGTACTGTGTACGTGAGCACCGGACTGCCGAAGGTGACGCAGAAATTCGCCGGTCAACGTGCTTCGGAGTTAGCGCCGATGGTAGTTAAGGGGTCCCCTTGTGAGAGATAGACGAGCGCTTTGCAAAAATTGGTTCTTTGTCAAATGGTGTTGGTGAATAAATTTTAGTGACATTATTTGGTGATATATAAGATATATAATCGGATGGCTTAGGGGAAATTCGAGATTCCCCTAAGCGGTTTTTATTTTCGCTAAGTTTTGGGTAATGAATATTCGGTTTCTAAAGTGATAGAAGGATCGATAACCGAAAGAAATGCGTTTCATCACCTTGATTTTGTTATGAATTCCCTCTAAAATGCCGTTGTTATTAATCGTATTTCAACGTATTCTCGACGTCATTGATGGATTTGTTGATTGTCTTGATGGCGGGTTTCATATAGCGGGAAACGATATTTTGTTTATTCTCTAATGTTTTCTTTAGGAGCTCAAAGTCTTTGATTTTGATGCAATGTTGCACGTATTGATATAACTCAAAGGAGCCTCCAGTATTTTTTTCAATTTATTGTAATTCTTTTTATCCCGATTCATGACGTTGATGCGCGTTTTGTTTAAAGCTCTGCTAAATAGTTGGAGGATATGGAATTTGTCGAGTATGATTTCTGCTTTAGGGAAAACTTCTTGGATTAAGGAAATATAAGGGCTGTACATATCGATGACAATCGTTTTTACCGCATCTCTCGCCTTCTTGGAATACCGTAAGAAATACTCTTTGAGGACATGTAATCTTCGGTCCTCCACGATATCCACCTTTCAGAGTCGCAGAAAATAAAGGACATCGCTCCAGCTGCGGATTTCACTGATTTAAACTCATCAAAACACAAATGCTGTGGAAGGTAGTGAACATTTGGTTGATAGTAGCTATAAAAGCTGTCGATGACTCGACTGACAGTGGCATGAGATACATTGTGTTTGATGGCAATATCTTTTTCGGATATTTTATCTTTGGCGTTTAAAGTAATCGATACTTTAGTATTGTTGGAAATACAACAGTTTTTAGCCACGACGCTCGTTTTTCAAGTAAACGTGGCATGACAATGTTTACAGAAATAACGCTGTTTACGCAATTTTAAGTAGGTATGAAAACCTGAAACACTAGGCATTTTAATGAGAGACGTTTAAACCGTGTTTAATGATTTGATCATCGAAGACATGGCCACAAGCATAGCACGCTTTTGGTTGGTAAGTTAATTGGCCATAAAAGACTTTTGATTGGACCCCATTAATGAGTTCTTCTGCACAAAAATTTTCATCAAATGTGATATTTTTATCTTTAATATTTAATAAATTACGTATAGAATAATGATGAGACATGTGACATCACTCCTTGTAAATGTGGTTTTGGTCGATTACATTTTACCAGAGTTTTGTCACTGTCTCATTTTTTTGTTCAAAAAAATTGGTGCTGGTTGTATCCACCAACACCAAATATTATAGAGCCGAGAAAACTCGTTATTTGGAAAACTAATTACTCTCCAATAACGAGTTTTTTTATTTAAATGTCTTTATATTAATTTTAATATTCTATTCATTTTTATTTCTAGTAATAAAAGAGTGTATTGCTAGCATAAGTAGAATAGATGGTAATATATACCATAACGAACCTCTTTCGAAAAAGTATTTAAATTCAGGTATAAATACCATATTTTCTGAAATGTACATGAACATGAAAAATGAACTTACTAATAGAATAGCTTCAGGTATATTAATAACTTTTTTAATAGGAATTCCTCCTTTTATAAAAATATACTTAATTATACCATATTATACTTTAACTGTAAAAAATATATGTTGTAATATGGATAATCAATAAAAAAGGAGTGGTTTAATGAAGTTCAAAGTCTTATTATTTCTTCTAAGTTCTTTCTTGTTTTTGTCATTTGGTATTAATCAAGAGGTATCAGCATCAGTTTTAACAAAAGATTTGAAAGATACAGCAATTGCTGATAGTAAAGTTGAGTTTGAACCTGCGGTTGACTATGAAAATTTACAAGTTACTAATGATGATGGCTCAATTATTCTTTTTGACAATCTAGAAGACATGGAAATTTATTTGACGACTTCAAAAGAATCACAATCAGGTATCGGTATTAATTGGTATGGCGAGACTGTAGTAGGTACAGAATATAAATGGTTCCACTTTATGGGATATTCTAAACATACTCCTAGTTGGAGAAAGGCATCTGAGCACCATGTAAATAGTGGAGAAACAGAAACGTTTTCTGCAACAGTTAAAACAGAATGGGGAGATGTAACAGCATCATATACTAGAACAACTGGTGTTACATCTGTAATTCCTGCTGATCCTTCTAGATACAGCAGATTAGGTGGCTTTGCAGATTTGAAAATTGAAAGAATTAAAACTACTCAACCTAGCTTTGGTACTCGTTATTCTACAAAAGTAAAAGTATTAGATACGTACATTGATGTAGTATATAAATAAAAATTTTTGGTTCTTTGTCAAATGGTGTTGGTGAATAAATTTTAGTGATATTATTTGGTAATATGTAATCGGATGGCTTAGGGGAAATTCGAGATTCCCCTAAGCGGTTTTTATTTTCGCTAAGTTTTGGGTAATGAATATTCGGTTTCTAAAGTGATAGAAGGATCGATAACCGAAAGAAATGCGTTTCATCACCTTGATTTTGTTATGAATTCCCTCTAAAATGCCGTTGTTATTAATCGTATTTCAACGTATTCTCGACGTCATTGATGGATTTGTTGATTGTCTTGATGGCGGGTTTCATATAGCGGGAAACGATATTTTGTTTATTCTCTAATGTTTTCTTTAGGAGCTCAAAGTCTTTGATTTTGATGCAATGTTGCACGTATTGATATAACTCAAAGGAGCTTCCAGTATTTTTTTCAATTTATTGTAATTCTTTTTATCCCGATTCATGCCGTTGATGCGCGTTTTGTTTAAAGCTCTGCTAAATAGTTGGAGGATATGGAATTTGTCGAGTATGATTTCTGCTTTAGGGAAAACTTCTTGGATTAAGGAAATATAAGGGCTGTACATATCGATGACAATCGTTTTTACCGCATCTCTCGCCTTCTTGGAATACCGTAAGAAATACTCTTTGAGGACATGTAATCTTCGGTCCTCCACGATATCCACCTTTCAGAGTCGCAGAAAATAAAGGACATCGCTCCAGCTGCGGATTTCACTGATTTAAACTCATCAAAACACAAATGCTGTGGAAGGTAGTGAACATTTGGTTGATAGTAGCTATAAAAGCTGTCGATGACTCGACTGACAGTGGCATGAGATACATTGTGTTTGATGGCAATATCTTTTTCGGATATTTTATCTTTGGCGTTTAAAGTAATCGATACTTTAGTATTGTTGGAAATACAACAGTTTTTAGCCACGACGCTCGTTTTTCAAGTAAACGTGGCATGACAATGTTTACAGAAATAACGCTGTTTACGCAATTTTAAGTAGGTATGAAAACCTGAAACACTAGGCATTTTAATGAGAGACGTTTAAACCGTGTTTAATGATTTGATCATCGAAGACATGGCCACAAGCATAGCACGCTTTTGGTTGGTAAGTTAATTGGCCATAAAAGACTTTTGATTGGACCCCTTTAATGAGTTCTTCTGCACATAACATCACCGAATCCACCATGTCATAAAAGCAAGTAAAGAATAAATATATTAGTAATATCCCTTTTTGAGGTGGAAAAATGAGACGGTTAAGAAGAAATATAATGGTGATAATTTTTATATTAATTGCAAGTCTTATTCATTTTATCTTTCATTATTTTCTTCAATAAGTGGATAGGGAAACGCATCTCTCTATAAAATGAAAACAATTTATTTCTAGATAAGAAATGAATGAGTTACTATATAGAGAGATGTTTTTTTTTTTGGATTTATAAATGATACATTTTGAATTAATGAATTCTTTTAGATAAACTATTGTTAATGTTAGGGTGAGAGGATACGTGAAGACGATGTACGAAAAGGAAGTGCATTCTTTAGAAGAAACAAATCAACTTGGAATTCGTTTAGCGAATTTACTTGAGCCGGGAGATAATCTAACATTTGAAGGGGATTTAGGTGCCGGGAAAACAACATTTATTCAAGCTTTAGCGAAAGGACTTGGTATTTCCCGAACAGTGAATAGCCCTACTTTTACAATCATGAAACAATATGAAGGGAAGTTGCCGCTTAATCACTTAGATGTGTATCGTTTAGAAAATAGTGATGAAGATTTAGGATGGGATGAAATATTTTATGGTGATGCGGTAACGGTAATTGAATGGGCACATTTAATTGAGGAAAATCTACCGGATGAAAGATTAGATATTGAAATTCAACGAATTGATGAAAATAAAAGAAAATTTATATTTAGACCAATAGGAAAACGGTATGAACGATTATGTGAGGAGTTATTTACATGATTTGGTTAGGAATTGAAACATCAAACGCTCCACTTTCCGTCGCTATCGTAAGAGACGGAGAAGTGCTTTCAGAAATAGTACAAAATACAAAATCAACACATTCTGTTACTTGTATGCCAACAATAGAAGAGGTATTTCGAAAAACTAACTTAAAACCTGTTGATATTGATGCCGTAGCGGTTTCCGAAGGTCCTGGTTCGTATACTGGGCTAAGAATCGGGGTAACGATTGCAAAAACGTTATCTTGGACTTTAAAGAAACCATTAGTTGGCATATCAAGTCTAAAAGTGCTTGCAAGTAATGTTGAATTGTTTGATGGCATTATTTGCACGATGTTTGATGCTAGAAGAAAGAATGTATACGCTGCAGTATATAAAGGGAAAGAATTGAAAACGATTATTCCAGAACATCATGGATCTTTGGAAGAACTGTTGCAACAGTTAAAAGAGTATCAAGAAACAATTATGTTTGTTGGTTCAGATGTGAAAAAATTTAAGGAAGAGATTCAATCCGTTTTAGGTGAACAGGCTAAATTTGCACCGCCTTCACTTAACTTACCGAGAGCTTCAAAATTAATCGAATTAGCTGAAAAAGAACCATTGCCAACATTAGAAATGGTTCATTCCTTTGTGCCAAAATATCATCGTTTAGCTGAAGCAGAGGCAAATTGGTTAAAAGCACATCAAAAGGAGCAAAAAGGATGATTCACTATCGAAAAATGACGGCACAAGATGTGGAGGCAGTGCATGCGATAGAGGTTGAATCGTTTCCAACTCCTTGGACCGAGGATTCTTTTCATTACGAAATGAGAGAAAATCCCTTTGCTCATTACATTGTAGCAGAAGATGACCATGGAACAATTGTTGGATATTGCGGTATCTGGATTGTCGTTGATTCTGCTCAAATTACTAATGTGGCGGTTACTGAAAAATCAAGAGGACAAGGCATTGGTGAAGGGCTTATGCGAGAGGCAATGAGAGTAGCGAAAGAACACAATGCGGAAACGATGAGTTTAGAAGTACGTGTATCAAACATAGTGGCACAAAATTTATACCGAAAGCTCGGATTCCAAGATGGCGGAATTCGGAAAGGATATTATACAGATAACCAGGAAGATGCTCTAGTAATGTGGGTGAATTTATAATGGAAAACTTAATTTTAGCAATTGAAACAAGCTGTGATGAGACAGCTGCTAGCGTAATTAGAAATGGAAATGAAATTCTTTCAAACGTAGTAGCTTCACAAATCGATAGTCAAAAAAGATTTGGGGGGGTCGTACCAGAAATTGCGTCTCGCCACCATGTTGAACAAATAACGGTTGTAATTGAAGAAGCATTGGAAAAGGCAAGCATTGTACCATCAGATTTAGACGCAGTGGCAGTGACGGAAGGCCCAGGACTAGTTGGTGCATTGCTTATCGGCATTAATGCAGCAAAAGCCTTTGCCTTTGCTCACGGATTACCGATTATTGGGGTGCACCATATTGCCGGTCACATATATGCAAGTGCGCTTGTTGAACCAATGAAATTTCCTTTATTAGCACTTGTTGTATCTGGAGGGCATACGGAATTAATCTATATGAAAGAACATGGATCTTTTGAAGTCATTGGAGAAACTCGCGATGATGCGGCCGGGGAAGCTTATGATAAAGTAGCGCGGGTGTTAAATTTACCTTATCCCGGTGGTCCGCATATTGATCGAATGGCTCATGAAGCTAAAAAAGGTGTAGATTTTCCACGAGCGTGGTTAGAAGATACGTATGATTTTAGTTTTAGTGGATTAAAATCAGCTGTTATTAATTATAAACATAATTTGGAGCAAAGAGGACAATCAATTGTGCCTGAAGAAGTCGCAAAAGGCTTCCAAGACAGTGTTGTAGAAGTATTGACAACTAAAACGATAAAAGCAGCTAAGGAATTAGGGGTTAAACAAGTAATAGTAGCTGGTGGTGTTTCTGCAAATCGTGGATTGCGAGAAAGTTTAAGTAAAGCGCTTGAACAGGAAGGGATACCATTTACGGCTCCACCACTTTCTTTATGCACAGATAATGCAGCAATGATTGGCGCCTGTGCGGCTTACATGTTTGAAGCGGGAGTAAGATCCGATTTATCGATGAATGGTTTGCCAGGGAAAGAATTGAAAAGTTGGAGTAATACAGACGACAAACTTCGATAAAAGTATAATATTTTCTTCAGAAAAAGATGGGGTATGACATGAAGTCATATCCTTTTTATTTATACACAAAATTATACACAGAATTAAAATAATATTTTTCTTAAAACTTATTCGCAAGTTTGTGAATAGTTTTCTTTTTTTGTCAAGACGAACATTCGTACTTATGCACAATCTGTGTATAACTTGTGGATAACCTGTGATAAAGCTGTGAAAAATCAATATATTGTGTGTATTTTTCCAGAACGAAGTGTGGATTTTTTTTCTGGTGATGTGGATAATGTGGAAAAGGCTGTTGATATGTTGGTATCACTGAGTTTTTATTGTGAATAAAACTGTGGGGAAAATTTATCGAAATTTGTCTATTGACCAAGATATATGTAATATTCGAAAACAAGATTCATGTTTTCCATATATAAATGAAAAGCTACCTGAATATTATTCAGGTAGCTTAAATTTTCAGGTTTTCCAATTCTTCTTGTAGTTCAAGCCATTGAGTTTCGAGCTCGCTGTGAGATTGCTTTAACGAATCCAGTTTATTTTGGAGCTCTAATGCCTTTTCGTAATCACTAAAAATCTCTGGTTCACAAAGCTTCAGTTCGATATTGTTAATTTCCTCTTCATAATTGGACATTTCTTTTTCAAGCTCTTCAATTTTTCTTCGAATTTGACGCTCTCGTTTTTTGACTTCTTTGTTTACTGAAGATGGATGCTGGATTTTGATTTCTTCCTGTTTTGCTTCATGCTTTGTTTCATTCAGTTCAGCTAATTCCATTAATTCTTGTTTTTTCTCTACATAATAATCATAATCACCTAAATACTCAAATGTGCCTGTGGCGGATAGTTCAACGACTTTTGTAGCAATTTTATTCATGAAATAACGGTCATGGGAAACGAATAGTATCGTTCCGGGATAGTCCATCAACGCATTTTCTAATACTTCTTTACTGTCTAAATCAAGATGGTTTGTTGGTTCATCTAATACAAGGAAATTTGCTTTTTGCAACATGAGTTTTGCTAAGGCAAGGCGTGCTTTTTCCCCACCGGATAATGTATTAACAAGTTTTAGTACATCATCGCCACTAAATAAAAATTGACCTAAAACGGAACGAATTTCTTTTTCATTCATTAACGGCCATTCATCCCAAAGTTCATTTAAAACGGTTTTATTACTATCGAGTTTTGCTTGTTCTTGATCGTAATAGCCAATTTTAACGTTCGTTCCATAACGAATGCTTCCAGACAGTGGAGATAAATCTTTGACAATGGTTTTTAATAGAGTGGATTTTCCGACTCCGTTCGGTCCTACTATCGCAACTCGATCTTGTCGGAAGATGCGCAAATAGATATTTTCAGAAATCATTTGATTTTGCTCATATCCAATTGATAAATCATCGATTGATAGTACATCATTGCCGCTTTGTCTTTCGATATCAAATCCAAATTTTGCTGATTTTTCATCACCAATTGGGGCATCCATCCATTGGATACGTTCCAACATTTTTCTTCGGCTTTTTGCAAGTTTTGCTGTAGAAGCACGTGCGATATTTTTTTGAATAAAGGCTTCAAGTTTCGCTTTTTCATCTTGCTGTTGCTCATACATTTTTAAATCGCGTTCATATTGTTTTGCTTTTTGGTCCAAATAATCGCTATAATTTCCTATATACTTTGTTACGCGAGTTCTTGATACTTCATAAACGATATTGACGATTTGATCGAGAAAATAACGATCGTGAGAAACGATTAAAATGGCACCTGTATAAGCTTTTAAATAATTTTCAAGCCAACTTAATGTTTCGATATCTAAATGGTTCGTAGGCTCGTCTAAAATCAGTAAATCCGGTTTACTTAGTAGCAATTTTGCAAGGGCAAGTCGTGTTCGTTGACCACCCGATAAGGAAGAAACAGGTTTATCATACATGTCGGGGAAGAATTTCATACCATGGAGTACGGAACGTGTATCTGCTTCATATTGATAGCCACCTGCTTCTTTAAAAGAATGTTGTAGTTGATCATATTCTGCCATAATACGAGAGTAATTAGTTGGACTCTCATACACGGATGGGTCAGCCATTTGTTGTTCTAATTCGCGAAGTCGCATTTCTTGTTTTTTTAACGGTTCAAACACCGTCATCATTTCTTCCCAAATTGTACGTTTGGATTCAAGACCAGCATGTTGTTCTAAATACCCAATTGTTATATCTTTAGGAATAATGATTTCGCCAGAATCGTAAGACAATTGTCCAGCAATGATTTTTAATAACGTAGATTTACCCGCACCGTTGCGACCTACTAATGCGACACGGTCACGGTGTTGAACTTCTAATTTTACATCCTTTAATATTTCATCAGATAAGAATGATTTTGTTAATTGATTTACTTGAAGTATGATCATGTTTACACCTCTGTTCACTACTATTAGTGTAATAGAAGACAGGAATTCAAGCAATGTGAACGCTTTACTTATTTAGCTATGTTTAGTAATATAAAATCAATTTCGAGTTGAAGTTAACAGGGGGATTATTGTGAAAAGAGATATAAAAATTCCACAGGCGACAACAAAAAGACTTCCTCTTTATTATCGGTTTTTACAGAACTTTGCAAATGATGGAAAACAGAGAGTTTCATCTCAAGAATTAAGTGAGGCAATGAAGATTGACTCCGCTACAATTCGAAGAGATTTTTCTTATTTTGGCGCCTTAGGTAAAAAAGGATATGGATATGATGTTTTGTATTTGTTGGAATTTTTTAGACAAATTCTAGATCAAGATGAAGGCGCGAATGTCGCTCTTATTGGCGTGGGGAATTTAGGAAATGCCCTTTTGAAATATAATTTCCAAAAAAATCATAATACGAGAATCGTTGTTGCGTTCGATACAAAGGCGCCAATGGAAGGGCATGAAGTAAATGGAATCCCGGTTTATCATCCGGATCGATTAGAGGAAATGTATCAAAAATATAATGCGGAGCTTGCCATCTTGACGGTTTCTTCGCGTTCAGCCCAAGCCATTGCGGATCGCCTGGCAGCCATCAATGCAAAAGGGATATTGAATTTTACACCGGTCCGGCTGAACGTTCCGGATACGATGAAAGTGATGAATATCGATTTGGCTGTGGAATTGGAGGCTTTAATCTATTTAATTCGCAATAGTGATTGATGAAAAGTTTTCACAAACATTCATTTAATATGTAATGCAAAATGTGTCGAATTGGGGTAAAATAATTACATATTTAGAGGAGGTGGCATCAATGGTTGTGCACTTAAGTGCAATTTCACCAGCAGCTCTTGTCGTTATAGGGATTGTGGCTTTAATCATTTTTGGACCGAAAAAATTGCCTGAATTTGGACGAGCAATGGGAACGACATTGCGCGAGTTCAAAAAAGGTACGCAAGGGTTATTAGATGATAACGAAAGTACAGAAAAAAAGAATATTATTGAAATAGATCAGCAGCAAAAATCCATTGAAACAGTTGAAACGAAAGAAAGAGAACAGAATAAGTAATTTTGAGGATGTCTAGCAAATGGATCCAAAAGAACTTCCGGTTATAGAACATATAGAGGAATTAAGAAAGCGCTTAATCATATGTGCGGTTTTTTTCGTTATTGCATTATTTGCTGGATTCTACTTGGCGGAGCCAATTATCAAATACATTCAGTATGATGCAGAGCCATTTATCGAACACTTTAAGCAGAATAATGAACAGTTGGATCAATCAAATGAACTCACGTTAAATGCTTTTAAAGTGACCGATCCGCTCACCGTTTATTTGGAAGTGGCATTTTTTGTTGCATTGATTTTGACATCGCCGGTGATTTTATATCAACTTTGGGCGTTTGTTGCACCGGGATTGTATGAAGCGGAACGGAAGGCGACATTAAAATATATCCCTTACGCTTTCATCCTGTTTTTGGCGGGCGTATTGTTCGGTTATTTTATCCTTTTTCCGAATGTCATGAATTTCATGATGAATTTGTCCGAGCGGTTAGGAATTCAACAAGTGATTGGGATAAACGAATACTTTTCCTTTCTCTTCAAATTGGTGATTCCTTTTGGGCTTTTGTTTCAACTCCCGGTCATCACCCTGTTTTTATCACGGCTCGGTGTATTGAATCCGAAGTGGATGGTCAAATTCAGAAAGTATTCTTATTTCGTGCTCTTTGTGATTGCCGTACTGATTGCGCCGCCTGATTTGGTTTCGTATATCATCCTGTCGATTCCGTTGTTCATTCTATATGAATTCAGCATTGTGATTGCAAAAATCGGATACAGGAAATTTGAAAAATCGGAAGAACAGCGGTTGAAGGAAGAAAAGGAAGCGGAACAGAAACAACAGGTGGAAGCGGCACTGGCGGAACAACGCCGCCAAATCGAACAAATGAAAGAACAAAATTAAAGCCTATTTTCAATGATGTGAATTCATTGAAAATAGGCTTTTTTTTTCATCTTTAAATTCCTGCAAAAATCAATGATTGAAAAATTGTTGGATTTTATCAATGTTCAATTGCAAGTAAGTAACGAAACCATTCAACAGCATATGGGCAATAATCGGAGTAATTAAACGCTTTGTCTTATAATACAAGTAAGATAGGATAAAGCCGGTAATTGTATAAAGGATAATGTGACTGAAATCCAAATGGATGATGGCAAAGAAGATGGCACTGACAAATGCGGCCACCCAAAAGTTGTTTTGTGCTTGCATGATGGAACCGAAAATTACCCGGCGAAACACAAGTTCTTCCAGGACAGGCCCAAAAAATACGGAAGCAAAAATCATCACAGGTGCGATTTTTGTCACTTTGATAATGGCTTCCGTGTTTTCGGAGCCGGGATTGATGCCTAATGATGATTCAATTTGTACGCCGATCACTTGGCCAAGATAAATCATGAAAAACCCGACAATTCCCCAAACAATGGCCACGGGCAACGGCTTTTTTTCTCCCTTTAAGCAATTCCAAAAGTTTTTATTCCTTGAAATAAGAAGAATGGAGATGATGAATGCAATCCCCGCCGTGATGGAAGACCACCATCCGGCCAAGGCAATATTCGCTGAACTTCCTTCCAAATCAATGAAACTTAAAAAGAAGTTTTTTAGGGGAGGTATCCAAAGTAAAAAGGAAGAAAGTTGAAAAGCGATGTAAGTGATTAATACATAAAATGCTGTTTTTTGAGTTTGCAAATTTTTTGAACTGGCCAATCGTATGATTCCCTCTTTCCCGAAAAAATGTTTAAAATGTAATTGGAGGCATAAACTGACAAGTGTGATTGCTTCTTTTTACTAACCATATTCTATTGTAGAGGAAGATAGAAAGAAAAGAAATTTTTTATACTTCTCACTTGCAAAAATAGGAACGATTCATTATTATATAATTGTGTTAGCACTCGGTTGTGTGGAGTGCTAATAATGGTAGTTAAAATATGATTTAGGAGGTTGTTTCACTTGCTAAGACCATTAGGAGATCGCGTGATTATCGAATTAGTTGAGGTAGAAGAAAAAACTGCTTCTGGACTTGTACTACCTGATTCAGCAAAAGAAAAACCACAAGAAGGAAAAGTGGTTGCTGTAGGTTCTGGTCGTGTATTAGACAACGGCACTCGCGTTGAGCCTGAAGTAAAAGAAGGCGATGTGATTATCTTCTCTAAATATGCCGGAACAGAAGTGAAATATGAAGGTAAAGAATATTTAATTTTAAGAGAAAGCGATATTTTAGCTGTTTTATAATCATATAGAAAGCAAAATTGCGCTTCTTTCATTGTATGAAATGTCAGGCGTATTTATACCGATTTTGATTACCGATAGATAAAAATAAATGGAGGTAAGGCAAAATGGCAAAAGATATTAAATTTGCAGAAGAAGCTCGTTCGTTAATGTTACAAGGTGTAGATAAATTAGCAAACGCTGTAAAAGTAACATTAGGTCCTAAAGGTCGTAACGTTGTACTTGAAAAGAAATTTGGTTCACCTTTAATTACTAATGACGGTGTAACAATTGCGAAAGAAATCGAACTTGAAAATCCTTATGAAAACATGGGTGCAAAATTAGTTGCAGAAGTTGCTTCTAAAACAAACGAAGTAGCAGGTGACGGTACAACAACTGCAACAGTTTTAGCACAAGCAATGATTCGTGAAGGTTTGAAAAACGTAACAAGCGGTGCAAACCCTGTAGGAATTCGCAAAGGTATTGATAAAGCAGTAGCCGCTGCAATTGAAGAATTGAAAAACATTTCTCGTCAAGTTCAAAATAAAGAAGAAATCGCACAAGTTGCTTCTATCTCTGCAGCCGATGAAGAAGTAGGTAAATTCATCTCTGAAGCGATGGAACGTGTTGGAACTGACGGTGTAATCACAATCGAAGAATCAAAAGGTTTCAATACTGAATTAGATGTAGTAGAAGGTATGCAATTTGACCGCGGTTACGTATCTCACTACATGGTAACAGATACTGATAAAATGGAAGCAGTGCTTGAAAATCCTTACATTTTAATTACTGATAAGAAAATCTCTAGCATTCAAGATATTCTTCCATTATTAGAGCAAGTAGTACAACAAGGCAAACCATTATTAATTATCGCTGAAGATATCGAAGGTGAAGCTCTTGCAACATTAGTATTGAACAAATTACGCGGTACATTCCAAGTAGTTGCTGTAAAAGCACCTGGATTCGGTGACCGCCGTAAAGCAATGCTTGAAGATATTGCCATTTTAACAGGTGGACAAGTTATCACTTCTGACCTTGGCTTAGACTTAAAAACAGCTGATATCACATCTTTAGGACGCGCTGGTAAAGTAGTTGTAAATAAAGAAAACACTACTATCGTTGAAGGTGCTGGAGATCAAGCTGCTATTGAATCACGTGTAAATCAAATCCGTGCTCAAATTGAAGAAACAACTTCAGAATTTGATAAAGAAAAATTACAAGAACGCTTAGCAAAATTAGCTGGCGGTGTAGCAGTAATTAAAGTAGGTGCTGCTACTGAAACAGAATTAAAAGAGCGTAAACTTCGCATCGAAGACGCATTAAACGCTACTCGTGCAGCGGTTGAAGAAGGAATCGTTGCAGGTGGTGGTACTGCATTAGTAAATGTTTATAAAGCAGTAGAAAAAGTATTAGATGAAGTAGATGGCGATGTAGCAACTGGTGTGAAAATTGTGTTACGTGCTCTAGAAGAACCAGTTCGTCAAATCGCAGAAAATGCTGGTTTAGAAGGATCAATCATTGTTGATCGCTTAAAACGTGAAGAAGTTGGCGTTGGTTTCAATGCTGCAACTGGTGAATGGGTAAACATGATTGATGCAGGTATTGTTGACCCAGCTAAAGTAACTCGTTCAGCATTACAAAATGCTGCTAGTGTAGCTGCATTATTCTTAACAACTGAAGCAGTGGTAGCTGATATCCCAGAGCCACCAGCTCAAAATCCAGGAATGCCAGATATGGGCATGATGTAATAACGTTATAAATAAAGACGCCATCCTTTTGGCAGTGTTGAATAGAAAAGGGTTCTTTCCGAAGCAATGGAAAGAACCTTTTTCTTTTCGCTTACATCTTCACTATAACAATATTGAACTGCTAGTATAAATTCAAAATTACTAAATTTAAAGTAAAATAAAAAGGTAATATTTTTTTCTTGATAAATTTGAACTGTAGGTATAGAATAGATTTCGCTTAAAAATTGTTACAGAGAGTGTGAATAGATATGACTAAAGAACTGTCAGTACAAAGGCCTCCTTATTTAATGATCGCTGTATTGTTTATAGGAGCCTTTATTTCGTTTTTAAATAATACCTTAATGAATGTTGCATTACCTACCATCATGCAAGATTTTAAAATTAGTTATGCAACTGTACAGTGGCTTTCTAACGGCTATATGTTAGTTAGCGGTGTATTAATCCCTGCCTCTGCTTTTTTCATCACGAGATTTAACACAAAACCTTTATTTGTAGTGGCTACTAGTATTTTTACTTTAGGTACGCTACTTGCAGCCTTCTCTCCTAACTTTGGAACATTGCTTGCCGGAAGAATGGTTCAAGCTGCAGGTTCATCCGTTATGGCTCCGCTCTTAATGAATGTGATGTTAGTTAGTTTCCCAATTGAAAAACGTGGGACAGCAATGGGCTTCTTCGGGCTTATTATGATGGCTGCACCAGCAATCGGTCCAACATTATCGGGCTATATTGTAGAACATTATAATTGGCGAATTCTATTTACGATGATTTTGCCTTTTGCAGTTATTAGTGTTTTATTAGGTTTATGGAAATTAGAGAATGTCATACCTACGAAAAAAAAATCATTGGATTATTTTTCAATTGTGTTAAGTACAATTGGGTTCGGTTCTCTTTTATACGGATTTAGTACAGCTGGTAATAAAGGATGGTCCGACCCTGTAATTATTACAACCATCATCATTGGTATAATTGGCATCGTTTTATTTGTATTGAGACAATTAAAACTTGAATCTCCGTTTTTAAGTATGGAAATCTTTAAGGCTCCTTCCTATACCCTTTCCGCAATTTTTAGTTCCGTGCTTGGAATGGGGTTAACAGGGGGAATGATTTTAACTCCAGCTTATTTACAAAGTGTGCGGCATATCGAACCGATGGAGTCAGGGTTAATGATGTTACCGGGAGCGCTTGTTATGGCTGCAATGTCACCTATTACTGGTCGCTTGTTTGACAAGTTTGGACCACGCGTATTGGCGATAATTGGTATGAGTATTATGACGGTTACAACATATCTACTGTCTCATTTAGAAATTGACACTTCAATTATTTATATCATTTCCGTATATACTGTTCGAACAATCGGGATATCTTTAGTGATGATGCCTGTCATGACAAATGGATTAAATTCTCTAGCACCTCGATTGAATCCACATGGTACTGCAGCAAATAACACCATTCAACAAATTGCTGGTTCTATTGGCACAGCAGTCTTGATTGCGGTGATGAACACAAAGGCTACATCCGTTGGAGAAAAAATGGCAGCGGAAGCGATGCAAGCTGGTACATTTTCGGAGGAAGTAATGGCAAGCATTACCCAACAGGCCCTTTTAGAAGGAATTGAATTAGCATTCTTTGTAGCAACTTGCTTTACTCTTATTCCACTACTTTTATCATTCTTCTTAAAACGTGTAACACAGCCTCAAATTAAATAAAAATGAAACGAACAAAAACCACCATTTTCAATATTGAAAAATGGTGATTTTATTTTCCAATATTCTTTATAAAATTTATAAGAATTATATGATTTATTTTATTATAAAATTATTTTATAATAATTAATGGTCTGATTTGAAATGATATTAAATAAAATTTGAGGAATGTTTAGAATTAGGGAAAGGGGAAGTAGCTCTTTTTTCAGTTATATGAATATTAGAAATGAATGTTCTATTTAAGTTGCTTTTTAATGCATTATTTCATGTATAATACAGTTAGCATAGCAAGTTTGAACATAATTTGTGTGTGGAGGTTTCTTATGGAAGTACTAGATATTTTAGATAGAATAAATGAAATAGAAGTGTTTTATGAGCCAATTTTTAGTGCGGATTCGCATTCGATTGTTGCTTATGAAGTTTCTGGAAAGCTTTTAATAAATGATAAAACGATCGATATTGTTAATTTAACTTATGATTCAACGATTCCCGAAGATTTGCGGAAAGAAGCAGAACTTACTCTCATAAAAAAAGCTGTTACAGAAGTAAAGGATTCGTTAAATGATTTCTATGTTTATTTACCATGTAATCCAAATTTGTTTATGACAGATGTTGGAGATGCTTATTTTCAAGCAATAAAACAAACAATTGGTGAATCGTTATTATCCAAAATATTTCTAGTAATTCCAGCGCATAAATATGAAGGGGAAGCTGATGAATTACAGCATCCAATTCGGTATATGAAAACGTTTGGTGTCAAAATCGCTTTAGACGAAATTGGTAAAGAAAGCAAGTTGGATCAAATACTAATGTTGGAGCCAACTGTATTAAAAATCAACATTAATCAATTGAATTACAATGCTTGGGGATCCCAAAGTCATGTGTTTACAACGATTCAAAGTTTGGCAATCAAAATGGGTGCCGCTTTAATGTTTAATGATATAAAAACCGATTATCAATTACATCACGCTTGGAAGCATGGTGCTCGATATTTTAAAGGAGAATATTTACAGAAACCTTCTACACATTTAAATCCGAAAGACTCATTAAAAGAGCGATTCCGCAATGATTGTAAACAATTTATTGCAACCGAAAGAAAGCAGTTAGAAATAAAATATGAAGAAATGAAAAAATTGAAAAAGGATATTGCTACAATTGTTGATCAATCAAAACTACAAAGTCATGATGAGGAGTCACTCTTAGCATTAGCAAACAAATTAACAAAATATGCTTTCCGATTTTATATTTGCAATGAAGAAGGATTTCAAATATCCCCAAATATCGTGCGTAGAAATGGAAATTGGATAGTGGAAAAAGAAGCTATCGGTAAAAATTGGAGTTGGCGACCTTACTTTCTCTTAAATATCATCAAATTAAAAGATGATGTGAAAGGTGAACTTTCAAATATATATAGTGACATCAAAACCGGCGAATTAACTCGTACGTTCTCCATGGCATTAGCTGATAATGAATATTTATTTGTTGATATTTCGTACGATTACTTGTATGAACATAATCTGTTACATTAGTAATGAATTTGTATTCGATAAATGAAAGGAAAAGTAAATTTTTGGAGGCTATCTAGAAATTTCTAGATAGCCTTAATTGTTTGATGGAGAAGAATAACTGGAAGGGGGGGCTATCTACATAAGTTGAGAGATTATCTACAAAAGCTAGAGATTTATCCGCACGAGTAGAGAAATTATCTACACAAGCTGGGGAGTTATCCTCACGAGTAGAAGAATTATCTACACAAGCTGAAGATTTATCCGCACGAGTAGAGAAATTATCTACACAAGCTGGAGATCTATCTGCACGAGTAGAAGAATTAACTGCACAAGCTGGAGATTTATCCGCACGAGTAGAGGAATTATCTACACAAGCTGGGGAGTTATCCTCACGAGTAGAAGAATTATCTGCACAAGCTGGAGATCTATCTGCACAAGCTGAAGAATTAACTGCACAAGTAGAAGAATTAACTGCACAAGTAGAGGAATTATCTACACAAGTTCAGGCGTTATCCGCACGATTCAAGGGAATCTTCTCACAAGAACTGCTCTATTCACATTCAATCCTCCATATAAACTCCTTAGAATGTTTATCAATTACAATTGTTATTTTCTTTCAAAACACATCATAAAATCTATTGATTGTCATAAGTGCAAAAAGGAGGATGCACCATTCAAATACACGTTGTTCGGCCGGGAGATACGATTTGGGGGATTGCTCAAAGCTACAATGTCAATCCACAAACAATCATTCAAACGAATCAAATTGAATTACCAAATGAATTAGTGGTGGGGCAAGCAATTGTGATTCCGATTGTTGGAAGTTTTTACTGGGTTCAGCCGGGGGATACGTTATTTACCATTGCACAGCGTTTTGGAATGAACTATCTCACCCTTGCACAAATTAACGGACTAAATCCCAATCAGCCATTGCTGCCAGGACTAAGATTATATATTCCACCGAGGGCGAAAACGAGAGCAGAAGTTAATATTTATATTGAACCATCCGGGGATACAGTTAGTGAACAATTATTGAATAGTGCCCGTGAAGTAGGAACTTATCTCACATACTTAGCGCCATTCAGTTATGAAGCAAGAAGAGATGGTAGTCTCGTACCAATGCCAATACAGGGAATACCTGAAGTGGCTCAGAATAGTGGGGCTTCTTTGATGCTTGTCGTGACGAATTTAGAAAATGGTCAGTTTAGTGGGGAACTTGGTAGAGATATATTGCAAAGCTCAGCAGTGCAGGATGTTCTTCTAGATAACATTATTGATGAGGCAAAACGTATTGGGACGGTATCTGACATTCATTTTGACTTTGAATTTTTACCTCCAGATCAAAGAGAAGCGTACAATAATTTTTTAAGGAAAGCAGCAGATCGACTTCATGAGGAAGGATTGTTAATTTCCAGTGTATTAGCTCCAAAACTATCCCGTGAACAAACAGGTCAATGGTATGAAGCTCATGATTATCGTGCACATGGAGAAATAGTGGACTTTGTTGTATTAATGACCTATGAATGGGGCTATTCAGGAGGACCACCAATGGCAGTATCTCCAATTAGTGAAGTGGAGAAAGTGTTAAACTATGCTTTAACAGAGATGCCGCCAAGCAAAATTATGATGGGACAAAATTTATATGGTTACGATTGGACCCTTCCTTATGTTGAAGGAGGACAATATGCAAGAGCTATAAGCCCTCAACAAGCGATTGCTCTTGCCCGTGAACATAGTGCAGAAATTCAATTTGACCCAATTGCTCAAGCTCCTTATTTTTATTATGTAGATGATGAGGGTAAAAATCATGAAGTTTGGTTTGAAGATGCTAGGTCGATTCAAGCGAAGTTTAATTTAATGAAAAGGTTGAATTTACGGGGGATTAGTTATTGGAAGTTAAGCTTTGCTTTTCCTCAAAATTGGTTGTTAATTCAAGACAATTTTAATATTGTTAAAAGATGAAATGGCAATGCAATTATTAAACGGTTGATGGAGATTTCATTAATAGTGAATTGCACAAATTGCATGATTATAAAAAAGAATCCTCAAAATTTAGGAAACTAGCCCGAGTCTCGAGATATAGAAAACTATTTCATCAGTAAGCTCGAGCCGGGCATTAATTTGTTCACAGAATGACATATCAAATATATTTTTCTAATACATAAAAGTACGGATTATTAGCAATATGTAAAATTGATAAATTTAAAATTACTAAAAAATGCTAATTTTGTTATAGAAGTATTAATTTCAGAGTTAAATACAGGGGTAATTTCCTATTTAAACCAATATAGAAATGTCTTAAAATTAAAATTAGTAAATAAAAAGGAGGACTATTGGTGAAATTTAAAAAAATAGGAACGATTGCAACTGCTGCTACATTGTCAGTTGGATTACTTGCAACACCAGCTTTAGCTGAAACGCCTTTGGACGTATATGAAAAACCTCAACAATTGGAAATTCTTATTGCATCTACTGAAACTACTGTATCAAAAAGCGAATTAATTAAAAAGTTTAAAGATGTTTTCCCAAATAAATATGATTTTTTATCAGAATCTGACTTCCATTTAAGAAGTGGACACTATCCAAATGATAATACCGTTCGTTACAATTTAAGCTTCCACAAAAAAATAAGCGGCAATCGATACGTTTATGGTGATATTACTTTTGCTGGGGAAAACTTAGAGATTGAATCTTTATATTTAGATCCAATTGATACAAAAGATGCTATGTTCCCTGCGAAAGTATCAAAAGATGAAGCAAAGGAAATTGCAAAAAAATTTATTGAACAATTTACAGCAGGCAAAAAATATAAACTTTCTGAAGAAGACGATGTATATTATTATCCAGGACCAAAACAATTATTAACTGAACCAGTTCAATATTCATTTTCATTTGTACGTACAGAAAACGGTATTACAATTCCAGATCAAAGAATTTCAATATCAGTTTTAGGGAATGGAGAAGTAACTCATTTATATCGCAGTGAATTCTTATCAGCAACATTTGATGATGTAAATAAAGTAATAAATAAAGAAGAAATAATGAAAAAAATAAAAGACAATTTATCTGTTCAATTACGATATCAATTAGATTACAACTACTATACGGGAGAACAAAAAGCAGAGTTAGTATATGTGCCGTCCATTAAAGAGGGAATTCATGCCTTAACTGGAAATTGGTTGGTAGGAAATAAATTTCAATCTAATCCACCAGAAAACAAAAATGTGGACCAATTAACGAATCAACCCCTTTCACCAAAATATAAAGGGATGACTGTTGAACAAGCAAAACAATTAGCAGAACAAATTTTAAAGATTAATTCTAATAAAGTACGTTTAACGATTGATAGCGTGGAAGAGACAGAGAACCATTATGGAAATGAAATTATTTACGTTTCATATAGCTATGAATATGACCGTGGTGGATATGGGACAAACATTACATTTGATAAACAGACTGGAGATTTAATCGAGTACTATGATATTAAATCTGACGTATTAGCTCAGATTGGAGAAAATCCAAAAAATCAAAGAAAAATAACGGAGGAACAAGCTCTTTCTAAAGCGATTGGCTATTTAAAACAATATGCGCCATCAAAACTTCACCATTATTCAAAACCAATCGAGCAAAGGATAGAACATTATAATGGATTGTATTTCTTTACATTCCCAAGAATAGTAAATGGAATTCCAGTGATTGGCGATGAATTACATGTAGCTATAAGTGATACTGGTGAATTGATTAATTTACATGTCGGATATCATGAAAACAGTGAATGGCCGGCAATAAATAATGCAATTTCAGCAGAAGAAGCAAAAAATATTATAATGAACAGTACAGATGTGGAGCTTAGCTATATACAACCAGATGAAAATCCTCATTATGCTTTAGTGTACTCGCCAATTTATAATGGAAATATTTATAGTTATTTAGATGCGATAAGTGGGGAATGGAAAACTCCGAGCTATTTGCAAAATCCAGATATAAGTGAAGAGCAAAAGGTTTCTCATCCAACTGCGGAAAAAGAATTGAATTTCTTTATTGAGAACGGCTATTTAGAAATAGGGGATATTGATAGCTTTAATGCGGATGCTCCAATTACGAAAGGAGAAGTATTAAAAGGTTTAGTTAAATCTTTAACTTACTTCTATGAAGACTATTATTACAATAGCGAAGAAATGAAAAAACAAACATACGAAAATATTGGACCAGATCATCCGTATTTCCATATCGTAGAAAAAGCTGTTTCTATGGGCATTCTTGATCCGAAAAATAAAGGCTTTAACCCAGATACAAACATTACGAGAGAACAATTAGCTGTTTGGTACATTAGAGCATTAGGATTAGAAGAAGCTGCGAAGCATTCAGAAATATATAAAAGCAATGTGAAAGATGTAGATTTAGTAAATAGTCATTATATTGGCTATGTATCGTTAGCCAATTCTCTTGGATTAATTCCTGCAGAAAATAACCTATTTGAACCAAAACGACCTGTCACATATGCTGAATTTGTTACATCTGCAGTACGACTTGCCCAGAAAGCAAATGATATGAATTTGTATTTTAACTAATAATGGTTGAAAGAGGGGCGTCTGAAAAGTCATTTTAAGACGCCCCCTTTGCGGCTGTCGCTAGTGCTTTCGCCGCAGATAAATTGCGGCGAGAAGGCGCGTTTGAGGTGACCACCAGAGGAGCAAAGTTTTTAAGAGAATATTACTATAAGAAGTAAGGCTGTTCAGAAAGTGTTCGACTTTCTTGACAGCCTCCTTTTTCTATGCATTTTTAAGTTGTTTTTTTGCTTGAAGTGTATTAAATGCGAAGATTCCTAACACAGTGATTATACCAATTATATCTGTGTAAAATTCAGGAATAATTAATAACAATGATCCTACAGCGAGTACAAGACGAAGGACTATGTTGAGATTAGTTTTAAAGTACCCTTCAATCGCAGCCCCAATGCCTATTACACCTATTATGGAAGAAACCGTCACCTTAATAATATCAAGTGGAGAAGCAAATGGAAATTCTGTTGCATTCATTGGAAGACCTGTTGGATCGATTAATAACATCTCTGGTGCATAGACAAAAATATACGGAACGATGAAGCCTGCAAGTGCTAGACGTACGGAAATAAAACCGGTCTTCATTGGGCTTCCACCTGAAAGACCTGCTCCAGCAAAGGAAGCCAGTGCCACAGGAGGTGTGATGTTTGCGAAAATACCAAAGTAGAAAACAAACATATGTGCAACTAAAACTGGTACTCCAAAATCCGCTAATGCAGGTGCAACCATCGTTGCAGTAATAATATAAGCAGGAATACTTGGTAAGCCCATTCCCAAGATAATCGAAGCAATCATCGTTAAGAATAATGTTAAAAATAAACTATTGCCTCCAAGAGTTGTAATCGCAGATGTTAACGTAGCACCGAAACTAGTCAAGTTGACTACCCCAATAATAATTCCAACTACACCACATGCTATAACTGTCGATAATGACTGGCGTGTCCCGTCTTCGAGAGCAAGCAAAATGTCTTTAAAGGACATTCGTGTATTTTTGCGAAGAGAAGAGACTACGATTGTCAGGATAATTGTCCAAAAGGCAGCATGGGCAACAGGCATACCTGAACCGAGTAATACTATAAGCCCGATAAGAGGAAGGATTAAATGTCCGCCTTCTTTAAATACTTCCTTTACCCGTGGTAAATCAGGTTTTGGAATCCCTTTTAAATTGGAACGACCGGCCCGGAAGTGAACTTGCATAATAACACCTAAGAAGTATAAAAGCGCTGGTATAATTGCCGCAAGGGCGATTGTGCCATAGCTGATTCCTGTGGTCTCCGCCATAATAAATGCACTGGCTCCCATTACTGGAGGCAAAATTTGCCCACCAATCGAAGCGCTGGCTTCAACGGCACCTGCAAAGTTTTTCTCGTAACCGATTTTTTTCATTAATGGTATAGTAAATGCGCCTGTTCCAACGACATTGGCAACCGCAGAACCATTGATACTTCCCATAAAGGCGCTCGAAATTACTGCAACTTTTGCAGGACCACCTTGTCTATGTCCTGCAAGAGCAAGAGCCAAGTCGTTGAAAAACTGTCCCATTCCTGATTTGGCTAAAAACGAACCAAATAAAATAAAAAGGAAAATATATTGCACAGAGGCACCAATTGCAGTAGAAAATAATCCTTCCGTTTTTAAGTACAATTGTCCAAAAATATCTCCTAAATCAAAGGGACGTGTCATCATGATACGAGGCAGCCAAGCTTGATGACTGAAGAATGGATAACATAAAAATGCCAGTGCTAACAGAGGTAAAATCCAACCTGTTACACGTCTTGCAGTTTCAAGTACCAGTAAAACAGTCATAATGGCAACTGCGATATCGAATGTATTTGGAATGCCTCCTCTAGCAGTCATAATTTCTTCGTATTCCATAAATAGATAGCCGCAAGAAACAAGACATAAACCAAACAAGAGCCAATCGTATACTGGAATTTTATCTCGTCCTTGTTTTCCGTATGTAGGATAAAGGAGGAAAACAAGTCCCATCGCAAATAATAAGTGAATGGATCGCATGAGAAGTGTAGGGAGCGGGTTGAAAGTTGTATACAAATGAAATAATGAATATAAAATGCAAAGAATACTAACAAAAATAATTAATTTTTTTGAATTGTATTTTCTCACTTTCGAATCGGCATCGTATTTTTCCAAAACCTCTTGTATTTTTTCGTCCGAAATATTTTCTGAAAGGACTGGTTCTTTGATTGTTTGTGTCATAGACATTCCCCCTTCAATAACATGTCCCAAAGAGAAATTGTTTGTATGGAAATGGTTACGGGTTCGTAGTCTCCCGCCAGTTCATATAATAAAATTTCTTTATCATCGATAATTAAGGTACTCTTCACATTTTCAGATACGACTAGTTGAATGGATGGAAAGGAACGATTAATTTCCAATTCTACAAATCCATCTATTAATGCTGCTTGTTTACTCTCTTTTGGGGTGCTTGGAACCCCGGCACCGAAAGTTTTAAATTTTGTTTTTGTTAATAACAAAGCGTCTTCTTTTATTTCATAGAACTCCACCCATTCTTCCTTTTCTACAGAATGAATCCATTTGATTGCGAAATGTTTATTGGTTGACCAAAGTAGGTGTTCCTTAATTTCAAAAGTTAAGAGAGGAAACTTGATCAAGTGGGATAAGAAAAGGAGGACGAGAATACCCGTACCTCCCATGAGAAGTGTTTTACTTACTTTGTTCATCATAGAAGCGTTTAGCACCTGGGTGAAGCGGTGCAACAATATTTTGTTGTGCACCTTCTAATGTGATTTCATTTGCTGCTTGGTGAGCATTTTGTAATGTTGGCAAACTTTCGAAGAATTGTTTTGTTAATTTATATACATCATCTTCACTCATATCTGCACGAACTACTAGTGCATTCGGAACTGCTGCTGTAGGAATCGCTTCTTTGTTTCCGTAAGTATCTGCTGGAATGTCGTAAGCAACAAAGTACGGATGTTCTTTTGCAATTTCTGCCACTTTGTCAGGATTGATTGAAACTAATTGTAAATCGATTGATTCGGCTAATTCTAATACTGAAGCATTAGGAAGACCACTTGTTAAGAAGGCGGCATCAATTGTACCAGCTTTTAATCCATCAGCTGCTTCTGAATAACCCAAATAATCCACTTTCAAATCATCGTAAGTAATGCCATGTCCCTTTAATAACACGCGTGCATTGATTTCAACCCCTGAATTTTGGTCACCTACAGCAACGCGTTTACCATTTAAATCTTCAATCGTATTAATACCAGATCCTTTTTTTGTAATAATTTGTACAACATTTGGATATAAAGTTGCGACATGAGATATATTTTTCACTGGCTCATTGAAACTTACTTCACCATTAATAGCTTGGGATAAAGCATCACTCATGACAAATGCAATTTCTGCTTTACCTTGTTCTAATAAATTAATATTTTCAACAGAAGCACCTGTTGTTTGAGTGCGGGAGTTCACATCAAATGTTTTGGTATATTGGTCGGCAAGTGTTGAACCAATAATATTGTAAGGACCACTTGCTCCTCCTGTTGCGATTGTTACAATGTTCGTATCTAAACCATCAGTTGCAGCTGATTTATCATTGTCGCTGGCTTGATTATTTCCGCTGCTGTTACATGCCGCAAGCATCAATGATAATGATAGTACAAAAGCAAAAAATAGTACCCTATTCATAAATTTACCTCCAAAGGATTTTTTTGAAACTATAGTTTTTAGTGTACATATAATAAAAGAAAAATTGAATACATCAAAAAACAGATTTTTCCGACAATTTACGACAAATCACTTATATAGATGTCAAAATTTCACGAATACTTTCTTTTTTAACATTAATTAGTCGATATTTATTTAGAGTAAATTATATTCTTTCACTACTTCCCATAGAGAAATCTATGATTTATAATATATTTATATGAACAAATGTTCATATAAGAAATTATTCGAGGTGTGTTAAACATGGAAAACGAATTCATTCATCAAGAAGAAAATTCGGAACATAATGATTTAGATGATGAAACATTATTTTTAGTTTCTCAAACGTTTAAAGCGTTAAGCGACCCAACTCGAATACGAATCTTATATTTACTTTCACACAATGAGTATTCGGTTAATGAGATTGCAAAAAAATTAAATTTAAGTCAACCTACCGTTTCTCATCAGTTACGATTTTTAAAAAACTTAAGGCTTGTCAAATATCGCAGAGAAGGTACAACACTTTACTATTCTCACGATGATGACCACGTGATGCATATGTTACATCAAACAATAGAGCATTCTAAACATTAAGAACATTTATTTTTATATGAATATATACTAATATAAAGGGGGTTTACTGATGGGGCATGGCCATAATCATGCACACCATGATCATACTCATGGTGCTAACAAAAAAACATTAACTATTGCATTTTTCATTATTGCCACATATATGATTGTAGAAGCGATCGGCGGCTTATTAACAAACAGTCTTGCACTTCTTTCGGATGCTGGACATATGTTGAGTGACGCAGTATCGCTAGGAGTTGGTGTGCTTGCCTTCAAGTTTGGTGAAAAGATTGCAGATTATTCAAGAACTTATGGATATCGACGTTTTGAAATATTAGCGGCGGTTTTTAATGGTGTTACATTAATTCTTATTTCAATTTTTATTGTTATTGAAGCAATTGAACGTTTCATTTCCCCTCCGGAAATTGCATCTGTTGGTATGCTTGGAATTGCAATTGTCGGGTTGGCAGTGAATGTGCTTGTGGCTTGGATATTAATGCGCGGTGGCGATACTCACGATAATTTAAATATGAGAGCTGCTTTTCTTCATGTTATTGGAGATATGTTAGGTTCAGTTGCAGCAATTGTAGCAGCACTATCCATCATGTTCCTTGGCTGGGGATGGATGGATCCAGTGGCAAGTATTATTGTGGCAATAATTATTTTAAATAGCGGCTATCGAGTAACGAAAGATGCCATTCATGTTTTAATGGAAGGTGTACCAAGCAACGTCAATATAGATGAAATTATTTCATTATTTAGCAATACGCCTGGTATTATCGGTATCCATGATTTACATGTATGGAGTATTACAAGTGGACAAAACGCACTATCCTGTCATGCAGTGGTAGATGAACATTTAACGTTAAAAGAAACTCAGAAGATATTAAGAAAAATTGAGCATGAACTGCTGCATTTAGGAATTGCACATATGACCGTACAAATAGAAGATGCTGATCATGTACATGAAGATTCTGTATTATGTAAAATTCAAGGTAATCAACACCATCATCACCATCATCATCATTAATATGGACCTCCATCAATTTTGATGGAGGATTTTTTATTTTAATATATTTTTTAATTCTTCAATGACTTCTTTAAAATTCTGTTTTTCTCCAGCCTCAAAATAATTGTTAAATGGGTTGCCTAACGTATTCAGTCGTTCAACCACTTTTGGAATCGTAAAGTTATTTGGATGCAATCCTTCTTTCACCTCTTCCCAGTAAAGAGGTGTTGCGACACAGCCTAATTCATTTCCACGGGGAGAATATGGTGCAATAATTGTTTTTCCTTCTGCATGTTGCACATAATCTAAATACAACTTATTTCCTCTTTTCTTTTTTAACCGCTCTAATGTAAAAATATTCGGCTCCTGATTTACTAAAAATTTACAAATGAATTCAGTAAAGATGCGGGTTTCATCATAGGTGAATTGATTTTTTGGCAACGGTATATAGAGTTGCAAACCTTTTCCGCCAGACGTTTTGACAAATGATTGCAGCTGAAATCGATCAAAAATTGCTTTCATTCTTAGAGCTGCTTCAATGGCATATGGAAATTCGCTGACGGAAGGTGGATCTAAGTCAAACACGATTTCTGTTGGATAGGTTGTGTCAATCGTTTGGAAAGGAATATGAAATTCCAATACTAATTGATTGCCTAGCCATAATAATGTGGGTATGTCGTTGCAAACAATATAATCAATAGAATCGATCCGCATAGTTTGAACGAAATCAGGTGCGTAGTCTGGTACATTTTTTTGATAAAAGTTTTCGCCAGGAACGCCATGTGGATAACGAATCGCCGTTAGAGCTCGGTTTTGTAAAAAGGGAAGCAAATAGGGAGCAATCATGTCTAAATAAAGAATATAATCATCTTTCAATAAATTAAGTTTCGGCCAGACTGGTTTTTCAGGATGAGTAACTTGTACATGTTCGGGTATGGGATGAAGTTGTTTTAAAAATGTTTTCCAATTACATTCTTCTGGTAGTAAATCGAAACGAAAAGAATGGAAACGAGGTTCTCTTAATGTTTTTCCATCAAAATCGATACATGCAATGTCAACGCAAATGGAAGGAGGTAAAGTCCAAATTGAACTGGAGATTTTTTCTCCTTTCGTCTCAAAAAACGATCCCAATGTGTTAAATTCTTCATCGGACAAACCATGTTTAAAAGTTGTTACTTCTATTAATTGATGCTCTTTAAAAATTGCACCTGTAAAATAGCCGTTTGCTTTGTTGAAGGAATGGACAACAACGGATACAAGTCGCCAGTTTTTTATTTTTAACCAGTCCGTTGAACGCTTTCCACTAATCCATAGGCTTGTTTTTCGTTTTGCAACCATTCCTTCACCATTATGCTCTTTAATGATTTTCCAAAGAACATCCCTCTGTTGGAAGCTTTCAATACATTGTATTTGTCCACGGCAGAAAAATTGTATATTTTTTGGGAGGTTCGCCTTTGAAAAAAGCTGACTTAAATGTTCTTTTCTTTTGGATAGAGGAAAGAAATGCATTTCTTTTCCTTTGAATTGCAGTAAATCAAAAGCGATATATCGGCAAGGAAATTTTTGGCTAGCTTGTTGAATTTTTTGTTTTGTTTTTGTTTTTCCCCGGGATTGAACGATAGAAAAATTACTTCGAAAATTGTTTTCTAAGTATACAATTTCCCCATCTAAAGTTAGTGGAAGAAAAGATTTAACGAACGAAAAATACCGCTTACAAAATTCAATTAATTCAGGGAAAAGTGGTGTTAATTCGTTGCCATTTCTGCTGATAATGGTAGGAATTTCATTTTCCCATACCAAGATCGCTCGATAACCATCATATTTAACTTCATAAATCCACTCGTCACCTACAGGTAACTCCTCTACTGAAGTTAATAACATTGGCTTCATGACGAAAACCTCTTTTTTCATTATTGTTGAACAGAGGTTAAAGGTTATACATAGTTATTTTTCATTTAAGCATAATAAGAAAAAAGTAGGTGACGCTATGCATACGATATGGAAAGGTAGCATCAGTTTTGGGTTAGTGAATATACCTGTTAAACTCCACGCAGCTACAGAAAATAAAGATGTAAAACTTAGACAGCTTCACAAAGAATGTCATAGTCCCATTAATTATAAAAAGGTATGTCCCGTTTGCGACAGAGAAGTGAAAAGTGAAGAGATTGTCAAAGCTTATGAATACGCAAAGAATAAATTTGTCGTGTTGGATGAGGAAGATTTGGAAGAATTGAGGAAAGAAAATGAAGAAAAGGCTGTAGAAATTATAGAATTTGTCAAGCTAGAAGAAATCGATCCAATTTATTTTGAAAAAAGCTATTTTTTATCACCTGATACAGGTGGATTGAAAGCATATGCTTTGCTACGTCAAGCGTTGAAAGAATCAGGAAAAATCGGAGTTGCTAAAATTACTATACGTTCAAAAGAACAATTAGCAGTTGTTCGGGTATATGAAGATACATTGTTAATGGAAACAATTTATTTTCCAGATGAAGTTAGAAATGCTAAAGATGTTCCGAATATCCCGAGTGATGAAAAGGTTGTACAAAAAGAATTAGAAACTGCATTGATGTTAATTGATCAACTGACGGTAAAATTTGAACCAGAGAAATATCATGATGAGTATCGTACAGCACTTCTCGAACTGATTGAGCAGAAAAAAGCGGGAGAAACCGTAACAGCTGCGGAGAAAAATCCAGCCATTCCACCTGATATGACCGATTTGATGAGTGCTCTAGAAGCATCATTAAATAAAACGAAAAAGAAACCTGCCACAAGAAAGAAAAAAACAAAAGAGAAAAAAGAAGCATAATGTTGCACTATTTAATTTTTTGATTGATGTGTGAAACACTTCATTAGAAAAAATTTAATAAATACATTTTGAGTAAAGGGACATTCCAAAGATTAACTCCTTTGTAATGTCCTTTTTTATACGAAAAATTTACGAAAAAAATATGCTAAAATAAAATTTAAGTTACAAGGACGTGAAAAGATGAAGAATTACTATGTAGATTTACATATACATATCGGAAGAACTGAGAGTGGACGAGCAGTAAAAATAACAGGGAGTAAAAATTTAACGCTAAAAAATATATTACAAACCGCCTCAAGTCAAAAAGGACTTGACATCGTTGGGATAATCGATTGCCATTCACCTGAAGTCATAAAGGAAATCGAACAACTGGTAGAAGAACAAAGAATTGAGCTTCTTCCGGAAGGGGGATTGCGATTTGATAAGACGACACTCATTCCAGGCTCGGAAATCGAGATTTTTGATGAACACTGTAAGGGGCCGATTCATGTTCTCTCCTTCTTTCCAACTCTTGAGTACATGAAGAAATTTTCCGAATGGATGCGTCCTCTTTTGAAAAATATTCATTTAAGTTCACAACGCATCTATTGTGATGGGAGGACTTTACAACAAAAAGTACAAGAATTAGAGGGGCTATTTATTCCAGCCCATGTGTTTACACCTTTTAAAAGCCTTTATGGAAAGGGAGTAGAAAAAAGCTTATCGGAAGTGTTTGATCCTGAACGAATTGATGCCATTGAACTTGGATTGAGCTCTGATACATATATGGTGCAAGGAATTAGTGAACTTGAAAAATATCCTTTCGTCACAAACTCAGATGCTCATTCTTTAGGGAAACTGGCAAGAGAATATCAAAAAGTTCAACTGGAGGATGCAAATTTTAAAGAGCTTGTTTACGCTTTACAAGAAAAAGGCGGCCGAAAGATTTTAGCGAATTATGGATTAAATCCTCTATTAGGAAAGTATCACTCCACTGTTTGTCAAGAATGTGGTGAACATGTTGAATCGGAAGAATCATGTTCAGCATGCGGAAGCAGCCATTTGGTAAAGGGCGTTTCTAAAAGAATAAACGAATTGAAGGATCATAAACCCCCTACTCGTCATCGACCACCATATATCCATCAAGTTCCGTTAGATTTTATCCCGGGAGTTGGAGCAAAGACGATTCGTCGATTGATTGAAGCTTTCGGTACGGAAATGGCTATTTTACATGAAGTGTCGGTAGAACAATTGGAGCAAGTGGTTCCAAAGAAAATTGCTAATCTAATTGATTTAGCAAGAAGAGGAAAATTAAATATTGAGGTTGGCGGAGGCGGTGTGTATGGGAAAGTAATTGAGTAAAAAACATGCTTAACTTATTTAAGCTTCTCCTATATATAAATTAAAAACAAGCTACGAAGTTAGACGGGGATCTATTTCGTAGCTTGCCAAAGGGATGTATGTCTCAAGGACATATATTTTATAGCAAATTGGGGAATTTGCTAGGGGATACATTATTTATTATGTTGAGAAGATTCAAATATTATTCTTCCCATTTTAAACTTTCAAAGAAGCGATATACTTCTTCAAATACAAGGTCACGTTCTTTATCTACAGTTAAAATGTGACCTGAATTAATAAAGCTTTTAACAGATTTAATGCGCGATTTTACAGAGTTATAAATGTAATCTGCGCTTTGGCAGTAGTATTCATCATCATTTAACCCACGTAAAATATGAACAGGTTTATCTATTTGATTTAATTTCGCGCTTGTATCATTAATAATGCCTTGCAAGTATTCTAGCTTCGGCATTCGATATGTTTTCGCTAAGTTTTCTGGTTTATCTACATCTTCATTATATGTGCCAGTTAATTTTTTGTAATTAATAGTGTAGCTAATAATACGTTGTTGTAAGCTGTCAACACTTTTAGATAACGCTGGTGCTGACATTGTTACGATTGCTTTAATTGGTCGTTCTTCGCCTAGGCGTAGTGAGAAAATGCCGCCTAAAGAAACACCAGCAACCGCAATTTCTTTATACCCTCTTCTGCGAAGTTCATCGTAACCTTCAACAGCGCTATTCCACCATTCGATCGGGTCTGTGTTGATAAGGGTTAAAGGATCACTTCCATGCCCTTTATATAAAGGAGCATGAACCGTATAATTGCGATCTGCTAAATAACGACCTAAACGCTTCACATCATTAGTGTTGCCTGTAAAACCATGTAGTAATAAGACAGCGCGTTTTCCCGTCTCAATAGTAAATGGTTTTGGCGAAACGATTTTCATTATGAAGTACTCCTTTTATAAATAATGTTACAATAAAATGAAAAAAAATGAAAATATCTTGTTTTTTAAAATGAATTTTGTTATGCAAATCAATCTTGTAAACTTATTATAGATACAGCCTTACATAAATACAATTTATTATTTTTATCAAAACCATTCTAAATGGTTATCAATTAACAAAAGGGGTATGTAAATGGAAATACAACAATTGGAATATTTCAAAGTTGTTGCTGAAATAGAACATATGACTCACGCTGCAGAATTGTTAAACATTTCTCAGCCGGCATTAAGTAAGTCGATTTCAAATATCGAACAAGAAATTGGAGTACCTCTTTTTGATAGGCAAGGCCGTTCCATTGTATTGAATCGCTATGGAAAACTTTTTTTGGAAAGAGTGAATACGATTTTAGAAGAATATAATCGAGCGAAACAGGAAATCAATGGATTGATTATGCCAGGATATGGAGAGGTATCATTAGGATTTATCCACACTTTAGGGATGGAGATTGTGCCTGAATTGATGGCTCATGTTCACGAAAAATATCCGAATATCAAGTTTACTTTAACTCAAGCTTCTTCATTGAATTTATTAGAATTGTTGGAAGAAGGGGATATCGATTTATGTTTATCCCAACGTATTGAATCAAAAATAGTTGATATTGAATGGATTGAATTATGGAAGGAAGAATTGTTTGTTATCGTTCCAGAAAATCATCGGTTTGCAAATAAAGAATTTATCAATTTGTCTGAAATAAAAGATGAACCTTTTGTATCTATAAAAAAAGGGAATGCATTACGTCATATTGTAGACCAATTATTAAAAGATGTGGGAATTGCTAAAACGAATATTACATTTGAAGGAGAAGATCCACATACAGTAGCAGGATTTGTTAGTGCTGGCCATGGTATTTCGATTATTCCAGACATTAAAGGATTGAATGAGTATAATGTAAGAAAAATATCGGTTAAAGAGCCCATTTGTGAGCGGAAAATCGGTGTATCATGGGTTAAAGGCCGTTATATGTCTCCTGCTGCAACGAAATTTAAAAATTATTTAGTGGAATATTTTAAATAAAGATAAGGTGTCGATGGTGATGGAATTAGAGATGCAGGAAAGATTTGAAGAGCGTTTACAACAATTGCGTCATTTGCTTACAGAAGAACAAATGCTAGAAGCGAAAAATATATACCAACTTGCCCATGAAAAGAACGTAGAAGCGATGGTTGAATTAGCAGATATATACAGGATTATGGAGGAATATTCTCTTTCTGTTTATTGGTTGCAAAAAGCGAGTAAAGCGGGAAATAGTGAAGCGCAATATCAGTTGGCTAATTGCTATTACGAAGGACTTGGCGTTGAAGAAGATAATGAAATGGCTTTTTCATTATATAAAAAGGCAGCAAAAAACGGACATCCTGATGCAGCTAATAACTTAGCAGATATGTATTTAAACGGTGAAGTAGGCAATGTAAATTATAAGGAAGCTTTAAAATGGTTTGAAGTGGCTGCAAAACAGAATGTTGTAGAAGCAATGTTTACATTAGGAATTATGTATGAGCAAGGAATTGGGGTAAATAGAGATGTCGAAAAAGCATTTCAATATTATTTGAAGGCAGCTGAAGGCGGGGATCTCGATGCCCAATATCGAATGGGTTCCATCTATTTTGAGGGGCTATTGGGCAGGGAGAGGAATGTCCCTCTTGCTATTGAGTGGTTTGAAAAAGCAGCGGAATACCATCACATTGATTCAATTTATAATTTAGGGTTTTTATATGAGAATGGAATCGGTGTAGAAAGAAACGGAAAGAAAGCACTTTATTATTATAAGAGAGCTTCGTTGCTAGGAGATTATCAAGCAAAGTTAAATATCGCATACATTTACAAAAATGGGATTGATGTTGAAGTAGATAAAAAAGCGGCAGCCCGCTGGCGAGAACTGGCAAAACAACAAAAGCAAAATGAGTATAATGAATAATAAGCACACTAAAAAGTATTGCATTACTACATTCCGTGATTCCGTAATGTAATGGGAATGACAGAAAATTACATGCTATGAAGAACAGACGGAAACGACTTACATTTGCAGATTTATTTTATGAAAAACTAGATGAATAAAGTGAAACAGTCCTTTGTAGTGTAGTGGAGAGGGCTGTTTTATATTGTTTAATAATTGGATGAGTTATCAAAAATCCTTTTGTAATAAATTGAACAGTCGAAAAGCATATTTGTTGTTTACTATGTTGAAATTTACTAAAGCCGACACAGAAAGAGTTATAAAAAAAGATTATACTAAAAGTACGGTAAAAAGATCTTATAGGAGTTGTAACGAATGAAAACGGTAACGGTTATCGGTGGAGGAATTACAGGACTTTGCACAATGTATTATTTACAAAAACAATTAAAGGAAAATGAAATTCCTGCCCGTTTAGTACTTGTGGAAAAAAATCCGTACCTTGGCGGAAAAATGCACACAGAGCGTGAAAAAGGATTCATCATGGAAACGGGAGCGGATTCCATTGTAGCACGATATCCAAGCGTAATGGAACTTGTAAAGGAACTAGATTTTGAATCAGAAGTCGTATATAACGAAACAGGAATTTCTTATATTCACACCAATAATGAATTACATGCGATTCCAAAGGACTCTGTATTTGGCATTCCTATGACTCTCGAATCCCTAAAGGCGAGCACATTAATTTCAGAAGAAGGGAAACAACGAGTGTTAAAAGATGAGGAAATACCGAATACGAAATTTACGAAGGAAAGTTCCATCGGAGATTTCTTAGAATACTTTTTAGGAAAAGAAATAGTGGAGAAACAAATAGCTCCTGTATTAGCTGGTGTTTACTCAGGGGACATTTATAAATTGTCCATTGCCTCTACGCTTCCATACTTAGTTGATTACAAAAATGAATATGGAAGTATAATGAAAGGTTTGCAAGCAAATCGGGAAAAGTTTGAACGGGAAGCGAATAAAAAATTCCTTTCTTTTAAAAATGGACTATCTCAACTAATTGATCGAATGGAAGAACTGCTTGTGGATGTAGAAATATATAAAGATACTGAAACAGTTCTTGTTGAGAAGAAAGAACAACGTTATGAAATTTCCTTCGCTAACGGAGAAAAATTGGAATCGGATGTTGTTGTGTTAGCATTGCCCAACCAAGTCGTGAAGCAAGTTTTAAATAATGATGAATTAAATCCTTATTTCAACAAATTTAAAAATGCATCAGCCATTACGATGTATGTAGGCTTCGATCTACCAGATTCTATTTTGCCTAAGGATGGCACTGGATTTATCGTTTCCTACAACAGCGACTTATTATGTAATGCCTCTACTTGGACAAGCCGTAAATGGAAGCATACTTCAACAGAAGGAAATCTACTTGTTCGACTGTTTTATAAAGAAAGTAATCCTCGCTACCAAGAATTAATGAAAATGAGTGATGAAGAGTTAACAAAGGTTGCTTTGAACGATATTCAACTCAGTTTGAATATAGAAGCACAACCTACCATTGTGAATATTACAAAATGGATCGATGCCATGCCAACTTATGATTTAGCTCATCATGAAGCTTTGCAAGAAATAATTACAAAATTAGATAACCTCTATCCGAATATTTACATTGCTGGTTGCTCTTATTTCGGCGTAGGAATTGGTGCATGCATTGATAACGGGAAAGAAACAGCAAAACAAATTATAAACAACTTTTTAAATAATTCCGACTGATTAACTTGACAAAATGAAGTATTGATTTTATGATGTAAGTTATTATATTGATATTTTAAAATCGAATATGACTTATCAAGAGAAGTGGAGGGAACTGGCCCGGTGAAGCTTCAGCAACCACTAAAAATGTTTAGTAAGGTGCTAAATCCAGCGGCAATTGCCGAAAGATAAGGTGACTTCTAAAGGAAATGACAAGCCTTCTTTCGCAAGAAGGCTTTTTCTATTAGATGAATTGACAGAAAATTTATGAAGTAAAGAAAAGTGAGGGAATTTCGGATGGGGCTACTAGATGCGTTAAAACATAAAGTGTTAGTTGCAGATGGTGCTATGGGAACGCTGTTATATTCATATGGACTTGAAAATTGTCACGAAGAAATGAATATTGAAAAACCGGAAATCATTAAAAAAATTCATAAGGAATACATACAAGCTGGCGCAGATGTTATTCAAACGAATACATATGGCGCTAATCGAATCAAGCTCACTCGTTATGGTTTGGAGTCAAAAGTAGTGGAAATTAACGAAGGTGCGATAGGTGTTGCCAAACAAGCAGCCAAGAACAGTGAAGTGTTTATTTTAGGTTCGATTGGTGGTATCCGTGGTGTTCGCAAAGTAGATTATACATTAGATGAAATTCTCGCAGCAGTTCGTGAACAAGCAGAAGTGCTAATTGCGGGGCAGTTAGATGGTTTGTTGTTAGAAACTTATTATGATGTTGAAGAGCTATGCGAGACGTTAAAAATGTTACGAGCCATGACGGATATGCCCATCATTGCTCAAGTTTCAATGCAAGAGCCGGGCGTATTAATGAATGGCATGAAATTGAATGAAGCATTAAAGCAGTTAGAAAAATTAGGTGCAGATATTGTAGGGGTGAACTGTCGACTTGGTCCATACCACACAATACAGGCTTTTGAACAGGTAGAAATTCCTGAACGAGCGTATTTATCTGTTTATCCGAACGCTTCTTTATTAGATATTGAAGAGGGGCGTGTCGTTTACGAATCAGAAGTAGATTATTTTGCAAGGGCAGCGGTTGAATTATGCAATGAAGGAGTAAGGCTCATTGGAGGATGTTGCGGTACAACACCGAAACATATTGAAGCGATGAAAAAGAAGCTTGCTCATTTTCAGCCGGTTGAAAAGAAAGAGGCAAAACCTCAGAGGGAAATAATCATTCGCGAGGCTGAACCGCATAGTTTTGAACCTCTCCACGAAAAAGCAAAAAGAGCACGTTCTGTCATTGTAGAATTGGATACGCCGAAGCATCTTGAAATTGAACAGTTTGTTGAAGGAGCAAAAGCTCTTTACAATGCAGGGGCAGATCTTATCATGATGGCAGACAATTCACTAGCATCTCCAAGGGTTAGCAACTTGGCAATGGGGGCCATTTTAAAACTGCAATATGGCATACGCACAATGCCACATATTACTTGCCGAGATCGAAACTTAATTGGGCTGCAATCCCATTTAATGGGGCTCAATGCTCTTGGCCTTCATGATGTGTTGGCTGTAACTGGTGATCCAACAAAGGTAGGGGATTTTCCGGGTGCAACAAGTGTTTATGACGTTTCATCGATGGAATTGATATCATTAATTAAACAGTTAAATGAAGGGATTTCTTTTTCTGGCAAAGCACTAAGAAAAAAAGCGAATTTCTCAGTAGCAGCGGCTTTCAATCCTAACGTGAGAGTGTTAGATCGTGCTGTCAGCCGTCTAGAGAAAAAAATTGAACATGGTGCGGATTATTTCATTACGCAACCAGTCTATTCGAAGGAAAAAATTGTGGAAATTCATGAGGCGACAAAACATTTAGATACACCAATTTATATAGGAATTATGCCGCTTACTAGCTTTAAAAATGCGGAATTTTTGCATCATGAAGTACCGGGAATTAAATTATCTGATGATGTGTTAGAAAGAATGCAACAAGTAAGCGGAAATAAAGAACAAGAAACAAAAGTAGGACTAGAAATTGCAAAAGAATTGTTAGATACAGCAACGAAATACTTCAACGGCATTTATTTAATTACGCCGTTTATGCGATATGAAATCACTTTACAACTATTGCAATATATTCAACAACTTGACGAGCAAAATAAAGGAGTTAAAGCAAATGGTTAACCATCCAATAGAGGAACAATTGCAAAAAAGAATATTGATTATCGATGGTGCAATGGGAACAATGCTCCAGCAGGAAAATTTAACACCGGAAGATTTTGGTGGGGAAGAATTTGATGGATGTAATGAACACCTTGTATTAACTAGACCTGATGTCATTTCTAAAATCCATCGAGCGTACTTAGAAGCTGGAGCAGATATTATTTCTACAAATACATTTGGAGGAACCCCACTCGTATTAAATGAATATGGATTAGGTTATAAAGCAGAAGAAATTAATAAGAGGGCTGTAGAACTTGCAAAAGCAGAAGCTGAAAAATATTCAACAAGCGACTGGCCTCGCTTCGTTGCAGGATCCATAGGTCCAACGACGAAAACATTGTCTGTAACGGGCGGTATTACATTTGATGAGCTATCTGAAAACTTCTATATCCAAGCGAAAGCACTAATTGAAGGCGGCGCAGATTTATTGTTACTTGAGACAAGCCAAGATATGTTAAACGTGAAAGCGGCAACCCTTGGTTTGAAGCGGGCATTTAAAGAAACTGGAAAAGAGCTTCCGATTATGGTTTCTGCGACGATTGAGCCAATGGGAACAACACTTGCTGGGCAATCTATAGAAGCTTTCTATATTTCTATTGAACACATCAAGCCAATTTCAATTGGGCTTAACTGTGCGACAGGGCCAGAATTTATGACGGATCATATTCGCTCGCTTTCCGAATTATCTACAAGCTATATAAGCTGTTATCCGAACGCTGGATTACCAGATGAAGAGGGACATTATCATGAAACGCCCGAATCTTTATCGAAGAAATTGCAAGGATTTGCTGAAAAAGGTTGGTTAAACATTGTCGGTGGATGCTGCGGTACAACTCCTGCCCACATAAAGGCAATCCGTGAAGCAGTAGAAGGCTATAAACCTCGAAAGAAGAAGGAAAAATCCCTTGGACATGCAGTATCAGGTATTGAACCGCTGCTTTATGATGATTCAATGCGTCCGTTATTTATTGGTGAAAGAACAAACGTTATTGGATCTCGTAAATTTAAGCAGTTAATTATTGATGGAAAATACGAGGAAGCGGCTGAAATTGCTCGAGCCCAAGTGAAAAACGGGGCGCATGTGATTGATATCTGTTTAGCGAACCCTGACCGAGATGAGCTAGAAGATATGCGCCGATTTATGCAAGAAGTGGTAAAGAAAGTGAAAGTACCTTTAGTCATAGACTCAACTGACGAGCGAGTGATAGAGGAAGCATTGAAATATTCTCAAGGAAAAGCAATCATCAACTCCATCAACTTAGAAGATGGAGAAGAACGTTTTGATAAAGTGCTGCCAATCGTGAAGAGATATGGTGCCTCAGTTGTTGTAGGCACAATTGATGAAGAGGGAATGGCCGTCACTCGCGAGAGAAAATTGGCGATAGCAGAGCGCTCTTATAAAATTTTAACGGAAAAATGGGGCATTGCGCCGGAAGATATTATTTTTGACCCATTAGTTTTCCCCGTAGGTACTGGGGATGAGCAATACATTGGCGCTGCAGAAGAAACAATCGAAGGAATTCGACTCATAAAGGAAAAATTTCCGAGAGTTTTAACGGTTCTTGGGATTAGTAACGTTTCCTTTGGTCTCCCACCAGTTGGCAGGGAAGTATTAAATGCAGTATTTTTATATCACTGCACGCAAGCTGGCTTAGATTATGCCATTGTTAATACAGAAAAATTGGAGCGTTATGCCTCTCTACCGGAAGAAGAAATACAATTAGCTAATGATTTAATCTTCAATACAAACGATGAAACATTGGCGAAGTTTACGGCATTTTATCGCGATAAAAAGAAAGAAGAAAAAGTGATTGCTCTTCCTGAAACGGTGGAAGAACGGCTTAAATACTACATCGTCGAAGGTACAAAAGAGGGCTTAATTGAAGATTTAGAAGAAGCAAGAAAAATCTTTGATACACCATTAGATATCATAAATGGACCGTTGATGGACGGAATGGCAGAAGTAGGCCGATTATTTAATGATAACCAATTAATCGTTGCGGAAGTATTGCAAAGTGCCGGAGTCATGAAAGCGGCGGTTGCTCACCTTGAACAGTATATGGAGAAAATGGAAGACAGTTCTGGAAAAGGAAAAGTGATTTTGGCAACGGTAAAAGGTGACGTCCATGATATTGGAAAAAATTTAGTGGATATTATATTAAGCAATAATGGGTATCAAGTGATTGATTTGGGTATTAAAGTGACGCCTGCCGAATTAATTGAAGCCATTCGCAAAGAAAAGCCAGATATTGTTGGCTTGTCAGGATTGTTGGTGAAGTCTGCACAACAAATGGTATTAACCGCTCAAGACTTTAAAGCAGCAGGAATTAATATCCCGATTCTCGTAGGTGGTGCAGCTTTAACAAAACGTTTTACTGAAACAAAAATTGCTGCAGAATATGATGGACCAGTTATTTATGCTAAGGATGCAATGCAAGGATTAGAGCATGCCAATCGTTTAATGGATCCGAATGAACGTGAAGTATTATTAAAAGAAATTAGGGAGTCTCGTGAAAGACGATTAGAAGCAGATGCGAAACGGGCAAGGCGGCCAGTCAAAGAAGTTCCGAAACGACCAGCACGAACTGTTGAGGATGCACCCGTTTTTGTTCCGAAAGATTTAAAAGTGCACATCATGAAAAATTATTCCGTCAAACATTTACAGCCTTATATTAATATGCGGACACTCCTCGGCCACCACCTCGGCTTGAAAGGCAACGTGGAGAAATTGTTGGCGGAGCGCGACGAGCGGGCAACGGAATTATATGATTTAGTAACCAATATATTAAATTCCGAATTGCTCCAACCATCAGGAATGTATCAATTCTTCCCTGCACAAAGCGATGGGGACGATGTGGTCATTTACAGTCCGCTCGATTGTAAAACGGAAATTGAGCGATTCCATTTCCCACGCCAACAAGAGGAACCATATCTTTGTCTAGCTGATTTCTTAAAGCCGGTTGATAGCGGTGAAATGGATTATGTAGCGTTAATGGTCGTGACGGCAGGACACGGAGCGAAAGAGAAAGCAGATCAACTAAAAGAAGAAGGCAAATTTTTAGAAAGCCATGCCCTCCTTTCAACAGCACTCGAGCTTGCAGAAGGATTTGCAGAACGTCTTCACCAAGAAATCCGCGACGTTTGGGGATTCCCAGATCCGACAGACTTTACGATGAAGGAACGTTTTGCCGCAAAATACCAAGGTCAACGTTTCTCCTTTGGTTACCCGGCATGTCCAAATTTAGAGGACCAAGAAAAGCTGTTTAAATTGCTGAAGCCAGAACAAATTGGAGTGCATTTGACAGAAGGGTATATGATGGAACCGGAGGCAAGCGTTTCAGCAATCGTCTTTGCACACCCAAGCGCTAGATATTTCAATGTTTAAAATGAGCATCCCCTAACAACAGGGGATATTTTTATTAGCAAATGGATTTATGAAAATCCCGAACATATCAACCCGCTCGATTTTTATCAACAAGATTTGTGAACATATCGGATGATTTTGTGACAATATTGGCGGATTTTGTGAAAATATCAACGTGCTTGATTTTTATCAACAGGACTTGTGAACATATCGACGGATTTTGTGAAGATTTTCACCATCTCATATTTTTCAATTAGCAACCATGAGGAGGAGATGCAGTATGATTCGTCCAATGACAATGGAAGATCTCGATAGTGTACTTGAAATCTATAACGATGCCATTTTGAACACGACAGCGCTATATCGCACAGAGCCGGAAACGTTGGAAGGAAAACAAAGATGGTTTTTAGAAATTGAAAAGGAAAATAATCCGATGTTCGTATATGAAGAGGATGGGGAAGTCGTTGGATTTGCCGCATTTAAACGATTTGTTTCTAACGAAGGGTACAAATATTCCATGGAACATTCTGTTTATGTCTCAGCAAAACATCGTGGAAAAGGAATCGGAAAAAAACTCTTGCAAAAATTAATCGAAGAAGCGAAAAAGAGAGAAGTAAGAACGTTAATTGCGCTCATAGATTCTGACAATATCGCAAGCATCAAGTTGCACGAGCAGTTTGGTTTTCATTTTGCCGGCAGATTACAACATGTTGGATATAAATTTGGAAAATGGTTGGATATTGTCTATTATCAATTGGAATTATATGAATGACTAATAAAGATTTGATTCATCTCAAATATGGATGGGATGAATCATTTTTTGCATCGAAGTCTATATGACATTTGTAATGTGAAAAACATGATATTTGATTCTACTGGAAACCCTTATGCAATTGTACGATGATAATAACAAATTATAGGAACAGGTGAAAACAAGATGTCATTGACAGATGCTGAAAAGACGAAAAAGCTTCGTAAGGATGTTGCTCCTTTTGCAAAATCGGAAACAAAGATAAGTATAATTCAGATAATGAATACGATAATTCCCCTCCTTATCATTTGGGGAATTGGATATGGTTTCGCGAATACAAATCCATGGATTGGCGCTTTTTGCGGAGTGCTTGCTTCTGGATTTGTAGTGCGCACGTTTATAATTTTTCATGATTGCACTCATGGCTCATTTTTCAAAAGTAAAAAAGCGAATGATCTCGTTGGTAACATCACGGGAATACTCACTTCCTTCCCTTATGCAAAATGGAGGAGGGAACATTTAATTCACCATGCAACAAGTGGCAATTTAGATAAGCGCGGCATTGGTGATATCGATATGTTAACGGTAGATGAATATTTGGCTCTTTCGAAAATGAAACGACTGGCTTATCGTTTATACCGCAATCCATTTGTAATGTTCGGATTAGGGCCTTTGTATTTAGTGTTGGTGTTGAATCGCTTTAATCGTAAAGACGCTAAAGAAAAAGAGCGATTAAACACATATTTTTCAAATGTAATGGTACTATGTATTATTCTCTCTTTGATTATGGCATTTGGTTGGCAGGCAGTATTGCTAGTACATGGTACCACGATGTTTATTGCAGGAGCTCTTGGGATTTGGTTATTCTATATTCAACATACGTATGAAGATTCTTATTTTGAATATGACCCGGAATGGAATTATGTAAAGGCGGCAGTAGAAGGAAGTTCATTTTATAAACTCCCAAAGGTACTTCAATGGATTACTGGGAACATTGGATATCATCATGTCCATCATTTAGCGCCAAGAGTACCAAATTATTATTTAGAAGCCGCTCATAATTCTGTACCACCACTTCAAAAAGCGACAACTATTACAATTAGAACGAGCCTTCAATCGATACGTTATAAATTGTACGATCCAAAAAAGAAAAAGTTTGTAACTTTTAAAGAGGTTGAAAAAGTGTATGCTGGAAAAGTAAAGTCGGTTGAGGCTTAAATGAGAAGGGGCTGTCCAGAAAGTCGAACACTTTCTGAACAGCCTTACTTCTTATAGTAATATTCTCTTAAAAACTTTGCTAATGCGGTGGTCACATCAAACGCGCCTCCTCGTCGCAATTTATCTGCGGCTAAGCATGTGCGACAGCCGCGAAGGGGAGTCTCAAAATGACTTTTCAGACGCCCCCTTTTTAATTTATCCGTGTATAATGAATAGAAAAAGGACTTGATGAAAGCAATGCGTAGTTGGTACATGATTTTTCCAAAAAGTAAATGGATCAGTATATATATATGGATTATATTCTGTATTTTGCCTTTCTATTTTCTTGTTCGTACATTATCTCACATCCAGATTTTTTTCGGCGTAGTCATCATTTTACTCTATTTTTTATTTTATTATTTTTCCTTCCAGTCGAAAAACGGACTCCTATATATGTGGGTCAGTTTTGATATGGTGCTGAATATCATCATGACCTTATTTTATGGTTATGTTTATTTGGCTTTATTTACTTCCTTCTTTATTGGGAATATAAAAAGCACTGTCGGATTTTATATCATGTACGGTTTGCATATTGGGTTTACGATTTTATCAATCGTAGCCGGCTATTTCATCGAATTGGAATCTTTTCTTGACCAGACCCCTTTTATCATTATCACCGTAGTGGGGGTAGTCATTTTACCGATTGCCATTTATAACCGAAATAAGCAGGAAAACTTGGAAGGCGAGTTGGAAAATGCAAAGGAGCGGATTGCAGAACTGATCATCCACGAAGAAAGACAGCGAATTGCAAGGGATTTGCATGATACATTGGGACAAAAACTGTCCATGATTGGTTTAAAAAGCGATTTAGCGACTAGGTTGGTTGAGAAAAATCCGAAAGCGGCAATTCAAGAAATTAAGGAAATACGACATACGGCCAGAATTGCATTAAAGGAAGTACGGGAGCTCGTTTCCAATATGAAAGCGGTGAAGTTGAGCGATGAATGTATACGTGTAGAGGAAATGTTACAAGCTGCTGAGATTCACTATCAGTTGATTGGGGATGTCCATAAACTGAAAATACCGATATTAGTCGAAAATGTGTTAAGCATGTGTTTAAAAGAGGCAGTAACAAATATCGTAAAGCATAGCGGTGCAAAACATTGCAAAATCGAAATTCAACAAAATGAAAATGAAGTGATGATGATGATAGAAGATGATGGGAAAGGACTCAATGAAAAAGTTGGATATGAAGGGAATGGATTAAAAGGGATACGAGAACGATTAGAATTTATCAACGGCACGTTAACTATTGAAAATAATCCAGGAGCTAAATTAACAATTACCATTCCCCTTACTATTACTCATCAGGAAGGAAGTGTATGATGATTCGAATCGTGATAGCTGAAGATCAAGGGATGCTACTTGGAGCGTTGAGCTCACTATTAAACATGGAAGATGATATGGAAGTAGTTGGGCGTGCAAAAAATGGTGAAGAAGCAGTGCGACTTGTCAATGAATTAAAACCAGATATTTGCATTATGGACATTGAAATGCCAGTAAAAACCGGTTTAGATGCTGCTGAAGAATTAAATGGAAAAACAGATTGTAAAATTATCATTTTAACGACTTTTGCAAGACCTGGTTATTTCGATCGAGCAAGAAAAGCGGGAGTAAGAGGATATTTACTAAAAGATAGTCCGATTGAAGAGTTAGTAAATGCAATTCGAGTCATTATGGAAGGAAGAAGAATTTATGCTCCAGAACTCGTTGATATTGTATATGATGAAGAAAGCGAAAATCCATTAACTGAACGAGAAAGCCAAGTGCTAGAGCTTGTTGCAGAAGGAAAAACAACAAAGGAAATTGCTGCCGAACTATATTTATCAACAGGAACTGTAAGAAACTACATTTCCACTATTTTAGATAAGCTTGGGGTTGGAAATCGAATAGAAGCCATTTCTCGCTTTAAAGAAAAAGGATGGAATAAATAAAAAATGAAGGACATAACAACGTTTTGCTTGTTATGTCCTTCATTATATTTAATTATTTATTTTTCTTTGTAACGCGGCCTAATGCAAAGGCAGCAGCCATTAAACCAATAATTGTGTTTGTCTTTTTATTGAATACTTGTCTTGTTACAAGGTTGATGTTTTGTGGACGTTCCGCAAGTCTGCGCATGAAGTATCCGTACCAGTCTGAACCAAATGGAACATAAGTACAGAAATTATAGCCTTCTTTAGCCAATTCTAACTGCATATCTTTACGGAATCCATAAAGCATCTGGAATTCGAATCTATCTTTTGGAATATTATGGTCTTTCACAAATTGTTTAACATGATTAATTACGTTATGGTCATGAGTTGCAATTGATGTAAATTTGCAATTCAACAAGCTGTATTCAATGATTTCAATAAAGTTTAAATCAATATCTTTTTTATCTTGATAAGCAACAGTTGGAGATTCTTTATAAGCACCTTTTACAATACGAAGGCGGTAATTTTTATATTTTTCCGCGTATTCATTTGATTTAAAGAAATATGCTTGAATAACAGTACCAACGTTATCATAAGTTTCTGATACTTTTTCCATTAAGTCGAATGTTGGTTGAAGTAAATCGTGAGTTTCCTGGTCAAAATTCACGTGCATATTATATTTGTGTGCAGTTCCAACAATTTCCATGATATTATCATAACAGAAATCGAAATCAATTTTTAAACCAAGTTGAGAAGGTTTAATTGAGATATGTGCATCAACACCATGTTCATGAATAGCTTCAATTGTTTCGATAATATATTCTTTTGCTTTAATCGCTTCTGAACGTTCGTTAACAAACTCACCAAGTACATCCACAGTACAAGAAATGCCGTGAGCATTTAGCTCTTTAATACTTTCAATAACTTCAGGGATATTTGTACCAGCAACAACGCTTTGTGCACCGAGTTTTAAACCGTATTTTTGTGCGGCTTTATTTAAAAGTTGATTTTCTGATAATGCGATGAAAAAATCTCGTAAAACTGGCATAGATGATCTCCTCTTTTCATATAAGTTGTAGTTTAAGTTCATTATATCACACAAGAATTATAATACTTTCAGTTAATACTTGTTAATCATTATTTTTTTGTGACAAGTTATGTGTGATAAATTGCATTCGTTCATTAAATAACGTTGGATAACTTAAGAAACCAATTAAAATGCTGGACAAAGTCGCTGTTGTAAGTAAGCCAAATAAAATTAATAGTTGGAATTGCACTGCTTGCACTGGATCGGCACCACCGATAATCTGACCGCTCATCATTCCGGGTAGTTGTACTAAGCCAATCGTTTTTTGACTTTCAATGGTAGGGATTACGCTTGTTTTAATAGCATTTATCAATTGATTGTGAATGGCTTGCTTAGGAGTGCCACCAAGAGATAATATCAGTTCTATGATTTCTACATTTGCCTCAATTTCTGCTGTAAACCGGTTTAAAAATAAAATGGACAACACCATGGAATTTCCTAGCAACATCCCGCTGATTGGAATAATGTATTGGGCGGTAGGCGGAATAATTTGAAAACCAATCAAAATTCCTTGAGTCACTATTTCAATAACAATCAACGTAAAAGCAATTTTCCATGTAATTCCTTTGATATTTTTTCCTTTTTTACGGGCGTTTAGTGTAGCTACCGTGATCATCAATAGCACCATTAAAATAATATAAAAAAAACTCTCGGAATCAAAGACAAATTTTAATACATAACCGACAAAAAATAGTTGGATAACAGATCGAACGGTTGCGATGATTGTGTCCTTTTCCAAACCTAATTTTAATGTTTTGGAAAGGATGAGTGGGATGAGTACAAACGCAAGAGTCAATGCGAGGGAAGTATATGTCATGTTTTACGCCTTCCCCTCTACGAATTGTTGAATTCGTTTGTTTGTACTATGATCAAGCAAGCTGCTTTCTCCACTTTCAACGAGCTCCCCACCCATCATCACCCAAGTATAGTCACCAACTCTTTTTGCCTGCCCCAAGTTATGTGTGATCCAAATGATTGTCACGTTATATTTCCTATTAATGCTTAATATTAGTTGTTCAATTTCATTTGTTGATGTTGGGTCGAGAGCGGATGTGATTTCATCTAATAAGAGTATTTTTGGTTGGTTCATTAATGTTCTAGCAATCGAAACTTTTTGTTTTTGTCCACCAGATAAATTATGGACATCTCTGTATAAAATATTCATATCTAATGAAACGTCTTCTAAGGTTGAGATCGCTTTCTTTTCCGATAACAATTTGTTTTGTAAAGTCATTGGTAAAGCTAAATTATCATATACTGTTCCTCTAATTAAAGGAGCATTTTGAAGGGCAATTCCAACATATTGACGCAAGGAAGTCGGGCTGAACTCATTAATATTCTTGCCATCAATTATAATATCCCCTGATGTTGGTGAAATTAATCCATTGCACATTTTCAGAACGGTAGTTTTTCCTGCTCCAGATGGACCTACGATCGTTGTAATTTTTCCCTTGTAAAAATCGCCGGTAACATCTTTTAATATGAAAGAACTATTTTTTTCGTAATGAACGTGTTCAAAATGAATGGTAACTTCCAAAGGTTGCGTCATAACAATCTCCTATTCAAAATGTTGATAATGGTCAATAAGTGATATGTGAAGATGCTAAGGTCATCATAACTTTTATATAGAACAAAAGAAAAATAATTACAAATTATATGTGTTATTACAAAAAGGATGTTTATAATAATTAAATATAATTTATTTAAAATTTCGATTAGAATAATGGAATAGTGTATACTAGGACTAATGAATAATGGAAGAAGGAGTTCCTAATGAAAGAAATATATAAGGATGATTCATTAACTTTGCACACAGATTTATATCAAATCAATATGGTGGAATGTTATTGGGCAGACGGTATTCATGATAGAAAAGCTGTATTTGAAATTTTTTTCAGAAAACTTCCTTTTGGGAATGGATATGCCATCTTTGCAGGGCTTGAACGGATTATTGAATACTTAAAGAATTTCCGTTTCACTGAAACAGATTTGGCCTATTTACGAGAGTTAGGATATGATGAGGAATTTCTCAATTATTTAAGTTCTTTACGTTTTACAGGTTCCATGTATTCAGTAGTTGAAGGGGAAGTTGTTTTTGCTAATGAACCGATTGTTCGCATCGAAGCTCCCCTAGCAGAAGCCCAACTAATAGAAACAGCCCTACTAAACATTATTAATTTTCAAACATTAATTGCAACAAAAGCGAGCCGTATAAAGCAAATTGTAAAGGAAGAAGCTGCTGCAGAATTTGGTGCTCGCCGTGCACAAGAGATGGATGCAGCTATTTGGGGAGCACGGGCTGCAGTCATTGGCGGTTTTGAATCAACTTCCAATGTTCGTGCAGGGAAAATATTTAATATACCTGTATCTGGTACCCATGCTCATGCGTTTGTCCAAGCTTATAAAAATGAATACGATGCTTTTAAAGCCTATGCAAGACGTCATAAAGATTGTGTATTTTTAGTAGACACTTACAACACGTTAAAATCAGGCGTACCAAATGCAATACGTGTAGCTAAAGAATTAGAAGGGCAAATCAATTTCGTAGGAATTCGTCTTGATAGCGGTGACATTGCCTTTTTATCAAAAGAAGCGAGACGTATGCTAGATGAAGCTGGCTTTACTAATACGAAAATTATTGCATCCAATAATTTAGATGAATACACCATCCTAAACTTAAAAGCTCAAGGGGCTAAAGTGGATTCTTGGGGAATTGGAACGAAACTCATAACTGCCTACGATCAGCCGGCATTAGGTGCTGTATATAAAATGGTCGCGATTGAGAATGAGCTAGGTGAGATGGAAGATACATTAAAAATTACTTCAAATGCTGAAAAAGTAACGACACCAGGATTAAAAAGAGTGTTTCGCATTGTGAATAAAGAAAACGGAAAAGCAGAAGGGGACTATATTACAATGGCGGATGAAAACCCGCAAGAAGAGAAGCGTCTAAAAATGTTCCACCCTGTGCATACGTTTATTTCAAAATTTGTTACAAACTTCGAAGCGAGAGAATTACATAAACAAATCATCGATGAAGGTGCCATCGTATATGAAAGTCCTTCAGTGATGGAAATGCAACAATATGCAAAGGAAAGTCTAGAATTATTATGGGATGAATATAAACGCTCTCTGAATCCTGAAGAATATCCTGTTGACCTTAGCCAAAAATGTTGGGATAACAAAATGCAAAAGATTCAAGAAATTCGCGATGCGATTGAAAATATCGAATAATTTAGGGGGATGCTCTTGGAAAGTTTACAAAAACAAATTATTGAAGAGTTGCGTGTACTTCCGAAAATTGATCCAGCAGAAGAAGTTCGAAAATCCATTGATTTTTTGAAGGAATATGCAAAGAAACATCCGTTTGTTAAAGGATTTGTCATCGCAATTAGCGGTGGGCAAGATTCAACACTAGTTGGAAAACTGACTCAAATGGCAGTGGATGAGTTAAATGCTGAAATTGGCGAGCAGATATATTCTTGTTACGCGGTTCGCCTTCCCTACGGTGAACAAAAGGATGAACAAGATGCTCAAGATGCGTTAAAGTTTATCCAACCTACTAAAGTTATTACAGTTAATATTAAAAAGGCGGTAGACGCTAGTATTGAAGCATTGAAAGAAGCGGGAATTATTTTGAGCGATTTTGCTAAAGGAAATGAAAAAGCACGTGAACGAATGAAAGTGCAATATTCCATTGCGATGATGACAAACTCGGTTGTTGTTGGTACGGATCATGCCGCTGAAGCAATAACAGGTTTTTACACAAAATATGGCGATGGTGGAGTCGATCTAGTTCCGATTTTCCGATTAAATAAGCGCCAAGGAAAACAGTTGCTTAAATATTTAGGGTGTCCTGAACATTTATATATGAAAACACCTACAGCCGACTTAGAAGATGAAAGACCGCTATTACCAGATGAAGAAGCTCTTGGGGTTACTTATGAAATGATTGATGATTATTTAGAAGGAAAAGCTGTTCCGGAGGATACAAAAAAAATAATTGAAGGCCACTACTTACGATCAAAACATAAACGTCATTTACCTATCACAATCTTTGATGATTTTTGGAAGTAAATGAACATCATTTTATGAAGAGAATTCGCATACATTATTTGTAGCGAATTCTTTTTTATATGCATTAAATGTATTGGAACGAAAAAATAAAAATATAAATTTAGTACAAATTTCATATTGTAAAATTTCATTTTAATCAATTTATTCCGATAATATAATAAAAAAGTTGGTAAATAAACAGGGAATGGAGGTGAGCGCATTGAGAACTTCTCGTATTCAACCTGTTGCGAGTAGCACTTATTCGAAGCAATATTTACACACAAACAATGAACAAGTATTTCGAGTGATGGATGAAGGAAGAGGAAATCATCCGTTTTCGAAGAATCCTCGAGAACAGCGGAAAAATCGAAGTAAAAGTAGTGCTGTTCAATCACGCTTATCCAATACGGTTTTAAATCGCAACGCAAAAAGAATGTTTATTGTAGGGCAACAATTTGATGGTGAATCGATGGAAAAAATGCGAAAAAGATTATTACAACATAAAGAGAAAATCAAGAGGGCAAGAAATAAGAAAGTTCTCATCCGCGCTTACCGCACTTCTATTTGAAAACAAGATATAAAATAAATGGAAGAGCAATGTTTTACAGCCAGTAACAAAGATATGGATTTATCCATAAAGTATAAACATTCCATCACCTCGCGTCTTTTATAAATCTTTGCTCCTTCTGTATTTGCTATCCTTATCGCAAATGGGCCGTCTCAAAATCATTTCAGACGGTTCATTTTTTTTGTTTAATTTTTCGGTAAAAGGTGGAAACTATACTAATGTATAATCTTAACTTTTTTAAATTGTAATTAGTTGTCTTTTAACTGAAGGTTCGTTTATGCTTTATTTATGTTATTTTGTGTAAATTCTGACTTTTACACAAAGATCAGGAGGATTTATGTATGCATCCAAAAATTGAAATGATAATCAAAAATATTGAGAAAGTAATGATTGGAAAACGAGAAGTCGCAGAATTGAGCATTGTCGCATTGCTTGCTAGTGGACATGTACTGCTTGAAGATGTGCCAGGAGTAGGAAAGACAATGATGGTGCGTGCTCTTGCGAAATCCGTGAGCGCAGATTTCAAAAGAATTCAATTTACTCCTGATTTGTTACCTTCTGATGTCATTGGCGTTTCAATCTATAATCCAAAATCATTGCAATTTGAATTTAGACCAGGTCCGATTGTTGGAAATATTATTTTAGCAGATGAAATTAATAGAACTTCTCCTAAAACGCAATCGGCTTTACTTGAAAGCATGGAAGAATCATCAGTGAGCATCGATGGAGAAATGTTTGAGTTACCGAAACCGTTTTTTGTCATGGCTACACAAAACCCGATAGAATACGAAGGCACATTTCCTTTACCAGAAGCACAGTTAGATCGTTTTTTAATGAAAATTCATATGGGCTATCCAACAGCACTAGAAGAAATAGAAATTTTAAGAAGAGCTGAAAAATCAGCACCGATTCAAAATTTAGAACCAGTGATTACAATAGATGAATTGTTAGCGATACAAGACGAAGTGAAAAACGTCTATGTAGATGATTCGGTAAAAGGCTATATTGTTCAGTTGGCTAGAGCCACTAGGGAAGAACCAAATGTATATTTAGGAGTTAGTCCAAGGGGAACTCTTGCATTAATGCGAGCATGTCAAGCATATGCGAAAATACACAATCGGGATTTTGTAAAGCCTGATGATGTACAATACTTAGCTCCCTTTGTTTTCAGCCACCGCATTATTTTAAAACCGGAGGCACGCTATGAAGGATTGACGGTGGATGAAATTCTAAACAATATCATTACAAAGTCTGTCATCCCTATTAGAAGGTTTGTAGAAAAATGAGTTATTGGAACAGAATATTCAGCAAGATCGGTCGCTTTATCGTCAATATCTTATTAATTCTAATTACCTTCAGTTATGCCATGTTTCAAGGTGGGTTTGTCAGTTGGTTTTTATTTTACACATTAATTCCATTTTTGCTTTATTCCTTAGTTCTCAACTTTATTCCTGTACGCATAGAGGAAGTTAAGAGGGAAATCCACCCTACCAAACTAGTGAGAGGCGATGGAGCGTCCGTCACAATTCATTTTAAAAATAAAACATGGTTTCCATTAGCATTTGTAACAGTAAGGGAGATTGGACTGAAAGATGATATTGTTGCAAAGTCTAAAGGGTGTTCAAACATTTTTTTTGCGGGATTTAAAAGAAGCTTTCATTGGACGTATGAGATACCTGAATTAGAGCGAGGAGTTATTGAATTTTCAACATTACAATTTACTTTTACCGATTTTTTTGGTTGGACGGTACGACATAAATTTGTAGATGTAAAACAAAAGGTAATAGTATATCCAAAAATAACGGAAATGAAATATCGCCAATTCCAACGGCATATTGATCAAGGTGGAGTGTTAGCTCCTTTTGCTTTCTTGAAAGATACTACTTTGGTTTCAAGCGTTAGAAATTATCAAGCTGGCGACCGGTTTTCTTGGATTCATTGGAAGTCATTTGCGAAGGATGAAACGTTAAGGACGAAAGATTTTGAAGTGCGGCAAAGCCATGAAGTAATGCTTGTGTTAGATGCTACTGTGAAAAGACATTTTGAAGAAGTGGTGGAATTAGCAGCATCAGTCTTGCAAACCATTGTAAAAAATCATGGAGAAGTATCATTTTTCATTGCAGGAGATGAACAAGTTTTTTATCCACAACTGAAACAAAGTCAATTCGGGAATATTATGAAACAACTATCGTTGGTGGAAGCGAGTGATTCAAAAAATATAGAATGGATATTAACAAGAGAGGGCAAGACACTCGATTCTTTCATGCTGCTTTTTACAGGTGAATTAACAGAGTCGTTAAGAAATTTCTTTATGAATCACTCGAAAAAGACAAAAGGAATTATTTGTTTTGTCTTGTCATCCCAACAAGAAATAGGACAAGCGAGGGAAGAGTTTTTCAACGTAACTATTATACCAATTACAAAAGAGAGGTTTAGTGATGTCTTCACGGAGGTGATAAAACCGTGAAAAATGGAGCTTATAAAACAATAGAACTTGCACTATATTACGTTCTTATTTTTTTTATATTACGGGAATGGTTGACGCCTATCATGAGCGTTACAGGAATAGGGTATGTGGATTTAATCTTGTTATTTATTGCTCTGTGCCTCGCTATTAGTTTGTTCCGTTTACCAATTTTTATTTCATGGATTGTGAAAATATCTTATATTTCATGGTTTATCGTTTATGTGTATAGTGATTTATCGATTTTTTCAAATGAAGGCATTCAGTTTCTGTTGAATGAATTATTGTACAATTTTGCTTTGATGTTTCAAGGAGAATTTTTTCATATAACGAACTCTTTCCAATCTATTTTATTTTTTATTCTCATTTGGATGCTTGTTTATTTAGTACATCATTGGTTAACGGTAAGAATGAATATTTTTTACTTCCTTGTGTTAACGGTAGTATTCATTGGTATTTTAGATACATTTACTGATTACGATGGGACGACGGCCATTGTTAAAGTCGTGCTGCTTGGATTATTAATGATGGTATTTTTGTTTGTGAAAAGGCTCATGTTGCAATCAGGTATATCGTTCAATTGGTATAACTATTTAAAACTTGCATTACCTGTTCTGCTGATGATAGGAATGGTTGTATTGGTAGGGGCGTTATTGCCGAAAGCATCCCCACAATGGCCAGATCCTGTTCCGTATATCAAAACTATGGCAGGACAAGGAAATGGGTTGGGCGGCCCTGTGAAAAAAATCGGTTATGATGAAGATGACTCCCAACTAGGAGGATCGTTCGTTGGGGATGATACAGTTGTTTTTATTGCTCATGCTACGACAAAGCAATATTGGCGGGTTGAAACAAAAGATGTATACACGTCAAAAGGTTGGGAGACGTCGCATTCAGATGAATTGGCATCCATTCCACTTGGGGAGCCGATTCATCATTTTCACTCATTGCCAGTGGGACCTGATGAAAAAAGGCAATTTGCCCATATAGAACTAAGATACCCATACGATTTTATTATTCAACCGTATGGACTTATTTCCATCGATGCAAGAACAGACGTGGAAAACCCAATTCGTCTGATTATGAATCTTGAAACGGAGAAAATATCTACAGATTATGCTGGGGAGTTTTTGTATCACGTTGAGTATAGCACTCCGGAGTATTTATATAGCGATTTGACTTCAACAATTCAACAACCCATTGATTCTAGCATTCAGGAAAAATATTTACAGTTGCCAGAATCCCTACCTCAAAGAGTCATTGATTTGGCAAAGGAAATTGTTGAGGGGGAAGAAAGTGATTATGATAAAGCTCGCGCAATCGAAAGCTATTTTCGTTTAAATGGCTTCCGCTATGAAACGGAAGGGGTGCCTGTTCCTGATGAGGGCCAAGATTACGTTGATCAATTTTTGTTTGAATCAAAAATCGGTTATTGCGACAACTTCTCAACAGCGATGGTTGTCATGCTGAGAGCGGTGGGGATTCCAGCTCGTTGGGTTAAAGGGTTTGCTGGAGGCGAAGTGATTGCAAGTGACGGTGATTTAAAAACATATGAAATTACAAACAACGATGCTCATTCTTGGGTAGAAGCATATATTCCAAAGGTTGGATGGGTTCCATTTGAACCAACAATTGGTTTTACTACAAATCGTAACATTCATTACGATTTTGAAACGGATGCTTATCAGGATGATATGTTAACAGTAGATGAAGATACGGAACCTGACAAACTAAAAGATGAACAAAATGAGGAAATGAAACAACGTAATGTTGAGTTTACAAGTTTTAAGAATTGGCTTAACCATATCGGACCTATATTAAACATTGCCTTTATTGGAATAGTTATGGCGAGTATACTATTATTTATTTTCCGCAAAAGATGGATGCCGAAATTGTATAGTCGGTGGCTGAAACATCAAACTATTAATGAAGCAAGTTTTGAAATCATTTATTTGAGACTGTTGAAAGTGTTGGAATTAAACGGATTGCAGAGGAAAGAAGGTCAAACGTTACAATCTTTTGCGAAAGAAGTTGATGAAATATTTTCTTCTACACATATGTCACAGATTACGGAAGCCTACGAAAATTATATCTATGGTAATAAACAGCAAATTGACTACGGAAAAGTGAAAGAATGTTGGGAAAATTTAATCAATCGCACTAGTAGTTGATTTTATATATGAGTAAGAGTAAAATTTAAAAAATTATAAGGCAGTAAATATAGAAGAGGTGTAAATCGTGACGACTCAATTAAAAGAACAAGAAAAAATCGTTGTTCTCGACTTTGGAAGTCAATACAATCAATTAATTACCCGACGAATTCGTGAATTTGGTGTATTTTCGGAGCTCTTGCCTCACACACTTTCTGCTAAAGAAATTAAAGAAATGAATGCGGTAGGGATTATTTTTTCAGGTGGTCCAAATTCAGTATATGACGATAATGCTTTTAAAGTCGATGAAGAGATTTTTAATTTAGGTTTACCGATTTTAGGAATTTGTTATGGTATGCAATTAATCGCCCATACTCTTGGCGGTAAGGTAGAAAGCGCAAATACTCGTGAATATGGTAAGGCAGAAATTGAAATTACAAAAGACAATCCATTGTTCGGCGACCTTCCAAAAGAGCAAGTGGTTTGGATGAGTCACGGCGACCTTGTAACTCAATTACCTGAAGGTTTCGAAACAATTGCAACGAGTCCAAGTTGCCCAATTACTGCAATGCAAAATGAAGAACGAAAATTATATGGCGTTCAATTCCATCCAGAAGTGCGTCATTCTGTTCATGGAAATGATATTTTACGTCATTTCGTATTTGATATTTGTGGCGCAAAAGGCGATTGGACAATGGAAAATTTCATTGATTTACAAATCAAAAAAATCCGCGAACAAGTAGGCGACAAAAAAGTATTATGTGCCCTTTCAGGTGGTGTGGATTCATCTGTTGTTGCGGTATTAATTCATAAAGCAATTGGAGACCAATTGACTTGTATGTTTGTCGACCACAACCTTCTTCGTAAAGGTGAAGCGGAGGGCGTAATGGAAACATTCGAAGGTAAATTCGGAATGAAAGTCATTAAAATCGACGCTCGTGAACGCTTCATGAACAAATTAAAAGGAGTAACAGACCCTGAACAAAAACGCAAAATCATCGGAAATGAGTTCATCTATGTATTCTCCGATGAAGCAAGCAAATTGAATGATATGGATTTCCTAGCACAAGGAACTTTATATACAGATATCATTGAGTCTGGTACAGCAACTGCTCAAACAATTAAATCTCACCATAATGTGGGTGGCTTACCAGAAGATATGAAATTTGAATTAATTGAACCATTAAAAACATTGTTCAAAGACGAAGTTCGAGAACTAGGTACTCAGCTTGGTTTACCGGATGAAATTGTTTGGCGTCAACCATTCCCAGGTCCAGGTCTTGCTATTCGCGTATTAGGAGAAGTAACAGAAGAGAAACTAGAAATCGTTCGTGAATCCGATGCAATTTTACGTGAGGAAATTGCAAAAGCTGGCCTTGATCGTGAAATTTGGCAATACTTCACTGTATTGCCTAACATTAAATCTGTAGGTGTTATGGGAGACCAACGCACATATGATTATGCGGTTGGTATACGTGCGGTAACTTCCGTTGACGGTATGACTAGTGATTGGGCACGCATTCCTTATGACGTGTTAGAAAAAATTTCTACTCGTATCGTAAATGAGGTGCCACATGTAAACCGCGTACTTCTTGACATTACATCTAAGCCACCTAGCACAATCGAGTGGGAGTAAACAGAATACCTGCTTTATGAATCAACAATCGACTTTCCTTTATCCAGTTCTTCATGGATAAAGGAAAGTTTTTTTGTGTTTTTTATTGCTTGTACAAAGCAGAAAAAGATTTGGCCATGTATGAAATATAGTATTGATATTTCTTATTTACATCACAAAAAAATAAAAAGGATCATCCAATCCAATGATTGAATAATCCTTCAAATGCGGTCTTTATTTCGAAGATGCATTCAGCGAACGCATGATGAACGTTGCAAATTGTTGTCTCGTTACAGGAGCGTACGGATTATAAGTTGTCGGAGTTGTTCCTGTTGTAATTTCATGATGGTAAAGTACTTCGATGTTTTTGTATTGCTCATATGAAGGGGAGATGTCTGTGAATGGAAGATCACTTTTCCCCTGTGATTGGAATGCTTTAGTTCTTTTGGAAATTATTGGTGAAAGACGGAGGAAAATGTTTGATCAACTCATTCGGTCAAAAGTGCAATGGCTAGTGGATAACGATCAGGAAATTATCGAAACTTTAGCGATGAACTTAATAAACAAGCATTTGGAGATATGATATATCACGAAGTACTAATATATCTCCAAAAATTGAAATGCTCCCTAATAGGTGGATAAAAAGTGAAAAATCCAACCTATTAGGGAGTTTTTTATTGTCATAAGAAAACTTATAAAAGAAAATAGGGAACATAATTTTTGGGAAAAGCGGAATGAATTTCACGAACTTTATTTTAAAAATATAAAAAAATGTTCGTGATTAGGGTTGAAAAGCGAAAAATAAGATGATATATTACAGGAGTAAAAATTAAAAAAACGTCGTATAATGTCGAGAATATGGCTCGATAGTCTCTACCAAGCTACCGTAAATAGCTTGACTACGACTTTATAGATAGAATTCATGCTTCTATGAATTCGTTTATAAAAGTTGTAGTCATGCACTTGTTGCATGACTTTTTATTTTTCGTATGTTATTCGAAAGGTAGGACATACTGAAGCTATCTGGACATAGGCGACGAGAGACGGAGGAAAATATGAAAAAATATTTTCAATTTGATGAACTAGGAACATCTTATAAGCAGGAGATTATCGGTGGTATTACAACCTTTCTAGCGATGGCGTATATTTTGGTTGTAAACCCATTAACGCTAACGTTGGCAGATATTCCTGATTTACCAGATGAATTAAGAATGGAATACGGTGCGGTATTCGTTGCAACTGCAGTTTCTGCTGCAATAGGATGTTTCATCATGGGGATTTTTGCAAAATATCCGTTGGCTTTAGCGCCTGGCCTTGGGTTAAACGCATTTTTTGCTTACACTGTTGTACTATCTCACGGAAGTCCATGGCAACATGCATTAGCAGCTGTATTCATTTCATCTGTCTTCTTCTTTATTTTAACTTTAACTGGTTTACGTGAAAAATTGATTAATGCCATCCCGATGGAATTGAAACTTGCGGTAGGTGCAGGTATCGGTTTATTTATCGCGTATATCGGATTGAAAAATGCAGGAATTATTGTAGCGAATGGAGCAACAGTTATTGGGATGGGGAATTTAAAAGATCCTCAAGTGTTGTTATCTATTTTTGGAATCTTAATAACAGTAATATTAATGGTTAGAGGATCTAAAGGCGGCGTTTTCTATGGTATGGTCATCACGGCTATCGTTGGTATGATTTTTGGACTTATAGATAAACCTGCGTCTATTTTATCAGCTCCTCCAAGTATTGCGCCAACATTCGGTAAATTATTTACAGCATTTTCTGATCCAAGCTTTTATTCATTATCAATGCTTTCAGTAATCTTAACATTCTTATTCGTTGACTTTTTCGATAATGCAGGAACGCTTGTTGCGGTAACAAACCAAGCTGGATTTGTAAAAGATAATCGTTTGCCACGTGCAGGCAGAGCGTTGATTTCAGATTCAATCGCATCAAT
>NZ_AP018335.1:0-192500 GCF_002370195.2 Ureibacillus thermosphaericus | reverse complement strand
TGCGACGTGGATTAAAAGCCATAAGGGTTGCGAGACGCAAGCAAGACAAGGAAATGAGCGAGTGAGAACCGGAGTGTACTATATGCGTACATGAGGATTTGAACGAGCGAAATTGACGAAGTATTGCGCAGCGTATCGAAAACCGAAAAGGTTAAGTTGTTAAGGGCGCACGGTGGATGCCTTGGCACTAGGAGCCGATGAAGGACGGGACTAACACCGATATGCTTCGGGGAGCTGTAAGTAAGCTTTGATCCGGAGATTTCCGAATGGGGGAACCCACTGTTCGTAATGGAACAGTATCTTAACGTGAATCCATAGCGTTAAGAAGGCACACCCAGGGAACTGAAACATCTAAGTACCTGGAGGAGAAGAAAGAAAAATCGATTCCCTGAGTAGCGGCGAGCGAAACGGGAACAGCCCAAACCAAGAGGCTTGCCTCTTGGGGTTGTAGGACACTCTATACGGAGTTACAAAAGGATGGGTTAGATGAACCGTTCTGGAAAGGACGGCCAGAGAAGGTAAAAGCCCTGTAGTCGAAAATCCATCCTCTCCTGAGTGGATCCTGAGTACGGCGGAACACGTGAAATTCCGTCGGAATCCGGGAGGACCATCTCCCAAGGCTAAATACTCCCTAGTGACCGATAGTGAACCAGTACCGTGAGGGAAAGGTGAAAAGCACCCCGGGAGGGGAGTGAAAGAGAACCTGAAACCGTGTGCCTACAAGTAGTCAGAGCCCGTTAACGGGTGATGGCGTGCCTTTTGTAGAATGAACCGGCGAGTTACGATTACGTGCAAGGTTAAGCAGAAAATGCGGAGCCGCAGCGAAAGCGAGTCTGAATAGGGCGTTATGAGTACGTGGTCGTAGACCCGAAACCAGGTGATCTACCCATGTCCAGGGTGAAGGTGAGGTAACACTCACTGGAGGCCCGAACCCACGCACGTTGAAAAGTGCGGGGATGAGGTGTGGGTAGCGGAGAAATTCCAATCGAACTTGGAGATAGCTGGTTCTCTCCGAAATAGCTTTAGGGCTAGCCTCGTGTGAAGAATACTGGAGGTAGAGCACTGTTTGGACTAGGGGCCCACCTCGGGTTACCGAATTCAGACAAACTCCGAATGCCAGCTATTTATACACGGGAGTCAGACTACGAGTGATAAGATCCGTGGTCAAAAGGGAAACAGCCCAGACCACCAGCTAAGGTCCCAAAGTAATCGTTAAGTGGAAAAGGATGTGGCGTTGCTTAGACAACCAGGATGTTGGCTTAGAAGCAGCCATCATTTAAAGAGTGCGTAATAGCTCACTGGTCGAGTGACGCTGCGCCGAAAATGTAACGGGGCTAAACGATTCACCGAAGCTGTGGATTCGTGCGTTGCACGAGTGGTAGGAGAGCGTTCTAAGTGCGTCGAAGTCAGACCGGAAGGACTGGTGGAGCGCTTAGAAGTGAGAATGCCGGTATGAGTAGCGAAAGATGGGTGAGAATCCCATCCACCGAATGACTAAGGTTTCCTGAGGAAGGCTCGTCCGCTCAGGGTTAGTCGGGACCTAAGTCGAGGCCGAAAGGCGTAGACGATGGACAACAGGTTGATATTCCTGTACCACCTCCCCGCCGTTTGAGTGATGGGGGGACGCAGGAGGATAGGGAATGCACGCCGTTGGTCGAGCGTGTCCAAGCAGCAAGGCGTGGAAGTAGGCAAATCCGCTTCCTAATACGCCGAGCTGTGATGGGGAGCGCGTTATGCGCGAAGTTCCTGATTTCACACTGCCAAGAAAAGCCTCTAGCGAGGCGGGAGGTGCCCGTACCGCAAACCGACACAGGTAGTCGAGGAGAGAATCCTAAGGTGAGCGAGAGAACTCTCGTTAAGGAACTCGGCAAAATGACCCCGTAACTTCGGGAGAAGGGGTGCTCATTGGGGTGCAAGCCCTGATGAGCCGCAGTGAATAGGCCCAGGCGACTGTTTAGCAAAAACACAGGTCTCTGCAAAACCGTAAGGTGAAGTATAGGGGCTGACGCCTGCCCGGTGCTGGAAGGTTAAGAGGAGGAGTTAGCGCAAGCGAAGCTCCGAATTGAAGCCCCAGTAAACGGCGGCCGTAACTATAACGGTCCTAAGGTAGCGAAATTCCTTGTCGGGTAAGTTCCGACCCGCACGAAAGGCGTAACGATCTGGGCACTGTCTCAACGAGAGACTCGGTGAAATTATAGTACCTGTGAAGATGCAGGTTACCCGCGACAGGACGGAAAGACCCCGTGGAGCTTTACTGTAACCTGATATTGAATTTCGGTGCAACTTGTACAGGATAGGTAGGAGCCGTAGAAGGGGGAGCGCCAGCTTCCCTGGAGGCGCCCTTGGGATACTACCCTGGTTGTACTGAAATTCTAACCCGCAAGCCTGATCGGCTTGGGAGACAGTGTCAGGTGGACAGTTTGACTGGGGCGGTCGCCTCCTAAAAGGTAACGGAGGCGCCCAAAGGTTCCCTCAGAATGGTTGGAAATCATTCGCAGAGTGTAAAGGCATAAGGGAGCTTGACTGCGAGACCTACAAGTCGAGCAGGGTCGAAAGACGGGCTTAGTGATCCGGTGGTTCCGCATGGAAGGGCCATCGCTCAACGGATAAAAGCTACCCCGGGGATAACAGGCTTATCTCCCCCAAGAGTCCACATCGACGGGGAGGTTTGGCACCTCGATGTCGGCTCATCGCATCCTGGGGCTGTAGTCGGTCCCAAGGGTTGGGCTGTTCGCCCATTAAAGCGGTACGCGAGCTGGGTTCAGAACGTCGTGAGACAGTTCGGTCCCTATCCGTCGTGGGCGTAGGAAATTTGAGAGGAGCTGTCCTTAGTACGAGAGGACCGGGATGGACACACCGCTGGTGTACCAGTTGTCTTGCCAAAGGCACCGCTGGGTAGCTATGTGTGGACGGGATAAGTGCTGAAAGCATCTAAGCATGAAGCCCCCCTCAAGATGAGATTTCCCATTGCATAAGCAAGTAAGATCCCTCAAAGACGATGAGGTAGATAGGTCCGAGGTGGAAGCACGGTGACGTGTGGAGCTGACGGATACTAATCGATCGAGGACTTAACCAATCATTTCAATGTCGTTATCCAGTTTTGAGAGAACAACCTCTCATATAGTGAAGTGACGATGGCGAAGAGGTCACACCCGTTCCCATACCGAACACGGAAGTTAAGCTCTTCAGCGCCGATGGTAGTAAGGGGCTTCCCCTTGTGAGAGTAGGACGTCGCTTCGCAGAAGGCACCACAATAATGGTGCTTTTTTTATTGCAAAAATTGAAGCCCCTTACTAACAAGGACTGAAAGTCCGATCGGCGCGATACAGAAACCACATGCTAAACAAAAGTAAAATAAATATTTGAAGGAGACGAGAAGCACGGGGACCAAGAAGTTCAAGGAAGCGAGGCAGCCCGGAGCGGAGCGTACTATGTACGTGAGCACCGGACTGCCGAAGCTGACACAGAAATTCGCTGGTCAACGTGCTTCGGAGTTAGCGCCGATGGTAGTTAAGGGGTCCCCTTGTGAGAGATAGACGAGCGCTTAGCAGAAGGCACCACAATAGTGGTGCTTTTTTTATTGCAAAAATTGAGCTCCTTACTACCAAGGACTGAAAGTCCGATCGGCGGATAGAGAAGTGGCAATTAAAACGAAAGCAAAACAATTATTTGGAGGAGACGGAACGTGGACGGGAGTTAACAACTTCTTCCAACTCTATTGTACTGAGTTTTCACAAAATAAAATATTGACATTATTGTTAGACGCTTCAACTTCTACATCAATACCGTTTGGAATTGTCATCATTGGATCCGTGTGTCCAAAATCAACATTATACACAATTGGAAAATCATATCCTTTAGTAGCCTGGCAAATGATATCTATAAATGTATAATCTTGTGAAAATTCTACTTTTGGATGAAAACGTCCGACCACTATTCCATTAATTTTTTCAAAAACCCCCATATGCCGTAACTGAGTTAAATAGCGATCGATAGTACCAGGATTTTCTTGTTCATCTTCTTCTAAAAATAGTATTTTGTTATCAAAGGTTGGAAGAAACTCTGTTCCTGCTAATAGTAACATTGTCCCCATATTGCCAGCTAAGATACTTCCCCTTGCTCTTCCTTCTTTAATAATAAGAGGTCCTTCATTTTTAGTAAGTTGTCGTGGTCGATTATCCTCTATATCCCAAGCTAAAAATTCGCTTGTCCAATATTTACTAGGAGGAATGCGTATTTCATCATTTTGGGTCATTAAAACGTCTTTAAATATTTTCTTTGTGTATTCTAACATTCCACCATATTCACCAAATTGAGGTAATAGTGCGGGTCCCATAAAGGTTATTAGTTCAGATTTTTTATGAATAGCTAATAGAATAGCAGTGAAATCACTATAACCCAATATTATTTTTGGATTTTGCTTTATAAGATTATAATCAATGTATTCTAATAGTTGGTGCGAATTGTAACCACCTATTGTATTAATAATAGCTTTTACTTCGTGATCTTGAAACATTTCATGTAAATCCTCTAACCTTTCTTCAACGGTTCCTGCTAAATGTCCAATGCGTTTCAAAGCATTTTTCCCTATTTTCACCTTAAAACCCATACTCTCTAATTCAGAAATTCCTCTTTGAAATCTATTAGGGCAAGCTGCTGCAACTGGAGATGAAGTAGATATGATTCCTACAGTATCCCCCGGTTTTAATAATTTTGGTTTAATCATAAACATAACCTCTCTTTACCCAGTTTTTTATTGAATGATTAAGTTTATCATAATATCCTTCATGTCTATGTCAATTGTTCGGATGTATGTATCGTATGTATCTGTTTTAGTACATCAAAACCATGCAATTCGGGCAATATTAAATCAAAAAGAATTATCATATTCACTCTCCCGATTTTTAATTAAACCTTCAGTTTTAGTATTCGCTACATCAGTAATTTATCCTTCAAACTTAAGATCCACTTAATACTCGGGCATTAATCAAAAAATAAATTCTTATGTTCCATAAATAGCATCAGTTTTTACAAATAATATTAATTAAAGAATTACACACGAAAATAATAAGAATTTACTAATTAGTTATTGAATCTTCCATATAATTCATTATTTTTCTTTATGTATAATAGGAGAATAAAATGTTTTTCATGAAAGGATGAATTATTTGGTTAAAAAAACAATCTGGGTGGAAATGGAAGAAAATGAAACGCCTGAACAATGTATAACAAGAATAGAACAAATGGGGTATAAGCCAATTGTTCGAAAAGAGGAGCCAGTTTTTCAATATATTAATGGTGAGATTACGTATTTTCGTCAAAAAGTTAAATTTAAGGCGGAATTACTTGAAGAAAAAACAAAAAACGAGAAAAACACGAACATTAAATAGTGGTATTTTATAATCGTTCGCATTTTTTGATTGATTTTCTTCTTCACCCTTGCTACAATGAACAGAGGAAAACTCCCTCATATATGCTAGAGAATATGGCTCTAGTGTCTCTACCCGACACCGTAAATGTCGGACTATGCGGGAAAGCAACTTTTGGATGATTCGGTAGGTTGGAAATAAATTACCTCAACCTTCTGTTTTGCTATGTCCTCAAGTACTCTGCTTTCTACCGTGTAGCGAAGGCGGGCTATTTGAGGATTTTTTTACGAATACATGTAAATACATTGTTAACTTAAAAAGGAGCGTTATTAATGAATCCTAAAATCGGAGTCATAATGGGAAGTTCCAGTGATTGGGATACGATGAAACATGTTTGTGACATATTAGACGAGTTAGAAGTGCCATACGAAAAGAAAGTTGTATCAGCTCATCGAACTCCTGATTTGATGTTTGAATATGCCGAAACTGCCCGTTCACGTGGTATTGAAGTCATTATTGCCGGAGCGGGAGGAGCAGCTCACTTACCGGGGATGGTTGCAAGTAAAACAACTTTGCCAGTCATCGGTGTACCTGTACAATCAAAAGCTTTAAATGGACTTGATTCATTGCTTTCCATTGTGCAAATGCCTGGTGGTGTTCCTGTAGCGACAGTTGCTATTGGCAAAGCAGGTGCCACAAATGCTGGACTCTTAGCAGCACAAATTTTATCCATTACAGATAAACAAATAGCAGAAAAACTGGAAGCAAGACGTGAACAATTAAAACAAAAAGTATTAGAAAGTTCAGGTGACTTGAAGTGACAAAAACAATATACCCCGGTCAAACGATTGGCATCATCGGGGGTGGACAGTTAGGACGAATGATGGCTCTCAGTGCAAGAGAAGCAGGTTTCAAAATTGCAGTTCTTGATCCGACAATGGATTCACCATGTGGTCAAGTTGCAGATATACAAATTGTAGCTCCGTATGATGATGAAGCTGCACTTGAAGAATTAGCGGAAATAAGTGATGTCATCACTTTTGAGTTTGAAAATATAGATTATGAAGGACTAAAACGATTAACAGAGATTGCCTACGTTCCTCAAGGCGCGGAAATTATTCGCATTACTCAAAATCGAGTAACGGAAAAGGAAGCTATTGTAAATGCCGGTTGCCCTGTTGCACCGTATATTGTTTGCGAGAGCTATGAAGAACTTGTTGAAAAAATAGATCAAATTGGTTTTCCGAGCATTGTGAAAACTGCCCGTTTTGGTTATGACGGAAAAGGTCAACAAAAGCTTCTATCAAAAGAAGACTTGCCATTAGCTAAAAATTTATTTGATCACTCACAATGTATTGTGGAAGGATTTATTCCATTTGAGAAGGAAATTTCCGTCATTATCCAAAGGAATGGAAATGGAGAAACTTATTGTTTACCAGTTGGCGAAAATGTTCATGTTAACCACATTTTACATGAAACAATTGTGCCTGCTCGAATTTCTTCAGAAACAAAACAATTAGCGGAAGAAGCAGCACGAAAAATCGCTGAACATTTGCAATTAATTGGAACACTAGCAGTTGAAATGTTCGTGTTAAAGGATGGACAAATTATCATTAATGAACTAGCACCAAGACCGCATAATTCCGGTCATTATTCCATTGAAGCATGCAACATTTCTCAATTCGCGCAACATATCCGTGCTGTTGCAGGATGGCCATTGCGTGAACCAAAACTACATTCTCCAGTAGTGATGGTAAACGTATTAGGGCAGCATGTAGCGCCGCTTTCCAATTCCATTACTAAATATCCACATTGGTCGATTCACCTCTATGGAAAGAAAGAGGCAAAAGTTAACCGAAAAATGGGACATGTAACAATACTAACTGATAACATCGAAGAAACACTAATAGAAATTGAAACTTCTGGCATTTGGTCAGAATGAGGAAAAGGAGATTTGAAAATGATTGAACGTTATACTCGTCCAGAAATGGGAGCAATTTGGACTGAAGAAAATAAATTTAAAGCTTGGCTTGAAGTTGAGATTTTAGCGTGTGAAGCATGGGCTGAACTTGGAGTTATTCCAAAAGAGGACGTAGTGAAATTGCGTCAAAACGCTTCATTTGATATTAACCGTATTTACGAAATTGAACAAACAACGAAACATGATGTAGTAGCATTTACTCGCGCTGTTTCTGAGACGCTTGGGGAAGAAAGAAAATGGGTTCATTACGGACTGACTTCAACAGATGTTGTAGATACTGCCCTCTCTTATTTAATTAAACAAGCAAACAACATTCTACGAAAAGACATTCAAAAATTTATTGATGTATTAACAGCCAAGGCAAAAGAACATAAATATACGGTGATGATGGGGCGCACTCATGGAGTACACGCAGAACCGACAACATTTGGATTAAAACTTGCCTTATGGCGTGAAGAAATGTTACGCAATCTAGAACGATTTGAAAGAGCAGCAAAAACGATTGAGACGGGTAAAATTTCAGGAGCTGTTGGAACATACGCCAACATCGATCCATTTGTAGAGCAATACGTTTGTGAAAAATTAGGTCTAACGCCAGCACCAATTTCAACTCAAACATTGCAACGTGATCGCCATGCAGAATACATTGCAGCATTAGCTCTAATTGCAACTTCCATTGAGAAATTCGCAACGGAAATTCGAGGATTGCAAAAATCCGAAACTCGAGAAGTTGAAGAAGGATTTGCAAAAGGACAAAAAGGTTCATCAGCAATGCCGCATAAACGCAATCCAATCGGTTCAGAAAACATGGCTGGAATTGCTCGTGTAGTACGTGGACATGTGATCACAGCTTACGAAAATGTTTCTTTATGGCATGAGCGTGATATTTCTCATTCATCAGCAGAACGTATCATTATTCCTGATACAACGATAGCACTTAACTATATGTTGAACCGTTTCAGCAATATCGTGAAAAACTTAACCGTTTTCCCAGAAAACATGAAACGCAATATGGACGCTACGTTCGGACTAATTTATTCACAGCGTATTCTTCTAGCATTAATCGATAAAGGATTATCTCGCGAAGAAGCTTATGATACTGTTCAACCATTAACGGCAAAAGCTTGGGATGAACAAAGACATTTCCGTCCGCTTGTTGAAGCAGATGAAAAAATCAGTTCACTTTTATCTAAAGAAGAAATTGATGATTGTTTCGATTACAACTGGCATTTGAAAAATGTTGATTTGATTTTTGAACGTTTAGGAATAAATGATTAATCGGTAAAGTAAAAAGCGAAGCCATTGAAAAATTTAAATTATTGGGGGAACGGTTATGGAAAAAGGTGCGCTGTTATACGAAGGAAAAGCGAAACGCTTATATGCAACAGATGTGGAAGATGTTTTGTTTGTTGAGTATAAAAACAGTGCGACAGCCTTTAACGGGCTGAAGAAAGCAGAAATTGAGGGGAAAGGAATATTAAATAATAAAATTTCTACCCTGATTTTTGAAAAATTAAAACAGCATGGTATCGAATCTCACTTTATTAAGAGTGTATCTGAACACGAACAACTAGTAAAAAAAGTGGATATCATCCCCCTTGAAGTGGTTGTTCGCAATATATCAGCAGGTAGCTTCGCTGAAAGGCTTGGCATTGAAGAAGGAACAAAGTTAAAGCGTCCGATTGTTGAGTTTTACTATAAAAATGACGCATTAAAAGATCCTTTGATTAACAATGAACATATTGACATACTTGGGATTGCATCAAAAGAAGAAGTTGAAACGATTACTAACAATGCATTTAAAGTGAATGAAGCATTGAGGAAAATATTTGAAGAAATCGATGTCGTATTAGTTGATTTTAAATTGGAATTCGGTCGTGATAAAGAAGGCAACATCTTGCTTGCGGATGAAATCTCTCCAGATACTTGCCGACTCTGGGATGCGGAAACGAATGAAAAGCTGGATAAAGACGTATTTAGACGTGATCTTGGTAGTTTAACAGATGTTTATAACATTATTCTTTCTAGACTTGGAGGAAAGTGATATGAAAAAAGTTAAAATTTACGTTACGTTACGTGAAAGTGTATTAGACCCACAAGGCTCTGCAGTAAAAGGATCTTTAGTAAATATGGGATATAAAGAAGTTGAGGACGTACGTATCGGTAAATATTTAGAAGTATTAATTTCAGATACTGAACGTGATATTGACGCATTGGTAAAAGAAATGTGTGAAAAGCTGCTGGCAAACACTGTGATTGAGGATTATCGCTTTGAAGTCGAGGAGGCTAATTAATCATGAAATTTGCTGTACTCGTATTCCCAGGGTCGAACTGTGATATCGACATGTATCATGCAATAAAGGACGAACTAGGTGAAGAAGTAGAATATGTTTGGCACGATGCAACAGATTTAAGTAAATTTGATGCGATTTTAATTCCTGGAGGATTCTCATACGGGGATTATCTCCGTTGTGGAGCCATGGCAAGTCAATCAAATGTTATGAAAGCAGTGAAAAAGGCAGCAGAAGAAGGAAAACCAGTTTTAGGAGTTTGCAACGGATTCCAAATTTTAACGGAAGCGGGTTTGCTACCAGGGGTTTTACTTCGCAACCAAAACTTAAAATTCATTTGCCGAACAGTTCAATTAAAAGTTGAAAATAACAATACGCTATTTACAAATCAATATGAGCAAGGGCAAATCATTAATATTCCAATCGCTCATGGTGAAGGAAACTATTTCTGTGATGAGGAAACATTAAAAAAATTACAAGAAAAGAATCAAATCGTTTTCACTTATTCAGGTGAAAATCCAAATGGAAGTCTATCAGACATTGCAGGTATTGTGAATGAGCGTGGTAACGTTCTTGGTATGATGCCACACCCTGAACGTGCGGTGGATGCATTACTTGGCAGTGCAGACGGACTAGCATTATTCAAATCAATTGTGAAACAGTGGAGGGAATCACATGTCTAATTTAGAACCAACTGCAGAACAAATTAAGGAACAAAAGCTTTATCGTGACATGGGGTTAAGTGATGAAGAGTTTGCGATGGTTGAGAAAATTTTAGGCCGTCTTCCAAATTGGACAGAAACAGGTTTGTTCTCTGTTATGTGGTCTGAACACTGTTCTTATAAAAACTCAAAACCGGTATTGCGTAAATTCCCAACAAGCGGACCTCGCGTATTACAAGGTCCTGGAGAGGGTGCGGGGATTGTTGACATAGGTGATGAGCAAGCAGTTGTATTCAAGATGGAATCTCATAACCACCCTTCAGCGATTGAACCTTACCAAGGTGCAGCAACAGGGGTTGGAGGGATTATTCGTGACGTGTTCTCCATGGGTGCTCGTCCAATTGCACTGTTAAACTCTTTACGTTTCGGTGAATTAAAGTCGCCTCGAGTGAAATACTTATTTGAAGAAGTAGTGGCAGGAATCGCTGGATACGGAAACTGCATCGGTATCCCAACTGTTGGTGGAGAAGTTCAATTTGACCCTTGCTATGAAGGAAATCCTTTAGTAAATGCTATGTGTGTTGGTTTAATTGACCATAAAGATATTCAAAAAGGTGTGGCTAAAGGTGTAGGTAATACTGTCATGTATGTGGGTGCTAAAACAGGGCGTGACGGTATCCACGGTGCGACGTTCGCTTCTGAAGAATTAAGTGAAGAATCAGAAGAAAATCGTCCAGCAGTTCAAGTTGGGGACCCATTCATGGAAAAACTTCTATTAGAAGCTTGTTTAGAAGTTGTAAAATCAGATGCTCTCGTTGGTATACAAGATATGGGAGCTGCAGGTTTAACTTCCTCTTCAGCAGAGATGGCTTCAAAAGCTGGTTCAGGTATCGAAATGAATTTAGATTTAGTGCCGCAACGTGAGACAGGCATGACTGCCTATGAAATGATGTTATCAGAATCACAAGAACGAATGCTTTTAGTCGTGAAAAAAGGTCGCGAAGAAGAAATCAAACAAATCTTCGAAAAATACGGATTAGATGCTGTTGCAATCGGCCGAGTGACAGACGATAAAATGTTGAGGCTGATTCATAAAGGTGAAGTTGTAGCTGAAGTTCCAGCTGATGCATTAGCAGAAGATGCACCAGTTTATCATAAACCTTCTAAAGAACCTGCTTATTTTAGCGAGTTCCAAGCAATGGAAAACGCGGAGCCTGAAGTAAGTGACTTGAAAGAAACGTTGAAACAATTACTTCAAGCACCGACTATTGCTTCAAAAGAATGGGTTTACAATCAATTTGACTATCAAGTTCGTACAAATACAGTAGTAACTCCTGGTTCAGATGCGGCAGTATTGCGCATTAGAGGTACAAATAAAGCACTTGCTATGACAGCTGACTGCAACTCTCGCTACATTTATTTAGATCCAGAAACAGGTGGCAAAATCGCGGTGGCAGAGGCTGCTCGCAACATTGTTGCATCAGGTGGCGAACCGCTAGCAATTACAGACTGCTTAAACTTTGGTAATCCAGAAAAGCCAGAAATCTTCTGGCAATTAGAAAAGAGTGCGGATGGTATTTCTGCGGCTTGTACAGCTTTAAAAACACCAGTTATTAGCGGCAACGTTTCCCTTTATAATGAACATTCAGGTCAAGCTGTATATCCTACTCCAACAATTGGTATGGTTGGTTTAATTCAAGATTTATCACATGTGACAACACAACAAGTTAAACAAGCTGGTGACGTTGTTTATATACTTGGTGAAACGAAAACAGAATTCGGTGGATCAGAACTACAAAAATTAGTTCATGGCAAAATCTTTGGTAAAGCGCCAAGCATCGATTTAGAGGTGGAGGCAGCGCGCCAAAAAGCATTACTTTCTGCAATTCGTGCTGGACTTGTTCAATCTGCTCATGACGTATCTGAAGGCGGCGTAGCAGTTGCGTTAGCTGAAAAGACTTTCGGAACTGAAGGGTTAGGACTTCATGTGAGATTAGAAGGATCACCTGTAACTGCTTTATTCAGTGAATCTCAATCTCGTTTTATCGTCACAGTAAAAGAAGAAAACGTGAAGCAATTTGAAGAATTGATTACTGATGCAAAGAAAATCGGACTTGTTACAAATGATGGGAAAATCACAATTGAAGGCGAATCAGGCTTGTTAATTGAGGGGTCTGTGGAAGAATTTTGTTCTGCTTGGAAAGGAGCTATCCCATGCTTGCTGAAATCAGAGGCTTAAACGAAGAATGTGGTGTTTTTGGGATATGGGGACATGAAGCTGCAGCTCATTTAAGCTATTACGGTTTACATGCTTTACAACATCGCGGTCAAGAAGGTGCTGGCATCGTCGCTACTGACGGCCAGTACTTCAAAGTGGTAAAAGGTGAAGGCTTAGTAAATGAAGTATTTAATGAAGAAAAATTAAAAAGTTTAAAAGGCACTTCTGCCATTGCTCATGTTCGCTATACAACTGCAGGCGGCGGAGGAATAGAGAACGTACAGCCGTTATTGGTTCGTTCCTCAACTGGCACGATTGCTTTGGCTCATAATGGTAATTTAGTCAATGCGAATCATTTGAAACAACATCTTGAACGATCAGGTAGTATTTTTCATTCTACTTCAGACACGGAAGTAATTGTGCATTTAATTAAAAAAAGCAAAAAGCCTCGCTTCCGTGAGCAAGTAAAAGAAGCTCTTTCTCTATTGAGAGGTGCATTCTCCGTCATTATTTTAACGAAAGATAAAATGATCCTAGCTCGAGATCGCAATGGTTTACGTCCACTGTCAATTGGTAAATTAGGGGGCGCTTGGGTGGCTTCGTCTGAAACTTGCGCCTTTGATTTGATTGGTGCGGAGTTTATACGGGAAGTGGAGCCGGGAGAATTAGTTGTTATTTCAGAAAAAGGTATCGAAGAAGATCGCTATGCTCAAATGGAACAAAGAGCAATGTGTGCAATGGAATATGTTTATTTTGCACGTCCTGACTCAAATATTGATTATGTCAACATTCACATGGCTCGTAAACGTTTGGGTAAACAATTAGCAAAAGAAATGGGTTCAATTGATGCGGATGTTGTAACAGGTGTTCCGGATTCCTCCATTTCAGCTGCAATTGGTTTTGCAGAAGAAATTGGCATTCCTTACGAAATGGGATTAATCAAAAATCGTTATGTGGGAAGAACATTTATTCAACCGACACAAGAATTGCGTGAACGCGGAGTAAAAATGAAATTATCTCCTGTCGTTCAAATCGTTCGTGGAAAACGAGTAGTCATGGTGGATGATTCCATCGTTCGAGGAACAACTTCTCGTAGAATTGTCAAAATGTTAAAAGAAGCTGGAGCAAAGGAAGTGCATGTAGCAATCACTTCTCCTCCACTTTCGAATCCTTGCTTCTATGGAATAGACATTTCATCAGATGAAGAGCTAATCGCAACAGGAAAAACAATCGACGAAATCCGTAATGCAATTGGTGCAGATTCCTTAACATTTTTATCTCCAGACGGATTAGTAGAAGCAATCTCAAGACCTTTTGACGATGAGAATGGAGGTCTTTGCATGGCATGCTTTACTGGAAAATATCCAACTGAAATTTTTCCAGACACTGTCTTACCACATATTAAAGAACTTTCACATTAAGGAGGAAGAATCATGTCAAAGGCATATGAACAAGCGGGAGTCAATATTGAAGCTGGTTATGAAGCTGTTAAACGCATGAAATCCCATGTAGAAAGAACAAAACGAAATGGTATCATGGGAACGTTTGGTGGCTTCGGTGGCATGTTCGATTTATCTTCATTAAATTTAAAAGAACCTGTTCTAATTTCTGGTACAGATGGTGTCGGGACTAAGCTCAAATTAGCATTTATGGCCGATAAACATGACACGATTGGCATTGACTGCGTGGCGATGTGTGTGAATGACATCGTTGCACAAGGTGCAGAACCGTTATACTTTTTAGATTATATTGCAATTGGGAAAGCAGACCCTGAAAAGATCGAGCAAATAGTAAGTGGCGTTGCAGATGGCTGCGTTCAGGCAGGTGCTGCACTTATCGGCGGGGAAACTGCTGAAATGCCTGGTTTGTATGATGAAAATGAATATGATGTAGCTGGTTTTGCGGTTGGGGCTTGTGAAAAATCTCGTGTCGTTACTGGGGAAAAAATTGTTGAAGGGGATGTCCTTGTTGGACTTGCATCTAGCGGCGTACATTCCAATGGTTATTCCTTAGTTCGCAAAATCGTATTTGGTAATTGCGGCTATAAATATGATGAAGTAATTGAAGGTTATGAAGATTTGGGGCCAATTGGTGATGCTTTGCTTACACCAACGAAAATTTACGCCAAACCAGTTCTTGAGATGTTAAAGCAAGTGGACGTTCACGGCATGGCTCACATTACTGGTGGTGGATTTTATGAAAACTTGCCTCGAATGATGCCAGAAGGACTGGCAACAGAAATTGATTTAGAATCATGGGAAACTCTTCGAATTTTCGAATTTTTGAAGGATAAAGGTTCGCTATCAGACAGAGATTTATACAACGTTTTTAATATGGGGATTGGATTTGTTCTTTCCGTTTCTCCTGAAGATGCGGATAAAATAATTCAAATTGCAGAAGCCCACGGGGAGAAAGCGTATCAAATTGGGCGTGTTGTAAAAGGCGAAGGGGTTTTATTTAATGGAAAACACGATGGGAGCTTGAGCCAATGACAACGAAAATAGCAGTGTTTGCATCAGGAAGTGGATCGAATTTTCAAGCGATTCAAGAATCCATCGAACGTGGAGAATTAAATGCAAACATAGAAGTTGTAGTAACAGATAAACCCAATGCATATGTGGTTAAAAGAGCGGAGAAATTCGGCATCCCAGTTTTCGCATTTTCACCAAAAGATTATGCTTCAAAAGCTACATATGAATCTGAAATTGTAAAAATATTGAAACGAAAAGCGGTGGAATGGATTGTTTTAGCTGGGTATATGCGCTTAATTGGCGACACATTACTTACTGAATATCCTAATAAAATCGTTAATATCCATCCTTCTCTATTACCAGCTTTTCCTGGAAAAGATGCGATTGGACAAGCAATGGAACATGGCGTGAAAGTCACTGGGGTTACTGTTCATTATGTTGATGAAGGGATGGATACAGGTCCAATTATTGCACAAAGAGCGGTAGAAGTTGTGGATGGTAATCGAGAAGCAACGGAAGAACGTATTCACAAAGTAGAACATGAACTTTATCCAAAAACGTTAAAAAAATTATTTGAAAATAAATAATTGCAAAAATAGAGTATAAACTGGAGGCTTTAACTGTGGCAAAACGTGCACTTATTAGTGTTTCAAATAAAGATGGAATTTTAGAGTTTGCGAAAGAATTAGTTGCGCTTGGTTATGAAATATTATCTACTGGTGGTACGAAAAAGTTATTGCAAGAAAATAACGTACCGGTAACTGGTGTAGATGAAGTAACAAAATTTCCTGAAATTCTTGACGGACGTGTAAAAACATTAAATCCCATGATTCATGGTGGTCTATTAGGGAAATTTGATGATCCTTCCCACCAAGCACAAATGCAAGAACACGGAATTGAACCAATTGAAATCGTTTGTGTAAACTTATATCCATTTGTAGAAACAATTTCAAAACCAAATGTCACTTGGGAAGATGCAATTGAAAATATTGATATTGGTGGTCCTACAATGTTGCGTGCGGCTGCGAAAAACCATCAATATGTAACTGTAATCGTTGACAGCAATGACTATGCTACGGTTCTTGAAGAATTGAAAGCGAACGGTACAACTACTTTTGAAACGCGAAAAAAACTTGCAGCGAAAGTATTCCGCCATACAGCAAGCTATGATGCATATATTTCAAACTACTTAACAGAAGAATCATTCCCTGAAAGTTTAACACTTACTTACGAATTACAACAAACGTTGCGATACGGTGAAAATCCTCACCAAAAAGCTGCATTTTATAAAAAACGTTTAGGTTCAGATTTTTCTCTTGCCTATGCTACTCAATTACATGGAAAAGAATTATCCTTTAATAATATTCAAGATGGGAATGCAGCTCTTCAAATTGTAAAAGAATTTAAAATACCAGCTGCCGTAGCGGTAAAACATATGAACCCATGTGGTGTTGGTACTGGTAGCACGATTGAAGAAGCATTTGACAAAGCTTATGAAGCAGATCCAGTTTCAATTTTTGGTGGAATCATTGCGTTAAACCGTGAAGTAGAAGCACCTACTGCAGAAAAATTAAGCAATATCTTCTTAGAAATTATCATTGCACCTTCATTTACAGAAGAAGCATTAGAAATTTTAACGAAAAAGAAAAACATTCGCTTGCTTACAATCAATTTCTCTCAAGAAAAACAAGATTCGTTCAAAGTTGTTTCCGTTGAAGGTGGTTTACTCGTCCAAGAAGACGATACATATGGCTTTGACGATGCCGATATAAAAGTTGTAACAGACCGTGAACCAACGGATGAAGAATGGGAAGCTTTAAAACTTGGTTGGGCCGTTGTGAAACACGTGAAGTCAAATGCTATTGTCGTAAACAATAAACAAATGACATTAGGAATCGGTGCAGGTCAAATGAACCGTGTTGGAGCTGCGAAAATCGCATTAGAGCAAGCTGGTGAAAAAGCGAAAGGTGCGGTAATGGCTTCGGATGCTTTCTTCCCAATGCCAGATACAGTAGAAGAAGCAATCAAAGCTGGAATTACAGCAATCATTCATCCAGGGGGATCTATTCGCGATCAAGACTCCATCGATGTGGCGAACAAGGCTGGTATTGCCATGGTTACAACAGGAGTAAGACATTTTAAACATTAATGAATAAAGACGGCTCGTTTCGTAGCCGTCTTTTCTAAAGTTGACATATTTTTTTGAGATTTGCAGTTATTTCTAACTTCATTTGAAATATATATGCCAATAATTTGTAGGAGGGCATCGATCGTATGAGAGTATTAGTAGTTGGTAGCGGTGGACGTGAGCATGCTATCGCAAAAAAATTTAGCATTTCTCCATCCGTAGAAAAAGTGTATGTAGCACCTGGAAATGATGGAATGCGTGATTGTGCAGAATTGGTTGCGATTGATTCAATGGATTTTGAAAGCTTGGCAAACTTCGCAAAAGAACAACGTATTGATTTAACTTTTGTCGGTCCTGAACAACCTCTTGCTGAGGGAATTGTGGATTATTTCCAAGAACGAGGTCTTGTCATTTTTGGACCAACAAAACAAGCAGCTCAAATTGAAGGTAGTAAGTCATTTGCAAAACAATTAATGAAAAAATACAACATCCCAACAGCAACTTATGAAACGTTTACTGAAATGGATAAAGCGATTGAATATATTAAACAACAAGGGGCACCGATTGTTGTAAAAGCAGATGGCTTGGCAGCTGGTAAAGGTGTAGTTGTTGCAATGACAGAACAAGAAGCGATTGATGCTGTAACGGATATGATTGGGAATCAACGCTTTGGTGAATCTTCATCAAAAGTAGTGATTGAGGAATATTTAGAAGGAGAAGAATTTTCCTTCATGTCCTTTGTACATAAAGGGCAAATTTATCCAATGGTGATTGCTCAAGATCATAAACGAGCTTATGATGGCGATACAGGTCCAAATACTGGTGGTATGGGTGCATATTCACCGGTTCCGCAAATTCCGCAAGAAATGGTATCTCGCGCATATACAGAAATTGTAGAACCAACTGTAAAAGCTATGGAAGAAGAAGGCGCATCCTTCACTGGAGTTTTATATGCAGGATTAATTCTTACGAAAGAAGGTCCAAAAGTTATTGAATTTAATGCACGTTTTGGCGATCCAGAAACACAAGTAGTGCTTCCTCGCATGACTTCTGATTTTGGATTATTCATGAAAGCATTAATGGAAGAAAAATTCTTTGATTTACAATGGTCTAATGAAGTAATGCTAGGAGTTGTCATTGCGGCAGAAGGCTATCCTGGAACAGTTGAAAAAGGACATCCACTTCCAAATTTAGATGAGCTTAGTAAAGAATATGAAGTATATCATGCAGGAACGAAACTTCAAGATGGACGATATGTAGGTAATGGTGGACGTGTGTTATTAGTGGCATCAAAAGCAGAGTCTTTAAAAGAAGCGAAAGAAAAAGTATATGCAGGAATAGATAAGTATTCTTGGGATCATTTCTTCTACCGCAAAGATATTGGATGGAGAACATTTAAATAATTTTTCCATGAGATAAAATGAAATAAAAAGCACAAACCAAGAGTAATGGGGTTTGTGCTTTTTCTGAGTTAAACATTTTTATTTATTTGGATTTCTTCTGATTTGCATTATTTGTAACACCTTGAATGGCTTTGGCAGCTTCCTCCATCATTGTGCCCGATTGGGTTGTGTTAGCAACTGTCTCTGCAACTTTAGCTGCAGTTTGTGTCATTTGTTGCATAGTGGAGCCATTGCCGCCATTGGAATTTTGATTTCCGCTATTATATCTTGAATTAAAAGCAGTCATTAAGCTATCGCCATCCATAAATTCTTGCATGGATGTTGTAACGGCATTTTTCACATTATTGCTGAACATTGCTTTGGTAGGGCAGTATAAAAAGATACCTTCAGCAATTTTTAATGAACCAGCTGTAATTGATAGCATTCCTAAAGTTTTGTTTCCGTTCTCTTTCACTAAATGACTAATTCCACAAGCTGTTAACCCAATGCCTAAAGCAAGTCGAACGAAGCCACTTTTTTCAGAAATATTTTCTTCCAACATCAAAATCACTCCTTTTCAAATGTGCTGATTGAAAGAACTTTAATTTAGTAAAGTGCTGTGTTACGATAAAATCAGATATGCTTGCTTTTCAGCATTGTTAGTATGTGCGAATAAAACTCGATTAAACGAAATAAATATTTTATATAATAGAAGGGAGTGTAATATATGCCAGAATCTATTTGGAAGATTCAAGAAATCCGAAATCAAATTGCTGTGATAGAAGGAAAGCTATCACCAACCATTGTTTTAAAAAATGCACGCTTTTTACATAGCATGTTAAAACAATGGGTTTTCGGTAATATTTGGGTTCATCATGATCGAATCGTATATGTTGGTAATGAAATGCCAGAAAATTTACTAGATACTGAAGTAATAGATTTAGGGGGAAAAACGGTTGTACCAGGTTATATTGAACCCCATGTCCATCCGTTTCAATTATATAATCCTGTAACATTTGCAGATTACGCAGCACAATTTGGAACAACAATGTTTATAAGCGATAATCTACATTTTGCGTTACAACTCCCTAATACGAAAGCGTTTTCACTTCTAGATGAATTGAAAAAGATGCCGTTTTCTTATTATTGGTGGACTCGTTATGATGCGCAAACCGAATTGGGTAATGAAGATCAAATATTTACGAATAAATCTATTTTTGAATGGATTGGAAGAGATGACGTTTTACTTGGAGGCGAGTTAACTGGTTGGCCACGTCTTTTACGTGGTGATGACCAAATGCTTTATTGGATTCAGTCTTCAAAGAAGAATGGGAAGAAAATTGAAGGACATTTTCCAGGTGCATCTGATAAAACCCTTGTCAGAATGAAATTACTTGGAGCAGATGGTGATCATGAAGCAATGACGGTTGAGGAAGTTGAAAAACGGATTTTTCATGGTTATGGTGTAACGCTACGATATTCTTCCATCCGTCCTGATCTTCCAAATCTATTAAAAGGAATACTAGATAAAAAGTTAAATATATTTGACCATTTAATGATGACAACAGATGGTTCAACACCTTGTTTCCATCGTGAAGGTGTCATGAATTTATGCATCCAAATTGCACTTGAAGTAGGAGTCGACCCTATTGATGCATATAACATGGCTTCATATAATATCGCGAAGTATTATAGTTTATCTCATTTACATGGTTTGATTGCGACAGGAAGATTTGCTACTTTAAATATTTTAAAAGATGAATTTACTCCAAATCCGGAATCGGTATTATCAAAAGGTGTTTGGTTAAAAAAAGATGGACAAAAAGTACAAACATTACCAGAAATCGATTGGAATAAGTATTATCCATCTCTTGAACTAGAATTTGAGTTAAACGAGGAAGATTTCCAAGTATCTACACCAATTGGAATTGAATTGGTTAACGATGTCATAACAAAACCATACTCTGTGAATTTCCAATTGCATAAAAATGAAATTCTTGTAAATTCCGATGAAAGTTTATTAATGCTTATAGATAAAAACGGAAAATGGCGAATTAATGCAATCTTAAAAGGTTTTGCAACAAATGTAAAAGGATTTGCTTCCTCATACTCTAATACAGGGGATATCATTTTAATAGGTAAAAATGAGCAAGATATGATGCTTGCTTTTAATGAAATGAAAAAAATGAAGGGCGGCATTGTCCTTACAGAAGACAATGAAGTTATTATGTCTCTACCATTGACTGGAGCAGGTAACTTTTTCACTGGAAAGATGGAAGACTTAATGGAAAATGAGGCGGCATTAACAGCGGCATTGCGAGAAAGAGGTTATAAGCATAGCGATGCGATTTATACATTGTTCTTCTTACAATCAACTCATTTACCTTATATCCGAATCACACAAAATGGAATTGTTGATGTCATGAAAAAAGAAGTAATGATTCCATCAGTGATGCGCTAGCTGAAAGGATGAAGATTATGTTTCGAAAAAAAACATTGCTTTGTGTCTTAGCAAGTATCTCACTTCTTGCAGCATGTGGAGATGGTAGTGAAAAAAGCATAAGTGATAAACCAATTGAACCAGTTCAAGAAGAACCGAAAGAAATATTATATCCGACACCATTTACTGGAGAACTGATTTCTAATGAGATTACAATGAGGCCTGTTATTGCTACGATTAACAATCACCCTGCTGCCCGTCCGCAATCTGGTATTGCAAGTGCTGATGTAGTTTATGAAATGCTTGCAGAAGGGGATGTTACAAGATTTTTGGCATTGTTCCAATCGGAAATTCCTGATAGCATCGGACCAATTCGTAGTGCAAGATCCTATTTTATTGAATTAGCGGATGGACTTGACGCCTTTTACATTGCACACGGTTTCAGTCCAGAAGCAAAACAGATGCTCGAAAATGGCATCGTTGATAACATTAACGGTATGTATTACGATGGTTCCTTCTTCAAACGTTCTAAAGATCGGGTTGCACCACATAACTCATATTTTATGAGCGATAACCTAGAAGCTGCTGCAGAAAAAGTGAATGCTTCACTTCTCTATCAGAAAAAAGTATCGTATACTTATTATGATGATGAGGAAAGTGTTAAAGTAGGTGCGCAAGCAGATCGTATACATGTCCGTTATAGTAATAATGAAAACTTTAACAGCACCTATTCATATGATCCAGTGAGCAACACTTATTCCCGCTCTTCTGGTGGAACGGTAACAACAGATTTATTGACGGGAGAACCGATAAAGTTATCCAATGTGTTAGTCTTGGAAATGGATCATCAGGTGATTGACAACAAAGGCCGTAGAGAGATTGATATTTATTCTGGTGGGAGAGCTTATATTTTCCAACAAGGGATGATGCGAGAACTGCGTTGGGAAAATATTGACGGCGTTTTAACAGCGGTAGAAATCGACGGCAGTGAAGCAAAACTTATGCCAGGTAAAACATGGATTCATTTTGTACCAACAAATCCGGGAATTGCTACTTCTGTAACTTATTCAAATTCTGAGCAGCAAAGTTGAAAGGATGAGGAAGAAAATGCAGGTAGATAAAATTCGTGGTCCTCAAACAGATCAGCTTTTTAGAGCGATATTAGAATTGAGAGACCTTGAAGAATGCTATAAATTTTTCGATGACTTATGTACGATTAGTGAAATTCAATCGATGGCTCAACGATTTGAAGTAGCTCATCTATTACGTTTGAAAAAAACTTATGAAACAATCAAAAAAGAAACCGGAGCTTCTACTGCAACCATTTCACGGGTGCGTCGTTGTTTCGATTATGGCAATGATGCTTATGAAGAAATGTTAAGTCGACTTTATCCAAATGAAAAACCATATGAACCAAAAAGATAAGTTTGTTAAAATTGGGATTGTTTAGAAGTAAAAATTATCACTCAGTTTAATTGGGTGATAATTTTTTGTTTGTCGATTTTCGATTTCGTGGATGCTTTCTTCATTCCTCATACTCTCTTTTTCGGTCAAGGACAACTGAACGAGGATTGAGAAAAGTTTCTTATATAAACAGCGATTTCACTTACAGGAAAGTAGGTAGGAGTTTTCGGTAAAAGCTACTTTGAGATATACTTATAAGCACAAAATAAATAGGAATAGGTGAGGACTTTATGGACTATAAAAATTGGAGACATGTATTTAAAATTGACCCTTCAAAAGAACTTTCAGATGAAGCATTAGAAAAGGTGTGCGAATCTGGCACAGATGTCATTTTAGTAGGAGGGACAGATGGGATTACTTTAGATAACGTGCTCGAACAACTCGTTCGAATCAGAAGATATTCTGTTCCAATTGCCTTAGAAATATCAACAATTGAATCTATTACCCCTGGATTTGATTATTATTTGATACCTACTGTCTTAAATAGTACGAATACAAAATGGGTAAAAGACCTTCATCATGCGGCCATTAAAGAATTTGGTGATGTCATGGTATGGGATGAACTAGTTGCAGAAGGCTACTGTATATTAAATCCAGATTGCAAAGTAGCAAAAGCAACGGAGGCCGATACAAATTTAACAAAAGAAGACGTAATTGCATATGCCCGACTTGCTGAAAATTACTTTAAATTGCCTATTTTTTATGTAGAATACAGCGGTACATATGGTGACGTAGAAATTGTTGCTGGGGTAAAAGAAGTATTATCAGAAACTCGACTATTTTATGGTGGAGGTATCCGCAACGCTGAACAAGCAAAAGAGATGGCCAAATTTGCAGATACTGTTATCGTTGGAAACGTCATTTATGAGGATTTAAAAGAAGCGCTAAAAACCGTTGTGGCAGTAAAAAGTGTAACAAGATAAACGGTGCGAAAATGATCTCTTTGTAGTATAATTGAGAACAAATGTTTGTAATAGTGAGGTGCACCATGGAACACATAACAAAAAATTTATTGGATGGAATGAATCCACAACAAAAGGAAGCGGTCAAAACAACGGAAGGTCCCCTTCTCATTATGGCTGGTGCAGGTTCAGGAAAAACGAGAGTGCTGACTCACCGGATTGCATATTTAATTGTTGAAAAACAAGTATACCCTTCAAATATTTTAGCGATTACCTTTACGAATAAAGCTGCAAGGGAAATGCGTGATCGAATTGATGCTTTACTGGGAAGCGGTATATCCGAAAGCATGTGGGTTTCTACATTTCACTCCATGTGCGTTCGCATATTAAGAAGAAATATTGATCGCATCGGTATCTCAAAAAACTTTACGATTCTTGACTCATCCGACCAATTAACAGCAATAAAAAACGTTTTTAAACAACTCAATATTGATACGAAACGATATGATCCAAGAACGGTTTTAAGCACGATTAGTTCTGCTAAAAATGAATGCATCACTGCAGAAGAATATAAAAAAATAACCAATTCACATAATCCTTACGAAAAAATCGTAGGAGATGTGTATGAGGAATATGAAAAAACCCTTCGTAAAAATCAATCCCTTGACTTTGATGATTTAATTATGATGACGATTACTTTGTTTGAACGCGTACCGGACGTATTAGAATACTACCAAAATAAATTTCAATACATTCACGTCGATGAATATCAAGATACGAACCATTCTCAATATAAACTTGTCAAAATGCTCGCTTCAAAATTTAAAAATATTTGCGTTGTAGGGGATTCTGATCAATCCATTTATAAGTGGCGTGGTGCAGACATTCGAAACATCTTATCTTTTGAAAAAGATTATCCGAATGCAAACGTTATTTTGCTTGAACAAAACTACCGCTCCACAAAGAGAATTTTGCAAGCAGCAAACGATGTCATCTCAAACAATGAAAGCCGTTATCCAAAGAAGCTGCGCACAGATAATCCTGAAGGCGAAAAAATTGTATTCTATACCGCTCGTGATGAAAGAGATGAAGCGCAATTTGTAGTTAAAACAATTAAAGAATTAATGGAAAAAGAAGGGCGTAGTTTAAAAGATTTTGCTATACTTTACCGCACAAATGCCCAATCCCGTGCAATGGAAGAAGTTTTAGTGAAATCCAATTTGCAGTATACGATTGTTGGGGGTACGAAATTCTACGATCGTAAAGAAATTAAAGACTTACTTGCTTATTTGCGATTAATTGCCAACAATGATGATGATTTATCACTGGCCCGCATCATCAATGAACCGAAACGAAGCATTGGTCCATCAACTTTCGATAAAATTGCGACTTATGCAATTGAAAACGATATATCCATTTTTAAAGCATTCAATGACATTTCCTCCATCGGGTTAACACCTAGGGCAATGAACGCAATTGAAAAATTCCGTGAATTAATTGAAGGATTGACGAAAATGCAAGATTATTTATCTGTCACGGAATTGGTGGAAGAAGTCATTGAGAAATCGGGATATCGTGCAATGCTTGAGAAAGAAAATACGATTGAATCTCAAAGTCGATTAGAAAACATTGAAGAATTTTTATCTGTAACAAAAGCCTTTGAAGAAAGAAGCGACGATAAATCCCTCGTTGCATTTTTAACAGATCTCGCATTGATTGCAGATATTGATTCGCTAGATCAAGAAAGCGATTCAAAAGAGAGCATTGTATTAATGACGTTGCATTCCGCGAAGGGATTAGAGTTTCCGGTTGTATTCATTATCGGTATGGAGGAAAACATTTTCCCTCATTCCCGCTCAATTGGAGATAAAGCTGAAATGGAAGAAGAACGCCGCTTAGCTTATGTGGGAATCACACGGGCAGAAGAACGGCTATACTTAACTTGTGCCTCTTATCGCACGCTTTTTGGCCGCTCTAATTCAAACTTACCGTCCCGTTTCATCAAAGAAATTTCGGATGACATCATTTATCCAATTTCGAAATCATATAGCTTTGGTGATGTGGAAGAAAAATTGCCTTTCGCAGGTCAGCAGAGAGCTTCAAGTTACAAAAGAAAAATTGGTGTTGTTCAATCAAAATCGCAAATTGCTACTCTCCAATCGACTGGTGGAGAACAATTCCAATGGAAAGTTGGAGATAAGGCGATTCATGGTAAATGGGGTACAGGTGTTGTTGTTAGTGTAAAAGGTGAAGGTGACGATATGGAGCTGGATATTGCCTTTCCAGACAAAGGCATCAAAAGGCTACTTGCCAAGTTTGCCCCAATTACAAAAGGTTAAATAACATTTCACTTAACAATTAGTGGAGGATTACGATGAAAGACCTTGAAAAACGTGTAGCTGAACTAAATAAGCTTTTACATGAATATGCTCATGCCTACTATGTACTAGACAAGCCTTTAGTTCCTGATGCGGTGTATGATCAGCTAATGCAAGAATTAATGGCAATCGAAAAGGAACATCCGGAATTCATCTATCCGGATTCACCTACTCAACGGGTTGGTGGAAAGCCGCTTGAAGGGTTTAACAAAGTAACTCACAGATACCCGATGTTAAGCCTTTCGAATGCATTTTCCGAAGATGATTTGCGGGATTTTGATCGAAAAATTCGTCAAGCGATTGGCGATCGATACAACTATGTTTGTGAACTGAAAATAGATGGGCTTGCCATCGCATTAAGATATGAGAATGGAATATTTGTACAAGGCGCTACCCGCGGTGATGGTACAGTCGGCGAAGATATTACAGTAAATTTAAAAACCATTAAAGACATACCATTGCGATTAAAAGAGCCGGTAACAATTGAAGTGCGCGGAGAGGCTTATATGCCTAAAAAATCCTTTGAAGAATTAAATAAACAGCGAGCGGAAAATGGAGAAGATCTTTTTGCTAATCCTCGGAATGCAGCTGCCGGATCACTGCGCCAACTCGATTCAAAAATCACCGCTTCTCGAAACTTAGCAACATTTATCTATTCAATTGGTGGAGATGGAGAAGCATACGGTATTGATAGCCATGCAGAAATGCTTGAATACTTAGATTCGATTGGTTTCCGTGTCAACAAAGAAAGAGCAGTTTGTGAAACAATAGATGATGTATTAGCGTTTATAAATAAATGGACAGCGGAACGCCCAAACTTGCCCTATGAAATCGATGGTATTGTAATCAAGGTGAATCGATTTGCTCACCAACAAGAACTCGGATTTACAGCAAAAAGTCCTCGTTGGGCAATCGCTTATAAGTTCCCAGCGGAAGAAGCCATTACGAAAATCATCGATATTGAATTAACAGTAGGACGCACAGGTGTTGTAACTCCTACAGCAATTCTAGAACCTGTCAGAATTGCAGGTTCTACAGTGGGTCGAGCTTCCCTTCATAATGAAGATTTAATACGTGAAAAAGATATCCGAATTGGTGATACGGTCATCGTTCATAAAGCAGGAGACATTATTCCGGAAGTCGTTAGCGTCATTTTAGAACAGCGGCCAGAAGGTACTGTACCATATAAAATGCCTGATCATTGCCCTGTTTGTGAAAGCGAACTCATTCGTATTGACGAAGAAGTAGCAATTCGCTGTGTAAATCCTGCCTGTCCTGCTCAAATTGCTGAAGGAATTAAGCACTTTGTTTCTAGAAATGCAATGAATATCGATGGTTTGGGAGAGAAAATAACGGAACAGCTTTTAAAAGAAAACTATATTCGTGATGTAGCGGATTTATATCATTTACAAGTAGAAGAGCTGGCGAAATTGGAACGCATGGGGCAACTTTCTGCAACAAATTTAGTCAATGCTATCGAACGTTCAAAAGAAAATTCATTAGAACGGTTATTATTTGGCCTTGGAATTCGCCATGTTGGTGAAAAAGCAGCAAAGCTCATTGCGGAAGAATTTGAAACAATGGATCGCATCATGGAGGCAACAGTAGAAGAGCTGACGAATATTCATGAAATCGGTGAAAAAATCGCTCAATCAGTTGTTTCTTATTTCCGAAAAGATGAAGCGAAACAATTAATCGCCCGACTCAAAGAAGCCGGTGTCAACATGGTGTATAAAGGGAAGAAGAAGTCTCAAGCAGCAATTTCAGATAGCCCATTTGCAGGGAAAACGATTGTTTTAACTGGAAAATTGGAAAGATTGACACGCAATGAAGCTAAAGCGAAAATAGAAGAGTTGGGTGGTAAAGTGACAGGAAGCGTCAGTAAAAAGACAGATCTTGTTATTGCAGGAACAGATGCAGGCTCTAAACTTACGAAAGCACAAGAATTGGGTATAGAAGTTTGGGACGAAAACCGCCTTATTGAACAATTAGAAAAGTAAAGGGGATTCATACAATGAACCGATTTCGCTGGATAACGGCGATGGTCGTTGTCGCTGTGCTTAGCGGTTGTACGCCTTCTTTTCGAGAAGATACGGAAGTAGTAGGACCAAATAAAAAATCTGAAGCAGAAGTTGAAACGACTATCATCCCAAATATGCAACTGGATGAAAGATATTATAAAACATTGATTCCATATAAAGAGAGTGCAAGCAGAGGTCTCGTCGTATCAAATATTTATACGAAATACGACATTAAAGAAGCAGAAGAAGGGTTAATGCGTATTTCGCAAAACGAATTCAGCACAGATAAGTATTATTTCCAAGAAGGACAATATTTAGATAGTGATACGGTCACCAGTTGGCTTGCACGAAGCAACCAAACGGAAGATGGGTTAAATCCCCCTGCTGAAAAAGACATGGATCCTGTAAAACGGGCAAAAGAAGCGCCTGTATACTTAGCGCATATTATCGAGCAAAACTACTTAACAAAGACGAATGACAATAAAGTGACGCTTGGCGGAATCTCCATTGGACTAGCATTAAATTCCATTTATTACTATCAGAAAGAACAATATGGCGAATGGTATGATGAACCAATACCTCCTGCACAACTAGAGAAAAAAGGAAAAGAAATAGCGGAAGAGGTAATTCGTCGTTTACGTGCCCGTCCGGAGTTACAAGATATTCCTATTCTGATTGCATTATTTAAACAGGAAGCACGTAACTCCATCGTTCCGGGAACTTATTTTGCATATAGTCTATCCAAGCCAGGACAAAATAGTTTAGAAGAATGGACGTCTATCAATGAAAAATATGTAACGTTCCCTATGACAAATCCAGAGGATATTTATCGAGAAATCAATACAAACTTCCTAAACTTCAAACAAGATATACAAGATTATTTTTCAAATTATACAAGCGTCATCGGTCGAGGATTTTACCAGAACGACCAATTAGTCAGATTAAATGTGGAAGTGCCGATTCAATTTTATGGAACGACGGAAATAATCGGTTTTACTCAATATTTAACAGGCGTATTAATGAAAAGATTCCCAAATAGCCTTGATATTGAAGTGAGCATTACTTCCATTAATGGACCGGAAGCACTTATTCTAAAAGATCGCAATGATCAGGAGCCATTTGTTCATATCTATGATTATTAATGAAAAACAGTGTTACGATTGCGTAACACTGTTTCAAATTGGTTGTTTTCTCTTTGATAATGATGTTTGAAAATATGCAGTTTTTGGAGATAATTGAAAAGTAATATTTAACTGAAGGGAATTTCCTATAAAAGTGTGATTTTTCAATAAAAAAATGGTATTATTATTGCCAGGTTTACGAAATGTGGAGGTGTAATCATCAATGTCAAAATTGACGAAGGAAGAAGTAAAGCACGTAGCTCACCTTGCTCGTTTAGCAATTACAGAAGAAGAAGCTGAAAAATTTGCTGAACAGCTTGGAAAAATTACGGAATATGTACAAACATTAAATGAATTAGACACAACAAATGTAGAGCCAACGTCACACGTTTTACCGATCGTTAATGTAATGAGAGAAGACGTAGCTGAAAAAGGATTGGATCGGGAAAAAGTGTTATTGAATGTAAAAGAACATGAAGATGGTCTTGTTAAAGTTCCACCAATTTTAGAAGAATAAAAGTTAATGGATGGATTTGTTAATGGCAAAAGCCATTATTTTTTGTGTAAGTCACTAGCGAGGCTTGCATTGTTCAATATACCCATATTAAAGGAGGGAACTTCATGACGTTATTAGAACGTTCATCTAAAGAATTACAAGAAGGTTTACATAATGGCGATTTTACAATTGTTGATTTAGTGAATGAATCTTATAAAAGAATCGAAGAAGTTGATGGAGATGTGCAAGCGTTTCTTGCTTTAAATAAAGAAAAAGCGCTTGAGGAAGCAAAAGAAAAGGATCAAGTACCAAAGAACGAACGCGGCCCATTGTTCGGTCTACCAATTGGAATTAAAGACAATATCGTGACTGAAGGACTTGAAACGACTTGTTCTTCTAAAATCTTAGAAGGTTTCATTCCAATCTATGACGCGACAGTTGTGAAGAAGCTTCGAGAAGCTGGCATGATTACAATTGGTAAGCTCAACATGGATGAATTTGCGATGGGTTCATCAACGGAAACTTCATATTACAAAAAGACGAAAAACCCTTGGGATCTTGAACGTGTACCAGGCGGTTCTTCAGGTGGATCAGCAGCAAGTGTTGCAGCAGGAGAAGTTCCATTCGCATTAGGTACAGATACAGGTGGTTCAATTCGTCAACCTGCCGCATTCTGTGGTGTAGTCGGAATGAAGCCAACTTATGGCCGTGTTTCCCGTTTTGGTGCAGTTGCCTTTGCATCATCTCTTGACCAAATCGGACCAATTACACGCAATGTGTATGATAATGCGTTATTACTAGAAGTGATTGCTGGCGTGGACCCTAATGACTCTACAAGTGCTGATGTGCCAGTGCCAAACTACGTATCTAAATTAGATGGAGATATTAAAGGACTTCGCATCGCAGTTCCGAAAGAATTTTTAGGTGAGGGTGTAAGTGAATCTGTACGCAAGTCTGTTTTAGATGCTCTTGAAGTGTTCAAAGGACTTGGTGCAACAGTTGATGAGGTTTCACTTCCTCACTCTAAATACGCTTTAGCAACTTACTACATCCTTTCATCTTCTGAGGCTTCATCTAACCTTGCTCGCTTCGACGGAATTCGTTACGGCTTCCGTGCAGAAGGCGTGAAAAACTTAATGGAATTATATAAAGAAACACGTGCACAAGGCTTTGGCGATGAAGTAAAACGTCGTATCATGCTTGGTACGTATTCCCTTTCTGCAGGAACATATGATGCTTACTATAAAAAAGCACAACAAGTTCGTACATTAATTAAGCAAGATTACGATAAAGTATTTGAAGATTATGATGTAATCGTTGGTCCAACAACACCATCACCAGCATTCAAAATTGGTGAAAACATCGATGATCCATTGACAATGTATGCGAATGATATTTTAACAATTCCAATTAACTTAGCGGGTGTACCTGCAATTTCGATCCCTTGTGGCTTTGACAACGGCTTGCCACTAGGTTTACAAATCATTGGTAAGCACTTTGATGAAGAAACAGTTTATCGCGCTGCTTACGCATTTGAAAAAGCAACAGATTTCCATAAACAATCTCCTAGATTGGGGGGTAAATAATCATGAATTTTGAAACAGTTATTGGTTTAGAAGTACACGTTGAATTAAAAACAAATTCTAAAATTTTCTCTGCAGCACCTAACCAATTCGGTGCAGAGCCAAACGCAAATACAACAGTTTACGACCTTGCTTATCCAGGAGTACTTCCGGTTTTAAATAAAACTGTTGTTGAATATGCAATGAAAGCTGCTCTTGCATTAAACATGAAGATTAATCAGCATACAAAATTTGACCGTAAAAACTATTTCTATCCAGACAATCCGAGCGGCTATCAAATCTCTCAATATGATAAACCTATCGGCTATGATGGATGGATTGAAATCGAAGTACCTGCAAAAGATGGACAACCTGGATATACGAAGCGAATCGGTATTACACGTCTTCATATGGAAGAAGATGCTGGTAAATTATTACACGGAGATGGCTACTCACTTGTTGACTTTAACCGTAAAGGAACGCCACTCTTAGAAATCGTTTCTGAACCAGATATCCGTACTCCAGAAGAAGCGTATTTATACCTTGAAAAATTAAAGTCCATTATCCAATATACAGGCGTTTCTGATGTGAAAATGGAAGAAGGTTCATTGCGTTGTGACGCAAATATTTCCATTCGACCATACGGACAAAAAGAATTCGGTACAAAAACAGAATTGAAAAACTTAAACTCTTTCAACTTTGTTCGTAAAGGGCTTGAATACGAAGAAAAACGCCAAGCAGAAGTTTTAATGAGCGGTGGGGTAATCAAGCAAGAAACACGCCGTTTCGATGAAAAAACAGGAAAAACTATCTTAATGCGTGTAAAAGAAGCTGCTGAGGATTATCGTTACTTCCCAGAGCCAGACTTAGTTCATCTTGAAATTGATGATGAATGGTTAGAGCGCGTGAAAGCTTCCATCCCTGAGCTTCCAGATGCTCGTAAAAAACGTTACATTGAACAGCTTGGTTTAACAGAGTACGATGCAAATGTACTAGTAGTAAATAAAACGATTTCAGACTTCTTCGATGAAATGGTTAAACTCGGTGCAGATGCAAAACTCTCTGCTAACTGGCTAATGGGTGACGTTTCCGCTTACTTAAACGCAGAACAAATTGAAATTACAGAAACAAAATTAACGCCTGAAAACTTGGCTGGATTAGTAAAACTTATTTCTGATGGTACAATTTCTTCCAAAATTGCGAAGAAAGTATTTAATGAGTTAGTGAAAAACGGTGGAGATGCTGAAAAAATCGTGAAGGAAAAAGGTATGGTTCAAATTTCTGATCCAAACGTACTTCTTCCGATTATTATTGAAGTGCTTGACAATAACCCACAATCTATCGAAGACTTTAAAAATGGTAAAGATCGTGCTATTGGCTTCTTAGTAGGTCAAATTATGAAAGCAACAAAAGGACAAGCAAACCCACCAATGGTTAATAAAATATTACTTGAAGAAATTAATAAACGATAAATAATATGTGCCGCATAAGCTTCTTTGGCTTATGCGGATTTTTATATTAGTGGTTACAGCATGAATGAGGTGCTTGTGCAAAAGGGTGTCTAGTTGTGAAAATAGGGTTTCCATTTGTGTGGATGGGATGTACACTTGTGCAGATATGATTTCTACATGTACATAGGAGTGCTGCTTGTGTGTATAGAGAATGAATATGTGCGGATAGGAGTGCTGCTTGTGTGTATAGAGAATGACCATGTGCGGATAGGAGCATCACTTGTGCGGATAAAGTGTCATTCGTGCGGATAGGAGTACCGCTTGTGTGTATAGAGAATGACCATGTGCGGATAGGAGCATCACTTGTGCGAATAAAGTGTCATTCGTGCGGATAGGAGTGCTGCTTGTGTGTATAGAGAATGAACATGTGCGGATAGGAGCATGAGCAGCATCACTTGTGCGGATAAAGTGTCATTCGTGCGGATAGGAGTGCTGCTTGTGTGTATAGAGAATGACCATGTGCGGATAGGAGTATCACTTGTGCGGATAAAGTGTCATTCGTGCGGATAGGAGTACTGCTTGTGTGTATAGAGAATGAATATGTGCGGATAGGAGCATCACTTGTGCGGATAAAGTGTCATTCGTGCGGATAGGAGTGCTGCTTGTGTGTATAGAGAATGACCATGTGCGGATAGGAGCATCACTTGTGTGGATAAAGTGTCATTCGTGCGGATAGGAGTGCTGCTTGTGTGTATAGAGAATGACCATGTGCGGATAGAAGTGCTGCTTGTGTGTATAGAGAATCAACATGTGCGGAAGGGGTGTGCAAAAGTCATAGCACTTCATTTTTTGCAGATGCAACATCCCTTTATATAATCAAAAACATTGTAATTCTAAACTTTTCCATGCAATATAGTAACAAAAGGGAGGTTGATGACATGAAAACAGAACAACAATATTTCGAACAGGGGATTTCCATGGCAGAATACATGGAGCAAATGAAAACAAATTTAAAAGAGGGAAGTTTTGAAATATATCACAACTTCAAAATCGATGAAAATGACGAACTGATCCCGCTGCTTAAAGAGAAAAAGCCACATATTTTAACTATTACGGAAGATTGGTGTGGAGATGCCATGCTCAATAATCCCATCATGCGTAAAATTGCTGAAGCAGCCGGGTTGGACATTCGATGTGTATTCCGAGACGAAGATACAGACTTAATTGACCGCTATTTAACAAACGGAGGAAGAGCGATTCCAATTTATTTATTCCTAAATGAAGAAGGACAAGTCATAGGAAAATGGGGACCTAGAGCTCCAGAGCTGCAACAATTAGTAGTGGAAGAAAGAGCAAAATTGCCGGCTAAAGATAACCCAACATTTGAAGAAAAACAAAAAGAGTTGTATACTACTTTGCAGGAGAAATTTGTAAAAGATCCACAATGTGCAAAGTGGGTATATGAAGATATGAAAAAAGTTATAATGGAAATGTTATCTTAATTTCAAACCAAAGTTTGTTAAACTAAGAAAATTCCCTTTCGTTGGATTGGGAATTTTCTCTTGTTAATTTCATTCATCATAAGGAACATTCAAAGATACATAAACGTTTTTAATTTAAAAGAATAAATAGGATGGCGAAAACATGAAAAGAGCGAGAATTATTTATAATCCAACATCAGGTAGAGAAACTTTTAAAAAGCACTTGCCTGAAGTGCTAGAAAAGCTGGAGATTGCTGGGTATGAAACATCTTGCCATGCAACAACTGGCGCAGGTGATGCAAAAGCTGCTGCAGAAAAAGCTGTTGAACGTGGATTTGATATAGTTGTTGCTGCTGGTGGAGATGGGACATTAAACGAAGTCGTTTCGGGAATCAGCTCTTTTGAAAAACGTCCAAAGCTCGGTGTCATTCCAATGGGAACAACAAATGATTTTGCTCGTGCCCTTCATATTCCTAGGAAAATTGAAGATGCGGTTGATGTGATTGTAAAAGGTGATACAATCCCAGTCGACGTTGGATTATTAAATGAGGAACGCTATTTTATCAACATAGCAGCAGGTGGACGCATCACAGAGTTAACCTATGAAGTACCAATAAAAATGAAAACGGTTTTAGGGCAACTAGCATATTACATCAAAGGAATTGAAATGCTTCCTTCCATCAAAGCAACCAATATGCGATTTGAAATGGACGGAGAAGTGTATGAAGGCGAAGTGATGGCCTTTTTATGTGCACTCACGAACTCAGTCGGTGGGTTTGAAAAAATTGCCCCAGATTCAAGTATTAACGATGGCAAATTTACGATGATGATATTAAAAAAATGTAGTTTAGCTGATTTCATTAAAGTCCTTACGTTGGCACTTCGAGGAGAACATTTAAGTGATTCACATGTAATTTATCGTAAGGCAAGTGTCGTGAAAGTATCATCGGATGAGGACGTGTTGATTAACTTAGATGGGGAATTAGGTGGAAAAGCGCCAGTAACATTTAAAAATCTAAAAAGACATATTGAAGTTTTTGTACCAATTGATGATATTCGCGAACAAGATCGCGTTTAGTTTGACTCGAAAAAAATGTGCTAAGAGTCCTTACACCTATGCAAATGTTGTTATACAAGCATTTGCATAGTTTTTTTTTATTTACACAAAATAACTGGAGATGAAAGGAGTTTATATGAAATGTATAAAAAGCAAGAAAAATGCTTGGTGTATTTAACCTTTGGAGTGGCTATCATTATGTTTCTTTCGATGATCGGAAGGATTTTCGGTAGTTAGGAGGATGACTTTTGATGAACGAGTCCGCTGTATTTTGGAGTCGAATGTTAACGGAATTAACATTATCCTTTCACATTATTTATGCAACCATTGGAGTCGGCGTTCCGCTTATGATTATGATTGCTCAATGGGTAGGGATGAAAAATAATGATGAGCATTATATTTTGCTTGCAAGGCGTATTACACGAGGGTTTGTCATTACGGTTGCAGTTGGCGTCGTGACAGGGACGGCAATTGGGTTGCAACTATCACTGTTGTGGCCGAACTTTATGCGATTGGCTGGACAAGTGATTGCATTACCGTTGTTTATGGAGACTTTCGCCTTTTTCTTTGAAGCTATTTTTTTAGGAATTTATCTATATACGTGGGATCGATTTGATAATCAAACAAAACATATGCTGCTCCTTATCCCTGTGGCGATTGGTGCATCGATGTCTGCCGTATTTATCACCGTTGTGAATTCTTTTATGAATACGCCACAAGGATTTGAATTGGTAAATGGGGAGCTAGTGAATATTCAACCGCTTGTTGCGATGTTTAACCCATCAATGCCAACAAAAGTAGCCCATGTATTAGCCTCTGCCTATATGACATCCGCCTTCTTACTAGCATCCATTGCCGCTTTTCGTCTACTTAAAGGTTCAAACCACATCTATTATAAAAAATCGTTGTTTTTGATGATGAAGTTGGGACTAATCTTTTCGATTGCTACGGCGGTGATTGGGGACTTTTCAGGAAAGTTTCTAGCAGAATATCAACCTGAAAAATTGGCTGCTGCAGAGTGGCATTTTGAAACAGAAGAAGCAGCATCGCTTATATTGTTAGGATTTATGGATCAAGAGGAAAATATAAAGCTTGCCATTCGAATTCCTTACGCTTTAAGCATATTAGCTCATGGAAATCCAATGGCAGAAGTGATTGGTCTAAATGAATTTCCTGAAGATGAAATTCCTCCGCTTTATATCCACTATTTGTTTAATATCATGGTATTTATTGGAATGTTTATGACGTTACTTTCAATACTTTATGTTGCTGGTGTATGGAGAGGATGGCAATTCATTAAAAAGGCATGGTTCAGATGGTTGACCGTTTTAGGAGGACCATTATCCATTATTGCGATAGAAACTGGTTGGTGGCTTGCAGAAGTAGGGAGACAGCCATGGATTTTAAGAGGATATATGCGAACTGCACAAGGAGCTACAACGAGTGAACATGTCGATATGATGTTTATTTTATTCTGTATTTTGTACATCGTTTTAGGAATTGGAAGCATTGTCGTATTAAGTAGAATGTACCGTGCTAATCCAATTGAACAGGAGATCCAAGACCGAATGGCTGAAGTGGAAGGGGGCGTACGATGAATCTAGAAGTGTTAGGAATTATCGTGTTATGGATTTTCCTTTTCGGGTACGTCATTGTCGCTTCAATCGATTTTGGAGCAGGATTTTTTAACGCTTATAGTTTATTAACGAACAAATCACATATTTTATCGAATATTATTCAACGATATTTATCCCCTGTATGGGAAGTGACGAATGTTTTTTTAGTATTTTTCTTTGTCGGCATAGTTGGTTTTTTTCCGCAAACTGCCTTCTATTACGGAACGGTATTGCTCGTACCTGTAAGCATTGCAATCATTTTATTAGCGGTACGAGGTTCATATTATGCCTTTGAATCGTACGGATCAAGAGGCCATAAAGGATATGCATTTGCTTATGGAGTATCAGGCTTACTCATTCCTTCATCCCTTTCTGTTGTGTTGACGATTTCAGAAGGTGGATTTGTTGATATAATTGATGACCGCCCTCAGTTGGATTTTTGGGCTCTGTTTACAAGCCCCTTAACTTGGAGCATCGTTCTTTTAAGTATTGCCAGTGTGTTATATATATCTGCCGTGTTTTTAACATGGTATGCATGGAAAGCGCAAGATTGGGAAGCTCATGAATTAATGAGAAAGTATGCGCTCATTTGGGCAGGACCGTTAATTTTTATGGCCGTTGCAATCATCATACAAATGCAACAGCATAACCCGGACCGATTTCGAAATATGATTTCTATTTGGCCGATGTTTGGCATCTCTGGGATGTTATTTTTGATGACGGTTTGGCTGATTTGGAAGAAACGGGGGCTAGGGCTTTCAGTGGGGTTGTTGATTCTTCAATTCTTATTTGCTTTTTTTGCATACGGCATTTCCCATTATCCATATTTACTCTATCCCCATTTAACGATTTATGAAGGGTTTACGAATCAAGAAATGGCTATTTCTCTTGTCATAGCCTTTATTGCAGGACTATGTTTGCTTATTCCGTCCCTCTATTTACTGTTTCGATTGTTTTTATTTAATAAAGAATACGTTACTGGGAATCAAAAGGATTTTCATGCCTAATAGGAGGGGTTGCCATGAATGAATTCATGATATTTGTAGCGCCGTTTTTGACGGTTCTACTTTCTCTCATTATTGCCTTTTTCACAGCGCCTCTGGATAAAGGGGTTAGGGAAGAAGAAAAATAAACTCTCGCGCAGCTGCGAGAGTATTTTATTTTTGTTCACGGGAAGAAGCAATTCTTCCGCCCACTTTAAATAATAACGGTATCAGTGACAATAAAAGAGTTCCAACCACAATGGTTGATATGATAAGCTCTTTCCATGTAAAATAACTTTTTTGGAATATTTGAACGATGATGAATGAATTGATTGGAATGTTTAGGAATAAACCAGTGAGAAGTCCCGGTGCATACTTTTTCATTAAAATCGTTGCTATAAGGTGCGGAAAAATCGCATTCACAATCATGGAACCTAAAAATCCGATGAAAAACCATTTTGCCAATTCTGATGCCTGATTATAGAAAAAATAAAATGCGGATAAATAAGCCAGCATAGTAATGACAAACACTGCAAAATGAAATTCACTTGGGGTGACGGGTTTATGAAACTTCGAAGCTTGTTGTGACCATTTCGGCAACCAAACGGCTTCTTCCATGTTATGAAGGGTAATGGCAAAACAAAACAATGCGACAAGATAAAAGTCCATCATCATCCACCCGATACATATTGATAGTTCTATTTTACAAGCGGTTCGAAAAAAGGTGAAATTTAAATATATCCATTTCCTATTTTGAGGTAGAATAATATTTGTTTGATTTTAATAAAAACTCCGTGCGACAAAGAAAAACGAAATGGAGGACGGAATGTATGACAGCACCCGTAAAGAAAAATGATCGAGTAACGGTTTATATAGAAGATTTAACCCATGATGGCCTGGGCGTGGGAAAAGTGGATGGTTATCCATTATTTATCCATGGAGCGTTGCCTCAAGAAACCGCGGAAGTGCATGTATTAAAAACGTTAAAAAGCTACGGCTTTGCGAAATTAGTTGAGATAAAAGAACCTTCTCCTGACCGTGTAGAAGCGCCTTGTAGTTATTTCGAAAAATGCGGTGGATGCCAATTGCAACATTTATCTTATGAAGCCCAGTTGCAATGGAAAGAAAACATGGTTCGCAATGTCATGAAACGCATTGGAAAAATTGATGCACCAGTACGACCAATCAAAGGAATGGAACATCCATGGAATTACCGCAACAAATCGCAAATTCCTTTTGCTATGAGTGAAACAGGTCCAATTGCAGGTTTCTATAAAGCGAGAACCCATCAAATCGTTGATATGGAGCGCTGCCTCATTCAAATGAGTGAAGCGGATATCATCATGGCCAATTTGAAAAAAGAGTTGGAAAAGATCGGGATCGAGCCTTACAATGAAACGACTCATCAAGGAATGCTCCGCCATGTGATTGTGCGGACAGGAAGAGCCACTGGCGAAGTGATGGTGGTGCTCGTTACAAAAAAACGCAAATTTCCTCAGAAGGATGCGGCGGTGGAAGTGATTCGAAAGCTCATTCCGCATGTTACATCCATCGTACAAAACGTGAACAGTGAAAAAACGAATGTCATTTTAGGAAAAGAAACGATGACGCTTTGGGGGAAAGAGACAATAGAAGACACAATTGGCGATATCCGATTTGAAATCTCTGCCCGCTCCTTCTACCAAGTAAACCCGATTCAAACGGAAGTATTATACAACCAAGCTTTGAAATATGCAGGGTTAACGGGAGAAGAAACAGTGATTGACGCCTATTGCGGCATCGGAACAATATCCTTGTTTTTAGCAAAAAAAGCAAAACAAGTGATGGGGGTTGAAATTGTAGAGGAAGCCATTGAGGACGCAAAACGGAATGCGGAACTGAACGGATTTACCAATACGTATTTTGAAGCAGGGCCAGCAGAAGAAGTAATCCCTCGTTGGTATAGCGAAGGAAAAAGAGCAGATGTCCTCGTTGTCGACCCGCCGCGCAAAGGCTGCGACCAGGCATTGCTCAACACGATTATCGAATACAAACCAAAACGGGTAGTCTATGTATCCTGCAACCCTTCCACCCTCGCGCGGGACTTACGAATTTTGGAAGACGGCGGCTACAAAACGATGGAGATTACACCGGTGGACATGTTCCCGCAGACGACACACATGGAGTGTGTTGCCTTGATGTCTAGGGTGGAGAAATAAGGTCTATTCAAAGTAATTATTCTTAGTCTCGAAAACCCTTTTTTATTTATTAAGGAAACATATCGACTGTGGAAATGGGCAAAGGGTTGAGGAGATAGGATGGATAATTTTGTAGGGTGTGGAGATAGGATAGATGTAATAAATAACAAATGTCCAAACTATATCTGTTCGAAATGAATAAGGAGATGACAACATGATAGATGTTAACCAGTTACTAGAAGAAGCTATCAGAGAAACTGAAAATTTGAACGAAGGTGAAGTCTTTCTGGTTAAGGACTTATTTAAAGGTTACGTGTGGAACAGAATATCAAGAAAAGATCGACTTTTGCTTGGAACGTTATTTCTTAACCACGTAAATAAGATGAATGGCAATCTAAAGGCTATTGAAAAGACCTCATCCAACCAACAAAGATATAAAAAGATTAAAAGTTAGGCCAAGGAGGAAATGATTTTATGATAAATATTAATTCTTCGAATTTAAATAATAAGAAAATCCTATTAATCGATGACGAAAAAGATATCCTGAACTTATTGGAAACTGTCCTTATAAAAGAGGGGTTTAAAGAAATTTATGAAGCAGAAAATGGCAACAAAGGGATAGAATTATGCGAGAAAATTAATCCTGATATTATTGTGCTTGATATTATGCTTCCAGACATTGATGGATATGAAGTTTGTAAGAGAATTAGAGAATTTAGTATGTGTCCTATAATATTTCTATCTGCAAAATCTGATGATGTTGATAAACTCTTAGGCCTTGGGATAGGCGGAGATGACTATGTTACAAAACCCTTCAGTCCAAAGGAAATTGCATTTAGAATAAAGGCCCACTTTAGAAGACTTGAGCATATGCAGTTTAAAGTAAATGAAAGAAAAAGAGATGACTATAAAGAAATTATTAAATTTAAGGATATTGAAATAAATGAAAACAAGGCAGAGGTTAAAAAGTCAGGAGATGTCTTAAATCTAACTGCCAAAGAATATCAGCTACTACTGTACTTGGTTAAAAACCCGAACATGATATTAAGCAAAAACTCATTAATCGAGAACATATGGGGTAGCGAATATGAAGGGTATGATAATACCCTAATGGTTCATATTAGGCATCTTAGAGAGAAAATTGAAGATGATCCTTCAAGGCCTGAATATATTACTACTTTTAAGGGTCTAGGATACAAATTTATAAAAGGTGATTAGTTTGAGAGGAAAAATAACCCTAAGTTTTTTAGGAGTGGCAATTTTATCAATATTATTAATAATATTGATAACTATTGGAGGAATTTATTATTTTTTCTTTACAAAGGATGTTATTACCACAAATTATCCTCCAAACCTCGCATTAAGTTTTAAATTATATATTGAAGAAGATGAAGACGGTATTTCAATTAGTAGGGAAGGTCAAGAACTTCTAAAGAAGAATAAAGCTTGGATACAAGTACTGAATGAAAATGGAAATGAATTATATGAATTAGGTAAGCCAGTAGATGCTCCTAACCACTATTCGCCAGCAGACATTGTCCATTACCATATGTACCCAGATACAATAGATGGATATACTTTATTTGTTTCATCTAGTGGTAGTGATAGTAATTTTGATTATGTTATCGGCTTTCCTAGCACAACTATCAGTAAGCACATATTCGAATACGAATCCAGTACATCTGCACTTATTATAAAATCTATTTTTATAGCTTTTTCTATCTCTATCGCAGTATTTTTGATTATGGGTTTTATATTTGGAAATAAGCTTACTACACCTTTGCTTTATATCATCCAGGGGGTGGATTTTTTATCCCAAGATAAATATATAATCGACTATGAAGAAAAAGGAGTTTATGGTAAAGTATTTAGAAGTTTAAATAAGCTTACAGAAAACTTAAGAATAAATAGGAGAGAAAGAGCCAAAAATGAAAAGATGCGGGAGGAATGGATTGCTAACATTTCTCATGATTTAAAGACCCCCCTTTCTTCTATAAAAGGGTATGCTGAGATTTTGGCAAATAAGGATTATGAAATTTCCGATAAAGAAATTATTCAATATTCCAATACCATTTTAAATAAAGCAAATTATATGGAAGAATTAATAGAGGAACTAAGGTTGCACGAAAAATTAAAAAATAACGCTCTAGAAATTAACAAACGGAAAGGAAATCTCACTGAATTAATAAGGAGAATAATAATTGAAATATTAAACCATCCAGATTACGAAAACAGATTAATATATTTTAATCCCCAAAATGAGAAAATAGAATTTGACTTTGATGAAAATCTCATGCGTAGATGCATATCAAACCTTATATTTAATGCTTTAATTCATAATAAGGAAGGCACAGAAGTTGTTGTAGATATTAGAAACCAAGATAGGATAAATATTGAAATTAAAGATAATGGAAAGGGCATTAATGAAGAGGATTTAAGGAAGTTATTTAATAGATACTATAGAGGAACCAATACAGAAAGCCATAAAGGATCTGGTCTTGGGATGTCTATAGCAAAGGAAGTAGTAGAAGCCCATGGAGGAAATATATTTGTTGAAAGCGAATTAGGCAAAGGGACATCTATAAAAATAGAGTTGTAATTCATTGGAAAGGGTAGCATAAATCGAATAGCTACCTTTTTTATTTTATTCTTTACTCTTGATTATTAAAAATTAAGGAAGAATTAAGGAAGATAAAATTCTAAATTAAGATTCGTCTTCTATACTTATATTTGTAAAAAGCAAGAATAACAAACAGAATATTAAAGAGGAAGGTGAGAATTTTGAAACATTTAATTTCTATTGAATTCAAAAAAGCATTAAATAAGAGATTTATTATCTTTAGTTTAGCTCTCATATTTTTGCCGCTTATTGTCATTTTACCAATTATAAATGGTTCATATGTATTTCACAGGGCTATAGATGTACACGCCCAATTATTAACTAAATCCCCAATACCACTATTATTTCCATTACTTTTAGTACCGCTTTATGCTGGTTCTTATGCTAATGAGAAAAAAGATAATTACCTTCAGTATGTAAGGCCCAGAACCATAATATCTAAATATGTATTGGCAAAGGGGATTGTTAATGCTTTTCTAACTTTTTTAGTAGCGTTTCTAATGATTTTTGTTCCATTTTTATTCATCCAATATATAGATCCGATGATTGGTTATATATATTATGAGACAGAATTTTTTAATCCTGTTTCTATAGGAACATTTGAGGTTGTTGCCCAAAATTCGGTTTTACTTTATGGCATAGTATATTCATTATGGGTGGGCATTAATGGAGCAATATATATGACTATAGCTTACTTGCTTACAATATGCCTTAAAAACAAATTTGTTGCATTATCCATCCCTTTTCTGTGGTGGTTTATTATGAACTTTGTAACAGCAGTTCTATGGATAGAAAGATTTTCTCCTGTTTTCACAGTTTTTCCTTTTTCCATTACTGCACAGCCAATGTGGACAATATTTATTCCTTTTATAGTTTTAATCTTAATTATTGCAACTTTGATTGTTTATATAAAGAAAACTAGGAAGGTTTGGAATGAGTAGTATGATAAAGGTAAAAAACAGAATTATTTCGTGGAAATACTTAATAGCTGCTATCCCAATAGTCCTATATGCTTTAAGCAATAGGCAATCAATGCCATTCTTCGAAGAGCTTCATAATGTAACTGCTAACTTTTGGGATTATATATTTATGTCATTTAGTGATGTGTATTTATTATTATTTTATTTTTTTCCTTTGATTTTATTTATATCAACAGTGTATATAAATAGAACATTTGAATACATCGAGCTTATTCGCTTAGGTTCGTATAAAAAATGGATTTTTACGAGGTTAGAACAGTTATTTAAAATAGACATTTTCTTTATATTAATGTTTTTGGGTTCAATATTACTAACTTCATTCAATACTTCATTTTCGATGGAATGGAGTAGTGTCGGGATAATTAATGTATCAGGGAATGAGATTCTATATTATTTGCGCCATTATTTCCCTACACCTTTTGTAGCGTTGGTGTTACAGATAGGATTGTTACTATTGACAACAATAACATTTCAATTAATGCTATGTATCCTTTATGCGAGATTTAAAAAACCATCGCTATTGTATCTATTAAATGGGCTAATGTATTTATATGGCTCAATTAGCTTTAAAGTATTTCCAGCTTCAATGAAATTAATTGTAATGCCTAATTATTTAAGCTTATTTCATGGAGTTGCTTCTTTTGATAGTATAATTATGCCGTTTGTAATAGTACTTTCTGTGTTACTGTTCTTAATATTTATAGCTAATAATATAGATCGAGATTACAGAAATAGTAGAAATTATCTAGTGAAAAATTTACCTGTATTAGGATATGGATTGCTATGCCTAATGGGAATTTTGTTTCATATAAGTAAACAATCAAATGGGGAATTGTCAATTTGGGACGGTTTTATAGTTACATTTATGGGAACCACTAATGAAATATTTACCCTTATCTCCTTCACATTTTATATAGTGGTTTTTTTAGGGGCGGTTTACTTCGTTCAACTACGATTACAAAGGTATTTATCAGAGATGAGCTACTATACCATGATAAGATACCGCTCTATTAATAAATGGTTTTTAAGCTGGTTTCCGGGAATCTTGAAAATAATAATGATACTTCTCCTAACACTACTTGCTGGAACAATATCTATAGCGATGCTAAAAGGGTACTCTATTACTGTGCCAGAGAATTTATTTGAAATCCTATATCATTTTATTGTTAATGGATTTTTACAGCTTCTATTTTATGTAATTTTCGTTATCATAATATCATTTGCTACGAAGGATGTATTTAAAAGTTTTATAACTCTTTTGACGCTAACGGTATTTATGCTTCCAGGTTTTAGACTAAACAATCTAATGCCAATAGGATTAAATAGCATGGGCTATGTACTTGAAGGGTATCCAGTTTTTTTAATATCAATTAAATTAGCAGTTTATATCGCAGCTGAAGTAATAGTTTTACTATACCTATTTAACAAGAAAGACTATATTGTGTAAAAAGGAAAGGTGAGTAACGATGAGTTTGATAGAATTAAGGAATGTAAGTAAATCATTTAAAGGATTATCTTTATTTGAGAATTTATCAGTATCCTTTGAAAAGGGAAAGATATACGGAATAGTGGGCCATAACGGTTCTGGAAAATCAGTGCTCTTTAAAATGATGTGCGGTTTTATTTTTCCAGATCAAGGAAGTGTTATTGTAAATGGTGAAGAGCTTGGGAAGAATAAAAGATTTCCGGAAGGTTTTGGAATCATTATAGATAAGCCAGGATACTTAGGTGACAAAACTGGCTTTGAAAATTTAAGATATCTGGCCGATATACAAAACAAAATATCTGATGAAAAGATAAAAGAAATTTTGGAAAAGGTAGGACTTAGTCATACTATAATGCAAAAGGTTAAGAACTATTCTCTTGGAATGAAGCAAAAATTAGCTATTGCGCAAGCAATCATGGAGGATCAGGATATATTATTACTTGATGAACCTTTTAATGGTTTAGACGTTGATAGTGTAGAGAATATTAGAGATTTGCTAAAAAGTTTAAATAACCAAGGAAAAACAATTTTTTTAACTAGCCACAATAACGAGGATATAGATATTCTTTGTGATCATGTGTTTAGGGTAAGAAATTATTCCTTGGAACAGCTGAAATAATATTATTGATATGTTCCCGTCTACCGATAGTGCAAAAAATGTCGTGGATATGTTCCCGAGAACGGACATACTCAAATGACATTCATTCTGTCCTCTCAAGCCATGTGGAGTGTGTAGCGAAAACTAGCCTTGAAATTGTAGAAACGGAATAAACTTGTGCGAAAATGAAAATAAAGTTTTGCGAGAAAAAAGGGAAAGGGAAGGGAAATCCTTATTTCTCAAGCCCTTTCCCCTTTTCCATGTCAAAAGTTTATTTTTCGGTCTTTATTCTGTTTGACAACACTTTTCGAAACCATCATAAATGCAAAACGAGCGAAAACTAAAACTATAAGTTAAAGTTAATGAGTTCTGCTGCTCAACAAACATTAAAGCAATTTAACTTTTTCCGACAGAAGTCTCCCATCCTCAAGGAATGTGAAGGGCGATAGCCCAATGAGTAGGTGGGAGATGAATGTCGGTTGGCGATAGCCAAAACTTATGGTACAATAAATGAAAAGGGAACTAGTGTTCGTGATTAAAGTGAGGTGATTTGATATGACCAAGCAAAATAAAGCCTTCAAGTTTCGCATATATCCAAATAAAGAACAGAAAGAGTTATTGGCAAAAACGTTTGGTTGCGTTCGTTTTGTCTACAATAAGATGCTGGCAGAACGTAAAGAAATATATGAAAAGTTCAAAGACGACAAAGAGAAACTTAAAGAACAAAAGTTTCCGACACCAGCAAAGTATAAAGATGAATTTCCATTCCTAAAAGAAGTGGATTCTTTAGCTTTAGCCAACGCACAAATCCATTTACAAAATGCTTATAAGAACTTTTTTGAAGGTCGTGCAGAGTTTCCTAAATTCAAAAGTAAAAAACACAAGCAATCCTATACAACCAATATGGTCAATGGAAATATTAAGATTGAAGATGGTCATATCAAATTACCAAAGTTCAAAAATCCGATGAAAATGAAGCAACATAGAGAGATTCCTACTGACCATAAAATCAAATCTTGCACTATTTCTAAAACAAAAACAGGTAAATACTATATTTCAATTTTGACAGAATATGAGAAAGATATCCGTCCAGTAAAAATTCAGAAAGTAGTTGGTTTAGATTTTGCGATGGATGGTCTATATGTCGATAGCGAGCAGGGTGAGAAAGCCAATTACCCACGTTACTATCGGCAAGCTTTAGACAAATTAGCAAAAGCACAACGAATTCTTTCTCGAAGAAAGAAAAGTTCTGCGCGATGGGAAAAGCAACGCTTAAAAATAGCTAAACTGCATGAAAAAACAGCGAATCAGCGCAAAAACTTTCTTCATCACAAGTCAAAAGAATTAGCCGCAAACTATGACGCTGTGATTATTGAGGATTTAAACATGAAAGGCATGTCTCAAGCCCTCAACTTTGGAAAAAGCGTTCATGATAACGGATGGGGCATGTTCATTACATTCTTAGAATACAAACTAAAAGAACAAGGGAAGCAGCTTGTGAAAATTGATAAGTGGTTTCCTTCTACTAAAAAATGTTCATTTTGCGGCAAGGAAAAAGAAATTGCGTTGTCTGAACGCATATATAAATGTTCTTGCGGTCTTGTATTAGATCGTGATCACAATTCAGCAATCAATATCAAAAATGAAGGATTGCGCTTGTTAGAATTAGCATGAAAATACAAACTCCCGGAACAGGAGGGTTAGCTCGGTCAATTTCCTGTCAATAGATGGGATTACCCGAGAAGCCCCCACTTCAAGCAACCCGAAAGGGTGGTAAGTGGAGGGTAGTTCACTAAAGACGAATTTTTCGAATGAAGTTATTCGCAATTCAAATACAAAAAGGCAGAACATTTCATATTCCAATGTCACCGGCTTTTAAGAAAAAGCAAGTTGTAGATGATCTATGCAAAAGAGTATGAAAGTCGGACAATTGAGAGGGAAAGTCCTCTCTTGTCTAAAGCTGATTCATTCTGACGGCAAGATGACAGGTTTTCTTGGCTAAACTTCTATAAACAAGTACACCTATTTCATTCAGCTTTCAGGCTGATCAATGAACTTCACTCTTCTTTTCAAAGTTAAAGTCGCACTATTAGAATTTTATTTCTATTATTTTTTTGCCGGCAATTTCTTTATGTTCTTTATTTAGCACTTCACTTGTCATTAGTTTGATCCATTCTAAATGATTACTCTTAGCTTTGTCTTCTTGCCCATGAACATGGTTATTTAAAGGAAATCCCATGTTGCCTATCTTCTCTTCGCTGCCGCTATACATGCCGTTTAATTCTTCAAGATAAAAATCATTTTCCCAAGTCATCTTTTCCCCTGAGCTTGTTTCTAATAAAGCGATTGGTGCGAAGTATACTTCTTCATTTGTTGTATTTTTAATCTTCATCTGCACTCTTATAAAATCAAAGTCTTCTGCTTCATGTGTAAATCCATGGAAAAAATCAATTAAGTTATATGCTGGAAGATAATGAAGTACTTTGACATCTAATATGGTTAACTCTATAGGACCGATTTTATACGTTTTGTTCACCTCTTTTATGTCTTCTAATATCAATTTTCCTTTTTCATCCCAAAACGAATCACCGGCTTTTTGTAATGACGAATCGTCTGTAACTTGAGGATTACCGCTATATTCTGTCTTTGAATACTCGGTCTTATTTGCTTCGTTTTCTCTTATTTCGCTTTGATTAGCAGCTTTTGCCCGGGTTATTTCTTCTTTTTTATCTTGATTGGCTGAACATCCAAATAACAGCATAAAACTTAAAATCAATGGAACATATTTCACCATTCGTGTTCCTCCTAAAACGAAATTTTTAAGTAGCATAAATTTATGATAATAAAGAAATATGAATTTTCTTTTAATATAAATTAAATGAATGTAAATTGGTGTAAAAATAATGGCATATCTCTTTGAAGCTTTACGTTTAGAATGAACAGTTTTTGTACAGTTGGTCAAGTTTAATTGTTATTGTATTTTCGGAAATTTTACAAATATTAATAGAAAATTCATAATCTATTAATACAATCGTTGTATGTTTATTATTGATATAAAACATTGTAAGGAGGTTTTGTATTTGGACAAGAAGAAGTTTTTTAGAGGATTAACGGCGTTCACGTTAGCTTCTAGTTTAGGAGTCAGCAGCTTAGTAACGAATCATGATGTTGTCAAAGCTGAGACAAAACCGAAGCAAGTTAAAAATATCATCTTTATGATAGGGGACGGAATGGGGGTTTCTTACCTAACAGCACATCGTTATATGAAAGATAACCCTGATACATTTGTTGTCGAAAATACAACATTTGATGACTACTTAATTGGTATGCAATCTACATATCCAGAAGATGAACATCAAAATATCACGGACTCTGCTTCTGCAGCAACAGCGATGTCAGCCGGTATTAAAACGTATAATGCGGCTATCGCGGTTGATAATGATAAGACGGAAGTAAAAACGGTATTGGAAGCAGCAAAGGAAAAAGGAATGTCGACAGGTCTTGTAGCGACATCAGAAATTACGCACGCAACACCGGCTGCTTACGGTGCCCATGATGTGAACCGAAAGAACATGAATGCGATTGCGGATGACTACTATGACGAATTAATCAATGGCCAACATAAGATTGATGTCATGTTAGGCGGAGGACTTAAGAACTTCATTCGTGAAGATCGGAGTTTAGTCGAAGAATTTAAAAAAGATGGATACAGTTTTGTGACAAATGAAGATGAATTGTTAAAAGACAATAACGAACGTATTTTAGGATTGTTCGCTGAAGGCGGTCTTCCTAAACGTATTGACCGTACTGAAGAAACTCCGGATCTAGAAGAAATGACAAGAGAAGCGATTGAACGTTTAAGTAAAAACGAAAATGGTTTCTTCTTAATGGTTGAAGGAAGCCAAATTGACTGGGCTGGACATGATAATGACATTGTAGCGGCAATGTCTGAAATGGAAGATTTCGAACAAGCTTTTAAAGTAGCTCTTGATTTTGCGAAAAAAGACGGTGAAACCTTAGTCGTATTAACAGCAGACCATTCTACAGGGGGATTCTCATTAGGAGCTAATGGTATTTATAACTGGTTCCCAGAGCCAATCAAAGCAGCGAAAAGAACACCTGATTTTATGGCAGAAAAAATCGTCAATGGTGCAAATGTGAGAGAAACATTAAAGAAATATATTGCTCTTGATTTAACGGAAGAAGAAATTAAATCCGTAGAAGACGCTGCGCAAACGAAAGACCTTAGAACAATTGATGATGCGATTGAAGCAATTTTTAATACCCGTTCTGTTACTGGTTGGACAACAGGCGGTCATACTGGAGAAGATGTAGCGGTTTATGGATACGGACCGCAAATTGAACGTTTTGCTGGTAAAATTGACAACACTGATCATGCGAAAATTATTTTTGACATTTTAGAAAATAAAAAAGTGAATAAACCAAAAACAGGACAAACTCCTGCCGATATGAAAGAGGGTCAATTTGCTTATAATGAAATTCAACATTTAATCAGTCAAAATGTCATTTCTCTAGATGATAAAGGAAACTACTATCCAAACAAAGCGATTACACGCGCTGAGGCAGCTGTTATGTTGCAGAGTGCATTAAATCTTGAGATTCCAACTGATTTAAACGCTTTTAAAGATGTGAATGAAAATCATCCATATGCTAAAGAAATTGCTGCAACAAAAGCAAAAGGCATTTTTAAGGGAAAAGCAGATGGAACATTTGGTGTTAATGATGTATTAACCCGTGAACAAATGGCGACTATTTTAGTTCGTGCGTTTTCTTTAAAAGCTCAAAACCATGTTCAAGTAAAATTATCTGATTTAAAATCCGCTTCGCCTGCTCATCAAGAAAATATAAAAATCCTTTATCAAAATGGGGTAACAACTGGTAGAAAAGGTGGAATGTTTGATCCACGTTCTAAAACGACACGAGCTGAATTTGCAGTGTTCTTATATCGTGCGTTAAATTTAAATAATTAAGGTACATGATAGATTATAGAAGAAAGCCTGAAAACCTTAGTTCCACTACACATATAGGGAACTAAGGTTTTTATTTGGTTATATGTAAATTATTAGGTGTTGGATATGAAGTGTACTTCTTTTATGTTAGGCCCATCCTCCGGCGTTTTCGCTATTTTCAGCGAGCTTGCGGGCTTCGGGAAGTCCCTCCTCGTTTTTCCGCGCGGCGAAGTGGTTGAGAACAGGGATTTCCTGTTTTTCGCGCACAGCTGCTCAAAGATTTAGAAGTACGGTATCCCCAAATTGTGTGGATCCGACAGCACGGAACTTCGAAGTAGTTTTTACGATTCGCAAGCAAAATGAGGAGCGGCCACCCGATACCACTGGTTTAAAGGATATAAGCTCCATCTCTTCACCACTGCCGAGGGAATCATTTTATCTCCTGTGTTGACCACAGCGAATCGGAATGATGCGGCAGTAGCACCAGAATTGCTTGTTTCAGGATATAGTTCTAAAGAAATAACATCTTGAACACGGGTATTAAGAAAACAGCAAACACTATCCACTTCTGAATAATTGTTCTTACTGTATAGTCAACACACGTTGAGTGCGTTTCGCAGATAGTTTTAAAATGAAAAAAATGAGGCAAGATAAGGTTTCTCTCTTGCCTCTATTCAATTTTTGGTGTGGTAAACCGGTAATGAATTATTGGTGTACCGTCCTCTTTTACCTCGATTCGATTAATCAGTCGATGGAGAATATCCTCGGTTAATTCATCGAAATTTAGGAATTGAAGTAATTCCTTTTTGAGCTTTTCAATTGTTTCGATTACATCCTCGCTTTCCATCAATGAAAGAAGTTCATTTTTCTGTTCCATTAATTCAGTTAAATCCTTGTTCGTTGCTTCAATACTCTCTTGATATTCTTCATTGGTAATGATTCCGTCAGCTAACAGGTTGATGAATTTCCTTTTTCGATTTTTTAAAACATCCATCTGTTTGTTAATCTTATTGATTTTCTTTTGAGAATCCGATTTTGTACTTTTCGATTTTCTCTCCATCTTCTTTATATATTTCTCTTTATCAACTTGTTGAATTAAGGTTTGGATGTCATCTAGGATTGTTTCTTTTAGAAAATCCTCTTTTATCGTGTGGGCGGTACAAGTAGATGTAGTATAGATTTATGGACACAACTTGGTTAAGTCATTAATATTAAACTAACGAAAGGTTGTGTCCAAATCATGAGTCAAAAACGGTATAATCAAGAATTTAAACAAACAGTAGTTGAGCTTTATCGCTCAGGCACTCCAGTCAGTCAACTCTCTAGCGAATATGGTGTTTCAGAAGTAACGATTTTATCTAAGAACTTCGCCTTTTTTATCAAGCGGATCGCTCTCGCTTTTTCTCTTAATCTTATTTCCTCCTTAAGTAGCCCATACAAGAATTGTTCCGGAGTTTCAAACGGTATTTGCTCGTATACATCCGCAACATAAGCTAACCTCAATGACTTACACAATTCTTTAATGTCCTGTTTCAATTGACAGCCTCCTCTCTAGGAGCTAATGAATCGTATTTACTCCAGTCCACTTCATAAGGATTATTATCACTAGGTAGCTTATCCTGTGCAATTAATTCATAGAACTCTTCATTAATCTTCTTCATGTTTTATTTCACTCATATTAATTCATTCCCCCCTCGTTTTTTAATTTTGTCCTTAGATTATATAAATCACTTCTTCGGTTTTCGTATTTATTAATATCTTCTTTTAAATTTTGAATTTGTTGATTTAAATCATTAATTTTTGTTTCTATTTTCGATACAATGTCACTTAATTGATTTTGATAAAGGTATCGATAATTTGAAACTAAATCTCCCAGACGAAATGAATGGAATTCAGTAGCTAATTTTCCGTGCCAAGTGGTTGATGTGAATTCTGGTTCTTTTGTTCGACGTTCATAGTTAGAGAACTCACCTTTGATATCTAGTAATTCTGACTTTACATTCTTTAATCGTTGTATTTTTTCCTCTTTATTCCCAATGCTTACGTTAGTCAAAGATATTAAATGGTTATAATATTGAATTTGCTAATTTACATAAGATAATGACATAAGAATCACCACTTTTTTATAAAGCTACTTTTTTAAATTATTTATGTTTTACAGATTTAATTACTTAATAATAATTTCTTTCCCTTTTTTTCGCATTTCTTTAATTTCGCTTTTAGAAGGTTTTAATAAATGAACGAAACTAGGGTTTGCTTTCATGAAAAAATATCGGTGGAAAAACTTAGCGCCAATGTATGCATAAAAGAAGGACATTAAATAAAAGATTAAAACAAGAATCCCAAGTGCTAAATCATCAGATTTAATAATCCAATTATGTGCAACAAAATAACCTAAAGCAGGAAAAATAGCTGCAACTGAATAATACTTTTCTTTTCTTGCTTTAATAAGTTCCTCCAATGCCCTTTCTTTATTGTTGACTGGTTTTATATTTGAATATTTTTTTATTTGATAAATAATCAATGAAACGACGGAAATAATAAATATAGCAAAGGAAATGAAGTAATAAATGGGTTCTGTGATATTTACGTAGTGATACGCCATTTTAAGCGCAAGTAAATAATAAGTATAGGAACCAATCGAACCAATCGAACCAATGAAAAGAATCAGTTCATATTGAATGGAGTAGCTATTCTTAAATAGTAGTCTTATCGCCCAAATATTAATGAAAATTAAAAAAGGCAATAATACAAAATGAAATAAGTTATTAGTTGGGTAAAACAAAGGAACTGCGATCAACACATCCAGCCCTGCAAAGGTGATTCCTGCAACTAAGCCGTTTTTTTGGAGCGAATCAAAAAACATTAAATGTTCTTGAACATATGTTGGTAAATGTTCTTTTTTTATTTCTGTATCGATTTTCATTGTCATCCACCTTTAATATTAGTATTACAAAATTGATTCCGTGGTTATATTGCTGTATCAGGCTCAATAATTTTTTTAAAATCCAAACCAACCAGCAACCGTACTAACAGCATTTTTTGCACTATTAGCTATAGAATTAACGGCATCTTTAACATGGTCGGTGATACTCTTTCCATTAATTTTGACACTTTCAAGTAATACAGAAATTCCTACGGATACTGCAGCAGCTACACCTGCACCAACAATAACTGGAGCCCCTAAAGTCCCAGCAACTCCTGCAACAACTCCACCTAATACCAATGTTCCTGCACCGATACCAACATCAACCGCTGCATCCCCAATAATTCTTGTTGCATCTTCACCATTATTTACATTTTCAACTACATTTTCTACAGTTGAAATCCCTATACCTATCCAACCTGCTTTACTTTTTAATGCACTTACTGCACTTGCTCCAGGACGAACATATGAAGACACTTTTGGTGGATTGCCCTGTCTTGCTTTTGCCTTTAAATCATCTTCCCAATATATTTTTGATTTCCTTCCATTTCTCGGAGGAGAAACGCCGATCAATTCAGGTTTATATAAACGATACTGGACTCTATTGTTACTTTTTACAATTCTTTCAATCTTAAATCCTTTTCGTACCTTATCATACACTTGATAAAATGCAATTGCCTCAGCAGTTATTCCAAACTGTTCACCTTTTTCATCAAAAGCTGCTTCTAGTTCAAAATCAATTGAAAAATTTTCTTCTTTCTCTGCAACTTTTTATCCTTATTATCGTTGTATTGAAGAAAATATTAATTGTACAATTGCCTCACCTGTTAAAAAGAAGCTCCAGACGGTTGTCCATGATTTCCTTCCTGAAATGGAGACTTTTACAGAAAAATGGGCATATAAAATCGAATCTCATGCATCAGTAGATGAGATTAATCCTGCCGACTATGATGGATTAATTATCCCAGGAGGGCGTGCGCCTGAATATATTCGTATGAATCCAAAGGTTCAGGAAATTGCTGCTCACTTTTTAAAAGAAAATAAACCTCTTGGGGTGATCTGTCATGGACAATTAGTCTTAACAACTGTAAGAGAATATATCAAAGGAAGAGAGATGACAGCTTACACTGCTTGTAGACCAGAAGTGGAAGCACAGGCGCTACTTATGTGGAAAAAATGCTTCATGTGGATGGGAACATTGTATCGGGCCACGCTTGGCCGGATTTACCGGGATTCATGAGAGAATTCTTTAAATTGTTGAATGTAAGAGAAAAGTCTGCTGTTTAAAACATAAAAGGGCTGATGTATTTGAAAATGCAACCCGAATATCGGATACTTGAAAAAAGTTCGATATTCGGGATTTTTTGTTTCATCAGGAAAAATACGTTTGTCATCGAATCCAAGATGTAAGCGGAGGAAATCCAATGAGGATGATTTTGAGTGACGTTCAAATGAGACAGTTAGAGAAAATCATTGGAATGTCAAACATGTGTCCAGACGTTCTCCACATTTAGAGCAGTTCTTAATTACTTGTCTAAAAGGAAATTGCCCATTGAAAGACACTATGGAATTAATGCTTGCTGTATGGCAGCAATCCCAAAGTTTTCCTGCCGGTCGTCTCCCCGAACAACATTTGCCGATTGTCTTTTTTCATTCACTCCCGTTTCGATCAAATTATACGGACTTAACGGTTTAAAGAATTTAATAACAGTAACGATATATAAAATATGACAATTCCTTCTGTTGTTTTAGGGTTAATTCCTGTCAGCTCTTCGATTTTATTTAAACGGTAGTGCAGTGTATTAATATGGATATTCATTTCCTCTGCCGTTCTTTTGATCGATTGATTATTGTTCATATAGTGTTGTAACGTTTCGATTAGAATTTGATCTTTTTCCATCATATGAATGGTTTGCTTCAAAAAATCCTTTTGCATCTCTGTTGGGATATCATCCAAGATGATTTCTAATATAAGATCCTCATAAAATACAATGCCTTTATTTTTTCGCGCTACCTTTAATGCTTTTTGTGCTTCTTTAAAAGATTTATTGATCATGTGTTTGCAAGCTGTTTTTCCTATGCCAATAGCTAAAGTGCTTTTGTATCTGTTTTCGAATCTTTTTTTTAAATCGTTTAACTGACTGTAAAAATAATTTTGTTTATAAGAAGCATCCATCTTTTTTAATACTAAAAAGCGCTCTTGCCCCCATCGAACAATAAAATGTTTTTCTTTCCCGAAGATAGAATAAAACAATTCTATGATTTCTTTTTGAATTCGATGAATATCGTAATTATTTAATGTGTGTATCTCCAATTCCATGAGTGTGCAAACATGAGTGTCATACACAGGAATGCCTAACATAAACCCGCGCTCTAAAAAATCTTTATCCACAGATGAAGCATTGATCCATTCATAAAGATACGATTCTATTCCTCTTATTTCCCATTCGTTTCTTTCAGTATAATATGCTTCTTGTATAATGAGCTCTGTCATTCTTCTAATTAAGTCCGCATAAGGCTCCACTTGTTTCGGTTCGCCAGTTATTCCGATCACTCCAATTACCTTCTTATGAAACATAATGGGCATATTGATTCCTACTTTGACTCCTTTCAGCACTTGTGCTTTGATTTGATCAATGTAAAGCTTTTGTTTGGACTTAATAACAATCGTAGCTCCTTCATGAAAAGAGCCGATCCGACTCTCATCAGTGGAGGATATGATGATCCCATTAATATCAACTAATATAATATCCTCTTTGACTACGTCCTGAACCTCTGAAATAATTTTAGCAGCCAGCTTTGGGGATAATTGCAACTCGTATCACCACCCTTTTGGTTAAAAAGACAATAAAAAAGGCATTTTTGGTATGTTAATTATATCATCATACATAGATAATATGACTCTCATTCTTTATAATAAAACGAAAAGAATAAAAGTGAGGGGTTTGAATGATTGCTCCTGATATAAAGAGGGAATTCATAAATATTGTAGGAGAAGAAAATTTTGAAGATTCGGAAGTTGAAAGGTTAGTATATTCGTATGATGCGACTCCAAATTTTCAATCGATTCCGGATGCGGTCGTTTCGCCTAGAAATACAGAGGAAGTATCTAAAATATTGCAATTATGTAATGAAAATAAAATACCGATTGTTCCGCGGGGCTCTGGTACGAACTTATGCGCCGGCACTTGTCCTGTTGAAGGAGGAATCGTTCTTCTATTTAAACATATGAACAAAATTTTAGAGATCGATGAGGAAAACTTAACCGTCACATGTCAACCGGGAGTTATCACACTTGATTTAATCCATGCGGTGGAACAAAAAGGTTTGTTTTATCCACCAGACCCAAGCTCAATGAAAATATCTACAATTGGGGGAAATATTAACGAAAATTCTGGAGGATTAAGAGGACTGAAATATGGAGTAACTCGTGATTATGTGCTGGGGCTAGAGGCGGTTCTTCCTAATGGGGAAATTGTTCGAACAGGAGGAAAGCTAGCGAAAGATGTGGCAGGGTATGATTTAACGCGCTTATTTATAGGTTCTGAAGGAACGTTAGGAGTGATTACAGAAGCGACATTAAAGCTGATCCCACTGCCTGAATCAAAAAAGACAATGCTTGCTTTATTTCAAGATTTAGAAGCTGCTGCGCGTTCCGTATCGAAAATTATTGCCAATAAAGTAATTCCGGCAACTTTAGAGTTTTTAGATCAGCCGACGCTAAAAGTAGTGGAGGACTATTCACAAATCGGACTGCCAACAGACGTTCAAGCCGTATTACTGATTGAACAAGATGGAACGCCTGAAAATGTGAGTAAAGATATGAAGGTCATGGAAGAAATATGCAGGAGTGAAAACGCCGTATCTGTACAAATTGCCCAGTCAGAAGAAGAAGCTGAAGCTTTACGAACAGCGAGACGCACCGCTTTGTCCGCCTTAGCCAGACTAGCACCAACTACCATTTTAGAAGATGCGACTGTTCCAAGATCAGAAATTGCCAAAATGGTCAAAGCCATTAATGAAATAGCCGCAAAACATAACGTAAAAATATGCACGTTTGGTCATGCGGGAGACGGAAACCTTCATCCTACCTGCACGACAGATATTCGGAAGAAAGATGAGATGGAACGGGTGGAAAAAGCTTTTGCTGAAATATTTGCAAAGGCCATTGAACTGGGAGGAACAATTACTGGAGAACATGGAGTAGGAGCCATGAAAGCGCCTTATTTAGAATGGAAGCTGGGGAAATCTGGCATCGATGTGATGAAGTCGATCAAAGCTGCATTGGATCCAAACAATATTATGAATCCTGGGAAATTATTTGCAAAGGATACACGAAAACGAGTGGTGATCTCAAAATGATGACAGAATCAGAAAAGCAAAATATCCAAAGAGATTTCAAGGAACGCATGGACGAAGATGAGCTGTTAAATTGTATGAGATGCGGTTTTTGTTTGCCATCTTGCCCAACTTACATTGTGTCTGGATATAAAGAAAGCCAATCACCAAGAGGAAGAATTGCCTTAATGAAGGCAGTTTATGATGGGGTCCTTCAACCGGATGATGAATTTGAAAAGTCTTTAAACTTGTGTTTAGGATGTCGTGCGTGTGAGCCGGTTTGTCCATCAGGTGTGAATTATGGACATTTATTAGAAGAAGCAAGAGACATAATTAACCAAAATAAAAAGCATTCTTTACCTGTGCGGGCAGTTCGAAATGTGGTTTTTAAACAACTATTTCCTAAAAAAAGTAATTTAATCAACATAACTAGCTTAGTTGGATTTTATCAAAAATCTGGACTTCAAAAAGCGGCACGTAAAATAGGATTTATGAAACTGTTTCCAGATCATCTCCGGGAAATGGAAAAAATATTGCCTGATGTTCCTGAGAGAAAGACACTGAAACAGCGATCTGAATATTTCCCGCCAAAAGGAGAGAAAAAAGCAACTGTTGCTTTCTTTTCCGGATGTTTAATGGACACGTTGTTTCTCGAAACAAATCATGCAACCATTCAATTATTGCAAAAAGCCGGGTGTGAAATTGTTATTCCTAAAACACAAGCATGCTGTGGAGCTTTGCACGGTCATAGCGGAGAAAAAGAACTAGCGAAAGAATTAGCAAAACAAAATATTGAAGCGTTTGGAAAAAACGAAGTAGATTATATTATAACAAACGCAGGTGGCTGCGGCGCTTTCTTGATTGAATATGATCACTTATTAAAAGATGATCCGCAATGGTCAGAGCGCGCTGAAAAATTTGTTGCAAAAATAAAAGACATTACGTCCATTTTATATGAGCTTGATTTTCACAAACAATTTCGCCTTTCACTTCCTGAACAAGTCGTCACATATCAAGATTCCTGTCACCTGAGAAACGTCATGAAAACGTCAAAAGCTCCTAGAGAATTGCTTCGTTCAATTAAAGGAGTAACATTCACAGAAATGGAAAATGCCGATAACTGCTGTGGCTCTGCAGGCATTTATAACATTGTCGAACCGAAAACATCCATGGAAATTTTAGATCAGAAAATGGAAAAAATGAAAAAAACCAAAGCCACTACAATAGTAACAGCTAATCCAGGATGTTTCATGCAAATGAAGCTAGGAATTGAAAGAGAAGGATTAAAGGATGTAAAAGCTGTTCATATTGTGGATCTATTGTTAGAAGCAGCGAAATAACGAACAAGCACTATATTTGATGTAATTTTGAAACTTAATGTGAATGTTTAATTGCTAAGCTGCAGTTTTTTGTTCAGATGATTATGGGGGGAGGACTTTCTCTAAGAAGTGGACTTGTTTGAAGTAGCTTCTACTCAAGTTTCTCAGACCTTCGGAAGCATCTGTGTCTGATTTTAAGTTAAATTCAACATAAAATGAAGAAAAGAAACGGAATGTACCGCGCATGCATTCCGTTATTTCAACCGCCATCAAGATAGATTTTACGGTTGTGAGAACATATAGATTTTTCATGAATGAAATAACTAAACGTTTCTTTTTATTCCAGATTTCATTTTTATCATTGGAGATTTTTCTTGCGGCGTTGGCAAGTTTGCTTTCGTTTGATGATCCAGTCTAACTTTAAGCAGGCTCATTCCCTTTTAGAACAAGAATATTTTTTTGGGCTGTCCAGAAAGTCAAAATCCACTGAAAATGAAACATCATAAGCATTGATATATCAACGTTTCTAAAATATTAAAGGGGCGTCTATAAGCCGGAAAATCGACTTATTAGACAGCCCCTATGTGTAGAAGACTCCGCTCATGGAATACATTAGTTAGCATTCCGCCTCTGTGAAACATCTCAGCCAAAAGGTGCCTATCACCACGCAAACAAGTTACGATTGTTCCGCTAAAAAATAAATTTTCTTCACTTTCTCCTTAAATTGTTCAACATGAACAAACCTCTCTTCTCGCAAAACCTCTTTTCCATCGACATACAAAATTAAAACAGGTGCGGTAAATATGGATAAGTGACCGGCTATGCTCGGAATATCATCGACGTTGATAAAGCCCATTTGAATCTTTGGAAACTCAGCCAGCACTTTTTCCACCTTTGGCAGCAAAGCATGACAAACACTGCAATTTGTTTTGGATATATATAAAAATGCCAAATGATGACTATTAATAAATTGCTCGACATCTTCTATGGAAAATAAATCATGGTTTGTCTGCAAAATTCATTTCGTCTCCTTTCATGATCAAAAAACTTACTTCATTATACCATAGGAAGGTATAAAGAAATTGAACAGATGCTTCACACGTTGAGAAGCAGGAGATTCACTTGGAGGGGCTTTAGAAGATGTGTATTGACGGCTTCTATTCTTTAATCGTTTGAATAGAAATATTTGAAAAACTGATTATGAACAAAAACTGGAAGTGATGAATCAAATTTGAGAGTAAACGTTCGATGATTTCAAATTGTGCGGATGATATCGCTTACCTTAACAGGAAAGAACACGGAAAAACGAATTGATGTTAGAAGTCTTTCTTGTATATAACAAAGAAATTTTAACTTATTGCCCTTTGTATTGTTCTTGTTCGTTGATCTGCTGGGCAAAAATACCTTTTTCTATTTATTAGGCAGCTGGCAGCAAAATCAACGGATGCTCTTTTCTACCCCTTGTAAGTGAACACGTACATTAATTATGTTGAATTACACAAGTCATTCAGCTGCTTTGATACGAAATTATTCAACATTGCAGACCTTTATGTAAATTTTCTTCGCAAGAAATCTTCTCCAATAAATACATTAACCCCCAGCACCTAAGTACTGGGGCAATAACCATGAATCCCCCGCTGACGGGGTGAAATGGCCTGCGACGCGGCAGGCAACTTATCATTAAGTTATGAGTTTATTGTTGATATTATGCAATGAGAGAAACCATTTAGGGCTCCTCTCCGTTGAAAACACAAACGAATCCACGTTTTTTTCACGTGTGAAATGGTCTGTGACGAGACAGACAACTTATTTTGTATTCTAAGTATAGAAAAATCTTGGGAAATGTCAATACATGATCAATACACTGTCAATACGTTACAGATAAATACCCATTTTACACGGTTCATAATCTTATTTAAATCATCCTTGTTTATATTGCCGATATGTTGCTTTAGCCTTACTTTGTTAACTGTCGTTAATTCTTCCACCTTTACGGCAGAAGTCTGCGTTAAAAACGGATAGACTTCCTTTTTGAGAAAATAATGTGTCGCAAGTTTTGGCGATACCTTTGTTTTTCCTTTCCGATCTGTTATAGTTTTGGTTTTTAACTTTGTAGTCAGCGGAGCTATCTTAACATTACCGGATGTACGGTTAATTCTGTTATTAGAAAGGACAAGCACCGGTCGTTCTCCGTTTTGCTCTGTGCCGATATTTTCCCCGAGTTCACAAGTGAAAATGGCCCCTTGAACGATCAGTCGTTTCATTTGCGTTTGCTCATTCTCAATCCATTCATTAGCTAATGTGATCTTATTGGGATACATTCGTCTAGTTTAGCTTTTTTTAAACGTAATCGTTCACGTTTTACTGCATCTGATTCCATCTTCTTCTCCCTTTCCCTTTGTTTTATACCGTTACACTCATGATTGTATCACGTCATGATCTTAAAGTTTGTTAAAGCTTCAATATTTTTTCGCTATACATTCCCATCATTTTGTCGCTTGCAGGGTATGCCGAAACAGCAATAGAATGATTATATAACAGTGTAATAACAGAATGTATCGGTGTTTTGACTAGTGATATAGACGAAGGACTAATATTGATTGAATCGAGAGACGTGTGTACCTAATTAAGAATGAAGGAATCTGCTTTAAGAAAGTATGCTCTCATTCTCCAAGCAAGACGCGGGTGGGAGCGAGGCTATTTAGAAAAGACATTATATTCTCTTGAAGCGTTTTATGGAGATAAAACAGAGCAGCGATATGACGCCAGAAACAAGCGGCAGAAGCAGTAATGGCATGTGTTCGACAATCAAACGTAGCAGTTTGCGAAATGAAGACAAAACGGGAATTAGATCGTTATAACGATAATATACAAAAGTGATGGTGCCAAACAAAACGATCTGCTAAAGTACTCATGATGAGGTTAGATCAACAACAGAAATACATAAAGGAAAGGGATGAACTTCTCACGCGGTTTCTAAAGGAATCCATGGAGACACGCAAAATGATCACTGTGGCCAAAGAGGAAGAGCAAAAGAAGAAAAAGTGTTTTGGTCTCTTCATCTCTTTTGTGATTGTTCATTTCGCATGCATCCTCTTTTCCCTCAAGTTCAGTATTCATGCGAGAATCAAAATTGTACATTTATTAAATTAGCATTCATATGCATTTTCGCTCTGTATGAGTAAAATGTTTGTTGGAGAAAGATAAGATCCTTCCGTTAGAAGCAGGAGTTTCTCTTAAATGGTAGGGGGAAAGGCAAAATAAATGCAAAAAGGACTCTCCTCCTGTATTGTGATAAGTGCACAAACCAAACACAAGGAGAAAAGAGAGGTGGGCAAACATTAAAAGAGATCGAAATGGAATTATTTTCGATGATTCAAGAAACCTTCGGGGAACTGCTTCAACAGGTGTTGGAGTACATCGATCATGAGTGCCCTTGGTAAACAAACGTCACTATGTGCATCAGACGAAATGAGCCGGTGTAGGAAGGGCTTGAAAGGTTTATGATGGAAGAATACAGCTATGACCCGATGATGGACTGGTTTTCTCAATGGAGATAGAACCGCGTGAATCACCGCTTGCCGGGAGTATTTCGGAAAACGGCAGGAACACCGATTTACAAGCATTAAAAGTGTTGAAAGGATTTAAAAAAACAAAAGAGGCACATACAAACAGGATGAGATGGTTGGCGAACGCTTACAAAACAGATCGTAAAAACGAAATATACCCAAAAAATCAAAACAGCAAAAAAATCCCCATCAAAATCTTGTCTCAATCTCTCTGCAAATCTATTACAATAGAAATAAAAACATAATTTATAAGGTGATGCTTAATGGATTCTTCATGGCTGAAGCCGATTTCTGAGGCAAAGTATTTGGCAACGGACAATGCTTATCGCTATCGGGCGATTTTACGATATTTTTATATGCAGCATGAACGAATGCGGCAATATTTGTTTCCTGAAGAAGTATTTGCATTTTTAAAAGAACATAAGGAGTTTCAGAACTATACGGAAGACGATCTCCAGCAGGATTTAGATCAGCTTGTCAAATGGAAAAACTTAATTGCTCGGCAAGAGACGGTGAATATTCGCACAATCGAAGAATTTAAAAAGAAACGGTTTCGTTATCAATGCAGTCCTTACACGGTTGAAATTGAGAGGATGATCCGCACGTTAGAGAAGCTAGGGGATTCATTCGGAGGATCTTTAGAAAAAACTCGTTTTGACCGTTTATACTCTTCACTCGTTCGAATAGAAAATATTATACAAAACGATTTTCAAGAAAAACGAGAAGAGATTAATCAAATTTGGGAAGAAACATTCGATTATTTCAAAAAAATCATTCAAAATTCTGCGGATTACATCGCTTACCTTAACAGTGAGAACACGGAAGAACGAATGATGTCGGAAGCCTTTCTTGTATATAAAGAAAAATTTACGACATATTTACGCGATTTCATCGTTGCCTTACAGAAAACATCGTTAAAAATTGAAAAGTTGTTGGAAGATATCGCAGAAGATGATGTTCACAAACTAGTCGCAATTGTTGCTGATTATCAAATGACGATTCCTCGATTAGAAGAAATGGAAGTGACGAAAGAACAACTTGAAGAAGATTTATTCGAAAAGTGGAGAGGTCTAAAAGAATGGTTTTTAGGCAGAGAAGGACGTGAAAGTGAATTGTATTTTCTTCAGCACCAAACGAATGAAGCCATTCGCCGCATGACTCGGGTCGTGCAAAGGCTGGGGGAACGTCATCACAATTTCCGCAGCCGCAAGAAAGATTTTCTCCATTTAGCAAAGTGGTTTTCCGAGCTTCCGAGTTTAGTAGATGCCCACCGACTATCCTCTGTTGTTTTCGGCTGTTTCCATACAAAGCATCTCATAACAGAGAACGATGCAACAGAAAACTTTTATCGCGATATTTGGGAAGAAGAGCCGACAGAATGGACGGTAAAGCCTCGCGTTCGCCATTACCGTGAAAAGAAAAAGCCGGAAGCGATCGAAACACATGAAAAAGAGAAACAGGAGATGAAGGAGAAATTTTTGCTGGAGAAAAAACGTGAGAAAGAAGAGTTAGAGAACCTCATTCAAGACAATAAAATCGTATTACGAGAGTTGCCGGTGATCGAACCGCACATTCGAAAAACATTGTTAAGCTGGATAGTAAAATCAATGACAAAACAAGACGGAGTCGTAAAAACGGAAAACGGGTGGAAAGTGAAAATCTTGCAAAAGGATTCTTCCTCGATTCAATTGAAAGCCTCTGACGGTACACTTACGATGCCGAATTATGAACTTTATGTCCTCGAAAAGGGAGAGATGTAACATTGGAAAAGACGGAGCAAGGGTTTGATGAAAAAGCGAAAGAAGCCATGACAGCCCTGTTTGAAAACTTCTGGATTGTCCGGGAAGAGGAACCAGAGCTTTATCAAAAGATTAGAGAACGTGAAAAAGTATTGAAACGTTACTTGCAAGAAAAGTTTGGATATCGGCTAATCATTCACCGCTATTTTGCAAAGCTGGAGAAAATCCCGGCTGAGCCAGAATCGTGGATGGGTATTCAAGATTTTCAAGATATATTAGATTATGCCCTGTTTTGCTGCTTATTAGCATATTTAGAGAGCAAAGCCGTCGATGAGAAATTTCTTCTGTCCGATTTATGTGAAGAGATTCAAGTGATGTATCCCGGGGAACTGCCTATCGATTGGACGAATTATCAACATCGGAAGTCGCTCATTCGGGTGCTGAGGACGTCGGAGCAAATTGGTATCGTAAAACGCGTCGATGGGGATCTTGAAGGGTTTGCAAATAAAGAAGACCATGAAGCACTCTATGAAGTCCCCGTTGTATCCCGCTATTTTATGAGATCATATCCGAAAGACTTGTTTCAATATGAAACGATAGAGGAGATTTTAGAAGAAGAATGGAAAGCGTCCCCGCAAGACTATCGCCGCCATCGGATATATCGGCAACTATTTTTATCGCCAGCCATTTATCGAAGACAAAAAGACGATCCTGACTTTTATTATTTAAGAAACTTTCGCCATCGCTTGCGGGAAGATATTGAAAAACATACTGATTATCACTATGAACTTTTTAAAAATGCGGCACTTTTAACTTTACCGGAACGTCAAAGCCGCTATACGCTGTTTCCAGATCAAAAAGGTACTTCGGAGATTATTCTTCATTTTTCCAAAATTATTCGCCAGCATCTTGATGTTCACATGCCTGATGAATATGGACAAATCCGCTTAACACCAAATGATTTTTTAGGTCTGTTAAAAAAATGCCGTGACGAATTTTCCGAAGGATGGAGTAAAACATACCGCGACATGACAATCTCTCAGCTTTCTGATGAAGTATTGAGTGCATTAAAGGAGTGGAAAATGGCAGAACGTGAAGCGGAGACTGGGATGATTATTCTCTACCCCCTTTTAGGTCGATTAGTCGGAACATATCCTGATGATTTTCTAATGAAAGGAACGAATGAAGATGACGAGTAAATGGGAGTTATATCGAGCGGGAGTGTTAAATTTTTGGTATTATGATGAAGAATTTTTTCATTTCGCAGACGGAAAACTTCTATTGCGTGGAAGCAACGGCTCCGGCAAATCGGTGACGATGCAAAGTTTTCTTCCGGTTCTGCTTGATGGAAAAAAGAGTCCTGATCGCCTCGATCCGTTCGGTTCCCGAGCTAGAAGAATGGAAGATTACTTGCTTGGGGAAAAAGAACTCGTCGACAGGGACGAACGAACAGGCTATTTATTTTTAGAATATAAGCGAAAAAACTCTGAACAATATATCACAACGGGTATCGGCTTACGGGCAAAACGGCAGAAAAATATGGATTTTTGGGGATTTGTCGTTTTTGACAATCGGCGCATCGGCAAAGACTTGCGTTTATATAAAGAAGAAAAGACAGACGGGAAGACGCAAAAAATTCCTTTAACGAAACGGGAGTTGATCACTGTTATTGGTGAAGGCGGTACGGTTGTTGATTCGCAACGTGAATATATGGAGTTAGTGAATAAATATATTTTTCGATTTGAGTCGCTTGATGCGTTCCACGAATTGATTGAATTACTCATTCAATTACGCAGTCCGAAGCTTTCAAAAGATTTTAAGCCAACTGTGATCTACGAAATATTAGAAAGCTCGCTGCCAGCACTTACAGATGAAGAGCTGCGACACTTGTCAGAAACGATAGAAAACATGGATCAAGCAAAACAACAATTAGAACAGCTTGAAAAAGACGAGAAGGCTCTAAAGCATCTTTGCCAGCATTATTCGACTTACAATGAGTATATGTTGGCTGAGAAAGCGAATGAATATGTAAAATCGGAAAAAAGCTTTAAAAAGTTAGCTGAAGAAAAGAAACAGTTTGTCGCACAACATCGTGAATATGAGGAAACACTTGCGACATTGAAAGAAGAGACTCAACAATTATCGATTGAACAAGAAGTGCTGCGTAAACGGGAACTTGATTTATCCAATCATGAAGTGTTTCAGGCAGAAGAAAAGCGTAATGAAACAGCGGAAAAACTGCAGAATGTAAACAAAGAGCTCAAAAAGAAAGAAAGATTTATAGATGAAAAACGAGAGCAAGAACGGAAAATTGAACAAAACTTAAACATGTATGAAGAACGTTTCGAACAGTTGTTGAAAAAGCTAACAGAACAGTTAGAAATGATGCGGAACGATGCGTTAGAAAGCTCTTTTTCCGAGCATACAATCAACGAAGAAGATTTTCAGCGGAACCGAGAATATGAATTTGATTTTACCGTATGGAAACGGGAAGCTAATGCACATTTTGATCGACTGGAGCAAATTAACGGACTTTGGAAAGAACATGATGAAATTCAATTACGTTATGAAGAAACGTATAAAGAGCTCGGCGAATTAAATAGGGAATTAGATCAACTAAAAAATGAAGAGAAAAAATGGTATGAACTGGTTGAAGACGAAAAATCCCGTTTGCAGGAAAGCGTGTTTGAATGGAGCAAAATGTATCCGGATATAAAGGTGGATGACGAAGCATTTCAAGTATTTTTACAAAGGTTGAACGAGCTTTATGAGCGCTATCATTTCGAAGAGGTGAAACAACCGTTTACGAATCAATATTATCAATCTTTAGAATCGTGGAAAGCGGAAAAAATTAAAAAACAGCATGAAATGAAATTGATAGAAAATGAAATTCGTGAAACGGAAGAAAAATTACGCTATTGGAAGGAACAAAAAGATCCTGAACCAGAACGAGACATGCAAACGGTGCAAACAAGGGCGTCGCTAAAAGAAAAAGGAATACCTTTTGTTCCGTTATATGCGGCGGTGGAGTTTCAAGAGCACGTGTCCGAAGAGTTGAGGGAACGGATCGAATCTACATTAAATCATGCTGGATTGCTCGACGCTTTAATTGTGGAAGCGGATTTAGATATCCAATATGATCGAGTAATCATGCCAAACCCGGCAATGATGGCACACACGCTAGAGGATTATTTAAAACCTGATGTAGAGAATGACTCAGGTGTTACTAAGGAACGAATCGAAGCGGTATTGCGCAGTATAATCGTATCGGACGAACAGCAAGGTAACGAATATTTTGTCATAAACGAATCCGGACAATATTCACTAGGACTTTTAAAAGGACATGCCCCTGAAAGGGAAAAGGCAAAGTATATTGGAAGAGCCGCACGGAAACGGCTGCGTCTTGAGAAAATTCAGCAATTTGAGGAAGAATTACAGCTTTTAAACACTCAACTAAGAGAAAAACGAGAGCAGCTCGCGGCAGTGGATGAACGAATTCGCCATATTACGGAAGGGTTTCAATCGTTTCCAACTGACCAAAATGTCAAATATGCCTATGACCAGTGGAAGGAAACGAAACTCAAAGTAGAGAGCAAAGAAAAAGAAACAGAAAAGAAAAATGAAAAATTAGGTCAAATTGCTCGAAAATGGCAGCAAGTGAAAAATACTTTGCGCAACAAGACAGAAGGACTGGACCTTAAGTTTTCAAAAAAAGGGTACGAAGATGCTTTGTCTTATATGAAATCATATTTAAAAGAGTTAAATGACGTACAAATTACTCATGGAAACATTGTGCACACCGATGAAATGATCAAAAATCTAAATGATCAGCTTGAAACATTACAAAACGAAATAGACGAAGCGAAAGGCGAAATCAATGTTCTTCTCGATCAACAACAGCGGGTATCACTTGAACTTGAGCATATCGAATCGATGTTAACGAAAATGGGAGCGGAACATATTCGCCAAGAGATTCAACAGATTCGAGAACGATTAACGTTTTTAAAAACGGAAATTCCTGAGATAATTAAGAAGCAAGAAGGTATAAGGAATCAACTTTCAAACATGGAAAACAAATTAAGCAGTTTAGAGAGAAAACTGGAATTTGCAAAGGTTCTTGTCCAAGCATGGGAAGAGCTATTTGCCAAAGAATTGGAACGAGGGCTAGTGTTTGTTGACGAAAATGAAACAGGCTCACTTTTGGACAAAGCAATAGACATTTCCAAGAAATATGGTTCTGTATTAAAAGAGAATACACGACTTTCTGTCACCGAACGATTAAACCGAATATTTTTCCAAGAACAACCGAATTTAATCGAATATCGTCCGACACAGGAACCTGCCGATTGGAACAAACAAAATCCGTTCGTCGAGCTTTCATTAGATGAGGAATCGGAGCTAAAAGCGAACGATTGGAAGGAAAAAGCAGGACGTATCATCATTTTACTAGACTACAAAGGACAACGCGTCACACCATATTATGTATTAAAAGAGATTGAAAAAGATATATTGCTGCAAAAAGAATATATTAACGAACAGGACCGCGAATTGTATGAAGATATTATTTTGAAAACGATCGGGCGAATATTGCGAAGCCGCATACAGCGTGCCGAACGCTGGGTAAAAGATATGAACGCATTAATGGAAAAACGTGATACTTCTTCAGGTCTGACGTTTTCAATTCAATGGAAGCCGAAGACCGCGGAAACCGAAGAAGAAATGGACACGAAAGATTTAGTCGAATTGTTGCGAATGAATTCGCGGCTGCTAAAGGAAGAAGATTTGCAGCGGGTTACAATGCATTTCCGCTCAAAAATCAACCGAGCGAGAGAAATGCTTGAAGAAAGTGGGCAGGGCAATACGCTTCACCAAGTCATTAAAGAAGTGCTCGATTACCGAAAGTGGTTCTCGTTTACGCTTTATTACCAAAAAACAAATGAACCAAAGCGGGAATTAACGAACCAAAAGTTTTATAAATTTAGCGGCGGAGAAAAGGCGATGGCGATGTATATTCCTCTTTTTGCCGCGGCATATTCACGATATCAAGAGGCTGCAGAGTATGCTCCATATATTATTTCGTTAGATGAAGCGTTTGCCGGCGTTGATGAAAATAACATTCGTGATATGTTTGCTTTAGTCGAAGAGCTTGGTTTTAACTATATCATGAACTCTCAGGCGCTTTGGGGAGACTACGACACGGTACCATCGCTTTCTATTTGCGAGCTAGTTCGTCCGAAAAATGCACCGTACGTTACGGTTATTCGTTATCATTGGGACGGAAAGGTGAAACGACTTGCGTCAAATCCGAACGAAGAATTTACTTTTACATCATCCATATAGGAAGGATGGTTCATGTTGGAACAAAAAGTAGCGGATGCTGTTGAGTTTTTTCGCGGTGAACCTGGCTTTCACCGCCTTTTTTTGCTGATGAAAAAGAAATATCAATCACTCGGGAGAATCGGCGGAACGGTCAAATTAGACGGTTTTTCCTTTGAAGAAAAAGAAGCGCTCGGGGCGTTTTTTGGGAAGGATTTTCATCAAGAATCTACTCCTTCGGTTTCATTAAAAATGTTTGCCGAACAATTAGAGAAAACGCGCTTTGCCGGTATACCGCTCGTTACGTTACTTGAGAATTATTTTGGTGAAGACATTACAACCAATCAAGAGAAGAGGGAAACAGATCGGAAGAAAAAAGAAGAATTTTTTCAAAACCTTATTCATCAATATCCCGAACAAGCAAGGCTTCTGTCTTTTATAGCTGAATCAGCTCCCCAAAACCGCTTTATTCATATCGCCTATTCGCAAGATCGGGAACATTTGGAGACTGTTTTAAAGAATGTGTGCACTGCGCTTCAACATTTGCCGAAAAAAAGTGATTATGAACGTCTTTCAATTTTTTCACAAAAAGTGCTAAAAGATCCGCACGCATTTGACTTGCATACGTTTCAAGGAAAAGTATTTCTTCATGCACTTCAATTTTACTCTGATCAAGACTATGACTTATCCTCAGTCGAGGAAGTCAATGAGCTCCTGCAATCATTTGGCATTTTACGGGAAGATATTTTAAACTTTGTGACATGTGCGGGAATTTTGACAGAAACGGAACAGGGAATTCATTCTGTGTTTGCTTCTGCTGTAAAAACCAATACAGTACTCAATGTGCCATTGCGGGAAATATTGAAGTTAAAGCGTGCATATCCTGCTAAGGGGCAGACCGTATTTGTCGTTGAGAACTCAGGCGTATTTTCCGCTTTGTTGGATTTATTTCCTGACGCTTTCCCGCCGCTGATTTGCACAAATGGGCAATTTAAACTAGCGTCACTGATGTTAATAGACTTAATCATCCAAGAAGGTTGTCAAATATATTATTCTGGAGATTTTGATCCTGAAGGACTAAAAATGGCGCAGCGATTAAAGGAGCGGAATCAGGAGCATATTCATTTATGGCATTTCCAATTAGAAGATTACTTAGCGTCATCTCCAGAAGTTTTGTTGTCGGATGACCGAGTAGCGAAACTAGAAACTGTTACGATCGAAGAATTGCAGCCGATCAAAGAGAAAATGCGGGAAATAAAAAAAGCTGGGTATCAAGAAGAAATCCTGAAGAAGCTTTATGAAGATATTTGTCGCCACATGTGGGATTAGGCTGGAAACATAATTTGCGAGTCTGTTCCCATTCGATTTGCTAACAATGTGCGAATGGGGACAGGTGGTTACATAGTAAAGAAAATACACGTTTGGATAGACGTACTTACTTTTCGAGTTTATATGATCATATTTCATTATTTGAGGTTTTAAGCTTTTTGTTGGTTTTAAATTAACTCGAATGTCTATTTCTTTATTATGATGAGCTTGCTCATTTTGGTGCAAGTGGTCAATAATTCCTATGTTGAAATGGAAAGACAAGCGAATTATTTTGCAGCTGCTCTAATATTGCCGTGGAAGCTCTTCCTATACTTATATAAGTTAGAGGGGTTTATTAATTGAAAGAAATTTTGGATGGTTTCTATAAATGCGATGATTGTAAGAAGTTATCATATATGTTTAATAAGTTATAATTCAATACCAATGCCAGCAAAAGCAAATGTACAAAAGGAAATAAAAACACTCAGTTGAAATTAAGTTGGACCGCCAAACTCTAATGGAGAAAAGATTTGAAAGTACCAAAACAAGATTAATCTAGATTTAGAAATTTTGCATCAACTCTTTCAAGGAAATTCAAAAAATTCGCGGTTAAAATAAACCAGATTTTACAAGCTCAAGCATCTGAAAGGATCGGATTTGAAATTGGCTAGTATTTTTAACCCATCCATTTTTACACAATTATACGGACTTAACTCTATTAAATAGATGTATGACTGGAAATGATATATATTGTAAAATTTATGATAAAATAGCACTATATACATGTTCTTATGGGTGAGGTGTGTATATGTCGCAAAATTTTCGCTTTTTAGAAGAAAAATGGGAAGTTCTCGCCCGTGTTGGGGAAACGGCAGAACGAAATGTCTATCAAAATCCCAATGTGGCGATAAGTGAGCTTAGAAAATTTGCTGAAACTATAACAAAATATATTTTAGCGTTAGAAGAAATAAAGGAAGAACGTAGAACTGATCATTTTTAAGTTCTCCAACAATTCGTGTAAATGCCAGGGATATTGCTCTTGAGGTTAAGGAATCTTCCTGTAAGGAATGTGGGGATCTGTGTGGTGACTCTGTGGATTGCAGGGTTTGGGTGCAGGATGGTATAGAGTATACGGAACCTCCAAAATCCATGATTATCAACGCAATTTTGAAAGAAGTTTATAGTGGCCATGGTTCAATCCCTTTATCAAATGATAAATATGAAATCCCACAAAACTTAATTACATTTTTTGATAGCTTAGAAAGAAAGGGGGATTGATTTACATGAGTAAGGAACGTAATAGTGGAATTGGATTTTTTGAAAAGTACTTAACCGTATGGGTTATTTTATGTATGTTTGCAGGGGTATTGATTGGAAAGTTTTTACCTGGAATCCCAGCGTTTTTAGGACGTTTTGAATATGCAAATGTATCAATACCTATGGCGATTTTAATCTGGCTTATGATATATCCAATGATGCTAAAAGTAGATTTTCAAAGTATTAGAAATGTAGGCAAAAATCCTAAGGGGCTTTTTGTTACATGGATAACTAACTGGCTGATAAAGCCTTTTACCATGTTCGGCATTGCATGGCTGTTTTTCTTTGTAATTTTTAAATCTCTAATTCCGGCAGAATTGGCACAAGACTATCTTGCGGGAGCAATACTTCTTGGAGCGGCACCGTGTACAGCGATGGTATTTGTATGGAGTTATTTGACTAAAGGCAATGCGGCTTATACCGTCGTGCAAGTAGCAACAAATGATCTTATAATTCTCATAGCTTTCACGCCCATAGTTGCGTTTCTTCTAGGTGTGGGCGGTGTAACCATACCCTGGGACACTCTTGTTTTATCTGTAGTATTGTTTGTTGTTATCCCGCTGGCTGGTGGTATAATTACCCGTAATTACATCACAAAAAAGCGAGGACTCGATTACTTTGAAAAGAGTTTTATACCGAAGTTTGGGAATATCACTACCATAGGTCTATTGCTAACATTAATAATAATCTTTTCATTCCAGGGCGATGTAATTCTGAATAATCCACTCCATATTGTTTTAATTGCTATACCATTAATTATTCAGACTTTCCTAATCTTTTTCATTGCATATCTAGCAAGTAAGGTTATAAAACTACCTCATGAGATAGCAGCGCCTGCTGGTATGATTGGTGCCTCTAACTTTTTTGAACTGGCAGTTGCCGTTGCGATTGCATTGTTTGGAACACAAAGCCCAGCTGCACTTGCTACCATTGTAGGAGTTCTAACAGAAGTGCCTGTTATGTTGATATTAGTAAAGATAGCGAATAATACAAGACACTGGTTTCCAGAAAAAAGCTAGAAAGGAGGTAATGCTTAGTGAGTAATAAACTAAAGGTCGCATTTATATGTGTTCATAATTCATGTCGAAGCCAAATAGCTGAGGCACTTGGTAAGCACTTTGCAGGAGATATATTTGAAAGCTACTCTGCTGGCACAGAAACAAAACCTCAAATTAACCAGGATGCTGTGCGCCTAATGAAAGAGCTTTATGATATAGATATGGAGAAAACTCAACATTCAAAGTTGCTTGATGAAATACCTCCAGTAGATATTGTTATTACAATGGGGTGTAATGTGGAATGCCCTTACCTTCCATGTAAACACAGGGAAGATTGGGGGTTGGATGATCCTACAGGTAAGAGTGATGAGGAATTTAAAAAAGTAATATCAACTATAGAAACAAAAATAAAAGAGTTAAAAGCAAAACTAAAGTCGTAATAATTATAAGTTCTTTGTCAAATGGTGTTGGTGAATAAATGTTAGTGACATTATTTGGTAATATGTAATCGGATGGCTTAGGGGAAATTCGAGGTTCCCCTAAGCTGTTTTGATTTTCGCTAAGTTTTGGGTAATGAATATTCGGTTTCTAAAGTGATAGAAGGATCGATAACCGAAAGAAATGCGTTTCATCACTTTGATTTTGTTATGAATCCCCTCTAAAATGCCGTTATTATAATCGTACTTTAGCGTATTCTCGACGTAATTGATGTAGTTGTTGATTGTCTTGATGGCGGTTTTCATATAGCTGGAAACGATATTTTGTTTATTCTCTAATGTTTTCTTTAGGAGCTCAAAGTCTTTGATTTTTATGCAATGTTGCACGTATTGATATAACTCATAGGGGGAAATTGCAAAAAGGTATGGGGGCTTAGAAGATTTAGGTGAAAAGTTAATGAAAGCTGAAAACTTTGAGATGGCTTTAGATGAAATTGTCTGGTTAATTACCTTACTTGCCAATCAAAGTATTTATATCCATAATCGATTGAACGAAGAAAAGAAAGAATTGTTAACGGAAGATGATGTGGAACTGTTAACATCTCCTGCTGAGATGGCAACTTTTAAAGATGCAATTATGGAAGCAATGTTTAAAGGGACAAAACGATATATTGAGTCGGAGGAAACCGATACAAAAAACGAAGTGGTCGAGTAAACGATGAAGAAATGTTTGCTCGACTTATTTATTATGGAGTCACGCAACTAAAAAGGACTGAAGAAGAAGTGTGGTTAATGCCTATTGGCCATTTACTTGATCAATGGGAAATCCACAAACAATTCACAGGTCTCACAAAACCTAAAAATGAACTTTCAATTGATGAAGTTATTCCATATGGTATTTAAATATAAAGTTTCTACTAGTACCTCAAATCAAAGAGGTGCTTTTTTACTTGTTATGGATAGGAGGTGGCAGTATGGCAGACAATTTTGGTCTTAAAATTGGTGTTGAAGGGGAACGAGAATTTAAGAAATCTCTACGGGAAATTAACCAATGTTTCAGAGTGTTAGGCTCAGAAATGAAATTAGTGACATCAGAATTCGATAGAAATGATAAATCTATTAAAGCAATAACAGCAAGAAATGCAGTATTGAATAAAGAAATTGATGCACAAAAGGAAAAAATATCAACGCTAGAAAAGGCCCTTGCCAATGCTGCTGAATCCTTTGGAGAAAATGATAGAAGAACACTTTCTTGGCAAACCCAGTTAAATAATGCGAATGCTGAGTTAAATAACTTAGAACGTGAACTGAAGGACTCACAAGAAGAAGTAAAGAATCTTAATCGAGAAAAAGTAGAAAAAATTGTGAATGGTTTAAAAACAGCTGGTGAAATTGCGGGTAAAGTATTGGTGGCAGGTTTAAAAGCAGCTGCGGCTGCCATGGCGGCAATTGGAACTGGGGCAGTCGCATCAGGTAAATTTATTAAGGACTCTTTAAATGTTTACGGTGAATATGAAGATGCCATGAAGCAAGTTCAGGCAACAATGGGACTTACAGGCGAAGAAGGGGAAGAAGCCTTTAATAAATTATCTCAAGCAGCAAAAGATGCGGGAGCAAGTACACGCTTCTCGGCATATGAATCAGCCGAAGCGTTAAATTATCTAGCTTTAGCGGGATATGATACAGAACAGGCGATAGGAGAACTTCCAGGTGTGCTTACACTTTCTGCCGCGGGTGATATGGATTTAGCAAGAGCATCTGATTTAGTGACAGACTCGATGGCTGCCTTAGGTCTTGAAATTGCTGATATGGATTTGTATATGGACAAAATGGCAAAGACATCACAAAAGTCCAACACAGATGTACAGCAATTAGGGGAAGGTATACTTGTTGCAGGTGCAACAATGAAAAATGCTGGGCAAGATTTAGCTTACGTGACTGCCGCCACCGTGCCTGGTCATCGTATTTTGATGGAGCGAATCGAGCGTGTTCAACAGCGAGTAGGATATTCTCCTAAAGAAATCGTGTTAGACGCTGGCTATTATAACGCCCGACTAGCAAGAGAATTAGAGAAAAAAGGGATTTTGGCGTATATGTCGTATCGACGTTTTCATCGAAAGGAACATCCCGATTGTCGTTCCGTAAAGTTCCAGCAAGTCACAGACGATGTGTATGCGTGTCCCTGTGGTGTAAAGTTCACGTATTCCACGTCCACCCGTTCTGGATATCATGAGTACAAACCAGCAGTAAAAGGAAGTTGTGTGGGATGTCCTGCCGCAAAAGGCGCAAAGGATCGTGTATTTCGAGTTTCCGTTCATCAAGATATCTACGAACGAATGCGGAAACAACGATTATCGATGAGAGGAAAAGTGTTGCGATCGGTACGTCCATCGACGATTGAGCGAAGTTTCGCCGAAAGCAAAGAACTCCACGGTCTTCGTTTCACACGATACCGTGGAGTCCAGCAGAAGGAGTTTTGATAAAGGATGTCAAATATAAGACATGGCAAGGAGGAGATTGTGATGAAAACAGCTGATTTATGCGATGAATTTTTAAGTGAATTGCAAGTATGCCAGCTGCCGATGCAATCTTACGGCGGCAAAGCGAAATTTTCCGGACCGATCGCGACGGTCGATGTATTTTAAGATAATGTGCTCGTTCGTGAGGCGCTCGAAACTGTTCCAGCGGGCACCGTATTGGTCGTAGACGGAAAAGGTTCGCGAAATTGCGCGCTGCTCGGAGACCGTCTTGCCCAGATCGCTTGTGAGCGCGGGTTTGCCGGGGTGATTATTCACGGATGCATTCGCGATTCCGCAAAAATCGCCAATATGCCGCTTGGGGTGATGGTGATTGGCACTTGCCCGGTGAAAAGCAAAAAAGAAGGAAAGGGAAAACGGGACGTTGCGCTCGAATTTGGCGGCGTTCGTTGGGAGCCAGGCGCCTATGTGTACACTGATCAAGACGGGATTGTATTGGCGAAAACGGACTTATTGAAAAAAGTGGTTGACGATGTTTGAAAATTTGTACTACTATGAATAACAGAAATGTTCTTTGAAAAATCGACATTATATGCCAAACAAATAAGGTGCCTTTCTCATTAGAGAATAGGCTTAAAAGGGAAGTACGGTGAAAATCCGTCACGGTACCCGCCACTGTGATGGGGAGCTTTGTTGCATCATGTCACTGAAGGAAACTTCGGGAAGGCGCAATAAAGCGATGATCCTAAGTCAGGAGACCTGCCTTATTTGTTCGGACGGATACCTACGGGATTATAGGTAGACGTGCGGGAGAATGGTATACTTTTTTTGCTATATTTGTATGCATTTTTCTGCACCTCTGCGTATAGAGGTGCTTTTTATTTTGCAAAAAAGGAGAGACTCAACATGACAACATGGAACTTAATCGGAATGAAACATCATGTGCTGATTTGCAATGGAGGCAGCTGCATGCGTAAAGGGGGAGAAGAAGTAACGCTTGCCATCCGCGAAGAAATCGCGATGCTGGAGTTAGATGGCATTGTACATACGACGCGGACTCGCTGCAATGGCCGTTGCCAAGACGCGTGTGTAGTCATCGTTTACCCTGAAGGCGTATGGTACAACGGTGTGACGCCGGAAAAAGCAAGGGAGCTTGTGCAAAGGCATTTGCGAGATGGGGAATGGTTGGAAGAAACGATAACGTACCGTTATGAAGAGAAGCAAGGATTGATGATGACAAAACAATCAAACACCCCTCTAGGAATCTCGAAATTATGTAAAGCAACGGGAGGAACGAAAGCATGAAAAAATGGAAAGTCGCCCTTTTCCTTTGCGGTTTAGTCGTCTATTTTACGTTTACCGGCAGCACATCGGCATTTGCGATGCATATTATGGAAGGATTTTTGCCTGTTGGATGGGCGATTTTTTGGTGGCTTGTTTTTTTGCCATTTTTGATCATCGGTATGCGTTTACTAATTCGGATTACACGCGAGCATCCGGAACTAAAGCTGCTCATTGCGCTGTCCGGGGCATTTACGTTTGTGCTGTCCGCCTTAAAAATTCCATCCGTTACTGGGAACAGCTCACATCCAACGGGGGTAGGACTCGGTGCGGTGCTGTTTGGCCCATGAACGATGGTAGTGATGGGAAGCATTGTATTGCTGTTTCAAGCGTTATTGCTGGCACATGGCGGATTGACGACATTAGGGGCAAATGCCATGTCCATGGCAGTCGTCGGCCCGCTTGTGGCTTACGGCATTTATCGTTTTGAAAAAAATGGAATATATCGCGACGCTGGACGATTTTTTTCGCTGCATTTTTCTCTGATTTGGCACATATGTTGTCACCTCATTGCAATTAGCGCTGGCGTTCCCGGATGCGACAGGTGGGGTTTTCGCTTCGTTTGCCAAATTTGCCGGCATTTTTGCTATCACGCAAATACCACTGGCGATTACAGAAGGGCTGCTTACGGTCGTCGTTTGGAATTTCTTAACCACTTACAGTAGCGGCGAACTAAATCAGTTAGAGAGGGGAGTGTAATATGAAGCGAAGTCTTTTTCTTCTTGCTATTGCTGTTTTACTGGTAGTAGCGCCGTTATTGTTCATTCATCACTCTGATTTTGGCGGCACGGATGGCCAGGCGGAAAAAATGATTCAGAAGCTCGCTCCTCATTATCAACCTTGGATGGAAACCATATTTGAGCCGCCAGGCGGAGAGGTGGAAACGTTGCTGTTTTCTGTGCAGGCGGCAATCGGTGCCGGAATTATTGGCTATATTATCGGCGTCTATAAAGGCCGGGCGAACCGAAAAGAGGAAGCAAAATGATCCGGCAGTTTGACACCATCGCTTACGATAACCGCCTGCGGACAATACGCCCCGAACAAAAAGTGATATTTGCGCTTCTGTTATTAATGATGGCCATCACAGGAAACTGGAAAACGCAAGTAATGATGACGATTTGGCTTGCCATTTGGATTATCGGTTATGCGCGTGTTTCGTGGAAGGTGTACGCCAAAGCCCTCGGAGTCGTGGCATTGTTTCTGATGATGAGTTTTCCAGCTTTGCTTGTTTCGATAGACAAATCTTTTCATGTTTCCATTGACCGTTCGAAAATTTTCATCGCAATGTCTTTGCTCTCTCGTTCGGTCGCGGCATGGTCTTGCTTATTTTTCCTCTTGATGACTACCCCGTTTCCAGAGATATTGTATGTGCTCAAACGAATGAAAGTACCATCCATTATCATTGAGTTGTTGTTTTTTATGTATCGGTTTGTATTTGTTTTCGAGAAAGCAGCAGAAGAGCAATGACTTTACCATGTGATTGTTACATGTATAGCGTGAGTCTAAAAGAAAACGGTTTTAAAAGTCATAAGTAAAGGGGCTTTGCCCCTTTTTGTAAGAGTATGTTGCTGGGAAATATTTATAATATTTGGGAAGGAGGGGTGTACGAGAGATGAAAAGATGATTCTTATCTTATTTTGTATTGTACGATCTCGTTGTTCTTATCCATAGGAATGAGGATTTTTTATGTGTATGAAGGTACTCTATGTTTAAGAGGATTACAGATAGGGAGGTTTGCTTCGTTTGCTTCAGAATCATTTAAAGAAAAAAGAAAAAATTGTTCCACAAGTTCCATTTTCAGATTACCACCATAAACGAGGGTTTCGTTTGATTTTTTTGTTTCTTTTTTGTGCGCTTTTATTGTCCATTACATTTGCTGTTACACTTGGTCCGGTCAAAATGTCTCCCTTCACAGTATGGAAAATTGCTCTATCACATCTTTCTTTTTTGGGTGATCACATTGAAGTAAATTGGAGCAAAGCACAAGAACGAATTATTTGGGATATTCGATTACCTCGTGTCTTACTTGGAGCTGTTGTAGGAGCTGGACTTTCCGTTGTAGGAGTAGTCATTCAAGCATTAGTACGTAATTCACTCGCTGATCCGTACATACTTGGCATTTCTTCTGGTTCCTCTGTTGCAGCAACACTTGTAATTCTATTTGGCGCACTACCATTTTTCGGTCAGTATGCCTTGTCGCTTGGAGCTTTTTTCGGTGCAATGTTAGCGTTGGTGGCTGTTTATTTGTTAGCTCAAGTTGGAGGAAGAATTCAGACAACACGCCTTCTGTTAGCTGGGGTTGCTGTTTCTTTCATCATGTCAGCTTTAACAAATTTTATTGTGACGCTCGCACCAAAAGAATCGGGCATTCGTGAAGCAACGTTTTGGATTATGGGTAGTTTAGCTGGAGCTAAATGGGAGTACTTAACTATTCCAAGTGTTGTGGTGATAGTTGGCTTAGTATATCTATTATTTCAATATCGCTCTTTAAATATTTTATTAATGGGAGAAGACGTTGCAGCAACACTTGGAGTCAATATCGATACGCTTCGTAAAGGACTCATCATAATCACATCGCTTATCACAGGAACAGTTGTAGCAGTCAGTGGTTCAATTGGTTTTATTGGTTTAGTTGTTCCACATCTTTCACGTTTGCTAGTCGGATCTGACCATAAACGAGTGCTTCCTACGAGTATATTAATTGGAATGATTGTCGTTATTTGGTCTGATGTATTTGCCCGCTTGGTACTTGCCCCTCAAGAGCTTCCTATTGGTGTAGTGACAGCGCTTTTTGGTGGCCCTTTTTTCATTTGGCTTTTACGTCGCAGTACGTATTCATTTGGAGGTGACAGTAAATGAAACTAGCCATTGAACATGTATCCTGTACCATTATGGAAACATCAATTATTCAGGATATTTCCATTCATATAAAGGATGGACAGTTTGTTGGCATAATTGGTCCAAATGGCAGTGGAAAATCAACACTTTTAAAAATCGCCTCACGTATTTTGAAACCAAATGCTGGTGCCGTTCGATTAGATGGTCAACATTTATATGAACTGTCACCTAAAAAAGCAGCTCAAGAAATAGCGGTGGTTAGTCAAGAAACATCCTTAACATTTGATTTTTCTGTTCAAGAAATCGTTTTAATGGGGCGTAATCCACATAAGCGGTTATTTCAATCGGATACAGATGAGGACCTTCGCATTGTCAACGAAGCTTTGGAGCGTGTTGGAATGCAAGGATATGAGGAGCGAAGTTTTATGAGTTTATCAGGGGGTGAGAAACAACGAGTTTTGATCGCAAGGGCGCTTGCTCAGCAGGCGAAACTTATCATTTTAGATGAACCGACAAACCACCTTGACATCCGTCATCAACTTCAATTAATGGACCTTGTAAAAAAACTTAATGTCACTGTTTTAGCGGCATTGCATGATTTAAACCTTGCATCCAATTATTGTGATTATTTATATGTAATACAAAATGGACAAGTTGTTATGTCTGGCACACCAGAAAGCGTGCTAACAAAAGATCGAATCAGAGAGGTATTTGGAGTAGAAACAGAAATCATTATTCATCCTTTAACTAAAAAACCTTATATCACTTTTTTAACACACGTTTAAACATGGCAATGAAACATATATAAATTTGGAAAGAAGAGGAAAATTATGGAGAAAAAGAAAAACAACCACATGTTTTGGCTAAGTATTTGTTTACTTGTAATGATGATGTTGGCAGCTTGTAACAGCTCAAATGAATCTGTTGCCAAAGAAGAAAAGCAACAAAAAGACAACAGTGAATACAGTGAAGTAGTGATCAATAACATGGGGCGTACTGTTAAGTTTACAGAACCTCCAAAACGAGCGATTACATTAAATCAACATGCAACAGAAATTATGCTTGCATTAGGATTGCAAGATTCGATGGTTGGAACAGCTTACTTGGATGATCAAATTTTACCAAAGTTCAAGGATGCTTATGAAAAAATTCCTGTGCTCTCAAAGCAGTACCCATCAAAGGAAGTCTTTTTAGCAAAAGAACCAGATTTTGCGTATGCAGGTTGGAAAAGTGCTTTTACAGAGAAAACGTTAGGAACAGTTGAAGAGCTCGAAGAGTTAGGCATTAAAAGGTATATTCAAGAATCTTCAAATAAGGTAGCACCAACATTAGAAGATGTGTACAAAGATATCGAAAATATCGGACGTATTTTTCAAGTGGAAGCAAAAGCAAATGAAGTGATAAATCAAATGAAAAAAGACATAGAAGAAATAACAAAGCAAATTGGAACAGTTGAAAAACCGCTGAAGGTGTTTGTGTATGATAGTGGAGTTGATAAACCGTTCACAGCAGCTAACAACTATTTAACTCATTTAATCAAAATAGCAGGCGCTAAAAATATCTTTGATGATATTCAAAAAGGATGGGCCGACGTCAGCTGGGAAGAAGTTGTAAACCGTAATCCAGATGTAATTGTCATCATTGACTATGGAGATACAACAGTCAAACAGAAACAAGATTTATTGCTTTCTAAAAAGGAACTTGCTGATGTTACTGCTATTAAAAACAAGCGATTTATTATTCTTCCTCTTTCAGCAGCAGCAGAAGGAATTCGTGCTCCAATTGCATTAAAGACACTAGCTGAAGGGCTATATCCAGAAAAATTCAGGAAATAACAATGGAATAATAAGGCACAAACCTATCTATGTTTCATGAAATGATATGATGTTGTAAGAAGGCTAAGCTTTTTTGATATGATCCCCTTATAATAGACAGAAAAAAGAAAGCCAATTAATCTGTCTACTATGGAGGGGATTTTTCTATGGGGAAAATACGAAAAACATATGATGCAAAGTTTAAAAAGAAAGCTGTGGATTTATATTTGAAAGAGGGCATGGGATACAAAACGGTGGTGAAAGAATTAGGGATTAGTCATTCCATGGTAGATCGATGGGTGAAACGCTATGAAAAGGAAGGAATACAATGTCTGGAGGAAAAATGTGGTAAAGCGAAAGGACCAAATAAAGGAAGACCGAGAACTCGTCTGGAAGATCCTGAAACGAAAATCAAGCATCTTGAGGCGGAAGTAGAGATGCTAAAAAAGCTCTTAAAGAGGTGAAAGGGGGAATGGAAGCAGTACCAGCCCACAAGAAGTTCGCGATCATTCAAGAAATGGCCGGGTGTTATGGTTCTATTCAACAATTATGTGAGATTGCAGGCGTGTCTCGAAGCAGATATTACAAATGGGTAAAACGACAGGAACACCCTTCTCAGAAGCACTTGGAAGACGAGCAGCTAAAGGAAAAAATCAAAGAGTGCCATGAAGAAGTGAAAGGAATACTGTGTGTTTAGTCCGCCAACCAAATCAAGATGAACCAATAATAAAAGTTGATGAAAATGGCTCTTTCCTTGAAGAATAAAGGGAAGCGCTATTTCGTTTTAAAGGCCATATTCGAAAAGATATTGTTAGGAAAAGGATATCCAACAACAGTGGAAACTTTTAAATTAAACTTAAATAACGATAGAAAAATGAACTTTATTTTCAGATGTGCAAATGGCATTATTCTATTATTAGATTATAGTAGCAACGTTTATTAAGAATAGTAATTAATATTTTTATTTGACGTAATAAAAAATAGGCATCTACATTGTAATCGGGTAGATGCTTTTCTTATGTTTCACTTCCTCCAAGATCTTTCTTTTTGAAAGGTGTGTCTGAAAAGTTCCATCACTTGATTATTTTATTTTATCAGCAATATGAATTGTATATCCCTCACTATTTATTTGATAACTAACACTTGTTGCAAAATGTCTATTTTTCGGATAAATCAGCTTCAAATGGATTTTTCCATTTATTTTACTATTTGGTTTCACTGTCACATATCTAATTACATCATTTTGGATTCCGCTCGGTACGTTAATTCCAGAACTAATATAAAATTTTGTGATAGGCTTAGCCACCCTAATTTCATCATCGGTTTGATTATAAATTCTTGTTTGAAATGTGGTGATAAATAGTAAATAATTATTAATTTTTACTTCAACTAAAACCCCATTCTCTTCACCTAAATATACATATTCCTTATGAAGAAGCTTACTAGAAAATAAAATAAAAAATATAATGGAGTTAATTTCATAACTCCAAACCCTTGTCTCACAAGGGTTTCAAAACAATAAAAAACGAGCACCTCCCCAAAATGGTATAATTTAAGTGACCAAACCAAAATTATCCACGAGGTGAATGCCCTATGACTATTGTAAAGCAAATGCGTCTATTTGACATCCATGAATTAATGGAAATGGAAAGTTCTCGTCGTTTCGATGCGATTTTAGCCACATTCGACTTACAACCGATTTTTCAGCTATTTCGTAAAAAGACGATGTATGGCGCACCACGAGAATTAAACTACGGTGCGATGGTGCAGTCACTTGTCATTCGGATTGTCGAGCGTATTCCAACTGTGAAAGATTTGGTCAAACGGTTGAAATATGACATTCTATTTCGTTTAGATTGCGGTTTTCTGCTCTCTGACTTTATTCCTTCTGAAGCCTCTTATTCACGTATGGTCAACGTGATTAGTGATTCGGATGCCTTCGTACAAATGAATGATCGAGTGATTCAAGCCGCTTTCACAGAAGGCTTTTTAAACGATGCGCATCTAACAGAAGATGCCACACATTTCGAAGCACGTGACGCAGCGAAGCCAACAGAAAAAAAGGAAAAAACACCAAAGAAACGCGGGCGCAAATCAAAAGCAGAGCGCGAAGCCTGGCTGTTAGAACAAGCAGAAATCGAAGCGAATCAGTCAACTTATGAAAAGAAAATGGAAACACAACTCACCGTGCCCACTGCGACACTTTTACAAGACATGCCCATCGAACCGAAGTGGGGCGTGAAGAAAAATAGTGACGGTAAAAACACGTTTTGGTTTGGCTATAAAGCGCATTTAGCCGTGTCTACGAAAAGCCAGTACATTGTCGCAGGTGTGATGTCTTCTGCTAATTTAAGCGACAGTAAAGCAGCCATTCCTTTACTGAAAAAGGTAGCGGACGTTTTACCGAATCAGTTTACGACCGTGATTTTAGACAAGGGGTACGATTATGAGCCTATTTACCGTCAAATCTTAAATCAAGGGATGAACCCTGTGATTCCTTATGTGAAACGGCGTGAATCCGAGCTACTAGGCTTTGACGAACATTTCCGTCCAACGTGCGTGCGCGAACATAGCTACTGTTACGATAGCTTCGACAAGAAATATCAAAGCTTAAAATTCACACGCCCAAAGGAATGTGGAACCTGTCCATTACGTGACGATTCACTGTGCCAAAAAGTCTTTAAAATCAAGTGTAAAACCGATATCCGCAAATATACGTATCCGGCAAGAGGTTCGGATTTATGGAAGCAACTCTATAAAGAACGCTCAGCTGTCGAACGTGTAAATGCGTATTTAAAAGAATACTTTCAATTAGATAATGTCCGTCATCGTTCTGGGAAAAAAGCAAAGCTGCATTTCCAGATGGTGATGTTTAGTTATAATGCCTGCAAGTTAGCAGCAGATCGAGTAAACGCCCAATTACAAAACCAACAGTCAGCAGCCTAATTTTTAAAAATAGCTATTTCGAAATTGGGTTCGTCTAAGCTATTGAAAAAAGTGACTTATGAAATTGATTCAATGATAATTAAATAAAATTTTTTTTCATTTAATCACCCTATTTTCAAATTTTTTGTTGATTTCTATATACCAATATTATACAATTTAGGTAAAAAAAGGGAGGTATTTGAGATGAGATTAATTAATCATTTACTAGTATTTTTTGTTACTTTTTTTCTTTTTTTCACTAGTACATCTTTTGTAATGGCTTCCGAGATTAATAGAAATCCGACTCAAATGGAATTGGAGAAAAACATTAAATTAAGGAAAACCCTTGGATTTGATATAAATAGAAATCATGTATTATCAATTTTAAATGATGAAAACAAAGAAGAACGCTTTTCTTATGGATTTACAAAAGAAGAAGCAAAAGAATTTGATAGACGAATGAAATTCCAAAAAGATGAAGTACCGAAGATTAAGCAGAAGGTCTTTGAAAAAATTAATGAGAATAACATTGGTTCATTTTACATTGATCAGAAAAATAACGGAAAACTAATTTTGGGAATTACAGTAGGTACTCCAAAATCAACAATTGAAAAAATAAAAAAAGAGATTAATGAATTAACAACGGAATCTGAATGTGTATGGCAAAATAAAAGTGCAGAGCTTTGCAAAGGAAAAATGCAGAGTCCTGCACTAAATTTTTGTGCATAAACAAAAAAAGACTTGCCAGTCACCCCAAGTCCCACTACAGTAATTGTGTCAAGCAATTGGTAGTGGAGGTAAGAAAGGATGCTAGCAATGTCTGATATTAATTGTATCAAACATTTAAGAAATAACAAAGGTTTATCTATTTCAGAAATACAAAGAACAATGGGAATTAATTGGCGAACAGCTAAGAAGTATGCGGATGAAGATCAACTCCCTAAACAGAAATCATTTAAAAAGAAAGGGATGATGTATGAGGAAAAGTGGGGAGTAATTGTTTCAGATTGGCTTTTTGAGGATTTAAAGTTAAGGAAAAAATTAAGAAGAACAAAGAAACAAATATTTGAAGAACTAAAGGAAATGGGTTTCCAAGGTTCTTATCGTACTGTTTGTTACTTTATCTCTGAATGGATGAATACTCACCAAGAAGAAAAGGATAAGAATCGATAATTTGACCCCCGCTGTGAAGAAAAAAAGGACAAAAAATGAAGAAGCACAATTAACTGATGAATTTGTTCAATTTCAGAATTATTATGGCTTTGATGTGCAGGTATGCAATCCAAGAAGTGGCCATGAAAAAGGAAATGTTGAGAATAAAGTTGGATATATACGCTATAACTTTTTTACTTCAGCTCCAATAATGGACAGCTATGAGGGTTTAACTAATCAATTATTTCATAAATTAGAGGCGGACAGAAATAGAATTCATTATGCCAAAAACGTACGTATTGAGGACTTATGGCAGGAAGAACGGGATTATCTTCTAGCATTACCGGAAAAGCCCTATCCTGTATTTAAAGAGCATCTTGTTAAAGTAAACAAATATAATGAAGTGAAAGTGGATCAGACGTTGGTTCATGTCCCTAAGGGTGGCAACTATAGTCAATTACAAATGATATTAACATGGGATCAATTAAAGATTGTTTCACCTAATGGGGAGATATTATTGGATGACTATCGGCCATATATGAAAAAGCGAAAAGCTTTACCATGGCTTTCAATAATTAAAACATGGATTCATAAACCAAGGGTTGTAGAATATTCGCGCTATAATAAGTATTTACCGGGAAGAATTAAAGAATTTTTGTTGGTAGATAATTTAATTATTCGACGAAAACGATTAGAATCTCTAGCTAGTTTATTAGTTTCTCATGACATGAAGAAGATTAATGAAGAGTTCTATGAATTAATTGCACAGGATAAGCTACCTAGTGATAATAATCCTTATGAAGTGGTCTGGAGTAAATACGATTCATTAGCTCCTAGAGAGGAGGCTGTCAATTGAAACAGGACATTAAAGAATTGTGTAAGTCATTGAGGTTAGCTTATGTTGCGGATGTATACGAGCAAATACCGTTTGAAACTCCGGAACAATTCTTGTATGGGCTACTTAAGGAGGAAATAAGATTAAGAGAAAAAGCGAGAGCGATCCGCTTGATAAAAAAGGCGAAGTTCTTAGATAAAAAGAGTTTACATGATTACGAGTGGACCGAACAACTTCGGTTCCCTCCTCACTTAACCAAAGAGGATTTGTGTAGCCTACAATTTATTGAGAATCGAGAAAATGTAGTTTTAGTTGGTTCACCCGGGACAGGGAAGACTCATTTAGCCACAGGACTAGGGAAAAAAGCTTGTGAACTAGGTTATGAGGTTCGTTTTTACCGTGTTGCCCACCTAGTTGAGGAATTAGAGCAAGCTTTACGTAACAACCGTTTATCAGCATTTAGAAAACGGATGGAGAAGGTTGATTTGGTCATTTTAGATGAAATGGGATACTTACCATTTAGTAAAGAAGGAGCTGAATTATTATTCCAAATTATATCGGAGTTTTATGAACAGAAAAGCGTAATTATTACATCTAACTTAGAATTTAGTCAATGGAACCGGATCTTTACAGATTCTCGTTTAACAGCAGCGTTAGTGGACAGGCTAATTCATCACGCCCATATCATCTCTTTTCATGGCGAGAGCTATAGACTGTCCCACGCATTGTCGAAAAGGAATTAAATGGGTGGCAAACCTCTGCATTTTTAATTGCATTTCTCTGCACTTTTCTATTGCAAAATACAAGTATACCTTAATCGGGAAAATGAGCAGATTGTAAATTAGGCTTTCGGTAAAGTACTCATCGAAGTATCCTTCGATGCTTGCTTTACCGAATGTTATTATCAAGAATCCCTTGATATCAAAGGGTTTAACCAGTTCTTGTATTTTACTCAATAAGCTGACCGGTGAATTACTCGGTAAAGTAAGCAGTGATAAGATAAATTATTCGGTAAAGTAAGCAGATATTTTTTTGTATTGGAGGGATATGAAAGTGAGAGATCCGAAGAGGATTCCAAGAATTTTAACTCTGTTGTTCAAAATATGGGAGCAGCAACCGGATTTGCGATTTAATCAGTTAGTTCAAAATCTACAAGCTTTATATTCCCAGCAAAATAATAACTTTGGTAAAAGAAATTTCTATGAAAAGGATGGAGAGATTTCTTGGTATACCTATAAAAAATCTCATTGGTAACTTAATTATGTTTTTACCAATGGGAATTTACTTACCTTACTATATTAAAAAGATAAACAAGGTAGGTAGATTTACGTTCTCGATGATTATATTGTTATTTGTTATTTTTGTATAATTATGAATATCTTGTTTGAATCGACCAATTAATTCGGATTGCATTTCATCTTCTGACAAAAGATCAATCTGTTCTCTTGTTGTGTGGTATTCCTGTATTTCGTTTGTAGTAGATAATATTTGCATTTCAAAGATTTCCTTTAACTCCTGATAATGCTCATTATTTTTATCAAGTGTCAATAAAAGATATTTTATCTTTTCAAGATTTTCGTTCAAGTCATTGATTTTTTGTTCCAGCCCTTTTTTCCATCGATTTAAGATTTTTTCTGTTTGCTTTTCATAATATTTCAATTCCCTGCCCCATCTTAATGAAAAATCAGCAAATATACTTTCATGAATTTTATCAGTTGATATTTTCTTTTTACACGAAGGGCAACAGTAATACATATATTTTTTCTTGGACTTAGCTGGAGTTGAATTTCTCGTTACCAGTTTTTCTTTACACTCATGACAATAAATTAAATCCCGCAAAATAAATGGACTATCCATGTGATCTTTATTATGTTTATAATTTCTAAAAAAAGGAAGAAATACATCGAGGCATCTCTTCCTTATCTGAACTACAAGTTGCACTAACAACTTATTTTTAATTTTTGACAAAAAGAGTGCGATATATTAGTCTTTTAACATTTAATTTAATGAATGAATTGACAATATTCGCTAATAATTTCAAAATAGTAAGAGGAAAGTAATTATTTCATATAACAGACTAATACTTATACATCATGATGGGCAGAAGTACGCTTTTAAAGTGTCTTCTGCTTCTTTTTTGAGCAATGGGTTTTAATTATAAAAATTGAAAGGGGTTAATGCAGTGATAGAAAAGGTAATCATTCAAAACTATAAATCTATTAATTATCTTAATTTAAAATTAAATGACGAAATGAATATTCTTGTGGGTAATAATGAACAAGGAAAATCTACAATATTAGAGGCCATTAATTTAGCGCTAACTAGTACATTAAATAAAAGAAATATACATAATGAATTAAACCCATTTCTTTTTAATAAAAACATTGTTGAAGATTACATAAAAAATATTAGAAAAGGTAAGTATGATGCTCCTCCTAGTATACTTATAGAAATATATCTAAAGGAAAATGATCAGACTGCATTTTTGAAGGGTACGAATAATTCAATCAAAGAAAATGCATGTGGCATCAGATTATCCGTAGAGTTTGACGATGATTATACAGAAGAATATGAACAATATATAAATCAATCTAATAATCTAAAAAATATACCGATTGAGTATTACAAAGTTAATTGGTATTCATTTGCATCTAACCCGATAACTTCACGAAGCAATCCTGTTAAATGTGTATTAATTGATCCAACGGAGGGAAAACATTGGAGCGGTACGGATAGATATATTTCAAGCGTAATTGGTGAAACGTTGGATCCGAAACAACGTGCAACATTAAATTTTAATTTTAGAGATATTAAAGAAAAATTTTCTGAAATTGATTCTATAGCACAGATTAACCGTACACTATCGGAAAAAACTGGGGAAATATCAGATAAAGAATTGGCTATATCTTTAGACATATCTCAAAAAAACGGATGGGAGTCTAATTTAACAGCATATCTAGACGATATACCTTTTGATTTCATCGGAAAAGGTGAACAAAATTCAGTGAAATTAAAGTTATCACTTGAATCAACTTCTGAAGAAGCTCAGGTAATTCTTATAGAAGAACCAGAAAATCATTTATCCTATTCAAATATGTATAAACTAATTAACCAGATATCTGAAAAATGTGAAGGGAAACAGCTAATAATTACTACACATAGTACTTACGTTTTAAATAAACTAGGTTTAGATAAAGTAGTGTTAATGAATAACGGCCATCATATGACATTAAAAGATTTAAAAGAAGAAACATACAATTATTTTAAAAAACTACCCGGTTACGATACACTTCGATTATTGCTAGCTGATAAAGCGATTCTAGTCGAGGGGCCATCGGACGAGTTAATTGTACAAAAAGCCTATATTCAAAAATATAATAAACTTCCAATTGAAGATGGAGTTGATGTTATAACAGTAAGAGGTTTGTCATTTAAACGCTTTCTAGAGATTGCAGATTTACTAAAAAAAGAAGTTTCAGTTGTTACCGATAATGACGGAGATGTTAATAAAAACATTATTGATAAGTACGGTGATTACTATCTAAACCATCCTACAATCAACATTTGCTATAGTGAAGACACAAAATATCCAACATTAGAGCCGCAGTTAGTATCGGTAAATGAGCTGTCTGTTTTAAATCAAATTTTTGAAAAAGATTTTAAAACAAAGGAAGAGATGATTAAATATATGACAAGTTCAGGAAATAAAACTGAGTGTGCAATGCGTATTTTTGATTCAAATCAAGAAATTGTTATTCCGGAGTACATAAATGAAGCCATTAAATAATGAGCTAATAATTGCTGCAGCAGGGTCAGGGAAATCAACTCAATTAGTAGAAAAAGCATTGCACTACAATAATAAGCAGATACTGATTACTACATTTACAATCGACAACACTAAAGAAATTGAGAAAAAGTTTTTCAAGAAGATAGGATATATCCCTAAAAATGTTGTTGTTCAGACTTGGTATTCTTTCTTATTAAGGGAATGTGTAAGACCTTATCAAAATTTTTTATATGATAAAAAAAGAATTGAGAGTATAGCTTTTGTTAATGGCCAATCTACACAATATATAGCTAAAAAAGATATTGAAAATTACTATTTTAGAGATGGGAAATACATTTATACTGATAAAATTTGCGATTTTATAATTGAGGTAAACTCAAGATCAAACGGATTAGTAATCGAACGTCTAGAGAACATATATGATATCATTATGATTGATGAGGTTCAGGATTTAGCTGGGGCAGATTTAGATTTTCTATATTTGTTATTACATTCAAAAATACATAGTATTATAGTTGGAGATAATCGACAGGCTACTTATTTCACCAATAATTCAAGGAAAAATAAAAAGTATAAAGGAGAAACCATTTTTGATTTGTTTAGGAAATGGGAGAATGAAGGTTTGTGTTCAATTGAATATAAAACGGAATGCTTTCGTTGTAACCAGTTAATTTGTGATATAGCAGATTCATTATATCCTGATATGCCGAAAACTATTTCAAAGAATACCAAGAGAACTGGACATGATGGTGTTTTTTATATTCGAAGTACTGAAGTTAATGACTATGTAAGAAAGTTCTCTCCAGTTGTCTTGAGATATGATAAAAGGACTAAAAATATTCCAGAAACTTTATCACCAATAAATTTCGGGAAGTCTAAGGGACTTACTTTTGATAGAGTACTTATTTATCCGAATGGTCCTATAAAAAAGTTCTTAGAAGGTGATTATGAGGCAGTAAGTAGTCCGAAAACTAAAGCAGGCTTATATGTTGCTTTAACTAGAGCAAGATATAGTGTTACATTTGTAACAGATCAAAAGGTAATTTCAAATAAATATGTTGAAAAATTTACAATGAACAATAGTGAAATTATAGAGGTTTAAACAATTTTGTCTTTATTGGAATTACTGTATAAGTTGAATAGAAGACTATAAAATTTTTAACCCTTTGTATTTCTCCCAGATTTTAATCAAAGGAAGAGATAAATTAAGTTCAATGGGGTTTTAAACCTAAGAATAGTTAGAATAACCGATACTACTGTTTCCCAAAATTTATAAAAGATGTAGAAATCGGCGTAATTTTGATAAAAAGGTGAATGGATTTGGATTCAAAACAAATTTAAAGTGAAAAAAGACCACTCCTGTCAAAACGGTGACTGGATGGTCTCTTTTTTAAAAACTCCCTATCAAAACGGTGACTGGAAGTAATACATACTATATTGTATGTAAATTATAAACAAATATTCATTTATAGTCAAGAAGGTGATAACTTTTGAAATACAATATCTTTTTCGACGAGTCAAATAAATTAGATGCAGAGAAAAAATATTCTTACTATGGTGCTTTTGGTGTTGAACAATCTTTATGCGACAGTATAGTGATGGATATCAACAAGATTTTAAGAATAACAGGTAAGAAGAGTGAATATCACTTTACTGAATATAAAAATGACAAGGATATTGCTCCCTACATATATTGTTTACACCATTTCATAAAAACAAACTTACAAATTAACATATTTGTCGTAGATAACGCTATTGCATTTGATTTTGCTAGAAATGCCGATATTACAGTTACAGAATTACGTAATTTATTTTATGTTAAAATTCCAGAAAGACTCTTTTATGGATTAACTAGAGGTCTTTCAAACGATTATAGAACAGTTGAAATTGTAGTCGATCACAGTCCTGAATATGGAAGCATGAGGGTATATTCAAAGTTAAAGCAGCAAATGAATGCACATGCAATTTATCGTGGTATGAAATATTATGTTAATAAAGCATGGTATAAAGAATCACATAAATCTATTCCACTTCAAATAGTTGATTTATTTATGGGAATTGTTGTCTTTCTAATGGAAAAGTCATATTTAAATATAGATGACGATAAACCGATCATTAAGACTGATCTTATTTATCGTTTTTTAATTGAAGAAAATAATATAGATTTATTTCAACAACATATAAATATTTTTAAATGGGATGGACAAAAAGATATTATTCATGAAGTAAATATTTCAGATTATTTATCACAATTTATGGCATTCAAAACACAGTTTGATATTAATGAAATGACAAAGATAATGAGAATTAGAAAACCCAATGATTCCACTAAAGATATAAGATTAAAAATGGGCTATTCAAATAATCAATTAAGAATGCTACTTGGATATCTTGATCAGCTAGATGGTAAAGGAAGAAACACATTTATCATGAAAAATTATTATAAAAATTTCAAAACATGAATAGAACAATTTCCTATTAAACGAACGGGTTTTATTTCTGTTCAATCTATGCTGTAATTTTTACAACATAATTTTAATTTAATGAGGTAATTAAATTTTCAAGATGTTACACATCACTAGCGTCGCATTAAAATAATTTAACACCTTCAAATAAACCGAATTTTCTGAAATATAATCCAAACACAAAAAAATCCTTTATAATGGTTGGGTGGTAGTAAACCATCCAAATCCAATACAAAGGACAAAACCATGGATAAGTTTACACGAAAAACATCATTTGAACAATGGTTTTCACCGATTCATCGTCCATTATTTGACGATCTAGTGAAAACACATCAATTAAATCACTATACCAAGAAGCTTTATATGGCTTCATTTATGAAACTGCTTTTGTATGCCCAACTCCATGAAACCGAGAGTTTACGGGCGTTGAGTGACGCTGTCTTTTTAGAAGAATTACAACGAGCAACGGGATTGGAATCGATTAGTTTTTCACAGTTAGGGAGACGAATCAATACCATCCCAACTGAGTTCTTTCAAACGATTTTTCTCGATTTAGTGGCACAAATTCATCGGAAAACCAATTTCCAAACAAGAAGAAAAGTGACAACGCCTTTGAAAATCATTGATTCGAGTACATTACCGCTTAATTTGACCAATCATAAGTGGGCAGAGTTTCGAAAAACAAAATCAGGAGTAAAGCTTCACTTACGACTTGTTTTTATGGAAAAAGGACTCTCCTATCCAGATAAAGCCGTACTCACGAATGCCAACGAACATGATCGTGGTCAACTAGAAGTATTTGTGGATGACAAAGAATGTATGTACGTGTTTGATCGTGGTTACTTGGATTATGGGCGCTTTGATCAAATGACGGAAGATGGCTATTTCTTTGTGACCCGTTTGCGCAAAAACGCTGTTGTCCGAGTGTTAGAATCCTTTTTGTTACCAGAAGATTCACCCGTATTCTCTGATGAAATGGTTGTCATTGGAACATCACAAAATCGTTCTGAAAACGTGTTTCGCTTACTCAAATTGCATGATACAAAAGGAAATGAGCTTCATTTACTGACAAGTCGGTTTGACATGGACGCAGATGAAATTGCAGAAATCTACCAATCACGTTGGGCAATCGAACTTTTTTTCAAATGGATGAAACAACATCTGAACATTAAAAAGTTTTTTGGTCACAGTGAACAAGCTGTGCATAATCCAGTGTACGTAGCCATGATAGTGTACTGTCTGAATGTTTTAGCTCAGTTGAACACAAATAGCGAACGCAGTTACTTACAAATTAGTCGCTATTTAAAGGCTTCTTTGTGGAAATCCGCTCACATTTGGTTACGAAAAATCGAAGGAAACGGCGTCCCATAAAGGTTTGCCAGTCGTTGTTGCACAAGTCATAGGTTATAGTAAAAAAATGGATGTTTACTACCCTCGCTTAGGTGTTTTCGTTTTTTCTCTAAAGTCCAGAAAAAATAAAACTGAAAATTCAGACATCATTTATGCGACGGTAGTGAACATTGCTAATCATATAAAAAACGATATTTCTGAATCCTCTTCAGCATTAAGTAGAAAAGAGGTTTATCACTTGGATCAAACACTTAAAGTAAATAACAAGTTAGATGAAATACTGAAATTATTGAAGGAAACTAAAAGCGATAGGCCTTAAATAAAAAGTACCCTAATCATCCTTTTCAGCCCCCTAATTATGATCTTCTAATTCGTCTGTAAAGCAGAGAAGAATTATCGATTAAGTTAAGGGTCTTCGTTCTTCGGATCTTTATGAGTCAGCCAAGTAGGATAAGGTGCGTAATAAAGTAATTAACGCTTTTAACGCACCCTAATTCATTGGGCTTCCACACCCAAACATATTAGAAATATTTACTGTTATATGGGAAAAGAGAAAGATTTCATAGCACTACTCCATTATATAAAAGAAAAAGATAATCTACAGGCCATATTAGTGCGATTGTTCAAATGAAGCAAATCATTTCGGATTATATTTCGACAGAGAGAATTCAATTTATATGCGAGCAATCAAACGGTCATTCTTCTTCTATGGACGAGAAGGATGAGATTACTTGACAGGCCGAATCAAACCTGGAGGCATATTAGAATAGGAAATTCTTTTTGCAAAACTTAGCCTTAGAAAACTTAACATATCACGGATTCGCGGCTTTTTTGTTTTTCTTGGAATTGCAAGATAAAGCATGAATTTGAACGTATTTGGCTTAATTATTAAACTCCATAAGGAAAAATCTAAAGCCTAAATTAACAAAGAGTAGAATTTACTTTTCCAATAACAATAGAGACCTTTTGGCGTTTTTTCTACTTTTATATCCCTCGATATTGATTAAATGAATTTATTTTGTGAGAAAATGCGCTAGTATAAATAAGAATTTAGGAGGAACCGAAACTATGACAGTCTCAATGCGTTTAAGAAATGCTTGCAATAAAAAAGGCAGAATCTATCCCCGTTGACAAGCTCTATCGTTGTGCTTACCTTTACGATATTAAGTATTCACTAGTTTCGGTTTCGGATATTTAACTATATGTTTATTTAGCTAAATCTTTAATATGAGTTTTCAAGGTCTTTCCTCAACCACCGCATGTTTGGGGTGGAAAAAAAGACCATTATCTTGAACAAAACGTTTGGATCAATTCCAGAAATATTTCATTTCCCTAAACCCTACATCCCAAAGCTTTATATTTCCCTTAACGACTATCATAATCTTGCTTGTACGTTCAAGTGGAATTTCAAACATTTGTGGGAACAATTCCGGATAATTCATTTGCTCCGTTCCAGAGCCGGATAATACCTCACGACCATCGACTAAAACTCGTATACCTCCATCACTATCCATTAAGTCCGGTATTCCATAATAAAATGAAAAAATAATCTCCTTCTTGGACGTATACGTGTAGGTTTCACTTCCTTTGCTTTTGGCGTCAAATACATTATATTCAGGTTCAACGTTTTGACCGCTAACTTTAAAGCTGTACGGTTTTGTTCCCGCTGTTGTATGCCCGGAACTATCTTTCAGTTCATTTAAAGCTATAAAGGGACCCTCTGCTTTGGTCAACGTTTTCTCCACAATTCCGCAAATTGCTAATACCCCGATTAGAAGAACAATACACGAGATACCGGTAATAGCCATATTTAGCCAAAAGTTCTTTGTCCGATACCCCAGTTTGTACGCTCCGAATCCAATGCTTGCGCCTAGAGAGTTTTGAATGGCATCGTTAATATCAAAGCTTCCGAGCAAAGTTAGTGCCTGTATGGTTTCGATCACGAGAATAGACAGGAAGAACAATGAAAAGAAACGAATAAACTTCACACGGAATAACAATGGAATCAATATGCCGAATGGAATGAAGGCTGCCACATTCCCTAGATCTACGAAATCCATCAGAGTAGGATGCAGAAAATCAGAAATCTTTGGCAAATGGTAGAACTCAATCGGAAAGAAAATAAAGGTGACCCCAGTCGTGCTTGCAGATGCACCTATTCTGCCGAAAGCGAAAAAAATAAAATATAGTATCAAAATAGTATAAAGAATAGTTACGGTAAAAATAACTGTACGTTTTTGTGGCAATGTTTTTTTGCCCTTGGCAGTCATATAAAAACACCTCCTGAAACAGTGTATCAAAAGTCATGTGTAAAATACATAGTATTGGAGAAAGCTGGATTACAAAAGAGGAGGACATTAAGACAAAATAGACTTCTGCAAAATGTATATGAAGATATTGACGTATATGGAACTCTTCAAGTAGAGTACAGGAATTGTTACTGAACTAAAGGGGGCTTCACAAAGAAGGAATGGCTACTTTTTTGTGGAAATAATCGCATCTCTGGTTGTCTATCCGCTTCGTGGACAGAATTATCCTCCACACCGACTAAAAATATTTACGGTTATTTCCACAAATTGACACGCCTGTTTTAGGACCGTTTTGCACAGTGGCAAACCGTGCAGGAGTAACCCTGCCACCTTTTCTAAAGAGTTGATTTATAAATGGTTCTGAACATAACTCACTACGAGTATATATTTTCATTTTTGTAAGCTATTATCACTTCATTTTTTTCAAAAATTACCATTGTTGAAAATGCTCCCCAAAGATAGAAGGAGATTTTTATTTTTAATCTGTCTACCAATGAGGAGTATTTCATAGTGCTGGAATCACTTTCTTCAAGTAGCTCGGCCTTATAAAAGTGTCTTTTACAAAGGGTACATTATAAATTTAAGGTCCTCTTCATAAATATATTTAGAATTTGAATCAAACGTTGCTCTTCTGCCATTCTTCTCGATTTAATTCTCCGTTTATTGCGGCTGCGGATACAGCGCCTGAAGCAGCTGCAACAATAGATTGGTGCAAGTGTGTAGTTGCATCCCCCGCTGCATAAACACCAGGTACACTTGTTTTTCCAAACTCATCGACTTCAATTATTCCTGTATCCGATATACGGCAACCAAGTGCGACTGGCAATTCCGATCCAATTACCAATTCTGATTTGAAGAAAATTCCTGTGCACGGAATTTCTGTTCCATCTTCAAGCTTAACATGGTTTACCATGCCCTCATTTGATTGGATTGAATGAATTGGCGTATTGAATACCGGGATATTATGTGCACGCAATTCTTCACGTTCTGCTTCACTCAATTCATCAGGACCATTTGTACAAACTACTAACTGCTTCGACCACCCAGAAAGCAATGGGACAAAATGCATTAATGTCGCTCCTCTGTTTATGACAACTAATTGCTGATCCCTTAGTTCCCAGCCATCACAATACGGGCATACAAACGCACTCTTACCATAGACCTCCGCCAACCCTGGTATACCAAGATCACGATCCTTCATTCCGATAGCAAACAACAGTTTTCTTGCGGCTATCTTCACCGCTGAAGCAGTTTCCAACAAAAATTGTCCATCTTCACCTACTATCAACTCGACCGTATCTTCCAAATGGGAAACCGACGGATACGTGCGAAGCTGTTCTTTTGCAATATTTCTAAATTCATGTGGGCTAATGCCATCACGTGTTAAAAAGGCATGAGCCTCTCTAGTGACTGCATTACGCGGTTGCCCCTCATCGATAATCAATGTCTTCTTCCTAGCTCGTCCTAATATAAGTCCAGCACTTAAACCAGCAGGACCTCCTCCAATAATAACAACATCAACTTCCTTCATGATTAACTCACTTCCTCTTATTAGATTAACTTTCCAAATGTGTATACGCCCAATAATTACTCTGTACATCTCATATGTTGTTAAGACCTAACCAGTACTACTGAAAATAACCATAATTCAGTTTATACTGTATTCTAACTGTGCTACGATGATTACATTACATGTTGGCATCACCTCCTTACATAAGAACTCATCCACTAGCTCATTTGACTTTTAAATAATTCGCACATCTTTGAAACACCATCGATAGGCGCTGATTTTCTCTGTATATGGATTTTTCAGTCATAAATCCCTAGTAAAATTCGATGACAGTTAGCGATATGAATATGCAGACTACGTACAGAAACTCCTCCTTAACTTTCGATTTTTTTCCTATAATCTTTCGGGGACATCGTTTTACAATACCGGATTAAAGATCGCTGTATCTTGAATCAACTTATACGGTACTTTTATACATGTTCATTTTTGGAATCTCCTAATTTTTTTTTATAATTTCATTAAAGATTTTAGAGATATATATTATCTATAATTGGTTGAAAGAATATGTGCTAGAAAACGATGTTCATTTCCTGCACAAGATCGGACATTTTTTTATTTCTCAAATGCTCTTCCATTTTTTCCTCTGCTGCCAATACTACTCTTTGAATCGGACAATCTGGCCCGTGATCGAAACTACAATCAAACAAAGAGGCTGATCCCTCAATCGCATGAATAATGTCAAGAAATGAAATATCTCCCCAATTTCGTTTCAGCCTGTATCCACCATTCACTCCTGTTATGGATTCAATCATACCAGCCTTTACTAGCTTGGTCAGTATCTTGGACAGATAAGTTGGTGACACCTTTTGCTTCTCAGCAAGCAGCTGAACGCCAACAGGTTTATCCGGAGTCGCTGCAGTAAGAAAAAGCATCGTATGTAGAGCATAATCTGTAGCCTTTGAAAACTTCATTTATCATCACCCTAATTAAGGATTTTATTTATCTATAATAACTTGAATGTTGTTAGACGCCAAGTATAATGCATGGGCTATTATATTATAGTAGTTAGTCGAACTTCTTGAAAATGCTCTAATCGTGACTATAAATCCCCATTTCTCTCGTTATGAATGGTAATGCTTCTCTTATATATTCTTCTGCAGACACATTACTATGATATTGTCAATCTATTGTTACTCTATGCACCCAACTTAGTATAACAGCTTATAACCTATCCTTCTTTCTAATAATAGCTTGTAGAAATATTCTTTTAGTTCTTTTTTTATAATTTTTCACTACCGTCGCATAAATGATGTCTGAATTTTCAGTTTTATTTTTTCTGGACTTTAGAGAAAAAACGAAAACACCTAAGCGAGGGTAGTAAACATCCATTTTTTTACTATAACCTATGACTTGTGCAACAACGACTGGCAAACCTTTATGGGACGCCGTTTCCTTCGATTTTTCGTAACCAAATGTGAGCGGATTTCCACAAAGAAGCCTTCAAATAGCGACTAATTTGTAAGTAACTGCGTTCGCTATTCGTGTTCAGCTGAGCTAAAACATTCAGACAGTACACTATCATGGCTACGTACACTTGATTATGTACAGCTTGTTCACTGTGACCAAAAAACTTTTTAATGTTCAGATGTTGTTTCATCCATTTGAAAAAAAGTTCGATTGCCCAACGTGATTGGTAGGTTTCTGCAATTTCATCTGCGTCAATGTCAAACCGATTTGTCAGTAAATGAAGCTCATTTCCTTTTGTATCCTGCAATTTGAGTAAGCGAAACACGTTTTCAGAACGATTTTGTGGTGTTCCAATGACAACCATTTCATCAGAGAATACGGGTGAATCTTCTGGTAACGAAAAGGATTCTAACACTCGGACAACAGCGTTTTTACGCAAACGGGTCACAAAGAAATAGCCATCTTCCGTCATTTGATCAAAGCGCCCATAATCCAAGTAACCACGATCAAACACGTACATGCATTCTTTGTCATCCACGAATACTTCTAGTTGACCACGATCATGTTCGTTGGCATTCGTGAGTACGGCTTTATCTGGATAGGAGAGTCCTTTTTCCATAAAAACAAGTCGTAAGTGAAGCTTTACTCCTGATTTTGTTTTTCGAAACTCTGCCCACTTATGATTGGTCAAATTAAGCGGTAATGTACTCGAATCAATGATTTTCAAAGGCGTTGTCACTTTTCTTCTTGTTTGGAAATTGGTTTTCCGATGAATTTGTGCCACTAAATCGAGAAAAATCGTTTGAAAGAACTCAGTTGGGATGGTATTGATTCGTCTCCCTAACTGTGAAAAACTAATCGATTCCAATCCCGTTGCTCGTTGTAATTCTTCTAAAAAGACAGCGTCACTCAACGCTCGTAAACTCTCGGTTTCATGGAGTTGGGCATACAAAAGCAGTTTCATAAATGAAGCCATATAAAGCTTCTTGGTATAGTGATTTAATTGATGTGTTTTCACTAGGTCGTCAAATAATGGACGATTAATCGGTGAAAACCATTGTTCAAATGATGTTTTTCGTGTAAACTTATCCATAGTTTCGTCCTTTGTATTGGATTTGGATGGTTTACTACCACCCAACCATTATAAAGGATTTTTTTGTGTTCAGATTATATTTCAGAAAATTCGGTTTATTTGAAGGTGTTAAATTATTTTAATGCGACGCTAGTGATGAAAAACAAATTGATAAAATATTAATTCATATTAAATAGCCTAATCAAAAAGGTATGTTGACTTGACGGAAATGATGGTAAATTACGTAAATACAAGCGTTATTTCTGTTAGACAAAGATGTGTAGAATAGCCTAAGTACATCATGTTGAGTGCGTAGTATTGATGTCAAGGGTTGAGAAATAAAGATACTTTAAGCACTTATAGATAAAGGGTTTCCTGACATTGAATTTTTCTCATGACATCTTTGTCGAGGACGTTAATGTCGGGAAACCCTTATTTTTATTCTTTGAGGAAACATATCAACTACCATGAAAGTGATAGGGGTTGAGTTGATAGGTTAGATTTTTTATTGGGGTTGAGAAGGCAGGATAGATAATTAAAAAGATACCATAGAACAAGTAATTCAGAAGTATACAAATCCTTTTACACAAGCGGAATATGTATACAGCTTAATAGAAAGTGAGGTGCAGCAAGATGGCAGTTAACAAAAATGTAATGATTATACCTGCAATAAAACGTGTAGGCAACAATCGAAAAGAAGATGAAACACCAAAACTTCGGGTCGCTGCTTATTGCCGAGTTTCTACAGATAGTGATGAGCAGGCTAGTAGTTACGAAGTGCAGATTGAACACTATACAGAGTTTATTAAAAAGAATTCAGAGTGGGAATTTGCAGGGATCTTTGCTGATGATGGTATCAGCGGCACAAATACAAAAAATCGCGACGAATTTAATCGAATGATTGATGAGTGTATGGCTGGGAAAATTGATATGGTTATTACCAAATCAATAAGCCGATTTGTTAGAAATACCTTGGACTGTCTACAATACATCAGAAAACTTAAAGATAAAAATGTTGCGGTATATTTTGAGAAAGAAAATATCAATACACTGGATGCCAAAGGTGAAATTATGCTTACCATTATGGCATCCTTAGCGCAACAAGAGAGCCAGTCATTAAGCCAGAATGTAAAGCTTGGTTACCAATACCGATACCAACAGGGAGAGGTAATGGTCAATTGTTCTAGGTTTTTAGGATATACCAAAGATGAAAATAAGCGATTAGTAATTGTGCCGGAGGAAGCTGAAATTGTTAAAAGGATTTACCGAGAGTATCTTGAAGGCTCAAGTATGGATAAAATCAAAAAAGGACTTGAAGCTGATGGCATACTTACGGGAGCGGGGAAAAAAAGGTGGCATACCAGTACTATAAGGAAAATATTAAGCAATGAAAAATACATTGGTGATGCATTGCTCCAAAAAACTTATACGGTAGATTTTCTTACAAAAAAGAGGGTTGTGAATAACGGAATCGTACCTCAGTATTATGTAGAGAATAACCATGAAGCCATTATCCCGCGTGAAATCTTCATGCAGGTACAAGAAGAGTTAGTTCGTAGAAGTAGAGGACATATAAGTACTAGTGGAAAGAAAAGGAACTTTAGTTCAAATCATGTATTTTCACAAATTATCTTCTGTGGAGAGTGTGGCGAAATATACCGTAGAGTTCATTGGAATAACCGAGGTAAAAAATCGATTGTTTGGAGATGCGTCAGTAGACTTGAGAATACAGGGTTAACTTGTCATTCCCGAACCGTGCTGGAGGATATGATAGGTATTGCTACGGTGGATGCGATTAATAAACTAATAGGGCAAAAGGATGGCTTTTTAACTATCTTAAAGGAAAATATAGAAACAGTGATAAGTGAAACGGACAATAATATTGTTGCCGAGATAGATAAAAAGCTAGAGGAATTACAAAAAGATCTTTTGAGACTGGCTAATTCCAAAGAAGATTATAACGACATTGCCGATGAGATTTATAGGATCAGAGAAGAAAGGCATAAGGCTTTAGCAGAAGAAGCAGGCAAAAAAGGTTCCAAGCAAAGACTAGAAGATATGGAAAAGTTCCTAAATGAACAATCCACCCTCCTTGAGGAGTATGATGAGCAACTAGTAAGGAAACTTATAGAGAAAATAACGGTTTATGATGACAAACTAACTATTGAATTTAAATCTGGTGTAGAAGTAGATGTATAAACATAACCTTCATGAATGACCACCATTCAGGAGATATATTCTCTTGATTGGTGGTTTTCTTTCATTGACTGGAATTGGTAAAAGACACATAATTTTATTAACAATGTTGTTGATATTGTTATTGATAAGGAGATGACAACATGGGTGATGTTAATGAGTTACTAGAAGAAGCTATTAAGGAAACTGAAAACTTGAATGAAGGTGAAGTCTTTCTTGTTAAAGATCTGTTCAAGGGTTATGTATGGAATAGAATACCCAGAAAGGATCGACTTCTGCTTGGGACTTTATTTTTAAACTACGTAAATAAAATGGAAGGTAATATAAAGGCTATTGAAAAGACTTCATCTAATCAGCAGAGGTATAAAAAGACAATTGGCAAGTAGAAAGAAGGGAAAAAATTTATGAGTATCAATATTTTAGTTGTCGACGATGAACAAGCTATAGCAGATCTAATTGAAGTTTATCTGAAAAATGAAGGTTTTACAGTTTACAAATTTTATAACGGTCAAGATGCGTTACGATGTGTTGATTCAAAACAGTTGGAGCTTGCGATACTTGATGTTATGCTACCAGATATTGACGGTTTTACTATATGTCAGAAAATTAGGGAAAAGCATAATTTTCCAATTATCATGCTGACAGCCAAAGAAGAAGAAATCGATAAGATTACCGGACTGACATTAGGTGCTGATGACTATATCACTAAACCATTCCGTCCTTTAGAACTAGTTGCTCGTGTAAAGGCGCAGCTCAGGAGATTTACCAAATATAATTCTCCAGAGAAAAAGCAGGAAGAACACCTGATTGCTTTTTCCGGATTGGTATTGGACATAAAGAGCCATGAATGTACACTGAATGAAAAAAAGTTATCTCTCACTCCTACAGAGTTTTCAATTCTTTGGGTTCTTTGTTCCAATCGAGGACGAGTGGTAAGCTCTGAAGAATTGTTTCGCAAGGTATGGGGAGACAAGTACTTTAGTAACAGCAATAATACGGTAATGGTTCATATTCGGCATTTAAGAGAAAAAATGGGCGATAGTGCGGAACATCCAAAATATATAAAAACGGTATGGGGAGTTGGCTATAAAATTGAAAAGTAACAGAGATAAGAGAAGGGATTATTATGCAAAATTAAAAGGGAAAATATTTTTTCGAATGCTCCTTACTGTTTTTGCCACAGTCGCAACTGTTATTTTCTTGCGTTTTGTAATTCAAGACAACCTCAGTGTTGGAGAGAGCATTGTAGAATTTTTAAAGAATAAGTTTTACTTGAGTGAAAGCGATGCTGTAATAATTTATCGGTATACATTTCTTTATAATGAAGATATTATCACACTTATTGTGATTACCATATTCTTAGTTATTTTGCTTAGATTTTCAATTTCTTGGTTTACTAAATATTTCGATGAAGTAATTAACGCAATGGATAAACTTGTTGAAGAATCCGATAATGAAATTACATTATCACCGGAATTGGATTTTATGGAAATTAAGATTAATCAGATAAAAAACAACTTGGAAAAACAAAAAAAAGCTGCACTTGATGCCGAGCAGCGCAAAAATGATTTGGTCGTTTACTTGGCTCATGATATAAAGACACCTCTGACCTCCGTTATAGGATACTTAAATCTACTGGATGAGGCTCCTGATATGCCACCTGAACAGAAGGCAAAATATATCGGAATTACCTTGGAAAAAGCTTATCGATTAGAACACCTTATCAATGAGTTTTTTGAGATCACAAGATTCAATCTTCAAACTATTGTTTTGAATAAAGAAAAAATAAATTTACTGTTCATGCTCCAGCAAATGGCAGATGAATTCTATCCAATGCTGGCTCCACAGGGAAAGCAGATATCTGTCAATGTGCCTGACGGACTCACTCTGTGGGGAGATGCAGACAAACTAGCCCGTGTATTCAATAATATTCTGAAAAATGCCATAGCCTATAGCGATGAAAATAGTGTCATTGATATTTCTGCATGGCAGCAGGACGAAAATATTGTTATAACTTTTATGAATCAGGGAAATCCAATTCCACAGACAAAGATTGATACTATTTTTGAAAAATTTTACCGATTAGATTCTGCACGTTCCACAAACACCGGTGGAGCAGGCCTAGGTTTGGCAATCGCACAAGAAATTGTCACAGCTCACGATGGAACGATTTCTGTAGAAAGCAACCCGGAAAATACTACATTTACAGTAAAGCTTCCGTCTTAAGAAAATCTTAAGAAGTTCATAAGATTGAATTCCAACATAGCTTCTTGTTCTGTGGTTAAATAATACTATCATCGCAGAATAAGGAGTTGATTTATTATGGTACGAAAAGTGAAAAAGAAAAAGTCTGGAATACGCGTATTTGTTATATTTTCATTGATAGTTGTTGTTTTTGTTTTCAAATTCATCATTACTCCAGGAAACCAACATAGGTTTGAAACAGAATATGACGATAATACAACGCTTGTTCCCTCTGCAGAGATAGAACCCGATTCCTCTGTTTCTATATCTCTCGATAAACTAAACAGTACTAATGCGATCCTAATCCGTTTAGAAGATCAAACTATTCTGATGCAAAAAAGTAGCGAAGAAAAGATCTATCCTGCTTCGTTAACTAAAATGATGACAGCTATTGTTGCAATAGAAAATTTGACAAATTTGCAGAAAGAAATACAACTAACCCATTATACCTTTAATGGTCTTTATAGTGCCAATGCTTCTATGGCCGGTTTCCAGCCAGGTGAGAAGGTAAGGGCTATTGATCTTTTATACGGGGTGATGCTTCGAAGTGGTGCAGAAGCTTGTATTGGTCTTGCGGATCATATTGCTGGTTCGGAGCAAGACTTTGTAACGATGATGAATCAAAAGGCGGCAGATCTAGGGATGTACAACACCCATTTTGAAAATACCACAGGACTTCACAATGAAAACCATTACACAACAGTCAAAGATTTGGCCATTCTTTTAAACTATGCTTTGCAAAATGAAACTTTCAGGGAGATTTTTACTGCGTCTCGTCATTCCACACAACCCACGAATAAGCACCCTGAAGGGATAACCTTTTACCATACCATGTTTGAAAAACTCAACAATCAAAACATTATTGGCGGAGAAATTTTAGGAGGGAAAACTGGATATACCGATGAAGCTGGTCTGTGTCTTGCGAGTCTTGCAAAAGTGGGTAACCAAGAATATATATTGATTACAGCTGGTGCAAAAGGAGATATCCATTCTGAACAGTATAATATTACTGATGCATTAGCTGTATACAATAGTATTGGGAAATAATAAGTTTTTCATAAGATTTTGATTTGTTCCCGCCTACCGATAGTGCAAAAAGTGCCTTTGACTTGTTTCCGACTACCGACAATGTAAAAGACATCAATCCACCCCGCTCGTTGCACGTTGAGTGTGTATCGCAGTTAATTTTAAAATGAAAAATAAGGCAAGATGAGGTTTTCTTATCTTGCCTCTACTTTATTTGGTGCAGAAAATCGATTAATCGGTAAACCATTTGCTCTTTTAAATCTCATGCCGTATTAAAAATTTTTATTATAACTGTTTACTTTCCAGTGAGCAGTTCAGCCTTTGTTTGTACTTATTAAATAAATTCAAAATAAAAGTTGGTATATTACAAAACCAATAAATAATATCAAAATTAATATTCCGATACCTTTCCATCCTATGCCTTCTCCTAAATTTCCTAAACTCCCATTTTCAGCTCGATTAAATCCATCATTTAGTGTACCTGTTGGATTTTTTTTAAGCTCTTCAAATCTCATTCTTTCTCTTGTCTCTTTGGGAGAATTCTTATGTTTCATCTAAAAATCACCCACCTTAATAAAATTAGGTAGGGGCGTGGATATCATTCAAGTCACCAGCAGGGCCAAATATTCTCTTCCCAATTTAATTATAACATGTATAAAATGGCGAAAATAGACTGTTTATTCTGAATTTCGACTGTTATACTTCGAAAGTACATTAGCGATATTTCTCAGGGATTCGATGTTCATAATTTGGTCTGCTCCATTAAGTGAAGAATTAGCAAAGGGTAAAGCCAATGGAGAAGTTTTAAGAAGTTAGCTTCTGTATATACTCATCATAACGATTTGGAGGAAAGTTTAAATGAATAAAATATTTGATCCAAATAACGCTATTATTAAACTCTGCATAAATGGGATGGCATTGGAGGAAAGGGGAAACAGTGAGGATGCAATCAAGATGTTTCATAAAGCATGGGACGAAGCTACTGATGACTATGAAAGATTTATCGCATCTTATCATATAGCTCGTATACAAAAGAGTGTTACAGACAAATTAAAATGGATGGAGACTTCTCTACAGTGTGCCCTAAAGATCAATGATGATAATGTTAAAAGTGCATACCCAACGTTATATTTACACATTGCCAAATGTTATGAGAAGTTGGGTGATTCCGAGAATGCAAAAAGAAATTATGAATTGTCCAATTCAGCTAAGGCTGCACCTACTGATGAAGGTCCATTTTATCATGGGACAAAGGCAGATTTGAAAATTGGTGATCTACTGACAGCGGGTGGAATTTCAAATTTCAATTCTGAAATTAAAATGAACCACGTTTATTTCACTGCTAATATTAATGTTGCTGGACTAGCAGCAACATTAGCAAAAGGAGAAGGAAGGGAACGCATTTATATAATAAAACCAACAGGTGAATTTGAAAACGATCCAAATGTTACGGATAAAAAATTCCCTGGTAACTTAACACGTTCTTATCGCTCGAAAGAACCTTTAAGAATTATAGGTGAAGTAACAGAGTGGATGAAAATGACAACTACTCAGCAACAAGAATGGCGTGAAAAAACAGCTAAAAACAAAGGCGAAATTATTAACTAAATGCATTTAATGGTGTGATAGTTAAATAACCTTATATTACATTGAAACTTGACAGAAAAGTTAAATATTTATTATAATTGCAGTCAATAGGCTATAGGCTAATGAAGAGCCTAAGAAAAAATTTAAGAAAGGTAAGGTATCTGCAGAAAATGTACAACTAATTCACTTAACTAGGAAGGAAAATGTAATGAAGTTTTGAGAAAGTCGTTGGAAAACGGCTTAACAATCATGCATTTTTTACCAGTGAGTGGATAGTACTGACTTCTGTAGATAGCTTTCGATAACTATACTTTGCTGTAGATTCTGTTGCCTGAGAGAGTACTTATTTTTTGTTTTTTGGCTTATGGCATGGGCAATAGAAGATATAGTTTTTTTGGTATGGTTATGGTCTGATAGATACTATCCTCTCCGGTAAATTTAGGAGGGGTTTTTATTTTATTAGTCGAATGTAGAAATCTAAAAAAATCTTTTGGAGATCGTCTTATTTTGGATATTGAAAATCTCTGCATATATGATCAAGATCGTATTGGTATTGTGGGCGTAAATGGGGCAGGAAAAACAACACTATTGAACCTTTTAAGCCAAAGAATAGAGCCTGATGAAGGATGGGTAAAACTTTATGGGGAATGCGCCTATATCTCCCAACTAGAGCCCCCTGAAGAAAAAACAATAAAACAAGAGACGGCTTCAAAATTTAAAGTTCCCCAAACCTATCGGGAGAGTATGAGCGGAGGAGAAAGAAACCGCTTTAAGCTGGCGGCCAGCCTAGGTCAAAATCATGCCATCATTTTCGCTGATGAACCCACTAGTAATATGGATATTGAAGGAATTCAATTAGTCGAAAATTCCTTTGCCAACTTTTCTGGTGCCCTAGTCTTGATTTCTCACGATCGAGATTTGCTAGATAGCCTTTGTAACAAAATAATCGAAATAGAAGAAGGGAAAATCAAAACCTATTCCGGTAACTATAGTGAATATATTAAGCAAAAAACTGAAGAGCGAGAGCTAGCACAATTTGAATATGAGCAATATGTTAAGGAAAAGAAGAGACTAGAAAGGGTTATAATTTCTACACGAGAAAAAGTAAAATCCATTCGAAAAACTCCCCGAAGGATGGGTAACTCTGAGGCTAGACTCCACAAGGTGGGCAATCAAAGAGCAAAAGCGAATTTGGATCGCGCTATTAAAAATGTGGAGGCAAGAATTCAACATTTAGAAGTTAAGGAGAAACCCCCAAAAATCGAAAAAATCAAATTTGACATTGGGGACGTACAGAAAATATATAGCAAAGTAATCATTGAAGGAAATGGGATTAACAAGAGTTTTGGGGATAAAGTGATCTTTAAAGATGCTCAATTTCATTTAGAAAACGGAGCTAAGGTAGGTTTAATAGGTCCCAATGGATGTGGAAAAACTACTCTGCTAAAAATGATTCTGAACCAAGAGGCCCCAATCAAAATTGCTCCTAACGTAAGGATTGGTTATTTCAGTCAGGAGTTAAGTATCTTAGATGAAAATAAGAGTATCCTCGACAATGTGATGGCAGAAAGCGTTTATGAGGAGAGTTTTGTTCGAATATTATTGGCTCGTCTTCTTTTCAAAAGAGATAGCGTGTATAAAAAGGTTAGGGTTTTAAGCGGAGGGGAGCGAGTTAAGGCTTCCTTTGCCAAAATAATATGTAGTGGCTTTAACCTATTGATTCTTGACGAGCCTACAAACTATCTAGATTTAAACTCTCTGGAAGTGGTGGAAGAAGTTCTACGAGAATATGAACACACCCTGCTCTTTGTCTCTCATGATCGGCGCTTTATAAATTCAGTAGCGAATCAGATTATGATTATCGAAGACTGCAAACTTAAAACTTTCAAGGGCAGCTATGATGAATAAATGGCTAGCAAGACTGAAGTTAAAGACAGGAAAAAAGAGCAGATTAAGGAAGAAATTTTACGATTAGAAATTCGGTTGACGGAGGTAATAAGTAAAATTTCTATGCCTTCCAAAAAGGATGATCCTAAGCTTTTAGAGGTACAATGAGATTTTAGGAGAAATCCATCGTTTGAAAAATCTCCTTCAATAAAATGAAATACAAAATCTACGCCAATCATAAAAATAGCCCTCAGTCCGAAAAAATCGTGATTGAAGGGCTATTTGTCATGTGTCCTAAAAGAGCAGGTGTTTTTTATTCGTCTCACTTGATTCGAGCTTACTTTAATTTGATGACAACGATAATAGTTGTCATTTTTTATTTTGATGAAAAATTCTATCGTACTAAAAAAATCAAAATGATCCTTTTTTCGTGTAAAATAAATATGGACATAAAGGAGGATATGCACATGTATTTCGTTGATAATAAAGGCATTACAGACCCTAGAGTGAACTTGGCAATGTAAGAAACATGGATGTTGAGCAAGATGATTTTTTACTGTTCTATATCAATCAACCGTCCATTATTATCGGTAAAAATCAAAACACATATGAAGAAATTAACACAGACTACGTTGAAGAAAATGGAATCATCGTCGTTCGGCGACTTTCTGGTGGCGGAGCGGTATATCACGATTTAAATAATTTAAACTTCAGCTTTATCACAAAAGATGATGGAAACAGCTTCCACAATTACAAAAGATTCACCCAGCCTGTAGTAGATGCATTGGCAAAATTAGGGGTGAACGCGGAACTGTCTGGTCGCAATGATATTTTAGTGGAAGGACGAAAAGTTTCAGGAAACGCGCAATATGTAACACGCGGCCGTTTGGTTAGCCACGGCACATTGATGTTCAATCTAGATCTGGATGCGGTGGTAAATTCATTAAAAGTAAAGCAAGACAAAATTGAATCAAAAGGCATTAAATCCGTACGTTCACGTGTAGCAAACATCATTGATTTCTTGCCGGAAAAAATTACGGTAGAACAGTTCCGAATGGAAATTTTGAAATCGATTTTCGGTGGCGAGGAGAATATCCGATATTACGAGCTGTCAGAACAAGATTGGGAAAATATTCATACGATATCGAAAGAACGCTACCAAAGGTAGTGTCAAAAGTTCTATGAAAAACTAGCACGGTTCATACTACCTACCATTTATTAGGTGGAAATGCCACGCTATCGCTCTTGACAAACACACCAATGGTTTATTCAGAGGTCAATCAAGGGCGAAGGGAACAAAAGAAGGCATGCTAAATAAACCCTTGACTTTTTCCATTTTAAACCATTGGTAAGTTCGGTTTGTCAAGAGTTCGCTTCGCCGATAGCTGAATAGGGCTCAGCTAAACAAAAGTTAGGCTGACTGTTGTTGAATCCAGTCTTGAGCTAGCCTAATAAGGGCTGTCCATCTCGCTGGCATGGTTGGTAGCTTTTCTAATTCTGGAATTGTTACTGGCACTTTACCTTCAAGTGAAGAATGTGGGCGCAAGAAGTTAAAGTAAGCCACAAACAATGTCACAAAAGAAACAGAACCTTGTTCAGAACCAAAGCCGTGTGTCGATCGATAATTTCCTTTAAACGTGCGATTTAGTCTCTCGATGATTTGCTTGAGAGGTCGATACTCTCTGGAGACATCATCTTCATTTGTTAGCCCGATGACCTGTTTTACGTCAAACGATATGTGGTTTTCTGCGAAGAAATGCTGTGCCAACAAGTAAATAGGGTTACCATCTACTACAAATTGTAGGTTTTCGGGTATTTCTTTCAGCTTCACTAGTACTTCATCAATCGCTCGTATTGCTGTTGCGGTGTCGCGATTTGGTGACACTGGATACGAAAGAATGACTTTCTTGACCGCATCAAAAAAGAAAAACAGATAATGCCAACGACCGTTGACCCGGATGTACGTTTCATCCCCACAGAATTGATCCGACAGCTCATACGGAAAGTAGTCAATATAAGGCTTGAGCCATAATGCGACGCTGTTTTCGTAGTTTAGGATACTTTGATGGGAGACAGACACGCCGTGAATATCCTTCATGATCGCTGCCGTTTTACGGGCCGATAATCCGTAATTGACATGGTACGTCAAGATGAGCCCAAGTGTATGCGGTGAAACATACAATCTTGATAAATCGACTTTTGGCTGCTTTGGTGATTGTTTGGATAACGGTTGATAGTCGATGTGGAACTTCCGGTAAATGTAGCGAACTTTCAGCGATTGTGGATCTTCTTTAAACTGTTTTTTCTCTTTTTTAGTCATGGCGCTCAAGTTTTTTTGATAATAGGTACACATATCATTTTTGCACTTAAACACGTGAAAATCTTTTCGTTCTTTAATTTTTTCAAGCGTTTTAAGGCAGTGAGGACACTTAAGAATGGCCTCTTTCTGATAACGACTTTTTTTATTGAAAACACACGCACACACCTTACACTGATATTGTCCTTTTCCTCCGTTATTTGCGTACAAATACGCAGAAGGAGCACCACACTTCGGACAACATAAGGTAGACGGTACGGGCGTAGAATTGGCTCGACGGCGTACTGGTTTTAACGGTTTTCCTTTGGATTGAAGATATTCCGTTAATAAAAGCTGATAATCGAGCTTTTCTACCTTTTCAATGATAGGTAAATCATCAATTTGAAGCTTTCGATAAGGCTGATTAACAGGAGCTTCTTTGGGTTTATCGAACATGCTTCTTCCAATTAGTAGGGTAAGTAGAGTTCGAATAATTTGTTCTTGAAAGTTTATAAAAGTAAGTAAATAGGTTATAATTTGAGGTAACAACTTGCCACTTCTCCTTTCTAGGGATTTTGTGTTGGTGTGGTTACCTCACTAATACCCTAGAATTTAGGGGGTGGCAAGTTTTTTGCTTATAAAGCCCTCTAATATAGGATTCTATAACCTATTTCTATATAAAGTTTTGACAATACGCATATGGTGGTAGTGTCAAAAAATCTATGAAAACTTAGTTTTGGAGGGATGTGATCTAGCGAAACTAGAGGAAATGCCGCCGCAATCGCTCTTGACAAACACGTCAATGGTTTGATTTCGAACCAACAAGGGCGAAGGGAACAAAAAGAAGGCACACCAAAGAAGCCCTTGCCAATTCCCATTTTAAACCATTGACTGGTTCGGTTTGTCAAGAGTTCGCTTCGCCGATGCTGGTAAGGGCTCTGCTAAACAAAAAGTTAGGCAGTTTGCTCTACTAGCCATTGTTGAGCTAAACCAATCAGTTTTGTCCAACGTGCAGGCATATTCGGCAGTCCTTTTAGCTCTGGAATAACTACAGGCACTTTGCCTTCCAGGGCTGAATGTGGCCGCAAGAAGTTAAAATAAGCCACAAACAAAGTCACATAAGAAACGGATCCGTGATCGGATCCAAATCCGTGTGTCGATCTGTAATTGCCCTTAAATGTTCGATTCAGTCTTTCAATAATTTGTTTTAGCGGTCTGTATTCCGTTGAAACCTGGTCTTCGTTGGTTAGTCCAATGACCTGCTTCACATCAAACGTAATACCGTGCTGGGCAAAAAAGTGTTGTGCTAAAAGGTAAATCGGATTGCCATCTACGACAAAGGTGAGGTCTTCCGGGATCTCTTTCATCTTCTATAAGGCCTCATCAATCGCACGAATGGCTGATACCGTATCACGATTTGGAGAAACAGGGTAGGACAGAATAATTTTCTTTACCGCATCAAAAAAGAAAAAAAGATAATGCCAACGACCATTCACCTTAATGTATGTTTCGTCTCCGCAGAATTGATCAGAAAGCTCGTAAGGATAATGATCCACATAAGGTTTGAGAAGAAGTGCTACGCTGTTTTCGTAATTCAATATACTCTGGTGAGAGATGGGTACGCCATGAACATCCTTCATCAGTGCAGCTGTTTTCCGAGCCGATAAGCCATAGTTTACATGGTAGGTTAAAATGAGCCCCAATGTGTGCGGTGACACATGAAGCCTGGACAAATCCACTTTTGGCTTCTTAGGTGAATGTTTGGCTAACGGCTGATAATCAATTTGAAACTGACGGAATATGTATCGAACTTTAAAAGACGGAGGATCCTTTTCGAACTGCTTTTTCTCTTTTTTAGACATTCCTTGCAGTTTCTTTTTGTAATACGGACAGTCATTGTTTTTGCACTTAAATACGAGAAAATCTTTTCTTTCCTTGATCTTCTCGAGTGTTTTCGAACAGTGTGGACATTTTAGTATAGCCTCCTTGGCATATTGATTCTTTTTATTAAACAGACACGCACACACCTTGCATTGATACTGTCCTTTACCTCCGTTATTGGCATAAAGATAATCTGACGGAGCACCACACCTTGGACATTTCATGGATGAAGGTACTTTACCTTTTGAATTGGAACGCCTCTGAACAGGTTTGAGAGGTTTCCCGTTCTTCTCCAAATATTCTTTGAGAAGAATTTGATAATCGAGCTTTTGTAGAGTTTCAATGATTGGCAGCTCATCCACCTGGAGTTTTTGATAAGGCTTATTGACAGGCTTTTCAGTTGGCTTATCAAACATGTTTTTTCCAATCAGAAGGGTAAGTAATGTTCGAATCATTTGATCTTGGTACTTGATATATTCAAGCAAATAGGTTAATAATTGAGGTAACAACTTGTCACTTCCTTTATTAGGGATTTTTGAGTGTGTGGTTACCTCATAAATACCCTAATTTTAAGGGGGTGGCAAGTTTTTTTTATATAAAACTAGTTATATCAACAAAAACGTAAGTTTTATTAAGTAATTTTTGACAATACGAGTATATTAATGGAGGAATAAATATGAATAGAACTGTAGAAAAATTATTAGGGATTATCGGGCTGATAATTAACATTTTATCGGCAGTTCCGATTTTTTTTATGTTATTTTTTTAAATGGGATTGCAGATGATCCAATGTTTGAAAGAGAATTAGAAGATGCGTTATATTCAACCGGTTTTACTGAAGCGGATCTATCTTCAGTTTGCAAATGATTTCTTGGCATGGTTTAGTGGATTCAGTTGGTTTATTGGGATACTAACAATTATTGCAATTGTTCTTACGATTATTGCCCTCGTTAAATTAAAGAGTAACAGCAAACAGGCTGGAATTCTCTTTATTATTTCTGGTGTGATTTCCGGATTTATTTCGATTCAAGGTATTTTATTATTAATCGCTGGTACTGTGTGTTTAGTCCGCCAACCAAATCAAGATGAACCAATAATCTAAATTGATGGAAAATGGCTCTTTCCTTGAAGAATAAAGGAGAAGCGCTATTTCGTTTTAAAGGCCATATTCGAAAAGATATTGTTAGGAAAAGGATATCCAACAACAGTGGAAACTTTTAAATTAAACTTAAATAACGATAGAAAAATGAACTTTATTTTCGGATGTGCAAATGGCATTATTCTATTATTAGATTATAGTAGCAACGTTTATTAAGAATAGTAATTAATATTTTTATTTGACGTAATAAAAAATAGGCATCTACATTGTAATCGGGTAGATGCTTTTCTTATGTTTCACTTCCTCCAAGATCTTTCTTTTTGAAAGGTGTGTCTGAAAAGTTCCATCACTTGATTATTTTATTTTATCAGCAATATGAATTGTATATCCCTCACTATTTATTTGATAACTAACACTTGTTGCAAAATGTCTATTTTTCGGATAAATCAGCTTTAAATGGATTTTTCCATTTATTTTACTATTTGGTTTCACTGTCACATATCTAATTACATCATTTTGGATTCCGCTCGGTACGTTAATTCCAGAACTAATATATAATTTTGTGATAGGCTTAGCCACCCTAATTTCATCATCGGTTTGATTATAAATTCTTGTTTGAAATGTGGTGATAAATAGTAAATAATTATTAATTTTTACTTCAACTAAAACCCCATTCTCTTCACCTAAATATACATATTCCTTATGAAGAAGCTTACTAGAAAATAAAATAAAAAATATAATGATAATTAAATAAAATTTTTTTTTCATTTAATCACCCTATTTTCAAATTTTTTGTTGATATATACCAATATTATACCATTTAGGTAAAAAAAGGGAGATATTTGAGATGAGATTAATTAATCATTTACTAGTATTTTTTGTTACTTTTTTTCTTTTTTTCACTAGTACATATTTTGTAATGGCTTCCGAGATTAATAGAAATCCGACTCAAATGGAATTGGAGAAAAACATTAAATTAAGGAAAACCCTTGGATTTGATATAAATAGAAATCATGTATTATCAATTTTAAATGATGAAAACAAAGAAGAACGCTTTTCTTATGGATTTACAAAAGAAGAAGCAAAAGAATTTGATAGATGAATGAAATTCCAAAAAGATGAAGTACCGAAGATTAAGCAGAAGGTCTTTGAAAAAATTAATGAGAATAACATTGGTTCATTTTACATTGATCAGAAAAATAACGGAAAACTAATTTTGGGAATTACAGTAGGTACTCCAAAATCAACAATTGAAAAAATAAAAAAAGAGATTAATGAATTAACAACGGAATCTGAAAATGTTGAATTTATTTTTGTTGAAAACTCACTAATTGAATTAGAGGAATTACGTGACAAAATTATTGAAGAAAGTGGAAATTTATTAAATCAAAATATAAAAATTTTAGATATAACACTTAATATGAAATTTAATAAATTAGTAATTGGAGTAGAAGATAAGTAAGCGTAAAATAGTCCACACCTACCTTTAGATGTGGACTATTGTTATGATTTATTTAGCTTTATTAGGAACACGACATTCTTCTGGAATTGTTGTGGACCAAGGAAGGAGTTGATCTAATTTTTCTTTGTCAGTCAGATTAATATTTGGAAGCTGTTCAAATAAATATTTAAGGTAATTGAATGGGTTTAATCCGTTTTCCTTCGCAGTCTCCACAATGCTATAAATGATTGCGCTGGATTTAGCTCCCTTTATGGTATTGCTAAACAGCCAGTTTTTCCTCCCGATTACAAACGGTTTAATGGATCGTTCTGCGCGGTTGTTATCAATTTCTAAACGACCATCCTCTAAAAAAGCTACTAAACGGTCCCATTGATTACGACAATATTTAATGGCTTGCCCAAGTGCACTTTTTGGCAACACTCTTGTGGCTTGTTCACGAAGCCATGCCAAAAAAGCCTCCAATACCGGTTGGCTGCGTTCTAAACGTTTCTTATAACGTTCTTCAGGACTAACGTCCTTTAGATCCCGTTCTATCGAGAAAAGTTGGTTACAGAATGCAAGACCTTCTTTGGCTTTAACGTGAGTAGTTTTAGCCGATTCAGGAAGAGCCTGCAAAGCTTCTGTGAATTTACGTCTGGCATGAGCCCAACAACCGACCAGACTGACATCGGGGATTCCGTTATAACCGGCATACCCGTCCACATGTAAATATCCACGGAAACCTTCCAAAAATCGTAAAGGATGTTTGGATGCACGGGTTCGCTGGTAGTCATACAATACAATTGGAGGCCCCATTCGTCCTGTCCGATAAAGCCACATAAATGATTTGGAAGTCGCTCGTCGGTCAGGTTCTGAAAGAACCTGTAAGGTGGTCTCATCCGCATGGAGGATATCCTGATTCAATAGATGGTTACGCATTCGGTCGTAAACAGGACTCAACCAGGTGTCGGCTCCATACAAAATCCAATTGGATAAGGTTTGCCTGGAAATGAATATGCCAAATCGCTCCAGATGTTTTTCCTGGCGATACAAAGGCATACTTTCAACGTATTTCTGCGTCATCGTATAAGCCATTGACGATGGAGATGCCAGACTTCCCGGAAAAACAGGAGCCGGCATTTTCGCCGTGACAATAGGCGTCTCGAGTTCATGGCGTTCACAATGACGGCAACTATAAACATATTGGACATGCTTTTTCACTTTTACTTGTGCTGGAATAACTTCTATTTCTCTGCGTACCTGCGTACTCATTTCGTGTAGCGGTCCAGCGCAACACGAACAAACCTGTTCCTCAGCTGGCAAACGGTATTCCACCGTTTCAGTAGGCAGGTTGTCTAGTTTTTCATCTCGACGATTTCGCTTCTTCTTGCGTGTATATGTAATGGTTTCAATCGTCGGCTCTTCTTCATCAGGATTTGCGGTAGCTTCAGCTTCATTGAAAAGAGACAGTTGGTCTGAATTGATCTTCTCACTGGAAGAACCAAAACGACGTTGTTGACTTAACCGAAATTGCTCCTCATACCATTTTAGCTTTGCTTCCAAAGCTTCCTTTTCTATTTCAAGCTTTTCGGTACGCGCTTTATAGTATTCAATTGTTTCTTGAGTTTTCATGTCCATGTTTTTCATAGTTCCAGTATACGCAAAAGAATCCGGCTTGACCAGTCGGATTCTCAAATTTTTTAATTTTAAAGAATGGTACGAGCTTTCACTGCGGGATGCGCTTGTTTTTGCTCAATAGATAATCCGTCCAATAACCAACGAAGTTGGCGTGGACTAATATTCATTGGTGTCCCATCCTGATCGGATGGCCAGTCGAATGTTCCTCGCTCTAATCTTCGATAATGGAGCCAAAACCCATTATTATCCCATTGTAGGATTTTAAGTTTATCCCTTTTCCGATTACAGAAAACGAATAAACAAGGGGAAAAAGGATCCAAATCGAAGCATTCTTTGACGATGACTGCGAGACCATCTATCGATTTCCGGAGATCTGTGCTTCCACGCGCAAGGTACACTCGTTCAAAATTTGCGTTGGATATCATCGTTTTTGGATCACACGCACTACATCAGAAAGTAGATTCAAATCGGTGCCCGGACGTACTTCGATGGACAGAGCACCGTAATGAATAAGCACAGATTCCTGACCCGTATGATGGGAGGAGATATCTTGGACATCCACCGTCAACCATTTTGTTTGATGCTCATTCGTAGAAATTTCTTCCTCTCTAAACTTTCGTATCCAGTAGTACATTTGATGCTTTTTTACATCGTTGATGCGAGACCACTCAGCAGCACTCAACCCACTTGTTTTCCAAGCATCGTACCTAGATTTCCATTCTATTCTTTTGTCAGCATCATTCATAGCATAACCTCCAGCATTTTTTCTAAGGAGATTATCTCACGGAACATTCACAACTAGAAGGTGCTGAGTATTTGACGCTTACGAAGATAACAATTCATATGTAACAAATACTCTTAAGAATTTATATGGAGAAAAACGAATTGATGTTATAAAAGTATCACCTTTACAAAATGATTCACGTACAGATTATTATTACACTTTACAAGGCGGACTTAGAATTGTAAGTGAAAATAAGGATTCATGTACATCTAATGTAACTGTTTATGATAGTAAAAATAAGTATTATCTTTTAACTGCTGGACATTGCTCAAAAGTAGGGGTTAAGTGGACTCAAGGTGGGAAAGATATTGGTACTATGGTTTCAAGAATATATTCTGGAAACACCGATGCAGCAATTATTTCTATGGATAGTGGAAGAAAGGGAAAATATATTTATGCACATAAACCATCAGATATAAAGATTTCAGGTGTGCAGAGTTTATCAGGAGAAACCGTAGGCGATATTGTATGTAAAGCTGGTGCAACAACTGGTTTTAGTTGTGGCGAACTATTAGATAAAAACTACTCAGTATATGATCTTACACAATGGTGGAAAGGTTTAAGAAAAGCAAGTTATAGTTCTGCTGGTGGTGATAGTGGTGCACCGGTTATCACAACGAATGCAACAAATTATCTAATCGTTGGAATTCATAAAGGCAAGGATAATTCTAATGGTTATACCATATATACTCATATTCAAAATGCACTCAATAATTTTGGAGGTCTAAAGGTATATTATTAATAGAGGTCATGTATATATTACAAAAATGATGAAAACAAAGAAGAACACTTTTCTTATGAATTTACAAAAGAAAAGGCAAAAGAATTTAATAGACGAATGAAATTCCAAAATGCCATCAGAAACATCCTATTCACATATCATTCAAGTGATTAATGAATCAGATGTCTTAGACAAAATGAATGATATACTCAAAGAAACGGCTATTCTTGAAAGTTTTCTAGAGGATGAACATGTCGCATTTATGCGAGCCATTTTGAAACGCGTGATGCTTCTAGTCCATCAATAAAGAACCTAAAAATCTTGGATGTAAAACAAAAGATGAACGAGATGTTTAGTTAGCTGAACAGGTAGAAAAAGTGCCAAATCAATCAACTTACGAATAAGAATTAAAAGAGCAACTAGATATTCCATTGGGAAACCTTTGAATGATATACCCACCGAACCCAAATGGGTTGTGAAAAGAATAGTGAAGGTAAAATACATTCTAGTTTGGCTAAAAAGCACAGTTAGCAGTTTCAAAGAAGAGTTATTATATTGTCACTCGGATGATGTCTTTAGGAAATTTAAGTAATAGTAAAACTGCTATTCCTGATATTGATGAACTAGGGAATCCGTATCCGCTGCTCTATATGCATTTATAGAAGTAAATGGAAGTCGGCTCTACTGCATAAGATGATAATATCATAAGCCTCTTTTTTTAATTTTTTGCATTCTTAAAATAAATATTTGTATTATTGTGTAAGAAATAAAGCCCGAAAAGTCTTGAAAATATTAGGTTTAATCACAAGAGTTTAAAGCTGTCAGCTCAGCTTATACCATCAATGTGTGTCCATGGACCATATTGATGGTATTTTTTTGCCCTTAATTAGGTAGGATCGAGGATAATACAAGTCGTCAGCTGGTCCAAAGATCCAAATATACCACTCCAAATTTAATTATAACATCTATAAAATGGCAGAAATAGACTGTTTATTCTGAATTTCGACTGCTATACTTCGATAGTACATTATTGGTATTTCTTCGGGGGAATTTGCCATACTAATAATTTGGTCAGCTCAATTAATTGAAGAATTAGCTAACTGCAAGCCAATGGAGAAGGTTTTGAGAAGTTAGCTTCTGTATTTACTCATCATAACTATTTGGAGGAAAGATGAAATGAATAAAATATTTGATCCAAATAATCCTATTAAACTCTGTATAAGTGGAATGGAATTGGAGGAAAGTGGAAACAGTGAGGATGCAATCACGATGTTTCATAAAGCATGGTGTACCGTCCTCTTTTACCTCGATTCGATTAATCAGTCGATGGAGAATATCCTCGGTTAATTCATCGAAATTTAGGAATTGAAGTAATTCCTTTTTAAGCTTTTCAATCGTTTGGATTACATCCTCGCTTTCCATCAATGAAAGAAGTTCATTTTTCTGTTCCATTAATTCAGTTAAATCCTTGTTCGTTGCTTCAATACTCTCTTGATATTCTTCATGTGTGATAATTCCGTCAGCTAACAGGTTGATGAATTTCCTTTTTCGATTTTTTAAAACATCCATCTGTTTGTTAATCTTATTGATTTTCTTTTGAGAATCCGATTTTGTACTTTTCGATTTTCTCTCCATCTTCTTTATATATTTCTCTTTATCAACTTGTTGAATTAAGGTTTGGATGTCATCTAGGATCGTTTCTTTTAGAAAATCCTCTTTTATCGTGTGGGCGGTACAAGCCTTTTTGCCATGACGGGCATAATTTCCACAGATGTAGCCCCGACGATTACTTCTATACCACATTCCCGTACCACAGTCAGCACAATAGAGAATGTTGGTAAAAAGATGTAATTTGGGTGCTGTAATATATTTTCTTCTCTGCTCTAATTGATTTTGGACAGCATCAAACATTTCCCTTGATATAATTGGCTCATGTACATTTTTGATAATAAACTGTTCTTCTTTAGGAACGTTTTTTCTTCTTTTATTTGTTACACTTACTGTCGTTGTTCTTCCTTGAACAAGATCCCCGACGTAATGGGGATTTGTTAAGATACATCTAACTGTAGAGTCATGCCACTTATTTCCTGCATTTGCCTTTCCAGCAACTTGAGCAGGTGTTGGAATCCCTTCATTATATAGGCGTCTCGCAATACTTTGTCGTCCGTTTCCTTCAAAATATTCTTTGAAAATTCGTCTAACAATATTTGGTGTTTCATCGTTTCGAATATACAGTTTTCCATCTCGTACTTCATACTCATATGGAGGATTTGATCCTTTGAAAAGTCCATTTTTTGCACGGGTTTTTAATGTCTCCTTAACACGATTACTCATGTTTTGAGATTCTTGTTCGTACATCCATGCATAAAGGCCAAACACATGAGTGTTCCCTGTTAATGTATTGATCGCATTATCTAAAGTAATGATGTGAATCCCTTGGTTTTCACATAAGTTTTTGATTTTATAGGATAATTCTCCATTTCGGGCAAGGCGTGATAACTCTTTGGCAAGAATGATATCGAACTTCTTATCCTGAGCATCTTCAATAAGTTTTTGAAGTTCTTCTCTTTTTGCCGTCGTCCCGTAAGCGCCAAATATCCCACACCTTCTAACCATTATGATGTTTTGTGATAATTAGATCAACATCAAAAGTTAGGAGGTTTTTATTTTTATGTCCCCAGACACTAGCATTGCACTAATTAAATCTGATGATTCAAAATACTAAGAATGTTCAATTTTTTATTGATTTCGAAACAAAAAAATCCTTTACAATGGAAGTACAGGTGGTTCCTGTCCAAATCCAATCGTAAAGGATAAACGTTATGGACAAGAATACACTAATTTCATCATTTGGTAAATGGGTTTCACCCATAAATATTCAAAAACTTAGCGAACAAGTCAAAGAATTGAAACAGGACTATTACACAAAAAAGCTGACAACAGAAGCCTATATTAAACTTTTATTGGTAGCCCAGCTGCTCGAATTTAAGAGCTTAGAGGAAATGAGTGATGCACTTGTAGACGAAGATCTTCAAAAAGCACTCGGATTTGAATCGATAAGTGCCTCTCAGCTATCCCGAAAAAACAATCAGATCAACCCACTAATTCTTGCAAATTTGTTCTTGGATCTTGTTTGGAAAATTCAACGGTACCATTATAAAACCGGAAAGAATATGCCACTGAAAATCATTGATTCAAGTACACTCCCGTTGAATTTGACCAATTATAAATGGGCAAAATTCCGTAAAACAAAAGCTGGTGTAAAGCTACACTTACGGCTCGTTTTCATGGATAAAGACACCGTCTATCCTGAAAAAGCAGTGATTACGACAGCAAAAGAACATGACCGAAATCAACTCGAAGTCCTAGTGGATGATAAAGAAGCCATGTATGTGTTTGACCGCGGTTATGTGGACTATGAACGTTTTGATCGGATGACAGATGATGGCTATTTCTTCGTTTCAAGACTGAAGAAAAACGCAGTCATTCGTGAAGTCTATACATTTTCACTTCCTGATGATTGTCACGTTCTATCCGATAAAATGGTCTACATTGGTACCACACAAAATCGTACTGAAAATGTCTTTCGTCTACTAGAAGTTATGGACACAAAAGGGAACTTACTTCGTTTCATCACCAACCGATTTGATTTAAAACCAGAAGAGATAAGTGATATTTACCGATCTCGCTGGGCTATTGAACTCTTTTTCAAATGGCTCAAGCAACACGTAGAAATTAAGCACTTTTATGGAATGAGTGAAACAGCTATTCAAAATCAAATTTTCTTAGCCCTTATCACGTATTGCTTACATGTTCTCATTCAATTGGAGATGAAAAGTAAGAAATCTCTACTTCGAATTACTCGTTGGTTAAAGAGAGCTCTGTGGAAACCAGCTTATGTTTGGTTGCGAAAATTTGATGGGCGAGCCAGTCCATAATCTCCCTTTTGTCGTTGTCGCTCTGGTTTAACTGTATATATTTACCAAATGGGCAGTGCCACCTTTCTTTAGGTTTTGTCTTTTTGGCACAAATTCACAAAAATTAATTAACAGAAAATTCTAACTATATTTATGCAATGCTAATGGTCCCCAGATGAACGAAAACAATTGTGGCAACAACGAATCGAATCTTATCGATCTAGTGGAGAGTCAAGTATAAAAGCTTGGTGCAAACAAAATCAAGTAGATCATCAAAGTATGTATAAATGGATGAAAAGACTAGAGTTAGAGACAACTGAAACTTCACGGACTTCCCCTCAATGGCTAACTGTTGAAGTATCCCATCCGTTGGATGAAAAAAACTCCCCGCTCATCGTTAACATTGGGGAATTTTCCATCGAAGTAAAAGAAGGTTTCAATCCACTCCTTTTCAACGAAGTGGTTCAGGTGCTGAAAACACATGTTAAGTAAAACATCCATTCAACATGTTTATTTAGCAGCGGGGGCAACGGATTTACGCAAGTCGATTGATGGATTAGCAGCCATTGTTCAAATGAGCTTTCAGTTAAATCCTTTCTCTTCTAATCTCTTTGTTTTCTGTAATCGGAAACGAGATAAATTGAAAATTCTCCATTGGGATCACAATGGGTTTTGGTTGTACTATCGTCGTTTAGAGAAAGGGGTCTTTCAATGGCCTGATGAAAGAACTCCCGGCCCTTTATGCATCACTCCCCGCCAATTCAGTTGGTTGCTCGATGGTCTTTCATTTGAACAAAAACAAGCACATGAACAAGTATCAGCTAAAATCATGGTTTAAAAGGAATTTGACATTGACCTGTCAATTCCTTTCCTTTATGTGCGCCCGGAATGTACATGAACTATAGGGTGTAAGTCCCGAACCCCGAAGACAGAAGCAGAGGTTAGCTCAACGAAAGGGTGTCCGTGGTGACGCGGAATCTGAAGGAAGCTGGAGGCAAAACACCGGTCCGAGGAACACGAACCTCATATAAGGCTAGGTATGATTGAGTGAGTTTGCATCACAAAACAAAGCTCTTTCTGTCGAAGGTCATATCGAGTAAATGAGGCGGATAGATGGTGTGAAAGTGCATGTACTTACCCGGGGAGGTCTGGCGGATAGGTGAAGTACTCTTCATAACCTACTTAGTGATAAGTAGCTGAACCGTCAGAAGTCAGCAGAGGTCATAGTATTAGTTGGTTTAGAACTACTAAGAAGGACCGAACAATTAAGAGAGAATAGCCCTTGGCATTCAGTGAGTCATGATGAACACAGAAAACGTAGTACCTCACTTGAGGAAGGAAGCGGTGAATCCCGTGGGGGACTCTTTTCGAACAATTACCATTGATAGATCACAATGATGTAGAAGCCATCGATCAACTCCTTCCTTGGTCGAAGACAATTCCAGAAGAATGTCGCATACCAAATAAAACTAAATAGAGCATATAATAAACGCCCACGAAAAAACACGTGAGCGTTATTTTACGCTTACATTGATAAGGAGATGACAACATGAGTGATGTTAATGAGCTACTAGAACAAGCTATTAAGGAAACTGAAAACTTGAATGAAGGTGAAGTCTTTCTTGTTAAAGACCTGTTCAAGGGTTATGTATGGAATAGAATACCCAGAAAGGATCTACTTCTGCTTGGGACTTTATTTTTAAACTACGTAAATAAAATGGAAGGTAACATAAAGGCTATTGAAAAGACCTCATCTAACCAGCAGAGGTATCAGAAGGTTTGAGGATATAGCAAAGCTATTATGAAGGGCAATAAAAAACTATAAATTATATTAGGGTGTATGAGGTGGATCTTTGCTTAATTTAAGGCAATTAGTAGATGACTTTTTCTTGTTTGTTCAGTCTAAGAGCATTGAAATTTATAATGAGTTTAGCCTCCAGCATGAGCTGGGGATATTCCTACGTGAAAAGCTTACAAACGAAATTATGCAAATAAAGAAACGCTTGATTCTTACGTTACGTAAAGTTGTACAATGAATTCGGAGGTTGATTGAGATGATGAAAGAGCAAATGTCCATTGGAGAATTCTCCCGTATAGCCCGTGTCAGTCCACGCACGCTGCGATTTTATGAAGAGCAAGGCTTGCTCAAGCCAAGCTATATTAGTGATTCCGGGAGAAGGTATTATCGCCCGGACGATCTAATTCCGCTACAGCAAATCATTGCATACAAATATCTTGGTTTTTCATTGAAAGACATTAAAGGGATCATGTCCGGACAAGCGGGGGACAGCAACGCCTTGCTACGATCTTTGCGAATGCAGAAACAGGCTTTGGAGCATAAACAGCAACACATTCAGCAAATTTTGAAAGCGATTGATCATGCTGCCGCGGTACTTGAAGCCGAGCATAGGATAGATCCGCAAGTGATCTCCTTCTTGATTCACAGCATCGTGACGGAGCAGCAGCAGATGGAATGGATGTCTGATTGGTTTCCAGAGCCGTTGATTCAGAGAATAAAGGAAAATTTCGCGGACGAAAGCAAAGAGCGGGACTGGAACATGCGCTCGACATTGATCCTTCAAGACCTCAAACAAGCATTGCGCAACCATCGTCCAGACTCCGAAGAAGTCCAGCAGCTCATCGAGCAATTTATGGCTCTCGCTAACGAACTGATGGGCGACAATTGGTACTTTATGAATGAATATGCGGATCACTTAGAAAATATAGAACTGCCCGCTGCTATCGGCACCCCGTTTACAGAAGAGGAAGAGAAATGGTTTACAGAAGCGTTCGAGTACTATTCCATAAAGAAAGGACTGTTTTCAGATGGACACAGAGAGAGTGAATAATCATGACCAGGGACGACAATGGCGGAAGTTTTTGCGAATGTTGCGCAGTGCCGTTCCCAGGAGAGGGCTGTTTGCCGTTGCCATCATCCTAAGTGTATTGGAAGCTGCAGGCGGCTTGATTGTGCCGCTTTTCACCCGTGATTTGATTGATCAATTTGCGGCTAGTGGTCTCGATATCGGCGTCATCATTTGGCTCATAGCGGCGTTTTTTGTGCAGGCGGCTGCGGGCGGATTTTCCTACTATTTCATGACGTATATTGGCGAGATGTTCGTGAGAAACATCCGATTGCGCTTGTGGAATCACATTCTCAAACTCAAAGTTTCCTACTTTGACAAGCACGAATCCGGCGAGCTGATCAGCCGTGTTACACAGGATCCGAACACGCTTAAGACACTAATAACGAACCATCTCGTCACCTCCATCTCCGGCATTCTTTCGATCATCGGCGCATTAGCGATCCTGTTTGTCATCGACTGGAAAATGACACTCATTATGCTTTCCGCAGTGCCAGTGTCCATGCTGATTTTGGCTCCATTAGGCAGACTGGTGTACAAAATTTCCTTGCAAATGCAAGATGAGCTTGCCGCTTTCAGCGCGGGACTCGGTCGCGTGCTCAGCGACATCCGTCTTGTGAAATCGCACAATGCCCAGTCCGTTGAGCGCGAACGGGGCGAGCGAAAGATTGCCAGCTTGTTTCACTTCGGCATGAGAGAAGCACGCATCCAAGCATTCGTCTCACCACTAATGACAACCGTGATCATGGCCGTGCTGGTCGTCATCATCGGATACGGTGGAGCGCGCGTTTCCGCCGGTGATTTGTCTGCCGGAACACTGGTTGCTGTCATTATTTATATGTTCCAGGTCGTAGTGCCATTCAGCATGCTGGCACAGTTTTTCACCGCCTTTCAAAAAGCGATGGGAGCGACCGAGCGCATCCAAGAGTTGCTATGCACTGATCCAGAGCAGTCAACAGGACGCATACAGCAAAATCAGCAAAATGATGATCCTGACCATCAGGAGCCAGACCGTCAATCGAAGTCTGATTTCGCAACCGCGTTAACGCTGTCTGCGGACTGGGAGCAATCGGAAGATGTGTCATACCAAGTCGATTGGAATCAGCCCATCCACTTCCAGGACGTATCCTTTGGCTATGGGCAAGAGGACGAGGTGCTGCGCAGCTTAAACTTCACGATTGAGCCGGGGCAAACTGTCGCCTTCGTCGGGCCGAGCGGTGCCGGTAAGACAACGATCTTCTCCTTGTTGGAGCGGTTTTATGAAACGTCGGCGGGCAGCATCATGCTCGGAGAGCAGAACATCGAACAAATTCCGCTTCACGCTTGGCGGGAAGGGATCGGCTACGTCCTGCAAGAAAGCCCGCTCATGTCAGGTTCGATCAAAAGCAATATCACGTACGGGCTCACGCGTCCGGTTACCGACGACGAAGTGCGCGAGGCTGCGCGTCTGGCTAATGCCGCGGCATTTATCGAACAATTGCCGTCAGGATACGACACCGAGGTTGGCGAACGGGGCATCAAGCTTTCCGGTGGTCAGCGCCAGCGCATCGCCATTGCTCGCGCTCTGCTGCGCGATCCAAAGCTGCTACTTCTGGACGAAGCGACGTCGAATCTGGATAGCGAATCGGAAGCACTTGTCCAGGAAGCACTGCAAAACTTGATGCATGGTCGCACGACGCTTATCATCGCGCATCGCTTGTCAACCGTCGTTGATGCAGACCAAATCATCTTCCTGGAGAATGGCATCTTGACTGGCCAAGGAACGCATGCTCAATTGATGGATGGACATGCATTGTACCGTAAGTTCGTTCATCAGCAGATGAAGCAAGAATCCAACTTCAGCGTCTATACATCCTAGGGACGCAATCGGCGATGTATTCATTTTTTCGATATGTAAAAATTAATCGATATATTCCCGCCTACCGATAGTAAAAAAAGTGCCTTTGACTTGTTTCCGACTACCGACAATGTAAAAGACATCAATCCACCCCGCTCGTTGCACGTTGAGTGCGTGGTATTGATGTCAAGGGTTGAGAAATAAAGATACTTTAAGCACTTATAGATAAAGGGTTTCCTGACATTGAATTTTTCTCATGACATCTTTGTCGAGGACGTTAATGTCGGGAAACCCTTATTTTTATTCTTTGAGGAAACATGTCAACTACCATGAAAGTGATAGGGGTTGAGTTGATAGGTTAGATTTTTTATTGGGGTTGAGAAGGCAGGATAGATAATTAAAGGTTCTTTGTCAAATGGTGTTGGTGAATAAATTTTAGTGACATTATTTGGTGATGTGTAATCGGATGGTTTAGGGGAAATTCGAGGTTCCCCTAAGCTGTTTTTATTTTCGCTAAGTTTTGGGTAATGAATATTCGGTTTCTAAAGTGATAGAAGGATCGATAACCGAAAGAAATGCGTTTGATCACTTTGATTTTGTTATTAATCCCCTCTAAAATGCCGTTATTATAATCGTACTTTAGCGTATTCTCGACGTAATTGATGTATTTGTTGATTGTCTTGATGGCGGTTTTCATATAGCTGGAAACGATATTTTGTTTATTCTCTAATGTTTTCTTTAGGAGCTCAAAGTCTTTGATTTTTATGCAATGTTGCACGTATTGATATAACTCATAGGACGCTTTTAATTCAGAATCTAAATCAATGAGATAGTGGAGTGTGTATGGCAAAATAAAAGTGCAGAACTTTGCAAAGGAAAAATGCAGAGTCCTGCACTAAATTTTTGTGCATAAACAAAAAAAGACTTGCCAGTCACCCCAAGTCCCACTACAGTAATTGTGTCAAGCAATTGGTAGTGGAGGTAAGAAAGGATGCTAGCAATGTCTGATATTAATTGTATCAAACATTTAAGAAATAACAAAGGTTTATCTATTTCAGAAATACAAAGAACAATGGGAATTAATTGGCGAACAGCTAAGAAGTATGCGGATGAAGATCAACTCCCTAAACAGAAATCATTTAAAAAGAAAGGGATGATGTATGAGGAAAAGTGGGGAGAAATTGTTTCAGATTACTGCTTCCGTTAAGATTGGATCACCAAAGACATTATTCCACTGGCTAAACTGTAAATTTGTTGTGACAATGATACTTTTGGTTTCATAACACATGGAGATAACCTGAAATAACAATTCTGCCCCTTGTTTATGCAAAGGAATGAAAAGAATCCATTTTGTTCACTCTTTTTTCAAAAATGGATTCTTTTTGATTCTCACCAGATAAGGATTCTAATTCAAACGTAGCATTAATTATTGCATTATCAAATGTTAATGGATATTGATATTTTCCCGAACAGAATTATTGTCGAAAACTCATTTACTAAAATCCATATTCATTCAGATTGTTTGATAATTTTCAATTGATAAAATCCTATGCTACATACAAAAATGCCTAAAAATAAAAAGAATGGGACAAAAAAATTGTCTAGAAATTTTGGATAAAAAACGGTAAGGTCAGCTCCAGATGCACTTCCAATCCACATAACATACGTTGATAAATAAGCGTTTATTCTCTCCAAAGTATAAAGTAAACCCCCAAACATCATTAAGATAGATCCTAAATAGATAAATTTCAATGTGTATCCCTCCATTCAATTTTATTATAATAAAAAGTAGAAAAAACAACATTTAACATATTTATAATAATTAACGAATAAAGTAAAATGTTACTAATAATAGATTAGCAGGGAAAATATATGAAAAAATTAAAGTTGCTACTTTAGGTTTTTCTGCATTACTTCTTGCTACTGCTCCACTTGCATCAGCACAAACTAATATTGAACCTACATTAACACCTTTAATTCAATCTGAAACTCAGGATACAGTTGTTTCAGCTTATGGAAAAAAATTTATTATTTCTCCTAGTGCGGAAGGACAAATTACTGATGAAGAACTAGAAGCAATTTCAATGCAAGCTACTAGCGACGAAATCATTATTAATAATGTATATACTTCATTAAATGATAATAATTTACGATTAGGAGGAGCTTCACCAGAAAGAGAAAATAATAATGTAATTTCTCCTAATGCTTGGTATGATCTTTCAATCAAATGGTCTGTAACAAAATTTGTAAAACAAACAGATACCCCATTACAAGCCAAACAAATCGCAACTGTTCCAGCAGGTGGTACTAAAAAAATATCTACTAAATATACAACAAAATCCTCATTTACTGTTAGTGGTTCTGCAAAGGAAAAGGGTTTAACTGCTGCTGTAGAAAGTAATTTAACTGGTGATTTGACTTACACAATCGAAAAAACCTACACAGGACCATCAATTGATTCTGGATATGTTTCGTATGTTTTTTGGCTAACTCCATTTGTAAATCGTGGTACTTGGACTGCAAAAGGTACAGGAGTTCCATCAGGCGATGAATATGGACCATACAATGGATCATATGAGGAACCGACTAAGTTTGTAGAATGGACTCAACCTATAAAATAATATGTAATTAAGAGGTTGGGACATAAGTATTTTTCAACCTCAAAAATAAGGGGTGAGTTGTTTGAAACAACTCATCCTTTTACAATTTCATCCAATTTATGAGAGTTTTACACCCCTCGTAGTGCATATTTTCTTAAATTTGTGGCCATTAGGGCAATTCCCATTTCAATTTTTACTTTGAATTTTCCTCGAACGGAAAATCGTGTGAATCCCAAAATAGCCTTCAAAAATCCAAAAACTGGTTCTAACTCTCTGGAAGTGGTGGAAGAGGTTCTTCGGGAGTATGAACACACCTTGCTTTTTGTCTCTCATGATCGGCGCTTTATAAATTCAGTAGCGAATCAGATTATGATTATCGAAGACTGCAAACTTAAAACTTTCAAGGGCAGCTATGATGAATAAATGGCTAGCAAGACTGAAGTTAAAGACAGGAAAAAAGAGCAGATTAAGGAAGAAATTTTACGATTAGAAATTCGGTTGACGGAGGTAATAAGTAAAATTTCTATGCCTTCCAAAAAGGATGACCCCAAGCTTTTAGAGATAGAATACAATGAGATTTTAGGAGAAATCCGTCGTTTGAAAAATCTCCTTCAATAAAATCGAAATACAAGATCTACGCCAATCATAAAAATAGCCCTCAGTCCGAAAAAATCGTGATTGAAGGGCTATTTGTCATGTGTCCTAAAAGAGCAGGCGTTTTTTATTCGTCTCACTTGATTCGAGCTTACTTTAATTTGATGACAACGATAATAGTTGTCGTTTTTTATTTTGATGAAAAATTCAATCATACTAAAAAAATCAGTATGAGCCATTTTTCGTGTAAAATAGATATGGACAATTTGTATAGGAGGATACATAAATGTATTTCGTTGATAATAAAGGCATTACAGACCCTAGAGTGAACTTGGCAATTGAAGAATATCTTGTAAGAAACATGGATGTTGAGCAAGATGATTTTTTACTGTTCTATATCAATCAACCGTCCATTATTATCGGTAAAAATCAAAACACATATGAAGAAATTAACACAGACTACGTTGAAGAAAATGGAATCATCGTCGTTCGGCGACTTTCTGGTGGCGGAGCGGTGTATCACGATTTAAATAATTTAAATTTCAGCTTTATCACGAAGGACGACGGAAACAGCTTCCACAATTATAAAAGATTCACCCAGCCTGTAGTAGATGCATTGGCAAAATTAGGGGTGAACGCGGAACTGTCTGGTCGCAATGATATTTTAGTGGAAGGACGAAAAGTTTCAGGAAACGCGCAATATGTAACACGCGGCCGTTTGGTTAGCCACGGCACATTGATGTTCAATCTAGATCTGGATGCGGTGGTAAATTCATTAAAAGTAAAGCAAGACAAAATTGAATCAAAAGGCATTAAATCCGTACGTTCACGTGTAGCAAACATCATTGATTTCTTGCCGGAAAAAATTACGGTAGAACAGTTCCGAATGGAAATTTTGAAATCGATTTTCGGTGGCGAGGAGAATATCCGATATTACGAGCTGTCAGAACAAGATTGGGAAAATATTAATACGATATCGAAAGAACGCTACCAAAAATGGGAATGGAACTATGGAAAATCACCGCGCTTTAATATGCAAAAGCAAAAGCGCTTCCCATCCGGGGAAATTGATATTCGTTTAGAAGTGAACAAAGGAATCATTGAAGAAATTAAGATTTTTGGTGATTTCTTTGGCATGGAAGACGTAGAACAAATCGAGCAACGTTTAGTTGGTGTACGCTATGCTTATAAAGATATTGAAGAAGCTTTGGCGGATGTTGATATTTCCAGATATTTCGGCGGCGTAACGATGGATGATTTCTTACAATTAATTTATTAAGTAGTTAAAGTTAAGCTAACAGTTGAATATTAACAGCAAAGGCTGAAATAAAAAAAGAACGAATTTCTAAATTAAAGAAGTTCGTTCTTTTTCATGGTGCGCCCGGCATGTACATGAACTATAGGGTGTAAGTCCCGAACCCCGAAGACAGAAGTAGAGGTTAGCCAAGAGCAAGGGTGTCCGTGGTGACGCGGAATCTGAAGGAAGCTGGAGGCAAAACACCGGTCCGAGGAACACGAACCTCATATAAGGCTAGGTATGATTGAGTGAGTTTGCCAAACAAAACAAAGCTCTTTCTGTCGAAGGTCATATCGAGTAAATGAGGCGGATAGATGGTGTGAAAGTGCATGTACTTACCCGGGGAGGTCTGGCGGATAGGTGAAGTACGCTTCATAACCTACTTAGTGATAAGTAGCTGAACCGTCAGAAGTCAGCAGAGGTCATAGTATTAGTTGGTCTAGAACAACTGAGAAGGACCGAACAATTAAGAGAGAATAGCCCTTGGCATTCAGTGAGTCATGATGAACACAGAAAACGTAGTACCTCACTTGAGGAAGGAAGCGGTGAATCCCGTGGGAGACCTCTTGGAGGGTGGAGTGACCACTGGCATAAGAAGACAAGCTATTCACGGAAGTTATGAAAACTTGCGTCAATTATCTTAATTGAACCGCCGTATACGGAACCGTACGTACGGTGGTGTGAGAGGACGGGAGTTAATCGCTCCCTCCTACTCGATTGTTCAACAATTATTTTTATTGAATGAATAGCCGAGGATAACTTATTGTCGCTTTTTAGTTTTCTTATTATTATGTTTTTCTTGCGGTGTTAAAGGTTCGTTTGCAAGTTCATGATCAAATTCTCTTGATAGTTCTTTTCTTACTGCCTGCTCATCACTGAAGTTGCCACTTAAGTTTTTCTTTTCTCTGTTACTCATCATCACACCTCCATGACATTAGTTTGTCATTAGGTGTCTTAACTATGCATTTGAAAAGAGATAAAGTCCTTTTTCATCTGTTGGTTTATTTCATAATTGAAAGGGTATTGAAGAAGAAAATATATAGAAACCGATCAATGTTTGTGTAAAATATTTGAAATTTAGTATGACAAAGATAGTATTAACCAATTCAAATCTGTCAATGATAACAAAAGAGGAGGTGTGAGATAATGCAACAAGAGATTCTTTGCGAAGTAAATAACTGCAAGTATTGGGCTGATGGAAACAAATGTAGTGCTGAAAGAATCTATGTAGTAAGTCAAAAAGGAAAAGAAGCATCCAATAGTGAAGAAACAGATTGCAAAACATTTACACCAGAGAATTAATTTTTATCAGGTAACCAATGAAAATTGGTTACCTTTTATAGTTATAGTATTGATAATAACTCTCATTTTCATTCGTTTTTATTGAATTATTTTTAGCTTTTCTAATTGTTAAATTTTTTTATAAGCATAAAATAGGATTTCTCCACTTTATCTTCAATATAGTCTAACGAATAACAACCGAATGGATCCGCTAATTCTCCAATAGCACGAGAAAGGTTGTCAATCACAAAGTTCAAATCTTCAGATTGTTTTTGTTCTGCTTGTGAATTTATTTCATACATAATTTCATGAGCTAAACGTTGTATACGCTGTAAACGCATTTCTTTTATCAGCACAGATTTCCTCCTTTTTTCAGCATACACAAAACATTATATGGTAGAGGTGTAAAGTACATGAAAATGTTTCAAGACGATTTTCTCTCCTGGGGAGCAGGATTAATTAATGCATAAAAAGAAGTACATCCGAAATGAACGATAAGTTTTCGTATAGCGGAAAATTAATGGTATGATTTATGAAAGGAGGAAACGATAATTGAGGATGACTGGATTAGTATTAGGGGGAATCGCTTGGATTTTCAGCATCGGGTTTGTCTTTGTTTTTTATAATCCTTATTCGTCTACAGTTATTGAAGCCGGTCCAGCAATTAATACTTTTCTGATGTTATGCCTCCCAGCCTGTTAAGCAATAATTGCTTTAATTATTCAAAAAGACTACCTTATGCTAATCGCTTTTATTTGGTCTTTGCCAATAAGCCTGTATATGCTGGGAACACCAGCAATCTTCCATTGATTTTTTGCTCCATGTATTGATTATTTTATATGTTTTCTACTTTTGTAGTTTTCTAAGATAAAAGCAAGAACCAAGTTTGATATAAGATGATTTTAACGAATTGTTTGATTCGATTTGGGGAATTTCCGAATAAGGAGGATATAAAATGTCATTAATTACTCCAAAATGTATGAAATGCAATAAAGTAATAGAAGATGATGAAGAAGTATTAATACAACTTCGATATCCTAAGAGAAAAGGAATCACTGAAATTAAAGCGTATTTAAATCTTGAAGGCAAATTTATTTGCAGCAATTGTTCAAAGAAAATGAATATCTAAATCTGTGTGAGTTAAGGAAATTTAAGATATGAGAAGATTAAGAGATGTATTTTATATCAATGCCAATTTAGAAGAACAATATTTTATTTACTATGGAATGGAATTTCATGAATTTATTCAGTATTGCCCGGTAAACTTAGAAAATTTACTAATTACAGATGGGCAATATATTGCCAACGGTTTTAATGTTCATTGGTTTTTTGAAACGGCAGTGGGGAAAGAGGGAATTTTAGAGTTAGCAAGAGAAGATATTTACGGTTTAGGTAATTTTCATTGGATTGATTACAACAATGAAGAAGATTTAAACCAATGTACACCGGAAGAGAAAGCGGAAGTATTGTATTTGTCTCATTTTGGCAAGCCATTAAATTCGCCATTTTTTGATCGAATCAAAAATCAATTTGTTTATCTCGCCCACGATGATGGATGGTATTGCAAACTATATTGCAGAGATATTTTAGTGTTTAAGGAAATACTCGCAAATAAAATCATTGGAACTGTTTCCACAAATAAAAGAAGAAAAATCTATCCAATGGCTGAGGAAATAAAAAATCAACTATTTGAATTGACAAAAGAAGGTTTATTAATCGATTTTTCGAATATTTACCGGGATAGTCAATCAATTGGGCTAAGATTTTATGTAATAGGTCACTATGAAGATATGGATGAAATGTATAACAATCTTGAACGTAATAAGCGTAAAGCGAAATTCAGTCGGTTTTTAGAACATAAAAATAAGCAGTGGAAAATTTGTAATGGGTAACATTTTATAGCTGCAATGCTCCAAATCCTTTATGTGTTTTTATATTAAACATAGTAAAGGATTTTATATTTATAAAGAAAAAATAGATGATTCAGTAAATTTATAAATAACTGAAAAAATCACATATTTTGCTATTCTATCTGCATATCAATTATACTAATCCTGTAAGATTTATTGCATAGGAGGTATTTGTTATGGCAAAGGTTGCATTTTTACTAGCAAGTAATTTTGAGGATTCTGAGATGAAAAATCCATATGAGGCAATTAAAGAAGCTGGACACCAAGCAGTCATCATTGGTTTGGAAAAAGGAGCAGAGTGCAAAGGTAAAAAAGGAACAGTTTCATATACAGCAGAGATCAGTGCGAAAGATGCAAAAGCAGATGAATTTGATGCTGTTGTAATTCCAGGCGGAAGTTCTCCAGAAGCATTGCGCGTCAATGATGATATCGTTCGCTTTGTAAAAGAAGCCAATGAACAAGGCAAATTAATTGCGGGTATTTGCCACGGACCACAAGTGATGATTAGTGCGGACATTTTAAAAGGAAAAGCGGCAACATGCTATATCGGCATTCGAGATGATGTAAAGCTAGCTGGTGCAGACTATCGTGATGAAGAAGTCGTTGTGAGCGAAAACATCATCACATCCCGTACTCCGAAAGATGAACCTGCATTTATCCGGGAAATTTTAGAAAAACTGAAATAATTAATATGCTGGTAAGTGCAAGATTAAATTATAGTCTAATACTAGGTTGGATTCAAAATAAAAACCGAACGATACTGAATCTTTTTGTTATAGTAGAGATTCAAGTAATCGTTCGGTTTTTATTTTGGCAGTACACCTTTTCCAAACCCGTTTATTTTAAAAAGAAGAAGTCATAAAAAGCAAAATTAAAACATTTAGATAATATGTAAAAGACAATAATTCAATATTTATGGAACCCTGTTTATATTCAACTGAAAAGATATGTAAAAGTGCAATCTAAGAATAATCTTATTTTTTTCTACCCATAATGGGATTGTTAACAATCAATAGGAGGCAGTCTTATGATAATAAATTGTCCTTCGTGTAATAGAAAGATAAAAATTAAAAAAAATGGTCATGGCAGATGTAAATGTGGAGCACATGTAAAAATAATTAAGTGAATTATAAAGATAAAAAAATTGAAAAATACAAATAAAAGTAGAATTTTTAAAATTAAAATGTAAAAATATTAAAAAAGTTACATTTTCAGTGTCAAAAGGAGGTATGAATCATGAGATATTTATATAAGTTTTTCTATGAAGTAGAAAAAAATGAATTTGAAGATAAATATATACAAAGAATAAATTCAGATGCTGCCAAACGTTTAATGTTATTTATAAAACCAATGAATCAGCCAAAATCATTTCAACTATTCTATGTTCCAACTAATTATATAATTGATATTGTAGCTAAAATTTATAAATTATCCGGAGAATTAAATTTTATCTTTAATCAATTACCTAAAGTAGCAAAAGACCATTTCATTCTTGAATGTTTAGTTGAAGAATTATTTAATACCAATGAACTTGAAGGGGTAAAAAGTTCAAAAGAAGAAATTGCTAGAAGTGTTAAAAACATTAAAATGAATAAAAATGTTAATAATAGATTTAATAGTATGGTAAAGTCATATATGAATTTAATTAATGGAAATACGTCGCTCCCTGCCAGTCCAGTAAATATAAGGAAAATATATGATGAAATAACTGAAGGTGAAATTGAGGAAAGTGAATTACCAGATGGAGAAATTTTCAGAAAAGAAGTTACACATGTATTAAAAAAATCGGGTACCGGTAAAGTTATACATAGAGGGTTAACTCCGGAAGTAAAGATTATAAATGAAGTAGAAAAATTATTAGTTTTTATGAATCAGTCTGATGAAGTTCCAGAAATAATAAAAGTAGCAATAGGACATTACTTTTTTGGTTATATACATCCTTTTTATGATGGAAATGGGAGAACTTCAAGATTTATTAGTAGCTTATATTTATCAAAAACATTAGGCAATATCCCCTCACTTTCTTTATCAAGGGGTTGTAACAAATATAAGACAAACTATTTAAAAGCCTTCGAAATTACTAATAGTATTGCAAATAGAGGGGAAATGAATTATTTCATTGATACATTTTTAGAAATTATTTTAAAAACTTTAAAAGAAATGCTTTTTGAATTAAAAGAAAAAGTTCAATTAATTGAAAGCGCTTATGATAAATTAACAAAAGATACTAGGATTAAAAAAGAAAAAAAATCTTTTGAATTTATGTTTATTTTAGCACAAAATCATTTCTTTCATTTTAATAATGGTCTATCTGTTAAAGAACTGTCCAATGAAATGAATATTTCTGAAGTAACTGTTAGAAAAATTGCAAAAGATTTACTGGAAAAACAATTAATTAAACAAGTTGGAAAAAGGCCAGCATATTATATCATTGATCCTATTTATTTTGAAGAAACCTGAATAGGTTGCTTTAATGTCTGTTACCCTTAGTGATTAACCTGTAATTATAAGGCGAATTTTAGAAAAAATGTATGAAGATTTTTATAAGTAGAGGGAGATTCCGGCCACCCCTCTCCTTTTTTATGATAAAAAGTATCAGTGCATGTGAACTGTTTAACGTTTTTGATTAAGTATTAATTAAGCTTAAAAGCAGAGGGTTGCATTTTTCTATCCAATCCTTATTGGACCGGGATAGTGGATGGTCCCCATTATCATCGATGATGTGCGTTTATATGGCATAATAAAAAGATTATAAGATGGTGAAGTCTAATGATCAGAAAAATGAAAAAAGAGGATGCGGATATTTTCTATTATTTGGCGGAGCAATTTTATGCTTCTGATGCCGTACTGCATCCCATCCCGAAAAAACATCACATTGATGCGTTCAATGAAATCATGCGCTCCAGTGTGTATCTGGAAGGGTTTATTTTTGAATATAATGACCAGCCTGTCGGATATGCGATTACTTCAAAAATGTATTCCCAAGAAGCGGGAGGAATTATGCTCTGGATTGACGAAATTTATATTTTGGAGGAATATCGTTCAAAAGGATTGGGGAAAGAGTTTTTCCATTACCTCAAAACAACACTTGATTCTTCAATTGTAAGATTGAGGCTGGAAGTGGAAAAAGAGAATGAAAGGGCCATTGAATTATACAAAAGTTTGGGTTTCGGTCCATTGGCATATGATCAGATGATTTTGGATATAAAAGATGGGTCAAGGAAATAAAATAATGGAACATCTTGGATACATCTCCTCTGTTTTTATCTGGAGGTGTTCTTTTTATAAGGAAAGAATACATACGAAAAAATCCAGTAATCATGCGGGTTGCAACCGCCAGTTGACATATTTCCAATCCCGCTTTATAAAGTGCAACTGCACTTTTGAGTAGGATGTGATTGAACAAAGGAAAGACAATCAAAAAAATATAAAAAAGACTTTAGATTCATAATATAGGTGGATTTTAATAAAAATTCCTGGTCTTTTCGTAATATTATGTTTGTTATTACAACAAGATGTCAGTAAAGTTAAAAGGGTTGGTATCGTATGTCAATGAATTATGATTATTACGAAAGTAAAGTTGTATGCAATTTTTGCAAAAAGAAATATACAACGTATAAAGTGCGCCCCGGCCGTTATAAAGCCGCGGGGCAAGATTCGGATTTTATGCCGATTTACGAAGGGTTAAATCCACTTTTTTACGAAGTCGCCGTTTGTTCCCATAATGTGCTTTTTTCTTTATTCATAAATGAAAGAAATTGAATGAAGGCGATAAAATTCATAGAAAGGATGAAACGTCCGGGAAACTGCAACGTCTTAAATGTAAAGTTATTGGGAGGGTAGCGATGGGTAAATTTGGATTGCAAATGATCATAGGAATGGCACTTTTTGTTCTTTCCACATTTTCCGCCTGGTATGAAGGAAGCGGAATAGTGGAAAACCCGTTTGAATGGAAATATTCAACTCCGTTTCCACATTTAATGATGCAAGAAATTACGGATGGACGGAATATCAACCAATTGGATTATTTTGTTTATGCATTAAAATTTAGACCTTTATTTCCTGCCATGATGATTGTGAGTTTCATTTATATTTTAAGTGTGGCAGGCATTGTTCTGACAAAAATGAAATCGAATTGGGCAATCTGTTATTGGGGCAGCCTGGGATTGATTTTGTTATTTTTCAGTATTATCGTTTCCGATTCCTTCACTGTTGGTGGCAGTCCTTTCTTTTGGATTCCATTGATCACCGGACTTTTCTTCATGGCGGCTTCATTTTTGCAGTGGGTACGAAAAATGCAACAGCAGAATACGGAAATCACAAAGGTGATATGAAATGGGGAAAGGAGGATCTTGTAAAGCCATTTGGGTGTTTACAAGGTCCTCCTTCCTTTGACTGTTCATTCCTCATAGATCATTTTTCTTGTCATTCCACCATCCACAACAAGGTTAATGCCTGTCACGAAATCATTTTCCTTCGCTGTTAAATAGAGACAAGCGCGCGCAATATCGTCTGGTCTTCCGACACGTTTTGATAAATGCTGCTCGTGATCAATTTTACGTAATTTGGAATAATCGCCTGTTTCAATCCAACCTGGGGAAATCGCGTTCACGGTAATTCGATCTGCACTAAATGATGCTGCAAGCGCATGAGTTAATGCAACAATTCCACCTTTTGTTGCTGCATAGGCTTCTGAATTCGGTTCAGACATAATGGCCCGTGTGGAAGCAATATTAACGATGGAGCCGCCTTCTTTATTATTTCGCATATATTTTGCGGCTTCCCTTGATGCTAAGAAAACACTTCGTAAATTGGTGTTGATAATATCGTCCCATTCTTCGATTGACAATTCATAAGGGGACTTAAATACTGATTTCCCTGCATTATTGATTAAAATATCAATTTGACCGAATGTAAGGTTTGCAATTTCCATTAAGCGGATGATGTCATCCTCAACTTTTACATCGGTTTTTACAAAAAGCGCGTTTCCCTCTTTTTCTTTAATTACATCAACTGTTTTTGATCCGGCTATTTCATCAATATCCGCTATCACAACATTTGCACCTTTTTCTGCATAAAGCAAAGCGATTCCTTTTCCAATGCCCTGTCCAGCGCCGGTTACAATCACCGTCTTATTTAAAAAATCCATGTTTTTTACACATCCTTAATGAAAAATTCTCCATATTTAAGGTAGCACAAAAAGTGAACACCGTAGAACTCCCAATAATAAAAACAATTAGTCACATGTAGAATGCTTTAATTTAAACAAACATATTTAAATGAATGAGGCTTTTACAGAGGAGGGAAATATTGTCGATTGTCAATCCTCAATATGGATTTTTAAAGGCTGATTATCTAAATCCTAATTTAAGGCAAAGGAACAAGACTGTTGATGCTGCTTCATCGAAGACACAAATTAAAGATGAATCTGTATTAACAACGGATATAAATGCAAAGTTAATCTTTATTTATAATTGGTTGATGATTATATCAGCTGATTTATATTGTGCAATTATTTTTGTTTTAGCCAATTTCTTTTGAAACTTTTACATGGTTTAAAGAGTCCAATTTATAAAATGGCACTATTGGAATTTATTAACTTAAAGTTTCAAGTCCAAACGTGTGGATTTGAAGCTTTATTATTTTGAAATTCATCTAATACATAAGTTGGGGGTGGTCTTATGAAAAAAGAATGAGTTTTCGTGGTTAGATTTAAATTATAGCAAGGAAATATGGAGCTGTTTGAATGTGATTTTTTACCAGTTATTTTAAGGTGTTTAAGGAGGAAGCATTTTGAGACTATCTGAAATTCATCCATTTTTTTATCATGCAAGAATCGAGCAAAAAAGACTTTTTAGAACATTAACAGATTTAAAAGACAGAAATCGATTTGCAAAGCAAAGGGACTTAACGAATACATTTCCATTCACTTGTAAAAAACATCAATCCTTATTGAGAAGGAAATTAGGAAATAGCGATCCTCAGTTACAAGAAAATAAAATTACAAACTTAAAAATTGCAACAGGTGAAATTGATGGTGTGATTATTAAACCGGGTGAAATTTTTTCTTTTTGGAAACTAGTTGGTCGAACATCAAAAGAAAAGGGCTATATTGAAGGTATGCAGCTCAAAATGGGAGAAGTGAAAACGGGTATTGGCGGTGGAATTTGCCAGCTTGCTAATTTACTTTATTGGATGGTTTTACATACTCCTCTCGTTGTTATTGAAAGACATCACCATAGTTTTGACCCGTTTCCTGACTCCGGGAGGACACTGCCTTTTGGAAGCGGAGCAAGTGTTTTTTATAACTACGTAGATTTACGTTTTTATAATCCAACTAACCAATCTTTCCAAATAAAAGTATGGGTAACAGATAAACATTTAAAAGGTGCTATTTTTAGTAATGAAGAAATGCCATATTCCTACCATATCGAAGAAAGAAACCATCAATTTTTACAAAAGGACGGAAAAAACTATCGTCAAAATGAAATTTGGAAAAAGACATATGATAAAGTAACCGGACAAATGGTCAAAGAGGAACTACTAATCAAAAACTTTTCTGAGGTTAAGTATCCAATACCTATAAATAATGAAGAAATTTCAATGAATAACTAAGGAATTCAAAATAATAAATATATGGACATTGAAAACGATAATAAAACTGCATAACAATCCCCGCTGCGATATAATCTGACATAGTTAAAATTTCCCCTTCAATTTCATCGAAAATTTCGATATCCATTTGATAGTTTTTTTGAATCATCGTCACAGCTTCGTTTTTCGTTAACTTTAAATGAGAATAAAACATTTCTTGCAGAATTTCTTGAGAACAATGATTTTTAAAAAATATTAAAAAAATTTAACATTCTATCCACAGATAATCATAGGAATGTTTTGTAAAATATAATTACTACTTTTTGGTAGTAAATATTTGAATTGGAGTGTGATACTCGTGAAAGCGGCACTTTGGTACAATGCAAAAGACATTCGTGTAGAAGACATTAATGAACCTAAAGTAACACCAGGACGTGTAAAAATCCAAGTTGCGTGGACAGGCATTTGTGGAAGCGATCTTCATGAATATGTGGCGGGTCCAATTTTTATTCCTGTTGAAAAGCCTCACCCAATAAGTAAAGAAATGGCTCCAATTGTAATGGGGCATGAATTTTCTGGAACAGTTGTCGAAGTAGGTGAAGGGGTTACAAAGGTAAAAGTAGGAGACAAAGTAGTAGTAGAACCCATTTTAGCTTGTGGTCAATGTCCAGCATGTTTAAAAGGAAAATATAATATTTGTAAACATTTGGGGTTTCATGGTCTATCAGGAGGCGGCGGAGGCTTCTCGGAATATACTGTAGTGGATGAACGTTGGGTGCACAAAATGCCAGAAGGGTTATCACTTGAGCAAGGTGCTTTAGTAGAACCAGCTGCAGTGGCGTTACATGCAGTTCGCATGAGCAAATTGAAAGCGGGAGATAAAACGGTTGTATTTGGTGCAGGGCCAATTGGTTTATTAGTAATTGAAGCATTAAAAGTAGCAGGTGCATCAGAGATTTATGCAGTCGAACTTTCAAAAGAGCGCAGAGAGAAAGCTTTAGAACTTGGTGCAACTGCTGTAATGAATCCAGTTGAAGAAGAGGATGTAGTAGCTAAAATTAAAGAGCTTACAAATGGTGGGGTAGATGTTGCATTTGAAGTAACAGGTGTACCAGCAGTATTAAAACAAGCAATTGATTCAACAACATTTGAGGGTGAAACAGTAATTGTTTCTATTTGGGAAAAAGAAGCATCACTCCAACCAAATAATATTGTGTTATCAGAACGCACTGTAAAAGGAATTATCGCATATCGAGACATTTTCCCAGCGGTTATGAATTTAATGACAAAAGGATACTTCCCTGCTGAACAATTAGTTACAAAACGTATTAAAATTGATGATATCGTGAAAGAAGGATTCGAAACATTAGTTAACGATAAACAGCAAATAAAAATCCTTGTTTCTCCAAAATAAGACTAAAAAACATCATTTTCTCCTTTTGAGAAAATGATGTTTTTTTGATATGCACATCTTTATAAACGGAATTTACTACTATTTTTTTACAAAAAAAGCTGAATATATTCATAACTTATATAGTAAACATTTTCTATTGAAAGATTAATTGAGAATGATTTTCATTTGTTGTATATTTAAAATAGCAAACATTTTATGAGTAAGGAGAATTTAAATGCAAATTCATTGGATCAAAATTAAAAAAATCGTTGATGAAACACCTGATATAAAAACCTACTTCCTTGAAATTCCTGAAGGATATTCTTGGGAAGAAGGGGCTCATCTTCACTTAGCTCTTGAAGGTTTTAATGTCGGAGAAAAGCCAAACAAAAGTCTAGTCCGTCATATGTCAATATCTACTTTGCCGAATGAAAATGCGATTGGTATTACAACACGTATTAGACAACAGTGCTCAGAGTTTAAAGCGATTTTAAGAAATCTACAAGTTGGAGATCAAGTGGCGATTTTTAAAACTCATTCCAATGTGCCGCTTAGACGGGAAAATAAAAACATTTACCTATTGTCATCAGGGGTAGGTTTAGCAACTTTCAGACCAATCGTGTTGAAATATTTTGAGCAACCAGAAAATGTTCCGCAAATTCATTCCTTGAACATTGACTCTTCAAAAAACTATTTATTTACTAATATTTTTGAAACAAATCATGATAAAAATTTCACCGCTCATTTTGTAGATAACCGTGAAGAATATTATGATAGAATAAAAAATCTTTCTACAGATAAAAATGGCCTATACTATCTTGTCGGCAGTGATGATTTCCTTAAACAAAACATTCAGGTGTTGTTAGAGGAAGGTATTAAACCGGAACAGATTATGCTCGACAAACCTCCACGTAGATTGCCTGATTTTTTACCAATTGAATTATCGAATTAAATCGACTAAACGACGACTCTCCAAGCAGATTCGTCGTTATTATTTTTGGGGAAAAATGTATTATTAGGAAAAAAGAAGATTGGGAAAATTTAGAAGTTAGTAAAAATTGAAAATATAATATTATAACTAAATAATTTTATTGTTTTGTCGAAATAATGAGTGAGATTAATTTGAATAGGGTGTGCTAATTTTGGAGGCTACTGTTTACTAACTGTGACCTTATTTAAATTAATCTTTTTTTTTTGGTTCATTATAGGGATTTAAGTTAGATAACTTTATTGGAGGTTAAGCAAATGAAGAAAAATTTCTATCTTTATGTTGCTTTATTTGTAGCAGCTATTGTTGCATTCTCTGCTATTGCATCTAGTTTTTCTGCAAAAGCAAATAACGAAAATGTAACAGTCAATAATGAAAATAATAATGAACAAAAAGAAGAACTTCCAAATGTCGTGATTCTTGCAACTGGGGGAACGATTGCAGGTACAGGTTCTTCATCAACACAGACGACTGGATATAAATCTGGTGATTTAGGTATTGAAACTTTAATTGAAGCAGTTCCTGAAATGAAGGAGCTTGCAAATATTACAGGTGAACAAATTGTAAAAGTTGACAGCACAGATATCACAAATGAGATTCTTCTTAAATTAGGTAAGAGAGTGAATGAATTATTAGCTTCCGATGATGTAGATGGAATCGTAATTACGCATGGTACTGATACACTAGAAGAAACTGCTTACTTCTTAAACTTAGTAGTAAAAAGTGATAAACCAGTAGTTTTAACAGCTGCTATGCGTCCTGCAACAGCAATGAGTGCAGACGGTCCTTTCAACTTGTATAATGCTGTTTTATTAGCTAGTCATGAAAGTTCAAAAGGAAAAGGTGTTCTTGTAACACTTAACGATCGTATTGCTTCTGCAAGAAATATTACGAAAACAAATACGACAGCAACTGACGCATTTAAATCTTTTGAAAACGGATATTTAGGAGCAATCGTTGCTGGAAAACCTTATTACTATAATAATGTAGAACGTCTACATACAACTGAAACACCATTCGATGTTTCAAAAATTAAAAAATTGCCACAAGTTGATATTATTTATGGATATCAAAACAGCCCAACTTACATGTACAAAGCTGCTGTACAAAACGGAGCAAAAGGGATTATTGTTGCAGCACCTGGAGATGGAACATTATCAGCAAAGTCCGTTGAAGGTGTAAAATATGCAATGAATAAAGGTGTAAAAGTAGTACTATCTTCTCGTGTTGGTACAGGAACGGTTTCACCAAAAGAAGGATATATTACTTCTGACTCTTTAAATCCTCAAAAAGCACGTATTTTATTAATGCTTGCTTTAACTGTGACGAATGATCCTCAAGAGATTCAATCCTTCTTTGACAAATACTAATACGGTATTTGTAGGTTTTAATAAATCCAATTGAGCCAATATTTGCATTGGGACAAGGAACCATTACCTTGTCCCAGTTTACTATTTCGTTTATTTTTTTATTAAAAATATCCAATTTTTATAAAATTTGTTTACACATGGTAGATATCAAGAATTATTTTAATAAAATAATTTAATTATTACAGCTCTAAGTGATTATTTCCTCCCAGTTCTACTAAATGAGTTCATAATGTGATGGATAGCCTTGATAGGTTTAAATACATGGAATAAGTTTAGTGATTTCAAAACCTATTCTGCTTTCCTTATTTTTTTAAATAAATATAAAGGAGGTAGCAAAGTGAAAGATATTTCAAAAATAAGTAAGTTTAGTATTCGCAATTTTCATGTGAAATTACTTACTTCTTTTACTACAATATTAATCATTTCAGTCTTATTGATTGGATTATTTTCTTTTAAAACTGCTAAGGATGAGTTGGAACATCAAATATTAAATAGTGTGAATGAAAATGTAGAAATACTGAATAGTGCAATTGAAGATGCAATTCAACCGAAAATCCTTGATATCGAAGCATTGGCTGATCGCGTTACAGCTAATCAATACGGGGAAACAAGTAGTCCTGAAATTCAAAAGTTATTAAAATTTTATCAAGTGACACATCCAGAAGTAGATATTGTCTATACAGGTAATGAAGATGGAGTATATGTAATGGAGCCGGCTGAGCTAGGGGTGCCTGAAGGGTACGATGCTAGAGAAAGAGATTGGTATAAGCAGGCAATGGAACGGAAAGGGGAAGTAATAATTTCTGAACCATACGTTGCTGCAAGTACTGGTGAAATGGTAATCACTCTTTCAAAAACAATAGATGATGGTACCGGCGTTGTAGGGATTGATATTAACCTAAATAAACTGCAAGAAGTAGTGCAGAACATTCGAATTGGTAAAGAAGGATATGGATTTATATTAGACCAAAATAAAAAATATTTAGCACATCCTACCGCTGAATTAGGCAGCGTAGCAGAAGGCACACTGTATGACAACTTATACAAAGAAAGTAAAGGACAATTAAATGAAGTTTTTAATGGAAAATCCATTATTTTGGACTACATAACTAATGATTTGACTGGATGGAAAATAGGCGGAGTTATCTATACAGAAGAGATTAACGAAGCAAACTCACCTATTTTACATACGTCGTTGATTGTGGGGATTCTTTCCATATTATTTGGGCTAGTTGCTTTAATGTTGGTTATTAAATCAATTGCAAAACCGATTAAACAATTAGGCCAATTAGCTGTTAATGTTAGTCGCGGAGATTTAACACAGTACGCAGAAATACAAACCAATGATATTGTCGGAAAGTTAGGAAATGCTTTTAACGAAATGATAGATGGTCTTCGTACACTAACTCAAAAAATAGATGATACGGCTGGAAATGTTGCGGCCACTGCAGAACAACTATCTGCATGTTCACAAGAAACAAATGCAGCGTCTGAGCAAGTATCTGTTTCCATCCAAGATGTAGCAAAAAATGCGGAAGTACAGACAAATTCCGTTGATAAGGTATCCCTTATTTTTAAGGAAGTATCGAACGGAGTTAGTAACATTGCTGAACGTTCATCAAAAGTAACAGATCTTTCCCGCCAAGCAATTGTTGAGGCAGATGAAGGCGGTAAGGCGGTAGCGAAAACCGTTTCACAAATGAAATCGATTCATTCATCTGTAAGTGAATCACAAGATACAATTCAATCTTTATATGAAAGCTCGAAAGAAATAAGTGAAATTTTGAACGTCATTACAAATATTGCGGACCAAACGAATTTATTAGCATTAAATGCTGCCATTGAAGCGGCTCGTGCAGGTGAGCATGGTAAAGGATTTGCAGTTGTAGCGGAAGAAGTAAGGAGTCTTGCTGAACAGACACAAGCTTCAGCGAAGGAAATATATACAATTATTAAGAAGATTCAAGATGATACAGATAATACCGTAAAAATGATGGAGCGAATTACGACTGACGTAGAGAACGGAGTAGAGATTACAAGCGAAGCAGTTGAGAAATTTAATCATATACTCCAAACAACGAAAGATATTTCGCCACAAATGGAGGAAGTTTCTGTGGCAGTTGAAGAAATGTCAAGTGCTATACAAGATGTAACGGCACAATTAGATGATATTGTACTTGTGGCACAAAACAACACTGCAACATCAGAAGAAGTAGTAGCTTCAGTAGAAGAGCAATTGGCTTCAATGGAGGAAATTTCGGCTTCAGCCCAATCCCTTTCATCAATGGCAGAAGAATTAAAAAATGCTATATCTACATTTAAATATTAAAAATTAAGGGGAGTTTCTCGTAGTGTTGCACTATGAGAAGCTCTTTTTTCAATTGCTTTCAATGAAAGGTTAAATAGACCAAGACTTTTTTCTTTCATGTAATTTCACTAGCGTCGCATTAAAATAATTTAACACCTTCAAATAAACCGAATTTTCTGAAATATAATCTAAACACAAAAAAATCCTTTATAATGGTTGGGTGGTAGTAAACCATCCAAATCCAATACAAAGGATAAAACCATGGATAAGTATACACGAAAAACATCATTTGAACAATGGTTTTCACCGATTAATCGTCCATTATTTGACGACCTAGTGAAAACACATCAATTAAATCACTATACCAAGAAGCTTTATATGGCTTCATTTATGAAACTGCTTTTGTATGCCCAACTCCATGAAACCGAGAGTTTACGGGCGTTGAGTGACGCTGTCTTTTTAGAAGAATTACAACGAGCAACGGGATTGGAATCGATTAGTTTTTCACAGTTAGGGAGACGAATCAACGCCATTCCAACGGTTTTCTTTCAATCGATTTTTCTCGATTTAGTGGCACAAATTCATCGGAAAACCAATTTCCAAACAAGAAGAAAAGTGACAACGCCTTTGAAAATCATTGATTCGAGTACATTACCGCTTAATTTGACCAATCATAAGTGGGCAGAGTTTCGAAAAACAAAATCAGGAGTAAAGCTTCACTTACGACTTGTTTTTATGGAAAAAGGACTCTCCTATCCAGATAAAGCCGTACTCACGAATGCCAACGAACATGATCGTGGTCAACTAGAAGTATTCGTGGATGACAAAGAATGCATGTACGTGTTTGATCGTGGTTACTTGGATTATGGGCGCTTTGATCAAATGACGGAAGATGGCTATTTCTTTGTGACCCGTTTGCGTAAAAACGCTGTTGTCCGAGTGTTAGAATCCTTTTCGTTACCAGAAGATTCACCCATATTCTCTGATGAAATGGTTGTCATTGGGACACCACAAAATCGTTCTGAAAACGTGTTTCGCTTACTCAAATTGCATGATACAAAAGGAAATGAGCTTCATTTACTGACAAATCGTTTTGATTTAAGTGCAGTTGAAATCGCTGAAATCTACAAGTCACGCTGGGCGATTGAACTGTTCTTCAAATGGATGAAGCAGCACCTGAACATTAAAAAGTTTTTTGGTCACAGTGAACAAGCTGTACATAATCAAGTGTACGTAGCCATGATAGTGTACTGTCTGAATGTTTTAGCTCAGTTGAACACGAATAGCGAACGGAGTTACTTACAAATTAGTCGCTATTTGAAGGCTTCTTTGTGGAAATCCGCTCACATTTGGTTACGAAAAATCGAAGGAAACGGCGTCCCATAAAGGTTTGCCAGTCGTTGTTGCACAAGTCATAGGTTATAGTAAAAAAATGGATGTTTACTACCCTCGCTTAGGTGTTTTCGTTTTTTCTCTAAAGTCCAGAAAAAATAAAACTGAAAATTCAGACATCATTTATGCGACGGTAGTGATGTAATTTATATTATATTTATTTAACAGAGATGTATTAAGAGTTATATTTTTATATGAATCCATTTATATATTGAACGTTTAATAATATTCTTATGTTTGTTAAACAGTTTAAAATCATGATATAAGAGTAAATAAATGATTAAATAACTATTTAAAGATTATTCATCATGAGAGGAATTGAGTATTAAATGAAAGAAAATTTCTGGTTGGATTTACCTCGGCCATTTTTTGTGTTAGCGCCAATGGAAGATGTAACGGACGTTGTGTTTCGCCACGTTATTATTAAAGCAGGTAGACCGGATGTATTTTTCACAGAGTTTGCAAACACAGATAGCTATTGTCATCCAGATGGTCAAAAAAGCGTACGTGGGCGTTTATTATTCACCGAAGATGAGCAACCAATCGTAGCCCATATTTGGGGAGATAAGCCTGAATACTTCCGACAAATGAGTATAGGTATGGCGGAACAAGGATTTAAAGGTGTTGATATTAACATGGGATGTCCTGTCCCGAATGTAGCTTCCCGAGGAAAAGGAAGCGGACTGATTTTACGTCCAGATGTGGCGAGTCAGGTAATCGAAGCTGCTAAAGCGGGAGGACTTCCTGTTAGTGTTAAAACAAGACTAGGATATACAAATGTGAACGAGTGGGAAGAATGGCTAACTCATGTCCTCAAACAAAATATTGCAAACCTTTCGATTCATTTGCGGACAAGAAAGGAAATGAGTCAAGTTCCTGCCCATTGGGAGCTTATTCCTGAAATTAAGAAGCTTCGTGATCGCATTGCTCCTGAGACGCTCTTAACAATCAATGGAGATATTCCTGATCGTCAAACAGGCCTTGAACTCGTTGAACGCTACGGAGTAGACGGGGTGATGATTGGGAGAGGAGTCTTTAAAAATCCTTTTGCGTTTGAAAAAGAGCCGAGAGAGCATAGTGTTCAGGAATATTTAGATTTACTAAGATACCATTTAGATCTTCATGATCAATACATTGAAGAAATTCCGCGCTCCATTACTGCTCTTCATCGCTTCTTTAAAATTTATGTAAAAAGTTTCCGTGGAGCAAGTGAATTAAGAAATCGGTTAATGAACACGAAATCTTCAAATGAGGTGCGGCAATTGCTGGATGAATTTGAAAAACAAATTGATTTGACAGATATTGTAAAATAATTAGGGTTATGAATAGGTTTGGGCAATACAATCTCCTTCTGATGGGAATTTGTTGAAAGATGTATTGAAAATAAATAAACTGAAGTAAAGATGTAAAGAGGCAAGGATTCTATTCATTCTTGCCTTTTTCTTTTAGTGGAGAATGTCAGATTTATCTGTAAATTCTAGGTGTTTATATTATAAATGATTATGAGGAAGTGTTGGCTTTGTCTAAATGGAATTGTCCAAAATGCAATCATTCTAATAATAGTCATGCGACATATTGCCTTAAATGTGGTTTTTTTAAAAAGGATATCAAAAATTATAAAATGTATTGGATATGCCCTTCTTGTCATGAAGAAAATAGCAATCATGTTTTTTATTGTATAAAATGTGGCCATCGATACCAAGATAGTCAATCAACGACACTTAATATGAACAATAATGGTGCTTCTAAATGGAAGAAGTTTACTGAAAATGTAAAAGTTATTGTAATCCTAGAACTTATCATAATGGGAATTGCATGTTTTATTTCTATTGTAGGAGAGGAAGGAAGTGTCAATGGGGTCATCACAACCATCTTTTTGATTCATTTATTTTTTGGAATGTATTATATCATGTTGACATTTTCAAAAAGTGGTTTCGGAGAGGCAATGAAATCTATTTTAATTCAAGGTGGACTATTGATAGGGATGCTAATGATGATTGCATTGACGAATGAGTCGAGTGATCATACAGTTATTGATTCGTACTCTCTTAACTTTTTAAAAAATAATGCCATTGAAGTAGATTATGACAAGTTGTATCACATTGCTTTTGAACGTTATGGCAGCCAAAGGAATCAATTAGTTAAATTCTCTGGAAAAGTGTTTCTTTTAGATGGCAGTGATTATATTTTGATTGACATGTCACCGGAACCATACAAAAATCAAGTGGTTTATGTAAAAAGAAAAGAACAGGATCATATGGTCAGTATAAACGATCAGGTGGAGATTTACGGTAAAGTATTAGGTACTGCTTCAGTTGCAAAACATCTTGATAAACAATTAAATGTTCCAGTCATAGAAAGCTATTCACTCACATTGCGTTAATATATCAATTTGTTTTTCGGGTTTATCCCGATTTTTTTAATTTGAGGCAACAATTGATTTCTCTCAATCGTTGAAATAGTCATACTTATAGGTGTTGAAAGCATATCTATTATAAAATATAGCTTTTTCTATTAATAGAAAGTTTTAGATGAAAGAATGAAAAGCAGTTTTTTGGGGGGGATGAATATGGAAGTTTCCTTATTTGCTACTTGCCTTGTCGATATGTTTCAAGGAAATGTTGGGAAATCGACAGTGGAATTGTTAGAAAGACTTGGTTGTAAAGTAAAATTTCCGACTGAACAAGTATGCTGTGGTCAACCTGCTTATAATAGCGGTTATGTTGAACAATCCAAGAATGCAATGAAAAATATGATTAAAGCTTTTGAGCAAGCTGAGTATGTCGTTGCCCCATCCGGTTCGTGTGCATACATGTTTAAAGAGTATCCCCACATTTTTAAAGGAGATGAAGAGTGGGAAGAAAAAGCTCAACAATTAGCCAATAAAACCTTTGAATTAACGGAATTTATTGTCAATGTGTTAAAAGTTGAAAATGTCGGTGCACGATTGAAAGGTAAAGCTACATATCATACTTCTTGTCATATGACTCGATTGCTTGGTGTTAGAGAAGAACCTATCAAACTGTTAAAAAATGTAGAGGGATTGGAGTATATTGAGCTTTCTGGAAAAGAGCGATGTTGTGGTTTTGGCGGGACATTTTCAGTGAAAATGGGGAACATTTCTACACAAATGGTAGATGAAAAAGTACGTGACATTGAAGAAACAGAAGTAAATATATTAGTCGGTGCAGATGCTGGTTGCCTTATGAATATTGGTGGTCGTATGAGTCGCCTAGGAAAACCGATTCGCATTATGCACATAGCAGAAGTATTAAATAGTCGATAGGGGGATTTAGAAATGGCAACAAGCGCTGAACAATTTAAAGATCGGGTAGCAAACAATTTAAATGATTCATTTATGCGCGGGGCAATTTCATCTGCACAAAATAGATTTCAATCCCGTCGACAAGAACGAGTGAATGAATTAGAAAATTGGGAAGAATGGCGAGCTCATGGTGAAGAAATACGAAAACATGTGCTTGATAATTTAGATGCTTATCTATATGAATTAAGTGAAAATGTCTTGAAACTTGGTGGACATGTATTTTTTGCTCAAACAGCTGAAGAGGCATCCCAATATATAAAGAATATTGCAATTCAAAAACAGGCTAAAAAAATTGTAAAATCGAAATCCATGGTGACTGAGGAGATTCATTTAAATGCGGCACTTGAAGAAGCAGGTTGTGAAGTAATTGAAACGGATCTTGGAGAGTATATTATTCAATTAAATCATGAACCTCCTTCCCATATTATTGCGCCATCACTACACAAAAACCGATATCAAATTCGAGACATCTTTGCTGAAAAAATCGGTTATAAAAATTCCGAAAAACCTGAAGAAATGGCTCTTTACGTTCGTGAAAAGTTACGTAAAGAATTTTTAACTGCTGATATCGGGATCACCGGCTGCAATTTTGCAGTAGCGGAAAGTGGAACGGTGACCCTTGTGACAAATGAAGGGAATGCCGATTTAGTTACGGCTTTACCAAAAATCCAAATTACTGTTATGGGAATGGAAAGAATTGTACCTACTTTTGAAGAATTAGATGTGTTAGTCAGTTTATTAACAAGGAGTGCAGTTGGCCAAAAAATATCCAGTTATGTTACAATGATTACCGGCGTAAAAGGGGAAGAAGAATCTGATGGACCAGAAGAATTTCATTTGGTCATTGTTGATAATGGACGTTCCAAAATATTAGGTACAGATTTTCAACCGATTTTACAGTGCATTCGATGTGCAGCCTGTGTCAATGTTTGCCCTGTATATCGACATATTGGAGGGCATAGTTATGGTTCAATTTATTCAGGTCCAATTGGAGCTGTATTAACACCGCTTCTTGGAGGCTATGCCGATTTCAAAGAATTGCCATATGCTTCAACTCTTTGTGGAGCTTGTACGGAAGTATGTCCAGTAAAAATTCCATTACACAAACTATTGCATTTACATCGTCAGAAAATAGTGGAACAAGAAGGAAAGGCTCCCATCTCGGAACGATTATTAATGAGAGCGTTTGGTTTTGGTGCTTCTAGCCCTCATCTCTTTAGTACAGCAACAAAAATTGCATCGTCAATGATGTCTCCCTTTGTAAAGGAAGATAAAATTCCTAGCGGCCCTAGACCATTGAAAGCATGGACAGAAGATCGGGATTTTCCTGCACCAAATAAAGAAAGCTTTCGCAATTGGCTAAAAGAAAGACAAAAGGGGGAGCAAGGATGACTATAACTAATCGAAAATCATTTTTAATGAATATTGCTAAACATCTTGGCCGTCCTATGAAAACGAAAGTAGAACGGCCAGTATGGAAACACTTGCCACAATTTCAAATCTTAAATCATGCAACTCAAGAAGAACTAATAGACGTGTTAAAACAACAATGCCATAATATCCATACAGTTTGTTTGCAAACGACGACTGCGAATTTAGCAAGCACATTGCAGCAAGTAGTAGAGGATTATGGTGGTATTTCAGTAATGATCCCAAAAGATGACCGACTCAAATATTTTGGTTTAACAGAAGTGTTTAAGTCATGGCAGTCTAAGGGAATCGAAATATACGAATGGCATCCTCAAAATCGCGAACAAAATATCCAACTAGCAGAAAAAGCGAGTATAGCGATATTAATTAGTGAAATGACGTTAGCTGAAAGCGCATCTGTCGTACTATATAGTCATCCAAATAGAGGACGTTCATTAAATTTATTGCCAGAAAAAACAATCGTGCTTATACCAAAAAGTACAATTGTTCCACGGATAACACAAGCGGCACAAATTTTTCATAAACAAGTTGAACAGGGAGAACAAATTCCTTCGTGTATATTGTTTATGTCGGGCCCAAGCAATTCAGCCGATATTGAAATGGTGTTAATTGTTGGTGTACACGGACCTATAAAAGCAACTTATATCATAATTGAAGATCAGTAAACCCGTTTTTAACTTCACCCATTTGAAGTAAATTCTTTCTATTCACTTGCAATAAATAAGTGCAGCTTTTGCGGATGTTAGCAAAGTGCTGCACTTTCATTTTATAAATGTTTTATTTCATATTTAACTTTGCTACTTCCTTATTTTAGAAATTAGAGAACATCAATTCTTACTAGTAAAGCAATTAAAATTTGTAGTAATAATTGAATGTTAACAATTAAATCATTATCAGTAGTTGTAATTCTTACACCTCTAGAATTTTCAACATAAGTTTGTTGTCTATTGATTTGTTTTGATTTTACATTGGCAATTAATTCTTGTGTGATTCTTTCAGCATCTCTGCTGCTGCCACCTATTGAAATGCTAATAACTAAGCTAATTGCAGCTTGCAATGCAACTTGAAGAGATAATGCTGCTTGCGTATCTGTTGTAGTGATTTCTACATCAGCTGAATCAATGACAATAATTTGCTCATATGATTCTTGGATATTTTCGATTGCACCTTCCAAATTATTCATATCACGATCTAATGGATGTGCAGAGGAAGGGTCTAAAGCACTCCATCTTCTATGTTCATTTCTTCTCGTCATATCAATACCTTCAACAGAAGGCATATTTCCACGCCATACTTTGCTGTTACCCATTCATTCATTCATTCCTCCTTTTTGACAGTAGATTGCTATTTTTTAATTGTTTTTACTAGTTTGTTCACATTACTTTCTAAATCCATTAGTAAATTTTTTAACTTTCTTTTTTCTTGTGCGCTTAATCTTGGCTTTCTTAGTTTTACTCCGTGTCTTTTTAGGACACTATCTATTAAAAGATTCACACTCTGGTTAGTAATGGAGTCTAAACTTCGATTACGCCGACTCAAAAATACTCCTCCTTTCTATTTATCTGAAAATAGAATATGTAAGGAATTGATACTTGGGTAAATATTACGAGTTTTTGTTTATTTTCATAATTGAAAGTTAATTGACTTCTTATAGAAATTACTAGAAGAGAAAAAAACATCATTTTCTAAAAGAGAAAGGTTCTGCATCCAAAAGTTAGATTTTGACTCTAACTTTTAGGGGTCACTACCCTTCTCAAAAGAGAAAATGATGTTTTTAAGTTTTGTCCCAGCTTCTTTAATTAATTTGAATTTGTTTTGTCAGATTTACATGTTCTTTCATACAATAACATAACGCAAATCCTCAATAAATTAACGATGTTTAGGCGGATAACTAATTACCTTTTTACGTTTACACGTATAAATAATAATGAATTTTATAATGGGAGGAACAAGAATGAATAGGGAGTTAATGCTTTCTTTATTGAACAAAGTGGTTAGAGTAGATCGCGGTGGGCCTGAGTCTAGGGTTGGTAAAGTATTTTCTGCTCAATCTGATTATTTCGCATTGTTGACAGAAGAAGATGGAATAGTGTTTTACAAATATCAACATATCAAGAGTATTACTCAAGATTCAAGAAATGGCATGAAGTTGAATGTTGAAGTTCCTGAAGATTATCCATTTGCTAGTTTCATGGATTTCAGATCCGTATTAAATGAATTACGTCATAAATGGGTTAAAATTAACCGCGGTGGACCTGAGTCAGTGGAAGGTGTATTAGAAGAAGTATTTGATGATTTTATAACAATTGTAAAAAATGAAGAAGTAATCCGCGTGGCAATGTTCCATATTCGAAATGTGAGTTATGGACCAAAACCAGAAAAGAAACCTGAAAAGCAAGATGAAGAAAATAACTAATAACAAATTAAAAGGGGAGACTTCGTGCGGATTGCATTAAAAAGGAGGCCCTAATGTTGAATGCTGAATTTTTGTTAGATACAATAAAAGGTCTTGAAGGTTTAGAGATTGGCTTATTTTTAGCTGAAAATCAATCCATTCAAGGTACTTTATTAAGTGTTCAAGAAGACCATTTAATTGTTAAAGTCAACGAAAATGTAATATATTTCCCTATCACCCAAATCAAAGCATTATCGAAAAACGCAAAAGAATCAAGTGTCATAAATAAGGGATTTAGTAACACTTCACTTAACAGATTTAAGTTGGAAGAAATATTAAAAACAATGTATTTACAATGGATTACTGTTAATAGTTTTGGCAATAAAAGCTTTTCAGGAGTGCTCAGCAATGTTTATGAAGATTATATCGTGTTGATTAACGGAGAGAATCAATACTATATTTTAAAGTCACAGATTACAAGTATTCTCAATGAACAAATCGATGAAAACCAAATTATAAATCTAGAGGCTAATGGAATTGCCAATACAGCATTGACTAATTTACCAACATCCAATTTGACTTCAGAGGATGGGCAACTAACTGAGGAGCAAAAGAAAGCTATATCAGATGCAATTAAAGAAAAGGTAAAACAGCTTTTTCCAAAGACAAATGAAGATGAACAGCAAGATACAACATCAGATATGAATATAGACGATTTAACGGCGACAATAACACAAGAAAATCAACTTGAAGAATCATCTCCATCACAAAATGAAGAAACCCTCCAAGACGAAAGGTTAGCACAAATCACTGCAACATCGAAAAATATCCTCCAAGAACCACCATCAAAACTAGAAGCGACCCTCCAAAATATCGAAAACAATCCAACAAAACAGCAAGAAAACACATTAGCTATTTCAAGCAAAAACTCCAAAAAAACCAAAAAAAGACCATTCTTCCATGAGGTAAAATTCAATTCTCCAATACAAGAATGTACTTGGGAAGATATGACGATGGAATCGCATAGTCCAAGTAAAGAGAAGGAACAAACTGAATTATTTTATGAAGATCAAGAATTAAAAAAAACAGAAATGAGTTTAATCGAAAATACTGTAAAGATTGCAGAAAAAGAAGATTTCGAAATCAAAAATTTATTAGAACCGTCGGAAGAAATACAACAATTATCTGAAGATGTGTATGAAATTCAACCAGTATCCGGAAAGATAATTGCAGCCCAACAAATAGATGATGCAGAAGAAATCGTTGAAGAAATCATGGAACCAATTGAGTGTACATCTTCCAGTGAAGAATCAGAATTCATACACGAACCTGTAAAAATGTTAATGGAAGATAATAAGCGACTTTTAAAATATCAGTACTATGCATTAATGAAATTTGCAGAAAGAATGTATCACATCGAAAACCAATATCGAGCGATCATGAAACATGCTGAGAAGATGTATTTGCAGTTAAAGGAGAGAAGTTATTATTAAGGTTGATAGGAGAAGGAGGGAAAACGAATATGATGCTCCTTTACTTCTCAATTGTGGGTGTCTTATTTTATAAATTATTTTTGCAACCACCTTCGCCAGTAAAAGAAGAAACAGTGATAGAAACAGATCAATCAACTTATGAACAATCTAAGGCGGCTGTTTAAATGGTAGATTATTCTACAATATTAATGTTAACCATTTTTTTAATCTCCATAGGTATAATGCTATGGAGACCTAAAGGAATCAATGAAACGATTCCCATTACAATAGGGGCTGCGATTATTGTCATACTAGGATTTGTAAGCTATGAAGATCTTAAAAGTATACTAAGTATTGTAAGTGGCCCCTCACTTACAATACTTTCTACTATTATGATGTCCATTGTATTGGAGAGTATTGGTTTTTTTAAGTGGATTGCTCAAAATATCATATTAAAATCGAATAATTCAGGGCTTAGGCTTTATATATATACCAATTTGTTATGTTTTTTTATGACTATGTTATTTAATAATGATGGAAGCATACTCATAACAACTCCTATCATTATCCACATCATCAAGTATTTAGCACTTAAACCACCTCAGTATATCCCCTATTTAATTTCTGGGGCGCTGATTGCAACAGCATCTAGTGCGCCGATTGCTGTAAGCAATATTTCGAATTTAATCGCATTAAAAATAGTTGGTTTAGATTTAAATAGCTACGTAAAAATTATGTTTATTCCATCGATGATAGGCATTTTAACAATGAGTTTATTATTGTATTTACTTTTTAGAAACCATATTCCGAAACAATTAGGATTACTAACTTTCAATGATAAACCGTCGAATATCTTTACTCATCCCCTTGATCCATCAGCTCAATCTGAATTAGACAAAAATTTATTTAAAATATGCATTGCCGTAGTCGTCATTACAAGAGGGGCATTTTTTGTTCTTTCACCATTTGGAATTCCATTAGAGTTGATTGGATTATTTGGAGCATTCATATTAATTACGATTCGTTGGTTAAAAATGAGAGTCGGAATAAAAGATGTAATTATCAATTCTCCGTGGCATATATTAATTTTTGCCTTTAGCATGTATGTACTCGTATATGGATTGAAAAATGTAGGATTAAACACATTGATTATTTTAAATTTTAAAGAGTTTATTGAACAAGGTACATTTAATGCAACAATGATTATGGGATTATTAACTACTGCTCTTTCCAATATTTTTAATAATTTGCCTGCCGTGATGATTGGAACACTTTCGATTACAGAAATGGAATTGAATCCATTATTAATGCAAGTTGCATATCTAGCTAATGTTATGGGAAGCGACATTGGTGCATTATTAACTCCAATCGGTACATTAGCTACACTTCTTTGGATGTTTTTACTAAAAAAACATCGAATTAAAATAACTTGGGGAAAATATATTAGCGTTACAATTTTAATCATACCAGTTACACTCATGGTGAGCTTGCTCAGTTTATATTTGTGGATACTTCTTATCTTATAATAGCGTTCTGAATGAAATGATGAGGTGTAGGAAATTAAAAATTACACTCATATTCATGCTCCTCCTCTAGTTGCTAAGGAATTCATCCTAATTAGAGGAGGAGAAATGCTTATAATAGTGATTCAAGTTGGTCCGATAAAAATTGATTACGCTTTTCAATAAATTGTAGAATATATTCTTTTTCACTCATGAAAATTTTTTCGTTATGTTTTATATATGGATCTTTTTCGATATAGGGCAGAATTAGAGCTTGCAGTTGTTCAATTTGGGGTTTAATTGCAGAAGGAATAAATTGTTTGTGTAGTATGCTTTCTAAAATCCGACGATACTTTTGTTTAAAATGCTCGTTTTCTAATATACGAGCAGTTAATGTGTTGTATCCCCAAATTGGTACATATTCAAGTTCAAGGGGCTCTCCGTGTAAGTTCCTTCCCCATGAACCATCATAATCCCATGGGGAGATTTCAAATAGTTGAGTTTCACTATTATGATATAAAGCATAATTATGAATAAATCCATCAAAATTTTGCGTGCAAACTGCCCCAGCAAGCCACAGTAAATATTTTTCAATATCTAATACTTTCACTATTTCTTCATTAAATTTATCTTTAGGATAAGTGTTAATAATGACTAACATTTTTATTAGATGTTCTTCTTCCTGAAAGGAATATTTTGTTGTATAACCATCCATTAATGATTTTTTTATATATCCTTCAGGCGTATATAAAGAGAAATTGGCATCATCATTCGTAGCATAATAGATTGAACCATCCGGCAAATTTCTCTTCTTTAAGAAGTACTCATCAAAAGACTCAATGGCTAGATATACTCCTTCACTTTTCCCATTGATGAACAATTGAATATGGTTGGAATTTGGAGAGAGAACACCGATTTTTTGAAAGAAATCAAAAGATAATTTATTTCGAATCAAAGAAGGATCATTAAACTCCGCATTTAAATGGATTTCATGTTGACCGTCCATTAGATGGGGATGTTCAAATATGATATGATAAGACTTTTTTTTATGTTTTCGAAGTTGATTTCCTCTCAAACTAATTTGAATGTCATAACTTTGGCTATTGATTGTTAGTTGGGCAAAAAAATAATGTTCTGTCCAAATATTTTTATATAGTTTTTTCAAATCGCTTTTTGATATTTCAATAAAATAAGTTTCCACACAAATGCCTCCTGAAAATGCCTCTTTATATTGGTAAATCACCTAAAGTGTTTGAAATAAATTACATAAACTATAAAGAACAAATCATTGTGTTTGGAGGGGATTATCATTAGTACTTTAATTGTTGATGATGTTAGGAAACTAGTTGAAATTGCTAAAGAGAATGATTTAATTCAATATATGTATAACAATCCAATTGAAGACCCAGAGTTAATTCAAACAACAATCGCGGTAAAAAATAAGAAATCGAATGGCAGCAAAGGTGGATCCAAAGGAAATAAAAAAGGAAGTAAAGGTTCAAAAGGAAATAAAAGTGGAGGTTCTAAAGGAGATAAACAAAAAAGCAAAGGCTCAAAGGGGAATAAAAACGACTCTAAAGGAGATAAGCAAAGAGAGAAAGGTTCAAAGGGAAATAAACAACAAGGAAGCAAAGGCTCAAAAGGGAACAAAAGCGGCGGATCAAAAGGAGATAAGCAAAGAAAGAAAGGTTCAAAGGGAAATAAACAACAAGGAAGCAAAGGCTCAAAAGGGAACAAAAGCGGCGGATCAAAAGGAGATAAGCAAAGAGAGAAAGGTTCAAAAGGGAACAAAAAACAAGGAAGAAAAGGATCGAAGGGGAATAAAAACGGTTCTAAAGGAAAAAAGGAAGAAAATAATGCCCTTTCATCATTAGCAGAAGAAATCCAAGATAAAGTAAAGGAATTTGTTCAAAAACAACAAATGAATTAACAATCTAAATAGATTGCAAGGAAATGAAGAATGCCAGGCATGTACCTGGCATTTTTTAATAATGAAAACGATTAATTATGCGGCTAAGATGAATAGCTTCTTCCGCTAGTTTTGTAGCATTTTGAGCGAGTGCATTTATGCCTTCCACTTGAATATCTACGCTTTCATTTGTAGCTACAACCATATTTGTAAAATCTTCTGCAATTGTATTCACTTGCTGCATAATCTCCTGTAGTTTATTTCCGTCTTCATGAACAAGATCAACAAATTTTCTATTATTTAATACTAAATTTTTTGTTGAAAGCGTTGTTTGAATTAATTGTTCTATGACTTGATCTGTTTGAGAAACGGCTTCCATCCCTTCATGAATAGCCTTCACATTATCTTCAACTTGAGCTACAGTAGTTTCTAAATCTTTATATGTTTTTTCTAATAATGTCATAATTTCTTCTGCAAATTCATTCGTTCCTTCAGCGAGTTTTCGAACTTCATTCGCGACAACTGCAAAACCGCTCCCCGCTTCACCAGCCCGAGAAGCTTCAATGGAAGCGTTAAGTGCAAGTAAATTTGTCTGTTTGGCAATTCTTGTAATGGAGGCAACTTTATCCTTCACAGCATTTGCTTCTTGAGTGATTTTGCGGATTTTCGCTGCAGAGTTTGCAACTTCAGTTTGAATTTTTGCCATTTGGCTGTGGGCAATTTGAATGGCTTCTTGTCCCTTACTTGCATCTTGTAATGCATCATCTGCACCTACCACAGCTTTCTCAACTTCTTCTTGCATTTCTTGTACTTGATTCATCATCATTTCTACCATTTCGTTGGCGTTAGTGATTGAGTAACGTTGTGTTTCTGCACCACTACGGAAAGTTTGGACAGCTGCTGATAATTCTTCAAAAGTTGTCGAAATGCGTTGTGTTTCTTTTTCTTGTTCTTTACTAATTCGTTCCACAGTTTCCGCGGCATGTTTAAATTCATCAATTATCGCACGAATCCCTAAAATAATTTTATTGATTTCATAACCGATTTGGTGAAATTCATTGCGAAGACCTACCTTTTCAATTTGTGCACTCAAGTTGCCAGAGGATATTTTTTTTGTAACGCTATACCATTCTCGCAAATTTTTCATTATGATAGTATAAAAAATTAAACTAAAAATAACCGTAACAATTGCTGTTCCAATGAGGACACTTGTTGTCATAGATAAATCATTGCTTAAAAAATAAGCAATGATAGCAGGAACTATACTGGACAAAGTAATTAAACTTCCAAATATTGCCCCAATAAAAGGTCGTTGAACTAGTCTACCCATTCTCAGATTAAAGCGTTTCCCATTCTTATCTGTTAACAGTGGGCAAGATGCATCAATAAGTATTTCTCCCGTATCTCTTGGATAAATTTGCAATAGTCCTGTATTAGTTTTGGCAGCAGCCAAACCCACTTCATCGGTGAAGGATGAACCTTCTCTTAAGCGGTTCGTATGAATATAACCTAAACCATTTTCATCAACGATAACAAGGTATTCATCTCGGGCAAGTTCTTGATCCAATACAGTACGAATTTGATTTATTTGTTCTTCAATTGTTTTTTCATGGTCCCAGACGCTTCTAACTTTGGATGCGACATTTTGAACTTTCATCAGTGCCTTTTTTGCAACATTTGAACGTAATAATTTACTCATATTCACTCCCCCTGGATATATATCCTTGCATAATCCCCTTTGTATGTATTTAAAAATACCCTTTTTAGCATCTATACTTTGAACGAGTATAGATGTCATAAATTGTAATTCTATTATATCAGCAAATTAGACTAACTTTAAGGAAATATATGAAAAATTTTGGATAATCTGTATTATTAAATGAGTATTATTGCATTAAATCAATTTAAATTGCTATGGTTTATTTGTACCAGAAAATAGTCATCTTCTCATAAGAATCGTTTACATTTTTCCTTCATAAATTCATTGTAACCTTCGTTTAATCATGTCACAATGAGTGGTAGTATTATAGATTTGAAAAATTCAGTAAATTTTCTGGAGTGAATTTGTGTGGAGATAGTTGAAAAAGTAATAACCTAGTAGGAAGAAATTTATATTAATGAAACCTATAATTTTGACTAATAAAAATTGATTCAAAAACTTTCATCCTTCTAACGAATTAATAACTTTTCTATGTTCTGGTTCGTAAGTAGTGAATCATCCTAAACCGTTTTTTTGTCTTACACATAAAATGATAAGAGGAATACTTTAGAGGTTTTACTCTATTAACTTTCAATAAGAAGAGGGATGAAAGATGGATATTATTATATTAGAAAATTATATATATCCTGAGTCAGTTATTATCATTCCGGTACTTTATCTACTTGGATTGTTTTTGAATCGAACGCCAAAAGTTCCGCCATGGGTCACTCCTTGGGTACAAGTTGTTCTCGGAATTGCATTTTGTATCGGGTATTATGGATTTATTATTGAAGCGGTGATTCAAGGGATATTAGTAGCAGGAGCAGCTGCGATTGTAAAGGATTTATTCCATAAAGCCAATTATTTAACAAAGAGAGACCAAAACGGAAAAGAATAATCTATTTTATTAATATAAAGATGATTGGCTGAATCAATAAAGGTTCAGCTATTTTATTGCGGACAACTTGTAATGAAGGGACATGTTGGAAATTTATTGGTAGTAGACTGTTGAAAAAAAGTTAATGATTATACAAAAAGAGGAATCAACAATTGAATAATGCAAAAAATAAGCAAGAACTCACTAAGGTTTGATTATTTATTAGGAGAAAATTCCTTTTAATATTGTTCATTTTCTCTTAAATTATCCATTCAAAAGTTTATTTTTGTGTGATAAAATTCTAAACGAAATTGATAATCATTATCGTTTTTAATTTCACCCAGGAGGATACATAATGGAAACACACAATTTATATGATGTGACAATTATTGGGGGAGGACCTAGTGGTTTATTTTCCGCATTTTACTGCGGTTTAAGAGAAATGAAAACGAAAATCATTGAATCCCAAAACTACTTAGGGGGTAAAATAAATGTTTATCCTGAAAAACTAATTTGGGATGTTGGTGCATTAACGCCAATTACAGGTGAGAAATTAATTCAACAATTGATAGAACAAGCAACGACTTTTGATCCAACTGTTGTGATAGGAGAAAAAGCAACGGAAATTTCTAAAAATGAAGAAGGTATATTCGAAATAAAAACAGATAAAGGACATACTCATTTTTCAAAAACGGTAATCGTAGCAATTGGAGGTGGCATAATCAACCCTCAGAAGCTTGAAGTGGAAGGGGCTTCTAAATTTTATAGTTCCAATTTAAATTATACAATTAAATCTTTAAAAAAATTTAAAGATAAGATTGTAATCGTTTCAGGTGGAGGACATACAGCAGTTGATTGGTGCAATGAGTTGGAGCCGATTGCGAAAAAAGTTTATTTAACATATAGAAAAGGTCAATTGAATGCCCATGAAGCACAAGTATCACAATTATTGAACAGCTCGGTTGAATGTTATTTCTATACAGAAATCACTAAATTAATTCCAAGCCAAGATGGTATGTCCATTGAGAAAGTGGAATTAACGAATAATCAGACAGGAGAAATTACTTATTTAAATGTAGATGAAGTGGTTGTGAATCATGGATATGTAAGAGAAAAAACTTTACTTGAAAATAGTCCGTTACAGATTGAATTCGCAAATGAGCACTACATTAAAGCGAATATATATTGTGAAACGAACATCCCAGGGCTTTATGCAGTGGGGGATGCAGTTGATTATGAAGGAAAAGTTCACATGATCGCTGGTGCATTTCAAGATGCAATCAACGCAGTAAATAAGGCTAAAGTGTTTGTTCAACCGGATGCAGAAGCTATTGGCATGGTATCTTCGCATAATGAGGTCTTCTATAAACGAAATCGGGAACTAATTGAAAAACTGATTTAATTTTTTAACTTCTGACTCAATATCGTCCGTTAAATGCAATGCTTCAAGGAGATGAAGATGAAACAGCCATTTTCATTATGCGAGCGATAGGATTCATCTTCAGTCAAACAAGAGTAGAAATGGTTGATGAGTAGGAATTTGTCATCAAGCTGATGATATAAGGGAAAGAAGAGTTTTAGATTGTAAAGCCGAAACCTATTTATCCAGAACGTATGAAAGATAAGCTTCCTTCTGCTGTTGGAGGGGCGAAAAATTTTAACCAATTTATAGATATAGAATGCAATATCTTCAGCAGTATGGAAGAAATGGTGTAATGAGGAATAAAATTATACAGAGGGCTTAGCTTTTTTGGGCTATGTCCTTTTTTGTGATTATGATTGCGGTTTTGGTAATTGAGAAGGGTTAGCATTTTTGTAAAGTGACTTTCTAAAAAAATACTTACCACATCACCCCTAACGAATTGTAACAAATGCCTATAGAATTGAAAAATTAGCCTGTTCACATCATTTTACTCATTCATATACTAATATGAATTCTGTAAATGTGGAGGGTTGATGCATGGTTACAATAAGCTTGTGTATGATCGTCAAAAATGAAGAAAACGTACTAGAGCGTTGCTTAAATAGCGTAAAAGACCTTGTTGATGAGATCGTTATTGTTGATACGGGCTCGTCCGACAACACAAAGGAAATTGCAAAAAGATTCACTGATAAAGTATTAGATTTTGAGTGGATTGATGATTTTTCAGCAGCGAGAAATTTTTCTTTTAAACATGCCACAATGGATTATATATTTTGGCTAGATGCCGATGATGTCATGTTAGAAGAAGACCGACAAAAATTTAAAAAATTAAAAGAACAATTAACAAGCGATGTTGATGCGGTGTCAATGGTGTATCATCTTGCTTTTGATGAGTACAATAACCCTATCTATAGCTTTAGAAGATTTCGATTAGCCAAAAGAGAGAAAAATTTTGTTTGGAAAGGAGCTGTTCATGAATACTTAGAAGTTAGAGGGCGATTACTCCAATCTGATGTTGCGATTACTCATCGGAAAGAAAAAAAGGAAGAACGGAATGATCGGAATATAAAAATTTATGAAAAACTTTTAGAAAAAGGAGAAAAATTCACACCAAGAGATCTATTTTATTATAGCAATGAATTAAAAGATCACGGCCAGTATGAAAAAGCAATTGAATATTACGAAAGATTTATAAATCATGAAGATGGTTGGGAAGAAGAAAAAATCCGTGCATGTATTAATATGGCTTTTTGTTATAGAAGCTTAGGAAACATAGAAAAAGAAATCGAGACGTTAATCCGTTCGATACAATACGATGTACCAAGACCAGAAGTATCTTGTCGAATGGGTGATTTGTATCTAGAAAGAAAACTCTACGATAAAGCGATTATGTGGTATCAGTTTGCTTTAATGGTAGACACATCAAACATACAAGGTATTGTACAAAAACCATATTCTACTTGGTATCCATACTTACAGCTTTGCGTTTGTCATTGGCATAAAGGGGATAAAGAATTGGCAGTCGAATATAATAAAAAAGCAAAAGAATATCGTCCGAATGATCCATCAGTGCTTTATAATGAAGAATTTTTCAAGAAGTATTTCGAAGAACAAAACAATGAAAAATAAAACAGGCTGTATCAAATCGATACAGCCTAAATTTTTTATTTATTGTTTTTGAGACTGTCTTAATTTTTCTAAACAAAGTTGTTTATAATGTTCTGCTTTAAAGCTTCCAGTTCCTTTTAATATTAAATATTTAGAGTTATGTTCCCCAAGCTCGAGACATTTTTCAAAACATGCTAAAGCCTCTTCATAATTGTTGGTTTGATAAAATATTAATCCTCTTAAAAAATGTAAATCTACATAATCAGGATATAAAGCAATGGCTTTTTCTATTCCTTCTAATGCATTATCCAAACTATTTGTATCAACGAGAATCCCATATTTTAAACGGTAGAGAATAGATGGAGGCTTAATTCCGTTTAGTAAAAAACGAAAAATGGATTCATTTAAATAATCAAAAGCTTTATTATAATCTCCTCTACGATAATATTCATTTGCTAAATGGTATTCAATCCAGGGACTATGGTTTGGATTTTTATACTCCTCTTGAATAAGTTGTAGATTCCGTTCTGCTTTATTACGCTTGGTGGTTAATTTGTCAATATATCCATAATGATGAATTGGAATCTCTAAATAATCGGTTGTGTAACTGGAATCATGAGGATTAGGAAAAATAGGGGTTTCATGAATCCGATTATAGAATTGGATGCCTTTATGGTTTTGAAATAAACGTGGTTGATAATATATAAAAGCTTTTTCCCGATCAACTGGAAACGATTCACCGTAATAATTCATTACTGGCATTAAATACATTGTAGTAGTGGAATTCTTTAAAACTTCCATTAGCAATTGTTCATGGCCAGTTTCCAATTCCTCATCTGCATCGAGCCATAAAATCCAATTCCCTGTTGCCTTGGATAGGGCGAAGTTTCGCGCTTCTGCAAAATGATCATTCCATGCATATGAAAACACGGTCGCATTATATTTTTTACATATATCTATTGTCTTATCGGTTGAACCAGTATCAACAATAATTATTTCTTGCACAATCTTTTGAACACTTTTTAAACATTGTTCAATAAAATCCGCTTCATCTTTAACAATCATACAAAGGGAAATTGAAGGGGAAGACAATAAACCTACACTTCCTTTTTCCGAGGTATTTGCATATTGTTTGCCAACCAAGGTGGAGGTAAGGGTGACAAAATGATTGTTACGAGATTTGATTCGTCATCATTTGATTCTTCATAGGTTTCTTCATGAATACGAATGTAATAATAGTTCAAAATCTGAGCAACCGTTTTTTCTGAAATCATTTGATGTTCTTCAAGAAGAAAAGGATATTGTTGTAATAACATTTGCATTTTTTCAAATAGTTCTCTATTTGAGTCCGTAAACGAAGGTGTTATTACTTCGTAAGAAAAGTATGTTCGATAAATATAAAAGTGAAGAAAGAGCAGCATGTGTAATTTTTCAATTAATACTAATGATTGGATTACTTGTGTTTCACTTTGAAGTAGTTCTTCTTCCGATAGTTCTTGAGTTTGATTGCGACGTTCAAAATAGTTTATTAGGAATTGGGCAAAAGAATAAATGAATGTTGAAAAGTTTAGTGAAGATTGTAACAACTCAACTTGATGATTTTCTTGCATTGTTCACCCCCCTCGTAAAATGCATATCGATTAATGATCGTATTTTTTTTCGGATTTACACTTTGGACAATGACAATCCCTCTTCTTCTTGTTAGGGCAATAGCATAATGAAGAATCGAACGGGTCTTTACAATGATGATGTTTACATTTACAATCTTTCTCTTCCTTGCATTCTTTACATTTGTAATGTTTACGAGGATGACAGCAAGATTTTTGATTCAGTGTCACCACATCTTCAAGCTTGAATTGGAGCAAGATTTGCGATTTCACTACGGTGCGCAACGTTTGATTGACGCTCTCATTGATTTTTAAGTAGCCATGAAAATCGCAAGGAGACTTTTTTATAAACATTTGAAGTTTTTCGGCTTCAGCATTCAAAATATGGGAAAGACCAATTTCCTCCATTGCAATGGAAGAAAGCAATAAATTGATGGTCTTACATCGATCTAATGTAATCTCAGGAGTAATATCGGGAATGGTAGGCAAAGACATTCAAAGTGACCTCCTTAAATAGATAACCATCCATGTGGCTCAATGTACTCTCATACACCCTCTAGTTTATTGAAACGAAGCTGGATTTGTGCCTAATTTCAATGATTTCGTTCATTTTTGAATCATTAATTTCAGAGTGCCTGTCACTAGTTTCCAAATTAAAACTGAGTAAAATTGATGTTGTAATGAGTGATTTCAAAAAAAACTGCAGACCACTTGAATCATTCAAGTGAGTCTGCAGTTTAAATGGATTGGCTTAAGCAATTCGATGGATGGACCAAACGATTGGAGCGTCAGCACCGCCAAGGGTTATGCTAATTGTTAATCCATCATTTACATAGAATAGACCTATATTATCATTTGCAGTAAGTTCTACTTCTCCTGCTATTGTGACTGTTCCATTACCAAGAATAGCTCTTAAACCAACACCTAATGCAAGTTCAATGTTTAAAATTGGGAATAGTCCTACGATTAAATCATCGCCGGTAGTAATATTGCGTACTACAAATGCTGGGTCGCCACCAAAGATTCCTGTTAAAGTTGCAGTTGTACTATAGCTGATAGTTGCTGCGATTGAGTATCTTCCAGTAGCTGGAACTGTAAAGACACCAGTAGTAGGATCAAAGCTAGTTGTATTAAAGTATGGTGGAGCTACACTCCAGTTGCCAAGCTGAGTACCTGTGGATACACTAGCTGCTGTTCTAACTGCCGAGAATCCTTCATCTGCAAAGTTTGGTCCAGTCGGTCCCGTAGGTCCAGTCGGTCCAGTTGGTCCCGTAGGTCCCGTAGGTCCAGTTGGTCCCGTAGGTCCAGTCGGTCCAGTTGGTCCAGTTGGTCCAGTTGGTCCAGTTGGTCCAGTCGGCCCAGTCGGTCCAGTCGGCCCAGTCGGTCCCGTAGGTCCAGTTGGTCCAGTCGGTCCAATTGGTCCCGTAGGTCCAGTCGGCCCAGTCGGTCCAATCGGTCCAGTTGATCCAATTGGTCCAGTCGGTCCAGTCGGCCCAGTAGGTCCAATCGGTCCAATCGGTCCAGTTGGTCCTTGAGGTCCCGTAGGTCCAGTTGGTCCAGTAGGCCCTGTTGGTCCAGTCGGTCCTTGAGGTCCCGTAGGCCCAGTAGGTCCAGTCGGTCCTTGAGGTCCCGTAGGCCCAGTAGGTCCAGTAGCGCCCTGAGGTCCCATAGGTCCAGTTGGTCCAGTATCACCTTGAGGTCCCGTAGGTCCAGTAGCGCCTTGAGGTCCCGTAGGCCCAGTAGGTCCAGTAGCGCCCTGAGGTCCCGTCGGTCCTTGAGGTCCAGTAGGTCCAGTAGCGCCCTGAGGTCCTGTAGGTCCAGTCGGTCCCGTCGGTCCTTGAGGTCCAGTCGGTCCCGTCGGTCCTTGAGGTCCAGTAGGTCCAGTAGCACCTTGAGGTCCCGTAGGTCCAGTAGCGCCCTGAGGTCCAGTCGGTCCAGTCGGTCCCGTCGGTCCTTGAGGTCCAGTAGGTCCAGTAGCGCCCTGAGGTCCTGTAGGTCCAGTCGGTCCAGTCGGTCCTTGAGGTCCAGTAGGTCCAGTAGCGCCTTGAGGTCCCGTAGGCCCAGTAGGTCCAGTCGGTCCTTGAGGTCCCGTAGGTCCTGTTGGCCCTGTCGGAATTGAAGGTAAATTAATATCTACAATTGCAGAACCTTCAGTAACTTCAATATCCAATGTATCAGATCTAATAGTTAAGGTTTCACCTAAACGGATTGTGGCAATACCTGAATTACCTTGCACATAGAATAAGAACTGATTTGGATCAAATACTCCCGTAGGTCCAGTAGGTCCAGTAGCACCTTGAGGCCCAGTAGGTCCAGTAGCACCCTGAGGTCCAGTAGGTCCAGTCGGTCCTTGAGGTCCAGTAGGTCCAGTCGGTCCTTGAGGTCCAGTAGGTCCAGGCGGTCCTGTAGGTCCCTCAGTTGAAATTAACTTTGTAACTTGCTTTAGTTTATTGTCCAATAATAATTCTTTCTTAATTGACATTGCGATTGTATCATGAACACTGCTATTAACTTGTAACAGATCATCAAGCGTTGCTGCTGGTGATAGCCCAGAAATACCCGGAATTGTTCCTAACGCATATTGGATTTTTTCACCCTCAGCATTAAGAATATGAGCTAAACTTAATTCTTCCATTGCAATGGAAGCAAGCAATAAGTTTATGACATCAGCTCTGCTAATGGTTATATTGGGGGTAATGTTTGGTAGATTGGGCTGAGACATTCCATAACTCCTTTCCTTTAAAATGTAAATGTCTCACCATGGCATTAACTAAGAACCTTAAATAGTTAATGACCATTGGTAATACAGTCGTTAATAATCTATTCTTTCTTGAAAAGGAGATAAGGAATAAAAGCCTATTTGCGTTGAAAAACCCAATTCTTAATTCAATAAACAAATTTCATAGATTTTATTACAATAAAGTTGAAAAATTAATAACACCTATGCTTATTCTTCAGTAATTCGATTACTTGTTTTAATTTATTATCTAATAAAAGTTCCTTCTTGATTGCAGTAATTAAAGTATGATTAACACTGTCGTTAATTTTCAGGATTAATTCAGCAGTAGTTGGAAGATGAGAACATGATTCGTTCATCTTTTCAATTGCAAATTGAATTTTTTCACCTTCTGCATTAATGATGTGAGCTAAACCGATTTCTTCTAAAGCAATAGAAGCTAATAAAAGGTTGATGACATCTTCACGATCTATACGAATCTTAGGTGAGATGTCTGGAATGTTAGGCATTGACATAGAATACGCTCCCTCCACATAAACTCTAACGTACGTAAGATTAGGCATACATACAATAGTAATATATTCATGAATTGATTAGGGGTTCATTTGTCGATATTGATGGAGTAATCGATTTATACTCACGAATAAAGGGGAAGTGGTGAGGCGAAAAGGCGAGGACTGGGACATCTCTGCTTAATCAATATAGTAATCTAAGTAACAGAATAAAATTGTAGAAAAAAGTAAACTGATTTATCTTGACCTCAAATATCAGAAGATTCAAAATAAAGATATCAATGAAAAGGGGTGGAGAAATGAGGTATCTACAATACCGCCAAACAGAGGAGATTGGCTATATTACCATCGATAATATGCAGGAGTTTAACACCTTAACGATGGCATTATTAGAAGAATTGGACAATCTTTTGAAGCAAATTGCCAAAGCTCGTGAGGTGAAAGTGGTAGTTTTTGAAGGTTCAGACAAAGTTTTTTGTGCGGGTCATAGCTTGCGAGAGATTGAATCGATGACAGAGAATGAAGTACTCAAACTTTTCCAAACTTGTCAAACAGTTATGCGAACAATACGAGAGTTGCCGCAACTTGTTATTTCAAAGGTAAAAAAAGCAGCGGTTGCGGCTGGTTGTCAATTAGTTGCTGCAAGTGATATGGCTATCGCTAGTGAAGATGCTAAGTTTGCAACACCCGGAATAAATAGTGGACTATTTTGTAGTACCCCGGCAGTATTTTTAAGCCGCAATATTGGAAGGAAAAAAGCAGTGGAAATGTTGTTTACAGGAAACTCAATTTCTGCTGAAGAAGCGCTTCAACATGGGTTGGTTAATAAAGTGGTTCCCCCTGAATTACTAGATATCGAAACAGAAAAATTAGCAAAAGAAGTAACGAAGCAAAGCTTAAATATCATTGAACTTGGGAAACGACAATTTTATCAGCAAATTAATATGGAAGATTTCCAAGCACTTAATTATGCTACAGAGGTAATTGCTCTAAATAGTAAGCATCCAGATGCTCAAGAAGGAATTCGCGCTTTCTTTGAAAAGCGTCAACCAGTATGGACGGATTCCAAAACGGTTATATAGTAAAAATAAGTTTACATTTTTAAAAAGGAGAATTTGAACAAAAAACAAATTCTCCTTTTTTAGTGCGCCTGGCATGGGTGTAATCTATAGGGTGTAAGTCCCGAACTGTGAAGGCAGAAGTAACAGTTAACTTAACGCAAGGGTGTCCGTGGTGACGCGGAATCTGAAGGAAGCGAGCGGCAAACTTCCGGTCTGAGGAACACGAACTTCATATAAGGCTAGGTATCATTGGATGAGTTTGCTAAACAAAACAAAGTCCTTTCTGCCAAAGGTGGTACAGAGTAAATGAAGCAGATAGATGGAAGGAAAGATTACATTCTTACCCGGGGAGGTCTGGCGGATAGGTGAAGTACGCTTCATAACCTACTTAGTGATAAGTAGCTGAACCGTCAGAAGTCAGCAGAGGTCATAGTATTAGTTGGTTTAGAACTACTAAGAAGGACCGAACAATTAAGAGAGAATAGCCCTTGGCATTCAGTGAGTCATGATGAACACAGAAAACGTAGTACCTCACTTGAGGAAGGAAGCGGTGAATCCCGTGGGAGACCTCTTGGAGGGTGGAGTGACCACTGGCATAAAGAGAACAGCTATTCACGGAAGTTATAAAGACTTGCGTCAATCATCTTAATTGAACCGCCGTATACGGAACCGTACGTACGGTGGTGTGAGAGGACGGGAGTTAATCGCTCCCTCCTACTCGATTATCTTCATTAATTTGTTAAAAAACAGATGCTTATTATACTGATTATTCCAATCATGTTTGTTAAATCAATTTGAATTTGCTAAATATCCAATGAAGGTTCCGGTAAATTGAAAAGTTTACGTGTATTCTCTGTTGCATGTTTCGCAACCACTTCCGGTTTGACGCCCATAAATTTAGCGATTTCATTTACGATATGAGGCAAGAAGGAAGGTTCATTTCGCCGATTTTTTGGTCTATTTTCCATATTCCTAGGAAGAAGGTAAGGTGCGTCTGTTTCGATTAATAATCGGTCAAGTGGTATGTATTTTACTGCATCTTGCAAGGCTTGCCCTCTGCGCTCATCACAAATCCAGCCGGTGATTCCTATATAGAATCCCATCGATACGTATTTTTTCACTTGCTCTTTATTCCCTGTAAAACAATGGACCACCGATTTTTCGGTCATATCCATAAAGTTTGCAAAAATTTCGCAAAAACGATTGTGAGCATCACGTTCGTGCAAAAAGAGAGGCATCGAAAGTTTTCTTGCTAAATGTAGATGGGCTTCAAAACACTCTTCTTGAATATCTTGGGGAGAAAACATTCGATTGAAATCTAGACCGCATTCACCAATGGCAACGACTTCATCATACTGTGCTAATTGTTCCAACTCATCGATTGTGTTATTAGTAAAATTTTTGGCATCGTGGGGGTGAATACCGGCAGTTGAAAACAACACATTTGGATATTCTTTTGCAATTTCTAAACCCTGTTTACTGTTCCTTAAACTAGTGCCAGTAACAATCATTTGAACTACTCCATTTTGAAGTGCACGTTCAATAACTTCACTTCGATCATTTTGGAATTGTTTATCTAATAGATTAACTCCAATATCGATTAAATGCTGCATTAAATTTCCTCCACTATGTATTCAAAATTAATGTGAAAAGCATTATAAAAACAATATACTGACAAAAAGGTGATTTCAAGAATAATGAGTTAAATCTATGGATATTGTATGGAGTAAATAAAAGGAGAACTTGAGTAAACCCAAATTCCCCTGTCTCATTTTTTGTATTAGAATGCCCAATCGCCTTTGCGGAAAATAGGAACGATGGAGCCATCTCGTGTTATTCCATCAATATCCATTTCTGCAGAACCAATCATAAAGTCCACATGAACGTTTGAAATATTTAAACCTTGGGCACGCAATTCTTCTTCGCTCATTTTTGTACCACCTTCTATTGTAGAGGGGTAGGCGGAACCAATCGCGATGTGATTTGAAGCATTTTCATCAAATAATGTATTGAAGAATGTTACGCCCGATTGGGAAATTGGAGAAGGATCAGGTACAAGTGCAACTTCTCCCAAGCCGGTAGCTCCTTCATTTTCAAATACAAGTTTTTTAATAACTTCATCGCCTTTTTCTGCGGAAATATCCACAATCTTTCCGTCTTTAAAATAAGCTACAATGCCTTCAATTAATTGTCCTGCATAACTTAAAGGTTTCGTGCTGCGAACGACTCCGTCCATGCGGCGAGTATCGGGTGCTGTGAAAAGTTCTTCCGTTGGCATGTTGGCAATAAATTGCTCACCTTTTGGATTATAACTTTCTGCACTTGTCCAGATGTGATTTTTTGGCAACCCTAATTTAAAATCAGTTCCTGGCGCCTTGAAATGCAGGGCTTCAAATTGGTATTCATTTAATTTTGTTGCTTTTTCATTTAATAAACTTATATGTTTGTCCCATGCAGCAATTGGATCGTCCTCATATACCCGGCAAGTTTTAAAAATTTGATTCCATAAAGCATCGACTTGTGCTTCAGTAGTTTCTAAGTGAGGGAACATTTTATTTGCCCAAGCGCTGCCAGCTGCTGCTGCAACGGTCCATTTCAAATCGTTATTTTGTGTTGCTTTTCGTTGAACTTGGAAGGCTTGACTAGCAGCTTTTTGGAATGCAGCCACTTTGGCAGGATCTGCTGCGTCAAGCAAGCTTGGGTCACTGGAAAGAATGGAAAGTCTTGAAACGCGCTTATTTAACACATGGTCTTCGGATTCCTCAATTTCATATGGAGGAATATCCGTTAAAACATTTGTTGGTTGATGAATATAATGTAATTTTGTGATTTCATCATCGGTCCATTTAACAATCACTTTTTCTGCACCTAGTGCGTATGCTTCTTCGGTGATGAGACGTGCAAGTTGTGCTTGGTCAACGGAAATGGACATTTTAACCCAATCGCCCGGTTGTACATTGATTCCTTTTGCCACTAAAAGTTTGGCATATTTTTTTAATAACTCATGGAAATTTTGTAGCATATCTATTCCTCCACATGTGTTTTTTCCAATTTTATCATATTCATAATAGAATGATTCAAGGAATACATTGTATGGTTATTTCTTTGTAAAACGATTCGCATAGGTGCTTGCAACAAAGGAGTCTGGTTTAATCTTTGCTTCAATTCCAAGGGAGTTCATTCTCGCAATCATTTCATTGACAAAGACGCTTGTTTTGTTTCGATTTCCGCTTCCAATATCGATATGTCCTTCAATGGTGAAGCTAGCTCCTTTATATACATAAGGTAATACGATATTTATCAACTGCTCTATTTTTTCTTCTGTAAATAAAGAAACGACTTCTTCGGTTAAAGAGGTTTCGTAAGAAATACGTTCATGTAAGTTTGTCATTCTCCTTGGGACAATGACTTTTCGAAAACATGCCCAAACGCCCTTTCCTTTTTGCTGAATGACAATTCCGGTAATAAATTTTGTTTCTTTACTAAATACTTGTGAATCTGTTCCAAACATTAAAACAAAATTACCGGTTGGTTCTTTTCTCATAAACTGTACAATTGCGTCGAAAACTTGCTCGAAAGTCATGTTCTTTTGACTCAAATTTTGAAAGGTTCCGTCTGTTATTCGATCGCTCTCCATAGAGATCTTACCTTTCTTAAGTTGTTATTGAATTAGTACAGTTTATTCACTATTAGGACATAAATGTGCTTTTCCAATAGTACAAAAAAGACCCAATCATTTGGGTCTCTTATTTTATGCACGGTTCAATTTCATTACCTGTTTTGATATCGATAACTTTTTCATTATGAAGAGGAGCAGGAATCGTCTTGCTTTCTGGTGGTTGGATATTTTGTTCTACCCAATCCACCAACAAATTAAATGCTTGATGTGCATACGGCAACAATGGTTGAAGTTCTTTGTCTGGATCTGTTGCTGGATTCCAAACGAGTCCATCTACATGATTACCATTTTCTATAATATATAATCGATGTAAATGTTCTCTTTTCGCTCGTTTCACTAATTTTTCATATCCTTTTGCATGAATTTCTCGGAATATAAGCGTATCTAATGATCCTGTAATACTGATTAACGGGACTTCAATCTTACCTGTATTTTCGATTTCTTTTATATTATCTTTGATTAATTTTCGTCTTTGATTGTACTGATAGTTTTTGAAAATATGGTCAAAGGATCGATCACGTAAGCCGTTTTCGTCAAATCTTAAGTAATTTGGCCATTCTATCCGATTAGGTGCAGTTGGATCAAAATGGTCACGATAAATGTTTAAGGTGACAAACCAATATATTTGGTCATGATAAACCCATAATTTTTCAGATCCTTTTGGAACGCCTGCTTTATATAATTCTTTTATTGCTTGTTCCTTTGCTTTTCCGCTACCATAAAGGGCTTCTTCTGCATGGTTGACAACAGAAACTAACGAACTTATGAGATTAGGGGCTTTTTCTGTCCAAAGAACACCTTCCCAGTCTACACCGCCATCGAAAAGTCGCGGTTCTCCGGTTTTTTCAGGGTTATCATTTTCCAATGCGAAACGAACAACATAACCTCCATTTGAGATTCCAATGGCATATGTCGGCACTTTATGATCTGGCTGAATTAATTTGCTTGCAGGATTTGAAGCATCATTCGGGTTAATAAGTCGGTCGCTAAAATTGTTTATCAAATATTGATGTGAAGCTTTAGTAATTTGTCTAAAACGAAGATGCCATTCTCGAACAGAATCATCTTCATCAACTAAAGCATTTTTCACTTTTGCCAATGGATCACCTTCGACTTCAGTGCCTTGAGTTCCTTTATCAATCGCTGCAAAAGCATACCCTTTTTCAAGAACAAAATCGCTAAATAAAAGATCTGTTGAGGTTTCATTTCTTGTGGCTGGAATGCCTGAAACGACTAATTTGCCATTCCACTGGTCAGGTACTCGAATGACAAATTGTGCATCATCAAATGCACCGGTTACTTGAGTGCCTGTTATTTTTGCAGGTTTATACATTTGGAACCAACCTGTTTCCTTTTCTGGGTCACCCCAATAAATGGGAGCTATCATATTGTTGCCATAAAGGTTAGCTTTTTCAAGTTGTTCAGGATTCAATGTTGTGAGCCAACGATCATCTTGTCCATCAAAATAAGTAACTTTTACAGAATGTGCTCCAGGGATAATTTCTTCATTTGCATGGGCTGCTGCACCTCCACCAATTGAGTGAGCACCAAAGAAGAGCAATGGGGTTAATGTAATTCCAATTAGTTTTCGATACAAAGTAAGGACACCCCTTTATTAAACGAGTTTACTCTATTTCTATATTCAATTTTCTTGCAATTTATGAGATGTATTCAGATTTTCTGTAACTATTTAGGAAAATGGAGTTAAATGGTTATAACAAATTTGATATAATTTATTCATATTAAAGAAAATTCTTTTAATTACAGGTGAAAAAAATAAAAAAACATCATAAAATATAATTAAAAGGAAAATAGGAGGAATGCTGATGATAACCGGTCAGTTAGAGCGGGCATTTCAGTTAGCTGAAAAGCATCGTCTCGAAGTTAGTACCATTTTAGAATTAAACAAAATCATAAGGAAGGAAATTAATTCGACCCCTATGGTAGAAGAAAAAATCCTTCAACAAGTCATTAAGATATTGGAAAATAATAAAAGATTACTTAGGGAGGCAACTTAGGAATTGGAAAAACATGTTGAATTATATGGTGATATAGACGAATTTGATTAAAGGCACTGCTCTGTAATAAGAAATGAGAGCAGTGCCTTAATAATTTATACATATTCTATTATTAATTTGATTTACGCTCTTTTGCCCATTCAGCTGTTGCTGTAAATAATACGTCGGATGATGAATTTAATGCAGTTTCACAAGAATCTTGTAATACGCCAATAATGAATCCAACAGCTACAACTTGCATAGCAATATCATTGGAAATTCCAAAAAGACTACAAGCGACAGGAATTAAAAGCAATGATCCTCCAGCGACACCAGAAGCTCCTGCAGCAGAAAGTGCAGAAAGTACTACTAATATGATAGCGGTCATTACATCTACTTCAATTCCTAGTGTATGGCTTGCTGCAAGCGTTAATACAGAGATTGTAATTGCAGCTCCCGCCATATTAATTGTGGCACCTAATGGAATAGATACAGAATAAGTATCTTTATTTAAACCTAATTTTTCACATAATGCCAAATTGACCGGAATGTTTGCAGCAGAACTACGTGTAAAGAACGCAAAAATTGCACTTTCTTTTAATGTCATCCATACAAGCGGATATGGATTTTGCTTTGTAAAAATAAATGTGATGAGCGGGTTTATAACTAATGCAACAAAGAACATACAGCCAAGAAGAACAATTAGCAATTTTCCGTATTCAACTAATGTGGAAAGACCATTTGTTGCTATCGCATCAAAGACAAGCCCCATAATACCAATAGGTGCAAATTCAATTACCCATTTCACAATTGTTGAAATTGCTTCTGAAAGATTGTCAATCATGGTTTTTGTTGAATCTGCTGCTTTCTTAAGCGCAATTCCTAGAAGAACGGCCCAAGCCAATATGCCAATGTAATTTGCATTCATAAGAGCATTTACCGGATTACTAACAACATTAAAAAGCAACGTTTCAAAAACTTCTGCAATACCTTCTGGAGGAGACACATCTTCAGCACTCATTTTTAATGTCAGTGTCGTTGGGAAAATGAAGCTGGCAATGACACCGATTGCACCAGCGGAAAAAGTACCGATAGCATAAAGAATTAAAATCAATTTCATATTGGTTTTTGTTCCGCTTCGATGGTTTGCAATCGCTTGAATAACCAATACCAATACAAGTACTGGTGCCACGGCTTTTAATGCACCGACAAACAAGTTTCCGAAAATGGATACCCAACTGAAAGTATCAGGTATTGTAATAGCTAGAAGAATACCTAAAATTAAACCGATTAAAATTCGTTTGACTAAGCTAATTTGACTCCATGTATGAAATAGTTTTTTCATAAAAACCTCCAAAGATTAAAATCTTGCTTACAAATACAAATGTTTACACGAAAAGGACATTTAAGATAGATATAGTTTAGCACGAATTTTTAAAATCCAAAGAAATTTGTTATTTCGGAAAAATGTAAATAGTATTTATATTTAGATAAAATAAAAAATCTCCTCACCAGGAGATTTTTATAAATGGTTATTTATTTACTTCCCATAAACCTTCGCCATTTAAGATTCTTTGGATGCCTGCTTTACATACACCATAGGAACGCCATGTACAACTTTCACAAAGAATATCTATATCTTCAGGAGTTGCGAATTTTTGAATGCGAGACTCAATTTCTTCCCAAGTGAGAGTTTGACCAATCTGTATCCCTAACTTTTCCAAAATTTGTTTATCTCTTATGTAGATGTTTTCATCTTGACAATGATATTTTCCGCAGTTTGGGTATTTTTCACAAATTTGATCGATGCCCTCGATGATGTGAATTAAAGTCTTGGGGTTTTTCCTAAGTTCTTGGTGGATGCGCTTCATATTTTCCGCAAATTCTTTAGAATATCCCATACCTCTAAAACCAACAAGGCAAAATAGATGATGCCCTCGTATTTTATACATGAATTGCTCCTCCTAAAGTTAACGTTAACTAACTAACATATTAACATACTGATTAGGAGGAAAAAATTAGAATATATGACGCTATTGTAATATTGTTACAACTTAAATAATCTGTTTTTTCCAGTGAATCTCAATGTTCCCTACATTTCTAAAGTATTAAAAGCTATAGCTTGAGCATTCTAATGGCACAAGGAGGTGAACAACATGACAAATCGTAGTTCTAACAAACTAGTATTCCCAGGGGCAGAAGCTGCATTGAATCAAATGAAATATGAGATTGCACAAGAGTTTGGCGTAAACCTTTCACCAGATACTTCTTCCCGAGCTAATGGTTCAGTTGGTGGAGAAATTACGAAACGTCTTGTGCAAATGGCTCAACAACAATTGAAAGGAAACTCAGAATAATTGGCAATAATAAACACACCTAAGTTCAAATGTTCTTAGGTGTGTTATTATTGTAACCATTATAATTAAATTTTACTCATATAAAAATAAAGAATCAAAATAATAATAACGTCAAATATAAACCAACTAATGTGAAGAATAGTATTGGAAGTGTCAGGATAATCCCCATTTTAAAATAAGCTCCCCAAGAAATTTTAATCCCCTTGTTTGAGAGTACATGTAGCCACACAAGCGTAGCAAGTGAACCAATTGGTGTAATTTTGGGACCTAAATCTGAGCCGATTACATTGGCATAAATTAAAGAATCGCGAATTACACCTGACGTGGAAGTTTCCGCTATTGCTAATGAGTCAATCATAATTGTAGGTAAGTTATTCATAACTGAAGATAAGAAGGCTGCAATATACCCCATTCCAATCGTAGTAGTGAATAATCCTCCTTGCACTGTCCATTCAATAACATAGGCTAGTCCTTTCGTGAAACCTGCATTTCCTAATCCATAAACGACTAAATACATACCGATGGAGAAAAATACAATATTCCATGGCGCTCCTTTTATTACGGCTTTTGTATTGACTGCTGAACTTTTTCGAGCCATCGCCAATAAGAATATCGCCATAATCCAACCAATAATACTAACGGGTACATGAATCCATTCAGCTGAAAAATAACCGGTTAATAAAATTGCCATTACCGGCCACGCTAATTTAAACATCTTTTCATCCCGTATGACTTCCCGTGGATTTTTTAGCATCATTACATCATACTTTGATGGAATAGATTTCTGGAAGTATAAAAATAGAACGATAATGGTTGCTATTAATGAAAAGAAATTAGGAATAATCATTCGTAAAGAGTATTCCATAAAGCTGATTCCAAAAAAATCTGCTGCGATTACGTTTACTAAGTTACTTATTAAAAAAGGGAGGGAAGTAGTGTCAGCTATAAAACCACTAGCCATAATAAAAGGGAAAATCATTTTCTCATTAAAATTTAAATTTCGAACCATTGCAAGAACAATAGGGGTCAAAATTAATGCTGCACCATCATTTGAAAAGAAGGCTGAAACAAAAGCTCCAAGAACTGTAACGTAAATGAACATTCTAATACCGTTCCCTTTTGCTATGCGAGCCATGTGCAGTGCAGACCATTCAAATAAACCAATTTGATCCAATATTAAGGAAATGATTATAATCGCAATAAATAATAATGTCGCATTCCAAGTAATGTTAACAACTTCAAAGACGTCATTAATATCCACTACTCCAACAATCAATGCAACTATTGCGCCACAGCAGGCTGACCAACCGATATTGATATTTTTTGGTTGGCGAATTACGAGTATGAGCGTGATGATAAATATTAAAATGGCTAATAGTAAATTGAGCAAAATCATATCCTCCAACAAAGTTGAATTGTGACATATTGAAGATAAAAAAATAAGCACTTATGAATTTAGTTAAATGCCTAAAATTCACAAATGCTATTATATCACTATTCATTTTCCTATCGAATATTTTATTTACTTTTCCACCAAGTATTATTTATCAAAATAAAAACCTGCCATTTTCATGGCAGGAGAATATTTATGAAATCAATTGTAATTGTGTATTTCTTAATAAATAATCTAGCATTTTTTGTTGCTCTTCGTTTAATGGCACTAGTGGAAGACGAACACCACCAACTGTTATGCCTTTCATATTTAATGCTGCCTTAACAGGAGCAGGATTTGGTGCAATGAACATCGCTTTCATAATTGGTAACAGGTTTCGATGTTCTTTTGCAGCTTCTTGAATATTTCCAATGAAGAAATTTTTAATCATAGATTGCATTTCATTGCCGATAATATGAGAAGCAACGGAAATTACTCCTGTACCACCAATTGCTAATGTTGGTAATGTTAAGCTATCATCCCCGCTATATAGTGAGAAATGATTTGGCGTGTTTTCGATAATTTGTGCCATTGCATCTAAATTTCCACTTGCCTCTTTAATTGCAACAATATTCGGTATTTTCGCAAGACGAACTACCGTATCAACGGATAAATTGACGACACTACGGCCAGGAATGTTATAGAGTACAATTGGCAGTTTTGTATTTTGTGCAATTGCTTTAAAGTGTTCATACATTCCTTCTTGGTTTGGTTTATTGTAGTATGGAGTTACAAGCATGATGCCATCCACCCCGGCATCTTCTGCTTTTTTAGTAAGTTCAATGGAAGCTCTCGTATTATAAGAGCCCGTACCTGCAATTACAGGAACTCTACCATTTACAGTCTTCACAGTAAATTTAAACAGTTCTACTTTTTCTTCATCTGTTAAAGTAGGAGATTCTCCAGTTGTACCACATACCACTAATCCGTCTGTGCCGTTTTCAATTAAATGTTGAATTAGAATTTCCGTAGCCTCAAAATCTACGTCACCATTTTTGTCAAATGGCGTTACCATTGCTGTTAATACTCTTCCGAAATTCATTCTTCTCCACATCCTTTTCAATGTTATTTAATGGAGAAGGGCAATTTCTTTATAAACGCAAAAAGCAACAACGAAGAGCCTCGTTGTTGCAAAAAGGAAGATTTTTTGCGTAAGATAGCCCTCCATATAGTTTCCTATATGACAGTCCTACACTTATTCAATGCAGAACCAGCCCCTAGAAAAATGAGTTTCTAGGGACTTCGGCAAATCCCCCTTTCCACAATTATCATTGGACCTCATTATCCTCAAACTGTGTACTCTTGGTTTTTGCACCTCTATCCTTACTTCAAAGCAATATTGAAATAAGTCGATGGATAATTGTATATAATTGTAGCTCCTTTTATTTGGAAAAGCAATAACAATTAAGTATTTAAATATCATTTATGATTGAATTTTGTACAATATGCAGAAAAATTTTAAATTTTCAATCGAAAATTTTGTTAAATTGAAAATTTAAAAGGAATTCTAACTTCTTTGCAATAATATTGCTGTTGTTTTTATAAAAAGCATCCATACTACTGGTGAAATAGAATATATAAATTGCTGTCCCACAATGATTTAGATGGGGTTGGATGTGGCATTTCAGCGAAACTTGCCTTTGGACAAGATGTAAAAGTAGGATATAATTCAATTGCTTCACTTGAACGGGAAATTGAATACTTTTTAGAAAATGATTTGCCTGATACTTTTTTATTTATTACAGATTTATCACCTAGTGAAGAAAATGACACAAGATTAAATGCACATTTTAAACAATATAAAAATATTCAACTTATTGATCATCATAAAACAGCGTTGCATTTTAATGAATATGATTGGGGAACGGTATTAGTCGAAAATGAGGAAGGGAAGCTAGAAAGTGCAACTTCATTATTTTATCAGTTTTTAGTTGCAAACGAGTTATTAAAGCCAACAGAGGCAATTGATGAATTTGTGGAGCACGTAAGACAATATGATACTTGGGAGTGGGAAAAACGATAATGATAAAGCCCATTTCTTAAATTCATTGTTTTTCTTAGTGTCCATCGATGAATTTGAAGAAACGATGATTGACAGACTAACTTCTTCTGAACACTTCGATTTTGATGAATTAAGAAGATCGGATAGAACGATATATTCGTCGCAAAAAAAGAGAGGTAGTGCAAATAAAAAATGATGAGTATTTTGCTGGAGTTGTATATGCAGAATCTTATCATTCAGAATTAGGAAACGAATTAAGTAAAGAACATCCTCATCTTGACTATATCGCTATATTGAATATGGGAAGTAAAAAAATTTCTTTCCGCACTATTCATGACCATGTGGATGTTTCGGAAATCGCAGCAGTGTATGGCGGAGGAGGACATCAAAAGGCAGCGGTTTGTAACTTAACAGAGGAAACATATCAAATATTTGTACAAAATACTTTTCAGCTTGATCCAATGCCTCAAGATGCGAAATATAATCGGTATAATGTAAAGGAATCTTCTTTTGGTACGATGTATGCTGATGCCGATGATAACAATTATTTTATATTACAAAAAGATGGCGTTTGGATGATTGAAAAATCCAGAACAATTAATAGAAACAACTTTTGCAAGTTTTGAAGAAGCAGAAAAATATTTAAAGAGGATGTATGAAGCCTATCTAGTACGTGATGAAGTGTTTGTTGAGTATTTAATGAATCGAGTAAAAAAAGAACATTAGAAGTAGATGATTGAAATATTTTTTATGAATGCAAAATTCGCTAGCTCCTTTCAATTTAGCTAGCGAATTCTTATTATTATTTATGTTGTGATAAATATAATGCGGTTTGGAAAACGAACTTTTTATTTTCATCCTGCATCATATTTATTAATTCATCGTGATCAATTAAAAGTATATGGTTTAAGGAAGAAAACTTTTTGGCAGATGGTGTAAAAGATTGATTTGTAATAATCATTGCGCCATCTGCACTGTATGTTTTTATATTGACAGCAACTTGTTGAACCTTTCGGATGTCAACTGCATTTGCCCCTTTTATAATCTGTATTATATATTTTCTCGTACCTTTCCATAAAATAAGATCCACATTGAAAGTTTCAATGTCCTTTGTAATAAGTGCTACGTAACGATGTTTTTCAAAAAGTTTTTTTAATAGATGGATGTACTCCGTTTCTAGCAAATTATTCAATTGTATAAGTTCTTTCTGTAAAAGATCGTTGTCAGTGTGAACGGTTTTTATTAAATGCAATGTACGATTAATTAAATAAAAAATAAAACGAAAACTTGAAGTTCTAAAAGGCTTGTAGAATATCACCAAAGTAATGAAAATCATGAAATACAATTTAATATCATATACATTTAGTTCAATAGAAATCAAACTGAATAATGTGATAACAATACCAAAACTGAACATCAAAATCATTAAAAATTCAATTACTTTGCTTTCAAATTTTTCTTTCTTTCATCTACATTCATTCCTTGTTTTTTATATTATTTTTTAACTTTTGGAGCTGAATATATTCTAAAAAAGGATGAGAATTAAAAACAGAATATTTGATAATCATCCTAATATTTGTGTATGATTACAAAGAAAAATATTTCAATTTCGAGATAATATGTTTTGTATGTGGAGGGAATGAGGATGGAAATAGGGTTAACGACATTTGTAGAAACGACGCCAGATGTAAGAACGGGAAAAGTGATAAGTCATGCGGAGCGACTTCGAGAAGTTGTAGAAGAAATTCAACTAGCTGATGAAGTGGGATTAGATGTTTATGGAGTAGGTGAGCATCATCGAAAAGATTATGCTTGTTCATCACCTGCTGTATTGCTTGCTGCGGCCACAACGAAAACAAAAAATATTAAATTAACGAGCGCAGTAACTGTATTATCTTCAGATGATCCAGTGAGAGTGTATCAGCAATTTGCTACATTGGATGCAATTTCGAACGGGCGTGCAGAAATTATGGCAGGCCGGGGTTCTTTCATAGAATCTTTTCCGTTATTTGGTTATGACTTACAGGATTATGATGAATTATTCGAGGAAAAGTTAGATTTATTACTACAAATACAGAAACAAGAAATCATTCATTGGAACGGTAAACATCGTCCAAGTATTAATGGTCGAGGAGTATACCCAAGACCAGAAAATGAAGTTCCGATTTGGATTGCTAGTGGTGGAACGCCTCAATCGGTAGCTCGAGCAGGTGCGTTAGGCTTACCTTTATGTTTAGCGATTATCGGCGGCAGTCCATTACAATTTGCTCCTTTAGTGAAGTTATATTATCGTGCAGCAAAAGAAGCAGGACATGATATTTCCAAACTAAAAGTAGCATCTCACTCCCATGGATTTGTTGCGGAAACGACAGAAGAGGCGGTTGAAAAGTTCTTCCCTCCAACCCAATACGCAATGAATGTTTTAGGTAGAGAACGAGGATGGGGACCATATACGCAAGCGACATTTGATTATGCTAGAAGTTTAGAAGGAGCATTGTACTGTGGCGATGTAAAAACGGTAGCAGATAAAATTATTTTCTTGCGTAAAAATGTTGGAGTTACTCGCTTTATGCTCCACTGCCCAGTTGGTTCAATGGCTCATGAAGATGTGATGAGATGCATCGAATTGTTAGGGAAAGAAGTTGCACCAATTGTACGTGAAGAAGTAGCGAAATGGGAAGCGGAAGGTAATGGGCAAATCATAGTCTAGTAATAACTATCGATATTGGCTATTATTTTGCAAACTTTGACTATTATCTTTTTAGCTTGACTATAAAGTGATCGATTTTGGCTATTATCGGTCTTTCCCGAATCGAAATTGAAACGATTGGCAATTAAGTTCGCACATTTGACTATTATCCATTTTAGTTTGACTATTAAGTGATCGATTTTGGCTATTATCGGTCTTTCCCGAATCGAAATTTAATCGATTGGCAATTAAGTTCGCACATTTGACTATAATCCAATTTAGTTTGACTATTAAGTGATCGATTTTGGCTATTATCGGTCTTTCCCGAATCGAAATTTAATCGATTGGCAATTAAGGTCGCACATTTGACTATTATCCATTTTAGTTTGACTATTAAGTGATCGATTTTGGCTATTATCGGTTTTCCCTAAATCGAAATTAAAACGATTGGCAATTAAGTTCGCACATTTGACTATTATCCATTTTAGTTTGACTATTAAGTGATCGATTTTGGCTATTATCGGTTTTCCCTAAATCGAAATTAAAACGATTGGCAATTAAGTTCGCACATTTGACTATTATCCATTTTAGTTTGACTATTAAGTGATTGATTTTGGCTATTATCAGTTTCCATGAATCGAAAATGTTATAGCTAAGCCTTATTTCAAATGAGAAATGATAAAGAGAGGACTGTCATCAACTTTTGCACAGTCCTCTCTCTTATAACACGAATATTTCTAATCAATAAACGTATTCAGATTCAATTTCTTTAATCTTTTCATACAGCATTTTATTTACCGGTGTATCAATTCCGTACTTTTTGCCAAGTTTTAATACAGTTCCAGCAAACAATTCAACTTCGCTTAGTCGTTTTGCATCGACATCTTGTGCCATTGATGGTTTTCCTTCTGGACTGAGAGTATCTAATACATCAAGCCAGTAATTTAAATCATCTTCTGTCAATGGAACACCAGCTTTATCTGAAATAGCAATAACTTCTCGCATAGCAGCAATCATCGTATTTCTTGCTTCACCTTCATTTTGTACTTCCCCATAATTGCTATTGTAAACGGCAACCGTTTGATTGACTCCAACGTTTAGCATGAATTTGCCCCAAATTCGATGGGGCATGTTTGTATCCACTTGATGTGGAAGTTCAACAGATTTGAAAAATTCGCTTAATCTTTTTGTTTTTTCACTAAGGATTCCTGGTTTTCTATCACCAAAGACGAGCATTCCTTTATGTTCAAATGTTAATTTGTTATCAATTTTTACTGCATCCATTCCTTGAGCGACACAATAAAGTACCTTTTCAAAGCCGTAAACTTGTCCAATCATTTCTTGCTGATGATGCCATTTAATGCCGAAATGATTATATCGTATGTTCACCTGGTGCTTAACAGATTGAATGGCTTCTTCTAAACCGTTAACAGTAAAAATAAGTAAATCTGCAGGTTCTACATCATCAGGTGTTACAAAGTGGAATTCACATCGTTCTCCGTTGCAAAATACCCCTTCAGTTTGATATTTTTCAATACGTTTTTTATCGGCTATGATTCGTACATTTTCTTTCGGAAGTTTTTGAGAAAAATGTTGACCATACATAATGCCTAATGCACCTAAACCGATAATTGATACCTTCTTTATACTCACAACCATCCCTCTTTCATTAACTTACAAACGAAATCATTTCATTTAGTTTATCAAATTATTTGGCAAAAGGAATTCTTATTAAGGGTTATAAAAGCTAGAAAAAAAGAGATGCGGGTTATTCTCGCACCTTATAGATAAGAAAGGGGTTGTGAATATTTTGAACATGTTTAAAAAACATGAGCAACTAAGCGGGATAGTTGAGTCATTCATCAGCTAAAGCTTTTCATTTCTTTATTAAGATTGTACTTCCAAAAAACATAAAATAAAAGGCATTAGAAAGTAGTTCAAAGATATTTCAAAACTTTTTGAACAGATAAAGAACAAATAAGAGTTCAGTGGAATGTCGATGATCATTTCTCAATGATTTTTTTCTAATATAGAATTATGTTATAATTGAAGAAATTTTGTTGGGATTATGAAAATAGAGGTGAGCCGTATGATTAAAATAACAGCCGATAGCACTTGCGATTTATCTCCTGAAATTATTGAGCAGTTAGATATTTCATTAATGCCATTACATGTGTTAATTAACGAGGAAGATTTTCGCGATGGAATTGATATTACGCCAAAAGATATCTTTCGTTATGTAAGTGAAGAAGGAAAAACTTGTAAAACGGCTGCGGTAAATGTATTTGATGAAAATTTATTCAAGGAGCTATCACCGCATTACGATGCTGTGATACATATTAGTTTAGGTTCTGGTTTTCCTCTTGCTATCAAATGCCCAAATTGCATCGGAACAATTTGATAATGTGTTCGTTGTAGATTCAAGCAACCTTTCTACTGGAAGTGGGCATGTTTGTCTACGAAGCGGCACTTTTGGCAAAAAAAGCACAACCAGAAGAAATCATAAAACATTTAAGAGATTATTCCTAGGTAGATGCAAATGTGTGATTGATGATTGAATACTTACGAAAAGGCGGACGCTGTCCGGAATTGAAGCTTTCGGTGCTACATTGTTAAGAATTAAACCTTCCATTGAAGTTGTAGATGGTAAAATGATTGTTGGAAAAAAATATCGTGGGAACTTCGATCGCTGTATCGTTAATTATGTAAAGACCGTTTTGAAAATAATGATGACATCGATTATTCAAGAGTGTTTATTACTCATTCCTATTTCATCCGAAACGGTTCTAAAAGTAAGAGAGGCAATTGAACAATATGCATCATTTGAAGAGATTATTGAGACAACGCCGGATGTACCATTTCGACTCACTGCGGACCAAACACATTAGGAATCTTATATATAAGAAAAAGTAAAAAGTAGTTTTTGTGGGCTGTCTAGAAAAGTTAAAAACTAGACGGCTTTTTCTTATTTATTTCCTTTTATTGTTTTAAAAAATTGAAGTTAGTTTCATTAGTATTCTGAACAAATATGTTCTGAAATGTGGAAAAAATATTGCTAATGTTTGTATAATTTGAATTAGAAAAAAAGATCATAGGAGGGGTTGGAATGGATCCAAAAGCAAAAAGAACTGCGCTAAGAGGCATCACATATGGACTGTATATTATTGGAACGAAAGATGACTCAGGAGTTAACGGCTTCGCAGGAAACTTTTTAACACAAACTTTCTTTTGAACCTCCTCTCGTTGCCATCGCTGCCAAAGAAGGTACACGCTCTCAAAAACAAATTGCTGAAAGTGGGGTATTTAGTGTAAATATTTTAGAAACTGGGTCAAAGATATGGTAACGGCTTTCTTTAAATCATTACAACCTGAAGGCAATAAACTAGCGGGTTACGAATTTTACACTGAAGAAACAGGGTGTCCAATCTTTAAAGATGCATTAAGCTTTTTGAATGTAAAGTGGTGGACAAGATTGAAAAAGGTGACCACTATATTTACGTTGGTGAAGTGATTAATGCTGGTGTGAGGAAGGAATCCGCTAACAATGAAAGAAACAGGTTTCTATTATGGCGGATAATAAAATTTATTCATATTTATAATGCAACAACATAACATGATTATTGAACAATCTTCAAAAGCTTTCCTAAAGCAGTAGTGCTCTTAGGAGAGCTTTTTTCTATCTCATTATGTTCGTTTCCAAAACTAGCTAAATTAAAAATCAGTGGTATCATAAACAAAACGTAATCATACTATGTTATAAATTAGCCCTGAATGGAGGGAAGGCGCTATCGACATTTTAAAGAAAGTGAAAGAGTACAGAGAAGAAGAAGAAAAGCTGAAGTGGGAAGGTACCTTTGCTGAGTATTTAGAAATAGTGAAAAAACGCCCAGAAGTTGCACAAACTGCTCATTCCAGAGTTTACAATATGATAAAAAGTGCAGGGATTGAGGAAAAAAATGGACAAAAAATCTATAAGTTTTTAGCAATGAAATCTTTGGATTAGAATCAGCAATTGAACGTTTAGTGGAAGAATATTTCCATCCGGCAGCCAAAAGACTTGACGTGCGAAAACGGATTTTGCTTTTAATGGGCCCTGTCAGCGGTGGTAAATCAACAATTGTTACTTTGTTAAAAACGCGGATTGGAAAAAATATTTCCCGCACCGATGAAGGAGCGGTATATGCAATTAAGGGTTGTCCTATGCATGAAGATCCACTGCATTTAATCCCTCATCACTTGCGAGAAGATTTTTATAAAGAATACGGGTATACGTATTGAAGGAAGTTTATCGCCATTAAATCAATTACGTTTGGAACAAGAATATGGTGGCCGCATTGAAGATGTAATGGTGGAGCGAATCTTCTTCTCAGAAGATAAACGTGTAGGAATTGGAACGTTTACTCCATCCGATCCAAAGTCACAAGACATCGCTGATCTAACAGGTAGCATCGATTTTTCAACAATTGCTGAATACGGTTCGGAATCCGATCCACGTGCATATCGATTTGACGGAGAACTAAACAAAGCAAACCGAGGAATTATGGAGTTTCAAGAAAATGTTGAAACTCGATGAGAAGTTTTCTATGGCACTTATTATCATTTATCTCAAGAAGGAAACTTCAAAGCTGGCCGGTTTGCGTTAATCAGCGCAGATGAATTGATTGTTGCTCACACGAACGAAACGGAATATCGTTCATTTCATTGCAAATAAAAAAGAATGAAGCTCT